>NZ_QOVF01000009.1 GCF_008365385.1 Halopseudomonas laoshanensis | reverse complement strand
CAGTTGAAAACGTACGACGTTGTCTTGTCATGGAACACCTCAGCTATGGCGGTAAATTTACCACCCATTTCGGTGTCCGGGATTAGTAGACCACTACACGCCGCACTCCGTCACCCCCGACACACCCCACCTTTCCCGGCCCACTCGTCCCCACATTTCCGGCCCACTCACCGCGCCAATTCCCGCTCCCACTCCCGTCATTCCCGCGAAGGCGGGAATCCATCTTGTCCTCCATCTGTCCACCCAACACACCCACCCCACTCCAAACTCGCCTGATAGTGCTAAACTGCGCCTCTTTGCTTTCAGCCCCAAGGACATCACCATGTGCGGAATCGTCGGCGCCGTCGCCCAGCGCAATATCACCCCAATTCTGATTGAAGGCCTGCTGCGTCTTGAGTATCGGGGTTACGACTCAGCCGGTGTTGCCGTTCTTGCCGAAGGTAATGGCATTCAGCGCGTACGGGCGGTCGGTAAGGTCATCGAGCTGCAGAACGCCCTGCAAGCTACTCCCGCCACTGGTCACCTGGGCATCGCCCATACCCGCTGGGCCACACACGGCAAACCGGCTGAGCACAACGCCCACCCGCATATGTCCGGCAAGCTGGCGATCGTGCATAACGGCATCATCGAGAATCACAGTCCGCTGCGTAAAAAACTGATTGAGCTCGGTTACCAGTTCACCTCGGAGACCGACACCGAAGTTGTCGCGCACTTGATCGCCCATTACTACAGTGAAAGCCACGACCTGCTCGACGCCTTCCGCACTGCACTGGGCGAACTGCACGGCGCTTACGCGCTAGCCCTGATGCACGAAGACCAGCCAGAAACGCTCTACTGCGCCCGCATGGGCAGCCCGCTGGTTATCGGCCAAGGCAGCGACGAGCACTATATAGGCTCCGATCCGCTGGCCCTGCTGCAAGTGACCGACCGCTTCCGCTACCTGGAAGAAGGCGATCACGCGCGCCTGACCATCAACACTTGTGAAATATGGGATCGCGATAACCTCAGCGTCGACCGCCCGTTGACCCGTTACGAGCACGCCGCCCATAGCCTGGAGAAAGGTGAATACCGCCACTACATGCTCAAGGAAATCTTCGAGCAGCCCCAGGCCATCCGCGACACCTTGGCAGGCATTGTCGGCGACGATCACGTACTGACCGCGATCCTCGGACCTGACGCAGAAACCCGACTGGTCGATATCGCCAACATTCATATCGTCGCCTGCGGCACCAGCTATCACGCCGGTCTGGTAGCGCGCTACTGGATCGAAGACCAGGCAGGCATCCCCTGCACCGTCGAAGTTGCCAGCGAGTACCGCTACCGCACCGTCGTAGTGCCGGATAACACCCTGCTGATCACCATTTCCCAGTCCGGCGAAACCGCCGACACTCTGGCTGCGTTGCGCTTCGCCAAGGACCAGGGTTATCTTGCCACCCTGGCGATCTGCAACGTTGCCGGCAGCTCGCTGGTACGCGAAGCCGACTGGCGCCTTCTGACTCACGCCGGCCCGGAAATCGGTGTCGCCTCGACCAAGGCTTTCACCACCCAACTGGTCGCCCTGTTATGGCTGACCACCGCCCTGGCCCAGGTGCGCGGTAAACCAGCTGATCAGATCGCCGCCAACGTAAAAGCGCTTAAGGACCTGCCTGCCATCATTGAGCAGGCGTTGACCCTTGAACCCCGCATTACTACCCTGGCAGAGCGCTTTGCCAACAAGCATCACGCCCTCTTCCTGGGCCGCGGAACGCATTACCCCATCGCAATGGAAGGCGCGCTTAAACTTAAAGAAATCAGCTACATACACGCTGAAGCTTACGCAGCAGGCGAACTTAAGCACGGCCCACTGGCCCTGGTAGATGAAGACATGCCTGTCGTCAGCGTCGCCCCCAGCGATGCCCTGCTGGAAAAGCTCAAGTCCAACCTCGAAGAAGTCCGCGCCCGTGGCGGCCAGCTAATTACCTTCGCCTGCGAAACCATCGATCAAACCAACGACAGCAATCACGAGATCATCAACCTCCCCTTCGTAGAAGGTTGCATCTCACCGATTCTATATACCATCCCGCTGCAACTGCTCAGCTATCACGTGGCACTGGTAAAAGGCACCGACGTAGACAAGCCCCGCAATCTGGCCAAGTCCGTCACAGTGGAATAACCCCCAATGGATCCCCGCCTTCGCGAGGATGACAACTCGGTGGCGATGAGAAGTTACGGTTTATCGCCCTAGCCACAGAGGCCCACCAATACTCCCGTCATTCCCGCGCAGGCGGGAATCCAAGCGGTCTGGACCAACTATCACCAGCCTCCCACCCAACTCGTCATTCCCGCGAACGCGGGAATCCATTTCGACCTTGAGTGCAGCTCCTCCCGCCCGCACGCTCTATCTGCGCAACATCTTGCGCACATATCCCCTTGATCTTATTGATCTTTCTTCCAGCCTAGACCACCCGTTTTGCCGACTGGCTCACACAACTCCACACCCCAATCTGCGATAATCTGCGCGCGCCCAGCACGGCCGCTTTCGCTTTCAGCCCTACCAGCACAAGGAACATCGGATGTTCGCCGCCGCCAACCAGGCCCACTTCACCCTCGATATTCCCGGCATCAGCCACGACTTCAAGGTCCTGTCCTTCGAAGGCGTCGAGCACATCAGCCAGCCCTATCATTTCCAACTGGAGCTGGTCAGCGAACGCCCGGACCTGGAGATCGACCGCTTGCTGCCACAACCGGCCTTCTTTAGCTTTGCAGGGAATGACAAAGGCATCCACGGCCTGATCCACCGCGTCGCCCAGGGCGATGCAGGCAAGCGACTGACGCGCTACCATATCGACTTGGTGCCACACCTGTTTTATCTCGGGCACCGCACAAACCAGCGCATCTTCCAGCACCTCACGGTGCCGCAGATCATCGCCCGAGTGTTAAGCGACCACGGCATCCAGGCCGATGCCTACCGCTTCCAGCTCAATACCGACTACCCGCAGCGCGACTACTGCACCCAGTACGACGAAGCCGACCTGCATTTCATCCAGCGCCTGTGCGAAGAAGAAGGCATTCACTACCACTTCGAACACAGCACCAATAACCATCTTTTGGTCTTCGGCGACGACCAGACCAGCTTCCCGAAACTGGATCGCCCCACCGCCTATACACAAGACAGCGGCCTGGTCGCCGATGAGCCAGTGATCAAACGCTTCGCCATGCGCGTGGAAACCCGCCCCAGCCGCGTCACCCGACGGGATTACGACTTCGAAAAGCCGCATCTGCTGATGGAAGCCGCGCACAAGACCGAACAGCCGGTCGAAGGCGATCAACCGCCAGTACCGCTACCGGATCTGGAAGACTACGACTACCCCGGCCTGTTCAGCGAACGCGCCCGCGGCAAGCACCTGGCCAAACGCAGCCTGGAACGTCATCGCAGCGATTATCGTCTGGCCGAAGGCAAAAGCGACGTACCTACGCTGATCAGCGGCCACTTTCTCATCCTCTCCGAACACCCCAGAGCCGACTGGAACGATCTGTGGCTGATCACTGGCATCCAGCATCAAGGCAAACAGCCGCAGGTACTGGAAGAGTCGGTCACCAGCGACGTCAAAGCATCAGATGGCTTTACCCAGGGCTACCGCAACCAGTTCACCGTTACCCCCTGGGATGTCCCCTTCAGACCACAGCTCGCCCATCCCAAACCCAAAGTCCTCGGCAGCCAAACCGCCGTCGTTACGGGGCCGGAAGGCGAAGAAATCCACTGCGATCAATACGGCCGTATCAAAGTGCAGTTTCACTGGGATCGCGAAGGCCAGGGCAACGACCAAACCAGTTGCTGGCTGAGAGTCTCCTCCAGCTGGGCCGGCAACCAGTACGGCGGCATCGCCATTCCGCGCATCGGTATGGAAGTCCTGATCACCTTCCTCGAGGGCGACCCCGACCAACCCCTGGTCACCGGCTGCCTCTACCACAAGACCCATCCCGTTCCGTACGAGCTACCCGCACACAAAACCCGCAGCGTATTCAAAACCCTGAGCACCGCCCCGGGCGGCGGTGGCGACGGGTACAACGAACTGCGTATCGAAGATAAAAAAGGCGAAGAACAGATCTACCTGCACGCCCAGCGCGACTGGGACGAGAACATCGAGCACGACCAGAAGATCCGAGTCGGCAACGAGCGCCACGATCGCGTAGAGGCCAACAGCTACAGCGATTTCATGGCCGAAGAACATCACACTACTCACGCAGACAGAAAGACCGAGATCAAAGCCGATGACCATCTGACCGTCGGCAACAATCAACACATCAAGCTGGGTACCGGCCAATTCGTCGAAGCCGGCCAGGAAATACACCTATCCAGCGGCATGAAAGTCGTACTCGAAGCCGGCAGCGAAATCACCTTCAAAGTCGGCGGCAGCTTCGTCAAGCTGGATCCCAGCGGCGTAACGCTGGTAGGCCCTAGTGTGAAGATGAATTCCGGGGGTAGCCCTGGTGCCGGTAGTGGTGCAGTTCCGTTGTCACCGGGAGATGTACAGGCGGCGGATAGTGATGTGGCGGGCAACCTGTTGGTGGTGAATCAAAAGCAGGCGCTCATGCAGAAAAAGCCCTTGTGTACTATTTGTGATGCGCAAAATGAAGGAAGCGCCAATGCATGATATAGCGTTAGCCAACCTTCCCTGGCATTTGAATGGCTATCTTTTGATCGACGGAATCAGTGTCGAGAGCCTTTCGAAAAAGCTCTATGAGTGGTCGGACTTACCGGAGTTCGAAGTCCTTTATCTTGAAACCTCGTGGGCTGAACTAAGTGATGTATCACCGCTTTTAGTCAAACTGAAAGGTGCCTCGGACCCTATTCTTGCCGAATTTCTAGCACACAAAGCGGACGAATGGGGGTATCTGCTCTTCAGTTCAAAGGAAAGCCAAGAGGTAACCATCCACCTTCGCAAACTAATAAGTGTGGAGCACCCTGCGGGCAAAGCTATGTTGTTGAGATTGGCCGACCCGGCAGTGGCAAATGCCTTGTTTGGACTTGCCGCAGAGAACAAGCATTCCGAGTTGTTTGGGCCAATTGATCAACTACATGCTTATGATGCAATAAGCAGGTATTGGCATTCGCATCAGCGGCCAGGAGCCAAAACTGTTTTAAGCAGACTGCCGTATCGGCTAAGCGAAAATGAACTTGCCGTACTGGGGGAGATTGATTTTCGGCAAACAGTTCGATGGCTACAAAGCCACATGAATAAACATTTCCCTCATTTCGTATCAGAAATACCTGATTTAGAGCAATGGAACAGGATTTATCAACTGGCAGACCAAGCTTACCAAGCAGGCTTTACCAGCGAGCGTGATATAGGGCTGTATGCCAATGTTTTTGGCTTTTTAGGGCAGGACGCGCTAGAGCACCATCCGGACATCGCCGAGCTAGTGACTAAACCAAACCAGCAATCACCTTCACAACGTATTGAACAAGCAGCCAACCTCGCAGAATCGAGAATGGCTCTGCTGGAAAGGAATCCCATATGACAGCACAGCAACCTCCGCGTAACAGTCAAGCCAACGAGGCTGCAAATGCCAGGAGCTGCCATGACAGCCGGACAGCAACGGCTGCATGCCCACTTATGAGCCTGAAGCTGCAGCTAGTTCCTTTACGTTACGGAATAGTTGAACACCTGGACCCTAGCAGCGAAGTGGCAATGCCATACTCTCTGGAGTCCCGTCCCATGGGCGTGCGACAACTGCGCGATGGATTTCTATACGTTATCGAAGAACAAACTGGTTATCTCCATGAATACGAGATCGCCGGTGGGAACTTGAACAAATTGCTATGGCAAGGCGCAGAGGTCAGCTCCAACACCCGCACAACCAGCGTCGGCCCTGCCAAGCTCGTATTTCCACGTCGAAGTACACTGCATGTGGCCTACTCGGAGGTTCAATGGACTGCTGCCAAGTGCTCGCAAGTCCTCGGCAGCGGTGAGGAACGTCGTCACTTCATGCAACAGGTCAATCCAGGTAGTGCGAACCCCGCAACGGGAGGCACCCATCTAATGACTTGGCTGCAAACCGAACGCTGGCTAGCGGAAGTTGCTGAAAACCATCAAGAAGTAGAGCCCCCCGAGCTGCCAGAAGGCGCAGACCCTGACGAAAACCTACCATATCTTTGGGAAACACCGAGCCTGTTCAAAGAAACGTCGATTGATGCCCTTAAAGGCCAGGTGCTCGCTGACTACAAAGACGACTCACTCTGCCTCGTCATCAGGGATGATATTGGGGTAATGCGCGATCTAGCCAACTTCCAGGACAATGTGGTGGGCTGGATCGACGACTGGGCAGAGGGCGGTGAGCAACCTGCGGCCAATGAACGTGATTATATGTTGGCGTGTTATATCGAGTCACTGTCGCTAATGACCCCGCAGGCATTGGACCAGATAGGTGAGTTTGCCGAACAGCCTGATATTCAAGCTTTGTTCGAAGATCTGGAGAAGCTTCCAGAGCCTCAACAGGGGCAAACACGACAAAGCTTGATTGATTGGCTTAATGTGGGCAGCAACCAGGGTCATTTGCCCAGAATAGATGATTCCTCTCTCCCGACTGAGCTTAGACGCAGAATTGATGCGATTTACAGTCAACTCAACTCATCAAACGGCATCAGGATTGTTGCGCAAGCTGAGGCAGCGGTAGAGGACTATTACTTTAATCAGTGCATGGCGAATGCCGATCCAGCATTCGTTGAGCGCCACAGACCAGCAATAATTCGCGTCAAACGCGACCATAATAAACGCGTTAAAGGCATACTTACTGGTGTCGATTTGGGCCAACGCGGCATCAATGACCTTATTGACAGGCCGGCAATGGACGCCGCTCTTAAGCGCGATCGCGCCAATCTGAAGCGCTGGAATGAATTGCTGGACGCCATTACTGCTGATCGCCTGCAAATGGTCACCAATAATCGCTTCCATCTTGCTGCCTGGTACTACGACAGCACAGAAGCCCAGCAAATTGGGCTGGCTTTCAGTGCTCAATACGGATGCTTGAAAGATATTTGCCGCAGCGATCATGCCGTCGAAGCCATTCATGACTGGCTTGAACAACAGCCAGATCACGATCGCCCCCTGTTTTTCACACTGCCCTTGGCCGCCCAAATTGATTTGAGCGCTAAATTGGCCACTTTGAACGATGCTGCCTACAAACTGGTAACCCTTACTCCCGAGTGGGTGAACAGATTGCGGGATATTGAAAGACCCTTTTTGCCAGCCCTGGATGAACTACCTGAGAGCTCACGCGTACTTGGTCAAAGTGCGCATCAAGCGTTAAGCCCTGCATTAGCGCATGGGTTCTCCCGGGCACTGAGCCAGGCATTGCAGGCGACCCGTCTTGACCAGATTCCCTCTATGGAAGAACTGTTTTCTGGCCTATCAACTCCTAATGTCAGACGGATGTTTGATGCTGCACGGATTGAAGGTGTGACCTTCACTGTGGGCGACGTCGATGATTTGGCTGCGCTACGACAAGAAATCTCTGATGTTTTTGAGGCTCAAGCTGAACAAACGAGATTACGCAAGAGACACAGCAATGCCAAAACGAATTCCGGCCACAAGTCTCCGGCAGCCCAGCAGGCATTGGCTGAATTCCAGGAGGCACGCAATTTGCACCGTGCAGCTGAGAACAGACTCTTCGAACGCCTAAGCCCGATTTCCAGGGTGTCCGATTCAGGCATTCGCCTGAGTGCTGCCAGCGCAGCGTATCCCGGCCTTAGCTTGGTATTTCCAGACGCACAACATCGCGTAGCCACCGGCATGTGGCGCAATGTGAAAATGGGTTATCTACAAGCCCCCGCAGTGGGCATGCTGGGCGATGGAGCAGGGTTATTGATTGCCATAGTTCAAGCCGTCAACTTGGTAAACGTTTTGCGCGAAACTGTTGCACAGAACGCCAATACCAGAGACTGGTCAGACTTTACAGAAGCTCTTTTTGCAACTGCTGCATCCGGCTTTATGGCTGTTCAGGCAATTACTGACACTGCTCTCAAAGCACGTAGCACATCACTGTTGAGCAGTTTGAAAAACTATGCGGTAAAAGACGTGCATGTTTTGATGGGCAAACTGCATGTTAGGTTGGGCTTAGCGGGTTACGGTGCTATGTTCGTTGTTGCGCTTTACTCTGCTGGACAACACCGTGCCAACTGGACAGCGGCAGTTAGGTCAGGCAACAGTGCTGCGCAAAATGGAGCTATTACTGCCATGATTGGTGCTGTTGGAATGGCAGGCGCCAGTGGCTACGGGCTGGTCCATACGACCCATGCCGGCATCTCAGTATTCCGTGGAAGTTCTTGGGCAGTTGCCGGCCCGCGCCTATCTACGGTCTTTTTCCGTGTCAACCTTGCCGGCGCGCTCTTTACTGTGCTCGAACTGGGCGGCACCTGGTGGTACAACCGACACAATCTCAGCCACCATGATGCCTGGCTGCACGCAACGCCTTGGAGCCGTGATGCCGATAAACGCGGCAACCTCTCTCTGACAGATTACCAGGATCAACTTCAATCTATCCTGCACGTTCCGGTTGCTGAACTGCGACATACCAGACAGGGGAACTGGATAAGTGGCATGCTCGGCGCCTATCAGGGAGTTGAGGTAGACATTCAATTGCCAGGACTGAGTCGCTCAGCTCTGCTCGCGCCCGTGGGAACGCCTGCACCGGTTCAGCTGTCATTGGCTGGCTATCAGATCCGCAAGGAGGGTAGAAGGAACGTCGAACGCTGGCAACCCATCAGCGAAGACTTGAACGTAAATACCGAGATGAATAGTACGGGACCGTTACAGTTGAGGATTTCCAGCCCTGCCTTTCCAGAAAGCAGTGCCAAGCTTGATCTGCTACTGGTCTTGAGTATTGAGACCCTTGATTCTGAAGGTCGTTACAAATCGCAAGAGCACAGCATTCGTCTCAGAACCCAAAGTGAAGGCCTCTACCCTGCCACTGAACAGCACATTAGTGGCGCACCCGCTCCCAGGATTATTCTGGATCCGCATTTTCTGACACAACAGGCCAGCAATGACCAAGCGTAACAATCCCGCTCCGCGCGAATACCTCAAACATAACCCCAAGGCGGGTGACAAACAGCCTTTTCCATCAGGGGTTATCACCTATCTGGCGCCTTTGCCTCTGCCTACTCGCCATCCCGCCACAGATTATCAACAAATTGTCGGGGTACTTAATGATACTTATCTGGTGTACGGTTCGGGACGAGCAACGGTGTCTTCATGGCAGGTGATACTTGGTGGGCCTCTTACCATTTTTGTATTGTTTGTACTTATACTTCCTCTGGTAGCTGCAGGTGGTGCACTTTTAGTGGGTGGAACTTGGTTCGACGCCAAAGATTTCTTTTACAACACCCATCTTGAAGCTTTCAATGTTGCCACTTTGGGCAGCATTCTTATATCTCTGATCACCCTATGTACTTGGTATTTTAGTCGCACTAAAGAGCGAGATCTTATAGCCCCCCGCTTCAATCGCCAACGTCGAGAGGTTTGCTTTGTGCCCGAGGGCGGAAGTAAAGCTTATACCGTACCTTGGGAGTCACTTTCCGTCTGGACCACGGAAGCCCAAGGAGTAACCCAGTATGGTGTGCAGCGGCAGTATGCACTCGGCATCGGCTTTCACGATACTGCCAGTGGTCGCGACTGCATTCTTGAATACCCCTACCCTGCCATACCCCTGGCAATCAGTGCCTGGGAAGCCCTGCGCGCCTATATGGAATATGAAGTGCATAGCCTCGAAGACATCCACGTCGAGGATGAGCTCCATGAGCCCGGCGATCCGCCCTATGAAGGGCTACACACCTTTCGCAACGCCCGACGTCGTCTGCACCGGCGCTACCGAGATGGCGAGGTGGGTCTCTGGATGATTTTTGGCTGGTACCTGTACCACGTCATGACGCTATGGACCTTGCCTGCTTTTATCGCACAGCGAGAAGCACTGTGGTTACAACGCCGTCCCCAAACCTCCGTTCCGAAGAAAATGGCGCAGTGGTCAGAACCTTTGCCAGAGGACCAGTGGGCCAAACCAAGCGAGTTGTTGAAGCGTCAGAGCGCTGCGGTAAAACGAGTATGGGCCAAGAAGAAACAAGCGCCTCTCGCGGCTGTTTTTGCTGAGGCGCGAAGTCTGACCGGCGACAAAGAACTTCAAAGGGAAGTTTAAAGCACCCGCCCATTCGGGTTTAAAGTCCAGTCATACACAAAACCTGTAATTGCTGAATGAATCAAAAAGGGTCAGTTCAACCTGACCCTTTTTATGGGGAATAGCTTTTTATTACTGCTATCAAATGATTAGTTCAAACTAGCTTTTTAACTTTCGATTTAAAGTGATAATCCAGGCTAGGCATACACTGATTAACCTAAATGACACACTCCATCCTCGACGAGCCGTCACACTGAACTCAAGCAAGCAGCTTTCCTTTTGAATCACAACGTGACGGCACTCTGCAAAAAAGCGACTGACTTTATTTCCTCAAAATGCCTACTGCGTCACATTCACGCCTGGCCGACAATCCGCTTTGCCCTATAATGCGCGCTGCAGTAGGCGAATGCTTAACGAGCGATATTAACGAAATATTCAAATTTCAAGGAAGATAACAATGGCAAAAGGTGCAGCCAAAGGCAAAACATCAACATCGCTCGCGGATGAAGCGGTCGAAAAATATACCAAAAAACGCGTGGTCGACACCGCCGAAAAATCTGACGAAAGTGCCATTTCCAATCAGTTTTCTCAAATCGAAAGCAATCCATTTCATCAAATCGTTGTTCAATCAGACGCCTCGCCTTCCGAAAAAAAAGACGCTGTCGCCAGAGCATTAGCCTATAACGAGGCAGAATCAAAAGAGGAGAACGAGGCGAGACTCGCCTCTTTTGAGCAATTCAAAGAATACTTGATGGCCTACCGGAAAGAGATGTCGAAAGAGATTATTCGTCTCGCCGACACCGAGGCCTTTTCTGAGCTGCAAGCGGTTTTTGAAGACATGAACTCTGCACTGCTCGACTTTGAAGTGCAAATCACTCCCCTTATCGAAATTATTGATGCTGTGCATCGCCTGAACATGGCCAGCGATGGTGCCATGTACGATGTGTTCAAAGAAATTCAGGAAGACAAGGAAGAAGAAGAGCGCATTAAACAGGCACGCGCCGAGCAGGAAGCGGAATTGAATACGCTTGAGGCCAGCATATTGGAGCTGAATCAGGATATCGCTGCCTTGCATGAAGAACGTTCCTGGTTCGGGATGGGAGGCACGAAGAAAGTCGCGCTGCAGGAGATCGCACGCAAAGAAGTACTCATTGAAAACAAAAAAACTGAAGTTACATCATTGCGCGAAAAGATTGAAAACACGACCTTTAGCCGTGAGTCGAAGTTCGCTGAATTTTCCACCGAAAAAGAGCAATTACGTGAACTGCTGGACATCACGTCTGAAGAACATAAAGATCGTCAAGAAAGCTTGGTAAAAGCGGCTTTGAATTTTGTAAATACAACAGACGAGCGTACCGGTTCTGTTCTAGGCCGTATGGATAAAATCAAATCACAGATTAAAAGTGTCGATACCGTCAACGGTAACATGAAGCGCATTTTTGCGGTCGTCAGCGACGGTATAAAAGATGCCGAGACCAGCAATGCCGATCTATCAAACCAGTTCAATGTGACACCCGAGGAAGAAACCACGTTAGCGCAATATGAGCGTGAAGATAAACTCGAAGCGGTGAATGAACACATTGAGGCGTTAACCGCATCCAAGGTGGATACCCTAAGCACCCTGGGTGAGTTGCAGGAAGAAAGCATGAACATCAAGTCCATGCGCGATACAAACAATCAGCAAATTAGCCATACACGAAAAATGCACACCAGTGGCACCGCTGGCATCGCAAGCCGCTTAAGCACCGTGTTAACTGCCGTCTCGTCCGCCGCTTTGAATGAAGCGCGTACAACAACGCAAAACACGTTGAGCCATATGAATACCATTACGCATGGCATAGCGCAAAACGAGGCAATTAAAAATGCCACTAATATGCATCTGCAAAATGATGAACTCTCCAAAGCGATTGAGCAGTTAGCAACCTACAAAGACATCAGTGACAAAGCGACAGAAATTACCCGCGCGGCATTGGAAGAACAAAAAGTTCTCCAACGTGAAATAGAAGCAACAGCCGCAGATTTAGCTGGCTCCATCAAAAAAGCAAAAGGAGTTACTGCCGAAGTAATGAACGAAGGGGCCACGGCTACTGCTGGACAAGTAGCTAAAACCCCGGCTCAAGAGGCTAAAAGCCCTTTTTCCGACTTTAAACTGTAAGCATAGTTGGCCCTGACTTTTTTAATCTAATTCAGGGCCAATACCTCTACCAGCACTTACGCGCTGGTTTTGGTGCCACAGATATAAAGAGTAAAGGATTTGGCGTGTAAGCCAGCGAGCCAAAACGGAAACGAGATACCCAATGTCCGAACAAACAATTACCCCGATACACGATCATCTAATACGCGGTCATGATTACCTGGCACAGCGCCCTGAATTTGCGTTAATTGGCCGCCTGGAAACAATACAACAGCTAACCGCTATTCTAACGCGACGGCACGCAAACAATATTTTGTTGGTTGGTTCCGGTGGCGTAGGCTGCTCGGCGCTGTGCCTGGGCCTAGAGGAGCGTAAATCCGCACAGGACGCTCCCTACGATCTGATCAGTAAACGTTTTTTCTGGCTGGACAGTGATGGCTTATTCACCTCCGGCAACCCAAACACTATTAATGACAGTTTCCAGAAAACCCTAAAAACGCTAGCTCGGACACCCGATAGCGTATTAATCATTGATGACATGCGAGATTTTATCGAGGCGTCACGAAGTAACGGTGCTTCCAATCTGATTAATGCGCTCATGCGCGCCGTGCGGAAAAAAGACACGCAAGTTATTATAGAAAGCCGCGATGCAGATCTGAATGTGGTGCTGAGCGCTCATTCAGATATGCGCGAATACTACACTGTGCTGGATTTAGGTGAACCGGCTGCCGATGAGCTGACCGAGATTGTTGCTCAAACCGCGCGCCGCAGATTGGAACCTTTCCATAAAATTCGCATAGCCGATTCGGCCATAGCCGCCGCGCTGGAATTAACCGAAAAATACCGTGTGCGCGATATGGGTCTGAACCGAGCTCAACCGGAGCGTTCGCTTACGCTGCTGGACCGCGCGTTAACCAGCTATCGGCTACGAGCGCATTCAAAAGACCCGAGAATAGTGACGTTGGAAGCCGAACTGGAAACACTAGCGCAGGAAGATCCAAGCGCCGCTCGTATAAATGAACTGAAAGCGAATATCCAGGCTATTTCGCAAAGCTGGCAAACACGGCAGCACACCATAAAGAAGCTGTTCCAGGAATTGCGCAGCGGCGAAGAAGGTATTCGCCGGTTAGAGAATGAACTGGAAACGCAGCTAATAAAAGAAGCTGACGACCGGCAGAACGCAGGCGCCGACCAGGAAGCCACCAACAGCACCTCTGCTGTGAATCGATTTATGCTCGATACAGTGAATCTCGACTCAGACATAATTACCCGCATCAAACAAAAGATGGCCCAATACGAAGCCTTGGTTAAAGAAAAGAAAGACGAATTTGAAGCGCAGACCAAGGAAATCAACGATCAGCTAGAGCTGAAACAAGAACAGGTACTCATTGAGTTCAGCTCCATATCGCGTATTCCTGTGACCAAACTTACCCAGGACGAGCGGAAAAAGCTGCTGCACCTCGACGCCCAATTGGCAAAGCGTGTTTATGGCCAGGAGGTCGCAGTAACAAAGCTCGCCAACCAGGTACGTGTTGCAAAGGCAGGATTGCAAGCTCCCAATAAGCCGCAAGCGGCGTTCCTGTTTTTGGGGCCGTCCGGTGTCGGCAAAACCGAAATTGCGAAAGCCCTGACAGCCGAACTATTTGATGACGAAAACGCATTGCTACGGTTTGATATGTCTGAGTACATGGAGAAGCATGCGGTCGCCAAATTAATTGGCGCACCTCCGGGGTATGAAGGCTACGAAGCCGGGGGTATCTTAACCAATGAACTACGTAAAAATCCGCGTCGAATCATCCTGTTTGATGAGATCGAAAAAGCACACCCTGATGTTTTCAATGTATTTCTACAAATACTCGATGATGCTCGGCTAACCGATAACCGAGGTTTGACCGTCTCGTTTAGAGACACCATCATCTTGATGACTACCAACATTGGTACCCAACACTTCCTGGGCGAAAGCAATTTCGCTGTAGCAGAAGACTTGGCCCTGGCAGACCTGGAAGATGTATATCGGCCTGAGTTCCTGAACCGGTTCAATGGTCGGCAAAATATTGTTTGTTTTAAAACACTGGGTCTTTCGATTATTGAAATGATCGCTACGCGTGAAATCAGTAAGCTGAATGAAATGGTTCAAGCCACCATGCCCAACCTCACCATCGCCATGGATACTAAAGCACTTTCTGCTATGTGCCGTGACCATTACAAACCCGTCAATGGCGCACGGGGCATTACCGGTTATATCGAAGGTGTTATCAAACCTGAAATTGCCAACACCGTACTATTTGCAGACCAATCCAGTGGCACCATCACCATCGGATACGACGAAGCAGAGCGCTGCGCGGTAATGAGTTTGCCAGATGGTCAGCGTGTTGAATAACCGCCTCTCTAAAGGAATGTGACGATGCCAGAACAAGATCCTTTAGTAGAGCGGGCTCGCAAAATAGAAGAGGCGACCAACAGTCGAGCTAATAGCGTGGATAGGCGGCCGGCATGGGTGGGTGGCCTTGACCGCTCGCTCAAGCTTAAAGGCGGCTTACTCAAAACCTATGACATGTTTACCGTTATATTAAACAAGCTGTCAACAGTACTGCGGTTGATCTGGTGGCTGGTCCGCAAGCTATTCAGCTTTGTCGGCAAAATCTTTCGTTGGGCCGCGTATGAGCGCGAAGATGGCAAAGTAAAGCTACAAGATAACGGCCAACCGATTTTTTCAGGCAGGCAATTTATCATTCGCTTTATGGGTATGGTGGCGTCGGTGTGGCTGGTGCATATAGCACTGTCGGCGGTTTATTTCTATTCCACCGCTTTTGAAGAGCTGGTCTATACAACCGGTAAGCAGGAAATTGAAACCGGCGAGTTATATCAGTTTACTGGTTGCACCTCGTTACCCTGCAGCACGGCGTTGGCAAACGGTAAATTCTATCAAATTACAGAAAGTTGGTATTTTCCTTACCTGGTTTATCCGGAAGAAAATGTATTTGCCAACATTCCGCAGCAAGATGCCGCCTGTTTCGTAAAAGGCTATGGGCTCTACTTTCGCCGGATGAAGTTTATTCACCGTCGATTGCAGTGGTACCAAAATATCTACAGCGTAGCCTGCCGGCCTTATACGGAAGAAGAAAAGGAAAAGGCCGTCAATTCAGGGCAAGTAAGACCTGTGAACGAAGAAAGTCTAAATTCCTCAAGAAATAGAACATGACAGGGCAGCGCGCCATCCACGTTATTGGATCGTTGGTCCCCTGTCATCCTCGCGCAGGCGGGGATCCAAACGGATTCTCCGTCAGACACTGAAGATGCGCTCAGGATGGATGCTTTCTATTGTCGCTAGACCGCTTGGATTCCCGCCTTCGCGGGAATGACGGGGGTGGGCTGGGAATGATCGAGTAGGGGGCGGGAGATGCTGGTTGGGGGTCAACTGGCAAAAGCAGCCAAATCTACCACCACACACGGAACCAAATCCCCAACCCACGCTCGTACGTAAAATGTGACACCAACGTCACGAGACCTTAATCAATCCGCCTTGATTGAAGCGCATCATTCGCTTCTCAAGGCGGCGCTGCGTGATGCAGCGAGACTTCAGTTATCAGGACCAGTCAGATGAACGCGCTACTCAACTACGCCCCATTGCCCGTATTATCGGCCTATAACGCCCTGCAGCAGTCAGTGATTGATCAGGCGCGCAGCTGGATTCTGGGTGACTCTCTGGTGCTGGATTGTGAAACCTGCGGCCTGGGCGAGGCAGCTGAGATTATCGAAATCGCGATCATGACCATGGGTGGCGTATTGTTGTTCAACTCGCTGATCAAGCCATCCCTCCCCATTCCGGAAGAAACCACAGCCGTGCATGGCATCACGGATGACATGGTCGCCAACGCCCCCACCTGGCCGGAGGTGCATGACAAGGTGTGGGAGCTGATCAAAGGCCGACGAGTGCTGGCATACAGCGCGGCTTTTGACTTCGGACGGCTCGATGTCATGGCGCGTTTATATGGTTTGGATTGCCCGACGGTCAGCTCACGTACTGCGGGCCGGATAGAGCTGTCGGACGGCACTTCATGGGAGTGTGTGATGCAAGCCTATGCGCAGCTCTGGCAAGAGCCGACAGCAAGCGCACAGAGTGCAGATGGGTGGCGTTGGAAAGCCCTTACCGAGGCTTGCCGAACGCAGGGCATTCCTGTTGGCCGTGCTCATCGCGCGCTTGAGGACTGCTTGATGACTCAGGCTTTGGTCAATGCCATGGCTGGGGAACCGGCTACGCGGGCTAATACGTTCTGAGGACTATAGACCACACCGCAGAATGGATCCCCGCGTTCGCGGGGATGACGGGGTGTGGTGGATCCTTGCACTCGCGGGGATGACGGGATGTGGCGGATCCACGCTCTCGCGGGGATGACGAAGGTGGAAGAAGACACCCAGCGAATCCCGCAGCACGCCAGAAGTTTGTTAAGGTCGGGGTAGATACCCCCACCAGGAGGCAGACGATGGCGCACGATCAGTCAGAGCCCAGCAACCACAACATCCCCGATACCATGGCAGCGATGCTGCTGACCGGCCACGGCGGCATCGACAAGCTGGTTTATCAGCAGGATGTTCCCACGCCCCGGCCGGGCAGCGGCCAGGTCTTGGTCCGCGTCACCGCAACCGCCAAGAACAACACCGACCGCAAGGCCCGCGAAGGCCTCTACCCGACCAAAGACAAGACCGAAACCACCTCATTCCAGACGGGTGGCACCCCTACCCTGACCTTTCCGCGCATTCAGGGCGCAGACGTGGCTGGGCGTGTTGTAGCAGTTGGCGCGGGCGTTGACAGCGAGCGCATCGGAGAGCGTGGTTTGCTGGATTTCAATCTATATGCTGATGAGCGACGCGATATCAATCTGACCCCCGACTACTACGGCCACGGTGCGGACGGCGGCTATGCCGAATATATCGCCGTGCCAGCCGATCAGTTCCACACCATCAATAATCCCGAGCTGAGCGATGCCGAGTTGGCCTCGATGGGTATGTGCTCCTATCAGACCGCGCTGCACATGCTTACCTCCGCCGGCATACAGGCTGGTGAACGCGTATTGGTTACCGGCGCCAGCGGCGGCGTGGGTACCGCGCTTATCCAGCTGTGCCGCATTATCGGCGCTATCCCCTACGCGCTTAGTCAGCAAGACAAGGCAGACGCATTGATCAAGCTAGGCGCTGAGGCGGTGCTGGATCGCACCAACATGCAGGATTTCACCGGTCAGATCCGCGCCCTTACCCAAGACAAGCCCATCGACGCCGTGATGGACCTGATCGGCGGCGAGATGACCGATCTGTTTATCGACAGCATGATCTTCGACATGAACAGTCGCACCAGCTACCCGCGCCTGAGCATTGCCGGCGCCAGCGGTGGGAATATCAGCGAAATCATGTGGACGCGGATCTATCTGTACCAGGTGCAGATTTTTGGCGTATCGCACGGTACCCGTGAAGAAGCCGAGCAGCTGATCGCCTGGATTCGCAGCGGCGAACTAAAACCGGTATTGCATGCCGCGTTCAAGCTATCGGAGCTGCACCGCGCCGAAGAATATTTCGTTAATCGTGGCAGCCATTACCTGGGCAAGATCGTCATTGTGCCGGACGCGCAATGGCAGCAGCACGGCGCCCCCTATGCGTTAACGGAGAGCCCATGAGCACCGAACTGACCCTGCAATTGATCGACACCCATGCCGGCGGCGACGTTAGCCGTATTGTGATCGGCGGCATTAGCCGCCTGCCCGGTGACACCGTGCGCGAACAGATGCACTACCTGCGCGATGACGCCGATGGACTGCGCAAGTTGTTGCTCAACGAACCCTATGGCATCCCGGAAATGTCGGTGGACTTGCTCGTACCCGCCACGCTTCCAGAGGCGCAAGCGGGCTATATCATCATGGAGGTCATGGGTTACCCGATCTATTCCGGCTCCAACACCATCTGCACCGCAACCGCGGTGCTGGAATCCGGCCTGGTGCCCAAGCAGGAAGGCCGCCAGCGCTTCTCGCTTGAATCCCCCGCCGGCCTGGTACAGATCGAAGCCCAGGTGCGGGATGGCGTGGTCGAATCGATCACCTGTGAAGGCTTGCCCAGCTATATCCACACACACAACGCCAGTATCAATGTACCCGGCATTGGCCGGGTGAATTACAGCGTGGCTTACAGCGGTGGCTTCTATGCGCTGGTAGATGCGGCAGAGCTGGGATTTTCCCTGACCCGCGAAGAAGAGCGAGCGCTGAATGACTGCGCCTTTGCGATTGTCGAGGCGCTACAGGCCGAGCGCGGTTTCTCGCATCACACGTTGGGGGATGTTGGCCCGTTACCGTTTTTGCACTTTATGGGGCCGGTGGATCAGATCGCTGACAACTTCTATCGCTCCCGCTCGACCACCTACGTGCATCCCGGCGTCATCTGCCGCAGCCCCACCGGCACCGGCACCTCTGCACGTTTAGCGCTAATGCACCATGAGGGGCGTATTCGAGCGGGCGATAAACTGGAAACCGTATCGCTAAGGGATACGGGCTTTATAGGTGAGATGACTGGGACACATTCGTCCGGGACGCGATCGTCTGGGACATGCCCGTCGGGGACGCATGAGTCCGGCACGCATCAGATGGTTGAGAACACCATCACCGGGAGAGCCTACGTACTGGCCCGCTCGGAGATTGTCATCAACTGCGATGACCCGATGGTTGAGTGCAGCGGGTTAAGGCATATTCTGACCTCAGGGTAACGCTACCCCTTCCACCCCATTACTCCGTCATCCTCGCGCATGCGGGGATCCATTTTGATTTGGGTGTGCTGATGGCCTGGTGTAGCCCGAAAGTCAGAATGGATTCCCGCCTTCGCGGGAATGACGGGAGAGGGTCGGGAATGACGGGATGGAGGCGGGAACCGAGGGATGGAGGCGGGAATGGAGGGGTATGAACACGGAAGTGACAGCGGGTTTGGGCGCTGGGATGCAAAGGACTGCGGCGGGCAGGTGCGGCGGACGCACTACTCCCGCCGCCCCACTCCGTCATCCTCGCGAACGCGGGGATCCATTTTGATTTGAGTGCGCCCATCACCGCGCTTAAAAACTAACCCGATAACCCAAGGTAAGAGTACGTCCCCGGCCCTTGAACATCTGGTCATCCCGAACGCTGGCCGCTTGGGCGTAGTAGCTTAGATAATCCTTGTTCAGCAGGTTTTCTATACCCACGCTGGCCTCACCCACCGGCAAGCTATAGCCGAGTGACGCGTCAAAAAGGCTGTAGCCGTCGAATTCAAGATCCGGATTATCAAAACTGCGGCTGGCGTAGTGATTGGCCTGTACGCGGGTGTTCAGCTTGTCGCTCCAGTTGGCCTGCCAGCTAAGGCCGTAGCGGTCCGGGGAAATGTTGGCGCCGTCCAGGTCGGTGTCGACCTTGCCGTCGTCGTCGGTGTCAGATTGACCATCTACCTGAGCATAAGTGGCCTGCAGGCGATGAACCGGGTTGATCTGCCAGCCGGTTGTGGCCTCGATGCCATTGATTTCGGTGCGCTCACGGCGAACCTGGAAAATCCCGCCCACATTCTGCAAGCGCGACCCCAGCTCGGCATCGGATTCGAAGTAGCTGATTTCCGCATCGAAGGGGCCATGGTTGAAGCGCAGGCCGATCTCGCGGTTGTCGGTGACGATGGGTTGCAGATCTAGGAAGCTGTCGACGCTCTGGTCAGGCTGGCCAATGCCGCGGAGCACACGGCCCACATCCGGCATGCCGAAACCTTCGGAATAATTGGCAAACACCTGCGCCCAGTCCGTGGCCTGGAATACCAGGCCAGCATTGAACAGGGTTTCTTCAAACGTCGGGCTGCCGCCCTCGACACTCACACCACCCGGCGGTGTCGTCGTGGAAGCAATGGTACGGAAACCGTCGACGTCGAGCCTGGCGAATTCATGACGCACGCCGGTGTGCAGGCTAAGGCGCTCGGTGGCCTGGATGTCAGCTTGAAGAAAAGGCGCAAAGTTGCGGAAACGGGTTTCCGGCACCCATTCGCGACCGGTTTCGATCAACATCTGGCTGGTGGTGTCCTGCAGCAGGTCGAAACCACCGGTGAGCCCCAGCAAACCGTCAAACATATCCTCCCTACTGATGCTGAACTTGCCGCCGTATTTGTCCGACTCATTCTGCGATTGGTCGAACAGGGTGCCCGCCGGCGCAATGGATGTGTCCTGGAAGGAGGCGTGGCTGCCGCCGCCGAAGCGCCCACGAAAGCGCTGGCTATACAGCTGCGCGGTCAGGTGATTGCCAGAAAAATCATGGTGCTTGTAGCTCAGGCTGGTCGCCAGCACCTCGTTCTGCGGCGCCTTCCCTAGCGGCTCACCCTTGCGCGAAGTGGCCGGTGTGCCATTGGCGCGGTCGCCTGGCACATTGACGTATTCATGCTCGCCTTCGATCTCGAAGCGGTTGATCATCAACTCCAGATTCTGATCGTCGTTAAACCAGTAACCCAGCTTGAGCAGCAGGTCGTTGCTGGTGGAATCCATGATGTCGCCCTGGGTATCGTCAACACCGATCAGTTCGCCATCCGCGTCGTAGAACATGCCACGGGTTTGCCAACCAAGGGCTGCCAGGTAATCCCAGTTGCCCTGATTACCTTCGAAGCGATAATCCAGCTTGTAGCCCAAACCTTCGGATTCATAGTCGGTCGGCCCATTGAGACTGATCCCGGCATGCTGCTTGAACGTCCCGCCTGCGGGCCGCCGGGTCACGTAGTTGATAATCCCGCCGGTAGCGCCGAGGCCGTGCTCGGCACTGGCGCCGTGGATCACTTCGATGCGTTCGACCATCGACAGATCGATGGTGTAGCCATCACGGGAGCTGTCGCGCAACGGAGTGGACTGCGGCACGCCATCGATCAACACCAAAGCCGAGCGCCCACGGAAGGTCTCGCCGGAGCTGGTCATCTTTTGCCGGCTGGGTGAGTAGGACGGAATCAGATTGCTCAATACCTGACCGTGGTCGGAAGTGATCGCCAGCTGCTGCTCAATCTGCTCGCGGCTGATAACTGTGATTTTCTGTGGTGTCTTGCCGGCCTCACTCCTGGCGCGGGTGGCGCTAATGGTAACGGCATCCAGCGCAACAGCCTGTTGGGCAAAGGCGGGTAGCCCGGGCAAAGTCAGGCAGGCCAGGGAAATACTCAAGCAAAGACGGGAACGACGGAACACAGGCACTCTCCTAGGGTGAACAACACATTGGGCGAGCACAATACAACAATTGCAAATAGCATGCATTATCATTCGTATTAAGAGAGTAGTGTTTCTGCTTGGAAGCAGATTGGGCGGTGTAAGCCGAAAGCCAGAATGGATTCCCGCCTGCGCAGGAATGACGGTGGGGCGGGAATGGCGGGCTGGGACGAGAGTTATGAGTATGAGATGGAACGATGTGTAGGTGCGGAAGTGACCGAGTATGACTGCTCCCCCTCAGTCGTCATCCTCGCGAACGCGGGGATCCATTTTGATTGGTCCCGCCGATGGTGCGGTGTAAACCGAAAGTCAGAATGGATTCCCGCCTTCGCGGGAATGACGGTGGGGGCGGGAATGGCGGGGCTGGGACGAGAATTATGAGTGTGAGATGGAACGACGTGTAGGTGCGGAAGTGACTGATTATGACTGCTCCCCTCCCCTCGTCATCCTCGCGAACGCGGGGATCAATGTTGATTGGTCTGCGTTGATGATGCGGTGTAAACCGGAAGTCAGAATGGATTCCCGCCTGCGCGGGAATGACGGTAGTGGGCGCGCGAATGACGGGGTGAGTGGGAATGACGGAGAGGCGGGATTGACGAACGTGAGTCGGAATGATGATTGGGTGAGCTGGGAATGTTGGGTGGCGGGAATGACCGAGTGAAGCGACGTGCGGTAATAGACCAACGCGCGCCCCCCACCCCCGTCATCCCCGCGAAGGCGGGGATCCAAGCGGATTGGCAGGCTCACTCAATGCCCGCCCTCCTCCCGCATCATCCCCAGAATCTGCTTCTCCATCCCCGCATACTCAGGATGCGCACGCATATCCTCGCGGGTGTTAATCTCGCTATCGGCTTTAAACGGCGGATGCAAAATCGTTTTTACCCGCCCCGGGTGCCGGGACAGAAACACAATCTGGTCACCCAGCAACAACGCCTCCTCCACATCATGAGTCACCATCACCACCGTCATGCGCTCCTTGCGGATCACGTCCAGCAGCAGCTCTTGCATCTGCCAGCGGGTCTCGGCGTCCAGCGCGCCGAAGGGTTCATCCATCAGCAACACCTTGGGCGTATTGGCCAGCGCACGTGCCAGGGCAACACGTTGGCGCATGCCGCCGGACAGTTGGTGCGGGTAGGCGTCGGCGAAGGCGCTCAGGCCGACGCGGTCGAGGAAGTAATCCACCGTGCCTTCCTGCATCGCCAACATATCGCCATTCACGCGCAAGCCGTACGCGACGTTCTGCCGTACCTTGAGCCAGGGGAAAGAGGTATAGCCCTGGAACACCATACCCCTATCCCGATGCGGCCCGCGCACTAGTTCGCCGTTCAAACTGACGCTGCCACTGGACGGGCGTTCAAGCCCGGCCATCATGCGCAGTACGGTCGACTTGCCGCAGCCGGAAGGCCCGAGTAGCACACAGACCTGGCGCGGTTCGACGTCAAAGCTGACCCCTTCGACGGCAACTACCTCGCGGCCGTTATCCGAGAACACCTTGCCCACCTGCCGCACCTGCAGTCCCTGCGCACCGGCATCCAGCTTTACCGCAGCGGCACTCATTCAGCCTCCAGCGCCGCCTTGAGCGGGCTCAGCTCAACACCGGTGGTCCAGTCGTGCATGGCGTCATGCCATACCAAACTTCTGCCACCAGGTATTGGTAGTATTCCAATGCTCGGCAATCTGGCCATTGGTCATGCCCAGCGGCAGTTCGCCTTCGGCAATCCCCATAAAGCGCGAGGCTTCTTCCAGGTCGAATACCATAATGCCGCCCTTGTACACTTCACCATCCGCGCCGATGACCATCTCCACATCGCTGACATCGAATTGGATGGCTTCAGCAATAATGCGGTTGCCTTCCTCCGGATTGGCCTTCCAGAAATCCACCGCCTTGAAGTAGGCCTCCATCGCCAGCGCAGCCGCTTCCGGGCGCTCGGTCAGAAAGGCTTCGCTCATATACATGCCATCGCCCAGCAGCGCTGTGCTGATCCAGTCGCCTTGGCTGGAATCGGCAACCACGCGGGCGCCGGGCATGTTCTTCAACAATTGGCTGCCGAAGGGTTCCCAGAGTTCAACCGCGCTAACGCTGCCGCCGAGCATGGCGCCCACCGCTTCATCCATGATCACCTTAACGAATTCGACCTGGTCAATGGCCACGCCATTCTCTTCCAGCCAGATGCCCATAAAGATCTGCGTCAGGCCGCCTTCCATCACTGCGATCTTTTTGCCAATCAGGTCCTTCGCGGACTCAATACCCGGCGCGAGGATGATCTTGTCGGTGCCGTAGGACGGGTTGGTGTAGGTCACCAGCTTGATCGGCACATCTTTATCTACCGCGATCGGGCCGTATTCAACGGTGCTGGAGGTGATGTCCAACTGGCCAGCGGTCATCAAGCCAAAGCTCTCGTAGGGATCTTCGATAATGCTGATATTCAGGTCCAGCTCCGGTACCAGATTCTTCTCCTTGGCGATAAACCAGAAGCCATAACCCGGCCACGAGAACAGCGACACATTCACTTTCTCCGCCGCGTGAGCGACCCCGGCAGCGCACATCAGCGCCGCGCCCAGTACACAGCCCTTGGCTGCCTTGCTCCAGTTGCTCAATCGCATAGTGATTCTCCTAGATGAGTAATTCTTTACCTTCCCCGCTGACGCAAATAAGGAAACGCTAGCCAATGCACCCCACGAAACGCCAAATCACACAACAAACCCAGCACCCCAATCACCACGATCCCGGCCATGATGTCGTCCACATGCACAAAGCGACGGGCGCGCATCATCATCGCGCCGATGCCGTCAGTGGCCGCAACAATCTCGGCGATCACCAGGTAGGTCCAGCTCACCGCGAGCATCTGCCGGCAGGTGTCGACAATCCCTGGCAAAGCCGCTGGCACCACCACCGTCCACAGGATCACCTTGCGCGACGCCCCCAGCGTCTTGGATGTCTCGATAAAATCGGTCGGTACCTGGCGCACCACATCGCTGACCAGCGTGATCAGAAACCACACCACCCCCAGAACCAGCAACGCGATCTTCTGTTCATCACCCGTGCCCAACCACATCAGCAGCAGCGGAATAAATGCCGGTGCGGGCAGATAGCGGAAAGCCGAGACCAGCGGATTGAAGAACGCCGAAACCAGTGGGAAGGCACCCATCAACACACCCAGCGGCACCGCGATAGCCACCGCCAGGCCAAAACTGATACCGATACGCCGCAAGCTGCCAAGCACGTCCGAGCTGAAGCCACGCTCCATAAACAGTTCGCGCAGGGCCCCCAGCACCTGAAGCGGCCCGGGAAACAGCGGGCTGGGTGTGCCGTCAGCCGTGGCCGCAAAATGCCAGGCCAACACAAAGGCAACCCACGCCACCACGCCCAAAACCAACTTGATACCCGGTGCCACTGGCTGCTTGAAATCCAACTGCTCCCAGACTGCTGCCATTAATCCCGGCATCAATACACTCCCCGTAAACGCCCCTATCCAGGGCAAAAGCCAGCCAGCATTGCGCTCAGAATGCCGTCAGGAAAGACAACGCATTGACCCCAACCGCCTTGCCATCACGCACCGTATCGCGCACATCGGCCGTGCCGTATTCCTCAGCCAGCACCCGCGCCACACGATGCCGGTGAAAGCTCTTCACCTGCCCCCACACACTCAACTGCTGCGGGCACTGCCCGGCGTAGATCTGTTGATGAAAGGCCGGCAGCCGGAACCAGGCCATGTTCGGCTTGGTGTGATGGGCGTTGTGATAGGAGAAGTTCAGCGCCAGCAGATTCAGCCAGGGCCAGCGCGAGGAGATCAGATTGCTGTAGGTATTGGCCTCCTCGTACTCACGCACGCCTTTGTACGGCGGCTTGGCGTCGGGCGTGTCCAGCGTGTAGAAGATCTCGTAGTTGTGCTGAAAGCTGTCCATAAAGCGTAGAAAGGTCAGGAACAGGCAGTAGGCCACCGCGTAGCCCAGCGCAGCCCAGGGCGCGAACCAGACGACCAAAGCAAACAGACTGAAACGCAGCAAAGTGATGCGCAGTACGCGGCCGCGCTGGGCCTTTTTGCTTTCATACATAAAGGGCGCGGCGATCAGCATGGTATGCATCAGCAGCTCGACCGCGGGGATGTAACACCACTCGAGACCGCGGATGATCTTGTGCAGTAACGGGCGCTTGGTGATAAAGGTGCGGTAGTCGAAGGCCACCGGCTCGCAATTGTCCACGTGGTGGCGCATGTGCTTGTAGCGCATATCCTCATAGGTGCCGTAATGCGAGCCGGTGATCACGTTCATCCAGCGACCGATCACAGTGTTGTGCTCGACCTTCTTGCACAGCGCATTGTGCCCGCAGTCGTGCAGCAGGTAGGCGGCGATGGTCATGCCATGTGCGACGGCCAGCACCCCAAGCGGCAGACTCCACCAGGTACGGACAAACAGCAACGCCCAGCCACCGAAGTAGGTCAGCAATACGTAGCCGATGGCCAACGTGTTAGGCAGCATGCCCTCGTCGCGCCAGATGTTCTTGTAAAACTGCATGTCCGATATCTCCTGTTAATACACGTAAACCGCTTGGATCCCCGCCCTACTTCGTCATTCCCGCGAAAGCGGGAATCCACCTTGACCTTTTGCCCGGCCCCACTCCAAAACAACCATCCCAAAATGGATCCCCGCGTGCGCGGGGATGACGGGATGGAAGCGAGGATGACGTGAGAGAGGAGTCATTCCCGCGCAGGTGGGAATCCAAGCGGTGTCTCAAACCAGCCTTGGCCTAGCCCACCGCCCGCGTCTGCTTCACACCCACCCAATCCGCAAAGCGATCCCGTTCACGCAAACCCACCCACTTGTTCACCTGCCACAGGTCCGCCACCGGCATCCCGGTAAAGGGCTGCGTATGCAGGTAACCATCTGGCCCAAATTCCGGAGTCATGGTGCTCACCGCATACCCGCGGCGCGCCTGGCTTTCCCAGATCGCCTGCCAGCAGCGCTCATGCGATTCCAGCGCCTCGGCGTATTCCGGGGCGGCCGGGTGCGGGACTTGGGGACCTTGGTCGTAGCCAACGCGGCTGTGCATGTGGTGCGCCTTTTCGGCGACTTCCAGAATGGTGTCCCACTCCGAATCCATCAGCCGCTCACACACCACCACCCAGTGGCTGAAGTCGCAGGTAATGCGTAAATCGGGTACTGCACGCAGTACGTCGCGGGTCACCCAGGGGTTGAAGAAGGACCGGCCGCGGTGGGTCTCAAAGCTACACATCACGCCAAAGCGGTCAGCCAGGTCCTGGGCTCGGCGGAAGAAATCGATCTGCACGTCCAAAGGCCAGGCATCACAGCCCGCCATCACATTGCAGAAGCGCGGGTCCAGCGGCAGGCTACGTTTGATCTTGGTTTCGAGGGACGCCAGATGTTCGTCCGGTGTAGCGTGGCGGTCTGGCACGTAGCTGCCTGCCGTGCAGATCTCCGCGATGTAATCCAGGCCGTGAGTGGCTAGGACGGTGGCCAGCTGCTGGAACTCTTCGGCGTCTGCGGGCGCAGGCGCTTCTATGCCCGCAAACCCGGCATCCACCGCCAAGGTCGCGGCCTCCTCAAACGTGCCTTCATGGCCCCACACCGTTTTAAACAGATCCAATCGCATGCCACTTACTCCAAACCGGTTAATCACTAACCAGTACTAAAGCAATCCGCATGCCATATAGGTGCAACTTTGCATAGGTCTCTGTTTTACATGCTAATCGGCATGTATAGGCGCGAAGGCGTGCTTAGATAACTGCACAACATCGGAGCAAGCCGCTCTAGATTGCACCGGAATACTGCGTAAGTGATCACCTCCGACTGGATCCCCGCCTGCGCGGGGATGACGGTCAGTGGGATAACGACCGGTGTGATCCGGGGATGACGAACAGAGGGTGCTTCCCCGCACCTCCATTCCCGCCCCACCCCGTCATTCCCGCGAAGGCGGGAATCCATTCTGACTTTCGGCGCGCACCAACAAGCCAACAGATCAAACCCAAAATGGATCCCCGCATTCGCGAGGATGACGAGTGGTAGGGTGCGAGAATGACGACCAGGGGGTGTGGATTTCATCACCGATTGCACCAAACGCCCCAATAACGCCTAATACACAGCTTAAGGAATACGGACATACCCATGAGCAAACTCAACACCCACCGCATCCAGGCAGCCCAGGCGATTTTTGCGATCGACAGCTTCTGGGCCGAAACCTTTGCTGATACCAGCTTCAGCGATCTGAACTACTGCGACCTGTTCACCCAGATGTGGCTTACGCGCAACGAGTCGGCCAAGGCAAAAACCGACCTCTACGATCTAATGCCCAACATCAGCCGCCGCACGGCGGTGAAATACGTACAGAACGCCATAGACCAGGGCATGCTCGCCGAGCATGAATGCGAGACGGACAAACGCATCCGCCTGGTCACCCTCACCGCTCCAGCGCTGGCCAAGGTAGAGCGGTTTCTCGACCACGCCTGCGCCAGCTTCAGCGAAGTGGGCAGGTAGAAGCCAACGGAATTCAGGCACAAAAAAACCCGGAACATCTCCGGGTCTTCAAGCGCGCTACCAACTTACTCCGCTCGTAGCGTCTTCTGCTCGTAAATCAGATCCACAATCCCGTTACTCGGCTGGTAACCCTGCACCGCGTGCAATAGAGTCAGGCGCACCTGTTCATAATCATCTTCACGTACCGCCTGACGAAGCTTGTCGAGAATAGGTGACAGCTCCGCCCACGGAATAAACACCTCGTTGGCACGGTGAATTTTCTCATGTGCGGTCGTTTCCGGGTTATCGCCGATCAACAGCTCCTCATACAGCTTCTCACCCGGCCGCAGCCCGCTGAAGGTAATGCCGATATCACCGTTGATATTCATCTCGTCACGTACCGTCAGGCCTGACAGCTGAATCATCTTGCGCGCCAGATTAACAATGGTCACCGGCTCGCCCATATCCAGCACGAACACATCACCGCCCTTACCCATCGAACCTGCCTGGATTACCAACTGCGCAGCTTCAGGGATGGTCATAAAGTACCGGGTAATATCCGGATGGGTTACGGTAATAGGACCCCCGCGACGAATCTGCTCGCGGAACAGCGGTATGACCGAGCCGGAAGAGCCCAACACATTGCCAAAACGCACCATGGTAAAACGCGTGCGATTGACTTGATTGACCGGCGCTTGCTCGCCCCACAAGTGTGGCGCCTGCTCGGCACTTAAAGCCTGTAATACCAATTCCGCCATGCGCTTAGTTGAACCCATCACGTTGGTTGGGCGCACGGCTTTGTCAGTCGAAATAAGTACGAAATTCTCAACGCGACATTTGATCGCGGCCTGGGCTGTGTTCAAGGTACCGAACACATTGTTCATGATGCCTTCAGCCACATTGTGTTCAACCATCGGCACGTGTTTGTAAGCTGCAGCGTGGTAGATCGTATTAATATCCCAGGCGTTAATCACATCCTGCAGCCGGCGATAGTTCCGGATAGACCCCAGGATAGGAATCAGCACCGTACTCAGGTTCTGCGTACGCAGGTACCCCGTCAGCTCGGAATGAATTTCATAGAGCGCGAATTCGCTATGCTCAAATAGCACCAGCGTTTTCGGGTTGGAAAGGATAATCTGCCGGCAGAGTTCGCTGCCAATGGAGCCACCCGCGCCAGTCACCATCACCGCCTTGTCTTTGATGCAACGCTCGAACAGCGACTGATCTGGCGGTACGGAATCACGGCCCAGCAGATCGGCAATATCAACCTCCTGCAGGTCATCAACCTTGACTTTGCCGCTTGCCAGGTCCATCAAACCAGGGATGGTACGCACATGCAGCGCATAAGCCTGCAGGGTGCTAAGCACTTCTTGACGACGAGCACGGGTGGCGGAGGGAATGGCCATAAATAGCTCTTTCACCCCTTTGTCGGCCATCATTATCCCGACCTGATCGGGCGAGTACACCGGCAAACCTGCGATCATGCGGCCAATGACACTCTCATCATCATCGACAAATGCTACCGGCCGGTATAGTTGACCTACACGCAACGACGCCAGCAGTTGATTACCTGCAGCGCCGGCACCATAAATCGCCACCGGCTTACCGCCGGGAGACTCATCGGCCTGTTGTTTCGAGGCGCCGGAGCCAAACCAGTCACCCATAAAATATTGCCGAGCCAGCAAGCGCAAACCGCCCACCAACATCAAGCACAGACTCCAATAAGAGAAGAACACCGAGCGAGGAAATAACACCTCAAATCCAGAATCCCGCAGCACCATCAACACCAGCATATACGCCAGAAAACCCAAGGTCACAGCCTTGAAAATCACCATTAGAGCATCGTTGCCGAAGTGCCGCATAACAGCGCGATACATACCCAGCCTGATATAAATCGGAATGGCTACAGCTGGAGCGATTAAAAACAGCCAGAGCTGATCACCTACAGGCAATACCCACCCTGCCTGGCTAAGGCGCAAATACAGCGCCGCCCACATAGCGATAGAGAGCAACACAAAATCTGCTGCGATCTGAATAATCCGCTTATGGCGGTAACTCAAATTAATTAATCGGTCCTTGACCACATCATACTCCTATCGTTATGTCAAAATGACATTATACCCTTAACCATCACCCAGTTGAGCAATGGCAGGTCAGTAACCGTCCGGGTTTTCGGACTGCCAGCGCCATGCATCGGCACACATGGCTTTGACGTTCAACTCAGCCCTCCAGTTCAATTCGTCCGCCGCTAATTGCGGGTCAGCGTAGCAACTGGCCACATCGCCTGGGCGGCGTTCGGCCAATTGATATGGCAACGACTTACCACAGGCCTGCTCGAAGGTCTTGAGCATATCCAACACCGAATAGCCCTGACCCGTGCCCAGATTAAACGCCTTGATCCCGCGCTGATGTTCCAACCACAGCAGCGCCTGCACATGACCGGCCGCCAGATCCATTACGTGAATATAATCTCGCACGCCAGTACCGTCTGGGGTGGGGTAATCACCGCCAAATACCGTCAAATATTCAAGCCGCCCGACCGCTACCTGTGCGATGTAGGGCATAAGGTTATTCGGAATGCCGGCTGGATCCTCACCGATCAGCCCGCTCGGGTGCGCGCCTACAGGGTTGAAATAACGCAGCAACGCGACATTCCACTCCGGATCAGCCCGGTGCAGATCCGTCAGCAGCTCTTCAATCATCAACTTGGAGCGGCCATATGGATTGGTCGCGCTGGTCGGAAAATCTTCGCGGATCGGCAGGCTCGCAGGATCACCATAAACTGTCGCGGAAGAGCTGAACACCAGGTTCTTGAGGCCCGCGCGCTGCATGGCGTCACACAGCACCAGCGTGCCACTGACGTTATTTTGATAGTAACGAAGCGGCTGCTGCACCGACTCGCCAACGGACTTCAGACCGGCGAAGTGGATCACTGCATCAATTGCGTGTTCAGCGAAAACCCGATCTAACAGATCACCATCGTTGATATTGCCTTCAACACAGACAGCCCTGTGCCCGCTAATCTGTTCCACTCGCCGGAGCGCTTCCGGCGAGCTGTTGCTGAAATTATCCAGCACCACCACCTGATATCCCGCTTCGAACAGCTTGAGGCAGGTATGAGTACCGATATAACCGGCACCGCCGGTTACCAAAATGGTTTGGCTCATAGGAAGGTCACCCATAAAAGCTGAAGGCTAGATCAAACAGATCTGGAATAGGACTGAGAGAGGAGATTGTAACACTGGGCAAGGTACAGGAGCATTGCGAAAGTCTCGCATTCCCTCGGGAAACATACAGCGCCTGAAAAACACTATCAGGACGTATCAACGGCCTGACCAACGTCCGACTAACTCTTTGAACACGTTGCCGCTGATATCCAAGGCTTTTGTATCCGGCAACCATAACCGCCAGGGTGGCATCGCAACGCTCTGGTAATCGGTAGCTGCAGCAACCACCTGCAAACCTTCCGACTCGAAAAGCGCCTTTGCCCGCGGCATGTGATATGCCGAAGTAATTAATACGATCTCCGAGACACCTCGCTTTCGTAGCAGAGCGGCAGTATTGACTGCATTTTCAGTGGTATTCAGGCTGCGGTCTTCCAGCAAGAGATAGCTATCAGGCACACCCAGATCCCACAAAAAGCCCTGCATAGCCTGCGCTTCAGATTCAACGGTACCCGCCGGCCGGCCGCCACTCAGGACGATAAGACCGGCTTTACCAGCGTGATAGAGACGCGCCGCGTGCCATATGCGATCCGCACCGGATTGCAGATTGGCAAAATCAGTCTGGCTCTCGGCAGGTGATATACCACCGCCCAGCACCACCACCGCACCGCTATTCGGAAGCGTTTGAATATCGACGCTAACGTAATCGGACTCCAACAAGCCTATCAACCAGAAACTGCTGGCGGGCAGCGACCAAACCCCGAGCCACACCAATGCCAGTGCGCCACTTACCGCCGCCAGACGTCTTCTACCAAAGCAGGCCAGCAACAACGCAAAGGTGCCAACGGCTAGCGACGTGCCCAGAGGAGAAATGAGCGCGATAATGAGTTTGGACAGAATAAACAAGTTTCTAACTACTCGCGGTCAATAGCTGAAGCTGCCTGGTTTAGCATGCGGGTGGCCTATCTGCCACGGGTAACGCCTATATCGACTTGATCGCGTCCAACAGCTTTTGCGTTTCCCGCTCCATCAGCGCCTGATCGCCCCGGCTCTCGACGTTCAGGCGGATCACCGGCTCGGTATTTGACGCCCGCAGGTTAAAGCGCCAGTCAGCAAAGCAAATGCTTACCCCATCTGTATGATCTACATCCAATGCATCTGGTGCGTATCTACCTTCAATCGCGTCAAGCACTGCAGGTGCGTCTGAGACGGTCAAATTGATCTCGCCCGAAGACGGATAACGCGCAATACGCTCGTCGACCAGTTCTGACATCGGCTTGCCCTTCACGCACAGCAGCTCGGCCACCAGTAGCCAGGGGATCATGCCGCTATCGCAGTAGGCGAAGTCGCGGAAGTAGTGGTGAGCGCTCATCTCGCCGCCGTATACCGCGTCTTCAGCGCGCATGCGTTCCTTGATAAAGGCATGCCCGGCCTTGGTCTGAATTGCTACGCCGCCGCCCTCTTCCACCTGTTCCACCGTGTTCCAGACCAGACGTGGGTCGTGGATGATCTTGGCGCCGGGTTCTTTCTGCAAAAAGGCTTCAGCCAGCAGGCCGACGATGTAATACCCCTCAATAAACCGGCCCTGCTCATCAAACAGAAAGCAACGGTCAAAATCGCCATCCCAGGCAATGCCCATATCCGCCTTGTGTTCCAGTACCGCATCGCGCGTCATGCCGCGGTTTTCGGTGAGGATCGGGTTGGGAATGCCGTTGGGGAAGCTGCCGTCAGGTTCGTGACAGATCTTGATCAATTCAACCGGAATCGCAAGCCGCTTGAACGCCGCTTCCAGCGCATCAATCGCCGGGCCGGCAGCACCATTGCCGGCATTGACTAGCAACTTTAGTGGCGTGAAATTGGCTGGTTCGATATAGCCCAGCAGGTGCTCAATATAGGCTTCGCGGGTATCAACCCGCTCATAGTTGCCGCGTTCTGCGTCTGGCACCGTTGGGTCACGACCGTCTACCAGATCATAGACATTGGCTTCAGCCAGCTCACGAATCTGCACCAAACCGGTATCGGCAGAGATAGGCCGCGAGCCTTCGCGCACCAACTTGAGGCCGTTGTAATCGATCGGGTTGTGTGAGGCTGTCACTTCGATACCGCCCTCTACACCCAGGTGGAAGGTGGCGAAATACACTTCTTCGGTGCCGGCCAGGCCGAGGTCCAGGACGTTAACGCCTTCATCGCGCAGGCCGTTGGCCAGGGCCATTTTCAATGCTTCGGAGGTGTCACGCACGTCGCCGCCGAGCACGATGCGGTCGGGCTTGAGCCACTGGGCGAAGGCCCGGGCGATACGGTAGGCGATATCTTCGTTGAGCTGCGTACCGAGCTGGCCACGGATGTCGTAGGCTTTGAAACAGGTGATCTCAGACATGGTCTTCCCCAGTTAAAAGAATTCGTGGCGCTTGAATGCAGTCCATGGCGCTAATTGATACAGACCGCAAAGGTCAAAATGGATTCCCGCTTTCGCGGGAATGACGGGAGTGAGTGACACCCCGCGACGTCCCCCTCACCCTCGCTCGCTCTGTCATCCCTCCGCCTCTTCTGCCATCCCCACGCCCTTCTGTCATCCCCGCGCGCCTTCTGTCATCTCCCCGCCCCTTCCGTCATCCCCGCGAAGGCGGGGATCCATGCGGTGGTTCGGTTGCCATGAAGGCCGAAGTAGACCCCCAAGTCCGATTGGATTCCCGCCTTCGCGGGAATGACGACGTTGTGGGGCGGGAATGACGAGGTGGACGGGAATGAGCAAGTGGGTGGACCTGACCGTGTAGGGGCCGGAATGAGGAAATGTGGGCGAGACTGGCGGCGCTATATGACCAGCACGGAAACCGGCAGGAAATACACCGCGCATCCCTACTCCTCCGTCATCCTCGCGCAGGCGGGGATCCATTTTTGCGATGCCCGTGTGCAACACCTCTCCACACCTCCAAGCCCGAAAGTCAAAATGGATTCCCGCCTGCGCGGGAATGACGGGAGTGTGTGTCACCCCCGCAGAATCTTCTCCAACAACCCCGCAGTTGACCCATCCGTGCTAGAAAACGCCGCACCCTCACCGCGGATCTGATCCAGCGTATCCACTGCAATCTTCTTACCCATCTCAACCCCCCACTGATCAAAGGGGTTGATATCCCAAATAACCGACTGCACAAACACCTTATGTTCATAGAGCGCGATCAGCGCACCCAAGCTATAGGGCGTCAGCTCATCTAGCAGCAAGGTAGAGCTCGGCTGGTTACCGCGGTAGCGTTTGCTACGCGGCATGTCATCCGCGCCTTTCACGGCGGCATCGCCCAAGGCAAGCAACCGGGATTGAGCCAAACAGTTGGCCAGGGCCAACTCATGCTGCGCCAGCAATTCGGGTGCGGCTTCGTCATGCTGCGCTTCAAGATAACGCCGTGCCGGCACGATAAAGTCGCAGGTCACGGCCTCAGTGCCCTGATGCAGCAACTGATAAAACGCATGCTGCGCGTTTGGCCCTACGTTGCCCCAGATAATGGGGCAGGTTGCGTACTCAACCGGTTCACCGGCGCGGTTAACGCTCTTGCCGTTAGACTCCATCTCCAACTGCTCAAAATAGTTCGGTAGCTCTTTCAAGCGGCCGTCATAGGGCAGGATGGCGTGGGCATTGATGTTCAGAATATTGGTATTCCACACGCCGATCATGCCCAGCAGTACCGGCAAGTTATCCATCCAGGGCGTGGTGCGGAAATGCTCGTCCATGTCATAGGCGCCAGCCAGCAGCTCGCGGAAGCCTTGCATACCGATGTTCAGCGCAACCGGCAGGCCGATGGCCGACCACAGCGAGTAACGTCCACCTACCCAGTCCCATAGATGCATCTGGTTCTGCGATGGGATCCCCCACTCGGTCATCTTACCCAGCGCTGAAGACACCCCGAGAAAATGGCAGTCCAGCAGTCCGGCCCGCGCCTCGCCCAATCCGCGCTGCAACCAATGCCGCGCGGTGGCTGCGTTGGTCAGCGTATCGATAGTGGAGAAGGATTTTGACGAGATGATGAACAGCGTCGAATGCGGACTGAGATTACCCAGCAACTGGGACAGCTGGCTGCCATCCATGGTGGAAGCGAAGTGGATGCTCAGCGGGGACGCAGATGGCAGGCGTGAATCGGTTAACGCGCCGTGGACCATCAATGGGCCTAGATCAGACCCGCCAACGCCGATGTTCACCACATCAGTGATCGCTTCCCCAGTCGCGCCACGCCACTGCCCGGCGCGGATCTGGCGGACTATCTGCTCCATGTGCTCTATCTGGGCATGCACCTTACCGGTGATGTCTTCGCCATCGACCTTACAGATCGCAGTAGCGGGCAAACGTAACGCCCAATGCATTGCCGCGCGGTCTTCGCTGTTATTGATGCGCTCGCCGGCGAACAGCGAATCAATCCAGCCCTGCAATCCTTGCGCTTCGGCCAGCTCCATCAGGTGGGTCAACGTTTGCTGCTCAACACGCTGTTTGGAAAAATCGAACAGAATCGGGCCCCACTGCCGGTGCAGTGTTTCGAAACGCTGGCTGTCCTGTGCAAACATGTCGGCCAGATGCTTGCCCTGCATTGCCTCGCCATGGCGGATCAACGCCTGCCAGCTGGCACCTTGAGGTTTAATGGTCTGCATGACTAGCGTCGCCCTATGCCGTAGTATTCAAATCCGCTTTGCTTGATAAAAGCAGGGTCCCAGACGTTCCTTCCGTCCAACAATAAGGGGCTGCTCATGTTCATCTTCAAACGCAGCAGGTCTGGGCTCCAGTAGGTTTTCCACTCGGTCACCAGCATCAGGGCATCTGCGCCAACTACTGCTTCGTAAGGGTCGGTGTGCAGTACCAGGTCTTCACGCTCGCCGGCCCAGTCTGCCAGCGCGCGCAGAGCGCGTGGATCATGCACATGCACCTCCACGCCTTGGGCCCAAAGAGCTTCAAGCAGTTTCAATACCGGGGAGTTATCAATTCGGGAGGATTCAGGTTTGAACGCCGCACCCCAGATCGCGACCCTACGACCGCGCAGGCTGGTGCCGTAATGCCGCCAAAGCTTGCGGAAAAGTGCCTCTTTCTGCCGCTCGTTGATATGCAGCACTTCATCCAGCAATTGTGCCTGCATGCCGCTGACCTGCAGCGTGGATGCCAGGCTCATTACGTCGCGGGAAAAACTCAGGCCGCCGAAACCGCAGCCCGGATACAGATAGGCCTCGCCAATTCGCTTGTCCGCGCCCATACCAAAGCGCACACGTTCAATATCCACGTCCAGGCTGTCGGCCAGGTTGGCCATGTCGTTCATATAGCTAAGCCGAGTAGCGAGCATGCCGGTGATTGCCAGCTTGGTGAATTCCGCTTCGCGGGGGCGCATATGCTGAATGCTGTCCTTGCGGCGGTTGAACGGTCGCAGCAGCTCGGCAACAAGGAGCCGCGCCCATTCCACATCAGCGCCCAGCAACCAGCTGCCCGCGCGCATAAAGCCTTGCAGCGCATCGCCTTCAGTCAGCAAATCAGGCAGGCTTACCACCGCGCTGCCGGTCGAACCTTCAGCTTCGTGGGTGGCCAATGCCTGCTGCAGTTCTTCACTACTGCCTACGGGGAAAGTCGACTGGTTGACTACCAGCCATTGGTGGGCTTTGTTGCTCGGGAGCGAGGAAACGATACTGTGTGCAAGGTAGATTGCATCGGGGCTTAACGCCAGCCAGATCACCTTGCTCTGCTGCGCCGGCGGTACATCCATCGCGGACAGTACCAAGCGCCCTTCCTGGCTTTGCTCAGCCATCATGTCGGCCAGGCCAGGCTCGCGATAGGGACACTCGCCCCGGGCCAACTGCTTGCCGATTGTGCCTTCCGGCACATGCAAAAAGACCTGATTGCCCGCGGAGGCAAGCGCAGTGGCGCTGACCAGCGCGCACAGGGTATCGCCATAAACGTCCAAGTACATAGCCGCTTCCTTTAACGCTGGTATCGAGCCAGCATAGCTTGAAAGTCAGCACCCAGCTGCGGGTGCTGCAGCCCGTAAGCGATAGTTGCTTCTAAATAGCCTAGCTTATTCCCGCAATCATAGGAGCGGCCACGAACATGATAGGCCTCTACGCCGGACTGCTGCATAAGTGCGGCAATGGCGTCGGTCAGCTGGATCTCGCCACCGGCGCCCGGGCGCGTTTTGGCCAGTAAGTCAAAAATACCGGCGGGCAATATATAGCGACCGACGATTGACAGGTTGGAGGGCGCATCTTCCCGCGCTGGCTTTTCTACCACGCTCATCATCGCAGCGTGCTTGCCGGGCTTAAGCTCAACGCCATTCAAATCCACCACACCGTATTGATGCACGCTGGCATAGGGTACCGGTTCGACCATGATCTGCGCGTGCCCGGTTTCAGCAAAACGCTCATTCATCAGATTCAGGTCACCAATACTGCCGGCCTGCTCCACCAGTACATCAGGGAGCATCACCGCGAACGGAGCATCGCCCACTACCTGGCGAGCACAAGCTACTGCATGCCCCAGCCCCAGCGCTTTACCTTGGCGCACAGCCGTGACCTTCAAACCGGAGGGTGCGGTATCCCTCAGAATCTCAAGCAGCTCATGCTTGCCACGGCGCTCAAGCTCGGCCTCCAGCTCGTAGTTCACATCAAAATGATCTTCAATGGCTTTCTTGCTGGAATGGGTTACCAACACGATCTCATTGATGCCGGCGGCCAGAGCCTCTTCCACCACGTACTGGATGACCGGCTTATCAACGACGGTCACCATTTCCTTGGGTATGGCCTTGCTGGCGGGCAAGAAACGCGTGCCTAGACCAGCAACGGGTAGTACGGCTTTGGTAACCTTCACAGCGACTCCTAAATTTTCGTCAAACGTCTGTCGTTAAGAGGCTCGGCGCTCCAAAGAGTTCAAAGCTACTGCGCCCGATAACGCTACCGCTCATCACAATGTAGTGTGTGAATCAAGCAGGAGTCGTGCCTTGAACAACAACAAAGCCTGATTTCGGAGGCAGTCGGCTTTACCTATTGCCGCTAAGCGCTCAGCACGGTCCCGGGCGCTAAAGTGGCCTCCGCTTCCACAACCACGTGATAACCGCAGCAACTGCCAGCCTGCAACCATGCACGCGCCCCAACCCGCACCCCTCCCGCGAGTTGCACGCCCACACCGATATGTGACAGCACTTCCATTACAGCGTCGTGATCAACCGTGGCATTGGCATTAATAATCGCCCCTTTCCCCACTGTCGCCGCCGTACCCACCACGGCACCAGCCATAACGGCGGTACCGGGCCCAACTTTCGCGCTGGGGCTAACCCAAGCCTTAGGATGAATGATCGAGACCAGCTCAATACCCGCCCGCTCAATCAACTCGATCCATTGCTCACGCACGGCGTTATTACCCACCGCAGCTATAGCACCATGGCACCGAGAAGCAACCTGGTCGATAGCGCCGACCTTCCCCACAACCTCGCAACCCAGAACCTGTGAATCCTGCGGGCAGTTATCATCCAGAAAAATGACTTCGCTCCAATCGCCACCCAGCAATGCCGACTCAGCAACTGACTTGCCATGGCCTCCGGCACCCAACACCAGCAAAGTCCTGGTCACGCGGCCACCTCCAACGCGCCTGCTTTGAAACGGACGGCCAGTACGGCTAACGGCACATAGGCAATAACCAAACCAAGCAGACCATCGACGTAACCTAATGCAACGGCACAAGCCCAAGGCAGTAGCCATACGATATTAATAGCCAGCACGGCCAAGGTTACCGGCAGATGAGCACCATAGTGTCGCGAAGCGTATTGGTATGCATGGCTGCGGTGCGCTTCGTAAATCTTGTCGCCACGTGCCAAACGGCGAAACAACGTCCAGGTGGCGTCAAGAATGAAAACGCCTAGCAGGATCAACCAACTCCATAGCAGCTGCGGCTCAACCATGGTTGCGGTGACGGTAAACAAGCCCAAGACCAAACCTAGAAAGCCACTGCCCGCGTCTCCCATAAATATACGTGCCGGCGGAAAATTCCAGTACAGAAAACCGGCAACAGCTGCGGCAAGAACGAGCAACATCGTTATCTGCTCGGTGTGACCCAACAGCCAGTAAATCAACGCTCCGCCCAAGCAGGTGGTAATGGCCTGAATACTCGCTAACCCATCAATTCCATCCATAAAGTTATAAAGGTTGAGCAACCACACCAGAAAGAATGCAGCTAACGCATACACAACCCAAACGATGTCGATGGAAAGACCGGCCAACTGCAAAACCAAAGAACCTTCCAGCCAGAATAGCGCCCACAGCGCGGCGCTAAAATGCGCGATTAACCGCCAACGGGCTGCAATATGCCCATGGTCATCCAGAAAGCCTACCATCGCAATTAGCAACCCACTACCGCCCAGAGCGATCATCCAAGCCCAAGGAAGCCCAAAAAGAAGCGGCATAACCACCAGCACACCAAGAAACACCATCACGATGGCCACGCCTCCCCCGCGGGGTGTTGGGATTGAATGAGAGCTGCGGGCGTTGGGAATATCAATCAGGCTATTCGTCAAAGCGTAACGGCGAAGGGTAAAAGTAAGAAACCACGAAATCCCGGCGACAGCCAAGACCAAAAGGAACAACAACATACAATCCCCTTACAGCATTTTGTAATCCCGCGACAACGGGAATCCAGTTCGGCTAGTTTAACGACGGGCGAGAAATGCATCCGCCGTCTTTTTTAAAGCATCATCCACCGACACCGGGGGCTTCCAATCGAGCGTGTCACACGTATGCTGTATATCCACCTGCATTGATCCGCAGAGCCGTTGAGCTACGGATCTTTTACCCAGAACACTCGCCGCAGACTCCAACAGACCTGATGGTACCGGCACCAATCTGGCCGGCTTCCTAAGAGCATGCGCCGTGCGCTTAAGCAACTCTGTGGTCGAGAGATCCTCCCCGTCGCTGGCCAGGAAGATCTGGTTGGCTGCTGCTGGATGGTTGATGCAGATGACAATCAGATCAACCAGGTTATCCAGCGCTACCATACTGCGCTTGTTACGGATTGCTCCGAAAGGCAGGGGAACGCCCTTATTCATCCAGCTCATCATGCTTTGGAAATTCGCTTTTACTCCCGGTCCATAAACAAGGACGGGGCGAATGATCACGACCTCCATTGCGGTCTCGGCCGCCAAGGCCTTTAGAGCTTCCTCGGCCTCAAATTTGGATATTCCGTATGGATCAAGCGGCTCGGGCGTATCCAAAGTGGTATAGGGTTTGCCCAACGCGGTCCCTTCGCCATTGACCTTGATCGAGCTGATAAATATGAAACGCTCAACCCCAGCAGCGGCCGCCTGGCGCGCCAGCGCTACGGTGCCCTCCACGTTAGCTCTCCGGAACTCAGACAAGGGGTCCGCTGCAGTTTCATCCATAACATGCACACGCGCAGCACTATGGATAACTACTCCAACTTCCGACAACGATTCGGACCAATCCGTATCTGCAGCCAGGCCTGGAATTACTCGGACCGTTGCTCGAGGGTCACAACCTCCAGGCGGCCTTCTGACAGCCAGAACCATTTCATGCTTGTCCTCCAGCAGCCGCTTTAATAGCGCGCTGCCCACAAACCCCGTCGAACCAGTCAATAGTATTCTGCTCATGATCTTCTCAAGCTGCCGTTTTTAAAGAGCGTCTCCAAGCGGTCAAACAGAATGTCTTTAGAGAACGATTCAAGATAATACTTTCGCCCAGCCACACCCATTTGTTCACGATCATCCGGTGAAAGCCGATACATTTTCCTGACTATCCCCGCCAGTCCATCTGCGTCGCCTGACTCGCAAACCATCCCCGCACCGGCTTCTTCAATAACACGCGCCGCCTCGCCATCGATCATCGCTATTACAGGCCTACCTGAAGCAAGGTAAGCTTGAACCTTTCCAGGTATGGTCTTGGCAAAAACGTCATTAGTCCGTAACGACACGAGAAGCGCATCAGCCACCGCAAACAATGGGGGCATTTTTTCCAAAGGATGTCGACCAAGAAGTAAAACGTTATCCATTTTTCGATGGGCAACGATTTCCTTCACCCAGGAGTATGCCCGCCCATCTCCAACTATGACCCACCGAACCGGTAGCTCACCGACGAGCGCTTCTGCAGCTCGCAGGATGGCGGGGAAATCCTGCGCCTCCCCGATATTGCCGGCGAAAACGATTGTAAAAACATCAGCATCTGGCTGCACCAAGGCGGAGACTGTTCCCCCCTCCGCTGAAAAATCATCTTCGGCCCAGCTTGGAAGATAAACGATGCGCTCCGGTGGAATTTCACGGGTAGAGTACACCTTGACGCTTTCAACAAAACCTTGAGACTGCACCAATATGTAGTCTGTTCTGTTATATATCCAGGACACCACCCTGCCGACCCAAGCCAAAGCCTTTTTACTCTTTACCACACCCACAGCGCTAAGAGTTTCAGGCCATAGGTCAAGAACCCACACATAAGTCGGCGCTTTCTTCAGCTTTCCGATTACCAGCGCAGGAATAGCGGCAAGGATAGGAGACACTGCGTAGACAAATACTGCATCGAACTTTTGGCCACGCAGCTTGTAAGCACCAATTGTAGATGCGCTGACAAAGAACGAAAGATAGTTGAGCGCGAGTGTGAGACTCCTCGATCCGCGGGGGATCAACGGAACGCGGAAAACCCGCGCGCCCGAATATTCTGCGAAGTTACCAGGGTTCGCCACAAAATCAGGAAACGTCTTGCCTTCAGGATAGTTCGGTACTCCGGTGAGCACCGTCACCTCATGACCTTTGCCCACCATCCCTTCAACCAGATCATTGATCCGCATATTCTCTGGCCAAAAATATTGAGTCAAAATCAGAATACTAAGCGGCTTGTCGATCATCAAATTCCCTCGAGATCACTATAAATATGCAAAACGTCGTGCGGAAAACTCTTACTTAATAAGTTTTCCAAACAGTCTGCATTACGTAATCCCGATAACTGTGGAGGATGCGAACAACCTTCTCGGCAACATTGGGCATGCTATAGTCGGCCACTAAACGCAGCGTCCTCTCATCACCTCGTCCTTGGTTTTCCAGAATGGCAAGACCCTGCAATACCCGCTCCTTTCCCAATCCGACCATCATGGCAGCAGCCTCTTCCATGCCTTCGGGACGCTCATGCGCTTCGCGAATATTGAGCGCAGGAAAATTGAGAATGGACGCCTCTTCATTGATCGTACCGCTATCAGACAGCACTGCCTTGGCACACAACTGCAGTTTATTGTAGTCCTTGAAACCTAGCGGTTTCAGAAGCCTGATGTTTTCGTGAAATTCGACACCCATCGCATCGACCCGCTTCTGGGTTCTGGGGTGGGTAGATACGATCACGGGATGGCCGTATTGCTCCGCAATAGCGTTGAGTGTCTCGACGAGAGAAAGGAAGTTTCTATCCGAATCAACGTTTTCTTCACGGTGTGCGCTCACCACGAAAAACTGCCCAGCCTCCAGCCCTAGCCGTTCAAGTACATCAGAAGCATCAATACCAGAACGGAAATGCGTAAGCACCTCAAACATCGGGCTGCCTGTCTTTATAACTCGGTCCGGCGGCAAACCTTCTCGCAGCAAGTAGTCACGAGCGATGGTGCTATAAGTGAGATTGATGTCCGCAGTGTGATCAACGATACGGCGGTTGATCTCTTCTGGCACCCGCATGTCAAAGCAGCGGTTACCAGCCTCCATGTGAAAGGTAGGAATTCTGCGGCGTTTAGCTGGGATAACCGCCATGCAACTGTTTGTGTCGCCAAGTATCAATAGAGCGTCCGGCTTAACCTCCGCCAACACTTTATCAACCGCAATAATGACATTGCCTATGGTCTCAGCCCCGGTGGAGCCGGCTGCGCTGAGAAAGTAATCCGGCTTGCGGATATTGAGATCCTGAAAAAAGATCTCGTTCAGCTCAAAATCGTAGTTCTGCCCGGTGTGAACTAGAATATGTTCACAATACTCATCCAGCTTGGCCATCACACGAGACAGGCGGATTATCTCCGGCCGCGTCCCGACCACCGTCATAACTTTCATTTTATTCATACATGTATCCAGTTAACTTTGATGGCCGGCTTCTTCTGCAGTTCCAACGGGACAAGCAAAAGTGTCCGGGTTTTGGCGATCATAAATTTCATTTGCCCAGAGCATGCAAACAAGCTCATCTTTGCCCTCATTGGTTATGTCATGGGTCCAACCGGGCACTGTCTCGACAATCTCAGGTTTGGTCCCGGAGGTCCGCAACTCGTGATATTCGCCGGTGAGCATGTGGCGGAAATGGAAGCATGCCTCACCTTTTATCACCAAAAACTTTTCAGTTTTCGAGTGATGATAATGGCCACCGCGAGTGGTGCCGGAATGGGCCGTGAAAAACGAAAACTGCCCGGCATCCGGTGTCTTGAGCATCTCAACGAATACGCCCCGCTCATCGCCGTGCTGCGGTACCGTATAGGTAAACAGCTCGGGAGGGAGATAACTCACATACGTGGAGTAAAGCGCTCGTGTAAGTCCTGTACCAACCGCTTCGGTAACGAGATGCTCCCGAGTAGCCTTGAACCGTTTCAACTGATCGGCAAGCTCGCCCACAGATATGTTATAAACGGGTTCAACTACTACAAAAGGCCCCGTGGTCGTTTGCGAGTCCAATAAACGGTCAAAGCTAGCAATGACGTCATCGATATACACCAATCGCATCGGCGCGCTAGCGTCGTTAACATGCACCGGGATATCTCGGGCAATATTGTGGCAGAAAGTGGCTACTGCCGAATTGTAGTCGGGGCGTGCCCATTTTCCAAAGACATTAGGCAGTCGGTAGATGTACACCGGGCACGTCCCGGAATCAGCTAGCTCGAGTAGTGCCTGTTCGGCGTCGCGCTTACTAGTACCATAATCATTATCTTGCTCCGCCTGGATAGATGAGGTGTAGACCACTGGAATACTCCGTCCAGCCTCTTTCAGCGCCTCACATAAAAATTGCGTGAGCCCGACGTTGCCACTAACAAATTCGGCGGGGTCTTGCGGGCGATTAACCCCCGCGAGATGAAACACCCAATCTACCTCCATAAGCAGACTCGGCAATTCTGCGGCGCTATGCTCTCGAGTGAACATAACGACCTCGAATCCGTCGCGCTCCCGCAAGCGCATTTGCAGATTCTTGCCGATGAACCCATTAGCTCCGGTTATCAATACACGCATGGGTTACTCCTCCAAATTGAGGTATTCACCGCGTTCTAATGCCCGAATGAACTCCAGCTTTCTCAACAAAATTTGCATGCCGGCAACATCAAGACGCTCAGTATTGTGAGAATTATAGTCCTCAGCATGTGAAATCTTCTCCTCGCCCTGGTCGATGTACTTTCCGTAATTCAGGTCACGCAGATCCGGTGGGATACGGTAATAACCGCCCATATCTTGAGCGCAAGCCATTTCCTCCCGACTGAGCAATGCTTCAAAGAGCTTCTCGCCATGCCGAGTACCGATTACGTTGATCTGATGATCAGGCTTGCCTAGCATCTCTGTTAGCGCTTTGGCCAACGTCGCGACTGTGGCTCCAGGTGCTTTCTGTACGAAAAGATCTCCATTAGAACCGTGCTCAAAAGCATAGAGAACCAATTCGACTGCGTCCGCTAGAGTCATCATGAACCGAGTCATATTAGGATCAGTGATCGTCAGAGCCTTCCCTGCGAGAATTTGCTCGACGAAAAGCGGAATCACGGACCCCCTCGACGCCATGACATTACCGTACCGCGTGCCGCAAATGACGGTCTTGTTGGGATCAACATTCCGTGATTTGGCGACCATCACTTTCTCCATCATCGCTTTGGAGATCCCCATAGCATTGATGGGATAAACCGCCTTATCTGTACTGAGACACACAACACGCTTTACGCTGTTTTGGATAGCAGCTTCTAGCAGATTTTCAGTACCGAGGACATTGGTCTTCACCGCTTCCATGGGGTGAAACTCGCACGATGGCACTTGTTTAAGTGCTGCGGCGTGGAAAATATAATCCACACCGCGGGTTGCGTTGAGGATACCTTGATAATCTCGGACATCCCCAATATAAAACTTGAGCTTAGCGTCGGCGTATCGCTTGCGCATGTCGTCCTGTTTTTTCTCGTCTCGGCTGAATATGCGAATCTCTGAGATATCGCTATCCAGAAATCGCTTCAATACAGCGTTACCAAAAGAGCCCGTGCCGCCGGTTATGAGTAGGGTTTTGTTGCTAAACATTTTAGATGGTCATCTCTGAGAATTAATAAGAAGCCCAGCACGACATATCTCATCACGCTGGATCGGATTAGGATAATTAATCAAAACCGCCCGGTACGGTCCCTTGAAAACAAACAGACTCCCCGCAGAGCAACCAACAACGCCGCATTCCCCAATTAGCTGCTGAATATCCCCATGAGAGCCAGCGCCGCCCAGTACCGTCAACGGAACTTTAAGCTCTTTACGCATTTTTGTTGCCAACTCAAGATCGTACCCTTTCATTTGGCCGTCACGATCAATAGAATTAAGCACAATCTCACCGGCCCCTGCTGCCTGCATTCGAAGAGCTAGCTCAAAGAGCTCCTCCTTCCGCGACTGTGTCCCGTTACGAATAAACACTTCATAACCTTTGGAAAACAACCCTGATTTCTTTTTCACATCGATTATTACCACAACACTTTGGCGGCCCACCTCGTCAGCTACACGCGAGATCAAAGACGGATCTTCCACCGCAGCGGAACTGATCGCGACCTTCTCGACGCCTAGGCCTATAATTTTTTTTGCCTGCTCGGCTGTTTTGACGCCTCCTCCGTAGCAAAGAGGCATACGGCACTCATAAGCCAAATTCGCTATCATGCGGTAGTCCGGCTCTTTATCTTTGGCAGTCGCATCTATGTCTAAAACAACCAACTCATCGGCTTCTTTCTCATTGAAGATTTTTACCGCGTTAATCGGGTCCCCTACATATTTCGGATTTTTAAACTCGACGGTCTTGACCAATCCGCCGTCCTGTACGAGTAAACAGGGGATAATTCGAGGTCTCAACATACGTCAGATATCCGCAAAGTTTTTTAGCAGGTTGGCGCCCCAATGATGGCTCTTCTCCGGGTGGAATTGAACGCCATACACATTTCGGTTTTGCACCGCGCAATCGAAATTAAAACCATAATCAGCACGAGCTGAGACATGTGACTTTTCGAGGCAATCAAAATAAAATGAGTGCAAAAAATAGAACCTCGCGTCTGCATCAAAGTCTTTAAACAGTGGCGACCCCGGGGCAGGCTTTACGTCGTTCCATCCCATATGCGGCATAGGCAAAGAGGCCGATGCGGAATTACTGGCGAACCCCCGAACGTGTGCGGGCACCCATCCCAGTCCCGGCGCCGTCCCCTCTTCGCTAAGATCTGCGAGCATTTGCATGCCCACGCAAATACCCAACACAGGAACACCGTCTTTGACGACAAGCTCTTCCAGTACCCCTCTCATACCTGATGCATTCAACAATTCCATCGCGTAGTCAAACGCCCCAACGCCGGGAAGAATTAATTTAGTAGCGCCTCGCAGGTCCTCAGCATTCTGGGCACGTTTGGTCGTAACTCCCAGCCGTCTATACATAGTGACAAAGGCTTGGGTGTTACCAAGTCCGTAATCGACAATATGAATCATCTGAACAACCTTCGCTCAAGCCCAAGCTTACTAAGCACATTCGCACCAAGGCCGATCAGCCAACGCTTGTTTCTGTAATCGCGATATGTTTTGTTCTCACCGTCAAATATTTTTTGCAATTCGGCGACGGTGAGGTCCAATTTATTAGCTACGTATTCAAACTCTTGTGACAAAAAGTGCTCGTCCATCTCAGGAGTAGCTAAGCGCTCGAGTGCGGCGTCGCGTGTCATCTGGCCGGTCATAATGAGACTTGAGAAATGCGCCCTGCGCTTGTGGTAGCCGAACTTTTTAGGCATCCAGTAATCTTCATAAAATCTCGTGAAGCGTGATTCATGATGTTTGTGCTGGAATTTTTCCCACCCAAAGAGGTCGTTCAGCTCTTTTTCCGCTTCAGATTTTATATAAGGCACAAGATTCAGCGGCTTTGCGATAGTCATGCCAATGACTTTCTGATAAAAGATCTTGTAGGTAAGAATGTCTATCAGAGGGAAGCTGTTGAGACTCCGAGCCCCATACTTCTTATGGATGTCATTAAAAAGCGACTTGTCGATTCCTGGATAGCCTCCCCATTCCTCCGGCTCTCTACAGCACTCGGTAGAATAGTTTGCGCCCGTAATTATGTATTTGATGCTATTCTTGCGCGCAAACTTATAAAGCCCTGAAAAAAAGGCTGCGTCTTGTGGCAAGTCCTGATCCGGGATTTGCGAACGCAAGAACGAGAGCTGCAAGTCTTTCATCTCCTGCCAGTTGATCACGTCGGTGTACAAATCGAGACCAAGCCCATCGACGAGCTTCTCAATATTCCCGACCGCCTGATCAGTGTTCCAACCAGCGTCTACATGGAATAGCAATGGGCGTAAGCCCATCTTTTCCTTCGCGACATATGCTGCGTAAGAACTATCAAGCCCCCCGCTAAGGCCGATAATGCAGTCGAAGTCTTTACCCTTCCCCTGTTCCTTGATTCGGTCAGCCAAAGCTAAGAGCTCAGTACGGCCTTGGGTACCGGTATCCCAGTTGGGCTTGATTTGGCTGTCGAAATTCTGGCAGTAATCGCAAAGCCCCTTTGAATCAAAAGAAATATTTGGATCACTGGTATCCATAATACAGCGCGAACATATTCGATACCTGCTTGCCTCAGCCATTCCACGCTCCCAATAAAATCTAGATAAAATCTACTTGGACGAATCCGATTGCACGACGCTCAAAAACTTCTCCACATCGTTAAAACACCCGCCAAGTTCTTTTAAGTGCGGCTCCGTAAACTCCCACCATTTGATCGACATTAACTCGCGGATAATTCGTTCCTCGAATCGATACCGAATAATCTTTGCAGGATTTCCCGCGACCACCGCGTAAGGAGGTACATTCTTAGTGACTATCGAACCAGCACCTACTACTGCGCCGTCACCGACTGAAACGCCGCTTAGGATAATCGCGGAGCGCCCAATCCAAACGTCATTACCTATGGTTGCTTTAGGTACCAGCTCCAATGGGTGCTCTGAGAATTTTGATTTGACACTGTCCCGACCTGAGTAAAACACAGGGGACATCCCGACCCATTCCATTGGATGCCTGGCACCTCCGATCACCACACCGTTCGCGATAGAAGTAAATGCTCCAATATTTGCTTGAAAAATATCGCAGTCATAACCGCAGAAACTATGTCGTGCTATCGTCGAACCAATAAATGAAGAACCAGATTCAATTTTAGCTGTTAAATCCACTTTGCTATGCCTAACGGAACATAACCTAGATTTTTTAATAACTTTTGAAAGAACATACTTTAATGTTTGAATCATGATATTTATTATCTCAATCTTTTCGAGGAGCATACTTCCAAAAAAGAAAAAAGTATAAGACGTAAAAAAAGTCTAGCAACGTTGGAAACAACAATGGATCTGTGGCAGCGCGAGTCAGAACCAAGCTTACTAATAAAAAAATCACGCTCTTATATATAAATGCTTTATTAGATACGAACAAAGAGAACGGAGAAAATATTATAAACAACAAACCAAACAGCCCATAATATGAATGCAATCGAATGTATGAGTTGTGTGGATTTCCGCCATAGGTGCTCTCTATGGATGTACCAGTATAGTCAGCGCCAAAAATCAAAGACCATCCTTCCATCTTACTCAAATAATCAGACAACATTGCGCCTCTATGTGAGTCTAAAAGTCCCGCGCTAAACTTAGACTGCTCAATCAAACTATTCACAAAACCGAAGTAACCAGCATAAGCAATACCGACAACCATCAAAACCAACATCACAAAACCAAAAAACCGGCGAGTCGATTCATTTTTTTCTACTAGGGAACTACTTGCAAAATAATTTACAAAGAAACTTATAACAATTATCAAAAAAGCAACAACTATAGAGCCCCGCCCGATTCCAAATAATGCTATAACGAGTGTTGCCATAGCCGGAAGTAGAGGAAGCTTGTTTTTTTCTAAGAAAACGGCAATTGAAAGCGCAACCTGAATTACTATCAAATAAGAAGGCAATCCATTAGTGCTTGAGCCTGGTATCACCTTACTCAATGGTTCTGGAGTTCCCCAATAGACAACTATCCCGCAAGAAAGGGCGAAAACTGAGAGCCAGAAAACGATTTCCAAACACTTTCTCAACTGTATTAACGGAAGAGAGCTAAAACTGTTTGCGGCAAGAATGACGAATATTGTCGAGAACAAATAAAATACAGGGACAAATCCGTGATCCTGTCTAAACAAGGGAATAAACGATATTAAAAGCAGTATTAAAAACCCAATTACTAAATCCACACTTACAGACGTATTCCGCCACGTCATGAACACATATACCAAACATAAGACTGCGCCGCAAACAAGCGACCAAGGCTGCTGCAGAGCAAAACTAAGCAATAGTATAGCCAAAAAAATAGAATGTGAAATCGTACTAAACATAAATTTTCACAGTGACTATTTTCACATAGATTTTGGTTAGCATTGCCCGAGAACTCCTTCTAGAGACTCACGGGGATAAGCATCCAAAAGGCTCCCTGGTGTTAAGTTTATAACTTTAATACCAGCGTTTTTGGCCAGCTTCGCCGTCAAGTAGTGGAATTCTGTAGTAATGGCATAAAACTTTAGGTAAAATCCTAGATTATATTTATTATTTTTTAGCTCATCTTTATCGTCGTAACAGTGGCCTGAACCGAAGTTGCAAAATGCATTGTAGTCGCACCCTAAAATATAAACCTCCTTAAACCCCATAAATATTGCCGCCAATACAGAGTATGTAACGCAGTTCATTGCTGCATAGACATTCCCTGTAATGTCTGCGCTCATCTCTTCTGTAGGATACTTTTTCGAATATATATATATGGGGTTATTTTCTGAAGCAATATCTTCAACAACGTATTTCGCGCGCGGGTCAGTGATAAAGACCGGGGGATTATGGAGGTATTTATTTGCTATTTCGCCGAAAGTAGGACTTAGACTCGTACTGTACAACCTTGCATCTTCCCAATATAGGTTGTCGATTAACGTATAGTATTTAGGAGTTATCTTATTTGCCAAAGTCGATTTGTATAGGGAATTTACGCCAAATACTATTTCTGTGCTAAGCCTCTCAATTTGATCTTCGCCGAGGCACGCGAGTGACGGACCAGTACCAAGAATAAAACATCGTTGTCCCGAATGAATATCTTTGTACGCAGCGTTTCTCCGAACGAGACTTTTCGATTGGAAGTTAAATCCAAAAATGATGTCTGAAAGGACGTTATAGGTCTTGTATATTAATGCATCAAGTTTATCTTTGGAATCAAATTTGCTCATTTTTTCTCACAAATCTACGTTAAAAAAAGCGTTGCTCAGTGGTTATCGAACAAGTCCCACGTCACCGGTGTTGCAAAAGCAACATCCCTATTAACCTTTTTACCGACAATCTCGTCCAAGTATTTAGGTGGCAAACCGAACCCCGGACGAACACTACGAATGCTATCCTTGGTTATTCTCTCGCCTGACTTAAGGGGTTTCACAAAGTATATTGATCTTCGAAACCGGACATTGCCTTGCTCACTAGATTTCCGTCCGTAATTAACTAGGCCCAGTGCAGCCCACGCCGTCTTAGAATCATTACACAATGCGCTAAGTTCTTTAGGCTCAAGTGAAAAACTATCGTCGGGACCACCCGCGCGTCTATCAAGTGTAAAGTGTTTTTCTACTATAGATGCACCTAGTGCGACGCTTGTGATCGCGGTAGTGTTATCGAGAGTATGGTCCGAAAGTCCCGTAACAAGGCCAAACCGCTGAATCATATCAGGTATTACATTAAGATTGTAATCAGACGCCGGTGCCGGATACCCACTGACGCAATGTAATATTGCGAGAGATGTACAGCCTGCTCCTAAGGCAGCGTCGATTGCTTCTTTAATTTCCACATCATTTGCCATGCCAGTGGAGATGATCATAGGCTTACCTGTACTAGCGACATACTTAATTAGTGGTAGGTCCACTGCTTCAAATGACGCGATCTTGTATGCAGGCGCATTTAAGTCTTCAAGCATATCTACGGCTGTGTTATCGAAGGGGGAACTAAAAATCGTAATGCTCAAATCTCGAGCACGATCAAATAATGGCTTATGCCAATCCCAAGGCATATGAGCTTGTTGGTATAGGTCGTACAGGCTTCTTCCATCCCACAGCCCACCTTTAATTTGAAAGTCCTCGGAGTCACAATTCAGCGTTATAGTGTCTGCTGTGTAAGTCTGCAGTTTAACTGCGTCCGCGCCTGCTTTTTTTGCTTGCTCAATTATTTTTAGCGCGGTCTCTAGTTTGCCGTTATGATTGGCTGATAGCTCAGCAATGATATAAGGCGGAGTATCTGTTGCAATACGGCGACCAGCGATAGAGATACTAGGTATATTCGACATATTTTTTACATTTCCTTATTCGTTGGCCAGTCTGCGGCGAGTAAACCAAAGCACATAACAGCGTGATATTTCTGTCCGTCAAAGAACTGATCGCGTAAAGTTCCCTCTTGCTCAAATCCAATCCCAAGATGAAACTTTATAGAACGCTCATTGAATGCCAGAGCTTGCCCGCATACTTTATGTAACCCTAATTCCGAAAAAGCATGCGTTAGGACGCAACGGCCCAAAAGCTGGCCACTCCCTTTCGGTGCATCGGGGGCTGCGTAGAACCCCCACTCCGCGATTCCCCCTACGGCTATTTCATGAATATTAATAAAACCTAGCGGCAATCCCTCACGCTCAAAAATCAGTAAGTGCCTGTCCAACTGTTTTGAAGCATGATCAAACCAACTAACGTGTTCATTCATTGTTATTTCATGCTGTGTGTACATGTAACGCCGTACTTCTGCATGATTTCGCCATTTTAGGACCTGCTCCAAGTCGCTGAAAGCCATTGGACGGACTTTGTGTATTTTCAACAGCTGCATCTCTATATCATATGCTTCGTTAATCGGTAGACCCCTTTACCGTCTGTTACGCTCGCGGCAGAGATACTCATGCGCATGAGCTTACACGGAGATTGTAAAAAGCGGCCTACTAGCGTTGGCACCATCTCTATAATCGCATGGGGCGCTGGCACCACCTCTGCTGCTTCAGCAGACCTGAGCCCAGAAGCTACAGCTTTTTGATTTGCAGCTAACACAATCATAATCGAAGGCAAACCAAGGCAACATCGCTCCCACGAAGTCGCTCCTGCCGCGCCGATAGCTAGATCGCTTTGAGCCATCAATTGGGCCATATTACTGACGGCCGATTTTACGACAGTAGTTACCGGCATGTTCGTCGCCTGCTTATTAATTGCATCAACCCAGGGGGCATTAGAGCCCATAACAACTGAAATAACACAGTCAGCGGGAAGAAGGGCAGACGCTAACGCAGATAAAACTTTACCCGTGGCGTTGTCCCGATCAACGCCGCCCATACTGACCAATATGTTCTCAATTTTCGCATCACGACGACGTTCGAGGCTATAGTGGCGATGCTCCGCGAATTCGGGACGTAGAAGTGCATACTCCGAACCGCACAAGAGCACGCATGAACCAGGAACCCTGGGTTCGTAATCAGCAATATCTCGACCAAGCGTCTGATCCAAGAGCAGATCGCAATCGTGGGCTCGATCTGCAAGGTCGTCGATAACTAACACACCCCCACAGCACGGTTTTATCATCTGCTCCCAACGAGCATCCAGAGCGTAATTATCGACTATCACCCAGCGGGGGCGGAGCCGTGCCAACACCTTCATGCACGCCTCCGCGTCACTCTCTTGAGTAGATCCCAGCCATGCTGCATGGGCTAGGGGAAGCGGTGGGGCAGATGCAGGATCGGCGCTATATTTCATCAAGCCGATCGAGGTAACCGCGTGGCCTTGGTTTCGAATAAACGAAATCAGGTTACCTGCGTGTTCGCGGCAAATGAAGTGGCATTTTGCTCCTTGCGCTGCGAGTTCGTTAGCCAAAGTTAAACACCGCATTACATGGCCGGTGCCCATTTCCAGCGAAGCATCTACGCGAAAAGCTACGTTCATGTCGACTAATTCAGACGCTTAAAGCCGCCGTGGCAAACCGGCCCCTTAAGCACCTCGCTTACTGGTCGACCTGCCTCGCATTCCTTGACCAGCCCAAAAACAGGATCAAGTGCAGCAAAATATGAGTCCACTACCTCAGGGGTATGCTGTGTGCACACGTAGACGCTAGTGCCTGCTAAGTAGCCTTTATTTAGCATTTCCTGCGTTATCAGAGTCTTGAATGCTAAATTATCTGGGTGATTAAAAGCAAAGCCCGTGAGTGACGGCAATCCGCTCGTGGTAATCGACAACTCGTGCTTACGGGCGAGCGCTTGCCACCTATTAGTTATATCCATGCCTGTCTGAGTTATGGTTTCCCAGGACTTCACTCGCTCCATCACCTCAAGTGTTTTGAGTGCTGCAGTAGGACCAATACGCTCAGTCCAAAAGGTGCTACTAATGAAAGTACTTTGAGCGGCCTCCATCACCTCGCGCCGCCCGATCGTAGCTGTAATTGCATACCCATTGCCCATTGCCTTGCCAAACATAGCCATGTCGGGCTCAACACCATACAGCTTGTGTAAGCCCCCGGATGTCTGGCGAAAACCTGAAGTGCACTCGTCGAATATAAGCACTATCCCATGCTGGGTAGCTAGTTCACGAACCTTGTGCAAAAAATTATCTTCAGGACCCCGGTTGCGGGATACTTCCATTTTAATCACGCCGATCTCATGGGCGTCGACCAGGGCTTGTAGTTCAGCAAAATTATTGTAATTGAAGGGGAATACCGTATTTCGAAGGTTGGCAGGTACCCCTTTTGGCTCCAGCCCGGGCAAAAGATGCCCTGCCAGATTCTTCTCATCCCCCAAATTGGCAGCAAGATACCAATCATGCCAGCCATGGTAACCACATATAGCTACCTTATCGCGACCCGACGCTGCGCGGGCAATCCTGATAGCAACCGCATTAGCTTCGCCACCGGAACGCGCAAAGCGCACCATATCGGCCCAAGGGTGAAGTTCAATAAGCTTCTCGGCCAAATAAACTTCTTCGGGGCAATTGAACGTAGACATATTGCCATTATCAATTGTTTTACGCACAGCGTCATCAACTTCGGGGTCGCCATATCCAAGTGTATTTGTCCCTATACCCATAATGAGCATGTCGATGTATTCGTTCCCATCTAGATCCCAAACTTTACAACCTTTCGCTTTACTGAAGTAAGCCGGCCACTGATCTGGCAAAAACATTTCTGCCCGTTTCGAGAGAAGCATGTTCCCGCCAGGAATGATCTGTTTGGCGCGTTTCCATAGTTTTTGACCGGTACCCATTGTAGCCCCTTCGTTTCGTTTATACTCGTGATTATCTGCGAACAACTGTGGGTGCGTGCGCTGTAGTTTCAGTATCCGCTGCCAAGAAAAATTTTTGTCGTCGCCGAAATGCGAAAACACTCGTTCGATGACATTGAAATCGGCTTGCTCATCCACCGTCCAGCGCAAATCCGAAAGATCTTCCTCATTCTCAATAGATATGCGAGAAAAATGCTCAGCTCTTCGCAAATAGGGCGTAACATGCTCTCGGTCAAACACACTCGACGTTTCCGCCGACGCCTTTTCCAAAGCTCCATATGTGAAAACTTCGACGTCCATTCCGTCAGGGTAGGTAGGCGGATTAGTGTTGCTGGCGTAATCCACCTCCGCCATCTTGAATTCCCGGATTATCTCGTCTACAAGAGCAGGATCTACGAACGGGCAATCTCCCGTAATACGCACTACTAAATCTGCGGCATGCGCACGCGCAGCTTGGAAATAACGCGCCATTACGTCGTTCTCGCTTCCTTGTTCACAAGCGAACCCAAGCTTACGAACATGTTCGATCAAGACTTCATTACGCGAATCGTCGGAAGTGGCTACGATTATTTGATCTATTTCCTCCGAACACGCAAGCCGCCCCAACAACAACTCGATCATGGGTACGCCATTGATCCTCTTCATTGTCTTGCCAGGTAACCTGCTCGAGCCCATTCGGGCCTGGACGATAGCCACCGTTTTCATAGATCACTCCAAAATGAAGGATTCAATAACTTCTCATCAGTACAACCCAATTCGACGGGGATCGGTGGACAATGACCGGCGGACGCGCGGAGGATATCGCGCCATTGACTCGAAGAGTCTATCCCAACCACTACACGCTCTATCTGCGCATCGCCCAATGCGTGAAGCAGACAAGCCTCCAAGGGCGAACACTTCACCTCTTTTAGCCATCGGTCCCACATAGACCATTGAGATGCCCAGCGATCAAATTTCGAGGGGCGATCTTTAGCCGCCATTAGAAGAAGCCCCTGCATAAATACAGAGCGAACGTGCAACGCCGTGCCTTGAAGCTGTAAACGCTCAAGCCAGCCCGAGAGTAACAGACGCCTGTCTAGCACGCTAAAAGGCGCTTGCACCAGATCGAACCGAAAAGCCTCGCAAAGGTCTTCCAGTTCTCCGGGGCCGTATACGGACACACCAATTCGCGTCACTTTCCCCTGGGTTCGCTGGGACCGCATTGCGCGATACAGGTCCTCTCCGTGCGACTCTAACAACTGGCCCGGCCGATGCAAAAGTAAGGCATCTATTGTTGATACGCCAAGACGTTCTAGCGAAGCGTCCAACTCAGCTTCGACCCAACTCGCTATATCAGAGCAGCCGAGAGGCACCGCCGGCAACTTGGTAATAATAGAAAAGCCCCGCAGGTTCTGGGCACCAAGAACGCGCTCACTTTCCCCGTATGCAATAGCGGTATCCAATGTCATTGCACCCGCATTGCGAGCATCGTCTAGTATTTGCGCTACATCCTCGACTGATACCTGTCCCGTCTGGTTCGCCACGCCGTAAGAAGAACCGAACTGCGCCGTCCCCACGGCTAGCTTGCTAAGCTTGCTCTGGATATTCACGAGCCAGCACTCCTAACCAAAAACAACCTGTGCGTCGCCCGTCTATGACAACGTGATCCCGCATAAAACCCTCGACAACGTAACCCGCTTTCAGAAACACTCGCAACGACGCGAGGTTGTCCTCGTAGCAGCCCGCCTCGAGACGATGCAACCCTAAACGCTCAAAACCGTAGACAGTAAGCCCTCTAACAAGCTCACTCGACAATCCCTGCCCCCACAGCTGCTTTTCCCCAATGAATAGACTAAGTTGGCCACGATGGTAGCGATGATTAATAAACCCGATCTTCGCATTCCCAATATGCTGACCGTTTTCCTTATCAAACACACCAAACAACTCACTGCAAGGGTCGGAATTGCACTGGAGAATAAAATCACGACAGGAAGCCCGCGTCTGCTTAACGTGGCGAGTCTCAAGATAACGATTCACCTCCGGATCATTCATCCAGCCAGCATAGGTATTAGTAGCATCGGCCGGTTCCAGATGGCGCAGCTGCAACCTAGGGGTCTCAAGTTCAAACATCGAGGGCCTCTCTGAGAGCATTGATTACCTGACGCTGCTCGTCTTCGCTCATGGTCGGATACATTGGGATACTGATAGCCTCCGCGTAATATTTCTCAGACTCAGGGAACAGCCCCACCCTGAAACCCATTTTTTGATAATACGGCTGAGTGTGTACCGGGATGTAATGAAGATTAACCATTATTTCCCTCGCGCGCAGCGCTTCGAAAACCTGCAGGTGTGTCGCACGGGTTTTATCAAGCTGCAGACGAATAACGTATAGGTGGTATGCCGAATAGCTATCCGGGTGCTGCCAAGGCAGTGTAAGGGGGAAGTCAGCTAAGAGTTCGTTGTACCGAGCTGCAATCTCGTGGCGTTGAGCAACATATTGGGTAAGACGGGTCATCTGGCTGACCCCTAGCGCGGCTTGCATATCGGTCATGCGGTAGTTAAAGCCTAGGGCAACCTGTTGGTAGTACCAGGGACCATCCATAGGCTGTGTCATAAGATCCGGATCCCGTGTTATGCCATGGCTGCGCAGCAGACCAAGCCGCGTGGCAAGGTCATCGTCATTGGTTAGCGCCATGCCACCCTCTGCGGTCGTAATAATCTTGACGGGGTGAAAACTAAAAACGGTGATGTCACTAAATTGGCAGTTTCCAATGGGCTCCCCTTGGTAGGCGCCACCGATGGCATGGGAGGCATCCTCAATTATCTTGAAACCGTATTTTTGGCTCAACGCAAATATCGCCTGCATGTCACAAGGCTGACCGCATAGGTGAACCGGTACCACTATCTTTGGGAGCCGGTTTTCCCTGGCAGCCTCTACGAGCTTGGCTTCAAGCTTCAAGGGACAGAGGTTGTATGTGCGCGGATCGATGTCCACGAAGTCAACACTCGCACCGCAGTAGAGAGCACAGTTTGCTGAAGCCACGAAGGTGTTCGGTGTGGTCCATAACCAATCGCCTTGACCAAGTTCCAGTGCGAGGCAAGCTATATGCAAAGCCGAAGTTGCGCTATTAACCGCTAGAGCGTGTTTAGCACCGGTGTATTCCACAACGCTCTTTTCAAACTGAGGAATGCTAGGACCTTGAGTGAGGTTAATTGACTTCATTACGCCGATAACGGCGTCTATATCAGACTGCGTGATATCTTGTTGACCATAACGGATCATGAGAATTAGCTCGTTAATTAATTAATCGTTTTAATAGACCGTCTTCGGCTTGCGATCCAAGTTCCTAAGTTGCGCATATGCAACGCCTTTCCAAGCAAGGATTACCGCAAAAGAGAAAACCAGTCCCATTGGCACAGCGAAGACCGGTGAATACTTACTAGCTATCCAAGTCGCCAAAACAAATACAAACAGAGCTGCGACATGGCTACGAATAATCGGCCTGTCTTGCCCTCTTGCATATAGCGCATAGTGGGGCACCATGCTAAGAGCGTTAATGGTCATTGCCAATAACAGGTAGGGGTACAACCTAATCGCACCAGAGTAAACAGAATTATCAATCCAAACCAGTAGATAAGGCAGTAGCAACCAACTCACCACAGCGAATATGGCTGAAGCGAGTACTGTCAAGAAAAGCATTTTGCGAACTATCTCATGCGCGACATCATGTTTCTGCTCGTGATTCAACTTAATTAGCACAGGATAATTAAAAGCGAACAAACCCGCATCAAGAAAAGTCAACAAAGTTCCCGCTACGCCGAAATATAGAACGTAAGCGGCGACAACTTCGATTCCATTTAAATACTCAAGCCAATAGCGGTCAAAAGTATTGATACCACGGAGTGCTAGCGTTGCCAAAAGAAACCCAGCACTCACAGCAATACCCTTGCGCACCCAATGCAGATCCACTGTTTGCCTCCAGCCGCCTAGATTAAGCGTCCGTATCTTCCAGACGCCTGCTACGGCAGCACCAAGACCTGCAACACCCCACAATACCATAACAGTCTGCAAATGCCTGCTTAATGGGTCCCAGGACATGAGCGCGACGAGTAATAAGGCCCAACTACCCTGCCGAATAAACAACAACATGCTGGCACTGACAGGCTCCGACAAAGCGATCAAGAGTCTATATATTTCTTGATTTAGGTGCTCTAAAACCAGGATCGGAAAAAACCACCAAACTAGCTGCTTAGGCAAATCCGAATGAGATAGAACCAGCAGAGCCACCGGTAGAAAAATCATATACAGGAACAATGAAAGTAGCGCCTGACCCTTCAACAGGGTGCCGCGCTTCTCAGAGGTCGCTTTTAACAATTCGCGCGACACGTAAATATAAAAATCGAGCCCGACCAAATACAAACTGTACGCGATTGCGACAGTAAACAACCCGTAATAGCCGACCAAGGCGGGGTCCAGAAACTTGGCCAAGAAAAAGATTAGGAGAAAGCGAGTGGCCAAAGTAGCCCCTTGCACCCCTATATTGAATATACGGCTCACGTTACCAACCAAACTAGCAACCTCATTTCGTAAGTATTAGCTCTATCAGTAAAACCTGAACTAGCAAATCTCATAGCCCAGCCGTCATAGCCTATATGTTACCAAATCGCGAAAGCAATGTTTCTTCCTGACTCGGCCTTGTCTGTCAGACAGAATCGAGTCACCAGTGGCGCGCGGAAATACAGACCCGCGTGCCGCGGAGGCGTTGGCGTTGGCGTCACGCTATCGCCCCAGAATTTGAGGTCAGATTCTTTAGGACACACCAAGCATGCATTGCCCTGGCACTCATATGGCGCCGATAGGCATTCTTCGATGCCTGTTCGTACCGGTTACTACCACACGCGATGTATTGCGTATGGTAACTTTTGCCGACCAACAAGCTGTGCCGGTGCAAAGCAATATAGTCAAAGGAATCAAGGCGCGTCTAAGTATCTGCGAGGGTGCTGCGCAGCGCGCCGCGCATGTCGTCGTTCTTGGCGTAGTAGTGCGCCAACAGGTGGGCGACCACTTCGGTACCGGTATCTGAGGTGAATTCGTAGCCCAGATCCTTGAGTTTGTTTCTCAGGCTATGGTGGTTTCGATGATGCCGTTGTCTACCACTGCCAATCAGTCCGAGATATGCGGGTGGGCGTTGCGCTCGGAGGGTCTGCCGTGGGTGGCCCAGCGGGTATGGGCTATACCAAGGTGGCCTTCAGCCGGGTTGAATTCGAGGGCCGTTTCCAGTTCGGCTATTTTACCCATTGCGCAGATACGTTTTATGCCGTTGCCGTCGGCGGGGACGGCTACGCCGGCGGAGTCGTAGCCGCGGTATTCGAGGCGGCGCAGTCCTTCGATGAGGATCGGGGAGATGTTGCGTAGTGAGACTGCGCCTGCTATTCCGCACATGTTTTGGGTCGTCCGTGGCTGTAGATATAAGGTCAAAAGCGGTCGAGATGGGACTCGACCATTCCCGGCAAACCCAGTCGAGGTGGAACTCGACAATTCCCAGGGGGTGTTTAGGCACGCTACCGCCCCAAGATTTGCAGTCAATTTCTTGAGGACGTGACAATCATAAGTTGTCCGGCCACGTTGTGACGGGCCGGTCGGCATTCTTTGATGCCTGTTTATCGTGGTTTGTTCTGTTGGCCTGAGTTCAGGCGATGGCTCTGAGCGCTTTGAGAGGTATTCTGAGTTCGTGCTGTCTGTGCATCAGGTTAAGCAGAATGATTGCGCGCTCTTCCCCTTCTAGGCTGCTAAAAATGGCTTCCAGATCGCGAAAAGGTCCTTCGGTGACTGCGACTGCATCGCCGTGTGCGAATAGCGACTTGCCTTTGTCGCAGGTACTCAGACGTAGTTTGATCCCTTCAACAATGCTGACTGCGACGGGTAAGGTCTTGTTGGCGAAGGTGACCATACGCAGCACGCCGCGAGTGGACCGGATTGGGTGCCAGCTTTCGGTGAATTCGCAGAGATTGATAAACAGATAGCCGGGGAACAGAGGCTCGTCGAGCGTAACACGCTTGCCATGACGGATCTTTTCCACCGGATGCATAGGGGCATAGCAGGTAAATGACTGATTACGTAAGTTCTCCAGCGCCCGGGTTTCCTGTCGCGGTTTGCACTGAATGAGATACCAACTGCCCGATCCTGTCTCTGACATCCTGGCCTTCAATCACGCCTTGCTCGCGCGTGTTTAGGTTAAGTATGACGCGGAATAATACAGGCCCGACCCGCAGGCAGACAAGGACTGATTGGTGGGGACCGGCTCGAAGTTGTTTCTGCCGGAAGGAGAAAGATGAAGATCAAAATGGGTTCCCGCCTTCGCGGGAATAACCATGGCCAGCGGCAAAATGGATTGCCGCGTGCGTGTAAATGTCGGGGTCGGGGAAATGATAATTAGTTGCCGTTTTCACGGAATGGTTACGCACATATCGTGATAGCGCTCGGTGGCTTTTGACTTCAGAAGCGCCGCCAGGGTTATTTTGGCTTCGTCATCTCCGTGAACCAGGCGTACTTCAGCTGGCCAGCGGCGCATGCCGGTGATGAAGTTGACCAGGCCTGCCTGGTCGGCGTGCGCAGAGTAGCCGCCGATAGTGTGAATGCCTGCTTTTATTTCGTAGCGTTCCCCGCCCAGCTCGACGTAGCCGCCTCGCGGTCCGTATTTCTGGATTTGGGAACCGGGGGTACCGCGTGCCTGGTAGCCGACGAAGACGACGGCGTGGCGGGGATCGTTAAGCATGGCTTTAAGGTAATTGACTACTCGGCCTGCATTGCACATTCCGCTGCCGGTGATGACGATTGCTGGCTGCTTAGTATGCGCGAGGCGATTGACCATGGCCCGGTGTTGGACGTGGGTTTCGACTGTCAGGAGTTGCTCGAAGCCCAGGGGTTGACGGCCGTTGATTACGCGTTTCACGGCTTCCGCGTTCCACCAGGGTCTCAGTTGGCGGTAGAGCTTGGTAAAGCGGGTTGCCAGGGGGGCGTCGAGGATGATTGGGATCTTTTGCCAGGGGCTGCTGGAGGCGAGAGACCGCTCGTTCTGGTTCCCGGCGGTGCCGCCGGCCCCACCGAGAGAAGTGATCCGGGTAGCTCGGGTGATGATGTCTTCTAGTTCGTAGAGAAGTTCCTGGGTGCGCCCTATGCTGAAGGCGGGGATTATTACGGTGCCCCCGTCTTCGAGGGCCTTTTCGAGTACTCTCTGAAATCTTGCGCGCCGGGTTCTGCGGTTCTCGTGCAGGCGATCGCCGTAAGTGCTTTCCAGCACTACGACGTCAGCTTTGTAGGGTGGCTTGGGTGCGGGGAGCATTGGGGCATGGGGTGCGCCGAGATCTCCGGAGAAGACGATCCGGCGGGTTCGATTTTCTAAGGGGTAGGTTATGTCGCACTCCACGTAAGCGGAGCCAAGGATGTGGCCAGCGCGCTGAAAACGTATGCGACAGACAAGATCATCGCGATGAAGCAAGGTAATCCATTGTTTGTACGGATGACCTTCGAGCATGCCTGCCACCTTTTCTACAAAACGGCTTGCCAGTGCTTTATCACGTTTTACACCCACAATGAAGGCATCTTCCAACACGGTCGGCAGCAATAATGCCGAGGGCTCAGTGCAATGGACTTTCTGCTTGAAACCGGCGGCTATCAACCAGGGCAAGCGGCCGATATGGTCTATATGGACGTGGGTAGCTACAAGAGCACAGACGGAGTTCAAGGAGAACTCGATTGCGAGGGCATTCGCTCCCGCGCCCCTAGCGGACGCTTCTGCGCCTTGAAATAGGCCGCAGTCTATTAGCAGGCTATCGTTGTCGGATAGCCATAGCTGATGACATGAGCCGGTAACACCATCGACGGCCCCATGATGTTGGATGCGCGGAAATTCGTATTCCATGTGCAACTCCCTTTGCGAGCCACTACTTTAGTCTGGCCTGCGGCAAAATTCAGTGAACTAATCCACATTTTGCCAACCGATTCAGTTTAGAATGTCGTCTTGCTGACTGACCGGACTCAATCAGCTTCCTGCGTCAATTCAATGGCATGCATGTCACTTTTATGTCTGATACTGACTCTGAGCCTTGACCGGCATTGACGCAGAAACTAAAGTTGCGGCTCTAACTTACCGCCCCGACACAGCTTTGGATGGCTCAGTACCGAATGATCAAGTCAATTCTTGTTGTCTGCGTGGGCAACATCTGCCGCAGCCCTACCGCTGAAGCACTCCTCCAGGCCAAACTTGGCAATAAAGGAATCAAGGTCAGCTCGGCCGGCCTCGGCGCGCTGGTAGATAAGCCCGTGGATGCTACCGCTACCGAAGTCATGTCCGCCGCTGGCTACTCGCTGCCTGTGCACAAGGCCAGGCAACTGACACCCGCGATGCTGCGGGAGGCGGACCTGATACTAGCGATGGAATCCAGGCATATTCAGTCGATCCATGCAATGGCACCTGAGTCGCGTGGTAAAACGTTGCTGGTAGGCAAATGGCTGGATGGTCGTGAAGTCCCCGACCCCTATCGCCAACAGCTGCCAGCCTTTGAACATGTATTCAAAATGCTCGACCAGGCAACTGACGCCTGGCTGCCCTACCTTTAAGCGCTGAGCTATGAACACCGAATTTTATTTTGCAATGGAAGAACTCGTTTAATGCAGAACACACCCGCTACGCCCACCACTGAATCCAATGACGAGATCGACCTGCTGGCGCTTCTGGGCGCTCTGATTGATCGCAAAATGATCATTATTATCTGCACGGCGCTATTTGCACTGGGTGGGATTGCGTATGCCCTGCTTGCGACACCGATTTATTCTGCCAATGCAGTAATTCAAATCGAGGAGGAGTCTCCTGGGATTGGGGGGATGCTTGGCGACACTCCGGGAGGGGAAATGTTTTCCCAACCGTCTGCCGCAACAACCGAGATTGAGCTATTGAAATCCCGCCGAGTAATCGGCGAGGCCGTAGAGAACCTGAAGCTTGATGTTGTGGTCGAACCCAAACTCTTTCCTGTTATTGGGTCTTTTTTTTACCGGCGCTTCAACCCCAGCACAGACCAACCAGTCGCGGATCCTCTATTCGGGCTTAACAGCTTCGCGTGGGGCGGTGAGTCACTGGACATTTTCCAACTCGAGGTACCCTCCGCACTGGAAGGAGAGGAATTGGTCCTCCAAGCTGGTAATGACGGAGCATTCAGTCTGCTTGACGGCGACAATAGCCTCTTAGCTAGTGGAAAGGTTGGCGTGCCCTTAGCGGATGGTGACCTGCGCGTTCAAGTTGCAGGCATGGTGGCACGCCCTGGAACAGAATTTATGGTGGTGAAGCAAGGCGCACTGAGAACGACGCTTCAATATCAACGCCTGGTCGGGGCCAGCGAACGGGGTAAAGACTCCGGAATTATTTCGTTGAGCCTGGAAAGCCCCGATCCGCTGGCGGCGGTGGCAACACTGGACGAAGTTGCCAGACTTTACGTGCGCCAGAATGTAGAGCGGAAATCCGCAGAGGCACAGCAAAGCCTTGAGTTTCTTGAACAGCAATTGCCGCAAGTTCGTTTGCAACTGGAGAGGGCAGAATCAGCGCTAAATACGTATCAGAACGAGGCAGGTTCAGTCGACATCACCATAGAGACGCAAGCGCTGTTGGATCAGGTAGTCGAACTCGATACAGCCATCTCTGAGCTGGAACTTGAGCGTTCAGAAATGGAGCGTCGGTTTACCCGCGAGCATCCGAATTTCCGAGCCATGAGCCAACAGATGGCGCAACTTGAGAGCCGCAGGGACAAACTCATCGAGCGGGCCGGAGGGTTACCTGAGACCCAGCAGGAGCTTCTTCGCTTGGCTCGCGACGTAAAAGTCAGTACTGAGATTTACACTGCGATGCTAAATAATGTTCAGGAGTTGGACATCGTCCGCGCTGGGACGGTTGGCAACGTACGCGTTATCGACGAAGCCATTGTCGATATATCGGAACCAGTCAAGCCGAAAAAAGCCTTGATAGTTGTGATTGCTACGCTGCTCGGCGCAATGCTCGGGGTAGCAATCGCGCTTCTGAAGCATGCACTCAATAGAGGCATCGAGAACCCCGAGGTAATCGAACAGCTTGGCCTGCCGGTGTATGCCACCGTCCCGTTCAGCAAGGACCAGAACATTCTGGAACGCAGCTTCAAAGGAAAGCCATCCCATGTAAGAGGCTCTCATTTGCTGGCCGCCACCAACCCCGCCGACCTCGCCATCGAATCGCTCCGGAGCCTGCGCACAAGTCTGCATTTCGCGATGCTGGAAGCGAAGAACAACGTGTTGATGATTTCCGGCCCGAGCCCAAGCGTTGGTAAATCCTTCGTTTCCGCCAATCTGGCAGCCATCGTGGCACAGAGTGGGCAGCGGGTGGTGTTGGTGGATGGCGACATGCGCAAAGGGTACGTGCACAAGCTCCTGAATTGCGAGCCTGAGCCTGGGTTGTCTGCGCTGCTGGCAAACACCCATACACTCGCAGACGTTATTCATAAGACTGAGGTCGAGAACCTGCATTTCATCTCGAGGGGTCAGATACCGCCAAATCCTTCTGAGCTGCTGATGCACGCCAATTTCGGGACCCTGTTGGAGCACTTGAGCAAGGCCTATGACATGGTGATTGTCGACACCCCACCGATCCTTGCGGTAACCGACGCAGCCCTCGTCGGACGGTTCGCCGGCACCAGCCTGATCGTTACCCGCTTCGGCCTGAATCCAGCAAAAGAAATTCAAGCCACGCTGCAACGATTCCGTAATAACGGTATCGAAATAAAAGGTGCTATCTTTAACGCGGTCGAGAAGAAAGCGTCTGGGTACGGATATGGGAACTACGGCTACTATCAATACGAGTACAAGTCTGATACAAAATAGGTCAGATGCGTGCAGTAATACGGCTTAAATACACCTTCTGGGCTTTCATTAAATGCCTGTAGGGGTATAATCGATGGTGAATTTGCGTCTATCAAGGAGACGATTTATGAAAAAACAAGTATTTGCATTGGTGGCCAGCGGCTTGCTGCTCGCTTCCGGCGCGACTTTCGCGCAATCCGAAACTGAACAACAGCAGGCTCCAGCACAAGCTGCAGCTGGCACTTCTGGCGCTGGCACTAGCGAGGGCGTCATCGGCGGTCTTTCCGGTGCTCAGATTGCCGTAGCGGCGGCCATCGTTGGCGGCGCTGCAGCAGCAGCTTCTGACAGTGGCGGCGGCGGTACTTCTACTGGCACCAGCACTACTACTAACACCAACTAAAATTGGTGGTAGTACTCAAGCCACCTGAAACGTTGTTTTAGGTGGCTTTTTTATGTTCACTCCAATAACACCAAGGCAAGCCCGCTACCATGACTCGTTACCCCCTTTTAGCCTTGGGCGCTTCTGCCCTGCTCCTCCAGGCCTGCATGTTTTCCCCCGGCATGCACATGGACACGGATCGTCTGATCAGCCAGGACTCTGCGGAGAACAGCATGGTCGAGATGGTACAGATCACCCCGAAGCTGATCGCCCAGGAACAGGCCGTCAATCGAAGCATGCATATTCCCGAGCCCCTGCTGCAATACGAACCTGAAAATTACGTTATCGGGCCAAATGACGCACTGTTTATTACGGTTTGGGACCACCCGGAACTGACGGTTCCTGGCGGGCAACAGCAGGCGGAAGGTGCTAACGCGCGGGTAGTTCGGGATGACGGCACGCTGTTTTATCCCTTCGTGGGGAGCGTGAAGGTTGCGGGCATGACGCTAGAAGAGCTGCGCGAGGTCATCACCAAGCGGCTGTCTCAATACATCGAGCAGCCTCAGGTAGACGTAAACGTTACCGAATACAACAGCCAGAAGATTATCGTCAGCGGCGCTTTCGAGAACGCAGGCTTTCTGCCGGTAGATTCGCGGCAGCTTACTCTGCTGCAGGCGGTAGGCATGGCGGAGATAGACGAGGAGCGCGCGGATCTGTCGAACCTGGTTTTGATCCGCGACGGTGTGACCTACTCGCTGGATTACGATCGACTGACCAGCAACAACAGCAATATCGGTCAGATTTATATGCGTGCCGGGGACAAGCTGCATATGGGTCTGAACGATTCTCGTAAGATATTTGTCATGGGAGAGGTCGGAGACCCCAGGCCCATCCCCTATCGCACCAGTCGCATGACCCTGACTGAAGTCATTGGTATAGCGCAGGGCCCCTCGCCAACCTCAGCTAGCGGCAAAGAGGTCTACGTGATCCGCGGTGTAGAAAATCTGGCTACGGAGAAAGCCACGGTGTTCCAGCTGAATGCGGAATCGCCCTCAGCGCTGATTCTAGCTAATCAGTTCGAGATGCAGCCACAAGACGTGGTGTTTGTTGGCGCTGCCGGCATTACGCGCTGGAACCGTTTTGTGAGCCAGCTTTTCCCCTCAGCCAGCATCATCCAGGCTGGAGCAATAACAGGCGACAGTCTGCGCGGTAACTAAATCACTGAAAGGAATCGCCGTGAACAACCTGTTGCGCTCCGGGATCTGTGGCCTGGCCGGCTTATTGCTGGCTGGCTGCAACTCCATGACGGCCACCTCGTACGACACTCTCAAGCTTGCGATCAGCGGGCCTGAGTCCGTTATTACCACTGATGTGATCAACAACCTTGGGCGGCCTGCGGTGATTGCTCGATTGGGGCAGAGCGAGGCGCTGTTGGTGCGCGCATCGCAGTTTGACCGCACCAGCGAATGGGTTGGCCTCCAACAAGGCCTGGTAACCCGTAACGGCAGACTTGTACAGACAGCGGGCTTGCCGGAAAACAGCGACCTGCTGGCGCCATTGCTGGCTGACGATCCCTTCCTGGGCGATTTGCGCCAAGCAGATGGTCTAGAAGTCATTCGGCTTATCGATATGCCCGATCGCTATCTAACAGGCGTCGCGCAACAGGCCCGCTACCGTGTAGGCAAACTGGAAGCAGTAGAGATCATGGGCGTGGATCAACAATTGCAGCGTGTTGAAGAAGTCATCCGCATGCCGGCGCTGGGTATCAAGGCGACCAACTATTATTGGCTAGATCCTGCCAGCGGACGCGTGATTGCCAGCAAGCAGTTTCTGGTGCCAGAGCTGCCGCCGCTTTTCCTCACCGAAGTAGACTCGGCAGGGAACAAACAATGATGTCCCGAATTAAAGTATCCCGCTTTAACAGCATCTTGGCGGCGATGGCGTTCACACTTGGTTTAGCCGCTCAATCCAGCGCTGCCTTCTCTGCAGACATGATTGAGGTAGAAATAAGCGGCGCTGTGCTCAAGCCTGGCACTTATCAATTTGAACGAGGCGCTCGGCTGAATAGCGCGGCAGTAGCAGGCCAGGTGAGCGCAAGTGCCTGGTTTCTGGGTGCGGCGCTGCTTCGCTCCAGCGCTATCGCCGATCAGACTCGGCTGAAAGCTGGCATTTTGTTCGAGCTCAAAATGAACACCGTGCATGCCCAATCGAATAATGATGACGCGCTAGTGGCGCTGCTGGCACGGTATTACCAGGCGATCGATGCGATGCCTGTGACCGGGCGCGTCCAGACCGAGATGGATCCTTTAAGCCAGCTGTTCCCCCCGAATAACGACCTGTTAGAACTCGGCGATAACTTGATATACCCCACCAGACCCAACCAGGTGCGAGTCATCGGCGCCGTGGTGGAAGACTGTATTCTTCCCCACGACGGTGCGATGCAATTGCACGATTACATCAGTGATTGTCGTCCTCACCGGCTCGCGGACCGAGATACTGCCTACGTGATACAGCCTGATGGGAATGTCAGCCAGCATGGGCGGGCTTACTGGAACCTGGAGGAGGCCAATGTTGCGGTAGGCGCGGTGATCTATGTGCCGGTCCGGGAAGCCGTGCTCTCGGCCCAAACTGCCGACTTGAACGCAGACGTCGCCGCCATGCTTGGCACCCAGTATCAGTTGGGGGGTCGTTTCGATGAGTAATCTGGTAACCGTGCGATCCGGCTGCCTTGTCAGCGTCTTAGTCTTATCCCTAGCTGGGGCAAACAGTGCTAGCGCCGACCGCTACCGCACCACTCAGCACAATTTTGGCGGCGTAGGCCTGTTACAGACACCGACCGCACGCATGGCCCCCGAAGGGTCCTTCAGCTTCAATGCGAACCGCACAGAGCCGTACAGCCGCTATAGCATTTCCATGCAGCCCCTACCCTGGATGGAAGGGACATTGCGCTATATCGCCATTACCAACCGCGACTACAGCGACAGTGAGGAATTCAGCGGCGATCAGAGCTACAAGGACAAGGCAATCGATTTCAAATTTCGCTTGCTGAAAGAAGGCTACTGGTTACCTGACCTCTCGGTTGGCTTTCGCGACCTTGCGGGTACTGGCCTGTTCTCAAGCGAATTCGTGGTCGCCAACAAGCGCTTCTACGATCTGGATTTCAGCCTGGGGGTGGCCTGGGGCTATATCGGTAACCGCGGCGACTTCAGTAATCCATTGACGCTGATCGGTGATGATTACAACGAACGGAATGCCGCCACCGTCGGCACTGGTGGCGATTTCAGTATCGATAACTACTTTCGTGGTCGGCCAAGTGTGTTTGGCGGCGTTGAATACCAGTCCCCCTGGGATCCGCTGAGATTCAAGATCGAGCTGGACGGCAACGATTATCAGACAGAACCATTCGATAATAACCAGGAACAGGATTCGCCACTCAACTTCGGCGTAGTGTACCGGCTGACCGATACCGTGGATGTCACCGCGGCGTGGGAACGCGGTAACACGGCGATGTTTGGCATCACCCTGCACACCAATCTCAAGAGCAATCCGTTTCCTCCCAAGCTACTGGACCCCAAGCCGGTCGAACGCCAGCCGCTACCCACCGGGGTAAGCGGTGAAGCCGTGGATTGGGCAAAGGTGAGTGGGCAGTTGGAAAACAATGCCGGCTTTGCGGTTGAACACGTCAAGGTCCGCAAGCGCGAGCTTATTGTTACGGGTGAGCAGACGAAGTATCGCGATCAGGCGCAAGGCCTGGGCCGCGCGAGCCGTATTCTGGATAACGCCACTGGCGACAGCTACGACTGGTACACGCTGGTCAACAAGCCACGGGGTATTGCGGTGTCAGAGGCCAGTATTGACGCCAGCAAGTTGCGCGATCTTGAAGAGAACCGGATCGATGAAGACACGATGCGACGCTCCACCGTGCTTGCCGCGCCGAGCGAGCTTGATACGCAGACGCTGCATACCGAACCGCTGGATAAGTTCACCTACGGGCTCTCACTGGGCTACAACCAGAACGTCGGTGGGCCCGATGACTTCATCCTCTATCAGTTTCTTGCGCGCTTGACCTCGGAATACCGCTTCAACCGCAATCAGTGGTTGCACGGGAGTCTGGGTGTCAACCTGCTGAACAACTTTGACGAGTTCGATAACCGGGGCACCAGTGAGCTGCCCCAGGTACGTACCAACATCCGCGAATATCTGATTACCTCGAACGTCGTGCTGGAGAACCTGCAGTACACCCAGACCAAGCGGTTGTCCCGGGATGTTTACGCGATAGGTTACGGCGGTCTGCTGGAGAGCATGTTTGGCGGGCTAGGCGGCGAGGTCCTGTACCGACCCAATGGCGGCAATTGGGCGTTGGGCGTAGATGCCAACTGGGTACGCCAGCGCGGCTTTGAACAGGACCTCAGCTTCCGTGACTACTCCGTGTTTACCGGGCACGTAACCGCGTATATGCAGACCAATATCTACGATGTGTTGGCCAAGGTAAGCGCAGGCCAGTATCTGGCTGGCGACCGGGGCGGCACTTTGGAGCTGGCCCGCAGCTTCGACAATGGCGTTACGGTAGGCGCCTGGGCGACACGCACCAACGTGTCTGCTGAGCAGTTCGGTGAAGGTAGCTTTGATAAGGGTATCTACTTCACGATACCGTTCGACGCGTTCTTTGCCCGCTCTACGCTGTCCAAGGGCACTATTTCCTGGAGCCCGCTGACACGTGACGGTGGCGCACGCCTCAGTCGCTATTATCAGCTGTACGACCTGACCAGCGCCTCGGATACTAATCGGTTCAATGACGGGTTCAATACGTTGAGAGATTGAGACTCAAATGCGATAGCTCTGGCCGGGGATCACCCCCGGCTGAGGTCGCTGTGATACAACAGTTCTTTAAGGGTTCAACACCCACATAACTGCCATGATCACACCCATAAAGGCTGCGTCGCTGGCCTTACGGCGGCAGCGAAAAACGTTCTTCATCAGATGCAAGTAGCCCATTCGCCTGCCGGGAGTGATCCAGGGCCTGACGAATGCGTCATTCTGCAGATCAAGGATGCGGGCAATAGTCCGCGCCTGACCCAACCACCAGCCATTGCCGATATTTCTGCAACGTGTAATCACTGCTTTTATCCCGGTATTAACGCCCACCTGGTTGCTGCTGTGCTGGCGGTAAAACATTTTGGGTTCTGGATCGATAAACCAGGCAAAGCCCCTGGAACGGGCAAATGCATAAAAAAACCAGTCGTGAAGATAAACGCTTTTCATCTCAGAACTATGTGACCGTACAAATTCGCGCAGAGCGTTATAGAAAGCTGGCGTGAATACGTAAGTGCAGCCTGGGCCTGCAGCCTCAAATAAAAAATCCCACTCACGCTGAGGCTGAGACTTCTCAATCATTTTTTCGTGCCCGTCTTCCCATACTGCCCGCACATTGCCCGAGTAAGCATCTATATCCTTCTGCTTGATAGTCATGACCGCATGCTGCAGCTTGTCAGGTAGCCAGATGTCGTCCTGATCAGCGAAGGCGACATGTTCAGCATCACCAGCGGGCACTTCGGCAATCAAACGGAAAAAATTACCGGCTGCCCCGCCCTCGTGCTGGCCCTGAGGTAAAACACTGATGCGTTCATCCTGTTGCGTCAGCTCAGCAAACCAGGCCTCCGAGCCATCCTCCGAAGCATCTACGCTGACTATCAGCGAGACGTCCACGCCCTTCTGAGCGAGAATCGAATTGACCTGCTCTTCGGCCCAACGCATACCATTATGCGCGGCCAACAGAACGACAACTTTTGGCAATAAAGAGTTATTCAAACGCGTGTTCACCTCATTTTAAAGGGCCCGTAGACGCCAGCAACGCCGTCTCGTACCGCTTTAAAGTAATAGAAAAGGTAGTCCTTTGGCTTGGATTCGAATGCGATGAGGATTATTTGGTGGATCAGACCGAATACCACCTCGCGCACCGCCATCAGCTTGGGCACATGATTCATACGCAGTAGATGAAAAGCGTTTCTGATGCGGAAGTAGCGCCGCAGCGGACTGTGTACTGGCACCCTGAAGCCAGCGAAAGACAGCGATTTGTCGCCAATTGAATGGGTCATGCTGGCGGTGGGAATGATCCGTATAGCGATACCCTGTGCCGCACAGCGCAAGCACCATTCAGTATCAACATAGTCAATAAACAGACGTTCATCCAGCAGCCCTACGCGCTCGAATACCGAACGCCGAATGAGCATGCCGGATGAAATGGCGACTGATATGTCGACAGGGCCGTTGAGGGTTCCCGGCAGGTATTTCCTGCGCCGGCCGGAGGGCAGAATATCTACCAGCGGGTAGCCAAAACCACGCTGTTCATCATAGAAGACCGGGGCTACCACGCCCACTTGGGGATCTACCAAGCCCTCGCTGAGGTTAGCGATAAATTCGTCACCTATGGTGCTGTCCTGATCGAAGAACACCACTGCATCACAGCCCTGCTGAAAAGCCAAACGCAGCCCGGCATTCTGGCCTGCGGCAATGCCGCTGTTCTCATCCAGACAATGCACTGTCAGGCGCTCCAGGTGCAGCTCAGACAACGCTGACTGTACTTCCGCACTAGAGGCGTTATCGACCACTACCACACCAGCGACTTGGGCAAGTAGCTGCGTTAGCAGCGCTTGTAAGCGAGGCATGGTTGGGTTGTAGGTGACGATGACTGCCGTGATATGCAAACTCATCGCTCAGTCAACCCAGCAAGCATGCACAGAGGTACGAGCTATCAAAACAGGCTACATCCTGGAACGAAGTGCGGTTGATCAATGTGAGAGGACTCTGCATTGGCGAGCCGCCTATCAGAGGCGATTTTCATCAACCCATGCCCTTAACCAGCGGAAGTCTTGGTCCGAATCTGTGTATGTAGTCAACTCCGGATAATCACCCGCCAAAGAGCGCGGGGTGGAAGGGAGATCGTAAGCCTGGGCCAAATCGCCCAGTAAACTGGCCACGCTTTCAGGCGAAACGAAATCGACAGTGCTTATATCCGGGCTGAACTGAGCAAGATCCTTGGATTTGTATTTATTGGTAATCACCTGCACCCCGAACGCACTCATCTCCAGGGGCGGATAGCTGGGGTGCGGCGAGATCATTAGTGAAACACCTATGAAGGCGGAGCTTAACTCTGCGGCGTAGCCTTCAATGGATAACTTACCTAGAGAAGTCAAAGTGTAGCCCCCACCCAAATCGACCGGAGGATGCGCTTCGCCTGCAGAAACAATAGTCCAGCCTTCTGGTTTGGCCTCGGCTATCCAGTTCTTCAAGGCCATGACAATAATGGGAAAAGCGTTCCGCTCTACGCCGGGGCGGCCGTATATGATGATTTTCTTCTGCCGCTTTGCCGAAGGATCGGATGGCAATCGAATTTTGAGCTGGGGATGCAGCGTTGGCTCAAAATGCGTCGCCAAGGGAAACTCATACCCCTCCGATTGGAAAAAGTCTTTCAAGATGCTGGTGTTGAAGATCGCCAGGAAATTTTCAGCTTTGTGGTATGTCGCTTCAGCCAGCGCATAGCGGGCCGACCAGGGGTAGAACCCCGGCTCATAATCCTGAATGAGATAGATATATTTCTGAGGCTTAGGCAGTAAGAACATCGTTTGCTGCTCTGCCTGTATTCTGGCTGCAATTGATGTTGTCCACCATGAGGTCGTGACAAACACATCACCCGCACAGATAGGGAGTGTTTTACTCCACCGATCCCCAGCGGGAACAATTACCTTACCTTCGGCATCGTCGTCATCGAGCTCTTTGATGCTCCACCCTGAAAAGGCTGGATTTTTGTCATGAGTAAACCCTGCCTCATCTGTGAGGACTATGCGCAGATTGGTGTAAGACTCACCAATAGCGGTAAATACCTGCAACGCTGTTGCTATGCCGCCAAACACATGTTGGACGGATAAAGCAGGCACGAGCAAGGTAAGACGAGAGAACTCCTGATCTGAGCGGCGTGTGTCGATTGGAGTAGCTTCAGGCACCGCTGTGGCTGGATGCGTTACAGCATCCGCGGCACTGCGCACTTCACTGTACAGCCTTCTCAGATAGGCGTTGATCTTTGGCTGGCGCAGAGCAAAGGATACAATTTTACGCATCGGCCTACTCCACCAAACCGGGCTTGCAATGCTGCAGAGACAGGTTGGGATTATAGAACGGATCTACCTTCTCACGCTGGTACGGAGCGTACTTAAGCACCGACTGCTCGAAATCCCCATCCGGCACATGCGGGCTGCGGGTTTTCGATTCATAGTGGTAGAGCTTCACTTCTCCGCACTGGACGTTGTAATAACCTTTTTTCCAGGCCCTGAGTCCCAACTCCACGTCACTACCACAAATTATGAAAGCTTCGTCGTAGCGCCCCAGCTCTTCAAACTTCGCGCGAGTTATAGCAGTACAGGCACCAGTGACCGACAGTACGTTGCGAGTCAAAACTGGCGATACAAATGGGCTAGAGGGATCGTGCGCATTTGGACTGGTGCGATACACGTGATCGGCCCACCCCCCCATGCCGACAACGACGCCCGCATGCTGAATAGTACCGTCCTCGAATAGGAGCAGACCGCCGACCAATCCGACGTCAGGCAAAAACGCGTAACCCGCAAGGCTTTGCAGCCAGTCAGGCGCAATGACCACGGTGTCGTTATTCAGAAAAACGAATAGATCCCCCTTCGCTAGCTCAGCACCTATATTGTTAAGCCGAGACCAATTGAAAGGTTCATCTATTCTTTTAACGGTTACTCTCGCGTCGCGCCGGGTTATCTCGGTAAAGTAAGCGTGGCTTTCCTCTTCAACTGAACCGTTATCGATAACGATAATCTCAAGATTTTGCCAGGTAGATACACCTAGTATGCTATCGATACACATGCCAAGCAGATCTACCCGATCCCGGGTGGGGATAATGATTGAAATCAGCACGTCTTGCGGTTGTTTGAAGACCGCCTTGTAGGTGAACAAGTCTTCCCTTTCGGCCATCTGTATATTGGCTTGAGGGTAGTAGTTTTCAACAAACCGCTGAACAGCCAGCCGACCTGCGTCATGTGCATAAGGCTTAGCGGCAGAATGAGATGCGGTGCTACCCGCATGCATGCGCCAGTGATAAAGCACTTTTGGTACATGAATGATGGGCTCTTTCTGCGCAGCAACACTCAGCCAGAGTGCATAATCCTGTGCGCCTTCCATGCCAACAGTAAAGCCACCCACTTTAGTCAGTAAGTCCCTTCGAATGCAGCATAGGTGACCAACATAGGCTTGACTCAAGGCTAGGTGAGGCGACCAGTCTGGTTTGAAGAATGGGCATTGGCGACGACCGGAAGCATCAATTTTGTCTTCGTCGGAGTAAATCATGCCTGCGGTCGGATTTTCCGCCAGCGCATGTACTACCCAAAGTAGAGCGTGTTTTGCCAGAAGATCATCGTGATCAAGCAGTGCTACCCAATCACCTGTCGCAATGTCGAGTGCGCTGTTAGATGCTGCGGAGATGTGGCCATTTTCTGCCCGGAATACTACTTTGATCCGTGGATTGCTCGACGCGTAATTCTGCAAGATCGTTCGAATACGGGGATCAGAAGAAGCATCGTCAGCGATGCATAGCTCCCAGTTATCATATGACTGACCGATAACTGAATCGATTGCCTCACATAGCCAATCCGGATTCGGATTATATGCAGGGATGACAACGGAAACCAAAGGCGGCTCCATTGCTGCGTTGATGCGTTCAAACATCGAGTGACGCTCAGCTTCGGCCAAAACATCATGCCGCTGGATCCAGGCTGAATAATCGTCTGTACTCCCATGCGACATTCCGGACTGCTCGAGCACTGGCTGCAGCCTGCGCTTTAGCCCTGGCAGGCCTTCGGTCCGTGCTACATGGACGACTTTCCTCGCAACGCCCATAGCGCCCATATCCTTGAGCGGCTTGCGGGCTACACCGGTCAAACGCCGTAGACGCAGTGCACTGTTACCCAGGAAACGCAATGGCTCGGTTACACGCCAGCTGGTAGAAGATCGCACTTCTAATAATTCGTCTTCCAGTTGAGCTAGTCGGGCCTGACTTTGCTCGCATTCGGCGTTCAATTGCTCATGCTCTTCCTGAGAGGCAGAATACGTAGCAGACTCTAGTTCCAGAGAGGCTTGTTTGGCCAAAGCCAGATTCAAGCTCAGTTCCATCTCCGCCAACTGAGTGAGTTGCTCATCCAATTTCGTCTGCAGTACTTGGACCTGGCTGCGGCTATCTTCAAGCTGCGACTTCTGATCAAGCCACAGCTCATCAATGCCCTTAGGCAATGCTGTCCAGGGGTTTTCTGACTGACTCACGCTTATGGCTAATTCGCCATGCTTACCCGCTATAGCTGGCACAGCCTTGGCTTGCGTGCCGGCGATGAACCGAGAGCCTAGTTGATTGGCTGTTTTAGGCGCCTTGCGCACTATACAAATAGAGTTAACAAACTCTATTGAGTGCACAGTGGCGAGCACAGCCGCGTCGAAAGGCGCGTCAAATGCTGCAGTAAAGCCTTCGAGAATGTCAGTACTGGCTTTGTCTACGCCCCAGTGTTGCTGATTGACTACATCCGCGAGACGCTTGAAAAAAGCTACAGAAGAATACGGGGCATAGAGTCCCCCGCCAAATTCCTGCCAATAGCTGCAGTGCAAATCTTCTACGACGTACAAACCACCGTCATTGAGGCGAGAAAAATAACGTGAGAACGTTCTGACAATATCTATTGAGGTATGCGAACCATCGTCGATGATCAGATCAAACCGCTCGGAATGAGCAAGCACTTCCGCCTCAGCTTCGCTTGTATTGGCGTCACCTATCACCAGGGCAATGCGCGGATCGTCGTAGCTCAGCTGGGCACAATCGGGATTGATATCGCAACCGATCAGCTTTTCAGCATGCGGGAAATACTTGCTCCAGATGTCCAGCGAGCCACCATTCTGGATACCGATCTCGAATAGCCTGACCGGTTTGGCGCGATACGCAGAAAACAACCGATCATATTCGGCAAGATACAAAGTCCACTTGTCCGACACTTTGCCTTCATGCTCTTGATAAAGCTCTAGTAATGATTTCATGTGAGTTTTTGTAGCACCACTTCATCAAAAGGCACACCTACCAGGCCCCAGCGGATGGTGCTGGACGACACGTTGAGTATCAAAGCGTCATGTAACCAGTGATGTTGCACATTGTTGTACAAGTCTCCGTTTGCCAGTGACGTCATCACTACGTACTGCCCATTGGGTAGCATCGGCAAGCGGAATGTGAAATAGGCCTCAAACACCTCGCCAGCAGCGACCGGCATGGGCTTGATATGAGTAAAGGCTAGCGTGTTTTCGCCAAACAGATCCTGCCCGAGGCGGTCGCGGAGCAAAAAGCCTAAAATTGGCTGATCGAAAGCGACATGTGCTACCGCGCGGATCCTTATACGGACCGTCTCACCGCCTACGTATACGTTTTCAGACACGCCCGACAATGATTCCAACGATGCTGATAAAATCTCCCCTGAGCCGCTCTTCCAGCCGTTGGCGTCGTTAAGGTTGTCAGAGACCTGCATCTGGCTATCGTAATTCAGGAGCGCGAAGTCAGTAGGCGTGTCGGTTTCTTCTGCCCTCTCAACATTTTCACCTGGCTCGTCACTGATACTTTTGAGCGAGGCGTTATCGCCGTAGACTTCCTGCAAGGTATATTGCAAATAGCTTTCTGCGATCTCTTTAGCTGGGCCGGCCTGTCGCAAGTTGCCTTGATGGAGCCAGATGGCATGCTGGCACAGGTTCAACACTGAGCTCATGTCATGGCTGACAAACAATAGGGTGCCGTTCTTCTTGAAATTACGGATAAAGCGCATACATTTCTGGGTGAAGACTGCATCACCTACGGCTAAAGCTTCGTCAATCACGAGAATGTCGGCGTCTACATGAGCGATTACAGCGAAAGCCAGCCGCACGTACATGCCGCTGGAGTAGTTTTTCACTGGCTGGTCGATATGCTCTCCAATATCGGCGAAAGCCTCAATTTGAGAATAGCGATCGTCGACCTGCTGCTTGGTCAGGCCATAAATCGAAGCCGACATGTAAACATTTTCGCGCCCGGTAAACTCTGGGTTGAACCCGGACCCCAGTTCAAGTAGTGCCGCCACTTTGCCGTTCGTCGTGATCTCGCCGGAAGTGGCGTTCAAGGTGCCACAGACTAGCTGAAGCAATGTGGACTTGCCGCTGCCATTACGCCCAATAATACCTACTGTCTCGCCGCGCTTTACTTCCAGACTCACGCTATCAAGCGCCCAGAACTCTTTGTAGTATTGCCGCTTACCACGAAACAGCATCTGCTTGAGGCGATCCTGAGGACGGTCGTAGATCAGATAGCACTTGCTAAGATTTGAAACCTTGATCGCCACGTCAGAGCACATCGGCGAACCCCTTGCGTGTCTTCTGAAATACAACAAATCCGGCGTATCCAATGATGAGGCTTGCTACTGTGTAGTAACCGAGCCCCGACCAATTCGGCTCTGCGCCCTGAAGCATAACGGTGCGAACCTGTTCAATCACAAACGTCAGCGGGTTCACGTGGTAGATCCATAAAAACTTTTCACTGACACTCGAGAGTGGGTAAAAAATCGGGCTAAGAAACATCATTGCGGTCAGGATCGGGGCAATAAGCTGTCCGATGTCACGCAGGTATACTCCTAGAGCGGAAAGACCCCACGTCAAACCGAGGACCATCACTGCAAAAGGCGCAAAAACAATCGGTACCCAGAGCATGTTCCAGGAAAATTCCCAGCTGGACAATGTCATCAATATCAACAGAATGATGTAGCCTGCGACCAGATGAAACAGTGCTGCGAGCATTGTAACCAAGGTAAGAACTTCTAAAGGAAACACCACCTTTTTGACGTAATTGGCGTTACCAATAATCAGGTTAGGCGCACGCGCCAAGCACTCAGAGAAAAAGTTGAACAACAGCAGGCCCGCAAATAACGCAACAGCAAAATCGAGTGACCCGCTCTGCGCGCGCTCGCCCCACCGTGCTTGAAATATCTCACCAAAGACGAAGGTGAAAACCGTGAGCAAGAGTATTGGTGTGAGAAAAGACCAGAAAATCCCTACAAAAGAACCGCGGTAGCGACCCACGACCTCACGCTTCGACAAGTTGTAAATGAGCCGTCGCTTCTGCCATGTTTCTCTTACCAAACCAAGGGGCGATATGGAAAAGTCCCTCATGGTTAGTTGGCGCTCCCCAGTCTTTCTCGCTGGTAACTGCCATCCTGCACCCGCTGGCACCAGGCCTGGTTATCCAGGTACCACTGTACGGTTTTGCGGATACCGCTTTCGAAGGTTTCTTGCGGTACCCAGCCGAGCTCGCGCTGAATCTTGCTGGCATCAATGGCGTAGCGCATGTCGTGGCCAGGGCGATCCTGTACGGTGGTGATCAGATCCTTGTAGGTGCCTTCCGCACGCGGGCTCAGCTCTTCCAACAGATCACAAATGGTGTGAACCACTTCGATATTCTGCTTTTCGTTATGGCCGCCAATGTTATAGGTTTCACCGATTGTGCCTTGGGTCGCAACCAGCACTAGGGCTCGGGCGTGATCTTCGACATATAGCCAGTCGCGAATCTGGTTACCCTTGCCGTACACCGGCAGTGGCTTGCCCTCCAGTGCATTGAGGATCATCAGGGGCACCAGCTTTTCGGGGAAGTGATAGGGGCCGTAATTGTTCGAGCAATTAGTCAAAACGGTTGGCAAGCCAAAGGTACGATTCCAGGCGCGGACCAGGTGGTCAGAACCGGCCTTGCTGGCCGAGTATGGAGAGCTTGGCGCGTAAGCTGTGCTCTCAGTAAACAGTGGTAACTCACCGGACTGCTCTTCCGGGTGAGGTAGATCACCGTAGACTTCATCGGTCGAAATATGGTGAAAGCGGAAGCCGGCTTTTTTCTCGGCATTCAGCGTCTGGAAGTAGGCTCTTGCCTGATCCAGCAGGACGTAGGTGCCGACCAGGTTAGTTTGAATAAACTCGCCAGGGCCGTCGATGGAGCGATCCACATGGGATTCAGCTGCCAGATGCATGATCAGATCCGGCTGGTGCTGTTCAAGCACCAGCTTCACTTCAGCTGCGTCGCAAATATCGACCTGTTCAAATGCGTAGCGCGGGTCATTGCTGACAGAGCTCAGGGATTCGAGGTTGCCTGCGTAGGTCAGCTTGTCGAGATTAACCACAGAGTGCTCGGTCTCGTTGACCAAATAACGTACGACGGCGGAGCCAATAAAGCCGGCTCCACCAGTAACCAGAATTTTAGACATGCGAATCGGCCTTGATTTGTTCCAGGCAAACCAACAGCGAATCGCGCCAATAGGGCACGCTCTCGCCAGTGGTTTGTTTGAATTTTTGCTTGCTCAACAGGCTGTAGTGCGGCCGAGCTGCGGGTGTGGGGTAGTCTTTGGTTTCGATCGGTTTAACCTGGCATTCAACGCCTGCCAGTTCAAAAATTGCCTTGGCGAAGTCGTACCAACTGCAGACACCTTCGTTGCTGTAATGAAAGACGCTGCAACCTTCAACAGGGTTACTTTCCTGTTGCTGGACCAATGCCATTATGGCGGAAGCCAGATCGGTCGCGTAAGTCGGGCTGCCAACCTGGTCATCGATAACGGTAAGAGCATCACGCTCGCGCCCCAGGCGGAGCATGGTCTTGACGAAGTTGTTGCCGTGCTGAGAATACACCCAACTGGTGCGTACTATGCAGGCGTTCGCGCCACTCGCCTGAATAGCCAATTCGCCGTTGAGCTTGGTTTGGCCGTAATTGTTGACCGGTGCGGTGGGGTGGTCTTCAGCATAGGGTTTGTAATGACAACCATCGAAGACGTAATCAGTACTGACATGAATCAGATAGGCGCCCTGCGCTTTGGCTGCCTTCGCTAGCGCCGCCACGGCGTGATGATTGACCTGTTCGGCCAGCTCCCGTTCCTGCTCGGCCTTGTCCACAGCGGTATAGGCGCCGCAGTTAATGATGTAGTCATACTGATGCTTTTGCAGATAATCCATGACCTGTTCAGGAGCAGCAAGGTCCAGCAACGCGCGATTGACGAAGGTGAATTCAACATCGGTGTTCTGCTCGGCCAAGTCCTGCAGGCTGCGGCCCAACTGGCCGGTAGAGCCGGTAACCAGTACCGTTTTACGCATAATAATTCACGCCATGTTCAAACATATTGCCAAGGGTAGCGAGCGTTGGCTGCCGAGCGTCCTTGTCCGACAGCTTGATATCCTGCTCTGGCACCTGCCAATCAATGTTCAGGTCTGGATCATTCCAGGCCAGACCGCGATCGCATTCCGGCGAATAGTAGTTATCGACCTTGTAGGCAAAAATAGCCTGTTCACTGAGGACCACGAAGCCGTGAGCAAAACCGCGCGGAACGAATAGCTGATGCTTGTTCTCTTCAGTCAGCTCTACTGCCACGTGCTGGCCGAAGGTGGGGCTGCCCTGGCGGATGTCTACAGCCACATCCAGGACGGCGCCTTTGATAACACGTACCAGTTTGCTCTGAGCATGCGGCGCCAGCTGAAAGTGCAAGCCGCGCAACACTCCGCGGCTGGAGCTGGACTCGTTATCCTGAATAAACTCGACCTTGTAGCCGGCGGCTTGATCGAACACGTCCTGGCGAAAGGTTTCCGCGAAGTAACCGCGTTGATCACCATGAACCTTGGGTTCGAAAAGGATAACGTCCGGAATCGCCTGAGGGGTGAATTTCATGGAATGGGGCCCTCTTCTGCGCACTTGATCAAGTACTGGCCATATTGATTTTTGGACAACTGCTTGGCCAGCGTCAGTAGCTGATCTTTATCGATATAACCCATCTGGAAGGCAATTTCCTCCAGGCATGCAACTTTGAGTCCCTGGCGTTTCTCGATAATTTCGATGAACTGAGCGGCTTCCAGGAGGCTTTCATGGGTACCTGTGTCCAACCAGGCATAACCGCGGCCCAGCAGCTCGACTTTCAAGCGGCTGTCGTCAAGATACATCTGATTGACCGTTGTTATTTCCAGCTCGCCACGGTCGGAGGGTTTAACCTCCTTGGCCTTTTGCACTACATCGTTGGGGTAAAAATACAGGCCAGTAACAGCATAGTTTGATTTGGGCGCTTTGGGCTTTTCTTCCAGGCTCACCACTGTGCCATCTGCATCAAACTCAGCTACGCCATAACGCTCCGGATCGTGGACGCGGTAGCCAAATACCGTTGCCTTGTTCTCTTGCGTGACGTTTTTGACCGCATTGGCCAACACCTGAGCCAGACCATGGCCGTGGTAAATGTTGTCGCCCAGCACAAGGCAAACATCGTCTTCGCCAATGAATTTTTCGCCGAGAATGAACGCCTGCGCCAGGCCATCTGGAGATGGCTGAGCTACGTATTCAAAGTTGATGCCCATTTCCGACCCATCACCCAGCAGACGCTGAAAACTGGCTTGTTCGTCTGGGGTGGTGATGATCAAAATATCTTTAATGCCCGCAAGCATCAGTACCGAGATGGGGTAGTAGACCATTGGCTTGTCATAGATGGGCACCAATTGCTTGGAGACGCCCTTGGTGATGGGATAAAGCCGCGTGCCGGAGCCGCCCGCGAGAACAATACCTTTCATTAGTACCTCAGCATGTAAGTGACGCTATGTAAGCTCGATTGCACCGCGAAAGACGGGGTCAATCAATCCGACGAATGTCTGCACTTTTATACCGACGTTAGAACAGCATCATCAAGAGCACACCCGAGAGCAGCTCAGCGTCAATGCGAACATCCGTGTAATTAAAATCAAATGGCAAATCGTGGGACTGCTTGGAGCGATAAACGCGCATGTTAACTGCACTGATTTCTGACAACAACAATGGCATTTCAGTATTATTTCGGTTTCATGAAATTAACGCTCTGCAAGCGCCGACTGCTGGGGCTTGACCTGTACAGCGGTCCGACAAATGGCATGTATGCTGCTGCCTTTGCTGGGAAGACTGAGCTTACGACTGAATAATCAAACTGAAAAATCAAGAGCGCTGGGTTCGCAAAAACTCGTCTGCTGTCTGTTTCAAACCCTGGCTCAGGGACACTGGCGGCCGCCAATTCAGTGTTGTGCAGGTCTTTGTCATATCCACTCTGAGGGATGCGCAGAGGCGCTGCGCCATCGCACTTCTGCCCAGTAGCTTTGCTGCGCGCTCAAGTATTGAGGCCGGTACCGGTATCAACCTGGCGGGTTTAGACAAGGCAACTGCCATCTGCTGCAGTAACTGGGTGGTAGATAAATCTTCGCCGTCGCTGACAAGAAATACTTGATTGGCTGCAGCAGGGTGCTGAACGCAGGTGACAATAAGGTCGAGCAGATTGTCCAATGCGACAAGACTGCGTTGGTTATGTATGGCACCGAGCGGAAGCGGGATTCCCTTGTATAGCCAATTCATCATGATATTGAAATTGCCTTTTACTCCGAGGCCATAAACCAAGACGGGGCGGATAATCACTATTTCCATACCGGTGGTACGGGAGAGTTCTCCTAGACCCTGCTCTGCCTCTCATTTGGACATGCTGTAGGGGTCCGCTGGCGCAGGCGCGTCATCTGCGGTGAATGCGCCACTGGCATGCGTGGCTTCTCCATTGACCTTGATAGAGCTCAGGAAAATAAATCGCTTTACTCCGGCTTTCGCAGCCTGACGCGCGAGCGCCAATGTACCGTCTACGTTAACCTGTCTATATGCGGTCAACGGATCCGTGGCGGTTTCGGACATGACATGCACTCGTGCGGCGCAATGAACGAGCACGTCTACCGACGCCAGTGCGGCTGCCCAGGCATCATCAGGGCCGAAGCCCTCGATCACAATATGCTCATCCGCGGCGCTTTCAAATGGTCTTCTGGAGACGCCGCAAACTGAATAATTTCCGCTGCAAGACAGCATAGTAGTTAATGCAGATCCTACGAAGCCGTTAGCGCCCGTCACCATTACCTTCATCACTACCCCAACCTCGGTACTTGAGCTCAATTTCCTACTACGTCCTGCAACGGCCTGCAGCGCCGAAAGGCATACATGGGGCAGAGGCTGGCTTGATTGGCGAATGGTAGCACTGAGGTTTGACGCTGCCGAGCACCAATTGGTCTAACGTCGACTCGGATTTAATGTCGCTTCAGGTTATGATCCAGCGCTATAAGCGGTCAGTAGAATCATCCGATTGCAACTGAACGCCGCGCAATAACGTCAACCCATGCCGTCGTGAGCATGATCAGACCAACGTGGGTTGAATAATTTATTGGAGTGTTTATGTGGCTGAGCACTGCGCGCCGGTGGGTGCGCTTGCGGGCAATGTTCAAGGTTCTATTTTTTATTGTGCTTCTCTTGGCTTTGTATCTTGGGCTAAGACCCTCACCGACCCCTGTCACCTATAATTGGATGAGCGATCTTTACCATGCAGGCGGGCTTTTTGTTTTGATGCTGCTGAGCTATCTGAGCTTCCCACGCTGGCGTTGGTGGGCACGGGGGCTAATGATCTTCGCGCTCGGTGCAGGCATCGAATATGTTCAGTCCTTTCATCCGCTGCGCGTAGCTGACTGGTCTGACCTTGGGGCTAACGGTGCGGGCGTATTGAGCGGGTGGGTGGTGATCTTTCTGTTTCGTCAGGGTAGTAGAGGTGCAGATGATTAATCTACGCGGTATGCGGACCTTAGATGGATCCCCGCGTTCGCGAGGATGACGGGAAAGATGCGCGGATGACGGGATTGGTGCGGGAATACTGGGCACAGTGAGGGGTGACTGCAGTACATGACACCCCGCTTTCGCGGGGCGTCAAAGAATCTGTAATCAGCTGCGCTTCTTTGGCGGGCCGAATCCATCTGAACTTGTCACGACCTGGCCTACCGGCGCAGCGGGCTTACGTTTAGCCGCTGGTTTGGACTTCGGGCGCTTCTTGCCATCTTTCTTCTTGTCATCTTTCTTTTTCTTGCTGCCTACCGGCTTGCCGGATGACTTGGTCTTTTTTGGGCCCTTGTAGCTCCCGGGTAGCTCTTTAACCAGGCGCCGCTCGAACTGCCTACGTAAATAGCGCTCGATGCTGGACATCAAATTCCACTCGTGCGGCGCGACCAGCGAAATGGCCACGCCTTCCGCCCCTGCCCGTCCGGTACGGCCTACGCGGTGCAAATAATCATCACCACTGCGCGGCATGTCAAAGTTGATGACCAGGTCCAGCTCGTCGATATCCAGACCGCGAGCGGCGACGTCGGTAGCGACCAGCACGCCGACCTGCCCTTGCTTCAAGCGTTCGATGGCCAGTTTCCGGTCTTTCTGGTCTTTTTCGCCGTGCAACACATAGACCCGCAAATCCATCGCCCGCAACACGCCGTTAAGCCGGTCAGCCATGACTCGGGTGTTGGTGAATACAATGGCCTTACCGGGGCTCTCGTTGATCAGCAGCCACTTGAGCAGCGCTTCCTTATGGGTCTGGTCGTCGGCGGCGATGACCTGCTGGGTGATCGCCGGGGTATCGTCGCGGACGGTGCTGAGTTGCAGCAGGTGTGGCGTGCGCTGCACCTCCTCTACGACACGCTTTAGTGCCGCGCTGCCTTTCGTAGCGGAGAACAGCATGGTCTGTCGTTCTGGCGGGCAGGCATTGGCCAGTTTCATGACGTCTTCGGTAAAGCCCATATCCAGCATGCGGTCGGCTTCATCCAGAACCAGCACTTGGATGGACGAGAGGATCAGGCTGTTGGCTGCCAGATGCTCGAGCGCGCGACCAGGGGTGGCGATGATGATGTCCGGATTCTTGCGCATCTTCGCTGACTGAACTTTGAAGTCTTCACCGCCGGTGATCAGTTCAGCCTTGATAAAGGTGAACTTGGCGAAGCGTTGTACTTCGCTGAGGATCTGCCGGGCCAGTTCGCGGGTGGGTAGCAGGATCAACGCACGTGGCTCGAGGGCCTGGCTTTCTTCGGTCATTAACCGCTGTAGCAAGGGCAGCACAAAGGCGCCGGTTTTGCCGCTGCCGGTCTGGGCGATGACATGCAGATCGTTGCCTTCGATGGCCAGGGGGATGGCGGCTTCCTGGACCTGGGTCGGGGTATCGAACTTGAGTTCTTCAAGACCTTTGAGCAGACGTTCGTGCAGGGCAAATTCGCTAAACAAGGATGCTTACCTCGGGGGACGGCGGTGATTGGGTTGAATGGTGGGTAGTGTAACACCCTGATGCCTGATGGAAGGTCAAAATGGGTTCCCGCGTTCGCGGGAATGACGGAGGTGGGCGGGAATGACATGGAGGTGTGGGAATGACTGAAACCTGGGTTTGGATTTGGGTACGGTGCGCACCCTGGCTGTTGTATGGATTAGCCCGCGCCCCACCCCGTCATTCCCGCGCAGGCGGGAATCCATTTTGACTTTGGGTTTGGGTAGCACTTCTTGGATTTGATAGTCCGCTTGGATTCCCG
>NZ_QOVF01000008.1 GCF_008365385.1 Halopseudomonas laoshanensis | reverse complement strand
TCAGTTGAAAACGTACGACGTTGTCTTGTCATGGAACACCTCAGCTATGGCGGTAAATTTACCACCCATTTCGGTGTCCGGGATTAGTAGACCACTACAACGCTCGCCGAGCAAATAGAGTATCGGCATCTTCAACGCGGCGAACGCTCCCACCGGCGTTGGCTCGGTGAGCAGGGCATGGGCCCAACGGCGCACGTTGACGGTTGAATCGGCAATCGCGCGTTGTCGTTGTGCTGGCGTTGCTTGCCAACTCCCCGGCCCCATCCAGTAATCAATAAAGTGCTCGGCGGCACGTTCGCGATCGCCTGCGTCCAGCGCCGCACTGGATGCGGCCACCGCGGCGCGAATGCCATCTGCGCCATTTGGTGGCGGGCTCTCGGCATCGACCAGGGTAAACAGGGTCGGCTCGTAGAGCACCAGTGCACTGATGCGATCCGGGTCGGCAAGGGCGGCCATCAGCGCAACCGCCGCGCCGTAGGAGTGCCCGATCAAAATGAGCGGCGTGCCCGCTCGCGCCAGCACCGGCTCGATAAATTCAACTTCGTCACGCAGGGCGATTTTACTCTCTGAACTCCAATCCGGGCTTTTGCCGGAACCGTAGGAGTCTGGCGCCAGTACGTGGTGGGTCGCTTCCAGCAGTTCAATCAGCCCACGCCATTGGGAGGAGGTGCTGGCGTTTGAATGAATGCAGACCACGCCGGGCCCGGATCCGGCTTCGCGTACGTAGGGTTGTAGGCTTGGCATATCGCACCCCGAACTAAAATCATCCTGTGCCTTCCCAACGGAAGGCGGCCGCCGAAGCGGCCGCGCTGCAAGTGCTGGCAGCCTCAAGCTTCGGTTACGCAGTGCTCACATATCTGTTCGATGTGGCGATGGTCGGTGCCACAACAGCCGCCCAGAACGGTGAGCCAGGGCAGCAGTTCGCGCAACTGCGCATACTCCCGACCCAGTTCAATCGGATCGCCCGCGTCCAGCTCGGTCGCATTGTCCAGTTGCGCATGGCTGCATTTGGACGCATTGGCCCGGATGCCACGGATGCGCTGCAGCCAGGACTCACCACCGGCGACGGCCTGAGTGAAATGGCTGGGGTGAGCGCAGTTGATCATGTAATAAACTGGCCCGTGGCCGGTGGCATTGTCAACGGTCTCGATGGCGGTTCGCAGGGTCTCCCCGGTCGGCAGGCGGCCATCGGTTTCCACCGTGAAAGACAGGCACAATGGCATCCTGGCAGCCTGGGCAGCACGGGTGATGCCAATGGCTTCTGGCAGGTTGGTGATGGTCATGGCGGTGATCATGTCCGCTTCGCTGTTGGCAAACGTGTTCACTTGCAGGCTGTGGAAAGCCTGGGCTTCTTCCTCGCCCATGATCTCGGCCGGGTTATAGCCGTCGCCGCGTGGCCCGATGCAACCGCTGATTACCACCGGCATGTCTGCACTTTGGCAGGTGGCACGTACTTCTTCGAGCAGAAAGATGGCGTCGGCATTGGCTTTAACCAGCGCCTGTTTCGAGTAACCCAGCTTCGCGCCCCAGTCAGCGCTGGCGCGCCAGGTTGGTGCCTCGAGGATAAAGCCGGTCTGGCCGGCGCGGGCGATCTCGGCATAGCGCTGGTAATAGCGACGCAACCGGTCACGGCCGTCCTTGTCCTTGAGCAGTGTGAAGGAGGCAAAGTGCGGTAAATCCACGCCGTCCTGGAAAATCAGGGTGGTTTCCAGGCCGCCATCGGTCAAAAAAAGCTGGTCATGCATTTGCGGTAATTTGCTGCGGTACTTGGTCATCTTCAATTCCCTTCGTAGTTTAATTGACTGAGAGCCCGGCTTTCGCGGAGCAGACCGCTTGCTCGTCGGGGGCCTCACTACTAAAGGCGTGAGAGATGCACTCACATTGTGAGGCGAGTAGACTCAATCGACCGGGCACACAATTCTCAGATCATGGGACTGAGTGGTTGGGTGCCACCTATCCGTAGGGGCACGCACATGGCTGCCAGGAACCCGACGCTTATCCTTATGCCCTGCACCACCAGCGGGGTCGCCGAAGAACAGATCTTCGCCCAGGGTTTTACCGACGATCTGCAGGTCGAGCTCGCGCGCTTTGGCTCGCTGGATCTGGTCTGTTGGCAACCCCCGGCTGCGCTGGAGACGCCCGCGCCAGAAACGCCGGTAGCGAACCAGAGCGGCAAGGCGTTTGTGCTGCGCACCGCATTGCGCCGTACCGACAGCAGCCTGCGCATCACCGCGGGCCTCAGCGAATCCCGTAGCGACCGCCACGTATGGAGCCAGCGCTACGAAGCGCCAGCGGCGGAGTTGTTTGCCATTGAAGACAATATAGTCGCTCAGACCGCCGTAGCTCTCGCCACCCGGCTTGAGGATGCGGTGCTGCTGGAGTCGCGCAGCAAAGCCATTGAGAATCTGGAAGCCTATGAGCTGTGGATACGCGGCAAATCGCTGCTGCTCAAAGGCACCGCCGAGGACGACGCGGCGGCACGCGTTCTGTTTGAACGGGCGATAGCGCTTGACCCGCACTTCGCCAGGGCCTATGGCGGGCTGGCGCTGTCCTGGTTCAATGAGTGGACCTGCCAGTTCTGGCACGCCTTCGACGCCAATGGCGAGAAAGCTTATAAATTTGCTCACCAGGCCCTGGCCCTGGATGACACCGACCCACTGCTGCACGTGGTGATCGCGCGCATACTTCTGCACCGGCGCGATTTCGACCAGGCCGCCTGGTACGTGGACCGTGCGCTGGCGCTGTCACCCAATCATCCCGACTGCCTGATTCAACTCGCGCTGTGCCACGCCCTGCTGGGTAACCACGACGCCAGCATCCGCTGTGCAGAACGCGCGTTTCGACTGCATCCTTTTCATCCGCAATGGTATTCCGCCTACGCCAGCGTGCCTTATCTGCTCGCCCGGCGTATTGATGAAGCCATCGAATTCGCGCGCAGTAGCCTGGACGTTCCGGTGGTCGATCTGCCAGCGGCGCTGGCGATTGGATACGTGCAGAAAGGCCAGATGGAAGAAGCCCGGCACTGGTACGGAAAGTTCGAAGCGCTGTTCCGCGCTAAAATCACCGGCGACCGGGAAGCACGCCCCGGCGAAGCAATTGACTGGCTGCTATCGGTCAACCCGTTGCGCCAGCCCGAAGACATCCGCTTTGTTCGCGAAGCCATGGCCCGCATCGATGCGTCGAAATCCTCTCCGGCCGCGCCTGTTGCAACTAACCCGGAGCCGGCCAAGGAGTCGGCAATGCTCCGCCAGGGCGCGGGATGGATGCTCAGCTATGCCGGACAAAGCGTACTGCTGCCGGATATGAAAGGCCTGCAGGACATCCGGGTATTGATCCGCAGTGCCGGCACCAGTATTCACTGTTTCGACCTTTCGGGCCATGTGAAAAATGCCGGTAAAAGCGACCAGGTACTGGATGACAAAGCCCGCAGTGGATACAAGGCACGCATCCGCGAACTGCAGGAGGAGCTGGCCGAAGCCGAGGACAGTAATGACCTCGGCCGCAGTGAACGGGCCCAAGCGGAACTGGATAGCCTGCTCGAAGCCCTGTCCGACGCGCTAGGCCTCGGCGGCCGCAGCCGGCGCCTGGGTTGCATGGCAGAGCGGGCCAGAACCACCGTTACCTGGCGCATTCGCTACGCCATCAAAAAAATCGAGACAGTGCATGCCCCACTCGGCCGGCATTTGCGCAAAGCGATCCGCACCGGGCTATTCTGCTGCTATGAACCCGAAACGCCGGTGAAATGGCGGCTGGCCGATAAAACCGACCCAGCCGAGGCAACGCTGGCGGGTTGAGGCCAGGCCGACGGTGCTGGCCTGTTCAGCACCGCCAGCCGGCATATTGAGGTCGTACCGCCTCACAGGTTGGCGCATTTATAAACAATGCTCCGTGACGTATTGCCCGGTAAATTCCACCTGCCGTCGTTCCGGCAACGGGTGAAAGTGCATTGCCCGGCTGTCGCGGATCAATCGCTCCATGACATGGCCTTTAAAGAATCCCGGCCCACCAATCAAAGTTGCTCCTAACTCGATCACCTGCTGCACCGCCTTGGTCGCCAATGTTTTGCGTACCAGAATGCTGTTGGTCAGGCCCTTGTCAGGCTGGAACTGGTAGTTGTCGCATAAGCGGATCATGTCCTTGAGTGCAATCTGGGCATTAGTGAGCGCGTTGGTCGCCTCGCCGACCAGGCCATCCTGGCCAGCGGTCTTCTTCGCCTGTTCGATGATCAGCCCGTAAGCTTGCTCTGCAAGTCCGGTATACGCGGCAACAATGATCGGCATGGCAATCGGCAAAATAGCATCCCAGACTGGGTGCCAGACGCCACGAGGCCGACGCGCGACTATCGCCGCATCGGGCACGAACACCTGGTCCAGTGTCACGTCATGGGAGCCGGTCGCGCGCATGCCGAGCGTGTTCCAGTTGTTACCTATGAGAATGCCCTCAGAGGCGAACGGTATCGAAAAGTGGATGATCTCAGGCCCCTGCTCGCCTTCAGTTACCGAACTGGTGACCAGCACGTTGGCAGCCGGTGCACCACTGACAAAATGCTTGGTGGCCGTGATTCGGTAACCGCCTTCGACCTTCTCGGCATGGCCGCTGGATTCAAGCCAGTCATTGGCACCGGTGCCGGCAATCACCAGTTCCTTTTCCGCAATACGACGCAGTGTTTGCTCAGCTTTGGCGTCGCCCCGTTTGTACTTGAACACGTTCAGGCATACCGGGTGTGAGTGCATCGCGTAGGCCAGCGCAGTGGAGCCACAGCCCCGGGCAATCAGCCGAGTGCTGTCGCAAACCTCTTCATGGCTGGCGCCACCACCACCCAGCTCCACCGGCACAGCAATGGAGAAAAAATGCGCTTCACGCAGGGCTTGGTAATGGGCAAATACGAATTCGCCGCTACGATCATATTCAGCCGCTGAATCGCCGAAACGCTCCGCCAGCGCGGTCGCAGTATCTCGCCAGCCGGCCAGATGCATGGTTTCCGTCTTGAGTTGTTCCATTTTCTGTCACCTATTCATCTTGTTGTGGTTTTTGCTGCTCTCAAACGCCACTATGGACGGCACACAGGGTGTATCTGAAGCCGCGTAGGCATTTGATGTGGTCAGTTTTTCACCAGCGACCAAGAGGAACTAGTACAATTTTTGTACCTCAAATATTGTTACTCCTCACATATATTTGAGGCGGGAGGTGATCGATGCAAAGTTACGGTCAGTTCTGCCCCGTCGCCAAAACGGCGGAAATTCTCGGCGAACGTTGGACGCCGTTGATCATCCGCGAGCTTCTTTGTCACCCGCAGAGCTTCAACGAGCTGCGCAATGGCGTAGCGCTGATCTCGCCAACGCTGCTGTCCAATCGCCTGAAAACGCTTGAGCACCGCGGTATCATACGGCGCGATTGTTCGGGAAAAGGTGTCATCTACTGCGTCACCGATGCTGGCGAGGAGTTGCGCAGCGTAATCACCGAAATGGGCGTATGGGGTCAGCGCTGGGCGCGCTCGAATTTAGCCTGGGGTGATCTGGACCCCACGCTTTTGATGTGGGATATCCATCGGCGATTGGATACAGAGCAGCTTCCCGCAGGGCGCACCGTCATGCGCTTCGAGTTCAACGACTGCCCACCTGCAACGCGCTTCTGGTGGTTGGTGGTGGATGGCGGCGAAGTCGACGTTTGCCTCAAGGATCCAGGCTATGACCTCGACCTTCTGGTCCACAGCTCGCTGAATATCATGACCGGCGTATGGATGGGTGACCGCTCCCTGCATGAGGCACTCAAATCACAGGCCATACGGCTGGCCGGCGATATCGCATTGAAAGAAAGCCTGCCGGACTGGTTTCTGTTGAACGTATTTTCGGACGTGAAGCCGGCTATCGATGCCGGCCGCCCTGGATCTGACGAGGACTCCGTTCGGGTTGGGCCTTAAACTGAATCTCGCCTGACCCTTAACGGGGATACGCTTCCACGAACTGACGCATCTCCCCCCATGCCCGCTTACTCTCATCGAGCCATGGTAATGCGAGCGGCCAGTCATGCTGCATGCCCTCACCCACCAGCATGCGAGACTCAGTGCCCTCCCGGCTAGCGGATTCATGGACGCGGCGAGCGTCATCGAGCAGGAGCTCGTCCTCACCCGCAAATAGCAAAAGCGGTGACAACTCTGAAAGGTCGGCAAAAACCGGAGAGAGGTAAGCCGAGTGAGCGTCCGCCTGGCCGACGTAGTAGTCTGCCCATACCTCGAGATGATTACGCGAGAACCACAGATCGCGCCCGTGATTGGCCTCGACCGAATCACCCGAGGTGGTCATGTCCGTCCAGGGTGACAACAGGATCGCGCCATCGGGCATCGCTAAACCGCGCTCGCGCAGCCTGATAAGTAGGCTCAGACCAAGCCCGCCTCCTGCAGAGTCGCCAGTGATAAAAATCGGTGCATGAGGCCGAAGTGCTCGCACGTGGCGAAAGGCCGCGTAGGCGTCGTCAAGCGCCGCAGGGTAAGGATGCTCAGGCGCCAGCCGATAGTCTGGGACGTAAACTTCGGCATCGAGACGATAGCTCAACCGTATTGTGCGTGTCCGGTAGGACGCAGGTGAACCCATAAAGAACGCACCGCCGTGAAGATGAAAGACGACGCGCTTTGGCGACTCGACGGCGCGAACAACTTCGATGCCAAGCGCGCCGACGCGCTGATCGTCAAACTCGACGTTGGGAAATTTCCCCTGAAGGGTATCTCGCGACACGCTACCAAAGCGCTCAAATCGGGCGCGCATTTTCTGCGGCGATGTGGTAGCGCCGAACAACATGCTCGTGACGAGCCCATAACCGCGTAGAGATAACCACTGTTTCAACGAGGTCATTGAGCGTCGAGGCGGGAGACCACCGTCGATCGGTCCGATCTTTTTCCCGGTCATGGCCACCTCCCGTCGCGCTTCGACTCAGGTGTTCAAGAATTCAACTCCACAGAGCCCAATGAATGGAGTATAGGCGCTACTTGGGGTTGCGAAGGCCGTCTTGGATATTCAGGCGCGGCCCCGCTCCTTGTCGTTCAAAACCTCACCCTTGGCTGAATCATAGGTCAACGTGCCTTTATAGAGACGAGCAGGCCCTGTAAACGGATGCTCAACAACACGCTTTTCATCCTGAATATGCATGACATTGACGCCCTCGACCATCAGTACATCTGACACCAGTGCCCGATGGCAGCGCCACCAGAGCACTTCAGCACACATCAACGTCGTTCTGTGCTCTGAAGCGAGCTTGTACAAGCGCTCCATCCCCTGGCCAAATTCCGCGCTTGCCAAATGATCGGCGTAGCCGCGAAACGACGTATTGTGCCACGCGGTGTTCAGCGAATCCGCCGCGGGACGTCGGCGCCCGCCCAGCTCCTTGATTAGCTGATACTGAATGCCCTGGCTTTCAAGACTTGCCTCCAGTGCCTTGCCACCAAACTGCGGCAGACGCCGGGAGCCAGGAAAGCGGCGGATATCGGCAACAGCCTCAATCTCGTAGTGCTTTAATACCGCTATAAACTCTTCGATCGAACGCGTGGAATGGCCGATGGTCCAGACTGTGTCAGGCGAAGTTGCACTCACTCTATCTTCCTGAGCGCATCTTCCTTGTGCATCGCAATATGATCGGTCTTGTCGCTCTGGATTTCATATTGCGGCTCGTCTTCACTGGCTCGGCGAGGGTGGCCTTTGTAAGTGGTGTCAGACGTATGCACCTTGATAATGGTGCCACTGACGCGCCCGGCTTCGGAATTCCAGCTGACGTGATCTTTGACTTTGAATTTATGAGCCATGTCGTTTCCTCCTTAGGTACCTGTTTTTGTGACAAGCACCTGGAGCGAAGGTTTACTGATGGCTTTTACTGACCGGCTTCTTTGAGCGGGTCATCGGCAAAACCCACAAAGGTCGCCACTTCATTAACAGGCCGACGCTTCGACACCACCGCGTTAGCCGGAAACTCCTCGTCCGGGTAACCCATGGCCACGCAGATCATGATCACCTGATCTTCGGGAATACCGGCATGCTCGCGCACTACGGGCGAATGCATGATGCCCTGGCTGTTAACCACACAGCCCAGACCGCGGGACCAGGCGGCATTGACCAGGCCGTTTACCAGCGCGCCGCAGTCGAACTGGGCGATATCGCCTTCCTGCAGAACCCGGTCATAGGTCACGACGATGGACACCGGCGCGTCGAACTGACGAAAGCCGCGCAAAATCCAGTCCTGGCGTTTGTCCTTGTCATCACGGGCAATGCCCATGGCCTTGAAGAGTTGCACCGCGATCTCTACCTGCCTGTCTCTATGCTCGCCTTCATAAGTACCAATACCCCGGCTTTCCTTGGAGGGCGGTACGCCGCCGAGCATGCGCTCGGTATTCTCGGCGCGAATACGGTCCAGCGGCTCCCCTGACAACACGTGCAGGTGCCACGGCTGGGTATTCATCGATGACGGCGCGCGCGTGGCCAGCTCAATCACTTCCTCCAGCACGCTACGCGGAACCGGCTTCTGCTGAAACGCGCGGATGCTGCGACGGCCCAGTACAACCTCTTCATATTTCAACCTGAATCTCCTCAAAAAAGTCTGGCTTGCAATGCAGCGCTCAGGGTCGCGCCGGCCTGAGCCAGACATTAGCATATCCGCGTCGGCGCTGAGGACCGCAAAGGAGCCGACACGCACTCACCTATCCCGCCACGAACTTCCTTGTAAGGCGTGCGCTTTACGAGCCATTATCCTCTGCGAATGAGAATACCTATCGTTCTTATAAAGAATTGGTATTATAATCCCGCCACAAACGCCATGGCACCTTTGCAGCAGAATAAAGCGAAGGGCCAAAACCACTGAATCACTAGGGACCTTAGGATGACTGAAAGTAAAACCGGGCTGAATAAGCCCCGCGCACCTTGGCAACGTACTACCACCGTTTTCCTGTGCTGCGCGCCGCTGGTAGCCGCATCCATGAGCACCAGCGCTCAGGAAACAGGCAAAGCCAATAACGATCAGCCGTACCGCCTGGCGCCGGTGATCGTCAACGCACAAGCCAATGCTGATGATGATGCCAACTCGGTCGTTGCTAAGGAGCTCTGGGTCGGCGGCAAGGTCGCTACCAGCCTGCTCGACACACCCGCCTCGGTATCAGTGGTTACCCAAAAGGAAATTGAGCAGCGCAGCGCGAGTACCACCGAAGAAGTGCTGCAATATACGCCGGGCGTGATTACCGACTACTACGGCACCGACGATCGTAACGATTACTTCACCATTCGCGGCTTCCAGGCGACTACCTACCGCGATGGCTTGACGCTGGGCTCGATGCGCGGTGTGCGTGAAGAGCCCTTTGCCTACGAACGTGTTGAAGTGCTGCGCGGTGCCAACTCCACTCTGTTTGGGCCAGCTGACCCAGGTGGCTCGGTCAATTTCGTCAGCAAGCGGCCACGCTTTGAGCGTATTGGTCAGGGCTATCTCACCTACGGCTCCTTTGATCACAAGGAGGCGGGGTTGGATGTGGGCGACTCGCTGAATGAAAACGAAACCCTGGCGTATCGCCTTACCGGCAAGATCCAGGACAGCGAGCGAGAATACGACTATTCACGTGACGACAACGAATTTGTCATGGGCGGCCTGACCTGGGAGCCAACGGTCTTCACCTCAGCCACAGTGATTTTGGATCACCTTAAATAGGACACCACACCCAACAGTGGCGGCTATCCCCGGGACAGGGAATATAACCGCAAAGACTTCTTTGGTGAGCCTGACTTCAATTATCACGATGTCGAGCGCACCAGCATTACTGGCAACCTCACCCACGATTTTGACAACGGCTTTGTGCTGCGCAGCAATCTACGTTACAGCGAGCTGACCGATGATTTCGGTTATGTCTATATCACCGACTCCCCTACTCGGGTGGGAACCGTAGTAGACCGCGGCTACTTTGGCACCGACAGTGATGCTGACGAGCTTATTGGTAACCTGATGCTGCAGTACGATGCCCGCTTTGAGCATTTCGACAGCAGCACGCTGGCAGGCGTCGAGTATCGTGATGCATCTACCGACGACAGTTCCTTTTATGGCGTTGCTGCTCCTATCGATCTCGCCAACCCGGTTTACACCGGCGCTCCGGCTAGCCTGAATATCTATGCCGCAAACGACCGGGACTACAAGACCAAGTCATTGTTCTTGCAGCAAAACATCTCCCTGCATGACTTCATTGTCGCAGCAGGTGTGCGCCACGATAAGCTGGATCTGTCCAGCACCGATATCTCTGGCGTTAACGCTTCGGATGACTTCTCGGAAACCTCGCTTCGCGGCGCCTTGACCTACATGGTCAGCGATGAGATCTCCACCTACATCAGTATGGTTGAATCCGTTGCACCGCCCACGATTGGCGTAGATCCCGAGCGCGGCAAGCAATATGAAGTCGGTGCCAAGTATGCACCCGCCGGTATAAATGCGCTGTTTTCGGCAGCCATCTATGACCTGACGAGAGAGAATCTGACCATCGCTGTGGTACAGCCGGATGGCAGCATCAACCGGGAAACAGTCGGCGAGTCGCGCGCTCGGGGTTTTGATCTGGAAGCCAAGGCTGAGCTGACCGATAACCTGAGTCTGGTCGGCGGCTATTCCTATATAGATTCCGAAGTTATCCGCGATAACAACGCATCCAGAGAAGGCAACCAGTTTGGCCAGGTACCGAAGCACTCCGCCTCGCTGTGGACCTACTTTGGTCTTCCCGGCACCGATATGAGCGTGGGCTTCGGTACGCGCTACCTCGGTTCCTATTATTTCGATGCGGCCAATACCGCCGAAAGCGATTCAACCATGCTCTTTGACGCAGCCTTCAACTATCCCATCGTCGAGGGTACGGATCTGGCGATCAACGTTAGCAACATCCTGGACGAGCAGTATGTTGTCGGCTCCGGCACTGCGGATTACTACAATCCCGGCCGCGAGATCACTGCCAAGCTGAGCTATAACTGGTAACACTCTGCATCACCACCTGCGCGGCCTAATGCCGTGCAGGTGGGCACTACCCCCCTCCCATTTCCCCTCTGCCCGTTCACCAGCGACTCTGCTCATCCGCAAGACGCGCACCGCCTTGGCGCGCAGTTTGCCCCGCATTTGTGCAATCCCCAGCCACGCTTTCAACAACTGAATACAAACCTGCTATATTTTGTACACAATTTTTAAGTGTTCCCGCTTGCGCACACGCCTGCCCCGGCAATCCTGCCGGGCGGCGCGATTAATACGGAACAGAACTTGCTTGCGCCACCTGCGAGGGTAGCGGAGCTGTAGCCCTGGCAAAAAACGATCACAACAACACGCAAGGACCAGCCCCATGAACAACGATGACTTTAAGATTCAGGATATTGACCCCTCGCTGTACAACGAAGACCTGGCGCCGCTGCCGCCGAGCAAGCGCACCTGGGGTTGGTTCGAAATCTTCAACGTTTGGTCCAACGACATTCAGAGTCTGTTCGGCTATACGCTCGCCGCGACGCTGTTTATTTCCTACGGCCTGAACGGCTGGGCGGTGTTGGCCGGGATTGTACTGGCGGGCTTTATCGTGATGGGGCTGGTGCAGCTGACCGGTAAGCCGAGCGTGAAGTACGGCATTCCCTTTCCAGTCATGGCCCGCTCGAGCATGGGCGTGCGCGGTGCAAATTTCCCGGCGATGGTGCGCGGGATTGTGGCGATTTTCTGGTATGGCGTGCAGACCTACTTTGCTTCAACGGCGGTCGCCCTGCTGCTGAACTCGGTACTGGAGACGCCAGCGGACGCGGCCACCTTCATGGGCATTACCGCAATAGGCTGGGTGTCCTACTGCCTGGTCTGTGTGTTTCAGGTATTGCTCTTCGTGCGCGGCATGAAGTGGATCACCAAATTTCTCAACTGGGCTGGTCCCTTGGTGTATATGGTGATGATCGCGCTGATGCTGATTATCTGGTACCAGGCCGGCCCCACCTTATTGAGCGAATTGGGCAGCATCTTCAGCGGTAGCGGAGTGTATGAAACCGGCCCGGTGGCGGCATTTTTCGCGGTGGTCGGCACCATGGTCGCCTACTTCGCAGCGGTGGTGATCAACTACGGTGATTTTGCCCGCTTCGTCAAAAGTGAAAAGCAGATGACCACAGGCAACTTTCTCGGCCTGCCGGTCAGCCTGGCGATTTTCTCGCTGATTGCGCTGGTGATCACCGCCGGCACCGTGGTGGTGTTTGGCGAAACCCTGACCAACCCCACCGATATTGTCGCCCGGGTCGACAACCTGACGTTGACCATCATCGCCGCGCTAACTTTCTTTGCCGCAACCGTGGGCATCAACCTGGTGGCCAACTTTATTCCGCCAGCCTATGACATCGCCAACCTGGCACCCGCGCACATCAGTGCACGCACCGGTGGCTTTATCACCGCCGCCATCGCCTTTTTTATTGGCGCGCTCTGGGTGGCATTTATCAGTCAGGTGGGTATAGCCGCATTCGTTGATACCCTGGGGGCGATTCTCGCGCCGCTGTACGGGATCATCGTCGCAGACTACTACCTGGTGCGTAAGCAACACCTGAACCTGCAGGATCTGTTCAGCGCCAAGGCCACCGCAACCTACTACTTTGATGGCGGCTGGAATCGCAAGGCGATGATCTCCTTCGCTATTGCATCGGTATTCTCGGTAGCGTCGGTATGGGTGCCGGCTGTCAGCCAACTGCATGGCTACGCCTGGTTGCTCGGTGCCCTGCTGGGCGCCGTGCTGCATTACCTGTTGATGCGCAATGCCGCTGCGCTGCACGCGTCCAAAACCGCGGCCAGCCAAGGCTGATCATCACTGCCTGCGCCGTGAGCTTCTGACGGCGCAGTGTGCTGAACACATTGACTTAGCCATGAACCATTGCAAGCACTGAGGCTGGCACCTTACCTGGCGCCAGCCTCATACCAACCGGTATTAGTCGGCCTCGTCGTAGTCCTCGCCCGGCTTGGCATTGGTAGCCGCTTGCTCGTCGGTCACGCGTTCCGCGGTACCACCTTTCTTCTCGGGCTTGGGGCGCTGAACAAGCAATGGCGCCGGTGGTGCATTGCCTTCCTTGTCCTCCCCGAAGTACATGGTGAGGTGCGGGAAAGGAATCTCGATACCGGCCGCATCCAGGTGATATTTGACCAGACGGTTATAGGCCCGACCCACAGACCATTGCGACCCTGGCATGGTCTTGATCCGCACACGGATATTCACCGAGCTGTCGGCCAGCGCGGTCACGCCGTGCACCTCCAGGTCTTCCAGAACCTGAGCTTTTTGATCGGGATCCGCAATCAGTTCGGCAAAGGCCTCGCGCAGGCGCACGATCACCTCGTCGATATCTTCGCGGTAAGCCACGCCGTACTCACCCACGTGATAGCCAAATCCACGCATGTAGTTGGATACGGTATCCACCGAAGAGAACGGAATTACGTGATAGGTGCCGGACAGATCGCGGATACCCAGCGAACGGATCGTCAGCCTTTCCGCGGTACCGGTAATACCGCCAGCGGTCACTACTTCACCGGTATTGATGGCGTTCTCAAGCTGAATGAAGACCCCGGTAATAATATCCTGCACCAGCTTCTGGGCACCAAAACCGATAGCCAGACCCAACACACCGGCGCCGGCAATAAGGGGCCCGATATTGATACCGATCTCTGCCAGCACAATCATCAGGGTCATGACGATCAATGTGATCGCCAGCGCATTACGGAAAATGGTCAACAGCGTCTTTTCCCGTGCACTGGGCTCGCCCTTACCCGTTTCCGGGTTCAGGCGCTGCTCAATCCAGCTAGCCGCGCCAATCCAGAACACCATGGCCAGGGTCACGATGATAGCCACCGAAACAGCTGCGCCGACTACCCTGCCGCCCGCGTCTGAACCGATCCATGCCGCCAGGCTAAAGGGTGTCCAGGCATCCACTATAAAGCCCAGCACTACAATCACGATGGCTACTCGGATGACCTTCAGAGCAGTGGGAATAAAGCTGTTGAGGCGCGCTTCCAGCATCGGGAAACGCAGTCGCGTTTCATCGTTGATCTTGAAACCACGGCTGACCAGTTGAGTCAGTACCACCGAGACGAACAGGCCTATTCCGATCGCCAGCAAGGTCTTGAGCGACGCTCCCAGCATGAAGGGCAATGCATCGTCCGGCCGGGCGACGGTCAATATCACCAGTGCGGCAAAATAGGCTATCGCGAGTATATGCCAGCACTTCGCCAACATACCCAACAACACACGGACAACACCCGAGTCCGAATTACGCGCCCGCTCGTGCAGGCGTTCGGAGACCAGTGCCTTGTTCTGCAGGATAATCATCAAGGCATACAGGAACGCCAGCACCATGATAATCAGCGCCGCCAGACGCCCGACCGCAGGGGAAACATTGAAGTTGATCATCGGCACGATCAGCAGAATGCCGTAGCCAATAAAGCTACTGAGGCGTGCCAACCATGCATTCCAGTAGGCGGCCTGCTCTGCAGGCAGGGGCAGCAACCTGAGCCCGTCGTCCTTGTCGGCGAAGAGCATGCGTAAAAAGGCTTTGAACACCTCAACAACCAGAAATGCATTCAGGAACAGGGATTCGCGTTCATCGATCTCACCCGACTCGCCGATGACAAAAATCGCCAGCAGATAACCAATCAAGAATGCTGCCAGAATCACCGCAAAATCCAGCAGTGCCGAACCCAACACCGCTATGGAACGTCGTAACAACGGGCTGCCGCGCGCGTCCCGCAGGGACCAGCGATTTGCCGCAGCAAACAGCGGCCGCACCAGGCGCCGCAAAACGAAAAACACCACCACTGTCGCCAGAATCACCAACGCCAGGTTGATCGCAGCGGCCGTGAGCGCGCTCTTGTCTATCTGCTGATCGCCACTGCCGACGGCGCTGAGGGCCTCCATGCCAGTGGAAAGCTGGCTGACAAAATTCTGCGCCGTTTCCTGTGTGGTATGGGCTATCCGCCGGGCAAAGGAAACCTCCTCTGGCGCCTCTGCCCCGGGTAACAGGGGCGGCTCCTCCAGCTCTGCCCGGTCTGACTGCTCCTGCTCTTGTGCCCGCTCTTGCTCTTGGCCGGACAATTCACGCAACTCGTTGACCAGGCGCTCGCGGGCTTCATCATCCTCCAGAATATCCGCCAGAGACGCGTAGCTGGCCGCGCTTTCCCCTTCAGAAGACTGCGCCCCTTCTGCAGACTCCTGCGCAAAGACAGCCGCCGAGAACACCGTAGTCATGAGAAAAAACAGCAGCAGGGCCGGAATGGCCCTCAGAAATGTCAGATTGGTCACTATCAGGCTCCGTGCTTCGCAGTGATGGGTTCGCGCAGCGCGTATCACCGCTATTAATTAACAACGTCCTACGAGAGGTAAATCAATCAGAAATGCCTGTCCGGGTCTAAGCCAGAGCGGGCCTTCCTTGGTAACCGGATCCGAGGTCGCAAACCCGGTCATATCGTTCGGCTACTAAGAATGTATGAGGGCCAGGTGCAGCTTGAGTTCAATCGAATCGCAAAACAGCCGCGCACAATAAACCTCAGCGAGTCTTATCGAGCAACATAAGCAATCACCAATGTGGCCGGAAGCGCCGCTCCCTGTGCCAGAGTCAAAACAAGAGGCGCGGCTGCAGATTTTTATTCCGCACAACAAAACGCCCGTCTATCAAAGCATGGGCGCTCACCTGTTTATCGAAAACCTGATGATCTTCCCCGACATCGTGACCTTTCTACCGAATTTGTGTGGTTCAGGTAGCAAGGGGTTTAGATAGCAGGGATCGTGGCCGGGCACTTCAGGTAACAGAAAACGATTCAAACTCGCCGGGCGAAGGGGTTGCTGCAGGGTAGTTTGAAGCCTCTGAAAGTGACGTGCGGTACTGTCTCCAGCTGATATTTCTGGAAAAAATCCGTTGACGAGATGAAATCCGAAACCAGACGACGTTGGAATAACTCCACCTTTGAATGGGTATAGGGCGTACCCAGCGATGTCGCCTCGCGAATGCGGTGCAGCCCGACGAAACCTATGATCTTGTCGTTCCCGTAGAACTCGCTGAATGCGTCCACGAACTGTCGTTCATCCTCTTCATCCATGGTGAACTGACCTAGGTACTCTTGAAGCAGAGCAGGAATATAGGCATGTGGATGTTCAAGTATTGCGATGGAGCCGCCCACAGCTGCGGCACTCAAGGCCGTGCCTGACAGAATGAGAAATTTGCGCCGGTTCATAGCGATGCTCCCTGTCGATAAAGCAGGTCAGCCGCGCGAATAGACATCGCCGCCGTCGTCAGACTCGGATTAGACGGTGAGCAGGTCGGGGACGTTGAGGTGCCCACCACCAAGAGGTTGCGTTTTTGATGATGCATCAGGCGATGATCAACTACGGAACCATCGCCATCCACGCCCATGCGCAGGGTGCCCTGTACATGAGATTCAGTGATGCGCCAACGTCGGAAATGAATGGATTCAACCGGCAAAGGAGCGAGTAACTCGTCTAGATGGCTCATGACGTAATCGAGCCCCTTCTTTCCGTATTCCGATGGCCCAGTGTGATGAACAATCGCCTTGCCGGTAGTTGGGTCGACGGTGATCTTGTTATCCAGGCTCGGCAAGTCCTCGGTGATAATGCACAGCGGCAGCAGATGGTGCCACTTGCCCTGTTCAGTCCGCAGCCCATGGGGCCAACGGTTCTCAAACGAAACCACAGTGCCCGCGCGTTCCTTGCGAAAATCGCCATCGTAAAAATGGTAGTTCAAGCCGGTGGTTATGGTGCTGCCATCCATGCCGGCTAGCCCATCCAGGTAGATCTCGTAATCTGCACCAATCTGCTCATGAAGATTCAGCGCAGTTTCGCCGTACACGATGTCGGACCGGAGCATGATCGCCGGAGCCTGAATAGCGTTTGCCCCAAGAACAAACAAATCGCCATGGACTTTAAATTCTTTGCCGCCGGATTCGAAAACCGCACTGGTGATGGTATCACCGCGATACTCCAGTGACTTCACTTCCGACAACAGGCACACATCGACTTTCGGATGCCCGAATAATGTGGAGAAGCCGTTTTCAGCGGTAAATTTGGCGTTGACCGGGCAGTGATAACAGGTCGCGTTCGCACAACACATACCACGCTGGCTATTGGGAATGCTGGCGCGCCCCGTAGGCACAATGAAATGATGATCAGGCATTGCCGCTTTCATCATGTCATCTATCGTCATGCCTCTATGCGGAGGCAAGGGGAAGGGCATGCTGCGGGGAAGCATTTTGCCCATTGCCGGATCGCCGGAGATGGACATGATGGTTTCTGCCCGGCAGTAGTAAGGTTCGAGCTCGTCGTAATCCACTGGCCAGTCGTTGCTCACCCCATAGAGCGTCTTCATCTTGAAGTCGTTCGGGTGTAGCCGCGGGGTTTGAGAGAACCAACAGTTCAAACCACCCCCCAATCCAATGGTCATATTCCAAGGCTTGTCGCCCCGATTTTCGTAGGTGGTCTCGTGCGGAATCTTGCTATTTTGCTGCTCCTGGACCTGCTTCGCCCAGGGGTAGTGGTCGCCCCATTCAATAACCAAAGCGCGACCTGCGAGGTGCTTTACCGCCTCGTTAAGAAAAAAGATAGAACCGAACCCGGACCCGATAATAATGAGTTCGTAATGCTCATTCGCAACCTTTTCGGGCGTTACCCGATTAATATCCATATCGGCATACCTTTCACTAGCCTGGCGCTCCGTCCGGTTGATCCCATGCGGCCTGGCATCAAACTCGCGAAATACGCATCCTTGCTCCACTGGTACAAAAGATATCTCGCCGTCGAGCCGTGCCCGAATCTTCAGACCGCGTTATCAGCTTAGGACATTCCGTGAATATGTCACGCTTGAACAGCATCCAATAGCCTAAATTCCGAGTCGACTGCGCATCCGCCTCACGCTGCTTTCGTGAGTCTCCAATTGAACTATTTTTTCTTTGCAGACCCTATTCGTTAGCTGGAAATGCTTAACGACAAACCGTTACAACAAAACCATTCACGACTTTCCAACAGCGGTGATACGAACCATGCTCAAAACAATCCTCACCCTGAGCGCGCTCCTTCTGATCAGCGGATGTACTGACGACAGCCACACCCAAGAAACCCAGACGCCTGCTGTTACCGAGCCAAGCCAATCTGATTATCAGACCACGGATCAATGGGTCGGAAAATGGATCGGGGTGGAAGGGTTGGTTCTGGACATCAGCGAGAACCAGGCCGTTGGCCCTGGCCATTATCTGCTGGAGATGCGCTACGGCCTGGATGCCGATCAAAGCGGGACATTCGAAGGCCAGGCAACAGAGCAAGGGATCAGCTTCAGCCGCGAGGGCGACACATACCTGCTCCGCGCCGGTAACGGCGAAGACACTGGCATGAAATGGCTAGCGGAAAAGCAAGACTGCCTGATAGTGCAATCAGGTGAGGGATATTGCCGCGACTGATCTGCGCGGGGGGATGCTTGGCTGTTTAATGAAGCAATAAAGGATTTCTCCAAAAAGCAAAAAAGGGGGCTGATTCAATCAGCCCCCTTTACTGAAAACGATCTCACCCTTGCGGCGATCAACCAATACTGTCGACAATCCCGCCTTCTACGCGCAAGGCCGCACCCGTCGTCGCCGAAGCCTGTGGCGAGCATGTGTAGACCACCATATTGGCCACTTCCTCGGTGCTGGCAATGCGCTGAATAATCGAAGAAGGCCGCTTGGCTTTAACGAACTTGTCGCCCGCCTCCTGCATTGAAATGCCTTTTTCTTCAGCCATCGGCTTGAGCATTTCGGCCACACCTTCAGACATGGTCGGCCCAGGCAACACGGCATTCACCGTTACACCGGTACCGGCCAACCGCTTGGCCAAACCCCGCGCGATGGACAGGTTAGCGGACTTGGTGAAGCCGTAATGAATCATGTCCGACGGGATATTCAGGCCCGACTCGGAAGAGATAAACACCACCCTGCCCCAGCCCTGATCCACCATTGCCGGCACATACGCGCGTGCAACCCGCACGCCCGACAGCACGTTCACATCGAAGAACTCTTGCCACAGCTCATCAGACGTCTCAAAAAAGTCCTTCTGGCCATAGATACCCAGGTTATTGACCAGAATATCCGCCTTCGGCTCCGCTGCCTGCAATTGGGTCAACCCTTCTGAGGTGCTCAGGTCTGCCGCTACGCCGCGTACCTGCGCTTTGGGCAGAGCCTCTTTTAGCTGTTTCAGGGCTGAGTCTACGCTCTCCTGTTTGCGGCCGTTGATGATCACGGTGGCGCCTGACGCTGCCAGGCCTTGAGCAATGGCAAAGCCGATGCCGGCGGTTGAGCCTGTGACGATGGCGGTTTTGCCGGTAAGATCGATTAGCATGTTGTGTCCTCGTTAATGGCTATGGTGAAGAGTAGTCAAATACGGCAGAGCGGTGGGTAAATAGGCGTATTAATCTTTAGCCCAATGTTCCGCCCAATGATGAAGGTCCAACAGCTTTGCACCCAACTCCTGGCCTGGGATGGTCAGGCGATAGCCGGCGCCCTCTACCAGTTCGACCAGCTCCATTTCCCGCAGGAGCTTCAAGCGGCTGTTGAGCACCGTCGGGGAAAGCTGATCGCAGCGCTCACGCAGATCACGGAACGATAGCGGCCCAGGGGTCAACTCCCAGAGAATACGCAACGTCCATCGCTGGCCGAGCGCATCGAGCAGCACCATGATCGGACGGCCGCTGTCGGAGCCGCACACGGGTTGGTTAATGGCTTTGCTGACCATCGAATACCTCTCATCGTCGAAGCCTTGACCGCTACAGAAAATGTAGCACAGAATCGAGTCGCTACACATTCCGTAGCAGAAAATGGGAGGTTACCATGAGTCACGATCTTGCGCTCCTGCCCGGGCCTGATTTCCCTCCAGCCATCCAAGAGATATTGGATCGTTATTATCCGAGCAGGGACGGTGAAGTTTTGAGCCTGTTCCGGGTGTTCGCGCGCAGCCCACGCCTGATGAAAAAACTCGGCGCTGCCGGGCTGCTGGACGCCGCCAGCCCGTTGACCGTGCGACAGCGTGAGATCGTTATCCTGCGCACTACCGCCAACAATGACTGCGAATACGAATGGGGCGTGCACGTTACGGTATTCGCTGGCGCCGCTGGATTCAGCGACGCGCAGATCCGCGCTACAAGGCTGGCGCCAGCGGAGTCGGAAGGCTGGGATGAGAAAGAGCAGTTGCTGTTGCACGCGGTTGATCAACTGCACATTAATGGCCGCATGGACGAACCAACCAGCCAGCGCTTTACGGCCTGCTGGAGCACAGAGCAACAGTTAGAGATTCTCGCCCTGTGCGGTTACTACAAAACCATTAGCATGATCGCCAACACCGCGGCATTGCCGACGGAAAGTTGGGCGGCGCGTTTTCCGGAGTAGAGTGGACCACGGGTACCAAGGGTAAGGTCTTGCCTATTGCCCTGCCAGAATGCTCCGATGGGGTAAACGGCAAGACCAGCCCCCTCGCTTAACTCAGGAGCTTTTATGCTGCTTCGTCTTGGCTCCTTGCTGGCCCTGTCTTACCTGACGATCATGCTGCTTATGTGGTTGTTTCAGGAACAGCTGCTGTACCTGCCTGGCCAAGGTCGCGAGCATATCGCAACGCCCGCGGATATCGGGCTGGAGTGGCGAGCGGTGGAGCTGACCACCGAAGATGACCTCCTGCTTGATGCCTGGTGGCTGCCGGCGAAGAACACGCGTGCGGCCCTGCTGTTTCTGCATGGCAATGCCGGCAATATCTCACACCGGCTGGCGTCTCTTCAGCAGTTCAACCGGCTCGGGCTGTCGGTACTGATTATCGACTATCGGGGCTATGGTAAAAGCCAGGGGCGCCCCTCCGAGGCAGGCATGGCGCTGGATGCACATGCCGGCTGGCGCTGGCTAAAAGAGGAGTCCGGCCAGGACCCTGACCGGCTGGTGATCTTCGGCCGCTCTCTGGGGGCGGCCGTAGCGGCCGAGCTGGCCACCCGCACTGACCCGGCGGCGCTGATTCTGGAATCGCCGTTTCGCTCGGTGCCCATGCTCGGCCAGCAGCTCTACCCCTGGCTGCCGGTGCGTGCACTGGCGCGGCTAGATTACCCGACGGTCGAATATGTAACGCAGCAGAGTGCGCCGCTGCTGGTCATCCACAGTGAGGATGACGAGATAATACCCTTTACTGAGGGACAGGCCGTATATGAGGCCGCACCATCGCCGAAAACGCTGCTAACCATTCAAGGCGGCCACAACACCGGGTTTCTGCGCAGCGAGGCCACCTACCTACGCGGTATTGACGATTTTCTGAGCGGCGCGGGATTGAACGCCAGGCCACAAAGAAATCAGGGGCAGAGTGCTAGTAACAAGGAAACGTTACTCTGACCACCAAATAACGCTCGCTGACCCAGAATTCTCTGGCACTGATCGGACCGCTTCAGCAACCTGAAGCTGGTGTATTCAATCACGCTTGTTCCAGTTTCTTTGCATTTCTAGAAATGCAAACGAGGCTGAACAGGTAATCAAAACGAAACCCACTAATCCCTGAGTTCCGTAGAGAAAACGAATGGGACCGAGGGGGATCATGTCGCCATATCCCAGCGTTGTGTACGTGACAGCTGACATAAATATATAGTCAAAGAATGACATGGCTTCATATCCCATAACAACGCCGGCACTGTTTACTTCCACAAGCCACCAGGCACTGATACCGAAACCCCAAATTGCGATGACATGAACAAATAGCAAACCAAATATGAGTAGAAGCATGCGTCGCCGATGAGAAAGCGTAAGCTTTCCAACTAGACGATCAAACAGAATAAATGATTCATAGTGCAGCATCACGGCCATCACCGCCGTTATCAGCGTAACTCCGAATGCGATCACGTGAGCCTGATTTAACATGCAACTCGCCACCTTCTGAACAAGCGGAATAGATTAGTGCTTCGGTCTTGATCGGCTGCACTCAATATCTCGGTTCCAACCGCCTGCTTAATACTCTCTATTTCGATAAAGAAACGCTGGTCTGCTGGCACTCACAAGGGCTCATAGAATCTTTGTCGAATCATAGCTCAATCGCATGAACCCCCGTTGTCCACAAATGGGAGGGGGGTATTTGCGGTGGCGGTAATTGGAGGAAGCTTCCCCTGGAGCTAGAGCAGCTCGCGCGACACCTCGAGTACCCGACCGTCTACGGTACGTTGAAGCTTGTCCTCAATCTCGCTACAGATCGACTCCACCTTCTGCGGCGATGTTGCCAACACCACAAAGGACCACTCACTGGATTCGAGTCGATCCAGATGACCGCTTTCACATACCGCGATCGCCGGCGTGCGGCCGAAACGCTCATGCAGGCCGCCCATACGCTGGCGTTTTTCTTTTAGCGAGGCACATCCTGGTAAGGAGAACTGGATTGTCAGCACAGCTATGTTCACGCTACCTCCCCCCGACCCATAAACTTTACGTTGACCTCAATTATTCGAACAACACATCCTGCACCGGCTGCTCGGCCAGTTCGCATTCGCCTGGCCACGCCGGCATCGGCTCTAGTCCAGGCACCCGCTCAGCCAGTTGCTGCACAAATAGACGTGCCAGTTCAGGCGCGAGCCGGTTGTCCGGAGTATGCACAAACAGCATAGGCTCTCGCCCTTCCGCCAGCCATTGCTCACACTTGTCTAGCCAGGGCTGGAGAAAGCCCAGATTGGCCTGATTATCCATGCCGCCGATAAAACGCACCGCCGGCTGTTGCCCCAACGCCAGCGCGTGTACCGGCAATCGCGGTTTGCGCGCCTTGGCCTCAACTGTGGCCGGATCAGTCGAATCACTGGCGAATAACGCCCGGCTATCAAAGATCAGGCGTTCGATACCGCGCTCATGCAATTGGCGGTTAAGTTGGCGCTCCGCCTCATCCTTTAGAAAAAAACCGGGATGACGCACTTCGACGGCGTAACGCCAAGCTGTCGGTAAGGTATCGAGAAACCCCAGCAACTCACCCAGCGCATCCGGACCGAAACGGGCCGGCAGTTGCAGCCAGATCGGCCCAAAACGCCGCTCCAATGGCGACATGCGCTGAAAAAAGCGCTGCAGATCCGGACTCTGCGGATCCAGACGCCCAGCATGACTGACTTCGCGCGGCAGCTTGGCGCAGAAGTGAAAGGTATCCGGCAGTAACTCGGCCCAGCGCGCCACCGTCACCGCGCTCGGCAGCGCATAGAACGTGGTGTTGCCCTCCACCGCGCCAAATACCTGCGCATATTGCTGCAGACGCTGGTCGGCATCGGCATCACTTCGGTACAAAGCACCCCGCCATGCAGGTTCAGCCCAGAGTGGGCAACCAAGAACGATTCGAGGTGGATTGGGCGTTGTCACGGAGAAGCGCAGAGGGAAATCCAGGTCAGGTAGAAACATCAAGATCGGGCAAGGGTATCGGTTAGATCTAGGGATGGGAAGGCTCAGATGTTCACCACGTAGACGCAGGGAGGGCGGGACACCTGTAAAGTGACGTGGGCGCTTTGCGAGTATGAAAAAGCCCGGACGTTTAGTGGCAAAGTACTGAGGATTAGCGGGTATAAAAAAAGCCCAGGCAACTAACTGCCCGGGCTTCTCGGTACTACGGGTAGCGCTTAGGCGTCTTGGGCTTCAGTGCCTTCAACGTCCTTGATCGACAGCTTGATACGGCCGCGGTTGTCCACGTCCAATACCAGTACGCGTACCATCTGGCCTTCGGTCAGTACGTCGGTGACTTTCTCGATGCGCTGGTTGGCGATCTGAGAGATGTGCACCAGGCCGTCTTTGCCGGGCAGGATGTTGACGAATGCGCCGAAGTCGACGATGCGCTCTACCTTGCCTTCGTAGATCTTGCCGATTTCCGCTTCTGCAGTGATCTCGTCAACGCGCGCCTTGGCGGCATTGGCGGCGTCCTTGGTGGGCGCGAAGATCTTGACTGAACCGTCGTCGGTGATGTCGATGGAGGCACCGGTTTCTTCGCAGATACCGCGAATGGTGGCGCCGCCCTTGCCGATCACGTCGCGGATCTTGTCGGAGTCGATCTTCATGCTGATCATGGTCGGGGCGTTGGAAGACAGCTCCTTGCGCGACTCGCCAAGGATCTGGTTCATCTGGCCGAGGATATCCAGACGCGCTTCCAGGGCCTGGCCCAGGGCGATTTCCATGATTTCTTCGGTGATGCCCTTGATCTTGATGTCCATCTGCAGAGCAGTAACGCCCTTGCTGGTACCGGCTACCTTGAAGTCCATGTCGCCGAGGTGATCTTCATCACCGAGGATGTCGGTCAGTACAGCGAACTTGTCGCCTTCCTTGACCAGACCCATCGCGATACCGGCAACGGGTGCGCTCAGCGGTACGCCGGCGTCCATCAGAGCCAGAGACGCGCCACACACGGAAGCCATGGAGCTGGAACCGTTGGACTCGGTGATTTCCGATACCACGCGGATGGTGTATGGGAAGTCATCCATGTTCGGCATCACAGCGGCGATACCGCGGCGGGCCAGACGGCCGTGGCCGACTTCGCGACGACCAGTGCCGCCCATACGACCGCACTCGCCTACGGAGTAGGGAGGGAAGTTGTAGTGCAGCATGAAGGGGTCTTTCTTCTCGCCTTCCAGGGTGTCCAGCAGCTGTGCGTCGCGCGCCGTACCCAGGGTGGTAACAACCAGCGCCTGTGTTTCGCCACGGGTGAACAGAGCGGAACCGTGGGTGCGATCCAGTACGCCAACTTCGATGTTCAGCGGGCGAACAGTCTTGGTGTCGCGACCGTCGATACGCGGGTTGCCGTTGACGATGCTTTCGCGCACGGTGCGGTACTCGATCTCGCCGAAGGCGTCTTTGACTTCACTGGCAGAAGGCTTGCCTTCTTCGTCGCCAGCCAGCGCTTCGATAGCCTGGGTGCGCAGCTCGCCAAGGCGAGTGTAGCGGGCCATCTTGTCGGTAACGGTGTAACCTTCGGCGATGCCGGCGCCAAACTGCGACTTGATCGCGTCCAGCAGTACGGTGTTTTCCGGGGCGGCGGTCCAGTCCCAACGAGCCTTGCCGGTTTCAGCGGCGAGTTCCTTGACGGCTTGAACAGCGGGCTGGAATTCCATGTGGGCGAAGAGTACGGCGCCCAGCATCTGGTCTTCGGTCAGTTCTTTGGCTTCGGATTCAACCATCAGTACGGCGTCTTCAGTACCGGCTACGATCATGTCCAGACGCGAGTCTTTCAGCTGTTCGTAGTTGGGGTTGAGGATGTAGCCGTTGTTGGCGTCAAAGCCAACGCGTGCGCCGGCGATGGGGCCGTCGAACGGGATGCCGGAAATGGCCAGCGCGGCGGAGGTACCGATCAGGGCGGCGATATCCGGGTCAGTAGTCTTGTCAGTGGAGACAACAGTACAGACCACCTGGACTTCATTCATGAAGCCTTCTGGAAACAGCGGGCGGATCGGACGGTCGATCAGGCGCGAGGTCAGGGTCTCTTTCTCGGTAGGACGGCCTTCACGCTTGAAGAAACCACCGGGGATGCGGCCTGCGGCGTAGGTCTTCTCGATGTAATGCACAGACAGAGGGAAGAAGTCACGACCTGCATCGGCTTTCTTGGCGCCGACGACGGTACACAGAACGCTGACAGCATTGTCGATGCTGACCAGTACGGCACCAGAAGCCTGGCGGGCGATGCGGCCCGTTTCCAGGGTGATGGTGTTGTTGCCTAATTTGAATTGTTTGATAACCGGTTTCACGGTGTGCTCTCTCTCTGTATTTGCCTTTGGGGAAACTCTGGGCACGACCGGGTTTCGGACCCGGCCATGTCCAAACGGGACTTGTCGCTTAGCGACGCAGACCCAAACCGCTGATCAAGCTGGCGTAACGCGGAATGTCTTTCGACTTCAGGTAATCCAGCAGCTTACGACGCTGGTTTACCATCCGGATCAGACCACGACGGGAATGGTGATCCTTCTTGTTTTCCTTGAAGTGACCCTGCAGCTTGTTGATGTTTGCAGTCAACAGCGCTACTTGGACTTCCGGAGAACCGGTGTCACCTTCGCCACGTGCGTATTCGCTTACGATTGCAGCTTTCTCTTCGACGCTCAGTGCCATGATAGCTTTCCTCTGAGTGAACAGGCCGGGAACCTTATTCCCGTGTTTTAAATCGAGGAGTGACCATGCCTGTTAACAGCCACCCTCGTCGTGACCCTGATGGGTCAACTTCTTAAGCAAGCTCGGCTTTGTGGGCTGAGTCCGCTTGGATTCCCGCCTTCGCGGGAATCCATTGTCTATCCGTTGAAACGCATCAAGCGCTTCGGTGCTACTCGGGCGTCGTCGGTCATTTCGCCGATGCCGATAAACTGGCCATTCTGATCGCGCAGACGCACCATGCCAAAGGCTGGGCTGCCGGGTACCCGGACAGCTTGGCCGTGGTTCAGGTAGTAGGCGGTCTGTTCGGTCAGTTCTACTTCGGGCCAATCCTGCAGGCCACAATCGCTGGGCATCAGCAGGTGGTCCAAGGCCAGGTGGCCGCCTTCGGCATGCAATGCCTCCAGCTCTTCCAACGTGACAGCCTTGCTAAGATCAAAGGGGCCGGCCTGAATGCGGCGCAGCTCTGATACGTGCGCGCCACAACCCAAGGCATTGCCCAAATCTTCCACAAGTGTGCGAATGTACGTGCCTTTGGTGCAGTGCACTTCCAGCCGCAGGCGATCGCCTTCCAGGCCCAGTACTTTAAGCTGATTGATAGTAACAGATCGCGGCTTGCGCTCCACTGTTTCGCCGGCGCGGGCCAGCTTGTAGAGCGGTTGGCCTTCGTGCTTGAGCGCGGAGTACATCGGCGGAATCTGCAGGATGTCACCAGTGAACTGCGGCAGGAAGGATTCGACCTGTTCCAGGGTGACGTTAACCGGCTTGCTTTCCAGCACATCACCCTCGGCGTCGCCGGTGGTGGTGGTCATGCCCAGGCGCGCTTCGGTCACGTACGCCTTGTCAGCGTCGAGCAGGTACTGGGAAAACTTGGTGGCTTCACCCAGGCACAGCGGCAGGACACCACTGGCCAGCGGATCAAGGCTGCCGGTATGCCCACCCTTGGCGGCATTGAACAGCCAACGGACTTTTTGCAGGGCATTGTTGGAGCTCATGCCCAGGGGCTTGTCGAAAATCAAGACGCCGTCGATATCACGGCGTTTGCTACGCGGTGCCGACAAAGCTTACTCCTCGTCTTCCGATTGGTGGCTGCGGTCTTCAGCCACGGCACGTTCGATCAGCGACGACAGATGCACGCCACGGCGCACGCTTTCGTCGTAATGAAAGTGCAGTTGCGGCACGGAGCGCAGCTTCATGACCTTGCCCAGCTGCATGCGCAGAAAGCCGGCCACGCCCTTGAGGATCGACAGGTTCTGGGCGATGTCTTCTTCGCTGTCCTTGTCCATCAGGGTGATATACACCTTGGCGTGGGCCAGATCGCGGCTCACTTCCACGGCGGTGACGGTGATCATGCCAACGCGCGGATCGCGAATATCGCGCTGCACCAGGATGGCCAGTTCTCGCTGCATCTGGTCCGCTACGCGGTGGGTACGACTGTTTTCATTTGCCATTACATTCTGTCTCTGACCGCCTGTGGCAGCCTAAAAAATTCGATCTGCGGAAACGCCAACGGCAAGTCCGTGAATTCGCTTGCGCAAACCCCCGAACTTGCCGTGTGACGCCGCTAAAGGCGGTTACAGACTGCGCTGTACCTGGATACGCTCGAATACTTCGATACGGTCACCGGGTTTAACGTCATTGTAGTTCTTCACACCGACACCGCACTCCATGCCATTACGCACTTCGGCGACGTCATCCTTGAAGCGACGCAGGGATTCCAGCTCGCCTTCATAGATGACCACGTCCTGGCGCAATACGCGGATCGGACGGTTACGGTGGATGGTGCCTTCAATGACCATACAGCCTGCCACGTCGCCAAACTTGGGCGAACGGAACACGTCGCGTACTTCGGCGACGCCGAGGATCTGCTCGCGAACGTCGCTGCCGAGCATGCCGCCCAGGGCCTTTTTCACGTCGTCGATGATCTCGTAGATCACGCTGTAGTAGCGAAGATCCAGACCTTCGGTTTCAACGATCTTGCGCGCTGTTGCGTCGGCGCGGACGTTGAAGCCGAAGACCACGGCGTTGGAAGCCAACGCCAGGTTGACGTCGGTCTCGGTGATCCCGCCGACACCGCCGGAGATGATCTTGACCTGGACTTCCTCGTTACCCAGTTCGCTGAGTGAGCTCTGCAGGGCTTCCAAAGAACCACGTACATCGGATTTGAGTACGATGTTGAGGGTCTTCTTCTCGTCCTGACCGAGGTTGTCGAACATGTTCTCCAGCTTGGAGGACTGCTGACGGGCCAGCTTGATCTCGCGGAACTTGCCCTGACGGAACAAGGCCACTTCACGGGCTTTCTTCTCGTCAGTAACAACGGTCAGTTCGTCACCAGCATCCGGCGTGCCGTCCAGGCCGAGAATCTCGACCGGGATGGATGGGCCAGCTTCCTTGATCGGCTTGCCGTTTTCGTCATACATGGCACGTACCCGGCCATAGTTGACGCCGGCCAGAACGATGTCGCCCTGACGCAGGGTACCGTTCTGAACCAGTACGGTAGCAACCGGGCCACGGCCCTTGTCCAGACGCGATTCAACTACAACGCCACGGCCCGGAACGGACGGTTGCGCTTGCAGTTCAAGTACTTCGGCCTGCAGCAGTACGGCTTCAAGCAGTTCATCAATACCGGTACCGGCCTTGGCCGAAACGGGCATGAACATGGTGTCGCCGCCCCACTCTTCCGGGATCACATCAAGCGCCGCCAGTGCGTTCTTGATGCGGTCCAGATCGGCGTCTTCCTTGTCGATCTTGTTGATGGCAACCACCAGCGGCACGCCGGCAGCTTTGGAGTGAGCCACGGCTTCTTCGGTTTGCGGCATCACGCCGTCGTCCGCGGCTACTACCAGAATCACGATGTCAGTGGCCTTGGCACCACGGGCACGCATGGCGGTAAACGCCGCGTGGCCGGGGGTGTCGAGGAAGGTGACCATGCCGCGCTCGGTTTCTACGTGGTAGGCACCGATATGCTGGGTAATACCACCGGCTTCGCCGGAGGCAACCTTGGCACGACGGATATAATCGAGCAGGGAAGTTTTACCATGGTCAACGTGACCCATGACGGTTACTACCGGTGCACGGTTAACCAGTTCGCCTTCATGCGCCTGGGACGCGGATACCAATGCGTCTTCCAGATCGTTGTCGCTGATCTGCTTGACCTTGTGGCCCATGTCTTCAGCGATGATGCTGGCAGTGTCCTGATCCAGTACCTGGTTGATAGTCACCATGTTGCCGGACTTGAACATGTACTTGATGACTTCTGCTGCCTTGATCGACATCTTCTGCGCCAGTTCGGACACAGTGATGGTCTCGCCAATTACAACTTCACGCACTAGAGGTCCTGTCGGCTTCTCGAAGCCGTGCTGATTACGTTTTTTGTTCGCCTTGAGCTTGCCACCACCGCCACGGCGACGGGCCATGGCCTCGTCGTCATCGCTACCGCTGCGCGTGGCGTTGCGGCCTTTGCCAGCATGACCACCAGCGCGCTTGCGGCTGCGCTCTTCCTCTTCCTCGGCGCGGGTCGGCTTGCGATGCGCGTCTTTCTTCTTGGAATGGTCGGGCTTGTCGGCTGGCGGCGCGATAACAGTCGGCGCGGCCTGCACTTCAGGCGCTGGAGCAGGTGCAGGGGCTGCAGGAGCCGGTGCGGGCGCTTCAGCAGCTGCTGGAGCTTCGGTTACTGCGGCGGCGGGCGTTTCGGCCTTGGCTGCGGCGGCGGCTTCGGCTGCCTTGCGGGTTTCTTCTTCAGCTTTGCGCTGGGCTTCAACTGCAGCCTTGCGCACATCTTCAGCAGCCTGCTGCTCGTCTACTTCACGAACGCGTTCTGCTTCCAGCTCGGCCGGATCGCGCTTGACGTAAGTCTTCTTCTTGCGCACTTCGACGTTGACCGTCTTGCTGCCAGCGACTTTCAAGGTGCTGACGGTTTTGCGCTTGAGCGTGATCTTGCGTGGTTCGGACGGAGCCGAATCACCGCCATGAGAATTCTTCAGGAACGCCAGCAGTTTCTGCTTTTCGTCATCACTGACGCGCTGTTCCGCGCTGGTTTGGGGCAAACCGGCTTCCTGCATCTGCTGCAGCAGGCGCTCCAGAGGCGTGCCTACTACCTGCGCTAAATCTTTGACCGTTACTTCCGCCATTCAACTCTCTCCTCAGTCGGGGCCCTGCGTTATCGCAGGGTGGGCTTGCTATGCCGACCGGTTATTCAAACCAGGGTGCGCGGGCAGCCATAATCAAAGCGCCGGCACGTTCTTCATCTATATTTTCGATATCCAGCAGCTCGTCAATTGACTGCTCTGCCAGATCTTCCATGGTGATAATGCCTTTGGCGGCCAGATGAAATGCCAGGGCGCGATCCATACCTTCCATGTTCAACAGGTCGTCAGCCGGCTGTACTTCATCCAACTTCTCTTCACTGGCCAGGGCCTTGGTCAACAGCAGGTCCTTGGCGCGCGAACGCAGCTCGTTGACGATGTCTTCGTCAAAGCCGTCGATCGCCAGCATTTCTTCCATCGGTACGTAGGCAATCTCTTCCAGGGAAGTGAAGCCCTCTTCTACCAGCAGCTGCGCCAGGTCTTCTTCAACGTCCAGTTCGGCGATGAAGGTCCGCAGGATGTCGCCGGTTTCGGCTTCCTGCTTGGCGCGGATGTCGTCTTCGGTCATCACGTTCAGAGTCCAGCCGGTCAGCATGCTGGCCAGACGAACGTTCTGACCGCTGCGGCCAATGGCTTGTGCCAGGTTGTCCTCAGCGACGGCGATGTCGATGGTGTGGGTGTCTTCATCAAGGATGATCGACGCGACTTCGGCCGGGGCCATGGCGTTGATCACGAACTGGGCGAAGTTGTCGTCCCACAATACGATGTCAACGCGCTCGCCACCCAGCTCACCGGAGACGGCCTGAACGCGCGAGCCGCGCATGCCGATACAGGCACCTTGCGGGTCGATACGCTTGTCTTTGGAGCGCACGGCGATCTTGGCGCGTGAACCCGGGTCACGGGCAGCGCCCATGACTTCGATCAGCTCTTCGGCGATTTCCGGCACTTCAATGCGGAACAGCTCGATGATCATTTCCGGACAGCTGCGCGACAGCACCAATTGCGGACCACGGTTCTCGGTGCGGATATCCTTGAGCAGCGCACGGATGCGCGTGCCGGTACGGAAGGTCTCACGCGGGATCATTTCTTCGCGCGGCAATACGGCTTCGGCGTTGTTACCCAGATCGACGATGACGCTGTCGCGGGTCACTTTCTTCACGGTGCCGCTGATGATTTCGCCAAGGCGGTCACGGTAAGCGTCAACCACCTGGGCGCGCTCTGCTTCACGGACCTTCTGGACGATCACCTGCTTGGCGATCTGCGCGGCAATACGGCCGAATTCGACGGAGTCGATCTTGTCTTCGACCACGTCGCCGACCTTCAGCGCGGCATCGCGCTCCTGGGCCTGGTCCAGCGTCAGCTGCATACCGGGCTCTTCGAAATCCTCATCAGCGACCACAGTCCAACGCATGAAGCTTTCATAGTTGCCGGTGTGGCGATCGATTGCCACGCGCACATCAACCTCGTCTTCATAACGCTTCTTTGTCGCTGTGGCCAATGCCAGTTCCAATGCTTCGAAAATCACATCGGGCGGTACGCCCTTTTCATTGGAAACGGATTCCACAACCAGCAGCACTTCTTTGCTCATCGTATGCCTCGCCTAACGCCATCCATTGGGGCCATAGAGCCCGAAATAATGCTCAAAACCGCGGAATAATGTTGCTCTTGTCGATGCTGTCGATCGGCAGCAGATATTCGTGCTCATCTACCTGCAGTATGATCTCGTCGCCTTCGACTCCACGGATGACACCTTGAAAATTCCGCCGCCCTTCATAAGGGACGCGCAATCTGATCTTGGCCTGCTCGCCGACATGATCGGCAAACTGCTCAAGTGTAAATAACGGCCGATCCATACCCGGGGATGACACCTCCAGGGTGTAGTCGCCAGTGATGGGGTCTTCCACATCGAGTACGGCACTTACTTGCCGGCTGACTTCCGCGCAGGCTTCCACGCTGATACCGTCATCATGGTCGATATAAACCCGCAGCAGGGTGTGTCGCCCTTGAGACAAATACTCGATGCCCCAACAACGATAGCCCAAGGCTTCGACAATCGGGACCACCATGGCCTCCAACTCAGTCAATTTGCCGGACAAATTTACCGCCTCGCATAGTCTTAAAAGTCTTGAAAATTATAGTTTAAAAAACTTTCACAAATAAAAAATGGGCACTAAGCCCATCCTGTCTACAGCGTCCGTCATTGAACAGGACAGCTAACAAAAAGCCCCTAAAAAGGGGCTTTAAAACTGGTTGCGGGGGCAGGATTTGAACCTACGACCTTCGGGTTATGAGCCCGACGAGCTACCAGACTGCTCCACCCCGCGTCGAATCTAGGGCGATGATTATACGCTTGGAAGCCTGACAAGACAACCAGCGCACTCAGCCCTGAAAACAGCAGGGCCTGCAAATGCAGGCCCTGTTTGATTGGTGCGGAAGATGGGACTCGAACCCATACACCCTAAGGCACTACCCCCTCAAGATAGCGTGTCTACCAATTCCACCACTTCCGCAAAACTGTTGGCTTATTCTGCCGCAGGTACATCATCTGCTGCAGGAGCCTGAGGAGTCAGCTCTTCTTCAAGAACTGGTACATCTTCACTCGCCGCCGGTGCTACTGGCGCTGTCTGCAGAGCCGGTTCCGGCAAACCTGCATCGCGAATTTCATCCGAATGGTGACTCGCGTAATACGCCAGACCCAGGGAAGTAACAAAGAACACCGTGGCCAGGATCGCTGTCAGGCGGCTGAGAAAGGTAGCCGAACCCTGACTGCCAAACACAGTACCAGACGCACCGGAACCAAAGGATGCACCTGTTTCGGCACCCTTACCCTGCTGGATCAGGACCAGCCCGACCAGACCGATGGCGACCATCAGGTGAACAACTATGACTACGGTTTCAATCATTACACTCGTCCCGCGGCACGTGCGATCGCGCCAAATTCATCTGCATTGAGGGAGGCACCACCTACCAGCCCCCCATCGATATCCGGCATGGCAAAAAGGTCTTCGGCGTTATCGGCCTTGACGCTGCCACCGTAAACAATCTGTACCAGCTGGGCCTGCTCGTCGTCCATGATGGCCAGCCGTGCGCGAATCATGGCGTGCACATCCTGGGCTTGCTCAGGATCGGCTGTCAAGCCGGTTCCGATTGCCCAGACCGGCTCATAAGCGACCACGCCTTGAGCCAAACCACCGACACCAAAGGCGTCGAGAATAACCTGCAACTGAGTACCCACCACTTCGGCGGTCAGGCCGGCGTCGCGCTGTTCGCGCGTTTCACCAACACAGAGTACCGGACGCAATCCGCAGGCCAGTGCTGCAGCAAACTTCTTGCGTACTACCTCGTCGGTTTCACCGAACAGACTACGCCTTTCGGAATGCCCCACGAGTACATATTCACATCCCGCGTCACGCAATTGCGCCGGGGAAATTTCACCCGTTAACGCACCCGGCTCGGCCTGGGAAGCGCAGCTTTGAGCACCGATATACACAGGCGATTTGATCAGACTCGCGTGGCACTGCTGAATATACAGTGCCGGCGGGGCGATCATGACATCCACACCCTCTGGCCAGTCCTGCTGATTAAGCCCTTTCAAAAGGCTGTCAACGGATTGCCGAGTACCGTGCATTTTCCAGTTACCGGCGACTAGCGGGCGACGCATGCCTAACCTCTCAGCTCAAGCGGGCGCCAATCTTAACCAAGTTGCCCGAGTGACACAACTGCCTTTTTAATCAGCGAACAGTGCGCGGACCTGTGCTGCCAGGCCATTGGCTTCAGCGGACACCTGCTTGGCGTCCTGCCCTTCAACCATGACCCGCAATACTGGCTCAGTGCCTGAAAGTCTGAGCAACACTCGGCCGGTCTGACCCAGGCGTTGCTCGGACTCTTTCACTGCGGCCTGCAGCGTAGCATCGGCCAGCGGCGACTCACTGCCGCGCTGGTAACGCACGTTGATCAATACCTGCGGGCATTTGTGCATACCCTGGCGCGCTTCTGCCAACGACAGGCCGGCACGCTGCAACGCCTTGAGCACCTGCAACGCGGCAATGATGCCGTCGCCGGTGCTGGAATGGTGCAGGCACACCAAGTGTCCGGAGGCTTCGCCACCCAGCACCCAATCGCGCTGACGCAATTCAGCCATTACATAACGGTCGCCGACCTTGGCGCGGACGAACTCGATGCCTTTTTCCTGTAGCGCCAGCTCCAGACCCAGATTGCTCATCTGCGTGCCGACCACACCGCCGCGCAACTGGCCACGCTCGTGCAGTTCCATGGCCATGATGAACATCAATTCGTCGCCATCCACTTCATTACCTAGATGGTCGACCATCAACACCCGATCACCATCACCATCCAGCGCAATACCCAGGTCTGCGCCCTTGGCCAAGACCTGCTCGCGCAGCGCAGTAAGATCAGTAGAGCCGACCTTGTCATTGATGTTCAGGCCGTCCGGGGTAGCACCGATCACGGTGACATCGGCGCCCAACTCACGAAACACGTTGGGAGCGACCTTATAGGTCGCACCATTGGCGCAGTCGAGGATGATCTTCATGCCCTTGAAGCTGGTACTGGTCGGCACGCTGCTTTTGCAGAATTCGATATAACGGCCGGAGGCATCTTCAACGCGAAACACCTTGCCCAACGAGGCCGAATCCACCACGACCATCGGCTCATCAACCAAGCGTTCGATTTCCAGCTCAAGGCTGTCGGGCAGCTTGCTGCCATCGGCCGAGAAGAACTTGATGCCGTTGTCATAGAAGGGATTGTGCGAGGCGCTGATCACGATGCCGGCATCAGCCTGAAAGGTGCGTGTCAGATAGGCAATCGCTGGCGTGGGCATCGGACCGAGCAGCTGTACGTGAGCGCCGGCAGCGGACAAGCCGGCTTCCAGCGCCGACTCGAACATGTAGCCGGAGATGCGCGTGTCTTTACCTATCATCACGCGGCAAACGCCCTGCTTGCGAAAGGCGGTACCGACCGCCCAGCCGAGCTTGAGTACAAATTCAGGTGTAATTGGGTGAGTACCCACCTGACCGCGAATGCCATCCGTGCCGAAATACCTTTTGTCCATCTGAAGAATCCTGGAGTAAGAGCGGGTGTATGTATGTTATTGCAGCAGATTGCCGGTTAGCGCTGCGCTGCCGCCAGCACAGCCTCGGTCATGCGCACCGCATCCACGGTGGCCGCCACGTCATGGGCTCTGATGATACGCGCGCCCCGGGCGACCGCCAAGGACGTAAGCGCCAGACCACCAGCCAGACGCTCTTCCACTGGCCGCTGCAGCAATTGGCCGATCATGCTTTTGCGCGACACGCCTACCAATAGCGGCAAACCATGGGGCTGCAGCAGATGCATCTGGGCGAAGAGTTCGAGGTTATGTTCCAGCGTTTTGCCAAAGCCAAAGCCGGGATCCAGCAGCAACTTTTCCCGAGCAATACCAGCCTGCTCGCAGGCCTCAACGCGTTCGCTAAGAAAGCGCCCGACCTCGTTCAGAATGGATTCGTAACGCGGGGCGTCCTGCATGCTTTTAGGGTCGCCGCGCATATGCATCAGGCATACCGGCAAGCCACTATGCGCGGCAGCCTGCAACGCTCCGGGGCGCAACAGGGCGCGCACATCGTTGATCAGGCCGGCACCCACGGCAGCACTGTCGCGCATTACTTCAGGTGTGCTGGTATCAATCGAAACGATGGTATCGAAGCGCGCCTTGATGGCTTCCACCACCGGCACCACACGATGCAATTCCTGATCGACAGACACTGGATCTGCGCCAGGGCGCGTGGATTCGCCGCCGACATCAATTAGCGTGGCGCCTTCTTCAAGCATGCGTTCGACGTGCCGCAGCGCCGCATCCAGTTGCTGATACTGGCCGCCGTCGGAAAAGGAATCGGGAGTGGTATTGAGAATACCCATGACATGCGTACGGGATAGATCAAGCTCCCGGTCGCCGCAAGGCAACCAGGACCCATGGTCAGTGCTGCTCATTCAGATCAGTGCCCGCTGGCCGGACCGCTGACAGTGCTGCTGTCGTCGTCTGACTTGCCGTCACCGGCGACATCAATGCTGTCATCCGGTTCGGGCTTGGCCGCTGCACCCGGGCCAGGCTTGTCGTCCTTGCCCCAGTCCTTTGGCTCACGGGCCGGGATGCCGGTCATGATGTCGTTGATCTGGTCAGCATCGATAGTCTCGTACTTCATCAAGGCTTCAGCCATCAGGTCCAGCTTGTCGCGGTTATCCTTGAGCAGTTGCTGCGCCGTGGCGTAACAGCTGTCAATGATGCTGCGCACTTCCTGGTCGATCAGCTTGGCCGTCTCACCGGATACACCGGACGCCTGACCACCGCCGCCACGACCCAGGTAGCCCTGCTCTTCGTCTTCGCCATACATCAGCGGACCGAGCTTCTCGGACAGACCCCACTTGGTGACCATGTTCTTGGCCAGTTGCGTGGCACGCATGATGTCGTTGGACGCGCCGGTAGTGACGCCATCAAAGCCCAGCGTCATTTCCTCGGCAATACGGCCACCGAACAACGAGCAGATCTGGCTGATCAGCGCACGCTTGGACAGGCTGTAACGATCTTCTTCCGGCAGGAACATGGTCACACCCAGGGCGCGGCCACGGGGAATGATCGATACCTTGTAGACCGGATCGTGTTCAGGCACCAGACGACCAACAATCGCGTGACCCGACTCGTGATAAGCGGTGTTGAGCTTTTCCTTGTCGGACATGACCATGGATTTGCGCTCGGCGCCCATCATGATCTTGTCCTTGGCCATTTCGAATTCTTTCATCTCTACCAGGCGCTTGCCGAACCGCGCAGCAAACAGCGAGGCTTCGTTGACCAGGTTGGCCAGATCGGCACCGGAGAAGCCCGGTGTACCACGGGCAATGTTGCCCGGCACCACGTCATCACCCAGCGGCACTTTACGCATGTGTACCTTGAGGATCTGCTCACGGCCGCGGATGTCTGGCAGACCGACCACAACTTGACGGTCGAAACGGCCTGGACGCAGCAGCGCCGGGTCAAGCACGTCAGGACGGTTGGTTGCAGCCACAACGATGATGCCGTCGTTGGCTTCAAAGCCGTCCATCTCAACCAGCAACTGGTTCAGGGTCTGCTCGCGCTCGTCATGACCGCCGCCCATTCCCGAACCACGGTGACGGCCGACCGCATCGATCTCGTCGATAAAGATAATGCACGGAGCGTGCTTCTTGGCCTGGTCAAACATGTCACGTACGCGGCTGGCACCTACACCGACGAACATTTCCACGAAGTCGGAACCAGAGATGGTAAAGAACGGCACCTTGGCCTCACCGGCAACAGCTTTGGCCAGCAGCGTTTTACCCGTACCCGGCTGACCGACCATCAACACGCCGCGCGGAATGTGGCCGCCCAGACGCTGAAACTTGCCTGGATCACGCAGGAATTCAACCAGCTCGCTGACTTCTTCCTTGGCTTCGTCGCAACCGGCAACGTCGGCAAAGGTAGTCTTGACCTGATCTTCAGAGAGCATGCGCGCCTTGCTCTTGCCAAAGCTCATCGGGCCGCCACGGCCGCCCGCCCCGCCCTGCATCTGGCGCATGAAGAACATGAAAATGGCAATAATGATCAGGATCGGGAAACTGGCAATCAGCAACTGGGTCCAGATGCTTTGCTGCTCCGGCTGCTTACCCTCGATGATCACTTCGTTGTCCAGCAGATCACCGATCAGGCCGTTGTCCTGAATCGCCGGACGCACAGTCTTGAAGGTGTTGCCATCAACACTCTTGCCGGTGATCTCGAACCCGTCAACGGTGACCCGCTCTACCTGACGATCCCTGACCAGCTCCAGAAACTGCGAGTAGTTGAGGTTGTTGGTCGTCTCTGCGGGACCGCTGAAGTTGTTCATTACCGTTACCAGAACGGCGGCAATGATCAGCCACAGAATGAGGTTCTTCGCCATGTCATTCAAATCGCTACCCTCTTGCCTGACTGCCCATGCAGCTCAGGCCTAGCTGAGTCTAATAAAACTCTCATTACCTTACACCAGATTCACTCGGCGCTGCAGTGAAACCAATGTAACGCACTATGTCGCCGAACCCCGGATTAGCGAGGCCCGATCAATTCGTATCGCCCTTGAAACCCTTGCCCAGCAAGTAGGTTTCGCGGGAGCGGCCGCGGGATGCGTCAGGCTTGCGCGTGACCATCTTGTCGAAGCGGCTGCGTGCCAGCTTATGGTAAGCGTCAAAACCTTCACCGTGAAACACCTTGATGAGGAAGTCACCACCCGGCTTGAGCACCTTCTCGGCCATATCCAGCGCCAGCTCACAAAGGTAGATTGCCCCGGGCTGATCTATTTCCGGTGTACCACTCATGTTGGGGGCCATATCGGAAATAACAAGGTCTACCGGCTGATTATCGATCGCAGCGAGAATCGCTTCAAATACGCTGTCTTCGGTAAAATCACCCTGAATAAAGGTGACATCCGGAATACTGTCCATCATCAGGATGTCCGAGGCGATGATAGTGCCCTTCTCGCCAATCAGCCGACTGGCCACCTGCGACCAGCCACCGGGCGCCGAGCCCAGGTCCAGCACGGTCATGCCAGGCCTGAGCAGGCGGTCCTTTTCCTGAATTTCCAGCAACTTGTAGCTCGCCCGGGAGCGGTAACCATCCTTCTGTGCCTGTTTGACAAAGGGATCGTCGAAATGTTCTTTCAACCAGCCTTTGCTGGTCTTCGATTGTGCCACGGAATACCCCATGCAGCGGAACGCGCCGCCTGTTAAACTGTGGTCCGCACTGCCAGACTGGCAGGCACGACATTGACTACTTCATTTTCATACCGGTAAGCATACAGATCATTATGACCCTCAGCTCAGCTCAGAAGAAAGACTACAAACGTATTGGCCATCACCTCAAGCCGGTGGTCATCGTCAGCGATCAGGGCGCCAGCGAAGGCGTATTGTCTGAGCTGAATCGCGCGCTGGATGATCATGAATTGATCAAGATCCGTATCAGCGTGGCTGACCGTGACACCAAGAATGCCTTGGTAGAGCAGGTTTGCAAGGCCAGTGGTGCCGAATTGGTGCAGGTGATCGGCAAGATGGTCATTTTGCTGCGCAAGAACAAGAAGGCCAACCCCAATCTGTCGAACCTGACCCGCTTCAAGGATATGTGAGCGACCTAGCGCCCGGTTTCATCCGGGCGCGGCTGCAGCACCAGAATCAGTCCGGCAAAAGCCACCACCAGATAGGCGAATAACTGCAGATAGGCGCCATTGGGCATAACCGCGACTGCAAAGAAGCCCGCCACTCCCAGAATGACCAGCGCCAGAAGTTGCGCACGCAGATCCCGCGCCATACCTTGCCCCACGCCCTGCCCCAACGCTGCCCACACGACCAGTAACTGCAATGCAGCACATACGCCGGCGAAGCCCATCATCAATGGCCGCATATAATTGGCCAGCTCGTCGATCAGTAGCGGCGCCAGGCCGAACTGCTGGAGTGCCGGCAACAGCACGAAATGCAGCATCCACACGCCACCAACCCACAGGGTTAGCGTCAGTTGCCAGGCAATACGCCCGCCACGCAGCCCGGAAGCTGGTGGCGTCGGCGTAAGCGAGTTGCTCACTTGTGCGCAACCTCGACGATCTCGTACTCGACCACGCCACCCGGGGTTTTCACGGCGACGATATCGCCCTCTTCCTTGCCGATCAACGCACGGGCGATCGGCGAGCTGACGGAGATCTTGTTGATTTTGATGTCGGCCTCGTCGTCACCGACGATCTGATAACTGACCGACTCTTCGGTATCGACATTAACGATCTCAACTGTGGTGCCGAAGAACACCTTGCCGGTGCGCGGCAAGGTAGCCACGTCAATCACCTGGGCATTGCCCAGACGACCTTCGATATCACGAATGCGTGCTTCAACCATGCCCTGCTGTTCACGCGCGGCATGGTATTCAGCGTTTTCCTTCAGGTCACCCAGCTCGCGCGCTTCGGCGATAGCCTGGGTAATCTGCGGGCGCATCACGCTTTTCAGATGCTTGAGTTCGGCTTCCAGGGCTTCTGCGCCCTGCTTGGTCATTGGATATTTCATAATCAGATTCCTGCGTGCAGGTCCTGGAGACGGCGAACCGTTTTTTCCGGACCGAATTTCAATGCCATGCAGATAGCCTCGCCACCCGCCAACGTAGTGGTGGAGGTGACCTTGTGCTGCAATGCATTGCGACGAATGGAGTAGGAGTCCGCCATGGACTGTCGACCTTCGGTGGTATTGATCACCAGGCTGATCTCGTCATTCTTGATCATGTCGACAATATGCGGACGCCCTTCGGTGACCTTGTTGACGCGGCGCACCTTGAGGTTGGCTGCCTCAATCACTTTGGCCGTGCCGCTGGTGGCGACCACTTCAAAACCCAGATCGATCAGCGCACGGGCGACGTCGACCACATAGGGCTTGTCGTCTTCACGCACACTGATAAAGGCGCAGCCGCCATTTGGCAGCGTTTCACCGGCGCCGACCATGGCCTTGGCGAAGGCCTCGGCGAAGCTGTCGCCCACACCCATGACCTCACCGGTGGATTTCATTTCTGGCCCCAGGATCGGGTCGACGCCAGGGAATTTGGCGAACGGGAATACTGCCTCCTTGACGCTGTAGTAGGTCGGCACCACTTCCTGGGTAAAGCCAACTTCCTTGAGCGTCTTGCCGGCCATGACTCGCGCAGCGATCTTGGCCAGTGACTGGCCAATGCACTTGGAGACAAAGGGTACGGTACGTGACGCGCGTGGGTTAACCTCGATGATATAGACGGTCTCGCCCTGCACTGCCATCTGCACGTTCATCAAACCGACCACACCCAGCTCCAGCGCCATTCTGGCGACCTGATCGCGGATCTCGTCCTGAATATTGGCCGGCAGTGAGTACGGCGGCAGCGAGCAGGCGGAATCACCGGAGTGCACACCAGCCTGTTCGATATGCTGCATGATCGCGCCGATAACCACATCAGTACCGTCGCAAACAGCGTCGATATCCACTTCAATGGCGCAGTTGAGGAAGTGATCCAGCAGCACTGGGCTGTCATTGGAGACTTTCACCGCGTCGCGCAGGTAGCGCTTGAGCTCTTCTTCCTGGTAGACGATTTCCATCGCCCGGCCGCCCAGTACGTAGGACGGGCGTACCACCAGTGGGTAACCGATCTTGCCGGCAGCGCGGATCGCTTCCTCTTCACTGCGCACAGTCGCGTTCGGCGGCTGACGCAAGTTCAGGCGCTCAACCATCTGCTGGAAGCGCTCACGGTCTTCCGCGCGGTCAATGGCCTCCGGACTGGTACCGATAATCGGCACACCGGCTTCTTCCAGCGCACGTGCCAGCTTCAGCGGAGTCTGGCCGCCGTACTGCACGATCACACCCTTGGGCTGTTCGACGCGGACGATTTCCAGCACGTCTTCCAGGGTCACCGGTTCGAAGTACAGACGGTCAGAGGTGTCGTAATCGGTGGAGACGGTTTCCGGGTTGCAGTTGACCATGATGGTCTCGTAACCGTCTTCGCGCATGGCCAATGCCGCGTGTACGCAGCAGTAATCGAACTCGATACCCTGGCCAATACGGTTTGGACCACCGCCCAGCACCATGATCTTGTCACGGCTGCTGGGGTTGGCTTCGCACTCTTCCTCATAGGTCGAGTACATATAGGCCGTGTCGGTGGCGAATTCGGCGGCGCAGGTATCCACCCGCTTGTACACCGGGTAGACCTTGAGCTTGTGCCGCAGGCTGCGCAGGGTCTTTTCACTGACACTGAGCAGATCCGCCAGACGGATATCCGAGAAGCCCTTGCGCTTGAGACGGAACATCAGGTCGCGGTCAACATCAACCAGACCCAGAGTCTTGATGCGCTCTTCGTCCTTGATCAGGTCTTCAATCTGCACCAAGAACCAGGGATCGATCTTGGTCAGATCAAAGATCTGCTCCATGCTCATGCCGAAACGGAAGGCATCGGCGACGTACCAGATACGATCGGCGCCGGGCACGGTCAGCTCGCGGGTTAGATCAGTCTTGGCATCGGTCGCCGCCATATCCAGCTTGGGATCCAGGCCGCTGACGCCGACTTCCAGACCGCGCAGGGCTTTTTGCAGGGATTCCTGGAAGGTCCGGCCGATGGCCATGACCTCGCCTACCGATTTCATCTGCGTGGTCAGACGCGCGTCGGCGCTGGGGAATTTCTCGAAGGCGAAACGCGGGATCTTGGTCACCACGTAATCGATCGACGGCTCGAAGGACGCTGGCGTGCGGCCACCGGTGATATCGTTCTGCAGTTCGTCCAGGGTATAACCCACCGCCAGCTTGGCGGCGATCTTGGCGATCGGGAAGCCAGTAGCCTTGGAAGCTAGCGCAGAAGAACGCGACACCCGCGGGTTCATCTCGATCACAACCATGCGGCCGTCGACCGGATTGATACCGAACTGGACGTTGGAGCCACCGGTTTCCACACCGATTTCACGCAATACCGCCAATGAGGCGTTACGCATGATCTGGTATTCCTTGTCGGTCAGCGTCTGGGCTGGCGCTACGGTGATGGAGTCACCGGTGTGCACACCCATGGGATCGAAGTTCTCGATCGAGCAGACGATGATGCAGTTGTCCTTTTTGTCGCGGACCACTTCCATCTCGTACTCTTTCCAACCGATCAGCGATTCGTCGATCAGCAGTTCCTTGGTTGGCGACAGATCCAGACCACGGTTACAGATCTCTTCAAACTCTTCGCGGTTGTACGCGATGCCGCCACCAGTGCCACCCATGGTAAACGAGGGGCGAATGATGCACGGGAAGCCGACCTGATCGAGAACCTTGTAGGCCTCTTGCATGTCATGGGCGATGCCCGATACCGGACAGGCCAGGCCGATGGACTTCATCGCCTTGTCGAAGCGCGAACGGTCTTCGGCCTTGTCGATGGTGTCAGCATTGGCGCCGATCATTTCGACGTTGTATTTTTCCAGTACGCCGTGCTTTTCCAGGTCCAGCGCACAGTTCAGCGCGGTCTGCCCACCCATGGTCGGCAGTACGGCATCGGGACGCTCCTTGGCGATGATCTTCTCGACCGTCTGCCATTTGATCGGCTCGATATAGGTCGCATCGGCCATGGACGGATCGGTCATGATCGTGGCCGGGTTGGAGTTAACCAGAATAACGCGGAACCCCTCTTCCTTCAGCGCCTTGCAAGCCTGGGCACCGGAGTAGTCGAACTCGCAGGCCTGGCCAATCACGATAGGGCCGGCGCCGAGGATCAGAATACTTTTAATGTCTGTACGTTTTGGCATAGTCGTCTACAAATCCTTGGGTGTACCGGCGGCTCAGCGGCTTTTCGCCATGGCCTCGATGAAACGGTCAAACAGCGGCTCGACATCGTGCGGGCCGGGGCTCGCTTCCGGGTGACCCTGGAAGCTGAAGGCCGCTTTGTCGGTACGCTCGATACCCTGCAATGTGCCGTCAAACAGCGATTTGTGCGTGATCCGCAGATTCTCCGGCAGCGACGCTTCGTCCACCGCAAAGCCGTGGTTCTGGCTGGTGATCATCACCACGCCAGTATCCAGATCCTGCACCGGGTGGTTGGCGCCGTGGTGGCCGTGGCCCATCTTCACCGTTTTGGCGCCAGAGGCCAGTGCCAACAGCTGGTGGCCCAGGCAGATACCAAAGACCGGAATCTCGGTTTCCAGCACTTCGCGAATCGCCTGGATGGCGTAATCGCAAGGCTCCGGATCACCCGGGCCGTTGGCCAGGAACACGCCATCGGGCTCCATCGCCAGCACTTCAGAGGCCGGCGTCTGCGCCGGTACTACGGTCAGGCGGCAGCCGCGCGCGACCAGCATGCGCAGGATGTTGAACTTGACGCCGTAGTCGAAGGCGACCACGTGATAGGGCAAATCCGCATCAGCGATTTCCGGGTGGCTGTCAGTCGCCAGATCCCAAACGCTGGAACGCCACTGGTAGCTCTGCTTGACGCTGACCTCCTTGGCCAGATCCATGCCCTTGAGACCGGGGAAGCTGCGCGCCAGCTCAAGCGCCTGCTCATCGGTGATGTTGTCACCGGCGAGGATGCAGCCATTCTGCGAGCCTTTCTCGCGCAGAATGCGCGTCAGGCGGCGCGTATCAATGCCGGCAATCGCGACAACATTGTTGTCGCGCAGGTAGGCGTCCAGCGGCTGTTTGCTGCGCCAGCTGCTGGCCAGCAGCGGCAGATCGCGGATTACCAGACCAGCGGCCTGCACACGATCAGACTCGGCATCTTCCGGCGTGATGCCGGTGTTACCAATGTGCGGGTAGGTCAGCGTAACGATTTGGCGGGCGTAGGACGGATCGGTGAGGATCTCCTGATAACCGGTCATGGCCGTATTGAAAACGACCTCACCGACACTGGAACCGTCGGCGCCGATGGCCTCACCACGGAAGATGCTTCCGTCGGCAAGGGCGAGAATGGCTGGCTTGGACAAGAAAACCTCCGATAGGACTGACAGATTTTACCAAACGCGGGCTGCACAAAAGCGGGAATGAGGTGCTTAACACTTCATCCCGCTGCAAGGCATTGTCAGATGCGCGCTGAATAGACAGATTAGCTCGCAATTGTAACGGCTCGACAGGCAAATATCCACACCGAATGACCTGTACAAACAGACGAGCGAGTGCCACCCACGACAACACAAATGCCACTATGTTTCATATGCCGAGACATTTGTGATAAAACAGCCGCTGGAATACGGAAGCTGGCAAGATCCGACCCGATCCCGTACCGGCATAGCCGGCACAGGAGTTGGCCTGATAGACGTCAGCACACAAAAACAAAAAAGGATTCGGGGACTAGATCATGGTATTGCACCTGAAACGCTTCCTAGTGCTGATATTGCTATGCTTGGCACCCATGGCTTACGCCGACGTACAGCGACTGCAAACACTGCACGAGCTGCGCAGCGAAGGCTATACGGCGGGCACCTACCTGTTGATTGACAATAATCTGTTCGAACGCGTCCGCGAACCGGGCAACCGCGAAGAGTACAACCGCGCACTCGCGACCATGAGCCAGCTGTTGCAGCAACTAGGCAACCCCTCTGAATTGACCACTCCATTTGCCAACTTCCAACTGTTGATTCGCGAACTGGAAGCCCTCGGAGATGAAGAAGCCCACTACAATCTGGCTACAGTGAACCGGATCATGCAGGCCCATGGCGCCTTCGACGCCGCCGCTGCCAGCGCCTATGAAGCAGCAGCTGCGGATATGCCCGAGGATTTGCTGGCACTGCACAAGCAGAGCCTGGAAACCAGCCAGATCCTGATGCTGTACCAGAACAACATGTTCAGTTCGGTGGGGGTGTATTTCCTGGAAAACCAGGAAGGCCTGTTCGATATTCTTGATGCCAGCATTCTGGCTCGTTCCGCCGAACTCAAAGGGATCTATCCGGATCAGAGCGAAACCTTCTCGCGCCTGGACAAGCAATATGAATTTATCCAGCCTCGACTGAAGAATCCGTTATCAGACTGGGTGCCGACGATTGCCGCCTTCTATCTACAGCGCAACGTGCAAACGCTGAACAACATGGCTCGCGACGTGGCACGCAGCGGCGCCTGAACAACAGCCATAAAAAAGGGCGGCGAACCTCTGGCTCGCCGCCCTTTTTGTTTTGCAGATGACACTTACCGCCCGCTTAATCCTTCAGCGACAGCACATCCTGCATGTCATACAGCCCGGGAGCGCGCGCATCCAGCCATAGCGCAGAGCGCACGGCGCCCTTGGCAAAGGTCATGCGGCTGGAGGCTTTATGGGTGATTTCCACGCGCTCGCCTTCGGTGGCGAACAATACCGTGTGATCACCAACCACATCCCCCGCTCGCACCGTGGCAAAGCCAATGGTATCGCGCTCGCGGGCGCCGGTCTGACCTTCGCGACCATATACCGCCACCTTGCTCAGATCACGACCTAGCGCATCAGCTACAACCTCGCCCATGCGCAACGCGGTACCTGATGGCGCATCAACTTTGTGCCGGTGGTGCGCTTCAATGATTTCGATATCAGCGTCATCACCCATCACCCGAGCTGCCATATCCAGCAGTTTAAGGCACAGGTTTACGCCAACACTGAAGTTCGGCGCGAAGACAATCGGCACATCCTGACCCGCATCGAGCAGCAAGCGCTTTTCGTCATCACTGAAGCCGGTAGTGCCGATGACCAGCGCTTTGCCGGCCGCGCGACAAAGCGCCAAGTTGACCAGCGTAGTGGTCGGATGGGTAAAATCGATCAACACATCAAAATCGTCGAGCACCTCACGCAGGCTACCTCTGACCTTGATGCCATTGCGCCCGATACCGGCCAACTCGCCAGCATCGGCCCCGACCAGAGAGCTCTCCGGTCGCTCGATGGCGGCGGTCAGCTGAGCGCCGGGAGTCTGGCTTACCGCCTCAATCAGCGTTTTGCCCATGCGCCCGGCGGCGCCAATCACGGCTATTCTTCTCATGCTGACTCCGCTCAGAATTTCATGTCTTCAAAGAAGTTCTTCACCCCGTCAAACCAGCTCTCGGCTCGCGGCGACTGATTGGAACCCTCTTCCTGCAGCGTTTCACGCAGCTCCTGAATCAGCTCGCGCTGACGCTTGGTCAGATTGACCGGCGTCTCCACTACGACCTTGCACAACAGGTCGCCCGCAGAACCACCGCGCACGGGCGTTACACCTTTGCCACGCAAGCGGAACAGCTTGCCGGTCTGAGCGCCATCCGGAATCTTCAATTTGACCCGGCCATCCAGCGTGGGCACTTCCAGCTCGCCACCCAGCGCGGCATCAGCAAAGCTGATCGGCACTTCACAGAACAGGTTCTTGCCATCGCGCTGGAATATCTTGTGCTCACGCACCGAGACTACAACGTAAAGATCGCCTGCAGGACCACCGTGCACACCCGCCTCACCTTCGCCGGCCAGACGAATGCGGTCCCCGGTATCCACACCGGCCGGTACTTTGACCGACAGGGTCTTCTGCTCTTCCACCCGGCCATGGCCGTGGCAGGTATTGCAGGGATCGGTGATCATCTTGCCTGTACCGTGGCAGCGCGGACAGGTCTGCTGCACGGAGAAGAAACCCTGCTGCATACGTACCTGACCGTGGCCACCACAGGTGGTACAGGTCACTGGTGTGGTGCCCTTCTTGGCACCGGAACCGTCGCAGGTACCGCACTCGGCCAGCGTCGGCACGCGAATGGTCACGGTGGTGCCACGCACCGCCTCTTCCAGATCCAGCTCCAGGGTATAACGCAGATCACTGCCGCGCTGCACACTGGAACGGCCGCCGCGCCCACCGCCGCCGCCACCAAAGATATCGCCGAATACATCACCGAAAATATCCGAGAAATTGCCACCACCGAATCCGGCACCACCGGCGCCGCCGCCCATATTCGGGTCAACCCCGGCATGTCCGTATTGGTCGTAGGCTGCGCGTTTCTGGGCGTCGGTCAGTACTTCGTAGGCCTCGTTAGCCTCCTTGAACTTCTCGATCGCGCTTTCGTCATCCGGGTTACGGTCCGGGTGATACTTCATTGCCAGACGACGGTAGGCTTTTTTCAGCTCCGCCTCGCTAGCGCCGCGCTCGACACCCAGCACCTCATAAAAATCACGCTTGGCCATCGTTCAGATTTCCTTTACCGGGACGCTTGCCTGCCCCTGTTACACAAACGGCAACGCGGGAATAGCTCCCGCGTTGCCTGGTAATGGTCGGTTACAGGCGCATCAGCGCGCCTGCAACTGCCGATGAGTCAGGAGCTTACTTGTTGTCCTTGACCTCTTCGAACTCGGCATCGACAACGTCGTCGCCCGCTTCCTGCTGACCATCAGCCTGGGCATCCGGACCACCTTGGCCTGGCTGCGCCTGCTCGGCGTACATCTTCTGCACCAGCGGACCGGATGCTTCAGACAGCGCCGTGATCTTGGCTTCGATGTCGGCCTTGTCGTCGGTTTTGATCGCCGCTTCCAGATTCGCCAAAGCGGTCTCGATTGCGGTTTTCTCTTCCTCGGTGGCCTTGTCGCCAGCTTCAGTCAAGGTCTTGCGGGTAGCGTGGACCAGCTGATCTGCCTGGTTACGGGTGGTTACCAGCTCTTCGAACTTGCGATCTTCCTCGGCGTTGGCTTCGGCATCACGAACCATGTTGTCGATTTCTTCATCGCTCAGACCGGAAGAGGCCTTGATGATGATCGACTGTTGCTTGCCGGTTGCCTTGTCTTTCGCAGACACGTTAAGGATACCGTTGGCGTCGATGTCAAAGCTCACTTCAACCTGCGGCACACCGCGTGGGGCTGGCGGAATATCGGCCAGATCGAAACGACCCAGCGACTTGTTCTGCCCGGCCTGCTTACGCTCACCTTGCAGCACGTGAATGGTCACGGCGGTCTGGTTGTCGTCAGCAGTGGAGAACACCTGCGACTTCTTGGTCGGGATGGTGGTGTTCTTCTCGATCAGCGTGGTCATCACGCCGCCCATGGTTTCGATACCCAAAGACAGCGGCGATACGTCGAGCAGCAACACGTCTTTTACGTCACCGGCGAGTACCGCACCCTGAATCGCTGCGCCAACGGCGACTGCTTCATCGGGGTTAACGTCTTTGCGTGGCTCTTTGCCGAAGAAGTCAGCAACGGTCTTCTGCACCAGCGGCATACGCGTCTGACCACCAACCAGAATCACTTCGTTGATCTCGGACACGTCCAGACCAGCGTCTTTCATGGCTACGCGGCAAGGCTCGATACTGCGCTTGATCAGCTCTTCAACCAGCGACTCCAGCTTGGCACGGGTGACCTTGACCTGCAGGTGCTTGGGACCTGTGGAGTCGGCAGTAATGTACGGCAGGTTGACGTCAGTCTGGCTGCTGGAAGACAGCTCGATCTTGGCCTTCTCCGCCGCCTCTTTCAGACGCTGCAATGCCAACGGATCGGTGTGCAGGTCAATGCCATTTTCTTTCTTGAATTCGTCTGCCAGGTAATCGATCAGACGCATGTCGAAATCTTCGCCACCCAGGAAGGTGTCACCGTTGGTGGCCAACACTTCAAACTGGTGCTCGCCATCAACTTCGGCAATTTCGATCACGGATACGTCGAAGGTACCGCCACCCAGGTCGTAAACGACGATGGTGGAGTCGCCACGAGATTTATCCATGCCGTAGGCCAGCGCGGCAGCAGTCGGCTCGTTGATGATCCGCTTGACGTCCAGACCAGCGATACGGCCGGCGTCTTTGGTCGCCTGACGCTGGCTGTCGTTAAAGTAGGCCGGTACGGTGATAACCGCTTCAGTTACGGCTTCGCCCAGGTAATCCTCGGCAGTCTTCTTCATCTTCTTCAGCACTTCGGCAGAAATCTGCGGAGGTGCCATTTTCTCGCCCTTCACTTCGACCCAGGCATCACCATTGTCAGCCTTGACGATCTTGTAAGGGACAAGCTTGATATCTTTCTGGACCACTTCTTCTTCGAAACGACGGCCGATCAGACGCTTGACCGCGTTCAAGGTGTTCTGCGGGTTGGTCACCGATTGACGCTTGGCGGACTGGCCGACCAGCGTTTCGCCGTCGCCGGTGTAGGCCACGATCGAAGGAGTGGTGCGAGCGCCCTCAGCGTTCTCGATGACTTTGGCAACGCCATTTTCCATGATTGCAACGCAGGAGTTGGTAGTCCCCAGGTCGATACCGATAATCTTGCCCATATCTATTCTCCGATTAAACTTGCCGCGGATAACCGGCGGCACGGGTTAGTCTGTTCATGCACCCTTAATGGGGGCAGTGGAATTTATTTCAAGCCTGCTCATCAATCGATGGAGACGCCGGCTTGTCTGTCGGGGTCTTGCTGACCACGACCATGGCCGGGCGCAACAGACGACCATTTATGGTGTAGCCCTTTTGGAATACGCGAATAACGGTATTGGGTTCGACGCTATCGCGTTCCTCCATGGCCATCGCCTGATGCAGTTCCGGATTGAAGGGCTCGCCATGCGGCTCGACCGGAACGATCTGGAAGCGCGCTAGGGTTTCGGCAAACAGCTTCAGGGTCAGATCCATGCCATCGCGCATGGGTTTGATTGCCGGGTCGCTGGCATCGGACAACTCCATGCCGCGCTCAAGGCTGTCAACCACCGGCAGCAGCTCATTGGCGAAACGCTCAAGGGCAAACTTGTGCGCCTTTTCCACTTCCTGCTCCGCGCGGCGGCGGGCGTTCTGCACATCGGCAGCTGCCCGCAGAGCTTGATCCTGCGCGGCCGCCAACTGCTCTTCGAGGCTGGCAACCTGCGCTGCCAGATCGTCAGTTACCACGGTGTCCAACGCATCTTCAGCCAACTCATCGGTGGCCGGATCCTGTCTCTGTTCGTCTGCCATCTGTGTCTCCTGTTCTAGCAATCAGGCGGCATGCCGCCCTGTTGATCAATGTCTGCACCTTATATGGGGTCTTTAAATCAGGCTTCAAGGGTTGGAAAAACCAGAGTTCAGAAAAATCGCAAATTCCGGGCTCTTGTGAACAAAAGCCAAACTACTGTATAAATAACCAGACTGAAAACGGGAGCGCGGCCATGCTGGTACATCTTGCGGTGAACAATTACGCCATCGTCGATCACCTGGAACTGGAGCTAAGCAGCGGTATGACGGTCATCACCGGGGAAACCGGCGCTGGCAAGTCGATCATGCTGGATGCTCTGGCACTGACTCTGGGCGACCGCGCCGACAGCGGTGCCGTGCGTCCGGGTACCGACAAGGCGGATATTCTCGCCACCTTTGATATCAGTCAGATCCCTGAAGCCCAGGCCTGGCTGGATGAACGCGACCTGAACAGCGCGGACCAGCAGGTGATTTTGCGTCGGGTGATTACCGCCGAGGGTCGCTCGCGTGGCTATATTAATGGCAGCCCCTGCCCGCAGCAGGATCTGAAAGCGCTGGGCGAAATGCTCATCGACATTCACAGCCAGCATGAACACCAGTCACTGCTCAAGCCCGACACCCATCGCCGCCTGCTGGACGATTACACCGGCAGTACCGACCTCGCCCGCCAGGTGCAACTGGCCGCGCAGCGCTGCAAGCAGACCGAACAGGCACTGAAACAGGCCAGCGAAAAAGGTAATGAGCAGACTTCGCGCCTGCAACTGCTGACCTATCAACTGGAGGAACTGGACAACCTGAGCCTGCAGGAAGGCGAGCTGGACGAGCTGGAAAACGATCAACGCCAGTTGGCCAACGCCGAGCAGATCATGCAGTCCTGCCAGCATGTGATCAACCTGTGCAGCGAGAACGATAGCGGCAGCGTGCTGCATGCGCTGACCATCAGCCAGCAGCGGCTGGCGGCATTTCGCAGCAGCCATCACAGCCTGGAAGAAGCCGACGGCATGCTGGCCAGCGCGCAGATTCAGATTGAAGAGGCAGTGGGTGAGCTGACGCGTTATCTGGATCATTTCGAGGCCGACCCCGAGCGCCAACAACAGGTTGAAGAGCGTCTGGGCGCCATTTACGACCTGGCGCGCAAGCACAAGGTCAATCCGGATCAACTACCCGTACTGCAGCAGCAACTGATCGATGAACTGGAAAGCATGCAGCAGCAGGACGCTGATGCCGAGCGCCTGGCGGAGGAGCTGGAAGCCTACCGCGAACACTACCGGCAATTGGCAGACGAGCTGAGTGGCAAGCGTCAGGCTGGCGCCACCAAGCTGGAAGAGGCGGTGACGCGGGAGATTCAACAATTGGGTATGCCCGGCGGCCAGGTCAAGGTCCAGCTCAATACCCACGAAGCGCATAGCTGCCTGCCGCACGGCCGGGAAAGCGTCGAACTGCTGGTCAGCGCCAACCCCGGCCAACCAGCCAAACCGCTGGCCAAAGTGGCCTCCGGCGGTGAACTGTCGCGGATCAGCCTGGGCATCCAGGTATCTACCGCGCAGACCTCACGGGTGCCCACGTTGGTATTCGATGAAGTGGATGTGGGCATCGGCGGACCAACCGCGGAGATCGTCGGCAACCTGCTACGCCAACTTGGCGGCCACGGCCAGGTGTTGACGGTGACTCACTTGCCACAGGTAGCGGCGCAAGGGCATCAGCATCTGTTCGTACGCAAAGAGCAAGGCAAAGAGTCGACAAGTACTCGCATCGACAACCTGGACAAGGATGGTCGGGTACACGAAGTTGCGCGGATGTTGGGAGGTATCGATCTGACCGACGAGTCGCTCGCGCACGCGCGCAAGCTACTCTCGGCGGTATAGCTGGAACACGAAAAGGGTGCTTAGGCGCCCTTTTTCTTCACATACAGCACCAGATTGTGATCAACCATTTCGAAACCGTGCTCCTTGACGATTTCGCGCTGGCGACGCTCGATCTCGGCATCGAAGAATTCGATTACCTCACCGGTGTCAACGCAGACCATATGATCGTGATGCTCGCCATCGGCCAACTCAAACACGGCGTGGCCGCCATCGAAATTGTGGCGCACGACCAAGCCGGCCGACTCAAACTGCGTCAGGACGCGGTAAACCGTGGCCAGGCCGACGTCTTCACCCGCTTCCATCAGGGCTTTGTATACGTCTTCCGCGCTCATATGGCGCTCAGGTGAGTGGTCCAGCATCTGCAAAATCTTGACGCGTGGCAGGGTGACCTTAAGGCCAGCTTTCCGGAGTTCTTGATTCTCAACCATGTCAGTTTCTCGTTCAGCGCTTCGCAGGGCGGGATCTGTCGGGTATGATTCAGGGCCATTCAGCCATTTCACGATAGTGGATGTTACCACGCGATGCCAAATAGCTTATACCGAATCCTATGTATCCTGTTGTGTCTCTCCGTTCTGGGCCTCGCCGGCTGCAGCTTTCCCGGCGTTTACAAGATCGATGTCCAACAGGGCAACGTGGTCACCCAGGAGATGGTTGACCAACTGCGCCCCGGCATGACTACCCGTCAGGTGCGCTTCATCATGGGCACGCCCCTGGTAGAAGATACCTTCCATCCGAATCGCTGGGATTATATCTACAGCATGCAGGCGGGTCACCAGGAGCGCACGCAAGAGCGCATCAGCCTGAACTTTGAAAACGATCTGCTGGTTGGCTTGTCCGGCGATTTCGTTCCCGGCGCCAGCCGCGATGAACGGATCATGGGCGCTGGCCAAGAGGAAGAGCCTGAAGTACTGGAAACCTACCCCGTAGATCTGGGTGCTCCGCTGGGCACCGGTGAAGAGTAATACCGCCCGGGCTGTCTGCTGACAGCCCTAGCCTTCCTCAGCTTCATCCTTCGCTGCCTTGGCTTTAGCTGCCCTCTGCTTACGAACCTCTTTCGGATCGGCAATCAGCGGACGATAAATTTCCACTCGCTCACCTGACAGCAAAATCCGCTCTGCCGGCTTGGGTATCCCTTTGCCAAAAATTCCCATGGCGCTTGCGTCAAGATCGAGCTCTGGAAAATGGTTCTGGATACCCGATTGCTGCACCGCCTGCAGCGCCGTGGTGCCCTCCGGCACGGTCAGGCTGAGAATCTTCTGCTTGTGCGGCAGCGCGTAGGCTACTTCTACCACCAGCGTTTTATCCATTGCCGTATAGCTCCTTCGCACGCTGACAAAAAGCTTCGACCATATTATTGGCGGCCTGATTGAACAGCGGTCCCAGCGTCGCCTTGACCACCGGGCCGGCATAACTGAAGTGCAGATCCAGACTGATCTTGCAGGCGTTCTCACCCAGCGCCTTAAACTCCCACACACCGTGCAGATCACTGAACGGGCCGTCTTCCAGCCGCAGCTCGATACGCTGACCAGGGACCAAGGTGTTATTGGTGGTGAACGACTGGGTTAATCCGGCCTTGGCCACCGTCAGGCGCGCACGCATCTGGGTGTCGGTTTCGCTGAGAATCTCCGCCTTGGCACACCAGGGCAGGAACTCGGGGTACCGCTCCACCCGATTGACGAGATCAAACAGGCGTTGAGCCGGATACGGCAGCAACGCCGAGCGCTGGATATGGGTCATAGCCGGTTATTCAAGCCTCTTTATTTGAACAGTTCAGTCACAAACACAATCAACACCCCTGTCGGGGCCACATAGCGTAGCAGCCAATATACCACTGGAAACAGCCGCGGATGGCGCAGCGCCAGCTCGGCTCGAAATACGTCTCGCCCGATCACCCAGCCGGCGAACAGCGCAAAGAGCAGCCCGCCCAGCGGCAGCATGATGCGGCTGGTCAGATAATCAATGCTTTCAAACAGCGTTTTCCCGCCATCGGCGCCCCATACAAATAGCCGCCAGCCGGAGTCATCGCTGACAAAGAAGCGTGCGTCTGCCAATACATTGAATGACAGCACGGTGCCCAGCCCCACGACCCAGCAGATCAATGCGATCAGTGCCGTGATCTGTGTCCGCGTGCGCCCGGTCCGCTCAACCCAGTACGCGACCGCAGGCTCAAGCATGGAAATCGCCGAGCTCCAGGCCGCTACCGCGACCAGCACGAAAAACATTAGCCCGAACACCTGGCCCATGGCGATATTGCCGAAGGCAATCGGCAGCGTGACAAACATCAATCCCGGGCCGGCACTGGGCTCCAGGCCGGCAGCAAATACGATGGGAAACAGCGCCATGCCTGCTGTCAGTGCAACCACGGTATCCAGCAGCGCTACCGTCATTACGGTGCCGCCTATGGATGAATTCTTCGGCATATAAGAGCCGAACACCATGATCGATCCCACGCCGACACTCAGGGTAAAAAACGCGTGCCCCATGGCTGCGAGAATGCCGTCCGGCACTTCGGCGAGATCAAAATGAAACAGAAAGGTCAGGCCCTGCATGAAATGCCCGGTGGTCATGCTGTAGCCGAGCAGAATGATCAGCAGCACAAACAGCATCGGCATCATGATGCGCAAACTCTTTTCCAGTCCCGCCACGACGCCGCGGGCGATGATCACCCCGGTAACCAGCATGAACAGACTGTGCCATAGGGTCAGACGCCATGGGTCGGCCGTCAGGCTGCCAAAACGCGCGCCAGCACTGTCGCCGTCAATACCTACAAATTCACCGCGGCCCATGCCGATGATGTAATCCAGTGACCAACCAGCGACCACACTGTAAAAGGACAATATCAGCAGCGCCGCGACCATACCCATGATCGCCGCCCAAGACCACCGCGCCGAGGCGCCTGCCTGCACTGCCAAACTCCGCAGCGTATTGACCGGGCTCTGCCGTCCGCGCCGGCCCAGCACCGTCTCCGCCAGCATGATCGGCAGCCCGACCAATGCAATACACAACAGGTAAACCAGCACGAACGCCCCGCCACCGTACACGCCTGCCATATAGGGAAACTTCCAGATATTCCCCAGGCCAACGGCCGAACCGGTCGCCGCCAGAATAAAGACCCACCGGCTGGTCCAGATGCCGTGAATGGAAGTGCGCTCGTTGGCCATGCAGAGTTACCGCCCGCTAGCGAAAAAGAGGGGCATTGTCCAGATTTTGATCAGGGGTAACAAGGCCCGTATAGCCGAACGCCGTGGTAGGCCCTATAATGCGCCGCCTATGAGCAATCAAAAGAAACCCCAGGCCAACAGCGGCACCATCGCGCTGAACAAGAAGGCCAAACACGAATATTTTGTCGAAGACCGCTTTGAGGCCGGCGTTATGCTGACTGGCTGGGAAGTGAAAAGTCTGCGTGCCGGTAAGGCGCAACTGGTCGACAGCTATATCCTTCTCAAGGACGGCGAAGCCTTCCTGCTCGGCGGCCATATCACCCCCCTGAAGACGGCCAGCACCCACGTCATCGCCGACCCGACGCGCACGCGCAAGCTGCTGCTCAACGCGCGCGAGCTGGACAAGCTAATTACAGGCGTACAGCAGAAAGGTTTCAGCTGCGTCCCATTAGCCCTGTATTGGAAAAACCACCTCGTCAAATGCGAGATCGCCCTAGTGCGCGGTAAAAAAGACTTCGACAAGCGTCAGGTCGAGAAAGAACGCGACTGGGCACGTGAGAAACAGCGCGTGGTGCGCGATAACAGCCGTTAACAGCGTCGTGCTCGCCGTTCGAATTTTTTCACCCGGCCGGTGAACTTTTGCAACAGCCTCAAGTCAAATCATTCATACCGGACTGGTCAGTTCCACCAATCCGGCGTGAGGCCAAGCAAGCAAGAATTTCTGCCCCGTTCTGCGGGGCTTTTTTTGCCTGCAGATCAGCGCCGTACCTAGCGCTGGCCTATCAACCAGGGAACCTTTGCAGTACAATTGCATCTGTAAGAAAAGACCATGATGGTTTTGGGGCCGATTTGGATTCGACGACGGTTACAAAACTGGAGGGGCATGCCGAGTTGGTAACAGAACTCGTAAATAAACTGTTGCAAACCTATATAATTGCCAATGATGACAATTACGGTGCCCAACTAGCTGCGTAAGCAGCCTAGTCGCACTTCTGGTAGCTTCGGCTCCAGCAATCATTAGAGGATGTCTGTAAACTCGAAATGATTGTCATATAGAACAGAATCGTCGCCTAGTATGTTACGGACGAAGCGGCTAAACATTACGTAACTCGCTCCAAACACCCTGCCACTCGGGCGGTGAGGAGTTAACTCAGTAGAGCTGGCTAAGCATGTAGAACCGATAGCGGAGGACTGGCGGACGGGGGTTCAAATCCCCCCGGCTCCACCAAATCAAAAAAGGCGTCCTTGGACGCCTTTTTTCTGCCTGAGATTTGACCCCAGGCTACTGGCCGATATCACTCTCCCGCCGCGTAAGCGCCCTGCTCCCGCGCCGTTCTGACCAGCATCTCCTCAGTAATACCTGAGATCGATTTGGCGCCAGTCAGCACCATGGCGACCTTCATTTCCTTTTCAATCAGGTTCAGCAGGTTGGCCACCCCGCTCTCCCCAGCCGTTGCCAGCGCGTAAATGAACGGGCGACCGAGCAAGGTGAAATCGGCGCCCAAGGCCATCATCCGCACGACATCGAGTCCGGTGCGAATGCCGGAGTCGACCAGGATCTTGATCTGACCTTTAACTGCGTCTGCTATGGGCGGTAGTGCCCGAGTGCTTGAGAGTACCCCATCGAGCTGGCGACCGCCGTGGTTGGAGACGACAATGCCGTCTGCGCCGAAGCGAACCGCTTCTCTGGCGTCTTCGGCATCGAGGATGCCCTTGATAATCATCGGACCTTCCCAGAAATCGCGAATCCACTGCAGATCTTTCCAGGAAATGGACGGATCGAAGTTGGCGCCGAGCCAGCCAATATAATCGGCCAACGCCGTGGGGCTTTCGCGGTACAGGGAGATATTGCCCAGATCGTGGGGCTTACCGTGCAGACCCACATCCCAGGCCCAGCGAGGGTGCATGGCCGCCTGAAACATGCGTCGCATGGCGGAATACTGACCGCTCATGCCCGAATGCGCATCACGATATCGAGAGCCGGGAGTAGGCATGTCCACCGTAAAGACCAGCGTCTTGACGCCCGCGGCCTTGGCCTGCTCCAGCGCATGCTTCATAAAGCCGCGGTCCTTGAGCACATAAAGCTGGAACCACATGGGTCGATTGATCGCCGAGGCGACCTCAGCGATAGGGCAGACTGATACCGTAGACAGCGTGAAGGGAATGCCCTTGGCCGCCGCCGCGCGGGCAGCTTGCACTTCACCACGCCGGGCGAACATACCGGTCAGCCCTACCGGTGCCAGGGCCACTGGCATGGTCAGCGTTTCATCAAACAACTGAGTCTCAAGGTTGACGCCTTCAACATTTTTCAGCACCCGCTGACGCAGCGCCACATCTGCAAGGTCCGACACGTTGCGACGCAGAGTATGCTCATCGTTCGCACCGCCATCGATATAGTCGAACAGGAAGCGCGGTAACCGGCTTTTGGCGGCAGCGCGATAGTCATTAGGCGAAGAGATAATCATAGAAATTCATACCTTGTTCTTGGCAGGAAAGCCAACAGAGCACCAGCATGCCCAGTTTTACCCCATCAGGGAAATTCTCAATAAGTATGAGGCGTAATTACGCGGAGAGCTTATTACAGGACTAATTGATCAAGCGATGAACAACTGGCTGGTACGGCGGTCCAAATATAGCTAACTGATCGACTAAATATGGCCAGAAGTACACCAGCTTGAGAAAACCATAGGATGGCTGCAGCCCAATGGGAATAGGGCTTCGCTATAAAAAGCCGATCATATATTTCTCTTTGATCACGCCGATCGTCGAAACGCTGGATACAATGATGAAAGTGGGCTTTATTATTGCAAATTATGAGTTGTCACTATTGGGCTCGATGGAATTACAGCGCGACCGGAAACCACTGAGCCAGGAGGGCTTATGAGCAAGCAAATGGAATTGCCCGAAATCGCTTGGTACCTGTTGCAGTGCAAACCCCGGCAAGATACCCGCGCGTGTGAGCACCTGACCCGGCAAGGGTTCGAGTGCTTCAATCCCAGCATCCAGATGCAAACCCTGAAACGCGGCTCCATTCAGCAAAAAGCTCAGCCACTTTTTCCCGGCTATATCTTTGTACGTGTTAAGGCCGAAGATAGCTGGACTTCTTTGCAATCCACCCGGGGCGTAACCCGAATTGTGGCGTTCTGCGGCACGCCTTGCCGAGTCAGCGATGACATCATTGTCCATTTGCGCGAACGTTGCGCCGCGGCTCAGAACACTCAGGCGCTGAATCCCGGCGACCGCATCCACGTCAAAGTGGGACCGTACGCGGAGCTGGATGCCGTATTCGTGTCAATGGATGGCGAACAGCGGGTGATGTTGTTGTTGAATGTGTTGAATCGGCAGCAATTGATCAAGGTGCCGCTCAAGCATATCTCGACCTGATTTCTGCCTTTTTAGGACGCAACTGTTTCGAGGGTGAACTATTTTGAGGCACGCAGGTCCGATGCGGTGAGATTGTATGAAGAGATTTCACAACGCTTGTAGCCTCCCGACACGGCATGCTTATTGCTTTGGTCACGTTAGATTCACACAGATGAATTAACCTTCTGATCGCTGTAAGCCTCTGTTGATGTATTTAGTGCTGCCTACCACAACATCTATCTAGTAGTTGCCCATCAGGAGCATGTCTTGGGCGGTAGCGTGGGTGAATGATTGTCAGATGTGGCGCACCAAACTGATACGCAACGATGAGAAACGGATCAGATCTGTGCACAGGATCTCCCACACACCCCGTTTAATAGATGCCCACCACCTGGCTGAATGTCGTGGTCGTTCTCCAAAAGCTTAAAACAGAAAAGAATCGCTGACGTTTCGGACATCATTGCTTTCGTGCATCCGTCCCGAGGTCCATCAGGTCTCGGATAGGAGACGGATGAGGGCTGGCAGCTCACGCTAGTGCAGCATATTTGTCATCAAAGTCAGCGCCTTAGATACCGGGGTGGGTCGCAACAAGGCCCTCTTCCTTTCACTGCAGCTGTATCTTTCGACAAGGACTTCATTTCTATGAGAACAACCACACTGACCATGGCTATGCTTGCTGGCACCCTTTCGGCTCATGCGCTTGCAGTGGAGCCGCAGAGCATCGATCTAGCAGGTTTTGACTTCACGCCGACCCTGCTGTTGGGTGAGCGTTACGATGATAATCTTCGTGGGGATGACGAGAACGAAATCTCTTCCTGGGTGACCACACTGGAGCCTAGCTTCCAGCTCACCGCAGAGGGGAGCAAGACCGGCCATCAGTTGGAGTATCGCGCAACCCGCGAGACCTACCATTCCGAGTCAGACGCGAGCCATACAAATCATCACCTGACATTGAAAAGCATCCTGGAATTTACCTCACGGCACCGCCTCAGAGCGGGGCTGGGCTACCACCGAATTGAAGAAACGACTGATACCACGCTTGATGGCGTCAACGATAAATACTCGTTAGCCAATGGCGAGCTGGGTTACACCTTCGGCGCAGTGACCGCGCGCAATCAGATCGACCTTTTGGGTCGTTACGAGCAGCGCCGCTTCCAGAACAGTGGCGGCATCAATGATGACCAGGAACGTGACACCGCGGGGTTGACCACCACCTGGTATCACCGTATATCCCCAAAAACCCGCACACTTGGGGAACTGCGCTACACCGATCATGACTACACCACTGACCTGAATAACCGTAGCAGCGTCAATACGGCGGCCCTGGTCGGCGGCACCTGGGAGGCCACTGCGAAGACAACCGGTACATTGAGGGTTGGTGCCGAGAAAAAGAATTTCGACGATTCCAGTCGCACGGATTACACCAGCCCCATGTGGGACGTTGGCTTGACCTGGAACCCGCGCACCTATTCCACCTTCGGTATTACCACCCGCCGCGCCTTCGATGAAGGCGATGATGGCGCCAGCACCGTGCAGGACATAAACACGCTGCTCAGCTGGGATCACACCTGGAGCCCCTGGATTTCTACCGAGCTGGAATATCAGATTCTTGATCGCGAGTACAAGGCGATCGACAGAGAAGATGACCGGACCGCGTTCGGCGCTGCTGTGGTGTATTCATACGATCGTTGGGCTGATTTCAAACTCGGCTATCGCAGGGTCGACAACGACTCGACCAGCGCTGACAACGACTACAAACGCAACCTGTACCTGCTGATAGTCGAACTCAGTCTGTAAACCACTACCCCAAGGCCGATGATCATCGGCCCACTCTAATAAACCAGGACGATATCGCTGCAGAGCTGTTGCGCAGTCGTGGAGAGAACTTTTATGCCTATGCACATTTTGAAGTTAGCCGTCGTACTACTGCTTGGTTTCGCCTTTCAGGCGCAGGCGGAAACCCAATATCGCCTCAGCTCTGGCGATGTGGTCCGTATCAACGTTTATGGCGAGCCCGATCTGAGCTTCGAGGAAATCCGCTTGAACGATGCAGGCACCTTTTCATACCCCTTTATTGGCGAGGTTAATGCGCTGGACAAAACGCCTCGGGAAATCGAGGACATGATCGTCAAAGGGCTGCAGGACGGCTATATCGTCGACCCGCGTGTCTCCGTCAGTGTCATCAACTATCGCGAGTTCTACATCAGTGGCGAAGTGAATGACCCCGGCGGGTACCCATTTCAGCCAGGCCTGACTCTCGATCGTGCCATTGCGCTGGCGGGTGGCCTGACTGAACGAGCATCTAAGCGACGAATCACGGTGATCCGTGGTGGTGACGAAAGCCGAACTATTGAAAAAGCCGCTCTGGATACCATCGTCAAGCCAGGCGACACCATTACTATCGACCAGGGATTCTTCTAAGCATGAACAGCCCCCTTCGCCCGGAAAAACAATGGTATCCGCTGGCCCCATCAGATGATGATGCGGACTTTATCGACTTGAAAAAGAAATGGCATGCCATCTGGTCGGCAAAGTGGAGCATCTTTGCGCTGGTGGCTTTGGTGACCTTGCTAGCGGCGCTGGCTTTGTCGCAGGTGCAGCCGGTCTACCGCGCCAGCACTACAGTGATGATCGAGGCGAAGGGCAATCAGTTGGTAGCCTTCCAGCAGGTTTACGACTCTACCGGGCTACTCGGTGAGTACATGCAGACACAGCTGGGTTTGATTACCAGCCGTGACGTTGCGGAAAGGGTAGTAGAGAAGCTCAACCTGACCCAGCACCCGACCTTTGATCCGCGCCAACAGCCGCAACCGTTGATTAATATCAAGCCACTGATCAATCGCGCCAAAATTGCTGTTTTCGGGGAAGATCCCGACTCGATTGAACAAATCCTTACCGAAGAAGAGATCCTGGATTTCGCCACTAGCCGATTCATGGAGCGCACCTCCGTGAGTGTCGAGGGCAAGAGCCAACTGGTAAGGATCGCCTTTGACATGACCGATCGGTTCACTGCCGCGCTGGCAGCCAATGCCATTGCAGACAGTTACATCGAGAGTCAGCTCGAGGCGCAGATGGACATGTCGGTCAAAGCGACCACCTGGATGAACAGCCGTCTTGACGAGTTACGCGGCAGCCTCAAAGAGGCAGAGAATCGCCTGCAGGCGTATCGCGAACAGGAAGGTCTGGTAGACATCGACGGCGTCGCTACCATCAGCACCAATGAGTTGGGCATGATCGGCGACCGAATGATCGATGCTCGCAGTCAACGCGCCGAAGCGGAGAGTCAGTATCGCCAGGTGCAATCCATGAGTTCCCAGGGCTGGGAGCGTATGGCCAGTGTGCCCGCAGTGCTGGGGCATCCACTGATTCAGCAATTCAAAGCCGAGCAGGCTCGCGCCCAAGCCAAGGTTGATGAACTGTCAGGCCGCTACGGTGAACGCTTCCCGGCCATGCAGTCAGCGCGCTCGGATCTGAACGCCGCCACGGCCAGCCTGCGCAGTCAGGTTGAGCAGGTGGTTGCGGGCATTGAACGCAATTATCAATTGGCGCTGGCCAACGAGAACTCCTTGCGTGCCTCGTTCAATCAGAACAAGGAACAGATTCAGGACATTTCCGGCAAGGAGTTCAAGGTTCGGGAGTTGACCCGTGATGTAGAGAGCAACCGCGCCCTCTATGAAACCTTCATGACTCGCCTGCAGGAAACCACTGCCACCCAGGATCTGGCCAGCACCAATGCGCGCATTGTCGATCGGGCCATCCCGCCGGCGGAGCCCGCCGCTCCGAACAAGAAACTGCTGCTGATTATCGCAGTAGTGCTGTCGCTGATTGCCGGAGTCGTGATTGCCCTGATTTCCGAGGTCCTCAACAACACCTTCAAGGGCACCGAAGATGTCGAGGGTCAATTGAACCTCCCCGTGCTGGGCATCATGCCGCTGATGGCTAAAAAGCATCAGAAGCATATGCATCATCTGTTCGAGAGAAACGAAGAGCACCAGTTCTGCGAAGCGGTAAGAACCATTCGTACCGGGGTCATGCTCGCCGATATGACGCGCTCACAGAAAGTCATGGTGATCACCTCTTCGGTACCTGGCGAGGGCAAGAGCGCGCTGGCGTCGAACCTGGCGTTCTCTCTTAGTCAGTTGAAAACAGTACTGCTGATTGATGCTGACTTGCGCCGCCCGACTCTGGCGCGCAACTTCGACTTTCCCGTTGGTACTCCGGGGTTGGCGAACCTGATTTCCGGTACCGCCAAGGCTCAGGACTGCATCCAGAAGGTGTCTGAAAATCTGGACATGATGACCGCCGGTGCGGTGCCACCCAACCCACTGGAATTGCTGGCCTCCCCGCGCTTTGCAGAGCTGCTGGAGAAAGCCAAGGAACATTACGATCACATCATCATTGACTCACCGCCAACGCAGGCTGTCAGCGACCCGATTCTGACCTCCACACTGGCCACATCGGTGGTCTACGTGATCAAGTCCGAGAGCACCTCCATCCCCATGGCTCAGCGTGGCGTGGGTCAATTGCTGCAAAGCGGTGCCTCCATCGTCGGCGTAGTGCTGAATCAGGTAGACGTGAAGAAAGCCGCGAAGAAAGGTGATTACAGCGGCTACGTCGACCACTACGGCTACAGCGCTGGGAAGGCTTGATTAGCTACCCTGCGATTGCCGGATTGCTATCTGAGCAAACACCATGATTGATCTGCACTGTCACTTGTTACCGGGCATCGATGATGGCCCAGAGGACATGCAGACGGCACTGGAAATGGCCAGAACTGCCGAGTCTAGCGGCATTACTCACATGGTCTGTACGCCGCATATCCATCCCGGACGTTACGACAACAGCGCAGCCAATATCCGCAATGTCTGCCGCCAATTTGCCGCGGCGATTGCAGAGGCCGGCATCAAAGTTCGGGTCAGTTACGCCGCTGAAGTGCGTTTCGGCAGCGAACTGATGAGCATGATCAGCGAAGGCAGCATTCCCTTCGTGGGGCGCTGGAAGGGCCGCAGAGTCATGCTTCTGGAGTTTCCGCACGGCAGTATTCCGTTCGGTGCCGAGCAGATGACGCGTTGGCTGTTGAGCCGAGGGGTCATGCCCATGATCGTGCACCCGGAACGCAATAAAGGCTTTATGCAGCAGCCCGCGCGATTGCGACCTTTCATCCAGCAGGGCTGCTTGTTGCAGCTGACCGCCGGGTCGGTGGCCGGTTCATTTGGTGAACCTGCACAAGATCTGGCTTTGGACCTGATCAAGCAAGGCGTGGTGACCATTTTAGCCAGCGATGCGCACAACCTGGTGCACCGACCACCGGATATGCAACCTGGCCTTGAAGTGGCCATAGAGATTCTTGGTGAGAGAACTGCGCGGCGGCTGGTTGTTGATACGCCATGGCTGATTGCAGAACACCATTTCGTTTGACCTAGTGCGCCAGACCGGCGCCACTTTTAGGCGACGGCTGAGGACTTCCCAGCCCGGCCGTCAGCCGTAATTCCACATTTTGTAGTGATTGACTATTTGCGCCGCCGTATAAGCACGAAAGGCAGAGCACGGACCTCAGGCGACAGCAATTTACGTTTGAAGGAGCTTTATAATGATCGCGAAACGAAACAACCCGGCTGTCAACCGACACGGTCTGACTTTCTGGGTGCAGTGGTTTTGTGCTGTTTCACTGGTCAGCATTTTACTTTGCTATCTGGCCATCGATCAGTTCGGCATGGTTTCCACCCAGTACCGCATGTTGATCGTCGTTACGGTATTTGCTTCAGTCCCGGCCTATATGCTGGCGCATGTCTATCACAAGCGGCATGGCTATTTTGCCGGGCTCGGCCACCTGCTGATTGGCTGGGCGACCTTGCTGATCGGGCTGTTTGTGATCGCCCACCTCAGTAACAGCAGCAATTTATTCTCGCCGAGTATCCTGCTTAAGTGGGCGACGCTGGGCTTTGTCGTGCAAGCGGTGGCCTACCTGCCTATGCGCTACTTCGCCAATCTGCATTCCAGCAAACTGCGCGTGGGCCGCACGTCGGCAATCCTCGGCACGGGTGCTACCGCCTATGATCTGGCCAAGCGACTCGCCGCTTCTGGCCGGGTACCGCTACTGGGCATGTTGTCTTCCCAACCTGATACCGAAAGCGCAGACCCGCGATTCCCTGTGTTGGGCGACTTGAGCACACTGCGCGAGCAGGTCGAAAAACATAACATCAAGCGCGTTTACATCGCACTAAGCCTGAACGAAGTCCCGTCGATCGAAGCCCTTTACCTGACCCTGCTTGATCTGAGCGTGGACGTTGTATGGATCCCCGATTTTGGCGGCATGCCGCTCCTCAATCAGTCGATTTCAGAGATCGAGCAACTTCCGGCGATTTATCTGAATGAAACGCCTTTCAGCTCGCACCCTGCAGCGGTGTTCACCAAGGACGTGATGGACCGGGCGATAGCCATGCTCGCCATTCTGGCGCTAAGCCCGGTTTTTCTCGCCGCAGCCATTGCCGTGAAACGTTCATCGCCGGGGCCTGTTCTGTTCCTGCAGCCGCGCCACGGCTGGAATGGCGAGGTTATCCACGTAATGAAATTCCGCTCCATGCGTATGCATGAGGATGACACCGTGGTTAAGCAGGCCACCCGCGAAGATCCCCGCGTGACGCCAGCAGGACGGATTTTGCGTAAAACCTCGATCGACGAACTGCCGCAGCTGTTCAACGTGCTACGCGGTGAAATGTCGCTGGTCGGCCCCCGCCCCCACGCGGTCACGCATAACGATTACTACAGCGACAAGATCCTTGCCTATATGGCGCGCCACCGTATCAAGCCCGGCATTACCGGCTTGGCTCAGGTGAATGGCCACCGCGGCGAAACGGAAACCATCGAAAAGATGCAACAGCGGGTAGAGCAGGACCTGGCCTATATCAATAGCTGGTCGCTCTGGCTGGACATCAAGATCCTGTTTCGCACGCCCTTCGCGTTGTTTTCACGAGACGTGTACTAACTATTGAGATGCACGGGTAGCGCTGCGCCGACCCCGTGATCTGCAAATGCTTTTCCCTTCAGACAAGGATTAATTCATGGACATTACTGTCATTGGAACCGGCTATGTAGGGCTGGTTACCGGGGCCTGTATCGCCGAAATGGGTAACACTGTTTACTGCGTCGATACCGACCCGACAAAGATCGAGAACCTCAAGAAAGGCATCCTGCCGATCTATGAGCCGGAGCTCGATACCCTGGTGACAGAGAACCATGCAGCCGACAGGTTGCATTTCACCACGGCGCTGAAAGACAGCATTGAGCATTCCAACGTGTTCTTCATCGCAGTCGGCACCCCGCCCGGCGAAGACGGCTCGGCGGATCTGCAGTATGTGGTGGAAGTGGCCAGACAGATCGGCAGCCTGATCACCCGGCCATCGGTTGTGATCAACAAGTCCACGGTGCCGGTAGGTACCGCGGACCTGGTACAGGCCACTATCAGTGAGCAGCTCAAGCAGCGCGGTCTTGACCTGAGTTTTGACGTGGTATCCAACCCCGAATTTCTCAAGGAAGGCTCTGCGGTCAATGATTTCATGCATCCGGATCGCATCATTGTCGGTACTGAAAGCGAGAACGCTCGCCAGGTGATGACCGAGCTCTATGCGCCCTTCATTCGCAACCGGCCACGGATGATGTTCATGGGCGTGCGCGATGCGGAAATGACCAAGTACGCAGCCAACGCCATGCTCGCCACCAAGATTTCCTTCATGAATGAAATCGCTGGCCTGTGTGAGCGCCTGGACGTAGACATTGAACACGTCCGCCTGGGTATTGGTTCGGACCAGCGCATCGGCTACCACTTCATCTACGCCGGCTGTGGCTATGGTGGCTCGTGCTTTCCCAAGGATGTGAAAGCGCTGATCAGTATCGCCCACCAAAATGATTACGAACCCAAGCTGCTGCAAGCGGTTGAAGACCGCAATGCCGTGCAAAAGCAGTCACTCTACAACAAGCTGATGACGCATTTTGACGGCGAGTTGAGCGGCAAGACCTTCGCCGTCTGGGGCCTGGCCTTCAAACCGGGTACAGACGATATGCGTGAGGCGCCCAGCGTGGTGCTGATCAACAGCCTGATCAATGCCGGTGCACACGTAAAAGCCTACGACCCGATCGCCGCTGAATCCGCGCGCCGAGAGTTTCCCGAGCAATGGTTCAATGAACAGAAACTCACTATTGTCGAAGGCCAGTATGAAGCGGCCATCGACGCCGATGCGCTTGTGCTGGTTACAGAATGGAAGCCTTTCCGCCGGCCTGATTTCAAAGCCTTGAAGAAGCTGCTCAACCATCCCTTGATCGTCGATGGGCGCAATCAGTACGATCCGGTCCAGATCAAGCGTGAAGGCTTTACCTATTATGGAATTGGCCGTATGCCGATCCATGCCTGATCCAACCACCTCCGCTAGCGCTGTAGCCTCGCAATCTGGTGAAGATGATCATCTGCGCAGCAGCAGGGTGAGCATGGGTATTCGCGAGCTCACAAAAAGCAAGTTGCTGCGCAATATACTCACGGTGGTGTCCGGCACCGCCGGGGCACAGATGGTCGCGATGGCCTTTATGCCCATCATCACGCGTCTGTATGGGCCGGAAAACTATGGTGTTTTGGGCGTGTTTCTCGGGTTGGTGGCGATGACCGTGCCGGTCGCGGCTCTCACCTATCCGGTGTCTATCGTGCTACCCAGCCGCGATGATGAAGGGCGCAACCTGGTCAAGCTGTCGATTATCCTGGCGATCGGCGTAGCCGCGTTGAGCGCGGTACAACTGCATTTCTTCGGTGGGCAACTGGTTGCACTGATGGGCGTAGAAGCCATTACGCCCTTCCTGATGTTGCTACCGCTGGCGATGTTCTGTGGCGCGGCTCTGGAAACTGCCCAGCAATGGTTGATCCGCAAACAGCGGTTCAAGGTCACTGCCCGGGTCGCCGTCGCCCACTCCATCATTCACAACATAGGCCGCAGCACAGCCGGCCTGATACACGCTTCCGCCGCCATGCTGGTGATCACTACGGCGCTTGGCCCCTTGTTGCATGCAGGCATGTTGTTTTTCGGCATTCGCCGCGACAAGGCAATCGGTCGCAAGCATCCCGAGGATCAGCCTATTGAAGTATCCACGATTCTTAGCGTAGCTAGCCGCTACAGCGACTTCCCGGTTTACCGGGCACCGCAGATGTTGATCAATGCCGTCTCGCAGAATCTGCCGACTCTGGTTCTGGCCGCCTATTTTGGTGCTTCAGCTGCTGGGTTTTTCGCTATTTGCAAGCAAACCCTGAGCATGCCCACCCATCTGATCGGCAAATCGGTGGCCGATGTTTACTACCCCAAGCTGGCGAAAGCCATCCAGGCAGAACAGCCGATTACCGGCATGCTGCTCAAAGCCTTTGTCGGCCTGGCTGCGGTAGGTCTGGTGCCTTTCGCCACCGTGTTCTTCTTCGGCCCATGGCTGTTCTCTTTCGTCTTCGGCAGCGAGTGGGCGATGGCCGGCGAGTTGGCGCGGTGGCTGGCGCTGTCTGAATATGCGGTGTTCATCAGCCGGCCCTGCACTGTTGCAGCACCGGCTCTGCGCCTGCAACGGCGTTACCTGGTGATCGAGGTTATCAGTACTGTCCTGCGCGTCAGCTCGCTGTTTATCGGTGCGCTCTGGATACAGGACGCATTAGGTACCGTTATCGCGTTCGCGATGGCCAGCATCTTCATTTACACCAGCCTGATTTTTATCGTGCTCTACGAAGCTCGCAAATGGCACAAGCGCCTGACGCCTCGGAGCTGATATGACGTCCACTTTCGCGCCACCCGTTTTCTTGCCCTCTTTCGGTTTATTTATTTCATGACGCCATCCTTACCCACGATCATTGTGATCGGCTATAACCGCCCAGCCAGTCTTTCGCGACTGCTGGGCTCCCTGCGCAATGCGCACTTTCCGGCAGGCAATGTACGTTTGATCATCAGCCTGGATAATTCCGGCATGCTCGAGCCTCTGGAGGTGGCAAAAGCCTTTGAATGGCCGCACGGCGACAAACGTATCATCGCGCATGAAACCCGGTTGGGGCTGCGCAATCATGTATTGAGCTGTGGCGACCTGACTGAAGAATACGGCGATGTACTGGTGCTGGAAGATGATCTGTTCGTATCACCGTTCTTCTATGAATACACCAGCGCGGCACTGGATTTTTATGCTGAAGACCCGGCCATTGCCGGTATCAGCCTGTACAGCCAGCAATTCAATCAAACCGCCAACCTGCCGTTTATGCCGGTGGACAACGGCGACGCCGATGTCTATTTCATGCAGCTGGCTGCTTCCTGGGGCCAGGCCTGGTCACGCCGGCAGTGGCTCGGCTTCCGGCAGTGGATGCAGGAGCATGGAACGGACATTACTAACATTGCGAATATTCCAGCAGACATTCTCAGTTGGCCGGACTCCTCCTGGTTGAAGCTTTACAACGCCTACATCATCTCGCGGAACAAGTTTTTCGTGTATCCGTACCGGTCATTGACGACCAATTTCGGCGATCCTGGCCAGCACTTCAATATCGCCTCATCACGCTTCCAGGTGCCGGTCCAACAGCGCAGCATGACCCACCAGTTTGTGCCGCTGGGCGCCAGCCTGGCCATCTATGACGCCTTCTGCGAAATCTCACCGGAAAGCATCAAGATGCAGAATCCCCTGTTGGCCAAGTATGACTTCACCGTCAATCTGTATGGCTGCAAGCACCACAATGACGGGCTGCAGTTAGCTCGCAGCAACAGGCAAGGCTTGCACAACTTCAGCTTGTCCATGAAACCCATGGAGCTAAGCGTGATGCACAACGTCGAGGGCGAGGGTATCAGCCTGATTGAGCCATCAAGCGCTACCAGTTACGCCTCGTCTGCTGAAGCCGAATACGGCATGTACCGATTTTTCTACAAATTCCCCTCCCCGCGGATCATTTTGTCCGGCCTGTTGGAACGGGTTCAATTAATCGTCAGCCGCTCGGGATCCCGCTGATTATCTGCGGCTGTCAGGTATCAACTCTTTCAAATCGATATTCGGAGTACAGAAATTCAATGGAACGCAAAAAAGCACTTATCACAGGCATCACCGGGCAAGACGGTTCCTATCTGGCGGAACTGCTGCTGGAAAAGGGCTATGAGGTGCATGGCATCAAGCGTCGTGCGTCCTTGTTCAATACGCAACGCGTGGATCACATTTACCAGGACCCGCATGTCGAGAATCAGAATTTTGTGCTGCATTACGGCGACCTGAGCGACTCCTCCAACCTGACGCGCATCATTCAGCAGGTACAGCCTGATGAGGTGTACAACCTGGGAGCCCAGTCCCACGTTGCAGTCAGCTTCGAATCGCCGGAATACACCGCCGACGTGGACGCCATGGGTACGCTGCGTATCCTTGAGGCCATCCGCCTGCTCGGCCTGGAAAAGAAAACCCGCTTCTATCAGGCCTCCACTTCCGAGTTGTATGGCCTGGTCCAGGAAAGCCCGCAGAAGGAAACCACGCCTTTCTACCCGCGCTCGCCCTACGCCGTCGCCAAGCTCTACGCCTACTGGATTACGGTGAACTACCGCGAGGCCTACGGCATGTATGCCTGCAACGGCATTCTGTTCAACCATGAGTCGCCGCGCCGCGGTGAGACCTTCGTCACGCGCAAGATAACCCGTGGTCTGGCCAATATTGCCCAAGGGCTGGAGACATGTTTGTACATGGGTAATATCGACTCCCTGCGTGACTGGGGCCATGCGAAAGACTATGTGCGCATGCAGTGGATGATGATGCAGCAGGAGCAGCCTGAAGACTTCGTCATCGCTACCGGCGTGCAGTACTCGGTTCGCGAGTTCATTAGCTGGTCCGCCGCCGAGCTGGGCATCACGCTGCGTTTTGAAGGCAGCGGCGTGGAAGAAAAAGGCATCGTCGACAAGGTCGATGGCGACCTGGCTCCCGCGGTCAAGGTGGGTGACGTGTTGATTCAGGTCGACCCGCGTTACTTCCGCCCTGCCGAGGTAGAAACCCTGCTCGGTGACCCCTCCAAGGCCAAGTCGAAATTGGGCTGGGTGCCCGAAGTCACCGTGCAGGAGATGTGCGCTGAAATGGTCCGTGAAGATCTCAAGGTTGCCAAGCGCCACGCTCTGCTGAAAGAGCATGGTCACGACGTTCCCTTGACCGTGGAGAGCTGAGCATGACCGAGGAGGCACGCCATCAGCGCGTTTTCGTCGCTGGCCATCGGGGCATGGTCGGCTCAGCCATTGTCAGACGTCTGACTTCGTTGGGCTATGACAACATCATTGTCCGCGACCGCCAGGCTCTGAACCTGCTGGATCAGGCCGAAGTGAACGCGTTCTTCGCCGAGCAGGCGATCGACCAGGTATATCTGGCTGCCGCCAAAGTCGGCGGCATTCATGCCAATAACGTTTACCCGGCAGAGTTCATCTATCAGAACCTGATGATCCAGGCCAATATCATCCAGGCCGCGCATGCCAACGATGTGCAGAAGCTGCTGTTTCTCGGCTCCTCGTGCATTTACCCCAAGCTGGCGGAGCAGCCGATGCGAGAAGAGGCCCTACTGACCGGTACTCTGGAGCCCACCAATGAGCCTTATGCGCTGGCGAAAATTGCCGGCATCAAGCTGTGTGAGAGTTATAACCGCCAGTACCAGCGCGACTATCGAAGCGTGATGCCAACCAATTTGTATGGTCCTGGCGATAACTACCATCCGGAAAACAGCCACGTGATTCCCGCATTGCTGCGGCGCTTCCATGAGGCCACGTTGCGCGGTGATCAAGAAGTCATCATCTGGGGTAGCGGCAAACCCATGCGCGAATTTCTGCATGTCGACGACATGGCCGCAGCCAGCGTGCATGTGATGAACCTGGATACGCCTACCTATCAGGAGCATACCCAGCCCATGCTGTCGCATATCAACGTCGGTACCGGCGAGGATTGCACCATTGCCGAGCTGGCCCAGACCATCGCCAAAGTGACCGGCTTCGAAGGCTGGCTAGGCTTTGATCCGAGCAAACCCGATGGCGCGCCACGCAAGCTGATGGATGTATCGCGTCTGGCGTCATTGGGCTGGAGCGCCAGTATCGGGTTGGAAGACGGGCTCCGCGATGCCTACAGCTGGTTTGTAGAGCACATGAACGAAGCCCGGAGCTAGCCGTGTTCCTTGACGCCGACAGCTTCAAAACCGTGGTGGCCAGCACTCCGCTGGTATCGATCGACTTGCTGGTGAGCAACCGCGATGGCGACATCCTGCTCGGACAACGCCTCAATCGTCCGGCACAAGGCACCTGGTTTGTGCCGGGCGGGCGTATCTACAAGAACGAAAGCCTGGACCAGGCCTTCCAACGCATTACCGAAGGCGAGCTGGGCCGTGTATTTGTTCGGCAGCAAGCCAGCATGCTGGGCGTTTATGAGCATTTTTATCATGACAGCGTATTCGGTCAGGGTGGCGATGCGCCCAGCACGCACTACGTTGTGATCGCCTATCAGCTCACGCTGAGTGCCGAAGATACACTCAGCCCGCCGCCTGATCAGCACAGGCTGTACAGCTGGTGGCAGAGAAACGACATGGCAATCTCCGATCAGGTTCATTTGAATTCAAAGGTCTATCTCGACGCTTGCACGTCGATCTGAACAATCCGCTAGAGGGGAACGATTGCCTTGTTCAAACAACTGCTCGCTTACAGGAACCTGCTTTTTATCCTGATTCTGCTGAACTCGGGTATTTTCTTCCTGACAGATGACAAGAAGGCCGGACTCCCGTTCATGCGGGAGTTGTACCTGTTCGGCATGGTAATAGCGGCGGGGATGCTGCTGTTCATGTGGAAACGCGTTTACCAGTCCAAGTCCAGTTTGTGGATACTGTTTTTAGGCGGGGTATTGCCGTTGGCATCAGCCATTCTGGCCAATCTCAATTATGGCCAGCCGATCATCTACGGCTTGCTGGAAGAACGCCGCAGCCTGCTTTATCTGTCGTTCTTCCCCACGCTGTATCTGCTGATCAAGACCGCTCCGACTCAGAAGCACCTGGAAAACTTCTTTTTGTATTCTGCCGTACTCTGTGGCGTGGTGGGCTTTCTGTATTACTTTGGCATCATTCCGGAAAACACCAATATTTCTTTTCACGTAGATGAGAAGGACTTCGTCGAAACGCTGAGACCCAACCGTTTCATGATTGGCTCAAGCTATGTATCGATTGCCGTGTTCATGCTCCTATACAGCATGCGGGACCGAGTCTCTGTCGCGCGGGTGGGCCTGTTATTATTCTTCGCTGCCTACCTCTGGCTCGTTATCCAGACCCGTCAGACCATGGTCATCTGGTCGCTGGCAGCGTTGTGGATTTTCCGCAACCGCATTGGTTCACTGCTCAAACTAGGCTCTCTGGCATCGGCGGTGCTGGTTTTTTCCTTTTTCCTCGTGCCCGAGTTCTATGTGGAGCAGTACGAGCGGTTCAATGCGCTGCTGTTTGAAGCTACCAGTGGCCCGGGTGTACGTGAGAATACCGTGGCGGTCATCTTGCAAGCCGTGCGGGACAATTACTACGTCGGCCTGGGTGCACTGTCGTTGCAATGGAACGGTGGATTTTCCGGCATGTACGGGCCGCATTTCTACCTGTCTGACGTGGGCATCGTCGGCGTGTATCACCGCTTCGGATTCCTGACGCCGCTAATCGCGTTGATTTTCTATGGCGGCTACCTGTGGATCATGCGCCAGTGCAAACACAAGGGGCCCCTGCTACTCGCCTTTCAGCTGACCTTCTGGTTCGGCATGCTCAATATGCTGCTCTCCAATGCTCTCATGTACGGCGGCGCCACCCTGGGTATTGCCGCCGCCTGTTTTGTCTATTTCGCCAAGGTAAGAAACCCTGCTCGCGAGCAAGGTCGTACCCCTATATCGCCACCAATCAACTGGGCTCACCATGACCAACTTCAGCGTCGTAACTATTAACTGGAACAATCTGGCGGGTTTGCAGAAAACCTACGAGAGCATCGTTCGTCAAAAGTACCGGAATTTTCGCTGGATCGTGATGGACGGTGCCTCCACTGACGGCAGTGCGCAATGGCTTGCCGAGCTGAACGAGCCGTTGGCCGAGATCACTTCGGAAGCCGATAAAGGCATTTACGACGCCATGAACAAAGGTTTGATCAAGGCGACAGAAACCCCCGGCTATACGCTGTTCATGAACAGCGGCGACCAGTTTTACGATGAGAACTCGCTGGAGAAGGTGGCGCTGGCCGCGGAGCGGGCGAGCGTTGCGCCGAAGTATATTTACGGCGATTACTACCTGGAGAACGCCGAAGGCAAGCTGACTGCGGCCTATGGCAAGCCTATCAACAAGATCTTTCTCGGCATGCCGTCCTGCCACCAGGCCATGTACTTCGAAAATACGCATTTGAGCAAGATCCGCTTCCGCCAGAATTACAAGCTGTCGGCCGACTATTGCATGATCATCGAGTTCGTGAAGGGGCTGGATAAAAACACCGAAATACTGCACTTGCGCACACCGCTGTGCATCTTTGATACCACGGGCGTCTCCCAGCGTCGGCGCTTTGCAGCGCTGAAAGAAGATGTGGATATCCGCATGCAATACCTGAAGCTCAATGCCCCAAAAGCATACGGACTTTATGGCCTACACTTTCTTCATACGCACAGCAAAATTCTCCGGGCCGCTCTGGAGAAACGCTTTGCCTAAATTCAACACAAAGCCCAAATCAGGCATACCAGCTGTTCACGGGGATTGTTATGAAGGCTTTTGATATCGATTTCTACACCGGTTCCAAGGAGGAGCTGCTACGTCAGATATTTCCGGCCTGCCAACAGCCGTTCAGCTATATCGTCACGCCAAACGTCAACCACATAGTCCAGTTGGAACACGACCAGAAGCTGACCGAAGCCTATGCCATGGCCAGCCACCGCATCTGCGACAGCCGCGTGTTGTTGCCCATACTCGGACTTTTTGGGGTCAAGCCGGTGGAAGCCATACCCGGCAGCACGCTGACGGCTGATCTGATGGAAGTAGCCGCTGAACAACAGTGGACTGTGACCGTAGTAGGTTGCGAAGCAGACAACATGGCCTTGCTGCGGGAAAAATACCCCGGCATCACCTTCCACCATACCTACCCGCCCATGGGCTTTATCAAGGATGAAGCCGCGATAGGACGCTGCCTGGACTTCGTTGTCGCCCACCCGGGCCAGCTTGTCGTTCTTGCCCTGGGCTGCCCGACCCAGGAAATCATCGCCGCCCGGATATTTGAAACGGGCGAGGCAAGAGGCGTTGGTCTCTGTGTGGGTGGCTCGCTCAATTTCTTGGCAGGCAGCGTCAAACGCGCGCCGGAATGGGTGCAGAACCTGAGCCTGGAGTGGCTGCATCGCATCTGTGCCGAACCCCAGCGCCTACTCGGCCGCTACGCGCACGATGCGCGACGTTTTATTCCCATACTCATAAGACATCTCAGAACCTAGCCTGCAACCGATTCGCTTTTCACGGAGTACACACATGATCCCCATTATTATGTCGGGTGGCACTGGGTCCAGGCTCTGGCCGCTGTCACGCCAACTCAACCCCAAGCAGTTTCTGCCCCTGGCCGACCCCAGTATGTCCATGCTGCAATCGACCATCGCTCGACTGAGCGGCCTGGACACGGATCTGCCACGGCTGATCTGTAACGAAGAGCACCGCTTCCTTGCCGCAGAACAACTGCGCAAATTGGGCATGGAAGGAGCCCAGATTCTGCTCGAACCGGCTGGGCGCAATACCGCACCGGCTGTTGCTCTGGCGGCACTGCAGGCCTGCGAAGGCGGTAATGATCCAGTTCTGTTGATTCTCGCTGCCGACCATCTGGTCGAAGATCAGGCGGCTTTTCATCACAGCATCAACAGTGCCTTGCCCTATGCCGAAGCGGGCAAGCTGGTTAATTTTGGCGTAGTGCCCACGCACCCTGAAACCGGTTACGGGTATATCCAGAAGGGCGCACCCGACGGTGAGAGCGGTGGGTACCAGGTCAAGCGCTTTGTAGAAAAGCCGGACCTGGAAACCGCCAAGGACTACATAAACTCGGGGGATTTCTTCTGGAACAGTGGCATGTTCATGTTTCGCGCCAGCCGCTACCTGGAAGAGCTGGGCAAATTTCGCCCGGACATTCTTGAAGCCTGTCGCACCGCCGTCGCCCATTGTGAACAGGATATGCATTTTATCCGGGTAGATGAGGCTGCCTTTATGGCGTGCCCCTCCGACTCGATCGACTACGCGGTAATGGAACGCACGACCGATGCCATTATGGTGCCGCTGGATGCCGGCTGGAGCGACATCGGTTCCTGGTCGGCGCTGTGGGACGTGAGCGAGAAGGACGGCAGCGGTAACGTGCTCAAGGGTGATGTCATCAGCCACGACTCACGAAATAACTATGTCCACGCCGATCATCGACTGGTAGCCACTGTTGGGCTGGAAGATCTGGTGATTGTGGAAACCAAGGACGCAGTGCTCGTCGCCCATCGCAGCCAGGCCCAGGAGGTCAAACGCATCGTCGACAAGTTGAAACTCGACGGCCGTGGCGAGCACCTCAATCACCGGGAAGTCTACCGTCCATGGGGTGTGTATGACTCCATCGACAATGGTCAGCGGTATCAGGTCAAACGTATTACCGTGAAGCCTGGAGCCAAACTCTCTGTGCAGATGCACCACCACCGCGCCGAGCATTGGATTGTGGTCAGCGGCACGGCGCGCGTCACCAATGGCGAAGAAACTTATATGGTCACCGAGAACCAATCTACCTACATTCCCATTGGTCAGGTTCATTCGCTTGAGAACCCCGGCATCATTCCGTTGGAGTTGATCGAAGTTCAATCCGGCTCCTATCTCGGCGAGGACGACATCGTCCGTTTCGCTGACAACTATGGTCGAGTGTCCACCAGCGAGCAAAAGGCCTCCGTAGCCTAACTCCCACCATCAGGGGCGCCAGAGCCCCTGCACCGCCTGAGCAGCAAGGAGTGTGCTCCCATGAACTATCGAAGCGTTGGCGATCTATCGGCGTTGATCAGCAAACACGCCAGCAAGCTTCCCCAGGATGTGGATCTGATCGTGGGTATCCCGCGCAGCGGTATGCTGGTGGCCAGTCTTATTTCATTAAAACTGAACCTGCCACTGACCGACCTGTACGCGTTCCTGCGCAACGACGACCTGAAACACGGCAGCACCCGCACCTACAAACATGACGCGCTGGAAAAACCGCAGAACGCCAAGCAGATACTCCTGGTAGATGACAGTATCGCCACCGGCAACTCCATGCGCGAAGCGGTGACCAAAGTGAAAGAGGTGTATCCCGGCGCTGTAGTGACCATGGTCGCCTTCGCTCAGCAGCACAATACCGGGGAGGTAGACGTCTATCTGGATACCGTCGAGCAGCCGCGCGTATTCGAATGGAATATCATGCACCACCACTACATCACTCGTGCTTGTCTGGATATCGATGGGGTACTGTGCGTAGATCCGACGCCGGATGAGAACGATGACGGGGTGCGCTACCGGGAGTTTCTGACCTCCGCCAGACCCCTTTACCTGCCTTCAGTGCAAGTGGCGCATCTGGTTACCAGCCGGTTGGAGAAATACCGTCCGGAAACCGAAGCCTGGCTGAAAAGACATGGTGTTTCCTACGGCACGCTGCATATGTTGGACCTGCCATCTGCTGCGGAGCGCCGCCGATTGAACATGCATCACACCTTCAAGGCGCGAATTTATCAGGAGCAGCTGCAGGCGATACTCTTTATCGAAAGCGAGGAGCATCAGGCACGGGAGATCATGCGCCTGTCGAACAAACCGGTGTACTGCACCGCCACCAACGAAATGTATGTCCCTGGCTTCAGTGTGTCGGCTTTGAAATACGTCACCCTGCGCAAGGGTCAGTCGCTGAAACGAAAAATAAGAGAACAGCTGCGCCGGGTTTTCGCCAGGCTGCCTGCCTAGCAAGACCACCCGGCGCTAGACCTTAGCCTGGACCGTATTCCGAGCAGTTACCCTGCCCCAGGTATTTTTCCAACACGGCCCACTGCGGTTGGTCCACGCCCTTGCGCGGTTCAACCGAGAGCCGATACTTGCCCCAGGAGGGGCCGGCTGCCCAATAGGTGATGGGTATGCAATTGTCCTGCAGATGGGCGAGAAGCTTATCCATAGCGTCCAGCCAGCGCGGGTCATCTCCTGGCACGCCAAACTCCCCGATATGCCCCCGCTTTCCATGCTCTTTTAACCAGCCAATAAACGGCTCGGCTCGCTTGACCCCCACCATCGGATCAAAATTATCCCCCGGAGCTGCTTTATAACTACCGCTGGCATCACTGTCGATATACAGGTGCGCGGAAAAAATGATGTTGTCCGCCGGATCTTCCAGCTCTAACAGTGCGTCGGCGTAGCGCGGCCAGCGAGCAGCACTGGACCATGAGGTACCCTCGATCAGCAGTGGCCGCTGCATGTCATGCTTGCGGATGCCATCAATACCCGCCTGCGCTGTCGGCGGCCATTTGTCGTCCGCGCCATAGGGTTCGTTCATGATGTCGTAGGCGTAGAGCGCTGGATGCTTGTGCCAGCGTTCGGCGATACGGGACATCAGATCATGGTACGCACTGATCGGCGTTTCCTCGGTACCAATCACCTTGCCGCGATATCGCGCGTAGTTATGCACATCGAGAATGATGCGGATGTCGTTCTCGGCGGCCTGGTCGAGCATCTTGTCCACCAGCCCACTGTACACCGGGTCCAGTTCGGCATTCAGGCTGGCCTGCAGACGCTCCCATTTCAACGGGAAACGCACCATTGTTATGCCTTTTTTACGCCACTCGGCAAAGTAACCCTTGGGCGGAAAGAAGTAGTGCGTGCCATGCTTGCCCGGCAGCTGATTGCCGGTGAATTCCGCCCCCGCCACATTCAAGCCCACCAGTTCGATACTGTCTTCCTGCGCTTGAGCACTGGACCAACAAACCACCATCAGGCAACCCAGTCCGGCAAGTAAGCGTTTTGCGCCTTTGTGCATAATCATCTCCTCAGGACAATAAACCAAAGCGGGCAAGCAACTGCTCCCTACCTACTACTGATACAGTAGCATCCCCTGCCGCTACCTACTGCAATCCGATGCTAGACCGTTCGAGCCTGGAAAAGAACCAGTTACGCCTGTACCTAGGCGCAGTCGCTATGGGTCTGCTGCTAGGCAGCCTGCTACCTGGCATAAAGCCCTGGCTGGAGATCCTGCTGTGGCCGATGCTGGGCTTACTTCTATACGCGACCTTTGTTCAGGTGCCATTGCTGCACCTGCGCCAGGCCCTGGTTGATCGCCGCTTTATAGCAGCGGTGCTGGTGGGCAACTTTTTGTTTTTACCGCTGGCAGCATGGGTCTTGATCCAGTGGCTGCCGGACGATCCCGCCCTACGCCTGGGCGTATTAGTGGTGCTACTTGTCCCCTGCACCGACTGGTTCATTACCTTTACCCATCTAGGGGGTGGCAGTACCAGCCGCGCCATCTCCATTACGCCGGTTAACCTGCTTGTGCAGCTACTGCTGCTACCCATGTATTTATGGCTGATGCTCCCCGACAGCAGTCTGCAAGTGACCATCGACGCGCCGCTGTTAAACGCTGCGCTGGGACTGCTGGCTGTGCCCATGTTGATGTCGGCGATAACCCAGCGGTGGATGCAGGCCGTTCCCGCACGCGCCCGCGTGGGCGACGGCCTGGCCTGGTTACCGGTGCCGCTTCTGGCGCTGGTATTAATGATGACCTGTGCCGCCAACGGTCAGGTACTGGAAGAGTCCGGCGTCCTTTTACTGACCGCATTGCCTGTGTTTATCCTGTTTCTACTGATTGCCGGGCTTCTGGCTCATGGCCTGTCACGCGCTCTCAAGCTCGATACCCGGGCCGGACGCACATTGGCTTTCAGTTTCGGCACGCGCAATTCCTTCGTAATGCTACCCTTGGTTCTGGCTCTGCCTGCCGGCTGGGAAATTGCTGTCGCGGTAGTGGTCTTCCAGTCTCTGGTGGAATTGACCGGAATGCTGGCCTATTTATGGTGGGTACCCCGCCAGCTATTTCGCTGACCCCATGGGTAGCAACACGCTTGTACCTAGACGAAGCACAATGGACTCTTTCAGATTTGAACCTGCACTCGGAGAATAATAATGACGTACGCATCACCGTTTTCCTGCCATAAGCTGATCTGCGCACTGGCCACCCTTTGCATTGGCATCGCTGCCAGCCTACCCATCAGCCAGGCCGTTGCGGCTCCGGTGGGGAAACAGAACACTCAGGTGCCCGGCTACTACCGTATGGCCGTCGGCGACTTCGAAGTCACCGCACTGTACGACGGCTTTATTGACCTGGATCCGGCGCTGCTGAAAAGCATCGACGCCGAGGACATGCAAAGCCTCTTGGCAAAAATGTTCGTCGAGTCTGAGCGTGGCATCCAGACCGCTGTTAACGCTTACCTGGTCAATACCGGCAGCAATCTGATTCTGGTTGATGTGGGCGCCGCCCAGTGCTTCGGGCCGACGCTGGGGGTAATAAAAACCAACCTGGAAGCCTCGGGCTATAGCGTTGAGCAGGTGGACACCGTATTGCTCACCCATTTGCACGCCGATCATGCCTGCGGCTTGCGTAACGCTGACGGCACGGCCACTTACCCCAACGCTACCGTGCACGTCCCTCGTGCCGAGGCGCAGTTCTGGCTTAGCAAAGAAGTAGCAGCCAGCATGCCCGAAGCCATGCAGCCGTTTTTTCAAATGGCGCAAGCGTCGGTCGAACCTTATGTGGCGAAAAAGCGCCTTCAACAATATGGCCGCGATGCCGAGCTGATGCTGGGCCTCAGCACCATACCTACAGGCGGTCACACGCCTGGCCATAGTGCCTACATGTTCCGCTCGGAAGGCCAGAGCCTGATGATCTGGGGCGATCTGGTACACAGTCATGCCGTACAGTTCGCCCGGCCCGAGGTCACTATCGAGTTCGACGTGGATAGCGCCAAGGCGCTGCAAACCCGCAAACGCGTGTTCAACGACGCGGCGGACGACAGCTTCTGGGTTGCGGGTGCACACTTGCCCTTCCCCGGCCTAGGCCACGTGCGCCGTGAAGGCGAGGCCTTTGCCTGGGTACCGGTCGAGTTCGGCCCATTGCGCAGCGACCGTTGAGCCGCGCTCCCCGGTCGCTCATGCACTTGTTGATCAGGATGCGCACTTATGGATATTGAGATCATCGAAATACGTGATCACCTGAGCCGCTTTCCGCCATTCGATGGCTTGCCGGAAGAGGTCCTCAGCGAGGTGGCGCGCCAGGTTGAGATCAGCTATTTCAAGGCGGGTACCGACATTCTGCTGTTCGATCAGGATATTCAGTTCCTGCATTACGTGCGTAGCGGTGCGGTGGATGTGTTCCGGCGCAATGGCGAGCTCTATAACCGTCTGACCGAAGGCGATATTTTTGGTCACTTTGGTTTGCTGCGCAATCACAAGGTGCGCTTTCCAGCACGGGCGATCGAAGACAGTCTGATCTACTTCATTCCGTCCAGTCTGTTTGACCGTCTCTGCGAGGAACACGAAACCTTTGCCGACTTTGTCGAGGCCGAGGGCCAGTCGCGCCTGAAGTCGGCTGTGGACAGCCAAAGCAAAGCCGGCGAGCTGATGCAGATCAAAGTGCGCAAACTGATCAGCCGGCTGCCGATCATGGTGCCGGCGCATACCTCGGTCAAAGACGCTGCGAGCGTCATGACCGCGGAGAATGTCTCGTCGCTGGTGATTGTCGACAGCATGGCTGCCGTGGATGGCACCGGCACTCTCCCCGCTGCGGGCCCTGGCTCGGGCATCATGGTCGGCATCGTCACCGACCGTGATTTCCGTACCCGGGTGGTGGCCGAGGGTCTGGCGCCAGATACACCAATCAGTCAGGTCATGTCGCCCAATCCGATCACCGTGCAGGCCGAGGACTCGGTGTTCGACACCATGCTGTGCATGCTGCGCAACAATATTCACCACCTGCCGGTGATTCAGCGCAAAAGGCCAATCGGCCTGATCAACCTGACCGATATCATCCGCTTTGAATCGCAGAGCAGCCTGTATCTGGTCAGCAATATTTTTAACAAGCAGGACGTAGCCGGCTTGCAGAGCTTGCTACCGGATATTCGCGCGACCTTTGTGCGCATGGCCAATGATGAAGCCACCGCGCATATGATCGGCAGCACCATGGCAGGTATCGGCAGAGGCTTCAGCCAGCGTTTGCTGGAGTTGGCCGAGGCCGAGCTGGGCCCGCCGCCAGTGCCATATTGCTACCTGGCGCTCGGATCCATGGCCCGCGACGAGCAACTGGTAGTGACCGACCAGGACAATGCGCTGATTCTGGATGACAGCTTTGATCCCGAACTGCACGACGCGTATTTTCTCAAGTTGGCGACCTTCGTCAGCGATGGGCTGGCGGCTTGCGGTTATACCTACTGCAAGGGTGGCATCATGGCGACCAACCCGAAATGGCGCCAGCCGCTGAAAGTATGGAAACAGTACTTCACCCAATGGATAGACCGACCCAACCCTGAGACCTTGCTCAACAGCTCGATTTTCTTTGATCTGGACAGCGTCTATGGCGAAGCCGACCTGGCCGAAACACTGAAGGATCTGCTCGCCTCCAAAGCCAGCACCAGTGAGCCGTTCCTGGCGGCCCTGGCACGCAACGCGCTCAATCGTACGCCGCCACTGGGCTTTTTCCGTACCTTTGTGATGGAACAGGATGGCGAGCACAAGAACATCATCAACCTCAAGGGCCGCGGCACAGCGCCCCTAACCGACCTGATCCGCGTACACAGCCTGGCCTGCGGCTCCAAGGCGCAAAACTCCTTCGAGCGGCTGGACGCTGTGGCCACCACGCGGCTGATGCCGCCTGAAGCAATTACTCGGCTACGCTATGCCCTGGAATTCCTGTCGATGGTGCGTATCCGTCATCAGGCGCGGGAGATCGAACAGGGCCGCGAACCCAATAATTATATTCAGCCTGAAACCATCCCCGCAGCGGATCGACATAACCTCAAGGAAGCCTTTCAAGTTCTCAGCAATGCGCAGAAGTTCTTGCGCTACCGTTATCCTTCGCTGCAGTCCATGCGCACCCTATGAGCAAAGCAGCCGCCCTCGCAAACAGCCCTGACTGGCAGAGCATTTTCAATAACCTGGCCAATACCGCGAAGGATGAGCGCTTGGTGCGCTTTTATCGGGCCGGCGCCGTTGCCGCTGACACGCCCCTGAGCGAGGTCGAGCTGATCGCCATGGATATCGAGACCACCGGCCTGGACCCACACCGCGACGCTATCGTCAGTATCGGCCTGGCGCCTTTCAGCCTTGATCGCATTCGCTGCGCGCAGACCAGCTACCACGTGGTCAAACCGATTGCCGAACTGACCAGCAAATCGGTCACCCTGCACCGCATCACCCACAGCGAAATCAGCGAAGCTCCGGGGCTGGACGAGCTGTTAGGTACCTTGTTGGAAAGCCTGGCAGGCAAAGTCGTGGTGGTGCATTACCGCAATATCGAGCGCGGCTTTCTCAGTGAAGCGGTGCGCTACTTTATTGGCGAGCAGCTGCATTTTCCGGTGATTGATACCATGGAACTGGAAGCGCGGCTGTACCGCGGCGCGAACCAGCCTGGCTGGTTTGCCCGGCTGCGCGGTATTAAGCCGACTTCCATCCGCCTGGCTGACAGCCGCCTGCGCTACGGTCTACCGCATTATCAGGCGCATCATGCCTTGGTCGATGCGCTGGCCACCGCCGAGCTGCTGCAAGCGCAAGTTGCCACTCACTACCATCCCGCCATCGCCGTTCGCGATCTGTGGAACTGAGTCAGTAGAATACAAAAAGGCGCGACCCTCACAGGTCGCGCCTTTTGTTGCAGCTCTAAAACAAAGGCTAACGGGGTTCGGACATCAACCCTTTAACAATCGAGATACAGCCGACCAGCAGCACCAGAGTAAACGGCAAGCCGGTCGATACCGCCATGGCCTGCAATGCCACCAGACCACCACCGAGCAGCAGCGCAATAGCGATCACGCCTTCGATGATCACCCAGAACACCCGCTGTGGTACTGGCGCATTGACCTTTCCGCCGGCCGTAATGGTGTCGATCACCAGCGAGCCGGAATCCGACGAGGTGATAAAGAACACGATCACCAGAATGATACCGATGAACGAGGTGATTTCCGCCAAAGGCAGCTCACCAAGCATGGCAAACAGCTGCAACTCCAACGCCGCATCCTGCACCCCGGTAAATCCGTCGTTGACGAACTGACCTATGCCGGTACCGCCAAAGGCTGTCATCCACAACACTGACACCAGCGAAGGCACCAGCAGAACCGCAATCAGAAACTCGCGTACGGTACGGCCACGGCTGACGCGGGCGATAAACATGCCGACGAAGGGTGACCAGCTGATCCACCAGGCCCAATAAAACGCGGTCCAGCCCTGGCTGAAGTTGGCATCTTCACGGCCAATCGGGTTGGACAGCGCCGGCAGATGCTGGAGATACGAGCCCAGGTTGGTGAAGAAGCCGGTCAGAATCGCCAGCGTCGGGCCGACCACAATGACAAAGCCCAGCAACAGGATCGCCAGAACCATGTTCAGCTGCGACAGCCGCTTAACGCCCTTATCCAACCCGGCCAGCACAGACATCAAGGCAATCGCCGTGATGCCGATAATCAGCAGCACCTTGGACATGTCCGTAGCGGCAATACCGAACAGATAGTCGATGCCGCCTGCGGCTTGTTCCGCGCCAATACCCAGGGAGGTGGCCAGACCAAACAGGGTGGCGAACACCGCAAGAATATCGATCACATGCCCAGGCCAGCCCCAGACCCGCTCACCCAGAATCGGGTAAAAGATCGACCGTATGCTCAGCGGCAGACCCTTGTTGAAGGAGAACAGCGCCAGCGCCAACGCCACAATCGCGTAGATGGCCCAAGGGTGCAGACCCCAATGGAAAATCGTCGCGGCCATCCCCAAACTGGCAGCGGCTTGTGCATCACCGGCAGCACCAGCCAACGGCGCCCAGTCAGTACGCAAACCCTCTTCGCCTACAGCAACACCACCCATGGACGCGGAAAAATGCGACATCGGCTCGGAGACACCGTAGAACATTAGGCCAATACCCATGCCGGCGGCAAACAGCATACTGAACCAGCCCATATAGGAGTGATCCGGCTTGGCGTCCATACCACCCAGGCGTACTTTGCCCAATGGCGAGACGATAAGCACCAGGCAAAGAATTACGAAAATATTGGCGGCGCCCAAGAAGAACCAGGCAAGATTACCGGTCAGCCAATCACGGATAGCGCTGAAAATCGGCTCCACGTCATTCTGTAGTGCCAACGTGAGAATCACGAACGCAATAATGGTCAGTGCCGAAATGCTGAACACCTTGCCGTGGATATCCAGCGCAAAGGAAAACTGTCCTTTGATATTATCCTGGCCAATGACGTAATCGGTATCGATCAGCGTTGATTCGCCCGAAGGTGCCGGGATGGCGTCCAGGGCGGGATCTTCCGGCTCAATGCCGGTATTTGAAGAGGGATCTTTATCCATCGCGGTTCTTGCTCCTGAGTGAAGGCAGCCGGCTACACAGGCACCAGAGCAGGACAAGTCAACGGTTTCTTGGCCAGCCTGGTGTGCAACTCAACCATGCTTGACGGAAAACCGGTACGCGCTACCGATCAACAGCCATTCGGCGACATTCGTCACCAATAAGCCACCATGATAGCGATTTTGGGAACATTATGGAAACGCAGCTGTCTTTCGCGAGATGGAATTACTCGGCCGACTGTAAAATGGCCAGCGCTTGCCGGGCCGAATAACCGTAGCTTTTCATCAACGCTTTCAACTCATCACTGAACGCCAATTCCCGCTGCAGACCGGCGTCCTGCTTCATGTTTTCCAGTTGGGCCAGCTGCTGCGCAAGCTTACGCTCCGCGGCCCGAAACTCCGCTAAATTGGTCATTTAATGCCTTCAAGGGTCAAAAGAAATAACGCCTGTAATAATACCTCAAAAATGCCAAACGTTAGACGGCGGCTTTGGCACAGGTTAGCCTGCCGACTATGTCGATAATCTTACCGCCATCCCGTCTCATCGCTCTGACCCGCTGGGCGGGCATAAGTTTGCTGGTATTGCTGAGCGCTTGCAGCGGCAGCGATCCGGCGACCGCCGTGCGCACCGTTCAACCGGTAGCGGAACGTCAGGCGGCACAGATGATGATCTCCGCGGCGCATCCCTTAGCGGTGGAAGCCGGACTGGATATATTGCGTCAAGGTGGCCATGCAGTAGATGCCGCCATCGCAGTGCAAATGGTACTCGGGCTGATCGAATCACCCGAGACCGGCATCGGCGGCGGTGGGTTTCTGCTTCTGCATCAAGCGGGAAGCGCACAGCCGGTGGTTTACGATGGCCGCGAAACCGCACCCGCTGCCGCCAAACCTGACCGCTTCCAGTTTCTTGGCACCTCGCTGCCGCTGGCGCTGGCTATTCCCAGCGGCTCGTCGGTCGGTGTGCCTGGGCTGGTTTCGATGCTGGCCCTGGCCCACCAGGAACACGGCCGTTTACCCTGGGCGACGCTACTGGCTCCAGCCATCGCGCTGGCAGAGTCGGGCCTGCCGATGCCACTCCGTTTACAGCGACAGATAGAGGCCGATTGGTCACTGCGCCTGTTCGCGGATACACGCCAGTATTACCGGCGCCAGGCCGGCGTCGAGCCGCCCGTATTACGCAACCCGGCCCTAGCCAGAACCTTGCAGCAGCTTGCGGATCAGGGCCCCCAGGCTTTCTACCGAGGCCCCATCGCACAACAGTTTGTCCAGCGCACCAACAATGCGCGCTGGGGAGCCGACGATATCAGCCTGGAAGATCTGGCCGGCTATACCGCACTGAAGCGCGATGCGGTCTGCGCGCCCTACCGCGAATGGACGTTGTGCGGCGCGCCTCCGCCCTCCTCCGGCGGCATCAGCGTATTGCAGATCATGGGCATGCTTGAACACTTTGACATGAGTGCGTTGGCGCCAGGTAGTCCGGCCAGCCTGCATCTAATTACCGAAGCCAGTCGCCTGGCGTTTGCCGATCGCAACACTTATATCGGCGATCCGGATTTTGTCCGGGTACCAGTCGATGGGTTACTCGATGCCGAATACCTGCGCCAGCGCGCCATGTTGATCAAGCCCGAGCAGGCACTGACTCAGGTGCATCCCGGCGAGCCCGGCAAACGCGTGGAGAGACGCGATATCGAGCTGGCGCCTGATGCGGATGAGCGCGGCACATCGCACTTCAGTATCGTCGATGCACAAGGGAACCTGTTGGCGCTGACCAGCTCGAATGAAGCGCCCTTCGGTAGCCGAATGCTCAGCCAGGGGTTCGTGTTGAATAACCAATTGACCGACTTCAGCTTCGATCCACAGTTGGGCGATCTCGCTCACCCCAATGCCGTGGCCGGCGGCAAGCGCCCGCGCAGTTCAATGGCTCCGATTGTAGTCCTGGATGCCGATGGAGAGCCCAGACTGGTCATTGGCTCGCGCGGCGGCAGCCGGATCATCGGTTATGTTGTTAAAGCCCTGGTTGGCGTACTGGATTGGAATATGGATGTGCAGCAAGCCATCGCGCTGCCCAATCACCTGGACCGCGGCCTGGGGCTGGAACTGGAAGCCGGTACTGCGCTGAACCAGCAGGTATCCGCACTTCAAGCGCTGGGCCATGAGGTGAGCCTCGTGTCTATGACCAGCGGGTTGCACGGCATCGAATGGGTCGATGGGCAATGGCGCGGTGGTGCCGACCCACGACTGGATGGCGTAGCCTTGGGTGAGTGACCCTGGCCCATGAGTGCCCGATAGGTTACACACCATTACCTGTCATCAATACACCCTTGCCCCCGTGTTAGAGTGGCTTGGCATCTTTAAAGGAGCGAGGCATGACCCAGAATCCGTTTCCAATGCCGCCGCGGCAGAAAACCCAAAAGGGTGAGCTGCGCCGCGTGGGCGTAGAACTGGAAATGAATGGCCTGACCCTGGACGCCCTGGCCCAATTGGCCGCGCAGTTTCTTGGCTGCGAGGTTGAACAGACCAGCCGCTACGAACGCACGCTCACTGGCGATGCTGCAGGCCCCTGGATCGTCGAGCTGGATTTCCGATTGCTGAAAAAACTGGGCCGGGAGAAACGTCAGAAAGATGATTTTGGCGATGACCTGAAAACCTCTGCCGAAGAAATGCTCAAGTGGCTGACTGACAATCTGGTCCCACACGAGCTGGTCAGCCCGCCGCTGCCTTTGAACCGCCTGCACGAGGTCGATGCGCTGATCGAGCACCTGCGCCACGCTGGCGCCAAAGGCACCGGCGACCGCATGACCAATGCCTTTGGTATGCAATTCAACCCTGAAGTGCCGGACACCGAAGCCGACACCATCTGCGCCTATCTGAAAGCCTTCATATGCCTGTATGACTGGCTGCTGCAACGCGCCAATATCAATATGACGCGGCGACTGACCAGTTATGTCGATCCGTTTCCCAGCGTGTATGTCCGGCAGGTGATCAACCAGGCGTATTGGCCTGAGATGCCTCAACTGATCAGCGACTATCTGCGCGACAATCCGACCCGCAACCGGGCGCTGGACATGCTCCCGCTGTTCAAGCATATCGACGAGGCCCGGGTGTTGTCGGTCACCGGCGACGCGCTGATCAAATCGCGGCCGACCTTTCATTACCGTTTGCCCGACTGCCTCATCGATCAACCCGGATGGGGTTTGCACCTGGCCTGGGCTGATTGGATTGAGGTAGAGCGCCTGGCTGGTGATCGTCCGCGCCTGGACGCCTGCTGCGACGCCTATCGCCAACATCTGGATAGTGGTTTGAGTCGTTTGCTGACCGATTGGGCAGAACAGGTAGACAAAAACTGGCTCGGCGCTCAGGCATGACTCAGCGGGTAATAGTCGCAGTTACAGGGCCCCGCCGTGGTGCGTTCGGGCCACGCTTTCTGGTCGGCTGTGCGCTGCGCTGGTACGGCGCTCATGCCTTACAGGTCAGGCCCGGCGATGACTTGAGCCAACTACACTATGATGCCGTGGTGGTGACCGGTGGGCATGACATAGACCCGGTGATCTATGCCGCCGAACCTGAAGTTCATCCAAAGTACGACGCTGAACGCGATGCTCTGGAATTGGCAGTGATCGACGACGCGCTGGCCCGTAATCTGCCGCTGCTGGGCATATGCCGCGGTGCGCAGCTACTCAACGCACGGCGTGGAGGCAACCTGTTCCAGGAACTGAAATCACACCGCAAGATGACCTCCAACCGCTGGACCATACTGCCGCTGAAAACGCTCAACATTGAGCCGAGCAGCCGCCTATGGCGACTGTTGATGTCCGATAACTGCCGGATCAACAGCCTGCACAACCAGGCGATAGACAAGGTTGGCGAAGGGCTGATCGTCAGCGGCCGCGATCTGGACGGTATCGTTCAGGCAGTGGAAGATCCGCGCAAGCCGTTCCTGCTTGGCGTGCAATGGCACCCGGAATTCCTGTTGTTTTACCGCCGCCAGCGCCTGTTGTTTCAGGCGCTGATTCAGGCGGTCAGACGCGCCGCTGACTGATCAGAACGCCAGGCCGCTGATCCGCCTTACCGGGGTCTGTACTGCCTGCTCGAATACCCCGTCGCGGCTTTCCACCAAGCTGAAATGCGCGCTGGCGCGGGTGATCGCGGTGTACACCAGTTCTTTGGTCAGCACCGGATTACCCGCCTCCGGCAGCACCAGAGCCACGTGTTCGAACTCGGAGCCCTGGGATTTGTGCACCGTCATCGCAAACACCGATTCGACTTCCGGTAAGCGACTGGGTAATACAAACCGAATACCGCCGCTGCCATCGTTACGCGGGAATGCCACGCGCAGCGCTTCCTTTTCTGGCTCGCCGGGCTGCAAAGCCGGCTCGCGAATACGCAGGGCGATACCGATATCCCCGTTCATCAGGCCCAGCGCATAATCATTGCGGGTGACCAGCACCGGGCGGCCTTCGTACCAGCCCTGATCACTGCGCAGCAGACCGCGACGTTGCAACAACGCCGCCACTCGTTGATTGACTGCCTCCACACCCCAGTCGCCACGACGCACTGCGCACAATAGCTGGAAGCGATCAAACGCGTGCAGCACCTTGCGCGCCCAGCCTTCCCAGACCGGATCTGCGCCGCTGACGCCCTGTCCCGGACGAGTATCCTGCAACACCTGCAAGTAGCCAGCGTATCCCGGCAGACCCTCGTTACCACCCAGCACCAGGGTGGCGAACGCTGGATCGCCAGGTGCACTCAACCGTTGCCGGTGAATATCGCTGAAGCCGCCGCTTACCAGTAATCGCCTTGCCCCGGCGCTATCACAGCGGTTAACCGCCCGAGCGAGTTCGCCGATGCCGCTGTGGCTGCCGAAGCGGTGGGAGTAGCGCAACATGGCAGTCTGCTGCGCCAACGGATGCGTAACCTGCTCACCTATTTGCAAACCGGCAGCTGTCAGTGACTGACCACTGACCTGCTCCAGCCAGGCGCGGGTTTCTTCGCTATACCAGCCGCCATCCGCGTACCGGCAGAGATCACCGAGCACGGCGCCGGCCTCGACCGATGCCAGTTGATCCTTGTCGCCAAGCAGCACCAGCCGTGCACCGGGCGGCAGCGCGGCCAGTACGCAGGCCATCATTTCCAGATCGATCATCGATGCCTCATCCACTACCAGCACATCCAGCGCCAGCGGATTGCCCGCATGATGGCGGAAGTGGCGGCTGTCCGGCAGGCTGCCTAGCAAACGATGCAAGGTAGTGACTTCCTTGGGGATAGCCTCACTCACGCTGGCATCCACCGGCAGCGCACCGACCTGTTTGCCAATGGATTCGGTCAGACGCGCAGCTGCCTTGCCCGTAGGCGCCGCCAGACGGATGCGCAATGGTTGGCCGACTGCCACTGCCGGGGTCTGCAGCAGCGCCAGCAGACGCACTACGGTAGTGGTCTTGCCGGTACCGGGCCCACCAGTAATGATGCTGAAACGACCACGCGCTGCCAGTGCGCAAGCCAGCCGCTGCCAATCCGGGTTCTGCTGGCTGCCGGCAAACAGCGCTTGCAAGCGCGCCGGCAAATCGGCCGGCACGGCCAGCGGCTGACCAAGGCGCTGCAATAAGCTATCAACCACCTGGCGTTCATACTGCCAATAGCGGCGCAGATACAGACGCCGCCCTACCAGCACCAAAGGCCGGCTGCCGTGTTCGGGCCGCTCGCTGTCGACCACTGCGCTTGCCACCAGTTGTTGCTGCCAGTCCGTTACGCGCCAACCCGCGAGTAATTGCGACGGCAGCAAAGCCGCCTCTATGGCTTCGCCTTCGGGCGGCAGTGACAAGGCAAAGTCCGGCTCGGCCAGGGTTGCCTGCAGATCCAGACACACATGGCCATGCCCCAATTGGTGACTGACCAGCGCCGCAGCCAGTAATACGCTGGCCGGACAGTCGGGCACCTGTTCATAGAGAAAACCTGCGAGCGCACGGTCCAGGGTGCGCAACCAGCCATTGGCCTGCCACTGGTCAAGCAGCGCCAGCAGACGCTGGCTGTCATGCAATTCCACTGCGAGGCCGGGTCCGGCGAGCAGATCCAATTGATCACCCTGCATGGCTAGTCTCCTGAGGCTCACCGGCAAACAGCCGGTCGAGCGCCTCAATCAGCGTACGTGGCGGCCGGTCGAGCCAGAGCCCGCCGTTATCTGCCTCTACGCCGCGCACAAACCAATAGAGTGCGCCGCCAATGTGCTGATCGTAGTCGTAATCCGGCAGGCGCGCGCGCAGCTGGCGGTGCAGCGCCAGCAGATAGAGGACGTACTGCAGATCATAGCGATGCTCCAGGATCATGCGCTGCATCCCCGCCTCGGTGTAATCCGTTGACCCCTGGCCCAGCCAGTTGGACTTGTAATCGACCACGTAATAGCGGCCATCATGTTCGAATACCAGATCGATAAAGCCCTTGAACAGACCATTGAGCTGATCACGCTGCAAGGCCGGCCGCGGCTGCTGGTCAAGGGTTGCGGCGCAGACCAGTTGGTCGATCTGCTGCACATCCACGCGGCTGGCGCTGAATAAAAATTCCAGTTCACTTTGGTACTGGCCCGGTTGCAAATCGGCGAGCGCCAGAGAGCTGCCGGGGACCAATCCCGGACGCGTCAGAAGTTGCACCAGCCAGTCACTCAGGCACTGACTCCACTCGCCCCAGCCCCGCCGTTGGCAGCGCGGCACCAGCCAACTCAGACACTGCTGCGGCTCGCTCAGACTGGCGAAGCCCTCGTTGCCCGCGAGCTCGAGCAAACCATGGATAAAGGTGCCTGGCTGCGGCCCGCGCGGGAAGCGATGAATGGTCGGCGTTTCACCGGGCCGCAGGGCGATAAAACGCGCCTTGCGGTCATCATCGGTAATCTTCTCCGCCAGCGCGGTTTCAGCCGCCAGCGGCGCTTCACTGCTCACCGTCAGCGCACTGTAGGAACCAATCCACCAGGATTCGAAACGCGCGTGTGATGGCACGCGTTCACGTAGACTCAGGACTGCATCCTGTTGCGGCTGGTAGACCTGCTCAAGTGGCTCGGGCGCGGGTTGCACAGCGATGCAGCCGTCCACGTGACTCCAAGCCTCAAGCCAGGAGAGCAGCGCCGGGGATGAAGCGAGTGGCTGCCCGCCAGCCAGCAGCCAGGCGATGGCACTGTGATGCAGGACCGACTGTTTGCTATTGCCGGATTTCAAATCTACCAGGCCTAGCCAGCAGGCATGCCGGGCCCGGGTGAGCGCCACGTACAGCAGCCGCAGGTCTTCGCCGAGCCGCTCCCGGTCAGCCTGCGCCAGTACCTCGTCATTGGGGTCCAGATGCAACTGCGAGCGCTGGCCGTCATACACGCGCACCGGCTCGCCTTTTTTCACCGGTCGGCTATGGCTGATAAAAGGCAGAAACACCAAGGGATATTCCAGGCCTTTGGATTTGTGGATGGTCACGACCTTGACCAGTTCCGCATCGCTTTCCAGCCGCAACACCTGCTCTTCTGCGCTACCGCTGCCGGCCTGGCGAATCAGTTCGCCGAGGTGACGAATAAGCGCCTGCTCGCCATCCAGTTCCCGCGCGGCACTTTGCAGCAACTCCGCCAGGTGCAGCAGATTGGTTAGCCGCCGCTCGCCATCACGCTGGGCGAGCAGCCGCGCAGGCAACTGGAATTGATGCAGCAGCCGATGCAACATCGGCAGCACGCCCTGGCGCTGCCATAGCCTGCGGTAATCGCGAAACTCATCGACCCGCCGCTCCCACAGACGCTCATCTTCATTCAACTGTTCCAGTTCCGCCCAACTCAGGTTCAGAGTGGGGGCGGCCAAGGCCGCGCGCAGCAAACGGTCATTGCCGGGTTCTGCGCAGGCACGCAACCAGCGCAACAGATCCTGTGCTTCCAGGGTAGTGAGCACCGAATCCTTGTCCGACAGGTAAACGCTACGCACGCCACGTTCAGCCAATGCCTGACGAATCGCCTGGGCTTCGCGCCCAGTACGCACCAGTACCGCCATATCCGCCGGCCGCACCGGCTCAAGCGGTTTGTCCGGCTCGGCAAAGCCGGCCTCACCCTGTTGACCGGCCTGCAGCAGCTCGACCATTGCGGTGGCGCAACGCTCGGCCATCTGCCAACGATAGTCATCACCGCTTACTGGCTCGTCGCTGGGCAAATACCAGGCGGTCAGCGCGGGCGCCGGCTGACCGCGCACGCTCCAGACCGCGTCACGACCCTGGGCAGTGACCGACAGAAACGGCAGCGGGTTGTGCTCGCCCCGGCGGAACAGAAAGGCCCCGCGGTCAAATTGCTGTTCGGCCTGTTCAAACACGTGATTGACTGAAGTGACCATCGCAGCACTGGAGCGGAAGTTGGTGTCCAGGCTCTCGTGCCGGCCTAGCGTGGCGGCGCGCGCACGCAGATAGGTAAAAATGTCCGCTCCGCGGAAGGCGTAGATCGCCTGTTTCGGGTCGCCGATCAGCAGCAGTGCGGTGTCCTGATCATTGGCTTCTACCCGGTAGATCCGGTCGAAAATCCGGTACTGCAGTGGGTCGGTATCCTGGAACTCATCGATCAGTGCGACCGGGAACTGAGTACGGATCACCTCGGCCAGACGGTCACCGTTGGGCCCCTGCAAGGCGGCATCCAGACGGGTGAGCATATCGTCGAAGCCCATCTGCGCACGGCGGCGCTTCTCCGCTTCGAAGCGTTGCGCAATCCAGGCTGCAGCGTGGCGCAATGCCGCTTGCTCCGGCCCTTTGATCCGCTGCAGATCCGCCTTCAAATCGCGCATGGCGTCCAGCGCCGGATGATCCGGCGGGATGCCGTTCTTCCATACCTCAGCCAGCCCCTCGGGGGTCAGCCGGGAAAACCCAGCGCCTATGTCCAATAGCCGCTGCTGCGGGTCGCCGGCCCAGCTGCGGAGTCTGTCCAGCCAGTTGCCCAGATTGCGGCTGTTCATCTTCTGACCGTTGTAGGCCTTGGCCTCGCGGGCCTGCTCCAGCAGCAAGGCCAGCTCGTCAACCCAATCCAGCCAGGGTGCTTTCAGTGCCGCCATTTGCTCTTCAGCCTGCTGCAGGCCGGCATCAATCAACTGCTGCAGATTCTGCTCATGCGCGTCCGCCGGTGCCTGGTCAAGCAGAATGCGCGCCTTGCCGAGCAGCAGATCCGGCTGCTGCCAGATGTGATCCACCCAGCCCAGTGCTGCGCCCTGCAAGTGGTAACAATGCAGGCGCCAGTAATCGCGAGCGACCTCAGCGAGCAACTCACGCTGATCGGTTTCCAGCGTCTGCACAAACAGGCTGCCACTGTCGAAGGCATGTTCGCGCAGCATGCGCTGGCACCAGCTGTGGATGGTCGACACGGCGGCCTGATCCATCCACTGCGCGGCGATCTCCAGTTTGCGCGCGCTGGCCGACCACAGATCGGGGTCGATATCTTCCCGCAGCGCGGCAATGATCGGATCCGGCTTCTCGTCCTCGCCACGCAGGGCCCTGGCCGCATCGACCAGGCGCGCACGAATCCGGTCGCGCAGCTCCTGGGTGGCCGCTTCGGTAAAGGTCACTACCAGAATTTCTGGCGGCAGCAATTCGCGAGCGAAGGCGGCGTCGCCGCCATGCCCCAGCACCAGGCGCAGGTAGAGTGCGGAGATGGTGAAGGTTTTGCCGGTACCGGCGCTGGCTTCGATCAAGCGGCTGCCGCGTAGCGGGCAGCGCAGCGCCAGGGGTAATGAGTGAGCCAGGCTCTCATCCGGGTTGCGGTGGTGGTTCATGCCTCGCCCTCCCCGGCCGCGCTGATGGTGATCCATCCGCCCTCCAGACCATCAACCAACGGCTGGTAAAGCGCTTCAGCCCAGCCCTGAAACTCCTCGTTGGCCAGCAGACTGGCAAAATCCGGATAACTGCGCTGCAGGGCCACGCTTTTACTCACCTCACCGGTCAAAAAACTGGAGCCGTCGTAACAGCTCGCGGCCTTGAACAGCTGCTGTTCGGGCTTTTTCTCCGTCAGCAAGGCAAAGGCCGTTTCCGCTGCGACCGGCAGCGGCCGCTTCAAACCTTCCAGCCAACCGAGCAACCAGTCATGCATGATCTGTTGCGCCTGCCCCTGCTCGAGCGGCAATAACTCCACGCTGGCGTCCGCACTGATCAACCTGCTGGTCAACAGGTGACCGCTGGCTGAGGCCAGAACATGCAGGCAGAGGTCGTTGAGCAGTTTGCGCCAGCGCGGCGCCTTGCCTTTTTTATCCAGCAGGCTTCCGGTGACCAGATGCAGGCGCAGCAGGCCATGGTTCTGTTCTGACTGACGCACGCCGGCAAGCCAACTGCGCAGCTCGATACCGGGTGCGCTGGCGAACAGCGGCAGTGGGTGCTCAATGACCTGCGGCCAGACCGGCAACTGCTCACGGTAACGGCTTAACTGATCCTCAAGCGGGCTGATCAATTGATCCCGCGTCAGCCCGCCAAACCCGGCCAGCGGCAGACTACCGCGCTGCATCAGGCGCCCTGCCTGCGTGGTCAGTTCAGCGTGCCAGTCGGCATCGGTATCCAGATCCTTCACCTGCTCGAGTAGCCACTGGCTAAGCTGATGGCGCTGCAGGCCGTCCAGCGCAAAAGGCTCATCATCCTCTGTGACCGTATCCTGCTCCTGCAGCCAGACTTTCAACCGGGTGGCAAAGAAATGCTCCACCGGATTGCGCAGAAAGCGCTGCAACGCCGGTAGCTCGATCGCGGTCTCCAGGGTCATCGCGGGCAGCGGCGCGTCGACCTGGAGCTGTAATGGTAGATCGTGCAATCCACGCCAGTCCCCGGCATAGCTGAACAGCGCCGGATCATCGCCGCTAAAATAGGCACGGCTGAAGGGCTGCAGTGGGTGATCGGTGGTCAGGGATTCGAGTAGGTCGGCCCCATCTTCACGGCGCCAGCCACTGGACAAATGATCACGTAGCTGGCCGATCAAGACAGAAGGCGGACGCTCGCTATTGTCGCGAATGCTTCTGCCGACCCAGCTGATGTAAAGGCTGTCACGGGTCGAGAGCAGCGCCTCCAGCAGCAGGTAGCGGTCATCCTCACGCCGTGAGCGGTCGCCCGGCCGGTAATCGCGGCCCATCAGGTCAAAATCCAGCGGCGGCTGCGCGCGCGGGTAATCGCCATCATTCATGCCCAGCAGGCAGATGCGCTTGAACGGAATCGCGCGCATCGGCATCAGTGTGCAGACGTTCACCGCGCCAGCAAGAAAACGCTGGCTCAGTTGCGTCTGACCGATGCCCTCCAGCCAGGCTTCGGCTACCACATTCAGCGGCAGCGGCTCATCCAGCGCCACCGACTCACAAAGCTCCAGCCAGTTGGCGAGCCCCTCCTGCAGTTGCGCCAGCAGCAACTGATCACGATCACTTTCGGCGTTGAAAAACGCCTCCAGCAAGCCACGTAAACGTTCGCCCCACACAGCCGGGCTTGCCGGCTGGGCGAGTTGTTGTTCGTATTTGTCCAGCGCCTGCAGCAAGCTGCTCAGCGGGCCGATCAGCGTGGCGTCCAGCCCGCCGACTTCATCATAGGGCTCGATATCGGCCCAGGCGCTGCCCTGCCCGGAGGCATAACCGAGCAGCATACGGCGCAGACCGAATCGCCAGCTATTGGCGTCAAGCCCGGCGGGCAGGCCAAGGCTTTCACGCCGCCGCTGATCCAGGCCCCAGCGGATGCCGGCGCCCTCGATCCAGCGGTGCAGGGTCGGTAAATCGGTTTCGCTCAGTCCGAAGCGCGAGCGCAGGGCAGGCACATCCAGCAGATCGAGTATCTCACTGACAGGCAAGCGGCTGTCTGGCAGGCGCAGCAAGTGCTCCAGCGCAATCAATAACGGCTCCTGACCGCGCTGCCCCTGATCGGCCAGGGTATAGGGGATATAGCGCGCCGCGTCAGTCGCATGCTGTCCGAACACCGCCTGAATATGCGGTGCGTAGGTATTCACGTCGGGCACCATGACGATGATGTCGCGTGGTTTCAGGCTCGGGTCGGCGTCGAAGGCGGCCAGGAGCTGGTCATGCAGAATTTCTACTTCGCGCTGGGGGCTATGGGCGATATGAAAGCGTATCGACTCATCCGCACGGCCCACCAGCGCCGGCCAACGCACACGGCTTTCCGCCAACGGGCTGAGCTCCAGAATATCGCGCTGCAACTGTTCCAGTAAGGTTGCGCCTTCCGGCTCCTCGAACAGATCGACGCGGCCACCGTTGATCGAAGCGAAACGCGCTTCGTAAGCGCCGCGCTCGTCGTGCTGATCCAGCAGGTTGATATAGTCGCGGCCCTGTTTTCCCCAGGCCGCCAGCAACGGATGCGCGTGCTGATGAACAATCTGCTCATCCAGGGTGGCGGGCATTCCGGGGCGGCGCTGCTGGCGTTTGTATTGATGCCGCAGCAGATCCTGATCGGCGACGATATCGCCCCAGTGATACTGGCAGGGATTTAGCACGCCAAGCAGGACCTGACTGAAGCGCCCGATCACCGCCAGTGCTTCCAATGTCTGCGCCGGCAGCGAGGAAATGCCGAACACGATGACCCGGCGCGGCAACCCCGGCGGGCGTTCTGCAACCTGCAACAGATGCTCGACAAAGCGCGGATGAATACCGGCACGGCTATCGCTCAGACGTTCGACGCCGACATCCTGCAACACCGCGCGCCAGAGTGCCGGCTGCCACAGCTCCTCGGCTCCCAGGGGCTGATGACCCTGCCGCGCCAAACCGATGCGATCACGGCCTTCGGCCCAGTCATTCAACCAGTCCGCACGGTAGACCTGATACTGATCGAACAGATCGGCCAGCCGCTCGGCCAGCTGATAGCGTTTGCGGCAATCGACGTCGTCTTGCAGAAACCGCTTGAGGGGGGCAAAGGCCGGTTGTTCCAGCAGCATCGGCAACAGGCGCATCAGCCGCCAGGTGAGTGGCTGTTTGTCCAGCGGCGAGGTTTCCGGCACCGCTTCACGACCCAGCACACCGCGATAGCTGTCCCAGAGAAACCGCGCCGGCAATTGCACATCCAGCGCCGCCGCGATGCCACTACCGCCGTGTTGCGCATCGGCCGCCAGCGCCATCTGCAGCCATTGGGCGATGCCGTTGCTCTGTACCAGGATGACTTCATTTTCCAGCGGCGCCAGCGGGTGCGCGCGCATCCAATCCACCACCAGCTCGCGCAGACTTTCCAGACGATTACCGTGAATAATCATCAGGCCAGGATTAAGGTCGTCAGCGTCCTGCATCATTGCTCCGCGCGTGCCAAGGGAATGCCTGCAGGTTAAGGAATAGCAGCGCTGGCGTCCATGGTCGATTTGTACCCAGGGCGCTTTTCGCCGCCGCCTTGACGGCTCACAGCTATTCGCTCGGTTATTTAAACGAAGGCGCCGAGATAGCGCCGCTCCCAGGGAGTTATTTCGTTCATGAAGTCATCCAGCTCCAAGGTTTTGGTGGCTATATAACCATCAATAAATTCAGCGCAGAACAGCTCTTTGGCCAACGGGCTGCGGCGCAGGCGCTGCAGAGCTTCCTGCAGAGTACTAGGCAGCGTCAACTCATCCGGCGCATCGAACTCGCCCTGGGACACGGCCGTGGGTTCGACCTCGTTTTCAATGCCATAAAGCCCGGCGGCCAGGCTGACCGCGATCGCCAGATAGGGGTTGGCATCGGCACCGGGCAATCGGTTCTCGACGCGCCGGTCCATCGGCCCGCTGGCCGGGACGCGCAAGCCGGCACTGCGGTTGTCATGCGACCAGCACAGATTGTTGGGTGAGGCGTAAGTATGACAAAAGCGCTGATAGGAATTGATATACGGCGCCATCAGCAAGGTCATATCACCCAGGCAATGTTGCAGCCCGCCGATGTAGTGCCCAAAGCTGAAGGTCGGCTCGTCGTTACGCGGGTCGGTAAAGATATTTCGCCCGTGCGCCTTCTCCACCACGCTTTGATGAATATGCATCGAGCAGCCCGGCACCCGCGCCAGCGGTTTGGCCATGCACACGGCGATCAGGCCGTGCTTGAGCGCGACCTCGTGCAGCATGTGCTTGAACATAAAGGTCTGGTCGGCGATCAGCAGCGGATCCCCATGGACGAAATTGATCTCGAACTGGCTGACACCCATCTCATGCATGAAAGTATCGCGCGGAATACCCAGCGCCGCCATGCATGCCTTGAGCTCTTCAAAGAACGGCCGCAGACCGCTATTGGAGGTGACACTGAAGGCGGCGTTGCCCGCATCGCGGCGCCCGTCCAGCCCGACCGGCGGCTGGAACGGCTGGTTTACATCGGCATGCGGCTCAAACAGAAAGAATTCCAGTTCGGTCGCCACAATCGGTTGCCAGTTGCGTGCGGCATAACGCTCAACCACCTCCTGCAACAAGCTGCGGCTCGATAACCCGGAGAGCTGTCCATCCAGCTCCACCGCGTCACAAATGGCCAATGCGCGGGGCGTCTCGGCCCAGGGCAGAACATGCACCTGCTCAGGCACGGCACGCAGCACCAGATCGCCGTCTTCGTTACCGTAAAAGCGCGCTTCCGGGTAACCGCCCATCACCGCTTGCAGCAACACGCCGCGTGCCATCTGCAAGCGCCGACCCTGTAAAAACCCATCCACGGTCATCACCTTACCCCGGGGTATACCGTTCAGATCGGGGGTCACGCATTCAATGTCCGGCACGCCAGCCAGACGCATTTCCAGGGAGACGGCAGATAGCGGCGAGGACATGCTGGGTACCTTTCGAGGTCGAGTTGCGCAGCCGGCGTGCAAGGCCAGCGCCAGTGATCGGGAAACCAATCCGGGAATCATAGCCTGATGAGGTGGCAACGTCACCGCGATGCTGGCTGGCAGCCCATGTAAAGATGGAGTATCTTAATATTTATGAACGAACGTTCATTCAAATTGATGCCTCTACAATTAAAACAAAGGACCACGCCATGCCGGCTGCCATCTGCCTCAAAACCTTGCTGCTGGGTTTGCTCATTCTTCTGCTCAATGGCTGCCTCGGCGGAGGGGGTGGCGGGTCTGACGACAATGCCAGCACACCACCTCCGCCACCTCCGGCTAACGAACCCGCCAATCTGACGTTCATGAGCGCTGCAGGGATAGGCGTGAGCGATCTGGACGCCGCGGTGACGCTCTACACTCAGGGTATGGGCATGCGCGTGGTGGACCGCCTGACGCGCGACAATCGCACCGAGGTGGTCCTGGAATCCGCCGACGCCCGTGGCTCCAAGGTGATCCTGATGGACTTCACCGATGGCATCGGCCGCAACTTCCAGCAGAACCCTGGAAAACTGGTGTTCTACGCCAAGGACCCCAATCAGTTCGCGAGCAACTTCAGCGCCGCCGGTGGTCGCATCACGGTACCCCCCGCTGCTCAGCCTTCGGTCGGCAATGTGGTAGTCGGCTTCGGCCGCGACCTGGATAACAACCTGATCGAGATCGTCGGTGAACCGACCGCCACAGAGTCGTTTTTTGGCGCCTTTGGCATCGGCGTCAGCAACCTGGACGCTGCCCGGGATTTCTACGTTGAAGTGCTCGGCTTTGAGGAAAGTCAGTTTCTGCAAATTCCAGGGCAATATGACGAATACATCCTGACCTCACCGGTGCCCGGCAGCTCGGCCGTGGTACTGATGAACTGGACCAACGGCAGCGTGCGCAATTACACCGACAATCCGGTAAAGCTGCAGCTGGATGTGGCCTACCCCGATAACCTTGCTGCAGCCATCAGCGAATCAGGCGGCGATGTCAGCCGCGGTCCCGCCGCTTCCGAAGAGGCAGACCTGGAGGGCGCGCTGCTGGGTTACGCCAGCGATGCCGACGGCACGCTGCTGGAGATACGCCAAGGCATCCGCGGCTAATTGGGCGCAGCCGGTATCGGTGTGGAGGACCTGGAAGCATCCGTCGGTTTCTACCGCGCCGGATTGGGCATGCAGGAAGTCACACGCCGCAGCCGTGAGGACCGCGAAGAGGTGGTTATGCGTTCAGCCGACGGTCGTGGCTCAGAGTTGGTGCTGATGGGCTTTACCGACGGCGTCAGCCGCAACTATCAACAGAATCCCGGCAAACTGGTGTTCTATGTAAACGACCCCGATCAATACGCGCTGGATATCCTCGCCGCAGGCGGACGAGTTACCGTGCCGCCAGCGTTTCAGGCCGGGCTGGGCGTGACGGTTGGCTTTGGCCGGGATCTGGATAATAACCTGATCGAGTTTGTCGGCAGTGCCGATGCGCTGCAATCCTACTTCGGCGCCTTCGGCATCGGCGTAAGTGATCTCCAGGCCGCCCGCGATTTTTATGTCGACGACCTGGGCTTTCGCGAGCTGATCTATTTGCCTATCCCCTTCCAGTACAATGAGTACATCCTGCAAGGCCAGGGTGGCTCCGCACTGGTCTTGATGAATTGGACGCATGGCGCACCGCGCAATTACACCGACAACCCGGTGAAGCTGGAGCTGCGCAGCATGTCGCCAGAAGGTTTCGCGCAGGCCCTCAGCGATGCCGGCGAGCGGGTCACAGAGACGCCGGCCGCCGCTACTGAAAGCGACAGAGAGGGCGAGACCGTTGGCTACGCCAAGGATGCCGATGGCACGCTGATTGAAATTCTGCGTGCGCCCTGGCAGAAAAAATAGCCGGCCAATGCCACCAAAAAAGGCCAGCCCGATCACTCGGGCTGGCCTTTTCCATTGCCGCGATATGATCAGAAATTCAACGGGCGATCGCCGTCTTCATCACGGATACGCGTGGGCAGACCCATCTCGTTCATCAGTTTGAGAAAGGGTTTGGGCGGCAGCTCTTCGACGTTAGCCATCTTCTGCACATCCCACTCACCGCTGGCGATCAACAGCGCAGCCGCCACCGGCGGCACACCGGCGGTATAGGAAATCCCCTGGCTGCCTACTTCCTGATAAGCCTCGGCGTGGTCGGCGACGTTGTAGATAAAGATCTCGCGGTCCTCACCATCCTTCTTGCCCTTGATCAGATCTCCGATACAGGTTTTACCCTGGTAATCCGGCGCCAGCGACGACGGATCAGGCAATACCGCCTTGACCACTTTCAACGGCACCACTTCCAGCCCTTCGGCGGTGGTCACCGGCTGTTCCGAGAGCAGGCCCAGGCTGTTGAGCACGGTGAACACATTGATGTAATGCTCGCCAAAGCCCATCCAGAAGCGCACGTTCGGCACCTTGAGATTCTGCGACAGCGAATGCACTTCATCATGGCCAGTCATGTAGCTGGTGTGGGCGCCGACCACTGGCAAATCGTCAGTGCGCTTGACCTCGAACATCTTGTTACTGACCCACTGGCTGTTCTGCCAGGACCAGACGGTACCGGTGAACTCGCGAAAGTTGATCTCCGGGTCAAAGTTGGTAGCGAAGTACTTGCCGTGGCTGCCCGCGTTGATATCGATGATGTCGATATCGCTGACGCTGTCGAAATAGTCGCTGACTGCCAGTGCCGCGTAGGCATTGACCACGCCCGGATCAAAGCCGATCCCCAGAATGGCGGTAATGCCGTTGGCTTCGCAGAGCTCGCGGCGCTTCCACTCGTAGTTGGCGTACCAGGGTGGGGTCTCACAGATCCTGCTCGGATCCTCATGGATTGCCGTATCCAGATAGGCTGCGCCGGTTTCGATACAGGCTTGCAGCACGGACATATTGACGAAAGCCGATCCGACATTGATGACGATTTGCGACCGTGTCTTGGCAATCAGCGCTTTGGTCGCCTCGACATCGAGAGCATCCAGCGCATGCGCTTGCAATTCACCGGCAACCTTGAGGCTGCCCTTTTCCCGTACGCTGTCGACCAGCTGTTGGCATTTTTCCACCGTACGTGAAGCAATATGAATATTACCCAGCACATCGTTATGCTGCGCGCACTTGTGCACGACAACCTGAGCAACACCACCGGCACCAATAATCAGAACGTTTTTCTTCATGTCTCTTCCTCGAAACGCCTCCTTGGACAAGGCTGGATTAAAGGCCTCAGGAGAGGCCGTTGACAAAGTCTTCGAATCCGAACTCGCGGACCAGTTCAATCTCGCCGTCCAGCTGACGCACGGCAATGGACGGCATTTTCACCCCGTTGAACCAGTTCTTCTTGACCATGGTGTAACCGGCCGCATCGATAAACGACAGGCGATCACCAATCTTCAGCGGTTTGTTGAACTTGAACTCACCGAAAATATCGCCCGCCAGGCAGGACTTGCCGCACACCATGTACTCATGTTCGCCCTCGCAGGGCTCCATCTTCGCTGGCTGGCGATAGATCAGCAGATCAAGCATGTGCGCCTCGATCGAGCTGTCGACCACTGCCAGTTGCTTGCCGTTATACAGGGTATCGAGCACCGATACTTCCAGCGAAGTACTCATGGTGATCGCCGCCTCGCCTGGCTCCAGGTACACCTGCACGCCGTAGCGCTCGGCAAACTGCTTGAGTCGTGCACAGAAGGCGTCCAGCGGATAACCTTCGCCAGTAAAATGAATGCCGCCACCCAGACTGACCCATTCGACCTGCTCCAGCAACTCGCCAAAACGCTCTTCAATCTGGCTGAGCATCTGGTCGAACAGGCCGAAGTCACTGTTCTCGCAGTTATTGTGAATCATGAAGCCGGAGACCTGATCGATCACGTCAGCGATCTTCTCGGCATCCCACTCGCCCAGACGGCTGAAGGGACGCGAAGGGTCGGCGATCAGAAATTCCGAACTGCTGACGCCTGGGTTCAGGCGCAGCCCGCGCACATGCAGATCGGAGGCATCGGCAAAGCGCTCAAGCTGACTGATCGAGTTGAAGATGATCTTGTCCGAATTCGCCAGCACTTCCTCGATCTCATCATCGCCATAGGCGACGCTATAGGCATGCGTCTCGCCGCCGAACTTAAGACGGCCGAGCTTTACCTCATACAGCGACGAAGAAGTGGTGCCGTCCATATATTGCTGCATCAGATCGAATACCGACCAGGTGGCAAAACACTTCAGCGCCAGCAATGCCTTGGCCCCGGAGTGTTCGCGTACATAGGCAATCTTTTCCAGATTGCGCAGCAGCTTGCTCTTGTCGATCAGGTAATACGGCGTCTTGATCACTGAGTCATACCCCTCTGGTCGGTGCCGAACATCCGGGCAGGGCCCGGCGTCGAGAAAGCGCGCGATTATAGTTTAAAGGGCCCCAGGCTTCGAGGAAAAATGCACCCCGGTCCAGTCTCATCGGCCGCCAAGCATAGCGAGTTAGTGTGGCAATTTGGCTGCACGATCTAAAAATAATATTCATCAAATTGCATCAATGCGTATTGCGCATCAAAAACGCACTAAAAATGCATTGGATATATAAGACTCCGCACTTCTATAGTCTTTACTACTGAAGGTTACTGCCGATAAAAACAACGCTGGAGTTTATCCACCATGCGCTACCGCCCGTTGCTGTTAACCAGCATCCTCACCGCAAGCTGCACCCTTAATGCTTTCGCTGAACCCAAGCCCGCAGAATCCTACACCGCTGAGCGCAACAAGGCGGTTCTAGACGACCTGCCCTTTGCCAATACCCAGGCGTTCGATGATGCCAAGCGCGGCTTTATTGCCGAATGGCCGGAAGGCAAGGTCACCGACAGCGAGGGCAAACTGGCCTGGAATATGGCGGCCTACGCGTTTTTGAATGGCAAAGCTGCGCCAGATACGGTCAACCCCAGCCTCTGGCGTCAGGCGCAATTGAATGCGATCCACGGCTTGTTCCAAGTCACCGAAGGCATGTACCAGATTCGTGGCATGGATCTGGCCAACATGACCATTATTGAAGGCAAGACCGGACTAATCATTATTGATCCCCTGCTGACCCCGGCCACCGCCAAGACGGGCTTGGATCTGTACTACCAGAACCGTCCACAAAAGCCGGTGGTTGCCGTGCTCTATACCCATAACCATGCCGATCATTTTGGTGGCGTCAAAGGTGTGATCAATGAGGCGGATGTGCGCGCGGGTAAGGTCAAGGTGTACGCACCCTACGGCTTTATGCAGCACGCGGTTTCCGAGAACGTGATTGCCGGTAATGCCATGGCGCGCCGCGCCACCTACCAGTTCGGTGCGCAGGTGCCTCCGGGTGAGCGCGGCCATGTGGATACCGGCCTGGGCAAGGCGTTGGCCAGCGGCCCGCTGACGCTGATCGCCCCGACTGACACAGTGCCTGATGATGCGACGCTGACCATTGACGGCATCGAGATCGAATTCCAGATGGCGCATGGCACCGAAGCCGAGTCGGAAATGATGATGTATTTCCCGCAGTTCAAAGTGCTCAATACCGCGGAAATCACCAGCCAGCATCTGCACAACATCTACACCATTCGCGGCGCAGCCATTCGCGATGCCAGCGCCTGGTCGCACTATATCGACAAGGCACTCGAGCGCTTTGGCGACCGCGCTGACATTCTTATCGCCCAGCACCATTGGCCGATATGGGAGCAGAAACAGGCCCAGCATTTTCTTGGTGTGCAACGCGATCTTTACAAGTTCATTCATGACCAATCGGTACGGATGATGAACAAAGGCCATCTTGCTGGCGATATTGCCGAGAACATCAAGCTGCCGAAAAGCCTGGATCAGGAATGGTACGCCCGCGGCTATTACGGCACGCTGAAGCACAATGCCCGGGCCATCTATCAACGCTATATGGGCTGGTACGACGCCAACCCGGCCAATCTCGACCCGCTGCCACCGCAGCAGAATGCGGCCAAGACCATCAGCTATATGGGCGGCATGGACAGGGTGCTGGAACAGGCCCGTGCGGATTTTGCTAAGGGTGAATACCGCTGGGTAGCCTGGGTCATGAGTCAGGCCGTATTTGCCGAACCGCAGAACAAAGCTGCACGCGAGCTCGGCGCCGATGCGCTGGAGCAGTTGGGTTATCAGGCCGAAGCGGGCACCTGGCGCGGAGCCTACCTGACCGGCGCCCAGGAATTACGCCAGGGAGCGCCAGAAGCGCGACGCGGTAATGGCCTGTCAGCGGATCTGTTGCAGGCACTGGAAGCGGGCATGTTCTTCGACCTGTTGGCGGTACGTCTGAACGCGGAAAAAGCCGAAGGCCGACACCTGGTGATCAACTGGAGCCTGACCGATATCGACGAGCAGTACCGCCTGAACCTGCAGAACTCAACCCTGACCTATCGCGCCGGCAGCCTGGCGGAGAATGCCGATGCCAGCGTCAGTATGACACGCGGCACCCTGGATCGTATTCTGTTGCGCCAACTGACCTTCCCCGACGCGGTCAAGGCGGGCGACATCAGCGTGGAGGGCAACCCCAAGGCGTTCTTCGGCTTGCTGCAACTGATTGAGGAACCGCCTGCCAACTTCGCGATTATCGAGCCGGTCGCGCAATAACTCTCACCCCAGAAACAACAAAGCCGGAGCGCGTGCCCCGGCTTTGTTGTTCATACCCATTTAATTCAGCATCAGCATACCGTGCAGCCGCTGCACAAAGAATTCCTCCTCCTGCTTGAGACAGAACAATTCAGGCGCAAATAGCCAGCTCTGGGTCACGCCCATCAAATAGGTGTAAACCAGCAGCCCGAGTTTGCCCGCTGGCTGCGTGGCAGGTATCTGCTGCAATTGCTGCGCCTGGGCGACTAGCTGTGACAAGGTATCGACAATATGCCGCGTCAGCTCTCTCTCGCGTTTGAGCGAGGGCGCCACCGCTTCGGTCAATTCGGTTTTGTTCAATAGAATTTCGAACGACTGCCGAAACCAGACATCTTCAGCGAGCAGGACCAGCCACTGCCTGGCAAAGGTATCAATTGCGGCAACCGGGTTGGCCGTCTCGCGAGCGGCATTGTCGATCAATTGCTCAAGCGGCTCCTGCGAGCAGGCCAGAACGGCCTGGTAGAGATCATCCTTGTTCTTGAAATGCCAGTAGATGGGCCCGCGGCTGTAGCCAGCTTCGGTGCCGATCATCGCCAGGGTGGTATTCGAGAAACCATTGCGGCTGAACAGCACCAGCGCGGCTTCGATGATTTTCAGGCGGGTTTTTTCCGCGTCTTCTTTGGTACGGCGCATGGGTGTTCCAATCGCATCACCCACCTCGACCGATCAGGCCGAGGCAGGTGGAGGGCTTTATCAGAGTGCGTCGTCAGCCGCCATTTGCATGTAGGAGGGATCGAAGCGCAGCTTGATATTATCGGTATCGCCCAGCGTTTTGCCACCGGGGAAGCTAATGCCAACAAAATCGGCAGAAGGCGCACCCTCGCCCAGCAGACCTTTCTCGAAGGAGAAGTCACGAACGCTGTCCATTGCCTCGACCGCTTCGTCGCTGGAAATGAATGCGACTGCGTCGGCCGGCTTCCAGAACATTTTCATGCCTGCCAGTTGTGCTTCATAACCGGCCTGGTCCGTACCAGAGGCTTCGCCCAAAGCTGCACGAGCTTCCTGACCTGCTTCACTATCGGTACCCATCTCAGCCATCAACTCGAACCAGGCGCCGACCAGTGCTTTGCCCAGTTTGGGGTTGTCTGCCAGGGTCTGAGTGTTAACCACGGTCAGATCCTTGATGTGACCGGGGATCTGGCTGGAATCGAACACGCGATTGGCACCCGGCATCTTCGCCACGTCATCCAGCAACGGGTTCCAGGTCACTACGTTTTTCACGCCAGGCGTGCTGAAGGCAGCCACAATATCCGCGTCCCCGGTGTTGACCACGGTCACGTCACGCTCGCTCATGCCGACGCTGTCCAGCGCTCGGGCCAGCAGATAATGCGAAACAGACAGCTCAACCAGATTGATTTCCTGACCTTTGAGGTCCTTGATATCGCTGCTGTCTTTCATCACCAGGCCGTCATTGCCATTGGAATAATCGCCAACGATCAACGCCGTGGTATCCACACCCCCGGCGGAGGGAATCGACAATGCATCCATGCTGGTCGCGACTACGCCGTCAAACTCTCCGGCGGTGTACTGGTTGATGGATTCGATATAGTCGTTGATCTGCACGATCTCGACTTCGATACCGTACTTGTCGGCCCACTTTTTCATGATCCCGGATTCATCAACGTATTTCCACGGAATCCAGCCGGCGTAAATGCTCCAGGCGATCTTGAAGCTGTCACGTTCCTGGGCGTAAGCGGCGGGCACCATGATGGCCGAAGCGGCCATGGCCAGAACTGCGCCTTTGAGTAAGCCGCTGAGGCGACGGGTAAAGGGAAGAGGCTTTTGCATGTTTCAACTCCTGGGGGATATGAGGCTGTTGCCTGTTATGGGTAAAGCACAGCAAAAGGCGCGCCAGCTTTTGCTGGCGCAATGAAATCAGAAGAATTTCAGATAACGCTGAATTTCCCACTCGGATACGTGGGTGTGATAGCTGGTCCACTCTTCGCGCTTGAACTGCACGAAGCTGTCGAACATCGCCTGACCAAAAACCTGCTTGGACAGTGGGTCCGCTTCAAAGGCGTCGACGGCTTCGCCTAGGTTTTGCGGCAGCATTTCGATACCCATCTCGCGCACTTCCTTGTCGCTGTAGTTGTACATGTTCTCGCGGTGCGGTTGACCCGGATCCATGGCCTCGCGGATGCCCTCCAGACCTGCAGCCAGAATCATCGCCGCGCCCAGATACGGATTACAGGCGATGTCCGCCGCGCGGCATTCCACCCGGCCACCCTGCGATGGAATACGCAACATATTGGTGCGATTATTATTGCCGTAGCAGACAAACACCGGTGCCCAGGTCGAGCCGGACATCGCGCCCTTGCGCACCAGACGTTTGTAGCTGTTGACCGTCGGCGCAATCACCGCGCTGATAGCCCCGGCGTGTTTCATGATGCCGGCAATAAAGTGATAGGCCATCTCGGTGACGCCACAGCCGTGAGTGTCTTCGCCATTGGCCGGATCGAACAGGTTCTTGCCGGTCTCGCGGTCAGCCAAAGACATGTTGTAGTGCGCGCCGCTGCCGGTGCGGTTGGCCGAGGGCTTGGGCATAAAGCTGGCAAAGGCGCCGTGCTTGCGGGCAATTTCGTTGGCCATCAGGCGAAAGAACACCAACCGGTCGGCCATGCCTAGCGCGTCGGTATAGGTGAAATCGGTCTCGAACTGGCCGTTGGCGTCTTCATGATCGAAGGAATAGACATCCCAGCCCATGCTGTTCATCGCCTCTACCAGTTCACCGACGATATGCATGTTATCGCCCAGGGTGCGCGGGTCGTAGCAGGGCTTGGCCAGAATATCGCGGCCGCTAATAGGTTCAAAGCCACCATCGGCACTGTCCTTGAACAGGAAGAACTCGGTTTCAATGCCCAGATTGAAGGTGAAGCCCATATCCGCGGCGGCCGCAACCTGGCGCTTGAGAATGCTCCGCGAGCAGGCTTCGAAAGGCGCGCCCTCCAGGTGCAGGTCGCTGGCGAACCAGGCAAGTTCGGGGTTCCACGGGCAGACGGTCATGGTTGCAACGTCGGGCATCGCCGCCACTTCGTTATCCGCGATATCCTGCGGTACACCATCCAGCGCTGCTCCGGTGAAGAGTTCCGAGCCCTTGAGCATGCGGCCGATATGCGAGATGGGTACAAACTTTCCCTTGATGATGCCGTGAATATCCACATAACCGGCCAGAGCGTATTTCACGCCCTTGTCTTGCAGGGTTTGCTTAAGGTTTTCGGGTGATGGCTGAACGGTCATGACTGCACTCCAGAATGATAAAAGCGCCGACAACGGCGAGCTTGGTATGATTCTTCCATTCAACATACATGCCAGCATGCATGTATAAATACGTACGACGCTGTTCCGCGTTGCTTTCATGGGCATCTACATATCGAGAGAGGAGTTGCAGTAATGTCGGTATATCAAGGACTTGAGCAAATCATTCAGTTGGGGAATATGCCTCTGCAGAGCGGCGATATATTGCGCGACGCCTGGCTCAGCTATGTCCAGATCGGGGAACTGAATGCGGCGGGCGACAACCTGATTCTGATCCCGACGTACTATGGTGGAACACACGAAGGCGTTTTGCCCCTTATTGGTGCACAGGGCCCGCTTGATCCAGACAGGTACTGCATTGTCATTCCCAACCTGATCGGCAACGGGCGCTCGATCTCACCGAGTAATGCACCCAACAATCAGGCGCGCGGTCATTTTCCGCACGTCAGTCTTTACGACAATGTCATAGCGCAGAAGCGTTTGCTGGAAAGCCGCTTTGCCGATGCCTCACCCGCGCTGGTCATGGGCTGGTCCATGGGCGGTATGCAGGCGTTGCAATGGGGCTGCCTGTATCCACAACAGGTCAAACGCGTGATGAGCATCTGCGCCACCGCACGCTGTTGGCCGCACAACCAGGTATTTCTCGAAGGGGTGAAGGCAGCGTTGACCTGCGATCCGGCTTGGCATGACGGCTTTTATCATCACCAACCAACGGCCGGGTTAAAAGCCTTTGCTCGCGTTTATGCCGGCTGGGCCTATAGCCAAGCGTTCTTCCGGGATGAGCTTTATCACCAACTCGGGTTTGAAAGTATTCCGGCGTTATTGAAGTACTGGGAGGATGACCATCTGGCCCAGGATGCCAACAATCTGCTGACCGTACTGGAAAGCTGGAAGGCCGCCGATATCAGCCTCAATGACAGCTTTAATGGGGATATTGCCGCGGCCCTCGGAGCCATCACAGCAAAGACGCTGATCATGCCCTGCTCCACGGACCTGTACTTCACAGACCAGGATGCCGCCTGGGAAGCCACAAAGATGCCCAATGCCGAGTGTATGCCTATCGTTTCCGACTGGGGTCATTGTGCGGGCGCGCCAGGGCGCAATCCGCCGGATACTGCAAAGATTCTGGCGGCCTGCGCCAAGCTTCTCGAGCACTGATCACATCTCGCGCCGCTGCTCATCCGTCCCGACGTCGTCCCAGAACGGCCTGGCACTTTCTCGCTGCGCTTCAGCCCGGGTGATACCAATATCCCGAAGCTGATGCTGGTCCAGCGAGCCGAGTAAGCGCCGCTCATAGGCCAGTCGCTGCCAACGTTGTACGCGACGCACCATTGCCAGCACCAGGGTCTTTGCGTGGCCTGGGAAACGGCGCAGAGCCCGCCCGTGATCCTGACTATACTGTTCTACCACAACCTGCTTTCTTGCTACTTTCATCGCCATATCCTCCATATACCCTCCATAGGGTATGGCGCTAGTCTTGCGCTGGAGCTAACATCAATCCAACGAATGTTTATGATGCTTGCCATCTCAGGAATTGATCTATGGCCAACTTCCCCACGATCGACAGCGAGTTGTTACGCACCTTCGTCGCCATCGCCGACCAAGGCGGTTTTACCCGCGCAGCCGAAGTCCTGAACCGGACCCAATCAGCGGTCAGCATGCAGATGAAGCGTCTGGAAGAGGACGTACTGCAGCGTGCGCTGTTTCTCAAAGAGGGTCGGCAACTCGGCCTGACCGCAGAAGGTCAACTGCTGCTGGGCTACGCACGGCGCATTCTGAAACTGCAGAGCGAAGTCATGAGCAGCCTGCGTGAACCGCATATGGTTGGCAGCGTACGCGTGGGTACGCCGGATGATTATGTCATGCGCTTTATGCCCAGCATTCTCGCCCGCTTTGCGCAGACCTATCCGATGGTCCAGGTAGAGCTGCATTGCGAGCCCTCCTTTCATCTGTTGCAACGCAAGGATCTGGATCTGACCATCGTGACGCGGGAGCCGGGCAAGGAAATCGGCCAGTTACTGCGCCAGGAACAGATCGTCTGGGCGCAGGCAGCCGGCTTCGACCTGAACGAACAATCAAGCCTGCCGCTGGCGATGTTCAACGCCGAATGCTTCTGTCGCGATTGGGCCTGCAACGCGCTGGATACCATGGGTCGGGATTATCGCGTGGCTTATACCAGCCCCAGCCTGTCGGCGATCATGGCGGTGGTCAGCGCCGGGTTGGCAATCACCGCGCAATTACAAAGTCTGATCCCGGCTGACATGCGTATTCTCGGCGTTGACGATGGCCTGCCGAGCATGCCTAGCGCGAGTATCGTACTGCTGCGCAATGCGCAGACGCGGTCGCCGGTGAGCGAGTGTCTGGCAGACTATATCGCCGATGGTTTCAGACTTTAGGCCAGCGCTTCCTGCTGCGCCCATCCACTGTAGATATAGGTCATTGGCCGCGGGCCTGGCAGATATTCGGTCGCTATTTCGCCAATATTGAACCCGGCATCCCGCAGCAGCTGTGGGATGTCGCGATTGAGATGGCAACCGCCAGCGATTGGTTTCCATATCGGGGTCAACCGGTGCTGCCAGCGTCTGACCGACGCATCTGGAGCCAGCCCGTGCTCGCAGAACAACAAGCGCCCGCCGGGCTTGAGCACCCGCAACATTTCGCGCAGGGCTGGTAGCGGATCGGCAATCGAGCACAGGGTGAAGGTCATGACGATGGTATCGAATCGGTCGTCCGCCGCATGGATGCCTTGCACATCCACCGCGATCATTTCCACCGGAATGCCACACGCGGCTGCACGCCGCAGGGCCAACGTCTGCATCTGCGCGGCCGGGTCCACCCCGACAATAGAGGTTACCTGGTCAGGACGATAGAACTGCAGGTTGAGCCCGGTGCCTATACCGATTTCCAGTACCTCGCCCATCGCCTGCGGAACGATGCGTGAGCGCGCTTTCATCACGTCGCCCATGCCACAGGCAATGTCGATCATCCGCGGCAATACATAGCGCTCGTATGGATTCATCGGACCTCCCGTTGCGGGCGGGCGGCGGCGTCAGTCTTTAATCCAACTGAGCGTTTGCGGTTGCCCCTGATGTGCGTCAAACAGATGCCCAACGTCCGGAACAGCATAGCATCGGTCGCCGCGCTGTGGCTGCCAACGGTTGAACTCCACATGACTGATACCCACCTCCCAGGGCTCTTCCGACTGCCAGCCACAGGGCAAGAGCTCCAGCCGTACCTCAGCGCCGATCAAACTGATTGACTCAATACGCAAGGGCAAATTGGCGTGCTCTGCGGGTTTGTCCTGCAAGCGCACTTCATGTGGGCGCAAATACAGCTGCACAGCTTCATCGGTTATCGGTGCGGGCATATCCACCCAGCCCTCGCCCTGAGCCAAACGTTGGCCCTGCAGGGTACCGTTGAACACGTTCACATGCCCAAGAAAGTCGAAGACAAAACGGCTCTCCGGCTGAGCGTACAGGGCCTGGGGATTATCGACCTGCTCAATCTTGCCGGCGCTCATCACCACTACCCGATCAGATAGCTCCAGCGCCTCTTCCTGATCGTGGGTGACGAACACACTGGTAAAGTGCAATTCGTCATGCAGCGCACGCAACCAGCGGCGCAGATCTTTGCGAACCTTGGCATCCAGCGCGCCAAATGGTTCGTCCAGCAACAGGATCTGCGGCTTCATCGCCAGCGCGCGGGCCAGGGCAATGCGCTGTTTCTGTCCGCCGGACAGCTGCGAAGGAAAGCGATCAGCCAAATGACTCAGCTGCACCATTTCCAGCAGCTCACCAACCTGCTTGCGAATATCCGCGGTGCCAGGGCGCTCCTTGCGTGGGAGCACCTCCAGACCAAAGGCAATGTTCTGCGCGACGGTCATATGCCGGAACAACGCATAGTGCTGGAACACAAAGCCAACGCGTCGCTCGCGCACATGCAGCGACGTGACATCTTTGCCATGAAATAGAATGCGGCCCTGCTCTGCCGTCTCCAGGCCGGCGATGATGCGCAGCAAGGTGGTCTTGCCCGAACCCGAAGGCCCTAGCAACCCGGTCAGCTCACCATCTGGGATCTCCAAAGAGATATCCTTGAGGGCCTGGAATTGGCCAAAATACTTGTTGATACCGTCTAGGGTAATACTCATCAGCGACTGTCCGATTGGTCAGATAACGGGGCGCGCTGGCGGGACTGGCGCCACTCGACAAAACCTTTTACCAGCAGGGTCAGCAGCGCAATTCCCGCAAGCAGCGACGCACTGGTGAAAGCCCCAACCGCGTTGTAATCCTGATATAGCAGCTCGACATGCAGCGGCAGCGTATTGGTTTCACCGCGAATATTGCCGGACACCACCGATACGGCACCGAACTCACCCACAGCCCGGGCATTGGTCAATATCACGCCGTACAGCAGCGCCCACTGGATATTCGGTAGTGTCACCTTGCGGAATAGTTTCCACCCTGAAGCGCCTAGTACCACACCGGCCTCTTCTTCCTCGCGGCCTTGCTGCTGCATCAAAGGAATCAGCTCGCGGGCAACAAAGGGGCAAGTGACGAACACAGTCACCAGCACAATGCCTGGCCAGGCGAACATCAGTTGCACGTCCTGATCCATCAGCCAGCTGCCGAGCCAGCCGTTACTGCCGTACAGCAACAGATAGAGCAAGCCCGCCACAACTGGCGATACGGCGAAGGGGATGTCGATCAAGGTAATCAGCACCTTGCGTCCCGGAAATTCGAAGCGGGTTACCAGCCAGGCGAGAAACACGCCGAAAACCAGGTTGATGGGTACCGTTAGTGCCGCTACAAACAGCGTCAACCCGATAGCACTCAGCGTGTAGGTATCGGTGAGATTGTTCCAAAAGGTTTGCGCGCCTTCGGAAAAGGCCTCAACGAAGATCAGCACCAGCGGAATGACCAGTAACAGTATGGTCACGCTCAGCGCCAGGGTAATCAGCCCCCATTTGACCCAGGGTTGATCACCGATACGCAAAGTAGATTTTGACCGGCTCATGGCGCTTACCGTCCATGCAGGCGGCGTAAGTAACGCGCCTGCCATAAGTTGATAGCCAACAGCAGGACCAGCGAGGCCATCAGCACCACCGACGCAATCGCGCTTGCTGCAGCGTAATCGAACTCCTGCAGGCGGATGAAGATCATCAAACTGGTGATCTCGCTAACGTAAGGCATATTGCCGGCGATAAAGATCACCGCACCGAACTCGCCCAGGCTGCGAGTGAACGACAGCGCAATACCGGTCATCAAGGCTGGCCACAGGGAGGGGAATAGAATGCGCCTGAACACCGTCCAATCCGAAGCGCCCATACTCACCGCCGCTTCTTCATCTTCCGGCGCCAGATCCTCCAGTACCGGCTGCACCGTGCGCACCACAAAGGGCAGACTTGTAAAAGCCATTGCGACCACAATGCCCAGTGGCGTAAAGGCAACCTCTATACCTAGCGCAGCCAGATACTCGCCATACCAGCCGCCCTCGGAGAACAGCGCCGCCAGGGTAATACCCGCGACCGCTGTCGGCAGCGCAAAGGGCAGATCCATCAAGGCATCAACGATGCGCTTGCCCCAAAACTCGTAACGCACCAGTACCCACGCGAGCAAAAGCCCAACCACGCCGTTAAACAGCGATGCGATTGCTGCTGCCCATAAGGTCACCTTGTAGGAAGCGACGACGCGCTCATCACTGATCACCGCCCAATAATCAGCCATGCTCATACCGGAGGTCTGAACGATAAGACCGGTTATCGGCAGAATCAGTATCAAGCTGATAAAGAGAAGGGAGACACCCAGACTCAAAGCAAAACCCGGCAAGACGCGCTTGCCGGGTTTGTTCCTACTCGCCGACGATAAGCCGGCCACGGTTGTACTCATGGAAAGATTCGATTACCTGCGCTGAAGTTGATCCAGTTTACCACCACTGGCAAAGTGAACCTTCATCGCGTTCTCCCAATCGCCAGCAATCTCTTCGATAGGCACAAGCTCCACCTCTGGAAATTTATCAGCAAATTCTTCGCTGACGGTTTCGTTGTGCACGCGGTAGAAGAAACCAGCAATCAGTCGTTGTGCTTCTTCGCTGTAGAGGTATTCAAGGTAAGCTTTGGAAACCGCCTCAGTGCCGTTACGTTCAATATTGCGGTCGATCCAGGTCACCGGCATTTCCGCCAGGAAGCTCACTTTAGGTACTACGACTTCGTAGCCACCGTCCGGGTACTGCGCAACGATGTTATTCACCTCCGATTCGAAGGTCAGCAGGACATCACCGATCTCCCGCTCAACGAAGGTCGTGGTAGCGCCGCGGCCGCCGGTGTCGAAGACGGCAACATTGCTCAGCACCGTTTTCAGAAACTCATCAATCTTTGCCTCATCACCTTCAAAAGTCTTTTGCGCGTAACCCAGTGCCGCGAGATAAGTGTAACGGCCATTACCAGAGGTTTTTGGATTTGGCAGTACAGAGGTGACGCCTTCGCGAGCGAGGTCATCCCAGTTCTTGATGTTTTTCGGATTGCCCTTACGAACCAGGAAAGCCATGGTTGAATAATAGGGCGAGCTGGCATTCGGCAACCGCTCGCGCCAATTTTCCGGAATCAGATTGCCGCGTTCGTGGAGGATGTCTACATCAGTCACCTGGTTGTAGGTAACCACGTCGGCACGCAAACCTTGAATGATAGCCTGCGCCTGCTTGGATGAACCGCCATGCGACTGCTTGATTTCAATCGTCTTGCCGCTCTCTTCCTGCCAGTGTTTACTGAAGAGTTCGTTATAGTCAGAGAAGAGTTCGCGCGCGATGTCGTAGGAGGAGTTGAGTATCTCTTGATCTGCGGCATGGGCTGGCGTCATCACCATACCGGCGCTCACAGCCAATACGCCAGCCGCGCCTTTTAAGCGTCCCAATACTGATAATCCACCAACCATATAAACCTCCACAGGCATATCAAGATATGCAGTTCCGTTTGAACAGGAAACACAGCCTACAGAATGCTCGGACATAGAACAATATTGGCTTTAGACGGATTTGCTTATTACTTAAACCACTAAAGCATAAGGAATATTTGAAGCTGGAAGAGGGTCCAGGGGCGTGATGAGCGCGTCAATGACATTTGTGCTGGTAATGGGTGATCCGTCTATCGTCTGTGCCCTTTGTCTCCGTCGCTACACCCCTGCACCCTCAACCCCACGTAGAGCCACCCCGTCATTCCCGCCTGCGCGGGAATGACGGGGTGGGCCAGGCATGACCAAGTAAAGGTCGGCCAATGAGGATGATTTGCGGGTGTCGGTGTTGTGCGCGGTCTGCTGTGTGAGTTTTCCTGCGCGCAAAGTAAAACCCCGGACATCTTTCGATATCCGGGGTTTTGGTATAGCGCTTGACGATGACCTACTCTCACATGAGGAAACCTCACACTACCATCGGCGATGCATCGTTTCACTTCTGAGTTCGGGATGGGATCAGGTGGTTCCAATGCTCTATGGTCGTCAAGCAATTCGTTGCTGTGCAGTTTTTAGTCTACACGGCGTAAAGGGGTGGTTCGGTGATAGAAATGTTTTTTTCATAGCGGTAACTGCAATCCCAATCCAAGTTCGGATTGTCGTTCATCGGTGTCATGACCACACCAAATTGCTTGGGTGTTATATGGTCAAGCCACACGGGCAATTAGTACTGGTTAGCT
>NZ_QOVF01000007.1 GCF_008365385.1 Halopseudomonas laoshanensis | reverse complement strand
GCACATCCCTGTGCTCTGACGGTCACGCATAGGGCAGCCGACGCCAAGACCATATGCATTGGTGAGGCAGCCAGCAAACCTGGATTGGTGTTTTATTCAGGATGCACGGTAACTGTTATGCGCCGCTTCCGTTGGCCCTGCCTGGACCGTCAGAGCACAGGGATGTGCGATGCCGAGCGCCCAGGGAGGGCGCCGAGCGTGTCCAGGCAGGGCCAACGGAAGTGGCGCTAGCGCACGCCGAAGCAGAATCAAAAAAGCACGGTATAGATACATGACAGAAAACCAATCCTGGTACCAAGCCAGCATTCCCCCACAAATATCCCGCTCGACGTTGCAGGGTGAACACCGCGTGGACGTCTGTGTCGTTGGCGGTGGCTTTACCGGCGTATCGGCCGCACTCGAACTGGCACAGGCCGGGAAAACAGTAGCTCTGCTCGAAGCAGAACACGTGGGCTGGGGATGTTCTGGGCGCAACGGCGGGCAGATCAATCCGGGATTGGCAGCGGACCAGGCAGCACTGGAAAAACAACTGGGCGCCGAACAGGCCCGGAAGCTTTGGCAACTTAGTCTTGCCGGTGTGGAGTTGTTACGTAAACGCGTAACGGACCATGCGATTGAGTGCGAACTCAAACAGGGCATTTTGCTGGTCGCCAACAAGCCGCGGCATGTGCCTGAGCTGAAGGCCTGGCAGGCGAGCCTGGAAAAGCTAGGCTACGACCAACTGGCCTTTCATGATCGGGGCAGCTTGCAGGGTCTGCTCAAAGCCGACTATCAAGCTGGCGTTATGGATATGGGCGGCGGTGACCTGCATCCGCTGAAATACGTCTTGGGATTGGCGCGGGCATCCGAGCAGCATGGCGCCACACTGTTCGAACACTCTCCGGTTCTGAGCTATCAGCAGGATAGTACCGGTGTAACGGTAAACACTGCACAGGGGCATGTCAGAGCCGATCATCTGCTGCTTGCCGGGAATGCTTATATAGGCCAGTTGCTGCCCTGGCATCAACGCCGCTTTATGCCGATTGGCAGTTATGTTGGCGCGACAGCGCCATTGGGCGAACTGGCTGATCAGTTGATCCCGTCGCGCACAGCGGTATGCGATATGAATACCCTGATCGACTACTACCGGCTCAGTGCCGACGGCCGCTTGCTGTTCGGTGGCCGCGCCAGCGCCCGCGACGCCCGCCCCGAAGCCTTGCGCCAGACCATGCGGCAGCGCATGACGCAAGTGTTTCCGGCGCTGGCGCATACTGATTTCGAATACCTGTGGGGCGGCCAGGTAGCCATGACCGCCAGCAAGGCCCCGCATTTCGGCCGGCTTGGTGATCGGGTATTTTTTACTCAGGGCTATTCTGGCCAAGGCGTCGCATTAGCCGGGCTGGCGGGCAAGCTCATGGCTGACGCGGTGATGGGTCAGCAGCAGGGCTTTGATCTGTTTGCGCGGCTCAAACATATGCCGGTGCCGCAGGGAACAGCGCTGCAAACCGCCATTCGGGCGCTGGCCCTGTTATGGTATGGCATACGCGACGCGCGATGATTGAACGTGAGAGCTGCGCGCCAATGTGGCGCTACGTGATCAGAGTCGATGCCGTTTAGACAGTATTATTTGTTGTCCGCCGGGCTTGTCCGGCAGCCTATTATTTGTTGTGCAGGAGAGAGATATGAGTCGTCTTGTAACTGTTGCCGCTACCCAGATGAGTTGTTCCTGGGATCGTCAGGCCAATATTGATAAAGCCGAAAAGCTGGTTCGCGAAGCTGCGGGCAAAGGCGCGCAGATCATCCTGATTCAGGAACTGTTTGAAACTCCTTATTTTTGCCAGAAGCCCAATGCTGAGTATCTGCAGCTGGCCACCACGATCGACCAGAATCCAGCGATTGCACACTTCAAGGCATTGGCCAAAGAGCTGGAAGTGGTATTGCCGATCAGCTTTTTCGAGCTGGCCGGACGGGCGCGCTTCAACAGCATCGTGATCATCGATGCCGATGGCAGCAATCTGGGTTTGTATCGCAAGAGCCATATCCCTGACGGCCCCGGTTACCATGAAAAGTACTACTTCAACCCTGGCGATACCGGCTTCAAGGTCTGGCAGACCCGCTACGCCAAAATTGGCGTGGGTATCTGCTGGGATCAGTGGTTCCCGGAATGCGCGCGCAGCATGGCGTTGATGGGCGCGGAGATTCTGTTCTATCCGACCGCGATTGGCAGCGAGCCGCATGACCCGAATATTACCTCGCGCGATCACTGGCAGCGCGTGCAGCAAGGCCATGCCGGGGCCAACCTGATGCCGCTGGTGGCGAGTAACCGCATTGGTCGCGAGGAGCAGGACGACTATGACATTACCTTCTATGGCTCCTCATTCATTGCCGATCAGTTTGGGGCCAAGGTCCAGGAACTGAACGAAACTGAAGAGGGTGTGCTTGTGCAGCAGTTCGACCTGGATCAGCTTGAGCATATCCGCAGCGCCTGGGGCAGCTTCCGTGATCGTCGGCCGAACCTGTATGGCTCGATTAAAACCCTGGATGGTTCACTGGAGTCCTGATCCCGATGTATACCTTGCACAGTACGCCCCGCGCCGATGGTTACAGCATGCCCGCCGAATGGGCGCCGCACAGCCAGACCTGGATGGTCTGGCCAGAGCGCCCGGACAATTGGCGCCTGGGTGCCAAGCCGGCTCAAGCAGCGTTTGCCGAAGTGGCGCGGGCGATTGCCAGTTTTGAGCCGGTGACTGTTTGTGTTTCTGCCGCCCAATACGAAAACGCCAATTTACAGCTGAGCCACCCGGGTATCCGCGTGGTCGAGTTGACCACAGACGACGCCTGGGTGCGCGACACTGGCCCGACCTTCGTCACCCACCCAAGTGGCGGCTTGCGCGGCGTAGATTGGACCTTCAATGCCTGGGGCGGCTTTAACGGGGGTTTGTACTGGCCGTGGCAGCGCGATGATCAGGTCGCAGACAAGATCCTGGGTCTGGTGCGCAGTCCGCGCTATCGCACTGAGGGGTTTGTACTTGAGGGTGGTGCTATCCATGTGGATGGTGAAGGCACGCTGATCACTACCGAGGAGTGCCTGCTTAACGCCAATCGCAACCCGCATCTGTTGCGCGAGGAAATTGAAATCAAGCTGGCCGATCACTTGGGCATCGACAAGGTCATCTGGCTGCCGGAAGGTCTGTATAACGACGAGACCGATGGTCATGTCGACAATTTCTGCTGTTTCGTGCGGCCCGGTGAAGTGCTGCTGGCCTGGACCGATGATCCGCAAGATCCGAATTTCGATCGCTGTCAGAAAGCCTTGAGAATTCTGGAAGCCAGTCGTGATGCGCAGGGGCGCGAGCTCAAGGTGCACCGCATGCCGATTCCCGGTCCGCTCTACGCCACCGCAGAAGAGTGTGCCGGTGTGGATCGGGTCGCCGGTTCACAGCCACGCGATCCGTCGATTCGGCTGGCCGGATCTTATGTGAATTTTTTGATCGTCAATGACGGCATCATCGCGCCCAGCTTTGATGATTCGCAGGATGAACCGGCGAGAGCGTTGTTGGAGCAGTTGTTTCCGGATCGGCGGGTAGTGATGGTGCCGGGCCGCGAGATTCTGCTTGGCGGTGGCAATATTCATTGCATCACCCAGCAGCAGCCTCACGCCTGACGGGAGACAAGGCCCCGCGTTGCGCGGGGGCCTTCCAAGGCTGGCTCTGTTTCAAGTGTTAATCGGCCAACAGCTCGCGGCCACGCTTGACCGCAGCCAGCACCTGTTTGGGTGCGGTACCGCCGATATGATCACGGGCGTTGACAGAGCCTTCCAGCGTCAGTACATCAAACACATCCTGATCGATCTGGTCGCTGAACTGGCGCAGCTCTTCCAGGCTCATCTCGGCCAGATCCTTGCTCGACTCCACGCCGTATTTGACCGCATGACCAACAATTTCATGGCAATCGCGGAACGGCAGGCCCTTGCGCACCAGATAGTCAGCCAGATCGGTGGCGGTGGAGAAGCCGCGCAGGGCCGCTTCGCGCATCGCTGGCACCTTGGGCTGGATCGCCGGGATCATGTCGGCAAAGGCGCGCAGGCAATCGCGCAGCGTATCGGCGGCGTCGAACAGCGGCTCCTTGTCTTCCTGGTTGTCCTTGTTGTACGCCAATGGCTGGCTCTTCATCAGCGTCAGCAGACCCATCAGGTGGCCGTAAACCCGGCCAGTCTTGCCGCGCACCAGCTCGGGCACGTCGGGGTTCTTCTTCTGCGGCATGATTGATGAGCCGGTGCAGAAGCGGTCGGGCAGGTCGATAAAGTTGAACTGCGCACTGGTCCACAGCACCAGCTCTTCGGAAAAACGCGACAGGTGCATCATCGCCACGGACGCTGCCGCGCAGAATTCGATGGCGAAGTCGCGATCGGACACGCCGTCCAGCGAGTTGCCGGATACCGCATCGAAACCGAGCAGTTCACAGGTCATCTGCCGATCAATCGGATAGGTGGTGCCGGCCAGCGCCGCGCTGCCCAGAGGCATGCGGTTGACGCGCTTGCGGCAGTCGAGCAGACGTTCGCGGTCGCGGCTGAGCATCTCGAACCAGGCCAGCAGGTGATGACCAAAGGTTACCGGTTGCGCGGTCTGTAAATGGGTAAAGCCGGGCATGATCACGTGCGCATGGCGCTCGGCCTGATCCAGCAGGCCGGTTTGCAGACGCGCCAGTTCGACCAGAATGATGTCGATTTCTTCGCGCAGCCACAGTCGGATATCAGTTGCCACCTGATCGTTACGCGAACGGCCGGTGTGCAGCTTCTTGCCGGTCACGCCGATCTGCGCGGTCAGGCGCGCCTCGATATTCATGTGCACGTCTTCCAGGTCCACCCGCCAGTCAAACTGGCCGGCTTCGATTTCGCTCTGGATGCTGTGCAACCCGGCGAGGATGCTGTCGCGCTCTTCTTCACTCAGTACGCCGACCTTGGCCAGCATCGTAGCGTGGGCAATCGAGCCCTGAATGTCGTGTTTGTACAGGCGCTTGTCAAAATCCACCGAAGCGGTGAAGCGGGCAACAAAGGCGTCAACCGGTTCGCTGAAACGGCCACCCCAGGATTGATTGGTTGTCTGATCTTGGCTCATAGGTCGCGTTGGCTCGCAATTCGAAAGTTTGGCTGGCAAAGGTCGCTAGCATACCACTTCAGGCTTGCGTGATGGCGCCCGGCTGGCGGACACTTGGCCAATGAAGAACGGACTCTGGACACTGCTCAGAAAACCTTATGCGGGGGAAGATTTCTTCCTCCCCGATCTATGTTCCTCCATGGCGGTTTTCACCCTGGTGGTGCTGGCTGAATTGCTGGTGCTGATCTGGGTGCTGGCTGTGCCGGTGGCGGAGGCGTTCGACTGGCTGAGTCTGGCCATGGCCTCGCTGTTCGTGCAATGGATAGTGCTGCTCTCGGCTGCGCTGCTCTGCCGTCTGCGGGGCTGGATGCAGCGTCGTGCGTTGCTGGTCGCCTTGGCGATGTGCTTTATCGTCGTCGTCGGCCTGACCTTGTTCTTCACCGTGATGGCTGACTGGGTGCTGGATGCCGGCATGCTCGGCTATCCGGAGTTGCGGCCGGGCCAGATGCTCCGGCATGGTTTGATTGCCTTGATCATGACTGGTTTGCTGCTACGTTATTTTTACCTGCAGCAGCAATGGCAGCGCCAGGAGCAGGCCGAGCTCAAGGCCCGGTTGCAGTCGCTGCAATCGCGCATTCGACCGCATTTTCTGTTCAACAGTCTCAACAGCATTGTCAGTCTGATTGGCAGCGCTCCGGTCAAGGCCGAGAACGCTGTGCTGGATCTGGCGGATCTGTTTCGCGCCAATTTGTCCGAAGCGGATGGCGTGGCGACCTGGGAGGAGGAGCTGCGGCTCTGTCAGGGTTACCTGCGTATCGAACAGTATCGCCTGGGCGAGCGGCTGCGGGTGGTCTGGCAGGTCGAGCAGATGCCGCCGAACACGCCCATTCCGCTGCTGACACTGCAGCCGTTATTGGAGAACGCCATTCTTCACGGACTGCAACCTAGTCTTGAGGGTGGCGATATTCAAATTGATGGCAGTTGGCAACAGGGTCGCGTCGAACTACTGGTATCAAACAGTTGTCCACCCATAGAGGTTTCCCATCAGGGTGCGCGTATGGCGCTGGACAATATTCGTGCCCGCCTCACCGGCCTGTTCGGGCCTGAGGCAAAAGTTGAATCCTGGCGTGATGGACCGCGCTTCTTCAGTAAGCTGGTCTATCCTTGTAAGCATCCATCGTCCATTTTGCAGAGAAGTCATTAAGGCATGAAAGTACTTATCGCCGATGATGAACCCCTGGCCAGAGAGAGACTGGCTCGATTGATTACCGCGTTGCCCGGCTATGAACCCATGCTGGAAAGCGCCACCAATGGCCATGAAGCCTTGCAGCTGGTAGCAGAACAGCAACCGGACATCGTCCTGCTGGATATCCGCATGCCCGGTATGGATGGCTTGCAGGCCGCCGCCAAACTCTGTGACATGCCGGATGCGCCGGCAGTGATATTTTGTACCGCGCATGGTGAGTATGCGCTGGATGCTTTTGCCGTCAGTGCCGTCGGCTATCTGCTCAAACCGGTTCGCAGCGAAGATCTCGCCGACGCGCTGGCGAATGCGCAAAGGCTGAACCGGGTTCAGTTGTGCAGTCTCGGCCGCGTCAATGGCGTGGGCAACTCGGCCCAGGCGCGCAGCCATATCAGCGCCAGAACGCGCAAGGGTGTAGAGCTGATCCCAATTGACGAGGTGCTGTATTTTATCGCTGACCACAAGTATGTGACCTTGCGCCACACGGACGGCGAAGTGCTGCTGGATGAGCCGCTGAAGGCGCTGGAGGATGAATTTGGTGACTACTTCGTGCGCATCCATCGCAACGCCCTGGTCGCCCGTCATCGCATCGAGCGGTTGCAGCGCAGCTCTGTAGGGCATTTTCAGCTTCATCTCAAGGGGTTGTCCGAAGAGACACTGACGGTTAGCCGCCGGCACGTCCCGGGCTTGCGCAAGCTTATGGGTCAACTGTGAATTGCTGCTCCACGATCCGTCCTGCGACACAGACCCGCGTGGATGCTGAGCCGGGCATCGCGTATCATGCGGATTGGTTTTGATCGAGAATCCCATGAGTCGACATCTGCGAATTGCCACCCGCAAGAGCGCCCTGGCCCTGTGGCAGGCCGAATATGTAAAGGCGCGCCTCGAACAACTGCATCCCGGGCTGACTGTTAGCCTGGTTCCCATGGTCAGTCGCGGTGATCAACTGCTCGACTCGCCACTGGCCAAGATTGGTGGCAAGGGTCTGTTCGTCAAGGAGCTGGAAACAGCCATCCTCAACGACGAGGCCGATCTGGCAGTACACTCAATGAAAGACGTACCCATGGCCTTTCCCGAAGGCCTGGGCCTGTACGTGATCTGCGAGCGGGAAGATCCGCGCGACGCCTTTGTTTCCAATCATTTTGACCATGTAGACGATCTGCCGCAGGGCAGCGTTGTGGGCACCTCGAGCCTGCGCCGGCAGGCGCAGATCATGGCCCGGCGTCCGGACCTGACCGTGCGCTTCCTGCGCGGCAACGTTAATACTCGGCTGGCCAAATTGGATGCGGGCGAATACGACGCGATTATTCTTGCGGCAGCGGGCCTGATGCGCCTTGGTTTTGACCAGCGTATCCGCTACGCAATGCCACCGGAAGAAAGTTTGCCGGCTGGCGGCCAGGGTGCCGTGGGCATCGAATGCCGCAGCGCCGATACCGAATTGCATGCGCTGCTGGCGCCGTTGAACGATGAAGACAGTGCGCTGCGCGTGCGCGCCGAACGGGCGTTGAATACGCACCTCAACGGCGGCTGTCAGGTGCCGATTGCCTGTTACGCCGAACGGGCGAATGGGCAGCTGTGGCTACGCGGCATGGTAGGAAATCCCGATGGCACTCTGCTGTTGACCGCACAAGCCTCTGGCGCTGATTCAGCACCGGAGGCCCTGGGCATTCAGGTCGCCGAGGATTTGCTCGCGCAAGGCGCCCAGGCGATTCTGGACGCGGTTTATCAGGATGCTCAGCCGCAGTGACCGGCGTGCTGCTGCTGACGCGGTCCGAGGCGGACAATCAGCGTCTGGCGGGTAAGCTGGATCAATTGAATGTGCGCACCCAGGGTATGCCGTTGCTGCATATCGAGCCGCAGCTGGAAACGCCGAGTCAGCGGCAGTTGCTGCTGAATATCGACCTTTATCAGGCGGTCATTGTAGTCAGCCCGGTTGCGGCGCGGTTAGGGTTGGAAAGGCTTGAGGATTATTGGCCGCAGATGCCGGTGGGCATTGACTGGTTTGCAGTAGGCAGAAGCACGGCCGAGGTTCTGCAAACCGCCGGTTTGACGGTCCAGGTGCCGGATCAGGGCCAGGATTCTGAAGCGGTACTGGCGTTGCCGCGCTGGCAGGCGCTATTGCAACCCGGGGATTTGAAAGTACTGATTTGGCGCGGGACTGGCGGGCGGGAGCATCTGGCCGAGCAACTGCGGGTACAGGGTGCACAGGTAGATTATCTGGAACTTTATCGCCGCTGTGCTGCGCAGGATCTACCGGCGCGACTTGCCGAAGCAAGTGCGGCTGGCGCAAGAGGCTTATTGGTGCTTAGCGTCCAGGCACTGGAATACTGGCGCCACGCGGCGGCCGAAAATTGGTCAGAACAGGCCGGGTGGCGTTGTTGGGTGCCCAGCCAGCGTGTCGCTGAGCGCGCAGCCGAGTTGGGCTGCAAGGACATAATAGTGTGTAACGGCGCGGACGATAGTGCCGTGATCGAAGCCGTGATGGCTCATCCGCTGACGTAACAAGGGGAATAGCGTGAAACCGACAGACCAGAACAACAACAGCGGCAAGGACGAGCAGGATATCCCCACTACCGGGCCGCTCGGTGCACCGCCGACTTCCGATCCCGCTTCCGATTCCGTCTCCAAACCAGCGTCCGAATCAGCTTTCGAAGCTAAACCGGCGAAGCCGTTGGGCAGTGAGCAGACAGCCAAGCCCGAGACCCAGCCGAAAGTACCCACTGAGGCGTCCACCAGCGCTACTTCAGCGGCAACTGCTACCGGCGCACCTTCCCTCTCATCGGGAGTGGACAAGCCGGGCACTGATAAAACCGCCACTAGCAAGCCGCTTAGCGAACCTACCGTTTCCGATTCCTTCAAGTCCAAGACGACTACGGGCTCGGCCTCAAGCAAAACGACACCACCGGGTGGCACGCCTCCGAAGCCGCCGACCAAAACAACGGGTCCGGGCCGCGGTCTGTCGGGTTTGGCTCTATTGGTGGCATTGGCTGCTCTGGGCTTGAGTGCCTGGCAGTGGTATCAGACTGACCAGCGTCAGCTTGAGGGAGCGACCTTGGCCGAGCAGGTTGCCCAGTTGCAGTCTGCCCAGCAACAACAGCAGCAGGCCTTCGATCAGCGGCTTGAGGGCTTGCCCAATGCCGATGAGTGGCAGCAGGTCGAGCGCCTGAGCGCCGAGATGCAGCGCACTCAGCAGGCCGTCAGTCAGCGGCTGGATACCCTTCAGGGTGATGCGCAGTCCGACTGGAAATTGGCTGAGGCAGAGTACCTGGTGCGGCTCGCCAGCCTGCGGTTGATCGCGTCGCAAGATGTCACCTCTGCGCGCGAGCTGCTAACAGCGGTCGACGGTATCCTGCGAGCACAACCTGACAGCGGAGTTTTTGCCGTGCGCGAGCAGTTGGCGCAGTTTCAGGGTGAGCTGAGAGCGCTGCCGGAAATTGACCGCGCGGGTGTCTTTCTGCGTCTGGCGGCAATGAGTGAACAGGTGGAGCGTCTGGTCGCGTTGCCGGTGCCGGTATTCGATCCGGAAGAGGTCAGCGTCGAAGAGGAATACGAAGATCGTCTGGCCCGCCGCACTCGCGCCGAACGTGTGTTGATGCGTCTGGAGCGCTACGTGCGCGTGGACTTCCAGCGTGGCAAAGTCATCACGCCGTTGTTGGATGAGGCCGAGTTGCAGCGCGTGCAGCGGACCCTGCAACTGACCATGGAACAGGCTCAATGGGCCGCGTTGCGTGGTGAGCAGGAGGTATATGAGACCAGCCTGGAGCAGGCCGACAGCATATTGCGCCGATATTTCGAGATGGAAAACCCCCAGGTTCAGGCCATGCAGGGCCAAATCGAGAGTCTTGCCGAAGAAAACGTGAGCCTCGAGCCGCCGGATCTCTCGCCATTGGAGCAGGGCCTGGCGGCTTATATCCAGAGCCGCCGCGCCCCGGCCACGGGTAATGGGGAGGCCTCGGAATGAGTAAAAGTTATCTGGCCATCCTCGCCGTGCTGCTGGTCGCAGCGCTGCTGGGCATGGCGGTAGCCGAGGATCCCGGTTACATATTGATTGCCTGGCGCAACATGTCGATCGAGACCAGTATCTGGGTCGGCGTGGGTTTTCTATTGGCGCTGTGGCTCTTGCTGTTACTGCTGCGCGCAGTGATCCGGGTGCTGAATGTCTCCGGGCGGCGTATCAATCCCTGGTCCCGACATAATCGCGAACGCCGAGCCAATCAGGTGGCCACGCGCGGTTTGCTGGAATTTGCCGAAGGTCATTGGAGTAATGCGCTGCGGCTGCTGAAACGCTCGGCGCCGCATACCGAACAGCCACTGATCAACTATCTGGCGGCGGCGCGTGCGGCGCACGAACTGGAAGATTATGTCGAGTGCGACAGCCTGCTGCGAGAAGCCTACGAAACTACGCCGAAGGCAGACGTGGCCATTGCCGTCACGCAGGCGCAGTTGCAGATTGCCCGCGGGCAACTGGAGCAGGCGCTGGCCACCTTGACGCGCTTGCGCAAGGATCACCCCAAGCATCTGTATGCGCTGAAGTTGATGGGCCAGCTGTATGCACGCCTGGAGGACTGGACGCGGCTGGAGCAATTGCTCCCTGAGCTGCGTCGGCACAAGTTGCTCAAGCCTGCCGAGCAGCAGGCCTTGGAACATCAGGTATATATCGCCCTGCTGACGCAGGCCGGTCAGCGAGGTCAGCATCAGGAGCCAGGGCAGACCAATGCGGTGACGGCGGTTTGGGAGCCGCTGCCGAAGACGTTGAAGCAGGATCCCGCACTGATAGAGGTCTACTGCCTGCAGTTACGCGCACTGGGTCAAACAGAGCTGGCAGAAGAGACATTGCGCCAGGCGTTACGTCAGAACTTCAACGAGCGATTGGTGCACCTTTATGGCCTGGTTCAGGGCAAGGATCCGGCCCGTCAGTTGACTACGGCTGAGCACTGGCTGGCTGAGCATCCACACAACGCCACCCTGTTGCTCGCGTTGGGGCGTCTGGCATTGCGCAATAGTCTGTGGGGCAAGGCTCGGGAGTATCTGGAAGCCAGCTATGGCAGCAAGCGCGATATCCAGACCTGTGCAGAGCTGGTGCGGCTACTGGAGCACCTGGGCGATCAAGCGGCCAGTCAGGCCATGTTGCATCAGGGTTTCGAGCTGATGGCCAACGACCTGCCCGAACTGCCGATGCCAACTCCCCGGTGAGATGAGTAGCGTCTGCGCTTTCAGCTGCGCGGCGCGTAGCTGAAAGCGTCGGCATGCATCTGCTCAGCAGGCATGCCGGCTTCACTCAAGGCATCCAGCGTGGCATAGACCATCGCCGGTGAACCACTGACATAGAATTCGTACTGGCTCAAATCACCCAGATCCTCGCTGATGGCTTGATGCAGTAGACCATGGCGACCTTCCCATTCCGGGTGGTCGCTGACGATTTTGTGCAGCACCAGTTTGTCGTTCTGCTGCCAGGACTCCCAGTGCGCAGCTTGATACAGCTCGTCACCATGGCGCACGCCCCAGTAAAGATGTATCGGATGGCTGAAGCCGACGTTCAGCAAGTGCTGCACCATGCTCTGCATCTGTGACAGGCCGGTGCCTGCAGCAATCAGCACGATGGGACGATCAGGCAGCAGTGCCAGGTGGCAGTCGCCCAGCGGGATCTGCACATGCGCAATCCGTTCGCGGCGCAGGGACTCGATCAGCTCCAGCGTGGCCGGCTCCCGTCCGAGAATATGCAGCTCCAGGTTGCGACCTTCATGCGGCGCAGAAGCGATAGAGAACGCCGAGGCTTCACCATCGGGGCGCTTGAGCAACAGATACTGGCCGGCATGGAAGTGCAGTAACTTGCCAGCGGGCATCCGCAGCATGACGCGCCACACATCGCCGCCCATCGGTTCGCAGGCAGTGACCTGACAGGCGATATCGTTCAGCGGTAATTCGTTTGGAGCCAAAATACCCTCCCAAAAAAGTTCGCAGTCCTGCAGCGGCTCGGCTACACAGGTATAAAGTTCGCCGTCCGTGAGGATCTGCCCGGTCTGCCGAGCGCTGCCACTGAGCAGCCTGGCGGCACAGATATGGCAGTTGCCGTTACGGCAGCTCTGCGGAGCGCTGAAACCCATTCGACGGGCGCCGTCGAGAATACGTTCACCCGGCAGCAGTTCAAGCTTGTGGCCGGAGGGCTGCAAGGTTACCGCAAAACCGGGTGATACGGCGGAGTCAGTCAATCCCCAGTTCCGCCCAGATGCTGTCCACCCGCTGCTTCACCGCCGGGTCCTGACTGATGGCGACGCCCCATTCGCGGCTGGTTTCGCCTGGCCACTTGTTGGTCGCATCCAAGCCCATCTTGCTGCCAAGGCCGGAGACCGGTGAAGCGAAGTCCAGATAATCGATCGGCGTATTGTCGATCATTACCGTATCGCGCTTGGGGTCCATGCGCGTGGTAATGGCCCAGATCACGTCATTCCAGTCGCGGATATTGATATCGTCGTCGGTGACGATCACAAACTTGGTGTACATGAACTGGCGCAGGAAGCTCCATACGCCGAGCATCACGCGCTTGGCGTGGCCCGGGTACTGTTTCTTCATCGACACCACCGCCATGCGGTAGGAACAACCCTCCGGCGGCAAATAGAAGTCAGTGATTTCCGGAAACTGCTTCTGCAGAATTGGTACGAAAACTTCATTCAGTGCCACGCCAAGAATCGCCGGCTCATCCGGCGGCCGACCGGTGTAGGTGCTGTGATAAATCGGCTTTTCCCGGCTGGTAATGCGCTCGACGGTAAATACCAGGAAGCGATCGACTTCATTGTAGTAGCCGGTGTGGTCGCCAAAGGGACCCTCATCGGCCATCTCGCCAGGATGGATCACGCCTTCTAGCACGATCTCGGCACTGGCCGGCACCTGCAGATTGGAGCCGCGGCATTTGACCAGTTCGGTGCGCTGGCCGCGCAGCAGGCCGGCAAAAGCATATTCGGACAGGCTATCGGGCACTGGCGTAACTGCGCCGAGAATGGTCGCCGGATCGGCGCCCAGTGCTACCGCAATCGGAAAGGGCTGGCCCGGGTGCTTCTCGCACCATTCCTTGAAGTCCAGCGCGCCGCCGCGATGGCTCAGCCAGCGCATGATCAGCTTGTTGCGGCCAATTACCTGCTGACGATAGATGCCCAGATTCTGCCGTTCCTTGTTCGGCCCCTTGGTGACCACCAGACCCCAGGTGATCAGCGGGCCAGCATCGCCAGGCCAGCAGGTTTGTACCGGGATGCTGCTCAGATCGACGTTTTCGCCTTCCTGGATAAGTGCCTGACAAGGGGCATCACGTACCACCTTGGGCGCCATGGAGATGACCTTCTTGAAAATCGGCAGCTTCGACCAGGCATCCTTCAGACCTTTCGGCGGATCAGGCTCCTTGAGAAAGGCCAGCAGTTTGCCGATTTCGCGCAGCTCGCTGACCTCTTCCGCGCCCATGCCCATGGCCACCCGTTGCGGGGTGCCAAACAGGTTGCCGAGTACCGGCATGCTGTAGCCGGTGGGGTTTTCAAACAGCAATGCGGGCCCTCCCTTGCGCAGGGTGCGGTCGCAAATTTCGGTCATTTCCAGGACGGGGGAGACGGGCGTCTGGATGCGCTTGAGTTCGCCGCGCTGTTCCAGGCCTTTGATGAAGTCACGTAGATCGGAGTATTGCATTGGAGCTTCAAGCCTCAAGCGGCAAGCTGCATGCAGTCCGGGGATTGCGTCAGCCTGGGGTGTCTGGTCAGAAGCACATTATGCCGACAAAGCAGCCTGTCGGGTGGCGTAAAGTGCAACAAGCTGCAAGCAGCGCGGAGCTGGTTGCAGCTTGAGGTTTGGTGCTGTCAGCTTAGTTCTTGCTGCGCTTCATCGACTGGAAGAATTCATCGTTGGTCTTGGTGTCTTTCAGACGATCAAGGAGGAATTCAATCGCGGCGATTTCGTCCATCGAATGCAGAATCTTGCGCAAGATCCACATCCGTTGCAGTTCATCTTCGCTGGTCAGCAACTCTTCGCGGCGCGTGCCGGAACGGTTGATGTTGATCGCCGGGAATACACGCTTCTCGGCAATCTTGCGATCCAGATGGATCTCCATGTTGCCGGTGCCTTTGAATTCTTCGTAGATCACTTCGTCCATCTTCGAACCGGTATCAACCAGTGCGGTGGCGATAATGGTCAGGCTGCCACCTTCTTCGATGTTCCGCGCGGCGCCGAAGAAACGCTTGGGCTTCTCCAGAGCGTGGGCGTCAACACCACCGGTGAGCACCTTGCCGGAGCTGGGGATCACGGTGTTGTAGGCACGCGCCAGACGGGTAATGGAGTCGAGCAGGATGATCACGTCTTTCTTGTGCTCAACCAGGCGCTTGGCCTTCTCGATAACCATCTCGGCGACTTGCACGTGACGGCTCGGCGGCTCGTCGAAAGTCGATGCGACCACTTCGCCGCGCACGGTGCGCTGCATCTCGGTCACTTCTTCCGGACGCTCGTCGATCAGCAGTACGATCAGATGGCATTCAGGATTGTTGCGCGCGATGTTTGCCGCAATGTTCTGCAGCATCAGCGTCTTACCGGCTTTCGGCGGTGCTACCAGCAGGCCGCGTTGACCCTTGCCGATGGGTGCGCACAGATCAATGATGCGCGCCATCAGATCCTCGGTGGAGCCGTTACCGGCTTCCATGGCCAGACGCTTGGTCGGGAATAGCGGCGTCAGGTTTTCGAAGAGGATCTTGCTCTTGGTGTTCTCCGGCTTGTCGAAGTTGATCGAGTCAACTTTCAGCAGCGCAAAATAGCGTTCACCGTCTTTCGGTGGGCGAATTTTGCCGGCGATGGTGTCACCGGTACGCAGGTTGAAACGCCGGATCTGGCTGGGCGAGACATAGATGTCATCAGGGCCGGCCAGATAAGAAGAGTCTGCGGAGCGCAGGAAACCAAAACCGTCCTGGAGAATTTCCAGTACGCCGTCACCGTGAATGTCTTCACCGCCTTTGGCGTGTTTCTTCAGAGTGGCGAAAATCACGTCCTGTTTACGCGACCGGCCCATATTTTCCAGGCCCATCTGTTCGGCGATTTCCAGCAGTTCGGTAATTGGCTTTTGTTTGAGTTCAGTCAGGTTCATAGGGTCGGTAGGATATGTGTCTTTCGGCAGGACGGGTTAGTAACAGGCCGCCATAAGGCTATGGGGCGATGGGTTTGGCTGATGTTGGGAAGCCACGGCCGCAGGGTGCGACAAGGAATTGATGGGCAAATCTAGCACTGCTGATGGATGACGTCCATAGTTGGCAAGCAGAAAAATGCCCCCGACCTTAAAAAAATCCTGTCGGGGGACAATCAATCAGATGTTGCTGTCGAGGAAGGCAGCCAGCTGCGACTTGGACAAGGCGCCAACTTTGGTGGCTTCGATATTGCCACCCTTGAACAGCATCAACGTCGGAATGCCCCGTACGCCATATTTCGGCGGGGTGTCGGCGTTCTCGTCGATGTTCAGTTTGCAGATCTTCAGCTTGCCTTCATATTCCTTGGCAATCTCATCCAGCACCGGCGCAATCATCTTGCACGGGCCACACCATTCGGCCCAGTAGTCCACCAGCACGGGGCCATCTGCCTTCAGCACTTCGCTGTCGAAGCTGCCGTCGGTGACATGCACGATCAAATCACTCATTCGTTTCTCCAGGGGATCAAGGGATCAAGGGCTTATTGCCGAGCACTATAGCATCACCGTTGCCGGTAGCGGAAGGCGGAAGCAGGCAGGCACAAGGTCGTCATGGGGTGTTAGAATTCGCACAAACACCTCACGAGGCGGGCGCATGGTGCAAAGAAAACAGGCTGACTTTCCCTTGGTGGCTGCAATTGACCTGGGGTCAAACAGCTTCCATATGGTGCTGGCCAAGGTCGACCATGGCGAAATACGTATCCTTGAGCGTCTGGGTGAGAAGGTGCAACTGGCGGCTGGCCTGAATGATCAGGGCGAGCTCAGCGAAGAGGCGATGCAGCGGGGAATTGATTGCCTGCGACGTTTTGCTCAGCTGACCAACGGCCTGCCTGACGGCGCGGTGCGCATCGTGGGCACCAATGCACTGCGTGAAGCCCGCAACAGGGCGCAGTTCATGCGCCAGGTGCGGCAGATCATCGGTCATCGCGTGGATGTGGTATCCGGCCGTGAGGAGGCCCGCCTTATCTATCTCGGCGTCTCGCACACCCAGGCCGATGACGCAGGCAAACGGCTGGTAGTGGATATCGGCGGTGGCAGCACCGAGTTCATCGTTGGCGAGCGTTTCGAATCGATTCTGCGCGAGAGTTTGCAGATGGGCTGCGTGTCCTTTACCCGGCGTTATTTTCCTGATGGCAAGGTCACCCCCGGCCGTTATGCGCAGGCTTATACGGCGGCGCGCCTGGAGCTGATGCAGATTGAACAGGCCATTCAGCGCCTTGGCTGGCAGGAAGCGGTGGGTGCCTCGGGCACCATTCGCACCATCCGTCAGTGCGTGCAATCCGGCGGCCGCACGCAGGACGAACTGACCCCCGAAGGCCTGGGTTGGCTGAAGCGCAAGCTGTTCAAGGCCGGCCAGGTCGACAAGCTGGATATCCCCGGCCTAAAGCCTGATCGCAAACCGATTTTGCCAGCGGGTCTGGCGATTCTCGAAGCCATTGTCGACGCCCTCGGCGTTCAGGTCATGAGCCACTCCGACGGCGCGCTGCGCGAGGGCGTGCTTTACGATCTGCTCGGTCGGCATCAGCACGAGGACGTGCGCGAGCGCACCCTGAGCGCGCTGATGGAGCGCTGCCACGTGGATCTGGAGCAGGCGGCACGGGTCGAGAGCAAGGCGCTAAGCCTGTTCGGCAAGGCCGCCGCGAACTGGAACCTGGATGATGACAAGCACGCCAATATGCTTTGCTGGGCCGCCCGGGTCCACGAGGTGGGTCTGGATATTGCGCACAGCCAGTATCACAAGCACGGCGCCTATCTGATTGAGCACGCCGATCTGGCCGGGTTCTCCCGCCAGGAACAACAGGCCTTGGCGTTGCTGGTATGGGGGCACCGGCGCAACCTGCCGAGTGCAGAGCGTTTATCCGAGATGGGTGACGAGGCCATCACCCTGCTACGCCTGTGCATGCTGCTGCGCCTGGCGATTTTGTATCACCATATTCGCGGCAACCAGGATATGCCTGAGCTTCAGGTTCAGGCGGGTGATGACTTTCTGGAAATTCATTTCCCCGAGGGTTGGCTTGAGGCCAATCCCCTGACCCAGGCTGACTTCGCTCAGGAAGCGCAGTTCTGGGCCAAGGCCAATTACACGTTGACGGTGCGCTGAGGTAGCCCGACCAGCTTTTCCAGCAGCGCGCTCTGTGCGCTGCGGGCAAGCTGATTGCCAGACGGACTGCTGCGCACGTAGGTACCGTCAGTCTGCAATATCCAGCTCTGGGTATTGTCCGTCATGAACACCTGCAGTTCCTGTTTGGCCCGCGTGATGAGCTTCTTGCCTTCCAGCGGGAAACAGGTCTCCACGCGCTTGTCGAGGTTACGCTCCATCATGTCGGCACTGGACATCCACACCTGCTCCTGGCCGTCATTGAGGAAGTAATAGACGCGGCTGTGTTCCAGAAAGCGGCCGATGATCGAGCGCACGGTGATGTTGTGCGAGACGCCCGGAACGCCCGGCCGCAAGCAGCACATGCCGCGGATAATCAGATCGATTTTCACCCCCGCCTGCGACGCTTTGTACAGTGCCTTGATGATCTTCGCATCGGTCAGCGCGTTGGCCTTGGCCATGATGTGCGCCGGCCTGCCGGCTTGCGCCGTCAGCGTTTCGCGGTTGATCAGTTCGAGCAGGCGTTTCTTCAAGGTGAAGGGCGCCTGCAGCAGTTTCTTCATGCGCAGCGTCTTGCCCATGCCGATCAACTGGTTGAACAGCTTGTGCACATCTTCAGTCAGCGCCAGGTCCGAGGTCAGAATGCTGTAGTCGGTATACAGGCGCGCGTTGCCGGCGTGGTAGTTGCCGGTGCCCATGTGTACATAGCGCTTGAGGATCTTGTCCTCGCGCCGCAGGATCAGCATCATCTTGGCGTGGGTCTTGAAGCCGACCACGCCGTAGATGACCACGGCGCCGGCCTGCTGCAGACGGCTGGCCAGTTGCAGGTTGGATTCCTCGTCAAAACGCGCGCGCAATTCGATCACCACCGTGACCTCCTTGCCGTTTCTGGCTGCTTCGACCAGGGCGTTGACGATCTCCGAATTGGCACCGGTGCGGTACAGCGTCTGCTTGATCGCCAGCACGTTGGTGTCCTGCGCGGCCTGACGCAGCAGATCGACCACCGGGCTGAAGGACTCGTAAGGGTGCAGCAGCAGGATGTCCTGTTTGCTGATCGCCTGGAACAGGGTATCAGCGCTGGACAGCAGCTTGGGAATGCCGGGGCTGAAGCTCGGGAACTGCAGGTCAGCATGATTTTCCAGGCCGGTAATCGAGAACAGCCGGGTCAGGTTTACCGGGCCCTTGACTTCATACAGCTCGGATTCGTTGAGGCCGAACTGCTTGAGCAGAAAGTCGGTCAGCGGCTTGGGGCAGTTGTCGGCCACTTCCAGGCGTACGGCGTCGCCGTAGCGACGCGACAAGAGCTCGCCGCGCAGTGCGCGCGCCAGGTCGTCCACTTCATCCGGATCGACGATCAAATCGGCGTTACGCGTTAGCCGGAACTGGTAACAGCCCAAGACTTTCATGCCGGGGAACAGGTCGTCCGCGTGGGCGTGAATCATCGATGATAGAAAGACGAAGTTGTCGCCGCCAGAGCAGAGCTCATCAGGCATGCGGATCAGCCGCGGCAGCGAGCGCGGGGCTGGGATAATCGCCAGACCGGAATCGCGACCAAAAGCGTCGGTGCCCTCCAGCTGCACAATAAAGTTCAGACTCTTGTTTACCAGCAAGGGGAAGGGGTGCGTGGGATCCAGACCGATGGGGCTGATGATCGGCGCGACTTCCTGGCGGAAATAGCGGCGCACCCAGAGTGTCTGCTTGTGCGTCCACTGGTGGCGACGTACGAAGCGGATGCCCTTCTCTGCCAGTTGCGGCAAAAGCATGTCGTTGAGCAACGCGTATTGACGGGTGATCTGCTGATGGGCGATCTCGCTGATCTTGCTCAACACCTGCTGCGGCTGCAGCCCGTCGGGGCCGGTCTGCTCGCGGGCAAAGGTGATCTGTTTCTTCAGACCGGCAACGCGGATCTCAAAGAACTCGTCGATGTTGCTGGAAAAAATCAGCAAAAACTTCAGACGTTCAAGCAATGGGTAGGATTCATCCAGAGCCTGCTCGAGCACACGAATATTGAACTGCAGCTGCGAAAGCTCGCGATGAATGTACAGTTCAGGAACGTTGATGTCCGCCGCGTGCACCGGCGGATCGCTCAAGACAGGTGGCGCTGGCGTTTCCTCGAACACGCTCTCAGCGGTCTCGGGAATCTCGGCCAGTTCTTCGCGCACGGATGTAACCTCTTGCATGAGTACCTCAAAAAGAATGTCGGAATAAGTCTAGCCGCGTTCCTGCAACTGGCGGGCGGCGGTTTTTGCATAATAAGTCAGGATGGCATCGGCACCGGCTCGCTTGAATGCGGTCAGGGATTCGAGAATCACCGCTTCGCTGAGCCAGCCGTTGGCAATGGCGGCCTGATGCATCGCGTATTCACCACTGACCTGATAGACGAAGGTCGGTACCTTGAAGGTACTTTTCACCCGATGAACGATATCCAGATAGGGCATGCCGGGCTTAATCATCACCATGTCGGCTCCCTCTGAGAGGTCGCTCGCGACCTCGTGCAGCGCTTCGTCGGTATTGCCGGGATCCATCTGGTAGGTCGACTTGTTGCTCTTGCCCAGATTGCCGGCAGAGCCAACGGCGTCGCGGAACGGCCCGTAGTAGGCGCTGGCGTATTTCGCCGAGTAAGCCAGAATACGCGTATTGACGTGGCCGGCTTCTTCCAGCGCCCGACGCATGGCGCCCACCCGGCCATCCATCATGTCCGAGGGCGCGACTATGTCGGCGCCAGCCTCGGCGTGGGACAGCGTTTGCTTCACCAGCGCCTCGATGGTGATGTCGTTCAGCACGTAGCCTTGCTCGTCGATGATGCCGTCCTGCCCGTGGGTGGTGAACGGATCCAGGGCCACGTCGGTGATCACCCCCAATTGCGGAAAGGCCGCTTTCAACGCGCGCGTGGCGCGCTGGGCCAAGCCTTCAGGGTTCCAGGCTTCGGCGCCGTCGAGCGACTTGCAGTCCAGCGGCGTTACCGGGAACAGCGCGACGGCCGGTATGCCCAGTTCAACCAGTTCAGCGGCCTCTTCGAGCAGCAAGTCGATGGACAGGCGTTCGATACCGGGCATAGAGGCGATGGCCTCGCGCTGCTGACTACCCTCGAGAACAAATACCGGATAGATAAGATCATCCACGCTCAAGCAGTTTTCCCGCACCAGACGGCGAGAAAAATCATCGCGACGCAGGCGGCGCAGACGGCTGTTGGGAAACTGGCGGTGGACTGAATCAAAACTCACTGGAACTCCTCGGGCACAAAGCAGCCAGGCGAATCGCCTTTTCTGCCAAGTCCCTATCTGATTGACGTTATACGTCCAGATTATGACGGAATTGCGACAGCAAGCGTAATGCCATTTCATCCTTGGGCGCGGTTCCGGGGTGTCGAGCCAGCTCCACGCGGTTACGGCCGAGCGCTTTCGCCTGATATAAAGCGGCGTCAGCGGCGCCGAGCAAAATGTCGAAAACATAGCCTTGTTGATCGGAGCAGGCGACACCCAGGCTGATGCTTAATTGAACCGGCGTATCCTCGGCGTGCCATGGCTGGTTGCATAGACCCAGGCGGATACGTTCGGCCACCTGTGTTGCGCTGACGGTATCCAGGCCGGGAAGGATCAGAATAAATTCTTCACCCCCATAACGGCCGAGCAGATCGTCGGCGCGTAGATGCTGGCGAATCCGTGCGACCATATGACACAGCACGGCATCGCCGGTCTGATGGCCGAATTCATCATTGATGCGCTTGAAATGGTCCGCATCCAGCATGATCAGGGTCACCGGTAACTGGGTCTCGCTGGCCTTGCTCAAGATTTGCAAAGCCTGCTCATATAGACTGCGCCGGTTCAGGGTGCCGGTCAGAGCATCCCTTTCAGACAGGCGATGCAACGCCATGGCGGTGCGATAGTGGGTCATCAGGATAAAGCCACTGGCCAAGCCAATCTGCGCCACCATGGCTCCCAGCAAAGTCGCGCTTTGCAGTGGGTTGTCGCTGATTGCCACCGTGGGCGACAGGCTGCTCAGGCTGGCAATCGCGCGCAGGGTCAAGCCCAAGCCGCAGAAGAGCGCAACACCGCCGGCCAACCAGTAGCCTGTACGCAGGGGTTGTTCGGCAGGGATCAGCAGTTCGCGGGCACAGAGCAGGCTCATGGTCGCCAGCACGATAGAAGCGATGCCCAGCCGGGCGGTAAGGCTGTCGAAATGGAAGCGGAATATCCATAGCAGCAGCATCACCAGTAACGCCGCTAGAATAGGCCCGGCTTGAGGCTGGCTGGTGCCTTTGAATGCGCGCACACCGAGCCAGGTCACGCCTATGCCCAGGGTCATCAAGCCGTTGGCGAGCACGACGGAGAGGCTGTGGTGGATGTGATCCTGGTTGACGTTCATCAGCAGGCCGAGCATCAATGCGAAGTTGCCCATAGCCCAATGGCGCAGGCCCTTCTCGCTGCCGGCATGCCAGGCAGCAATTGACAGCAACAGGGTCATGCTCAGGGTGACCAGAGACAGGGCAATACCTAGGGTCTTTAGATCAAGTTCGCCGAGCATTGGAGGGTTTCTTCCTTGTCCGGCGGAGTAGGTGCCGGATCCCTTGCTTGCCTTACAACAGGGTTGTGCGACCAGCATACCTGCGAAGAATTGCTCGCGGAAGCGCTGCTTTCGCGTGATGCGGCAAGTTGTGGAAAGGTTTGCAGAAAGACATTTAATAACGAAAATAAATTGAACAACAAGCCATGAATGTATAATTGAACGGCAAGTTATTCTGCTATCGAGGTATTTTTGCAGACACAATCAGCGTCCCGGATCTGGCTTAAGCGCACGGTAGTTGGCGCTTTGCTGTTGATCTGGATTCTCGGCCTGGCCTGGGCGTTCTGGTGGTATGAGGCGCAATATCTCAAGGCTTTTGAGCGGCCTGCCTATTTTGGCGCTGAAGGGGTGGCGCCACCGTTCGAGCCCGGTCAGGTTCAGGTGCTGCATGTATGGCAGGCCGGGTGCCCCTGTAACGGCGGGCATCAAGCCTATGTTGATGAGATGACTCAGCGTTTTGCTGATAAGGGCGTGCAGTTCGCACGCTCGGGCCAGAGCTCGGCGCAGACGCTGCCAGGCGTATTAAAGAAGCTTCCGTTCTGGCCGATACCCAAAGCATGGACAGACTGGCCGGGAGCGCCTGCCGTTGCCATTTGGGACGCCGCCGGGAAACTGGCCTACGTCGGCCCTTATAGTGATGGAGCGCATTGCAGTCAAGACAGCAGTTTTATTGAGCCAGTGATCAACGCATTGTTGGCCGGCCGCCGGGTTAATATCCTAAATCAGGATACCGTTTCATGTCTTTGTGACATCCAATGAGGTGCCTGCAATGAGCTCCGGCGTGATCAACCCCTTAAGTCTTGCTACTCATTACAAAAAGGCCGACAGAGCCATGCTGGTTGTCCTTTGGGTCTGCCAGTTATATGCATTGGCGCTGGCGCCCTGGCACGCTACCTGGGGGCAAGTCGTACTGGTCGGCGGCGGTACTTTGCTGGTCATGCACGCGCTCCAGGCTTTGATTGGTGGTCAGCGGATTTTTCGTTGTGCAGTCGGGGCTGCCTTTATGGTCATGGCCGCCCTGCATATCAACCAGAGTCACGGCACCATCGAGATGCATTTTTCGATATTCGTGCTGCTGGCCTTCCTGATTTACTACCGGGACTGGCTGCCCATCGTGGTGGCTGCCGTGGTGATTGCTGTGCACCATTTGGCTTTTTTCTATTTGCAGTCGCGAGGAGCCGGCATCTGGTTGGCAGTGAGCGCGAGCTGGGGTTTGGTGTGGATTCACGCCGCTTATGTGGTGGTTGAGGCCGCGGTGCTGGTGTATCTGGCGCGAGCCAGTTATGTCGATGCACGTGAGGGCGAAATGTTGGCGGCGATTACCAGCGACATGCTGGCCAACCCGCAAGCGATGGACTTGACCCGCCGAGCGAGCATGCAAACGCCGATGCTGGATGTGTTCAACGGTTTTGTCGTACAGCTGGATGAGGTGGTCGGCGACGTCAAAGCCAATTTGGCTCAGGTCAGCAGCGTGTCGGCTGCCGTATCGCAACGTTCCGAGCAGGTCAGGAGCGGGGCGGATCGTCAGGCCGGTGAAGCGAGTTACATGGCTCAGGCCATGCAGGAACTGACTTCGGCAACCGCAGAAGTAGCGCGCAGTGCGGAAGAGGCGGCACATGCCGCCGCAAAGGTGGACGACCACGCGCAGCAAGGCAACCGGGCCATGCAGCAGATCAGGGAAGACATCAAGTCGTTGAACGGAGACCTTGTGCTGACGGGCGATGCGGTGAATGGAGCAGCACAGTTGGCCAGGGACATCCACCAGGTGGTGGATGTGATCAAGGGCGTTGCCGAACAAACCAATCTGTTGGCTTTGAACGCAGCCATCGAGGCGGCGCGAGCGGGGGAGCAGGGACGCGGATTTGCAGTAGTCGCTGATGAAGTGCGCAACCTGTCGCAGCGCACGGCTAAATCCACCGCCGAAATACAGGATTTTATCGGGCGCCTGCAGCATGCGTCAGAGTCGGCCAAGGAGGCTATGGCGCGGAGCCAGGATGCAGTTCAACGCTGCTTGGGTTCGGCGGAGTCAAGCGTCTCGACGCTGGCGGGTATGGTCGAAGAGGTAGCGCATATCTCTCGTCTCAACAGCATGATTGCCACCGCGACGCTGGAGCAGGCAACAGTCGGAGATGATGTGGCCCAGCACCTGCAAGGCGTTAACGATATAGCCCAGAACAATGCCGCCCAGGCCATTGATCTGGCTGGCCTGTCGGGCGAGTTGGACCAGCTAAGGGCAACCTTGGAACAGCGGGTCCAGAGCTTCGTGACGACCAGGCATAGCCGGTGATGCGCCTGAATCGAGGCTAAAGGTTGGCCAGCAACCGATCCAGCGAGTTGGCAAAGGCCTGTTTGTCCTTGTCGTTGTAGGGTGCGGGGCCGCTGCGGCCGGCCAGGCCGGCGCCGCGCAGTTCGTCCATCAGGTTGCGCACTGCCAGGCGTTCGCCCACGTTGGCTTTGTTATACACCTCGCCACGCGGGTTGATTGCGGTGACCTTGCGTTCGACCAGGCCCGCAGCCAGCGGGATGTCGGCGGTGATTACCAGGTCGCCGGGCACTGAATGGTCGATGATGTATTGATCGGCCACATCGGCGCCGCTGGAGACCGTAACCTGGCGGATGCCCGGGCCGGGCGGCAGCGCTTGGGGGCTGTTGGCGACCAGTACCAGTTCAATTTGCCGGCGCCGGGCCGCCCGCACGACGATATCGCGTACGGGGCGGGGGCAGGCATCAGCATCAATCCAAAGCGTCATGGCAGGCGGTTCCACAGAGCAAAAGGGTAGTTTCCCCCAAAGCGCAGGAGGTTGCAGCATGGATTTGGGTTTTGCGCCGGATCGACCGGCCTGCATTGTTATCGCCGGTGCCAGTCGCGGCATTGGTTGGGCGCTGGTGCAGCAGCTGCTGTTGCGTACGGACGTCGGTCAGATCTTTGCGTTAACGCGAAGCGCACCTCAGGGCGGTTGGCCGAATGACTCAAGGTTGATTCCACTGCTCGGCGACCTGGCTGACGAACCAGCCCTGGAGGCCTTGGCCGCCAAGGTGGCAGAGCGCTGTAGCCGGCTGGACATGTTGATCAATACCGTGGGCTTTCTGCATGAGGATCAGGGGCAGCAGCCGGAAAAATCCCTGCGCCAGGTATCCCTAAGCGCGTTGCAGCGCAGCTTCACTATCAACGCGGGAATTCCGATTTTGCTCGCCAAGGCCTTCTTGCCACTGCTGCGCGGCAAGCACCGCTGCATCTTTGCCTCGCTGTCGGCGCGGGTGGGGTCCATCGGGGACAACCGTCTGGGCGGTTGGTATGCCTACCGCGCCAGCAAGGCAGCGCAGAACATGCTGCTGCGCACCTTCGCCGTGGAGTGGCAACGGTTGAACCGCCAGGGTATTTGTCTGCTGTTGCACCCCGGCACCACCGATACCGAGCTGTCGCGACCTTTTCAGGCGAATGTGCCGGAGGGCAAACTGTTCACCGCCGACTTCGTCGCCGAACGATTGCTGGCGGTGATGGCTGAACGGGTTCCTGAAGATACTGGCCAGTTCTACGCCTGGGATGGCAAGCTTATTCCCTGGTGACAAGCTGGGCTCTCAAGCCCCGTTGCACGCGTCTTCCGCTTCAGCCATGGCTTCCAGCTCTTCGTTACTCTCGAGCCAGCGTTCTTCCAGTTCCTCAATCAGTTGTTTGCTGGCGGCCTGACGAGCCAACAGCGCTTTGAGCTGGTCCTTGTTGTCCTGGCTATAGATATCGGCATCTGCTAGGGCGGTCTCGATCTCGCCGAGTTCGGCCAGGGCCTTGCTCATTTCCTTTTCCAGCTTGTCGATGCTTTTCTTTAGCGGTGCCAGCCGCTGGCGCTGTTCGGCCGCGAGGCGGCGCTGCGTCTTGGCATCTACCCGCTCCGGTTCCGCACTCGCATCGCCAGCGTTGGCGGCTTTGATTTCGTCCGCCTGTTGCTGGCGGAAGCGCGCCAGCCAGCGCGTGTAGGTATCCAGGTCGTCTTCGTAGGTCTTCAGCCGGCCATCGGCGACCAGCCAGAGTTCGTCCGTAGTGTCACGGATCAACGCACGGTCGTGGGAGACCAGCAGCATGGCGCCCTCAAACTGCTGCAGTGCCAGCGTCAGCGCGTGACGCATTTCCATATCCAGGTGGTTGGTCGGCTCATCCAGCAACAGCAGGTTGGGTTTCTGCCAGGCGATCAAAGCCAGCGCCAGACGGGCTTTCTCGCCACCGGAGAAGTTCAGCACCGGCTCTTCGGCGCGCGCGCCATGGAAGTCAAAGCCGCCGAGGAAATTCCGCAGTGCCTGCTCACGCTCCTGCGGCGCGATGCGCGCCAGGTGCAGTAGCGGGCTGGCTTTGGGGTCCAGGCTGTCGAGCTGGTGTTGGGCAAAATAACCGATGGCCAGATGCTCCCCGGGTTTCATTTCACCGCTTTGCAATGCCAGGCTACCGGCCAGGGTCTTGATCAGGGTTGATTTGCCGGCGCCATTCGGGCCCAGCACGCCAATCCGCGCGCCGGGAACCAGTTGCAATTTCACCTGCTCAAGGATGGCCTTATCGCCATAGCCAAGCTGGCCGTGGTGCAGATCTATCAGGGGGCTGGACTGGCTGTCGGCCTCGCGAAAGCTGAACGAAAACGGCGAATCCATATGCGCCGGGCCGATGTTTTCCATGCGCTCCAGAGCTTTCAGGCGGCTTTGCGCCTGCTTGGCCTTGCTTGCCTGGGCACGGAAGCGGGCAATGTACTTCTGCATATGTTCGCGCTGCGCTTGCTGCTTTTCGAACGCGGCCTGTTGCTGGCCGAGACGCTCGGCACGGGTACGCTCGAATTGCGTGTAGCCACCGCGGTATAAGGTCAGCTTGCGGGCTTCCACGTGCACGATGTGCTCTACCACCGCATCGAGAAAATCGCGGTCATGGGAGATAAGCAACAAGGTGCCCTGATAGGCGCGCAACCAGTCTTCCAACCAGAGAATCGCGTCCAGATCCAGGTGGTTGGTCGGTTCATCGAGAAGCAGCAGATCAGAAGGGCACATCAGGGCCTGCGCCAGGTTCAGGCGCATGCGCCAGCCACCGGAAAAATCCCCTACCTTGGCTTCACATTGTTCGCTGCTGAAGCCCAGGCCGGCAAGCAAGGTGCGCGCGCGGCTGTCCGCACTGAAGCCGTCATGCGCCTCCAGCTCGGCATACAAAGTGCCGAGCTCTGCCGCCAACTGCTGATCTTCCGCGTTGGCCAGGCGCTGCTGAATGTCACGCAGGCGCGCGTCGCCATCCAGCACGTAGTCCACGGCAACCCGGTCAAGGTTGTCGATCTCCTGCTGCATGTGCGAAATACGCCAGTCCGGGGGCAGGCTGCAGTCGCCTGCGTCGGGGCTCAGTTCGCCGCGCAGCAGGGCAAACAGGCTCGATTTGCCGGCACCGTTGGTGCCCAGCAAGCCCGCTTTCTGGCCGGGATGCAGGGTGAGGTCAGCGTTCTCCAGCAAGCGCAGCGGGCCACGTTGGAGTGTCAGGGATTCGATCTTGATCATGGGGGCGGAGTATATCAGTGCCCAGGCTACTGTGCGTGTTCATCAGCTCGGGTTAAGCTGTAATCTATGACCAAGACTTCTTTGACGCTGACCGATCATGTGCACAGGCTATACCCGCTGCCGGGTGTCGAGCCGATACTGCTGCGTCTGCAGGACGAGTACGGGCTGGACGTTTTACTGCTGTTGGTCGCCTGTTGGCTGGCCGGGCGCGGGCAACCCGTGGAAGGTACAGATTGGACGAGTATTTGCGCCGAGCAACGGCCGGCGCATCAGCGGGTGATCATGCACTTGCGCGCGGCACGCAGAGCAGTGGCCGAGCATGATCGCGATACCGAGTTGTACGCCATGATCAAAGCCTGCGAGCAGGCCGCCGAGTGGCAGCAGTTGGAACGCTTGGGGGTGTTCTGCGAAGGGATGGGCGTGGTGCTCAGTGATCCCGTGAGCCCCGACGCGCAATTGTTTGCCAGCTGCGAGGCTCAAGGGGTTGAGGTCAGTGCGTCAGTTAGCCGCTTGCTCGCCGAACTGGCCGGGCTGGTGACCCGGCAGATCAGGATGAAGCGCTAGCCGTGTCAGCCGTTGCAGGTTTTTTGCGGCGGGCATTGTTGCCCGGCTTGCGATTTCTGACCCGTGCCGGCGCCGGCGGTTTGCCGCGCTTCTCGATCGCCTGCGCAGCCTGGCCTTCGATTCTTTCCAGGCCTTTACCAATGCGCAGCGTCTGCTGAATATCGTTCTGCAGTTGGCGAGTGTAGTCTTCCGCCGCAGCGCGCGAGGTCTGTAGCTCACTCAACGCTTGTTGCAGGGCGCTCAATTTGGTCTGGCTTTTCTCAAGCGACTTGGCGTCATTGCCGTTGGCTTGGCGTGAGCCTAGTTTTTCTTCCGCTTCAGCGATTTTTTCCAGCAGTTTTTCATGCTGCCGATTGAGCTTTTCCAGCGCCTTGCGAGCGTCTTTTTCGGCTTGCTGGCAGGCTTCTCCCAGATGTTCATTGAGGGTGCGGGTCAGGGTCTGCAACAAGTGCAGTGGGGTGGTTACCTTGGCGGCCTGCTTGCTGGGTTTGCTGTCTTTCAAAAGGTGACTCCGTTAAATTACAAAGCGCTTAGCATATCTTGGTGCGCGGTGTGCAAGACCTCGATCAGACAGTCTTCCAGCTCAAAACGTTCATGCAGCAAGCCGCCGAGGTGGCGCAGGCGTTCCTGCATCAGCGTCTCGTCTACGCCTGTTGCGGACTCGCCATACTGATCATTGAACTGGATCGCGGTCTGGGTGATCGTCTCGATGCGCGGATAAAGCTGTTTGGCCAGTTGAATGCCGCCCAGATCGTTGAATTCTTCTGCCTCACGAATGAGCTGTTCGTATACTTCGAAATGCCCGGCGGAGGTGTAATCGACGAGGACGTCGCAGAAGGATTCGAGGTCCGTGTCGGGGCTGCTTGCCGGTGCGGCCCGGTCACGCAGTGCGGTGTATTCGGAAACCAGTTGCTTGCGTTCCGCGAGCCAGCGGTCAATCAGTTTGTGTACACCGCCCCAACGTTCCTGAGCTGTTGTGCAACTGTCCAGCATGGTCCACCTCTGCGTTCTGTTTGCCATTAAGGCAGGGGACGGCCAGGCCTGTTCTGCCTAGCCTGCTCCCTCGTGGAATAACAGCATAGGCCAGGCAAGGGCGCCGCATCAAGGCTTATAGAAGTTCAGGGTGACCTGGCCCAATTCCACGCCCCATTTGGACATGCTGGCGCGGTTGAGCATCACGCGATCGTCAATCAGATACATCCAGTCGTCGAAGTCTACCAACCAGGTACTGTCGTCGACTTTCAGCTTTAGAGTGTATTTCCAGTGAAAGGCATTGCCTGCCACCACACCTACCGCCTCGCCCTCAACATCATCAGCGGTGCCGCGCCAGGTGCCATCGGGTTGCTGGATCAAGGTCCAGACGCGACGCTCTTTGGTTCCATCGGAATAAGTAAAACGCTCGTCAAGAACGCCGGTGTCGCCGTCCCAGGTGCCGGTCATCTGAACATGGAAGCGGCGTGCAACTTCGCCATTGCGCTTCTGGAACATGCCCCAGGCTTCCAGCTCTCCGTTGAAATAGTCCTGCAGTCTGAGCTCGGGTTTTTCGCTGGCGTAGTGGTCCACCTCGGGGCCAGCGCAAGCGGTCAGCGTTAACACGCAGGTTATCAACAGCAGTTTCAGCGCATGGTTCATTGTCGCTCTCCAGGTCAGTCGGTGCTGCGAAACAGTTGGACCAGGCCAAACAGGCTGAGGCCGATAAAGGCCAGTAGCGTGCCTTCGGCAATACTCAGGCCAAGGAAAGTCCAGTCGACCTTGGCGCAGTCTGCGGTGCCGCTGAACAGCAAGCCGAGTATTTCCTGCAGGGGTAGTACGTCGACCATATAGTCCAGGCTGGGCAGGCACGAGGGCAACTGATCCGCAGGTTGATGTTGCAACCAGACCTGCCTACCAGCAACGGCGGCGCCGAGCACGGAGAATAGCGTAAGCACAAATGCATAGACTCTGGCTGCCGGCCGGCGACCCCCGGTCAGGGTGGGTAGCGGATTATGCAAAACGGCAATCAGGGCGATCAGCCCCACCAGAATCACCAGCACGCGCTGAATGATGCACAGCGGGCAAGGCACCAGGCCGAGCACGTGCTCCATATAGAGCGCGATGACCATCAAGGTGGTGCAGAAAATAACGGCGAGCAAATAGAAAGGTCGTGAAGCGGGCAGGGCCATGATATGTCCGTCTGTTCAAGGGCAAGCGGGTTACCTTAGAACAAGGTGCCGTGGCTGACAAGCAGGCTTAAGCACGGGGTTGTAACGAACATGGGTAACAAATACGAATGCCAGTAGTAGATGCCCGGCCGGGGTGGCCGGGCATTACCATATCAGGCGTTACCGGCAGCTTCTTCAGTGCGGCGCTGCTCGGCCTGAGCGAACAGGGCATCAAAGTTGACCGGGGACAGCATCAGCGGAGGGAAGCTGCCGCGCAGTACCAGGTTGTCGATCGCTTCGCGGGCATAAGGAAACAGGATGTTCGGGCAGAAAGCGCCGAGGGTGTGGCGCATGCCAGCCTCATCCAGTCCGTTAATTGCAAAAATACCGGCCTGCTGCACTTCGGCGATAAAGCTCACATCGTCTTCACCGTTGGTGACGGTAGCGGAGAGGCTCAGCACTACTTCGTGAATGCCTTCCTGCAACTGGGTATGGCGGGTGTTCAGGTCCAGATTGACCTGGGGGTTCCATTTGGCCTGAAAAATTGCCGGTGATTTCGGCGACTCAAATGACAAGTCCTTGACGTAGATACGCTGCAAGCTGAACTGAACCTGTGGCGAGTTGCCCTGGGCGCCGTTGGCGGCTTGGCTGTTCTGGTTTTCTTCGGCCATGGTGAGGTCCTTGTATGTTGTGGTCTTGTTAGGGGGGTGAAAGGCCGAGTGCTTAGCTGGCCAACATCTTGGCAAGCTTGCCTGAGCGTTCCAGGGTCATAAGTTCATCGCAGCCGCCCACGTAGGTGTCGCCAATCCAGATCTGCGGCACAGAGGTGCGGCCGCCAGCCAGGCGCGTCATTTCCGCACGCACTTTCGGTTGGCCATCTACCGAAATCTCTTTGTAATCGGCACCCTTGGCAGCCAACAGCTGCTTGGCACGAATGCAGAACGGACAGTATTTGCTGCTGTATATAATTACATCTGACATATTATTTCACCAGCGGCAGGTTGTCCGCACGCCAGCCAGCGATGCCACCTGAAAGACGGTTGACGTTGCTGTGCCCGGCGGCTTTGAGTTGTTTTGAGCAAGGCCCGGAATGCTGGCCATTGGCGCAGACCAGCAGTACTGGCCGGTCTTTGTACTTGTCCAGTTCGCTGAGGCGTTTGGTCATCGTATCTGACGGAATATTCAGCGAATCGACAATATGACCTGCGGCGTAATCCTTCTTCGAGCGGATATCCACGACCACGGCGTTTTCCCGATTGATCAGCGTAGTGGCCTGCTGAGTGCTGACGCTCTTGCCACCCTTGCGGCCTTCGGTAATAACCAGCAGCGTCATGACGACCAGAAAGGCCAGCGCCAGCAGATAGTGGTTGCCAAGAAACTCGGCCATTTGGGCAAAAAAGTCTAAAACGCGTTGCATGGGGATGCTTCCGGATCGATAAAGTGCGCCAGTATACACAGCCGGACGCAGTGGCAGAACCTTCCGGGCGCAATGCGGGTCGAAGATGCACGCATGACAGGCACCAGCCGGCAAAGTAAACTGTGCCGACACGCTTGTCAGGCGCTACAAGGTCCCGGCGCCGCCAGCAGTCAACCCTCCAATCGGTGAGTTAATCCGTTATGACAGCAATCCCGAAACCCCTGGTTCTGATGATTCTGGATGGCTTTGGCCACAGCGAGTCGCCCGAGTCCAACGCCATCATGGCCGCCAATACCCCGGTCTGGGATCGCCTTTGGGCGCATTCACCGCACACGCTGGTATCGGGTTCGGGAATGGATGTGGGCTTGCCGGATGGGCAGATGGGCAATTCCGAAGTGGGGCACATGAATCTGGGTGCCGGGCGTGTGGTGTACCAGGACTTTACCCGGGTCACCAAGGCGATTGCCGATGGTGATTTTTTCACCAATCCAGAGCTTTGTCAGGCCGTGGACAAGGCCGTGGCCAAAGGGCGCGCCGTGCATATTATGGGGCTGTTGTCGCCGGGTGGTGTGCATAGTCACGAAGAGCACCTGGTGGCGATGGTCGATCTGGCAGTGCGTCGCGGCGCAAAAACCGTGCTGGTACATGCCTTTCTTGACGGCCGCGACACGCCACCAAAAAGTGCGCAGCCTTCGTTGCAGTTGCTTGAAGATGCCTATGCGCGTCTGGGCGCCGGACGTACGGCGAGTCTGGTCGGCCGCTATTTCGCCATGGATCGCGACAACCGCTGGGAGCGGGTCGAGCAGGCTTACAATGTTATTGTCGATGCCAAGGCTGAATACAGTGCTGCAAATGCGGCCGATGCGCTGCTGGCAGCCTACGAGCGCGGTGAAAGTGATGAGTTCGTCAAGGCTACACGCATCGGTGCAGCCGAGCCGCTGCAGGATGGCGATGCGGTGATTTTCATGAATTTCCGTGCCGACCGTGCCCGTGAGCTGACCCGGGCGTTTGTCGAGCCTGGTTTCAGTGGTTTTGCCCGCGCCCGCCAGCCGCAGCTGGCGGGCTTCGTCATGCTGACGCAATACGCTGCGGACATTCCCGCACCCTGCGCTTATCCGCCGGCGTCGCTGGACAATGTGCTTGGCGAATACCTGGCCAAGCAGGGCAAGACCCAGCTGCGTATTGCCGAAACGGAAAAGTACGCCCACGTGACCTTCTTCTTTTCCGGTGGGCGGGAAGAACCCTTCGAGGGTGAGGAGCGCATCCTTATTCCGTCGCCGCAGGTAGCCACCTATGACCTGCAGCCAGAGATGAGTGCGCCGGAAGTGACTGACCGTATGGTCGAAGCAATCGATCAGCAGCGCTATGACGTGATCATTGTCAATTACGCGAATGGCGACATGGTTGGCCATACCGGTGATTTTGCTGCGGCGGTGAAAGCAGTCGAATGCCTGGATGAATGTGTGCGCCGGGTTACCGAGGCGCTCGCGCGGGTCGGAGGTGAAGTGTTGATCACCGCCGATCACGGTAATGTCGAACAGATGTCCGATGACCACACCGGCCAGGCGCATACTGCGCACACCTGTGAGCCTGTGCCTTTTGTCTACTTCGGCCCGCGGCGGGTAAGCATGCGCGAGGGTGGTATCCTTTCCGATGTGGCGCCCACCATGCTTGCTCTGCTGGGCCTGGAGCAACCAGAGCAGATGTCGGGCAGGTCGATCATTACGCTGGAATCCTGATCCCCCATTCATCATCGGACATTGAGCATGCAGCGACAGCGAGTGAGTAAAGGATTGTGCAGCGGCAGAGCGCTATTACTGCTGCTGGTGCTGTCGAGCGGTGGTATGGCAGCCGGGACTGTGGCTGCGCAGGAGAACGACTCCCGTGAGGCGCGCGCCGAGCTGAAGCAAACCGAGGAAGAGATCGCCCGCCTCAAAGCGTTGCTCGACGATTTCAAGCAGGAAATGTCCGGCCTTGAATCCAATCTGAAGGAAAGCGAAAGCGAGATCGGCCGGCTGCGCCGCGAGAGCCAGAAAATCGAGCAGCAGATAAAGGAAGGTGAGACCAGTCTGCTGGACCTGCATATGCAGGCGGCCGCGCTGCAGGTGGCGTTGAGCGAACAGGAAGTACAGATCGTTCGGCAGATCAGGGCCGCCTACATGGCGGGCCAGCAGGATTATCTGAAAATGGTCCTCAATCAGGATGATCCGGCGCGGGTCGCCCGCATGATGCGCTATTACGAGTATGTCAGCCGCGCCCGCGTGACGGAGATGAGCCGCTACACCGATACCCTGGAGCAGGTACGCCTTGCCAGTGCCAGTATTGCCGATCAGCAGACTGCATTGCGGCGTGACCGCGAGCAACTGGCGGCCAATCAGCAGCAGCTGCAGGCCGAGCAGGCGTCCAGAGGTAAGTTGCTGGCCGGGCTGCAAAGCCGTAGCCGCAGCCAGAGCGAAAAACTCAAGAGCGCGCAGGCTGAACGCGCAGGGCTGGAAAAACTGATCAAATCGATTGATGAGGCCATTGTCAGCATACCTACGCCAGCGGGCAGCCTGCCTTTCGCGCAGGCCAAGGGCAAACTGCCCTTGCCGGTCAAGGGGCGGGTGCAGGCCCGCTTTGGCAGCCAGCGGGGTGAAGATGCGCGACTCAAATGGGACGGCTTGTTAATCGCGTCAGAGCAGGGCAGCAACGTGCATGCCGTGCATGGCGGGCGGGTGGTGTTCGCCGACTGGCTGCGTGGCTCGGGCTTGCTGATGATTCTTGATCATGGAGCAGGTTACCTCAGCTTGTATGGGCATAATCAAAGCCTGCTCAAGGAAGTGGGCAGCTGGGTTCAGCCCGGCGAAGTGATTTCGACCGTAGGTACCAGCGGTGGCTTGTCTACGTCGTCGCTGTATTTTTCCATCCGTCACCAGGGCCGTGCCCTGGATCCGGCGGCCTGGTGTATGCTGTCCGGGTGAACACGCGGTTATCAGAAGCCAATTCCCGCCTGCCCGCTCCGTTTTTTAGCCCTTTTGGGAGAGTTCGATGACTGCTGTGCGTATCCTCTTTGCGAGCTGTCTGTGTTTACTGCTCGGTATGCCCCTGGCCCATGCGCAGGAGCCTGCCGAGGTTCCCGCGCCGCTGCCGCTGGACGAGCTGCGGACTTTTGCTGAGGTGCTTGAGCGCATCCGTACAGCCTATGTTGAGCCAGTGGATGACGCCACGCTGCTGGAAAACGCCATTCGCGGCATGCTTGAAGGTCTGGACCCGCATTCTGCCTACCTCGAGCCTGAGGCATTTCGCGGCCTGCAGGACAGCACCAGTGGTCAGTTCGGAGGGCTGGGTATCGAAGTGGGCCAGGAGGATGGCTTTATCAAAGTCATTTCCCCGATCGACGATACCCCCGCCGCGCGCGCCGGCATTGAAGCAGGTGATTTGATTATCAAGATTGATGATCAGCCGGTGAAAGGCATGAGCATCATGGACGCCGTGGAAAAGATGCGTGGGGAAGTCGGCACCAGTATCAGGCTGACCTTGGTGCGCGGCACTGGCAGTCCGTTTGAGGTGGAGCTGAATCGCGCGGTCATCAAGGTCGCCAGCGTGCGTTCAGAGATGCTCGAGGACGGCTATGGCTATATCCGCGTGACCCAGTTCCAGAATAACAGCGGTGACGAAGTGCGGCGTGCCCTCAACAGTCTGGCTGAAGGCAAGGAGCTGAAGGGTCTGGTACTCGACCTGCGCAATAATCCTGGCGGCGTTCTGCAGTCAGCAGTGGAAGTTGCCGATGCGTTTCTGGATGACGGTCTGATTGTGTACACCAAAGGGCGGCTGCCCAACTCTGAGCTGCGTTTCAATGCCACCAGCAATAACCCGGGCCGGGATATACCGCTGGTGGTGCTGATTAATGGTGGCTCCGCGTCTGCCGCAGAAATTGTGGCGGGGGCTCTGCAGGATCAAGAGCGCGCGGTAATCATGGGTACCGACAGTTTCGGCAAGGGTTCGGTACAAACGGTGTTGCCGTTGAACAATGACCGTGCACTGAAGCTGACTACTGCGCTGTATTACACACCCGATGGCCGTTCCATTCAGGCCCAGGGCATCGAGCCGGACATTCGCGTCGAGCGCGCTCGCCTGACTCAGGATGTCGAGGAGCGGGGTCTGCGCGAGGCGGATCTGGCGGGCCACCTGGATAACGGCAACGGTATCGAAGAGCAGTCCGGCGTTGTTGGGGAGGCTGCGGAGCGGCCGCAGGATTCCGATTATCAGCTGAATCAGGCCTTGATTCTGCTCAAAGGCTTGAATATCACCCGCGCGAAAAAATGAAATATGCGCTGGTCTGGCTGCTGGCGTTATTGCTGGCAGCCTGCAGTGACAGCGAACCCGCAAAAGAACCGCCAGCCGAGCAACAGGATGTTGCGGCTGAGCGTGCAGACCTGCCAGCGACCCACGAAGCACAAGCCGCCGCAGATAGGCGGCGTAGCGAATGGCTGCTGATCGAACATGCAGGCTGGCCAAAAAAGCCAGCTGCCAGCCTTGACTCCCCCATCCTTGAACCAGGCATAAGCACGCCCGCGTCGCGTCCGGCGCAGGTGGGCGATCGACCGCTACTGGCTATCGTGATTGATGATGTTGGCCAAAGTTATGCGCAGGGCCGGCGGCTGATTGATCTGCCGGTGCCGATAGCGCTGGCCATATTGCCGCAGACGCCTGCTGCTGCCCGGTTGGCGGAGGAAGCGCACGCGCGGGGTCAGACGGTTCTGCTGCATTTGCCTATGGAGAACGGGGCGGGCCTTTCCATAGGGCCTGGCGGGCTCTTCGCGCATATGTCACGTGAGGAGCTGCTGGCCAGTCTGGTCGACAGTCTAGGCCGTTTAGGGCCGATTCAGGGTGTGAACAATCACATGGGCAGCCGACTGACAGCCGAACGCGCGCCGATGGATTGGGTTATGGGCGAGCTAAGAAAGCGCGGCTTGTTCTTTGTTGACAGTCGCACCACCGCGCAGACGCAAGCGGCTTTTGCCGCAGACGCGGCGGGTGTGCAGAATCTGTCGAGAGATGTATTTCTGGACAATAAGCGCGAGCCGGAAGCGATTCATCGAGAGTTCCAGCGGGGATTGGCTTTGGCGCGCAAGAACGGCTATGCGGTATTGATCGGCCATCCGTATCCGCAAACGCTGGATTACCTGGAGCGCTGGCTGCCGGGGCTGGCGGACCGCGAAGGCGTGCAGGTGGTCAGCCTGCAGGCACTGCTGGAGCGCAAATACGCTCCGACGCAGACCAGTGACTAATTACAGGCGCATCTCAATGCCGCGTGCTGCCATATACGCCTTGGCTTCGCTAACGCTGTATTCGCCGAAGTGAAAGATACTCGCTGCTAACACCGCATCCGCACCGCCGAGCAACACGCCATCGGCCAGATGCTGCAGGTTGCCGACGCCGCCTGAGGCGATCACCGGAATGTGCAGGGTATCGCTGATGGCGCGAGTAACACCCAGGTCATAGCCGCTCTTGACGCCGTCCTGATCCATGCTGGTCAGCAGAATCTCGCCAGCGCCGAGATCTTCCATTTTCTTCGCCCACATGACCGCATCCAGGCCGGTTGGCTTGCGTCCACCGTGGGTAAAGATTTCCCAGCGGCCGGGCTCGCCGAGCGCGGAAACGCGCTTGGCGTCAATTGCTACGACAATGCACTGCGAACCGAACCGATCTGCCGCTTCACCGACAAACTCCGGATTGAACACTGCCGCGGTATTGATCGAGACCTTGTCAGCTCCAGCATTCAGCAGGTTGCGGATATCCTGAATGGTGCGTACACCGCCGCCCACTGTCAGCGGAATAAAGACTTCGCTGGCCATGCGCTCGACGGTATGCAGCGTGGTGTCACGCTCCTGATGGCTGGCGGTGATGTCGAGAAAGGTTATCTCGTCCGCGCCCTGTTCGTTGTAACGCCGCGCCACTTCCACCGGGTCGCCGGCATCACGAATATTCTCGAACTGCACGCCCTTGACTACGCGGCCGTTGTCGACGTCCAGGCAGGGGATGATTCTCTTGGCCAAACCCATGGGCTTTCTCCGAAAGCAGCTTTCAGCGCCAAGCCTCGAGCTGCAAGTAAATGCTTGTGGCTTATGGCGTGCCGCTTGCCTGTGCGCGATCACAGAGCGCTTGCGCCTCTGCCACATCCAGCGTGCCTTCATAGATCGCGCGGCCAGTGATGGCGCCGATAATACCGGGGGCACGGGCATTCAGCAGTGACTGGATATCGCCGAGATTATGAATGCCGCCAGAGGCGATCACCGGGATGCGTGTGGCATTGGCCAGCGCGGCGGTGGCTTCGACATTGCAGCCCTGCATCATGCCGTCTTTGGCGATATCGGTATAAACAATCGCGGCCACGCCGTCGGCTTCAAAACGCTTGGCCAGATCAATCACCTGCACGGTGCTGACTTCGGCCCAGCCGTCAGTGGCCACAAAGCCGTCTTTGGCGTCCAGGCCCACAATGACCTTGCCGGGGAAGGCGCGGCAGGCTTCAGCAACGAACTCCGGCTCTTTGACCGCTTTGGTGCCGAGGATCACGTAGCTGACGCCGGCGCGTACATAATGCTCGATGGTGTCCAGTGAACGGATGCCGCCGCCGATCTGGATCGGCAGCTCAGGGTAGGCGCGGGCAATCGCCGTTACCACGTCGCCATTGACCGGCTTGCCTTCAAAGGCACCGTTGAGGTCGACCAGGTGCAAACGGCGGCAGCCACCCTCGACCCATTTCGCGGCCATGGCCACCGGATCATCGGAAAATACCGTGGCATCGTCCATCAGGCCCTGGCGCAAGCGCACACAAGCACCGTCTTTAAGGTCGATAGCGGGGATAATCAGCATGACTTTTCCTTCGGAAAAAGAGCTTCAAGCTTGAAGCCTGGTTTACCAGCGCCCGTCCCAGGCCAGGAAGTTCTGCATCAGCTGCAGGCCGTTGGTATGGCTTTTTTCCGGGTGAAACTGGGTGGCGAATATATTGTCTTGAATCACTGCAGCGGCGAAGTCGACGCCATAGCGGCAGCGCCCGGCAATGTGGGTATGCTTGCCTGGCTGGGCATGGTAGCTGTGCACGAAATAGAAACGCGCATCCTGGTCAATGCGATGCCACATGGGGTGGTCAATGCTCTGCTTGACCTGATTCCAGCCCATGTGTGGCACTTTCAGACGCACGTCACCTTCGTACAGCTCATTGCCGAAGAAGCTGACCTTGCCCGGGAAGTGACCGAGGCAATCCACGCCGCCATTTTCTTCACTGCTCTCGAACAGCATCTGCATGCCGACACAAATACCCAGAAGCGGCTTTTCCTTGACCACTTCACGTACCACCTGATCCAACCCCAGTTGCCGCAGCTCACTGACGCAGTCCCGGATGGCGCCCACACCGGGTAGTACCACACGGTCGGCCGCCAGAATTGTGGCAGGATCGCTGGTCACTTCCACGCGCAAGGCGCCGGCATGCTCAAGGGCTTTGGCTACCGAATGCAGGTTGCCCATGCCGTAATCGATAACAGCTACTCGGCTGGCAGTCATCGGTTACAGGCAGCCTTTGGTGGAGGGCATCATGCCGCTCATGCGCGGATCTTCTTCCACCGCCATGCGCAACGCGCGGCCAAAGGCCTTGAACACCGTTTCGATCTGATGGTGGGTGTTGACCCCCTTCAGATTATCGATGTGCAGCGTGGTCTGCGAGTGGTTGACGAAGCCCTGGAAGAACTCGCCAAATAGATCCACATCAAAGCCGCCGACGCTGGCCCGGGTATAGTCAATGTCCATGTGCAGGCCTGGGCGACCGGAGAAGTCGATCACCACGCGGGACAGAGCTTCATCCAACGGCACATAGGCATGGCCGTAACGGCGGATACCTTTCTTGTCACCAATGGCCTTGGCAAAAGCCATGCCCAGGGTGATGCCGACATCCTCCACAGTGTGGTGGTCGTCGATGTGCAGGTCGCCACGCGACTTGATCTGCATGTCGATCAGCCCGTGCCGGGAAATCTGGTCTAGCATGTGCTCTAGAAAAGGGACGCCAATATCAAAGTCGGACTGGCCGGTGCCGTCCAGGTTGATCTCAACTTTGACTTGGGTTTCCAGAGTGTTGCGCTCGACGCTTGCCTTGCGCTCCGCCATGGCTGTTCTCCGCTGAATAATCTATCAAGGGCGTGCATTATACGGGTACCACGGTGCCCGGGGCTACAGCAGGCTGATCGCTTGTGCATATCGTGCCGATAGTGCTGCGCAGCCGGGTTGAAAATAGTGGGAGGGTGATTGATGCGCTGGGTAATCGATATTGGACTCTGAAGTAGTGGTGGTTGGTGCGGGCGTAGTCGGCCTGGCTATCGCCCAGCGGCTTGCGCGCGGTGGGCGCGAGGTGCTGGTATTGGAGCAGGAGGCCTGGCCGGGTCAGCATGCATCAAGCCGTAACAGCGAAGTGATCCATGCCGGTATTTATTATGCTCCAGGGTCGCTGAAGGCGCGCCTGTGCCGCGAAGGTCGTGATCTGCTTTACGCCTGGTGCGCCGAATATGCCGTGACGCATTGCCAGGTTGGCAAGTTGCTGGTGGCGGTCGAGCCGGCAGAGCTGCCCGCGCTGCAAGCGCTCAGGTCCAATGCGCAGGCCAATGGCGTAGAACTGCAAACCCTTAGTGCCGCTGAGCTACACGCCCGCGAGCCGGCCTTGCGTGGCGTGGCGGGTCTGTTTTCACCCCTTACCGGGATTATTGATAGTCACGGCTTGATGGGCTCCTACGAGGCAGCATTGCAACAGGCAGGCGGCACGCTGCAATGCCGTACCCGAGTAGACCGCGTGGACGCAATCGCTGGCGGTTTCCGGCTCAGCGGCGACAGCGCAGGCGATGCATTCACCTTGAGCTGCCGTTACCTGATCAACGCGGGCGGGCTATTTGCTCAGGCGCTGGCCGCCTCCGTAGAAAGTATGCCTGAGCAACAGATTCCGCCTCTGCATCTGTGCCAAGGGCAATATTTTGCTTACAGCGGCCGCTCGCCCTTCAGTCATCTGGTGTACCCCATGCCGGAGGCGAATGCGACGGGTCTTGGTGTGCATGCGACCCTGGACCTGGCCGGCCAACTGCGCTTCGGCCCCGACGTGCGTTATCAGCAGCAACTGGACTATGCGATGGACGAGTCGCGCCGAGAGACATTTGCCCAGGCGGTAAAGCGCTACTGGCCGGACTGCCAAGCCGAAAAACTGGTGCCAGCCTATGCTGGAGTGCGGGCCAAGCTCAGTGCGGCGGGGGAACCGGCGATGGATTTTCTCATCCAAGATCATTCAAGCCACGCAGTGCCTGGTTTGATCAATCTGTTTGGGATCGAATCGCCTGGGCTCACCGCCAGCCTGGCTCTGGCAGAAGAGGTGGCTACTCGATTCAAGAGCCTTTACCCTATCTGATATTAATAGGGGCACCCATTACTGGCCCCTTGGTCCTTTTCGCGTGTTGATGAATATAAGGAAGCATCCATGAAATCCTTTGCCAAAGTGCTGGGGCTGGTGGTCTTTGGTGTCGTACTACTGGCGGCAGGCGTGCTGTTTTTTCTGACCCGCATGTTCGACCCGAATGACTACAAGGACGAGATCCAGCAAGCAGCCCGTGAGCAGGCGAATATCGAGCTTACTCTGGGTGGCGATATTGGCTGGTCACTGTTTCCATGGTTGGGGATCGAGCTTGAGGATGTCGGTGTGGCCGCGCTGGATGCTCCGGACGATGCGCTTGCGCAGATTGGTAATCTCGGGCTGGGCGTCGAGGTTTTGCCGCTGCTTCGCAGGCAGCTTCGCATGAGCGATGTGATTCTCGACAACGTTAGCCTGAACCTGGTCAGAAATGCCGAAGGCCGGGGTAACTGGGAAAGTATCGGCGCTGATCAGGAAACCGAGGCTGCGGCGGAAGAAGAGATTGCCCAGGCTGAAGAGGAGTCTGCAGACGAGGGTCGCGATTTCGAAGTGGCGATTGAGAGCGTGCGCATTACCAACGCGCGGGGTCGTTACAAGGACCTGGCTTCCGGGCAGATTTTGCAGTTGGAAGACGCCAACCTGACTACCGGCGCGCTGATCGAGGGTGAGCCCTTTGATGTGAATTTTCTTGGCCTGTTGACCGCCGAGCAGCCCGCCCTGCGTGTGCGTATCGATCTGAAAACCCTGGCCCAGTTTGATTTTGAGCTTGAGCGTTATCAGTTGGATGCGGTGGATCTGAAGGTGGATGCCAGCGGCGAGCCCTTCTCCGGGCGAGCGTTGGCTATGCAGCTGCAGGGCGATGCGTTGCTGGATCTGGGTGCAAACATTGCCGAGTTCAATCAGATGCGTTTGTCTGTAGCTGATTTGCGCGCCACGGGGCAGGTCAGAGCCAGCGAGCTGAAAGGTGATATGCGGCTGGACGGCCGCCTCGATGTAGCCGATTTCGATGCCCGTGCGTTGCTCGCTGCCATAGGTCAGGAAGTGCCGGAAACCGCCAGGACCGGCGCGCTTGAATCGGTCGCATTAAGCTCGGTCATTAGCGGTTCAGCTACCAGCCTGATGCTGGAAGAACTGAAGTTGCTGGTGGACGGTACTGAACTCACTGGGAGCCTTGGTATTGCCGATTTCGAGCGCCAGGCGTTGCGCTTTGACCTGTCTGGAGGCGCTTTGAATCTGGATGATTATCTGCCGCCAGCAGAAGAGCCCGCTACGGCTGAAGCCGCGCCCCAGGCTCCGTCTGGCGGCAGCCGGTCCGACACCGCGCCTGAGGCTTGGAGCGATGAGGAGGTGCTGCCGTTGCAAGCACTGGCTGGCCTGGATGTCGACGGCAAGCTGGCGCTGGATGAGGTACAACTGACGGGTCAAACGATCAACCCGTTCATCGCCGCAGTGGTTGCCCGTGATGGCAAAATTCAAATCAAGCAATTCGATGGCGGCGTATTTGGCGGCCGCTTCAGTGTGACAGCAGAAATTGACACCACCAGCACGCCAGTCAGTCTCTCAGTGGCCAAGCAGTTGACCGGCATGGATTCATTGGCCATTCAGCAAGCCTACGATATGGGCGAGCAGATGCGCGGCAAACTGGATTTCAATCTGGATGTCAGTGCCAGCGGCAATAGCATCAAGCGCTGGATGGATACGCTTAACGGCAGCGCCCGTTTCAACGTGCTTGAGGGAGCGCTTATTGGTGTGAACCTGGAACAGCAGATGTGCGAGGCCATTGCCCTGGTTAATCGCAAAACGCTGAGCGAGTCTCGCGGCGCCGAGGATACGCCTTTCTCGGCTCTGGGCGGCAGCTTCCGCATCGTCGATGGCAAAGTGAGAAATGACGACCTGTTAGCGGCTTTGCCGGGCCTGGCAGTGAAAGGCACAGGCGAGGTGGACCTGCCACAGCAGCGTATGGATTACCGTCTGGGCTTACTGATTCAAGGCGATAGCGCCGCGATGCCGGACCCTGCCTGTGCGGTGAACGAGCGCTATGTGGATGTTGAATGGCCAGTGCGTTGTCAGGGCTTTTTGCACAATGCGGCCAGTAGCTGCAACGTCGACCGCGATGGCGTGCAGCGCATCGCCGGGCAGTTGCTGGGCAATGAAGCGCAGCGCAAGGTCGAGGAAAAGCTGGAAGAAAAGCTCGGTGATAAAGCTCCTGCGGTGCGCGATGCCATTCGGAGCCTGTTCGACCGGTGAATAGCGCGGCTGACTTCTCGGCGGCGGTGCTGGAGTGGTATGACCGGCACGGCCGCAAGGATTTGCCCTGGCAGCAGGATATGACCCCTTACCGGGTCTGGGTCTCGGAGATTATGCTGCAGCAGACGCAGGTCGCTACGGTGATCCCCTATTTCGAGCGCTTTATGCAGACGCTGCCCGATGTTGGGGCGCTGGCGGCGGCCGAGCCCGACGAGGTACTGCATTTGTGGACCGGTTTGGGTTACTACAGCCGGGCGCGTAATCTGCACAAAGCCGCCAAGCTGGTAGTAACCGAGTTTGCTGGCGAGTTCCCCCGGAACATTGATCAGCTGATCAGCCTGCCGGGCATCGGCCGCTCCACTGCGGGGGCGATTGCCAGCCTGAGCATGGGTCTGCGCGCGCCGATTCTTGACGGCAACGTCAAGCGCGTACTGGCGCGCTATCACGCGGTGGCGGGCTGGCCGGGCGAGAAGGCCGTGCACGATCGATTGTGGGTGGTTGCCGAGCGTTACACCCCGCACAGCAGGGTCAACCACTATACTCAGGCGATGATGGATCTGGGCGCCACGCTTTGTACGCGCAGCAAACCTTCCTGCCTGGTGTGCCCGCTGCAGGCCGGCTGCGAGGCGCGTCTGCTGGGTCAGCCAACGCAATATCCGCACTCCAAGCCGCGCAAGCAGATACCCGTGCGCCAATGCCTGATGCCCTTGGTGATGAATGCCGAAGGTGATATCTGGTTGCAGCGTCGTCCGGATTCCGGTCTCTGGGGTGGTCTGTGGTGTCCGCCGCAGCTGGATGATCGCGAACAGTTGGCCCGTTTGATCGAGCAACAGGGCTGGCGCGCAGAAGCGCCGGAGCTGCTGGAGCCGCTGCGTCATACCTTCAGCCACTTCCATCTGGATATTCAGCCGCTGCTGGTGCGGGTGATGGCAGGCCATAGCGTGGCCGAGCCGGGCCAGGTCTGGTATAACCTGCGCCAACCATCGCGCCTGGGGCTTGCTGCTCCGGTAAAAAAGCTGCTGGCGCGAGCTGAATTGACTATCTGACCTGGCGTTTGATTGCCTCATTCAAGGAGATGCCCATGACCCGCATGGTGATGTGCCGCAAATATAAAGAACAGCTGCCTGGTATGGAGCGCGCTCCCTACCCAGGCCCCAAGGGCGAGAAAATCTTCAATGAAGTGTCGAAGAAAGCCTGGGACGAATGGCAGGCGCACCAGACGATGCTGATCAACGAACGCCGCCTTAACATGATGGATCCTGAGGACAGGCGCTTTATTCAGGAAGAAATGGACAAGTTCCTTTCCGGCGAAGAATACGCTCAGGCCGAGGGTTACGTGCCACCTGAGCAATAAATGATCGGTAAGCGGCTGAAACAACGGAACAATATTTTCCTGCGGCGCTTGACACATACATCCTTAAACCGTTTAATAGCGCCCCGTTGCCCAGATAGCTCAGTTGGTAGAGCAGAGGATTGAAAATCCTCGTGTCGGCGGTTCGATTCCGTCTCTGGGCACCATTATTGTTAAAACCCGCTAGCGTCTTTGGCGGGTTTTTTTATGTCCGTACGAAATGTCTCTGCCGGGTTTAATCTGGAAAGACTTTTGCATGCATATTCGGGACATGACCCCAAGAGGGTTCTTGGTCATGCGCATTAGCTGTGCTAGCTTTGCCGCATGACAGGATTATTGCAGATGGATCTGTCGATACGCCGGAATCCGGTATGCCGGCCCACCGGAACGCCGGTCCGACCGGTAGTCATTCATAATCAAGTGCCTGTACACAGGTGCTTTTTGCGCTGACTGGAAACGATACGTGACACCGCCCGCTCTCGAAGTGCGTAATCTGCATAAACGCTACGGCGACCTTGAAGTTCTCAAGGGCGTTGATCTTGTTGCCCACGACGGCGACGTCATCTCCATCCTCGGCTCTTCCGGCTCCGGCAAAAGTACTTTGCTGCGCTGTATCAACCTGTTGGAAAACCCCCACGCCGGACAGATCATCGTCGCCGGCGAAGAAATGAAGCTCAAGCCCGGTCGTAACGGGGCACTGGTTGCAGCTGACAGCAAACAGATCAACCGTCTGCGCGCACGGGTCGGTTTCGTGTTCCAGAGTTTCAATCTGTGGCCGCACATGAGCATCCTCGACAACATTATCGAGGCGCCGCGCCGGGTGCTGGGTCAACCCAAGGCAGATGCGATCGCCGCAGCGGAACTGTTTTTGGAGAAAGTCGGCATCGCCGACAAGCGCCACTCGTTTCCCGCACAGCTCTCCGGCGGCCAGCAACAGCGTGCAGCTATTGCTCGCACCCTGGCCATGCAACCGCGGGTTATTCTGTTTGATGAGCCAACCTCGGCGCTGGACCCGGAAATGGTCAATGAAGTGCTGACCGTGATCCGCGCGCTGGCCGAGGAAGGGCGTACTATGTTGTTGGTAACCCATGAGATGGGCTTTGCCCGGCAAGTGTCCAGCCAGGTGGTTTTTCTCCATCAGGGTCAGGTCGAGGAAATCGGCACCCCTGAGCAAGTGTTTGATAACTCCAAGTCGGAACGTTGTAGACAATTCATGTCCAGCCAAAAGTAAGGAGCAGTACCCATGAAAAGCTATAAGAAGGTTCTGTTAGCCGCCGCTACCGCCATGCTGATCAGTGCTCCGGCACTGGCCGATGAGCTGCGTATCGGCACCGAAGGGGCGTATCCTCCCTTCAACCTGATCGACAAGAGCGGTGAAGTGGTCGGTTTCGACATCGACATCGCCAAGGCTCTGTGTGAAAAAATGGACGCTGAGTGCACCGTGGTGACTTCAGATTGGGACGGTATCATTCCCGCGCTGAACACCCGCCGTTTCGACTTCCTGGTCGCTTCCATGTCGATCACTGAAGAGCGCCAGCAGGCCGTTGACTTCACCGAGCCCTATTACACCAACAAGCTGCAGTTTGTTGCGCCGAAGGACTCTGACTTCAAGACTGACGAAGCCAGCCTGAAAGGCAAGACCATTGGCGCCCAGCGCGCGACTATCGCTGGCCAGTGGCTGGAAGAAAACATGGGTGACGTAGTTGACGTGCGTCTGTATGACACCCAGGAAAATGCTTACCTAGACATGAACTCCGGTCGCATTGACGGCGTGCTGGCGGACAACTTCGTACAGTACGAGTGGCTGCAAAGTGAAGCCGGTGCCAATTTCGAATTCAAGGGTGACCCAGTATTCGACAACGACAAGATCGGCATCGCTGTACGCAAGGGCGACCCGCTGCGTGAGCGCCTGAACAAGGCTCTGCAGGAAATCATTGATGACGGCACCTACGCCGAGATCAACGACAAGTACTTCCCCTTCAGCATCTATTGACCTGACTGGCCGGGCCCCTCGGGGCCCGGAACTGATACCTGCCCATGCTTGATTTACAAGGTTTTGGTCCAGCCCTGCTTGAAGGGACCTGGATGACCATCCGCTTATCCCTCGCATCTGTCGCACTCGGGCTGCTGCTTGGCCTATTGGGTGCAAGTGCCAAGATATCCGGAAACCCACTGTTACGTGGCGTGGGTGGCTTCTATACGTCGGTTGTGCGTGGCATTCCTGAAACGCTCTGGGTGTTGCTGGCCTATTACGGCACCACCTCCATTTTCAATTACCTGGGTAGTTTTTTTGGTAACCCCTACCTGACGCTGAGCCCCTTCATTGCGGGCACCATGGCGTTGGGTCTGTGTTTTGGTGCCTATGCTACCGAGGTGTTTCGCGGCGCATTATTGGCCATTCCCAGTGGTCAGAAAGAGGCGGGGTTGGCGCTGGGCATGTCTGGCCCGCGCATTTTCTGGCGCATCACGCTGCCGCAGTTGTGGCGCGTCGCGCTGCCTGGCCTGGGAAATCTGTATCTTATCCTGCTCAAGGATACCGCCCTGGTGTCGCTCATCAGCCTGGAAGAAATCATGCGCAAGGCTCAGGTGGCATCGAACGCGACCAAGGAACCTTTCACCTTTTACTTTACCGCCGCGATGATCTACCTGGGACTGACAGTGATCATTATGGCCGCGCTGCATGTGTTTGAGCGTCGAGCGAATCGGGGCTTCGTGAGGACTGAACTGTGAGCTGGGCCGAACGCTGGGAAATGGTTGCGCGGTTCCTGCCCGCTCTGCTCGATGGGATGTTGGTGACGCTGGAGTTGGTCGCCGTCGCCTTAGTGGTCGGTTTGATCCTCGCGATACCGCTGGGCATCGCCCGCGCCTCTCGCCACTGGTATGTTCGCGCGCTGCCGTATACCTATGTGTTCTTCTTCCGCGGTACCCCGCTACTGCTGCAGTTGTTTCTGGTCTATTACGGCATCTCGCAATTCGAGGCCGTGCGCGAGAGCATGTTCTGGCACTACCTGCGCGAGCCATACTGGTGCGCGCTCATCACTATGACACTGCACACCGCGGCTTATATTGCCGAGATTCTGCGCGGTGCCATTCAGTCGGTACCCGGTGGTGAGGTCGAGGCGGCTCGCGCCTTGGGTATGTCTCGTCGGCAGGCCCTGCAATACATCATTTTGCCGCGCGCAGTGCGCATTGGGCTGCCCGCCTACGGCAACGAAGTGATTTTGATGCTCAAGGCCAGCGCCGTGGTCTACACCATTACGGTGATGGACATTATGGGCGTGGTGAAGGGCATCAACTCCCAGACATATCAGTTCGAACTCTTCTATCTGGTTGCGGGCGTCATCTATCTGGTCATTACCATTGCCTTCACGCAGCTGTTCAAGCTGGTCGAGCGCTGGTTGAAGATTGAGGCCAGCCAGAAGCGCTGAGAGCCACCATGGACTATGTTGAGCGATTCCAGCAGTTGGATGCCTGGCTGGTTCAGCATCAGTCCGTGTGGCGCGCCAAGCCCTTTACCCAGCTCAACCTATCGTGGGAGCAGGAGTGGCCGGAATTGGCCACCTGGCTGCGCTTACGTAGCCTGAGTGAGGCCGAGCAAGCCCATACCCAACTGCAAGCCCTCGACGCCCCCGACCCTTTTCGCCAGCTGTGTGAACAAGCAGCAACCTTGAGCCAGGTTCCAGACTGGTCTGCGGAGCCGACGCGAAGCTGGCCGGAATTGCTGCAGCGGCATATACCCGGGCGCAAATGGCAGCAGATCACCCGGTTTACCCAGGCCAGTCAGCGCGGCTGGAGCCGGCCGCCACAGCATTGGCTGGATTGGTGCGCTGGTAAGGGGCACCTCGGGCGCTTACTGGCGTGGCAAGGCGGTCAGCCGCTGACTTGTCTGGAACAGGATGCACAGCTCAACCACGACGGGCGCATACTCAGCCAGACGCTGCAGGTGGACGCGACGCACTTGGACTGCGACGTGCTGACTCCAAGAGCCTGGCGCCAGTTGCGGCCTGAGCATAGTCTGGTCGCGCTGCATGCTTGCGGCCAGCTGCATATGACCCTGCTGCAACAGGCCGCGCACGCGGGTTGCGCACAGATAGCTCTGTCGCCGTGCTGCTATAACCGGATTGACGGGGACAGCTATCACCCATTATCCACACTCGCTCAGCAGTCCGGCCTGCAGCTCAACAGGCACGACCTCAGTCTGCCGCTGCAAGCTACCTATACCGCAGGCCAGCGCGCGCGGCGGCTGCGCGACCAATCCATGGCCTGGCGCCTGGCATTTGATCTGTGGCAGCGCGAGGCCAGCGGGCGCGACCTGTACTTGCCCACGCCCTCCAGACCGGAGAGCGCAATGGCGCAGGGCGTTGCTGCATTCTGTACAGACTTGGCCGCGCATCACGACCTGATACTGCCCAACGCTATCGATTGGGCGGCGCTGGAAGCGCGTGGCTGGCAACGCTTGGCCGAGGTGCGCAATCTGGAGCTGGTTGGCGGCGTGTTTCGTCGGCCATTGGAGCTCTGGCTATTGCTTGACCGCGCACTCTATCTACAAGAGGCGGGTTATACCGTAAACCTCGGCCTGTTCGCCCCGGCCCACCTGACGCCGCGTAATTTTCTGCTGCTGGCCGAGCGAAATACTGAACAGGCCATCACCAGTCTGTGAACCGGTTGCACACAGACTTATCCACAAGATGCTCAAGCAAAACTTATCCCCGCCATCTGTGGATAACAATGTTGATGACTTCTTGGTAGTTTCACCAGAGCCCCGAAATCCGTGCTTTGCAGCGCGTTGATCAAAAACGAACCAAAGTGGATATCTTATTGTAAACAACGGCTTGAGGCGTCTTTGTCAAGTGCTGGTAGAGATTTCATGCACAAGCTGGGCATTCGCCTAAATCAGCAGAAAATACAGACTTTTTACCTACAAGCGCTGTGGATGGCTTTACACAGAGGCCAAGCTCTATATAATGCGTGCCCATGCCGGTATAGCTCAGTTGGTAGAGCAACTGACTTGTAATCAGTAGGTCCCGAGTTCGACTCTTGGTGCCGGCACCACTTTGAAAGGCCTTCTCGAAAGAGAGGGCCTTTTTTTTGCCTGAATTTCGGTTTCGGATAGGAGTTTGACACCCTCGGAGCTAGCCTTCTGCGACCGTGGAGCGGAAGGTGTCTTTAACCTAACTCCCAGCAGTAGTAAGGCTCTCGCTGTGAGAGCCCTGGTGATAGTTTCTTATTCTCGGTGTTTAACACTCGAAACTAAAAACCGATACCCGCTGGCATAGCCGGGAATCGTCAGGCTATGTCCTGGCAGGCACGCCAACAGGGCGCAACCTAGAGGTGAGAAAATCGAAATTGTAGATCCTTTGCTGTAACTTTGCGCAGTCAAAGTCAGCGTTTGGAACTCCAAAGTTTCTCTATCCAAGAGAACAATGGTGCTGTTGATCCGTGCGCGAGGATCGTTATTTACACATCCTCCATCCAGACCTAAAGTTTCCAGCTTGCCGATTACAGTAGCTAGTTCGCGCGGCCCGATCATCAGGCAGGAGGAGCCCCTGATCATTTTTGCGCGCACATGTGAGCGCGCGCCGATAATAGACGACATTTCAAAATCCTATGTGATGTGTGAGATTTGCGCTCAGCCGGGTACGGTTGCCCCGTCCCGGCTTAATTCAGGAAGGCGAAAGGTCTTGTGGTATGTCTATCTGTCATGGGCATGGCAAAATGGTCTTTTCTCATGTTCAACGCTAACTACCATAAGCTAACTAGGAATAAAGACAACTCCGGGCCCTATGCAGCGTGAGAAACCTAGTCCTGTAAAAAAGCCCGCACTGCGGGCTTAAAGTCGGAGCAGCTTACTTCCAAAATAATGGAGTGCATCGGGGCTGGTAGTGGGCATTGCGCCTTACGATGATGCGCCATCGAGGAAGCTGCCAAGGCTGTGGCATTAAGGCGATAACGCCACGCGAAGCTGTCGCACATCTAGTTGTTCAACAGCCTCGGTCCACAGAAATTTCTTGGCGACGCCGTAAATCCTAGTAGCTGGATCGGCAGATGAGATAGGTGCACCCAGCGGTTGAGCTCACCAAGGACTTTTTATTCAAAATTGAGTCTTGGGCAGTTATGGGGTAGGAGGATTGACTTTGGCACCGATTGCACTTGTGCTGATCTGCTTGCCCTCTAGAATCAGGGAACAATAAGCAGTTCACCCCTATTCAAAAACGCAGTCATGACAATGCCCATCCACCCACCCAGTTGGTCGCAGGGAAATCAGGTAAGCGCAACTGCGCGATCCGTTTCGCCTGAGCACTTTATGACTACGGTCAAGGCGCTCAAGCTTGCGCTGCCGAGTGCGGTGATTGAGTCGGTCTCGGGTCAGGTTACCCATTTACAGCGCCAGTCTGCCTATCAGCGCATCGCACTCACCGAGATGGATGAACTGGTGACTGATTTACTGCATGCGGTGGGCGATCCGCTGTTGCTGGTCAGGGCGTACGCCGGTCTCAATTATCAAGCTGGTTTTCTGCGCAAAACCTACCTCGCCAGTGCCTTCACCCGGCGCGATGCGCTGGTATTGCTTTGCCGCTACTTCAAGGTAAACAACGAGGGTGTAGCGCTGGCGCTTGGCGGCGAAGGGGACGCTTGCGTATTGAGCGTCGCGGCCGCGGGCCGCTCGGCCGCCGCCTGCCTGCAGCGCGATGCCATTGTTTATGGACTGACCAGAACGTTACTCAGCCTGGGCATCAACGAGATTCAACACGTTAGCCTTGCTTACACCCCTGATGCTCAAGTGCAGCAGGACTACCGCACACTGTTCCCTGTGAAGGTTCTTTTTGACGGGCCAGGTCAGGCGCAGATTCATATTGGTCAGGGCTCACTTGACCTTCCGCTAGGCTGGCCGAGCTGTTCTGTGGAGCAGATTGCCAGGCGTGAACGGCATCTGATGCGCCTGAATCCGGAGCCGGAATGGTGCGATTCGGTCATGGCGCTGCTGCCACTGCTATGCCGCCAGGGCGATGTCGATATTGATCAGTGTGCGGCTCTGTTGGCGGTGAGCCGACGTACGTTGCAGCGCAATGTTCAGCGAGAAGGTGCTGCATTCAGAGGCCTGATCGAGCGGGCTAGAAAGCAGCAGGCTCAGCGCTATCTGCTCCAGGGCTATTCGCTGGACGCTGTTGCCGCCCTGTTAGGCTATCGGCAATCGGCACAGTTCTACCGTGCGTTTCGTCAGTGGTTTGGTTGCTCGCCAACGCACTACCGTTCGGCTCAGTTAAGCCAGTCGGCAATAAACTCCTAAAAAAGAGATAACACGATGACCAAGACTTTGCTTCTGGGCGCCAGCCTTATGTTCGTCGCGGGCCTGCCGTTGACTTCATTGGCGGCGCAATCGCTTACCGACCGGGTAATCGACAATGCAGCGCAGCTTGAGCAGAAAGCCATCGGCTGGCGGCATGATATTCATCAGCATCCGGAGTTGGGTAATCAGGAAACCCGAACGGCCGCGCTGATTGCCGGGCATCTTCGCCAGTTGGGCATGACGGTCGAGACGGGTGTAGGTACTACCGGTGTGGTGGCCATGTTGAAGGGTGGCAAGCCAGGCCCGGTGGTGGCGCTCAGGGCCGATATGGATGCACTCCCAGTGGCAGAAAATACCGGCCTTGCCTATGCATCCGCGGTGAAGCAGGAATACCTCGGCAAGTCGATGCCGGTGATGCACGCCTGTGGGCATGATGCGCATGTGGCGATACTGATGGCAGTGGCGGAAAACCTGGCAGCGGTGCGCGAGGAGTTGCCCGGCAGCGTGAAGTTTATATTCCAGCCGGCGGAAGAGGGTCCGAGTGATTATGTTTATGACGGCGAACGCTATTTCGGCGCGCGCCTGATGGTTGAGGAAGGCGTGCTGGAGAATCCGGCGGTGGATGCGATCTTTGGTCTGCACGTGACGGCTGCAGCGCCAACTGGCGTGATTGGCTACCGCAGCGGTCCAACCATGGCCAGTAGCGGGGATCTGCATATCACGGTAACCGGCAAGCAAACGCACGGGGCGCAGCCCTGGAATGGGGTTGATCCGATCGTCGCCAGTGCGCAGATCATCACTGGCCTGCAAACGGTGGTCAGCCGTAGAACCGATATCATGCCGGCACCAGCGGTGGTCACCATCGGCACCATCGAGGGCGGTACGCGCCACAACATCATTCCCGATAAGGTCAAGATGACCGGTACGGTACGGACCTTTGATGATGCGGTGCAGAAGGAAGTGAATGCGCAAATCACGCAGACGGCTGAGCACACTGCTCAAGCGTCCGGCGCGCAGGCCGAGGTGAAGATCATCGAGAACTACGCCACGACGGTGAACGAGCCAGCTCTAACCGCGCGCATGTTGCCCACGCTGCAGAGGGTAACGGATGGCCGGACCTTCCCCTCACCGCTAGTGACTGGCTCCGAAGATTTCTCCTATTTCGCTCAGAAGGTACCGGGCCTGTTCTTCTTCCTGGGCGTGACTCCGGCGGACAATATGGGCAAGGCGGCGCCGAATCATTCACCGGAATTTATGGTAGATGACAAGGCGCTGTTGACGGGTATCAAGGCGCTTTCAGCGCTGACGACCGATTATCTGCAGGCCACGGACTGACCCTGGCCGGGCGGCGCCCGGCTACCTAATTGCTCCACCAATACCTTCTAAAAACACCATTTACCGCTGCTGCAATGCATGGGGTGGCATACGGCTGTCTGTGGGCAGCATTTATCCAAGGAAAATAATAATATGCGATTGAAAAATACGGTTATCAATGCGATGGGTGTGGTGCTGGGATTGTCGACCTCGGGCCTCTTGGCCCAGTCGTTAACTCAGCAGGAAATAGACAAGCTGGGTGCCGAGCTGACGCCGATCGGTGCTGAGAGAGCGGGCAATGCAGCGGGCACTATTCCGGAGTGGACGGGCGGGCTTGGTTCGGACGCAGGGGAGGTTCTGGATAACAACTTCCAAAGCAATCCTTTTGCAGGCGAACAACCCGAGTTTGTCATTACAGCGCAAAACTACCAGGAGCACCGCGAACACCTGACGCCTGGCCAAATGGCACTTTTCGAGCGCTACCCAGACACTTATCGCATGCCGGTTTTCCAATCCAAGCGGACCGTTGGTTATCCTGACGCCGTATATGAACAGGTCAAGCGGACCGCCGGCCAGGCTCGATTGGTCAACGGCGGTGATGGCATTGAAAACTTTGCCCACGATGTGCTCGCCTTTCCGATTCCCAAGTCTGGGGCCGAGGTGATATGGAACCATCACACCCGCTATCGTCTGAATTACAAACGCTGGTATATGCAGGCAATGCCGCAGACCAATGGTTCCTACACGTTGATCAAAATGGAAGAGGAGGTCGCCTATCCGCAGTTCATGCCTGACGTGGACGCTTCGAGCATGCCCAACACTCTGCTGTTCTTTAAGCAGCGCGTGAATGCGCCGTCACGTCTGGCTGGAAATGTATTGCTAGTGCATGACACGCTGGATCAGTTACAGGAACCACGTATGGCCTGGGTCTATAACGCAGGCCAGCGTCGGGTTCGCCGGGCTCCGCAGGTCGCTTACGATGGTCAGGGCTCTGCATCCGATGGCCTGCGCACCTCAGACAATTTTGCCATGTACAACGGTGCCCCCGACCGATATGACTGGAAGCTGGTAGGCAAGCAGGAAGTCTATATCCCGTACAACGCCTATCGGATGGCGGATCGCAAGGTGAAATATGAGGATGTTCTTCAGGCGGGGCACATCAATCCCGAGCATACGCGTTTTGAGTTGCATCGTGTTTGGCAGGTGCAAGGGAGTCTCAAGCAGGGCCAGAGGCACGTTTATGCTCAGCGCAATTTCTTTGTTGATGAAGACTCCTGGATGATCAGTCTTGCCGATCATTACGACGGCCGAGGCACGCTCTGGCGCGTAGGCGAGGGGCACATTGCGTTTAATTACAAGCGCCAGACTGCGGGGTATGCGATCGAAACGCTGTACGACCTGTTGGCCGGTCGCTATATCGCACTGGGCATGTATACCGAAGAAGAGTCCGCCCCGCAGTATGATTACCAGCCCAGTTACAACCAATTTACTCCGGCGGCGTTACGGGCGTCGGGCGTGCGTTAGCGATTATTTGTGCGAAGGAAAGGGGTACTTGGTACCCCTTCATCACGTTCGGCACCTCAGAGGTGATATTCCTCATTAGCCTCGGGCTGGTAGGGAATGTCCAGCACTGTCAGTTTCAGTGGTCGGCAATGCGCTGACGACCATTCGATACTCTGGCCGATCTTGAGTCCCAGGATCGCCATACCCACCGGAGCGAGTACCGAGACGGTGTCAGGTGCCCCAGCGTTATGCGGGTACACCAGGGTCACCAGGAACTCGCGCGCGGTGGTTTCGTCGAGCAACCGCACGGTGGAGTTCATGGTGACGACATCGGGTTGAATGCGTTTGTGACTGATGACCCGCGCCCGGGCCATTTCAGCTTCCAATGCTTCAAGGCTGTCGAGCGGGTACGTCATCGGGTCGAACAGCTTTTCCAGACGCTGAGCGTCCAGGCGGGTGATAACAATATTGGGCATATTCATACTGAGTATTCTTCCGTTTGATTCAATTTTTTCATGCTCAGACCGGACACAGACCTTGGTCGCGCTTCGGCTGCGCCGAGCGACTCAAACCATCTTGTATGGGGCAGGACCTAGGAGACGGGCGATAAATGACACGGCCGGGTACGTATAAAACGTCCCGGCTTAAACGAGGAAGTCCTGAGGCGTTCTAGAGGTGGAATGAGGCTGCTTCATGTGCGATTGCGGTTTTCAGACGGGAATACTCTCTACCATAATCGTTCTGGCAGCTAATGCAAGAGTGCGCCGTGTGCATCGGATAACCAGGCAAGTAGGAATGGGCAATAATCTTACAGGATTGTTTTATTTGTTATAGAAGCCCCATTTTTCAGGGGTTGTAAATGGTGATGAAGGATGCTCAATAAGGGTGCATGCAGAATTGGGCAATAAGTTGACAGTATGTGTGTACCGCATTTTCCTCCAGATCTTTATCGTACGAACCATGCAGAGAGCCAATGGGCTTGTTCTGCAGGAATCTTGAAGGCGGTCATATTCAAGCCCGCCTCAAGTCATAAAACGGTTCTGGAGGTATGCAAAATGAAAGTATCAAATCGTCTGTCTTCTAATGTGTTGGCGGGTCTGGTCTCAGCCGCTGTGTTGGTAGGGTCTTCTTTCGGTGTTGCCCATGCTGAGGGCGGTGCGGAGCGTCTTATCGATCTGCGTACCAAGTCGGTAGAAAGCAGAGCAAACAGTGCATCGCAACTTGGCTTTTCTACAGGTAGTGACCTGAAAGACTATCTGGTAGAGGACGGCTCCGAGCGTTTGCGTGAGCTGTTACAGGGTGCATCGCAGTTCGGACCTTCTGCGGATGAGAGTCACAAAGGCTTTCTGGCTGAGGATGGCTCTGAGCGCTTGAGGGATCTGTTACGTGATGCCGAACGGGGTGTGTCGCCTAGCGTCAGCACCCTTTCATGAGCTGCAAGAGCCCGGCCTGTTCAGCTGCTGCCTGCCAAGGTGTTAGTTGTTCGGTCGGGTTCGCCATTCTCCCTCTGGCTATCCCTTCCAGCTTGATCCGCAGCTAACTTGTCCTTTCATCTTCCAGCACGTGCTGCCTGAGAATCTGTGCAGCAGGTGAGAGCGTGTGACCTGCGCGGCTAACCAATCCATAAGCAGAGGTCTGCTGAAACATACCGTTGGCCAGCGGCAGTACGCTCAGTCGGCCGGCGGCCACATCTTCTGCGACCACATCCCATAACGCCATGGTCAGTACGTCGCTCTGCGCTACCAGCGCTTTGAGTACCATGAAGTTGTCACACTGAATGCTGATCGGCTGTTCCTTGCCACTCAGACTGTTGAGCTCCTGACTGATTTGCTGAGGCAAATGCGTTGCCGCCAAGGGATAGGCCAACAGCTCTTCAATCGAGAGACTCTTCTTGCGGCTGAGAGGATGGTCGGGCCGGCAGCAGATCACGCCGCGATGCACGCTCAGAGCCTCAATATGCAGGAGTGGGTCGTCTTCCAGATCGCGGATGTCTGCGACAAACAGCTCCAGATCATCGTTGAGTAACCGGCGGCGCAGACCCAGCCAGTTGTCGATCAGCAGTTGAATTCTTACACGCGGGTAGGCGCTGGCAAGTTTGCCTATAGCTTGCGGAATCAAACGCGCTGCCGGGTAAGGGCCGCTGCCCAGCAGCAGCTCGCCAGCTTCCAGGTTACCCAGTTGGCTGACCGCGTTTTTCAATGCATGACTACCAGCCAATAATCTTTGAGCGTGCTCAAGCACTAATTGACCATGCACGGTCAGGCTGATGCCGCGGCTGTGGCGGTCGAGCAGGCGGCAGTCCAGGCTTGCTTCGAGTCCCTGAATACTGCGGCTCAGCGCGGGCTGGCTGAGATGCACCGCTTCGGCTGCCCGGGCGAAGTTGCCGTGTTCAGCCAAGGCGGCAAAATGACGTAGTTGCTGAAGGTTGCTCATGCGCCCCCTGCATTACTGTTAAGTTTGTAGTGCATGGAGTCTATGCTTCTCAGGCGAAGAAACGCCAGTGATGTCGGCAATCTGCCGGCCGGTCGCCTGGGTGGCAGCATTGGGGTGCTGAGCTCGTGCGCCGAATACGCTGTGTCCGAGCATTTCGTCGGAATCTTTCTTGTTTGAAAAATAGCTCTTGACCTGATTGCGCTGTTGGATCCATTTTTTAGCTTGTTTCAAAATATTATCGGGCCCTCTGCTAAGGAAAGCTGCATGAAAATACTTGTGTTGGGGAACCTGGGATATGTCGGCCCATCAGTGGTGCGCGAGCTTGCTCAGCGGCATCCCCAGGCGCAAATCGATGGTTACGACAATGCCTACTTCGCTCACTGCCTGACCGGTGCCATCAGCGCACCGGAGCGCTATCTGCATCAACAATTCTTTGGTGACGTGCGAGCGATCACTGAGAACGAGCTCAAGGGCTACGACGCGGTGGTCCAGTTGGCCGCCGTTTCCAATGATCCGATGGGCAACCGCTTCGCCGCGGTGACACGGGAGATCAATCAGGACGCAACGCTGGCCATCGCTAAAAATTGCGCTGCCGTGGGAGTCAGTCATTTTGTGTTTGCTTCCAGCTGCAGCGTCTACGGCGTAGCTGACGGCGCGCCGCGTTGCGAGTCTGATCCCGTGGCCCCCATGACGGCCTATGCCAAATCAAAAATCGGTTCCGAACAAGCGTTGGCCGAGATAGACACCGACATGGTCATCACCTGCCTGCGTTTTGCTACTGCCTGTGGCATGTCCGACCGCCTGCGGCTGGACCTGGTACTCAATGACTTTGTTGCCTGCGCGCTGAGCGAGGGGCGGATCACCGTGCTCAGCGATGGTTCACCCTGGCGGCCATTGATTGATGTGGCAGACATGGCCCGCGCTATCGATTGGGCCGTGCAGCGGCAAGCCGATAACGGCGGCCGGTTCCTCACGGTCAATACCGGATCTGACGCGCGCAATCATCAGGTGCGCGATCTTGCGGCGGCGGTGGCCGATGCCGTTCCTGGCACCACGGTCAGTATCAATACCGATGCACCGGTCGACAGCCGCTCATACAAGGTGGACTTCAGCCTCTTCGCCCGTTTGGCGCCAGATCATCAGCCGCAGATGACCTTGTCCGACTCGATCAAACGCTTGATCGAGGGCCTGACACGGATGAAGTTCAACGACGCTGATTTCCGCTCTTCACCGCTAATGCGTCTGCATGTGCTGCAAAGCCATATTGCCGAACAGCGGCTATCCGAGAATCTGGTCTGGCTTGAGCGTTAAGCGGTTTATTTTTCCGTAGCAGCCAAGGAGTGTAGCTATATGAAAGTAGCGATATTTGCCGGCGGGTTTGGTACCCGATTGAGTGAGGAAACAGCCGTCAGGCCCAAGCCGATGGTTGAAGTTGGTGGCATGCCGATCATCTGGCACATCATGAAAATGTACGCCCATCATGGTTTTACCGAGTTTGTGGTGCTGGGTGGTTACAAGGTCGCATTTATCAAGGAGTACTTTCTCAACTACCGCGGCATCCGCAGCGATTACACCATTGATCTGCAAAGCGGCAGTATCGAATGGCATGACAAGCTGAAGGAGAAGTGGAAGGTCACCGTACTTGATACCGGTGGCGACACCATGACCGGGGGGCGCCTCAAGCGTGCTCAGCAATACCTTTCTGACGGACCCTTCTGCTTGACCTATGGTGACGGCGTAAGTGATGTGGATATTACTGCGCTGGTCGAGGCCCACCGTAGGTCCGGGCATTGGTGCACCTTGACCGCGGTGACACAGCCGGGCCGTTACGGCGCGCTGCGCTTGAATGAAGAGCTGAGTCACGTGGAAGGTTTCCGCGAAAAGGGCGCTGCTGATGGTGGTTTGATCAACGGTGGTTTTTTTGTCTGTGAGCCCAAGGTGTTTGATCTGATTGACGACGACCAGACGGTTTGGGAAAACGAGCCGATGAACCGTCTGGTTGAAGCCGGCAAGCTGGGTAGTTATCACCACAAGGGATATTGGCAGAGCATGGACTCGCTTCGCGACAAGGTGGTACTGGAAGAGACCTGGGCCGCCGGTGCGCCCTGGAAGCTTTGGGACTGATCACGTCAGCGCAAGATTCGGAGAAGAGCAATGATCATCGTCGACAGCGCCCTGGCCAAGCGTCAGGCAGAAGGGCGGCCCATTCGCGTGGGCATGATTGGCGCGGGCTTTCAGGCCAGCGGTATTGCGTTGCAGATAATGACCGCCACTCAGGGGATGGAGTTGTGCGCGGTAGCCAATCGGCACCTGGCACCGGCCATTGCGCTATACGGACAAGTCGGCGTTGAGCCTGTGCGTTGCGACACCCAGGCGCAGTTGGAGAGCGCCATTGCCGCCGGCCGCCCGGCGGTTACCGAGGATGCTCAGGCGCTGGCGCGGGCGGATGGTCTGGATGCAATCATTGAAGTGACCGGGTCGATCGAATTTGCTGCCCATGCCGTTCTGGCGGCACTGGAAAGCGGCAAGCATGTAGTGCAGATGAACGCCGAGCTGGACGGCACAATTGGCCCGATTCTCAAGCAGCGCGCGGACGCTGCCGGAGTAGTTTACAGCTTCTCCGATGGCGATCAGCCAGGTGTGCAAATGAACCAGTACCGGTTCGTTGCCGGACTGGGTTTGAAGCCTGTTCTGTGCGGTAACATCAAAGGCTTGCACGACCCATATCGCAATCCAACCACTCAGGAAAGTTTCGCCAAACGGTGGGGGCAGAAGGCGGCGATGGTCGCCTCGTTTGCCGATGGCACCAAGATTTCCTTCGAGCAGGCTATCGTGGCCAACGGTACCGGTATGCGGGTAGCTCGCCGCGGCATGCTCGGGCCAGACTTTTCCGGTGGTGATCCGGGCGCTCCGCTAGTGCCCATCGAAGAAACTCTTGCGGCCTTTGAACCGCATCTGGATCCTACAGGCCCAGGGCTCGTTGACTATGTGGTAGGCGCGCGACCGGGCCCTGGCATCTTTGTTCTGGGCACGCTGGACAACCCTCGGCAGCGGCATTATCTCGAGCTGTACAAGCTCGGCAAGGGGCCGTACTACTGCTTCTATACGCCCTATCACCTTTGCCATTTCGAAGTTCCCAATTCGGTCGCGCGGGCGGTGCTGTTCAACGACGCGGTACTGACGCCGAAGGGAGGGCCCACGGTGGGTGTGATTGCATTGGCCAAGAAGCACCTGCAGCCAGGGGAGGTGATTGAGGATTTCGGCGGCTATGAGGTCTACGGCGTAGCGGAAAATATGGACGCGGTGCGCCGCGACAACCTGCTGCCAGTCGGTCTGGCGTTGGGCTGCACGCTGGTACGCCCGGTCGCCAAGGACACACCGCTGACCTTTGACGATGTCAGCGTACCCCCCGGGCGCTTGGTGGATGCCTTATACGCCGAGCAGGAACACCTGTTTGCTTGAAGCCCTGTGGCAGCCATTGAAAAGGAGTTTTGCATGATTTACCGAGAAACTACTCTGAAGGATGCCTGGTTGATCGAGCTGGAGCCCCGGGGTGATGAGCGCGGCTCTTTTGCTCGCAGCATGTGCCGCGAAGAATTTCTGCAGCACGGAATGGCCGGCGATTATGTTCAGCAAAACACGTCGGTCTCCGCCCAGCGAGGCACCTTGCGCGGGCTGCACTACCAGATTCAGCCCTATGCCGAAGCCAAGCTGATCAGGTGTATCAGGGGGGCGATTGTGGACGTTATTGTCGATCTGCGCGAAGACTCTCCCAGTTACTTGCAACACGAAGCGTTCGAGCTGACGGATCGCAACCGCCATCAGCTTTATGTGCCCCCGGGATTTGCCCACTCCTTCCAGACCCTGGTGGATGATACCGAAGTCAGCTATCTGGTTTCTGCGCCCTACACGCCCCATGCGGAGCGTGGTTTACGTTTCAACGATGAACGCCTCGGGATCGTCTGGCCGTTGCCGGTCAGCACCATGTCAGACAAGGATCGGTCCTGGCCTCTGATCGATGAGCGGGTCGAAAAGCTCTTCTGAATTCAGTGGCAGAGAGTCGAGCGCGAAGTCCTTGTGCTCGACCTCAGTGGGTTCGAAGTAGGACGTCGGTGACCGCACGGTTACCCCCAGATCCTCAATCGGCGAGGATGCCGATTCGATCCCGGGGTTGAAGCGCCAGCTTTCCGATAACCCCTGCAACACGATGCGCGCTTTTTGTGGCTGATGCATGCGCAGCAATCTGACCATCAGTACCAACTGTTTGCATATGGAAATGATCAGGCGCCGGTTGCGGGAATATTTGCGCGCGACAAATATCTCATTGCGGAAATAATGGCGATGATATTTGAGCCGGGCAGGGTTGGTTTCCGCCATGATGCTGATGGCGCCATTCTCTTGCCGCAGATGTTCAACCTTGCTCTTGCCGACGATGTAACCAGGTACTTTAGCCGTGACCCTGAGCGTGAACTCGGTATCTTCTCCCCAGATGAACATGGACGCGATGGGCAGACCGTACTCTTCCAGCGTAGCGCGAGGGACCAGGATCGATACAAAGGTCGCCCGGCGCACTGGCAGCACGCCATGCTCCAGAGTCAGCGGCCAGCTTTCATAATCAATGCGGTTGCGCCGGGTGTCGACACTCGGCGCGTTGGTGATCAGCCCACTCTCGGTGAAGGCCGTCGAAAGCAGAAATGCGCGTTCGGTGGAGTTGCTTTCCAGTAACTCGTCGGCCTCCAGAAGCTGGGCCAGGGCATCGGGCGCGGCGATGACGTCATCATCCATCATCCAGACAAAATCGGCCCCTTGCTGGAAGGCCATGCGGAACCCCGCGTTGAACCCGCCGGAGGCGCCTATGTTATGCGAGAGAACGTAGAGTTGCAGACCGGGATAGTCAGCCTGCATCAGCATGGACTCGGTGCCGTCGCTGCTGGCGTTATCTATAACGATGACCCCATCACAGCACCGGGTCTGACAGAAAATGGCGTCTAGACTGCGTTTGAGCAGATCCTTTCGATTGTAGGTGAGTACTACGGCGTATACCTTTTTCATTTCAGTTCCCTGAGTGGTATGAGTCTTCCTTATCTGCAAAAAGAACAGATTTCAGAAGGCAAGGCAAGGGGGCGAAATGACGCTTTGGAACCGTCTTTTTATGATGCCAACATAATATCAATTGGCCGTGCGGTTTAAATTTGAATGGATACAAATAGTTGCTGAATATTTCTGGCAGGTGGTAAAGATCGCTTATAAATATTTCTTCTGTGATCCGCATCACATATGAGGAAATAATCCTGCCCTAAGTCTGTTGGACGTCTGCCAGTGGGATTGTTTCAACATTCTTTATTGCCACCATGCTGGACCCCTCCCGAACGCCGGTTTTTCAATGCGCTAGGCGCATCGACTCTCGACTTAAAATGCATTGGTATTATTCCAATACCTTTGTAAATCTGGCCTCTGTCCTTCGAACAATCACAAAAGTTAATGCACCCCTGGTGCAAGGAGCCAAGGATGAAGCGTCGTGAACTGTTGAAGTTGGCTGGTGCAGTATCTGCTGCCGGCCTGGCTCAATCGCTCGGTGCGCAGCCGGCTGGGAAAAGTACTCAGACATCTACCACACAGGGTGCGGTAGCGACTTCCGCCCGCGCCGGGAAAAAGCTCAATATCCTGTTGATCGTCACCGACCAGGAACGGGCCATGGCCGACTTGCCAAGCGTGCTGCAATTGCCCGGCCATGAAGCGCTGATGCAGTGCGGCGTGAGTATGGGTAACTTCCACGTCAACACCACGCCTTGCTCGCCATCGCGCTCGGTGATTTTTACCGGCCAGCACACGCAGAAAACCGGCATCGTCGCCAATTTGGGATTGCCGCCATTCAATGAGTTGTCTTCATCGATGCCGACGCTGGGGCATATGCTCAGAGAGCTTGGCTATCACACGGCCTACAAGGGCAAGTGGCATCTGTCGCATATCACCGAAGCCTCTGACCTGACCTATGGCGAGGTGAAGACCACCACCGATGCGCTGCTGCCTTTCGGGTTTGCGGATTACAACCTCAATGGTGATCCGCATGGCTCGCATATGAGCGGGTTTATCTTCGATAAGGTTACCGCCAGCGACACTGTCAGTTGGCTGCATGAGCACCGCGATGACCAGAAACCCTGGTTTATGGCGGTCAATTTCGTCAATCCGCACGACATCATGTTCTACAGCTCGGGCCCGGCCCAGCAACGCAGCCGCTTGCGCGAAAATTACCTGGGGCCGATTTCCCCCGGCCCGGCGACAGGCGTCTATGCCAAGCATTGGGATGTGCCGCTGCCGACCAGTTTCTATCGTGAAGATCTGCGTACCAAGCCCTGGGCGCACCAGACCGATGTGCATATCTGTAATCAGGTCTACGGCCATATTGATCCGCAAGACGAACAGCTTTGGCAGGGCTTGCAGAGTTACTACTTCAACTGCATTCGCGATGTCGATCAGTCGATCGCCCAGGTGTTGGGGGCGCTCAAAGCCAGCGGGAGGGATCAGGACACCATCGTCATCCTTACGGCTGACCACGGTGAAATGGCCGGCGCGCACAAGCTGCGGCAAAAGGGCCCGCACATGTACAAGGAAAATACTCGGGTCAATTTCATTGTCAGCCACCCGGATATTGAATATGCCCGTGATACCCCTGCGCTGGGTTCGACGGTGGATGTAGTGCCGACATTGCTGGAGCTGGCGGGCTTGCCCTCTGCGCAGCAAGCTGAGCGCTACCCCGATCTGGTTGGTGTGAGTCTGGCCAGCAGTCTGGGTGGCACCAGTCAGCGTTCGGCCAGGGATGAACGCGGCCATCTGTTTAACTATGGCGTGAGCATGTATCTGGATCCGGAGTTCACCGAGTCGGTGATGCTCAATGCCGACAAGGTCACGCCCTGGACGCTTATCCGCGAATCACTGCGCCAGGGGCGGCTGGGCCCGTCGCGGGACAATCGCGCGTTGTTTCGCGGCATTCATGATGGGCGTTACAAATTCGCCCGTTATTTCGCCCCGAGCAATCACCATACCCCCGCGGACATCGAGACCCTGATCGCGCACAACGATCTTGAGCTCTATGACCTGCAAAGCGACCCGGATGAGCTGGTTAACCTGGCCAACGACCCGCAGGCCCATCGCCAACTGATCGAGGGCCTGAATGCTCGACTGAATGAGTTGGTAGCGTTGGAGGTGGGTGTCGATGATGGTCGTGAACACCCTGGACCGGCATTTCTGTATAGCTAAATTGATCAATAGGGAAGGGAAAACCAAATGACATTTTTCACCTTAGGCAAGGTTCTGCTGGCACTGGTTTGGGTCTCGGCGCTGGTGGTCGCGCTATTCCCGTCCATGGCTACGGGAGACGGCATGCTGGTCAAGGTAGCGATCGTCACCTTGGTCATTCATGTGATTGAGCTGGTCTTTGTCGATGCGCGGTTACGGCAGCAGCCCAATCCACTATGGCACCGCTTGCAGGTATTGCTGTTCGGCTATTTTCACTGGGGCAGGTTGAGCAAGACGGAACCGACCTGACAACGGAGGTACTACCGAGGGAAGCAGTGCGCAGATGTTTCAGAATGCGCCAGAATGGAATCCTGCGCGGTAAATGCTGTCATCCTGTTCAGGGCCATGTGGTCCACTGAATACAGGAGAAAGGCAATGGCAGGTCCCTTGATGATCAATAGGCTGCTGGCAGCATGTATCGCCGGTGTCGCGACCGTCGGCTTCGTCGGTAGTGCCGCGGCTCAGAATACTGACAGCAAGCCTACGTATGACGCGGAGCTGTCTGGCTTTGAATATGCGTACCCGGTCGAGCGTTTCACCTTCAGCTCGCAGGGCCAGGACCTGCAAATGGCCTATCTGGATGTTCCGCCCGACGCGGACAACGCCAATGGCAGAACGGTGATGCTGATGCATGGCAAGAACTTCTGCGCCGGCACCTGGGAAGGCACCATCGCCGAACTGCATGAGGCTGGCTACCGGGTAATCGCGCCCGATCAGGTGGGTTTCTGCAAGTCGTCCAAACCCCAGCAATACCAGTTCAGTTTCCACCAATTGGCTGCCAACACGCATGCGTTGCTGGGGAAGCTTGATGTGGAGCAGGTCACGGTTATGGGGCACTCCATGGGCGGTATGCTGGCGACGCGTTACGCGCTGATGTACCCCGAGCAAACCGAACAGCTGGTGATGGTCAACCCGATTGGGCTGGAAGACTGGAAAGCTCTCGGCGTGCCCTACCAGAATATCGACGATGGCTATCAGTCCGAACTGGGCAAGACCGCCGAAGGCATTCGCGCCTATCAGAAGTCGACCTATTACGTGAATACCTGGGAGCCGGAATACGATCGTTGGGTCGAGATGCTGGCGGGTATGTATGCGGGTGAGGGTAAGGAACAGGTCGCCTGGAACCAGGCTTTGACCTCGGACATGGTGTTTACCCAGCCGGTTGTGCATGAGTTCGACCAATTGCAGATGCCGACCTTGCTGTTGATTGGCGAGAAGGACAACACCGCCATTGGCAAGACACAGGCACCCAAGGATATTCAGAAGACCCTGGGTCGCTATGACGTGCTGGGTGAGAAAGCCGCCGAGGCTATCCCCCAGGCTACGCTGGTGGAGTTCCCGGATCTGGGCCACTCGCCGCAGATCCAGGAGCCCGAGCGCTTCCACAAAGCCTTGCTCAAAGGTCTGGCAGATAAGTAACCAGCCTGTTGCAGCCGATGCCCGGCGGGTGAGCGCGAGCGGTTAGACCAGTTCGCGCTTCTCGCGCCGTGCGACGCGGATATCCTTCAAGGTCGCCAGGCCAATAACCGCGAATACGGCGAGTGATACCAGCGGCCAGATCAATACGTAAAGCGCCAGAATAAATGTTTGCATGAGTGTTTCCTTTGTCTGGCAGGTGCGCTGAACAGCTCACCTGCGCACGGAGTAATTTCTAGTCAGTCTGGGGCAGCTTGACCGGGTCGTAGTTGATGACGTTCTGATCAATCTGGGTGAAGTCGAACTTGCTCGAACTCAGCAGGCTGATGCCGACGCAGACCAGTGTGCTGACGCCGTAGGCCATCAGCGATGCGAGCAGGACGGTGTAGTCGCGCAGGAAGCCGACGCAGAAGAATGCTAGCGCGATGGCGCTCAGGGCGGCGACGATCAGGCCGATGCGACGTCCGCAAAAGCCGAATGCCATCAACCCCAGCACCACGCCACCACCAACGGCAGCCAGTAACTCAAACAGTACCGCCACCACGCTGACCATGGGCAGTAGCTCGAAGCGGGCGATACAGAACATAAGCAGACCGGCGACGACCGCCCAGGTGAAGGCCGCGTTGGTCACCCGGTCCCAGAAACAGCTGGCGATGACCGGGAACACAATGGCGCCCCAGAGTGCGCCAACGAAGACCAGCATGATCAGGATGTCCATCGAGAAGCTGGCGAGAATCACCCCGATCAGCGTCGCGACTATCATCGTCAACCTGCCGATAAACAGCATCTTGGTTGGGTCGGGCTTATTCTTGGCGATATTCTTGCCATACACATCGGCCATAACGATGGCTGACATCGCAGACAGGTCAGAGTCGGCAGTCGAGGACAGCGAACCAATCACCAGCACAAAGAACAACCCGATAAATACCGGCGGCAGATACAACGATACCATCTGGGGAATGAGGTTGTTCATGTCGCCATCAATCGGCTCCATACCGGTCATCAAGGCCATCAGACCAATCATACCCAGGCCGATCACGATCGCACCGTAGCCGATGGTCGCGGTGATAAAGGTCGGCTTGATGTGGTCTTCACGCACGGCGAACAGCCGCTGCGAGATAGTCTGGTTGCCGATCGCATAGGCCAGTACCGCAACGAAGAACGGCGCGCCCTGGTTGAGGATGGCATCCATCGAGAACAGGTTGGCTTGCTCTGATGTCAGCAGGCTCATGCCGTCCGACAGGGTGCTCGGCCCGCCGAGGGCGAACAGCACCGCAGGGATGATCAGAATCGCCACGGCCATCATTGCCATCAACTGGGCGAAGTCAGTGAGTACCGAGGCGCGAAAACCTGACCACAGGGTGTAGGAGAGTACGCCGACACCGGCGATGACTACTCCGGCCTGGAAGGATAGCGGCGAGAGTACTGACACCAGTGCGCCCGAGGCGGTAAAGTTGACCATCAGACTGATGATACTACCGAGGATATTCGACGACGCGAGAATCAGTTGGCTGGACGAGCCATGCCGTGCATGGATCAGCTCACCCAAGGTGTGCGCATTGGGTGCCAGCTCGCGGAAGCGCCGACCAAACGGATAGATGAACAGAATCATCAAGGCGCCCCAAAGGCCATAGTGCAAAGGCCCGGAGATGCCGTAGGTGTAACCCGAGGTGGCGGCGCCGTAGAACGATGCAGCCCAGATCCAGGTCGCGGTCATGCTGGCGGCGCCAAGGCCAAAGCCAATCTGATGATTGGAGACCATAAAGGCGTCGGTATTTTCCTTTTTCTTTTTGATCAGCAAGGTCAGCAGGTAAGTGCCGCCGTAAAAGGCGACAAGCAAGGCAAGTACGGTCAGTGTCGAGAACTGATAGAAGTTTTGTTCGTTCATTGAGTACCCATAGGCAATACAGCCCGATCATCCTTCGCAGGGGCCAGAATTCCGATTCGGAGCGGCCACCGCAGGACGTAAGCAAAAACAGAACATCTTTCTAGGAATGTCTGTAGCGAGATAAAGGCCGTCGTTAGCGGCCTGGTAGTGCAAGAGTTCGGCGTCAAGCGCCGAGGTACAGCGGCCAGATCAACGCAAGCAGTCAAGCGCAAAAAGCGCTGAAAGGGTCGATCCGGTGGCAGCTACCCTAACGTCTTGGATCTGCCCCGTCCAGGCATCATTCCCCGCAGAGGCGCCGTTTAACACTGAAGAAGTGCACTCAGATAAGCCATCCGAGCAGCAGTAGCGCAGCTATCAGCCAGGCGCTGGCGGCCACCGCGTCAGGGTGAAAAAAGCGATTCCAGCGGCGCTCCAGATTGCGCCAGCGTTGTGCTCGGTTCGCTGGAGTCGCGGCTGGTTTGGGCGGGCGACTCATCCAGCGTTTAAAGCGGATTGATGCCGCTCTGGCGGGATTTGGCAGATGCTCCAGGGCTGCGGGTATACGCCAGTTGAACCGTATGGCCATCAGGCTCAACGCCAGGCCCAGCGCCAACGGCCAGGTGGCGGCCCAGAGCGCATAGCCAGGCAGGCTATGCAGTAGCGCTTCGCGCATTTCAGGCCACAGCCAGGGCAGGGCGACGGGCGTGACGCAGAGCAAGGCCCAGGGCAAAATCTGACTGACCTGCGCGACCGGTAGCTCATCATTCTGTTGCGCCTGGCGCATCAGCCAGAGTGCGCGCGCCACCACCAGCAGCGTGGCCAAGGAGCCAACGCTGAGGACGGTAAGCCAGATTTCCGGCAGGCTGCTCTTGACGCTGTCCTTGAGCAATACCTTGATCGCGGCGCCGCTAGTGAATGGTAAGCCGGCCAACGCCAGCGCGGGTATGGCCATTAATACCCAGTGCCAGCCTTTGAGCCGCGCATGCGCACTCAGCCCGGCGCCCATAAACAGCGCGCCCTTGGCCAGGCCATGGTGCACGCCATACAGCGCCAACATCAAAGCAGCGGCTGGCCGGGCTTCAGGCTGGTGCCAGCCAAGGGCGAGGATGATCAGCAGATAGCCGATCTGGCTGACCGACGAGTAAGCCAGGGCAGCCTTGGCTTTATGTTGCAGCAGTCCGAGTAGCACACCGTAAAAGGCACTGATGGCACCAATGGCCAGCAACCACACAGCCCAGTGTTGCAGCAGCGCATCCTGCGCCGGTAAAAAGCGCCAGATACCGAGTATTCCGGCTTTAATCATGGCGCCGGAGAGTACCGCACTGGCAGCGGCGGGAGCGGCTGGATGGGCCAGTGGCAGCCACACATGCAGCGGCCAGAAGCCCGCCTTCAGACCAAAGCCGCCAAGCAGTAGAGCTGCGGTCGTGGCGCTGATGGGGATGCTCTGCCAGTCGACAAAATCGAGCAGGCCGCCGGCTTCATGCATGCGCAGCAGCATTCCGGCATAGATCAGCATTTCGCCGAGCACCGCGAGCTGCAGGTAAATGCGCCCGGCCTGACGGGGCGCTGGGCCGCGCAGATGCACCACCAGCCCGTAGGCGCTGAGGCTCATCAGAGTGAACCCGATATAGAAGCTGGCTGCATCCTGAGCGATCACCAGCAACAGATTGCCGGTCAACGAGAGCAGCCAGAACAGCCAGAAGCGCTGCAGATGTCGGCCGTCGCTCAGGTCGGCGACCGCAAAGCGGCTGGCGCAGGCCCACAACACCGCACTGAAGCCCAGCCACGCACGCGCCAGCAGGTCATCGGCGCCCCAACTGGCGCCGGGCCAGAGCAGCGACAATTCCAGCGCTGGCGCCGGCCATATGCTCAGCAATAGTGCGGGCATGCAGGCTAACCAATACCAGGGCGCGACACGTTCTGGACGCAGCCACAGCAACACCCCAGCCAATAAGGGAACAAGCGGAACAACTATCCACCACAGGGGCGTCATAGACCGAACTCCCGGTTGATGATCAGTTGACTCCAGGACAGCGGGCTCAGCGTAGTACCGGCGAAGATGCCCACCAACAATGCCAGCGCAGCAATGAATACCACCGGCGCGAGCAGCATCCAGTGGGTCTCGCCCCAGCCGGGCTTGCCGGTACCCAGATTGGATTCAGCCGGCCATGTTGTCGGCGCTTTGGCAAACCAGCCGCGGTACAGCAGCGGCAGGAAGTAGGCTGCGTTGAGCAAGCCGGACAGCACGAACACCAACACCACCCAGTCATGGCCTGCATCCAGTGCGCCATAGCCCAGGTACCATTTGCTGATAAAGCCCGCGGTGGGTGGTACACCGATCATCCCCAGTGCGCCCAGTGTGAATGCGGTCATGGTCAGCGGCATGCGTCGGCCGACACCGTCCATCTCGCGAATATGATGGATACCCAGGGTTTCGGCGAAATTGCCGGCGCAATAAAACAAGGTGACCTTCATCAGCCCCTGATGCACCAGGTGGACCAGCGCGCCGACCCCTGCAATAGGGCCGAGCATGGCCACGCCCAAGGTGATGTAAGACACCTGACTGATCGTCGAGTAGGCCAGGCGCTTCTTGATTTCGCGCTGCTGCAAAGCCTTGAACGAACCGTACAGAATCGTCGCTGCGGCCAGCGCCATCAACGGCACACTCAGCCCGAGCGCCTGCATGGGTTCCACGCCATAGACATCGTAAACCACGCGCACAATGCCAAAGGCGCCGGCCTTGACCACGGCCACCGCATGCAGCAGCGCGCTGACCGGTGCCGGTGCGACCATCGCCTGGGGCAGCCAGCCATGCAGTGGCAACAATGCAGCTTTCACGCCCAGGCCGGCGATCAACAAGCCGAAGGCGAGCATCAGGCTGGCGTTGTGGTTCTGCAGCAGCGGCTGCAGGTAGCCGCCCGGGACGAAATCCTGGCTCCCGGTCAAACTGTGCAGCAGCGCCACACCCATCAGCAAAAACGCGCCACCGCCCAGCGTGTAACTCAGGTAGATGCGCCCTGCGCGCAGCGCCTCAGCTGTGCCCCGATGCACTACCAGCGGGAAGGTCGCCAGCGTCAACAGCTCGTAAAACAGCAGGAAGGTCACCAGGTTGCCGGCCAGTGCCACGCCGACGGTAGCGCTGACACATAGGCTGAAATAGCCGAAGAAACGAGAGCGCAGGGGCGAATCTTCGAGGTAGCCGATAGCGTAGACGGTTGTCGCCAGCCAGAGGATTGAAGACAGTGTAATGAACTGCAATGCCAGCGCATCGCCCTGCAATACCAGCCCACCGCCGGGCAGAAAGGGGACGCTGAAACGGAATTCCAGACCCTGGCTGACGCCCAGCAACATCAAGCCTACCAGGCTGAGTTTGAGCAGCGCGCCGGTCAGGTTCAGGGCGATACGCAGGCGGACCTGATCCTCGCGCAGGCTGAAAATGATCAGCCCGGGTATCAACGAGCTGAGGATGATCAGCAGCGGTAATAGCGTGGTCCACGACAGGTTCACAGGCCGACCTCCGTAAACCAGGTGATCAGCGGTTCACTTAACAGCGCCATGGCCCAGACCACCACGGCTGGCAGCATCGCCAGCCACTGGGCGAAAGCATCCGGATTATAATCCGGCGGCGTGGGATCGGCGCGATCAAAAGCAATCGCCACCACGCGAAAGACATAGGCGGCGCTGGCCAGCGTGCCGAGCAGCACGCCAAAGGCCCAGGGCCAGTTGGCCGGTTCGCTAAACAGTGGTTGCAGCAGCACCCACTTGGCGACAAAACCGCCGCTGGGCGGCAGGCCGACTAGACTACCGCCCGCCACGGCAAAGGCAAACATCGCCAGCGGCATGGTCTGGCTGGCGCCCTTGAGCGAGCTGACGCGCTTGCTGCCCAGGGTGGCCTGCATCTCGCCCGCGGCCAGAAACATGCTGACCTTGGCTAGCCCGTGAGCCAGCACGAACAGCCACAGGGCAATCGATAGTTCGCTTTGTTGCCAATGCAGCAACAGCCCCAGCGCAAGTAACGCATAGCCCAGCTGGGCCACCGTCGAGTAAGCGACCAGCACTTTCAGCCAGGGTGTACGCAGCGCCGACCAGCCACCGGCCACCAGCGCGATAATGCCCGCCAGCGCAAACAGCAGCCCTGCCTGTTGGGCAAACTCGACCGGCGCGATGCGGCTCCATAATAGCCACAGAATAAACAGCGGCCCCTTGACTACCAATGCCGAGAGCAGCGCGCTGACGGCAGTCGGTGCCGCGGCGTGCGCGGCCGGTAGCCACAGGTGCAGGGGCCAGAACGCGGCCTTGAGCATCAGGCCCAGGGTGATCAGCGTCAGCGCCGTTTGTGTGGTGGCGGTGTTGCTGGTTACCTCGGCCAGTAAAGTCAGATCCAACACCCCATATTCGCCATACAGCAAGGCCACGCCGAGTAGGTAACACAGCGAGGCAGCCAGCGAGAGCAGCAGATAGCGCAACGCGGGGACGTGGGCCTTGCGCCCCGAGAGAATCACCATGGCCACGGCGACCAGCCCGAGCAACTCAAGGGTGACGTACCAGTTGAACAGGTCGCGCGACAGCCATAGCGCCGCAAGGCTGGCGTGCAGCAGACAGGAGAGCGGCCAGAAGTCGGTATCACGAGTCTGGCTATGGCGGCTGCGTTCGGCATATACCGCCACCAGCAGGTGGACCAGGGCGGTGAACACCAGCAGTACGGCGGTCAGTGGGCCAAGTTCGAAGCGAATGCCCAACGGCGTATCCCACCCGCCCAGCGCCAGTTGCTGGGTCCCCTGTTCAATTACCGAGTACAAGGCAAAGCCCGCTGCAGCCAGGCTGAACGTATTGGCCAGAATCACCAGCGCGCCGGCACGCGAGCGCAAAAGCAACAACAGCAGACTGGTCGTCAGCGGAATCAGCAGGCTAAGCAATGCGAAATTCATTGCGGCTCCTGATCGGAGCTATCCGCACTGGCGGTAGCCAGCCGCAACGCGAAGGCGGTGGCGCTGGCCGCGACGACCAGACCGGTGACTACCAACGCCTGCAGTACCGGGTCAATCGGTTGTACGCGATTGGCCAGCGCGACCATCAGCATAAACACGCCGCTGCCCATTATGTTGACTGCGATAATGCGCCGCAGTGCATGCCGCTGGTTGAGCAGTCCATGCAAGCCTAGCAGCCATAGAGCGAGTCCGGTCAGGAGATACAAAAGGGCATGCGTCATGCGGCTAGCTCCTCGGTATCACCGATCACCAGCAATGTCAGTGCCGCAGCAATGGATAGCGTTGCGGCTATCTCAATCGACAGAATCAGCCCGCCGCTCCACGCTCGCGGATAAACCAGCCAGCCATCGCCCAGCCAGGCACTGGTCGCGGCAACCAGGCTGAACAACGCCACACCTACAAGCACCAGCGCGCGCAAAGGCCATTGATGCCAGCCGATGTTGGGCAGCAAGCCGCTCAGGTGAAGCGTCACCACGCCGGCGGCCAGGACCACCCCGGCCTGAAAAGCCCCGCCGGGTGCATGGCTGCCGCTCCAGAGTAGATAGCCCCCGACCATGACCACTAACGGCGCGATCACCCGGCTCCAGGCAACCAGTAACGGCCAGGCTTGCGGCCGTGGGCCGGTGGACGGTTGCAACTGACGTACCCCAAGCAGCGCCAGCAGGAGTACCACCAGCTCCAGCAAGGTATCCCAGGCGCGGAAGTTCAGCAGCACCGCAGTTACCGGGTGGCTGACACCGCTGTTGTCCAGCTCCTGCGCGACCTGTTGTGGCAGGAGGGGCGGGGCATCCAGCAAGGGGATGGCCGCCCGGGTCAGCAGTAACAACACCAGTACAGCCAGCATCAGGCTGGCGATATGTTGAAGCGGCCGTGACCGGGAAGGTGGCTCTGGAGGGCAGCGGCCCAAGGCGCTGAGCAGCATGACGCCGATCAGCCCGGCACCAATTCCGGCTTCGGCCAGCGCCAGGTCCGTCGCGCCCAGCCGCGCCCAGGTCAACGCCAGCATCAACCCGAAGACGATGAACATCACTATGCTGGTGTAAAGCTTCGGAGCATGAATGGCCGCTACTGCGAGCCCCAGTAACAGCAGAATCAACGTCAGATCGAACAGCAGGTCAGCGTTGATCATGCTGCTCCTCAGGCTTCTGGCTGGCGCTGGTATCGGCACCGCCATCGCTATCGAGTTCACGCTGGTGACGCGCCAATAACTGGCAGGCGGTCGCGCTCGAAACCATCACCAGTAGCCAGATCAGCAGCATCAACAATGCCGGCTGCCAGCCGTCGCTGCGCAGGGCCAGACCGAAGGCCAGTAGCCCCAGACCCAGAGTGTCCGCCTTGGTCACCGCATGCAGGCGGCTGTAAACGTCGGGAAAGCGCAACACGCCGAGCGTGCCGGAAATGAAAAAGAACATTCCCGCCAGCAACAAGGGCCAACTGAGCCAGATCAGCCACTCAGTCATGACGTCTCCTCAGCAGCTGGACCAGCGCGGCGCAGACCACTGCAGCGAGCAGTGCCAAAACCAAGGCCGCATTCAGTAAGGCTGGCAGGTTTTGCGCCTGAGCCAGGAGCATTAGAATCGCCGCGCCACTGGTGCCGAACAGTTGCACTGCCATTAACCGGTCAGCCTGCGTGGGGCCGCGCCAGGCTCGCCACAGGCCCGCACCGACGCTGAGCAGAAGGATGCTTGCCAGCCAGGTCATGGATCAGACTTCTTAAGCAACCGGTCGAGCTTGCGTTCCAGCCGCGCTGTGGTTTCGTGCCAGTTCTGCCGATGGTCCAGGGCATGCAGGTGTAACCTCTGGCCGTCGAAGTGCGATGCCAATGTGCCGGGTAACAATCCGACCATTGCCGAAAGCAACAACTGTACCCGCGGCTCGGTGCTGGACATCTGGTAGTGCACCCATTGCGGCTTGATCGGGAGGCGTGGATGCCATGCACGGCGGGCGACGTCCCAGCCGCCGACAAAAAGTTCAGCGAGGAAAAAGCCGAGAAAGGCGGGAAGATGTTTTAGATGCACAGGCTCTGCATGCAGGCTTACCTGCCAACTAACGCAGGCTGCAAGTACAGCCAAAGGCGCCCCGAATGCCCAACCCTGGTTGCCGCTGAGCAGTGCCCACAATACTAGCCAGGCTCCCAGACTTAACAAAAAGCCAAGCAATTGCCTGATACGCGATCTACCCGGGCGGACGGCTGGTGCGGGCGTTGGCGAGGGCATTGAAGAGAGCGACGCGCTGTTGGGTTCTGGGGGCACTGGTACTCCTGAAGCTGATAGCGCTGCCAAGTTAACTGTCAATGTTAAGAGAAGCGCCGCCCGGGCTCAAACCGGGTAGGTTGCCAAATCAGACAGTGCAACCTCAGCAAAAGTCCCTTAAGGTCCAAAGCGATAGGCTATAAGCAATATTCGGTAGCGGCGGCAAAGTGTTATTTTCAGGTAATGGACATCCAGAGGTCATGGTCGCGGGTATAGCCATGAAGGGACGGGGAAGCGAAGCGCTCGGCACAGGAACACAGCATGGCGGATAACGGATTTGATTACGACAGCGTGCTGGAAGCCTGTGCACGCAGGGACAAGGCAGCCTTTGAGCGGCTTTACCAACAGGAGGCCGGGCAGATGCTAGGCTTGGCGATCACCCTCCTGGGTCGCCGCGATCATGCCGAGGACTGCCTGCATGACGCCTTCGTCAAAATCTGGAGTAACGCGGACCGCTTTGATCGGACGCTGGGTCAGGGACGTGCCTGGATCTACAGCATTCTGCGCTACCGAGCGCTGAATCAATTGCGCAGCCGCGGTCGGCTGGTGAGTGCTGACGATGGTTTTATCGAGCAGATGGCGGACGACAGTCCGCAAGCCGAAGAGCATACCGCGCAGCAATGGCAGGGCAAGCAGCTGCGTCGCTGCCTGCAGCAACTGGAACGGCCGCGCCGGCACCCAATCCTGCTGGCGTTTTACCGCGGCTTGACCCATGACCAGATCGCCGAGCGCCTGACCATCCCGTTGGGCACCATCAAGGGCCGTATTCGCGCTGGATTACGCGCATTGCAGGAGTGTTTGCAAGCATGATTCCAACATCACCCGCAGATCGCCGTGCGTTGATCGGCGAATATGTTCTGGGGCTGCTCGGCGAACCGGAAGCGACTGAAGTCCGTGAGCTGATCGAGGCCGACAAGGATGCCGCGCGCATGGCGCTGGAGTGGGAGCGGCATTTGCTTGAGCTGGCCGACGAATTGCCGGCGCAAACACCCGCGCCCAATACCTGGGAGCGCATACAGCAGAGCCTGGGTTGGCTGCCGGCCGAGAGTAGCCGTTCGGCTGATTCGCCCGCGGCACGCTGGTGGAACAGCCTCGGCCTCTGGCGTCTGACGACCGGCGCACTGGCGCTGCTGGTGTTGCTCAGTTGGCTGCCGGGCGTGCTACGCGACCAGGCTCCCGCTGGCGCAACCTATACCGCCGTGCTGCAGCAGCCGGGTGAGGCTGCCAGCCCGGGCTGGGTGGTGAATATCGATGCCGAGGGTACGCTGAGTCTGGTGTCTCTGGTTGAGGATCAGATTCCGGAGGATCGCTCGGTGCAGTTCTGGACACTGATCGACCCTGCGGAGGGTCCGCGCTCTCTGGGTCTGATCGAGCCGGGTGAACAGGTCACGCTGAATGCCGAGCAGATTGGTGCGGTACAGGCCGGGCAGTTGTTCGAGCTGACCCTGGAGCCGGCAGGCGGTTCTCCGCTCGACAGGCCGACTGGCGAGGTGTTGTACATCGGCCGGGCAGTGCTGACAGCGAGCAACTAAAAAATATTTTCATTCCGGGACATCCAAAGGTGATCCTCGTGGGTATTGATAGACAGGTGACTTGCAAACAGCACCTGTCTGGATGGGCCAAGCCCATCGCTAACTGCTTACGAGGAATCACTGATGAATACTTTCAATAAACTGATCCTGGCTACTTCTTTGACTCTTGCTGCCGGTACCGTCAGCGCGGCCAGCCTTCTGGCGCTGGGTGAAGATGGCAAGCTGTATAAAATCGACAGTGACGCACTGACCGTAACCGCCAGCATGGACGTCGAAGGCGCTGATGATCTGCGCGGCATCGATGTGCGTCCGGCCAATGGCAACCTGTATGCCCTGGGCGGTGGTGATCAGCTATACACCGTTGATCTGACCTCCGGTGCAGCTACCGCTGGCGCAAAACTGAATATGGAACTGCCCGGCAGCGGCCAGGCGGTAGTGGACTTCAACCCGGTGGCCGACCGCCTGCGTCTGCTGGCTGACGATGGCACCAACTTCCGCGTCAATGTCGACACAGGTGAAGTGATCACCGATGGCGAAGTTGCCTATGCCAAAGACGGTGATTACGCCGGTGACACAGCCGAGATCGTTGCTGGCGCTTACACCAACTCTTACGCCGGAACCGAGAAGACCTCGCTGTACAACGTTGATCTGGCGACTGGCAACCTGATGCTGCAGGATCCGCCGAATGATGGCGTGCAGAAGACTGTAGGTGAGTTGGCCAAGGGCCTGGACGGCGCAGCGATGGATATCGCCAGCGACGGCAAGGGCGGTAACGTCGCCTATGTACTGACTGGCACCACTTTGCACACAGTGAACCTGGAAACCGGCGCGCCGACCACCTTGGGCGAAGTGGCTGATCTGCCGGACGATATCATTGATATCGCCGTACTCCCGGCCATGTAATTCAGTAGCTGAACAACCCCTGCATGCAGAAGCATGCAGGGGTTTTTTTACAGCTTCAGTTTGGTTAGTTGTTCGCGGATGGCGTCAGTCAGTGGCGCTGGGCGACCGCTGGCTTGATCGATCACCACCATCACGCTGTTGGCTACCGCCTGCAGGCCGTGCTCGCTGATCGCGCAACCGGTGAACACAAACGAGGTATTGCCCATGCGGGTGATACCCGAGCCCAGCTCCACCGGTTTCCAGCCGGGGCGATAGTGCAGAAAACTGATGTCGGCTGCGGCAATCAGAATGCCCAGTCCCCCCAGATCTATTCCACGTATTGCGCCGAAACGCGCCTGCTCCATGTAGCGGGCCAGTGCCGCCTCGCTGCGCTGACTGTCGGCATCCAGGTCGGCATAACGGGCACTGAGCTGCTGGCGTATGGGCCACTCTGTTACGGTCTTGGCCACCTCGATATAGTCATCCGGCGCCAGCTTTTCGGCCGTGCCAGTCGCAGCCGCCTGTAGCTGCTCGCGAACATGCTCCGGCAGATCGACCCGCTGGCCTTTGACGAAGGCGCCCATGACGCACTCCTGCGAGCCGACATGCTGACCGTTCTGCGACAACTCGCTGCGCACCCGGTAGGTATCCCGTTCACAGCTGAGCACCTGCACTCGCGCATGCACATCGCTGCCGTACCAGGTCACCTCACGGTACTGGGTAATGCTGCGCAGCGGGCGGATTCTGACATCGTCGGAAAACCAGGCCTCAGCGCCGAAGCGGTCGATATGCGCGAGGATGCGTGCCTCCTGATGCAACTGGTAAATCCGTGAATTGTTGACGTGCCGCCAGGTATCCAGATCGGTATAGCGTGGGGTGATGGCGCATTCAAAGGCCGCATGGGCCGTGGCTTTGGAGTCGGGCATGGGTGCAGGGCATCTCATTCAGGTTCGCAATCGGTGAATCACCGTTCACGCATCATCGGCATTTCGCCCGCGCCGCGCAACGAGAAGGGCGGCTCGATAGATATGCCAAATGCAGCTTCATTTCAGATAGTTGCGCTCGTCGCGGCATATCGGCATGCTCGAAATTTGACCGCCTAAGGCAGTATTGAGGAGTCCAGCATGAGCAACAAAGCCAGCACCGTTACCGAAGCCATGTTATCGCGGCGTTCGGTGCGCGCCTTCACCCAGCAGCCGGTTAGTGGCGACGTTATTCGCCGGCTGCTGAGCACTGCAGCCCGCGCGCCGTCGGGCGGTAACTTGCAGCCATGGCAGATCTTTGTGGTGGGCGGTGATGAGCTCACACGCCTCAAGGCGATCATGCGCAAGCGTGTACAAGAGGCGCCTCGGGGTGAAGAGCCGGAGTATGCCGTGTACCCAGAGGAGCTGGTGTCGCCTTACCGTGATTATCGTTTTCAGCTTGGGGAAGATCTTTACGCAGAGCTTGGTATTCCGCGCGAAGACAAGGACGGGCGCATGGCCTGGTTTGCGCAGAACTACCAGTTCTTCGACGCACCGCTGGCACTGTTTTGTTACGTTGACCGCCGCATGGGGCCGCCGCAGTGGTCGGATCTGGGCATGTTTCTGCAAAGCCTGATGCTGTTGCTGCGTGAAGAGGGCCTGGATTCCTGCGCGCAGGAGTGCTGGTCGCTGTATCACCGCACTCTCGCTGACTATCTTGAGCCGCCCGAAGAGCTGATGCTGTTCACAGGCATGTCGATTGGTTATGCCGATACCGGCGCCCCAGCTAATCAGTTGCGCAGTCGCCGCGCGCCTCTGGAAGAGTTTGCGCGGTTTCGCGGGATCTGAGCCTAGAGCGAGAAGAAGCTGACACGCTCCTTGAGCTGATCCGCCAGCTTCGCCAGCACCTTGCTGGAAGACGCTACCTGGTTGGAGCCGGCGGAGGTTTCCACTGTGGCGTCATGGATGCGGTTGATATTCTGATTCACTTCCTCGGCTACCGCGCTTTGCTCTTCTGATGCGCTGGCAATTTGCGCGTTCATATCGTTGATCGCGCCCACTTCATGACTGATCTGCTGCAGTGCGCCTTCGGCCAGCAGAATCTGCTCGACGGTTTTTTGCGCCAGCTCGCGGCTGGTTTCCATTACGTCGGCAGCGTTGCCTGCGCCCTGTTGCAGGGTGCCGATCATGTCGCGAATCTCGCGGGTTGAATCCTGCGTACGGGTGGCCAATGAACGCACCTCATCGGCGACCACGGCAAAGCCGCGGCCGTGTTCGCCAGCCCGCGCTGCTTCAATCGCAGCATTCAGTGCCAGCAGGTTTGTCTGTTCGGCGATGGCGTTGATTACCGCGGTGATTTTCTCGATGCTGGCGCTGTCACGGGAGACCTGTTGCACGGTGTCTGCAGCCGTTTCCAGGGTGCTGGCCAGATTCTGGATGGCACCGGCGGTGGCGGTGACGATGCGGCTGCCGGTTTCCACTTCGCTGTCGGCGTTGCGGGTGGCCGAGGCGGCGCTAGCTGCATAACCGGCCACTTCATTCACGGTTGCCGCCATCTGGTTGACCGCCGCTGCCATCTGTTCAGCTTCACGGGATTGCAGGTGAATCTGCTGGTTGTTGTTTTCCGAGGTGGCCAAGAGTTGCGCGGAGGACACGCTGAGCTCCACGGCTGCGTTGCGTACCTGGGCAATGGTGTCGGATAGGTGTTTGATCATGGCCGCCGTCGCGCCCATAACGCTGTTCGGGTAGCGGGTCTCGATGCGTTGATTCAGCTCACCATTGGCTAGGCGGCGAATCACTTCGGCCACCTCATGAGGTTCTGCGCCCAGTGTGGAGCGAATCTGCCGAATGATCAGTACCGACACCAACACACCCAGCAGCACGGCGATGCCGGTGACGGCCAGAATCAGTAGCTGGAAGCCGCCGGCAACGGCACGAACGGTACCGATTTCCTCGCCGATCACCTGTTCTTGAAAATCAATAAAGGCATTAACCCGCGCCAACCAGTCGGTGTAAGCGGGCGACACCTCTGCAATCAGTAGAGTTCGCGCTGCGTCGGATTGATTGTTCTGCCGTAGTTCGATCAGTTGGTTGGTAAGCGCCAGCGCCTCTCGCTCGATATCTTTGATTGCGGCAAGCAAGCGCCGCTCATCGGCGCTCGGGTCGCTCGACGCAAACAGTGCATCCATGGCTGCAGCTGAATCCTGATAGAAAGCCTTCAATTGGTCGATCTGCTGCAACTGGCGGGAGGCTGCCTGATTGTTGGGCGCCAGAACCAGATCGCGAATGGCGATCGCGCGGTCGTGGACGCTGCCGCGGAAGTTGATCGCGTAGCGCTGTTTAACGGTGGCGTTGTCGCTGACGGAGGTGAGGGTATCGTCGATCACGCCGACGCGGTTAATGCCAATCAGCGTGATCAGGATCATCAGTGACAGAATCAATCCGAAGCCCATTCCCAGTCGCTGGCCAATCGTGAGTTGCTTAAACATGGTAAATCCGATCCTGTTCATTGTTTGTCGAGCTAGCCGGATTACGAAGTAAATAAGCTGGCGCCAAAAATCTATGCATACCTTATACAAAAAATATTAGGTGTACAATTAAAATAGTGGCGCTTTGCTATTTGTCTTGTATTTTCTTGGTTACTGGCTCCGGCTGAATCTGCCATCAGTAAATTCATGTATGGCAAGATGATCGCCTCGTTCGACGATGGCAGCCGGTTATGTTTGCTTACGAAGCCGTGCTTGCTGACGCGCTTAGTGCCACGCAGTATCAAAGATCCCTATCAGAATCTTTTCCATGGCCAAATCGTCCTCTCCTACCCCCTCGGCGTCTTCATTGCGCCGCTTTCTCACGCTCGGCACCGCCGCCGCGCGGATCGGTGGCAGCTTGCTTGGGCAACGTTTGTTTCGAGGGAGCTCGGGTATGGATTGGCAACCCGTAGGCCATTTGCTGGCGCAGGTATTGGGTGATATGAAGGGGCCTGTACTGAAACTTGGGCAAATGGCGTCGCAGTGGCAGGGTGTATTACCTGAACCTGTTGCCCAGGCTCTGGGCAGTTTGCAGAATCGAGTGCCGGCGCTTCCTTTCGTGCATCTGCAGAGCCACCTGCGCGAGGTCTACGGTGCTGATCTCGGTCAATTCTTTCAGCATATTGAAGAGAAACCTTTTGCTGCTGCTTCATTGGGGCAGGTGCATCGCGCAGTGGCTTTGGACGGCAAAGCGCTGGTACTCAAGATCCAGTACCCCGGTATCAAGGCGATTTGCGCGGCTGATCTACGACAAGTGCGCCGACTGCTGCCCTTGGGGCGGCTATTTGGTGTTTCAGCTGAGCAGTTGGAAAACATCTATCAGGAGCTGTCGGACACCATCGACCGGGAGTTGGATTATGCCGCGGAGCTGCAAAGCCTGCAGCGTCAACGTAGTCACTTCGCTGCCTGGGAAGATCTGCGCTTACCGGAGCCAAGGGAGGATCTGTGTCGCGACGGTGTGCTGGCGCTGACCGAGGAGCCGGGCGATTGCTTCGCGGAGGTGGGGGAGGCTGCTCCGGCGATGCGCGAACGCTTAGCGATGACTCTGGTACGTTGGTTAATCAGTCAGGCTTTTGAGCTCGGCGAGGTACATGCTGATCCGCACCCAGGCAATTTTGCTTTTACCCCAGAGGGGCAGTTAATTGTCTATGATTTCGGCTGTACCCAATATATGGCTCCCTCGCTATTGAGCGCGTACGTGCAAACCTTCCTGGCGTTGCAGTCAGGCAGCGCTGAGGCACTTGAGCGAGGCTTTCAGGCATTGGGTACACGCCAACCCCGGTCAGCCATACCCTGGGAGCTGTATCGTCAGTTGCAATCGATAATCGGCCCTTTGCTACAGCCGGGCAAATACTGGGACTTTGCTCGGGAATCGCTGCACGAGCAGGCGGGACCCCTGATCGCTTCTGCCTTTACCGCGCAGGACAGCCTGCAGCCAGCTCCGGCCACGCTCCTGGTTAACCGTACACTGGAAGGGCATTACTGGAACCTCAGTCGATTAGCTATCAGCCTGCCCTTGGCAGACCTGCTGGAAACTGGAATAGCGTCGCGAGAGTCACCCAGCTCCTGAATGAGCAAGTGACACGCCTCGGCAGCGTCTGGATGGAGCGCTGGAGAGATATGCCCCCGCGCGGAGTTACCGGCAACAACGCGGTGCCGGTTAAGGCTATTTCCCTGACTGATGGGTCACCATTCCGCCGGTCAAGTAAAACGCCGGGCGTCAGCCACTAGGGTATTCTGCGTTTTTGTCCCATTAGCCGATCAATTAAGGAGACTTTCCCGTGACCGATCTGCACGCGTTCCGCGAGGAAACCCGGGCCTGGCTGGAAGAGAATTGCCCGCAGAGCATGCGCACGCCTTTTACTGCTGAGGATGAGCAGTGCTGGGGTGGCCGCAACTTCAAGTTCAAGAGCGAAGACCAGCGCTTGTGGCTGGAGCGCATGGCCGAGAAAGGCTGGACGGCGCCGGACTGGCCGCAGGAATACGGTGGCGGTGGGCTGAGCAACGCCGAGTGCAAGGTGTTGCGCGAAGAGTTGGCGCGGATCAAGGCGCGCCCGGCGCTGTCGAGCTTCGGGGTATGGATGATCGGCCCGGCTATTCTCAAGTTCGGTTCCGAAGAGCTCAAGCGTCAGCATTTGCCGCCCATCGTGCGCGGTGAGATCCGTTGGTGCCAAGGCTACAGTGAGCCGGGTGCCGGCTCCGATCTGGCCGGGCTGCAAACCAAGGCGGTGGATGAGGGCGACCATTTTATCGTCAACGGCCAAAAGATCTGGACCTCCTACGCCGACAAGGCTGATTGGATGTTCTGCCTGGTGCGGACCAATCCCGAAGCCAAGAAGCAGTTGGGCATTACCCTGGTGCTGTTTGATATGGCCACGCCGGGTGTGTCTACCCGCCCAATCAAGCTGATCTCCGGTAACTCGCCGTTCTGTGAATCCTTCCTGGATAACGTGCGGGTCGAGAAGAACCAGGTGGTGGGTGAAATCAATGCCGGTTGGACTATCGCCAAATACCTGCTGACCCACGAGCGCGAGATGATTGGCGGTATGGGCAAGACCGCCGCTGGCCAGAAAACATTGCCGCAGGTGGCGGTTGAAGCGATAGGCCTGGACAACGGCAAGCTGGCCGATGGCTACCTGCGCAGTGAAGTGACCCGCTGGGAGCTGGATGCGCGGGCGTTTGAGCTGACCTCAGAGCGGGTGCTGGATGAAGCCAAGGCCGGGCAGGGCGTGGGCGCGGCATCGGCGATGCTCAAGTATTACGGCACTGAAGTGAACAAGCGTCGGCAGGAATTGCTGGTTGCGCTGCGTGGCAGCGATGCGCTTGTCTGGGAAGGCGAAGCCTGGAAAGAGGGTGCGCTGCCGCGTGCGTGGCTGCGCTCCAAGGGCAACTCCATCGAGGGTGGTACCTCGGAAATCCAGCTCAACGTGATCGCCCGCAACATTCTTGGGCTCCAGTGACCGAATCGAGGTAAAGACGATGGCAGCTTTGGTACTTAATGAAGAACAGCAAATGCTCAAGGACGCCGCCAAGGGCTTCTTGAGCGAGAGTGCACCGATCAGTCAGTTGCGCCAACTGCGCGACAGCCGCGATGAGACCGGATTCTCCCGCGAACTTTGGCAGAGCATGGTCGAGATGGGTTTTGTCGGCACCCTGATGCTGGAAGAATTTGGCGGCTCGGCCTTCGGCAACGTCGGCATGGGCCAGGTATTTGAACAGGCCGGGCGTAACCTCAGTGTCGCCCCGCTGCTCTCTACGGCGGTAATCGGTGTGTGTGCACTGCAGTTGGCCGGCTCCACTGAGCAAAAGCAGACGCTACTGCCCGCAATCGCCGAAGGCAAGTTGCTGACCGCCCTGGCCGCGGACGAAGCGCCGCGGCATAACCCTGCACAAGTCGCTACCAAGGCGACTCAGCAGGGCGAGGGTTTCGTGCTCAACGGGCAAAAATCCTTCGTCATCGATGGGCACGCCGCGGACAAGCTGATCGTTTCGGCGCGCACCGCCGGTGCCGAGAACGACCGCTCGGGTATCAGCCTGTTTCTGGTGGATCGTCAGGCGGCTGGGGTGAAGGTTGAACGCACCATTATGGTCGATAGCTGCAACGCCGCGATTGTGCGATTCGATAATGTGCAGGTCGATGCAGGTGCGCTGCTCGGCGAGCAGGGTCAGGGTTTTGAGATTCTCGACAAGGTGTTGGATGTAGCGAACGCACAGCTGGCTGCAGAGCTGTTGGGCATCGCATCGCAGGCTTTCGAAGTGACGGTGAAATACCTGCAGGAGCGCAAGCAGTTTGGCGTGGTATTGGGCTCATTCCAGGGGCTGCAACATCGCTGCGCACATCTGTTCAGCGAGCTGGAATTGGTCAAGTCGGTGGTGCTCAAGGCCCTGGCGGCGTTGGATGAGGGCGCCCAAGAGGCATCGCAACTGGTCAGCCTGGCCAAGGCCAAGAGCTGTGAAGTGGCGGAGTTGGCGACTAACGAGGCGGTGCAGATGCACGGCGGCATGGGCATGACCGACGAGTTCGATGTCGGCCTGTTCATGAAGCGGGCGCGGGCGGCGCAGTTGCTGTTCGGTGACTACCGTTATCATGCCGATCGCTTCGCCAGCTTGCGCGGCTACTGATCCGTTAAAGCAAGCAAGCGCTACAGAAAGCCGGGCCTGTGCCCGGCTTTTTTATGCTCCGGCGCAACCTGGGACTAGGCACTAGCGAGTTCTGTGTTTAACCTTGCGGGTTACCTGCTAGTAAGTGGATTTACTTATGCTGTTACGCGGACTGACTTGGCTCATCGTTTTTCAGTTGCTCGGTACTGGTTTGAACGTTCTGTTCCTGCCGTTTTTACCCGGCCCTATCATTGGTATGGTGTTGCTGCTGATCTATTTGGTGGTGCGCGGCGAGGTGGGCGAGCCACTTGAGCATGCAGCTGGCGGCTTGTTGAAATATCTTCCCCTGATTCTTGTGCCGCCCGCTGTCGGCGTAATGGCCTACGGCGCCGAGATGGCCCGTTACGGTCTGGCCATGGCCGTCACCCTGTTTGTCTCGTTGTTTCTGGCACTGCCGCTGTGCGGATGGATCATGGAGCGCCTGATGCGTCGCAAGCTGGCCCGGGAGTCGCAATCATGAGCGGCAGTTTGCTGTTGGCCTGGCAGGCCATTATGGATCACCCCTTGTTCTGGGTTGGCGTCACGCTAGCGGCTTACCAGAGCGGTGTGACGCTTTACGAGCGCAGTGGCATGGCGGTGTTCCATCCGGTGCTGGTATCCATTCTCCTGTTGATCGGCATCATCCTGCTGCTGGGCGGGGAGCTGAGTGCTTACCATCAAAGCGTTACACCCTTGATGGTGCTGATCGGCCCGGCAACCGTGGCCCTGGCCGTGCCGCTGTATGTAAACCTGAAGCGTATTCGCGAGTTTCTTTCGCCGGTGCTGATTACGCTGTTGGTGGGTGGCGTTTTCGCCACGCTGGCGACCATCGTCATTGCCTGGGGTCTGGGCATCGAACATTCGCTGGTCATGACCATGGCGCCGAAGTCGGTCACCACGCCGATCGCCATGCTGGTCGCTGAACAGACTGGCGGTATCGCTGCCCTGGCAGCGGTATTCGTCATGATCACCGCGGTTATTGCCGCGGTATTCGGCCCCTGGCTGCTGCGCATTGTCGGTGTTCGCTCCGAGGCCGCTTGGGGGCTTTCCATGGGTATCTGCGCCCATGCCATAGGTACGGCGCTGTCGCTGGAAAGAAGCAAAGAAGCCGGCGCGTTCGCAGCCCTGGGCATGAGTTTGATGGGCATTACCACCGCCATCCTGCTGCCGCTGGCAGTGACGCTGTGGGTGCTGGTCTAACTCAGGCTTAAAGCTGCGGCAATTCACCACCTGGCCCTCACAGCGATGTGGGGCCACACTATCTCCTAGAGCATGTTCCAGGGTCATATTCGGTTTTGGAACATTCCTGGCCTAGATGCGGTCACAGCCTCGTTCCGTTTTAACTGACCCGCTGTCATTTACCGCATAAGCGGCATCAACTTTTCCATTAAGGAGCTGTGCGCATGGAATTGGATCCTCTCCTGCTGTCACGCATCCAGTTTGCATTTGTGGTGTCGTTTCACGCGATATTTCCGGTCTTTACCATCGGGTTGGCATCTTTTATTGCCTTCCTCGAAGCGCTGTCGTTCAAGACCGGCAATCCGGTCTGGGAACGCTTGTCCAAGTTCTGGGTACAGGTGTTTGCCGTGGTGTTCGCCATGGGCGTGGTCTCGGGCATCGTCATGTCTTTCCAGTTTGGCACCAACTGGAGTAACTATTCCTACGCAGCCGCCAACTTCCTCGGGCCGATGCTCAGCTATGAGGTGATCACCGCCTTTTTCCTCGAGGCGGCGTTCCTCGGTGTGCTGTTGTTTGGTCGCAACAAGGTGCCTAAGGGTGTGCACCTGTTTGCTGCCTGCATGGTGGCGCTGGGCACCTTCATTTCCGCCTTCTGGATTCTGGCGGCCAATAGCTGGATGCATACACCCGCCGGTGTCGAACTGCGCGACGGGGTGTTTTTTGTTACCTCCTGGACAGAGGCGATCTTCAATCCCTCTTTCCCTTATCGCTTTGCGCACATGGCGGTTGCGTCCTTCCTGACGGGGGCTTTTGTGGTGTCGGGGGTTAGCGCCTGGTACCTGCTGCGCGGACGTGAGATCGAGGTCAATCGCAAGGCGCTGTCCATGTGCCTGTGGTTGATTCTGATTCTGGCGCCCACCCAGGCGGTCATTGGTGACTTCCATGGTATCAACACGCTGGAGCATCAGCCGACCAAGGTGGCGGCAATGGAAGGCAACTGGGAAACTGCCTCCGGTGTGCCCTTGCTGCTGTTTGCCTGGCCCGATCAGGAAGCCCAGAGCAACCGCTTTGAAATCGCGATCCCCAAACTCGCTAGCCTGATCCTCACCCATGATCTCAACGGAGAGGTGCCGGGGCTCAATGAGGTCGCGGTTGAAGAACAGCCCCCGGTGATTGTGGTGTTCTGGGGATTCCGGGTGATGGTTGGTCTGGGGCTGCTGATGATAGCTACCGCCTTTACCGGGCTGGTGCTGCGCTATAAGCAGCGCTATTGGCAGACGCCCTGGTTCCTGCAAGGGTTGCGGCTTATGAGCGTAACGCCCTTTATTGCGGTATTGGCTGGCTGGATCGTCACCGAATCCGGGCGTGCTCCCTGGCTGGTATACGGTTTGATGACCCACGCCCAGGGGGTGACGCCCTCGCTGACTGGCGGCATGGCGCTCTTTACCCTGCTCGGCTACATCCTGGTTTACGCGATGATCTTCAGCGCGGGCCTGTATTACCTGATGCGCGTATTGCAGGACGGTCTGGAAGTCGCAGAGCGTGTTACCGAGCTGGATGATGATGTACACCGGCCGGCGCGGCCATTTTCCGGCAGCGACGTATCTTTTGAACAGAAGGGGTCCTGAACATGGAAATGGAAATCTTCGACCTGTCGATGATCTGGGCCATGATTATCGCCTTCGCGGTCATCATGTATGTGTTGATGGATGGCTTCGATCTGGGCGTGGGCATGCTGTTCCCCTTCGCGCCGGATGAGGACGCCCGCGACGTGATGATGAACTCGGTGGCACCAGTCTGGGACGGCAACGAGACCTGGCTGGTATTGGGTGGCGCAGGGTTGCTGGGCGCGTTTCCGCTGGTCTACTCGATTCTCTTGCCAGCCTTGTACATCGGTGTGTTCCTGATGCTTGCCGGTCTGATCTTTCGCGGCGTGGCGTTCGAGTTCCGGTTCAAGGCGAAGAGCTCGCGTTACCTGTGGAACTGGGCCTTTGCCGGCGGTTCCTTTCTCGCCGCCTTTGCCCAGGGCGTGGTGGTCGGCTCCTATATTCAGGGCTATGAGACTGAAGGCCTTGCCTACGCTGGCGGTGCGTTTGACTGGCTGACGCCTTTCACGGTGATGACCGGGATCGGGCTGATGGCCGGTTATGCGCTGCTTGGCTGCACCTGGCTGATCATGAAAACCGAAGGCTATATTCAGGAATGGGCCTACGGCCTCGCGCCCTGGTTACTCGGTGCGGTGCTGGCGGTGTTTGCGATCATCAGCATCTGGACGCCTTCAGTTGACCCTGCCGCCTTTGAGCGCTGGTTTGCGGTGATTCGCTGGATCTGGATCTTCCCGGTGCTGGCGCTGTTCTTTGCCTTCCAGATTTGGCGTGGCCTGAGAAAGCGCAAGGAGGTCCTGCCCTTTATCGCCACCATGGCGATGTTTGCCTCGACCTACTTCGGTCTGCTCTGGACCCGCTGGCCCTATGTGATCCCACCTGACTTCACCCTGTGGGATGCGGCCTCGGCGCCGGAATCGCAGCTGTTCCTGCTGCTGGGAATGCTGTTCGTGATCCCCATCATCCTCGCCTATACGGCCTGGACCTACTGGGTATTCCGCGGCAAGGTCCGCGTGGGTGAAGGCTATCACTGAGTCCGGCCGCCGTAGCCGCAACTGGTTGCGGCTCCAGGGAATTGCAGTCCGGCCCTGGTTGCGCGCTGCGGTATTGCTGGGGCTGCTGCATACCCTGACAGTCATGGCCCAGATGGGCCTGATTGCCTGGTTGGTACATGCCCTGCTGGTCGCGCACGTGCCCTATTTCAATCTCTTATGGCCGGGCGCTGGTTTGGCGTTGGCCATTCTGTTGCGCGCGCTGGCGCAGGGCGCCCAGGAACGTTGCGGTCAGCGTGCCAGCGCCCAGGTACGCCAGCAGGCACGGGTGCAGATCGCCAGCAGCTGGGCCGACCTGGGGCCGGTGCGTTTGGCAGATCGCTCCAGCGCGACTCTGACCAATCAATGGGTCGAGCAGGTGGAAGCGTTGGACGGTTACTACGCGCGCTACCTTCCGCAGCAATGGCTGGCATTGCTTTCCCCGCTTCTAATACTCGCGTTGGTGTTCTGGCTCGACTGGCTTGCGGCACTGTTCCTGCTATTCGCGGCGCCATTGATTCCGCTATTTATGGCGCTGGTGGGCATGAGTGCGGAGAAAGTCAGCCAGCAACACGTACTCGAAGCCGGCCGACTGGCCGGGCATTTTCTTGATCGGGTGCGCAGCTTGACTAGCTTGCAGCTGTTCGGTCAGGTCGGCGCGGCCACCCTGTCGGTGCAGGAGGCGGCCGAGCGCTACCGCTCTGTGACCATGCGCACCCTGCGCGTGGCCTTTCTCTCGTCTGCGGTGCTGGAGTTTTTTGCCTCGGTGGCGATAGCGGTGGCGGCCATGTATATCGGCTTTGGTTTGCTCGGCTATATCCAGTATGGGCCGGCAGCGGAACTGACGCTGTTTTCCGGTCTATTTATTCTGCTGCTGGCGCCGGAGTTCTTTCAGCCGCTGCGTAGCCTGGCGCAGGCCTATCATGATCGGGCTGCGGCGCTGGCCGCGGCGGACAGTCTGGGCGCTTTGCAGCTTGAAGCGGCCAGCTTGTTCCAGCCTGAGCAAGGTGCATCTGCCGCGGATGCCGGCCACCTTCATATCCAGGATCTGGTGCTTGCTTATCCCGGCCGCGGCCGTGTGCTTGATCGGATCAATCTAGCTATTGCCCGTGGCCAGGTTGTGGCGGTAGTGGGGCCGTCGGGCTCAGGCAAGTCGAGCCTGCTGCATTGCCTGGCCGGCTTTGTACAGCCCGACGAGGGCGTGATCAGTTTGTTCGGAGGCTCACCGGGTCAACAGCCGATTGCCTGGCTGGGGCAGCGGCCCTTTCTGATTCAAGGCAGTTGGGCCGACAACCTGCGACTGACTGCGCCACAGGCGGAGGCGCCAGGCATGTTGCGCGCGATTGAGGCTGTAGGTCTCGGCACCTTGCTGGCAACTCAAGCCGATGGCCTGGACACCCAGCTGGGCGAAGGCGGGCGCGGTCTGTCCGGTGGGCAAGCGCAGCGCCTGGCGCTGGCGCGGGTCTGGTTGTCTGACGCCGAGCTGGTATTGCTCGACGAGCCCACCGCCAGCCTCGACGAGCACAGTGAAGCCGAAGTGATAGAGGCGTTGCGGGCGCTGGCGGGCAGTGGCAAAACGCTGGTTATTGCAACCCATCACCCTGCGCTGATGGCGTTGGCGGATCGCCGCGTCGACCTGGTCAAGGGGAGACTGACGCATGTCTGAACTCAAACCCTGGCTGAATCTGATCATGCAGCGCCGCGCACGCTTGTGGATTGGCGCGTTGCTGCTGGCCCTGACGCTATTCAGCGCAGTAGGGCTGCTGGCGCTGTCAGGCTGGTTTATTACTGCCACCGGTGTAACAGCGCTGTTGTGGGCAGCGGGCCAGCGGGTAATGTTCGATGTGTATATGCCCGGCGGCGGCATTCGCTTCTTCGCTCTGACGCGCACCGTCGCGCGGTATTTTGAACGGGTGTTTAATCACAATACCGTGCTGAGTCTGCTTGCGGATCTGCGCGGCAAGCACTTCGCGGCGCTGGCAGCGCTGGACGGCACGACCCTTGGCCGGCTGCGGGCATCACAGTGGCTCAACCGTCTGACCGCCGATATCGACACGCTAGACACCATGTATCTGCGCTTGCTGGCGCCCCCGCTGGTGGCATTGCTGGGGGTTGTGCTGGTCTGCGGGTTGATTGCGATATTCCATGCATCACTGGCGCTGTTGATTGGTGCTCTGCTGCTGGCACTGCTGTTGGCGCTGACATTGGGGATGGCGCGCTTAGGCTTGCACTACAGCGCCCGCCGTGTAGAGCAGTTGGACGGCCTGCGGGTACTGGCCGTCGAGCAGTTGCAGGGTTTGGCCGAGCTGAGCGCCGCCGGCACGCTGGGCTCACATCGACAGCAATTGCTGTCAGCCAGCCAGCGCATGCTGGACGATCAATTGGTGCTGCAGGGCCGCATTGCCTTTGGTCAGGTGCTGGCTACGCTCGGGGTGATGGGCACAGTGGTGGTGGGGCTGTTTGGCACTATTCAGGCTTATATTGCCGGACTGTTGTCCGGGCCGGTCATGGTGATGATTCCGCTTGCGTTGATGGCCTTGAGCGAAGGGTTTGCCGGCCTGCCGGCGGCCTTTGCGCAATTTGGCGGCACCCGCGCGGCGGCCAGGCGCTTGAATCAGCAGACGGCGATGAGCACGGCGCTGCTGGACCCGGCCCAGCCAGCGGCTTTGCCAGCAAATTTGACGCTGCACTGGCGGGATGTCTGCGTGAAGTACGCGGGACTGCAGCAGCTGGATTTGACCCTGGCGGCGGGTAAGCGGCTGGCGATAATCGGGCCCTCCGGTAGCGGTAAGTCGACCCTGGCCGCGCTGGCTGCACGGCTAATCGATCCTGATGCAGGGCAATTGATGCTGGCGGCCACCCCGTTGAAGCAGTTGTCGCTGAGCGAATGGCGAGCGCAGGTCGGCTATCTGACCCAACAAACCGAATTGCTGCATGACAGCATTGCCGCCAACCTCTTGCTGGCCAATCCGGCAGCCACCGACCAGCAGCTTTGGCAGATGCTGGAAATGGTCGACCTTGCTGAAATGGTCAGCGCATTACCTGCCGGTATCAACACCTGGGTCGGGGAGTCCGGTAAACAGCTGTCCGGTGGCGAAGGGCGGCGCCTGGCCCTGGCGCGCGTATTGCTCAAGGACGCGCCGCTGGTGATTCTGGATGAGCCCTTCAGCGGCCTGGATGCGGCCACGCGCGAGCGCGTCAGTCAGCGCCTGGAGCCCTGGCTAGAGGGCAGAACGGCGCTGTTTCTGGGTCATGATGCGGCCTTGCTGCCCAGGGCAGATCAGGTGATCGCCCTGGACTCGCTTTAACCCGCAGCAAAAAACGCGCAGCAGCCTTATGCGCTACCAGGTATCGACGAACGGCCGCGTACCCTTGGACAAGGATTCCGGTGGTGCGGAGCTGAGGCCGCGCAATAGCCAGTCGCGGGTTTCCATCGGGTCGATGACCGCGTCGATTTCCAGGAAACTGGCCATGCTCACGCCCTTGCCGCGACGATAGAGTTCGGCAACCAGCTTGTCGAATTGCGCCTGGCGCTCGCCTTCATCTTCGATGGCCGCCAGCTCCTTTGCATAGCCCAGTCTGACCGCGCCCTCCAGTCCCATGGCACCAAACTCGCTGCTCGGCCAGCCGATGGTAAACATCGGCGCCATAAAGCTGCCTGCCGCCATCGCCTGCGCGCCCAGGCCGTAGCCCTTGCGCAGCACCACGGTGAAGAAAGGTATTTTCAGGCTCGCCGCGGTCACGAACATGCGCGATACATGGCGCACCGTGGCCTGGCGCTCGGACTCTGGCCCAACCATAAAGCCGGGCGTGTCGCACAGTGAGACCATCGGCAGGCCGTGGGCCTGGCACAGCTGCATAAAGCGCGCGGCCTTGTCGCCAGCCACGGCATCAATGGCGCCGCCCAGATGCATGGGATTATTCGCGATCAAACCGAAGACTTTGCCGTTGATACGGATCAGCGCGGTGATCAAGCCAGGCGCGAACTGCCGACGCAGTTCCAGCACAGAGCCAGTGTCAGCCAGCGTTTCAATGACTTCGCGGATGTCGTAGACGCGCAGGCGGTTTTCCGGAATCAGGTGGCGCAGCTTGCGCTGATCAGCACAGTCGCCACCGGGCAGGTCGCTACCTGGTAGATCACCCTGGAAATACGCCAGATACTGCTTGGCTACCCGGGTGGCTTCGGCTTCGTCCTTGACCAGCACGTCGATCACGCCGTTAGGCCCATGCATGCTCATCGGACCCACCTGCTCGGGCGTATAGCTGCCCAGGCCGCCGCCTTCGATCATCGCCGGGCCGGCCATGCCCACGGTGGCGTTCTCGGTGGCAATGATCACGTCGCAGCAACCCAACAGCGCCGCGTTACCGGCAAAGCAGCGGCCGGAGACCACGCCCACCAGGGGTACCTGACCGCTCAGCCGCGCCATGCGCATAAAGGTAGTGCAATCGAGTCCGGCGACGCCGACCTTGTCGATGTCACCGGGCCGGCCGCCGCCGCCTTCGGTAAAAAACACCAGCGGCAGGCGCCATTGCTCCGCCAGCTCGAGCATGCGGTCGGTCTTCTTGTGGTTCATCGCGCCCTGGGTGCCGGCGAATACCGTGTAGTCGTAACTCATCGCCATGCAGCGTGCGGTCACGGCGCCGAACAGGTCGGCATTCACCGTGCCGATGCCGGTAATCAGTCCGTCCGCAGGGCTCATCTTCAGCAGATCCTCGTGGCTGCGCCTGGTGCGCTGCGCGGCCAAGGCCAGGCCGCCGTATTCCATAAAGCTGCCTTCGTCGAGCAGGTCGGCGAGGTTCTCGCGCGCGGTGCGCTGCCCGGTTTTACGGCGTTTGGCTACGGCGTCAGGGCGGCGCTCATCGGTCAGATTGGCGTGCAGCTCCAGCAGTTCGGCCAGGTCGGCGCGGATATGCGCAATATCGATCTGCTCCTCATTCAGCGCCTCGCCACCCTCAACGTCAGCCGGCTCCAGAAACAGTAGCGGGTTGCCTTCAAACAGGTTGTCGCCCGGAGCGCAGGCCAGCACGCGGACGATACCGCTGCGCTCGGCCTTGACCACGAATTCCATCTTCATCGCTTCCATCACCGCGACTTGCTGACCAGCGGCAATGCTGTCACCGGGTTGCACGTCGAGGCTGATCAGTACGCCCTGCACCGGGGCGTTCAGCGGCTCAGTGCCGGCCGGCGCATCCACTGCCGCTACTGGCGCTGACAGGGCATGACCTGCGTGTTGAAAATACAGATGGGGGTGGGCCTGCTTGCTCTCGCCAGCGCGAGCGGCGATCAATTCCGCGGCATGGTTTTCAATAAAGCCGGTGGTTACCTGATTGTTCTGCACCTGCGGGTGGGCGAGCAGATTCTGCAGAAAATGCAGATTGCTGCTGACGCCTTCCAGGCGGAATTCACAGAGCGCTCGATAAGCGCGGCGTAGCACTGCCTGATAGTCGGCGTTGGCATGCACGATCAGTTTGGCCAGCAGTGAATCAAAGCTAGGGCTGGTGGTGTAGCCACTGTAACCATAGCCATCCACCCGCACTCCAGGGCCGCTCGGTGGCTCATAGGCGCTGAGGGTGCCCCCCGCCGGCTTGGCGCTGCCATCGCTGCCCATGCTTTCCAGATTGATCCGTAGTTGCACGGCGTAGCCTTGGGCGGCGGGGATCTGCGCTTGGGTAAGTCCCAGCTCTTCAAGGCTGGCTCCGGCAGCCAGGCGGATCTGCGTCTGTGCCAGGTCGATGCCGGTAACGGCCTCGGTCACGGTATGTTCGACCTGAATGCGCGGGTTGGCCTCCATAAAGACGAAGTCGCCAGTGTCCTCGTCCAGCAGAAATTCCACAGTGCAGAGTCCGCGGTAGGCCACCGCGCCGGTCAGTTTGATCGCGGCTTCCAGCATGCGCTGGCGCAGGGCCGGGTCTAGACTAGGCGCCGGGGCGATTTCAAGCAGCTTCTGATTGCGCCGCTGCAGGGTACAGTCGCGCTCCCACAGATGACTGACCTGCCGCCCATCGCCGATGATCTGCACTTCGATATGGCGCGCATTGCGAATCAGCCTTTCGGCATAGAGCTCGCCACTGGCAAAGGCCGCCTTGGCTTCGGAGCTGCAGCGGGCAAAGGCCTGTTCCAGATCAGCGATATCCAGCACCGCACGCATCCCCCGTCCGCCGCCGCCAGCCAGGGCTTTGAGCATGATGGCGCTACCTGCGCCGAGCTCCTGCATAAAGGCTTGCGCCTGCTCCAGGCTGGTGCTCTGGTTGGTGCCCTGTACCAGTGGCACATTGTGCTCCAGCGCCAACCGCCGGGCGCTGGCCTTGTCGCCGAAAGTCTCCAGTACGCTCGCAGCCGGGCCGATAAAAGTAATGCCGGCTTCATCGCAGAGTCTGGCAAACCGCGCGTTCTCGCTAAGGAAGCCGTAGCCGGGATGAATTGCATCGCATTGATGTTCTTGCGCCAGCCGGACCAGTTGTTCGGCATCCAGGTAAGCACTGGCACCCCGGCCTGTGAGCGCCACGGCCTGATCGGCCTTGCGCACATGCAGGGACTGGGCGTCGTCTTCGGCAAATGCCGCCACGCTGAGCATCTCCAGCTCGGCGGCGGCGCGGGCCAGACGGATGGCAATTTCACCACGGTTAGCGATCAGTATTTTCTTGAAGGTCATCAGAGCCAGCCCTGCAGTTCGTTCTTTTTCACTTTGCCGGTGGCGGTCATCGGCAGGGATTCTACCAGTCGCACTTCCGGTACCTTGTAAATGGCCATCGTCTGCTTGCACCAATCCACCAGTTGCTGCGCATCCAGATTGCTGCCGGGTTTTTTCACCACGAAGGCCACCGGGCATTCGCCGCGTTTGTCGTCATGGCGGCCGATTACCGCGGAAGCGAGGATCGCCGGATGCTGACCAAGCATGGCTTCCAGCTCGCTGGGAAACACACTCATGCCGTTGACCTTGAGCATTTCCTTGCGCCGGCCGAGGTAGCGGATAAAACCCTGTTCGGTAATCACGCCGCTGTCGCCGGTATGCAGCCAACCATCACGCAGCGCTTCTGCGCTGGCCTCGGGTTTGTTCCAGTAGCCCTTGAGCAGCGAAGGTGAACGCACACATAGCTCACCCTCACTGCCCAACGGCAACAACTCGCCCGTGGCGAAATCGCAGACCTTGAACTCGGTACCGGGTACCGGCAGGCCAACAAAGGTCGGCGCCGACTTGAGATCGAAGTCGTCGTCTTGCAGGCCTGCGGTAAAGGTATCGCAGGTATGCGTCTCGGTCATGCCAAAGCTGGTTTCAAACAACGTGCACCCGGTCAGCTTGCGCCAGCGCTGGCGGTACTCGGGGGTGAGCTTCTTGATAAAGGACACGCAGCTGGTAATCTGCAGTGAGCTGAAATCGAATTCGCTGACCTGCGGGTGATCGAGCACTTCCGAGGCGCTATCGACCAGCAGCCCGGTGTGATTGACCCGGTAATGCTGCACCGCGCTCATGAAGGTTAGCGCGTCCCAACGGGCCAGCAGGACCAGCGTGGTGCCGGAGAAAACCGGGAACAGCAGGCCTGCGTTTTCGCCGGCAATCCAGAACTCGGGCATGAAGTTCAGGCTGACTCGCTCGCTGTCCAGCCCCAATGCGGCAGGAACAAAACTGGCGCAGGTGTAAAGCATATCGCCATGGGTATGGATGCAGCCTTTGGGCAGGCCGGTGGTGCCGCCGGTGTAGTTCAGCGCGGCAATGTCGTCCAGTGCCGGTCGCGGCAAATCCGTTGCCGGTTGGATACCCTTGAGCGCGGGCAGCATGTCGATGTAATCGGTGACCGCGAGTTTAGGCGCGCGCAGCAGGTCGGGCACCGGAATCGGCGGCTCTGCGGGACAGATCTCGGAGAGGCTGGTCGCAATGGCCAGCCGCACCTGGGTCTGTTCGCGAATCTCGCGAAACACCGGCAGCAACTGATCGAAGCAGACAATCACGCTGGCGCCGCTGTCCTTGAGTTGGTAACTGAGCTCCATCGGCATCGCCATGGGGCTGACTGGAGCATGGATGGCGGCGGCCTTGAGAATGCCGTAAAAGGCGATATTTAGCTGCGGGCAGTTGGGCATGAACACTGCCACCCGATCGCCGGGGCGCACTTCCTGTTCGATCAGCAACGCGGCAAAGCGATCGCTCAGATCATCCAGTTCGGCATAGCTGAGGTCATGGCCGTAAAAGCGCACGGCCGGTTTGTCCGGCGTTGTTTCGGCCCAATGTCGCAGATATTCGGTCAGTGACTTTTCACCCAGCGGGTATACGGGCGCCTTCGCGCTCTGCGCAGGCCACGCTTGTTGCTGCTTTAGTTTCAGCTCGCTGAGGTAGGTTGGTTCATGCATGGCGGACACCTGATATTGTTTTTTTGCCGATCATTTGTTTCCGATAAGGGAAATCCTACGGCTTTATTGCAATGGGTGCTGGTTTAGCAGAGAGACATGAGTGAAAGGAATAAGACGTTATCGTCTGACCGAATGGATTGCCTGTCACCAGCGGTTGCAGGTCAGAGCATGCTTGAGGTGGGCCGCCTGGTCGAGCAGACGCGCGTCCGCTCGACCAGGCATTTTCACGTTGTTAGAACAAGCCTTGGGGCAGTGAGTCGCTGCCGCCGGACGGATAGGCGCCGCTTTCAATTTCGTCCCAGGCCGGAGGCGCGTCCTCTTCCTTGAATATCTCAAAGAAACCGTCGGAGGCGCCGGGTCGTGAGGTGCGACCGGTGGCCGGATCTATGCGTACGCTGGTCAGCCCTTCGGGGATGGGTTGACTGTGCTCAGGCCTGCCATCCAATGCGCCAGCCATGAACTCCATCCAGATCGGCAGCGCAGCGGTGCCGCCGTACTCGCGGCGGCCAAGCGTACTTGGCTGGTCGAAGCCGACCCAAGCGACGGTTACGAAATCACCGTTGTATCCAGCAAACCAGGCATCTTTCTGGTCATTGGTGGTGCCTGTTTTTCCAGCCAGGTCCTTGCGCTGAAGCGCTCTTGCTCGTACTGCCGTACCGCGGGTAATGACGTCCTGCAGCATGCTGGTGAGCTGATAGGTCGTGCGTGGGTCGACGACTTCCTCCGCGATGGGCAGCTCGGGAATAGTAAAATCGGCATCGGTAAAATTGGCCGCCTGAGCGTAACGCGACAACCGTTCCTCATGGCGTTCACGGGCTGCTGGCGTCACTGCAGCGGCGGTGACCTCCAGTATCTGTCCGTTATAATCCTCGATCCGCTCAATCAGGTAGGGTTTAACGGCGTAGCCGCCGTTGGCGATGACGGTGTAGCCCTGGGCGATCTGCAACGGTGTCAGTTCGGGCGTGCCCAATGAGGCAGACAGATTACGTGGCAGGTCCGAGCGGCTAAAGCCGAAGCGCTCGATATAACTGAGAGCCTTGTCTACCCCCAGGTCCTGCATCAAGCGGATGGACACCAGGTTGCGCGAGCGATACAAGGCTTCTCTAAGGCGTATCGGACCGAGGAAATCACCGCCGGAGTTTTGTGGTCGCCAGGCAGAATCCAGGTAGTCATCGAAGAACACCAGTGGTGCATCGTTGACCATGCTTGCCGGGCTGTAACCGTTATCAAGCGCGGCGGCATAGAGGAATGGCTTGAAGCTCGATCCGGGTTGGCGGCGTGCTTGAGTGACCCGGTTGTAATTGCTTTCAACGAAAGAGAAGCCGCCGATCAGAGCCTGAATTGCGCCATCCTGCGGGGAGATGGAAATCAGCGCACTCTGGGCTTCGGGTACCTGGGTGAGGCGGAATTGTATGCCTTCGATCGGTACTACCCGAACAATATCGCCCACTGCCAATACATCGGCGGGTTTATCCGGGTTGGGTCCCATGCTGTTGGCATTGAGGTGGGGGCGAGCCCAGCGCATCGCTTCCCAGCTGATTTCGCCGAGCACTCCGCCACGCAGCAGCAGCGTCACCTTGTCATCGGCCACGCCGGTTACTATTGCCGGCAGCAGGCCGCCCAGGCCGCGGTAATCCTTCAGCAGTGCTGGCCACTCGTCAGGCTTGCTGTCCGGGTGCCGCGCTTCGGGGCCACGGTAACCATGGCGCTGGTCGTAACTCATCAGGCCGGTGCGCAGTGATACGTTGGCTAACGCCTGCAGCTCGCTATCGACTGTGGTGTACACGTGATAGCCATTGGTATAAGCCTTGTCGCCGAACTTGCTGAGCATTTCCAGGCGTGCCATTTCAGCTACATAGGGCGCTTCCAGCTCGGGATTGGAGCCATGGTTGGTAGCCGTGATGGGGCTGGCAACAGCTTCGTCATGCTCGGCCTGGTCTATATACCCCAGACTCAGCATACGACCCAGGATCCAATCGCGGCGCAACAACGTGCGTTCGGGGTTGGAGATCGGGTTGTAGCGTGATGGCGCCTTGGGCAGGCCGGCGATCATGGCCAGGTCGGAGAGTGGCAGTTGGTCTATCGAGGTGCCGTAATAAACCTGAGCGGCAGCTTCTATGCCGTAAGCTCTGTTGCCGAGATAGATCTTGTTGACGTAGAGTTCGAAAATCTCGCGCTTGTTAAGTGATCGCTCGATTTGCAGTGCCAGGAGTATCTCGTTGAGTTTGCGAGAAAAGACCCTGTCGCTGGTGAGAAAATAATTTTTTGCGACCTGCATGGTGATGGTGCTACCGCCGGTTTGAATGCTCCCGGTTTGCACCAGCTCGGTAACGGCGCGCAGCAGGCCCATGGGGTCCACACCATGGTGATTGAGGAAGTTGTCATCCTCGGCTGCGAGAATTGCATTAATAAAGTTTTCCGGCACTTGGCCGTAACTGATAGGTATGCGGCGCATTTCACCGAATTCTGCTATCAATTTGCTATCTGTGCTATATATCCGCAACGGCGTCTGCAATTGCACATCGCGCAGCGTTTCAACGTCCGGCAAGCCGGGGCTCAGATACAGCGCAATAGCGGTAAGGCCCATGATTGGGGCGCTTATCAGGGCGAGTAGAGACCAGAATAGAATTTTTAGAAAGCGCATAAGGGACAGGCAAATTCCCTGACAAATGAATTGGTTAGCTGTGTGGTGCGATGAGAACGGGTTAACAGTCTGCATTATAAGCGTATTTTTTTTGTTTTAGCTATTTGCGCTTGTACAAGGACTGTTATTTAATGTAGGAAAACATAAACCGTCCGTAAGTGTCGGATGCTGATAGGAAATTGGCTGTGCTAGGGCTCATAAAGAAAAAAGCGAATACGCTACTGGGCATTGATATCAGCTCCACTACGGTGAAGCTGCTCGAACTCAGTCGCTCAGGTAACCGTTATAAGGTCGAGGCCTATGCGGTTGAACCTCTCCCACCTAGTGCGGTGGTAGAAAAAAACATCGTCGAGCTTGAAGGTGTTGGCCAGGCATTGGAAAAAGTCCTTGCCCGGTCGCGCAGCTCCCTTAAGCAAGCCGCCGTTGCGGTCGCCGGTTCTGCGGTGATCACCAAGACCATTGAAATGGATGCGGACCTCGACCCAGAGGAAATGGAAGAGCAGATCAAGCTAGAAGCTGATCAGTACATTCCATATCCACTGGATGAGGTTGCGATCGACTTCGAGGTACAGGGGCCGTCACCGCGCAATCCCGATCGAGCTGAAGTGCTACTGGCCGCCTGTCGCCGTGAGAACGTCGATATTCGCGAGGCAGCGCTAGCGCTTGCCGGACTGGGCGCACGGGTGGTCGAGGTCGAGGCATACGCGATGGAGCGGGCTTGTGATCTGGTCATCGATCAGCTCGATGGTGACCGCGATGAGATGACCGTTGCGGTGATCGATATCGGCGCCACCATGATGACTCTCAGCGTATTGAGCAAGGGTCGGATCATTTATACCCGCGAGCAATTGTTCGGTGGCAAGCAGCTCACTGACGAGATTCAGCGACGCTACGGTTTGTCGCAGGAAGAGGCGGGTCTGGCTAAAAAGCAGGGTGGTTTGCCCGATGATTACGAGAGTGAAGTGCTGGGGCCTTTCAAGGACGCAGTGGTTCAGCAGGTATCTCGTTCTCTGCAATTCTTCTTTGCCGGTGGCCAGTATAACGATGTGGATTACATCCTCCTTGCCGGCGGTACAGCCTCCATACCGGGACTTGATCATCTGATACAGCAAAAGATTGGTACCACCACGCTGGTCGCCAACCCCTTTGCAAACATGACCCTGTCAAACAAAGTCAATGCAGTGGCGCTTAGTAATGATGCGCCGGCATTGATGATTGCCTGTGGTCTGGCAATGAGGAGTTTCGACTAATGGCTCGCATTAACCTATTACCCTGGCGCGAGCAGCTCAGGGAAGAGCGCAAGAAAGAGTTTCTGACCATTCTGGCTTTGATCGTGATTGTGGCGGGTGCACTGATCTTCCTCGGCGACCGCTTTTACGCTGGCAAAATTGATCATCAGAACGCGCGTAATAAATTCCTGCAGGACGAAATCACGCTGCTGGAAGCGCGCATCAAGGAAATCGAACAGCTGCAGGCGCGACGCACGCAACTGCTTGACCGCATGAAGATCATTCAGGATCTGCAGGGTAATCGTCCAATCATCGTTAGGGTATTTGACGAGATGGCGCGGACTTTGCCAGATGGCGTGTTCTTTACCTCGGTCAACATGCGTGGCTCGACCGTCAATATCAAAGGTGGTGCCGAATCCAACAGTCGGGTTTCCAATCTGATGCGTCAGATGGATGCCTCTGAATGGATGACTTCGCCGAACCTGACTGCTGTGCGCGCGGTTACTTCGGGCGGCGTTGATCAGGCTAACGTTTTCGAGCTCTCAGTCCGTCAGACTGAGCCGAAGGCTTCTGCTGAGGGAGCGCAGCAGCAATGAGTATGTCTCAAATCAAGGATAGTTTTCGCAAGATCGATATCAATAATATCGACTTCAACAATGTCGGAGTCTGGCCTGGGGCGTTAAAGTTTATCGTCGGCCTGCTCCTGTTCATCGCCCTTTTGTTCGCTGGCTATCACTTTCATTTGAAAGATATGAAGGCCAGTCTGGAACAGACCGAAGCCAGAGAAGTGGCTTTGCGCCAGGACTTTACCGATAAATCCTTTCGGGCGGCCAATCTGGAAGCCTACAAGGAACAGTTGATTGAAATCGAAGAGCGCTTCGGTGCCCTGTTGAAGCAGTTGCCCAGCGACACCGAAGTGCCCGGTCTGCTTGAAGACATTACCCAGATGGGCCTTAACAGCGGTCTGGAGTTCGAATCCATTACCCTGCAACCGGAGTCGGCTCAGCAGTTCTATATCGAACTGCCGATCAGAATCGTGGTGCAAGGCAGTTATCATGACATTGCCACATTTGTCAGCAGCGTCTCAGGCCTGCCGCGTATTGTTACGCTGCATGATTTCGACATTGTTCCGGTTACCGAGGGCAACCCTGATCTGCTGAAAATGAACATTCTTGCGAGAACCTATCGCTACAACGAAGCAGGGGGCCAATAATGATCATGCAAAAGCGCGTATTGGGCCTCGCCCTCGCATTGCCAATGCTGTTGGCCGGTTGTAGTGACGGTAGCTTCAGTGATCTGCAAGCCTTCATGGCGGAAACACGTGCACGGCCCGCTGGCAATATCGAGCCGCTGCCCCGTTTTGCGCCCTACGAGGCCTTCACTTACAGTGCGACCTCGTTGCGTAGCCCCTTCCAGCCGCCGATCAAGATTGATTTGAGTCAGCGCGAGCGTGGGACGCAGGATTTGAAGCCAGATGAAGATCGGGTAAAACAGTTTCTGGAAGGCTTCAATATCGAGGCATTCGAGATGGTTGGCATCCTGAGTAATCAGGATGGTATGCAGGCTTTGGTCCGCGGGGCGGGCAGCGTGCATAGGGTAAGGATTGGTGACTATCTGGGTCGTAACCACGGCCGTATTACCAGTATTGAAGAAGGCCGTGTCGACGTAGTCGAAATCGTCCCGGACGGGGAAGGTGGTTGGTTGGAGCGCCCGCGAACGCTCAGCTTGCCTGAGCGCGGATAAGTCAACCAGGGAGAGACAAAATGAACTGCAAACAGTCACGCGTGGAACGCAATCAAATGCCTTTAACCAAAAAAATTACGCTTGCTGCCATGGTGGCCTTGCTTAGCCCCTTGGCCTTGGCCGCCAATCTTGAGAATCTGGATGTTGCCTCTCTGCCTGGGGAGCGGGTTGAGTTGAAACTGTCTTTTGACGAGCCAATAAACTCGGCGCCAAAGGGTTACACCATTGATCAGCCGGCGCGGATTGCTATCGATTTGCCTGGTGTAAAGAACGAGCTCGGTGAGCGTACCCGAGATCTGGGGTTGGGGAATGCGCGTAGCGTGACTGTGGTAGAGGCTAACGACCGTACCCGTCTGATCATTAACCTTACCGATCTGGTGCCTTACGCCACCCGAGTAGATGGCAACGATCTATATGTCATGGTCGGCTCCGACAGTGCCCCTGGTTATGCCCAGGCCGCACCGCAGCCTGCAGCAGCCAGCGTAGCCCAGCCAGTTCCAGCGGCCACCACTGACTGGCGCGCCACGTCAGAGCCTGCCGTCACCAGCCCGGCGGCCATGGCAGGACGCTCTATCACCAGCCTGGATTTCCGTCGTGGTGAGCAGGGCGAAGGCAACGTCATCGTTGACTTGTCCGATCCTTCGGTAAAGGTTGATGTGGCTGAGCAGGGCGGGCGTGTCAGGCTGACATTCCCAGATACTCAGTTGCCTGATGCGCTGCGCGTGCGCCTGGATGTGAAGGACTTTGCCACTCCGGTGAATTTCGTTAACGCCACCACCAGCGGCGGCAACAGCGTGATCAACATTGAGCCAGCCGGCTTTTATGAGCATTTGGTGTACCAGGCGGATAATCGCTTGATTGTCAGTTTCAAGCCGTTGACCCAGACCGAAGTCGAACAGCGTCGCTCTGAGGCTTTTTCCTACACTGGCGAGAAGCTGTCGCTGAATTTCCAGGACATCGAAGTGCGTTCGGTGCTGCAGTTGATCGCCGACTTTACCGATCTGAATCTGGTCGCCAGTGACACGGTTCAAGGCAGTATTACGCTGCGCCTGCAGAACGTGCCTTGGGATCAGGCGCTTGATCTGGTACTGAAAACCAAGGGTCTGGACCAGCGCAAGATAGGTAATGTGCTCTTGGTAGCTCCGGCAGACGAGATTGCCGCCAGAGAGCGTCAAGAGCTGGAGTCCCAGCAGCAAATTGCCGAGCTGGCGCCCTTGCGGCGTGAGCTGATCCAGGTCAACTACGCTCGAGCTGCCGACATCGCCAGCCTGTTTGCTTCAGTGACCGCCGGTGACGGTGAGCAACGCGGCTCGATTACGGTCGATGATCGCACCAATAGCATCATCGCACTGGAGACGCAGCAGAAGCTGGACGAGCTGCGTCGTATCGTCGTGCAGCTGGATATCCCGGTTCGCCAAGTAATGATCGAGGCTCGCATCGTTGAAGCCAACGTCGGTTTTGACAAGGCGCTGGGCGTTCGTTGGGGCGGCAGCATCAATGCCGGTGATCGCTTCGATGTGTTCGGGCGTAATCCTGGCGGCACGGGCCAGATGCCCACCCCTTCAGCTAACTCACCTTTTGTTGATATGGGTGTAGCGGGCGCGACTTCGGGTATCGGTATCGGCTTTATCACCAACAACACCATTCTTGACCTGCAGCTGTCAGCGATGGAAAGCACCGGTAACGGTGAAATTATCTCCCAGCCGAAAGTGGTTACCTCTGATAAGGAAACTGCCAAGATCCTCAAGGGCTCGGAGATCCCCTATCAGGAAGCCAGCTCCAGCGGCGCGACTACTACAGCCTTCGCTGAAGCCGTGCTGTCTTTGGAAGTCACGCCGCAGATTACCCCGGACAATCAGGTGATCATGGAAGTTGTGGTGACCAAGGATGAGCCGGACTTTACCAACGAGGTTAACGGCGTGCCGACGATTCGCAAGAATGAGGTCAATGCCAAGATCCTGGTTGGTGATGGTGAAACAATCGTGATCGGTGGCGTGTTTTCCAGCGAAACTCAAACTACTCGTGAAAAGGTACCTTTCCTCGGCGACCTGCCGGTTCTCGGCAAAGTCTTCCGTCGTGACGTCTCTCTGGAAAACAAGTCGGAACTGCTTATCTTCCTGACGCCTCGTATCATCAACAATGGAGCTATTACGGTTGCCAGGTAATCACCTTGCGTAATGTGTTTCTGATCGGCCCGATGGGCGCTGGAAAAAGCACCATCGGGCGTCTGCTTGCCAAAGAACTCAAATACCCTTTCAAGGACTCGGACCGGGAGATCGAGGCGCGTACTGGCGCCGACATACCCTGGATTTTTGACGTGGAAGGCGAAGAGGGTTTTCGCGAGCGTGAAGAAGCGATGATTGCCGAGCTGGTGCAAGAGCACGGGATCATCCTGGCCACCGGTGGCGGCGTGGTCATGCGCGAGGCGAATCGGCGAGCCCTGAGTGCCAACGGCCTGGTCGTGTATCTACGTACCAGTGTCGATCAGCAGCTGCAACGCACCTCCAAGGACCGGCAGCGTCCGTTGTTGTTGAATGCTGATCCAGAGAAGGTGTTGCGCGATCTTATGGCACGCCGTGACCCGCTTTACAGCGAGATAGCCGACGTCACTATCGACACCGACCAGCGCGGACCTAAAATTGTCGTCAATACCATTCTGAGCCGGTTGCAAGGCACTGACGACTAGATCGTTCCAGTATCCAATTCCATTCATGAGTCGCATTCGGGCTGAGCACAATATGTGCGCCTGTTGTATTCTTGCCGGAGTCGTGTCGGAGAGAAATTGATGCAGCAATTAAACGTTGAACTGGGTGATCGCAGTTACCCGATCTATATAGGTAGCGACCTGCTTTCCCAGTCAGGGTTGCTTGCTCGGCATATCAGTGGGAAACAGGTGTGCGTTGTGACTGACGACACCGTAGCGCCGTTATACCTTGATGCGCTGTGTCAGGCCCTCCAGGGGTATCAAGTTCTACAAGTGGTGCTGCCGACCGGTGAAGCATTCAAGACCTGGTCGACTTTGCAGCAGGTATTTGACGCGCTGCTTGCTGCGCGGCATGACCGCAAGACCACTCTGATAGCGCTCGGTGGAGGAGTGATCGGCGACATGACTGGCTTCGCTGCTGCCTGTTACCAGCGCGGTGTGGATTTCATCCAGATGCCGACTACGCTGTTGTCCCAGGTGGACTCATCGGTGGGTGGCAAGACCGGGATTAACCACCCGGCGGGCAAGAACATGCTTGGCGCTTTTTATCAGCCCAAAGCGGTATTGATCGACACCGACAGCCTGAAAACCCTGCCTGCGCGTGAAGTCAGTGCCGGCCTGGCTGAAATTATCAAATATGGGCTGATTCGTGACGTCGCGTTTTTAGCTTGGCTTGAAGACAATATTAGCGGTCTGCGGGCTCTCGATCCGAGCCTGGTTACCGAAGCCATTGCCCGCTCTTGTCAGATCAAGGCCGAAGTAGTGGCGGCGGATGAGCGTGAGGGTGGTGTTCGCGCGATTCTGAACCTGGGTCACACTTTTGGCCACGCGATCGAAGCGCATCAGGGTTATGGTCAGTGGTTGCATGGCGAGGCGGTGGGCGCTGGGATGGTCATGGCGCTGGATATGTCCTGTCGGGAGGGCTGGATTAGCCGGGCCGATGTCGATAGAGCGACAGCGTTGATTGCTGCTGCGGGTTTGCCGGTTTCACCGCCCGGGAATATGCAGGCCAACGATTTTATGGATTTGATGGCAGTAGATAAAAAAGTACTCGACGGACAGTTGCGCCTGGTTTTGCTCAAGGCGTTAGGGCAGGCCGTCGTCAGCGCAGAATTCGATTCTGCTTCCTTGCAGGCAACACTCGCGGCAGATCAGTCATGACAGTTGAACCGGATATCAATATCAGCGCCGCGGGCGGACTCGATGAGTTTCTTGATCATTATCAGTTGAGCCATGATCCCTTTGCGGCCCGCACGCCGGGATTTCGTTTTTTTACACCGCAACGCAAAACGGTATTGGCACAGCTGCACCATTTGGCCCGTTTTGGTGACCGTCTTCTACTGGTGACCGGTCCTCAGGGAAGTGGCAAGACCTTGCTGCGCCAGGTGCTGGTGGCCAGTAGCAACAAGGATACGACCCAGTGTGTGGTGGCCACCGCTCGCGAATTTTCCGAAGAGTCCGCGTTGATTGGTTACCTTTGTCAGGCAGTCAACGGCAAGGGCCGTTCCACGGACGCATTGCTTGAACGTGCCGAGCAGCTGAAGCAAAGCGGCGTGCAATTGTATCTGATCGTTGATGATGCCCAGTTGCTGGAATTGCAGGCCCTGCAGGATCTGGCTGACCTGGGTTTGAGCGCAGGCGCGGATTCGCCGGTCAGGATCTTCCTGTTTGCTGACGAAAATATTTCCCTGTTGTTGCCGCAGATTGATACCGATGGTGTTGCAGAACAGTGGGTGCATCGAATTGATCTGGACCCCTATTCACCTGAGGAGACGCGCGACTATATTGCTCAGCGCCTCGAAGCGGCGGGCCAGGAACTGGCTTTGCTGGATGACGAGCAGTTGCAAGAAATTCATCGCCGCAGCAGTGGTTGGCCTGGGCGCATCAATACTGTCGCCAGACAGGTTATGGAAGATGCGATGGAGCAGCCAGCAGCTCGCCCCAGCAGGCGTTCAGGCGGAGTGGTGCCAGTACGCTCAATGATTGCCGTGTTGCTGGTTGCGGTAGGTATCGGTGTCGCTTGGCTGATGGGCAGCAACGAGACTGTCGATGAGCCTTCCCGCACCGTGCTTGAACTACCGGAGCCAGTGAATCCGGTCAACGTCGAAGAAGATCGGCAACTGGCCGAATTGACGGAGCTGAATGCAGTTACCCTTGAACCAGAGACTGTTGAGATCGCTGCGCCACCGGTCGCTGACGTCGCCGAGGCGGAAGCAGAGGCTCCAAGCACTTCCTCAGCTTCCCCTGAGCAGGTAACGGTAGCGCCCGAGCCGGCGGAGCCGGTAGATCTGGCGCAGGCACCTGTGGATGCTACTCCGGCTGCGCCTGTTCCGTCGGCACAAGCGGCGCCCGTGGCAGTTGAGCCAGAACCAACATCGGTCGCACCTGCTGCAGCCCCGGCGGCACAAGCGATGCGTACGGCTGATTGGTATCGCCAGCTAGACTCCAGCGCATTTGTTTTGCAGCTATTGGGTACGCGCAGTCGGGACGCGGCGTTGAGTTTCATCAAGCAGCAATCAGGGTTGGAAAATATTGGTTACTTCGAAACACTGCATGAAGATCGCCCCTGGTTTGTGGTAACCCAGGGCCTATACGGCACTCGCCAACAGGCGCAGCAAGGCGTCAGTGCATTGCCGGAAGCGCTGCGGCGACAGAACCCTTGGCCCAAGGGCGTTGGCGCGATCAAACAGTCCTTGCGTTAAATGGCGGTCCAGCCCTCGGTTTTTTGGGGGCTGGAATCTCATGCGCGAGGTCTCGCCCCAGCTCTTTTGCTCGCCGCACTAGTGAAAAGCTTTCCTATTTACGACATTTGGATATGATTTTGCGGCACGATGGCCCGAAAAAAAATTGTGGGCATTGTTGCTGCTGTGTACAATTACTCCCCTTTTGTCCGGCGCCGAGCCAGATCCAGTCTTGTTTGAGTCTCGTAAGCGCCTGAATCCTATAGCATTTTGAGAGTGTGCCTATGAAAGCAGGTTTATATCAGCCTGATCAGTTCAAGGATAACTGTGGCTTTGGCCTTATTGCCCACATGCAGGGTGAGCCCAGTCATCACCTGTTACTGACGGCCATTGAAGCCCTGACATGCATGACACACCGTGGTGGCATCAACGCCGACGGCAAGACCGGTGACGGTTGTGGCCTGCTGATTCAGAAGCCCGATCGGTTTCTGCGTGCGGTTGCCAAAGAGTCTCTGGGTACCGAGCTCCCTGAGCAATATGCTGTGGGTATGGTGTTTATGGGCGTCGATCAGGCGGCTTCGGCCACTGCTCGTCAAGCTTTCGAAGCTGCGCTTGTAGATCAGGGTTTGCCGCTGGTTGGCTGGCGCGAAGTGCCTTTCGACAGCAGCGTGCTGGGTCCTTTGGCGTTGAGCTGCATGCCGCGTATCGAGCAGGTGTTTGTGTCCGGTGAAGGCCTGGATGAGCAGCAGTTCGGCATCAAGCTGTTCTACGCCCGCCGCAAGGCCGAAATCGCCATGCAGGCCGACCAGGATTTTTACGTTTGCAGCCTGTCGCACAAGGTCATCTCCTATAAAGGCCTGATGATGCCCGCCGATCTGGGGCAGTTCTTCCCGGATCTGAGCGATGAGCGCATGGAAACCGCTATCAGCGTGTTCCACCAGCGGTTCTCCACCAACACGCTGCCCAAGTGGCCGCTGGCCCAGCCGTTCCGGCTGATCGCGCACAATGGTGAAATCAATACCATCACTGCCAACCGCAACTGGGCGCATGCCCGGCGCAATAAATTTACCAACGAGATGCTGCCGGATCTGGAAAGCATCTCGCCGATCGTCAACGTAACCGGCTCCGACTCCTCGAGCATGGACAACATGCTCGAGCTGTTGATTGCCGGTGGCATGGATTTGTTCCGTGCCATTCGCATGGTTGTGCCGCCCGCCTGGCAGAACGTGGAAACCATGGATGCCGATCTGAAGGCATTCTATGAATTCAATTCCATGCATATGGAAGCCTGGGACGGTCCGGCCGGTATCGTTTTGACCGAAGGCCGCTACGCGGTCTGTCTGCTCGACCGTAATGGTCTGCGTCCTGCGCGCTATGTAGTGACCAAGAATGGCTACATTACCCTGGCGTCCGAGATAGGTGTATGGGATTACCAGCCTGAAGATGTGATCAGCAAGGGCCGTGTTGGCCCGGGTCAGATTCTGGCGGTCGATACCCAGACCGGTGAAGTGCTGCACACCAGCGATGTGGAAGGCCGTCTGAAGTCGCGGCACCCGTATCGCAAGTGGCTGAAGGAAAATGCGCTGCGCATTCAGGCGACCATGAACGACCGTGATCATGGCTCCGACTTCCTCAGCCCGGAACAGCTCAAGCAGTATATGAAGATGTTCCAGGTCACGTTCGAAGAACGCGACCAGGTACTGCGTCCATTGGCCGAAAATGGCCAGGAAGCGGTGGGCTCCATGGGCGACGACACGCCGATGGCTGTGCTTTCGACCCGTGTGCGCTCGGTGTACGACTATTTCCGCCAGCAGTTCGCCCAGGTCACCAACCCGGCCATCGATCCGCTGCGCGAAGCTATCGTGATGTCGCTGGAAACCTGTATTGGTGCTGAGCGGAACGTCTTTGAAGAGACGGCTGATCACGCTAACCGTGCGATTCTCAGCAGCCCGGTCATTTCTCCGGCGAAGTGGCGGACGCTGATGAATCTGGAGCGTCCGGGCTTTGCGCATCAACGCATTGAGCTGAACGCCCCGGCCGACATGCCGTTGGGCGAAGCCGTCAAAGCGATTGCGGAGCAGGCCGAAGCGGCCGTGCGTGAAGGCAAGACGCTGCTGGTGTTGACCGACCGCTTTATCTCCGAAGGCAAGCTGCCGGTGCATGCTGCGCTCGCCGTGGGTGCGGTGCATCACCATCTGATTGCGGTAGGCCTGCGGTGCGATTGCAACATTCTGGTCGAGACCGCCACGGCGCGTGACCCGCACCACTATGCGGTGCTGATCGGTTTTGGCGCGACGGCGGTCTACCCCTACCTGGCTTACGAGATCCTCGGTGATCTGATCCGTACCGGTGAAGTGATCGGCGATCTGTATGAAGTGTTCAAGAGCTACCGTAAGGGTATCTCCAAAGGGCTGCTGAAAATCCTGTCGAAGATGGGGATTTCCACTGTGGTGTCTTACCGCGGTGCGCAGTTGTTTGAAGCGGTAGGTCTGGCTGATGAAATCGTCGACGTTTGCTTCAAGGGCGTTGCCAGTCGGATCCAGGGCGCGCGTTTCAGCGACCTGCAGGCTGAGCAGTCGCTGCTCGCCCGCGAAGCCTGGAACCCGCGCAAGAACATCCAGCAGGGCGGTTTGCTCAAGTTCGTGTTTGGCGGTGAATATCACGCCTACAACCCGGATGTGGTGCGCGCGCTGCAGGACGCGGTGCAGGGCGACAGCTATGACAAGTACCTGGAGTACGCGGCCCTGGTCAATACCCGCCCGGTAGCCTCGCTGCGCGACCTGCTGAAAGTGCGTGGCGATCAGCAGGCGATTACGCTGGATGAAGTTGAGCCGTTGGAGTCGATCTTCAAGCGCTTTGATTCGGCGGGTATTTCGCTGGGCGCGTTGTCGCCCGAAGCGCACGAAGCCATTGCCGAGGCGATGAACCGCCTGGGTGCGCGCTCCAACTCCGGTGAGGGTGGGGAAGATCCCGCCCGCTACGGTACCGAGCGCATGTCGAAGATCAAGCAGATCGCTTCTGGTCGCTTTGGTGTTACGCCGGAGTATCTGGTCAACGCCGAAGTGCTGCAGATCAAGGTCGCGCAGGGCGCCAAGCCCGGCGAGGGCGGTCAGTTGCCCGGTGGTAAAGTGAACGAGCTGATTGCCCGCCTGCGTTATGCGGTGCCCGGCGTTACGCTGATTTCGCCACCGCCGCACCATGACATCTATTCGATCGAAGATTTGTCGCAGCTGATTTTTGACCTTAAACAGGTCAATCCGCGCGCGCTGGTTTCGGTCAAGCTGGTAGCCGAACCCGGTGTTGGTACTATCGCTGCCGGTGTGGCCAAGGCCTACGCCGACCTGATCACCATTTCTGGTTACGACGGCGGCACCGGTGCTTCACCCTTGACGTCTATCCGTTACGCCGGCTCGCCCTGGGAGCTTGGTCTTTCCGAAGCGCACCAGACCCTGCGTGGCAACGATCTGCGCGGCAAGGTTCGGGTACAGACCGATGGCGGTCTGAAGACCGGTCTGGACGTGATTAAGGCCGCGATCCTGGGCGCAGAAAGCTTTGGCTTCGGTACCGCGCCGATGATTGCCCTGGGCTGCAAGTACTTGCGTATCTGTCACCTGAACAACTGCGCGACCGGCGTGGCTACACAGAACAAGCACCTGCGTGACAACCACTACATCGGTACCGTGGAAATGGTGATGAATTTCTTCACCTACGTCGCGACCGAAACTCGTGAGCTGATGGCTCAACTGGGTGTCAGCCGCTTGCAGGACCTGATTGGTCGCGTTGATCTGCTGGAGATTCTGCCAGGCGCCACCAGCAAGCAGCAGAACCTGGATCTGGAGCCGTTGCTGTTCAGCAAGGATGTGCCCGCGGACAAACCGCAGTACTGCGAGTCGCCGCGCAACGTGCCGTTTGACAAAGGTCTGACTGCCGAGAAGATGGTCGAGCTGGCTCGCGCCAGTATCGACGGTTTGACCGGTGGCGACTTCGAGATGAACCTGACCAACTGTGATCGCTCGATCGGTGCCCGGGTTTCCGGCGAGATCGCCCGTGTGCACGGTAACCAGGGCATGGTCGGCGCGCCTATCACCTATCGCTTCAAGGGTACCGCTGGCCAGAGCTTCGGCGTATGGAACGCAGGCGGCCTGAACATGTACCTGGAAGGCGACGCCAACGACTACGTCGGCAAGGGTATGACTGGCGGTAAATTGGTCATCGTGCCGCCTAAGGGCAGCCCGTTCCGCTCCGAAGAAACGGCGATTATCGGTAACACCTGTCTGTATGGCGCCACCGGTGGCATGCTATTGGCGGCGGGCACCGCAGGCGAGCGTTTCGCGGTGCGTAACTCGGGCGCGCATGCAGTCATCGAAGGCGCTGGTGATCATTGCTGCGAGTACATGACCGGCGGTATGGTCTGCGTACTGGGGCCAACCGGGCACAACTTCGGTGCCGGTATGACCGGTGGTTTCGCCTTTGTGCTGGATCAGGACAACAGCTTCTTCGACAAGCTCAACCATGAGCTGGTGGAGTTGCACCGGATCAGCAGCGAGTCGATGGAAGCTTATCGCAGTCACCTGACCATGGTGCTGACTGATTACGTCGCCGAGACCGGGAGTGCCTGGGGGGAGGAAGTGCTGGAGAATCTGGATAATTACATCCGCCGCTTCTGGCTGGTCAAACCCAAGGCCGCCAGTCTGCGCGCCCTGCTGACCAGCACCCGCGCCAACCCGCAATAACTAGAGGCCGATGGCAGACCTGCTCGACAGGTCTGCTGCCTTGCCCTGATGAGTCCTGCAGTCGCAGCTTGAAGCTCGCCGCTGCTGTTTAGAGGTTTGAATATGGCTGACCGTTTAAGTAACGACTTCCAGTTTATCGATGTGGGCCGCAAGGATCCGCTGAAGCGTCCGCTGCGCCAGCGTAAAACCCAGTTCGTTGAAATTCATGAGCAGTTCAAGCCGGAGGCGGCAGCCGATCAGGCTCACCGTTGCCTCGAGTGCGGTAACCCGTATTGCGAGTGGAAGTGCCCGGTGCACAACTACATTCCCAACTGGTTGAAGCTGGTGTCCGAGGGCAACATCCTTGAGGCCGCGGAACTGGCGCACCAGACCAACACATTGCCGGAGGTCTGTGGCCGCGTATGCCCGCAGGATCGCCTGTGTGAAGGCGCCTGTACGCTGAACGATGGCTTTGGCGCTGTGACTATCGGCTCGGTGGAGAAGTACATCACCGATACAGCGTTCGCCATGGGCTGGCGCCCGGATCTGTCCCATGTGGTCCAGACCGGCAAGAAGGTCGCGATCATCGGTGCTGGCCCGGCCGGTCTTGGCTGTGCTGACGTGCTGGCCCGTGCTGGGGTGAAGCCGGTGGTGTTTGATCGCTACCCGGAGATTGGTGGCCTGCTGACTTTCGGTATTCCCGAATTCAAGCTGGAAAAGCTGGTAATGTCCCGTCGTCGGGAGATCTTTGAAGGCATGGGTATCGAGTTTCGTCTGAATACCGAGATCGGCAAGGACGTCAGCATTGACGAACTCATGGCCGATTATGATGCGGTGTTTATGGGCATGGGCACCTATACCTACATGAAGGGCGGCTTCCCCGGCGAAGATCTGCCGGGCGTTTACGACGCGCTGGATTTCCTGGTGGCTAACGTGAATCGCAACCTGGGTTTCGAGAAATCGGCCGATGACTTTATCGATCTGAAGGGCAAGCGAGTGGTGGTGCTGGGTGGTGGTGATACCGCGATGGACTGCAACCGCACTTCGATTCGTCAGGGCGCCAAGTCGGTACATTGCGCTTACCGTCGCGATGAAGAAAATATGCCGGGCTCGCGCAAGGAAGTGAAAAACGCCAAGGATGAGGGCGTGAAGTTTCTGTTCAATCGCCAGCCTATCGCCATCGTCGGTGAAGATCGGGTTGAGGGCGTCAAGGTGGTTGAAACACGCCTGGGTGAGCCGGATGCCCGTGGTCGCCGTAGCCCGGAGCCGATTCCCGGTTCTGAAGAAGTGCTGTCCGCTGACGCGGTCATCATTGCCTTCGGTTTCCGTCCCAGCCCGGCTGACTGGTTTGAAGGCAGCAAAGTGGATATCGATAGCCAGGGCCGCGTAGTGGCTGCAGAGCAGGCGCGCTATCGCTTCCAGACCAGCAACCCGAAGATCTTTGCCGGCGGTGACATGGTACGTGGCTCGGATCTGGTGGTGACGGCGATCTGGGAAGGTCGTCAGGCTGCGGAAGGTATTATCGAGTATCTGGAGCTTTAAGCCGTTTCAGAATGTAAAAAGAGGGCGCCTTCGGGCGCCCTTTTGTGTTTCTGGCTCCTGGTTGGGTTGGCTGCGGGGTAAGGCCCTGACGGGACACGCTACGAGCCATCCCTAGGGCTCGTCGGCGCACGTCCCTGTGCGCCGACGGTCCCGTCAGGGCCTTGCCCCGCAGCCACTGATCGACCGAGTCGTTAACAGACGTTACCAGCCTGATCTTCCGTGCTTTTCCCGGTACAATGCCCGCTGATCCCGCAACTGGATACCTACTCCATGTCCGAATTGAAGAACGATCGCTTTCTCCGTGCCCTTATGCGCCAACCTGTGGACGTTACCCCGGTGTGGATGATGCGCCAGGCCGGGCGCTATCTGCCTGAGTACCGCGAAGCACGTAGCAGGGCTGGCGATTTCATGGGGCTGTGTACCAACCCAGAGATGGCCTGTGAAGTGACGCTGCAGCCGCTGGAGCGTTACCCGCTGGACGCGGCGATTCTGTTTTCCGACATTCTGACTATCCCGGATGCGATGGGCCTGGGTCTGTATTTTGAAACCGGTGAAGGCCCGCGCTTTCGCAAGCGTATCGATACCGCCGCTGATATAGAAGCGCTCAAGGTGCCCGATCCGGAGCAGGATCTGGGTTATGTGATGAACGCCGTGCGGACTATCCGCAGCGAGCTGAATGGTCGGGTGCCACTGATCGGTTTCTCCGGCAGCCCCTGGACGCTGGCGACCTATATGGTTGAAGGCAGTTCTTCCAAGGACTTCCGCAAGACCAAGGCCATGCTCTATGACCAGCCTGAAGCCATGCATATGCTGCTCGATAAACTGGCTGAGTCGGTAACCTCCTATCTGAACGGCCAGATTCTGGCAGGTGCTCAGGCGGTACAGATTTTTGATACCTGGGGCGGCAATCTGTCTTCCGATGCCTACCAGAAGTTTTCCCTGGCCTATATGCGCAAGATCGTGTCGGGGCTGATCCGCGAGCATCAGGGTCGTCGCGTGCCGGTCATTCTGTTCACCAAGAACGGTGGGCTATGGTTGGAGAGTATTGCCGACGCCGGTGCAGATGCATTGGGTCTGGACTGGACCATGGATATGGGTGTGGCGCGATCGCGCGTAGGCTCCAAGGTCGCTTTGCAAGGCAATATGGACCCCACCGTGCTCTACGCCAAACCCGCTGCGATTCGCGAAGAAGTCGCGCGTATTCTCAAGAGCTACGGCAAGGGCAACGGCCACGTTTTCAATCTGGGCCATGGCATTACCCCGGAGGTCGATCCAGCGCATGCCGGCGCCTTTATCGAAGCAGTACATGAAATGTCTGCGATCTATCATGATCCCTCTGCTATCGTAGTCTGAGTTGGTTTCGGACAGATTCGGGGGAGGGGTGTCATGCGTCGGGTGATCTTCAATCAGAAGGGTGGTGTGGGTAAATCCAGCATCGCCTGCAACTTGGCCGCCGTCAGTGCCGCAGCGGGCTACAAGACCCTGGTGGTTGATCTGGATCCGCAGGCCAACTCCAGTCACTACCTGCTGGGTGATGGCTTGCAGGATGTCGACCTGACCATTGCCGACTTTTTCGCCCAGACGCTTTCCACCAGCCTGTTCAACAAGAAGGCTGAGCAGTTCGTCACTGAAACGCCCTTTGAAAATCTCTGGGTCATGCCGGCCGCTCCAGAACTCGCGGAGCTGCAGCACAAGCTTGAGTCGCGCTACAAGATCCAGAAGCTGCGCAAGCTGCTGAAAGACCTGGATGGCAACTACGAGCGTATCTATATCGACACCGCTCCCAGCTTCAATTTCTACACCATCTCTGCGCTCATTGCTGCCGACCGCTGCCTGATCCCCTTTGACTGTGACAGCTTCTCGCGCCAGGCCTTGTACGGCTTGCTCAAGGAGCTGGAAGATATTCGCGAGGAGCACAACGAGGATCTGGAGGTGGAGGGCATCGTCGTCAACCAGTTCCAGTCCCGCGCCAGCCTGCCGCAACAGATGCTGGATGAACTGGTGGCAGAGGGGTTGCCGGTGTTGCCCGCGTATCTGTCCAGCTCGGTACGCATGCGTGAGTCACACCAGGTGAATACACCGCTGATCTTCCTCGATGGCCGGCATAAACTGACCCAGCAGTTTATCGCTCTGCACGACCATATCGAAAACAGATAGATTGGCCTAGTGCGCGATCAACACATCGCACGGCGAATCGCGAAGCAAAGCTTGGGCCAGACTGCCGCGTAGCGCGTGGGTCAAGCCATCGCGGCTATGGCTGCCCAGGGCGACAAAGCCGGGGGAAAATTGGGCGATCGCCTGGTCAAACTGTTCCCGCATCTCGCCGCAGGTGATTTGTAGTTCGATCTGCGGTGCGGTTGTTCCGATCAGCTTCAGAGTTTCCAATTCGTCCTTCAGCAGATAATCCAGCATCTCACTCTGTTCATCGATATACGCCCGTTGCACGGCAGGCCCGGCTAGACGCTTAGCTAGCGGCGGATTGCACACATGCAAGGCGTGTAGCCTGCCGCCATCAAGCAGGCGCGCTGCGCAGCGCAACGCTTCGCTGGCACAGGCGGAAAAATCCAGTGCCAACAGCGCACTTTGATACTTGCCACCAGCCGTCGCCACCGTCAGTACCGGCGCACAGGAGAGCCGACTGACACGCTCTGCCGTCGTGTAAACAACCCGCTCCGGACTGCGCTGATGATGCTTGCCCAATACCAGAAGCTGGGCACGTTCCTCGCTGACCAAGCGGAGTGTGCTTTCCGCCACCCGGCCTGGGCTCACGATCAGTTGTGTATGCACGCTACTGTCTGGCACACAGCGGCTGAGCTGATCCTCCAGCAACCGCCTGGTTTCCTTGCATACGTTGTCCCTTGCCAATAGCGGCAGCTGATCATCAACGGTATGCATTACGATGAGCGGCGCGTCCAGCTCACGTGCGATGGCGCTGGCACGGCTGAGGGCGAGGTCAGACTCAGGGTTGAGATCGGTAGCGACAATGATGGGGGACATGGCGTTAGCTCCTTGGAGCGGATGCGCATCGCCGTGTCCCCGCACTAGCGAGCTAGATATTTGACCTAGAGCAAAGCCGGTTGATCTAACCCATCGCGCATCTTGAACTGCGAACGCCGGGATGGGCATGCGTGGGGTGAACCTCATGAGAGAGCATGAAGCTCGAAACCCTCGCAATACACGCCGGTCATTCCCTGGACCCTACCACCAGAGCAGTGGCGGTGCCGATCTATCAAACCATGTCCTATGCCGTTGACAGCACTCAGCATAGCGCAGATATGTTCAATATCTATTCGCGGATTATGAATCCGACCAACGACCTTCCTCACCTGCCAATGGCCAACTGTTGAGGGCGGGCTGGTGACGGCCTCCGGTTTACACCTCTCCTTTGCACCGTGGAGCCGGCTGAGGACTCAAGCCGGGAATAGCGGCCATATCCAGGGGATGACTAGAGTAGCGGTAGCCCACATGATCAGGTTCATGGGCACCCCTATGCGCATGAAGTCGGTGAATTTATAGCCCCCGGCGCTGTAGACGAAGGTGTTGGTCTGATAGCCAATGGGGGTGGCAAAGCTGGCGCTGGCGGCGAACATCACCGCGATCACGAAGGGCCGCGGGTCGGCTCCGAGCTGCTGCGCCACGCCAATCGCGATGGGTGTCAGCAATACTGCGACCGCATTGTTGCTGACTACCTCGGTCAGAATCGACGTCAGCAGGTAGATAAACGAGAGCATGAACAGTGGTCCCAATAGCGGCGACAGGCTCATGACCTGGTCTACTACCGTGTCCACCAGCCCGACTTTGTTCATGGCGATACTGATCGCCAGCATGCCGAAAATGATCGTCAGAATTCGCCAGTCAATCGCCTTGTAAGCGTCTTCCGTGTCCAGACAGTCGGTCGCCAGCACAATGGCAGTGGCGATCATGGCCAGGCCTTCAATGGGCATGATCTTGAAAGCAGCCAGCAGCATCACCGCCAGCACAGCCGCGATCGCGATTGGCGCCTTGTCACGCCGATAGGCGCGTTCGTGCACAGTGTTCAGGCTGATCAGATCGCCGTTGTCAGCAAATTTGCGAATCTGTGTTGGCGAGCCCTCAACCAGCATCACATCGCCGAACTGCAACTGGAAGTCGTCCAGGTTGTCCTGAATGTTTTCGTTATGGCGATGGATGGCCAGCACGTGCATGCCATAGCGCGCGGTGAGGTTAAGGTCGCGCATGGGGCGATGGCTGTAACGTGAGTTGCGCCCGACAATCGCCTCGGCCAGCACGACGTCGCGGGTGGATATGGTCTCAAAGTTGGCGGCCTGGTCGCGGTTGAAGGTCAGCAGACCGTTCTGCCGCAGCTCCATAAAATCCTTCATATTGGTATGCAGTACCAAGCGGTCGCCGGCGTTGAGAAGAGTGCTGTTCAACGGCGTTGAGAGCTCTTCATCGCCGCGGAAGATCTTCAGTACCTGAATGCCGCTGTTGCCGTTGAGTTTGGCGTCGGCAATCGTCTGATTGATGATCGGCGAGTCATGTGGCACCAGCAGTTCGGTCATAAACGGCCGGCTTTGGTCCGGACGCAACTGCTTCGACAGGCTTTCCCGGTCCGGCAGCAGCCGGTGGCCAACCAGCATAATAAAACCCACGCCAATGACCGCCATGATCAGCCCCGGCAGGAAGATGTCGAACATGCCGAAGGGCTCCATGCCGGCCTCCCTCGCCACACCGTCGACCAGGATGTTGGTCGAAGTGCCGATCATGGTCATGGTGCCGCCCAGAATAGTGGCGTAGGACAGCGGAATGAGTAGCTTCGACGCTTTGCTGCCAACCTGGGCAGCCAGCGTAACGGCGACTGGCGTGAGGATAGCGACCACCGGGGTGTTATTGATAAAGGTCGAGAGCACCAGAGCCGTGATCATGAGGCTGAACAGCGTGCGTAATGGGCTGCCGCCGCCGAGCTTTGCCAGCCATTTGCCCAGCGCATCCACACAGCCGGTGCGTTCCAGCGCGGCGGACAGAATGAACATGCAGGCAATGGTAATCGGAGCACTGTTGGACAGAACGCTGAGCACGTCCCCAGGGGTCAGCAGGCTACTAACCAGAAGCACCGCTACAGCTATGCCGACCACTATGTCCGGGCTGAACTTTTCGCGGGCAAAGGCATAGAACACCCAGCACAGCAGGGCGGCGACGCCAATCATTGGCAGGGAATCCCAGTTCATCGGTAACCTGAATCTCGTATGAGGTATCGGGTCCGCGTACCGGAACCCATCAGGCCGCCACAATAAAAGGGATTGTTAAGGCTGTCCAAGCACGAAAACTGATTTTCATATTCGTTTATGGAATAAGAGATTGAATGGATAATGGAGCTTCAGCGCCGCAGCCTGGGCTTCGCAGCGCTGCCCCTAATCAGGCAAGAGTCGGTTGCTAACAGTGATTTTGCGGACGGCGTTCAGGATGCAGTTCAGTATCGGTTTATAACTGTCTTGAACCCGATACAACCAGGCAGCGGAGGGGCTGCCAGTTACCTTATGACTTTGTATCAATCAATGTAATGCGCAGGCCAATAGCTTGACCCTGCTGGCAGCCTGGCCGTATGTTCAAACAACTGTATGAATTCGCATCGGCCGGTATGGTCCGGCCGATCTCTGGAGACAAATAGCATGCCGACTTACAAAGCCCCCCTCCGTGACATGCGCTTCGTCATGGACGAAGTGTTTGATTTCGCCACGGGTTATGAAACTCATGGTCTCACCGACGCCACGCCGGATATGGTCAGCGCGATTCTGGAAGAAAGTGCCAAGTTCGCAGGTGAAGTACTGGCGCCGTTGAACCGTAGCGGTGATGAGGAAGGCTGTCATATCGATGATGGCGTCGTTACCACGCCCAAGGGTTTCAAAGAAGCCTATCAACAGTATGTAGACAATGGCTGGGGCTCGATGACCGGTCCGGTTGAATACGGTGGGCAGGGTCTGCCCGCGTCGCTGGGTCTGGTGGTGGCGGAAATGACTGCATCGGCAAACTATGCCTGGAGCATGTATCCGGGTTTGAGCCAGGGCTGTTCGGCGGCCATTCGTGCGCACGGTAGTCCGGAGCAGAAAAAGCTGTATCTGAATAAGCTGGTGCCCGGCACCTGGACTGGTTCCATGTGCCTGACCGAACCGCATTGCGGTACCGACCTGGGTCTGACCAAAACGCGCGCGGTACCCCGCGAGGACGGCACCTACGAAATCACCGGCACCAAGATCTTTATCTCTTGTGGCGAGCATGATTTTGCCGAAAACATCGTGCACCTGGTGTTGGCCAAGCTGCCTGACGCCCCGGCCGGCACCAAGGGCATCTCGCTGTTTATCGTGCCGAAGTTTCTGCCCGACGCCAATGGCGAGGTCGGTGAGCGCAATGGTGTGAAGTGCGGCTCCCTGGAGCACAAGATGGGCATCAAGGCGTCCGCCACCTGTGTGCTCAACTTTGACGGTGCCACGGGCTTCCTGATCGGTGAGATCAACAAGGGTTTGAATTGCATGTTCACCATGATGAACCATGCTCGCCTGGGTACCGGTATGCAGGGTTTGTGTCACGGTGAGGCTTCCTACCAGACCGCCATCGCCTACGCCAAAGACCGTCTGCAGATGCGTGCATTGTCGGGTCCGGCGGCGCCGGACAAGCCTGCTGATCCGATTATCGTGCATCCTGACGTGCGTCGGATGTTGCTGACCATGAAGGGTTTCAATGAAGGCAACCGTGCGCTGGCGTATTACACCGCGCAGTTGCTGGACAAGGCACACTATTCCAAAGACGAGTCGGTACGTGCCAATGCCGAGGATCAGTTGGCGTTCTTGACGCCGATCTGCAAAGCCTTCATGACCGAGACCGGCCTGGAAGTGACCAACCACGGTATGCAAATTTTCGGCGGCCATGGTTACATCCGTGAATGGGGCCAGGAGCAGCAGATGCGCGACTGCCGTATCAGCTTGCTGTATGAAGGCACCAACGGCATTCAGGCGCTGGATTTGCTCGGACGCAAGGTGCTGATGAGCCAGGGCAAGATGCAGCGCGCCTTCACCAAGGAAGTGCATCAGTTCTGCCAGGCCAACGAGGGCCATGCCACACTGGGTGAGTACGTTACCAAGCTGAACAAGCTGAATGCCGAGTGGGGCGAGCTGACGCAGAAAATCGCCATGCGCTCGATGCAGAACCGCGAAGAAGTCGGCGCGGCGGCCATGGACTTCCTGATGTACTCAGGCTATGTGACGCTGGCGTTCTTCTGGCTGAAGATGGCGGTCGCTGCTCAGGCAACATTGGATGCAGGAACCTCTGAGGAGGACTTCTACAAGGCCAAGTTGGCGACTCAGGAGTTCTACTTCAAGCGTTTATTGCCGCGTGCCCGCGCACACGTCGAAGCACTGGAAGCTGGTGCTGATTCATTGATGCAGATGACGGCTGAGCAGTTCTAAGTTCTCGTTATAAGCTGCAAGCTATAAACAAAGCCCCGACTGGTTCGGGGCTTTGTTGTTTTTGATGTCTGGCAATGGCTGGGAGTGATTGCCGCAGCACCAACTGGCCTGCAGATGACACGCTCCGGGGCCTTCCCTGGGGCTCGTCATCGCACATCCCTGTGCTCTGACGGTCATCTGCAGACCAGTTGGTGCTGCGGCAGCCGGTCTTCGTGCGGGCAGCTAAAAGTCTTTCTCGGTGCGTGGGCGAATTGGCGGGAGAATCCCAGCGCGGAGGTTTTCTGCTGTGACCGGATTTTACAAAGTAGTCATTTAAAGACGCTGTAACCAAAATCGTTGCGGCGTTACAATCGTCTCATGTTCCGGACTGTCCCGGGCGCAATGACGGCAAGAGGAGTTTCCATGGCTGACTACAAAGCACCCCTGCGTGATATTCGTTTCGTATTGAATGAAGTATTTGAAGCCGACAAGTTGTGGCAGAGTCTGCCAGGGCTGGACGGCGCGATAGATGCGGAAACCGCAGACGCGATGCTGGAAGAAGCTGGCAAGATCACCTCGCAGACCATTGCGCCGTTGAACCGCAGCGGTGATGAAGAGGGTGCCAAGTGGGATAACGGCGTGGTCACCACTCCCGCTGGTTTCAAGCAGGCTTACAGCACCTACGCCGAGGGCGGCTGGGTAGGTCTGGGCGGCAATCCTGAGTTTGGTGGTTTGGGGATGCCCAAGACCCTCGGCGTGCAGGTCGAGGAAATGGTCTACGGCGCGAACAACAGTTTTGCGCTTTATCCTGCTTTGACGGCTGGCTGCTGTCTGGCGCTTGACGCCCATGGTAGTGAAGAGCTCAAGCAGGCTTATTTGCCAAATCTGTACGCGGGTACCTGGGCGGGCACCATGTGTCTGACTGAGCCCCACTGCGGCACCGATCTGGGCATCATCCGTACCAAGGCAGTGCCGCAGGCGGATGGTAGCTACGCAGTGACCGGTACCAAGATCTTCATCACCGGCGGCGAGCATGATCTGACCGATAACATCATTCACCTGGTACTGGCCAAGCTGCCTGACGCACCGGCCGGTCCCAAGGGTATTTCGCTGTTTTTGGTACCCAAGTTTCTGGTTAATGCAGACGGCAGTCTGGGCGAGCGCAATCCGGTCAGCTGCGGTTCGATCGAGCACAAGATGGGCATCAAGGCCTCTGCTACCTGCGTGATGAACTTTGATGGCGCCCAGGGTTATCTGATCGGTGAAGTGAACAAGGGCCTGAATGCCATGTTCACCATGATGAACTATGAGCGTCTGTCAATCGGCATTCAGGGCATTGGTTGCTCCGAGGCTTCCTACCAGAGCGCCGTGGCCTATGCCCGTGATCGTATTCAGAGCCGCGCGCCGACCGGTGCTCAGCAGCCAGAGAAAGCAGCTGACCCGATCATCGTGCACCCGGATGTACGTCGCATGCTGCTGACGATCAAGGCGATGACCGAAGGCAGTCGCGCGTTTTCTACCTATGTAGGCTCGCAGCTGGATATCAGCAAGTATGCTGATGATGCCGAGATCAAGAAGAAGGGTGAAGACCTGGTTGCGCTGCTGACGCCGGTAGCCAAGGCGTTCTTTACCGATGTAGGTCTGGAAAACTGCGTGCACGGCCAGCAGGTGTTTGGTGGCCACGGCTATGTGCGCGAGTGGGGTCAGGAGCAGTTGGTACGTGACGTACGCATTGCGCAGATCTACGAGGGTACCAACGGTATTCAGGCGCTGGATCTGATGGGGCGCAAGACCGTGGCTAACAACGGCGCCTTTGTGAATGTGTTTATCCAGGAAGTGCGCGACTTTATCAGCGAGAATTCAGATCAGGCGCTTGCCGAGTTCGTGGAGCCATTGGCCAAGGCTATTGATAATCTGGAACAGCTGACGGGCGTGGTGATTGACCGCAGCAAGACCAACGCGAATGAAATTGGCGCCGCCTCGGTCGAATATCTGCATGTGTTCGGTTATACCGCCTACGCCTACATGTGGGCAAAGATGGCCAAAGCCGCCAATGCACGTCTGAACGACGACAGCGACGGTTTCTACCTGGCCAAGATCGGCACTGGGCGGTTCTTCGTCAAACGTCTGCTGCCACGGATTCATTCGCTGAGCGAGTCCGTGCGGGCTGGTAGTGAATCACTGTATGAGCTGGACGCGGCGCAGTTCTGATCCGGATTTCCCGGGCGCAAGCCCGGGTGATTAGCTTGAATGTATCAAATTGTAAGTTATGGCTTACATGCCCTGGTGGCAATCAGCTATGGGCGCAACCTGCTGTTTTGCGTAACATTGTGTTCGCTAGGAGCAACGCAGGAAGCGCCAAAAAATAACACGGAGCAGGGACAGTGCCTGGAGGCACCACGATTTAAGGATGATCAGGAACAAAGTTCTGCAAAGCCCCGCCTAGGCGGGGTTTTCTTTTATCTGCCTGTCCTGTTTTATTCCCTCCACTTGTTTTCAACGCCGGCATCCATCCATTCGGCTCAGCTTTAGCTGAAACGACACTCCAGATTGCCCAGCGCGCCTATTTCCAGCCGTATTTTGTCACCCGCGCTGGTTTCGACCATCGGCCCCAGTGAGCCAGACAGAATCAACTCGCCAGCACGAATCGGCGTGCCTCTGCGTGCCAGCTCGCGCACCAGCCACAAACAGGCGGTAAGTGGATTGCCCATGCACTGGCGAGAATGGCCGGTCACCACCGGATCATTGTTGCGGTATAGCTTCATTTCCAGATTGGCCAGATCCAGCTCCCGCGGGTCCTTCAGCTCGCTACCCAGCACGTAAAGGCCGGAAGAAAGGTTGTCGGCCGCAGCGTCAAACAGGCTTTTTGGCCAGCCAGCAAAGGCCGAATCGCAAATCTCCAGTGCGGGTAATACGCCTTTCAGGCCATCGAGTAGTGCTTCTTCGGTTAGCTTCGGGTCGTCCAACGTGGCTCTGAACAGGAATGCCACTTCCCCTTCCAGCTTGGGGGTAATCAGGCGCGAGGCGGGGATAGTATCGCCGTCCAGATAATCCCAGCCCGACAGCAGGTGGCCAAAGAGCGGATGATCCAGCGCCATGGCTTCCTGCACGCGGGTATCGGTTACGCCGAGTTTATAGCCCGCCTGGGTCTGGTCGTTATAGCCCCATTGGCTGACCAGTTCCGCTTGCACTGCATAAGCCTGCTCCAGTGTCTCAATGCCGAAAGGACCGGCCACCGGATCGCACGGCGCTGCATTCTGCCGCGCCGTGAATAATACCTCTGCCGCGCCCTTGGCGTTGAACAGATCTGCCTTCATTCCTCACTCCCGCGTTGTGGTTTGTCGCCCACTACGGTAGTACGGAACATCTCCCGGCGGTTACCAAAATAATCGGATACCGGCTGATGCCATACACAGCGGTTATCCCAGATCGCCAGCGTGCCGGGGGTCCAGCGCATGCGTACGGTGAAGGCCGGGGCGGTGGCGATGCTGAACAGGTAGTCGAGTATCGGCCGTGCTTCCTCGGCCTTCATGCCTTCGATACCCAGGGTATAGGCCGGGTTGGCGAAGAGTACGTTGCGACCAGTCTCAGGATGCCGGGTGATCAGTGGGTGACTGCGCACATCATGGTCGACATTTTCCCCGTAGAGGATCTGCATACTCTCCAGGCCGGCGTTGTGCTTGGCATTCGGGCCATAGCCGAATTCCGGACTGTTGACGCCGTTCAGCCCAAGCAGCATTTTGCGCAGCGCCGGTGACAGCCATTCGCAGGCCAGGTACATGTTGTTGAACAGGGTGTCGCCGCCAATCTCAGGCACATCATGGCCATAGAGCAAGGTGAATGCGGGTGGACGTTCCTGGAAGGTCCAGTCGGAATGCCAGGCACCACCGAACACAAAAGGCGTGCCTTCGCCGGCTTCCTTGACTACGTGCACCACGTGCGGATGGTCGGCCATGGGTTTGACGTAGGGCTCGACGCCAAATTCGCCGAAGCGCAGGGAAACAGCCTTTAGCTGTTCCACGCTCAGCGATTGATCGCGGATAAACAGCACCTGATGATCCATCAGCGCCTGACGCAGATCGGCCTGGCCCGCGTCGGACAGGTCATTCAGGTCAATATCATGAATATCCGCGCCCAGCGAGCCGGCGACCGGCGTGACACGGAAGTGCTGAGTTGGCCGGGCTTGGTTGTTACGCGCGGTGGTGTAGAAAAACTCGGGCATGGCGGTTACCTCTTGTTATAGGTTTTTGCCAGATCAGCATGCGCCAACGCCTATACTGCGGCCATGATAACTTCTGCCATGCTATGACATTTACTGCCATATTCTTTCTTGACGACGAAACGGAATACTCGGATGGACTGGCGACAGCGTCGTGACAATACCAACGTGAGGTTGCTGCTGGAGCTCGCAGCGGAATTGGGCGTGCCTGCCCGGCAGTGTCTGGCCAATACCGGCCTGCAGGATCGCCCGCTTGAGGAGCTCAGCTCTCTACAGCTGTGGCAGGAGCTGGCGGTGATTCGCAATCTGGTCGCGCAGCATAGTCAGCCGGGTACGGGTCTGCGGCTCGGTCAACGCTATCATTTGACCAGTCTGGGCTTGCTCGGTTACACCATGTTGGCCAGCCGCAACTTGATGGATGCTATCGAAATCACCAGCCAGTTTCGGCCGCTGGCGATGTCGATCTGCCCTGTCAGTCTGCATCCGGATAAGTCTGGGCTATGGATGGTGCTGGACGCCAGTGTGTTACCCGAAGATGCCCGATGCCTGGTGGTCGAGCGTGGTATGGCGGCATGGAAGTGCGTGTACAGTGAGCTGTTACAGCGGCCGTTTGTGCCCCTGGCCATCGAAATCTGTGTTCCTTCTGCCGGGCCGGCCGAGCTGTATAACGCGCACTTCGAATGTGCGGCAGATATGAACGCAGCACGCAATGCGATGCTGATAGCCTGGGAGGATCTGCATAGCGCCCTGCCGCTAGCCAATGCCATGACCCAGCGCACTTGCGCCAACCTGTGCCAGCATTTATGTGACAGCCTGGATGATATTCAGGCGCCGCTGGCGCGACAGGTACTGCAGAGTCTGATGAGTCACTCCGGGCGTATTCATCCGGCGCGAGACGTGGCCGGTTGGCTGGGCCTGTCCGAGCGCACGTTGCACCGGCGTCTGGCGCTAGAAGGCCATCCATTCCGGCAATTGGATGAGCGGGTAAGGCGCAATCTGGCGGAACGGCTACTGGGCGACACCACCCTGGGGCTGGACAGCATCGCTCAGCAATTGGGCTATGCCGAGGCCGCCAGTTTCTCTCGGGCGTTCAAACGCTGGGCTGGATGCTCCCCTGATCAATGGCGGCGCCAACGCAGCACCCAGCCTTTGAGTGCATTGGCAGGCGCGCTGGCAGACATGTCTTACGAGAACCGCTTATGAATCCCACCGGCATGCTTGAGATTACCGGTCTGCGTAAAAGCTACAGCGGTCCCCAGGGCCGGTTGCAGATTCTTGATGGAATTGATCTGCAGCTGCAGCGCGGCCAGACCTTGGCGCTGATGGGTGAATCCGGCAGCGGCAAAAGTACGCTGCTGCATCTGGTGGCCGCGCTGGATCAGGCTGATAGTGGCGAGATTCGGGTCGGTGAGCAGCGCCTCGACGCACTGAACGAAGCGGCCCGTGCGGCTTATCGCCGTGACAGCGTGGCGGTAATTTTTCAGCAATTCAATCTGATTCCCTCGCTAACCGTTGCCGACAATCTGGCCTTTCAGGCACGTCTGGCAGGCCGGCTGGATGCCGAATGGCAGGCCTCGCTGACGGCAGAGCTTGGCCTGGAGGCGTTGCTGCAGCGCTACCCGGAACAACTCTCCGGAGGCCAGCAGCAACGGGTCGCGGTGGGCCGCGCACTGGCCCTGCGCCCACCTTTGATCCTGGCAGATGAACCCACCGGCAACCTGGATGAGCGCACCGCCGATGAGGTAATGGCCCTGTTGCTGGCGCTGGTCGACAAGGTCGGCTCCAGCCTGTTGATGGTGACTCACAGCTCGCGGTTGGCGAGCCGACTCGATCAACAGATCTTGCTCAGCAACGGCCGCGTGCAGGGAGCTGTTCGTTGAGCGGCGGCGTGCTCGGACGTCTGGGCTGGACGCTGCACAGTCTGCTCAGTCACTGGCGTCGGCATCCGCTGCAGGCGGCTTGCCTGTTGGTCGGGTTGTGGCTGGCGACCGCGCTCTGGACCGGTGTGCAGGCGCTCAACAGCCAGGCGCGTGACAGCTATGATCGCGCTGCGCAGCTGTTCGGCGGCAGCGGCCAGTCCGTGCTGGTCAGCCCGGGTGGGCAGCTGATCCCGCAGCAGCGTTTTGCCGAACTGCGGCGCGCTGGTTGGCCGGTGTCGCCGGTCTTGCAGGGCAGTGTTAGCGTGGCTACGCCAGGGGGCGAGCGGCGGCTGCAACTTACCGGTATCGACCCTCTGAGTTTGCCGAGCGGTGGGGCGCTGGCGTCTGGTATGCAGAGTACCGACGCCCTGGCGGAATTTATTCGCGCCCCCGGGCGCTCCTGGGTTGCAGCCGATACCTTGGCTGATCTGGGCGTGAACGCCGCCACTCCGCTGACGCTCGCTGAAGGCCAGGTATTGCCACCTTTGCAGGTGGTTGCCGATATGCCGCCCGGCGTGCTGGTCGTGGATATAGGACGCGCACAACAGTTGCTGAACCAGGCGGGTTTGCTCAGCGAGCTGTTGGTCGACAATCAGTTCGCTGCCGGGCAGCCGGCCATTGCCAATGACCTGCCGCTGATCTGGGAGTCCCGGGGCGAGGCGGATCTGCAGCGGCTGACCGACAGTTTTCATCTCAATCTAACGGCATTAGGGCTGCTGGCTTTTGTCGTCGGGCTGTTTATCGTACATGCGGCCGCCGGGCTGGCGATGGAACAGCGCCGTGGCGTGATGCAGACCTTGCGTGCCTGCGGCACCAGTCTGCGCATGCTGGTGGCGGCGCTCTTGGTTGAGCTGGTGCTGCTGGCGCTAATTGGCGGCAGTCTGGGAGTGCTTAGCGGTTTTGCGCTGGCGGGGTTGCTGATGGGGGATGTGGCGGCCAGTCTGCGTGGCCTTTACGGTGCACAGGTGGCCGGGCAGTTGTCACTGGGTGCCGGCTGGTGGCTGGCCGGGTTGGGTATGAGTCTGCTCGGCACCTTGCTGGCCGGCGGCAGTAGTGTGCTGACCGCCTTGCGCATGCCGGTGCTGGCCTGGGCGCGGCCACAGGCCTGGCGCGAAGCCCAAGGTCGCGTGGTGGCGCGCTTGAGCGCTTTGGGTGTGCTGCTGCTGAGTACTGCGCTGCTGCTGATAGAGTTTGGTAGCGGCTTGCTGGCCGGGTTTGCGCTGCTGGCCTGCCTGCTGCTGGGAGCGGCCTGGCTCCTGCCGGTGTTTCTCCAGGGGATGTTGCGGCTTGGCGCGCGGTCGGCGCGGGGCCCGATTGGGCAATGGTTCTGGGCCGACAGTCAGCAGCAGTTGTCCGGTCTGAGTATGGCGTTGATGGCTCTGCTGTTGGCGTTGGCCGCCAACGTCGGCGTCGGCAGCATGACCGAAGGCTTTCGCCAGACCTTTACCGGCTGGCTAGATCAGCGTCTGGCTGCGGATATCTATATTCGCCCGGAAAGCGAAGAGCAGGCGGCCGAGATCACGACCTGGTTACAGGCACGCCCGGAGGTGCGCGCGCAGCTGCCCAGTTGGCAACTGGACACGCGCATCGCGGGCTGGCCGGCCGAACTCAGCGGCGTGATTGACCACCCGCTGTATGCCCAGACCTGGCCGCTGCTCGAGTCTGTCCCAGAAGCCTGGAAGGCCCTGGCTGCCGGGCAGGGTGCTATGGTCAGCGAACAGCTGGGCTATCGGCTGGGGTTGGCGCTGGGGGATCAGTTGGTGGTGACTACGCCCGCCGGTGAATGGCGCTTGAAGGTGCTGGGTCGCTACGCCGATTACGGCAATCCCCGCGGGCAACTGTTGGTCTCGGCTACGGGGCTGACGCAGCGCTGGATTGATCAGCCGATTACCAGTCTTGGCGTGCTCAGCGCACCGGGCCGGGCTGCCGAGCTGGCGAGCGAGCTGCAAAGTCATTTTGCCCTGGCGGGTAATCGGGTCATCGATCAGGCCTCGCTGAAACGCTACTCGCGTGACGTTTTCGAGCAGACCTTCGCCGCGACCGCCGCACTCAATACTCTGACGCTGGGCGTCGCCGCCATCGCCCTGTTGACCAGTCTGCTCAGTTTGGCTGACAGCCGCTTGAGCCAATTGGCGCCGCTATGGGCCATGGGCTTGCGGCCGTCGCAGTTGGCCGGCCTGAGTCTGTTGCAAATGCTGGTGCTGGCGGCGTTCACCTGCTTGATGGCGATTCCGTTAGGGCTGCTATTGGCCTGGTGTCTGATTGATGTGGTCAATGTACAGGCGTTTGGCTGGCGGTTGCCCTGGCACTGGTTCCCGGCGCAGTGGGCAACGCTGGGCGGGTTCGCGCTGGCGGCCGTGCTGTTGGCCAGTCTGGGGCCGGTATGGCGTATTGCACGTGCGCAGCCCGGCAGCCTGCTCAGGAGTTTTGCCAATGAAAGCTGAGCTGAGAAGTGTGACGCTGGTGGGATTCGCTGTGATGCTGCTTGCCTTGGCCGGCTGCGAAGAATCGCCACCCCCGCCAAGCTCTGGCTTTGCCGGTCTGGGGCAGGCATCCGACGGCTTTACCCAGGTTGTGCCCGGCGCGCCGATCGTGCTGCCGCGCGATCACGCCGCGCACCCGGATTACCGCATCGAGTGGTGGTACGTCACTGCCAACCTGACCGATGAGCAAGGCAAGCCTTGGGGCGCGCAATGGACGTTGTTTCGCCAGGCATTGAGCGCACAGACTGCGGAGCAGGCAGAGGCCGGTTGGCAGAGCGAACAGATCTGGCTCGGACATGCGGCCCTGACCCATGCCGATGGCCATTTACATGCTGATCGCCTGGCCCGGGGCGGCGTCGGACAGGCGGGGGTCACGCTGGAGCCATTTGAAGCCTGGATCGACGATTGGTCTCTACAAGGCCAGGCCAATCAGCGCTTAAGCCCCCTGCGGGTTAGCGCCAGCGGTGAGGGTTTCAGTTATCAGCTGCAGCTGACCTCCGACCTGCCCATGGTACTCCAGGGCGAGGAGGGTTATAGCCGCAAGTCCGACAGTGACCAGGCCTCCTGGTATATGAGCCAGCCGTTTTATCAGGTACAGGGCGAGATTCAATGGCAGGGGCAGACCCATAAAGTCAGCGGCCAGGCCTGGCTGGACCGGGAGTGGAGCAGCCAACCGCTGGCCCCAGATCAGCAGGGCTGGGACTGGTTTTCACTGCACATGGACGATGGCAACAAGTTGATGTTGTTCCGTCTGCGCAGTGATGCAGGCGACCACTATTACTCCGGCACCTGGATCACCGCCGCAGGTGAAACCACGCCGCTGCGCCGTGAGCAGATCAGCATGCAGCCGCTCAATAGCGTCACCGTGGCCGAGCGCGAGGTGCCTACGCGCTGGCGCCTGCAGGTACCTTCGCAGGGACTGGATGTCACCACAGAAGCGCTGAACGATCAGGCCTGGATGGGCACCGGCATTCCCTACTGGGAGGGGTCAGTGCGGTTTGCCGGCTCCCATCAGGGCGAGGGTTATCTGGAGATGACCGGGTACTGAGGGTCTCTAGCGTGATCCGTTCGGCAAGTCGTGGCGAGTTGGAAGGCCTGCCGCTATTTCCCGCCTGCCAGGTCGATGAAGCTGCCTGTGGTATAGGAGGCTTCTTCGGAGAGTAGCCAGAGGATCGCGTTGGCCACCTCCTCAGGCTGACCGCCGCGCTGCATCGGCAGCGATGCCTTGATGCGATCAACGCGCTCCGGCTCGCCGCCGCTGGCGTGCATGTCGGTATAGATAAACGCCGGCCGCACCGCGTTGACGCGAATACCCTCGGCGGCGACTTCCTGTGACAGGCCGGTGGTGAAGGTGTCGATGGCGCCCTTGGACGCCGCGTAGTCAACATACTCTCCGGCGGAACCCAGGCGCGCGGCGGCCGATGAGACGTTGACGATGGCACCACCCTTGCCGTCGTGGCGGGTAGACATGCGCTTGATCGCTTCTCGCGCACACAGGAAGGGGCCGATGACATTGGCCGTGAGGATGCGCTGAAGGCGGGCGGCATCGATATCCTGCACGCGAGTCTGTTGTTCCAGAATGCCTGCGTTGTTGACCAATGCCGTCACCGGACCGAGCTGGCTATCGACGCTGCTGAACAGATGCGCGACGCCACTCTCCTGGGATACGTCCGCCGCTACTGCGATGGCCTTGCCACCCTGACTGCGGATGATGTCCACTGTGGCCTGGGCGGCCAGGTGGTTTCGCAGGTAGTTGACGCATACCGCGTAGCCGCGCGCCGCTGCGAGTATTGCCGTAGCGGCGCCAATGCCGCGGCTACCGCCGGTGATGATTATGATCTTGCTCATATTGCCGCCTGAATGGGTCGGGTGCCGTGGGCAGGATTGCTGAGGTGATCTTGACTCTACCCCCAGCTCGCAGTAGATTCATCCCATGACTTACACAAATGCCTTTTTCAGCCGAATGATTATGACCGCCATTCCAGTACTGGCGGGCTGACTTTCGGCCACTGAAAAACCCGCCTCCGAGGCGGGTTTTTTGTTTCTGTCTCCTGGGCTAAAGATCGATTAGGGAGACAACATGTCACTTTCCTCTTTCCAACTGAGTTCCGCTCGAGCCTGGCCTGCGGGCGCGAGTTCGCTTTCCGATCCGGATACGGTCGGCGACGACCCGGGGCTACGCCAGCAACTGCTGCGCGATACGGTCACGCAAATCCTGTCCGCGCCGGTGTACGACGTTTCGATCGAAACGCCGTTGCAGCCGGCGGCACGGCTCACGGCGGCGCTCGGCAATCAGGTATTACTCAAGCGTGAAGACCTGCAGCCGGTGTTCTCGTTCAAGATCCGTGGCGCCTATACCAAGGTTTCGCGATTGAGTGCAGAGGCCCGCGCCAGGGGCGTTGTCACTGCTTCTGCCGGCAATCATGCCCAGGGTCTGGCGCTGGCAGCGCAGAAACTCGGGATCGTCGCCGTCATCGTCATGCCTGTCAGCACCCCAGCGATCAAGGTGCACGGCGTACGCTCCCGGGGCGCTCAGGTGCTGCTACACGGTGATGCGTTTCCTGAGGCGCTGGCTTTCGCTCTGGCGTTGGCTGAAGAGCGCGGGCTGAACTTCGTGCCGCCCTATGACGACCCGGCAGTGATTGCCGGTCAGGGAACCGTTGGGGTTGAAGTGTTGCGGCAGCACAGCGGCCAGTTGGACGCGATATTTGTCCCGGTCGGCGGCGGTGGTCTGATCGCCGGTATTGCCGCCTACGTGAAGTATCTGCGCCCGGATATCCGGGTGATTGGCGTGGAGCCCGAGGATTCCAATTGCCTGCAGCAAGCGCTGGCGGCGGGTAAACGGGTGGTATTGCCCAAGGTTGGCACCTTTGCCGACGGTGTGGCCGTGGCCCAGATCGGCGCGCACAATTTTGCCCTGTGCCGGCACTGGGTGGATGAAGTGATTACCGTGAGCACCGATGAAACCTGCGCCGCGCTGCGGGATATTTTCAACGATACGCGCTCTATCACTGAGCCCTCTGGCGCGCTGGCAGTGGCCGGATTGAAAAAATACGTGGCTCGCGAGCAATGCCGTGATCAGGTCCTGGTGGCGATCAATTCCGGCGCCAATATCAACTTCGACAGCCTCGGCTATGTTATCGAGCGGGCCGGACTCCAAGGGCTGAGCGACTGATCAGACTTGGCTGGGGAAACTCGACCCCAATTGCAGAGCAGGGATTAATTGTGACCACGGTAGCGGTCCACCAGTCACAGTTTGAGCACCCCAATGAATAGGTGATGTATGAGTGAAGAGCTTGAAGTAACCGATATCCTGGTTGGTGAGGGTAAGGAAGTAGTCAAGGGCGCATTGATCACGACCCAATACACCGGCATGTTGGAAGACGGGACAGTGTTCGACTCCTCCTATGATCGTGGCAAGGCATTCCAGTGTGTCATCGGTACCGGACGGGTAATCAAAGGTTGGGATCTGGGCATGATGGGCATGAAGGTTGGCGGTAAGCGCAAACTTTTTGTCCCGGCGCATCTGGGCTACGGCGCCAGCCAGTTCGGCCCCCATATCAAACCGAACTCAAACCTGGTATTTGAAATCGAGCTGCTGGAAGTGTTGACCCGCGAGGATTGACTGTCGCTAGCGGCCGATTGACGCAGAGAGGGACTTGGCCAGCTAAACTGCTTATCATGCGCGGCTTGCCAGCCGCATGCTGGCTTACTGGCTGTCATCAAGGACGTGAAGTGATTTTCCATCGCATATTATCGGTCGCCAGCTCTTGGCTGGCGCTGTTATCTGTAGCAGCATTCGCCCACGCTGCCTCAGCCGGTACAGACTTGAGTGGTTCCGCTGCGCCGATGCGCTCGGCCGACGCGTCAGCCAAGGAGGTGGTGCTCCATCTTGGCGGCACGCCGGCAGCCTTTGCCTATATTTCCAGCTTACTGACCCGCACGCTTGAACAGCAGGGCCACAGCGTGCGTGTTCACAATGTGGGCAATTTTCCAACCACGCGTCTGGAGGTCATGCTCGAGCACGGCGAGATCAGCGCATTTATTCTGGGGCGAACGCCGCAGCGAGATGGAAGGTTCCTGCCGGTCAATGTGGGCATGACTGACGATCTGGTCAATCAGCGCATTTTGTTCATTCCCAAGGGCGCTCAGGTCATCTATGACAAGGTTCAGACGCTTGAGGATTTCAGGCAATTGGGCGTGGTCGCCGGCCTGGGCGTCGCCTGGGCAGATCACCCTATCTGGGTAGCGAATGATTTGCCGGTACGGACCATGGGCGGCGACTGGAAGCGACTGTATCAAATGGTCGCCTCGCAGGATCGGGGGATGGATTACCTGCCACGCGGTGCGCACGAAATGTCGGAGGAATGGCGCCTTCATCCGGACCTGGACGTAGAGCGCAATCTGGTGCTGGTTTACGACCAGGACCACATCATGTACGTGTCACCGACTGATCCCGAGCTACATACCCTGCTGCAGGGCTTGCTGGTTCAGGCGCGCGATTCGGGGTTGATAGCCGAGTTGGCGGCCGAATTCTTTGCCGATGTAAAGAAACCGCCGGTAAGCCTGGAGGAACGACGGGTAATTGATCTGCGCCTGCCGCGATCACTTCAGTATCCGCAAAGTTGGGCTATCGAACCGGGCAGGTGATGAGTTGTCCAACCCATGACGGGATCGTGACCGTTCAACGGACGAGTCTGTAACAGCCTCCCCATTGGCTGAACCAGATTCATGAAAACGGCATTGGGAAGGAGAATCACCCATGGTTACTCATTACAAAACGGCTGGGCACCTCGCCTGTGGTAGTGAAGGTTCGCATCTGGAGTCCACCAATAAGGTCAGTCGCGTCAAATGTCGCAACTGCCGCCGGACTGAAGCATTCCAGGAAGCGCAGCGCCGCTCGCGCAACGCTAAACGCCGCGCTGCCAGCAAGACCAAGACAGTCAAGAAAACCGAGACCCAGCAGCCAACATTTGATTGGCGTGGCTTCTGGACCGACAGACTGACAGCCATGCCGGGTACTCAGCGCTTGCCTCGAGGCTTTGGTGATCAGACTTACGTCTGAGCTCAGTCGGCCTGCGGCACCTGCCGCAGGTTCATATTTGCCCCTGGCAAAGCGCCGAATCGGCCCGGCTTGAAGCAGCAACGAAGCTGAAGCAGTCATAGCGCGGGCGAAATGCTCGGTGCTATATTTCGAGCATGACAATTACTCGATCCCAACGCGCCCATGTTGCCCTGATGCTGTATTTTTGCATCATGCTCAGCGCATTCCATTGCAGTATGGGGCACGGACAGATGTCTGCGTTACAGCTCAATGGTTCTGGAATCCTGTTTTGTAATACCGATAACCCCGGCTTGTCGGGGGTAGATCTTTTACTCGATCCCTCCGCGGTTGGCGCCACTGCCAGCGTCGACTGCTCCCTGGTGTCCGCCTTTGTAGCGCTGGCGCTTGCCGCTTTTTTTGGTCTGCTGGGCTGGTTGGCACTACGCCATAGTCCACCTGCGTTGTATCTGTTTCTGGCGAACAAGCCCCACCGTGTCGCCTGGCCTCCCGCCAATCCTCGAGCTCCTCCGCTGTTCGCCTGAATCCTATACCGCTGTCTGGCGCTTTGCCCGGCAGCTGCTGATAAAGGTTTAAGCGAATCAACGCCTGGCTACATTGCGCTACTGAGCGCGGGTACAGGCGTATGGAGGATTTACCATGCATTGTCTTTCAAGGTCAGGCTTTTTGGCCTGCAGCATCTGCGTTGCTATTCACCCCGTTGCTTACGCCGAGGCGCAAAGTGACATCTTGCGTTTACCCGATCAGACGGTCTCGGCCAGCCGCCAGAGCGATCCGACCGCACCCACGCTCAGAGACAAGCGGGCCACCTTCGCGGCTATTCCGGGCGGTGCCTCGATCGTCGATGCCGAGACCTACAAAACCGGGCGCAGCAGCACCCTGCAGGATGCGCTGGGATTGACTGCTGGTGTTTTCGTGCAGCCGCGTTTTGGTGCTGAGGAGGCGCGGCTTTCGATCCGTGGTTCAGGCCTGCAGCGCACCTTCCACGGCCGCGGCCTGTTGTTGATGCAAGACGGTGTGCCAGTCAATCTGGCGGATGGCAGTTTCGACTTCCAGAGTATCGAGCCGTTGGCGAGTGACCACATTGAGGTGATGCGCGGCGCCAACGCCTGGCGCTATGGCGCGACCAATCTCGGCGGGGCGATCAATTTCGTCAGCCCGACGGGCAAAACCGCTGCGCCAGTAGACTTGCGCTACGAAGGCGGCAGCTTTGGCTACCATCGATTGTATGGCGCCTTCGCCGAGGATTTTGGCAACTGGGACGGGTTCGTCAGCTTGTCGCATTCTGAGCAGGACGGCTATCGCGAGCACGCGCAGCAGGAAAACCAGCGGTTATTTGCCAATCTGGGCGGGCGCATTAACCAGCGCATTGCCACGCGCTTCTATCTCACCCATGTGGATACCGATTCGGCCTTGCCCGGTAGCCTGACCCTGGCGCAATTGCGTGACGACCCGCGCCAGGCAAATCCAGGCAGTGTGACGGGCGACAATCGCCGCGATTTCATCCTTAACCGCTTGGGCAATATGACGGTCCTGGCCCTCGACGGCGGGCACAGCCTCGAGCTGAGCAGTTTTTACAGCGAAAAATCCCTGTTTCATCCGATCTTTCAGGTTCTGGACGTGGACACGGAAGATATGGGCGTTCGGCTGACGCATCGTTGGGCTAATGATGCGGGCTGGCGTTGGAGCATGGGCGCCGAGGTGGTGGAAGGGCGCAATACCGATCAGCGTTATATCAATCTGGGTGGGCAGAAAGGCCAGCGCGTTAACGCGTTACACCAGACCGCCAGCAACCTGAATGCTTTTGCCGAGTTGGAAGTGCCGGTAGCCGAGCGCTGGGCGGTAATCGGCGGGCTGGCCTGGATGCGCCAGGAGCGTGATGTCGATGATCGGCTGCAGTGTAACGCCTTCGTCACCGCGGTGTGTGTGCCGCAGGATGAGTCCTTCAACAACACCTACCGCGGTGAGCTGGGTCGGCTGGGGGTGCGGCATGATCTGGCCGAAGGCGTGCAGTTGTTCGCCAACATCAGCCAGAGCGCCGAACCGCCGACCTTTAGCGAGCTGACCGGCGGGCAGGTGATCAGTGCCAACGACGAGCAGAGGGCTAATACGCTGGAAGTCGGCATGCGCTGGAGCGGAAATAGTCTGGAGCTGGATCTGGCCGCTTACCGTAGCGAGATCCGTGATGAGTTATTGGCGTTGAACGATGCCAATGGCGACCCTGAGGGTACCGTGAACGCCGATCGCACGCTGCATCAGGGGATCGAGCTGGGCGGTGGGCTGACGCTTGGCAAGGTGGTCGTACGCGGGCAGTATTTGTTCAACGACTTCCGTTTTGACGATGATCCGGTGTATGGCAGCAACCGCCTGGCTGGCGTGCCGCGCCAGTTCATTAAAGGCGAGGCGCTGTGGCAGCAACGCGGCTGGTATGCCGGTCCGACCTTCGAGTGGGTGCCAAGTCACTACGCAGTGGATCATGCTGAGACGTTATACGCCGAGGGGTATTCGACCTGGGGTCTGAAAGCGGGTTATCGGCAGAGGCAGGGGTTGGGCTTCTTTGTTGAGGGGCGCAACCTGTCAGATCGCAGCTACGTCGCGACGACTGGCGTGGTGGCCGATGCTGGCGGCGCTGACAGCGCACAATTCATGCCCGGCGACGGTCGCGGTCTGTTCGCCGGCCTGGAGTGGCGGCTATGAGCAACGCTGCCGTCAGCGGCGCGCGCGCTCCGCGCTGGCGGCAATGGTTGCTGCGGTTGATGCCCTGGCATCGTAGGCTGGCGATACTCGCCTGTGTCGGCATATTCAGTTGGGCGGGTAGCGGCATGCTCCACCCATTGATGAGCTTTATGCAGGCGCGTCCCGCGACTATGTCGCCACCGCAACAGGCCCTGCCGCTGGAGGAATTGCTCTCGCCCGCGGCGGTGCTGGGAGCTGCGGGTATAGACAAGGTGCAGGGCCTGCGATTGGTGCAGATCGAGGGCGAGCCCTACTATCAGGCGCGTCTGCCAAGCGCCGACGAGCCACGCTACTGGCATGCGCGCAACGGCAACGACGCTGACGTGTTGGCCCGGCACGCCGAAGCCCTGGCCAGGCATTATCTGGCATCAGACGAACCCTTGGCCTATGCCGGCACGTTGACCGGTTACAAAGGGGAATATGCCTTTATCAATCGGCTGCTGCCGGTGGCGCGGGTGGATACCGGCCGGGAAAACCGGCTGCGTCTGTACCTTGATCTCTACCATGACCGGCTCGGCACACTGGTGGATCAGCGCAAGGCCTGGTTCAGTGGTTTTTTTCAGACGCTGCACAGTTTCGGTTGGCTGGAAGCGGCTGGTCCGTTGCGGCCGCTGTTGATGTTTATCTTGTTGGCCTGCGTTATGTCAGCAACCCTGCTGGGGCTGGGTATATTCGTCGCGCGCAAGCGTGCGGTGAGCGGATTACGCCGTTGGCATGGATGGGCCGGGCTCGGCCTGGCACTGGCAACGCTAAGCTTTGCCAGCAGCGGCGCCTACCACCTGCTGCACAAGCAGCGTGCCGAACCTATGCCCAGGCCATTTCACGCCAACTTTGCTGTTGCTGACCTGGCGGCGGCGCCCGAGCAGGCATGGCTGCTGCCCGGCGAAAGCCTCTACCAACTTAGCCTGATCGAGCTTGACGGCCAGCCGGTCTGGCGCGCGCAGGGTAATCAGTACGGCGTCATGGACAGCCTGCATTACCTGAGCGCAGCCGGTGATGAAATGACCGACGACACCCCGCGCCGCTACGCTAGCGAGCGACTGGACCATTACGCCCAGGCGCTGGGATTGGGCGAGGGCGGCGAGCCGGCGATGCAGCATGGTTTCGATCATGAGTACGGCTTTGTGTTCAAGCGTCTGCCGGTGTTCAAACGGGAGTACACCGACGCTGCCCATACCACGCTGTTTATCGACCCGCTGGACGGCGCGCTGGCAGCCCGCGTGCAGGATGCTGATCGGCTTGAAAGCTGGGTCTTCGGTTATCTACATAAATGGGAACTGCTCGGATTGTTCGGCAACAATGTCAAGCACGCTGTGGTGGCATTGCTGGGACTGGCGCATGTGTTGTTGGCGGTGATCGGTTTGAGCCTGTTGCGCAGGTCATCGAGGAGGGCGTCGTGATAGGCTGCGGTGGCGCAAACAGACACGCCTTGTAGCAACTCAGCCGGGTCTGGAGGCAGAACTAGAGTTGATTGTCTAGTTTTGCCCGGCGTGCCAGTGGCATAATTGCAGCGGCTGCATTCCTGACCAGGCTGGGCGTGGTATCACCAGCATGCGATACAGCTCTGCCATCTTATTATCAAAAGGATTACTCAATGCGCGATCGAACCGCCTCCAGGGCCTTGCTCCTTCTCTCGGCTTTGTTACTGGGCGCTTGTGATAGCGAAGAGGCCGGACCGGCAGCGGCCCAGGCGCCACCGGCGCCGGAGGTCCAGGTTCAGGTGATGCGCACTGAGGCGGTAGACAACATCATTGAAGTGCCGGGCCGTGTACAGGCGGTGCGCACAGCGGAAATTCGCGCGCGGGTCGACGGGATTATTCAGCAACGCCTGTACCGTGAAGGCAGTGATGTGGAGGCTGGCGCAGAGTTGTTCGCGGTCGACCCGCGTGAGATGCAGGCCAGCCTCAGCGCAGTCAAGGCAACACTGGATCGTGCCCAGGCTACTGAAGCCAACGCGGCTCAGGACGTGGAGCGGTACAAAGGGTTGGTAGAAGAGCAGGCGATCAGCCAACAGGAATACGACACCGCAGTCGCCCGTCTGCGCACTGCGCAGGCGGATGTCTCGCAGGCCAAGGCGCAGCTTGATGCCGCGCAGCTGGATCTGGATTACACCACGATCAGCTCACCCATTGCCGGGCGCGCCGGGCGCGCGGAGGTGACCGAAGGTGCCCTGGTGAGTGCCGCCAACGGCACATTGCTGACCACCGTCGAACAATTCGATCCGGTTTACGTGAATTTTTCCCAATCCAGCTCGGAACTGCTGTCCATTCGCTCGCAGTTGGCCTCCGGAGAACTGACGCGTCCGGAGAATGGGGATGTCGCAGTCACGCTGACATTGGAAAATGGCAGTGAGTTTGACCAGGTCGGCAAGATGAATTTCTATGCGATGACGATTGACCAAGCAACCGGCACCGTAGCCTTGCGCGCAGAATTTCCCAACCCTGACCGTCTGTTATTGCCCGGCCAGTTTGTAAATGCACGCATTCAGGCCGGTACCCGCGAAGAGGGCATGATCCTGCCCCAGCGCGCAGTGCAGATGACTGAGCAGGGCCCTACAGTGCGACTGGTGAATGCGGAAGATGTCGTGACGGTGCGACCAATCGAGGTCGGGGAGCAGCGTGACGGCAAATGGATTATCACCTCCGGCTTGGAGCCGGGAGATCGCGTCATTATTTCCGGGCTGCAGAAGGCGCGTCCCGACCAAAAAGTGCGGGTTGCTGAAGCTGAAAAGTCCAATGCGGATGCGCCCGGGGCGCCAGCCCAGACCAGCGTTGACGAAGTTGACGGAGCAGAAAGCGAGGGGACTGACGCCCCATGACCCCGCATTTCTTTATCAAGCGCCCAGTGTTTGCCTGGGTTATTGCGCTGATTATCGGTCTGGGCGGGTTGCTGGCGCTGAACGATCTGGCCGTGGAGCAATATCCAAGCATTGCGCCACCCTCGCTGAGCATCAGCGTGACCTACCCAGGGGCGGATGCCTCGGTGCTGGAAACCAACGTCACGCAGATCATCGAGCAGGAGTTGAACGGCGTTGAAGGCTTTCTGTACATGCAGGCCACAAGCCGTTCGAACGGTAGCGCCTCCATTGAACTGACCTTCGAGTCCGGTACTGATATAGACAACGCGCAGATGGAGGTGCAGAACCGCCTCAGCCGCGTGGAACAGCGTCTGCCCGAGGAGGTCAGGCGCCAGGGCGTGCAGGTCAACCAGGCATCTTCCAGCTTTCTGATGATTGTCGCGCTGACGTCCAAGAATGGTGAAAACTCGGCGCTGGAATTGGGCAACTTTGCCTCCTCTCAGGTTGTCGATGAGCTGCGGCGCGTCCCCGGCGTAGGTGATATCAGGGAATTCTCCACCCAGTACGCGATGCGCATCTGGCTGGATCCGGACAAGCTGGCCAGCTTCGGGCTGTCGCCGGCCGATGCGCTTGCCGCAGTCCGGGAACAGAATAGCCAGTCCGCTGGTGGTGCCGTGGGTGATCTGCCCAACGCCGAGAATATCGAAATCACCGCTACCATTCAGACCCAGGGGCGAATGAGCACGCCCGAAGAGTTTGCGCAGATTATTTTGCGGGCCAATTCCGACGGTTCAGCCGTGCGTCTGGATGACGTCGCCCGGATTGAGCTGGGAGCGGAAAGTTACCTGACCCGCCTGGAAATCAATGGTCAGGAAGCCGCAGGTATGGCGGTGCAACTGACGCCAGGCGCCAATGCGCTGTCAGTCGCCGAAGGCGTGCAGAACCGCATGGCTGAGCTGGAACGTGGATTTCCCGAGGACATCGGCTGGATCGTCCCGTATGACAGCACGCCCTTCATCAGCGCATCGATCAAGGAAGTACTGATCACGTTGTCGGTCGCCATGCTGTTGGTCTTTTTGGTGATGTTCGTGTTTCTGCAAAGCTGGCGCGCCACCGTTATCCCGACCATTGTCGTCCCCATCGCATTGGCTGGCGCCTGCATGGGGCTGTGGCTTTTCGGCTTTTCGATCAATCTGCTGAGTCTGTTCGCGATGATCCTCGCTATCGGTACCCTGGTGGACGATGCCATCGTGGTGGTCGAAAACGTCGAGCGCTTGATGGAAGAAGAGGGCTTGAGTCCTTACAGGGCTACCGTCAAAGCAATGGATCAGGTGACTTCGGCGGTGATCGGAACCACCCTGGTATTGATCGCGGTGTTTCTGCCCATGGCCTTCTTCCCCGGTTCTACCGGCGGCATCTATCGGCAGTTCTCGGTGACGCTGGCGATATCGGTTGGCGTGTCGACGGTTCTGGCGCTGTCACTGACTCCCGCTCTCTGTGCGGCGTTATTGCGTCCGCCCGTTCGGGAGGGTGAGCGTCCGCCGCTAGGCAAACGGATATTCGCGCCTTTCAACCGCTTTATCGACCGCACCACGTCGCGTTACCAGGGCGGTGTGGGCGCCATCCTGGTGCGACCTCTGCGCTTTCTTCTGCTTTTCGTAGCCTTGGTGGTGATCGCCGGTCTGCTGTTCTTGCGCTTGCCGGGCAGTTTCATCCCCGCCGAGGATCAGGGCTCGATGATTACTGCGGTGCAGGGCCCTTCCGGTTCTACCGGCGACCGTACTGACTTGGTCGTGGAAGAGGTTAAAGCCTATTACGACCAGTTACCCCAGGTCGATAACGTGGTGTTTATCAAGGGTTTCAGCTTCTTTGGCCAAGGCCAGGCACACGCCATGGCATTTGTCAGTCTGCTGCCCTGGGATGAACGGCCAGGCGTGGAAAACAGCGCCCAGACTCTGGTGCAGAAAGCCATGGGGGCGTTGAGCACTATCAAGAATGCCACTGTCTTTGTGTTGAATCCGCCGTCGATTCCCTCTCTGGGTGTGGCTGGAGGTTTTACCTTCAAGTTGCAGGACCGCTCCGGTGCCGGCACCGACGCATTACTGGATGCACGCAATCAGTTGCTCGCTGCGGCCAGTCAGAGCGAACTGCTCACCGGGGTCCGACCTGAGGGTGAAGAAACTGCCCCGCGCCTGCGCGTCGATGTGGATCGGATCAAGGCACGAGCACTGGGGTTGTCGATCAGTGATATCAATTCCACGCTGAGCATTACCTTCGGCAGTGCCTACGCTAACGATTTCAGTCGGGAAGGCCGCATTCACCGGGTGATGCTTCAGGCTGACGCGCCCTTCCGCATGACCCCGGAAGATGTGCTGGATCTCACCGTGCGTACCGATGAGGGCGATATAGTCCCCTTTGGCGCCTTTACCTCTGTTTCCTGGACGGCGGGCTCGCCTCAGTTGCAGCGCTATAACGGCTACCCGGCCACGACCATTTCCGGCAGCGCGGCGCCCGGGCGCTCTTCCGGCGAGGCGATGGACGAAATGGAGCGATTGGCGGCGGATCTGCCGGAAGGCTTTGGCTTTGAATGGACTGGATTGTCCTACGAGGAGCAGCAGGCATCTGGTCAGGTTGGCGCCTTGATGGGGTTGTCGATTCTGATCGTTCTACTGGTATTGGCGGCGCTGTACGAGAGCTGGACTATTCCACTGGCGGTGTTGCTGGTTGTGCCCTTGGGCGTGCTCGGCGCGGTGCTGTTTTCGATGACGCGTGGGCTGCCATCGGACGTCTACTTCAATGTCGGCTTGATCACGGTGATCGGCTTGTCAGCCAAGAACGCCATTCTGATCATCGAGTTCGCCATTGAGGAGGAAGGCAAGGGCAAGTCGCTGATGGACGCCACCATGGCCGCCGTGAAACTGCGTTTGCGACCGATCCTGATGACCTCGCTGACCTTTATTCTCGGCATGCTGCCATTGATTGTCGCCACCGGCCCTGGTGCGGCAAGTCGTATTGCAGTGGGCACCGGGGTAATGGGAGGCATGATTATGGCCACGGTGTTGGGCGTGTTCTTTACGCCGTTGTTCTACCTTGCGGTCCGCCGTTGGCTGACCCGCAAGAAGCCACCAGGCGCCGAGATGGATGAAGACGAGCCGGGCCCGGCTGATGAAAAGGAGCCACGGCATGCATAAGTTCATTCCCTGTGTGCTGACGCTGGCGCTGGCTGGCTGTCAATTGGCTCCGGAATATCAGCGTCCTGATTCGCCGGTTCTGGAGTCCTATCCGGACGCTGAGTCTTTAACGGACGAGCGCGGATTTGTCGCCGCAGAGCTACCCTGGCAAGATTTTTTTGCTGATCCACAGTTGCAGGTGCTGATTGGCCAGGCGCTGGAAAACAATCGCGATCTGCAGGCCGCGGTGTACCGTATCGAAGAGACGCGCGGGCTTTATCGGGTACAGAACGCCGAGCGCTTTCCCTCGCTCGGTATTGGCGCCGATGCCACCCGTGGGCGTTTCAACCAGGGCACCGCGGCCGGCGTAGCAGGCAGTGGCGGTTCGATCAGCGAAACCTATTCGGTCAGCGCCACGATCTCGGCATTCGAGCTGGATTTTTGGGGTCGAGTGGCCAATCTGTCCACCGCCGCCCGCGCCGAATACTTTGCCAGCATCGAAGCACAACGCGCTTTCCGTCTTTCGCTGATCCGTGATGTGGCCACCACCTACCTGGGGCTGCGAGAGGCAGTGGAGCGTATCGCGCTGGCTGAGGCTACCGTGATCAGCCGGCGCGAAGGGTTGCGCATCGCCAAGGTACGCCTGGATGCAGGTATCACGTCGGCCCTGGACTTTAATCAGGCAGAAGCTCTGCTGACACAGGCCGAAACGCAACTGGCGAGTATCATGCTGGCCCGCGCAGAAAATCAGAATCTGCTGGCGGTATTGACCGGGGGTGTGGTTGCAGAACCTCTGCCAGAGCCGTTATCGCTGGAGCAGCAGTCCAGCCCGCCGGCCTTGGATGCGGGTTTATCATCCAGTTTGCTAGTCAACCGTCCGGATATTCTCGCCGCCGAACAGCGGCTGATCGCGGCCAAGGCCAATATCGGTATTGCGCGCGCAGCCTTCTTTCCCCAGGTCTCGCTGATCGGCAGTTTTGGCTATGCCTCCAGCGAGTTGGACAACCTGATCAGCAGCAGTGATGAAACCTGGAGCATCGGGCCGAGTATTACGCTGCCGATCTTCGATTTTGGTCGTAACCGCGGCAACCTGACGGTCGCCCAGGCGCGCGACAATATCGCCATTGCCGAATATGAAAGCACCATTCAGACCGCCTTCAATGAGGTCGCCGATGCGCTCGCAGGTCGGCGTTATCTGGCCGAGCAGGTCGACGCCCAGCGCCGCAATACCGAGACCTTGCAGCGCGTGGTCAATCTTGCGCGCAAGCGTTATCAGGAAGGCGTGGTCAACTATATCGAGGTGCTGGATGCCGAGCGGAGTCTGTTCGACGCAGAGCAGGCGTTTATCCAGACCCGGCGGGCTGAAGTGCAGAATCTGGTGGATCTCTACGTGGCACTGGGCGGCGGGACTTTGGAGCAATGATGCTTTACCGGCAGTTAATTATCGGGGTTGTGGGCGCAGGAAAAGTGCGTTTTGATACCGGCCGATGAGCTTGACGCCGCCATGCCTGTTGGATGGGGTTGTATGCCCCTGGATGCCGCCGCTCAATCTGGTTTGACTTTTTTGTAAGGAATTTTCCGTGAGTGCTGCTCTCAACAAGAACACGTTTTCCCGCCGGATTTCACCTGTTTGGCTCGCCGTTCTGATGGCGCTGGTGCTGGGTCTGTGGTTGCTGCTGGGCGAGAAGCGCAGCGCGCAGGACGAGGCTCCATTGGTTGAAGCCCCTGCCGAGGAGACCTTGCATCAGGTTGAAACCCGCTGGTCAGTGGCTCAGCCCTTGGCCAGAGAGCAAGTGCTGCAAGGGCAGTTGCAGCCATGGCAGCAGGTTGAGGTGATGGCCCAAGTGTCCGGCCGGGTGGAACAACTGTCCAGGCAACAGGGCGATCAGGTGTCGGCAGGTGAGGTGTTGCTGGAGCTGTCCGATGAAGGGCGCAGTATGCAATTGACCCAGGCCAGAGCCAATTACCGGCTGCGTCAGACCGAGCTTGAAAGCACTCGCAAACTGCGCGCCTCCAACTATGCCACCGAAACGGAAATAGTGCGGCTTGAGGGCGAGCTGGCCAGAGCCGGAGCCGAGCTTGAGGCGGCGGAATTGGCCGTGCAGTACAACCGGCCGGTTGCTCCGTTTGATGGGGTGGTTGATCGGCGCCACGTCGATGTGGGTGAGCTGGTGCAGTCTGGTGCCGAGCTTATGTCCGTGGTGAATGTGAAGCGCTTGAAGGCCACCGCGCACATACCGCAACAGGACGCCAGCAGGGTCGCCGTGGGGCAAAAGGTCACTCTGGAGGTGACTGGCGGGCGGCAACTCCAGGGGGTGGTCCGCTTTATCAGCTTGGCTGCCGATCCGCAAACCCGCAGTTTCTACGTTGAGATCGAGGCGCAGAACCCCGAGCTTTGGCGCGTGGCCGGTGGCAGCGCTACCTTGCGCATTCAGTTGCCGCCGGTACTGGCGCACCAGTTTTCACCGGCGCTGCTCCGGCTCGGCCCGGACGGCCAGCTGGGCGTGCATGCGGTGGACGAGAGTGGGCAGGTCATCAATTACCCGGTCCGGGTAGTAGCTATCACCAATGACGGCGCCACGGTGGAAGGTTTGCCTGAAAAGCTGCAGGTGATTACCCAGGGCGCGGGATTTGTAGAGCCTGGGCAGCAAGTGGAAACCAAGCTAGTGTCCGCCTCGGACGCGGAATCGGAGGCGGTGTCGCCCCTTGCTCGGCCCGGTATGGGTGCCGCTGAATGAGTAGAGTGATCCACGCCGCGATTGATCGCAGCCGCGCTGTGATTACCTTGTTGGTATTTCTGTTCATCGGCGGGCTGGTTGCCTATAACGCCATCCCCAAGGAAGCCAATCCCGACGTCGCCATCCCGATGATGTACGTGTCACTGACACTGGACGGTATCAGTCCGGAAGATGCCGAGCGCCTGCTGGTAAGGCCGATGGAGCATGAGTTGCGCTCATTGGAAGGGGTCAAGAAGATGACCTCGGTCTCCAGCGAAGGCCACGCGTCAGTGATGCTGGAATTCGACGCCGGTTTCGACGCTGACAAGGCACTGACCGATGTGCGGGAGAAGGTCGATGCAGCGCGCAGCAAGCTGCCCAGCGAAGCCGACGAGCCCACCGTAAACGAAATCAACGTTGCGCTGTTTCCGGTGATGTCTGTGGGTTTGGCGGGACCGGTTTCGCAGAGTGAGTTGGTATTTATTGCGCGCCAGCTGCAGGAAGAAATCGAAGGTATTCCGGAAGTGCTGGAAGTGGAAATCGGCGGCGACCGGGAAGATCTGCTCGAGATCGTGGTTGACCCCCAGGCCCTCGAAACCTATGGCCTGGACTATATGGAGCTGTTCAACCTGGTGTCCAACAACAACCGCCTGGTGGCGGCTGGCAGCTTGGATACCGGTGAGGGCCGCATGTCAATCAAGGTGCCGGGCGTGGTCGAGGACCTGGACGACATGTTGAATATGCCGGTCAAGGTTGATGGCGATACGGTGGTGACCTTTGCTGACGTGGCTACTCTCAACCGTAGCTTCAAGGACCCGTTGGGCTTTGCCCGGATTAACGGACAACCGGCCATGGTGCTGGAAGTCAAAAAGCGCGCTGGCGCGAACATTATCTCGACTACCGAACAGACCCGCGCATTGATCGATGAAGCCAAGGAGTACTTTCCAGAGGGCCTGGAAGTGCACTACATCATGGACGAGTCCACGCAAGTCGAAAGCATGTTGTCTGATCTGCTGAACAACGTACTGACCGCCGTAGTGCTAGTGCTGATTCTGATTGTCGCCACCATGGGCGTGCGTTCCGCGCTGCTCGTGGGTATTACCATTCCCGGCGCCTTTCTCGCGGCGATTCTGGTGATTTATCTGATCGGTTTCACCATGAATGTGATCGTGCTGTTTGCGCTGATTCTGGTGGCCGGCATGCTGGTGGATGGAGCCATCGTAGTCAGCGAGCTGGCTGACCGGAATATCGCCGAAGGTCAATCCCCCCGGCAGGCCTGGGGCCACGCTGCAGAGCGTATGGCCTGGCCGATTATCGCCTCCACCGCCACCACCATTGTGGTGTTCGGGCCTTTGCTGTTCTGGCCCGGGATGGTCGGCGAATTCATGCGCTACCTGCCTGCGACCGTGATTATCGCGCTGCTTGCCTCGCTGGTCATGGCGCTGATATTCCTGCCGGTGCTGGGCTCACTCAAACGGCACAAGCCAGCGGTGACGGACGCAGGTGTCAGCCGTGCGGGCAAAGCCTATGGCAACCTTTTGGCGAAGTTTCTGCGGCGGCCGGGCAAGACCTTTGTCGGCATGCTGTTGGCGATGGTGGTCATTTTTATCGCCTATGGCAGCTTCAACCACGGGGTAGAGTTCTTTCCGTCAGTGGAGCCTGAGTCTGCGCAGGTACTGGTACGGGCCAGGGGAGATCTATCCATATATGAGCGCGATGAGTTGTTGCAGCGGGTAGAGCAGCGCTTGCTGGGCTTGTCTGAGGTCAAGGCGCTTTATGCGCGGTCGCTGGCGACTGCCAACAGTGAGCTGCCTCCGGATGTCGTTGGGACCGTACAGTTCCAGTTCACCGAGTGGCACGAACGGCGCCGCGCGGCTGAGATCCTAAATGATATGCGCGTTCTGACCGAAGATATTCCCGGGATCATTCTCGAGTTTCGCGAGCAGGAAGGCGGACCGGCAGCGGGTAAGCCGATCGAATTGCAGGTGACGGGAGTGGACCAGGATTCCATCGACGAAGCGGTCGAGCTCCTGGTTACGAAAATGAACAGCCTTGGCGGTTTTGTCGATATCGAAGATGACCGCAGTCTTCCCGGTATTGAATGGCGGGTGAACGTGGATCGTGCCGCAGCAGCCCGATTCGGTGCCGATGTGCTCACAGTGGGTAACGCCGTGCAAATGGTCACCAACGGCCTGTTGCTGGCGAAGTACCGCCCGGAATACGCCAGTGATGAAGTGGATATACGTGTGCGTTTCCCGGAAAACTGGCGCTCCATCGAGGAGTTGACCCGGTTAACCGTGCAGACGCCCAGGGGGCAGGTGCCCATCAGTAACTTTGTCACCGTGGAGCCTGCGCCTAAAACCAGTGTGATCAATCGGATCGATGGCAACCGCGCAGTAACCATCAAGTCTGATCTGGCTGATGGCGCTCAGGTGGGCGAACGTCTCAATGCGCTGCTCAATAGTGGTCTGGAGTTTCCAGCCGGGGTGCGTGTGAACACGGCGGGTGAGGGCGCAGATCAGCAGGAGGCTGCCAGCTTCCTCGCCACCGCCTTCGTGACCGCAATTTTCCTCATGCTGCTGATTCTGCTGATTCAGTTCAATAGCTGGTATCAGGCCATGCTGGTGATGTCGGCTATCGTGTTTTCTACCGCGGGCGTACTGCTGGGGCTACTGATCAACAGCCAGCCTTTCGGTATCGTCATGGTCGGCATGGGCATCATTGGTCTTTCGGGCATTGTGGTGAACAACAACATTGTATTGATCGATACCTACAACCAGATCAGGGCCGCAGGCGCCTCGGCAATCGAGGCCGCGCATGAAACCGGCTGCCTGAGGCTGCGCCCGGTGTTGCTCACCTCCATCACCACAGTGCTGGGCCTGATGCCGATGGTACTAGCCGTCAACGTGAACCTGCTGGAGCCGAGCCTGGGCTTCGGCGCACCGTCAACCCAATGGTGGACCCAGCTCTCCAGTGCCATTGCCGGTGGGCTGACCATAGCCACCGTACTGACGCTGTTTATTACGCCGTGCATGCTGGTGCTGGGCGACAATACCCGCGCATGGCTTCAGGCCAGGCGTACGAAGAAGTCGGCGGTGGCTGATGTATGAGTGGCGATAAAGCGGGAAGGATGCTGCTGATAGTGTTCTTACACCCATAGTCTGGCCAGAAATTAATACCATAGTTTGGCCTCTCTCTTGACGCCTAGCCAGGGCGGCGTCGACATCGATCGCCCGAAGAGGTCACGGCTTAGCCGGAAAGACACCTAGCGTGATTGGAAATGTGTCTTCCGTCTTCCTTGATCATGGCCATTAAGTCACGATCATCGTTGAGCGAAAATGAACTGCTAAATTCGAACAAACGAAGCGCGTCAATAAAATTCGTTTGGGAGCCAAGCGCGGCTTTGGCCGCTCCCTTCTGCAGGTACAGAGCCAAGAGATCGTCTGTCTCACATGGCGAACTACCATTTTTGGCTTGATGGATTTGCTTGGCTATCCAATATGCGAAGCGAGCTTTCTCTTTGCGGCGTCCGGTTATTACGCCGTTTCGCGTCGCTGTTTCAAGGATCCGTTTAAGGCGGGTCGCTTCTGCTTGGAGCTGATAGTCGACGCCAAGTGGCGATAAGATGTCCCGAAGAGTTCGAAAGAATCTTCTCCACAACAGTTGTAGGAACTCGTCCCGCACTGCTTCCAATGGAGTGCTGATACTCAAGAAGGATGCTACATGTAGCCCAGCCCACGATGCTTCAACGTATTGCCCCAGGTCCGAGGTCAGTTCAGCATGCCTAATCAAGCCTAAAAGCGCTTCGAAAGCGGGTAAATCGCCCTGCTTCCACAAAGAGTTGATCGTTATTGGCGAAGACAGAGACGCGTCTCGCGGCTTGATATGTGTCGCTAGGTGAGGCCTGGCATTGACGATCACGTTCGCGAGCACCTCTTCTTCAACATGATCGTCGCTGATTAACCGCCATAGCGGCGCTTCAATCCAAAAAGAAGTATTTGGGAAACGACTTTCTACAAGAAGAATAGTACGTCTAGAAGGATAGATCTCTCCTCGCAGATATTTGTGCCACCGACCAGATCCGGATGTCGTGCCGTCCTCTCGGGCTTTGATGCATGAAGCTGACATCAAAGCCTCTAAACCACAGCCACTTTTGATTCGTGACGCAGCTTGGAGCGCGGCGCACCAAGTCCGAGTCTGGAGGGATCTTGTGTGCGAATCCGAAGAGGATGCGCGGCTTCGAAAAAGCATGCCGGTCTAGTTGCGCGGAAATCTATGTGATTGAATTAATTGCATTATTTGAATTTTTTCCATTAGATTTGGCGGGCGAAATGACAGTCTAGTTCATCTTAAAGCCTGTCGGTAGAATGCGAGTATGGCCGGCGCATGCTGAGGAGGGTCTCATGTCACTTGCTGCAGAGCTCGAAGCCGCTTTGATGAAAGAGGGTGGACCGCTTATTTCTGGCGATTTGCTAATACGGAGCCTCGGATACCCTTCGCGTCACGCATTCCGAAAAGCGGTCGAACAGAAAACGCTGCCCGTGGAGATTTTTGAGATACCGCGTCGGAGAGGAAAATATGCTCTAGCCAGAGACATTGCGCGCTGGCTAGCCTCGCTGCGTGAGCAGCCAAACGAAGAAGAGGGGGAAGGTATGACGTAAAAACAAAAAACCGAAGCAAGCTATCGCTTGGCCTCGGCTCTTTGAAGGAGACATGCTCCGGTGTGGTAGCCACAGTATCTCTCCCTCTTTAAAGCCGCGTCAAGCCCATCTATCCGAATAAATGGGTTCGGAGGCTCGCACGTGCGCTTTTAGCGAGGCCTCCGTCCAAGGGGGAGTTTTATGCTTACAGAAATAGAGATGCTTCACTACCAGAGCATTAGCTTTAACCTGTCGAGAAACGCAAAACAGTACATCCAAAATACGCGCGAATCCGAAGCTTCACGAATGGTGGGGACTCACGCTATATCCAACCTCGTAAGTTGGAGGGTTTCGTCCAAGATTAATCGATCCGTTTCGATAGAGAGTCGATCGGCGGAAACGGCCTTTTTCATTCTAAGCGAGTATGACAGCCGCGTATTGGAGCTTTGGGACCAGCCGGAGCCGAGAAAAGTTGAGCGGCATGATAAGAACGGCCGGAAAATCCGATGCCAGTACAATCCGGACTTCCTGCTGCTGACTACGGATGGCCCGTTAGTCGTGGAGGTTAAGACTTCTGAAAGCATCGATGAGCTTGTAAGTCGCTATCCTTCGGACTGGGTTCGCCGGTCCAATGGTGTAGTTGGTTATCTTCCAGCGGAAACAGCATTCAGTGAGATAGGCATCCGGTTCGAGGTGTTCGTATATTCGACGGATATGGCCTATCAGGTAGCAAATACCGAACTCATGCTGCAAGCGCGATCGAGTCCTCCGGTGCCTGCTCATGTTAGAGCGAAAGTGGTGTCGGCTTTGGAAGAGCAGTTCGCTTGGACTCTAGACGAGTTGCGTCGTGCAGTCGGTTTAGACACCTTCGCACCACTCGTAAAGCTGATTGACGAGGGTGAAATAGTAGCGGATCTGCGCGGTGCGCTTCTCTCGGAGGCAGAGGGCTGCGTGGTGGCGCGCGATTCAAGGTTGTTAAGAGAGGGACGTGAACTACTCAAAGCGGGTCAAGTGACGGGGCCGGTTAGCCAGCGAAGTGTCAGCATAACAAGGGTGCCGACTCTGAGGGATGCAGAACATGCCCTGAAAAGGCTGAGCGATTTGGAAGACGGACCGCAAAATCGGTCTACAAGACGATCGAAGAAGACCGTTTCGGATGGCGCCGTTTGCGGTCTCTCCCCGTTTCAGTCACTACTGCCAAAATATTATCAAAGCGGTAACCGTAGGCGGCGGCTGGGGCGCGAAGTTGAAGAGTTTTTAGCGCAATACCTGTCTGGAGAACATGCGAATAGTGCCGGGCTGTCGAAGTACCGATCATACGTCAGGTACAGGGTCATGGCGGCGGAGGTGCATCCAGGGCTGGATCCGGTAAGCCAGAAAACGTTCGATACCAGGTTGGGGCAAATGCCTGCTCGCTACGCCGCCCTGAAGCGGGGGGGCAAACGCGCGGCCAACGCGGTGGCAGATCCCACCGACCCGGAAAAGCGTGTTTTGCGTTCCCGCTTGCCCTGGGAGCGTGCCGCCATAGACCACTACCTTGCAGACATTTATGTCGTCGTCTACTCGTCCGACGGCACAGTGTATGTGGAGCGGCCTTGGGTTACTGCCATGATCGATCTCTACAGTTCTTACGTACTCGCGATAACCATCTCGTTTCTTTCTCCTTCCTCTCGTGCCGTTAGCAAGATTTTCCGGGAGTGCGTTCGGCTACACCGGCGCCTACCGGCCGAGGTTATAGTTGACCGAGGTGCTGAATTCCGCTCGACGTACATGGCATCTCTCACGGCTCACTACGGAATTACTTACACGCTGAGGCCAGCTTCGCATCCGCGTTTTGGCTCTCAGGTTGAGCGGTTCTTCGGCGAATTCAAACAACAATGGTTGTCGCAGCGTCCCGGGAATCTAGCTGACTACAAGGAGGCCAGGAGCGTTGACGGTAAATGTGCGCCAAAGAAGCGAGCCATTATGTTTCCAGCTCGGGCATTTGAAGAGCTAAAGGCTTTCTGCAATTGGAGGAACGGGAAGCTCAGAGGCGGTGAGCTTGTCGCAGCGGACACAGAATTCAAGCGCCGCCAAGCCTTGTACCCGTTCGTTGCGCGCGAGATCAACTATGACCTTGAGTTCATGATGATGACGGCGGTGGATTACAAAGCTTTCAAGGTCGATCAGACACGTGGGATTCATGTAGGGACCGATTGGTATTACGCACCTGAGCTAGCATCTGTCCGCGGAAGAAAGTCCTCTCTCCAGGTTAGGCTGGACCCCGAAAACCCACACGTAGTGTATGCGTGCATTAACCAACGGTGGGTTACCTGTGAAAGCACCGGAATGCGAGTATACAACGTCAAATCCGGGTCCCAGCAGCTAGGCGAGGGACTAGTCAAACTCGAGACCTATGGGCTTAAGAACAAAATACGAATGATGGACGACGAAGACCTCTGTCGAATTATTCGCTCATATTCCGTAGATGTCGGCGCTCCGGTTGAGCCAGCAGTTAGCGTCGATTTTGAGCAACACGAGGACGCACCCCTAGACCTGGACAGCCTGCTTTCCGAGTCGATTGACGATCTTGAGGTTGATAGCTGGAGTGCTTCCTATGACTAGGCCTCCCGCTGGTAATGTTCTGGAAATGAAAATTAGCCACAGGCAATGGACCAACGCTTTTAAAGAAGCGTTCGCCGTTCTTACCATGGCCAGTGCAGGTGACGTCGTCTGTATTGTCGGGCCTTCTAGAGCAGGAAAGTCTAGGCTGATTCACGAGCTGAGACGGCAGCTTGAGAATGGAAACGCTTTCACCGAGACTGGCCTGCTGCCGGTGATATGCGTGGAAGCAGTAAACGCCGGACCCAATGGCGCCTTTTCTACAAAAGCGTTCACTCTGCGATTGTTAGAAGCGGTGCGGCATCCGATGCTGAGCATGGACGGAGACGACGCCCTAACCTTAACCGCCGCCAACAAGATTGAGCGTTCGACTGAAAGCATACTCAGGCAAGCGCTAGAACGGGCTTTAAAACATCGTGGCGTACGATACTTATTCATTGATGAAGCACAGCATGTCCGATACGCCAGCAAGCAAAGCCAGGCTCCCTGCGCCGTCATGGATTCGTGGAAATGCCTGGCACAGACTGCTGGTCTCGTTCTGGTGGTTGTCGGGGCATATCCCATCTTGGAAGTGTTGCGGAACTCGCCGCACATGCTTGGGAGAAAAAAACAAATCCACCTCTCACGCTACGGGGCAGCAGAAGAAGAGATATTAGAATTTGCGAAAATCTGCCGGGCTTTCGAACAAGCGATGGGCGACAGTGTGCTATCAAATTTGCTCGTATCGCACACCCAATATTTGCACGAGCGAACGTGCGGGTGCATTGGTTTACTAAAAAGCTGGTTGAAGCATGCGTTGACGCTGGCGCATCTCAACGACTGCCAGTTAGATCTGCGGTTGCTCGAACAAACCATGATGTCTGATTCGGATTTGCTTGAAATCTCAAAGGAAATAGCCGAGGGCGAAAGACTTCTCTACAGCTCGCCTCGCAGTCCTTCAAAAATTGTCACCAGCAGTCCCGCGGCGCCAAAAAAACCTGTAGGGAAGCCATTCAATCGCAACCCTAAACGCTACGAAAAGGGAAACCGATCTGGCGGCGGGGGTGCGGTATGAGCTTGTTTCGAATGGCTTTGGAGGGCGTCGGCTCCCCGGATGTCGAATCGTTCGCTTCTTATGTGCATCGTACAGCTCTAGAGCATGGCGTTTATGTAGGAGAAATTATTCGCTACGTGACTCGCACAGACGGGGAGCGTAAACCGATGTTCTTTTACAGGAAACCTCAAGAACTCGTCAGGCCAAGTTTGGCGACGACAGCTTTGGTGGCAGCGTTTGAGTCGGCTGCGTCTGTAACTCTAACGGAGGGTACTTTGTGGTTTATGAACGGGCCATTGAGCCTTTCTGGGGACGAAGTCATCGCTGGGTTCCGTTGGTGCCCCCATTGCTTTTCTGAAATGGCTACGTTTGGTATCCCTCCCTATTTCAAGCTCCTATGGCATATGGCTTCCGTTGTAGCTTGCCCGACTCACAAAACCCCTTTTGAACAAACATGCCCTTCCTGTGCTGAACCGCAGGAAACCTATCGAAAGCAATGGCCTCTGGATCATTGCCAGCTCTGTGGCGTCTCGCTCTGGGCGCATGCCGTGTCTCGACCCGCCTTAAGCTGCGGTACCAATTTTGATCGAGAGGATCACGACGTCATCCAGCTTTTCATCGACCTGGCGACTTGTCGCCCGAATAGTTTGCCGGATTCAGGGCCACGAATCTCCTTGGAAAAGATCTTCGATCACTACTGGAGATATGACATGGAGCAGGAGCTATATGACCTTCTATCACGAGACGTGCTGCTCAGTGCTTTGCATTCAGAAACAAAGATGAGTTTCCAGAGCGCTAGGCGCTTCGCATATATGCTCGGGATCCCTCTCTTCCCTTTGCTGGCTGGGGAAGCGCATCTCTGTTCAGGGATTTTGAGTGCTGCCTGGGTATGCGAGCTAAAGCCAAGCTTCATGCTCACGCGCCGAAGGAGCCAAACCGACCACCCTAGGATTCTTCGTGCATTGAAGCGGGCGCTAGCGAGCGAAGCGTTGCCTCCAACCATTCCAGAATTAGCAAGTCGGTTATGGGTCTCGGTCGGCTATCTCGAGTATCGGTATGCTCCGATTGTAGCGAGGCTGCGAGCCGTCAGGAGGGACTTGTTAAGGAAAGAAAGAGAAAGGATGCTGTTGACCGCCCGAAACGCAGCAGTTGCGCATTTCGCCGACGAATTGACAGGAGGTTGCTCGCTTTCTCGTAAGCAGGCATATCGACAGCTACGAAGCGTAACTGGCCTCCCCAAATGGGTGCTGAAGAACGCGATCCAGGACGCATATTCGGCGCTACACGGCTGAGCCCCAATTATTGAAAATTATTACCGGAACAATAATCGCTCTGGCATAAGGGTCCGAGCTAAAAAAGGAGTCCGTATGACCTTGCCAAGTGAACGTAGTCGCAGCGTCAAGCAAACCGGAGAATTCCTACAGGAATTAGTTCGGAATCCATGCATGCCGGAGGAAATTAAGAGGGAAGCAAAGCGTCTGCTGCGCCACTATCCCTCTGCCGAAGATGTGCTGAGAGTCGGGCAGCTGGAAGATTATTTGTTTAGTGAACAGCATGATGACAAGGCGAGGGATCTCTTTATGGCGATCTACCATCCGAGGTTTGGAAGCGGTGGCGACAGTGGGAGCTAGACAGGTCGCATTGGGCTTCGGAACTCGCGATCGTTTCCGCCAGAGGCGGGCCATCCCCGCGCATTGATTGAGGAGGCAGTTTCCGCCCAGATAAGAGTTTTGCTATGACAATCGGGCAAAGAATTTCCCGCCGCGTCAAGCATATGCAGAAGGGGAAACCTTTCGTTGGTTCGCTTTTCGCTAAAGAGGGGGAACCTAGCTCAGTGAATCGGGTACTTTCGCGGATTGTAGTGGTCAACTGATTCCGGACAGTGGATAAAGTTTTTCCTCTGCCCTGGCAGGTGCTAAACCATCATTGAATTGATGTGGTCTCAGCCAGTTGTAG
>NZ_QOVF01000006.1 GCF_008365385.1 Halopseudomonas laoshanensis | reverse complement strand
TACAACTGGCTGAGACCACATCAATTCAATGATGGTTTAGCACCTGCCAGGGCAGAGGAAAAACTTTATCCACTGTCCGGAATCAGTTGACCACTACACTCCCTTTGGCAACTTTTGTTTGTCTAAGCTTGCTGTGAAAAAGATATAGACGTCATGATCAGGAACTCTGCGACCTGCCCAGTGCGCGAACATATGACGCAATTGACGATGCATCACGAAGATTTCTGCGGCTTTCCGAATGCCTTCAGCGAGCTCTAGGTTCCAGACGCAGCTGTCTGCGCAAGCTATTAGATGGTCTAGTGTGTCCTTGTCATTGAGTTTAAGCGCAAATGTTGTTGGATTTCCCAGTCTGATATGAGTAAGGCAATTGATAACGCGCCGCGCCTCAAGATCGGCGATGCAATAGGTCTGAACAAATTTTCCGATCAGTTCGTAGTCGCGGTCTTTGAGTGGATGCGTGTCATTCATGAGATGGCTAAGGGACATCCTTGCCTTCAGCAGTTCTTCCATTTCACTACTGGCTGGGGTATGTGGCCGAGTACCGCAACTCGGTTTGTGTTTCGTCATGATGACTCGAAGCGCCTGAAGTTTGGTTAAGGGCCGGCTCTAGCCCGACCCAGTGAGCGCAGCGAACGACTTGAACCACTGGTCAGGAACACATTGCACCTATTTGCTGGAGCTCCTCAACCGTAAGCTTCAATACGCTCAGAGAGTAATTGGGGTCAGATGAAAATTAATAGGAAAACCTTCATCTGACCCCGGTTTTCTCATCGCCATATGTCTGCAGTGCCATGTGATATTACTCGTCCTCTAACGATTAAGCTAATGGGCGGGTTTAGCCCGTTCCAGCGAACCAAGCGGGGGAAATCCACCGTTCACGTTGTTTGCTTGTTAGGTTCTATTTATCATAAGTAAGTTACGTTACGCTTATACATTGTAACGGGCCTTGATCCGAAGTGCCCCCGACCGTGACCATATATCATTGAAATTACGACCAATAAAGAAATTATTGTGCTTACAACTACAAACCAATTCAAAGAATAGTTTTCACCAAGTGAGCGAACAAGATTTTGATCAAAGAAGTACTTAACACCAAGCAGGAACCAAATCAGAATAAAAACAAAGCTGACTATCTCATTAATTTTTGAAACAGAAAAGGTTTTTTGTGGATGGACGGTTTTATATAAAGGCCCTGTGAAAGCATCTTCAAGTAGGTCTACATGGACTTCCCAGTGTCGCTGCCAAGACTTACTACCTATATTAGTAAAATGCCATGCTAAAGACAGCACGAAGCCGATACATATTAGGAAGTAAACCTCGACATGATTGAAACGATCTGGCTTTGCGTAGCTTTCAGAGGAAATTAAAGCAAAATAACCTACAAATGTACTGGCAATAAATGCCCAGAAATATGTAGCTCTTTTCCAATACATTTCTATCTCAAAATTTCTGGTGGCCCATGCTTTCTCAAAAGCTCTTTCAGCTTTCTTGGGGCATATATTTACCAGCTCAGACTTATACTCGTCCTCGCTAAGCTTAGTTAAGGCTGATTGTTTATTGGAGTATAGATATTTGATGATTTTAATTCTCCCATGAACCTAACGCCTGCATTTGCGGCTGGTTTGGAGCTCAGCGAAAAACCAGTCCGACAACATGCGCTTGTTAGAAGATTATTACTATAGATGCTTATGAGTTATGTCCTCGAAGGATAGCGAGAACTCACCCTTAGTTATTGATGCGACCAAAAGAGAAATGCCATTTACGACACAGAAACTCTGTATTTCTCCTAAATCTCCTTCCCATTTAGCTCCCAAAATAATACTTCTTATCGGTCCAGGCAGAGGGTGCAGGCAATCCCCCCTATCTCGCCTAACTCGCCACTCTTTTTCATATGCCCAGTCTACTGACTTGGTATACGCCACCTTGTCTGTTAAAGCATGGTCACCTTTTAAAATATCTTCAATACTTGGCTGAGGGTACTCTTTTGAATATGTTACTGGTCTGCATCTCTTATTATCCCCTAAATCTTCATCGATATTACGCTCAAGCTCTACACAAACGCCTTTATGCTCATTGGCGTAATGCGACCACATCAGTATATTTTTTGGGTCTTCGGCTAGTGAGATAATTCCAGATCTCTTAGTAGCTTCAATCATACCTTGAACTGATTCTTTGATTTTTGTCTTTACCTCATCCTTTATTGGAAGGCCTCCAAAGTCATCTTTCATTATATTTTTAGCTATATGGCTTGATATGCCAGACCAAGAGTATCCTTCTTCAGAAAGACTTTTTACTGCGAGAGAGATTATTGCCTCGTGTGATATATCATCGACAATATCGTATATGCCCTCAAAAGGATCATTGAATTTGGACATGGTCGAGAACCAAACTTCTTGGCTCTCGACCATGTCAAGGACTCTTTGAGTCGAAGCGACATACTTATAGAGACTTTTAATTTTGGAGTGATTCATTTGCTTTCTTCTAACGCCTTGGCTTTGCGGCGTGCCGGAGCGCCAGCGTAGGTGCGTCCGCCAACAGCCACTGGTTAGCTTTTGTTGATAGATGGTTTTGCAACGAGGCTCCACGAGTGAACATCGGGTTCACATTGCATCATCTTGATATCTTTTCTCCCCCAGGATTGAAGCACGCCTTTCAACTCTTCATCGGTAACAGAGCCACCCTTGGTAGCATTTCTGTATAAATGTCGACCCAAGTAAATCTCTTTGAGTGAGTTCTTCGGCACATCAAAGCAGTATAGAGGTCGACCAGAGACGGTCACCTTATTCCATTCACAGTAGCGACCACCACCGGAGTGATAGCTGAAGGGGATATTTTCTATATTTTTTACAACACGGACCTCCTCTTCGTATGCCCACTCGAGAGACTTATACAGAAAAGCTCTCTTCATTAGATTGAAGGCATTCGAGTCAAAACGAAGGCTGCCGCCAATATTCATTAGCTCATGCTCGTCAATCACGGGTAGATCATTGTGCGGCTTCGTAGCTGAGTAAATCATCTCTCCATATTGGCTTGGAATCACATTGCTTTGCGGGTCTGATAAGCCGGCCGAATCACAATCGAACCCAAGGACTACTCCTTGGTGAGAGTCTCCATAATGCGACCACATAAGCGCGTTCAACGGCTGACGGGTCATAGATAAGACACCGTATTTTCTCGAGAAACGGTTTCTACAAGCATTCGTGGCGGTTTTCGCGCTTATAGACTCATCGCTATCTTTAAAACCAAAGGCTGTGCATTCAAAAGGGTCGTTCAAATCTTCAAGGCATGAAAATCCTAGTGATACGGTATCGATCACCTTTCGGGCGGAACCGAAGGACATGTACTTGTATAGAATCATGAACCTCTCTCGAAAGAAGCTAACGCCTCAAGCAGAGGCGACGGCTTTATCGGCGTCCTTCTGCCTTGATTTGTTAGGCCAGTTTAGCGTTGAAGAAAGAAGTTGGTGCGCAAACTTTATGTCTTTGAACTGTTCTTCTCCCACGACCAACCCTTTGTTTTTTACTTTTATCTTAGGATGGACCTGATTTCTCGAAGCTTTCAAGAATTCCATCATGGCTTGCCCGCTAAATGTGTATTCCCCGGCATCATAGTTGGGTATCCAACCAGCAGTAGAGCAAACCTTTATAAGAGTATCCAGAGTCCATGTTAATGGATTCTTCGACTTCAGAAGTCGATTCGTTAACCCTAATACATCTAGAGTCGTCCTTACGTGTACTTCATTTTCGAGGCAGGTCAAAATCAATCTGGTCTCAATAGCTGAGCCAAGCATGACTGCCGCAGCCAAGAAAGAACCAGCCTCCTCGCAAGCCCTAGCTTCATTCTCATAGTAAATTGCAATTGATTTTAGTTTTGCCTGTTCGTCTTTTTGAAAAACTGCGACCCTGCCCGCGTCGTGTAATTTATAGAACTCGTCAAGGTCGTTAAGATATAGATCTTTTAAATCATCAGCACCGAACTCGCTAAATGCTTCTAACAGTTTCTGCTCTACAGCCAAATCGTATTCTTTTGAAAGCTCTTTATATTCATCCGGCGCCTCTGATATCGGCCAATACTCGTCATCAGAAAGTCCATAAGACTCTTCAACGGCCCGCATTTTCTTTGATATTGGCTCAAGTATGTTTTGGTACTGCCCGTTTAACCATCTTGTCTCGTGTATCTGAACCTCGATTGCATAGCATCTATGAAACGCAAGCTCCTGCTCAGAAATGTCACCAGCTGCGTATCTAGCCTGTGCGATCTTTATGTAAAGCTTGGCTCGTTCCTCAAGAGAAGGAAGATCGTTAAGATCAATTCCTTGAGGAAACTCAGTATTTTTAAGAAGATCTTCTAAAGCAATCGCTTTTTCAGCTCGCTCTTGAAAATGCTTTATTGCTTCCACTACTTCTGGTGGTAGATCTTCATTCATTTTAAGCTCTCTCAGTACTATAGGCGCCTAATGGCTAAGCTAAGGGGCCGGCCTTAGCTGGTCCCAGTGAGCGTAGCGAACGATTTAAGCGCATTTTTAGGCAGCTCTTTTTAGATATACGGCATACCCAATTAATATTGGCGGAAATAAGATGCCGGTAAGAATCAACAGCCAGTGAACCAGTTTCTTCCCAATCGCAGGGGTGCTTATCGTACCTTCATAGTCCCTATCGGAAAGTACTACATGAGACAAGATGTTCGTACCTAGACCAGCCGTAAAGAAAGGGATAACCAGTAAGGCGACGTCATAGCCCGCTTTGAGTTCATTGTCATCAGAGATCAAGCCTCGAAGGTTGCCCAATAGGCCAAGGAAGAAGGCTGCGAACACAATCAACTGTATACCGACAACAAAATCTAGCGCCCGCGGTGTCTTCGGATGCCGAATGAGCCATAACAGTGCCGCCGATGATAAAGCTGCAAGAATAGTAAAGGCTATGAGGGTAGTCTTCATGATGTCCATTGTTGATCCCTAACATTTATTTATGCAAGCAACCTTCTATTGGCATGTGCAATGTAGGCAAGCGGCTTTCGTAACTCTTCATCTCGATTACCTCGTACACTGGATATTGCCTGGTATGCACATGCAGCTAATGTAAAAGCAGATCCCATATATGCCACCTCATTGCTAACTGGTGTTGCATGAAGAGTAAGGCCTGCTCCAAATAGCGGTGCAATAGAACCAAAAGAAACTTGACTCCAAGTTGGCTTCATCGCATCTGTGATTTGATCAATACTAACTTTGCTTTTTACGATGAACTCTTCCGTTAACAACACTCTATCTTCAGTATTCGGTAAAGTAGCAATGATTGAGCAATGCGATTCTATTGAGCGACGAAGCGCAGGCAACAAATGCCCATGATCATCCTTGAATCGGAGCAATTCATCTAATGTTACTTTTTCATCAGGTACTGGGAGCAATGAACGAAGAATCACATCTCTAGCTTTATTATGATGCGCTGCACTTTCTCCGCTGGATCTAAGACTTGAGTTACCAAACATTCGAGAGAAAGTGGTTTGATTTGTTACTGGAGCAGCATTGACGTGAGCCAATGCACCCAAGCATGATGCTAGGTATGCCATGAACAAATTAGCTACCCAGCTTTCAACTTCATACCATGCCCAATTTACTCTCTTGGCAAGGCCGTTCTTTATCAAGAATTCAGGGATTTCCCCCAATTTCTCTGCATGGATAGTAGATCTTGGCTGGGTTTTCTCTGTGTGTCTTTGTGCTCTTTGGAGCGGCGCTGTTTGTCTTCTTTTTACTCGATGCTCTATCAATTCAATAAAACACTTTTCGAAATCAGGTATTTCATAAAGATAATGAGCAGGAAATACCTGTTGTACTAATCCCTCCTGAACCAATGACTGCATGAAGGGAGTTAGCTGTTCAGGGTTATCAATATGATCCATTGGTACAATAGAGGACAGTTTATCCCAATACAGAAGGGTTTTAATCGTCCATCTATCATTTGGCACTGAAATATATGGAAAGTATAGAGCGTTGTCTCTCATCTATGATTTCGATCCTTCTTTATGCATAACGCTCAAAGCAGGCGCGCCGCTTTTTGGCGTCGCCCTGCCTTTGCTTGTTAAATTTTGACCAACTTTTTTACACCATTACCCATCCTAGCGTTGTTGAGAGTCACAAATCCGGTGCCGTCGTTAAAAGCATAAAATACAGAATTTTCGTGCAAGACTTGTTTCAACTTCTCAAGTTCGGCGGGATTGCTAGGCTCAACTATCCAGATACCTGCGGTTACGTAAGCTGGATTAGTTCGATCTATGGTGCAGCAATACTCAAAGTCGGTGAGCGCAGAAAGTAGTGGTCTCAGACCACCAATTAATGTATCCGATTTGGCCAATTTTGCCTCAAGGGATATTACCATTGCCATTTTTGAATAATCGAGATCGTCAGAATCCAGATCTGAGCTGTTGGAGTAGGTAATAACGTATTGCCCATTGGGAAAGTAAGTAGGGGAACCTTCCATCACCGTAGCCAATGCCTTCGGGTTTGAAAATTGAAACTCCAAATCTTGAACGTTACTCATCAAAGAAACAGATGTAAGCACAATGCCAGTCGTAGAAATTAGCCATTTTCTCAGACTTTCCTTATTCGGAAATTTCTTCTCATTCATTGCACGAATCTCAGAGAAATTTAACGCCCGGCTTTGGGGCGGACTTATAGCCGCGCAGCGGCGGAAAGGCCGTCCCAGCCCCGCAGGGGCGACAACAGCCGATTGTTAGAGCGCATCCGAGCTACGCATGAAGATCAACGAGTTCAGCAATTTTCTTTGCTACAACAGCCATAGAGTCTTCTGCAGTATCTAGGCCGCTCCTCGAGGCCAGCATTGGGCTGACATTGCGCAGTGCGTCGTAAGTCGTCTTGTGCACAATTGGGACAAGCTGATTACGCGCCAGCAAGGCCGAGAGCTCTTTATCGGCGACACCTTCTTTTGGCAGCCTCTCAAGAAGCGCAGGTGTTACAAGAACAAGTCCAATTTTTGAGTTCGCCAAGCCCTTATCGATGGCGCGCATCATCGGTACACCTAAGCCAAGGTCCTTCTCGCTGAACCAGACTTTGACTCCAGCCGCCACGAGCAAGTCGTGCAGCTCCTTCGCTGACTCTTGGCGGTCGTCCCAGGCATGGCAGAGAAACACATCCCGAAGATCTGGTTGCTGCGCTGCCCGTGCTTCAACTGCTTCGCGGAATGGTGTTAACGATACGATCTGGGCAGGCGTGTAAGAGACGGAAGAGCCGACTCTCGACCAGCGTGGTCTTGAACCACCACTTGATCCGCTACCCCCGCTGCTGCTGCGGTAGCTACTCCCTCCACTACCGGAAGAGGTGTAAGACGAAGAGTAGCCGCCGTAACCTCTACTACGATAACGACATGCTGGGCATGCAGCTGCTGCTGCCGCTGAACTATGACCGCGAACTGGAGCCGTGCATCTAGCCATCTCTTACTCCCTGTTTTAGCTTATTACTTCCGGTTGCGACAGAACCTGACGATGCGCTCTAACGCCTGCATAAACGGCGGATTTTGCGCAGCGAAGCGGAGCAAAAGCCGTCCGGTGGAGGCCCATAGGGCCGGAGCGAATTTAATGCAATTGTTAAGTGTTTACTCGACACTCTTGGCCTGCCTCCACTCACGAACTGCGTCGGTTGCCATTTCTGAGAACTTTTTCGACACGTCTCGATCTTTATATTTTGATCGTGTGTCTGCAGCTATTGGCACAGAGTAATGGATGTCGTGTGCGAGCTGGTTCAAGTACTCATGACCTCCTGCCTTGAAAGCGTAGCGCTCTTCATCATTTAGCTGAATCATGTAGGTATACCCGAACGCGCTCATGTTGCAGTTGGCATCAAGGTATAAATGGTCTTCATGCTCAAACAGGAACCACGCCCAATTCTCGCTATCGATGACTTTCATAATCAGACACTTAACGTTTGGTTAAGGGGCGGACTTTAGCCCGTCCCAGTGAGCGAAGCGAACGATTTGAACCAGTTGTTAGACATTGGCACTGGTCTCAGGTGTATTTTCTGTTTGAGACTTTTTAGATGTTGCTTTGATGACATAGCCAAGAATTGAAAATGGCAACATCGAAAGCCCAATAAAAAATAATATTCTTACCAAGGTATTCAAAAGATCGATTGTTGAGGAAACAACCTCTACCTTGTATTTTGCAAGATTGCACTCTTTATGAAGGGCTTTAAAGTTTTCGCACTTTGCGTCATTGAGCCTTGTATTGCTTATTTCTTCGAAATCATACTTAAGCTCCATTGCCTTTTGCTCGTGATCCAGAAGCACCGGCATTGTTTGAGATAGGCCCGCCAAACTTATGCCTATAAGGAATATTCCGCCGCGGAAAATTTGATAACAATTGCTTTCTAGCGAGTTGATTATGCCTTCGCACATATTTTCCAGCTCTCGGAAGAGCTTGATGATGAGGTGTTTCATTTTGATTTGCCTAACGCCCGCAGCACGCGCGGCTTTGTAGTGAAGGCGCAGCCGCAAGGGAAAAGCCGTCGCTGTGCCTGCGATTGTTAATGCTTTGCACGTCGAAGGTGCTCCTCATAGCACGCCGGAAAATTATCTACGCACCACTTAGCGAGCTCATTTTCTGAATGAGGTTGAAGCGGCGAGCGCCCCTTACGAAACAACGAGAGCGCCTTGCCCTGGCGAAAGACTTGCCACAGCAAAGTGATGCTCACGCTACCCGCACCGACAGAAGATGCGGCATCGTAACCTTCGGCATCAGCTATTGCCGAATATCCCAGTTCGGTGACGATGCCACTCGCGAACTCTTCCTTATGTGATTGCAGCGTATTCATAGCATTAACATTTGTATATGAGTCACACCGACCAATATGTCGGTGATCGTTTTGTTTTTTCCAACCTGGCCCAAAAATCCTCTACAACGCCCAGAACCCGGCCCTCTCCGCCTATCAATCAATTTTCACATAGCCGACAAAACGATCACCAAGCCTCATATCACCATTTTCCAGATTTCTGCTAACCAACTGATTCTCAAACCAAAATCCATATTTTCTAGCTAGCTCCCAGATATCGGTCACTGCGATCATTTTTCCCATAACCCGCTCAGCTCAATGACCCACTCGAAGACCAAAGCATTTCCAGGCACGCTACCGCCCTATCCTCTTCACGGACAAGTCGGGGAATTGCTTTAACAGTATTGGGAGGGAATGCAGGCTGTCCTTGCCTGGAGGCGGGATGTGACTGGCATTCCTTTGCTGGATTCGAGATTAGTCCAGCTGGGCATGACTTGTCCAAGGGGTTTTGTTGAGGGGCAGCAAAGGCCAGAAAGCACAATCCCGGCATTAGCCGGGATTGTGTGGTACTGAAGCGGCTTGGGTTTAGCCGACCCAGACCCGCGCGTTGCGGAACATGCGCATCCAGGCGCCGTCTTCGCTCCAGTCACGGGGGTGCCAGGAGTTCTGTGAGGCGCGGAACACGCGTTCGGGGTGCGGCATCATGATGGTGACGCGGCCGTCGCGGGTGGTCAGGCCGGTGATGCCGCGTGGCGAGCCGTTGGGGTTGCCGGGGTAGCGTTCGGTCATGCGGCCACGGTTGTCGACAAAGCGCAGTACCACGCTGTTGCTAGCTTCACAGGCATCGACGGCGGAACTGTCAGCAAACTCGGCGTGGCCTTCGCCGTGGGCGATGGCGATGGGCATACGTGAGCCGACCATGCCATTGAGGAAGATCGACGGTGATGCCTGCACTTCTACCATGGCTACCCGCGCTTCAAACTGCTCGGACTTGTTGCGCACGAAGTGCGGCCAGTGCTCGCTGCCGGGGATCAGTTCGCGCAGGTTGGAGAGCATCTGGCAGCCGTTGCACACGCCCAGGGTGAAGGTGTCCGGGCGGGCAAAGAAGGCGCTGAAGGCTTCGCGGGCTTCGGCGTTGAACAGGATGGACTTGGCCCAGCCTTCGCCGGCGCCGAGTACGTCGCCGTAGGAGAAACCGCCACAGGCGACCAGCCCGCGGAAGTCTTCCAGCTCTACGCGGCCGCTGAGAATATCGCTCATGTGTACGTCGATCGGGTTGAAACCGGCGCGGTTGAACGCGGCGGCCATCTCGACCTGACCGTTAACGCCCTGCTCACGCAGAATCGCCACCTGCGGGCGCTTGCCCGTGTTGATCAGCGGCGCGGCGACATCTTCATTGATGTCGAAGCTGAGCATGGCTTCCAGACCCGGGTTGGCGTCATCGGCGATGTTCTCGAATTCCTGATCGGCGCACTCGACGTTGTCACGCAGGCGCTGGATCTGCCAGCTGGTTTCGCTCCAGGCTTGCTGCCAGGCGGCGCGGGTGCCGCTAACTACAGTTCGGTCAGCGAAGCTGAAATGCAGATCCTGATTTCGGCTTGGCTGGCCGATCACCGCGCTGCAGTCACCCAGGCCGGCTGCGGACAGCTGGCTGAGGACGGCTTCGGTATCGCTCTGGCGCACCTGAATCACTGCGCCGAGCTCTTCGTTGAACAGCGCACCGGCCAGTTCACTCTCCTGGTCAGCCAGTACATCCAGCTGAATCTGCAGGCCGCAGCGGCCGGCAAAGGCCATCTCCGCCAGGGTGGTCAACAGGCCACCGTCGGAACGGTCGTGGTAGGCCAACAGTTGCTCTTCCTGGTTCAGGCCCTGGATCACGGCGAAAAAGGCCTTGAGGTCTTCAGCGTCGTCCAGATCCGGAGCGGTCTTGCCGATCTGGTTGTACACCTGCGCCAGCGCAGAACCACCCAGGCGGTTCTGGCCACGGCCGAGGTCGATCAGGATCAGGTCGGTATCGCCCTGGTCCAGTTGCAGCTGTGGCGTCAGGGTAAGGCGTACATCCTGCACCGGGGCAAAGCCGGTGACGATCAGCGACATGGGCGAGGTAACGGACTTGTCTTCACCGTCATCGGACCAGCGGGTCTTCATCGACATGGAGTCCTTGCCGACCGGGATGGTGATGCCCAGCTCGGGGCACAGCTCCATACCTACGGCGCGCACGGTGTCGAACAGGCGTGCATCTTCACCGGGGTGGCCGGCAGCGGCCATCCAGTTGGCAGACAGACGAATATCGGAAATGGCGTCAATACGCGCAGCCGCCAGGTTGGTGACGGCTTCAGCAACGGCCATGCGGCCAGAGGCTGGAGCATCCAGCAGCGCCAGCGGCGTGCGTTCACCCAGGGCCATGGCTTCACCGGTGTGCACGTCGAAGCTACTGTTGGTCACGGCACAATCGGCAACCGGCACCTGCCAGGGGCCGACCATCTGGTCGCGGGCAACCAGGCCGGTAATGCTGCGGTCACCAATGGTGATCAGGAAGTTCTTGCTGGCAACTGACGGCAGGCGCAATACGCGCTGTACGGCTTCGTCCAGCGCCAGACCGGTGCCATCGAAATCATCCGAGGGCTCGGCCTCACGCTCGACGCTGCGGTGCATGCGCGGCGGCTTGCCGAGCAGCACGGACAAGGGCATGTCTACCGGCTGGTTGTCGAAATGCGTGTCGTTGAGTACCAGCAGCTGTTCTTCGGTGGCTTCGCCGACGACGGCAAAGGGGCAGCGCTCGCGCTCGCAGATCGCCTGAAAGCGGTCGTAGTCGGCGTTATCCACCGCCATCACGTAGCGTTCCTGGGATTCGTTGGACCAGATTTCCAGCGGGCTCATGCCCGGCTCGTCATTGGGTACATTGCGCAGTTCAAAGCGGCCGCCGCGGCCACCGTCGTTGACCAGCTCGGGGAAGGCATTGGACAGGCCGCCCGCGCCCACGTCATGAATAAAGCGGATGGGGTTCTTGTCGCCCATCTGCCAGCAGCGGTCGATGACTTCCTGGCAGCGGCGTTCCATCTCGGGGTTTTCACGCTGTACAGAGGCAAAATCCAGGTCTTCGGCACTGCTGCCGGTGGCCATGGACGAGGCTGCGCCGCCACCCAGACCAATTAGCATGGCCGGGCCGCCGAGTACGATCAGCTTCGCGCCGACGGGAATTTCGGCCTTCTCTACGTGGCCTGCACGGATGTTGCCCATGCCGCCGGCAATCATGATCGGCTTGTGATAACCGCGAATCTCCGGGCCACGCGGCGAGCTGACGGTCTGCTCGAAGGTGCGGAAGTAACCGGTCAGGTTCGGGCGACCAAATTCGTTGTTGAACGCAGCGCCGCCCAGCGGGCCTTCGATCATGATCTGCAGCGGCGTGACGATGCGCGAGGGCTTGCCGTTGTCTTCTTCCCAGGGCTGAACAAAGCCAGGAATACGCAGGTTGGACACGGTAAAGCCGGCCAGACCGGCCTTGGGCTTGCCGCCACGACCGGTGGCGCCTTCATCACGGATCTCGCCACCGGAGCCGGTGGATGCACCGGGGAAAGGCGCAATCGCGGTCGGGTGGTTGTGGGTTTCCACCTTCATCAGGATGTGCACCGGCTCTTCATGGGTGCGGTATTCGCAGGTACCCGGTACCGGGAAGAAACGCCCGGCAACAAAGCCTTCAATCACGGCGGCGTTGTCTTTATAGGCGGACAGCACGCCTTCGCTGCGCATCTGGTAGGTCTTCTTGATCATGCCGAACAGGCTCTTCTCTTCCGCCTGGCCGTCGATATCCCAGGTGGCGTTGAAGATCTTGTGGCGGCAATGCTCGGAGTTGGCCTGGGCGAACATCATCAGTTCGACGTCGCTGGGGTTGCGCTTGAGCTCCTTGAAGCTGCTGACCAGATAATCGATCTCGTCATCGGCCAGGGCCAGACCCAAGGTGGTGTTGGCCTGCTCCAGCGCCTCGCGGCCGCCTTCGAGGATGTCCACACGTTGAAAGGGTTGTGGCTGGGTGTGGCGAAACAGATCGGCGGCAGCGTCCAGATCATCCAGCGCCAGCTCGGTCATGCGGTCATGCAGCAGCGCGGCCAGTTGCGGGCGCTGTTCGGCGCTGATATCACCGGCGACATGGTAGACAATGCCGCGCTCGAGGCGAGCGACATTCTGCAGGCCGCAATTGTGGGCGATATCGGTAGCCTTGCTCGACCAGGGCGAGATGGTGCCGAAGCGCGGCACGATCAGAAACAGGCTGCCCTGGGGCTCTTCCACCGGCACAGACGGGCCGTACTTGAGCAGGCGCGCCAGCACTTCATTCTGCTGTTCATCCAGCTCGCTGTGCAGCTCGGCAAAATGCATGAACTCGGCATAAACGCCAGTGACGGCCGGCACAGCGGCTTTGAGCCGGGCAAGCAGTTTTTGACGGCGAAATTCGGAAAGGGCTGGGGCGCCACGCAGGGTATGCATGCTGTATACGGCCTCGGGAAGCTGGATAAAGGGAAATACGGCGTATCGGAAAAACGTACCGAAAAATAAGGCGGACAGGATACCTTAAACTGCGCCCATGGGCCATGCCGAGCGGGCCCGCAGCGCGTCAAAGACATTCCTTAACAGCATGCGGCTATTGCCCTCTGCCGCTTTTGAATATACTGCCCGCATGAGCGAAAAATCATCCCGTTCGATCAAGCTACCGGTCCTGACGACTCTTCTCTGCGCGCTGCTGCTGAGCGCCTGTGAGCAGCCGCAACCGCCGCGGCTGGAGCAGATCAAGGAAGACGGCACGCTCAGGGTGGTAACCCGCAACTCGCCGACCACCTACTACCAGGATCGCCACGGCAGTACCGGCCTGGAGTACGAGCTGAGCCGGCGCTTTGCCGACAGCCTGGATCTGGAACTGGAAGTTGAAACCATCAGCACGCTGGATGAGCTGTATGCGCAGCTGGCCAGTGAAGGCGGCCCGCATATCGGTGCTGCCGGTATCACGGTGAATCCGGCGCGCGAAGGTCAGGTACGCTTCGCCGACTCCTATCTGGACGTCACCCCGCAGGTGGTTTTTCGCCGCGGCGATCGCCAGCCCACCGCAATTGAAGATCTTTACGACAAACGCATCATGGTGCTCAAGGGCAGCAGCCTGGCCGACCAGTTGCGCGACCTGCAAACCGAGCACCCGCAGTTGATTTTCGAGGAATCGGATAACGTCGAGGTTGTCGACCTGCTGCGCCTGGTCAACGATAACGAGATCGACTATGCCGTGGTTTACTCGAATGAGCTGATCGTCAATCAGGCGTTCTATCCGGCAGTTCGCGTGGGCTTTGACCTGTCTGACGAGCGCCCGATGGCCTGGGCGTTGCCCAATGACCCGGACGACACCCTGCTGGATGCGGTAAATAAATTCTTCACCGACATCCGCGCCGACGGCACCCTTGATCAATTGATCGAGCGCTTTTATGGCCACTCCGATGTGCTCGACTATGTCGGTGCGCGCGGCTTTGCCCAACACACGCAACAGCGCTTGCCCCGCTATGAAACGCTGTTTCGCCAGGCCGGCGACCAGTACGGGCTGGACTGGCGGCTACTGGCGGCAATGGGTTATCAGGAATCGCTATGGGATGCGGACGCCAAGTCCTTTACCGGGGTGCGTGGGCTGATGATGCTGACACTGCCGACGGCGAAGTTTGTGGGTGTGACCAATAGAGTGGATCCCAAGCAGAGCATTTTTGGTGGTGCGCGTTATCTGATCTGGGTGCGTGATCAGTTGTCGACGGACATCCCCGAGCCGGATCGTACCTGGTTCGCGATGGCCGCCTATAACGTGGGTATTGGGCATCTGGATGACGCGCGCAAACTGACCAGCAGCAACGGCCGCGACCCGAATCGCTGGGTGGATGTGAAGGATCACCTGCCGCTACTGTCGAAAAAGGAGTGGTACAGCAAGACCCGCTACGGTTATGCCCGCGGGGCGGAACCGGTGCATTACGTGCAGAACATCCGGCGCTACCACGAGATTCTGCAGTGGGTGACCCAGCCGCAGTCGGAAATGGCTCAGGCGGCGGCGGAGAAATATCATACGCCGGGGATTTTGGAGCAGATTCCGCAGGGGTTTTGAGTTGGGTCTGGCCTGGGCCTTGGCAGGAAGGACGTTAAGGTCAAAATGGATTCCCACTTTCGCGGGAATGACGGTGAGATATGGGAATGACGGTGGGGGCGGCAACAAGGCGGCTTGACCTACGATGGCTCGTATCCAGCTAACTGTTACTGACTTTGCTCGCGCTTAGCCCGGAAAAAATCTCTCAGCACCGCTCCACACTCCTCTGCCAATACACCGCCCTCCACTTCCACATGATGATTCAGCCAAGGCTGAGCCAGGACCTGTGCGCGACTGATGACGGCGCCTGAGCGGGGTTCGGTGGCGCCGTAAACCAGGCGGGTGATGCGGGTGTGTACCAGCAGGCCGGCGCACATGGTGCAGGGTTCGAGGGTGACGTAGAGCGTGGTGTCCGGCAGGCGATAGTTGCCTTCGCTTAAGGACGCCTGGCGCAGCGCGACCATTTCAGCGTGGGCGCTGGGGTCGTTGCTGCTGATGGGTTGGTTGAAACCGCGGCCGATCACCTGACCACTGCGCACCAGCACGGCGCCCACGGGCACTTCGCCCAGGGCCGCCGCCTGTTGTGCTTCGGCCAGCGCCAAGCGCATGAAGTCGATATCGGCTGGCTTCATGGGCTGGGCGTCAGATCAGCTTGCGGCTTCTGAGCAGCTCTATCACCTGATTAACGCAGGACTCCAGATTCAACTCGGCGGTTTTGAGTACCAGGTCCGCATCGGTCGGCGCTTCGTAGGGGTAGGAAACGCCCGGCACGGTATTTTCCTCATTGGCTGCATACAGGCCTGACGGATCACGTTCCTGGCATACCGAGAGCGGCGCATCCAGATGCACCAGCAGGCAACGCTCACCGAGAATGTAACGCGCCTTGGCACGGCTTTCTTCGGTGGGCGCCATAAAGGCGCCAATCGCGATCAGACCCGCTTCGTTCATCTGCCGGGCAATGCGTGCACCCTTGTGCAGGTTCTCGCCACGGCCCTGGGCGTCTTGCGGCAGGCCCTTGCTCAGATCCTGACGCAGCGCCTTGCCGTCCAACACGTAGCAGGCGCGGCCACTATCGAACAGCTTGCGTTCAACCGCGTAGGCGATGGTGCTCTTGCCGGAACCGGACAGGCCTGTCAGCAGCAGGGTTACCGGCTCCTGGCCAAAGCGCTGGGCGCGTTCGCTGGCGGTGACGTGGGCATAACCGCCATGGCGGCTGCCAGTGGTGTTCTGACCCAGCAGGCCCTTGGCGACAATCATGCCGGCGCCGACGGTGCCATTGGTCATACGGTCGATAACGATAAAGGAGCCGCTGGTGCGGTTGGCGCGGTAATCGTCATAGGCGATTGGGCGTTCCAGCGACAGCTCAACACGGCCAATCTCGTTCAGACCCAATTGCGGCGCGGGCTGCTCTTCCAGCGTATTCACATCAATGCGGTGCACGATCCGGGTAAAAGAGCCCGGGCTATTGCTGGTAGCGCGTTTGATATCGTACTTGCGGCCGGGCTGCATGGGCTGATCGTCCATCCATACCAGGTTGGCTTCGAACAGATCGCCGATCAGTGGGCGGTTATCCACGTGGGCCAGTACGTCGCCACGGGAAATATCGATTTCGTCTTCCAGCGTCAGGGTTACGGCCTGGCCGGGGCCAGCGCTTTCCAGTTCGCCATCGAAGGTGACAATGGATTTCACTCGGCTGGTCTTGCCCGAGGGCAGTACCACCAGCTCATCACCCTTGTGCACGACCCCGGAGGCCAATGTGCCGGCAAAGCCGCGGAAGTTCAGGTTGGGGCGCGTCACCAGTTGAACCGGGAAACGCAGGTCCTTGAGGTTACGGTCCGCCGCGACTTCAACGGTTTCCAGAATTTCCATCAGGGTCTGGCCGGTATACCAGGGGCTGCGTTCGCTGCGATTGACGACGTTGTCGCCTTTAAGCGCAGACATCGGCACGAAGTGCACGCTGTTGCCATCAAGCATTTCCAGGCCGCTGGCGAACTGGCGGTAGTCGTCGCAGATCTGGTTGAAAACGCCTTCGTCGAAGTCTTTCAGGTCCATCTTGTTGATGGCGACAACGATATGCTTGATGCCCAGCAAGGAGGCGATAAAGCTGTGACGCTTGGTCTGCGTCTGTACGCCGTAACGGGCATCGATCAGGATGATCGCCAGGTCGCAGGTCGAGGCGCCGGTGGCCATGTTGCGGGTGTACTGCTCGTGGCCGGGGGTGTCGGCAATGATGAACTTGCGCTTGGCGGTAGAAAAATAGCGGTAGGCCACATCAATGGTGATGCCCTGCTCGCGCTCGGCCTGCAGACCATCGACCAGCAGCGCCAGATCGACTTCTTCACCGGTGGTGCCGGATTTCTTCGAATCACGGGTGATAGCTTCCATATGATCTTCGTAGATCATCTTGGAGTCATGCAGCAAACGCCCGATCAGCGTGCTCTTGCCATCATCGACGTTGCCGCAGGTCAGAAACCGCAGCAGTTCCTTGCGTTCGTGCTGGCCCAAATAAGCCAGGATATCTTCGCTGATTAGTTCTGATTGGTGACTCATGTATCTCTCCGGGCTAAGCGCCCCGCTTAGCTGAAGTTAGAAATAACCCTGGCGTTTCTTTTCTTCCATGGAGCCTGCCTGATCATGGTCGATCGCACGACCCTGGCGCTCGGAAGTACGAGTCAGGAGCATTTCCTGAATAATTTCCGGCAGCGTGGCGGCAGTGGACTCGACAGCGCCAGTGAGCGGGTAACAGCCTAGCGTGCGGAAGCGGACCATTTTCATCTCCGGCTTCTGCCCTTCTGCCATAGGCATACGGTCATCGTCGACCATGATCAGCGAACCGTTGTACTCGACCACCGGACGCTCAGCGGCGAAGTACAGGGGTACGATCGGGATGCTTTCCAGATAGATGTATTGCCAGATATCCAGCTCGGTCCAGTTAGACAGCGGGAATACGCGGATGCTTTCGCCCTTGTGCACCTTGCCGTTGTAGACATTCCACAGCTCCGGACGCTGATTCTTTGGGTCCCAGCGGTGGTGCTTGTCACGGAAGGAGTAAACGCGCTCCTTGGCCCGGGACTTTTCCTCGTCGCGACGAGCGCCGCCGAAAGCAGCGTCGAAGCCGTACTTGTCCAGCGCCTGCTTCAGGCCCTGGGTTTTCATGATGTCGGTATGCACTGCGCTGCCGTGAGTGAACGGACCGACGCCTTGAGCAACGCCATCGGGGTTCATATGCACCAGCAGATCCAGGTCCATTTCCTCGACGATTTTCTCGCGGAAGCTGTACATCTCGCGGAATTTCCAGCCGGTGTCCACGTGTAGCACGGGGAACGGCAGGCGGCCTGGGTAGAAGGCCTTGCGCGCCAGATGCAGCATCACGGCGGAGTCTTTGCCGATGGAGTAAAGCATCACTGGGTTCTGGAACTCGGCCGCCACTTCACGAATGATGTGAATGCTTTCGGCTTCCAGTTGCTTGAGGTGGGTCAATTTTTCCAGCATGGCGTACTCACGATAATGAGGGGGACGCCGGGCATCCCGAGGTCAGGTGGCAGGCATTGTAACAAACGCTAGGCAATCTAATAAGAAGCCTGTTGATACCTTTAAGTTATATAGATATAGCTGCTTTTAAACCGGATTAGCGATATCGATAAACTGGTGCTCAATGCCGAAGCGCTCAGCCAGATGCTCGCCCAGCGCCTTGACCCCGTAACGCTCGGTGGCATGGTGCCCGGCGGAGAAGAAGTGAATGCCGTTTTCCCGCGCCGCGTGCACCGTGGGCTCGGATATTTCACCGGTGACAAAGGCATCCACACCCAGAGCAATGGCCTTGTCGATGTAGCCCTGGGCAGCACCCGTGCACCAGGCAATGCGCTTGATCGGCCGGTCGTTACCGGCGATGTGCAAGGGTTCGCGGTTCAACACGCGGGCCAGATGCGCTGCTACTTCGCCGCCACTCATCGGCGCCGGCAGCTCACCCTGCAAACCCACAGAGCGAGGATTTTCCGGCTCAAGCCCACCGGTGATCGACCAACCCATCAGCCGCGCCAACTGGGCGTTATTACCCAGCGAAGCATGCACGTCCAACGGCAGATGATAAGCCAGCAGATTCACATCGTTGCCGAGCAAACCCTTGAGCCGCCGCTGTTTGATGCCGGTGATGGGCGCCGACTCGCCCTTCCAGAAATAGCCATGATGAACCAGGAGCATATCGGCACCGGCGGCTACCGCCGCATCCACCATCGCCTGGCTGGCGGTCACCCCAGTCACCAACATGCGGATCTGCTCGCGGCCTTCGACCTGCAGACCATTGGGGCAATAGTCCTGAAAGGCGGCGCTGTCCAGCAGCGTGTTGCAGTACTCCACTAACGTGGCGCGATCAATCATGGGGGGCCTCCTTTAACTCGATATTGCCATTGTCCTGCCTGCCCTCGACTTTGGCCAGTCATGCGCAGCATTCTTGTTCACGGGCTCGGCAGGATAGCCGCTAAGCTTTATACTGTTACGCAATGCTAGTCTGCCGACAGCTGGGGAATCTGGGAATAAAGAATGAACGCTCTATTGCGCAACTGGATCTGGCCGGCCCTGTGTGGGGTACTGCTGGCGCTGCTGATTCTTCATTATTATCCGCACTGGCTGGGTATGCCGGAACGCAATACCACTGTTGTGCCTGTGATTTCCGCCGAAGATATTGTACGCGAGCAACCTACGACCCAGGGGCCCTACTCCTACAGCGATGCCGTGCAGCGGGCTGCCCCAGCAGTAGCCAACATCTATACCAGTAAAGCCGCTGATAGCGACACGCCCCAAGCCTTCCCCACCCCGCCGCTACGTGATTACTCGGAAACGTTGCCCGTACCCAATCGCCAACAAAGCAGCCTGGGTTCTGCGGTTATTCTCAATGCCGAAGGCTACTTGCTGACCAATAACCACGTGGTTGCTGGCGCAGATGAAATCCTGGTGCTGTTACGCGATGGCCGCGAAGCCTTGGCCGAGCTGATCGGTACGGACCCGGAAACCGACCTGGCAGTACTCAAGATCAATCTGCCCGATCTGCCAGTGGTGACCATCAGCCCTAACCAGCAGCGCATTGGCGATGTAGTGATGGCCATCGGCAACCCGTTCGGCCTGGGTCAGACGGTGACCATGGGCATCGTCAGCGCCACCGGACGCAATCAATTGGGGCTGAATACCTATGAAGACTTTATTCAGACTGACGCAGCCATTAACCAGGGCAACTCCGGCGGGGCTTTGATTGACGCCAATGGCAACCTGATCGGCATCAATACTGCGATCTTTTCCCAGTCCGGCGGCTCTCAGGGCATTGGTTTTGCGATTCCAGCGAACCTGGCGGTGGAAGTGATGCAGGCGATCATTAGCCAGGGTCGGGTGATCCGCGGCTGGCTGGGGGTCGAAGTCCAACCGCTGACCAATGAACTGGCGGAGTCGTTCGGGCTGGAGAGCCGCGAGGGAATCGTGGTCTCCGGACTGTACCGGGAAGGCCCGGCCTGGAATGCCGGCTTGCTGCCAGGCGATGTGATCCTGCACATCGACCAGGAACCAGTCAGCAATGGCCGGCAGGCGATGAATCAGGTAGCCAGAGCCCATCCCGGGCAGAAGGTGCGGCTGCGCATCTTGCGCGACGGTCAAGCGATGCAGTTCGAAGCCGAGGTGGGCGTCAGACCGAGCTTCCGCGGCTAGCCCGCGCCCACTAGGGCATCCTAGCCGCGACTATCAGAGCAAGGTTTGCAATGCGTCGATCAGCTTGGCGTTCTGTTCTGGCGTACCTATGGTAATACGCAAAAACTGCTCAATACGGGGTTTGGCAAAATGCCGCACGATAACGCGTTGCTCTCGTAAACCTTGAGCCAATTGCGCCGCATCTTTCTGCGCATGCCGAACGAACAGGAAGTTGGCCGCCGACGGCAACACTTCAAAGCCCAGCGCCTCAAGCTTGGCCGCCATCTCGTCGCGGCTCTGTATCACCGCATTGCGCGTACTGTCGAAATACGCCTGATCGCGGAACGCCGCCTCAGCCCCAGCCAACGCCAGGCGATCTAGCGGATAGGAATTGAAGCTGTTCTTGATTCGCTCCAGCGCCTCGATCAGGTCAGCATGACCCACCGCCAGACCTACCCGCAGCCCGGCCAGCGAGCGAGATTTCGACAGACTCTGGGTTACCAGCAGATTCGGGTAACGATCGACCAAGGTGATGGCAGTCTCTGCGCCGAAATCGACATAGGCCTCATCCACCACTACCACGGAATCCGGGCTGGCCTGGACGATCTGCTCTATCTGCGCCAGCGTTAATGCAATGCCGGTGGGCGCATTCGGATTCGGGAAAATGATCCCGCCGTTGGGCTGGGCGTAGTCGGCAATGTTGATGGTGAAATCGTCAGCCAATGGCAGGGTCTTCGGCGCTATGCCGTAAAGACCGCAATACACCGGATAGAAGCTGTAGCTGATATCCGGAAACAGCAACGGCTTGCCATGCTGAAACAGACCATGAAACACATGCGCCAACACCTCGTCAGACCCGTTCCCGACAAACACCTGGCTTGGCTGCACACGGTAATATTCGGCGATGGTGGCTTTCAGGCTGTCCGCGTTGGGCGCCGGATACAGGCGCAGGGAGGCGTCGGTCACCGCGGCAATAGCCTCAAGCACCTTGGGTGAGGGGCCGAAGGGATTTTCGTTAGTGTTCAGTTTGACCAGATTGTCCAACTTCGGCTGCTCACCGGGCACATAGGGCACCAGGTCTTTGACGAACGGACTCCAAAATCGGCTCACAATCATTCCTCGATTAAGCTTCAAGCGCCAGGCGGCAACGCGACGTGCGACTGCGCACTAGCGCTCTTACGACTGGCCGCCTGCAACTTGCTACTGGGGTTTTATACGGTATTCCGCACTGCGCGCGTGGGCGGTGAGACTTTCACCGCGGGCCAGGACGGACGCGGTTTTGGCCAGTTCCGACGCACCTTCGGGCGAGCAGAAGATCACCGAGGAGCGCTTCTGGAAATCATACACGCCCAGGGGCGACGAGAAGCGCGCGGTGCCGGAGGTCGGCAGTACGTGGTTCGGGCCAGCACAGTAATCGCCCAACGCCTCGGGGGTAAAGCGGCCCATGAAGATCGCGCCAGCGTGACGAATAGCCGGCAGTAACGCGTCCGGGTCAGCCACTGACAACTCCAGGTGCTCGGGAGCAATACGGTTGGATATTTCGCAGGCATGCTCAAGACTGTCGACCTTGATCAGCGCTCCGCGATTTTCCAGAGAGATGCGCACCATATCGGCCCGCTCCAGACTATCCAGCAGCTTGTTCAAGCTGGCTTCGACGGCATCCAGGAAGGCCGCATCCGGCGACAGCAGGATCGACTGCGCGTCTTCGTCATGCTCAGCCTGGGAAAACAGATCCATGGCGATCCAGTCCGGGTCGGTCTGGCCATCGCAGATCACCAGAATTTCCGATGGGCCGGCGATCATATCAATGCCGACCTGACCGAACACGGCGCGCTTGGCGGTAGCCACATAGATATTGCCGGGGCCCACGATCTTGTCCACGCGCGGCACGCTTTCAGTGCCGTAAGCCAGAGCGGCCACAGCCTGGGCGCCACCGATGGTAAACACCCGGTCCACGCCGGCGAGGCAGGCCGCAGCCAGCACCAGTTCATTGATTTCACCACGTGGCGTAGGCACCACCATGACCACTTCCGGTACACCCGCGACCTTGGCCGGCACCGCGTTCATGATCACCGATGAGGGATAGGAGGCCTTGCCGCCTGGTACATACAGGCCGGCGCGGTCCAGCGGTGTGATCTGCTGGCCGAGTACGGTGCCGTCTGCTTCAGTGTAACGCCAGGAGGGTTGGGTCTGATGCTCGTGATAGATACGCACCCGCTCTGCAGCGACTTCCAGTGCGGTGCGCTGCTCCGGCGTGATGCGCTCCAGCGCCAGCTCTAGACGCGCGCGGTCCAGAATCAGATCGGCCATGCTGTTCACTTGCAGGCCGTCAAACCGTGCGGTGTATTCCACCAGCGCTGCATCGCCACGCTCGCGCACTGCGGCGATAATCTCTTCCACGCGCTCATTGACGCTCTTGTCCGACACCCCTTCCCACGCCAGCAACGCATCCAGATGCTGCTTGAAATCCACCTGATTGGCATCCAGACGGGTGATTTTCAGCGGCGTACTCATGGCGGTTACCTATCTTGAAAATGAGAAAGAATATTCAGGCAGCGCGCTGCTCAACAGCGGCAGCCAGCAGGTCGATCAGCGCCTTGATGCGCGCATGTTTCATCTTCATCGCCGCCTTGTTGACGATCAGCCGCGAGCTGATGGTAGCGATCAATTCCTGCGGCTCCAGGCCATTGGCACGCAGCGTATTGCCGGTATCCACTACGTCGATAATCTTGTCGGCCAAGCCAACCAGCGGCGCCAGCTCCATCGAGCCATAAAGCTTGATGACTTCTACCTGGCGACCCTGCTCGGCGTAATAGCGGCGGGCAACATTGACGAACTTGGTCGCGACACGCAGACGGCCACGCGGCTCGGGCGTGTCGACCGGGCCTGCGGTCATCAATCGGCAATTGGCGATCTTCAGATCCAGCGGCTCATACAGACCCTGACTGCCGTACTCCATCAGCACGTCCTTGCCGGCCACGCCCAGATCGGCGGCGCCGAGCTCGACATAGGTCGGCACGTCAGTGGCGCGGACTATCAACAGGCGCACGCTCGGATCGGTGGTATCAAAAATCAGCTTGCGGCTTTTTTCCAGATCTTCCAGCGGCTCGATGCCGGCTTGCTTCAACAGCGGCAGAGTGTCATCCAGAATGCGGCCCTTGGACAGCGCGATGGTCAGAGTCTCGGTCATGCGGAAGTCCTTGTCTGGTTCAGGCTGGCACGCGGCGAATGATCGCGCCGAGCATCTGCAATTTCTCTTCAATACATTCGTAACCACGGTCGATGTGATAAATGCGATCAACCAGGGTATCGCCATCAGCGACCAAACCAGCGATCACCAGGCTGGCAGAGGCGCGCAGGTCGGTCGCCATGACCGGCGCTCCTTTAAGACGCTCTACCCCGGTAACAATCGCAGTGTTGCCTTCCACCAGAATATGCGAACCCATGCGGTTCATTTCCTGCACGTGCATAAAGCGATTTTCAAATACGGTCTCGATCACTGTACCCGTGCCTTCGGCGACCGCATTCATCGCGATAAACTGCGCCTGCATGTCGGTTGGAAACGCAGGGTAAGGCGCAGTGCGCAGATTGATCGCCTTGGGCCGATTACCTTTCATATCCAGGCTGATCCAGTTCTTGCCGGTCTCGATCTGCGCACCGGCCTCTTCCAGCTTGAGCAGCACAGCCTCAAGGATCGAAGCATCGGTATCCTTGAGCTTGACGCGGCCGCGGGTAGCAGCGGCGGCAACCAGATAGGTGCCGGTCTCGATACGATCGGGCATCACTGAATAGCGCGCAGCGTGCAGACGCTCAACGCCGTCGATGGTGATGGTGTCGGTGCCGTGACCCTTGATATTGGCGCCCATGGCGATCAGGCACTCGGCCAGATCCACAACTTCCGGCTCACGGGCAGCGTTTTCCAGCACGGTCCGGCCCTTGGCCAGGGTCGCGGCCATAAGGATGTTTTCAGTACCGGTCACGGTAACGGTATCAAAGAAGAAGTGCGCACCACGCAGGCCGCCCTCTGGCGCACGCGCCTTGATATAGCCGTCTTCCACGGTGATTTCCGCACCCATGGCTTCCAGACCACGAATATGCAGGTCCACCGGCCGTGAACCGATCGCACAGCCGCCGGGCAATGCCACTTCGGCATAACCGAAATGCGCAACCATCGGGCCTAGTACCAGAATCGAGGCGCGCATGGTTTTAACCAGCTCGTAGGGCGCTACCAGCGTGGTGATGCGGGTGGGATCAACCTCGACATTCATACGCTCGTCCAGCACCGGCTCCACACCCATGCGGCCAAACAGCTCGATCATGGTAGTTATGTCATGCAGGTGCGGCAGATTGCACACGGTCACCGGTCCGTCGGCCAGGAGGGTTGCGGCCAGAATCGGCAGCGCAGAATTCTTGGCACCGGAAATGCGGATTTCGCCGTCCAGGCGGTTACCGCCGGTGATAATGAGTTTGTCCATGTGCAGATCGTCTCTAATAGGGCTTGATGCAGGTGATTGAAATTACGCGAGCCGCAACAGCTCTCAGGGACGGTTGTCCCAGGCCTCGCGGGTAAAGAACTTCATGCTCACCGCGTGGATGCTGCCATCGGCAATCTGCTCATTGAGCAGCGCATAGATCTGCTGCTGACGCTTGACTGGCGACAACGCCGCCAGGCTATCGCTGATAACCAGCAACTGGAAGTTGCAGCCCTCGCCGTCCACCTCTACCTGGGTGTCCGCCAACTGAGCTTCGATCAGTTTTTTTACTTCAACAGCCTGCATAATGATTCCAGTATTCGATGTGTTAACTAATTGCGCGGCCTGGCCACGGCTCAGTGGCTCGGGATCAGGCAGCCAGCGTGGTCAGCCAGTCATCCAGTTCGCAGACGCGGGCGATGCTTTCCAGCCCTGCGGGCATGGATACCACCCGCAATTGATCGCCGCGCTCAGAGACGATGCGTGCCACCAATAGAATCAGCGCTAAACCGACGCTGTTGGAGTGCTCTACGCCAGACAGATCCAGGGTGATATCGCCCTGGGTGTCGGCCAGACTCTGCTGCAGCTGCTTGCGCACGTCCATGGCGCTGCCAAAATCCAGCTGCCCTTCCAGGGCGATCACGCCCTGCTCGCCGCGTTTGACTTGCGCGCTCAATTCTCGACCTCTTTTTCCACCTGTTCAACTGACTTGGCTACTACGTTGCCCCAGCCGTTGATTACTGCGTCCAGATCATTGCGATTGGTCTGCATCGCCTGGGCGAACTGGTCGCGGAACAGCAGACCAATGTTGATGCCTTCGACGATAACGTTACGCACCTTCCACTGGCCATCCACATTGACCATCGTGTAAGTGACCGGGTAGACATTGCCGCTAGAGGAGCGGATTTCCATATCAACGCTGGTGCGATCTGGTGACTGCTGGCCACGGCCATCACTTTCCAGGACCTTGATCTGCCCACTGTCGAAATCGAGCAGCGCGTTACCATAGAATTCAACCATGCTGCGCTTGAAGGTATCGATGAAACGCTGCATCTGTTCGTCTGTCGCTTCGCGGCTGTAGCGGACGGTCATCACACTGCGGGCGATGCCCTGGAAGTCGACCACGGGCTCCAATACTTCATTGAGGCCTTCAACGAAGGCGTCGGTGTCTTGCTTGTAGGTTTCGCGATTGGCGTCCAGCACCGTCATCACGCGTGTGGAGGTGTCTTCCACCACTTCCTGCGGGGAAGCGGTATTTGCACTGGCTGCGAACGGAATGCTCAGCGCCAGGGTCAGAAACAGGTTGGTCAGTACACGCATAGTGAATCTCCGATTAATCTTCTTTGCTGACGGTATTGAGCAGGAAACGTCCAATCAGTTCCTCAAGCACCAGTGCTGACTGGGTATCGTAGATCTGATCCCCGTCCGCCAGCATGGTCTCTTCGCCGCCAACGCTGATACCGACATATTTTTCACCGAGCAGCCCAGCCGTCAGGATTGAGGCGGTGCTGTCCGATGGCAGGGTATTGATGTTGTCATTGATGGCCATCTCGACCTTGCCGGTGTAGCGATTCTTGTCAAATTCGATGCCCGTGACCTGGCCGATGGTGACACCGGCCATGGTGACCTTGGCGCGCGAAGTCAGCCCCGCCACGTTGTCAAAATGAGCATAGACCTTGTAGCTGTCTGTCGAGGCGCTCATGGTCAGGCCGCTGACACGCAATGCCAGCACCAGCAACGCCAGGATGCCAATCAGGATGAACAGACCAACAGTTAATTCGAGTGTACGGGTACGCATGTTCGGTTTCCTTGGCTGATCAGAACATCAACGCGGTAAGAATGAAATCCAGGCCGAGAACAGCCAGTGACGCATAGACTACGGTGCGGGTCGTCGCACGACTTATACCCTCGGAGGTAGGCTCGCAGTCGTAGCCCTGGAACACCGCGATCCAGGTCACCACAAAAGCAAACACCACGGACTTGATCAGACCGTTTACTACATCATCCGAGAAGGTCACGGAGTTCTGCATATTGGCCCAGTAGGAGCCGGAATACACACCCAGCCAGTCCACTGCGACCATCGCACCACCCCAGATACCCACCACGCAGAAAATCATTGCCAGCAGCGGCATGGAGATAAAGCCGGCCCACAACCGCGGCGCAATCACATATTTGAGCGGATCGACGCCGATCATTTCCAGGCTGGAGAGCTGCTCGGTGGCTTTCATCAAGCCAATCTCGGCGGTCAAGGCCGAGCCAGCACGCCCGGCGAACAACAGCGCAGTCACCACCGGCCCCAGCTCGCGCAGCAATGTCAGGGCAACCATCTGGCCCACGGCCTGTTCCGAACCGTAAGTACTCAGAATGTTGAAGCCCTGCAGGGCGAGCACCATACCAATAAACAGCCCGGACACAATAATAATCGCCAGCGACAATACGCCGACCGCATACAGTTGCTTGAGTAACAATGTCCAACCGCTGCCGAAATTCGAGCGTCCGCACAGCGCTTGAAACAAAAACACACCCGAGCGCCCGAGGGCGGCCAGCACATTCAACCCGGAGGCGCCCATCAGCGCTACTCTGTCAGTCAGGGTTCGCATTATTGGCTCTTCCCTTTGAGCAGATCGTCCATAAAGGACGGCGCAGGATAATGGAAAGGCACAGGGCCGTCAGGCTCGCCGAGCATGAACTGGCGGATACGCGGATTGTCCGAGTGCATCAGATCATCTGGCTTGCCATGCCCGAGCACCTGACCGTCGCCCACCACATATAGATAGTCGGCAATGCTTGCCGTCTCGGCCAGGTCATGCGACACCACGATGCTGGTCAGTCCCAGCGCGTCGTTGAGCAAGCGAATCAGCCGCACCAGCACACCCATGGAAATAGGGTCCTGGCCGACGAAAGGCTCGTCATACATCATCAGTTCGGGATCCAGCGCAATCGCCCGAGCCAGGGCAACGCGGCGCTTCATACCACCGGACAGCTCGTCCGGCATCAATGCGTGGGCACCGCGCAGGCCCACGGCCTGCAACTTGAGCAGCACGATATCGCGGATCAGCTCTTCACTGAGATCAGTGTGCACGCGCAGCGGAAAGGCGACGTTTTCGAACACTGACAGATCAGTAAAGAGCGCGCCGCTCTGGAACAGCATGCCCATATGCTGACGAGCCTCGAACAAGGCCTCGCGCTTGAGCTGCGGAATATTCTGGCCATTGACCAGCACTTCGCCGCTTTCCGGGCGCAGTTGTGCACCGATCAGGCGCAGCAGCGTGGTCTTGCCGCAACCGCTGGGACCCATGATCCCGGTCACCTTACCGCGTGGTATGCGAATATCCACCCCATCAAAAATGAGGCGGTCGTCGCGCCTGAAAGTTACCTTTTTCAGGTCAACGATATAGTCTGAAGAGTCGGTCATAAATGAATCAGGCTTCTCGGAGCTGCCATACTGCGGCGGGCAATTTGAACGCGCTAATATATCAGTTTGCGTTAGGCAGCCCAAGTAACCGACAAACAATTAGCTGCTTAGGCAATATCTGCTAATCAATTGGGCGCGCAGATCAAGCGCACGCGATAAACCCAAGGGAACGTCGGAGCGCTGAAGCCCTCCAAGTTGACATAGCGCTGCCACCCTCACTGGTGAGTTGGGTGGCACAAGGCGCTATACTAGCCAGTCAGACCATTACTCAAGATACTTCATGCCTGATTTCAACTACATAGCTTCTGCCCGCCGCACCATCGAGATGGAGCGCGACGCCGTCCACAGCCTGCTGGAGCGGCTGGATCACCATTTTGATGCCGCTTGTACAGCGCTGATGGCCTGTACCGGGCGCGTGGTGGTCACCGGCATGGGCAAATCCGGGCATGTAGGCAAGAAGATTGCCGCCACCCTGGCCAGCACCGGCACCCCGGCGTTTTTTGTTCATCCTGGCGAGGCCAGCCATGGCGACATGGGCATGATTACCCGTCAGGATGTGGTTATCGCCCTGTCCAACTCCGGCAACACCGCTGAGGTGGTCACCCTGCTGCCACTGCTCAAGCGCCTGGGCGTGCCGCTGATCAGCATTACCGGCAACCCGGATTCGATCATGGCCCGTTCAGCGCTGGCTAACCTGCACACTGGCGTGGAGCAGGAAGCCTGTCCGCTCAATCTGGCCCCGACCTCCAGCACCACCACGGCGCTGGTGATGGGCGACGCCCTGGCCATTGCCCTACTCGAAGCGCGGGGCTTCAGTGCTGAAGATTTTGCCTTTTCCCACCCAGGCGGCACGCTTGGAAGACGGCTGTTGCTGTTGGTAGACGACATCATGCATGGCGAGGCCAGCATGCCGCTGGTAAGCCCGTCGACCTCGTTACGCGACGCCCTGCTGGAAATGACTCGCAAGGGGCTGGGGCTGACCGGCATTACCGATGAAGAAGGCCGCCTGGTCGGCATCTTTACCGATGGCGATTTGCGTCGCACGCTGGATCAAAGCATTGATATACGCACTGCCGGCATTGCCGAAGTAATGACCCGTAACTGCAAGACCGTGCAACAGGGCATACTCGCCGCAGAAGCGTTGAAAGTGATGGAAGACGGCAAGATCAGCGGCCTTTTTGTCGTCGACGAGCAGCATCGCCCGGTCGGCGCCCTCAATATGCATGACCTTTTACGCGCAGGAGTTGTATGAGCGGACCAGACCAGCAATTGCTTGAGCGCGCCAGAGCCATCCGTCTGGCAATCTTTGATGTGGACGGTGTACTCACTGACGGGCGCTTGTATTTCATGCCCGATGGCACCGAGTTCAAATCCTTCAACACCCTGGACGGGCACGGCATCAAAATGCTGATGGCTTCGGGGGTGGAAGTTGCCATCATCAGCGGGCGTTCGTCGCCGCTGGTGGAAAAGCGCGCCGCCAACCTGGGCATTCGTCACCTCATTCAAGGCCGCGAAGACAAGCTCAATGCCCTGGCGGAGCTGCGCAACGTGCTGGATGTTGAGCTGGAGCAAATTGCCTTTCTGGGCGATGACCTGCCAGACCTGCCGGTGATGCGTCGCGTTGGCCTGGGTATAGCCGTCGCCAGCGCTGACTCTTTCGTCCGTGAACATGCGCACGGTATTACCGAAGCATCAGGCGGAGCTGGCGCAGCGCGCGAGTTCTGCGAGCTGATCATGTACGCGCAAGGTACGCTTGATGACGCCCGGGCAGCCTACCTCTGATGCCGACTATTCCGAAAATTCCGCGCTACCTGCTGACAGCCGGCTTTATTGGCCTGGCTGTGGTGCTCGGGTTGTCAATCGGCTATTTCAATATTCGACCTGCCAGCTTCAATGACAGCCTGACCATCAGCGACCCTAATCAGCCGGATTTCTTCATGGAAAACAACCGCATACTCATGCTCAATGAGCAGGGTACCCCGGCCTATGAATTGACCAGCGTCCGCGCTACCCATCAAGCCGATGACGACAGCACCAAGCTGGAGAGTCCGCGGTTGATTTTTTACCGGGCGGAGGACGGTGAGCCCTGGCTGCTTGAAGCAGAGCACGGCGTCGTTACACAGGCAGGGGATCAGGTTGAGCTGACCGATAATGTTTTGCTCCAGAGCCAGAACCCCGCCCAATCCGACCGACGCATGACGACACAGGCGCTGACGCTGTTTCCCGCTCGAAATTATGCCGAAACCGCACAAAGCGTTAAAATCGAAAACGCCGACAACGTGACCAACGCTGTCGGCATGCAGGTTTATCTTAACGACGGCCGCCTAGAGCTGCTGTCCACCGTAAGGGGTCAACATGAGGTGCGTTAAATCCCTGGGCCTCGCGGCCCTGGTACTGGGGCTGGGAATGTCCGCAGCAACTGTTGCTGCCGACCGTGACCAGCCCATCCGCATTCAGGCCAACAGCGCGACGCTGGATGACCGCAGCAACACCGCCGTTTACACCGGCAATGTCATCATCACCCAAGGCAGCATGCGCCTGACCGGCAACCGGGTGACGCTGAATACCGACGCCGAGGGCGCGGTGAGCAAGATTGTCAGCCAGGGCACACCAGCGACTTACAAGCAGACGCCAGAAGGCGGCTCGCCAGTGGATTCCCGCGGCCAGACTATTGAATATCTGGCCGATGCCGACCGCGTAGTGCTGATCGACGATGCCTTTCTGGAACAGGACGGCAATACCTTTCAGGGTGAATACATCAGCTATGACATCACCCGCGAGGTGGTGGACGCCGGCCGCGCCAACAGCAACGGCGGCACCGGTGGCGAACAGGACCGAATCGAGATCCTCATCCAGCCGCGCAAGCGCAGTGAACCGGCCACCCCATGACCACACTGGAAGCGCGTCACCTGGCCAAAGCGTATAAATCCCGCAAAGTAGTACGGGATGTATCGGTATCCATCAACAGCGGCGAAGTGGTCGGTCTGCTCGGGCCCAACGGTGCAGGCAAAACCACGTGCTTCTACATGATTGTCGGCTTGGTCAAAGCTGACGAAGGCAATATTCTGGTCAACGGCGTGGATGTGACCAAGCTGCCGATGCACGGTCGGGCACGTCAGGGTATCGGCTACCTGCCTCAGGAAGCCTCCATTTTCCGCAAGCTCAGCGTTGCCGATAACATCATGGCGATCCTGGAGACCCGCAAGGACCTTAACAAGCAAGGCCGCGCGGATGCGCTGGAGTCGCTGTTGCGTGAGTTCCACATCCATCACCTGGCCCACAGTCTGGGTATGAGTCTGTCCGGTGGCGAGCGCCGCCGCGCGGAGATCGCTCGCGCTCTGGCCACCGAACCCAAGTTCATTCTGCTGGATGAACCGTTCGCTGGCGTTGATCCGATCTCGGTCAACGATATCAAACAGATTATCCAGCACCTGAAAAGCAAGGGCATCGGCGTACTCATTACCGATCATAACGTGCGAGAAACACTGGATATCTGCGACAAAGCCTATATCGTCAACGACGGGCATATCATTGCCGAAGGCGACGCTGAAACCGTCCTTGCCAACCAGACGGTAAAAGACGTGTATCTGGGGCACGCCTTCCGCCTGTAGATATTCAACAGACCATGCATGCTAAAATTCTGTCGATTAACGCTATCGATTTAACATTGCGCACAAGGTAATACGCTCAAACATGAAACCATCGCTCGTCCTCAAGATGGGGCAGCAGCTGACGATGACGCCGCAGCTGCAGCAAGCCATCCGACTGTTGCAGCTATCCAGTCTGGACCTCCAGCAAGAGGTCCAGGAGGCGTTGGAAGCCAATCCCATGCTGGAAATGGCTGATGAAGGCGATGATGATTTCTCTCCGAGCCAGGAAAATGGCTTCGACAAGGATGACGCGCCGGCGGTCACCATCCCGGAACCGGTGGCGATGGACGCGATTGAGCAGCACAGTCAGGCTGAAGAAGAAGGCAACTGGAACGAACAGATCCCCAGCGAGCTGCCGGTGGACACGCAATGGGATGACGTATATCAGACTTCAGCCAGCTCGCTACCCAGCCAGGATGACGACGAGTGGGACTTTACCGCCCGCACCGGTTCGGGCGAGACACTGCAAAGCCATCTGGAATGGCAGCTCAACCTGATTCCGCTGTCGGAAACCGATCAGTTGATAGCGCTGTCGTTGATCGATGCGATCAACGCCGACGGCTATCTGGAAGAATCCCTTGAGGAGATTCTCGCTTCCCTCGATCCCGAGCTGGAAGTCGAGCTGGATGAAGTAGAGATGGTTCTGCACCGCATTCAGCAGTTCGAACCTGTGGGTGTAGGCGCGCGCAACCTCAGTGAATGCCTCTATCTGCAACTGCGCCAGCTTCCCAAAGACACACCCCTGCTTGAACAGGCGCAGAAGATCGTCAAGGATCACCTGGAGTTGCTCGGCAGCCGCGACTTTACTCAGCTGATGCGCCGCACCCGGTTGAAGGAAGAGCAACTCAGCCGCGCGATCAGTCTGATACAGACGCTCAACCCGCGCCCCGGCTCGGAAATCGCCTCGGGCGAGCCCGAATATGTGATTCCTGATGTGATCGTGCATCGCGACAACAAGCGCTGGATTGTCGAGCTGAATCAGGAGTCAGTGCCCAAGGTCAGGGTGAACAATCATTACGCCTCCATGGTCCGCCGCGCGGATGCCAGCCAGGACAACACTTACCTGCGTAATCATCTGCAGGAAGCACGCTGGTTCATCAAGAGCCTGCAAAGCCGCAACGAAACACTGATGAAAGTCGCCACGCAGATCGTCGAGCATCAGCGCGGCTTTCTGGAGCATGGCGAAGAAGCGATGAAACCCCTGGTGCTGCACGATATCGCCGAGGCGGTGGGCATGCACGAGTCGACTATTTCGCGCGTGACCACGCAGAAATACATGCATACCCCGCGCGGCATCTTCGAGCTAAAATACTTTTTCTCCAGCCATGTCGGCACCGCAGAAGGCGGTGAATTCTCCTCCACTGCGATCCGCGCGCTGATCAAAAAGCTGGTGGCAGCAGAAAACCCGAAGAAACCATTGAGCGATAGCAAGATCGCTGGTTTACTGGAAGAACAGGGCATCGATGTGGCCCGCAGAACCATCGCCAAATACCGCGAGTCGCTCAACATCGCCCCTTCGAGCGAACGCAAACGGCTGGTCTAGCCAGCATGCAATAACGATTTTAGTGATAGCAGGTGGCACCATAGGGAGCCAAGCACGGTTCCCTGTTACTCCAAGCCAATCAGGAGAAGTCGTATGCAACTGAACCTTAGCGGTCATCAACTGGACATCACCGATGCATTGCGCGATTACGTCAACGAGAAAATGTCACGTCTCGAGCGACACTTCGACAAGATAACCAACGTACAAGTCACCCTGGAAGTTGAAAAGCTGCGCCAGAAGGCCGAAGCTACACTCCATGTGGCCGGGGGCGAGGTAGTCGCCAATGCCGAGCATACCGATATGTATGCAGCCATAGATTTACTGACGGACAAGCTTGATCGTCAACTGATCAAGTACAAGGAAAAGAACCTGAATCGCCAGCAAGGCGTCAACGACCGTTAAGGCAGACTCTCCGCATCATTATGCAAATTGATCACATACTCACCCCCGAGCGCACCTTTGCCGGTGTGCAGGGGGTTTCAAAAAAGCGCGTTCTGGAGCTGATTGGCAAACTGGTCGCCCAGCATAGCCATCTTGATCCCGACAGCATTTATGAAAGCCTCATCGCCCGCGAAAAACTGGGCTCCACCGGCTTCGGCAATGGTATTGCCATTCCGCACTGCCGCCTGGAGGGCTGTCACAAGGCTGTTGGCGCGTTATTGCAACTCGAATCCAAAATCGACTATGACGCCCTTGATGGCGAGCCTGTCGACCTGATTTTTGTGTTGCTGGTGCCGCTTGAGGCTACCGAGCAGCATTTGCAGATTCTCAAGATGCTCGCCGGCAAGCTGGACCAGTCCAGTCTGCGCGAAGCCCTGCGCAACGCACCGGACGCTGAGAGCCTGTACCGCATCATGACCAGCGAAGACGACGGGAGCTGACCCATGCGTCTGGTAGTCGTCAGCGGACGCTCTGGATCCGGCAAGAGTACAGCCCTGCATCTGCTGGAAGACAACGGCTATTACTGTATAGACAACCTGCCTGCTGGCCTGCTGCCGGAGCTGGCGCGGCAGGTCAACAGTACCGGGCTTAACTTGCCCAAGGTCGCGATCAGTATCGATGCACGCAACCTTCCCAGTGACCTGGAGCGTTTTCCCGAGTTGCTGCAGCAGGTGCGTGAAGCCGGTATTCAATGCGACATCCTGTTTCTCGCCGCTACTGATGAAGTGCTGATCAAGCGTTTCTCGGAAACCCGACGCAAACACCCGCTGACCAATGGCACCCATTCGCTGGGAGAGGCACTGGCCGCAGAATTACGCTTACTTGAGCCGATCATCGATCTGGCCGGCCTGAAGATTGATACCAGCCATCTCAACCTGTATCAGCTGCGGGATTTGTTGAAGCAGCGTTTGCTGGGCAGCCAGTCCCATGGCACGTCGGTGATGATCCAGTCTTTTGGCTTCAAGCGCGGTGTCCCGGTCGACTCCGATCTGGTGTTCGACGTGCGTTGCCTGCCCAATCCCTACTGGAAAGCCGAGCTGAGACCCTATTCAGGTCGTGACCCGCAAGTTTGTGATTATTTAGAGGCCCAGCCTGAAGTGCAGGAAATGTACGACGATATCCACCAGTTTCTCAGCAAATGGTTGCCGCGCTATGCCGCAGGCGAGCGCAGCTACATGACCATTTCCATCGGCTGCACCGGCGGCCACCACCGCTCGGTGTATCTAACCGAGCGATTGGTGAAAGAACTGTCTTCGAGTATCCCGAACCTGCTGATCCGCCACCGCGACTTGCCCTGACAATGCCGACTACCCGCGTACAAATCATCAACAAACTCGGCTTGCACGCCCGCGCCGCCGCAAAATTCGTCGGCGTGGCCAACCGCTATGGCTGTCAGGTGAGAATCGGTGGAAACGAAGAAGAATTGGTCGACGGCAAAAGCATCATGCAAGTGATGATGCTGGCCGCGAGCAAAGGTTCGGAAGTCTGTATCAGTTGCGAAGGCGAAGAAGCGGATCAAGCCATGGAGGAACTGTTGGCGTTGATCGGGGATTATTTCGGCGAGGGTGAGTAGTCCAAGCTGCAAGCTCGTAACCGGCCCCAACCTATCCCGCAACCCGCCCTAGCCGTCATTCCCGCCGCGGCCCAACATTCCCGCCGATCCCCGCCATTCCCGCCGGCTTCCCGTCATTCCCGTCATTCCCGCGCAGGCGGGAACCCAAGCGGACCAAGAATCACCCCCAGAGCTCGCAAACCCCAGGTTTTACTTGCCGCTTGAAGCTTGCAACCTGTAGCTCACGGCTTGCCGCTGCCTCTCACTCCCCACCCACCGTCATACCGTCCACCAACCAGCTACCGGTCAGATTATTACCGCGACGCTCAATATCCGAGCCGACACAGCGCAGATTGGCGAACATGTCTTTCAGGTTGCCGGCGATCGTCACTTCCTGCACCGGGAACTGGATCTCTCCGCCCTCGACCCAGAAGCCACCCGCACCCCGGGAATAGTCGCCGGTCACGCCATTGATACCCTGCCCCATCAATTCGGTTACCAGCAGGCCGGTGCCCATTTCCTTGAGCAGCGCCAGTAAATCACCGGCATTGCTGGTCACGTGCAGGTTGTGCACACCCCCCGCGTTGGCGGTACTCGGCAAATTGAGCTTGCGCCCGGAGTAGGTGCCAAGCACCCAGCTACGCAACACGCCCTGATCAACGAACGCCTGTTCGCGAGTCGCCAGACCGTCACCATCAAACGCGGAACTGCCCAGAGCACGGGGCATATAAGGCCGCTCGTCGATGGTTACCCAGTCAGGAAATATCGGCTGACCCATGGCATCCAGCAAGAAGGTCGATTGCCGGTAGACGGCGCCGCCAGCAATCGCACCAATCAAATGACCCAGCAGCCCCGAAGCCTGATCTGCGGCGAACAAGACCGGGACCTTGGCGGTTTTTACTGTGCGCGTGCCTAACCGTGCCAGCGTGCGCTGCGCCGCCTTGCGACCCAGAGCCTCGGCACTCGGCAGATTGGCCGCCAAACGGTCAACACCATACCAATAGTCGCGCTGCATACCCTGATCCGATGCCACGATCATTACCGCCGAAGCACTATGCCGAGTGCCCAGCGAACTGCCGATAAAACCATTGCTGTTGCCATACACACGGCAGCCTTGCTGTGTGCTGATATTGGCACTGTCGCTGGTCAGCCGCGGGTCCATCTCCAGCGCGGCGTTCTCACACACCAGAGCCCGCTCGATGGCCTGCTCGGCACTCAACGCCCAGGGATGATAGAGATCCAGATCCGGCAATTCGGTGGCCATCAACTGGGGATCGGCGAGCCCGGCGAAACTGTCTTCGGAGGCATGCTGGGCAATGCCCAGTGCAGCTTCGATAGCCGAACGAATCGCTTCGTCCGAGGTATCAGAGGTGCTCGCCGAGCCTTTGCGCTGTCCTGCGTACAGTGTGATCGCAAAGCCCTGGTCGCGATTGAACTCGACGGTTTCAACCTCCCCCTGACGCACGCCCACTGACAGGCCAGTATTCTGACTGACACCCACCTCACAGGCGGTAGCGCCCTGGCGGCGCGATTCGTCCAGAATAAAGGCAACCCGTTGCTCCAATTCGGCGCGCAGGATTTCGGGGTCTTCGTGTTGGGCAGGTTGAATCTGGCTCATGTAATCTCCTCTAAGGCAGGCATTGTACCTCGGACAGCGCTGCTGTGAACGGGTATCATGGCGCATTGAAACGTACCCGCAGCCGGGCCGCAACGAGGTGACCATGACAGAGTTTTACGACGACGAACAGTACGAGGAAGGCATCAGCAAAACTCAGGTCAAGCGCGAGCTGCAAGAGATGCGCGATCTGGGCCGCCGCCTGGTCGAACTCAAGCCGGCGCAGCTGCAGAAACTCGAGCTGACCGAAGAGCTGCGTGTTGCCCTTGAGGAAGCACATCGGCACACCGCCCGCGGCGCGCTCAAGCGCCACCTGAGTTTTGTCGGCAAGCTGATGAAGGATCAGGACGTAGACGCCATTCGCGCTTATATCGACCGGCTGGACAGCAGTACCCAGGCGCACGCTCAGCATTTTCATCAAATGGAGCGCTGGCGCGATCGGTTGCTGACCGGCAGTGCAGAAGAGCAGGAAGCCTTTATGAGCGCCTATCCGCAAACCGAGCGCCAGACGCTGCGGCAACTGGTGCGCCAGGCCAGCAAGGAAGCCGCCGAGAACAAGCCGCCAGCCGCCGCACGCAAGCTGTTCAAGCTGATTCGCGAGACCGTAGAAGCGGATATGTAACTACCCTCTGTGCTGCTGCGTGCTAGCCGAACGGCACTACCTGTCGTCCGATCGGTTGGCAAAAGCACGGAGCTGCTGCTAGCTTTCAGGTTCTGAGCCCACAACGCACAGGATCTGACCGTGACCCCAGCCCTCGCCGTGCCACGTCTGGAAAATACCCTGGTGGAAGATCACACCAGGGAGCATCAGCTCCTCCGCCAACGCCTCCTGCAACCCGCCGCACGCATCGACTCCAAGTATTTCTACGATGATTTCGGCTGCGAGCTCTTTACCCATATTTGTGAGCTCGACGAGTACTACCCTACCCGCACTGAAGCCGCGATTCTCAGCCACTGCGGTGCCGAGATAGCTGCCGCTCTTCCCAGTGGCGCGCAATGGATCGATCTGGGTTGCGGCGATTGCTCCAAATCCAGAAAATGGCTGGATACAGTGCAGCCCTCGCGCTTGGTAGGCGTCGATATCGCCGCAGATTTTCTCCAGCATTCATTGGCCAGAATAGCGATCAGCCATCCCGGCGTTGAATGTATTGGCGTGGTCAGTGATTTCACCCAATCGCTGGAATTGCGCGATCTGTTGTCGGAGCAACCCCTTGCCCCTCCGGTATTTTTTTACCCCGGCTCCTCAATCGGTAACTTCGCCAGACCGGATGCGTTACGACTGCTGCGGCGCATCCGCCAGCATTGTGGCGAGCACGGCAAGCTGCTGATCGGCGTTGATCTGCTCAAGCCCCGCGCCATACTCGAAGCCGCCTATGACGATCGTGAGGGAGTGACGGCCGCCTTCAATCTGAATGTGCTCAACGTCGTCAACCGGGAACTGAAGGCGGATTTCCAGCTCGAAAACTTCAAGCATGATGCGGTTTTCAATCAGCATGACAGCCGTATCGAAATGCGCCTTGTGTCGCAAACGGATCACGACGTAGGCCTGGGTTCAGGCTGCGTCAGGCATTTCGATCAGGGGGAAAGTATCTTGACCGAGTACTCGCACAAATACACTTCAGCGGATTTTGCCGCCATGCTGTCGGAAGCGGGCTTTACCCGGCACCATTACTGGACCGACGAACAACACTGGTTCGGCGTGTTTCTGGCGCAAGCATGAGCATGCCTCAACCACTACCCCGCGCGGCATCATTAGCGGCGCGCTTCCATAAGGTCCGCGCCCACAGCTTGGCGCTGGTGCACGGCTTGAGTGCAGAGGACTGCCAACTGCAGTCCATGCCTGACGCCAGCCCGCTGAAATGGCATCTGGCGCACACCAGCTGGTTCTTCGAGACCTTTCTGCTGGCGGAATCCAAACACCCGCCGCCGCCCTTCGACCCAGCCTTCAAGGTGCTGTTCAACTCCTATTATATTGGCGTCGGCGAGCGACACTTGCGCGCCGAACGTGGCCTGCTGTCGCGCCCTGGATTGGATCGGGTTCTCCAATACCGCGATCATGTGGATCGGCATATGCTCGCCCTGCTTGCCGACTCCGAGCTTCGCGATACAGAGCTCGATCTGATCGAACTGGGGCTGCAACACGAGCAGCAGCATCAGGAGCTGATACTCACCGACCTCAAACACCACTTCAGCTGCAACCCGTTAGCCCCTGCCTGGCGGGCAGAATCTGCGGACCAGTCACCGCGGGCGGGCGACGACCTCGGCGTGGCTTTCCAAACTTATTCGGGTGGTCTGATCGAAATTGGTCATCAGGGCTCGGGTTTCGGTTTTGACAATGAACGGCCACGGCATCGGGTCTGGCTGGAACCCTTCGAACTGGCCACGCGCAATGTCAGTAACGGTGAGTTTCTGGCGTTTATGCTTGATGGCGGTTATCGCCGTCCGGAGCTGTGGCTCTCGGAAGCCTGGGATCATATCGGCCTGCATGGCTGGCAGGCGCCGCTTTACTGGCAGCACGATGAACAGGGCTGGAGCGTATTTACCCTGCATGGAAGAGTGCCGCTCAATCACCATGCGCCAGTCAGCCATATCAGTTTCTACGAGGCGGACGCTTATGCACGTTGGGCCGCGGCACGTTTGCCCACTGAAGCGGAATGGGAGCTGGCTGCGCAGTCAGAGGATCTGGCGGGGCTACATGGGGAAGTATGGCAATGGACCAACAGCTCCTATCTCGCCTACCCCGGATACCAGCCAGCGGCGGGCGCGGTGGGTGAATACAATGGCAAATTCATGCTCAATCAGATGGTCTTGCGCGGCAGCTCGGTCGCTACGCCAGAAAGCCATGCGCGGCATAGCTATCGTAATTTCTTTCCTGCCCAGGCGCGCTGGCAATTCAGCGGCGTGCGTCTGGCACGGTAGCCATCGACCTAAAGCAATCAGCACAAAAAAGGCCGCCCCCTCACGGGAGCAGCCTTTTTCAGTACGACTATTTCAGCATAACAACCTAAACGATCAATAACCCAGAGCGAAGTTCTCTGCGGGCATGTCCATCAGGTTGTCTGCGCCTGACAGCATCGCATCAACGTGCATGCGAGTGCGCGGCAGAATGCGCTGGAAGTAGAAACGCGCGGTCTGCAGCTTGGCCTGGTAGAAGGCTTCGTCGGAGGTACCTTCAGCCAGCTTCTCGGCTGCAACGCGAGCCATATCGGCCCAGAAGTAGGCCAGGCAGGCGTAACCGGAGTACATGCAGTAATCCACTGACGCAGCGCCGACCATTTCACGGTCCTTCATGGCAGCCATACCGACCTTCATGGTCAGCTCGCCCCACTCTTTGTTCAGCTGATTCAGCGGCGTTACGAATTCCTTGATGGCGTCGTTGCCTTCCTGATTCTGACAGAACTTGTGCACGATCTTGGTGAAGCACTTCAGCGCCTCGCCCTGGGTCATCAGGACTTTGCGGCCCAGCAGATCCAGTGCCTGGATACCGGTAGTACCTTCGTACAACATGGAGATACGCGCATCACGGACGTTCTGCTCCATGCCCCACTCGGCGATAAAGCCATGGCCACCGTAGATCTGCACGCCGTGGTTGGCAGCTTCAAAGCCGACTTCGGTCATGAAGGCCTTGGCGATCGGCGTCAGGAAGGCCAGCAATGCATCGGCCTGCTTCTTCTGCTCTTCATCCTGGCTGTTCTTGACGATGTCGACCTGCTTGGCAGTGAAATACACCATCGCGCGGTTGCCTTCGGCAAAGGCTTTCATAGTCAGCAGCATGCGGCGTACATCAGGATGCACAATGATCGGATCAGCGGCCTTCTCTGGCGCCTTCGGACCGGTCAGTGAACGCATTTGCAAGCGATCGCGGGCATATTCGATGCCACCCTGGAAACCGATCTCGGCATGCGCCAGACCTTGCAGTGCGGTACCCAGACGCGCGGTGTTCATAAAGGTAAACATCGCATTCAGGCCCTTGTTCGGCGGCCCAATCAGGAAGCCAGTGGCGCCGTCGAAGTTCATCACGCAGGTCGCGTTACCGTGGATGCCCATCTTGTGTTCCAGCGAACCGCAGTTAACGCCGTTACGCTCGCCTTTCTCGCCATTCGCATCGGGAAGGAACTTCGGCACGATGAACAGGGAGATACCCTTGGTGCCAGCCGGTGCATCGGGCAGGCGGGCCAGGACGATGTGGACGATGTTCTCAGCCATATCGTGCTCACCCGAAGAGATGAAGATCTTGGTGCCGCTGAGCTTGTAGCTGCCGTCGGCCTGTGGCTCTGCCTTGGTACGCAGCATGCCCAGGTCTGTACCGCAATGCGATTCGGTCAGGCACATGGTGCCGGTCCACTGACCGGAAACCAGCTTGGTCAGGTAGGTGTGCTTCTGGTCGTCGGTACCGTGGGTAGAAATGGTGTTCATGCAACCATGGGACAGGCCGGGGTACATGCCCCAGGACCAGTTGGCCTGACCGATCATTTCGCTGATCGCCAGCCCCAGAGACTCGGGCAAGCCCTGGCCGCCATGATCAACATCATGTGCCAGGCTCGGCCAGCCGCCTTCTACGTACTGCTTGTAAGCTTCCTTGAAACCGGACGGCGTCTTGACGCCTTCAGCGCTCCAGGTACAGCCTTCGGTATCGCCGACACGGTTGAGCGGCCCGATAACGTTCTCACAGAATTTGGCGCCCTCTTCCAGAATGGCATCGACCATATCCGGCGTGGCGTCTTCGCAGCCTGGCAGGCTCTTGTAGTGTTCTTCATAACCCAGCAGTTCGTCGCGGACGAAGCGGATGTCACGCAGGGGAGCCTTGTAATCGGGCATGGTACTTGACCTCAACGGTTATAACGGGATTCAAGAGCAGCATCAGGGCTGCGGTTGGGTGCTGCGTTCGATCGTGTGCGGACTAAATTCAGCACGCCATCAGCAGCTAATTCAAACAGACGTTTGAAACATACGTTTACGCGCAAATGATGTCAACTCTTTGTACGCCGCGACGCTACAAAAAAATTGTAACGGGAGAGCCCAGAGAGACAGATTGAGTGGAGAAGAAAATGACTTGCGCCTGGAAGTCAGGCTGGAACGTTTAAGCTTGAGCTCGCAAAGACGGGCCGGGGAGGCTGTCTGCTGCATCTACCTGCTTGTATGCTGCGATGCCCTTGTCCGCTTCGGTATTAACTGGCGTGCGATCGCGATTCTCCGCGTTCGCGTCATCTTCGCCGGTCGCAGCATCCAGGGTGTCAGTCGCCAGTTCAGCGCGCGCTTGCGCCATGGCCTGCGCCGCCTGCGCGGCAACCGACAAATCCTGCGCGGAGGGTTGCGCTGGAGCCAGAGCCGCGCGCTGAACCTGCTGCAATTTCTGCAACGTCGCTGCCGGATCGCCGGGGATTGCCGCCGTATCGATGGCAACCGAACCGCCCACCGCATACATGCGGCCATCCGGACCACGCTCATAACTGTAACTGACAGCACCGGCATACTGACCGCCGACCGCCTTGTGCGCCTGCTCGTGCGTACGCACTTCCCGGTCACGACTGGCAAGCTCACGGATTTCTGTCTGGGTAACGCGTAACAGTTCCGCCTCTACCTGACTGAGCTGCCTCTGTACTTGCGCCTGTCGCTCGGATTGGCTATCAGCGGAGGATTCATCTGAAGGGCTGGCGGCGGTAACTGGGAGCGCAGCACTGCGCGCCGCCGGGTCATCTTCCCGGGCAATGGAACTACGGACAGCAGCAGGATCGGAAAAGCCGTTGACCGCAACGCCCATCGACGCGCCCGCCATGCGCGGGTAGGCAGAAGCCATGCCCGAAAAGGCGGGGGAAATAGAGAGATTACTCATTGAAAAAGGCCTGGCGGATCAGGCAGTGACGTCCAGCAGTGTGCCAAGCACTTCATCTGCTGTATCAATGACAGAGGCGCCCGCCTCTACTTCGCGTTGACTCAGCTGCAACTCGACCAGGCTATCCACCAGATTGACTGGCCGATTGGTATCCACGGCAACGGTAGCTGCAGGCTGGCCATTGGCAGGTTGCAACGGGATAGCCTGGGACGCGGCAGGGTCGCGCTGAACGCCCATGCGGGCGATCTCGGCAGCGGCGGTATTGGCGCGGTACTGTCCCTGACGAACACTATTCAGTCCGGCTGACATCAGGTCGAGTGAAGCCATGGGGTTTACCCTCAATAAATACGGTTAGCACCATTAAAGCACAAAGCCACTACAGCGAGCACCGCCATCGGTCAGTTCGCGACAGCCGGGATCAAGACAATGGTGCCAGATCCAGATAGTCGGCGATGGCGGCCGCTGAAGGCTGCTCCATCCACGGCACGAATCCCAGACACGGTGCATTCAACTGCAAACGCAGGGTCGCCAGATTTTCCGACGGACGGCTCATATGTGGATCGACCTGGTTGGCTACCCAGCCGGCCAACTTCAATCCATCGGCAGCGATGGCTTCGGCGGTCAAGATCGCGTGATTGATGCAACCCAGCTTCATGCCCACCACCATCACCACTGGAATATCCAGATCCTTGGCCAGATCTGCCAGGGTTTGTTCGTCATTCAAGGGCACGCGCCAGCCACCTGCGCCCTCCACCAGAGTCAGGTCGGCATTGCGGTCGAACACCTGAAGGCAGCCACCTGCCAGGAGCTCCACCGTCAATGGCACGCCTTCTTCGAGGGCGGCAATGTGCGGCGCTATGGCCGATTTGAGCGCAATCGGATTGATCAGCTCGTAAGCCAGCTCCGGCTGACACTGCGCCTGTAACGCCAGCGCGTCTTCGTTGCGAAGGCCGTTTGGGGTTTCATCACAGCCCGCCGCGACCGGTTTGGCGGCAGCCGTAGTCAGGCCCGCCTTCCTGGCCGCATGCAGCAGGCCACAGGCGATAGTGGTTTTACCTATCTCGGTGTCGGTACCGGTAACAAAGAAACGTTGGGGCATGTTACGACTCCTTGAACATGAGAATCTGCGCCACCTGGTAGGTCGCGGGCAGCCCGGCGGGCTGACGAAAGCTTTCATAGGCCTGGGTTAACGCGCGCAAGCGCGCACGCCCGGTCAAGCCTCCCGGGCGTCCTGCGTTAAGGTTATGAGCGCCCAGAGCCTTCAACTCCTGGGTCAGGCCACTGAGCTGCGCATAACGCAGCACGTGCTCTTCTACCTCACAGTGCCAGCGGCCGAAACCGGCCATCGCCAGCAATTGCTGCAAGTCGGCCAAGGGCATGAACCGGTTGACGTGAACGAAGCCATCGACGGTCTGCCAGGCCTGCTGCAACTCTGTCAGCGTGCCTTCTACCAGTGTAGAAAACGCCAGGCAGCCGCCAGGTCGCAGTGCTTGCGCGGCCTGAGTCAATGCCCGCAACAGATCAGGGCACCATTGCAGCGCGAGACTGGAGAAGATCAAATCCTGCGACCCGGTTTTGAGCGGCAATGCTTCCGCATCGGCCACTACCCAGGAGCTCTCGGCAATGGATTGGCTATTGGCGAAACGCAGCATGCCTTCTGCCAGATCCAGACCCATTACCGGCTGTTGATAGCGTTGCGTCAGCGCGCGGGTGAAATAACCAGTGCCACAGCCCAGATCAATGATCGCCTGGGGCGCAAAGCGCTCGGGCAGCCGCGCCAGCAGATTCGAACCTACCTGGCGCTGAAACTCTGCCGCCTGATCATAGGAACTTGCGGCGCGACTGAAGGATTCAGCCACCCGGCGTTTATCGATAACCATCTCAGTCATATAGCCGAACCAAAAACGCGGCGATGTGCTCGGCCAGCCACTCTGGCTGCTCCAGAGGGAGCGCATGGCTGGCATGAGCGTGAACTGCGACCTGCACAAGGGGTTGCAGGTCTTCAAGCGCCTGCGCCGCCGCAGCGGGTACCAGCGCATCCTGCCCGCCGAAGCAGTGAAGGCTGGATGCAGCCGAGGCTTTCAGCGCCGCGCGACTGTCCAGCACACCGAGCAAGGCCAGCGCATGCAGCCGCTGGTCCGCATCGGCGTCATCCCATTCGAGCTTTTGTGCCAGGGCGCGTGGTTGCTCGCTGCCCTGAGCCACCAGCAGGGCAAAACGTTTGAGTATTTTTTCAGGCTGAATGCGGAAATCATTCAGGAATGTCTTGAACGTCTCGGCTGGCATGGCCGCGGGCCAATCCTTACGCACCACAAAACAGCCATTACTGGCGATAGTCACCACGTGACTGAAACGCTCGGGGAAACGCCGCTGTAATTGCACCGCGAGCATGCCACCCAACGACCAACCTACGAGCACCCCCGCCGGCAACTGTTCAGCCAAAGCTGCCAGATCGGTTTCCAGCGTCGACAGTTGCAGCGCCGGCATTCCCTGCGTGCCGACCTGCCAGCCGGGAAGCGCTGGAGTCAATGCATCGGCCAGTGGCTGCATGGCCTCCTGGGAAAGAGCCCAGCCAGGTAAAAGCGTAATGTCAGGCATCATGAGCCTCGGATGATTGCGTCACGGGTAGCTGCGCCACGGCGCGTTTCAAGGCGTCCAGTAACTGGTTAACGTCGTTTTCAGTGTGCGCAGCGCTGAGGGTCACGCGTAGCCGCGCGGTGCCCCGCGGCACGGTAGGCGGGCGGATGGCGGTGACGAGAATGCCCTGTTCACGCAGTGCTGCCGAGAGCGCCATAGCACGCTCGCTGCTACCGACCAGAATCGGTTGGATCGGTGTGGGACTGTTCATCAACTCAAGGCCGATATCGGCCACACCAATACGGAACTGCGCAATCAATTGCGCCAGCCGCTCCCGGCGCCAATGTTCACCCTGAAGCAATTGCAGGCTGCGCAGCGTGGCGCAGGCAACTGCCGGCGGCTGACTGGTGGTGTAAATATAGGGCCGGGCGAACTGGATAAGGGTCTCGATCAACTCCTCACTACCCGCCACAAAGGCGCCAGCAGTACCGAAAGCCTTGCCGAGGGTGCCGATCAATACCGGTACCTGCTCCACACTGAGACCGAAATGCTCGACGATCCCACCGCCATTGTTGCCCAGGCAGCCGAAGCCGTGTGCGTCGTCGACCATCACCCAAGCCCCCCGCTCGGCAGCAGTCGCACACACACCCGGCAGCTCTGCCAGGTCCCCGTCCATGCTGAATACGCCGTCGGTGATCACCAGGGTATTGCCTTGCGATTTGTCGAGCCGACTGGCAAGACTATTCATATCGTTGTGCAGATAGCGCGAAAACCGTGCCCCGCTGAGCAGGCCGGCATCCAGCAGTGACGCATGATTGAGCCGGTCTTCCAGGACCGTATCGCCCTGCCCCGCTAACGCAGTGACTGCACCCAGGTTGGCCATGTAACCGCTGGACATGAGTAGCGCTCGCGGCCGGCCGGTAAACTCGGCCAGCGCCTCTTCCAGTTCATGATGCGGCTGGCTATGGCCAACCACCAGGTGCGAGGCACCGCCGCCCACACCCCAACGACGCGCGCCCTCGGCAAAGGCTTCGATCACCGCCGGATGACTGGCCAGGCCGAGGTAGTCGTTATTGCAGAACGCCAGCAGCGGCTGACCATCCACCACCACCCGCACGCCCTGAGGTGACTCCAGCAGCGGGCGCTGCCGGTACAAATGAGCCGCACGGCGCTCAGCGAGACGGGATGACAGATTGAAGGACATAGGGCTCACGCAACTGCTAGCCGCCAGCTTGAAGCTGGCGGCGCATATTACCGATTGAGAAGATGACAGGCCGAGGGTGTTGAAGGCACCCGCGGCTTGCCGCTCGTCGCTGAAAGCTTGCTGCTGCGGTTAATCAGCCCGCCGCATTCACGAACATTTCACTGTCGCGCTGTTCAACCAGCGCCTGCTCGATGGCCGCCTGGTGAACCTCGTCGTCATGCTCTTCACGCTCTTCAGGCTTGATGCCCAGGCGGTCGAACAGACGCATGTCCTTCTCGGCCTGCGGGTTGGACGTGGTCAGCAAACGATCGCCGTAGAAGATCGAATTGGCGCCAGCGAAGAACGCCAGGGCCTGGGTTTGTTCGTTCATCTGCTCACGGCCAGCGGACAGGCGCACATGGGATTTTGGCATCATGATTCGCGCCACGGCCAAGGTGCGAATGAAATCGAAGGGATCAACATCGGCTTCGTTTTCCAGCGGGGTGCCCTTGACCTTGACCAGCATGTTGATCGGCACGCTTTCCGGGTGCTCAGGCAGATTGGCCAGTTGGATCAGCAGGCCGGCGCGGTCTTCCAGCGACTCACCCATGCCGAGAATACCGCCCGAACAGATCTTCATGCCGGCGTCGCGCACGTAAGACAGTGTCTCCAGGCGGTCGCCGAAGGTGCGGGTGGTAATGATATTGCCGTAGAACTCTGGCGAGGTGTCCAGATTGTGGTTGTAGTAATCCAACCCGGCTTCAGCCAGCTCGCGCGTCTGTTCCTTGGTCAACTTGCCCAGGGTCATGCAGGTCTCCAGGCCGAGCTTGCGCACGCCTTTGACCATTTCCAGGACGTAGGGCATGTCCTTGTCAGACGGGTGCTTCCAGGCCGCGCCCATGCAGAAGCGGGTTGCGCCAATGGCTTTGGCGGCGACGGCTTCATCCAGGACCTTCTGCACTTCCAGCAGCTTTTCCTTGTCCAGCCCGGTGTTGTAGTGACCCGACTGCGGGCAGTACTTGCAGTCTTCCGGACAGGCACCGGTCTTGATCGACAACAGGGTTGAAACCTGCACCCGGTTGGCATCGAAGTGTTGGCGGTGTACGGTTTGCGCCTGGAACATCAAATCATTGAAGGGCTGGCGAAACAGCGCCAGCACTTCGGCTGGCTTCCAGTTATGACGGGTGACGGAGGTGGTCAAGGATGAAACTGTCATGAATAGAATCCTGAAATAGGGATGAACAACCATCTATATTTAAGCTATGCACGCATGATAGCGACGGCAGGGAGGCTGTCAACCATTGCAAATCGCCAAGGTTTACAACTGGCTAAATAATGACCAGTCGAGCCATTGTCTTTTATGCCTGAGTGGCAACTCGACTGATCATCGCGCTTCTGTTCAACAAGGGCTGTGCGAGCCCTGCCGACGCGATCTGCCCTGGCTCGGTACACGCTGCCGCCAATGCGCCTTGCCGCTGCCTTTTGCCGGCCAGCTCTGCGGGAAGTGCCAGCAGCATCCCCCGGCTTATTCGCAGGTGATTTGTCCGTTTCTCTACCGTTTTCCGCTGGATAGTCTGGTGCCCGCCTTCAAGTACCACAACCAACTGATTTACGGTCGCCTTCTCGCGCACCTGTTAACCGATTACGTCACCTATGCGTATCAGGAACAGCAGCACGCTTTGCCGGACGCGCTGATCCCCATGCCTTTGTATCGCCAACGCCAGGCGCAACGCGGCTTCAATCAGGCCCTGGAGTTGGCTCGACCCATAGCGCGAGCATTAGCCTGCCCCTTGCTAAGCTCGGCGCTCAAGCGGGTGCAAGCTACCCACACCCAGCAAGGCCTTACCGCGCAGCAACGCAAACACAACCTCAGGGGCGCGTTCGCCTGTTCCGCACCCGACAAGGTGGCTGGCCTGCATCTGGCGCTGATTGATGACGTATTGACTACCGGCGCCACCGCCGACGAGGCCGCTCATACCTTGCTGCAGGCTGGTGCGCACAGCGTGAGCGTCTGGTGCGTGGCCAGAACGCCCTAGTATCTGACGGGTTATTTGCCGCGTTAAAGGACCGGGAATACCGCTGTTACTACAGTCAGTTACATTGCGCCGTTACCCGAGTGTGCCGGGATGTGACACCATGGCAGCCTAATTCGGTCTGGCGGAGCTACCATGGACTCGCAACATCCTTTTGCCCTGCTTACCCCCGACACCGTGCTGGATGCGGTGGAATCGCTGGGGTTTCTTAGCGATGCCCGCACTCTGACGCTGAACAGCTACGAGAATCGCGTGTTTCAGATTGGCATTGAAGGCGAACAACCTCTGATCGCCAAGTTCTATCGCCCGGACCGCTGGAGCGATGAAGCCATTCTCGAAGAACATGAGTATTCGCTGGAGCTGGCCGACCGCGATATTCCGGTTATCCCGCCGATGCAGATCGACGGCCGCACCTTGTTCGAATTCGCCGGCTTTCGCTTCAGCCTGTTCAAGCGCTTTGGCGGTCGCGCGCCTGAACTGGATAATCCTGATCACTTATTGATGCTCGGCCGCCTGCTCGGCCGCCTGCATGCGGTTGGTGCGATGAAGCCGTTCAAGCACCGGCCGACACTGACGGTGCAGAATTTCGGCCATGACAGCCTGGCCTGGCTGCGCGAATCGGGCATAGTCCCGGAAAATCTGCGCCCGGCGTATTTCTCCGTGGCCGATGATCTGATGCAGGTGATCGATCAGCGCATGCAGGCCAATCCTTATTCCACCATCCGCCTGCACGGCGATCTGCATGTCGGCAATCTGCTCTGGCGCGACGAGAGCCTGTATATGGTGGATATGGACGATTGCCGTCAGGGTCCCGCGATCCAGGATCTGTGGATGATGCTGTCCGGCGATCACAACCAACGCCAGGGGCAGTTGGCCGAGCTGGTGGAGGGCTATAATGAGTTTTATGATTTCGATCCACGGCAACTGGCGCTGATCGAATCCCTGCGCACGCTGCGCCTGGTGCATTACAGCGCCTGGCTGGCCCGCCGCTGGGACGATCCGGCGTTCCCCCGGCACTTCCCCTGGTTTGCCAGTGAGCGCTATTGGGCCGATCAGGTACTGACGCTGCGCGAACAGCGCGCCGCACTGGATGAGCCGCTGCTCCGATTGTTCTGATCAGGCCGTATAAGAGATATCAATGGCCGTTCCCAGTCACCTTTTGACTGAATACACTGCAACGCATCTTTTTTGAGAGGCAACGAGCATGACCGACACACTCCTCGACTCCCGCAATCTGGCCTTCGAACTGTACGAAGTGCTAGATGCCGAAGGTCTGACCCAGCGCCCACGCTTCGCTGACCATAACCGTGAAACGTTCGACGCGGCGATTGGCACTGCACGCACCATCGCGGACAAGTACTTCGCTCCGCACAACCGCAAAAGCGACGAAAACGAGCCCAAGTACGTGGATGGTGCGGCTGAACTGATTCCAGAAATCAAGCCAGCGGTCGATGCCTTCCTGGAAGCCGGCTTTCTGAACGCCACGCGCACTTTCGAGCAGGGCGGCATGCAGATGCCCAACCTGCTGTCGCAAGCCTGCTTTGCGCATTTTCAGTCCGCCAATGCCGCGACCTCTTCCTACGCGATGCTGACCATGGGCGCGGCTAACCTGATTGAAGCTTTCGGCAATGACGAGCAGAAGCAACGCTTCCTGCAGCCGATGATCGAGGGCCGCTTCTTCGGCACCATGGCGCTGACCGAGCCGCACGCTGGCTCGTCCCTGTCGGATATCCGCACCAAGGCAGAACCCGCTGAAGATGGCAGTTACCGCCTGAAAGGCAACAAGGTGTATATCTCCGGCGGCGACCACCCGCTGTCAGACAACATCGTGCACATGGTTCTGGCCAAGCTGCCCGACGCGCCTCCGGGCGTCAAAGGCATCTCGCTGTTTATCGTGCCCAAGTTCCTGGTCAATGATGACGGCAGTGTCGGCGCACGCAATGACGTCGCCCTCGCAGGCCTGTTCCACAAGATGGGCTGGCGCGGTACAACCTCAACCGCGCTGAACTTTGGCGAAAAAGGCGAGTGCGTAGGTTACCTCGTAGGTAAGCCGCACCAGGGCTTGAGCTACATGTTTCAGATGATGAACGAAGCACGTATCGGCGTCGGTATGGGCGCAACCATGCTCGGCTACGCCGGTTACCTGTACTCGCTGGAATACGCCCGCGATCGCCCACAAGGCCGCCTGCCAGATGGCAAGGACCCCAGCTCCGCTCAGGTAGCGATCGTCGAACACACCGACATCAAACGTCTGTTGCTGACGCAGAAGGCCTACGTGGAAGGCGCCTTTGACCTGGGCTTGTATGCCGCACGCCTGTTCGACGACACTGAAACCCTGGAGACCGAGGAGCAGCGCCGCACTGCGCTGGAACTGCTGGATCTGCTGACGCCCATCGTCAAATCCTGGCCGTCGGAGTTCTGCCTCAAGGCTAACGAGCACGCGATTCAGATTCTTGGCGGTGCCGGTTATACCCGCGAGTATCCGGTTGAGCAGTACTACCGTGACAACCGTCTGAACCCGATCCACGAAGGCACCCACGGCATCCAGTCGCTGGATCTGCTCGGCCGTAAGGTGGCAATGAACAACGGCGCTGCGCTCAAGCAACTGTCTAGCCTGATTCAAGCTACTTGCGCCCGCGCCAGTGAGTACGACTCGCTGAACGCACTGCGCGAGCCGCTGGAAAAACTGCACGCGCATATCGGCAAGGTCACCATGGCGCTGCTGGGCGATATGGGTCAGGGCAAGATCAACCAGGCCCTGGCCAACTCGGCGCTGTACCTGAACACCTTCGGGCACATGGTCATCGGCTGGCGCTGGCTGGAGCAAGCCGTTTGCGCCGAGCGCGGACTAGCCAACGGCAAAGCCAGCGACGCTGATTTCTATCGTGGCAAGCTGCAAGCCGCGCGTTTCTTCCTGACCTGGGAAGTACCGGCCTGCCATCACGCGCTGAGCATTCTGGAAAATCGCGACGATACCTGCCTGGAAATGCAGAACGACTGGTTCTGAGTCAGACCTTGGAATTTGCCGTAATTTCCACCGTAGTAATCCGTCGTAGCTTTTCCTTCGTACTTTGCTGACAGCCGCCCTTCGGGGCGGCTTTTTTGTGTCAGCGCGGCTGTTTGCCTGACGCTCGGCCAAAGCCGCTTCCCAATATCATCAGGTAGGACTAACCTTCTGCACAGGATCATTCTGGACATTTTTCATGCCGCGTTTTCTTAAACTGTTTTGCTGTGCCCTGCTTCTGGGGCAATGGGCCCTGGCCAGTCATGCCGTAGCCCAGTCGGAAATCGACAACGCCATCGAATCCCTGCAGGCCGAAATTCAGACCCTGGCCGAAAGCACCCAGCCCGACGCGGAAAAACGCGAATTCCAGGAAGCCTATCAGAACACCCTGACCTACCTTGAGCGCAGTAAGCAGTTAGCGGAGGACACCAAAAAACTCGAGGAGGAGCTACAGCAGGCCCCGGAGAAAATACGGGCCGCCCGCCAGCAGATGTTGAACTTGCGGGCGCAGGATTCCGATAGCGTACGCCGCCAATTTACCAGCCAGAACCTGGGCTCCCTGGAGGACCTGCTCGGCGAAAAAGTCGGGCAGATGTTCACCTGGCAAAATACCCTGACCAGCGTCAACAGCGACCTGATTGCAGCGCAGACTCGGCCTGAACGTACCCAGGCACAAGTCTCGGCTAACCAGACGCGCGAACAGGCCATCGTCGAGCAAATACGCATATTGCAGCGCCAGCCGGACACCCGCATCAACCAAGCCAACCTGCGTATGCTGACCGCGGAACAGGAAAGCCTGCAGTTGAACAACCGCTTTATGCGCAGGCAGTTGAGCGCCAACAGTCTGCTGCAGGATCTGGCTACCCAGAAACGCGATCTGCTCAAGCAACAGATTGATGATATCGAGCGCGAAGTCGGCATCCTTCAGGAAGTGATCAACGAAAAACGTCGCAGCCAGTCCGAACAGACTGTCAGCGAAGCGACTGAGGCACTGGAAACCACCGAAAACGAGCTGCTGCGCGAACAGGGCGGCCTCAACCAGCGCCTCAGTGAAGAACTGCTGGCCGCGACCACGCGCGTCGGCGAGCTGACCAGCAAGAATATCCAGACGCTGCAACAAATCGAAAGCATGAACCAGATCGACAGCGCGCTGGAGCAGCAGATCGACGTGCTGGAGGGCAGCGTACTGCTCTCGCGCATCCTCCATCAGCAAAAACGCGCGCTACCCGATGTTCGGCTGGATAACAGCGTTGCCGACCAGATAGCCGATTTGCGTTTACGCCAGTTTGAACTCAACAGCCTGCGTGACGAATTGAGCAGGCCGCAAGCCTATCTCGACGAATTGCTCGGCCGCGTGCCGGAAGATTTGCGCGAGAACCTGCGTGACGATATGCAACTGGTCATTGATAGCCGAATCAACCTGGTCGACCAGCTCAGTAACAACATCAACGTTCTGCTAAGCCAGGCGATTACATTACAGATAAATCAACGCCAGTTGCAGCAGTTGAGCGGCGACCTCCGACAAACCATTGATGACCGATTGTTCTGGGTTGCCAGCAACCGGCGGATAGACCGCGCCTGGCTGATGACATTTGGTGAGCAGGCGCAGCAACAGTTCAAGAACATGGAACTGCTTACTCAGGCCAAGCACGCGTTTATTACCCTGGAGGAAAAATGGCCCTGGCTGCTGGTCCTGGCAGCGCTGGTGGCGTTACATACCGGGTACCGTAAAAGAATCAAACAGAAACTCTTCACATTGAACGAAGATGTAGGTCATTTCCGCCGCGATACCGTTTATCACACGCCCAAGGCGATTGCGCTGAGCGCGCTTAAAGTGCTGCCGGTGCCGGTGGTGCTGGCAGCGCTGGGCCTGCTACTGAGCCGTAGCGATGAGGCAGGCATGCCGGTGATTGGCGCCGCACTGCTGAAACTGTCAATCGCCTGGTTCATTCTGCATCTGCTGTACCGCGTGCTCGACCCCAAAGGGATTGCTGTGCGGCATTTTCGCTGGGAAGCCAACCTGGTGCATCGCCTGCACAGGCTGACCCGCAATCTCGCCTGGATCATGTTGCCGGTGGTATTGATCATCAGTCTGAACGCGGAAATACCTGAGCAGCAGACCAACGACGTGGTCGGGCGCTTCATGATGATGGCCGGCATGTTGCTACTTTGCGTCTTGCTGGGCCGGATGATGTTGCGCAGCGAGCCGCTGTACAACTCGCGAGTGCTGCACTTTACCGCGATGCTGGTGCTGACGCTGACGCCCTTGGCACTGGCGGGCATGACCTACTGGGGCTATCACTACACTTCGACAAAGCTCGCCGATCGCTTTATCGATACGCTGTACCTGATAGTGCTGTGGATGCTGGTAGAAGGTACCGTGGTGCGCAATCTGAGCGTCGCCGGCCGCCGGCTGGCCTATCAACGGGCGATGGCCAAGCGCGAAGCTGCGCAGAACCGTGAAGGCCAGGAGAACGAAGCAGGGATCGAAATCCCCGAGATGGATATTCAGCAGATCAATCAACAATCCCTACGGCTGACCAAGCTGGGCATTCTCGTGCTGTTTGGCATTTTGGTCTATTTCGTCTGGTCCGATCTGGTCAGTGCGGCCTATTATCTGGAGTCGGTCACCCTGTGGGAGTACGCCAGCGGTACGCCGGAAAATCCGTCTACCACAGCGATGACCGCCGGAGACGTACTGGGAGCTCTGCTGATAGTGGTCTTCACCGTGACGCTGGCGCGCAACCTGCCCGGCCTGCTGGAGATTCTGGTGCTGTCGCGCATGAAGCTGGAACAGGGCAGCAGCTACGCCATAACCACGTTGCTTAGCTACATCATCGTCAGTATCGGTGTTATCAGCGGTCTGTCCGCACTTGGGGTCAGTTGGGACAAGCTCCAATGGCTGGTAGCGGCGCTCAGTGTCGGCCTGGGTTTCGGCCTCCAGGAAATTTTCGCCAATTTCGTGTCCGGTCTGATCATCCTGTTTGAAAAGCCTATCCGTATCGGCGATGTGGTGACCATCGGAGAGCTCTCGGGGACGGTCAATCGCATACGTATTCGCGCCACTACCATCACCGACTTTGACCGCAAGGAAATCATCGTTCCGAACAAGACCTTCGTGACCGATCACCTGATCAACTGGTCGCTCTCGGATACCATTACCCGGGTGATCATCAAGGTCGGCGTGGCCTACGGCTCTGACCTGGCAAAAACCAAGGAACTGATGATGCAGGCGGCCACCAGCAACCCCCGGGTACTGAAGGACCCCGAGCCGCTGGTGTTGTTTCTCAACTTCAGTGACTCCACGCTTGAGCATGAATTGCGCATTCACGTGCGCGAGCTGATTGACCGGAATATGGCTATCGATGAAATCAACCGGGAAATTGACCGCTTGTTCGAGGAGAATGGCATTGAGATCGCCTTCCGCCAACTGGATATCAATCTGCGCACCAGCTCAGGAGTTGAAAAAAAGGTACTCAGCCAATTGCTCGACGAAAAGCCTCCAGAGCCTGAATCACCCCAGCCTGATAGCCCCGCGTCGCTCTAAAACACCGTTGAGCCGCTGCGCCGGGGGCCCCACCCCCGGCGCTTGATGCCTTCATACAAATACCCGCACAATATCCGTCTTCAACTTCCACCCGAGTATGCCGTTCCATGCCCAGAGCCGCCGAACTGAAAAAAGGCCAGATCGTCCAGATCAACAGCCAGCCGTACATCGTCTCGCATATCGAAGTGAAAAGCCCTTCGTCGCGCAGCGGTACGACCTTGTACAAGGTACGTTTCAACCATGTGCAGACCAAGCAGAAGCTGGACCAGAGCCTGACCGGTGATGACATGCTCGCCTCTATCGACTTTCAGAAGCGCGCTGTGCAGTTTCTCTATCTCGACGCTGACGGCTACACCTTTATGGACAATGAGGACTTCAGCCAGTACACCCTGACGGCAGACCAACTGGAAGACCAGATTCCCTACCTGCATGACGGTATCGCCGGTCTGTACGGTCTGATTGTCGAGGGCAACCTGGTTGGCGTGGAGTTGCCCGCAGTAGTGGAAATGCCCATCGAAGAAACACCCCCGGCGATTAAAGGCTCCTCCGCCAGCGCCCGAACCAAGACGGCTCGCTTTGCTACCGGCCTGGAAATTCAGATCCCTGAATACCTGGAAACGGGCGAGACACTGCGCATCAATACCGAAACCGGGAAATTCATGTCGCGCGCCTGAGTGTCAGGCTCCAAGCAGGGGCGCCATATACGGCGTATCCCAATCCGACTCTCCACAAGGAATTACTCATGTCACAGCCCCATGTCATCGAACCCTCTACCACGACGCGCCACTGCGTTATCTGGCTGCACGGCCTGGGTGCCGACCGTTTCGACTTTGTTCCGGTAGTCGATGCCCTGGATCTGCCAGATGATCACGGCATTCGGTTTATTTTTCCCCAGGCGCCAACGCGGCCGGTCACCATCAATGGTGGTTTCCCGATGCCAAGCTGGTACGACATCCTGGGCATGGCTCCCGCGCGGGCGATCAGCCACGAACAGATGCAGGAATCGGCGGACACGGTTCTGAGCCTGGTTAATCAGCAGATCGCTGCCGGCGTTCCGGCGGAACACATCATCCTTGCCGGCTTTTCCCAGGGCGGCGCCGTGGTCTTGCATGCTGCGATGCAAAGTGACCTGACGTTGGGCGGCGTCATGGCCCTTTCTACCTACGGCCCCACTCTCGACACCCTGGTCGAAGGTAGAACTGCGCGGCCGCTGGCGGTTTTCTGCGCTCACGGCCTGAACGATGAGATGGTCAAAACCACTCTGGGCCGCCAGGCACACGACGTGCTGGAAGCCGCGGGCCACCAGGTTGAATGGCATGACTACCCCATGGGCCACGAAGTCTGCCCAGCACAAATTGCCGACATTCGGCAGTGGTTGATCACCCGCCTGGGACTGTAATCCGGATGCCCCGGCCGGATTGATCAAAAATTAACCGGCCAGGGCTTCGCGAATACAAAACGTTGCAGTACACTGCTGGGTGAATATCCATTTGCCCACACTGAGAGATGCCTGTGCTCAAAGCACTGAAGAGTCTGTTCAAGCCGCAAGACAAGCCTCAAGCCCAGCCGCAGCCTGCCACATCTAGCCCTCGTACTAGCTCTGCCGCTGACGCAAGAAAAAGCCCGTCTGTTGCCGCAAATACCGTTGCCAGTAATACCGCCAATGGGCGCCCGGCTGGCAAACAACGACCGCGCAAAGACAAACCCGTGGCGCAACCGGCTGAGCCCATTACACCCTGGGCACGTGAGGACTTCTCGGTCGAGCCGGCCGAAGGCAAGACCCGCTTTCATGATTTCGACCTCCCCGACAGCCTGATGCGCGCGATTCAGGATCAGGGCTTCAGTTACTGCACACCGATTCAGGCACAGGTATTGGGCAGCACGCTCAAGGGTCAGGATGCCATCGGCCGGGCACAGACCGGTACCGGCAAGACAGCTGCGTTTCTGATCTCGACCATCACTCAACTGCTGGAAACTCCCCCGCCGGATGAACGCTTTATGGGCGAGCCGCGTGCACTGATCATTGCGCCAACCCGCGAACTGGTGATGCAGATTGCCAACGATGCGGTAGGCCTGACCAAGCATTGCCCATTGAACGTGATGGCGTTTGTCGGCGGCATGGATTTCGACAAACAGATCAAACAGCTGGAAAAGCAGCATTGCGACATTCTGGTCGCCACCCCGGGTCGCCTGCTGGATTTCTGCAACCGCGGTGAAGTGCATCTGGACCTGATCGAGGTATTGATCCTGGATGAAGCCGATCGCATGCTGGATATGGGCTTTATTCCGCAAGTACGTCAGATCATCCGCCAGACCCCGCGCAAGGGCGACCGGCAAACGCTGCTGTTTTCCGCGACCTTCAGCGACGACGTGATGAACCTGTCCCAGCAATGGACTCAGGATCCGGCCATCGTCGAGATAGAGCCAGAGCGTGCCGCCTCGGAGAATGTCGATCAGCAGGTTTACGCCGTGACCGGCAGCGACAAGTACAAGCTGCTGTACAACCTGATTACGCAACTTGATCTGACCCGGGTCATGGTATTCGCCAACCGCAAGGATCAGGTACGCCGTATTCAGGAGCGACTGGTACGGGATGGCATCAATGCCGCCCAGCTATCCGGTGATGTACCGCAGCACAAACGCGTCAAGACGCTGGACAGCTTCAAGGATGGCAGCCTGCGCGTGCTGGTAGCCACCGATGTTGCCGGCCGCGGCATTCACGTTGACGGTATCAGCCACGTGATCAACTATACCTTGCCAGACGATCCTGAAGATTACGTGCACCGTATTGGTCGCACCGGCCGCGCCGGCGCCAAGGGCACGTCGATCAGCTTCGCCTGCGAGGATGACGCGTTCCAGATTCCCCCTATCGAAGTTCTGCTGGGCAACAAGCTGGTGTGTATTCCGCCGGAAATGCATCTGCTCAAAGCCCTGCCCCAGCGCCATCAGAGCGCCGACGAGAAAGCCGCCAGCGATGCCAACGAAGCCGAACAGGCAGCAGCAGCGGCAGCCAACAAGAAACGTGCGAGTGGACGTGACGGACAGCGGGGAAACCGGCGCTAGAAACGTTTTTCATCTCACCGGGCCAATGACTATAACGTGGTTTTTTGGCCCCTGAACATGCCCGTTCGTCGCCTGCAACATTTATTTCCAGTTTGGCTTTTTTGCGCTTGTGAAGGTCATTTGAACTGCGCTATATATCGGTCAACCGACCGAATTCTCAAGGTGATCCCCTGATACCTGACGGCCTTTCGAGTCGGCCCGCGGACTGCCAGGCGCAGCTCAAGCGCCTGATACAGTCTCGTAAAATGGCACTTGCGAGGTAATTGCATATGGAAGCGTGCGGACCGACACGACATACCTTCTATGTTCTCGACACCAACGTCCTCATCCACGATCCCAACGCGCTGCTGAACTTTGAAGAACACCACGTCATCATCCCGATGACCGTTCTGGAAGAACTCGACAAACTCAAATCAGGTAAGGCCAGCACTGCCGCTGATTGTCGCCAGGCCATCAGACTGATAGACAAGACCCTCGCCGATGCTCCCCCTGACCAGGTAGAAAAAGGCGTGCCGATCCAGCGCGGCAAGTTGGGCCCGAATGGCACCCTGGCCATCCTGATGGACAAGACACCGATTCCGGCCCACTGCCTGCCCAACGATCTGAACGACAACAAGATCATCAACCAGCTCTGCCAATTGCAGCACAAGCATCCCGATTCTCGCGTGGTGCTGGTATCCAAAGATATCAATATGCGCCTGAAGGCGCGCGCCTGCGGCATCGATGCCGAGGACTATCAAACCGATCAGCTACTCGATGATATCTCTCTGTTAGCCCGCGGATACCATCAGGTTGAAGGCTCCTTCTGGGACCGCGTCAAGCGCGTGGAAACCCATCAACGCCTGGGCAAGACCGTGCATGACGTCCAGCTGGTCGACAACGTGCCAGCCCTGCATATCAACGATTTCATCATTGATGATCAGGGCTTTATCGGTTGGGTGAAATCGATTCAGGGCGACCATATGAGCCTGCGGGATTTGCATCAGGAACAGCTGATGCATCAGGAAGCCTGGGGCTTACGGCCGAGGGATGTATTTCAGGCGCTGGCCATGTATGCCCTGCTCGATCCAGACATTCACCTGGTAAACCTGACCGGCGCGGCCGGATCCGGCAAAACCATTCTGGCGCTGGCGGCGGCCATCGAACAGACCATGGTCAGCAAGACTTACCGACGCATCATCGCCACCCGCAGTACGCAGGGGCTGGATGAAGATATCGGCTTTCTGCCCGGTACCGAGGCGGAAAAGATGGAGCCCTGGCTCGGCGCCATTACCGATAACCTCGAAGCCCTGCATATGGATGACGAATGTACCCACGGCAGCGTGGACTACATACTCGACCGCGTTCCCTTGCAGTTCAAATCGCTCAACTACATCCGCGGCCGTAGCTTCCAGCAGAGCTTTATCCTGATCGACGAGAGCCAGAACCTGACGCCGCACCAGATCAAGACGATCATCACCCGTGCCGGCAGCGGCTCGAAAGTGGTCTGCCTGGGTAACCTGGCGCAGATCGATACCCCCTATCTGAACGCCACCAGCTCAGGCCTGACCTACCTGACAGAATGCTTCAAGGACTTCCCCCACGGCGTCCATATTCACCTGCAGGGCGTACCCCGCTCGATACTGGCGGAATACGCAGAAACGCACCTTTAGAAGCGGCAAGCGGTAAGCGGCAAGCAGAAGGCGTTCTGTTTTCTCTTGCCGCTTGTAGCTTGTAGCTATTAACCACCCCTATCAACCCAATGCAGAGCACAGCCAAAGGCAATCCGGCATAATAGCCTCCAGTCCTATACGGAGGTTTTCTATGCTGTTGGTTATTTCGCCCGCCAAAACTCTTGATTACGAAACACCCCCGGTCACCAGCACCCATACCAAGCCGCGTTTTCTCGAGCATAGCCGCGAGCTGATCGACATACTCCAGGAAAAGTCGCCGCAGGATATCGCCGAGCTGATGTCGCTGTCCGACAAGCTGGCCAGCTTGAACGTAGCCCGCTATGGCAGTTGGAGCGACCGATTTACCAAGGCCAACAGCAAGCAGGCGTTACTCGCCTTCAAGGGTGACGTGTATACCGGATTGGCGGCGGAAGATTTTACCGAGGAAGACTTTGCCTTTGCCCAACAGCATCTGCGCATGTTGTCTGGCTTATACGGCCTGCTGCGTCCGCTGGACATGATGCAGCCATACCGCCTGGAAATGGGTACCAAATTGGCCAACCCGCGCGGCAAGGATCTGTACAGTTTCTGGGGCGAACACATCAGCGAATGGCTGAACAAGGACCTGAAGAAACAGGGCGATGACGTCCTGCTGAATCTGGCTTCTCAGGAGTACTTTGGCGCGGTAAAAGCCAAGGCATTGAAGGCGCGAGTGATCGATACCGTATTCAAGGATCAGAAAAACGGCCAGTACAAGATCATCAGCTTCTACGCCAAGAAAGCCCGCGGATTGATGGCTCGGTACGTGATCAAGGAACGCATTACCAACCCTGAACAGTTGAAAAACTTCGACCTGGACGGCTACCGCTTTGATGCAGCCAGCTCATCAGATGACAAGCTGGTGTTCTTGCGCGAAGAGCGCAACTAAGCGGTCAGGCTTTCACTGATCGAAGCCGGGGTTGACTCGCTGCAGCTTGCGCAGCAACGCCGGCCAGGCCAGATTGGCGCCAGCACCCTTGGTGACCTTGCGCATGCTCTCGCGGGCGCCATCAAGGATCTGCTGCGGGATTGGAATCAGGTCACCGCCGCCAGCCTGGGCACTGACCTGAATCTCACAGCAACGCTGCAGGGTGTACATGGTCAGAAAGGCTTCGGCGACGGACTTGCCACAGGTCATCAGGCCGTGATTTCGCAGGACCATATTATTTGCGTTGCCCAGGTCTGCCTGCAGCCGTGCCTTTTCTTCATCATTCAGCGCCACACCTTCGTAATCGTGATAGGCCAGGCTGCTCAATACGAAAATCGATTGCTGGGAGATTGGCAGAATGCCATTTTTCTGCGCAGAAACACCGACCCCATCCGCGGTATGCGTATGCAGCACACAGCCGGCATCATGGCGGACTTCGTGCACGGCGCTGTGAATGGTGAAACCGGCTGGATTGATATCGTAGGGCGTATCCGACAGCTTGTTACCCTGCAGATCGATCTTGACCAGGTTGGAGGCAGTCATCTCCTCGAACATCAAACCGTAAGGGTTGATCAGGAAATGTTCGGTGCCAGGGATTTTGGCTGATACGTGGGTGAACACCACGTCATCCCAGCCGTACATCGCAATCAAACGATAGCAGGCGGCCAGATCGACTCGTGTCTGCCACTCTTCAGCGCTTACTTGATCCTGCAGATTAACCACTGGCAACGACTGGAATGCGTTCATCGGCTTTGTCCTCTTGTATGAGATAAAATATGGGAGCTGCACCGGGCGCCCAATGCTTGTCACATCCCCAGCCAGTTGCGGCATACTATGGGACGTTCAATATAAGAGAGAGTCTAGACGGTGACAGCAAAGCGGACTGTCAAGCAGGTTACAGTCGCCGCATCAGTGGATGACGGCAAACTATCCAAGCTGCTGCAGAACAATCGCTGGTTCAATGAGCTCCCGGAATACTGCCTGGAAGAAATGCTCGCGCTGGCAAGAATCCGTCAGTTGGACGATGGCGAGTGCGTCTATGCCAAGGATGATGAGCCCGACGGCTTATATGGCGTCATCAGCGGCGCCGCGCGTATCAGCAATATCGGCCCGGATGGCCGTGAAGCGGTGTTGGCGGTATTGAGCCCTGGCAGCTGGTTTGGCGAGATTTCTCTATTCGATGGGCTGCCCCGCTCCCACGATACCCATGCCAGCGGCCCCACTGAATTGCTGCTGATCCCGCGCAAGGGTTTTCAGCAGATGCTGGATCGACGGCCGGAACTTTACCCTCTGTTCATGCGCCTGTTATGTCGCCGCATTCGCATCTCCTTTGCCATGCTCGAAGACAGTGCCCTGCTGCCGCTGCCATCGCGCCTGGCCAAACGCTTGCTGATGCACGCACACAATTATGGTCAGACCGACGATGAAGGCGGCCGCCCTTCTGTACAGCTATCGCAGGAATCGCTCGGCCTGATGCTCAACAGCTCACGGCAAAGTATCAACAAATTGCTCAAGCGACTCGAAACCGCGGGCTGGTTGAAGATCCGCTATGGGCAGATTGTAATACTCGACGAACCTGCACTGACGCGGCTGGCCACGGGGGAAACTACTCTCGAGGTGTGAGGCTGCCGATCAAGCCCGCTGGGTGAGCGTGTTGACCCATTGTTCAAGCCAAGGCTGCGCGTCCACTTCCGGGGTGACGCTTTCGCTGGCATCCAGGCGCAGCATTGGCAAAACTTCCTCAGCCTGCAACTCGAGTAACAGCTCACGCATCAACTCACCACCCTGGCAAAAGGTATCGCCATAGGCGGAATCACCCAACGCGATCACGCCGAATGGGATCTTGGTCAGCAACGGGAAACGGCTCTGCAATTCCAGATAGAACGGCATAAAACTGTCAGGCAATTCACCCATGCCGGTAGTCGACGTACACACCAGCAAACTCTCAGGCTGCGATGCCAACAGTGCGTCCACGGTAGCCGGCTTGACTCTTACCACATTCAACCCGGCGCTTGAGCACACACTCACCGCCTCATCCGCGACCATATCGGCTGTACCGAAAACTGAACCACTGAGTATTGCTACCTGCATGCGCTGACTCCACAACTGCTTTGAAAGACGACCATTATGCCCCACTCTTGCGCCCTGAGGCGGTAGACAGCGCAAGTTGATGCTATAGAATGAGGTCAAATATCAGGAGAATATTGTTGCAATGATCAATGCCAAACTGCTGCAGCTTGTGGTCAATGCGTCGAATGACGGCATTTGTGTCGCCGAACAGGAAGGCGACGACAATATCCTCATTTACGTGAATAAAGCGTTCGAGACGCTGACCGGTTACAAAACCGACGACATCCTGTATCAGGATTGCCGTTTTCTGCAAAAGGATGACCGCGATCAGCCTGGTCTGGACGCCATCCGCAAGGCGGTGAAAGAAGGCGTGCCCTGCCGCCAGGTAATACGCAACTACCGCAAGGACGGCAGCCCGTTCTGGAACGAGCTATCCATTACTCCGGTTTTTAACGAAGCCGATCAGCTTACGTATTACATCGGCATCCAGAAGGACGTTACGGAACAGGTTGACGCGCAGCAGAAGGTCGAAGAGCTGCAGGCCGAAATCAGCCGTCTCAAGGCGCAACTGGAAGCTGCAAAAGACTGAGCAGGTATTTCACCTGCATGACTTTTGCTTTATCGCTGAGATAGTGTCGTATAGCTGCGGGTCTTAGGCGGGAATAAAAAACCCCGGTAGTCCAAAGGGGAAGACGACTACCGGAGTGCGCAGTTGCAGCGAGACTCTATACTCCAAGCCTCTCGCATTTACTTATACAAAACTTAGCCTAAAAAATAATTCTTGTACAGGAAAATGCGCAGATAGCGCTGAGTATTTGTAAAAGCGTATAACTTGATGGCGGAAAACCGGGATAAGCCTCTCTATTCTTCCAGCCGGCCAGCCAGCAATAGACGCATTTTCGCACTAAGGCCTTCTGCAGGCTCACCCAACAAAACCATGCCCGCCCTCAGCAGCTCTGCAGGCTGCACTTCACACAGCGCCCCGACTACCGCAACCGGACACTCCAGCGCCTGCTCCATCCGCCTGAGGCTCTTGAGCAGATCGTCTTCGATCGTGCGGCCACCATATAGAGCTAGCGCATCACAACCACAGCGCTGGGCCATATCAGTAAGTTCCGAGATCGACGGAACTGCAGGAAGGTAAACCACGTCGACCTCCGCAGCGGCAATAAAAGCCGCAGCCACCAGCATCTCCAATTCCTTTTGCGGCCCCGGCAGCCCAGCGAACATGACGCTGGGATAGCCCGGGCGACGATAACTCAAGCGCTGGAACAGCCGGCCGCGCAAGTAAGCATCCAGAAACGCCCACTGCCCGGATAACCCAGACCCTTCGTCACTGTCTAGAAAGCGCTTCCATACCGGCAGCAGAACGTCGTCGAACATCACCGACATCGGATAATCGCCCTGTACCTGACCGTAGATCAGATCCAGGCTGCGCAGATCGAAGGCATTCACCGCTTCGATCAGGCGTGTTTGCCAGCTTTGCAGATCTGCTGCGGTGACGATGGCCGCAGCAGCAACGCCCACTTCAGTCACAGGCTCTGAGACGGCAGCAGGCTTGACCTGCCTGTCGATAATGGAGGCCACCTTGCTGACTGCGACGCCGCGATCAATCCATGACATGACCGAACGCACGCGCTCGATATCGGCCATGGAATAAAGTCGATGGCCGCTGGGAGTCCGGTGCGGCACCAACAGACCGTAGCGCCGCTCCCAGGCTCTCAAGGTCACCGAATTGACGCCGGTAAGCCGAGAGACCTCACGAATCGGATAGAGGTCTTCGTTACTCAGATCCAGAGGCGGTGCTGAAGAAGCTGGCGGTAATGTCATGGTGGTCATATCTACTTACAGTGAAAGTCCATGTTCTGTGCTGTAACGGTTGTGGTGTGCTGTGTACGACCGCTAGATTGGCTCCCATTGTACAGAAGTTAGGCATTAGCAAAAGCCTGTACATCGATTGCCCGCTACCCCCATTCACCAGCGCCCCACAGGTGGCCACATGACGTCTCAAGCCTCACCTTCTTTTGCATGCTGGCCTCTCACGCTGTATTACGACGGCCAGTGCCCGCTGTGTCTGCGCGAAATACAGCTGTTCCAGAGACGTAACCGCCAAGGCCGGCTGCAGCTGCTGGACATCTCCACAGACAGCACCGCGCCGCTGCCGGGCCTGACGCGCGAGCAGATGCTTGATTGTCTGCATGCACGGTTTGATGATGGGTTGATCGTCACGGGCATCGACGCGACCTATTGGAGCTACCGTGCCGTCGGCCTCGGGTGGCTGGTCAAGCCGCTGGCGTGGCGCTGGGCGCGCCCGTTATGGCAATGGGGTTACAGGCGCTTCTGCGCCATGCGGCCACTCCTGGCGAAAACCATTCCGATGCCGGCGGCAAGTGATTGCGCGACTGGCCAGTGCCGCCCGCAAAACGGCGTACGACCCACAAAATCCGAGTGACTGGCCACTAACGTCGCCCGATGACCTCATCCTGCGGCACGATCACTTTCAGCGGAACCTCAGTCAAACCCCATCCGCGCAGATCCCGGCGCATCTGGCCCAGCTCGGACCAGTAGCGCGGCCTGCCCCGATGGTCTGTCAGCAGTTGCTGACCCAAACCCTCTGCGTGTAGCTGCAGCGCATACCGTCCCAGAGCGCTATGCGTGATAATATTCACCGTCATTGTCGGGTTCGCCTGCCGCGTTTGCCTGAGTTCTTTGCCCTGTATCATGTGTTTTGACCTGCATCGTAAAAAAGGCCGGGTTAGGAATACTTGTACAAATACGCTTCGTCATGCGCAAATCAACGCCGCTACTGATGGATAATAGAGCAGATACAGCCCATTTGTAGCTAAATATCTGCGCACAGTTGTACAGTTTTATGTATTGGTATAAGTTTTGCCCAGAACTTGGCAACCCTGAGCCGTTGCCGCTGTACCCCCGGCTCGGGATTGCCAGGTTCTATCCAAGGATATCGAGACGCACATGACTGAGCAGCAAAGCATATTGATCACCGGAGCAGCGCAGCGCGTGGGGTTGCACTGCGCGAAGCGCCTAGTCGAGGCGGGCTATCATGTGATCATTACCTGTCGTTATCAGCGCGAGGAATGGCTGACCTCTCCGCTAACGGGGATCGAAGTCATGATTGCGGATTTCTCCACGCTGCCAGGGATTGAAGAGTTTATCGCGACCCTGAAAAGCCGGGCACCGCGGCTACGCGCAATCATCCACAACGCCTCGCTATGGCTGGACGACGAAGCGGGCGCTGAAGCATTCCAGACCATGTTCATGCTGCATATGCAGGCACCGATGATGATCAACAATGCCAGTGCCGAGTTACTTGACCCCGACTCTCAGACGGACATTATCCATCTGACTGACTACGCCGCCCAGCGTGGAAGTAGCCGGCATGCGGCCTATTGCGCGAGCAAGGCTGGATTGGAAAATTTGACCCTGTCGTTTGCCAGGCGGCTGGCGCCCAGGGTGAAAGTCAACGCCATCGCCCCTGCCCTGATCATGTTCAACCCTGAGGATGATCAGGCTTACCGCACGCGGGCATTGGAAAAATCCGCGCTGGGTATCGAGCCCGGCCCGGAGGTGGTGTATCAGTCGATACGCTACCTGCTGGACAATAACTACGTAACCGGAACCAGCCTGAGCCTTAATGGCGGCAGGCATTTGAAATGACACCCGACGAGACTCCAGAGATGAGCCTAGAGAACCTGACCCAGAACTACCAAGAGATCCTGACCAATCTGGGTGAAAATCCAGAGCGTGAGGGTCTGAAAGGTACCCCTCTGCGGGCCGCCAAAGCCATGCAGTTTCTCTGCCGTGGTTATGATCAGTCGCTGGAAGAGATCGTCAACGGCGCTCTGTTCGACTCCACCAATGACGAGATGGTGATCGTCAAGGACATCGAACTTTACTCCCTGTGCGAGCACCACCTGCTGCCGTTCATTGGCAAGGCGCATGTGGCTTATATTCCTACCGGAAAAGTCATTGGCCTGTCCAAGGTCGCTCGGATCGTCGACATGTTTGCCCGACGCCTGCAGATTCAGGAAAACCTGACCCGGCAAATTGCTGATGCGTTGTTATCAGTCACCAATGCCAAGGGTGTCGCCGTGGTGATTGAGGCCAAGCACATGTGCATGATGATGCGCGGCGTGGAGAAACAGAATTCCTCAATGCACAGTTCAGTGATGCTCGGCGCCTTTCGCGATTCGGTGAACACCCGCCAGGAATTCCTCCAGCTGATCGCCCGGAGTAGCTGACAATGTCGCAACCGATGCCGCAATTGACCCCCGGTATGGCGCGCATCAGGGTCAAGAATCTGATGCTGCGCACCTTTATCGGTATCAATGACGACGAAGTCCGCAATAAACAGGATGTGCTGATCAACCTGAGCATTCTCTATCCGGCCAGTGACGCGGTGGCGGGCAACCAGATTGAACAGGCGCTGAATTACCGGACCATTACCAAAGCCATTATCAACCACGTTGAAAACAACCGCTTTGCTCTGCTGGAGCGTTTGACTCAGGAATTGCTCGATCTCGTCATGAGCTATCCACAGGTACGTTATGCCGAGGTCGAGGTCGACAAGCCGCATGCATTGCGCTTTGCTGAATCGGTATCGGTCACGCTTAGCAACAGCCGCGAAGCTTGATAGTAGCCCGAGATTGCCGCTGCGCCGACGGCCCAGTATCATCCCTGCGAACACGTCCCCTACCAAGCGGAGCTGAGTATGACCAAGCAAGAGCGCATTGAACTTGAAGCGGCGGCCTTTCGTACTCTGCTCGGGCATCTGAGCAGCCGAAAGGATGTGCAGAATATTGATCTGATGACCCTGGCCGGCTTCTGCCGCAACTGCCTGGCCAAATGGTACAAGAGCGCCGCCGACGATATGGATATAGAGCTGTCGCTGGACCAGGCACGCGAAGAGATTTATGGCATGCCCTACGCCGAGTGGAAGTCCAAGTACCAGAAGCAAGCCAGCCCTGAGCAACAGGCTGCGCTCGACCAAGCCCAAAGCAAAGCAGAGAAGTGATGACCGCCGACCAACTGAGGGCTCGACTGGGCACAGATGAGCACCGCTTCGCCGATACGCTGGCGTTTATAGCCGAGCATTACCACTACCAACCTAGTGCTTTTACCAACGGCCCGGTCCACAACGACGCCGAGCAAAACCAGGGCTCCTGCAAGGTTCTGGCCATGGCCAAAGATCAGCAACTCAGCGACCAACAGGCACTTCAGTGCTTTGCCGAGCATTATCAGGCCGTATTAAACACGCCGGACGGTGAAGATCACGCTAATATTCGCGCCCTGATGCTACACGGCCAGGCCGGCGTCAGCTTTGCCACATTCCCCCTTACTCGGCGTTAAGCGGCAACAGCTGCTTTCTGGAGCAATCATGCAGGCCAAGCAACTGCAACCTGTCGGCGACTTCCCCGCCACGGGCCTGATCCGGCGACTGGCCGCGATAGGCTACGACCTGTTTCTGCTGATCGCCATCTGGATGGTCACCGCCTTTGCTTACCTGGGTGTACGCATACTGATCAGCGGCGCGGAGCAGGTCCAGCAGCAGGCCGACAGCGGTATGCTGGATGGCGACATCCTGCTGCGGCTGCTGTTGATCGGCGTCAGTCTGTTGTTTTATCTCAGCTTCTGGACGCTCAAGGGGCAGACGCTGGGCATGCAAGTATGGCGGATACGGGTAGAACAACCCAACGGCGATGCCATTACCCGCAAGCAAGGGCTCATTCGTTTCCTGGTCGCGCAGCCTGCGTGGCTATGCGGCGGTCTGGGCCTGCTGTGGATGCTCTGGGACAAACAATCGCGCACCTGGCAGGACATCGCCTCTGGCACGCGCCTGGTTACCTTGCCAAAGGGCACCTACAAAAAATAATAGGCGTGGCAGGTTTCTACCCTGCCCGCTTCATCAACCAGGCACCCATCACCAGCAGCAGTCCGATCGGCAGCAACACCGCAATCAGCGGCGAAAAACCGAACACCAGACTTGAAGGCCCGAGCAGGTCCTGCAAGATCTGGAAGCTGAAGCCAACCAGCACCCCGGTGAAAATGCGCTGCCCCAGCGTGACCGAACGCAAGGGGCCGAAGACGAAGGAAATGGCCACAAACACCAGCGCCAAGGTAGCCAGCGGCTGCAGCAGCTTTTTCCAGAACGCCAGCCAGTACTGACTGTTATTCAAGCCCTGCTCGGCCAGATAACCCTGATACTGCCAGATAGCCGCCAATGACAGCACATCCGGCTCAAGCATCACCACCCGCAACAGCTCGGCCGAGAGCAACACATCCCAGCGCTCCTCAGCACTGACCGATACTTCACTGTTGCCGTTCTCCTGAAAGCGTGTGGCCTCGACATCCTGCATTAGCCAGTGATCGCTTTGCACTGTGGCACGGCTGGCAAAGCTGGCCTCCAGCAGGCGCCGTTCCTCGCCAAAGCGATAGCGCGTGACCCCCACCAGTTCACCGTCGGGCTGCACTGCATTGATATGCAAAAAGTCATCACCTTCACGGTGCCAGAGCCCACGCGACTGGAATGCCCCATCACTGCCCTGGGCGATAGCCCGGCGATTTTCTGCCAGATTTTCGCTGTACGGCGCAGCATATTCTCCAAGCAGAATCCCGGCGAGCATCACCACCAATAAGGGCTTCATGACCGCACCAATAATGCGCGCAATGGAGACGCCCGCTGCGCGCATGATGGTCAATTCAGAGTTGCTCGCCAGCGTACCCAGACCGATAAGACAACCCACCAGTGCCGCCAGTGGCAACATGTCATAGAGGCGCCGGGGCAGGGTAAATAGCGTATAGGTCAGCGCATCCATTGCGCTGTAATTACCCTCAACATCGTCCAGCTCACCAATAAAGGCGAACAGCAGATCCAGGCCTAGAATGATCATCGCCACCACCACGATGTTCAGCAGTACGGTGCTGCCTATGTAGCGATCAAGCTTGCGCATGCTGATGCCCTCCCTTGCCCGGCCCGGCAGAAGACGGCGCCATCAGCGCCTCCCGGTTAAGCGCCAGACCAACGCCGATAAACACCAGGTGTACCCACCACAATCCCAATGCGGCGGGCACTGCGCCCGACTCCATCCAGCTGCGAGCGCTGATCAGCAGAGCCAGGTAGGCCATGTACAGCATGACCGCCGGCAATAGCTTGAGGAAGCGACCCTGACGAGGATTGACCCGCGCCAACGGCACGGCAAAAAAGGCCACAACAAAAACTAGAATCGGTAATGAAAAGCGCCATTGCAGTTCGGACTGCAGGCGGATGTCTGCCTGGCCGAACAGCTCTAGGGTGGGGATCGCTTCCCGGTCGGTCACCTCGGTAGCCACCTCAGGGCGCGGCAACAGCACACCATAGGTGTCGTACTGGATAGCGCGAAAATCCGCAGCGCCGGGTTTGCCATCATAGCGAAAGCCGTTATAAAGCATCAGGTAGCGGCTGCCATCAGGATTCATCTGCTGGCGCCCGGTTTCAGCTACCAGCACACCAACACGCCCTTCCTCGACATCACCGGCACGCTCGGTAATGAACAACTCCTGCAACTGCGTACGGTCGTCCGACAGCCCCCCGGCATAGGTTACCCGCTGCCCACTGCCCAAGGACTGAAAGCGCCCTGCAGCCAGGGTGTCAAACTCGGTCATCGCGTCCTGCTCATTGAACAGCTGTTGCGTTTTGAACACTCCTGAAGGCGCCACCCACAAACTCAGAAACCCCACTATCAGGGCTACCGCCAATGCCGAGCCCTGGGTGTAACCAATAATTTTGCGATCACTGATGCCGGTTACCGACAACACCGTCATCTCGCTATCCAGATACATCCGCCCGTAAGCCAGCAGAATCCCCAGGAACATGCCCAGCGGCAGAATCAGCACCATAAAGCCGGGCAGACGATAACCCATGATCAGAAATAGCACGCTCGGGTCCAATTGCCCGGCGGCAGCCTGGGCCAGGTACTTGATAAAGCGGCCGCTCATGATGATCAGTAGCAGCACGCCACTGACCGCAGTCAGGGTCAACAGCACCTCGCGGCTTAGATAACGAAACACAATCACGATAACTTCCTTGGCTCAAGGCACGGGAATAAGCCAGAATGCAGGTAGAGCGCGGCTGGTTGCAAGCGCCCCCTCAAGTCCTGCAAGGTAGTCCCTGCATCAGGCTTGTTCTGGGCGGGTATTATCAGTCAAACCACATCATTTGTCTCGGGGAGCACCATGGAGTTCAACGTCAAGCACGGTACACTGGAAACGATCAAGACGGGCTGTCTGGTTGTCACCCTCAGCGAAGCGAAGACCCTGACAGGTCCGGTGATGACACTGGACAACGCCTGCAACGGCCAGATCAGCGCTGCCATCAAGCACGGCGACATCAGCGGCAAGGCTGGCCAGACCCTGATGCTGTTCGGCCTGCCGGGCATCGCCGCGCAACGCGTACTGGTGATTGGTCGCGGTAAAGATGAAGAACTGGGTGATCGCGCATTGCGCAAACTGGTACAGAAAATCGCCGCCACGCTCAAAGAAGGCGGCGCCACCGATGCGCTGCTGACTCTGCCTGCACTGGCAGTAAAAGGCCGCGATATATACGCACGCACCCGTCTACTGGTGGAAACCCTGCGCGAAAGCCTTTATCAGTTCGATCAGTTCAAAAGCCAGAAAGCGACGCCCTCACGGCTGAAAAAATGCCTGCTGTGGTCCGATGACAAGGCTGAAGCATCTGCACTTAACTTGGCTATACGCCACGGTCAGGCGATCAGCGACGGTACCGATCTGACCCGCACGCTGGGCAACTTGCCGGGTAATATCTGTACGCCGACCTATCTGGCCAAGGAAGCCAAAGCACTGGGCAAACAGCATAAAGAGCTGGAGATTGAAGTACTCGAAGAAAAAGACATGAAAGCCCTGGGCATGGGTTCGCTGCTCTCGGTCAGCGCCGGTAGCGCCGAACCCGCCAAGCTGATTCGCTTCAGCTACCAGGGCGGCAAGGCCAAGGACAAGCCGCACATGCTGGTTGGCAAAGGCATTACCTTTGACACCGGCGGCATCAGCCTCAAGCCCGCAGCCGCCATGGACGAAATGAAATACGACATGTGTGGTGCCGCTAGCGTATTCGGCGTGGTCAAGGCGGTGGTCAGCATGCAGTTGCCGATCAACCTGGTGTGCCTGGTTGTCGCTGCCGAGAACATGCCCAGCGGTACCGCGACCAAGCCTGGCGATATTGTCACCAGCATGTCTGGCCAGACGATTGAAGTATTGAACACCGACGCTGAAGGGCGGCTGGTGTTGTGCGACGCCCTGACCTACGCCGAGCGCTTCAAGCCGGCCAGCGTGGTCGATATCGCCACCCTCACCGGTGCCTGTGTGGTAGCCCTCGGTGCTCACACCACCGGCCTGCTGGGCAATAATGACGCGCTGATCGAGCAACTGCTGGCTGCCGGCCAACAAGCCGACGACCGCGCCTGGCAACTGCCGCTGTTCGATGAATATCAGGAACAGCTGGACAGCCCCTTTGCCGACATCGCCAATATCGGCGGCCCCAAGGCCGGTACCATTACCGCGGCGTGCTTCCTCTCGCGCTTTACCAAGGCCTACCCCTGGGCGCACCTGGATATTGCCGGCACCGCCTGGACCAGTGGCGGCAAGGACAAAGGCGCCACCGGTCGGCCGGTACCGCTGCTGACCCAATACATGCTCAACCAGGTCAAAGCCTGACCCAGAGCTGGCCGCGGGAAGCAGTAGGTGCTTCCCGCGGTCAGCGACTCAGCTCCATTAATCCAGCGAACCGCAATGACCCGCATCGACTTCTACCTGTTGACCAGCAGCGAACCGCAAAAGCGGCTCGAATACGCTTGCCGGTTGGCGCACAAAGCCTGGCACAAGGGCCATCAAATCTATCTGCACTGCACCGACGAGGAGCAGACCCAGGCACTGGACGAATTGCTCTGGAGCTTTCGCGCCGATGCCTTTTTACCCCACGCCCGCGCCACCGAGCAGCCTGAAGCCAAAGTTGTCTGTGGCTGCGGCGATGACGCCGGCGACCACCACGATCTGTTGATCAACCTGGCTGACGAGAGTCCGGCGTTTTTCAGCCAGTTCAATCGCCTGGCTGAAATCGTCATCGAACTTGACCCGGTTCGCGTCCCGGCACGTGAGCGCTTTCGTTTCTACCGTGAACGGGGCTATCCTCTGCAGACCCACCAGTTACGCACAGCGGGATGAATCATGACGCAGCGCGACCCATCTGAACCCTCAAGACTCCTGAAGGATCTGGAGTCCATCCGTACGCTGCTCGACGAGCACCCGGAAGACGAAGGTCAGGGCGTGGCTGCACATTCTTCTGGCGCCGAGGACCAACTGGATATTCCGCTGCTTCAGGACGTGATCGTCGACGCGCCAGGGCTGAACCTGACCGCGCCGCTTACCCCGATTGACCATCACTCCGCCGAAGACGAGGCAGCAGCGCACCACCCCGGCCGCCCTAAACCCAATCCGTTTTTGCCCTACGATCAGTTGGCCAGGCTGGCGGAAGAACGGGTGCAGCTGGATCGGTTGATGGCCGGCCACATCCCGCCGGCACCGAAGCCAGGCACGCAGCACACCAGCACTCTGGTCAATCCGCCGCCAGGTTACTCGACCAAACATTTCGGCACCCCGCCCGATGTGCAAGCCGGCGCTCGCCAACTACGTATGGAAGCCCGCCTGCACGCCGAAGCGCAGTTGATTCTGCAAGACGTGATCGACGATCTGATTCCCACCATAGAAGCTGAACTACGCAACCGACTGCGGGATAAATTGGAGCAGATGGTTCAGGAACAAATGAAATAACGCATCAGACTGGGCCTGACCTGCCCCAGACCGCTATAATGCTCGTTTGCGCGACTATCGCCCCCTGTTCCAGCTGCGGCTAATCACTCGCTCACCCAACATCCGGACACCCAGAACACCCATGGATAAGACTTACCAGCCCAACGCCATTGAAACCTCCTGGTACCAGACCTGGGAGCAAAACAACTACTTCGCTCCCCAGGGCTCAGGCGAGTCCTACACCATTGCCCTGCCGCCGCCGAACGTGACCGGCAGCCTGCATATGGGCCACGGTTTCAATAATTCGATCATGGATGCGTTGATTCGCTTTCGGCGCATGCAGGGTCGCAATACGCTGTGGCAGCCGGGTACCGACCACGCCGGCATTGCTACGCAGATGGTAGTGGAGCGGCAACTGGGCGCTCAGGGGGTGAGCCGGCATGATCTGGGCCGCGACAAGTTTCTGGACAAGGTCTGGGAATGGAAGGAAGAGTCCGGCGGCAACATCACCCGCCAGATTCGCCGACTGGGCAGCTCGGTAGACTGGAGCCGCGAGCGCTTCACCATGGACGAGGGTTTGTCCAACGCGGTGAAGGAAGCCTTCGTTCGTTTGCATGATGATGGGCTGATCTACCGCGGCAAGCGCCTGGTCAACTGGGACCCGACCTTGCACACGGCGATTTCCGATCTGGAAGTGGAAAACCATGACGAGACCGGCTCACTCTGGCACCTGCGGTATCCGCTGGCCGATGGCGAGAAAACCGCTGAAGGCAAGGATCATCTGATTGTCGCGACTACGCGGCCGGAAACCATGCTCGGCGATACCGCTGTTGCGGTGAATCCCGATGACGAGCGCTATCAGGCCTTGATTGGCAAATATATCGACTTGCCGCTAGTCGGCCGCCGCATCCCGATTGTCGGCGACGATTACTGCGATCCCGAGTTCGGAACCGGCTGTGTGAAGATCACCCCGGCCCACGATTTCAATGACTATGAAGTCGGCAAGCGTCACGCAATGCCGCTGATCAACATTCTCGACAAGGACGCGGCGATTCTCGCCAGCGCGCAAATTTTCAATATCGGCGGCAGCCTCAATACCGACCTGGACGCCAGTCTGCCGGCGGCCTATGCCGGCCTGGATCGGTTCGAGGCGCGCAAGCGAATCGTCGCCGATCTGGAAGCCGCCGATCTGCTGGAAAAAATCGAACCGCACGCACTCAAGGTGCCCAAGGGCGACCGTTCCGGGGTAGTGATCGAGCCCTGGCTGACCGATCAATGGTATGTCTCCACCAAACCGCTGGCTGAACAGGCGATTGCTGCGGTGGAAGATGGCCGTATCCAGTTCGTGCCCAAGCAATACGAAAACATGTATTTCTCCTGGATGCGCGACATTCAAGACTGGTGCATCTCGCGCCAGCTTTGGTGGGGCCACCGCATTCCGGCCTGGTATGACGAGTCCGGCCAGGTCTATGTCGGCCGCGATGAAGCCGAAGTACGCGCCAAACACAACCTCGGCGATGCCCCGCTACGCCAGGATGAAGACGTGCTCGACACCTGGTTCAGCTCCGGTCTGTGGACCTTCTCCACCCTCGGCTGGCCCGAACAGACCGACGCCCTGAAGACCTTCCACCCGACTGATGTACTGGTAACCGGCTTTGACATCATCTTCTTCTGGGTCGCGCGCATGATCATGCTGACCATGCATCTGATGAAGCATGACGACGGCACCGCGCAGATTCCATTCAAGACGGTATACGTGCATGGCCTGGTACGCGATGGCCAGGGGCAGAAGATGTCCAAGTCCAAGGGCAACGTACTCGACCCGCTGGATATCATTGACGGCATCGATCTGGAGTCGCTGGTCAGCAAGCGCACCAGCGGCATGATGCAGCCCAAACTCGCGGACAAGATCGAGAAGCAGACCCGCGCCGAGTTCCCCGATGGCATCGCCGCCTATGGCACCGACGCGCTGCGCTTTACCAACTGCTCGCTGGCCTCTACTGGCCGCGATATCAAGTTCGATATGGGCCGCGTCGAAGGCTACCGCAACTTCTGTAACAAGATTTGGAACGCGGCGCGCTATGTGATGATGCAGTGCGAAGATAAAGACAATGGCGTTGATGGTTCCGAGGTTGAGTTGACCTTGGCCGACCGCTGGATTATCTCGCAACTGCAGCGCACCGAAGCTGAAGTCACCCGTCAGCTCGACCAGTTCCGCTTTGATCTGGCCGCCACCGCGCTGTACGAATTTATCTGGAACCAGTACTGCGACTGGTATCTGGAATTGTCCAAACCGGTACTCTGGGACGAGAATGCCCCGGCTGAGCGCCAGCGCGGCACCCGTCGCACCTTGGTGCGGGTACTGGAAGTGGCGTTGCGCCTGGCGCACCCCTTCATGCCCTTTATCACCGAAGAAATCTGGCAGCGTATTGCGCCCATGGCCGGCAAAGCTGGCCCAACCATCATGCTGCAACCCTGGCCAGTGGCCAATGAAGAGCGCATCGATGCCGCCGCCGAAGGCGATATCGAATGGCTCAAGGCGCTGATTCTTGGCGTGCGTAACATCCGCGGTGAAATGAATGTGGCGCCGGGCAAGGAACTGGAACTGCTGCTGCGCAAGGCCGGCAGTGAAGACCAGCGCCGTCTGACCGAGAACGATACTTTCCTGAAAAAGCTGGCCAAGCTCTCCTCCATCCGCGTGTTGGCTGAAGGTGAAGAAGCGCCGCTGTCCGCTACCGCGCTGGTAGGCGAGCTGGAAGTGCTGGTGCCGATGGCTGGCCTGATCGACAAGACCGCCGAGCTGGCGCGTCTGGACAAGGAGATCGTGCGTCTGGAAGGAGAGGTCAAACGCATCGGCGGCAAGCTGTCCAACGCCGGTTTTGTCGACAAGGCCCCTCCGGCGGTGATCGACAAGGAACGCGCCAAGCTCAGCGACGCCGAAAAGGCACTGGTGCAGCTCAGTGAACAACGCACGCATATCGCCAGCCTGTAGGCACGCAGCGGCCGACATCTACGTCGGCCGCTTTTTCATGCCCAGGCGTCCAGGCACCCCCGATCAGAAGAGACACCATGCCCATCGATAACAGCATCGTTCATCAGATTCACAAAAAGCCTGACGGCCAGCCCGCCAGCCTGACCCTGCGCGAAGCCGAACTGGCCAATTCCGAAGCGCTGGAGCAACTGCTCGCCGGGCTGATCGAAGCCTACAACAGCAAGCCAAACAAGGCCTGGGGCTACTTTCACGAGGAGAGCGGCGCCTACCCGTTCAGCGGCTGGTTGCAGCAACTGATTGATCAGGAACTGGACTTCGTCAACTTCACGGCCAGGGCCAGTGAACAGCTGAAAACGCTGATGGAAGCTTCCAACCTGGCGCTGGGTGGGCATGTGCTGTTTATCCGCTACCGCCAAGGCATGACCGCCTTCCTGGTGATTGCGCTGCTCCATCATACCGAAGGCGTTACCGTGACCGATAACCTGGACGTGGCCGCCGCTCGCCACCTGGACCTGTCTGCGTTGAACATGGCCGCCCGCATCAATCTGACCGAGTGGAAACAGAACGCCAGCTCCAAGCAGTACATTTCCTTTATTCGCGGGCGCAGTGGCAAGCGCGTATCGGATTATTTCCGCGACTTTATTGGCTGCGTGGAAGGGGCTAATCCCGAGGAAGAGACCACTACCCTGCTGCAGGCCTTCCAGGATTATGTCGGTGAAGCTGACATGGAACCGGTGGTGGTCAAAGACAAGACCAAGGCGATGAGCAGCTACGTCAGCGGCCAGGCGCGCCAGGGCGAGCAAGTCGCGCTGGAGGAGCTGTCCGGACTGATGGATGAGGCGCAGCCACGCGCGTTCTATGACTATATTCGCAACAAGGATTACGGCTTGTCACCGGAGATCCCGCCGGACAAGCGCACGCTGAACAACTTCATGCGTTTCTATGGCAAGGCCGACGGCCTGTCGATCAGCTTTGAAGCGCACTTGCTCGGCGAGCGCGTAGAGTATGACGAGTCCGACGATTCGCTGGTGATCAAGCATCCGCCCAAGGGATTGGTGCAGCAGTTGCAGAAAAAGAAGCTTTAACTCCGCGTTACGGTCCCCAGCCACTTCAAACTCAGCTCCATCCAGCCCGGTCTGCTTGCTCAGCAGAAGCCGGGCAGGGCTTTAGTCCGCCGCTCTCAACACCCCCTTAGCCTAATACTTTTGTTGTTTCCGCTTGATTCAACGCCTCACTACAATCTAGAATGATAATCTTTATTATTAAGATTTGAATGCAGAGTATTCTACCGGCGCTGCCATTCGATCATCTTTTTCGTTTTCAACACTTGGTTTACAACCCCATGGCTAAGAAGTCGCAGGCTCGCACCTGGTTTCTCGTTCACAGCTGGCTGGCATTGCCGGTCTGGTTCTTTCTGCTGATCATCTGTGTAACCGGCACGCTAGCCACCGTAAGCCAGGAAATCATCTGGCTGGCCAACCCGGATGTGCGCGCCAACAAGCCTTCTGACGACGCCCAACGCCTTACCCACGGGCAGATCATAGACGCTATAGACCAATCTGCGCCCGAGGTCATCGTGCGCTCAATCCGGCGTCCGGATGAAGGCCACTTTGCCTTGAACGTCCAGGCTACCTACCCGGACGGCAGCTCACCAACGCTCTACGTCAACCCCTACACTGGCGACATCCAGGGCGTCAGCCCACAGTTCGACTTCCGCCAATTTACTCGCGCGCTGCATGGCTGGTGGCTGGTGCCCTTTACCAACGGGTTCAGCTGGGGCTGGTATCTGGTCTCGTTCATGGCTTTGCCGATGCTGGTGTCGTTGATCACAGGTTTGGTGGTGTACAAGCGCTTCTGGAAGGGCTTTCTCAAGCCCAGATTACGCTTTAACCAGGGCGCACGGATCTTCTGGGGCGACTTCCATCGTCTTTCCGGCATCTGGTCGATCTGGTTTATCGCCGTTATTTCAATAACGGGGATGTGGTTCCTGGTGCAAGCGGTGCTGTTCGACAATCAGATTTCCATCTCCACCGAAGGCGTTCCTCCGGTGATTGCGCGCGATGTAGTGCCCCTGGCTGCTTCTGCAGAGGCAGTTCCGCGCATCGGACTGGACCAGGCCGTAGCGATTGCCAAGGAGCGCGTTCCCGGATTGGATGTCAGCTCGGTGAGCCTGCCCGGTTACGCCTACGGGCATGTGTCGATCAGCGGACGCGGCAACTACCCGTTGATGTTCCAATCGGTCGAGGTCAACCCGTACACCGGCGATGTGGATAAGGTCCGCCTGCTCAGTGACCGCAGCGGATTGGAATTCGTAACAGAGTCCATGCGGCCGTTGCATACCGGCGATTTCGGCGGCCTGTGGGTCAAGCTCATCTGGTTCGTGTTTGGCCTGATTCTGAGCATGATGGTGCTCAGCGGCCTGCTGATCTGGAGCAAACGCACTGCCAAGGCCACCGCTGCTGTGGTCAGCAAACGCAAACCGACGCGCCAGAGCGCCTCCAGCCTTGAGCACACACCGGTGAATCAATCATGAGCAACGCTGTTTCGTCCTCCCAACCTTCGAAGCTGAGCCTTTTCTGGCGCCGCTGGCGGTTTCATATCAACATCCTGTTGGTGCTGATACCGCTGGGCTTTATGCCCAAGTACTTTCAGGACGTCGCCCTGTTTCGCGGCGAAAGTGGCTTGGGCGAGCGGGAAATCGGTGAGGTGCAGGTCGGCCCGTGGAGTCTACGCCTGGCGGAATTTCGCGAACTCCCCCCGCATCTGGAAGGCCCGGCGGGCTATATGAAAGCCTTCAACGCCGCGCTGTGCGAGGAATGCATCAGCCAGGTCAAGGCGACTTACCTGCGCGTGGGCAAGCCGCGCAGCCTGCGCGCCGCCGGAGCGCTGTTCTTCGGCACGCCTTATCGCATGGGTGCCAGCCTGCCGGTACCCGAAGACACGCCGACCGATGCGCAATTATGGATCACCATGGAGGGCTGGGACGGTAGCGTCCACCAGGCTCCCCTAGACCTCGCTACTGCTTCGCCAGTCACTTTGGCCTGGCTAGAGAAAACAGGAGATACGCTCTGATGAAAACGATCAATCAACGCCTGCTCATGCTGCTCGGCATGGCCTTGTCGCCTCTGGCTTTGGCGCACAATCCGATCTGCCAGTGCGAACCCGGCAGTGAGGATGAAATCGTCTGCACTGGCGGCTTCTCCGATGGTAGCGGCGCGCCTGGGGTTACCCTGGATGTAATCAGTTACGACGAAGAGGTGCTGGTACCCGGCAAACTGGAAGACGACTCGCGGTTCAGCTTCAAGCGCCCGGATGGCGAGTTCTACATTCTGTTCGACGCCGGCCCTGGGCACGTGGTTGAAGTCGACCACACGGATATTTCCGGCCTATGACCGCTCAGGTAATACGCCCTGCCGGCGCTGGGCATGAGACGCTCTGGGTACTGGCGCTGTGCTTGCTGATCCTGTTGGGGGCCAGCGCTGTGGTGCTCTCGCATGCCAAGGCCGATATTGAAAGTGACATTGCCGATTACCAACTGGACGCGCGGATGGATCTGACCGCAGCCGAACAGGGCGTGCATACCGACCTGGGTGTGGCCTTCGAGGAGATGCAGTGGTACCTGAGCGAACAGGGCCAACTGCCCAGCCCCACCGAACTGGCCGACGAGGGTTTCCCGCCGTTTATGGATGATGCCAGTGCCAGCAACCGGGGCAGTCACCAGTGGCAACGTTTGCAACTCGGAGCGGAAACCTTCTATCTGGGCCAAAGCCAGGCGCAGGATATTGCCGGCACCTTCCTGCTTTGGCCGCAGACTAGCGACGCCGAGATATGGCTGACCCGTGATGACGACGTTACTTTGCCCACTACCTTGACCACCGAGCATTTGATTGCCTCAGGCTGGCGGCAAGTCGTTGCCCATTTCGATGCTGGCGTCACCCGCCAACATCGCCACTGAACTGGACTCCCTAACTATGTCTTTTCCGCGCCCCTTACGTCGGCTGCTGCTTTGTCTACTAGTCACGTTAAGCACCACCACCCTCTCCTCCTTTGCCCATGCTGCCGATCCGCAACGTTTGCGAATAGGCATAACGCTGCACCCCTATTACAGTTTTGTCAGCAATATCGTCGGTGATCTGGCGGATGTGGTCCCGCTGATTCCCGCAGGATTCAATCCGCATGCGTACGAGCCTCGCGCGGAAGATATCAAGCGGATTGGCGAGCTTGATGTGATCGTACTCAATGGCGTCGGCCATGATGATTTTGCCGACCGCATGATTGCTGCCAGTGAGAAGCCGGACATCCCGTTGATTGAGGCCAACGCCAATGTGCCGCTGCTCTCGGCCACCGGCATGGCCGCGCGCGGCGCGGGCAAGGTGGTCAATCCGCACACCTTCCTGTCGATCAGCGCGTCAATTACGCAAATCAATACCATTGCCCGTGAACTGGGCAAACTCGACCCGGCCAACGCCCGAGCCTATAGCCAGAACGCCCGCGCCTATGGCAAACATCTGCGAACCCTGCGCGCCGAAGCGCTGACCAAATTGAGCCAGAACAAGGGCGCTGAGCTGCGCGTTGCCACCATTCACGGCGCCTACGATTACCTGTTGCGCGAGTTCGGCCTGGAAGTCACTGCGGTGGTCGAGCCGGCCCACGGCATAGAGCCCAGCCCCAGCCAGCTGAAAAAGACCATCGATCAACTGACTGATCTGGACGTGCAGGTGATTTTCTCTGAAATGGATTTTCCCTCAAGCTATGTCGACACCATCCAGCGTGAGTCCGGCGTGAAGCTCTATGCGCTGACGCATATTTCCTATGGGGAATACGAAACGCGGAAATACGAAGAAGAAATGGCCAAAAACCTGGATACCGTGGTGCGCGCCATTCAGGACAATAATCCATGACCGCATGCGAGCCTCTGCCCGTAGGCGCGGTGCACGGGGATATTCGCGGCCCGGCGATTCACTTCAATGCTGTCGATCTCGACCTCGGGCGCACGCGAATTCTCGAGCAGGTCAGTTTTCAGGTCACCGCCGGCAGCATTCACGCACTGGTCGGACCCAATGGTGGCGGCAAAAGCTCGTTGATCAAGACCCTTCTCGGCCAGATGCCCCACCGCGGCGAACTCAGCCTGCACTGGCCAGCCAGCCCCGGCACTATTGGTTACGTGCCCCAGGCCATGGAGTTTGATCGTGGCCTGCCGATTACCGTGGACGATTTCATGGCCGCGATGTGCCAACGCAAGCCCGCCTTTATGGGGCTGTCAGCCAACCACAAACCGGCGATTGAACAGGCCCTGAGCCGCGTAGGCTTGCTCGACAAGCGCAAACGTCGTATGGGCGCGCTGTCCGGCGGCGAGCGTCAACGGGTGTTGCTGGCCCAAGGCCTGGTGCCTGAAGCTCAATTACTGGTACTCGACGAACCCATGTCGGCATTGGATGAGCCGGGTGTGCAAGTCTTCGAACAACTGCTCGCCGACTGGCGCCGCGCCGGCACTACCGTGCTCTGGGTGGAGCACGATCTGCAGGCCGTCAGCCGCCTGGCGGACCGCGTCACCGGGCTCAATCGCAGTGTGCAGTTTGACGGCGATCCGCAACAATTGCTCGACCCCGAATGCGTGCTGAAACTGTTTTCCAGTCATCCGGCGCGCGCCGTGGAGGCTCAACGATGAGTTTTGAAGCTCTGCGCGAAACCATTCAGGCCTGGAGCAGCGCGGGTTATCTGCCCGAAGCCCTGGCCTATGGCTTTATTGTCAATGCGCTGCTGGCCGGCTTGCTTATCGGCCCGGTGCTGGGCGGCCTGGGTACGCTGGTGGTGGTCAAACGCTTTGCGTTCTTTTCCGAGGCGGTGGGGCATGCTGCGCTGACCGGGGTGGCCATCGGCATTCTGCTTGGCGAGCCCTATACCGGCCCCTATGGCAGCCTGTTCGGCTACTGCCTGCTGTTCGGCATTCTGCTCAACTATCTACGCAACCGCACCGGGTTGGCGCCGGATACGCTGATTGGGGTGTTTCTTTCCGTATCCCTGGCAGTCGGCGCCAGCTTGCTGCTGATTCTCGCCGGCCGCATCAATATCCACATTCTCGAGAACGTGCTGTTCGGCTCGGTATTGACGGTCAATGGCCAGGACCTGGCGGTACTTGCGGTGGTGTCGCTGCTGGTCATGGGCCTGGCCTTGCCGATGTACAACCAGATCATGCTCGCCAGTTTCAATCCACAGCTGGCCAGTGTGCGCGGCATCCGCGTGCGTGCGCTGGATTACCTGTTCGTGATTCTGGTGTCGATGGTGACCGTCGCCGCAGTCAAGGTGATTGGCGCGATTCTGGTTGGCGCACTGCTGGTGATTCCGGCTGCCGCAGCGCGGCTATTAAGCCAGTCACTCAAGGGCTTTTTCTGGTTATCCGTACTGATCGCTACCTTCAGCACCCTGGCCGGCATTTTTGTGCCCATCGCCCTGGATCTGCCGATCCCGTCCGGTGCTGCCATTATCATCACTGCCGGTATCATTTTCGCGCTCGCGGCTATCGCCCGCGGAACGCTGCCCAGCCTCAAAGGTAATATTGGATGAATAAATCTATTGTCTGTCGCCCGGCTATCGCGCTGCTTGCCGCTGCCTGGCTCAACGCCGCAGTGGCGGCGGATGACGCCGATCGAATACAGGTACTGGCGACCTTGCCGGTAACTTATGGTCTGGGCTCCATGCTGCTCGCGGATAGCGATGTCGAGCTGATTCGCGCAGCACCTGAGAGTCTGCCAGCCAGTCGGCAGCCCTCGTATTTTTCCGGACGCGGTGCCAAGGGGCTGGACAAGGCTGCCAGCCAAGCGGATGCAGCCATTACGCTGCGCTCGCTCTGGCCGGAAGACCCGCTTTATCCGCTGGCGCGGCGCAGTAATATCCGCATTGTCGAGATTGATGGCGCTCGCCCCGTCGACCGGGCTCTGCCAGGTATAGCGCTGCAGCCGGAGATTACTGATCAGCTCGCCAGCCAACCCTGGCTGAGCATCAACAACCTTGGACGCATGGCTGATGTCATGGCCGCTGACCTGGCTCGACTCGCGCCGGCAGATCAGCAGCAGATTGATACTAATCTCGCGCTATTCAAGCAGCGTTTGCTGCAACTCAGTGCGGAAAGTGAAAGCCGATTGGCGCAGTTGAACAACATCACTGTTGTCAGTCTGACCAGTGACGACGACTACCTGCTGAGCGGGCTGAATCTGGACGTCGTGCAGGTTCCAGTGCCTGAGGATGGCAACTGGACGTCGGAGCAGTTGGCTGAACTCAGCACTCAGTTGAGTGCCTACGATGTTGCCGGCGTGGTGGTGGACCGTGAGCCTGACGCAGCGCTCGGCGCAGCCATTGCGGCTGCTGGCAGCAGCGTGATCCTGCTGCCTGAGAGCGAGGGCAATCCGATCGATGTGCTGAGTGCGACCATCGATCAGTTGATCAACACCCTGGCTGAAGACCCTGCCGCCTGAGCAAACAGCAAGACCCAGCGGCCTCGCTCAGGCCGCTTCATCCTGCCAGCGCTCCGCCGCCTCTGCGCCACGGGCTTCACGCATCGGCAATATGCACAGGATAGCCACCACAAACAGCAGCAGACAGAACACAATGGCATCTGCCAGGCCGAAGCCCCACTGGATGATGCCCAGGCCGAAGATACCGAATACCGCAGCCAGTTTGGACGCCATACCCCACAGACCGAAAAATTCCGCCGCCTTGCCCTTGGGCGTCAGCACGCCGACCAGCGCGCGGGTGGCCGATTGCGACGAGCCCAGACTCGCCCCAGCCAGCACCCCCGCGATCAGGAATACATACTGCGCCTCCCAGAACACACCGAACCAGTTACCGATGAGGACGGTCAGAGCCGGCGTCTGCCAGATGGCCATGATCGCCACCAGCCACAGCGCCAGCGTAATCAGGTAGGTGGTACGGGCGCCGATATGGCTTTGCAGCCAGCCAAACCCGACCGCGCCCAGGGCTGCGGTAATCTGTACGATGATGAACATGTAAACGCGCACATCTTCATCCCAGCCGATCACTTGGGCGCCGTAGATAAACGAGAAGGCGATGATGATGTACACACCGGCCATGGCGAAGAACACTGACACCAGCAAATAGCGCAGGTCCCGAAAATACTGGACCTCGCGCCAGGTCGTCAGTACCCGGCGTACGCCGATGCTCAATAGGCTTTCGCCGGTGGGCGCCGGACGTGGCGCGCCGCGCTCCTTCAGCCACAGAAAGGTGGGAATCGCCGCAATCAGGAAGAACGCGCCGGCAAAGGGACCGACCCAGCGCACGGTGTCGTAGTTGTCCGCAGACACCTCACCGAGAAACAGCAAGGCAAAGATCGCCGCAACCAGCCCGCCGATATAGCCCAACCCCCAGCCCAGCCCCGAGATCCAGCCCAGCGCCTTGCGCGGCCCCAGATCAGGCAGGAAGCTGGCGATAAAGCCCTCGCCTATGGAATAGGCAAAATTGGACAGGATGATCAGCAGCACGGCGAGCGTCAGCCAGCCAGGCTCAATGATATACAGCAGCGCGGTGGTGATCACCGTCAGCAGGTAGCTGGCAAACAGAAAGCGTTTACGGCTGCCGGTGTAATCCATGATCGCACCGCACAGCGGGTTCGCCACCACGACCAGCAGATAACTCACCGCCAGCGCCAGGCTCCAGAGCAGATTGCCCAGGCGATAATCCGGCGCATCGCCGACAATTACCCGGGTGAACAGATCACCGTAAATCACGGTAATGATCAGCAGCGTATAGCCCTGATTGGCGAAGTCGAACATGGCCCAGCCGAAGATCTCGCGCTTGGGGGCCATTGGCGTTTCAGTCATTCGCCTCTCCCGGCAGGGCTTCTATCGAGGTCAATATTTCACGGGTAATGGCCTCGCGCTTGTACAGATCGTCCAGACGATGGGGCGTATCGATATTCAACGCAAAGAACACCGGGCCGGTCGGCCACTCAACCCAGCCGACCCACCAGCCGTGTTTTCCTTGCCAGCCGGTTTTGGCACGCAAGATCCAATCCGGGCCGGCCTGGTTTATCATCACATCCTTGACCAGCCGCTGGTGTTGCATCTCGAAGGGTAATTGATTGCGATAGAGCTTCTGCAGGAACAGCACCTGTTCATAAGCGGAAATCGCCAGTTCGCCATCAATCCAGTAGGGGCCGCTGTCGACGCGCGGATCGGCATTGCCGTAATCGATGCGCTCCAGATAGTTGCGCGCCTGCCCCTCACCCAGCTTGGCCGCGAACTGCTCATACACCCAGACCGCAGAGTTACGCATTGAGGAGCGCAGATCCTGATCCTGATTGTGTGGTGCAAAGCTGCGCTCCACGCCGTCCCAGGGGAACACATGAAACTCATCGCGTACCAGGCCGGCATCCAGCGCCATTAGCGCATGGGGGATCTTGAAGGTGGAGGCCGGCGAATAACGCCGCTCAGCACGCTCAGGGTCAACCACCCAGATCTGGCCAAAGCCCCGACGCTGATCGGCTACCACAATGGTCCCCGTAGCCTCGAATTTTTCGAACACTGCAGCCCAGTCTGCCCGCTTTTCAGGCGCAGTATCTGCCTGGACCCAAGACGCGAGCAGACATCCCAGCAACACAGCTAGAAAAGGATACTTGAACATCAAAAGCCTCTCATTCCGAGGTTGGGTCGATAGTGAGTTCGTATTAGCGCGCCTAGTTAAGGCTTGAGCCGGTAGCCGGTCTTGAACACCAGCCACACCAGGCTCAGGCAGATCAGCAGAAATACCAGAGTCATGCCCACACTGACGCCGATGTGCACATCGGCTACGCCGTAAAAACTCCAGCGAAATCCGCTTATCAGATAGACCACCGGGTTGAACAAGGTGACCGTCTGCCAGAACGGCGGCAACATGGTGATCGAATAGAAACTACCACCCAAAAATGCCAGCGGCGTGACAATCATCAGCGGAATGATCTGCAGCTTCTCGAAGCCATCCGCCCAGATGCCAATGATAAAACCGAACAGGCTGAAGGTAATCGCCGTCAGGATCAGGAAACCGAGCATCCAGACCGGATGTTGGATCTCGTAGGGCACGAACAGCCGCGCCGTCATCAGGATCAGCAGACCGAGAATGACCGACTTGGTCGCGGCAGCCCCTACGTAACCGATCACAATTTCTGCCGGCGACACCGGCGCTGACAACACCTCGTAAATGGTGCCGGTGAATTTAGGCATGTAGATACCAAACGACGCGTTAGAAATGCTTTCGTTCAGCAACATCAACATGATCAGCCCGGGAATGATAAAAGCCCCGTAACTTACCCCGTCAATCTCCGCCATGCGCGAGCCGATGGCGGCGCCAAAGACAACGAAATACAAAGACGTAGAGATTACCGGCGAGGCGATACTTTGCAGCATGGTGCGGCGCAGACGCGCCAGCTCGAAACTGTAAATCGCCCAGATACCATAAAAATTCATGAGGCCACCTGTGCTGAGGGAGTGGTAACGGCTGAGCCGCTACGGCCGTTAACCAGTTCGACAAAGATATCTTCCAGTGAACTCTGGCTGGAATGCAGGTCCTTGAAATCGATCCCTTCCTGCGCCAGCGCGCGCAACAAGCCGGCGATGCCGGTCTGCTCTTTGAGCGCGTCGAAGGTATAAACCAGTTCATAGCCCTCGTCGGTGAGGCTCAGGGGAAATTCAGCGAGGGAAGCCGGGATGGTCAGCAATGGCTGTTGCAAATGAATACTCAGTTGCTTGGTACCCAACTTGCGCATCAGCGCGGCCTTGTCGTCAATCAGGATGATCTCGCCCTGGCGAATCACGCCAATCCGATCGGCCATTTCCTCAGCTTCTTCGATGTAATGCGTCGTGAGGATGATAGTGACGCCACTTTCCCGCAGCCGCCGTACCATTTCCCACATATCGCGCCGTAGCTCCACGTCGACGCCAGCGGTGGGCTCGTCGAGAAACAGCACATCGGGCTCATGGGACAAGGCTTTGGCGATCAGCACCCGGCGCTTCATGCCGCCGGACAAGCCCATGATTTTTTCGTCGCGCTTGTCCCACAGCGACAAATCGCGCAAGACTTTCTCCAGATGCGCATCATCGCGCTTCTTGCCAAACAGGCCGCGACTCAGACGCATGGTCGCCCATACCGTGTCGAACATGTTATTGGTCAACTCCTGGGGAACCAGGCCGATGGTTTTGCGCGCGGCACGATAATTCCGCACGATGTCGTGACCATTGACCAGGACCTGGCCGGAGGTGGCGTTGACGATACCGCAGATGATACTGATCAGGGTGGTCTTGCCGGCGCCGTTAGGGCCGAGCAGAGCAAGTATTTCGCCACGGCGGATGCTGAGGTCGACACTCTTGAGCGCCTGAAAACCCGACGCGTAGGTTTTGGTCAGACCACTGACGGTGATAATAGGGTCCACTGGGCCTCCTTGAAGCTGGCTAGCGAAATTCCTCTATCTTCTCATGTCCGCGCCCGAAGCGCAGACATGTCCGTCGTTATTCGAGATAGAGCGTGGGATGACTTATTTCCGAATCTGTCGACGCTGAGTCGAAGGGTGCCCTCTCCTCCTCCATACACACGCCATGACGCAGCAGATAGAGGCCATTCACAGCACGTACCAGACCAGGACTGGTACGAGTAAAAAAGATGCCTGCCGCTTGGCGATCTTCTTCAGAATCCAGCGGCAATAGCTGAGCGCGCGCTTTGATTGCATCAAATATCTCCAGTCCCTCGTGCAGATCACGCTGCGCCGAGTGACAGACAGATGTCGATGGCAAGGTCGCAAAGTCAGTCTTAAGGCGCGCGATTTCAGCCTGGTAGACCGCACGGCAGCGGCCCAACTGCTGCAGAAAAGCGCTTTTGTGCCGGGGCTTTACCAGGCCGTCAGCCATGGCATCGGCCAAGGCTTGCTGAAACTCCGCTGCGGGTGCCGCGCACAGACGCTGGGCGTCCACGCCGGGAGCTACTGCAGACGATGGCTCATCACTGGTGTCAGTAAGCGGTGGGGGGTCGGCGGCGAGGAGCGGGCTGCTCATCGGCAGCGTGAATAGCAGCGCTGCCCCTACACCTGCCCAGAACCCTTTGGCCTGATATGAAATACGGATCACAACACCCCTGATATTGGATTGAATATTTTCCTGCGAACGACCGATCAATCAACCCATGCATCCAGAGCTTTTCGACAGCGGTTAGTGCGCCAATTTTAAGGTCCGGGCAGGGCCTTTACCAGACCCCAGGGGTTCGCAACCGGATTAGCCGCCGGCAGCGATAGTCAACCAGATACCAGCCAGCAACATGGATATCAAGGTCACTGGAACGCCGCTGCGGGCGAAATCGATGAATCCCAGCCTGACGCCCTGGCGCCTTGCGCTTTCCACCACGATGAGGTTTACGACACTGCCAATCAGCAGAAAGTTGCCTGCCAAGGTCGACATCACCGCCAAGCCGATCAAACTGGCATCACTGAGATCGGGCCATAAGCCCAGCAGCAAAATAACAAAGGGCACATTGCCGATCAGGTTACTCGCTATCAGTGACAGGCCTGCCAGGGCCGCCACGCTTTCCGGCAACTCGCCACCCACGGTCAGGCTGTGGGCGAACTGAGTCACTTGCGGAATAGCCGCCGCAGCGCCGGTCACCAGGAACAGGCCGATAAACAGCAGCAACAGGTTCCAATCGACCTTTTCGACGTACCTATGGCTGTCTACCGTGCGCGAGAGCATGACCAGAACAGCAATAGCCAGCGCAGAATATTCGCGAGGGAACGGCAGGGAGAACAGCAGGATCAGAGCCAGCGTCGCCAGCATAGGCTTGTAGCGGTAACTCTGATGCGGCATCGCCTCGCTGACGGCGTTCTGCGACCGCGGCAGGTATGTCCAGCCATGCCGCCATTGCCACCAGATAACCGCGTAAACCACCGTCAATGCCATCAACGCTGGTACCGCTGCCACCAGTGTATAGCTCCAGAAATCCAACCCGCCAGCTTGGCCAATAAGAATATTCTGCGGATTGCCAATCAAGGTCGCGACCGAGCCGGCGTTGCAGGCCAGCGCCAGCGCCAGCAGGAACGGACGTGGATCCAGGCCACGTTGGCGAAGGGTTCGGCACAACAAGGGCGTCAGCGCAAAAGCAACGATATCGTTCACCAGGATCGCCGAGAGCAGTCCGCCCATGGCGACCACGCCAAGCAACAGCAATTCCGGCTTTTGCGCGTGCCGGTCGAGGAGCTCGGTCAGCCGTGTATAAGCGCCAGAGAAATCGAACTGCGCAGACACCAGCATCAACGCAAACAACAGCAGCAACGCGCCGCCATCCAGATAGCCCATGGCCTGAGCCGGCGACATCGCCCCCGACAACAGCAGCACTGTCGCTGCCGCGACGGCGATCCAGGCGCGGTCCACGCGTAGCCCTCGGATTCCACCCACAGCCATGCCAAGGTAGGTCACTACAAACGCGATCAGTATCAACCAGGTCATGACCAGGTTCCGTCAAGGGATGGCAAAAAACAGACAACCATCGCAATACAACAGTTTGCGAATCGGTCTGACGCATTGAAGGCCTTGAACAACACAGTCGTCAGCCAAAAAAATCCCCCCATCTGCAACGCACATGGGGGGATTTTATGACCCGGAGGTCTATTACCAGCGCTTAAGCCGCGCTGATCTTGAACCCGTAGCGCGGGAAGTGCACCTGCACCAGCCCGGCACGCTCGTCTTCACGGGAAATGACGATTTCTTCGGCGTCTTCGAATACCAACTTGCCGGCCACTTCTTCAGTCCCGTAATCGACTGCGCTGACAGTGACCTGCTGGCCAGCAGTAAACCCGCCTGGGCTGACAAAATCAGTCGCGGGCATGCTTTCCGGGGTCGCTTCCTTCGCTATTTTGATAGCTTCGGCGGACTCCATGGCAGTGGAGGAACCATGACCGAAATCGGCCATGCGCGCCATCCAGGCCTTAACCGCCGGATAACCTTCCAGGACTTCTGCCACTGCCTTGTTGCTGGCGACAAACCAGAGCGCATGGTAATGGGCAAAATCCGCTACGCAGGCCTGGTCGCCAAGCAGAAACTCACCATCGCGGTCGAGCTGAGTCTCCAGCCGGCCAATCAAAGCGGGCCACTGCGACAACGCTACCGCAGAGTCCAGACGGCTGGCTGTGCCGCCAGAGAACAGGGCTTTGCGATCGGCCATAAAGCCCTGGACCATAGCCTCAGGCGCGCCGGCAAAGCGCGCAGCCAGGCCCTTGGGCTGAAAATTGATCGCCACACCATGCTGAAACAGCACCTGGTCGGCAAACTGCGCCAGACCGGCCGCAGCGGCCTCTTTGCCTTCCGGGAATAATGCTGGGGTGGCTTTTTCACGTTCCAGGCGGCGGGCGATCAACGCGGTGTCACAATAAATATCGGCGCCGATCTGCAGCACCGGGGTCCTGCGATACCCGCCCGTTAATGCCGTCAGGTCAGGCTTGGGCATTACCGCAGGGATCATTACCGAGTGCCATGCCAGCCCCTTGAAACCCAGCATCAAACGGGCCTTCTCAGCAAAAGGGGACTGCGGATAGTGATGCAAAATCAGATCGGTCATCGGAATTCTCCTGTCAAAGTGGATCCAGCTTAGCGCGTGCGTCGGATGCTGCACAGCTACTCGCAGCAATTGATAGCTCGGCATCGAACTGACTGATCAGTCGCTCCTTGGTCGCCTTCGCCAGCGCCTTTACGCTGCGCTCCTGACGCAACGCATCGGAGTGGTCGGTACAGCGCTCAAACCACACCAGCGCCACCGCCGGGCTACGATTAAAAAAGCGCGCGCCTTTGCCGCGCTGGTGCTGGAGTAGCCGGCGATGCGGATCGGTACTGATGCCGGTATACAAGTGGCCATTGGCAGCGCGCACCATATAAACCCACCAGACTTTCTCGGCACCCATTGGGGCAGACGTCTGCTCGGGGCTTCCGGCACCATGTTCGGCGTGATGTTCAGGGCTGTGTTTGCTGTTGGGCACAGGCATACTAGCTATCTGGAACCTTGGAGTAAGCCATGTTTATACAGATTTTCAGCACCGGCGGCACCCTGGACAAGGTCTATTTCGATGCCTTGAGTGAATACCAGATTGGCGATCCGGTGGCGCCGGAGCTACTTGATCAGGGGCGTGTCGGCTTTGACTATGCGGTCGAGTCATTGATGAAGAAAGACAGCCTGGAACTGGACGACACCGACCGCAGGTTGATTCACGACAAAATCAAAGCCTGCCCGCACGAGTATATTCTGATTACCCACGGCACCGACACCATGACGGTGACCGCAGCCGGTCTGGCCGATATCGACGGCAAGGTGATAGTGCTGACCGGTGCCATGCAGCCTGCGCGCTTTCGCGATTCCGACGCGCTGTTCAATCTGGGCTTGGCGATCGGGGCCCTGAACACCTGCCAGCCGGGCGTGTATATCGCCATGAGCGGCCGGGTATTCCCCGCCGACGGTGTTCGCAAGAACCGCATCGCGGGGCGCTTTGAGGAGCGTTAGTGAGCCAACTCAGCCGGTACCGCCGACGGTGATCTGATCGATCTTCAGCGTCGGCTGACCGACACCCACTGGCAAGGACTGACCGTCCTTGCCACAGGTGCCCACGCCGCTGTCGAGTTTCAGGTCATGGCCGACCATGGACACGCGGTTCATCACTTCCGGGCCGTTCCCAATCAGCGTCGCGCCTTTGACCGGCGCGGTAATTTTGCCGTCTTCGATCAGATAGGCTTCGCTGGTAGAAAATACGAACTTGCCGCTGGTGATGTCCACCTGGCCACCGCCCAGATTGGCGCAATAGATGCCCTTCTTGACTGAGCGGATAATATCTTCCGGATCGCTTTCGCCCGCCAGCATATAGGTGTTGGTCATGCGTGGCATCGGCAGATGGGCATAGGACTCGCGGCGACCGTTACCGGTGGCTGGCACGCCCATCAGCCGGGCATTCAGTTTGTCCTGCATATAGCCCTTGAGAATGCCGTTCTCGATCAAGGTGGTGCAGTTGGTCTGATTGCCCTCATCGTCCACGCTCAATGAGCCACGCCGCTCGGGAATAGTGCCATCGTCAACGATGGTACACAGGCTGGAGGCGACTTTTTCACCGACCCGGCCGCTGTAGGCTGAGCTGCCCTTGCGGTTGAAGTCACCTTCCAGACCATGGCCTACCGCTTCATGCAACAGCACGCCGGACCAGCCCGGGCCCATGACCACGGGCATCGCCCCTGCTGGCGCCGGTATCGCTTCCAGATTGACTACCGCCTGACGCACCGCCTCACGGGCATACCCGAGAGCGCGCTCCTCGGCTTCGAAAAACCGGTAATCGGTGCGGCCGCCGCCGCCAAAGCTGCCACGTTCACGCCGGCCGTTGTGTTCGATGATGACGCTGACATTCAGGCGGATCAGCGGACGGATATCCCCTGCCCAGGTGCCATCACTGGCAGCGACCAGCACGGTGTCATGCACACCACCGAGGCTGACGCTGACCTGGGTGATACGCGAATCCAGGCTGCGCGTGTAGGCATCCAGACGTTGCAAAAAGGTCACCTTGTCAGCCTGGGGCATCACATCCAGCGGGTTGTCCGCTGCATAGAGCGGCTGACTGTTGCCACGATTCCACGCCTGCACACTGCCCGCCTGGCCAGCGCGCGCGATGGAGCGTGCGGCTCCAACCGCCTGACTCAAGGCTGGCATGCGGATGTCATTGCTGTAGGCAAAGCCGGTTTTTTCGCCGGACTGAGCACGCACGCCGACGCCCTGGTCGACATTGAAACTGCCATCCTTGACGATACCGTCTTCCAGCACCCAGGACTCGCTGATCTGATGCTGAAAATACAGATCGGCCGCATCTACGCCCGGGGCGGAGACGATTTGACCCAGCACATTGGCAATGTGGTCGGGACTCAGTTCGGCCGGCATCAACAGACGGCTCTCGACTTGTGCGAGCAGATTACTCATGCGTTTGGGACTCCTTGGCTGCCGGGACAATAGTGTCCACAGCGGCAAAACGACGGTGCTGTAGCACGGGCATCCGCCCGCGCACAGACTCAAGATATTCCGGGTCCAGAGCGCCAATAACCACGCCCTCACCCTGGTCCATGCCGGCCTGGATATCGCCCCAGGGGTCGACAAGGCAACTGTGACCAAAGGTCTCACGCCCCCCCGGGTGAAGCCCACCCTGGTTGGCGGCCAGTATGTAACACTGAGTTTCGGCCGCCCGCGCGCGCAGCAGAATATCCCAGTGCGCCGCGCCGGTAACGGCAGTGAAAGCCGAGGGCACGACAATCAGTTCAGCACCCGCACGACGCAGCGCCAGGTACAGCTCGGCAAAACGCAGATCATAACAGATGCTCAGTCCGACTCGACCGACCGGTGTATCGATGCACACCAGTTGATCGCCGTAGCCATAATCGCGCGATTCCTGATAGCTGCGCTGATTGTCGGCGACCTCCACATCGAACAGATGCAGCTTGTCGTATCGGGCCACTTCGCGGCCTTGATCGTCGAACACCAGGCAGGCCGCCATGGCTTTGCCGCCAGGCTGACGCGGCAGCGGAATACTGCCGCCGATCAGCCATACCCCATGGCGCTCAGCCTGGTCGGCTAAAAATTGCTGGATCGGTCGGGCACCGCTGGCCTCTTCCTCCGCGACGCGAGCCAGATGGGGGCTGCCAAACAGCGCGAAGCATTCCGGTAACAACAGCAGACGCGCACCTTGCGCGGCGGCGCGGGCGATCAGCTCGCCAGCGCGGGTCAGGTTCGCGTGCACGTCCGGACCGCTGATCATTTGTATGGCTGCCACTTGATGCATCTCAGTCCTCCTCCAGGGCGGCTTTGTTATCAAACGCGCGGTCGAACTCCACGCTGGGTTGTTTCCAGTCGCCACTGATCTTGTATTTCACCGAGGCGAAGCGCGCTACCCGGTCACCGAGAATCTTGTCAGCGATGAACAGCGCACCGCCGATATAGGGCGCACCAACCAGCAGCGCGGCCAAGGGCAGATTATTGGTCACCGGCAAGGTGACCAGCAAACCCATGTCAATCTGGTCCGCCGCCAGGTCCAATTTGCCGTCCAGTTGCAGCTTGGCGCCAGGGCCATCCATCACCAATGGGCTGACGGTGTGCATGGTCCCATCGGTGAACACCAGGTCACCGTTCAAAGTATCGTAAGCGGTACCACTACCGAACAGATCACTGAAATCCAGGCGCAGGCGCCGGGTAAAGGCATTGAAGTTCAGCAGGCCGAAAATGCGCAATGCATCAGCACCGCCCTCACCGCTCTGTAGCGCGCCGTCCTTGGCCTGTAGCTGGAGCTGACCGGTGCTGCGGCTGAGAGCGAAAAAGATGGGCGAGCCGGGCCAGCTCAAATCGGCCTGCATGGCAAAACTGTCGCTGGTCAGTGTGGGCGCATAGTGCCAGGCTTTCAACACATCACCCATGTTGTCAGCGCGCATCTGTCCCTTGAAGTGGCTACGTGGCCCCGTTTCCCGCCAGTCCAGCTCGCCGGTCAGCTGCAAGCCACGCAGATTGACGCTCAGATCACGAATTTTTGCCCCTGACGCGTCGGGCCGCAGACGCATATCCACCGCACCCACCGGCTCACCGGCCCAATAGAGTTGGTCAATATGCAGATCCACCGGCGGGAGCGTGCTCGGCTTGACCATGCGCAGGCTGTCCTCGGGCAGCAATGGTTTGGCCAATGCATCATCTGTCTGGGCTTCGGCCGGACGCTCAAGCTGCAACCGTTGCAAATTCACCTGCAGTGGCTCGGATATGGCATCGGGCAACGTCACCTGGCCGCGAATACGCGCCTGGTCGATATCAAACAGCCAGCCGCTGTCAACGCGTACACCTGTTACCGCGAGCCGCTCCAACTCTTGGCCGAAGCCGGAGAAGCGTTCAGCGCGCAGATCCACCGCGCTGACTACCTCGCTCGCCGTACCGCGCAACGGCTGCAGCTCCTTCGCTTCCGGCAGCGCAAACTGATGGGTTTCCCACCAGCGTTGCCATTCATCCAGATCCAGATCATTCAATCGCGCACGAATATTAAGCCCCGAGGCACTCCCAGCAGATGCCAGCTCGGTGCGATAGGCCAGCTCACCACTCGGCGCACCATCGACCACCTGTAGTTGCCCGGCAAGATCCGCTCCCAGCCTGAAATCCCAGCGCTGGCGCTGCTCATTCAGACGTAGGGTCAACGTGCTCGGCAAGCGGCTCGCGGCCGGCTTGGCCAGGGGACCGGGCAAATCCAGACTGACGCCTTCCAGGTCGCTGCTTATCTCGATGCGCTGCTGCCCGGTGCCCAGCGTCACCGTGCCCTGCCAACGCGTTGCGCCGTCGACCAATCCGGCCGGCATGGCCGCAAGTAACGGCCAGCCACGCAAGTTATCCATGCTGTGCCGTCCGCTAAGTTGCACACGCTGCTCACCGACCACGCCGTCAATGCTTCCGCTGACAGGCCCACCCAGCACCTCGGCTTTGAGGTCCCGGGCTTTGATCCCCTGCTGCAGATCAAACGCAAAATCCCCGGTGACCTTGGTCAACGGCGTTTGCAGCTGGGGTATCAGCAGCTGATCTGCCTTTGCCTGCCAATTGATCTGTATCGATGGTGCCTGCTGCCCCTCAAGCGGGAGCGTCAGAGCGATATCGCCACTCAGCTCGCCGGCGCCCTGCCAGCCGTTTAAAGGATCACCAGTAGTTTGGGCCAGAGGCGTGTCCTGCATGATCGTCAGGGCATTGGTCAGCGGCCCTTCGGCATGCCCGGAAATACTCAACAACACGGGCGCTTGGGCGTGTTCACGCCGCGTGCTGACCTTTACGTCGCTCAAGCGGGTATCCAGCAGTTGCGCTTCGGCGGGCTGGATATCCAACTCCGTATTGTTCAGCCGCACTACGCCATGGACCTGCTCCAGCCTGGGCCAGCCCGGACGAAACGCCAAACTGCCCTGTTCGACCTGCAGGTACAGCTTTAGCTGGCGCTCATCTGGACCGGCGCCGCGCAATAGTGATCCCTGATACTGAAACACCGCCAGCGGCACCTGGCCCTGAAACTCTGCAGCGGCCAACCATTCGGCCAGTTTTGGGCTGAACCCGGTAGCGGAGGTCGGCAGGTAACGGTCGGCATACAGGGCATCGCTATCGCGCAGGGACACCTGGAGGTCCATGTTCGGAACGCCACCCGGGGGCGGAAGCTGCAAGTTGAGATCAACTGCTATAGGTCCTTCCTCGGCGGTGACCTTCAAGCCCGAGGCATCCAGGCCCAGGCCGGATTCTCGCGACCATTGCCAGGCCATTTTCCCCTGTAAGCGCTCAAACGCCCAGGCTTGCGGGAACAGCCGCGGCAAGTGCATGCCCCAGTCATGACTGTCGACGCGCAGCTCTCCGGCGGCAGCGCTGCCAGCCATCGTACCGCTGATACCGTTCAGCGCAGGAACACCTTCCCAGGCCTGCACCCCGATCTGATCCAGAGCAGCGTCGATGTGCAGGCCGTCGAGATCCTTCAGATCGGCAGTGCCGCGCAGGTAAATATCACGCAGGAACCCAGTTGGATTGAGCGTCGCAAGGCGTTCGCGCTGGCGATCTTCAGCGATAAAAGGGGGTAACAATTGGCTGAGCAGCGCTAGCGGCAAGCTGTCCATGCGTAGTTGCCAGTCGCCCTGCGCGGTGTCCCGTTCCAGTTGCAGACGGGTTTGAGGCCAGGCACGCTCATCCAGGCGCAACATCAGGTTATCGACCTGCACACGCTGCGTAGCACCCTGATGGAAACTGAAATCGGCGAGCAAGTCGCGGATCAGCGGCACCGGCTGATCAGTCGCCATTTGCAGCCTCGGCACCACGACCTGACCTTGCATCGCTTGTAATCGCTGCTCACCCCAGTTACCCCAGAAGCGCCCGCCCGCGACCAGCTCTTGCAAACGGGCAGACTCCAGCAGATTGGGCGGCAGATAGCGCGACCAGTCCAGCGCAGGCAACTCAAGGAAGAAACTCAGCTGGGTCTCTTCCCAGCGGCGAAATACCTCGGGTGCATTGGCCTGCAGACGGATCTGCTGACCGTCAGGTAAGCGCACCTGGGCATCCAGTCGCTGCCAGTCAGCGCCATTGAGCAGCGTCAAATCACCATTGCGAAAAAGCCACTGCGGCTGCGCATAGGGGCTGATCTGAATTTGCGTATTCAGCAAGGTGATCCGCCGCTGGTCGAAGAGCAGTTCCAGTGCTTGGTCCAGACCCAGCTGACTGGTCTGCATGTCACCCAGCCCATAGAGCCGCCAGCGGCCCTCGGCATTCTCTACCAACTCCAACGCCAAGCCCTCGACTTGCAGCGCATCCATCACCAGGCGCTGCTGCCAGAGGCTGGACCAGATGTCGATCCTGGCGGTAACGTCTTCCAGCGCAAACAGCACCGGACTGTCCGGACTAGCATCCGCATGCACCTGCAGACCGCGCAGGCTCAATACCGGATGAGCGCCCTGCATTTCGCCGGCAAGGCTATCGAGCAGAATGTAGCGACCGGTTTTCTCTTCGGTCCAATCGAGCAGCTGCGTCTGATAATCGGCTATCGCTGGCACAAACTGACGGCCCAGGCTGACGTAGGCAGCGGCCAACAGCAACCAGGCCACCAGCAGCACGATCAGCCCATCCAGGGTACGCTTTAACCAGCGTTGCCAGCGCATTGAGGTCAGCCCTTCATCACATCAGCACCACGTCATATTGTTCCTGGGTATAGACCGTCTCGACCTGAAACTTGATCGGGCGCTCGATAAAGATCTCCAGATCGGCAACATGCCCGGATTCCTCATCCAGCAGGCGGTCGATCACCGACTGCGACGCCAGCACCATATAAGCGCCGGCCTGATAGGCTCGCGCCTCCCGCAGAATTTCACGGAAGATTTCATAGCAGACGCTTTCCGGGGTCTTCTGAATCCCGCGGCCCGAACAACAGGGGCAAGGCTCGCAGAGAATCTGCTCAAGACTTTCACGCGTGCGCTTGCGCGTCATCTGCACCAGGCCCAGCTCGGTAATACCGATGATATTGGTCTTGGCGTGATCACGCTCCAGCTGTTTTTCCAGCGTGCGCAATACCTGGCGCTGGTGTTCTTCATCTTCCATATCGATGAAATCGATAATGATGATGCCGCCCAGGTTGCGCAGCCGCAGCTGCCGGGCAATCGCCGTGGACGCTTCAAGGTTGGTTTTGAAGATGGTTTCTTCCAGATTGCGATGACCGACAAAAGCCCCGGTATTCACATCGATGGTGGTCATGGCCTCGGTCTGATCGATAACCAGATGGCCACCGGACTTGAGCATGACCCGCCGTTCCATGGCCTTCTGAATTTCGTCTTCTATGCCATACAGATCGAAAATTGGCCGTTCACCCGGGTAGTGCTCGAGAAATCCGGATACCGCTGGCATCAGCTCCTGTACAAACACTTCGATCTTCTGGAAGGTTTCGCGCGAATCGACCCGCACCTTTTCCGTACGCGGGCTGACAAGATCACGCAGGGTGCGCATCGCCAGTGACAGGTCCTCATAGATGACCGAAGGCGAAGGGGCAGCCTGAATCTGCTGCGAGATCTGCAGCCACAGGCGGCGGACATAGCGAATATCGGCGAGAATTTCATCTTCACGGGCAGCTTCGGCGGCGGTGCGCAGAATAAAGCCCCCCGCCTCCTCGATCCCTTCAGAAGCAACACAATCGGCCACGATCTGTTTCAACCGCTCGCGCTCGCTCTCTTCCTCGATTTTCAGGGAAATACCCACATGCGGCGTGCGCGGCATATAGACCAGAAACCGGGATGGAATCGACAAGTGGGTGGTCAGGCGCGCGCCCTTGGTGCCAATCGGATCCTTGGTCACCTGCACCACCAGAGCCTGGCCCTCGTGCAACAAGGCGGTGATCGGCTCTACCGCCGAGCCTTCACGCTCGGACACCTCGGAGGCATGAATAAATGCGGCGCGTTCCAGGCCGATATCAACGAAGGCTGCCTGCATCCCAGGTAATACCCGGACCACCTTGCCCTTGTAAATATTGCCAACAATACCGCGACGCAGCGTGCGCTCGATGTGCACTTCCTGCAGCACGCCGTTTTCCACCAAGGCGACCCTGGTTTCCATGGGCGTGACATTGATCAGTATTTCTTCGCTCATGCGCTCTCCAAACCAGATCGCCGAAATGCGACTTCGCTCGCGATCCTTTCAACGGTCTGGACACTGTGCTTCAGAATACCGGAAATCGGAATTCCATTTCAGAGCTGCTGCCAACTGGCGATACCAAAATCCGCTAACAGACCGGCGGTTTCCAGCAACGGCAGGCCTACTACCGCGCTGTAACTGCCCTCGATCCGCTGCACGAATACGGCTGCCAGGCCCTGAATACCATAACTGCCAGCCTTGTCTGCAGGTTCACCGGTCGCCCAGTAAGCTGCAATTTCAGCCTCACTTAAAGACCGAAAAAATACTGTGGTATCCACCCTGAGCAACTCACAACGCTCACCACTGGCGACAGCCACCGCGGTCAAAACCTGATGCTCTCGACCCGACAGACTGCGCAACACTTCGGTAGCCTGCTGCTGATCAACCGGTTTGCCGAGGATGCGCCCGTCCAGCACTACCACCGTATCTGCTGCCAGCACCACCGCTGCAGCTTCGGCGGCTACCCGCTGCTGACCGGCAGCCACCTTGGCCAGGGTAACTCGCTCAACGTAGGCTTCTGCGGACTCGCCGGGCAGAACCTGTTCATCGATATCACAGGCAAACTGGCGATGCGCCACGCCGATCTGCGCCAGCTGCGCGCTGCGCCGGGGAGAGGCTGAAGCCAGATACAAACTGGCTATGCCCGGCTCAGAGTACATGAAAGCGCATTCTGATGACGCGCAATACCGACGATACCCAAGGCCAGAGCAATGCACTGACCAGCGCCGGCAACAGAAACAGCAGAATTGGCGGCCGGCTGCCGGTCAGGCTGCTCAGCCACAACAAAACCATCTGCGCAATGCCCAGGACTGGCAGCATCACCAGACTCTGCTGCCATAGCGGGAAGCGTCGAATGCGCTGGTGCAGCAACAACATCATCCAGGCTACCAACGTCATGACCAGCGCGTACTGCCCGAATAATTGCCCGTAAAGTACGTCCGTAGCCAAACCGGCAACCCAGGCGGTCAACAGTCCAATACGGTGCGGTAGCGCCATGACCCAGTACGCCGCGACCATGGCTACCCACATCGGCCGTCCCAGATCCATCGGTGCGGGCATCGGCATGACGCTAAGTAACAAGGCGACGATAAAGGTCAGTGCAACGATCAGATTGGTTCGCATCACTGCGCTCCCTCGACGGCCGGTGCTTCGCTGGGCGGGACGCTAAGGGGTGCATCGAGAGGAGCGCTGGGCGTTTCGGTCGTTGCTTCCGGCGCGGCCGGAGCAGACAACACCGGATCCTGAAGCGCATCTTCGACAGCCTGCACTTCAGCATCATTCAGCTCGCTACCCTCTTCCAGTACGGGCACCAGTTCGCCGTAACCGGACTCGGCACTGAATACCAGCAGCATATAGCGGCTGCGCGTCAGCTGGGCGGTGGGCGCGACTTTCACGTCGGCAAAAGGTTGCGAGGGGTCCTGCTCTACAGACAGCACCCGGCCTACCGGGTAACCGGCAGGAAAGCGCTGACCGAGACCAGAACTGACCAGAATATCGTCCACGCGGATATCCGCGGTATCCCCAACAAAGCGCAGCTCCAGCCATTCGTTATTACCGGCACCCGAGGCGATTGCACGCAAACCATTGCGATTAACCTGTACCGGCAGACTGTGCGAACTATCGGTGATCAGCAGCACCCGCGCAGTGAACGGCATGACCTCCACCACCTGCCCCATCAGCCCGGTAGCGTCGAGTACCGGCTGACCGAGGAACACACCATCGCGTTCGCCCTTGTTGATCAGCACTCTTTGGGTATAGGGATTGGGATCAACACCGACCAGCTCGGCGACCAGCACGCGCTCGTCCACCAGCGAGGATGAATTGAGCAGCTCGCGCAAACGCACGTTCTGCTCGGTCAGGGTCGCCAGCTTTTGCAGCTTGCGCTGGATAAGCAAGGCTTCGGCGCGCAGGCGCTCGTTTTCAGCTAACAGGTCGGCGCGGCTGGATACCTGCTGGTACACGGCATCCCAAAGGCGTACCGGCAAGTCGGCAACATAGTAGATAGGGGTCAGGATCAGACTCAAATTTGAGCGCAGCGGCTGCAATGTCGATACGCGCGCATCGGCCACCATCAGCGCAATGGACAGCACTGACAGGACCAAAACCCGTACGCCCAGAGATGGGCCTTTGATGAACAGCGGTTTGATGGCGAGCTCCTCGCAGCGACAGACTTCAGGCTGTCAGCAACCCAGATCAGCAGCACAAACCCGCACAGGCTGCGGGCATGCGTGCCTGCAATCCGATCACTCGGTTGAGAGCAGATCCATGGTGTGCTGATCCATCATTTCCAGCGCTTTACCGCCCCCGCGAGCCACGCAGGTCAGCGGCTCCTCGGCGACAATCACCGGCAGGCCGGTTTCCTGAGTAAGGAGTTTATCCAGATCACGTAGCAATGCGCCACCACCGGTCAGAATCAGGCCGCGTTCGGCAATGTCCGAAGCCAGCTCTGGCGGAGACTGCTCGAGCGCGCTCTTGACCGCCTGCACGATAGTTGCGAGGGACTCCTGCAGCGCTTCGAGCACTTCATTGGAGTTCAGCGTGAAGGCGCGCGGCACGCCCTCGGCCAGGTTGCGGCCACGCACGTCGACTTCCAGCACTTCACCACCGGGGAAAGCCACACCAATTTCCTGCTTGATGCGTTCGGCAGTGGATTCGCCGATGAGGCTGCCGTAATTGCGGCGTACATAGGTAACGATGGCTTCATCGAAGCGATCCCCGCCGACTCGCACTGACTCGGCATAGACCACGCCGTTGAGCGAAATCAGCGCGATTTCGGTAGTACCACCACCGATATCCACCACCATCGAACCGCGAGCCTCTTCCACCGGCAGGCCGGCGCCGATCGCCGCAGCCATGGGCTCTTCGATCAGAAAGACTTCACGGGCACCAGCACCGAGCGCCGACTCACGAATCGCACGACGTTCCACCTGGGTGGATTTGCACGGCACACAAATGAGTACACGGGGGCTGGGCTGGATGAAACTGTTTTCATGGACCTTGTTGATGAAATACTGCAGCATCTTTTCACAGACGCTGAAGTCGGCAATAACGCCATCCTTCATCGGACGAATCGCCTGAATATTGCCTGGCGTACGACCCAGCATGCGCTTGGCGTCGGTGCCGACGGCGACAACACTCTTCTGGTTGCCATGGGTACGAATGGCCACAACGGATGGCTCATTCAGAACAATGCCGCGGTCGCGGACATAAATTAGCGTGTTGGCTGTGCCCAGATCGATGGATAAATCACTGGAGAACATGCCACGAATTTTTTTGAACATGCGGTAAGTACACCCTGGTGCGCGTGGGTTAATCGTAGAAGAAACACTGATAAACTACCTGTCTGGAAAACGGGCCGTCCTCACAAGACTGTCTGAGGCGATATGCCGGCGGGCCAACTCGAATGCGCAGGTAACTGATCGGTACTTCCGGAAGTGTCGCAACTCTAACAACGGCGGGGTTTTTGGGCAAGGCGCGTCTGTGGTAAATTCGCGCCTTTGTCTTGATTTCCGCGACAAAATCACCATATCTCAGATACATCGGGTACATTCAGCCGCATCGCCCCTGCTTCACGGAGAACAGCACATGGCATTAGACCGCACAGAGGTGGAAAAGATCGCCCACCTGGCCAGAATCGCTCTGAATGAAGAGGATATCCCCGCCACCACGGCGAAGCTGTCCGGCATTCTCGAGCTGATCGATAAAATGCAGGCCGTGGATACTCAGGGTATCGCCCCATTGGCTCACCCGCTGGAGACCACTCAGCGGTTACGTACCGATGCTGCAACTGAAAGCAATCAGCGCGATGCTTATCAGGCCATCGCCCCGGCCACCGAGGACGGTTTGTATCTGGTGCCTCGGGTTATTGAATAGCCGTGATTGAATAACCGGTATTGAATAGCCAGTATCGAACAAACGTTATTGACCAACGCTGCCTATCAGCGCTGGACTCGCCAAGACACGAGAAGAATTTCCCATGCATGAGAAAACTCTGGCCCAGCTGTCGCAGGCCCTACACAGCAAGACGATCTCCAGCGTCGAGTTGACCGAACACTATCTCAAGCGCATCGAGCAGTTTGATGGTGCACTCAACAGCTTTATTACCGTGGCACCGGAGCTGGCCCTGAGCCAGGCCAAGGCCGCTGACCAGCGCCTGGCTGACGGAACCGCCACTGCCTTGACCGGCATACCGCTGGCCCACAAGGACCTGTTCTGTACCCAGGGCCTGCGCACCAGCTGCGGCTCGAAGATGCTCGACAACTTTGTCGCACCCTATGAATCGACCGTGACTGCGCGCTTTATTGAAGCCGGCGCGGTGACGCTGGGTAAGACCAACATGGACGAGTTCGCCATGGGCTCCTCCACCGAATCGAGTTTCTACGGCCCCACACGCAACCCCTGGAATACCGAGCATGTGCCCGGTGGCTCGTCGGGCGGCTCCGCTGCTGCGGTCGCCGCACGTCTTTGCGCTGCAGCTACCGGCACTGACACCGGCGGCTCGATCCGTCAGCCGGCCGGCTTTACCGCGTTGACTGGTCTGAAGCCGACCTACGGCCGCGTGTCACGCTGGGGCATGATTGCCTATGCGTCCAGCCTGGATCAGGGCGGCCCGATGGCGCGGACTGCCGAAGACTGCGCGCTGATGATGCAGGTCATGGCCGGCTTCGACAGCCAGGATTCCACCAGCGTCGACCAGCCGGTGGCCGACTACAGCGCCAGCCTGAATGATTCGCTCAAGGGTTTGCGCATTGGCCTGCCGAAGGAATATTTTGCCAGTGGTCTGGACGCCGCTACCGCTGACGCCATTCAGGCAGCGGTGAAGCAATTCCAGGCGCTCGGCGCCGAGGTCAAGGAAATCAGCCTGCCAAATGCCGAGCTGGCGATTCCCGCCTATTACGTTATTGCGCCGGCGGAAGCCTCTTCCAACCTATCGCGTTTTGACGGTGTGCGCTTCGGTTATCGTTGCGAACATCCGGCCGACCTCACTGACCTGTACAAGCGCTCACGCGGCGAAGGCTTTGGCGCGGAAGTGAAGCGGCGCATCATGGTCGGCGCCTATGCGCTCTCGGCCGGTTATTACGACGCTTATTACTTGCAAGCGCAGAAGATCCGGCGTCTGATCAAGAATGACTTCATGGCCGCCTATGAACAGGTTGACGTGATTCTGTGCCCGACCTCGCCGACCCCTGCGTTCAAGATCGGTGAAAAGATTGATGATCCGGTCAGCTTGTATCTGACCGACATCTATACCATCACCGCCAACCTGGCGGGCGTACCCGGTATTGCCCTGCCCGCGGGTTTCGCCAATGGGCTGCCGCTGGGCATGCAGTTGCTCGGCCCGTATTTCAGTGAGGCGCGCCTGCTGAACATCGCGCATCAGTATCAGCAGGTTACCGACTGGCACAGCCGCACGCCGGCCGGCTACTGAGAGGATTGAGAACAGACTATGCAATGGGAAATCGTAATCGGCCTGGAAATCCACGCCCAGCTCACCACCGCCTCGAAGATCTTCTCCGGCAGCGCCACTGCCTTTGGCGCCGAGCCCAACACCCAGGCCAGCCTGATCGACCTGGGCATGCCTGGCACTTTGCCGGTACTGAATGCCCAGGCGGTGCGCAATGCAGTCAAATTCGGTCTGGCGATTGATGCCGAGATCGCCGGAAGCAACGTCTTCGCGCGCAAGAACTACTTCTACCCCGACCTGCCCAAGGGCTACCAGATCAGCCAGATGGACTTGCCGATCGTCGGCAAGGGCTTTCTCGACATCACCCTGGAAGACGGCACCATCAAGCGCGTCGGCGTCACCCGTGCACACCTGGAAGAGGACGCAGGCAAGAGCCTGCATGAAGATTTCCACGGCATGAGCGGTATCGACCTGAACCGCGCCGGCACGCCCTTGCTGGAGATCGTCTCCGAACCGGATATGCGCAGCGCCAAGGAAGCCGTGGCCTATGCCAAGACCATTCACTCGCTGGTGCGCTATCTGGGAATCTGCGACGGCAACATGGCCGAAGGTTCGCTGCGCTGTGACTGCAACGTATCGATTCGGCCAAAGGGTCAGACCGAATTCGGCACCCGCTGCGAGATCAAGAACGTCAACTCTTTCCGTTTTATCGAGAAGGCGATCAACACCGAGGTGCAGCGTCAGATCGAGCTGATCGAAGATGGCGGCAAGGTAGTTCAGGAGACTCGTCTGTATGATCCGAACAAGGACGAGACCCGCTCGATGCGCAGCAAGGAAGAGGCCAACGACTATCGTTACTTCCCCGATCCCGACCTGCTGCCGGTAGTCATTGAGCCAGCCTTTATCGCGGAAATCCGCGCGGAGCTGCCGGAATTGCCACAGCAAAAGCGTGAGCGCTTTGAAAGCCAGTTCGGGCTCTCGGCCTACGACGCCAGCGTCCTCTCGGCCCAGCGTGAGCTGGCTGACTACTTCGAGGAAGTGCAGCGTGTCTGCGGCGATGCCAAACTTGCAGCCAACTGGGTGATGGGTGATCTGTCCAGCCTGCTGAACAAATCGGACCTGGATATCGAGCAGTCGCCGGTCAGCGCCGAGCAGTTGGGCGGCATGATTGCGCGGATCAAGGACAACACAATCTCCGGCAAGATCGCCAAGATGGTCTTCGAAGCCATGGCCACTGGCGAAGGCAGTGCCGATCAGATCATCGAAGCCAAAGGCCTGAAACAGGTAACCGACAGCGGTGCGATCGACGCGATGCTGGATGAAGTGCTGGCAGCCAACGCCGAACAGGTCGAGCAATACCGCGCCAGCGACGAAAACAAGCGCGGCAAGATGTTCGGCTTTTTCGTCGGCCAGGCGATGAAAGCATCCAAAGGCAAAGCCAACCCGCAACAGGTCAACGAACTGCTGCGAAGCAAACTGGAAGGCTGACTGCTGCCCATCGCGCCTGCCGATGCGGGTTGATTACGGAGAACTGTGATGCGCCGGATTGTGTTGCTGGCCCTGCTCTCACTGATACTGCCGCTACAGCCCGCACTAGCGGACATCAGCGATGCTGCGGAAGATATACAGGACGCCATCTGGCAAGAAACCGGGCGCGCGTCCTATTATGCCGCGCGCCTGCAAGGTCGGCATACCGCTAACGGCGAGCGCTACGACCAGTCAGAACTCACCGCCGCCCATCCTAGCCTGGCCTTTGGCACTCGCGTCTGTGTGACCAATCTGTATAACGGCCGCGAAACCGTGGTGCGAATCAACGACCGCGGCCCCTTCGTCGGCAACCGTATCATCGATCTTTCCCGCCAAGCCGCACTGGATCTGGGCATGATCCAGCGCGGTGTGGCACGCGTGCGCTTGAGCCTCTGCGACGAAGAAAACAGCTAAGCCAGCGGCGTTATTCGCAACTTCTTGTTGTATTGCGCGGGACAAACTCCCGGCATGAGTGTCTATACTGGGGCGCAAACAGACAACAAAAGGCATCCCTATCCGCTCTTTTCCCCCATCTCCCTGCTTCGCGCCCCCGATTCTGCCAACAGATAAAAGGACGGCACCATGACTGAAAACACGTCTGACAACTCGACTGAAAAGCCAAGCCGCTGGAAATCCACCATACTGGTTCCGGTCTTCGCGCCGGCAGTGATCATCACCCTGCTGCTGGTGATCGGCACTGTCAGTAATCCAGAACTGGCGGGCGAAGCGTTCAGCAGCACCCTGGCCTACATCACCACCACCTTCGGCTGGTTTTATATGCTCGCGGTGGCCATGTTCCTGATTTTCATCGTGATGATCGCGTTCAGCAAATGGGGCAATATAAAACTCGGGCCTGACCATTCGGAGCCGCAATACAGTTTTCCGGCCTGGTTCGCCATGCTGTTTTCTGCTGGTTACGGTATTGCGTTGCTGTTCTTCGGGGTTGCCGAGCCGGTATTACACTATGCCGCTCCCCCGGCCGGCGCCGCGGAAACCGTCGACTCGGCCAAGCAGGCGATGCAGATTGCATTTTTTCACTGGGGCTTTCATATCTGGGCGATCTACGGCCTGGTAGGTCTGGTGCTGGCCTATTTCTCCTTCCGGCATGGCCTGCCGCTGTCGATGCGTTCGGCGCTGTACCCGCTGATTGGCGACCGTATTTATGGCCCGATCGGTCACACGGTGGACGTATTCGCGATCCTCGGCACGCTGTTCGGCATCGCCACCACGCTGGGTCTGTCGGTTTCGCAAATCAATGCGGGGTTGAATTATCTGTGGCCAAGCATCCCGGTGAATATCACAGTGCAGATCATCGCCATCGCGATAATTACCAGTCTGGCTCTGATCTCGGTTGTCGCCGGGCTGGACAAGGGTGTGAAGAACCTGTCGATCCTGAATATGGTGCTGGCGATAGTACTGATGGTCTTCGTTTTCGCCGTTGGGCCCTCGATCATGATTCTTGAGACCTTCCTGCAGAATACCGGTAGCTATCTGAACAATATCGTCGAGCGGACTTTCAACCTTCAGGCTTACACCCGCAGTGACTGGATCGGCAACTGGACCTTGTTCATTTTCGGCTGGACCATTGCCTGGGCGCCCTTCGTCGGCCTGTTTATCGCCAAGATCAGCCGCGGCCGCACCATCCGCCAGTTCGTCATGGGCGTGATGCTGGTACCGACGATATTCACCTTCTTGTGGTTTTCAATCTTTGGTGATACCGCGCTGCATCTGATCATGAACGAGGGTTATACCGCGCTGATCACCGAGGTGCAGAACGATACTGCGATTGCCCTGTTCAAACTCTATGAACGGTTGCCGCTGACCTCGATCGTGTCCTTCATCACGGTGATCCTGATCATCACCTTCTTTGTTACCTCCTCGGATTCCGGCTCGCTGGTGATTGATTCGCTGGCCTCAGGTGGCGCCATGCACACACCTGCCTGGCAGCGCGCTTTCTGGGCGATACTCGAAGGGGTGGTGGCATCGGTACTGCTGCTGGCTGGCGGTCTTAGCGCGCTGCAGACCATGACCATCGCCAGCGCTCTGCCGTTCTCGATCATCATGATTATCTCGGCGATCGGAATGTGGCGAGCGCTGGTCATTGAAGGCCACCGCGATCAAAGCCTGCTGCACCCCATGCAGTCTACCCGTCACCACACAGGCAATCCGACCACCGCCTGGAAAAAGCGTCTGGCCGGAATCGTCAACTTTCCCGACAAGGCCCAGGTGGAAAAGTTTATCAACGGGGTGGCGCTGGAGGCGATGCAGGGTCTGCAGCAAAATATGGTTGAACAGGGCTGGGAAGCCGAAGTACATGCCGATACCGAGCATGGCCGGGTGTACATCGAAATCATCAAGGAAGGTGAGCTCGACTTTATTTACGATGTGCGCATGCGCGAGTATGCACGGCCGAGCTTTGCGTTTCCGCAGATGGCCCGTGCTGACGAGGCCAAGGAGTTCTACTACCGTGCCGAGGTGTTTCTGCGCCGCGGTGGTCAGACTTACGACGTCTACGGTTATGACCAGCAGGAGCTGATTGGCGATATCCTCGACCATTTCGAGAAGTATCTGCACTTCCTGCACATATCCCCCGGCAGCCTGCCGTGGAACATGGCCGAGCATGATGAGATGCTGCATGACGTACCGGAGGTCAAGCCCGCCAGCTAAAACGAAAAAGCCCGATCGGCAAGTGCCGATCGGGCTTTTATCATCCTGCCAGTGCCGAAACTTACTGCTGTAGCACGCGCAAAATCTCCGGATCCTTGAACACCCGCGTTAATGCATCACTCATCACATCGGTCACCAGGCGCGTATTGGTTGCCTGGTTTGGCGCGTAGCCAAAACGATGATTGGCTGAAGCACCGTAGCGTCCCTTGTACTGCTGGTTCATGCCCCGCGCTTCGGCTGCGAAGGTCGCGCCTATGTCCGCTTCTGTGACGTAGGTAGTAGCTGTGGGCGACTGGTAGCTAAGCTCGGCGAGGCTGACCGTGAGTCGATTGGCATTTGGCGTTCCTTCGGCGACCACCATGAAGCCCAATTGGCGAAGCGATTGCTCGACCTGCTGCTTAATCTGCGTCAGCGCCTGATCGTTAATGGTCAGGTTGCTTGAGTTCGGGTAAAGACCGCCGCGGGTGCCGAGCACCTTGGACTGGCGTGTGTCCTGAACCACCACCGCAACTGGCTGCGAACTGGCCACCGGATTAAGCGGCACCAGCACCTTGGGCTGCACATTCAGTTGCTGCGGACTATGCGCACAGCCGACCAGAACCACCGCGAGACCCGCCACGGCCAGCATTGCCAAACGATTAAGCATATTCAACTCTCCTGAACTTGATAATGAAATAAACGAAACAGCGCCGACATTGGCAGCTTGGACATCCCCCAGCATACGCTGGTTCCAGCTCGAGCGGTGAGGCTTGAATAGTCACACTGATGACATCTTCCAGGGGCAAACTGGAGATCTTTGTGGAGGATTCCCATGCTGATTTCAAGACTGTTGCGGCGCCAGCCGGTGACTCGAAATTTCGCCCAGCTGGACACCCAGGGCAACTGCGTGTCGCTGTGGGTGCTGGAGAACACGCCTGATAGCGGACGCTGGGTACAGGTGAGCGAGTTCAACCCGCTATGGCTCGGCCAGCCTTTACCCAAGCATGCCAGTGTCAGTTCGGGGAATGCGCCATCCGTGCTGCAACCGCTTTTATCTAACCCTCAGGCCTTATTAGCGCCAGCGGCTTTGAGCACCTCGGCGTAGTCTTGCGCTTGAGCGTGCTCGGTAATGGTTTGCAGAAAGGTCTGACCATTGGCATCGAGTGCATTCAAGTCGAAACCCTGCGCCTTGAACATCTGCACGAAACGCTCAAAGTCATGCGCGCGCAAACCACGGTAAGCTCGCGTCAGAATGTGGTGTTCAACTGATTCGCCCGCATACGGCCGCGCCTGAAGAAAAACCGCTACCTGCTCGTCGGTCATCGGCTCGCCAATCACCTTTTCTTTATCTTTACGCACCCGTTCCTACCTCAGCAAATTGCAAAGTCCGCATTGTACCCAGCCCGCAGCGTACTCACTAGTCGCCGCCATGCACATCCGCCCAAATCGTGCCATTACCATAAAAGCGTGCCTGCACAAATGCCGGAGCGTCGCCATCAAGCAGACGCATCAGGGTCTGCATGTAAGCTACTGGATATTCGATAAGCAAAGTCTGAGTGTCGGGCTCGAGCCTGGCGGGGCGGGCTTTACTGCCGGCGTCCACAAAAGCAATCCGCGCCTGATGGACCGGGCTCCCGGCGATCAAGCTGCGCCCTTGCACAAACACCCAGACGCCCGCGGACTGCGGTGAAGGCAAAGCGTTGGGTCGGTACTCGGTGCCCAGGGTCAGGCGGTAACTGTCCACCTCGAACAGCATCTGATCGGGCTTGTCCTGCCGGGCAGCATAAAGATCATCCGGCATGTATTGGTCATGTGGCAGACCCAGCGTATTAGCCATAGGTGCACTACTCAGCAGCGCGAGGAGTATGCTAACTAGTGCTTTGGAACCTATCGACATGCGTTTCTCCTTTGAAACAGACAGAGATCTGTTGTGGCACTCCCACCTTACCTTTGTCAATCCGAGATACCCCATGAGCAAAGCGTCCATCAAGCTGCCGCTGTTTACCGCACTACGGGACAGCTTACGGGAGGGTTACAGCCTCGCCACATTGCGCGGCGATCTGCTCGCCGGGCTGACCGTCGGCATTATCGCCATCCCACTGGCCATGGCACTGGCGATTGCCGTTGGAGTAGCCCCCCAACATGGGCTGTATACCGGTATTATCGGCGGCCTCATCATTGCCCTGGCGGGCGGCTCAAGATTCAACATATCGGGCCCGACCGCGGCCTTCGTGGTGATCCTTCTACCCATCACACAGGCCTATGGGCTGGGCGGGCTGCTGCTGGTCACCGGCATGTCCGGGGTGATCTTATTGGTACTCGGTCTGGCACGGATGGGCAATTTGATCCAGTTTGTGCCCTATCCGGTGGTGATGGGCTTTACCGCGGGCATCGGCATCGTCATCGCCACCCTGCAGATCAAGGATTTCCTTGGCCTGCAGAACGTGGGCCAGCACGAAAGCTATCTGGATCAGGTTCAGGCGCTCGCTTCAGCCCTCCCCAGCGTTCAACTTGGCGACACTCTGGTCGGCTCGGCGACCCTGCTGGTGCTGATCGGTTGGCCATACCTCACCCGCCGCATCCCGGGGCATCTGGTCGCTCTGCTCGTCGGCAGTTTACTTGCCGTACTGCTGTTACAGCTCGACCTGCAGGTGAGCACGCTCGGTTCGCGCTTCAGTTACGAAATAGACGGGATAACGCATCCCGGCATTCCCCCTTTTGCTCCGCAGTGGCTATTACCCTGGACCCTACCCGGTGCTGACGGAACGCCTTTGCAGGTGAACTTCAATCTGTTGCGCGAGCTGCTGCCTTTCTCCCTGGCTGTAGCAATGCTCGGCGCCATCGAATCGCTACTCTGTGCGCTCGTCGCCGACGGTATGGCCAATACTCGCCACGATCCCAATGCGGAATTGATGGGCCAGGGGCTGGGCAATATGATCGTGCCATTCTTCGGCGGCATCACCGCCACGGCGGCGATTGCCCGGACGGCTACCAGTGTGCGTTCGGGTGCACGCACACCGATGGCCGGGGTTTTCCACGCGCTGGTCATCCTGCTCGCAGTGGTGCTACTGGCCGACCTGTTTGCCTATTTACCCATGGCCTCGCTCGCGGCGATGCTGCTGATCGTGGCGTGGAACATGAGCGAGGCACCTCACGTACTGCACATGTTGCGAATCGGGCCGCGGCAGGACGTGTGGGTACTGCTGATCTGCCTGGCGCTGACGGTGTTGTTCGATATGGTGCTGGCCGTGGGTGTGGGGTTGTTACTGGCTTCAGCGTTGTTCATCAAACGCATGGCGGATCTTAGCCAGGGGGCGAAGATGCCACGGCATCAGCACCTTGCCCTGTCAGAGTTGCCCGACAGCGTCGCCTTGTACCAGATCAACGGCCCCTTGTTTTTCGCAGCAGCAGACAAGGCCTTGAGTGCCATGAGCCGCTTTGACGAAGGCATTGCGTTCCTGGCGATTGATATGCAGGCGGTGCCGAGCATGGATATGAGCGCGCTAGTGATGTTTGAGAAAGCGCTGAGAGATCTGGACCGGCGGGAAATCCGCGTATACCTGATCGGCGTCAACGCTTCGGTGCGTCTCAAACTCAAGCGCGCGGGGGTGGGTGCGCTACGGGGTCGCCGGCACTATGTCGCCAATCCGGACCGGGTCGCCGAGCTGATTCGTCAGCAACTGGCCGATGATGACAACGCCTCAGCAAAAAGCTGAAGCGCTCAGGCTACCAGGGCGCCTGGATCAAGCTTCAGGTATGGCAAAAATACCGTTGGCATTGCGCCAATAGCCCTTGTAATCCAGGCCAAAGCCGAAGATGTAGCGATCTACTACCGGCATCCCGGTAAAGTCCGCCCGCATCCCCGCGTAGGCCTTGCGATCATGCTGCTTGTCGAGCAAAACCGCGGTGAGAACCTGGCTAGCGCCCGCATCCCGGCAATATTCAACAATGGCTGCCAGGGTGTGGCCCTCGTCAAGAATGTCGTCGACGATCAGCACCGTGCGCCCGACCAGCGAATGCTCGGCGCGAGCCTTCCAGAACAGCTCGCCGCCGGACAGCTTATTCCGATAACGCGTGGCATGCAGATAGCCAACCTCCATCGGGAAGTCCAGACGGGTCACCAGTTGACCAGCAATCACCAGGCCGCCATTCATCACGCTATAGACGATGGGATTGCTATCGGCCAACGTGGCATTGATCTCGGCTGCCATGCGATCCATGGCCGCTTCTATATCAGCCGCGGTAAACAGACAGTCGGCCTCGGCCTTGACTTGCCGAATGTGATCCAGATCGACGGACATGCAGAACTCCCGGTACGAAGCTAATAGAGGGTGCGCAAATTACTGATCCTGAGCGCGAAAGGCAAGCATGGCGGGTCGCGCGACGGTTCAAGGCGGATGACCGCAAACGGACATTAGTTTAGGCTATGCCCATTCCAAGCGCCCCGCACGAGAGTAACTGCTGATGAATATCAAAGAAATACGTCACCCTCTGATCCGCCACAAGCTGGGTCTGATGCGCCGAGCCGAGATCAGTACCAAAAACTTTCGTGAACTCGCGCAGGAAGTTGCGGCCCTGCTGACCTATGAAGCCACCCAGGATATGCCTGTGGAGCCTCAACAGATCGAGGGTTGGTGCGGCACCGTCGAGGTGGAAAAACTCTCCGGCAAGAAGGTCACTGTCGTGCCCATTTTACGGGCCGGCCTGGGCATGCTGGACGGCGTACTCAGCTTGATCCCCAGCGCCAAGGTCAGTGTGATCGGCCTAGTGCGCAATGAGGAAACCCTTGAGGCGGACACCTACCTGGAAAAACTCGTGGGTGAAATGAACCAGCGCATGGCACTGATCATCGATCCGATGCTGGCCACCGGCGGGTCCCTGGTCGCCACCATAGACATGCTCAAGCGCGCCGGTGCGAGAGAGATTCGCGCACTGGTTCTGGTCGCCGCGCCAGAAGGCATAGCCCGCGTTTACAAGGCGCACCCCGATGTACAGATATTTACCGCATCGATCGATGAGCGCCTCAACGAGCACGGCTATATCATTCCCGGTCTCGGTGATGCTGGCGACAAGATCTTCGGCACCAAACAGAAGGATGTTCACTGATGGATTCAGTGCAGACCACGGGCTGGCGCAGCGCGCTGGCAGGCTCGCAAATGTTGTTTGTAGCTTTCGGCGCGCTGGTACTCATGCCCTTGATTACCGGCATGAATCCCAGCGTTGCGTTGTTTACCGCCGGCATCGGCACTCTGATTTTCCAGTTCACCACCCAGCGTCAGGTGCCGGTCTTCCTCGCATCAAGCTTCGCCTTTATTGCTCCTATCCTCTACAGCAATCAGACCTGGGGCCTGCCCGCTACGCTCGGCGGACTCATGGCGGCGGGGTTCATGTATATCCTGCTAAGCTTGATAGTGCGCCTGCGTGGACCTGGATTTATCCACCGCTTGTTGCCACCGGTGGTGGTCGGTCCGGTGATTATGGTTATCGGTCTCGGCTTGGCGTCGGTGGCCGTCAATATGGCTATGGGCAAGGCCGGCGATGGCAGTGCACAGTTGGTGGAATACTCCACCGCGATGATTATTTCCATGTCCGCCCTGGCTACCACCATTGTGTTCGCGGTGTTTGCCAAGGGTATTTTCAGACTTGTGCCGATTCTCGCCGGCGTGCTGGTGGGCTACGGGTTGTCCTGGTTTCTCGGCGTGGTTGATTTCAGCGTAGTCGGGGAGGCCGAATGGATGGCTGTACCCAGCTTTGTGACCCCTGAATTCAAGCTGGCGGCGATCCTGTTCATGATCCCCGTCGCCATTGCTCCGGCGATTGAACATATCGGCGACGTGCTGGCGATTGGCTCGGTAACCGGCAAGGATTACATCAGAAAGCCCGGGCTCCAGCGCACGCTGCTCGGCGACGGGCTGGCCACTTCGGCCGCTGCCTGCTTCGGTGGCCCGCCAAACACGACCTACTCGGAAGTGACCGGCGCTGTGATGTTGACGCGCAATTTCAATCCCAACGTGATGATCTGGGCGGCGGTGTTTGCCATTGGCCTGGCCTTTATCGACAAGTTCGGGGCGGTGCTGTTGAGCATGCCGGTACCGGTGATGGGTGGCATTCTCTGCCTGCTGTTTGGCTCCATCGCGGTGGTCGGCATGAATACGCTTATCCGCCACCAGGTCGACCTGTCACAAGCCCGCAATCTGTGCATTGTGTCAGTGACCCTGGTATTCGGTATCGGCGGCCTGATCATTGGTAATGACAGTTTCAGCCTGCAGGGCATCAGCCTGTGCGGTGTGGTAGCCATTCTCATGAATCTGCTACTGCCCCACCCCACCGCTGAAATGGCCGCCGATGTTGGCGAAGAACCCGCCGAGTAACCTCTACTCTCAGCGCCGCCAGCATCTAATGTCGGCTGGCGTGCGCTGCCCCACTTGATTGAGCGTGTACCGGGCACAGACGTCCCCGGCCATAATGCCCTGCGGCACTGCGCGTGCAGTCAAACTGTAGCTATCCTCGTCAAGCACCGCAGTGAGGGTAAATACCGCTTGTCCGACCGTAGGGCTCTGGCTAGCCAACGCCAGGGTACCCGCGTCGTAAGCGCCATGGCGGGTAAAATGCCGCTCTAACAACTGGGCACTCTCAAGCAGCACGGTTGCTACTTCCGCGCGCCGCGCCTGGCGAACGTGTTCCTGGTAGGAGGGATAAGCGATGGCTGCCAGAATGCCTACAATCGCGGCCACGATCATTACCTCAATCAGAGTGAAGCCTGCCTGCTTCGGTTTTCTCATCCGCGTCTCCCTTGCGTAAACCCTGCGTAAGCCCTGCGTAAGCGCTCTAACGATCACATCAATTGCCGCCACATGACTCGATTGAAACGGCAGTTGCCCGAGCCCACTACCAGATCGACCGAAGTAGTAGTGACGGCAAGGTTATATTCCTGACCGCAGTAGATCGTCCGGCAATCGGGCTCTCCAGGCTGGCATGCACATTCATCGACCGCCGGATCACAGGGGCAGAATTCTGTGGCAGCATCACAGCGCTGAGGTGCAGCGGGGCTGCCCGCGCCGGGTTCGCCTACAGGATTGTGGGAGCCGTCGGAGCCGTCAGAGCCGTCAGAGCCGTCGGCGGGAAGTATGCGCGGTTGCTCAAGTATCACCAGATCCCCCGGCAGGCCGCCGTCAATGCTTACACCCGCCTGGGGCGTATCGGCGCTATCAACCACGCCATCATCATTGCCGTCCAGTGTCGCCACCGCAGGCATGCCGCCAGAAAACACATCCATGGACATCAGCCAGCCCGCGCCCTGACTCAGACAAGGATCACCACCAGCCTGAACAAACCCGGTATTGAACAGCAGCCGCCCGCCGCGAATCAGCAAGTTACCTGTTACTCGCTCACCCTGGGGACGGTCAGCCGCAATCAGGGGCAGATACCAACCGTCGCCACGCGTGCCGCTCCAGTTCACCCGATCCTGGCTTACGGTTCGGACCCGACGACTCCCCACACTTGATTCGCCGGTAATGCGCTGTGGTTGTAGTGTTCCGGCGGTAATACTGCCGGCGCCCCCAGGCCGATCCCATACGGCATACACCGCCTGCAGCGCAGTACTGCGTTGATCCGCAGCCTCCAGAAACTTGCCGGTTCCGAAAATGACCAGCCGCCCGCCTTGAGGGTGTTCAACCAACACCGGCTGCGCGCTGATCGGCTGGCCCACACCTGCTTCCAACTCAGCGGTGAACAAGGGCGCACCGTCGAATGCGACCGCCCAATCGGAGCGCTCACCTGCCAGATCGAACTTCCACACGCGCCCCTGCAAATCCCCGGCATATGCAGCAGTCACCTCGCCGTGGTAATTCGTCACCACCTGCGGAGCAGACAGACCATTGCCCGTTACCGAATCGGCGCTGCCCGCCGCGAGACTGCGGAGTAACTCGCCATCGCTGACACGGATCACATACAAGGTCGGTTGACCGGAAGCGCCGCCATAACCGTTCCCGGCGATGACTACCCACTCTCCGTTTAAACGCGCAAACACCGGCTTGCCGTAACTGTGACCCAACTCGCTATAGCCGGCAGTGCCAGGGCTTATTTCCCACTCAGCGCCGAGCGCAGCATTGCCCGACACCTGATCAAACAGACGTAACGCGAACAGGCCACGCCCACCCGCGCCCAGACCGGCCACCGCCAGCGTTGCCCAGACGTCATTCAATTGCGCATCGCCCACTGCGATCCCGCCGTCGACGCCGGATACATGGCCATTTTGTACAAAATCGGTCGCCGCGCGGGCACCCAGGGCAGCATGCGCACTGGCAGGCAGATATGCCAAGCGATGCTCACCGGTATCCGCAGCCAGCACATGCAGAAATCCATCATTGGCGCCAGCCAGCAACGACGAATACATATTGGCCCGCTTGCTCTGCAGATAGTCGACATAACCGGTGATGTTCCTGGAGACCAGCGCTGTTCCAGCATCAGCCAGTGCCAGCGAAGAGTTGATCACATCACCCATCAGCCGAGCACGGACGCGGTACCCACTAACGTCCACCCCACGGCTCCAATCCAACAACGACTGAGCCGACTGAGTGCCGGCCGCTTCGTCGAGAAGGCGACGCTGCCCCTCAGTCAACTGTGTGTAGGTACTGTTATCCAGTGCGAGCACTGCGCCCGGCCGGTTATCCTGCGGCAGACGCCAGGTCTGATAGAGCGCTGCCGAATCGATAGTGACCGTGCTGTCGCTACTCCATACCGGGGTGCCTGCGCGGCCTTGGCCGTCAAGACTCAGAGCCTCTATCGCTCCGCTCCAGTCCAGTGGATTGTATTGCGTGCGGTAATACAGCGCCCCCGTCGCCAGAGCGGGTGCGCTGGCAACTGCGCCACCACCGGAGCCTGCGGTCGCATTGATCTCGCGCATGACATCATTCAACGCACCGGTCAGTTGTTCGGGATCAGATGCAGTGTAATAACGCCCGCCTCCGGCCTTGGCGACCCCGGCAAGACGCTCATCATCCAGCGCGAAACCCAGGGCATAGGTGCGCAGGTTCTGCTCTGGAAAGGCCGGATCGTCCCAACTCTCGCCGGCCGCATCGTTACCGATAGCGTGCCGCTGAACATTGCGCAGATCGATCTCGTAGGCAAATTGCGCGATGTCGTTGAGGTAGAAGCGGCTACCTTCCGTGCTCAGCTGTTCGCCGGTACTGTCCCCGGCCGTATCGCCGTCCCAATTGGGCAGATTGACGGCACCTGCAAGTGCTGGATTGTCGATATCCGGATCCTGAGATACAGCGGTCGGAAACTCTGAATCGTAGGTCGGCAGCCCGTCGGTGATTATTAAACCAACATTTTTCTGGCAGCGGTATTGGATCGGACTGGCAAATTGCTCACGATTTGCAGCACTGCTCGATTGCGGGTAAAAGGCACGCATTCCGCGCATGTAGCGTGTCACTTCGTAATAGGTTTCTGCCAACGGCGTATAGGTGTATGCCGACGAACGAGTACTCGGCCTGAGCGCATCAAGCTGGCTATTCAGTGAGCTGAACCTGTCGATGCCCTCGCTATTTTGTGCGGAGATATCACCTACTTCGACCAATAGCTTTCCGCCTGGCGCGTTGCGACGATCACCGCGACCCTCGGTGTCCCGGAAAGCGAACAAACCAAAATTCACATGGCGGTTGTTGCCGATTACCTCCTTGGCCGTCTGCCGAGCAATGTCCAGGCGGGTTTCGCCGTCGATGCGGTTGATAACCATGCTGGACGAATTATCAAACACCATCACGACGTTGGGCGGCACCCCGGACGCGGACAACAAGGGACCGCTGAACGGAGTGAAGCCGGCCTGCGCTGGCAGTGCGACCAGGACGCCCAATACCACACCACACACCCGTGTTCTAACGCCAACCGCGAGGTGTGACTGCTCAGACCACATAATGCACATAGACACTCTCCAGTACCGTGCGCGTCGATCCTTTGAAACTCACCACTACAATGCGATAGAGGTTGCCCGGTCCTTCATAAGGCAGGCTGGCGGACAGGGTATTGGCTGGTGCCAGCGCTTCACCCAGACTGGTAATGCGGTACCAGACCTGCATGTTGTTGGTCTCGGCCGAGGTAGCTATCTGCACCCAGCCGGCCCCTGGGGAGCCCGTCGCATCGATATCCAGAGCCGACTCGGGAATAACGCAATCCGTCGCCTGACAGGGCGTGGGCAAAGGCTTGTTTTCCTGCGCCGCTATAGCCAGTTGCTGATAAACAATGCGCAAGGCCGCCTCGGCTGCCTGCACGCTGTCATTTTTGAGTTTTGTGCTGGCGGCCATACGCTCTTGACTGGTAGATGACTTGATCCCCGCCACCCCGACCAGCGTAAGCAACAACAGAAATACCAGACTCGCGATCAGTGCCGAGCCACGCTGCACTCTGTCTGATTTTTTACCCCACATGCTCAACTCCAGATCAGTCAATTCGATTACGGATGGCCACCACCTGCATGAAGTTCTGCGCCCGCACCTGGCCGTCCTCCGGGCTTTGCGGGTTGTCGCTCATTTGCAGATCCAACTTGACGCTGCGTACAAGCTGCGCCTGAGCGGCCGGAATCTCATCCATGTATCCACCACTGACCTGCCGGTCATCTGCGCTGGCAGCCAGGCCGAAGCCCAGGGACAGGTCCGCCACACCTTCAATTAATGTCTGGAAATTGCCTGCGCCGTTATTGCGTATCTGCAATGCGTGATTTTTCACCCGATATTCAACCTGACGTAGCGGAATCACCAGGTCGCCGGGTCTGACGTCAAGCTCATCAGCACTCGCTATACGCAGGTCGTCGGTGTCCCGGCAGTTGGTGACTATCAGCCAACGCGCGCCATAATTGCTGGCCCTGCGGGTAGTGTCCGCAGTGAAGATCTCGGCGTTGGGCACTGCTGTAATCAAGGTCAGGGTCCCGGCAGTGCTGCCAACGGAATAACTGATGGGCGCCTCAAGCGCTGGCGGAACGGCACTGCGAATGCTTTCCGGCAGGCGGGCCAGGTCCAGGCAACCGTACATGTTCAGCATGCGCAATTCCTGGCTTAAACGTCCAAGCAGGTAACGCGCATCTTCCTGCAGGGTGGCTGCAGCGCGCTGCACTACGAGCGTCTGTTTACTGGCGATAAATACCTGGACCACACCCATTACCAGAACCAGCCCGAGCGTCAACGCAATCATCAGTTCGATCAGTCCAAAACCGGCACACCGCCGCCCTATAAGCGACGCCTTCAGCGGTGAATGCAGCGAGGATGTCACTACCTGACCACCGAAGACACAACGAAGCGGGTATCCTCTGCGTCGGCCACTGTTCTGGCTTCGGACCAACTGATACTGATAGTCGCGCGGTCGCCACTGATAACAATAGCGCCCGTGCTTCTGGGCAAGTAGCAGGTGACCGCCTCGGTGAAATCCGCCAGATCGCGTACTGCTATATTGCCGCCGCCTTTGCTCCTGGTGCAGTCCCCTTCTATCGATGCTGCATAGTTTTCTAACGATGCTGAATTGGCACGCATGCGATCCAGTAGATCACTGGCTATCAGACTTGCCTGGGTGCTGTAGCCGGCACTGGCGCTGTAACGTATCGCATTGAGCTGCAAGGAGGCTGCACCCAGTATGCCAACCGCCAATACCAGCACTGCAATCATGACCTCCAGCAGACTCACTCCACGTTGCTGGCTGATCGACAGAAAGGGGGCTCTGCCGGGCGAGCGCAGGGGCGTTACAGCAGCTGCATCACACTGGGAAGCAGTACGCTTTCCATGAACAGCGACGCAGCGGTAGAAGACAACGGTAGCGAACGCCACCGCCAATGAAACAAGCGCTATCGGTATCTCGGTGCCGCCTTGGCTCTTCGCAATGGCGCGGCGAGATCCTTCGCCATCCAGTTGCAACCGCATCCGTGCATACATGACCAGCCAGTCCCTTGAGTCGTATCTGTACATTCCATCCTGTACACACTACGACAGGGTCTTGATGGCTACCGACGTTAGCGGCTCATCACGGGGCTGACAACTACCAAAAAGGGTGAGATGAAAGTTGCGCAACACCTGTGGTCCTGACCCGCTTGACCCCCAGACGCTGCGCTATTGTTCCTGGTAAAGGCTAACCGGCGAAAGCGCGCAGGCCGTCGGCCAACTGCCCCACAATCCGCTGACGCGCCTCGCGGCTACCCCAGGCAGAATGCGGGGTAATGACCAGGTTGGGAATATCGGTTGCCAGCAGCGGATTGCCATTCACTGGCGGCTCGACGCTCAGCACATCACAGGCCGCACCCCCCAGGTGCCCGCTGCGCAGACTGTCAGCCAGCGCCTGCTCATCGACCATACCGCCGCGCGCCGCATTGATCAGCAAACTACCTGGCTTCATCAGCGCCAGCGCCTCGGCGTCGATCATGTTGCGGGTCTGATCGGTGAGAGGGCAATGCAGGCTGAGGATGTCTACCTGCGGCAGCAGCTCCGCCAGCTCCGGTCGGCCAGGGTGTGGGCGGCCCGGCAACGAGCCGGCAATCACTTGCATACCAAAGGCTTCAGCCAGACGACCGACGGCCTGACCCAGTTCGCCGTAACCGAGAATACCCAGGGTTTTGCCGGAGAGTTCGGCAATCGGATAGTCCAACAAACAGAACTGGCTACTGCGTTGCCAGGCGCCCTCTTTGACCGCCTGGCGATAGGATTCGAAGCGCGTGATCAGCACCAGCATGAGCATCAACGAGTGCTGCGCGACGGCCGGCGTACCATAAGCCTGACAGTTGCGAACCTGAATCCCCAGGCGCTCCGCTGCCTGCAGATCGATATTGTTCATGCCCGTGGCGGCGACCAGAATCAACCGCAAATCCGGGTTGCTCTGCATTGCCGCTTCATCAATCACCACCTTGTTGGTGATGACCACCGAACGGCCTGCTATGCGTTCTTGCACCTCTTCGGGTGAGGTGCTCGGGTAAGCCTGGAAGTCGGCAGACAGCGTCTGCAACTCACCCATATCCAGATCGTCCTTGCTCAGACTGGCAAGATCGAGAAAAACAACGGAAGGCGAATTATTCATGCGGACTGTATCTACCTGGCAGTGGGTTCAGCGTCTAGAATGGCGGCTTTGAACGGGGGAGTCCATGTATCTAAACGAATTTCTGCTGGTGGCGTTGGTACATTTGCTCGCCGTCATCAGCCCGGGCCCGGATTTTGCCATTGTCATCCGCAACAGTGTGGGTTCCGGGCGCCGCGCTGGCCTGCTTACTGCGCTGGGGGTTGGCTGCGGCATTCTGGTGCATGTGGCTTATTCCTTACTGGGCATCGGTTTGATCGTTTCCCAATCGGTGTGGCTGTTCAATTTGCTGAAACTCGCCGCAGCCGGCTATCTGTTTTACCTCGGCATCAAGGCGCTCCGCTCACAGCCGCAGATGCTTGACGGCGAAATGAGCCGGCGCCCGCCTTTATCGGGTGCCAAGGCGTTCAGTAACGGCTTCGTCACCAACGGGCTGAATCCCAAGGCAACGCTGTTTTTTCTGTCGCTCTTTACCTTGGTCATCAGTCCGCAGACGCCTATTGGCATTCAAACGTTCTACGGCTTCTATCTCGCCATCGCTACCGGCGCCTGGTTTTGCCTGGTGGCCGTGCTTTTCAGTCACGCGCGGGTCCGCCGAGGCTTTGGCCGCCTGGGTCACTGGTTTGATCGGCTGATGGGCGCAGTGCTGATTGGCCTGGGCCTGCACCTGGTGCTGAGTGAGTGGCTGAAGCGCGGGGCCCAGCCACTCTAGGGCGGTTCAGGCAGCGCTGGGCTCGGTTTTGCACCACTGAGCCAATGTATCAATCCATTGCGGGTGATCGTTCAGGCAGGGCACCAATACCAGCTCTTCTCCGCCGGCCTCAATAAACTGCTCACGTGCACGGTCGCCGATTTCCTCCAAGGTTTCGATACAGTCGGCGACGAACGCCGGACACATAACCAGCAGGCGCTTGACGCCCTGTTCGACGAGTTCTTCAACGCGGGCTTCAGTGTAGGGCTCGATCCATTTGTCTTTTCCCAGCCGCGATTGAAACGCCAACGACCACTGATCGTCGCGTAACCCCATACGCTCGGTAAAGGCGCGCGTGACCGACACACATTGAGCGCGGTAACAGGTGGCGTGCGCGGGGGACGGCCGATCGCAGCAGTCAGGGTAGTTCAAGCAGTGTGAACCAGTGGGGTCGGCCTTACGCAAATGCCGCTCCGGCAGCCCGTGATAACTGAACAGCAGATGATCGAAACCTTGCTCCAGATGCGGCGCCGCGCTGGCGACCAGTGCGTCTATATAGCCAGGTTTGTCATGAAATGCCGGCACCACTGTCAGTTTTATATTCAGCTTGTGCTCTGCCACAACGCGCTCAGCCTCCCTGATCGAGGTGGTCACCGTACTGGCAGCGAACTGCGGGTATTGCGGCATGAACAAGACTTCTTTTACACCTTCACGGCTGGCTAGGGCCAACAGACCCTTTTCAATCGATGGTTCGCCGTAACGCATCGCCAGTTCAACCGGCATGTCCAGCTTGGCCTGCAACGCCTGCTGTACCCGCCGGCTGATTACCACCAGAGGCGAACCTTCCTCCCACCAGATGGACGCGTAAGCGGCGGCCGATTGTTTGGGCCGCAACAACAGGATCAACCCAACCAGCAAGCGGCGGGCAGGCCACGGCAGATCGACCACATAGGGGTCCATCAGGAACTGGTTGAGATAACGGCGCACATCTGCCACCTCAGTACTGGCGGGCGAACCCAGGTTGGCAAGCAAAACCGCACGATCAGACATCCACACTACTCCTCAGGTTTTCACAACATCGGCCAAGGCCGTTTCAAGGTGTTCAAAGCGAAACACGTACCCCGCCTCACGAAGCTTTTCCGGCAGCGCACGCTGTCCGGTCAGCAACAATCGGGACATTTCCCCGAGCGCGGCTTTAAGCACGAATGCAGGGACAGGTATTATCGCAGGTCTTTTCAGGGAGTTGCCCAGGGTCTTGGCGAACTCGCGATTCGTCACCGGATGCGGCGCGGTCGCATTAAACGGCCCTTTGCATTGCGAATTATTCAACAGAAAAACAATAATCCCGACCATGTCCTCGAGATGTACCCAAGGCATGTACTGCTGACCGGATCCGATCGGCCCGCCCAATCCAAGCTTGAACGGCGGCAACAGGCGCTGAAGGAAACCGCCCTTTGGTGCCACGACCAACCCGGTGCGCAGTTGGCACACGCGGATGCCGTGCGCCGCGGCACGCTTGGCCGCGGACTCCCACGCATCACACAGAGTATGGGTGTACTCCGGCTTGGCAGGGGTGGCTTCAGTCACAACCGCCGCCCCGGCATCACCATACCAACCCACAGCGGAGCCACTGATCAACACCTCCGGCTTCACCGGTTGACGTCCTAACCACTCCACCAGATGCTCGGTCAAGGTCACGCGGCTAGCCCACAGCGCCGCCTTGCGTTTGCTGGTCCAGGGTTTGTCGGCGATCGGCTCCCCCGCCAGATTCACCACCGCCTGAACAGGCTTGCCGCTCAGTTGCGACAGTTCACCGACAGCATTGATACCCGGGCCGCAGCGGGACGCCACCGTCTCCGGCCGCCTGCTCCACACCGATACTTCATGGCCGTCGCTCAGAAGCTTCCGGCAAAGAGCACTGCCGATCAATCCGGTACCCCCGGTAATTAGCACATGCATGTTCAACTCCCTGTCACAAAAGGGTTGAGAAGAATCCCCATAGCCAGCGCCAGAAGCGGTCATCATCCGTCACATAACGCAAACACGCAGAGCTATGCAGAGCTATATAGTGCAAGCAGTTCAAAATTCACCACTGAGCATATCAGCCGTAGACAGGATGAAATTGCAGACAGTTCACAATTGTAGGATGCTATACAGACTTAGCATCGTGTACAAGTTATGTCGAATGCATTCCAGCTATAGTTTGTGCCTATAGCCCAAGCCCCTCGTAGCTGGAAACCCGAAATCGATTCAGGGAATAGATGACCATGACTCACCGTTACAATATCGCCGTTATTGGTGCCGGAATGGCCGGTATCAGCGCCGCCACCGCTTTGATTCGCGCGGGCCATAGCGTCAAGCTGTTCGACAAAAGCCGCGGCAGCGGCGGCCGGATGAACAGCAAGCGCACCGAAGTGGGCGATCTGGACATGGGCGCCCAGTACTTCACAGCCCGTGATTCGCGATTCCGTCACGAACTCAAGACCTGGCTCGACAACGGCTGGGTCGCCGAATGGGCGCCAGCCCTGTACGCCTACGACCAAAACGGCTTGCGCAGCGCGGCGGACGACCAGCAACGCTTCGTCGGCGCGCCGCGCATGACTGGCCTGACCCGGCAGTTACTGCAAGGACTGGACTTTGCCAGCCAGACGCGTATCAGCCACCTTGTTCAGCACGAAGACAAGCACTGGCTGTTGGTCGATGAGCAGCAACATCAGCACGGCCCTTTTGACCGCGTTATCGTTGCCACCCCCGCACCCCAGGCCGTGGCATTGTTGGAGCAATCGCCACACCTGGCCCACGCCGCTGCGCAGGTGCAAATGCAACCTGGCTGGGCATTGGCGGTGGCCTTTTCCGACCCCCTGCCCACACCCGTTGAAGCGTGTTTCGTTCGAGCTGGCGCGTTGGACTGGATCTCCCGCAATAGCAGCAAGCCGGGCCGCACCGGGCAGGATAGCTGGGTGCTGCAATCCACCCCCGAGTGGGCCAGTGATCATCTGCAACTGGACGCCCAAGAAATTACCCGCGAGCTGCTCGCCGCCTTTGCCGAAGTTATTGGCTGCAGCTTGCCGGAACCCCTGTTCACCCACGCCCATCGCTGGCTTTACGCCCGACCAGCCGATGCCTGCAACTGGGGTGCGCTGGCCGCGCCGGAAAAGGACCTGTACGTATGCGGCGACTGGTGCATGGGTGGGCGGGTCGAAAACGCCTGGCTCAGCGGGCAACAAGCGGCGAACACCTTGATGGAGAAGCGATGAATCAAATCAATCCGCACAAGCTGCTGCTGTCGAAATGGACCGCAGTCCAGCCGCTGCAACGTGAGAAGCATTTTATCGTGACCGATTGCCAGCTGGACGAGCAGGAAGAAGCAGTGGTCAGCGTGGACCTCCAGGCGGTACTGACCACGCGCACTCAGCGTCTGCCATGGAAGCTGTTGAAAGACAGCAATCAATGGCAGGCGGGATGGCGTTAGTCTGCAACTGCGACTAATACTTGTACAATAATATAGCTGGTGTACACTAAAACTTATACAGAACCATAACGCTGTATAAGCCAGGAGTCGCCATGCTATCAATCTACAGCTCACTGCCATGGGCCGCTTCTAAAGTGGAGCGTTCATGAGCATGCCGTCCAGTGTCATGCTGCCCATTCGCGAAGTATCCCGAGTGACGGGCGTCAATGCAGTCACTCTACGGGCCTGGGAGCGTCGTTATGGTCTCATCACGCCGCATCGCACGGGCAAGGGTCACCGCCTGTATACCGAAGAAAACGTGCAGCAAATTCAGGACATCCTCACCTGGCTTGGGCGCGGTGTAGCCGTTGGGCAGGTAAAGGAGCTACTGCATGCTCCGCAGCCAGTGGACGAAGACGCGAACTCCCCCTGGCATGAAATACGGCGAGCGATGGTCCAGGCATTTGTGCAATACGATGCTGCCGAACTCAACCGCATCATGAGCGCTACGCTTCAACGCCATGATGCCGACCGTCTGTGTCATTTTCTGCTGGAGCCGGTGCTGGAGCACCTGCAGCAGCGCTGGCAGGGTCAGTTCGGCAGCCAGTTGGAGATGGTCTTCTGCCACAGTTGGCTGCGTGGCAATCTCGCCGCTCACCTGCACGCGAAAAACAGCCAGTTGCATGGCCGCCCAATACTCCTGGTCAATTTATCCGAGCAGCACTGCGAAGCCGGTATCTGGCTATTGGCGTTAATGCTCAATGCCCAGGGCATTCCGTTTTGCATGTTGGAATGGGAAGTACCTGCAAGTGAACTGGCCTTGCTGGCGGAGCGCTGCCAGCCCCGCGCCATGCTGTTTTTCAGCAGCCAGGCGCTGGCGTTAAATCAACTGCGCCGGCAGCTACCCAAGCTGGTTCAGTTGCAGCCGATTCCGGTCATAGTCGCCGGCCCCGCGGCGCGCATCCATGAAGAAGAGCTTGCCGAACTCGGCATACTGGCGCTGCCTGAGCGCGCCAGCCTTGCTTACCCTCTGCTGCTGGCTCAGCTAAGGACATTGCAATGAATGCAATACAACTATGCTGGCTGCGCAATGATCTGCGCCTGCACGACAACCACGCCCTCTGGCACGCCAGCCAGAATGGGCCGGTGGTGGCTGTGTGCTTGCTCACCCCGGATACCTGGCTGGAACATGATGACGCGCCTGTGAAGGTGGACTTCTGGCGGCGCAATCTGGAGCATCTTAGCGAACAGCTATCCAGGTTAAATATTCCGCTGAAGATACTCAGCGCAGATAAATGGGCAGATGCCGCGCAACTATTGCTGGATCTGGCCGCCGACCTGGATGCGCAGGCGCTGTTCTTCAATGACGAATACGGTGTACATGAACAACAGCGCGATGATGCGGTAGCTGCTGCGTTCACTGCACAAGGCCTGCAGTGCGAACGCTTCACCGACCTGATTCTGTTCAAACCCGGTAGCCTCCTGACCCAGGCCGGCAGCATGTTCAAGGTCTACAGCCAATTCCGCAAACAGGCTTACCAACGGCTGCATGAAAGCCTGCCCACCTGCCTGCCCGCACCGGACAAACAGCAGGAGACCGGCATCAAGGCTGACGCAGTACCCAAGCAAATTGCCGGCTACCAGCCCGCCAGCGCCCAGCAGCGCTCGCTCTGGCCGGCCGGAGAGGATGCTGCCAGCGAACGTCTGGCCCTGTTTACCGAGCAGATCATGGCCGACTACGACAGCGCCCGTGATCTTCCCGACGTGGATGGCACCAGCCGGCTTTCAGCGTACCTGGTAGCAGGTGTGCTCTCCCCCCGCCAATGCCTGCACGCCGCCATCAGCGCTAATCAGGGCGAGTTCGACTCGGGCAACCCCGGCGCTATTACTTGGGTCAACGAGCTGCTATGGCGCGAGTTCTACAAACATATTCTGGTCTGCTATCCGCGCGTATCCATGCACCGCGCCTTTCGCCCGGAGATGGAAAGCATTCCCTGGAGAGATGACTCTCCGGCGCTGGAAGCCTGGCAGCAGGGGCGCACCGGCATCCCGATTATTGATGCGGCGATGCGCCAATTGCTGACCACCGGCTGGATGCACAACCGTCTGCGCATGCTCACCGCCATGTTCCTGACCAAGAATCTGTTGATTGACTGGAAGCACGGCGAACGCTGGTTTATGCAGCAGCTGATCGATGGCGACCTGGCGGCCAACAACGGCGGCTGGCAATGGAGCGCTTCCACCGGAACCGATTCGGCGCCCTACTTCCGCATCTTCAATGCGGTGACCCAATCACGCAAATTCGATCCGCAGGGCGACTTCATCCGCACCTGGGTGCCAGAGATCGGGCACCTGTCCAGCAAACAGATTCATCAGCCGCCGGTTGATGATTTATTTGCCTCATCAGATTACCCCGCGCCACTGGTCGACCTGAGTCAAAGCCGCAGGCGGGCTCTGGACGTCTTCAAACAACAAGGTGACCAGCATGACTGAAGACTTTCCGGCGTTTTTCGCCAAGACCTTCGCCGAACTGGACAAGCATAACCTTGACCGGCTGAAGGAAATCTATGCCCCTGACGTGCACTTCACCGACCCGCTGCACGATGTACGTGGCCTCGAGGCCATGCGCGATTACTTTGAACAGCTGTACGCCAACGTCACACATATCGATTTTGATTTCCACCAGTGCGACAGCGTGCGCGATGGCCAGGCATTACTGCGCTGGACCATGACCTTCTGCCATCCGCGGCTGAACAAGGGCCGGGAAATACAGGTGGAGGGTTGTAGCTGCATCTTCTTCAAGAACCAGCGCGTTACCAGACATATCGACTATTACGACGCTGGCGCGTTGCTGTACGAGCACATTCCGCTGCTCGGCGGGATCATCCACTGGCTGAAAAGGAGACTGGCATGAGCACGCAAAAACGTATCTGGCTAACTGGTGCGTCCAGCGGCATTGGCCAGTCCATTGCCGAACAGCTGGCGATCGAAGGTCATCTGATTGCAGTCAGCGCCCGGCGTGAGGACCCGCTTCAACAACTGGCCGACCGCTTTCCAGGGCAAATACTGGTACTGCCGGTAGACATGACCGACGCAGATGCCGTACGCCAGGTGGGCGTGCGGATAGAAAACGCCTGGGGCGCACTCGACTGGGCGATCCTGAATGCCGGCACCTGTGAATACGTCGACATCGCCGAGTTCGAATCGGCGATGTTTCAGCGGGTGATGCAGGCCAATGTCCAGGGCACGGTGCAATGCATCGAAGCGGCATTACCCCTGTTGCGCAAGGGCACGCAGCCGCGTTTGGTCGGCGTAGGCAGCAGCGTGACCTTCTGCCCTCTGCCCCGCGCCGCTGCCTACGGCGCCTCCAAGGCAGCGATCCGCTATCTGTTTCAATCTCTGGAGCTGGATCTGGCGCAGTGGAATATCGGCGTGACGCTGGTCAGCCCTGGCTTTGTCGAAACACCGCTGACCGCAGGCAATGATTTCCCCATGCCGATGCAGGTCAACAGCGACGATGCTGCCGCGATCATTATCAAGGGCATTGAAAAGGGCAAACGCGAGGTCAGTTTCCCCGGCCCGTTTATTACCGTGCTCAAACTGATGGGCAGCTTGCCCAATCGGCTGCGCTTTGCGCTGACCAAAGGAATGGCGCGCCCGGCATCGAACAAGGAAGCGTCATAATGCGGATCGCGATCGTTGGTTCCGGCATCTCCGGGCTGGTCAGTGCCCGCATGCTCTCGCGCCAGCATGATGTCAGCGTATTTGAGGCGGCAGACTGGATTGGCGGGCATACCCATACGGTCGACGTAGAAGTCGAGGGCAAGGGGTACGCGATAGACACCGGCTTTATCGTTTTCAACGACTGGACCTACCCAAACTTTATTCGCCTGTTGGATCAACTGGGCGTGGCATCGCAGGAAACCGAAATGAGCTTTTCGGTGAACCAGCCTGCGACCGGGTTGGAGTACAACGGCCACAGCATCAACAGCCTGTTCGCCCAGCGCAGCAACCTGCTTTCACCCGGTTTTATCGGCATGGTGCGCGATATTCTGCGCTTCAACCGTGAAGCCCTGGATGACCTCGACTGCGGCCGCATTCACAGCGAGACCACCCTGGGCGACTATCTGCGCGCCAAGGGTTACGGGCAACGCTTTACCGATCATTACATCGTTCCGATGGGCGCCGCGATCTGGTCCATGTCACTGGCCGACATGCTGGCCTTCCCGCTGGCCTTCTTCGTGCGATTTTTTAAAAACCACGGGTTGCTGTCGGTCAGTGATCGGCCGCAATGGCGGGTTATCAGCGGTGGCTCACGCTCCTATATCGAGCCGCTGATTGCCCCGTTCAAGGATTCAATTCACCTTAACTGTCCGGTGAAGAGCATCAGCCGCGACGAGCATGGGGTGACCTTGACCAGCCAGAACGGCGAAGAACGTTTCGACAAGCTCATCCTCGCTTGCCACAGCGATCAGGCGCTGCGTTTATTGGCTCAGCCAACTGAAACCGAGCAGTCCATTCTTGGCGCCATCGGCTATGCCGACAACGAAGTGGTGCTGCATACCGATACCGCTCTTCTGCCGCGACGCAAACTGGCCTGGGCCAGCTGGAATTATCGGCTCGATAGCACCCAGCAGCGCGCCGCTGCGGTGACCTATAACATGAATATTCTGCAAGGCATCAAGTCTGACACCACCTTCTGCGTCAGCCTCAATCAGACCGACGCCATCGACCCGGCAAAAATTCTCGGCCAGTTCAGTTATGCGCATCCGCAGTTCAGTCTGGCGGCCGCAGCAGCCCAGGCCCGCTGGCAGGAGTTGCTCGGTGCAAACCATACCTACTTCTGCGGCGCATACTGGGCCAATGGTTTCCATGAGGATGGGGTGATGAGCGCGCTACGGGTCACTGAAGCGCTCGGGGAGAGTGTCTGATGTCGCTGAACAGCGCACTCTATACCGGGGTGATTCGCCATCGGCGACATGCCCCGCGCAAACACCACTTTCGCTACCGGGTCAGCCTGCTGTGGCTGGACCTGAGTGAGCAACAGAGCGTGTTCTCGCTGAGCGGCTTATGGTCAGGGCGTTGGTGGTCACCCATGCGCTTCAATGAGCGTGACTACCTCAAGGATCAGCGTAATGACGGTGAAGGCCTGAGTGATACTGCCAGGCGCCTGGTCAAGGAGCAATTGGGCAAGCAACTAGATGGGCCGGTGCGCTTACTGACGCAGGTTCGCAGTTTCGGCATGTTATTCAATCCGGTCTCGTTTTTTTATTGCCACGATCAGCAAAACCAACTGCAGGCGATTATTGCCGAAGTATCCAATACGCCATGGCGCGAGCGTTTCTGCTATGTCATGGCCACCGATCCGGCACAGCCGCTGCAGCACTTCGAACTCGACAAGGCGTTCCATGTATCGCCGTTTTTGCCGCAGGAACTGACCTATCGCATGCGTTTCAACCGGCCAGCCGACACCTTGATGGTGCACATGGAGGACTGGCAGGACAGCACCCGCTTGTTCGACGCCACCCTGACGCTGTCACGTCAGCCACTCAGCGCCGCATTGCTGCGGCGCGAGGCATTGTCCTTCCCGTTCATGGTAGGCAAAACCGTGCTGGGGATTTACTGGCAGGCCGTGCGACTGGCGTTCAAGCGTCTGCCCATTTTCGATCATCACTCGCCTTCCGCCAGGTCGGCGGCAGCCTCAGCGATTCAGGTAAAGGAGCAGTCCCATGAAAAATAGCCGAGGTGAGTCAACAGCCAGCTGTTGCGAGCCCATTAACTCCGATGCCGGTGAACGCACCCGCGCATTGCTGGGCGCCACTCGCGACCTTAACGCCGAAGACAAAACCCGGCGTAGCTGGTTGGTGCGTTTGAGCCGCAAACTGGTGCTCAAGCAGCTCAAGGCCATCGAACGCGGCACCATTACGGTTTATGACCAGGGTGAAATCATGCATTTTGGCCAGCCTGACTCGGACGGCCTGCATGCAGACATATACGTGCACAGCCATGCGGCCTATCCGATGATTGCCACCAACGGCAGCATTGGTTCGGGGGAGGCCTATATTCACGGCTTCTGGACCACGCCCGACCTCACCGCGGTGACCAAGATATTTGTGCGCAATCTGGATGTGCTGGATGCCATGGAGAAAGGCATTGCCCGCATTGGGCTGCCCGCTCTCAAAGCGCTGCACCGATTCAATCGCAATACCCTGAGTGGTTCACGGCGCAACATACAGGCGCACTATGACCTCGGCAATGACCTGTTCGAGAACTTTCTCGACCCGACCATGATGTACTCCGCCGCGGTGTTTCCGCCGCAGGGCGACAACCTGGAACAGGCACAACTGAACAAGCTTGAACGCATCTGCCGCAAGCTGGAGCTCAGCGCCGATGATCATCTGCTCGAGATCGGCACCGGCTGGGGCAGTATGGCCATCTATGCCGCACAGCATTACGGCTGCCGCGTGACCACCACCACCCTGTCCAAGGAACAGTTGGCTTATGCCACCGCCAAGGTCGAGGAGCTTGGGCTGCAGGACCGCATCACCTTGCTGCTGCAGGACTACCGCGAACTGACCGGCGAATACGACAAACTGGTGTCGATCGAAATGGTCGAAGCGGTTGGGCATGAGTACTTTCGCACCTACTTCGAAACCTGCGCGAAACTGCTCAAGCCCCACGGCATGATGCTGCTGCAGGCAATTACCATCCGCGATCAACGCTACGATCAGGCGCGGCGCAGCGTTGATTTCATTCAGCGTTATATCTTCCCCGGCGGCTCCTTGCCGTCAGTCAGCCTGATTGGTGAACTGACTCGCAAACATACGGACCTGTCCATGCTGCACCTGGAAGACATCGGCAGCCACTATGCCCGCACTCTGCGCTTCTGGCACGAGAATCTGAAAACCGCGCGCGGTCACCTCGAGCAGCTGGGGTATGATGACTACTTTTTCCGGCTCTGGGAGTTCTATCTGTGTTACTGCGAAGGCGGTTTTCTCGAACGCTCAATCGGTACCGCGCAGATACTGCTGAGCAAACCCGACGCCCGACCGGAACTCGATTTGTACAACCTGGGAGTCTGATATGCCGGTGAAATTGATCGCCAATGCGTTGCTGTTCCAGGCTGGCTGGTTTGCCTGTGTACTTGGCGGCACCAGTGTGTGGCTGCTGGTGCCGCTGGCAGCGTTGATCGTGCACTTCACCTGGATCAGTTCCTGGGCGGCTGAAGGCAAGCTGGTGGTCAGCGTTATGTTGGCAGGCGCCGCGCTGGATTCGTTCCTGCTGCAGATGGGGGTTTTCCAATTTACCGGCGAGCCGCTGTTGGCACCGTTATGGCTAGTGCTGCTGTGGGCCATGCTCGGCACCACGTTGAATCATTGCCTGGCCTGGAGCGCAAAACCGCTGTGGATGGCCTGTGTATTGGGCGCCATTGCCGGACCCTTCTCCTACTTCGCCGGCGCCGCGTTGGCAGAGGTCAGGCTGCCCCTCGGCACACAACTCAGTGCGGTGATCCTGGCGATCTGCTGGGCGATCATGTATCCGCTGCTGCACGGTTTCGCACACCTGTATCGCGAGCAATTCCGGCTACGTCAGTTGAGCCTGCACAAGCACTGATGCGTCTACCGCAGTAACAAAAATGCCGAGTTCACCTCGGCATTTTTGTCATCGTCAACCAGGCCAGAGCCCGGCTCTTCTGATCAGAAGTTGACGCGGTAGTACAACGCAGCTTTATCGATGCCCTGATTCGGCTGCTTGATGCTGGCATTGGAGTAGTGGTAATAACGCACACCTAGCTCCGAGCCGGAAGCAAAACGCATACCCAGACCAATACGATCCTCGAACTGGAAGGTCGAGCCGATATCAGCACCGGGTGCCAGATCAGTCTTGGAGAACAAGGCTGCGCCAATACCCGCCTCAACAAAGGGGGTGACGGTGTTCATGGCACGAGGAAAGTTCAGCTGGAACATCGGTGCCAGCGTGGCACTGAAGGCATCAATCCCATCCCAGTAGGTCAGACCAGCGTCCCAATAACCGCCAAGCTCCATCGCCCCACCATCACTCTGCCAAATCGGCTTGCCAAAATCGAACTGCATGCCAGCCCGATAGGTTGGATCGGACTCCGAGCTCTGGCCCAGTTCCAGTGTGAAACCGCGGGCGGCAAATGCCGGCTGTGTGAGCAGCGCGGCGCACAGGCCGGCCATTACCCAAAGACTACTTTTCTTCATCTATCCATTCCTGAAAAAAACGTTTGGCAAAAGTGACCAAGACTTCAGTTCAGAGCTTAGTCGAATTTACACCGGTAACCATTCCACTTTGGCATCATGCTTCCAAAGGACCGGCAACACATTTCGCATCTGCTCCACATTTCCGCTGGTCCAGAACCGCTCGGCGACGCTTGGACCCGCTGCCAGCAGGTTGGCGTCCGCCAGCCTGCCGTGTAGATGCCTGGCCACTGCGGCCCCGGTGTCGATAAGATTGACCTCCGCAGGCAACAAATGTTGCAAAACACCTCGAATAAACGGGTAATGCGTGCAGCCAAGTATCAGCGTATCGCAGCCGGCGGCGAGTAAAGGTGCAGTAAAACCACGCAGTAACGCTTCAATCCGCGGCCCCTGCAACTCCCCCTGTTCGATCAACTCTACCAGCCCGGGACAGGGCTGGGTAATCACCTTTACCGAGCCGGCAAAGCGATCCAGCAAGGCTGCAAATTTGGCGCTTTGCAAAGTCCCGGTAGTCGCCAACACGCCAACGATACCGCTGCGCGTGGCCAGCGCGGCAGGCTTGACCGCAGGTTCCATCCCGATAATTGGCAGGTCATAGAGGCTGCGCAGATCATTTACCGCTGCTGCAGTAGCGGTGTTGCAGGCCACCACCAGGGTCTTGGCGCCCTGCCCCAACAGAAAATCGGCAATCGCCCGACTGCGCTGGCGTATCTGTTCTGGACTTTTCTCACCATAGGGCACGTAGCCACTGTCGGCGACATATAGCAGCGATTCATTGGGCAGCTGCTGACGAATTTCACGCAGCACCGACAAACCGCCGACGCCGGAGTCGAAGACGCCTACTGGGGCGTCGTTCACGCGCGTGCTCCACAGCAGCTGCAGGCGGGGTCGCGGCGAATACGCATCTCCCGAAAGCGGCTGGTAAGCGCATCGATCAACAGCAGACGGCCAACCAGCGGCTCGCCAAAGTCGGCTAGCAGCTTCAGCGCTTCAAGCGCTTGCAAACTACCTACCAGCCCCACCAACGGCCCGATCACACCCGCTTCACTGCAGCTCAACGTCTGGTCATCCCCATTTCCGTAAAGGCATTGGTAGCAGGGGCTCTCGGCAATGCGTGGGTCGAACACGCTCAACTGCCCCTCCAGCCGAATGGCCGCACCGGAAACCAGTGGTTTGTTAAAGGCCACGCAGGCGGCGTTGACCGCTTGGCGGGTGGCGAAATTATCTGAACAGTCGAGCACCAGATCTACGCCAGTTACCGCATCCTGCAGCGCGCTATCGGCCAGGGCCTGCTGCAGCCGACGAATCTGTATCTGCGGGTTGAGCGCCAGCAGATGATCGGCCGCAGAGTCCACCTTGGCCCTGCCGATATCAGCGGTGTGATGAATGATCTGCCGCTGCAGGTTGGTCAGGTCGACCTGGTCGTGATCTGCCAGGACCAGAGTACCGACACCTGCGGCAGCCAGATACAAGGCAACCGGCGCGCCGAGACCACCTAGGCCGACAATCAGAACGCGGCTATCGAGCAGCCGCTGCTGGCCCTCGACATCAATCTGCGGCAAGAGAATCTGCCGGCTGTAACGCAGCAACTGCTGATCATCCACGCCATTGCCCTCCACTGACACGCTGGTGGCCAGCCAGATCCTGCCAGGATTGCACTGCAGCAAATCCGCGCTGCTGCAACAGCTCGCCTACGGGCGCAGACTGGTCCCAGCCGTGCTCGATCAGCAGCCAACCATGATTGTGCAAATGCGCTGGTGCCTGCTCGATGATCTGCCGGATTGCATCCAGCCCGTCGGTACCGCTAACCAGCGCACTGGCGGGCTCGAAGCGAACATCGCCGCGCTGCAGATGCGGATCCGTGTCGGCAATGTATGGCGGGTTGCTGACGATCAATTCAAAGGTATCGGTGGCTAAAGCTGAAAACCAATTGCTCTGTACAAAGCGGGCGTTGCCAAGCTTATGAGCCAGTCGATTACGCTCAGCCAGCTCAACAGCTTGCGCCACGGTGTCGCAGCCGAGTACTTGCCACTCAGAGCGCTCTTTGGCCAGTGCCAACGCAATCGCGCCGCTACCGGTCCCCAGATCCAATACCCGTGCCGCGCCAGGTGGCCCCAACTCCAGCGCCAGCTCGACCAAACGTTCAGTATCGGCGCGGGGAATCAGGGTGGCCGAGCTAACCTGTAAATCAAGACTCCAGAACCCCTGTTGGCCGAGCAGATAAGCTACCGGCTCGCCTTGGCGTCGTCGCGCCATCAGCTGTTCGTAGGCCGCCAATTGCTCGGCATCCAGCTCGCGCTCTGGCCAGGTTCTCAAGTAGCTTTGCGACTTGCCCAATACCTTGGTCAGCAGCAATTGGGCATCCAGATCCGGCGTCGTCGAATCCGGCAGCTCAACCTGCGCCAGCAAATCGGCAATGCAGGTCATCAGATCTGTTCCAGAGAAGCCAACTGATCAGCCTGGTATTCACGCAGTAGCGGTTCAATCACCTGATCCAGGTTGCCCTGTACTACATCATCGAGGCTGTAGAGCGTCAGATTGATGCGGTGATCGGTCAAGCGCCCCTGCGGGAAGTTATAGGTGCGAATACGTTCTGAGCGGTCACCGGAGCCAACCAGCGAGCGCCGCGTGTCGGACATTTCCTTTTCCTGCGCCTCGCGCTGGCGGTTATCCAGCCGCGCCTGCAGCAGACTCATGGCCTTGGCCCGGTTCTTGTGCTGGGAACGCTCTTCCTGACACTCGACCACAATACCGGTGGGCAAATGCGTCAGGCGAATGGCCGAGTCGGTCTTGTTCACGTGCTGGCCGCCCGCGCCAGAAGAGCGGTAAGTATCAACGCGCAAGTCGCCAGCGTTGATCTCGATCTGCGCCTGCTCGTCAGCCTCTGGCATGATCGCCACAGTGCAGGCCGAAGTGTGAATGCGGCCCTGGGATTCGGTTTCCGGCACGCGCTGCACACGATGGGCACCCGATTCGAATTTCAGCCGGGCATACACGCCCTGGCCTTCAACTCGAGCGATAACCTCTTTATAACCGCCATGCTCGCCGGTATTTTCCGAGAGGATTTCGATGCGCCAGCCCTGTCGTTCAGCGTACTTGCTGTACATCCGGAACAGATCACCGGCAAAAATCGCCGCCTCATCGCCGCCAGTACCAGCACGCACTTCGAGAAACACGTTGCGCTCGTCATTCGGGTCTTTCGGCAGCAGCAGAAAATTCAGCCGCTCTTCGATCTCGGCCAAACGCGATGCACAGTCGGCAGCATCTTCCTCGGCCATCTCGCGCACGTCCGGATCGCTGTCCTTGAGCAGGCTGCGGGCTTCAAGCAGGTCAGCCTGGACTTTCTGCCAACCGATATAGCACTGGATGGTCGCATCCAGATCGGCATATTCCTTGGAATAGGCGCGAAAACGCGTCTGATCGCTGATCACCTCGGCATCGCTGAGCTGCGCCGATAGTTCCTCGAAGCGCTCCTGCATGATGTCCAGCCGGTTTAATAAAGATGCCTTCATGATTCGCCTTGCGTGGTAGTCACATCGTCCAGGGCAAACAGCTCCTGGGCCAGCGCGAGAGCTTCGGCACGGCCCTCGGCACTCATCTGTTTCAATTGCACACTTGGGTCGTGCAGCAGTTTGTTGGTCAACGCGCGGGCCATTTCGGCCATCACCACCGAAGCGTCCGCACCGCGCTCAAGACGCGCCTGGGCTTTGGCCAGTTCCTGATCGCGCATCGCCTCGGCCTTGACCCGGTAACGTCGCAGCACATCCACCGCCGCCAGCGCGCGCAGACGCTGCATAAACTCCTGGGTGCCCAGATCGATCAGCCGTTCGGCGGCCTCGGCGGCGTCCTGCCGCGAGCGCAGGTTGTCTTCGATGACTTCATGCAGATCGTCAACCGTGTACAGATACACGTCGGCCAACCCGCCTACCTCGGGCTCGATATCCCGCGGCACGGCGATATCGACCATGAACATCGGCTTGTGCCGCCGCTGCTTCAACGCGCGCTCTACCGCACCCTTGCCCAGAATCGGCAGCGGGCTGGCAGTGGAACTGATGACGATATCGCACTGGGCGAGAAAATCCGGGATCTGGTTGAGCAGAATCGCCTGACCTCCGAGCGGTTCACTGAGCAGCTCGGCCCGTTCGAGGGTACGGTTGGCCACGATAATCCGGCCCACACCCTGTTCAAACAGGTGCCGGGCGACCAGTGCTATGGTCTCCCCGGCGCCAATCAGCAGCGCGGTGCTGCGTTTGAGATCACTGAAAATCTGCCGCGACAGGCTGACCGCGGCAAAGGCCACCGAGACCGGGTTTTCGCCAATCGCGGTATCGGTACGGACCTGCTTGGCGGTATTGAAGGTGCTCTGGAACAGCCGATCCAGATAGGGACCCAGCGTGCCGGCGGTGCGCGCCGACTGCCAGGCGTCTTTCATCTGCCCGAGAATCTGCGGCTCACCCAACACCATTGAATCCAGCCCGGCGGCCACACGCATCATGTGCGTGACGGCGCCCGCATCGCTGTGCAGGTAACTGCAGCCGCGCAACTCCTCCAACGTCATCCCGTGAAAGCCGGCAAACCAGTTCAACAGGCGCTCGGCGTCGGGATGATCCTGCGAGCAGTAGATTTCGGTGCGATTGCAGGTGGAAAGAATCGCCACTTCCTGGGTCATAGTTTCATCACGCAGACGGCGCAAGGCATCGGCCAGCTGCTCAGGGGCAAACGCCACCCGTTCACGCAGATCGACAGCTGCAGTCTTGTGATTGATCCCGAACGCGAGGAAGCCCATGGTGTCCCGTTTATGCCAACATAACGTGCAATTGTCCTATGTATACCGGTGGCGATCAATTCCCTTGACCCAGTGGGTTTGCAATAGATCCTGTGTCATGATGAAGTCTCCGCCGAACAACTCCAGAGTACGCATGAGCCATCCCATCAAGGCAGTCTTCCAACGCCCGTTGCTGAGCCTCGGCCTGGGCCTGATTCTGACCGGCTGCGCTGCCACAAGCACCAGCCCGACAGCACCTGAGCCTGCACCGGCGACTCAGGCTGAAGAGGTCGAGGCACCTGAAGCGTCAGTAGTCTATGGCAACTTCCGCAAGGATACGCTGTATGACCTGCTGACGGCGGAAATTGCCGGGCAGCGTAATCGATATGACGTGGCCTTAGGTAACTACCTGTTACAAGCCGAGCAAACCCGTGATCCAGGCGTGGTCGAGCGCGCGATGCGCGTGGCCGAGTTTCTCGGCGCCCAACGCCCAGCGCTGGATATGGCGATACTCTGGACTGAAGTAGACCCGCAGAATGCCGACGCCTTCCGCTCGGCAGCCTTGCACCTGGCCCGCGCCGGCCAGCACGAAGAAGCCATGCAGGCGATGCAGAAGGTGCTGGCCATGCAGGGCGAAACGCATTTCGACTTTCTGGCACTGGCCGCCGCTCAGAGTGACGGCGAGACGCACAAGGCATTGCTGCATAGCGTCGAGCGTCTGGTCGCAGAAAACCCCGAGAACGCCCAGCTGATTTTTGCCAATGCCCTGTTGCTGCAGCAGGACGAGCGCGAAGATGAGGCGCTGGCATTGCTCGAGGCTAATCCTGAAGCAGCGTCTGCGCCGCCGGCGCTGATGCTGCATAGTCGCCTGCTGGCTGCCGAGGGCAAAAGCGATGACGCCATCAGCCTGTTGCAGGAAGGCTTGAGGCAGAGTCCTGATGACAGCCGCATGCGATTGCTGCTGGCTCGCCTGCTGGTGTCCGAAGGCGAACTGGATGCCGCCGGAGCGCAGTTCACCCTACTCACCCAGCACAACCCCGATGATCTGGACCTGTTGCTGTCGCTCGCGCTGATCAATCTGGAAGGCGAGCAATTCGAAGCCGCAGCTCAGCACTTTGAGCGCCTGCTGGAAATTGACCCGGAAAATGCTACCGCGCGGTATCACCTGGGCATTGCCTACCAGGGACTCGACCGCCCAGACGACGCCCTGCGGGCATGGCAAGGGGTCCAGGGTGAAAGTGAGTTTCTCACCTCGCGCTTGCGCATCAGCCAGTTGCTGACCGAACAAGGCCGCACCGAGGAACTGGGTAAAACTCTGGAAGCCGATCGAGCAGCCCGCCCGGATCTGGCGCTACAGCTTTATCTGATCGAAATTGAAGCGCTTGCCCCCAGCGAGCCAGCCCTGGCCATGCAGCGCGTGAACCAGGCGCTGCAGCAATATGAGTTCGACAGCAGTCTGCTGTACACCCGTGCCATGCTCGCAGAGAAACTGGGCCAGCCCGACCAGCTAGAGGTGGATCTGCGTACGATCATCGAACGCGAGCCGGACAATGCCATGGCGTTGAACGCACTGGGTTATACGCTGGCCGACCGCAACGAGCGGCTCGATGAAGCATTGCAAATGATTGAACAGGCAGCGCGCCTCAACCCGGATGATCCGGCCATTACCGACAGCCTGGGCTGGGTCCATTATCGCCTGGGCAATCTCGAGCTAGCCGAGAGCTATTTGCGTAAAGCCTATACTGCCTACCCCGATGCAGAAGTCGCTGCGCATTTGGGAGAGGTACTCTGGGCCCAGGGCAAACAACGGGAGGCCCGAAAGATCTGGGACGAAGCGCTGAAGACCGACCCAGAGAACGATCTGATCCCGTCCATCCGCCAACGTCTGGAAAGCAACTGAACCCATGCGCCTGTTTCGCAATCTGTCATTACTGATACTGATCACTACCCTGGCCGCCTGTAGCAACCTGCACCAGCGCGAAACCCTTGAACTGGGCGGCGATACTCTGGCCTGGAAAGTCCATCGGCAAAGTGTTGAACCACTCCAGGCCTGGTTGATTCAGGGCAAGATAGGCGTGCGCTCGCCCCAGGAGTCGGGCAGCGGCACGCTGTATTGGGAACAACAGCGGGACAGCTATGACATCCGTCTGGCCGGGCCTTTAGGGCGCGGAGCAACCCAATTACAAGGCAACAACGACGGTATCGTGCTGGATATCGCCGGGCAGCCGACCATGCGCGCCGCTTCTGCAGAAGAGTTGCTTGAGCAGCAGATCGGCTGGCGATTGCCGGTTGAGCATCTGCTCTGGTGGGTGCGCGGTCTGCCGGCGCCGGACAGCCCCAGCCGCCTGCAACTGGATACCGACAGCCGCCTGGCGCGACTGAACCAGGCCGGCTGGACCATTGAATATAGCCGCTACCAGACTGTCGGCGAGATGCAATTACCCCAGCGCATGCAATTGTCTGGGCACGATGTGCTGCTGACACTGGTCGTCACCCACTGGGAGCCCCGCGCACTGCCATGAACCCTGCTTCTCTGAGTCTGCCGGCCCCCGCCAAGCTCAACCTGTTCCTGCACGTCACCGGGCGGCGTGCGGACGGTTACCATACGCTGCAGACCCTGTTTCAGTTTCTGGACATCGCCGATACGCTGGATTTCAGAGTTCGCGAAGACGGGCAGGTGCTGCTGCGCGCCGATCTGCCCGGCGTGAGCATGAACGACAATCTTGTTACCCGCGCTGCCCGTCTGCTGCAGCAACATACCAACACCAGACTGGGTGCCGACATCACTCTGCATAAACGCTTGCCCATGGGCGGCGGACTCGGTGGTGGCAGCTCCGATGCGGCGACCACACTGGTTGGCCTCAATCATCTATGGCAGACCGGCCTGAACGGCGCAGAGCTTGCTGCACTAGGGCTGCAGCTGGGCGCTGACGTGCCGGTGTTCGTGCTTGGCCAGGCCGCCTGGGCCGAAGGCGTCGGCGAACAGCTGACTCCCGTAGAGCTGGATGAGCCCTGGTATCTGGTGCTGGTACCTGACTGCCATGTCAGTACCGCAGAGATATTTTCCGATCAGAGGTTGACGCGTGATACCCAGGCCATTACATTAGCGGCCTTCCGAGAACAAGGTGGTCGTAATGATTGCCTGCCGGTCGCGGAAGAGCGTTATCCAGCAATACGTAACGCTTTGATCTTGCTAAACAATTATTGTGAGGCTAAGATGACCGGAACTGGCAGTTGTGTGTTTGGGGCCTTCCCAAACGAACGCGAAGCTGATAAAGTTCGCGCCCGGTTGCCAGCCACTCTACAAAGCTTTGTCGCACACGGATGTAACAGATCACCGTTACACCAAATGCTCAACAAAGACGCGTAATAAGGATGCAGCCGTGCATCCGGACAGTTACAGGGGCGTAGCCAAGCGGTAAGGCAGCGGGTTTTGATCCCGCCATGCGTTGGTTCGAATCCAGCCGCCCCTGCCATTTTCTCCGGCAGCAACCACTACATTTTGAATCCGCTTCGGGTCCAATGCTTTTGCATGGCCGTGCTGCGGGTTCATCGCACTGACCACTACCCAAAAAAGGTAATGCAGCGTGTCCAAGATGATGGTTTTTGCGGGGAACGCCAACCCCGATCTGGCACGACGCGTCGTGCGTCAATTGCACATTCCCCTGGGCGACGCCTCGGTTGGCCGTTTCAGCGACGGCGAAGTCACTGTCGAGTTAAACGAGAACGTCCGTGGCAAGGATGTCTTCATCATCCAGCCCACCTGCGCACCAACTAACGACAACCTGATGGAACTGGTGATCATGGCCGATGCCCTGCGCCGCTCCTCAGCGTCACGCATCACCGCCGTCATGCCCTACTTTGGTTATGCCCGTCAGGACCGCCGTCCGCGTTCGGCGCGTGTGGCCATCAGCGCTAAAGTGGTCGCCGACATGCTCGGCACCGTTGGTGTTGACCGGGTACTGACTGTCGACCTGCACGCCGATCAGATCCAGGGCTTTTTCGACATACCGGTGGATAACATCTACGGCTCGCCGGTACTGGTCGACGATCTGGTCAGCCAGCGTCACGACAACCTGATGATCGTGTCTCCGGATATTGGTGGCGTAGTTCGCGCCCGCGCCGTGGCCAAGCAGATCGGTGTCGACCTGGCGATTATCGACAAACGTCGACCCAAGGCCAACCAGTCGGAAGTCATGCACATCATCGGGGATGTCGAAGGTCGCAATTGCATCCTGATTGACGACATGGTCGATACCGCCGGCACCTTATGCCATGCGGCCAAGGCGCTTAAAGAACATGGCGCCGCAAAGGTCTTCGCCTACGCGACTCACGCGGTGTTGTCCGGCAAGGCGATCGATAATATTACCAATTCGGTGCTCGACGAGCTGGTGGTGACCAACACCATCCCACTGACCGGCCCGAGCGCCGCCTGTGATCGTATCCGCCAGCTGGATATGGCGCCGATCATCGCCGAGGCGATGCGCCGCATCAGTAATGAAGAATCCATCAGCGCCATGTTCCGCTAGGAACAGGGCGCTGGGTAAGCAGCCTGGCTGATGACAGCCGGGTTTATATCAATCATCCGACGCGCTGGTCGCAAGTGCCCGGATGTTCAGCAAGGAGACTAACTATGGTCGACTTCACTCTTAAAGCGATAGCGCGTGATGATCTGGGGAAAGGTGCGAGCCGCCGCCTGCGTCGTAACGCCGATATGGTACCTGCCATTGTATACGGTGGCGAAAAGGCTCCCCAGAGCGTTTCACTGGAAGCCCGTGAACTGAAGAAAGCGCTTGAAAACGAAGCCTTCTTTTCACACGTCATCAAGTTGAACGTTGATGGCAAAAAGCAGGACGTGCTGATCAAGGCTCTGCAGCGTCACCCGGCCAAAGGCCACGTGATGCATGCTGACCTGCTGCGCGTTGTTGCCGGCCACGAAGTGACCGTGCACGTACCCCTGCACTTCATCAACGAAGCAACTTGCGTTGGCGTCAAGCAAGGCGGCGGCATCATCTCCCACACCATGACTGATGTGGAAGTAACCTGCCTGCCGAAAGATCTGCCCGAGTTCATTGAAGTGGACATGGCCGAGATCGAGCTGGGCGGCATCGTTCACCTGACTGATCTTAAACTGCCAAAGGGCGTGAGCATTGTTGCTCTGGCTCAAGGCGCAGATCACGATTTGCCCGTAGCCAACGTTCACGCTCCACGTGTTGTGTCTGATGAAGAAGACACCGCGGAAAGCGAACCGAAGGCCGATGGTGAGGAATCAGCGGAGTAATTCATCCAGCTGAAACCCAAGAGGGGCGCCTCGTTGTGACACAGGGAATCAAGTTGATCGTCGGCCTGGGAAATCCTGGACCTGAATATGAACTGACCCGTCACAACGCTGGCGCCCTTTTTATTGAGCGCCTGGCAGACAAGCATGACGTCGCCCTGCGTATGGAAAGCAAGTTCTACGGGCTGACTGGTCGCCTGAGCCTGCAAGGCCAGGATGTACGCCTTCTCATTCCCACCACCTTCATGAACCGCAGTGGTCAGGCCGTTGCCGCACTGGCTGGGTTCTACCGTATTACCCCCGAAGAGATACTGGTCGCCCATGACGAACTGGACCTGCCACCCGGCGTGGTCAAGTGCAAGCAAGGCGGCGGGACCGGTGGGCACAACGGTTTGAAAGACATACTTGCCCGCATGGGCAATCAGAATACCTTCTATCGCTTGCGACTCGGCATCGGTCATCCCGGCCACAGCTCGCAGGTGACCGGCTTTGTACTGGGCCGCGCGCCCAAAGCCGAACAGGAAGCCCTGGAAGCCTGCGTCGATGAAGCCATCCGCGAACTTCCAGGCATGATTGATGGCGACTGGCCCAAGGTCATGCAGCGCCTGCACAGTTTCAAAGCCTGATTACATTATTCGCCGCCGTGCGGCAGAGGACACCAGTATGGGATTCAATTGCGGTATCGTCGGTCTGCCTAATGTTGGCAAATCCACCCTGTTCAATGCGTTGACCAAATCCGGCATCGCGGCGGAAAACTTTCCTTTCTGCACCATTGAGCCAAACAGCGGCATAGTGCCCATGCCCGACCCGCGCCTGGACGCCCTGGCGGCCATCGTCAAGCCACAGAAAGTGCTACCGACTACCATGGAGTTCGTCGATATCGCCGGCCTGGTAGCGGGCGCCTCCAAGGGCGAGGGTCTGGGCAACAAGTTCCTGGCCAACATCCGCGAAACCGATGCCATTGCCCACGTTGTGCGCTGCTTTGAAGACGACAACGTGATTCACGTTTCCAACAGTGTTGACCCCAAGCGCGACATCGAAATTATCGATCTGGAACTGATCTTTGCTGACCTGGACAGCTGCGAAAAGCAGCTCTACAAAGTCGCCCGCAATGCCAAGGGCGGTGACAAGGAAGCCGTAGCGCAGAAAGCCCTGCTGGAAAAACTCATTCCGCACTTCAGCGAAGGCAAACCTGCGCGCTCGCTGATCAAGGACCTGGGCGCGGAAGACAAGCAACTGATCAAGAGTTTCCACCTGCTGACCAGCAAGCCGGTGATGTATATCGCCAACGTATCTGAAGATGGGTTCGAGAATAATCCGCACCTGGATGTGGTCAACGCCATTGCCGCCGAAGAAGGCGCGATTGTGGTGCCCGTGTGCAACAAGATCGAAGCGGAGATCGCCGAGCTGGACGACGGCGAGGAAAAAGACATGTTCCTTGAATCCCTGGGCCTGGAAGAGCCTGGCCTGAACCGCGTAATCCGTGCAGGCTATCAGTTGCTCGACCTGCAGACCTATTTTACCGCTGGGGTAAAGGAAGTGCGCGCCTGGACGGTCAAGGTTGGTGCGACCGCACCCCAGTCAGCGGCCGCGATCCACACCGACTTCGAAAAGGGTTTCATCCGCGCTGAAGTTATCGCCTATGACGACTTCATCAAGTACAACGGTGAAGCCGGTGCCAAGGAAGCGGGCAAGTGGCGCCTGGAAGGAAAAGAGTACATCGTCAAGGACGGCGACGTGATGCACTTCCGCTTCAACGTCTGAGCTAGAGCCTTGCAACACCCAACCCCCGCCCCGCCGCGGGGGATTTTTTTGCCCGCAAAAAACCACAGCCCCGCGCCACCCGTGCCATACTTCGCCTACATTTGCGCTTAGAGGTTGTCAGCACTCCATGCCAAAACGAACGAAAATGGTTGCCGTATCGCTCTTGGTCGGCCTGTTTGTTTATACATTATTGGGTTTTCTCTTGCTGCCAGGTGTTGCATTACATCTGATCAATCAGCAACTGGAAAAGCGCTTAACCGTACCCGCCCAGCTTGAGCAGCTTGAATTCAATCCTTTTACGCTGGAACTGGAAGCCGGCAAACTGGTCGTCGGCGCGAAGGAGCAACCGGACCTGGCCTGGCGGCGGCTATATGCCAACCTGGAATGGAAGTCGCTCTGGAGCGGTGCAGTGCACCTGGCCGAGCTAAAGCTCGAGCGGGCCCACGTGCAGATACTCTTCGACGAGCAAGGCACTCTGAATCTGGCCCAGTTGATTGATCCCGCCGACAGCCAGGAGCAAGCGCAAGAAGAAAGCGCTGCCAGCGAACCCTTCCCCGTTCGCATCGAGCACCTGGCCCTGATCCAGAACAGTCTGTACTTCGAGGATCAACGGCCGACAGACCAGGTCACCTTTGCCTACGATGCTATCAATCTGGAGTTGCGCAATCTAAGCACGGTGACCCAGGACGATGCCAACATGACCCTGGCCGCCAGCGGCCCGGACGGTGCGAAGCTGGACTGGCAAGGCACTTTAAGCATAAGCCCGCTGAGCTCAACAGGACAGCTAAGCATCAGCGATGCGCAATTAGGCACTTTCTGGCCCTACGTACGCGAACAACTGCCGCTGGTATTGAGCCAGGGCAATATGGGCTTTAGCAGTGACTATCACCTGGACATGTCCGCCGCTCTTGAACTGACTCTGGAGAATACCCAGATCGACCTTCGCGAACTGGCGATTCAGGATCTTGATCAGCAGCCCCTGCTGCAACTGGAGCAAATAACGGTCAGTGATACGCAGGTGGATCTGGCAGCCCGCCAGGTACGCATTGGTAAACTGGCAAGCTCCGCCGTGCAAGCCTGGATAGAACGCAGCGAAGAAGGCGAACTGAATTGGCTGAGAGTATTTGCTACCTCGGAGCAGCCTGAGGATCCCGCTAGCGAGCCCTGGCGTGTATTGCTGAACCAGGCGCAGCTCAGTCAGAATCAGCTGCATCTGACTGATCGTCAGCCCGACGAAGACGTAACACTGTTACTCAGCCCGCTGGAGCTGGAAATTGCCGAATTCGATAGTTTAGGCAACACGCCATTCAGTCTGATACTCAGCACTGGCGTAGGCGAGCGCGGCCAACTGACCGCCGAGGGCCAAGCGCAGATCAGCCCCCTTTCCGCCGACTTGAAAGTCACTACACAAAGTCTCGACTTGCGCCTGGCCCAGGCCTATCTGGCGCCGTTTGTGCGCATGGAGCTGCGCAGCGGCCGCCTGGACAGCACTCTGGATGTCGCCATCGACGCCGGTGAGCCGCTGAATCTTGGCATCAACGGCACGGCGAAAGTTGACCAGTTGCATATCCTCGACACGGTCCGCAATCGCGATCTGCTTAAGTGGGAAGCCCTGCAGCTCGACGGTATAGCCTTTCAGGATAACGCACTGGCAATTGAGCGCGCGGCCCTCGTACAGCCTTACGGGCGCTTTATCATCAACCAGGACCTAAGTACCAACATCGATGAACTGATCATCGCCCAACCAGACCCGGCCTCAGCAAAGGCGGAAGACGCCGAGGGGGCGGATCGCGAACCGCTGGCCATTCGGATCGGCAGCGTCAGGATTGAAGACGGCTCAGCCAACTTTGCCGACTTCAGCCTCAGACCTCCTTTCGGCACGGCCATCGCCCAACTGAATGGCCAGATTGGCACACTGGACAACCAGAGCGATCAGCCAGCAGAGGTCGATATTACCGGCAATGTGGACCGCTACGCGCCCGTCACCATCAAGGGCAGTGTCACCCCGTTTGATCCGCTGAACAGCCTGGATATCACCACCCGCTTTCGCAATGTCGAGCTCACCACGCTGACGCCCTACTCCAGCAAGTTCGCCGGCTACCGCATCCGCAAAGGCCGCCTGAATCTCGACCTGCATTACCGTATAGAACAAGGCCAGCTCAGTGCCGAGAACAAGGTGCTGCTTGAGGATCTGCAGTTGGGTGAGCGCGTCGATAGCCCCGATGCCGTTGATTTGCCGGTGCGCCTGGCTGTCGCACTGCTCAAGGACTCGCGTGGCAATATCGATATTGAACTGCCCATCAGTGGCGACCTGAACAACCCTGAATTCAGCGTCATGCCGATCATCTGGCAGACCCTGGGCAACCTGATGCAACGTGCCGTGCAAGCACCTTTCAAGATGCTCGCCAACCTGGTCAGCGGCAGCAACGACGCCGATCTCAGCCAGATCGGTTTCCAGCCCGGCAGCGCAGAACTGGATGAACAGGCAAAGCAGGCGTTGGACACGCTAGCCACGGCGTTGCGTGATCGCCCCGGCCTGTTACTCGAAGTCGAAGGCATGAGCGCCCCAGCGAAAGATGGCCCACTGATAGGCGAACAGCGCCTGGAACGGGAATTCCAGCAACGCAAGTTGCGGCAGCTGCAGGAACGCGGCGAGGAAGTACCCGAAGACGCCAGCCAACTCACTGTGGCCGAAGAAGACAAACGCGAGATGCTCGAAAACATCTACCAGACCAGACTCAAGCAGGACATTCCCGCAGACTGGCAGGCCTTGCCAGCCGAGGAGCGCGAAAGCAATCTGCGTCAGGCCATCACATCGCAATGGGGGCAGAACACCGCCATCCTGCGCAGATTGGCTCAACAGCGGAATGACGCCATCAAGGCCTATCTGGTAGATAACGCCAATCTCGAGGCTTCACGCGTCTATCTGCTCGACGTCGGCACCCAGGCGGAAGCCGAAGGCGAACAGGTATTCACCAAGCTGGAACTGGGCAGCGAGTAACGGATAACCACCCGTTTAATGGCTGCCCTTGCGTTGCATGACTGCGAAAGTTAACCGATTGATAAGACACGCAAATAAAACGCCTGGAGCGCTTGACTTTCATCCCGCGCAACTGAATAATGCGCAGCCTCGGATGGCTACATAGCTCAGTTGGTTAGAGCACAGCATTCATAATGCTGGGGTCCCTGGTTCAAGTCCAGGTGTAGCCACCAACAATTTCAAAGGGTTAGCTTCGGCTAGCCCTTTTTTGTTTGTCGCTTTTACAGCCTAAAGCCGCGCGATTAGTTCCTGCTCTGCCCGTCGGGTTGTATGCTTGCCCCAATCGGCTTTCCCCATGCTTCTCAGCAAACCCTCTACTGCCCTGTCGAGGCGGTCCGCTTGCTCAATAAGCTGCCAGTGATAGCGCAACAACAAACCTGCACTGAGCACCGCAGCCAACGGATTCGCCCTGCCGCTTCCGGCGATATCCGGCGCGCTGCCATGTACCGGTTCGGCCAAGGCAATGCCCTGCCCCCAATTTAGCGAAGGGGCCAAACCCAGCCCGCCACCCCAGTGACTGGCCAGATCCGAAAGCACATCGCCGAACAGGTTAGTGGTGACGATCAGATCGAATTCCTCTGGCCTCTCTACCAGTTGTAAGGCGGCCACATCTACCAGGCGCTCGTCTACCAGGGCAGACAGCCCATGGGCATCCAGCACCTTACGGCAGCTATCCCTGAACAAACCGCAGGTTAACGGCAGTACGTTTGCTTTGTGCACCAGAGTTATCCGTCGGCTAGTGCGCAATTTCGCGATCTCGCTGGCGCGCTGGGCAATATGTTCGCTGGCCTGACGACTGATGTGGCATTCGGCTATAGCCAGATCGGCAGTGGCCATATGTTCCTTGCCCACGTAAAGCCCTTCGCTGTTTTCGCGGAGGATCAACAGGTCCACACCAGATCTGTCCGACAAACCCGGCCAGCTGCGGACCGGCCGCAGATTCACGCCCAACGCCAATTGCTGCCGCAAGGTCAGTATCGCGCTGCGATAGCCTGCTACGGCGTTCGAGGGGGAAGAGACGGCACCAAACAGTCCCGCACCGCAATCACGCATCGCTTGCAGGGTCGCCTCGGGCACGGATTGCCCAAGCCGCTGAAAACAGTCCCAACCGGCCTCGGCTTCGGTTACCTGCAGGTCCGGCAGCAATCGCTCAAGCACACGCACCGCGACCGGCACCACTTCCTGACCGATGCCATCACCCGGGATAACACACAAACGTCTCATGTACGCCGTCCTTCACGCGTTGCCAGCACCAAGCCGGCGAAGGTCAATGCGCCGCCGACCAGGTGATACCAGTGCAGCGACTCTCCCAGCAGAATCACGCCAAGCAGTGCGGCAAAAACCGGCATCAGATAACTGAACAACGAAGCCGTGGCCGGCCCTAGAACCTTGACGCCGTTATTCCAGGCCAGATAGGCAACCAGCGAAGCCATCACGGCGGTATAGGCTATTGCACCGGCGGCATGCCAACTGAAGGGCATAGCGCCGAGCTGGCTGTATTCCCAGAGGTAAAACGGGAAGAGCAGCGGCACGCCGCATATCAGCATCGCAGCCAACTGAATCAAGCCGGGCAATGGCATAGGCCAGCGCCTCAACAACACCGAGTAAAGACCCCAGGTGAGCACCGCAATCACCATGATCAGATCACCGGGATTAAACTGCAGGGCCAGCAGGCGGGACGGATCGCCAGTGGTGAGGATCACCAGCAAGCCGATAAACGACAGCAAGGTGCCCAGCAGCGTTGCGCGAGTGGGTAGCTGATGCAGGAGAATCAGCGTCCAGATAAATGCCGATACCGGCAGACCCGTATTGACCAGGGTGATATTAATCGCGGTAGTGCTCTGGGCCGCCACATATAACAGAGTGTTGTAACTGGTAATACTGGCAGCGGCCAGCACGGCAATCTGTTTCCAATGGGTTAGCAGTACATCGCGATAACGCCAGAGCCCGCGGGCGGTGAACGGCAATAGCAGACACATCGCAGTAACCCAGCGCCAGAATGATAGCCCCACCGGTGGTAACATGCCCGCGCTGGCCCGCGCTACCAGCGCATTGCCGGCCCAGGCCAGGGTGCAGACCACCAGTCCGGCCATGGCCCAGGAACGTGCCTGCGGGTTCAAGGGGGGCTCAGCCGATACTGCTCAGGGATTTGCTCGGCGTTATCTACAGACACGTCCAGGTCCTTCAGATGTCCATCTTTGAGACCGTAAATAAAACCATGCACGCTCAAGGGCTGGCCGCGGTGCCAAGCGTTCTGAACGATGCTGGTGTGGCTGACGTTGGCCACCTGACGCTTGACGTTCAACTCACACATCAGGTCCAGCTGAGCTTCTTCACTCTCTATCAGGCTGAGTTTATTACGTTGCTCATAATACAGATCGCGAATCGAACGCAGCCAACCATCGCTGAGACCGAGCTGCTTGTTATGCATCGCCGCACGCACACCACCACAGTTGTAGTGACCGGTGACGATAATATGTTTGACCTTCAACACGTCCACGGCGAACTGCATAACAGACAGGCAATTCAGGTCAGTATGCAGTACCACATTGGCGACGTTCCGGTGCACGAACAGCTCCCCCGGTAACAGCCCGACTATCTCGTTGGCCGGCACTCGGGAATCGGCACAACCAATCCACAGATACTCAGGCGCTTGCTGACCTGCCAGCTTGGAGAAGAACTCGGGATCTTCCTTCGTGATGGATTCAGCCCACGCGCGGTTATTATCAAACAGCTGCGTCAAATCAGTCATTCACACCACCTTGTCTGGAACACATCTAGTCAATCAACGAATAAGCCATTACCAAAGCGTCTTCTCTGCCACCCGCTGCGGGGTAATAGTTTCGCCGTCGTCCGATCTCATTAAACCCAAAGCGCTCGTAAAGCCTCGCAGCCGCCTCATTCGAAGCCCGGACTTCTAGGAAGGTCACCTCCGCCTTGCGCTGTTTGGCGCGGTCGATGATGAATTCCAGCAACGCAGCGCCCAACCCGAAGCCCTGATTCTCAGGTCTGATGGTGATATTCAACAAATGCGACTCATCGCCGGCAGCGGAAAGAACGGTATGGCCTACCTGCTGGTTTCCGCTAAACAGCAACCAGCATTCGTATTCGGAGCGTACGCAGTCCTGGAAGATACCGCGCGTCCAGGGGTGACTGAACGCGGCGGTTTCGATACTCAACACCTCGTCCAGGTCCGCTTCGAGCATCGCTCGGTAATGCAATTCGCTCATGCCCTGTCCTGCCAGCGCGGCATTACCCGCTTTAACAAATGCCATAGGCGCGCTTTCTCCTCAGGTTGATTCATTAATGTCTGCAGATCCGGGGCAAACCATGCCGCAACCAAACCATCCAGCGCTTCCTCCCGGCCGCATAGGGCTTGTGCTTGCTGCGGGTCAGCTTCGGCAAGCAGACCCGCCGCGGTACCGAAACAACCTATTGAGCTAACGGGAGCCAGCTCCAGACGGGCCTGCATAAATGCCTGCAGCGCCTCACTGGCGGCAGCCGCGCTGCGCGCCACTTGCGGGTTCCGGCTCAATGGCCAGCGGAAGTCAGCATGTAACTGCGGGGTGGTTGGCAACTGTGCAGCGCGGAGGATATCGCCCAGCAAGTTATAGTGAGGCGTACCCTTTTCGATACCCGGGTCCGGCGTTTCGATAAGCAACGCGCAGGGCCCCGCCATCCATAGCTGCAGATAAAACGGCGCTACCTGAGTAAGCTCGACGGCCGGCGCCACCGTTTCTTCTTCGGGTTCGATTTTTGCTGGCAAAGTAGCCGGCTTCGGCGGCGACACGCGCGGCAGCTCATGCTTACGGGGTGCAGGTACAGCCGCGCGCTCGACGTTCGCAGAGGTCGGCTGCTCGGCGCTCCGCGTATCGATAACCGCGTCCGCACCTGTTGCCAACGCCGGTTCCAGGCGCTGCTGGATGTTTTCTGCTGGCAACTCGGGCTCCGGCGCGGAACGCAAAGCCGCATGCGCGAGCGTCTGTATTGGTACCCATCCGGTTACACCCATGGCTTCGAGATAAGCCAACCGTACTGATTCGCGCATCAGACTGCGGCCGCCTGGGGATGCGCGCGATACGCACCTTCACGCATCAGATTCAACGCGTTGATATAGGCTTTCGCTGAGGCCACAACAATGTCGGTATCCGCACCATTACCGTTGACGATGCGTCCGGCCTTTTCCAACCGAACGGTGACCTCGCCCTGGGAGTCAGTACCCTGTGTAATCGCATTCACCGAATACAGCTGCAAGATGGAATCTGAACAGATGATCTGTTCGATGGCCTTGAAGGTCGCATCCACCGGACCGGAACCTGGCGCACTGGCTTCCCGCTCTAGACCATCAACATTCAACACCACCCGGGCCTGCGGGGTCTCGCCCATGCGCGAGGCAACATCCAGGTAAACCAGCTTCACATGTTCGACGACCTCGGTCAGCGTATCGGAAACCAGCGCCTGCAGATCTTCATCGAAAATCTCATGTTTCTTATCTGCCAGTTCCTTGAATCGTGCAAAGGCCAGATTCATATCCGCTTCACTTTGCAGCTCTATGCCGAGTTCAGCCAGACGCGACCGAAACGCGTTGCGGCCAGACAACTTACCTAATGACAGCTTGTTGGTATGCCAGCCGACTGACTGGGCACTCATGATTTCATAGGTTTCGCGGTGCTTTAGCACCCCATCCTGATGAATGCCTGACTCGTGAGCAAAGGCATTGGCGCCGACGATGGCCTTGTTCGGCTGCACGACAAACCCGGTTATTCCTGACACCAGCCTGGATGCAGCGAGGATATTTTCGGTGACGATGCCGGTCTGCACGCCTAACACGTCCTCACGGGTGCGGATTGCCATGACGATCTCTTCAAGAGCAGCGTTGCCCGCGCGCTCACCCAACCCGTTGATCGTGCATTCAACTTGCCGAGCCCCGGCGGTAACTGCCGCTAGCGAGTTGGCCACGGCCAAACCCAGATCGTTATGGCAATGGACCGAAAACACCGCTTTGTCAGCATTAGGCACGCGCTGAATGATCTGTCTGATCATCTCGCCAAACTGGTGGGGGATCGCATAACCGACGGTATCGGGAATATTGATCGTCCGCGCCCCGGCATCGATTGCGGCTTCGATAATACGGCAGAGAAAATCGATCTCCGATCGACCGGCATCCTCACAGGAAAACTCTACGTCCGGGCACAGATTACGCGCACGCGTGACCGCGCGAACCGCCTGCTCCACTACCTGATCCGGCTGCAAGCGGAGCTTGTGTTGCATATGGATAGGGCTGGTGGCGATAAAGGTGTGAATGCGCCCGTGGTTGGCGCCCGCAAGTGCTTCTGCAGCGCGGTCAATATCGGCATCCATCGCGCGGGACAGGCTGCAGATGGTGCTGTCCTGAATGGTATTGGCGATCAGCTTCACCGCGGCAAAGTCACCCGGACTGGCGATCGCAAACCCCGCTTCGATGACATCGACCTTGAGCTTTTCCAGCGCCTTGGCAATGCGCAGTTTTTCTTCCTTGGTCATGGATGCGCCAGGGCTTTGCTCGCCATCACGCAGGGTAGTATCAAAAATAATAACGCGATCCTGACTCATCGGAAGTGCTCCTCTTGTGGCTGATATAGCGCTGCACACAGTCGCTTCAGACTTGCTTAGCCTGACAATAATAGGCCTCTACTATACCTTATCCAACAGTGTATCTGGTCCCCTGCCCGGCCTTGAGTGAGGGCAACCTTACAGCTGCTTATGACCGGCCAACACCAAAATGACTGGCGGTTCACAATAGGCTCGATAAGGCGCTACTCTGGTGTCACGATAATAAATGGCATCGCTGGCCGTCAGCATATAGGCCCTGGATGCACCGTTAAAACAACAACAGTCACAGGTAGCTCGCGCATGTTCGAACGCCACTTCAACGTCTGGCCCCCTCAAGTCCCAAGGCAGCTGGAGCTGCCCGCCACCAGCGTCTTTCACAACCTTACCGTCTCGGCCTTGCGCTTTGGCGAGCATCCCGCAATTCATTATTACGGCACGGATGTTACCTATAACGAATTCAAGCGACAGGCCGAGGCCATCGCTGGGTACCTGCAGCATGCCGGCGTGAAAGCTGGCGACCGGGTCCTGCTGTATATGCAGAACAGCCCGCAATATATTATTGGCTACTTCGCCATCTTGCGCGCCAATGCCGTAGTAGTGCCGGTCAACCCGATGAATCGCTCGGCCGAGATCAAGTATCTGATTGAAGACACCCAGGCGCCGGTGGCCCTTTGTGCCCAAGAGCTGGTCGAGCACATCTCCGAGCATGTTGGCCAGGGACATCTGCGTGAGGTGATCGTCAGCGCTTACTCTGAATACGTTACCGAACCTACAAATCTAAACCTGCCCGAGGCAGTGCGCGAGCCTGCCACCGATGCCAAGCTACCCGGCGTGACCCGCTGGCAAGCCGCCCTGACCGCGAACCTGACGCCAGGGCCGCTGACCGCGGGCCCCAATGATCTGTGCGTTATCCCCTATAGCTCTGGCACTACTGGCAACCCCAAAGGCTGTGTGCATACACACCACAGCGTCATGGCCACTACCGTGTATGGCGCGGTCTGGACCAATGCGCAACATGATGTTGTACACCTGGTGTCAGTACCCATGTTTCATGTCACCGGCATGCAATCGTGCATGAATAGCACGCTGTACGCTGGCGGCACGCTGGTCGTGATGACTCGTTGGGACCGCAAGGTCGCAGCCGAGCTTATCCAGCGGGTCAAGGTAAATACCTGGCGGAATATTTCGACCATGGTCGTCGATATGCTCTCCGATCCGGATATCGATCAGTACGATATCAGCTCACTGAAAAGCATCGGCGGTGGCGGTGCAGCCATGCCCGCAGCTGTCGCGGCCAAATTGATCGACAAAACCGGCCTGATTTATATGGAAGGCTATGGCCTGTCAGAAACCATCGCGCCTACTCACGTCAATCCGCCTCAGGCATGCAAACCACAATGTCTCGGTATTCCGATTATTGGCGTCGACTCCAGGGTGATCAATATCGAAACCCTGGAAGAAGTCGGCGTTGGCGTTACTGGCGAGATCATCATGCGCGGCGAGCAGATATTCCAGGGTTACTGGAACCGTCCGGAGGCCACTGAGGAGGCTTTTGTAGAAGTCGATGGTCACCGCTTCTTCCGCTCCGGGGATCTGGGTTACTACGATGAAGAAGGCTATTTTTTCCTCGTAGACCGCGTCAAACGCATGATCAACGCGTCAGGCTACAAGGTCTGGCCGGCCGAGGTCGAGTCGCTCATGTACTCGCATCCAGCCATTCGCGAAGTCTGCGTGATTTCTACACCGCATCCCCGCCGTGGTGAAACCGTGAAGGCCTTTGTCGTGCTGTCAGCCGGTAATGAAGCGACCACTGAACAGGACATCATCGACTGGTGCCAGAGCAACATGGCCGCTTATAAATGCCCGGTGGTGATCGAGTTTACTGACAGCATTCCCAAGTCTCCTACCGGAAAGATCATGTGGCGACTGCTGCAGGAAGAGGAGTGGAAAAAAGCGGCGCAGTAATTTCAGCTGCAAGCTGCAAGAGGGTGCGGGGGGTGCTTGGTGAGCGCGTCAATGGCGCATTTGTGCTGGTAATCAGTGATCCGTTTCGCGAACGTCTCTGCACCCATCACCTTCGCCCTAGGCGTTACTCGCTACCCGCCTCTGGCCCCACCCTTCGCTCCAACCTCCCCGTCATTCCCGCGCAGGAGGAAACCATTGTGACCTTAACCGCCATCGCAAGAAACTGTAGAGATGTGCGAGGTCTGAACCTACGTTTGGATTCCCGCCTGCGCGGGAATGACGGGGTGGGCCAGGCATGACCAAGTAAAGGTCGGCCAATGAGGATGATTTGCGGGTGTCGGTGCTGTGCGCGGTCTGCTGTGTGAGTTTTCCTGCGCGCAAAGTAAAACCCCGGACATCTTTCGATATCCGGGGTTTTGGTATAGCGCTTGACGATGACCTACTCTCACATGAGGAAACCTCACACTACCATCGGCGATGCATCGTTTCACTTCTGAGTTCGGGATGGGATCAGGTGGTTCCAATGCTCTATGGTCGTCAAGCAATTCGTTGCTGTGCAGGTGTTAGTCTACACAGCGTAAAGGGGTGGTTCGGTGATAGAAATGGGTGTTGCTGGTAACTTGTATCTCAATCCAAGTTCGGATTGTCGTTCATCGGTGTCATGACCACACCAAATTGCTTGGGTGTTATATGGTCAAGCCACACGGGCAATTAGTACTGGTT
>NZ_QOVF01000005.1 GCF_008365385.1 Halopseudomonas laoshanensis | reverse complement strand
TCAGTTGAAAACGTACGACGTTGTCTTGTCATGGAACACCTCAGCTATGGCGGTAAATTTACCACCCATTTCGGTGTCCGGGATTAGTAGACCACTACAGAGCGATCAAGTTTGAGGAAGATGATGACGCGAACATGCAATACGGAGTCATGCCAATTTCCAACCTTCTTGAAGAGACGAAGAAGCTTGAAGGCCATGTCCAGTACTTAGCGAATATAGGTGCTCAGCTAGAGGCCAAAGCGTGCGTAACTGGGGTCAGATGAAGGTTTTCCCCTAAGACATTTGCTAGACGTATCATTAAGCCGGGAAGAAAATAGATAACTTACTGAACGTTTAGACTTTTCCAAGAAAACCGGGGCCGATTTTGCTTAAAAAAAAAGGCCCAGGCTTTTATCACGATTTCTTAAACAAACTGACGCTTAGGGCTTCTTGGCCCAGACCTGGCACCAGCCGTTTGGCTCAACCGAATTCTGCGGGAACAGCGCGCAGCCATTGTTGGCTTCCTGGAAGAGTGCACAGTTTGCGCAGTGCTCACCTGCTTCATAGGCCGGGTGACCGGCGGCTTCTTCCGCCACTTTCACATAGTTCAGCCCTTTGGCTTGAGGGTTCTCTGGGTCCAGCGGTGTGAGGGTTTGGGCGAAAGCACGTTGCGACAGAATACCCATGCCAAGAGGTAATGCAGCCATGCCGAGCAAGGTGTGACGCATAAATTTCCGACGACTTTCGTTAGCCATGATAATTCCTAAAGTGTGTATGTGTTAAGGAAATTAAAAAGTTGTTAGCTTTTACCGCTGTGCGTCCGTTCTTATTGGACAATAGAGTGAAACGAGTAAATGCACAACTTGCACAACATTAAGACATACATTATGCCATCAAAAACTAAAGGTATTGATAATCGGAAGGATTGCTAATAACAATAGTTATTAAATTTGTGGCTTCTCCTGCGTATTTACAATAGCGCGCTAACCATCAGTTTGATAACAGTAAAGCGCATTAAGTAAGCGAAGAACTTGGGTCAGATGAACATTTCTATAACAACAATCCCAATGGTGTCAGAGTCATCGACGCTAGGAAGCCCTAAAGCTAAATCACCTTAAACCTCATGGTTTTCGCTTTGGGAATCAACATGCATGTACGGGGTCAGAAGAATATCGATTGATGCTTGGTCTTTGCGTCAGGGAGGCTTCACCTTCCGGCACCGAAAAAGGCTATCATTTGCCCCATTCAAGCTCGCAAAACCCAGCTGAAGGGAAGGGTACATGTCGTTAAGTCGTTGGCTTTTAGTTTCTTTTTTGATGGTGGCGCTGGCGGGTTGCCAGTCGGCGTATTACAACGCAATGGAGAGGGTGGGCGTTCACAAGCGCGATATCATGGTTGATCGCGTGGAGTCGGTCCAGGAGGCGCAGACTGATGCCAAGGAACAATTCGAATCCGCGCTGGCAGAATTCCGCTCCATCATCCAGATCAAAGACCAGGATCTGGCAACACGCTACGACAGGCTAAATGGCGAATACGAAGACAGTAAAGCCGCTGCTAAATCGGTGACGCAGCGCATTGATGCGGTTGAAGATGTGTCCGAGGCTTTGTTCGATGAGTGGGAGGACGAAATCGATTTGTACAGCAGTGCTAATCTCAAGCGCCAGAGTGCCGCGAAATTAAGCCAGACCCGGCAGCAATACAAGGGACTCATCAGGTCAATGCGCAGCGCAGAGGCACGCATGGAGCCCGTATTACGGGTCTTCCAGGATCAGGTGCTGTTTCTAAAGCATAATCTGAATGCGCGAGCCATTGACTCGCTACAGGGTGAGCTGGGGACTATAGAAACGGATGTTGCCCAGTTGATCAGGGAAATGGAAAAATCCATAGCTGAATCGGAAGCCTTTATCAGCAGCCTTCAGGATTAGAAGGTCTGGTTTGAAGAATAAGGTTGGGCCTTGGGCAGAGAGGGCAATGATCGGCAGGGTTGCCCCTCATTAAGGCGCTGGAATCGATCTGACACCAGCGCCCCATAATGGCCATGCGGCCAGAGATCAAACCTAGCTCTGTGGCTTGATCAGGAACTTCTCTCCGGTAGCCTGTTTGCCGTAAACCGCCATCGATTCCAATTTTAACGCACCGGCCAGGGACACTTCGTGAGTGTAGCTGCTGGCGAAGGTGGTTTTGATCTCGGCGGCGATGCGCTTGCGCATGGCGGCGACGGTGTCGTTACCCAGCTTTCCTAGCGCGTTGAACAACAGGAAGCCGTTCACACCCCAGGCAAACCCAAACGCGCGATTCAGGGTGATCGGGCCGCGATCAAGGCCGCCATAGATATACACCTGTTTGAAGATGGTAGAGCCATATACGCTGTATTCAGTGATGTCGCGCGAGACGGCGGCTTCCATACAGGTGAGAATATCGCTAGCCAACTTACCGCCACCAATAGGGTCGAACGCGATAGTCGCGCCGGTGTCGATCAGTGCCTGGGTCAGGTCGGCCATAAAGCTGTCGCTGCTGGAGTTGACCACGTATTTGGCACCCTGGTCGCGCAGCAAGGCTTCCTGTTCTGGCTTGCGGACGATATTGACCAGGTCGATGCCATCGGCAATGCAGATGCGGTTGAGCATTTGCCCGAGGTTGGAGGCGGCGGCAGCATGAACGATCGCCTTGTGACCTTCAGCGCGCATGGTTTCTACCATGGCCAATGCGGTCAGCGGGTTAACAAAGCTGGAAGCGGCCTCGACTGCAGTGGTACCCGGCTGCAGTTCCAGACAGCTTTGCACATTGGCACGCAGGTATTTGCGGTAGCTACCACCGCCAATGAACGCAACGGTTTTGCCCATCAGGCTTTGCGCAGCCGCTGACGAGCCCGCAGCGACGACAGTACCGGCGCCCTCGTTGCCCACGGGAATAGCCTTGCCTACGCGCTTTTTGACGGCACCCATGAATTTGGCCGGGAAGTCAGCATTGATCACAGGGCGCTCGGCGCTACCCGATTGCTTGGCAGTCGTCATATCGGCCAAGCTGAACATCACGCCCAGGTCAGACGGGTTGATAGGGGCGGCTTCGATGCGGATGACAACATCGTTTTCGCCTGGCTGGGGGATGTCGATTTCGCGCAGGGCAAGCTCAAGTTTGTTGTCTTCGCTGATGGTGGAAATCAGTTCGATGTTGGTATCTGACACTTTTTTTCTCCTGAAAAAGTTAAGTGGTGGGTGCTTCGTTAACCGATGTTACCGCACAAGTCGCGGGGCAAGCCCTTGGCGCCTGCGTGATTCGCGTCGCCGGACTGTCTGATCGCAGTGATCAGTTAGAGTAGCTGACTTATTCGATCAGTTCCCGTAAGAACCGCATGCCATTGTCCGCAAACCCATCAGGTCTTGCCTTTTGCCTCTCTGCTGAAGCGGGTAGCTTGGCAAAAGGCCTTGGACAAAGCAGCCTACAGGACTTAATCTCGTTTGCAGCAAAGGAATGCCAGTTTCATCCCGCCTAAAGGCAAGGACAGCCTGCACTCCTTCCCATAACGTAAATGCAATTCGCAGGCCCTGGGACAAAGTCCCCGCTGCGCTTCAACTTTGCCCGTGCTGCGGGCGTTAGGTATTCTCGTGCGAAAATTCTTCCAACGGTTGCACAGCATGCACCCTGCCTATCAAGCCCATCTGGCAGGCTTGATCTTCATCGCCATCCTAGCGTTGGGGGTATTTGTCTTTCCAGCATCAAAAGGCACCCATCAGGGCCTGTTGTTCCTTGCGTCCTTAGCCTTTGCCATTGGTTTTTCGATCTGGAGCTGGCCAAAGGTGAAGGAAGTTTGGAGGCATCCTATCGGCAGGGCACTAATTATCATCCCTCATCTTTTCGTTCTCTTACTCGCGGTAACTATTGCCAAAAACGTTGTTGCTTCAGCGCTAGGTCTTCCGCCGCAAGATTTCGACGTTTCAGTTAACTTCATTGCGCTTTTGTTTTACATCCCGGCATGGTCGATAGTCGTGTCAATTTTGGTGGGCATTTTTGCGTTTCTTTTATACGTCATTGCGCTTTTTGTCGGCGTCTTTCGTCACCCGTTCAAAGAAACAGCCAAGCTCTTCGGGCATGCAGCCGGCGCCTTAGCAATCTGTATCTACTCTTCCTCCGTTTTTGACTTTGCGAACAACAACGAAAAGTCCCTTCATCCGCTTGTTAGGTGGGTGGCCTTTTTTGGGGATTTTCAAAGCGCCGACGCTTATCCAGGTATCGGAGCTGCCGAGAGGATTCGGCTCCATGAAAATGGAGTCATTTCTGTTGCCACAGCGGAAAACAATACCGTTGTTATTCGAGTGAGAAAGTATGAGCAGTAGTTCGTCAGCTAACCCATCAGTCAAGCGGACATCCCAGAGCTGCGCTCCGGCTGCCGCTTACCTCAGACGTTAAGGTCTTTATGTTCATTGGTCATATGCCGGCTGGGTACATTTCCGCGAAATTGCTGTTTAAGCAGCTCGCTGATACTGGCGTTTCCGCAAAGCTCTTTGTCTTGGCCGGAGTGCTTGGTGGAATCGCACCGGACTTTGATATGTTCTATTTTTACTTAATCGACAATAGACAAAATCATCATCATACCTACTGGCCGCACTACCCTGTACTTTGGCTGAGCCTTCTGACAGCTTCGAGCATCTGGTTCCGGCTCGCCACAAATAAATCAGGCGCAGCACTCGCGCTAATTTTCTCAATTAGCGGTTTTGTTCACATGTTGTTAGATTCAATAGTAGGTGATATCTGGTGGTTTGCCCCGCTCATAGATAAGCCCTACGCTATTTTCACTGTAGAGGCTGTTTATAGCCCTTGGTGGCTAAATTTCATTTTGCATTGGTCGTTTGCGCTTGAGCTATTGGTCTTGGCTTGGGCTTATTATCTATGGCGATCCAAGCCTGCAAACCCCTAAACGGTTCAACCCGTTCGCCGCCATAACTAGGACAGGCTAAAGCCCCATCGGGGAGCCAAACGCCCATGGACGATGTCCCGCACCACTAAGTACCGCTATGTTGTCGATTTTGATCCGTTGCAAACGACTACTCGATGCAAACTGAGTTATTCCGGTGCCGCTACCCGGAACAACGCTGAATCCATGCGAGGAGGTCCGTCATGAGCCAGATTGAATCACCGAGAGTTGTGTCCAGAGAGGAGTGGACTCAGGCACGCAAAGCCCACCTGAAGAACGAGAAGGCGCTCACCCGCATGCACGACCTTGTCGCCCGTGAGAGGCGCGAGCTGCCATGGGTGAAGGTGGAGAAGGAATACATCTTCGACACGCCGGAAGGGAAGAAGACGCTTGCCGAGCTATTCGGCACGAACAGTCAGTTGGTAGTGCATCATTTCATGTTCGGCCCGGACTGGAATGCAGGCTGCCCAAGCTGTTCGTTGGAGGCGGATCATGCGGAGGGAGCTGTCGTCCACCTCGCCAATCACGACGTTAGTTACGTTCGTGTATCCCGCGCCCCGCTAGAAAAGTTGGTAGCCTACCAAAGGCGCATGGGCTGGACTGCCCGGTGGGTGTCCTCCGAGGGCTGCGATTTCAACTTTGACTTTCAGGTTTCTTTCGCTCGGGAGGACTTGGAGGCTGGGCGGCTCTACTACAACTATGAAAATATCGAAGATCCGAAATATTTCAGCGAAGAATTGCCCGGCCTCAGCGTGTTCTACAAGGACGAAAGCGGCGCAGTGTTCCACACCTACTCAAGTTACGCCCGCGGGAATGAGGAGGTGATCGGCGCCTTCGTTTATCTAGACATTACGCCAAAAGGGCGCAACGAGAAGGAAATCATGGATTGGGTGCGGCGTCACGATGAGTACGACGCAAGCCCGGCAGTTACGGCCTGTCACTCCGGCTGAGTGCAGAGATTAACTCGGCGAATCCTTGGAGCGAGTCCGTGAAACCGCCATCATCATTCCTATGCCGAAAACGATCAGGCAAGCGATGCCGATGTATAGCGTATCCACGCCTGCAGTTACCAGCCCCCACGCAATGCCGCCGACGGTCAAAACAAGGCCGATCATATAAATCAAAAACGACATGGGATTTCCTCTGGGGGATGATGTTGCTGGCTCGAACTCACAGCATTGTAGGCTCGTGCGCTGAATAACTGCAAACAAGCATTGGCGTTATGACAAGGCTATTTTTTCGCGCGTTCTTTCGCTCATTGCATCCAGGTGTCACACACGTAGCTAACGCCTTGCTCGTGCGCTCAAGATCAATGCTCTAGCATGGTTGGCGCTGATTGCAGAAGACCGACACGCGGCTGAAAATTACCGTGAAACTCTGCACTAGACTCATCTTCGCTGTCGAATTCAGGCAGTTCGGTTCGACTATAGATTGCCACTCACGGCAATTACCGGACAGGAGAGCTGATCATGACCCGCATTGCAAAGAACACAATCTGCCTTTGGTACGATGACGCCGCCGAGGAAGCCGCGCGATTTTATGCCGAGACATTCCCTGCTTCGTCACTCGACGCCGTGCACCGCGCGCCCGGTGATTATCCATCAGGCAAAGAAGGGAGCGTCTTAACGGTAGAGTTCACCGTGCTCGGCGTTGCGTGCCTCGGTCTCAACGGTGGCCCCATCTTCAAGCACAATGAAGCGTTCTCTTTTCAGATTGCGACGGAAGACCAGGACGAGACGGACCGCTACTGGAATGCGATCGTTGGCAACGGCGGTCAGGAGAGCGAGTGCGGGTGGTGCAAGGACAAATGGGGCATCTCCTGGCAGATTACCCCGGTCGCGCTGACGAAGGCAAACACCAGTTCCGATCGAGCAGCTGCCAAGCGTGCGTTCGACGCAATGATGACGATGAGGAAGATCGACATTGCTGTGATTGAGGCGGCGTTTCGTGGCTGAGATGTGTGCGGCCTGACATAACAGCGGCATATCACAACCTGCGGGCGCCAGATTCACTGGAAAGGGACGTTAGCTAATTTATGAATCAAGAGTCGCAGATCGCATTAGGTATGGCAGCCGGTGATCGGGTCGTCCTTTTTGATGGGGTATGCCGGCTGTGTTCGGTTTGGGCACGTTTTCTGATCAGGTTTGATAGGAAGCGCCAGTTCAAGCTGGCAACCGTTCAATCACCGGAAGGGCAGGCTATTCTGCAGTGGCATGGCTTTCCAACTGATCACTACGAGACCATGCTGCTGGTGGAAGGGGCAAATATTCATACGAAATCCTCAGCATTTTTTAGAGTGATGCGGCGATTGCCATGGCCTTGGCCAATCATGTGTATCGGTTGGGTGGTGCCTTCGATTATTCGCGATTGGCTATACGATCGTGTGGCGTTGAATCGTTACAGGTTATTCGGGCGCTACGACGCCTGTGTTATTCCGAACAAAGACCATGATTCCAGGTTCCTAGGTGAATAGCACATTCTTAAGTTATGCAGTTTGTAGGGCACGATTGCCTTTATCTGGTTCTATCATGGCCTGGTTCCCAAGCTGCTCTATCCGCATGAAGATGAGCTGGCCATGAGCATGGCTATCGGGTTGTCTCGGGCCGGTGCGGAGAAAGCGGCGACTATAGGCGGAATGCTTGAGATAGCTTTCGCTATTGCTGTTCTGGTGTTTTGGCGCCAACGTTGGCCTCTTCTTTTCACTATAGCGGCGATGGTCGGCTTGTTAGGTTTTGTAGTTATGTTCCAGCCGGTGTTGGTGGGCGCTGCATTCAATCCGGTGACCACCAATATTGCTGTCATGGCGCTTGCTCTGGTTGGTTTGCACCTCCAGCGCGTGTTGGATGCAGCAGACGCTGCTTCTTTCAGCTAGGCGTTAAACGTGGAATGGAAATCTTATGAGTCTGAAATATCACTTTGAATTGCTAGCCACCTACAATCAGTGGATGAACTCGAAGATTTATCAGGCTGCAGGTCAGCTATCTGCGGCAGATTTAGCGAGAGACCAAGGGGCCTTTTTTGGTTCCATCCTGGGAACGCTGAACCACATCCTCGCTGGGGATACCATCTGGCTCAAACGCTTTGCTACCCATCCGTCTTGCTTGAATTCGTTGCGGGAGGTCGCTGACCTGCAAAACCCGGCGAGTCTGGATCAGATGCTCTTTGATGATCTTGATGGCTTATCTGCTCAGCGATTCTGGCTGGATCGCCAGATCATCAACTGGACGGAACAGCTTTCCGAAGCCGATCTGGATTTTGTGCTCAGCTATCACAACATTAAAGGGGTTCCTGCCAACAAGCGATATTCGAGCCTGGTGCTGCATTTCTTTAATCATCAGACTCATCATCGTGGGCAAGTCTCTACTTTGCTATCACAGGCGGGCGTGGATATCGGCGTTACCGACCTCCTGGCTCAGATCCCAGAAGAGACTTCTGTTTAATCCGCTGCAGCCGCGTGCGCCAAAGGCCGCCTAATGCCCTTTTAAGGACTTTGCTCCCAGTGACTTTCTTGAGGATCAAACGCATGGTCACAGGTATCAATCACATCACGTTTTCGGTAGCGGATCTGAGTTCTTCAATCTGGTTCTACCGTGACCTTTTGGAAATGAAGCTCCATGTTGTCTGGGATTCCGGCGCGTACCTGACGGCGGGCGATACCTGGTTATGTCTAAGTGTGGGAACGACTGAGCCATCCACAGACTATACGCATGTGGCGTTCAACATCAGCGAGATTCAGCTTTCTGCGTTGCGTAACAGGCTGCAGCAGGAGGGTGTCGAAGAATGGAAGCAAAATACCAGTGAAGGCGATTCCGTCTATATTCTTGACCCGAATGGCCATCGGCTTGAGCTGCATTGCGGCACATTGGAAACCCGCTTGGCTAAACTCAGGGATACGCCTTACGCAGGGCTGGTATGGTGCGATGCCTGAGTAGCCGTCGCGTTTCTTCTTTCAGCGCTGGGCATCTGCTCTGATGTAACGCGCCCCAGTCGCGCCCAACATCTGCCTTCGACCAGTTTCTGAACTTCCTGCCTTACCTGATACTCTCCATACATGACCACAACGCTCCATACCGGAGCTTTGCCATCCGCGGAGACATCATGGCGCCACAACCCACCGAAGCCAAACAACGGGCAATTCTTGAGCGCCTGGATAAATTTAGCCGCTTCACGGATAGCAGCATCAGCCTGCCTTTTACCCGTTTCAAGATTGGTGTCGAGGCCGTTGTAGGCCTGGTGCCGGTGGTGGGTGACGTGATTGGTTTGGCGATGTCTGGCTATGTCTTGTTGGAAGCGCAGCGAGCCGGTGCGAGTAAGGAGGTCAAACGGCGTATGCTGCGCAATGTTGGCATCGATTTTGTGGGCGGGTTGTTGCCGGTATTTGGGGACGCGTTTGACGCTGTTTACAAAGCCAATACACGTAACACCCGGCTGCTGAAAAACTACCTTGAGAAAGAGCTTGCAGTGGAACCGCCGCCACCGCCTTTTAACTGGCGTATGGTAATCGGCTTGTCCGTGCTCTTTGCGGTGGTCACCGGGGGCGTGGTACTGATGTTTTAGGGGCAGTCCGTTTTCAAGGAGTGCTGGTTTACTGTAATCCGGAAGTTGTCCTATGCGTCTTTCAGACATAGACCTGCGTTCGCTTGAAGTCTTTATCGCTGTAGTTGAATCGCAGGGTATTGCCAATGCCCAGGCGCTGCTTAATCGTGATGCCTCTACGATAAGCAGGCAATTGGGCCAGCTCGAAGAGCGTATTGGCCTGCGCCTTTGCGAACGGGGGCGTGGAGGGTTTGCGTTGACGAGCGAAGGTGAGCAGATCTACCGCAATACTATCGACCTGACCCTGGCACTGCGCCGCTTTGAAGATGGCGCGGAAACATTGAAGGGTCACCTCTCCGGCAAGTTGCGCCTGGCCATGATCGACAATCTCATTTCGGACCCCAACTGTCCTTTGCGCAATGTGTTGCAGCGTTACGGCGCGCGCAGCGCAAACGAGGTTCACCTGCATATGGAAGTGATGGCGCCTTTTCAGATTGAGCAGGCGCTTTTGAATCATGCTGCAGATGTTGGCATAGGGATATTTCCCGCGCATCTGGAAGAACTGGATTACCAGCCGCTCTATCAGGAAACCGATTGGCTTGTATGCGCGCCCTCGCATCCGCTCGCCGGCGCGGATTCTCTGGCGGATGTGAAAGAGGAGCTGCAGATCAGCGCCAAGGTCGCCCGCCATTTTCTTGGTTCCCAGGATACGACCCCTTTGGGCGGCGACCCGAAGCACGTCACCGCTTGGGTTTCAAATGTGGAGGCGGCCGCCCTGCTGATTTTGGCTGGTAGTCATGTGGGGTTTTTGCCCAATCACTATGCGCGGGTCTGGATCGAAAGCGGCCAGATGGTTGCCGTACGCCCCGATCACTTCCGGCGCAGCTCCTTGATTGAGGCCGCTGCCCGGCGCAGCCGTGACAGCCAGACACCAGCGGTAGACGCATTTCGCGATGATCTGGCGGCGGTTCTTGAGGTGTTCGGCATGCCTGCATCCACTGACAGGTAAACCTGCAGACCCGGTCATTTATGCCTGGCTTCCCCCGAGGGACACTGCTGGTGTCAACGAATCCTCAATGGGAGTTACCTATGCGCATTTTTACTGGCCTTGCCCTGGCACTTGCTTTGGTCGCTGGCATCTCGCCAGCGCAAGCCGAAGATAAACCCTCTTTCAGCATTGCCTGGACCATCTATGCCGGCAGCATGCCCCTGGGCTATGCCGAGGAAAGCGGCATACTTGCCAAGTGGGGCGACCGCTACGGTATTGACCTCAAAGCAGTGCAGATGAATGACTATATCGAAGCTCAGAACCAATACACCGCCGGGCAGTTTGATGGCGTTATTGCCATCACTCTGGACGCGCTGACCATCCCTGCGGCGGGCGGCGTTGATTCCTCGGCAGCCTTGCTGCTCAGCGCATCCAACGGCAGCGATGCGCTGGTCATGAAAGGTACCGGTAAAACCGTGGCGGATCTGAAGGATACCCGGGTCAATCTGGTGGAGCTTTCCGGGTCTCACTACCTGCTGGCGCGCGCGCTAGCTGAACATGATATGAGCGAACGCGATCTGACCGTGGTAAATACCTCCGATGCTGACATTATTGCTGCCTTTCAATCTGCCGACAGTCAGGCGGTGGTCACCTGGAAACCGCAGTTAAGCGAGATTCTGGCGCAAAATGCCGATACCACTATGCTCTTTGACAGCTCGGATATCCCTAACGAAATTACCGACATTCTGGTCGTCCGTACGGACCTTCTTGAGCAAACACCGGGGTTGGGAAAGGCCTTGGCCGGAGCCTGGTACGAGGTGATCGCCATGCTTTCTCCTGAACACCCAGAGCATGACAAGGCAGTGAGCTATATGGCTGAGGCGTTGGCCACTGATGCCCAAGGGTTCGCCGAACAAACAGCAACCATCAACTTCTTTACGCCGTCACAAGCTGTGGCGCTTATTGAAGATCCGGAGTTCGCTGACACTATGGGTAATATCACCGAGTTCGCCTGGGACAACGGCCTGCTGGGCGAGGGCGCGTCCGGCCCGGATTACGTCGGCGTGCAATTTGCTGAGGAACGCGTGCTCGGCAATGCTGACAATATCAAGCTGCGTTTCCCGACCACTTACTCCGCAGAGCTTGCGCAATGAGTTGGGCGCCTTTACCCAGCTCGCGTCCCTACCATTGGCCATTGAGTGGCCAATGGTCCGCGCAGGACACCGCCCTGCTCATTATTGATATGCAGCAGGATTTTCTCAGCCCGGACGGCTACTTCGCCCAGATGGGCTACAGCTTGGCTTCCACCCAAGCAGCTATTGAGCCCACTCGGAGTTTGCTCGCTGGCGCGCGTGAAGAGGGCATGCTGGTGATCTACACTCGCGAGTCGCACCGGCCCGATCTCATGGACCTGAGCCCTACCAAGCGCGCTCGAGCGCAGGCCATGGGCGCGCCTATTGGTGGCGCCGGGCCTTTGGGTCGATTTCTGGTCCGGGGCGAGGCGGGGTGTGACATCGTTGAGCAACTCAAGCCGCAAGAGGCTGAACTGATCATCGACAAGCCAGGCAATGGCGCATTCCATGCGACGGATCTGGACCAGATTCTCCGTGCTCAGGGCATTCGGAAATTGTTGCTGTGCGGCGTGACAACGGACGTATGCGTGCATTCAACGTTACGAGAAGCCAACGACCTGGGCTACGACTGTCTATTGGTTGAAGATTGTTGTGGCGCGGGAAGTGCAGAGCTGCACGAGGCATCGTTGATGATGATGATGAACGAGGGTGGCATCTTCGGTGCTGTGGCAAAGCAGGATGAGCTAATTGAGCTTTGGCAGAGGGGATAAAGCATGAAGGTGGCCGATCGGTGGTTTGCCAGTGAATCCGTTGGCGATGGGATAACCCGAATTTGGGAGCCCCATGTCGCTCGGCTGTTCCAATGCAATATCTGGCATGTGCGTGGCAGGGATTCAGACCTGTTGGTTGACGCCGGCATGGGCATCAGCTCGCTGCATGAAGCCATTGCCGAACTGGTCGATAAGCCAGTCATCGCGATTGCCACTCACACGCACATGGACCACGCCGGGAGCCTGCACGAGTTTCCACAGCGGCTGGTTCACCCGATCGAAGCATCGCAGCTGCAGCATCCAGATGAGTTCCCGGTGCTGTGCAGCAATCACTGGCCGGGAAATATGCGCGCCCTTATCGAAGAGCAGGGCTACGACGTACCTGACGTGTTGATCGATGCTTACCCCTATGAAGGCTTTGACCCTGAAGCCTTCCGTACCCCGGCGTGCACGGCTACCCAGGTTGTGGTTGAGGGGCAGATGATTGACCTGGGAGATCGCGTATTTGAGGTTCTGCATCTGCCCGGGCACTCGCCGGGCAGCATCGGACTTTGGGAAAAGGATTCCGGGACGTTATTCTCTGGCGATGCGGTATACGATGGTCCGCTACTGGACACGTTGCCGGATGCCGACATCACGGCCTACATCAGGACCATGCAACGCCTGCAAAGCCTTCCCGTGAATGTCGTGCACGCGGGTCACGATCCTAGCTTTGGCAGGCAAAGGTTGCTTGAGCTGGTGAGGGCCTATCTGGCGTATCGGAGTTAGTTCGGTTTGAGTCAGCGTCCGTAGTAAGCTACGGCATATGCAGACGTTCGTGCTGATGCATGGAGACCAAAGAATGAAATTCCTTTCCCACAGATTACTGATATTTACTTTCTGCAGTCTGTTAGCCGCTTGCTCTACGACCCAACCGGGCGCGGGCGGCAGCAGGGTTGGATTCACTGAATCAGGCAAGGCGTCCTTCTATGCGGACCTGCATCAGAATAGAAAAACTGCGAGCGGTGAGCTTTACCAGCATGGGCTAAAAACAGCGGCGCATAGAACGCTGGCATTTGGCTCTAGCGTGAGGGTGACCAATATTCAGAATGGTAAAAGTGTTGTGGTAAAGATCAATGACAGAGGGCCATTCGTGAGGGGCCGAATTATTGATCTTTCAAAGTCAGCATTTAGCAGTATAGGCAACACCAGATCGGGTTTGATTGACGTCAAAATCGAAGTCATTCGCTAGCACATATTTCCTTCACGTGAGGGCACCACCAGACTCTGCGCAGTAACCAGGTGTCCCTTCCGATCACCGATCTTCATGCAGTGCTCAAGCACTCCTCATCCTTGCGGTTTACTATTTCAGAGAATATGATCCGTATACGTTTCGTATATTCAGGATCCGCTATGGGTATTGTAAAGATCGACGATCAGTTGCATGAAGACATTCGCAAGGCCAGCTCAGTGATGGTCCGCTCCATCAATGCACAGGCCGAGTTCTGGATAAAAATCGGGATGCTGGCTGAGGCCAATCCGGACATGTCCTTTTCTCAGATCATCAGTGATCAGATGAAGCATGCCGATGTTGTTCCTCGGAGGCTTGCCCTTGGCTAAGGTGGCGCTGAAGAACGCGGAAGAGTTGGCGTTGATGCGAGAAGCTGGGCGGCTTCTTGCTCTGGTATTCAAGTATCTGGATGGCGAGGTCAGGGTCGGTATGTCGACTATGGCCATCAACGACCTTGCCGAGCGGTATATCGTTGGCGAGTTGGGCGCGCGCCCAGCCAGCAAAGGGCAGTACGGTTATCAGTACGTGCTTAACTCGTCAGTCAATCACGTTGTTTGCCACGGCGTGCCTTCTGAAAATCAGACCCTGAAGCCGGGCGATATCGTCAATGTGGATATCACGCTTGAGCGGGGCGGGTTTATCGCTGATTCCAGCAAGATGTACATGATCGGCGAGGTGACTCCACTGGCGCAGCGCCTGGTGGATAAAACCTACGAAGCCATGTGGCAGGGTATCCGCATGGTCAAACCCGGGGCCACTCTGGGCGATGTGGGCCATGCTATTCAACACTATGCGGAGAAGCATGGGTACTCGATTGTTCGTGAGTACTGTGGCCACGGCATCGGCCGCGAGATGCACGAGGAGCCTGCGGTACTGCATTTCGGGCGGCCGGGCAAAGGCCTGGTATTGCAGGAAGGCATGACCTTCACCATTGAGCCGATGATCAATCAGGGCAAGGCCAAAGTTAAAACCAAGAAGGATGGGTGGACGGTTGTCACCAGTGACAAGAAGTTGTCCGCTCAGTGGGAACACACCATTGCGGTCACATCGACTGGTTATGAAGTACTTACACTGCGAGACGAGGAACGCGTCTAGGCTATCGGCATGCCCACCCGCTGAACCTCAGGAGATGCAGAGATGCCCGCACATCGAATCTTCTCTACACCCTTTGCTACGGTGTATCCGCTGTATGTGAAGAAGGCCGAGCGTAAGGGACGCACGAAGGAGGAGGTTGATCGCGTGATTTGTTGGCTTACTGGCTATGACGAGGCCGGACTGCAGCAGCAAATTACTAAACAAGCCGACTTTGAAACCTTCTTTGCCCAAGCCCCGGCTCTGCACCCACATCGTTCACTTATCAAGGGTGTGGTCTGCGGCGTGCGAGTGGAAGAGGTTGAGGATCCGCTGATGAAGCAGATTCGCCAGTTGGACAAGCTGGTCGATGAACTCGCCAAAGGTAAGACTATGGACAAGGTTCTTCGCCAGTGAGGCTGTGGCATTCCTTGCTGCAGCTGCTAGCCTGAAGCTTGCACTCAGATTCTTCCACATCAAAACGCATAATAATCGGCTGTTGTCGGTTCTGCGGGCGAGGATGAGTTTTCCACCCATTTGGGCAGCAGTCCGCCCTTTAGGCGAGCATCCAGTCTCTTGGGATAGTTCAGCTGAAAGGAGGATGGGATGGACACGCAAGAACTTCACCGGGGTCGATTGATCGACCACATTCAACTGGTAGTAAAAGACCTTCCCGCAGCTCAGCTGTTCTACGGGGCGATCCTGAAAAGCCTGAATATTCCAATCGGTGGTAGCGCCGACGATTATTTTTGGGCGGACGAATTGTTTATTTCCACATCAGACAGTGAGTCTTCCGCGGGCATCCTGACGGGCCGGCATCATCTGGCGTTTCAGGCGCACAGCCGTGGCATGGTGGACTCGTTCCACGAAGCGGCCTTAGCCAACGGCGGCAGGGAAAACGGCGCCCCTGGAGAACGCACATATCATCCGGGTTATTACGCCGCTTTCGTGCTTGATCCAGATGGCAATAATATCGAGGCGGTTTATCACGGAATGGCCAAACGAAGTGCAGGGTCGATCCGGATCACGTTCTGAGGCGCTCGGCTAGAGGCGCTCGGCTAGAGGCGCTCGGCTTGCGCGGGCTGGCCGTCAGCCTCGGGTCAATGCACGCCATGTTCAAAGCATCGGAGGCAGTCATGAAGGGCAGTTGTTTGTGCGGCAGCATTCAATACGACATTAAAGGGTTCTCTCCGGGAATCGCCAACTGCCATTGCTCCATGTGCAGAAAATCCAGCGGCTCGGCGTATGGGGTATTCGGCACAGTCGCCCTAGAAGACCTAACCTGGGTAAAGGGCGGCGAGCTGATCAAGGAATTCACTTCCTCGCCTGAGGCGAAACGTGGATTCTGCCCGAATTGCGGTTCAAGCCTGTATTTCAAGCTGCTGGGCGACAAGACGCCCTACGAGATAGCATTAGGTACTCTGGATGAAGAACCCAACCACCCGGTGGATGCCAATATCTTTTTTGCTTCCAAGCCCGGCTGGTCAGCAAGCTACGATGCCTTGCCTTCATACGATACGGTGAGGACGCAGTGATCAGCCAGACGCATGAGTGACTGAGATCAGGGCCGCCGCCACTTCAACAGCGGGGCAGGCCCTGATATTTCATTGCTACATACCAGATGCTTCGATTTTGATGTCGTCCGGGAAGGGCCGTCCCTCACCCTTTTCCAACTGATCACGCAGGCTCAACAGAAAGGTCGCCCATTTGGTCGAGCAGTGATGGAAGAATGGGTTCTCACTCTTCCAGCCGGCGTGGCGAAACATCAGTTGGTTGTGGCTGCCTTCTTCCTGGATTTCAAACTCGATGCGGGTGCCGATCCAGTCCTCTGGCCCCTTGATGCATTCCCAGTGCACCTGCCGCGGGGCAACTTTGATTACGCGCATATCGAAGCCGCCGTTACTGCCGAAAGTGAAGGTCACTGTCCCATCCTGTTTGGGATCGCCAGCGGTGTCTCTGGTCCACCAGGATGCGAGGCCTTCCAGCGTAGTCAGGGCTGCGCAAATATCTGACGCTGGCGTTTTGGTCCCGAAGGTCAAGCAGATGTTAGGCATGGTCTATCTCCTTGCATAAGTGATGTGCCGGAATGCTCATCCATTGACTATGCTAAACATCGGAGAGGTGATTGAAATAACGCCAATAGCTTTTTTATGATTAGATTAAGATCATGATTTTTATATAAAAAATGTTCAATGGTTAACGAGGCTCAGCCGTTATTTTCCTGATATGGAAAACGAAGAAAAGCTTGATGCGGTTTTCTATGCGCTCTCCGATAGCCGCCGACGGCTGCTGCTGGAGGAACTCGCGGCTGGCCCCAGATCGGTCAACCAACTTGCGGCGGTTGCCGGCATGAAGATCAGCGCGGCCTCTAAACATATAGCTGTATTGGAAGCAGGCGATCTGGTGGTTAAGACCCGGCAAGGGCGCGAGGTGCTCTGCCATCTCAATTATGACGTGTGGCGCGAAGTGGCCGGCTATGTGGCGATGCACACAAAATTCTGGTCGGGCAGGCTGGATGAGCTCGCCACGCATCTCAAGAGTGCGAGAGAGACGTGATGGACCCGGTGGTGATAAAACGTGTGCTGCCGTGCGGCAAGCGGCAGCTGTTCGACGCCTGGTCGAAACCTTCGCTGATGATGAAGTGGTTCTTCGCATCGCAAAAGCCAAACTCGTCGAGTACCGTCCACAGCAGCTTCACTGTTGGCGGCCGCTTCGAAGTGATCATGCATCTGGAAACCGGAGACTACCGGCACCACGGTGACTATCGAGCGATTCATCGATACCACCATATCGCCTTCACCTGGAATTCGCATATTGTTCAGGACAGTCTGGTGGAGCTGGATTTCAAGGAGCTGTCACCCAACCGCACTGAGCTGACCTTGACTCATACGCAATTCCCGACAGATGAGGTGCGTGGTAAGCATGTTGGTGGGTGGAATGGATGTCTGGATAACCTTGAGTTATATCTCACAGGATTGAATACGCCGAGCCAGAGTGGCTAACGTGATTTGAGAGAGGAGCACGCATGTATACCGGTAGTTGCTTATGTGGCGGAGTAATGTACGAGGTTGACGGTGAGCTTGAGCCGATTCAGGTGTGCCATTGTTCCCAATACCGCAAGGCTCAGGGCAGCGCCTTTGTGACCAATATTCCGGTCTCGACTTCGGCGTTCAGACTGCTGCAAGGGGAGGGCATGCTGACCTCATTCGAGTCGTCCCCCGGCAAGTACCGCGTGTTTTGCAAAACCTGTGGCTCGCCGATCTACAGCAAGCGCACTGACTTACCGGAGGCGCTGCGCCTCAGGGCCGGCACGCTGGACGGCGTGCTGGAAACCAGGCCGATCGGGCACTTCTATTTCGGCTCCAGGGCCAATTGGTTCCAGATCAATGACGACCTGCCGAAATTTCCCGCGGCTTACACGCCAGCAAAAAAGTCCTGACCTGCTGAGGTCAACGCATCCTTGATTCGGATATTGCAGCCAAAGTACCTCAGGGGAAGGCCTGCACCAAGAACTTGAGCACCCATCACCAAGCGATAAGGAGATCGCCATGCGTCATATTTGTCTCATTTGTTTGTCCGCCCTGCTGCTGATTGCATCGCCATGGGTATCTGCCCAGCAACCAAAGCATCAAGCGATGCTGGCGAGCGTTTACTCCGGTGAAACGGCAGTCGAGGAGTACTGGGTCAGTGAAAAACTCGATGGTGTTCGTGGGCACTGGGACGGGGAGACACTTTGGAGCCGCGGCGGCTACCCAATTGCTGCGCCAGACTGGTTCACCCAGGGTTGGCCGGACATGGCGATGGATGGGGAGCTGTGGATCGCTCGACAGTTGTTCGATACAGCCAGCGGCATTGTCCGTAGTACCCAGGCCGAAGATAAGGACTGGCGGCGCTTGAAGTTCATGGTGTTCGATCTGCCCGAGCATGGCGGAACCTTCGGTCAGCGAGTGCAGGCGATGGAACAGATATCCGCTTATGACATTGCGTGGTTACAGCCCATCCCCCAGTTTCGCGTAGAGGATGCGGCGGAGCTGGAAGCGCGCCTGGAAGCCTGGGTTGCTGCGGGTAGCGAAGGCTTGATGCTGCATCATCAGGACGCCTTGTATCGCTCTGGGCGCAGCCAGGATCTATTGAAATACAAGCTCTATGACGATGCCGAGGCGCGGGTAGTCGGTTACACCGAAGGCAAGGGCAAGTACGCCGGTCTGGTAGGCGCGCTGGTGGTTGAGCGCGAAGATGGCAGGCGCTTTCGGCTCGGCAGCGGCTTGAGTGATGAGGACAGAACGGCACCCCCGGCTATCGGCACTTGGGTCACCTATCGCTACAATGGCTATACCTCCACTGGACTGCCGCGTTTTGCCCGCTTTGTTCGCATACGCACGGATATGCAGGAGATCGCCAGCGGTTCTAGCCGCGGCTCACCTGATTAACGAAACGAGAGCATTGCCGATCATGAAACCGCTAGCCAATACGTTGTGCCCCTTATGCGGCGCAGCGAATGAATGCCAGCCTGCGCAGGCGGGTAGTTTTGACGTGGCCTGTTGGTGTATGACGACGACAATAAATGCACAAGCGCTGGCGCGAGTGCCGGCAGAGATGGGGGATACAGCATGCCTTTGCCCACGGTGTGCTGCGGGTGAGAACCTGGCGGTTAACGCGGAGGGTGTAAGCAAGCGCTGATCAGCAGGGCACAGACAGAAACGCTCAGGCGTGGCCAGTAATGACCACGCCTGAGGTTGTACTGCAGGTTACGCGATGTCGAAACGATCCGCGTTCATCACCTTGGTCCAGGCTGCGACGAAGTCCTGCACAAAGGCTTCTTGTGCATCATCACAGGCATAGGCTTCTGCCAGCGCTCGCAGTTGCGAGTTGGAGCCAAAGATCAGGTCTACGCGGGTACCGGTCCACTTCACCTGACCGGTGCTGCGGTCACGGCCCTCGAACACATCCTGCACCTTGGAAGTCGGCGTCCACTTGGTGCTGGTGTCCGTAATGTTGACGAAGAACTCGTTGGTCAACACGCCGGGGCGCTGAGTGAACACGCCGTGTGGGGATTGGTCAGTATTGGCATTCAATGCGCGCATGCCACCGATCAATACCGTCATCTCCGGCGCCGTCAGCTTCAACAGTTGAGCCCGGTCCAGCAACATCTCTTCCGCCGATACGGTGTATTGGGTTTTGAGGTAGTTGCGGAAGCCATCGGCCAGCGGTTCCATCGCCTCGAAGGACTCTGCATCGGTTTGCTCCTGACTCGCGTCGGTACGGCCCGCGGCAAAGGGCACTTCTATCGAATAGCCGGCATCCTTCGCAGCTTTCTCAACTGCCGCACAGCCACCCAATACGATCAGATCCGCCAGCGACACACGCTTGTTGCCTGATTGCGCTGCGTTGAAGTCAGCTTGAATGCCTTCCAGCACCTGCAGCACCTTGGCCAACTGCGCCGGCTGGTTAGCGGCCCAATCCTTCTGCGGCGCCAGGTGGATGCGCGCACCGTTGGCGCCACCGCGCTTGTCGGAATCGCGGTAGGTCGACGCCGATGACCAGGCGGTGAATACCAGTTCGGAGACTGACAAGCCGGAAGCCAAGAGTCTGGCTTTCAGGTCGGCGATATCCTTGCTGTTGACCAGTTCGTGATCGACAGCGGGCACCGGGTCCTGCCAAATCAGATCTTCACCGGGGACATCCGGGCCGAGGTAACGCACTTTCGGGCCCATATCACGGTGTGTCAGCTTGAACCAGGCGCGGGCGAAGGCATCGGCAAACTCTTCCGGATTCTTGTGGAAGTGCTCGGAGATCCGGCGGTATTCGGGATCAGTACGCATGGCCATATCGGCGGTGGTCATCATGATGCCCACGCGCTTGGCGGCGTTTTCTGCATCGGGGGCATGGTCATTTTCTGCCAGGCCTACGGCTTGCCACTGGTGCGCACCGGCCGGGCTTCGGGTCAGCTCCCACTCGTAACCGAAAAGCACGTCAAAATAGCCCATGTCCCATTGGGTGGGGTTGGGTGTCCAGGCGCCTTCGATCCCGCTGGTGATGGTGTCGCTGCCCTTGCCGCTACCGTAGCTGTTGATCCAGCCAAAGCCCATTTCTTCCATGGGCGCACCTTCGGGTTCCGGGCCGACATGCGCGGCATCTGCTGCGCCGTGGGCCTTCCCAAAGGTATGACCGCCCGCGGTCAACGCGACGGTTTCATAGTCATTCATGGCCATACGCGCGAAGGTTTCACGAATATCGCGGGCCGAGGCCAGCGGGTCGGGGTGACCGTCCGGGCCTTCCGGGTTAACGTAGATCAAACCCATTTGTACCGCGGCCAAGGGGTTCTCGAGTTCACGGTCGCCGGTGTAACGGCTCTTGGGCTTGTCGCTGGTGGCCAGCCACTCATCTTCAGCGCCCCAGTAAATATCTTCCTCAGGGGCCCAGATATCTTCACGGCCACCGCCATAACCAAAGGGCTTGAGACCCATGGATTCGATGGCGACGTTACCGGCAAGCACATACAGATCTGCCCAGGACAGACGGTTGCCGTACTTTTTCTTGATCGGCCACAGCAGGCGGCGGGCCTTGTCGAGGTTGCCGTTATCCGGCCAGCTGTTAAGTGGTGCAAAGCGCTGGTTGCCGGTGGAAGCGCCGCCGCGGCCGTCAGCGGTGCGGTAGGTGCCGGCGGAGTGCCAGGCCATGCGGATCATGAAGGGGCCGTAGTGGCCGTAATCGGCTGGCCACCATTCCTGCGAATCGGTCATCAGTGCGGTCAGGTCACGCTTTACCGCCGCCAGGTCCAATTGCTTGAACGCGTCAGCGTATTTGAAGCCCGCACGCATGGGGCTGGACAGAGGAGCATTCTGGTGCAGAATCTTCAGGTTCAACTGGTTGGGCCACCAGTCCTGGGTGGAGGTACCGCCATGCAGTCTGCTGGTAGCACTGCCGTGCATAAAGGGGCATTTGCCAGCGTTCTCCGTGGCTTCGCTGTCATTGATGTCTAAAGCGTCCATATCGATATCCGTTTGTTTTTGATGAATGTGCCGGGTTGTTCCATTGAGAAAGTACATCAGGACGACCCTGATGGTTTAAACGGTTTTTCGTACCGTTTTAATAGTTTTTCCCTATGCTCGAATCGATCGTGCTGTTTTTGCACTAATCTGGTTCACTCTAGCGCTGGTAGCGAATTCTGTTGGGAGATGAAGATGTATAAATTGTGTTTTTATGTTCCGAAGTCGCATCTGGAAAAGACCAAAGCCGCGGTCTTCAGTGCGGGGGCCGGGCAGATCGGTGATTACGACCAGTGTTGCTGGCAGACCAAGGGCCAGGGCCAGTTCCGCCCTCTACCCGGTAGCGAGCCGTTTATCGGCGATCAGGGCGCTCTGGAGACGGTTGAGGAATATAGGGTCGAAATGGTCTGCGCCGACGACCGCATCCGCGCCGTGATCGCGGCATTTCGGCTTGCGCATCCCTATGAAGAGCCGGCTTTTGATTGTTGGTTGTTGGCGGAGTTTTGATCGTCAACTTCGCTACGCCTTGTTAACCCCGCTCCACCCCATTCCCGCCCCTACTCCGTCATTCCCGCGAAGGCGGGAATCCATTTGGCCTTTCGGTTTAACCCAGAGCTGGTGAAGCGCCATTTCCGAATGGATCCCCGCTTTCGCGGGAATGACGGCGTGGGGCTGGTTGACGCTGGTGCAGGATGCCGGCCGGTCTCGGCATGCTGCGGTAGCCCATTCACGTCAGACAAATCACTCCTTGGCAAACGGCACCGGTATGGGGGTGGCGTTATTTGATGGCGGCAGTTGGGGAATGCTGAAGTCAGGCTGATCACCAGTCAGGGTTTTCAGGAAGGCGGTCATGTTGTCGATATCCTGCTTTTCCAGTTCCCGCCCCAACTGCAGGCGCGCCATCAGGTCCACGGCTTCTTCCAGTTTCCAGTGCGCGCCATCGTGGAAGTAGGGGTAGGTCAGCTCGACGTTGCGCAACGTGGGTACCTTGAAGGAGAAGCGGTCCGCATCCTTGCCGGTTACGGCCACGCGGCCTTCCGCCGGGTTATCGGTAACGTAGGGCTCGACTACCCCCATGCGCTGAAAGGATGAACCGCCTGCGGCCGGGCCGTTGTGGCACGCGGTGCAGCCGATGTCCTTGAAGGTCTTGTATCCCTCCAGCTCGGCCTGCGTCAGCGCTTGGTCATCACCCTTGAGCCACTGATCGAAGCGCGAGTTGGGTGTGACCAGGGTTTCTTCAAAGGCGGCGATGGCGTCGGTCACCCGGTCAATATCGATCTCGTCGCTGCCGTAGATCTCGGCAAACTCCTGGCGGTACTGGGGAATGGAGCGCAGAACATCCAGCGCCAGCACGTGGGTCGAGGCCATTTCCTTGGGGTTGTTGATCGGACCGGCAGCCTGTTCCTGCAGGGTGGCGGCGCGGCCGTCCCAGAATTGCGCGACGTTCATGCTCGAGTTCAATACGGTGGGCGAATTGATCGGGCCTTCCTGCCAGTTGTGACCGATGGAGGTGGACAGATTGTCACTGCCGCCCATGCTTAGGTTGTGGCAGGAATTGCAGGAGATGAAGCCAGAGCGCGACAGGCGCGGGTCAAAGAACAGTTTCTTGCCCAGCTCGATCTTTTCCGGCTCGTCAAAACTGGCGGGTTCAATCGGCTGGATCGGCTCGCTGGTCAGGCGCTCGGCTTGCAGCGGGGCGCAGAGGCCGCCGGCCAATAGCAGGCATAACAGTTGCTTGTTCATGGTCATTTCCTTGTGTCGCTGAATGGCAAACTGCCTTTAACCCAGTGTGCCGGAGTGACTCAAGGAGGGCGTTGACTCAGATCAAGGGACGATCTCGACCAGCGTGCCGTCTGGCACCAGCTCCCAAAGGGCGCGCATATCGGCGTTGTTCAGCGCGATGCAACCGTTAGTCCAGTCCAGCCCTTTGAAAAACCACTCGGGGTACTCTTCATCAATCGGCGTGCCATGGATCATGATCATGCCGCCAGGATCCACGCCCTGTTTATAAGCCGCAGTCCGGTCTTTCAGATTGGGGTAATCCAGGTGCAGGCTGAGATTGAATTGCGGGCTTTCGTGGCGCCAGTCGATGCTGTAGATGCCCTCGGGTGTGCGCTGGTCGCCTTGCTGCTGTTTATGCCCGAGCGGCTGGCGGCCCAGGGAGATGCGGTACTGTTTGATTACCTGGCCGGCACTGATCACCTCCAGCCGCCGCTCGGCCTTGTGCACAAGCACTTTGTCGATTGTCGGAGCCGCCTGGGCGGGAAGAATGGCCAGCAGCATCGCCAGCCCCAGGATATATCGCAAATACCACATCAGCGAAGCTGGCGGGCCAGCGCCGGGTTGTAACGGATGTCGCGCACGCGAATCGGGAAATGCTGCTCCTGGCGATCACTGAAGTACTGTTTGAGCGTCTTGCCGACAGTCGGGAAGGCCAGCTCATCCCAGGGGATTTCCGTTTCGTCGAACAGTCGTACTTCCAGGCTTTCTTCACCCACGCCGTAGGCCTGGTCAACCAGCTCGCCGCGGAAGAACATGTACACCTGATTGATATGCGGCAGGTTGAACAGCATGTACAGCTGCTGATCGCGCACCTTGGCCTGGGCCTCTTCCCAGGTTTCGCGCAGCGCTGCTTCCTCGGTGGTTTCTCCGTTCTCCATATAGCCGGCCGGCAGCGTCCAGAAGCCGCGGCGCGGTTCGATGGCGCGGCGGCACAGCAGAACCTGCTGGCCATGAACTACCAGACAGCCGGCCACAATACGCGGGTTTTGATAGTGGATGATGTCGCAATGGGTGCAGACGTAGCGGGTGCGGTTGTCGCCGCTGGGGATCTGTTCGCTGATCGGATTGCCGCACTGGCTGCAAAACTTCATGATTTATAACGTCTCATTCGGAAACCTGTTTTGTCCTATCTTGCGGCGCATTTGCCGGTTGGGCAACTGGTTCTAGGTAAGTGATCATGACATCATGCTTAAAAGACCAAGAGGTACTCTGCATGCTGGATAAAATGCGCATGCGGGTTGGGGAATACCGTCCGCGGCAGATCGAAACCCTGGGTATGCCGGAGGCGGGCGTGTTGATTCCGGTAACCTGTGTGCATGACCGCCCGGAGATTATTCTGACGCTGCGTTCGCAACGCATGACCACTCACTCCGGCGAGGTCGCCTTCCCTGGGGGGCGTCGAGATCCCGGCGACGTCGACCTGCGCTATACCGCTCTGCGCGAAACGCACGAGGAAATCGGCCTGGAGCCGGACCGGGTGGAAGTGATTGGCCCGATGGGCTCGCTGGTCTCCCGCTACGGCATCAAGGTCACGCCCTACGTTGGCATCGTTCCGGATGTGTTCGACATCGTGCCCAGCAGCGCGGAGATAGACGCGGTGTTCCGGGTGCCGGTGGCATTCTTTATGGAAGACCGCCGTGAGATGACCCACCGTATCGATTACGAAGGCCGCAGTTGGTATGTCCCCAGCTATCGCTATGAAGGCCACAAGATCTGGGGGCTGACAGCCCTGATGCTGGTCGAATTCATGAATGTCGCCTTCGATGCCGACATTCCCTTGCACACCCCTTATGACGAAGATCGCAAACAGGAGCGCAGATGAAGTACAGCCTGGGTAATGACCGTGTGGAGATGGCCGATGATGCCTGGATTGCCGATACGGCAGCGGTGATCGGCAAGGTACGTCTGGAGCAGGGCGCGAATGTCTGGTTTGGCGCGGTACTGCGCGGCGACATGGAGCTGATCCTGATCGGCGAGCACAGCAACGTGCAGGACGGTGCGGTAATGCATACTGATTCCGGCTTCCCGCTGACGCTGGGCAAGGGCGTGACCGTGGGCCATAACGCCATGCTGCACGGCTGTACCGTGGGCGATTACAGCCTGATCGGCATCAACGCGGTGGTATTGAACGGCGCGAAGATCGGCAAGCACTGCATCATCGGCGCCAATGCGCTGGTGCCCGAGGGTAAGGAAATTCCCGATGGCTCTCTGGTGGTTGGCTCGCCGTGCAAGGTGGTACGTGAACTGACCGAACCGCAGAAGAAGATGCTTGAGGCCAGCGCAGCGCATTACGTGCATAACGCCCAGCGCTATCGCCGCGACCTGCAGGTGCAGGAAGACTGATGCAGCAGGCTGCGGTGAAGTCGCCCTGCATCGGCGTCTGCGCGCTGGATGAGCAGAATCTGTGTACCGGCTGCCAGCGCAGTGGTGAGGAAATCACCCTGTGGGGGCGCATGAGTGATGCCCAGCGCCGTGAGGTGCTGTTACTCTGTGAGTCCCGAGCCAGAGCCCAGGGCTTATGGTTCAGCGTACAAACCAGCTAAGGACGTATCGCATGGCCAAGATAGGAACTCCCAACGCCGAGAATGCTACCCGGGTGATGCTGCTGGGGGCCGGCGAGCTGGGCAAGGAGCTGGTTATCGAACTGCAGCGACTGGGGTGCGAAACCATCGCCGTGGATCGCTACGAGAACGCCCCGGCCATGCAGGTCGCCCATCGCCGGCATGTGATCAACATGCTTGATGGCAAGCAGTTGCGCGAGGTCATCGAGGCCGAGCAGCCGGACTATATCGTCCCTGAAATTGAAGCTATTGCGACCACCACGCTGGTCGAGATGGAAAGCGAAGGCTACATGGTCATCCCCACGGCGCGCGCCGCCTGGCTGACCATGGATCGTGAGGGTATCCGCCGGCTGGCTGCTGAAGAACTGAATCTGCCCACTTCGCCTTTTCGTTTTGCCGACACCTTTGAAGAATATGCAGCTGCGGTGGAAACTGTGGGGCTACCCTGTGTTATCAAGCCAGTGATGAGTTCTTCCGGCAAAGGCCAGTCCCTGCTGCGGCGTCAGGAAGAGCTGCAGGCGGCCTGGGATTATGCCCAGTCCGGCGGCCGTGCCGGCGAAGGCCGGGTGATTGTCGAGGGCTTTGTCGATTTTGATTATGAAATCACGCTGCTGACGGTTCGTCATATTGATGGCACCAGCTTTTGTGAGCCCATTGGCCATCGCCAGGAGGGCGGCGATTATCAGGAGTCCTGGCAGCCGCAGGTGATGACTGAGGCGGCGCTGGCTGAATCTCAGCGCATTGCCCTCGCGGTGACCGACGCACTGGGTGGTCGCGGTTTGTTCGGCGTCGAGTTGTTTATCAAAGGGGACGATGTGTGGTTCAGCGAAGTATCACCGCGCCCGCACGATACCGGCATGGTCACGCTGATTTCCCAGGATCTGTCCGAGTTCGCGCTGCATGCGCGAGCCATCCTCGGCTTGCCGATTCCTTCGATCCGCCAGATGGGCCCCTCGGCTTCCGCGGTGATCATGGTGCAGGGCGAGTCCGTCGCTGTGAGTTACGGCAATTTGCATAAAGCTCTGACTGAACCGGATACCCAGCTGCGGCTGTTCGGCAAACCGGAAGTAGAAGGGCAGCGGCGCATGGGTGTGGCGCTGGCGCGCGATGAAAGTATTGAAGCGGCGCGTGAAAAAGCGCTGCGGGTTGCCGATAGCGTGGAGATCACGCTCTGAGTCATTGGTGGTATCTGGCAGCGCCCGCGCTGCCGTTACTGCTGCCTCAGGCGTTGTGGGTAAAAAAGACCGCGTTACGCCTGCCGGATGCAGCCCTGCCCTGGCAGGGCGTCTGCACCCCCTCTAGTTCTGACTTAACTTCCTCCTCTTTGCGTCTACTGGTTATTGGCGAGTCCACCGTGGCTGGAGTTGGCGTAGACACCCAGCAACAGGCGCTGTGCGGCCAACTGGCTCAGCAGATGGCTGACGCTCAATCGCGGCAGGTTATTTGGCAGGCTTGTGGGCGCAATGGTGCGACCGCCGCTGTCTGTCGGCGGGAATTGCTGGCAACGCTAGAGCCGGAGCGGTGGGATCTGGTGGTGATCGTCCTGGGGGTCAATGACACAACGCATCTGACCCCACGCTGGCGTTGGCGGAGCGAGCTGATGCGGTTGCTGGATCATTTCAACGCACGGGCGGATCAGGTGCTGGTTACTGCGGTGCCGCCACTAGGCAGGTTTCATGCATTGCCGCAGCCGCTGCGGGGCTGGTTCGGGCTGCGCGCGGGATTGCTCGACCTGGATGCGCAGCGTTGTTGCGCGATGGGCCGGGCGCTGCATGTGCCGATGGCCGGGATCTTCGAAAGGCATTACCTGGCGCGCGACGGCTATCATCCCTCGCAGGCCGGGTATGCGCTCTGGGCTGCTGACATCCTGCGCTGTCTGACTCAGTCGTCGTGCTTGTCGCCTTCGGCTACGGCCTCGGCTTCATCCTCCGGGTGACGGTCCAGGGCCCGATCCCAGATGCGCACGCTTTTGACCATGTTGTCCTTGGTCTGCAGAATTTCCATCCGGTAGCGGCCAATGGTCAGGCACACACTGGTTTCCGGAATGCTTTCCAGTTGCTCGGTGATCAGGCCATTCAGCGTTTTGGGTCCGTCTGCCGGTAGCTTCCATTTCAGCTGGCGGTTGATGGCGCGGATCGCGCTGCTGCCCTCAATCACTACTGTGCCATCTTCCTGGGGGTGAATATCCTGGCTGGGAAGCATCATGTCGGTAGTAAATTCGCCAACGATCTCCTCAAGAATGTCCTCCAGGGTAACCAGGCCAATCACGTCACCGTATTCATCCACCACGATCGCAATACGGCGTTTCTGCTTCTGGAAATTGAACAACTGTGTATGCAGCGGAGTGCTTTCCGGTACGAAATAGGGCTCTTTGCAGGCGTGAATCAGTGCTTCCTTGGTCAGTTCACCACGGCTGAGCAGGCGGGCGATGGAGCGCATATGCACGATGCCGGTGACGTTGTTGATGTCATTGGTAAACACCGGCAGGCGCGTGTGGTGGCAGGTACGTAACTGGTTATTGATGACGGACAGGTCATCCTCCAGATCAATACCCACGGCCTCGTTGCGCGGCACCATGATGTCGTTGACGTTCATTTTCTCCAGATCGAGGATGCCCAGCAGCATATTTTGCCGGCTGCGGGTCATGCCCAATCCTGCTTCGCGGACCACGGTGCGCAGTTCTTCGGTGCTCAGTTGGTCGCCGTTGGGATCGGATGTATTCACGCCGATTAACTTGAGCAGCATGTTGCTGATGGCGCCGCAGATCCAAACCACCGGATAGAGGATTATCTGCAGAAACTTGAGAATGATGCTGACAGGGAACGCAATCAGTTCAGGACGCAGTGCCGCGAGGGTTTTCGGGGTGATCTCGCCGAAAATCAGAATGACAATCGTCAGGCCTATGGTGGCGATGGCGATGCCGGCTTCGCCCCAGATCTGCGTAGCGATGACCGTCGCGATGGAAGCGGCGAGAATATTGACGATGTTGTTGCCGACCAGAATGGTGCCGAGCAGGCGGTCCGGACGCTCCAGCAGCTTCGAGGCGCGCCTCGCTGCTTTGTGGCCCTCCTTGGTCAGGTGTTTCAGCCGATAGCGGTTGAGGCTCATCATGCTGGTTTCGGAACTGGAGAAGAACGCCGAGAGGACGATCAAGAGGGCCAGTATCATCAACAGAAAACTGGTATGGGCGTCGTTCAAGGGGTTACCTCAGAAGCTGGGGAAAGGGTTTTCATTAGCGGCTGAATCACTGGGGCTGCATAACAGGGCTTCATTAGTAGGGCAGCAGGAATTCACGGACCAGCTTACTGCCAAAATACGCCAGTGCCAGCAGCAGAAAGCCGGCCAGCGTCCAGCGGATTGCATTGCTGCCGCGCCAGCCGCGGAAATGCCGGCCCCACAGCAGGATGCCGAAGACTACCCAGGCTACGCAGGACAGGAAGGTCTTGTGCGCTACGTTCTGGGCAAACATGTTGTCCAGAAACAGGAAGCCGGAAATCAGCGCCAGGGTCAGCAGTACCTCGCCACACAGCAGGAACTGGAACAGCAGGCGTTCCATGGTCTGCAGGGGCGGGAAGGTACGGATAAAACGCGTCGGCCGCTTATGTTTGAGCTGGTAGTTCTGGATCGCCAGCAGGCTGGCCTGAAAAGCCGCAATGGTCAGAATACCGTAAGCCAGTATCGACAAGAGTACGTGCACCACCAGCATACCGCCGGCCGGCACCAGCGTGGTGCCGTGGCTGGGGAACAGCCAGGCGAGCAACCCGGTTATAAAGGCCAGCGGGAACAGGCCAAGCAGCAAACTGGCTACCGGCGCCTTGAGGCTGGAGAGCAGGGTAATGGCGATCACCAGCCAGGCCACCAGCGAGGCGGTATTGAACAGGCCTAACGACAGGCCTTCATCGGTAAATAGCTGAATATAAAGGCTGCCCGCGTGCGCGATCAGAGCGATCACACCGATCGCCCGGAGCAGATTGACATTGACGGCCAGGCGCTTGCCCAGGCAACGCAACTGATAAAAGCTGCCGCCCAGATAAAGAAGAGCGGCCAGCAGACTGGAGGTAAGGGCTGTCATACGTCCCTGCGGGTGAGAATCAGTAAGCCGAAGTGTGGCACAAGCCGCGCTGCTGATAAAGCGCTTCCCTGTCATCCGTAAGGTGCTCAGGGTATACTGCGGCGCTTGATCGCTTCACCTCGCCGATGCGGGGTTACAGGAAGCCTAGGAGACCGACCGATGTTCGACAATCTTACCGAACGCCTTACGCACAGCCTGCAAGGTGTGACCGGGCGCGCCAAGCTCACCGAAGACAACATCAAAGACACCCTGCGCGAAGTGCGTATGGCGTTGCTTGAGGCCGACGTGGCATTGCCCGTGGTCAAGGCCTTTGTTGATCAGGTGCGCGACCGTGCTGTGGGTCAGGAAGTATCCCGCAGCCTGTCGCCGGGTCAGGTGTTCGTCAAGATCATCAAGGCCGAGCTGGAAGCGGTGATGGGCGAGGCGGTGGGTCTGAACCTGGCCGTCACGCCGCCCGCGGTGATCCTGATGGCCGGTCTGCAGGGCGCGGGTAAGACCACCTCTGTTGCCAAGCTGGCCAAGCACCTGCGTGAGCGGCAGAAAAAGAAAGTCATGGTGGTCAGTGCCGACGTTTATCGTCCGGCGGCCATCAAGCAGTTAGAAACCCTGGCCAAGGAAGTGGACGTTACCTTCTTCCCGTCCGACGCCGGGCAGAAGCCGGTAGCCATTGTTGAAGCCGCCATGCGTGAAGCACGCAGCCGCTTCATGGATGTGCTGATCATCGATACCGCCGGTCGTCTGGCCATCGACGCCGACATGATGGAAGAGATCCGCCAGGTGCATGCTGCCGCCAAGCCGTCTGAAACCCTGTTCGTGGTCGACGCCATGACCGGTCAGGACGCGGCCATCACGGCGCAGGCGTTCAATGAAGCGCTGCCGCTGACCGGTGTGATTCTTACCAAGGTCGACGGTGATGCCCGTGGTGGTGCGGCGCTGTCGGTGCGACACATTACCGGCAAGCCGATCAAGTTCCTGGGTATGGGCGAGAAGACCGATGCGCTCGAGCCTTTCCACCCTGACCGTATCGCCTCGCGCATCCTCGGCATGGGCGACGTGCTCAGCCTGATCGAACAGGCCGAACACAAGCTCGACAAGGACAAGGCCGAGAAGCTGGCCAAGAAGCTCAAGAAGGGCAAGGGCTTCGACCTTGAAGACTTCCGTGACCAGTTGCAGCAGATGCGTGGCATGGGTGGTCTGGGCTCAATGATGGACAAGCTGCCGATGATGGGCAAGATCAATCCATCGCAGATGGAAAACGCCCAGACCCAGGCCGAGAAGCAGTTCAAGGTCATGGAAGCGATCATCAACTCCATGACCCCGCAGGAACGGCGTAATCCGGACATCATAAGCGGTTCACGCAAGCGCCGCATCGCTGCCGGCTCCGGGTCGCAGATTCAGGATATCGGCCGCGTCATCAAACAGCATAAACAGATGCAGAAGATGATGAAGAAAGTCAGCGGCAAGGGCGGTATGGCCAAGCTGATGCGCGGTATGGGTGGCATGGGCGGTGCGGGCGGCGGTGGCGGTATGCTGCCACCCGGCGGCGGTATGCCGAAATTCTGAGAGCCTGCTGTACAGCAGGTGATCAAAAAACAGTTTTCAATGGCCGCGATATTCCGTAGAATACGCGACCTTTCGGGTATAAGGGTCTTTGCTGCGCCTGCGCCGCATGGTCTCACCGCCCGTAATGAATCAATGAGCGTTACTCAAATACAGGAAACAATGTCCACATGGTAACCATTCGTCTAGCTCGTGGTGGCTCCAAGAAGCGCCCCTTCTATCATCTGACTGTCGCCAACAGCCGCAACGCCCGTGATGGCCGTTTCGTTGAGCGCGTAGGCTTTTTCAACCCCGTTGCCAACGGTGCTGAAATCCGCCTGTCAGTAAACCAGGAGCGCGTTAGCTACTGGCTGAGCCAGGGTGCACAGCCCTCTGAGCGCGTTGCTGCTCTGCTGAAGGAAAATCAGGCCGCTGCCTGATATGACCAGTCTGCCGGAGTCGAGCGGATCACCCTTGGTGGTCCTCGGTAAGATTGTTTCGGTTCACGGCATTCGCGGTTCGGTGAAGGTGTATTCCGAAACGGACCCGCTGGATAACGTTCTGAACTATCCCGAATGGATACTCAGACGCGGTGCAGAACAGCGCACCATGACCGTGCTGGAAGGCCGGGTGCAGAACCGGGTACTGGTGGTTAACCTCAAGGGGATTAACGACCGAGATCAGGCTTTGGCGCTGGTAGATTACGAGATCTGTGTGGCGCGTGACGCCTTGCCGGATCTTGAGCAGGGGGAATTCTACTGGCATCAGTTGGAGGGTTTGCAGGTCGTAACCGTCGAAGGACAGTTACTGGGTCGGATCGACCACCTGCTGGAAACCGGCTCCAATGATGTGATGGTAGTCAAGCCTTGCGAAGGCAGTTTGGATCAGCGCGAACGCTTGCTGCCCTACCTGCCGGATATGTATGTGAAGTCGATCGATCTGCAGGCAGGTCTGATGCAGGTGGATTGGGACCTGGAGTTCTGACCGGTGTGGGCCGGTGTAGTGACGCTGTTCCCCGAGATGTTTGCCGCGTTGACCGAGTACGGTGTTACTGGTCGCGCCGTTAAACGGGGGCAGTTGAGCGTCGAGTTCAGTAACCCGCGAGAGCATGCCCACGACCGTCACAGGACGGTGGATGACCGGCCCTTTGGTGGTGGTCCGGGTATGCTGATGAAGGTTGAACCGCTGTTGGAAGCCATTGAGGCTATCCGCCAGAAGGCGCCTTCACCGCCCAGGGTGATCTACCTGTCACCCCAGGGCCAGCCGCTGACCCAGCAACGGGCGCAGGAGCTGGCCGAGATGGACAGCCTGGTGCTGTTATGCGGGCGTTACGAAGGCATCGACGAACGCATCATCGAGATGTGCGTCGATGAAGAAATCTCCATTGGGGATTATGTGTTGTCCGGCGGTGAGCTGGGCGCCATGGTCGTCCTGGATGCGGTAACCCGGCTGATCCCCGGCGTGCTTGGGCATGCGGATTCAGCGGTAGAAGATTCGTTTACGGAAGGGTGGCTGGACTGTCCGCATTACACCCGGCCGGAAGAGTTTGAAGAGCGGCGCGTACCGGAGGTGCTGCTCAGTGGTAATCATGAACTGATCCGGCGCTGGCGACTCAAGCAGTCCCTGGGCAGAACCTGGCAACGTCGGCCAGCGTTGCTCAAGGATCTAACGCTGAGCAAAGAACAGCAGCAGCTGTTGGCGGAATTTATCCGCGAACGGGAAACCGATAACCATTGAGTCAAGTCCGACGGCTTGTGCAGGAGTTTTAAATGTCCAACATTATTGCCCAGATCGAAGCTGAGCAGATGAGCAAGAAGTTACCCGAGTTCGCTCCGGGTGACACAGTGATCGTTCAGGTTAAGGTGAAGGAAGGCGATCGTTCGCGTCTGCAGGCCTTTGAAGGCGTGGTTATCGGTAAGCGTAACCGCGGTCTGAACTCCGCGTTCACCGTACGCAAGATCTCCAGCGGTGTAGGCGTTGAGCGTACTTTCCAGAGCTACTCGCCGCTGATCGACAGCCTGACCGTCAAGCGTCGTGGTGATGTACGTAAAGCCAAGCTGTACTACCTGCGCGCCCTGTCTGGCCGCGCTGCACGTATCAAGGAAAAGCTGGGCTGATCAGCTCGCTTTCTGGTACAAGAAAAGGCAGCCTTCGGGCTGCTTTTTTATTGTCCAAAATTCCAACCGGCCGTTTTGCAGCGCAGGATTCTGACCCATGCAGCACCCCATGCCTAAAGCCAGCATCAGTGACCTGGAGCAGCGCGTTGTTGCCGGGTACGTTGATAGCCTGTGGCTCGAGCGTGGGCTAGCGCGACCGACGCTGGAAGCTTATCGCACTGATCTGGAGCACCTGGCCAGTTGGCTTGCCGCTCGTGGCAGTGGGCTGATTAAAGCCAGTCGGGCCGAGCTGATGGAGCATCTGGGTTGGCGCATCGGCCAGGGTTATCAGGCTCGGTCTACCGCAAGATTGCTATCCTGTGTGCGCGGTTTTTATCGACACGCCTTGCGTCAGAATCTGATCAGCGAAGATCCTACGCTGGACATTGCGTTGCCCAAGCTCGGTCGGCCGCTGCCCAAGTCACTCAGTGAGGCGGATGTTGAAGCGCTGCTGGCGGCGCCTGATCCTGAGGACAGCCTCGGCTTGCGTGATCGCTGCATGCTGGAAGTGCTCTATGCCTGCGGCTTGCGCGTCAGCGAGCTGACTGGGTTACGCCTGGATCAACTGAATCTGCGCCAGGGCGTGGTGCGTGTCACCGGCAAAGGCAGCAAGGAGCGGCTGGTGCCTCTGGGTGAAGAGGCGATTGTCTGGCTGCAGCGCTACCTGCAGGTCGGTCGCGCGCCCTTGCTGGGTGGCCAACCCAGCGATGTGTTATTTCCCAGCCGCCAGGGCCGGGAGATGACCCGGCAGACGTTCTGGCATCGCATCAAGCTGCATGCCAGCCAGGCGGGTATCCGCACGCCGTTGTCGCCACATACGCTGCGCCATGCTTTTGCCACGCATTTGCTCAATCACGGCGCGGATTTGCGCGTGGTGCAGATGCTGCTCGGGCACAGTGATCTATCGACTACCCAGATCTATACCCATGTTGCCCGCCAGCGCTTGCGTGATCTGCATGCAAGCCATCATCCCCGTGGGTGAGCGAGATCTTTCATGCTAAGCTTGTCGGCCGTAAAGAGGACCTGATATGCGACTGAAATTGCTAATCGCATCGTTGTCAGCGCTATGCGCTACAGCTGTGCTTGCTGAACCGGCTGATGATATCCGTGCCAGCCTGAGCAAACTGAACCTGCCTGTAGCCATCAAGACGATTTCCGAGTCGCCGATCAGTGGTGTGTATCAGGTGCAGCTGGATAGCGGTCGCATTCTGTATGCAAGCGGTGATGGGCAGTTTCTGATCCAGGGCGCACTTTATGATCTGAGTGCCGCGCAGCCACGAAACCTGACCAGCGCAGCTGAAGCGGCCGGTATCGGTGAGGTGGTTAATGCTTTGCCACAAGACCAACTGGTTATATTCGCGCCGGACAAGCCCAAGACTCATGTGACGGTGTTCACCGATGTCGATTGCGGCTATTGCCGGCTATTGCACAGCGAAGTGGGCGAGCTGAACGATCTGGGCATCGAAGTGCGCTATGCGGCGTTTCCGCGTAGCGGGCCTGGCCAGCCGTCCGCGAAGATCATGGAATCCATCTGGTGCGCCGAAGATCGGCAGGAAGCCATGACCGAAGCCAAGCTGGGCAACAAAATCGAGACTCTGACCTGTGACAACCCGGTGAATAAGCAATTTGCCCTGGGTCAACAGGTCGGTGTGCAAGGTACGCCAGCGATCTTTATGGCCAATGGTGTATTGCTGCCGGGCTACAAGCCGGCCGCAGAACTTGCCGAACAAGCCCTGGCCAATCAGTAAAACCGCCAGGACAAATCTACTTCTTATTACATGTGATCCAATGGGGGCCTTAGTTTGAAACCGGTTAAAGTGGGAATCTGTGGTCTGGGCACCGTCGGTGGCGGCACATTCAACGTCCTGCAGCGTAATGCGGTGGAAATTGCCCGGCGCGCCGGTCGGGATATCGAGGTCGCGCAAATTGCTGCCCGGCATCTGAATCCGGCGTGCAGCCTGGGCGCCACACCGGTGACAGATGATGTCTTCGAGGTCGTGAATAATCCCGAAATCGATATCGTTATCGAGCTGATCGGTGGTTATGGCGTAGCGCGGGAAGTAGTCCTGCAGGCCATCGCCAACGGCAAGCACGTGGTGACTGCGAACAAAGCGCTGATCGCCGTGCACGGCAACGAGATTTTTGCCGCAGCCAGCGAGAAGGGTGTGATGGTCGCGTTCGAGGCCTCCGTGGCCGGCGGCATCCCGATCATCAAGGCGGTACGTGAAGGTCTGGCCGCCAACCAGATCGATTGGGTTGCAGGCATCATTAACGGTACCGGCAACTTCATTCTGACCGAGATGCGCGACAAGGGTCGTACCTTTGACGACGTGCTGGCCGAAGCCCAGGCGCTTGGTTATGCCGAAGCCGATCCGACTTTCGACGTGGAAGGGATCGATGCTGCGCACAAGCTGACGATTCTGGCTTCCATTGCCTTTGGTATCCCGTTGCAGTTCGACAAGGCGTACACCGAGGGCATCAGCAAGCTGACCACGGCCGACGTTCGCTATGCCGAAGCCTTTGGCTACCGGATCAAGCATCTGGGCATTGCCCGGCGTACTTCGGATGGCGTCGAGCTGCGTGTACACCCGACATTGATTCCTGCCGATCGTTTGATTGCCAACGTCAATGGCGTAATGAACGCGGTCATGGTTAACGGCGACGCAGTAGGCTCGACGCTGTATTACGGTGCTGGCGCTGGCGCGGAAGCCACGGCTTCATCAATCGTTGCTGACATCATCGATGTGGTACGTACCCTGACCACTGACCCGAACAATCGCGTCCCGCACCTGGCATTCCAGGCGCATTCGCTGTCTGACCTGCCGGTCCTGCCGATGGGTGAGGTGGAAACCGCCTATTACCTGCGGATCCAGGCCAAGGACCGCCCAGGCGTGCTGGCCAAGGTGGCGAGCATCCTGTCCGAGCGCGGGATCAATATCGAATCGATTCTGCAGAAAGAAGCGGAAGAGCAGGACGGTCTGGTGCCGATCATCATCATGACTCACCGCGTGCTTGAGCAGAAGATGAACGATGCCATCGACGCGCTCGAGGCGCTGGACGATATCGCCGGCCCGCTGATGCGGATCCGGGTTGAACAATTGAACTGATAGCGGCAAGCGGCAGCTACAAGCGGCAAGTGCTCTGGAGTTAGACCGGAGGCTTGCCGCTTGTGGCTGGAGGCTTGAAGCTCAAACCTAAGGTTTGTAACGATGCGCTATATAAGCACCCGTGGCCAGGCTCCGGCCCTGAATTTTGAAGACGTACTGCTGGCCGGTCTGGCCACCGATGGCGGTCTGTATGTGCCGGAAAATCTACCGCGCTTTACCCAGGAAGAAATTGCCTCCTGGGCCGGGCTGCCGTACCACGAGCTGGCCTTCAATGTAATGCGCCCATTTGTGGCAGGCAGCATCAGCGATGCGGATTTTCGCCGCATTCTTGAAGAAACCTATGCGGTATTCGAGCATCAGGCAGTAGCGCCGCTGCGTCAGTTGGGTGCCAACGAATGGGTGCTGGAGCTGTTCCATGGCCCGACGCTGGCGTTCAAGGACTTTGCCCTGCAACTGCTGGGGCGCTTGCTTGATCACTTCCTGATCAAGCGTGGCGAGCGCGTGGTGATAATGGGCGCGACCTCGGGTGATACCGGGTCTGCTGCGATCGAAGGCTGCAAGCACTGCGAGAACGTGGATATCTTCATTCTGCACCCGCACAACCGGGTTTCGGAAGTGCAGCGCCGGCAGATGACCACCATCATGGGCGACAATATTCACAACATCGCCATCGACGGCAACTTCGACGATTGCCAGGAAATGGTCAAGGACAGCTTTGCCGATCAGGGCTTTCTCAAGGGCACTCGTCTGGTCGCGGTCAACTCGATCAACTGGGCGCGGATCATGGCGCAGATCGTCTATTACTTCCACGCTGCGCTGCAGCTGGGTGGCCCGGCACGGTCCATGGCGTTCTCGGTACCGACCGGCAATTTCGGCGATATTTTTGCCGGTTATCTTGCGCGTAATATGGGCCTGCCGATCAGTCAGTTGATCGTCGCGACCAATCGCAATGACATCCTGCATCGCTTCATGGGCGGCAATCAGTACGATAAGGATACGCTGCATGCATCCCTGTCACCGTCGATGGACATCATGGTCTCCTCGAACTTCGAGCGCTTGCTGTTCGATATGCACGGCCGTAATGGTTTGCGCATTGCCGAGCTGATGGCAACCTTCAAGTCGACCGGCAAGCTGAAGGTCGAGCAGGAGCGTTGGACCGATACGCGCAAGCTGTTCGATTCGCTGGCAGTGGACGATGAAACGACCTGTGCGACCATCGCCGAAGTCTTTAACGAGTGCGGCGAACTACTGGATCCGCACACGGCCATTGGCGTGCGCGCAGCGCGTGAGTGCCGCCGTTCGATGTCATTGCCGATGATCACGCTGGGCACGGCGCATCCGGTCAAGTTCCCTGATGCGGTCCTCAAGGCTGATGTCGGCGAAGCGCCGCACCTGCCTGCGCATCTGAGTGATCTGTTCGAACGCCAGGAGCGCTTTACCGTGCTGGCCAATGAGCTCAAGGCGGTTCAGTCTTTTGTTGCTGAACACGGGAACCGCGGCAAGCCTCTCTGATCTAAAGGGGCTCCCGGCTAGGGGCGCCTGGCGAGGGGATCCCTATGAGGCCCCCCGATCAGCCCGGTGGGATTTGCGCAGGAGGAGCGCCGTTGTCGACGTCTTTACATAATCTGGAGCAGCTGCTCGAACACATTGCCGTCCTGGCCAAGGACGAACAGCAGGTCTCCATGGCCCAGGTGGTCGAGTCAGTCGGCGACCGCTCCTTCGGTCCGCTACTCCTGATTATGGGCTTGACGCTGTTTTCCCCGCTTAGCGGAGTGCCGGGGATGGCGATCTTTGCCGGGCTGTTCGTTTTGCTTATTGCCCTGCAGATGCTGGTAGGGCGCAAGCATTTTTGGTTGCCGGGGTTTATCCTCAATCGCTCTGTTGCCCAGAGCAAGCTGATCAAGGCTCTGGACTGGCTCAAGCCGACGGCTCGCCGGGTAGACCGGATGATCAAACCGCGCCTGAACTTTATGCTGCATCCCTCATCTACTTACCTGATAGCCGGGCTTTGCGTCATGGTGGGTGCTGCGTTGCCGTTTCTCGAACTGGTGCCCTTTTCCTCGTCAATCGTAGGGCTGGCGCTAGCCATCCTTGGTCTGGCTTTGGTAGCGCGCGACGGCCTGCTGGTCCTTATTGCGGTATCTTTTATCGGGGCTGCGGGTAGTTTGGCGATCATTAAATTTCTGTAGTCCTGGCTCGCCCGTCTTCGACCATGCATACAAGGAGTTGCCGACGCGATGCTCTGGTTACTGGTTTTACACATAGCTGCCTTGTTGTTCTGGGGTGCGTGTCTGCTTTATCTGCCGGCGCTGATTGCGGGTGCCTCTCGGGATAATTCCGAGATCAACAATCCGGCCATCGAGGGTTCCGCGATCAAGGAGCCACCGGACCCGTTCGATTCCATTGCACGCTTTGTATTCACACGCGTAGCTACGCCTGCCGCGTTGTTGGCAATTCTGGCAGGCAGTCTGGTTTTTCTGGTGAACCATACGGTAACGGTCTGGCTGATTGCCAAGCTGACACTGGTGGTGGGTCTGGTGTTCGTTCATACCTTGCTCGGTATGCTGGTGCTGCGCCTGGAAGCCAATAACGGCAAGCCGTTGCGGGTGTGGTGTCTGGTGCTGGGGCTGACGGCCTGCGCGCTGATGGCGGGAATTATCTGGCTGGTACTGGCCAAACCTGTGTTGGAGGTTTGGCCATGAATGTCTCAGGGCTCATCGTACTGTTGGATTTTCATGTTGCGCGCCACCCGCTTTGCGGTTTTCTCCGGCGCGACGCCCACCGCATGGTCGTAAACCAGTTGTCCGCCGAGAAAGCTGGCAAGGGCGATCAACAAGCCGCCCAGCAGCGACATATACAGGCCCCAAGGCATGATCAGTGCATCCGGGCTGCCCAACCGGCTGAGCCAGTTGAGCGTGGCGACAGACAGCAGCATGACCGCCAGAATGGCATGGCACCAGGCCGTGATGAGGCGACGTATCTGTTCAACAATAATCAGGTCGAGCAAACCGATGGTGCCGGATATCCATCCGCCCACGACGCCCACGCCCGCCAGCCACAGTCCGGCTCTGGCCCAGAAAAAATCGCCACTCAGCAGATAGGCGATGTCAGTCCCGATCAGACCCAGCAGGGCAGCCACCGGAAAGTGAATGACCATCGGATGTATCGGATGCCCGTGAATCGACATTTTGCTGATAATGGAAGCGGAAGCCATCTTGATCCTCGACGTTATGCCCGTGCGCCTGCCCGTCGGGCAAGTCGTGGTGTGAGCGAAAGATTAGCAGCCGCAGCGCTGCTTGGCACGTCCTTGCTGCTCGGCGGTTGTAGCGGTCCGATGTCCTCGTTGCAGCCAGGAGGCCCTAGTGCTCAGGCGGGCGCGTGGATGTGGTGGGGGATGTTCGGGTTCTTTACCCTGGTGTTGGTGGCAGTGATAGTGCTGTGGCTGCATGCCATGCGCCGTGATCCTGGCGAAGTCAGCGACCGGGAGGCGCAGCGCGAGCAAAATCGCTGGGTGATCGGCGGCGGGTTGATTCTACCCATTCTGAGTATTGTCGTGATCCTGGCGGTGGGTATCCCACTGGGTCAGCGAATGCTGCCATTGCCACCGGACGACGGCGAGGTAGTGCGCATTGATGTCACTGCCCACCAATGGTGGTGGGAAGTCAGCTATCCGGATACCGGCATTGTGCTGAAGGACCAGTTGCACATTCCTGCCGGCGTGCCGGTGGATCTGCGCCTGACCAGCAACGATGTTATCCACGCGTTCTGGGTGCCGCGACTGGGTGGCAAGATGGATATGTTTCCGGGCAGAACCAATATTCTGCGCTTGGAAGCAGATCACCCCGGTGTTTATCACGGCAGTTGCAGTGAATTTTGCGGCCGCGGTCACGCGCACATGCAATTTACCGTAGAGGCCCACGAACCGGATGGTTACCAGGCATGGCTGACGGAGATGCAAGCCGATGACTGAACATAGAAACCAACCCGATCAAGCGCGCCACGAGGAGCTTGAGCGCGTATGGGGCAACGAACCCGGCTGGCGGTCGGCTTCGGCGGTCAATCATACAACCGTAGGCCTGCGTTTTCTGATTACCGGCCTGGCTTTTTTCCTGGTCGGCGGCGTGCTGGCGATGCTGGTCCGCACCCAGCTGGCGCTGCCGGAACAGGACATCATCGGGCCTGATCTGTACAACCAGATATTCACCATGCATGGCACGGTGATGATGTTTCTGTTCGCGATCCCGGTGCTGGAAGGCGCGGCCATGTATCTGATCCCGAAGATGATCGGTACCCGTGATCTGGTGTTTCCGCGGCTTAGTGCGCTTGGCTATTACTGTTATCTGTTCGGCGGCCTGATCATCATGTCCAGCCTGGTGCTGCAGATTGCGCCGGATGCGGGCTGGTTCATGTACACGCCGCTCAGCAGTTCAACCTACTCCCCGGGTCCCGGGTCCGACTTCTGGCTATTGGGCATCACCTTCGTCGAGATTTCGGCTATCTCCGCCGGTGTCGAGCTGGTGGTCTCGATACTGCGTACCCGGGCCAACGGCATGGCGCTGAATAAGATGCCGATCTTCTGCTGGTACATCCTGGCGATGGCGCTGATGATCATTTTCGGCTTTCCGCCGTTGATTCTCGGCAGCATCCTGCTGGAACTGGAGCGCGCCGCGGGCTGGGTATTCTTCGAGGTAGCCGGTGGCGGCGATCCGCTGTTGTGGCAGCATCTGTTCTGGCTGTTCGGTCACCCTGAGGTGTACATCATTTTTCTGCCGGCGGCTGGGATCGTCTCCACGCTGATTCCGGTGTTCGCTCAGCGTCCACTGGTGGGGTATCGCTGGATTGTGCTGGCGATCATCGTCATGGGGTTCATCAGCTTCGGCCTGTGGGTGCATCACATGTTCACTGTGGGCATTCCGCAACTGGCGCTGGCGTTCTTTTCGGTAGCCAGCATGCTGGTGGCGATACCCACGGCGATTCAGATATTTTCCTGGCTGGCGACATTATGGAGCGGCAAGGTGCTGTTCCGTTTGCCCATGCTGTGGATTCTGGGGTTTCTGATCGTATTTGTCTGTGGCGGTCTGACCGGGGTGATGCTGGCGCTGGTACCGTTCAATTGGCAGGTGCATGACACCCACTTCGTCGTCGCACATATGCATTACGTGCTGGTCGGCGGGATGCTGTTTCCATTGGTGGCGGGCTTTTATTACTGGCTGCCGCATATTTCCGGGCGCATGCCTTCGGACACCTTGGGGCGCTGGGGCTTCTGGCTGTTTTTTGGCGGCTTCAACATGACCTTCCTGCTGATGCACCTGACGGGTCTGCTGGGTATGCCGCGCCGGGTATATACCTATGATGCGGAAATGGGTTGGGGCTGGCTGAATCTGCTGTCATCGGTGGGCGGTTTTGTCATGGCCATCGGCGTGGCGGTGGTGATCCTCGATATCGCGCTGCATTTCCGTTTCGGCCGCAAGGCCGAGCGCAATCCGTGGAACGCCGATACGCTGGAATGGGCCACACCGATGCCGGTCAGTGCGTACAACTTTGCCAGCCTGCCGGACATCACGACGCGACATCCCATGTGGGATCAGCCTGATCTGCCCGATACCATTGCGGCAGGTAAGCACGGGTTGCCGGAGGTGCTGAATCAGCGTCGGGACATTTTTGGCTCGGATGCGATTACCGGCAAGGTACGCGAGATTGTGCATCTACCCACCAATTCCTGGTTGCCGATGCAGACCGCCGCGGTGATCGCCGTGGTGTGTATCAGTCTGTTGGTCAAAGCCTATCCGCTGGCGCTGGCGGCATGCTTCGGCGTGCTGTTCTTTGCACTACGCTGGAGTTGGCACAACGGCGCTCATCCAGTCGCTTCGCCTTGGCGTGATGACGATCCGGTAGATCCGCCGCTGCATTCAAGAACCTTCGATGGACCGGGCCTGTGGGGCATGGTCATCAGTCTGATGGCCAACGGCACCTTGTACGTGTCGCTGCTGTTCGGCTGGTTTTATCTATGGACCGCAGCGCCGCAATGGGCGGCACCGGAAGAGGGCCCCATTGCCCTGTTGCCTTTGATTGCCAGCGGTGTGTTGCTGAGCCTGGCTGTATTGGTGTTTCGCCGGGCAGTAAGTCAGTTGCGTCAGGGTACCGATGCGCGGTTGCAGAACCTGCTGTGGCTGGCCGCCGGATTGGGTCTGTTGCATTTTCTCAGCCTGGTCTGGGTACTGGTCACCGCGCCCTTGACGCCGGGTGAGCTGGCGCATGACGCAGTGCTGACCGTAATGCTCTATTACCTGCTGTTTCATGGCGGCCTGGCGACTATCTTCACCGTGCTGCAAGCGGTACGCGTGCGCATAGGTTACGTGGCCCTGCGCCTGCCTTACGAGCCGGTGGTGGTGCAGCCATTCTGGATGTATACGCTGGGTGTGTTCTGGATGAGCTTTGCCGCCTTTGTGCTGTTGCCGATGGCCTGGGGAGGTGTCTGATGTCGCCGTGGTCACCGCTGCACCCACTGCATCTATTTCTTGGACTGGTGATCTGGAGCCTGTGGTTCGTTGCGCTGTACGGCGGCTTGTCGCTGGCCTGCGAGTTCGCGCCGCCTGATGAGGAGCGCGGTGCCTTGACCTGGGTTAACGCTTCCATGTTGCTGCTCGCAGCGCTGGTCAGCAGTTTTCTGCTCTGGTCTGCCAGGCGCTGCTGGGGGGCTGCGCCGGATACCGATGAAGGCGCCGCTACCGGGCGGTTTGTCGCGCGGATTGCCGCCGCTGTCTATCTGATCTCGGCGCTGGCGGCAGTTGGGCTTGCGCTTCCCGGCGCGATTTTACCCCCATGCATTTAAAACGTGTGGCATTAGGCGTGCTCGCGGGGGTATGGGTGCCTGTATCGTCCACATGGGCGCATAGCCCCCTTGAAGGCGGCGGTCAGGAACAGCTCGCGGGACTGTTGAGCGCGCTGGTCATGGCCGGATTCTGGTTGCTCTATCTGGTTGGTGCCTGGCGCGTGCGCCCGGCAATTTGGCAATCCGCCGCGTTTCACACCACCATGATTCTGAGCTTTTATGCTGTGCTGGGTCCGTTGGATGAATGGGCGGAAACCAGCACGGCCTGGCACATGGTCCAGCACATGTTGTTCATGGTGGTCATCGCGCCGCTGTTTGTGCTGTCGCGACCGCTGCCGCAGATATCTGCCGGGGGTGGACGTGCGGGCGCGCTAGTCTGGGAGCCGATGCTGCGCTTTACTCGGCATCCGATGCTCACCGCCTATGTGCATGGCATGGTCATCTGGTTCTGGCATACCCCTTATTTTTACGTACTGGCGCTGGATAATCCCTGGTGGCATGTGATCGAACACGCCTTCTTTCTGGTAACGGCGGGGTTGTTCTGGTGGGCAGTGCTGAAGAGCGCCTCGCGCAATGTGCACTGGGCACTGTTCGCGCTGCTGTTTACCTTGATGCATACGGGGTTTTTGGGGGCGATGCTGACGTTCGCACAATCGTCGCTTTACGGAGCAGATCGGCCGCTGGAGGACCAGCAACTGGCCGGATTGATCATGTGGGTACTGGGCGCCTTTCCTTATCTGGTCGCTTCATGCTGGGTCGGCTACCGCTGGTACCAGCAGATGCAGCGAAGGATCAGCCCCGAAGGCTGATCACTCCGACTACTGGCCGCTATCGCCCTGCAGGTCGCCGGCAGGTAACCGATCTGCACCCCAGCTGCGCTGGATATAGCCAATCACTTCATCCAGTTCGCCGCGTGTCACGGTGGCCATTTCGCCATGCTCAAGCGGGTCGTAATGGAAAATATACAGACGCGACAGAAACTGCTCAAAGGGCAGTGAAGCCTCCCCAAACCGCTCGCCATGGCCAGCGGTGCTGACAGTCACGCCGTCGCCCCAGTTCTGACCGCTGTCGTTGTTCGGGTTGAAGAAGTACACCCGCATCACATCCTTGGGATCCAGAGTCACCCGCAGGATGGTAATGGCATGCCAGCCGATAAAACGCGCCGCGCTGTCGGTGACAGCAATGCCCGCAGGCTGGGGGTGGATCAAGGGCTGATTGCCGTTATGGAACGGATGGTAAGCAGCATAGAAGTGACGCAGAAAGCCGTCCAGATCGACCAGCTTGCCGGTCGGCACATCCACATTCAGGCGGAAGCCGCGGCCGGCCCACCAGCCATGAAACTCCGGATTGACCCAGCGGTGCGGATCTCCTTCGCGGCCAATACAGCGCCGGCCCATCTCCGCATAAATGCGATCCAGATGCGGTACAACAATCAAGGATACCGGGTCCAGATCGATTGGCAGGCTGGTGGCTACCCCGGACAGGCTTTCCTGTGAAGAAATCGCCTGGCCCTCGAAGTGCATGATGATTTCGTCATCGCGGGCCGCCCAGGTCACCATCTGCAACAGGTAGTCCGGATCATTGTAGGCCCACATGGACATCGCCCGCGCCGACTGGCAGGTCGGGTTATTCCCCTGACCCACGCCCAGCGGCAGACCCAGCATGCAGAGCACGCCTTCAAGCAGGAATGCCTCGGGCGTGGCCTGGTCACCAAAGGCCATAGCCAAGCGTTCCCGGGTGTAGGTGCTCAGGGGTAACCCCAGCTGGCGCCACATCGCAGGGGCTACTGGCAGTTGATAGAGAATGCCGCGCTCCAGCATCAACGACAGGCCGTAAATAGCCTGCGGTGTAGCAGGGAAGACGCTGGCGTCAATCAGGCTGAGCGCCAGTTCGCGGTAGCACATCAGGCAATCGCGACCTGTCGATGACAGGCCCAGAGCTTCCGATAGCAGGTGTTCGCCTTCATTCAGCAAGTGCCGTACCAGAACCGTGTGGTAAGCCGAGACCAGCCCAGTATCATGCATCGCCCGCGCAAAGCCGGTGGCCTCGCTCTGCAAGGCGGTGTTGTCCATGTATTCGAGACGCTCTTGATAGATCTCGATACCGGGATCTTCACGGCACGCGTGCGTTGGTCCGAACAGGCTGCTGACCAGTCGGTCGGCACCCTGACCGCTGGTACCCAGATCGATCTCGGGGTTGGCTTGGCAAATCGCTATCTGGGTAATCATGCGACGCACGGAGCTGACCTGAATCGGTCGTTGCTGCTGGATGCGCCAGATCTCATCAATCAATTGATCGATGATGAATTCGTAGCCGATACAGCTGGCCAGGTGTTCAAGCAGGTTGCGGGGAAGAACGGCCAACCTGCCCTGGGTTTCCCGTTCGGCTTCGCTGGGCGGTGTGAACAGCAGGACGAGGTTGTTGGCCAGTACCTGGGTAAGGAAATGATGCGCTTGCTCTGCACTCATAGACGGGTGCACGTAATCGCCGCGGGATATCGCCAATAACCGCAACTGGCTTAACGCTTCAATGACCAGTGTATTGGCGTCCGGGCTGCGCAAGGTATTGCCGGTCAGTGCCGGGATCAGCGTTTGCGGGCTGTCCCAGTCCGAGCCCATGAATACACCGGCGCTTTCCAGAGCCTCAGCACGGGCGGCCAATCCGACACAGCCGCCGTCATGCAACAGAACCCGCCGAGCTGTATCGAATACCCGGTCGAGCTTGCCGATTTTGGCAAACTCGGGCGCATTGTTCAGCGCCTGGAGAGCATCATCAAACCGCGACAGCAGCAACACCAACTTGCTGTCATCAACCTGTTGCTCGGCATCGCTGCTAGCCACACACTTCCCCTTACCCTAAATTGTTGCGACCCATGATAGGGGTCCGGAAACCGATGTGCTACACGTAGAAGTCGAGCTCTTCCTGACGCTTGAGCAAGTCGTGCATGACTTTGGAATCCTCGCCAACAAAGTACAGCAGTCCCCAGTGCGTGCCAAATGCGGTGCGCTTGGTGACCATTTCTTCCATCGGAGTGGTCAGCTCGTGTGACTCGAAGTACGGATGATCTTCGGTCTCGGCGGGCATCTCCAGCTTGCTGACCACGCGGCGGCGGGGGTACACCCCAAAGCAGCCGGCGTAACCGGTAGCATCTTCGACTTCACGCGGGAAGTAGGCTTTGACTTCTTCTTCGGTGGACTTCGGATCAAATACCAGCATTGAGGCGTGATAGGCGTTAAAGCCCTTGTATACCCGCTCCAGCAGCTCAAATACCTTGAAGCCCGGCGGCCGGTAGGCGACTTCGCCAAAGTACATTTCTCCGTCACTGGTAACAAAGTACTCAGGATGGATCATGCCGAATTCAATATCGAAGGTCTTGATCAGCTTCTCGATCTGCTTGACGATCTGCGGGCGATACGCCTCCAGATCGGGTGAGGCAGGCACATGCACCGAGTAGCCCAGACGGACATATTCGGAGATGTTCAGGAAGCGGATCTTGCCGTTGTGGACCCAGGCTTCAACCGCAAATTCCCAGCCGTCCAGATGTGATTCCATCAGCGACGGAAATTCGTCATCCGGAATGGCGTCCACGTCGTCCGGCGTGCGTATCACCCGGTGACCCAGGCAGCCGGCCTTGTCGAAGGCCTTGAAATGAATAGGGTCGTTCGGATCACCATCCAGCTTGAGCAGAGTCTGGTTGACTCGCTTGAGAAAGCGAATCACGTCTTCACGGTCGTGCGCTTCTTCAAAGATGCCGACGCGAATACCACCCAGCTGAGCGCGACGCTTCATCAACGACTTGTCACGCATGAGCATGGCCTGACCAAACAGGCGTGGGTTGTCCAGCAGCACCGAGTTGATCGCGCCGGCCCACTCAACCGTTTCTTCAAACAGCGGGATGGCAACATCGACACCCATGTCCTTCAGGGTCTGAGCGATTTCCAGTGACCGGTCGTTCAGTCGCTCGAAGTTCCAGGGTACGAAGGGGATGTCGTGGGTCTTGCAATATTCTTCCGCCCATTCGGGGGCAACGACCACATAACGGCGATCAAAGGTAGCGGCTGCTTCGACGGCATTGGGTGCCCAGCCGAGTAGTGCGATAAAACCTTTAGTGGGATCCTTCTTCATGTGTAGCCTCCTGGAGAGCGGTTGAAAGGGAGATTCAGCCCCTCTTTGCGCTTGGCAAGGAGCAGCTGTATCGCTTATATGTGTAACTATCATACATGGATAGGTAGGGCGCGGCTAATCAGTCTGGCTATAGATTGTAACGGTGATGAAGAAATTCACGTCAAAAGACGGGATATAAAATAGTTTGAGTACAAAATAAAACCCCGATAACGCGCTAACGTTATCGGGGTTGGGTGATGCGCTTGGTCTTACACCAGCGTCAGCGTCACATCGATGTTGCCGCGGGTGGCATTGGAGTAGGGGCAAACGATATGGGCCTTGTCTACCAGGTCTTGGGCGACGGCTGGGTCGAGTCCGGGCAGGCTTATCCTGAGCTCGACTTCGATGCCGAAACCGGTGGGCAGAGGGCCGATACCAACGATGCCTTCAATCGAGCTATCGGCAGGCAGCTTGACCTTTTCTGCGCCGGACACGTGCTTCAGCGCGCCGAGAAAACAGGCTGAATAGCCAGCGGCGAACAGCTGCTCAGGATTGGTGCCCTTGGCGCCATTACCGCCCAACTCCTTGGGCGTTGTCAGCGCGACGTCCAATACGCCGTCGGATGATATGGCTTGGCCTTCGCGGCCTCCGGTAGCTTCAGCCGAGGCGCGATACAGTACTTTTTCAATCGACATGGAACTCTCCTTACGTAATCAGGGTGGGTAGCGAACGCTGCGCATGGGCAGGTTTTCCAGGCGATCTTGCTCGCTTGAAATAAGGTTAGCGCAAAGGTAGTTAGTGCGCAATATAAAAACGTGCCGTTGGTCGGGGCGGGTCAATTCATGCGTAATTCTAGCGGGGATGCGGGATTAGAGAGCTTTTTGCAGTCGGGTACGCAGTTGAGCCAAGGTTTCCCGCAGCTCGACCAGGGCCTCAATCGGCTGTTCACTGGCTTCAAGGATGCAGCGTGGAATATCCTGAGCCCGTTCGCGTAGGGCCCGGCCTTTTGCCGTAAGAAACAGTTCGACTACGCGTTCATCACGGCTGCTACGCACGCGTTTAAGCAAGCCTTCGGTTTCCAGACGCTTGAGTAGCGGGGTCAGGGAGCCCGGGTCGGTCAACAACCGCGTGCTGATGGCGCCAACGGTAATGCCATCTTTCTCCCACAGTACCAGCATGGCCAGATACTGAGGATAGGTAAGGCCCAGTTCCGCCAGCAGTGGCTTGTAAATCTTGGTCATCATCAGCGATGTGGAATAGAGCGCGAAACAGAGTTGGTTATCCAGCTCAAGTTCGGCGCAGTTGGATTGCTTTGGCATGTGCGCTCCGGATTCGAGAATATGTCGTGTAATTTAGCGCGCAAACTATAGGCTTGCCAGTCCTGCTTGATTCTCGCCTGCGAGCCAGGCTCCCGATTCTCTTGCTGCAGAGTGCGGGTGGCCAGCTCGCGCTGAAACTGCAAATAAGGAGTATATTCGCGCTATAACGGGGCTCTCGCCGCCGGTTGGCAAGGAACTGTGGGCGAGTTGTGCGGACTAACGCCAATAGCCGGCTGGATACTCGTGTGCGCGGGTAATCTGCGTCTCGCTAACCTTTTATGACTGGATCAATCTGATTCTGGACACTCCGCAACATTGCAAGGAAATGCTGAATGAAGCTTGTTATTACCTCTGGACTGAGCGTTCTTTTGCTCTCTATGCTTTCTTGTGGGGTTATTGCGGAGGAGCAGTCCGTACGCGACCGGGTTATTGCCAAGGCCGAGGCGTTGGCACAGAAACCCTATAAGGCGCCGCCGGCGATACCGCGCTTTATGCGTGACCTGAGCTACGACCAATACCAGGGTATTCGTTTCAAGCCGGAGAACAGTCTGTGGCAGGACTCCGAGGCCGATTTCAAAGCGATGCTGGTTCCGACAGGCCTTTTTTACACGCATCCAGTGGCGATCAATATCGTTGAAAACGACAAGATCGAACCCCTGGCGTTCAGCAAATCCAACTTTACCTACCCGACCACGGAAGTGGAGCAGCAGGTGCCAGCCGATTTGGGCTATGCCGGCTTCAAACTGACCTTTCCGTTAGCCGGAGAAGACATTCAGAACCAGTTTCTGGTGTTCGCCGGTGCCAGTTACTACCGTGCCGTCAGCCGAGATACGAATTTCGGTCTATCCGGCCGAGGTCTGGCTCTCAACACCGGGCTTCCGGGAGGCGAGGAATTTCCAGCCTTTACCGAATACTGGCTGGAGACGCCCAAGCCGGGTGACACCAGTTTCAGTTTTCATGCGCTACTGGATACCCGCAGCATGACCGGAGCCTATCGCTTCACGGTTACGCCCGGCGACGAGACCGAGCTCAAGGTCGAGTCAGTGGTGTTTCCCCGCAGCGAGGTTCAGTTGATGGGCGTGGCGCCCTTGACCAGCATGTTTTACTTCGGCCAGAACACCTTCAAGCCGCATGGCGAGTGGCGGCCGGAAGTGCATGATTCCGATGGTCTGCTGATCCACAACGGCGGCTCCGAAGAGTGGCTGTGGCGTCCGCTGCTCAATCCCACTTCACTGACCATGGACTATTTTGCCACCGAGAACATCCGCGGTTTTGGCCTGATCCAGCGCGATAACGAGTTCACGCATTATATGGACAAGGAGGCGCGCTACGATACGCGCCCAAGTGCCTGGATCAAGCCCGAGGGCGACTGGGGCAAGGGTGATGTGGTTCTGGTGCAACTGCCCACGCCGAATGAGACCAACGACAACATTGTGGCCTTCTGGCGTCCCCAGGCTGCCGTGACGCCGGGTGAACCCCAGTACTTTTCCTACAGCGCCATTTTTGGTGATCAACATGTCGCCAAAGAGCCGTTGGCACGCAGCATGGACACCTACGTCGGAGATGGTAACCGCGTGGGGGGTGGCTACCAGGAAGGGGCCGTCAGGGTGATCGTCGATTTCGCCGGTGGGCCGCTGGATGAACTGGCTGCCGATGCGCCAGTAGTGGCCTCGGTCACTGGACTGGAGGAGGGCGAGGTATTGGGCCATTACGTCGAATATATCGAGCCACTCAAACGCTGGAGATTGTCCATACTTGTCCGGCCCGCCACCGACAAGTCGCTCGCGCTGCGTGGGTATCTGCAACTGGAAGACACGCCGCTGACCGAAACCTGGACTTATCAATTGCCCAGTGACACCGGCGTCCTGAGTCCGCAGAAGTGATCATGCGCACGCCACAAAGCCAACTGGCATTGCAGCGTGTTCTCGATTACCTGCGATTGGCAGGGGTAGAGTTGACACCGGAGGTAGAGCAGCGCGCGTTGCTCCTGGTATCGGCGGCACTGGAGCGCGCACCTGAGGACCTGTTGGCCGAGTGCATGCGGCGCCTGCCCGAGGTCTTCGAGCTGCCTGGATACAAGCCAATACTGCAGGCGCCGGAGATTCACCGCGGTAGTCTCGTCTACGGTGCCTACTGATGGCCACGCCTGCTCATCGGGTCCAGGCCAGCGTGCCTCCTGCCCTTGCTGATACAGGGAAAATAGCATGGCGCCGTGCTGCTTATGCACGCCGCGCCCTGTTATTGCTGGCCGTGTTGCTGCAGACGGCAACCGCCACCTATTTCATGCTCTCGGTTCTACCTTACAACGGCGGCAACTGGATTGAGGTGGGGATGGCCGCGCTGTTCGCCATCCTGTTCTGTTGGATTTCAGTCGGATTCTGGATCGGCGTATTTGGCTATCTGATCAGACATACCGGCGGCGATCCGCACTCGCTGATGCGTCAGCAGGATGCTGCAACGCTGGCGGCCACACCCATGGCGCGCACGGCGATTATCATGCCCATTTATAATGAGCAGATAGGCGAATGCCTGGGTCGGCTCAAGGCGGTTTACCTTAGCCTGCAGGCCACCGGGCAACTCGAGCATTTTGATTTCTATATCCTCTCCGATACCCGCGAAGCGGACATCTGGCTTGACGAGCAGGCCGCCTGGGCGGCACTAGCGCGCGAACTGGGCGCCGAGGGGCGTTTGTATTACCGGCGCCGGCCGCTCAATCAGAATTACAAGAGCGGCAATGTGGGTGATTTCCTGCGCCGCTGGGGGAAGGATTACCCCTATATGGTGGTACTGGACGCCGACAGTTTGATGAGTGGCACCGCGCTGGTCATGATGGTCCAGCTGATGCAGCGCCACCCCAGGGTTGGCATTCTGCAAAGTAGCCCGAGTCTGTTGAACGGACAGTCGGTTTTTGCCCGGGTGCAGCAGTTTTCCAACCAATTATATGGTCCATTGTTTACCACCGGATTGGCAGCATTCCAGCTCGGTGAGGCAGCGTTCTGGGGGCACAATGCCATTCTGCGTACCCAGCCGTTCATGCGCTATTGCGGCCTGCGCAAGCTCCCCGGTTGGGGGCTGTTCCGCGGGCCGATCCTTAGCCACGACTTCGTTGAAGCGGCCTATATTGGCCGCGCCGGTCATGAGGTCTGGCTGGAGCCCGAACTGCCGCACAGTTATGAAGAATCGCCCCCGACGCTGGTTGAAGAGCTGACCCGAGACAAACGCTGGGCCAAAGGTAACCTGCAGCACCTGTGGTTGATGTTGCGCAGCCGGCGGCTGCGCCTGGCGCACCGCATGGCGTTTCTCAACGGCATCATGTCGTATGCAGCATCACCCTTGTGGCTCGCGTTTTTAATACTGGCGACGATTGCCGCGGCGCGCATGGTCATCTGGCCGATCGACTATTTCCCCAATCCTTACCAGTTACATCCGGTATGGCCAGAGTGGGAACCCTTGCGTGCGCTGGCGCTGATCCTGGTGACCTTTTCGCTGCTGTTTATTCCCAAATTCCTTGCCGTATTCGATACGATTTCGCATAACCGCTCGCGCTCCTTCGGTGGCTTGCTGCGCTTGCCTGTGAGCATGCTGTTGGAGATGCTGATTTCTGCGTTGCTTGCGCCTATCCGCATGCTTTCGCATAGCCGGTTTGTACTGGAAGCGTTATTCAATGTGCAATTGAAATGGGCCGGACAGAATCGCAGTGGTGAGAGCGGGTGGCTGGAAGCGATCATCAACCAGGCGTTTGGCACGCTGCTGGCGCTCAGCTGGATAGCCTTCGCCTACTGGATCGACCCGATGTTCTTTCTCTGGTCTTTGCCGGTCGCCATCCCGCTGATATTTGCTGCGCCGGTGTTCGTCATCTTGAGCCGGATTCAGGCTGGGCAAAGGCTCAGGCGCTGGGGCCTGCTGACGATTCCGGAAGAGGTTGACGGCTCTCAGTTGCTGCACGACGTCAATCACAATCCCATCCAGCATCGGCCGCATGACAAGCTCTCGGCGTTTGAAACAGCGATTATTGATCCTCGCCTTAATGCGCTGCATAGAGCTCAAGCTCGTCACCTGGCTGGCGACTTGCGGCGTCAGCGTTTGCAGGTGTTGGCCGAGCAGTGCTGGGCCAAGGGCGCGCAATCCCTGAGTGTCGGCGAGCGCAGTCTGTTGGCTAAAGATGCGCCTTCGCTGGCCTGGTTGCACCAGCAGGTGTGGCAGGCTTCGGCGGACTCACATTGGGGGCGCTTGCTGCGTCGGGCGTGACCGCCAGCGCCTCGCTACGGAACTATCGGGCCTTCAATTACTCCATTTTACTGTGCATTTCAGAGGGGAGCGTCTGCAATCTTGCCGACATCCCATCAGTAAAAAGGAGAATTACATGCAAAAAATTCAATTGATTCCTGCGTGTCTTGCGCTGGCCTGCAGCTTGGCTGCCGGAACGGTATTCGCGCAGGAAACCGGTTCCATGGGCGAGGAAAGAACTCAGACTACCGGACCCACTGGGACCCCAGGTACTACCGGGCAGGGTGGCAGCGCTGACCCTACCGGTGAGAGTCTTGAGCCCAGCCATGTGACAGGTATACCTGCAGAGCGTTTTGTAAACGAAGCGTCCGCCAAGAGCTATGCGCTGATCGAAATGAGCGAAGCGGCGCTGGAGCAGGGCACGGCGGAAGTGCAGCAATTCGCTCAGCGGGTGATTGATCAGCAGCGGGTAATCAACCAGCAACTGCGTTCCCTGGCCGAGGCTGATGAGCTGGATATCGCCGAAGACGCCAACCTGGTTGATCAGGGTAGAACAATGGTATTACAGCTGCGCGATGGCGAATCCTTCGACCAGGCGTATGCCGACAATCTGGCAGGTGTTGCCCGTGAGTTGGCCGACCTTTTCGAAAGCGCACAAGCCTCGAATCATGGTGAATTGAGCGAGTACGCAAAAGCGACGTTGCCTCAGCTACAATCCCAGCGTGATGCGGCGGTACAGATGGCTGCAGCAGACGCTGAGTGAATGAGGCTCAGAGCCGCTACCTGTGCAAACTCGACAACGTGTTAAAACAAGAGATGTTTATGAAATCCATACTGCAGTGTTTTTGTCTGTCGTCCGCAGTGTTGTTGCTGGCAGCCTGTGAAACCACTAAGCCTGGGCCAGCGCAGCTGACCTACACGCAGGTATATGCCAACACCGGCGCCGTGCAGTGTGAAGGGGGCGGCGCCAGCGTTCCGGATATGGCGCAGCAGATGCGTGACGAAGGAATAGCTGTAGAGATGGCGTCGTGTGGTGATGATGGCCTGGCCCGCACCGCCGTATGTGGTGCCCCCGACGGTAGTATCGGCGTGTTCGTGATACCCCAGGCGGACTACCAGGAAGCACTGCAGTTAGGTTACGAGTCCTTTGAGCGCCTGCCAGATGCCAGCGTGCATCCCTGTAAGGAGCAGCTGGAAAGAGAAGTAGGCCGCCCAGACCCCGCTGCCCAAAACTGATTTTCACCAGCTCCATTATTAATACAATCCAGGCCCCCGTCTTCCGCAAAGGAATCGGGGGTTTTTTATGTGTGGTATGTCCCTGAGCCACTCATCGCCTATCGTGGCGACCCAAGAAATACTTGCAATCTGCACTGAACGAATTTAGCTTCTTATTCAGAAGCTAAATTCCCGGTCTGGTACCGGGCATCAACACCCACAAGAGGCTATTGATTGTGAAAACGCGCATAACAGAACTGTTCGGCATTCAGCACCCGATTATCCAGGGCGGCATGCACTATGTTGGTTTTGCCGAGCTGGCAGCCGCAGTATCCAACGCGGGCGGGCTGGGGACCATTACCGGTCTGACGCAAAAGACCGCAGCGGACCTGGCTAACGAAATCGCCCGATGCCGGGATATGACCGACAAGCCTTTCGCAGTCAATCTGACTTTTCTGCCCACCGTCAGTTCGCCTGATTACCCAGGCTACATCAAAGCCATCATCGAAGGTGGGGTGAAGATCGTCGAAACCGCCGGTCGTAGTCCAGAGCAATACATGCCGTACCTGAAAGATGCCGGTATCAAGGTGATTCACAAGTGCACCTCGGTACGTCATTCGCTGAAGGCCCAATCCATCGGTTGTGACGCGGTATCCGTCGACGGCTTCGAGTGTGGTGGCCACCCGGGCGAAGATGATATTCCCAACATGATTCTGCTGCCGCGTGCTGCCGATGAACTGGAAATTCCTTTCGTCGCTTCCGGTGGTATGGCTGACGCTCGTTCACTGGTGGCCGCGATGGCCTTGGGCGCTGAAGGCATGAATATGGGCACGCGTTTTATCGCCACCCAGGAAGCGCCGGTGCACGAGAACGTCAAGAAGGCGATCGTTGCTGCGTCAGAACTGGACACCCGACTGGTCATGCGTCCGCTGCGCAATACCGAGCGCGTGCTGAACAATGCCGCCGTTGAGCGGATCATGGAGAAAGAGCAGCGCCTGGGCAAGGATCTGCAGTTCTCCGATATCGTTGATGAAGTGGCAGGGGTTTACCCGCGCATCATGAAGGAAGGCGATATGGAAATTGGCGCCTGGTCCTGCGGTATGGTCGCTGGCCTGATCAACGACATCCCCACCTGCCAGGATTTGATCGAGCGGATCATGCGCGAAGCTGACCAGTTGATTCGTCAACGTCTCAACGCCATGCTCTGATGACTGCGGCTCTGTCCGCCAAGGGCAGGGCCGTTTTGCTGTGAGGTTGCCATGTTGCGCGCTACGCCACACCACGACGACTGCAGTGTCACCAAAGCCCTGGATATCATCGGCGATTGGTGGGCGTTGCTGATCCTGCGCAATGCGTTTCACGGTATGCGTACGTTTGACGCTTTGCAGAAGCAGCTGGGTATCTCCACCAGCGTGCTGAGCAGTCGGCTGAAAACCATGACCGAAGCCGGTGTGCTGAAAAAGGTGCCGGCAACCGGTGATGGGCGCTCTTTTGAGTACCGTCTGACCCCATCGGGGCATGATCTTTACCCGGTGCTTGTAGCCCTTATGCAGTGGGGCGAGAAATGGCGGCCGAACGAGAAGGGCCAGCGCTTGCTGTTGATCGAAAAGGCGACAGGCTTGCCCGTGCAAGGGGTAGAGGTGTTGTCGGCTGCCGGTTTGCCGCTTAAACCCTGGGATGTGGTGCCGGTAGCGGGGCCGGGTGCCGATGAGCGGGTCCGCGAGTTGATAGGTTCCGCCGGATAGGCTCGGCCGGACGGCTTCGCCAGATTGGAAAAGCTGAGTCGGGACGTTCCAGTTATTTCGTTGTCATAGCGATGACTTGAGTGCGCAAGTATTTTTACCTGTGCAAAATTCCTCCGACAGCGGACTGCCATGAGCGAAGATGAAGATCACCCACAGAATCTCCAGCAACTGTTCGATTGTATAGATCAGGCGGCGGAGGAAAATGGCCGGGTATCCTGGTCGGCGATTATGGATGAAGTAGGGCGGCGCTCCTTTGGTCCGCTATTGTTACTTGCCGGGCTCACAGTGCTGGCGCCGATCATTGGTGATCTGCCGGGTGTACCCACGCTGATCGGTATGGTCGTGCTGCTGATAGCGGTTCAGTTGTTGCTCGGGCGGCATAATTTCTGGTTGCCGGGCTTTATGCTCAACCGCTCAGTACCCAAAGACAAGCTGCACAAGGCACTGACCTGGCTGAAGAAGCCGGCCCGGTTTATCGACAAACTGCTGAGTCCTAGACTCGCGGTGCTGACTCGAGGCCCGATGGTCAGGGTTATCGCCGTCGTTTGTCTGGGCATCGCACTGGCGATGCCGGTCATGGAAATTGTACCCTTCAGTGCCAATCTTGCAGGGATCGCGCTTACTGCCTTCGGGTTGGCATTGATTGCGCGGGATGGGTTACTGGCTTTGATCGCACTGGTGTTCACCGGGCTGATGATGGGCGTGGTGGTTTATAACCTGGTGTAGCTGGTCACCTGACGCCTTTGCAGTTACCGTTTGCCACTCTGACATCTGAATAACGGAAAAGACTTATGTACGAATGGCTGGACACCCTGCCTGCCAGCGTTGTGATTTCCGACTCTGTTGTCCGCCTGCTGCTGAGCACGGCGATTCTGATGGTCGTGACCCTGGTACTGCGTGCGCTGGTGTCGCGGCTTATTCGTCAGAAGGTCAATTCGGTCGAGCTGCGCCGCAAGTGGTTGATCAATTCTCGGAACGGCTTCCTGCTGTTGATGCTGCTTGGCCTGGTGATGATCTGGGGCGAGGAATTACGCACGCTGGCACTGTCGATCGTCGCGATTGCCGTAGCCTTTGTAGTGGCGACAAAGGAGCTGATCCTCTGCGTTATCGGCTCGATCATCAAGACCGGCTCGCGCTCGTTCAATCTGGGTGATCGCATCCAGGTGAAGGACTTTCGCGGTGATGTGATTGACCAGAGTCTGCTGACTACCACCATCCTTGAAGTCGGCCCCGGCAAGCACGTACATCAGCGTTCAGGCCGAGTGGTGGTGATCCCCAACGCCCTGTTTGTTTCCGAACCGGTCATCAACGAAAGCTTTACCCACGAATATGACTTCCACGTGTTCACCGTGCCTTTCAAACGCAGGGACGATTGGCGCGCAGCCCAGGCGGCGTTTCTGGAATCGGCCAATCGCCACTGTGCTCCCTATCTCGAAGCGGTGCGCCAGTACATGACGCGCATCGGTCGTAATCGTGGATTGGAGACACCGTCGGTCAATCCTCGGGTAACCATTCAAACACCGGTGTCGGACGAGATCCATCTGGTCATTCGCTTTCCGACCAAAGCCGGGCAGCGCGGTTATATGGAGCAAACGATTCTGACCGAGGTATTCGCGAATAACGATTTTCTTGCCGCGCATCCCGAGCCCGCCGCAGAAGTCCCCGCGCCTACCGAAACATCGCTCAGCTAAAGCTGGCCACGGTCCTGCTGCCGGATGCGCCGATATTGTTTGCGCAGCCATTTGGCCAGTGCGTGTATCAGCTCTGTGGGCGGCATCGCCGGCATGTAGAAATCATGCAGGGGTGGTTGAGTCGGAACTTCAGATTTTCTGATCCGTTTTTCGGTTGTGGTTTTCATCTCATCGGCCTCCTTGAGTGAACAGGCGACTAGACTCGCGCGTTGCTGTTGTTCAATCCAGCGAATTTAAATAACATGCCAGTTCAATTTTATTGAACTGGTTGTCGTGACGAACATTACCAACTCTCCCGCGGCACTGCCTCTGCTTGAGCTGGATGTATTGCGCAGTTTTATCGCCATCGCCGAGACCGGCAGCTTTACGCGAGCAGCGGCCCAGGTGCATCGCACTCCCTCCGCCATCAGCATGCAGATCAAGCGGTTGGAAGAGATGCTGGGCTACAGTCTGTTGCTCCGAGAGCCAAAGCGCGCGAGCGTCACGGCGGAAGGCGAAATGTTATTGGGCTTTGCCCGGCGCATGCTGGCCCTCAACGAAGAAGCCCTGAGCCGCTTCTACAGTCCGGCGCTGTCCGGTTATGTGCGGCTGGGAACCTCTGATGATGTAGGCACGCGCATATTGCCAGCGGTATTGAGCAGCTTCGCCCGCGCTTATCCGGGGGTGCAGGTAGATGTGGTGGTAGGCCGCAGCGCCGATATGTTCGCGCAGGTGGATAGTGCTGAGCTGGATCTGGCGCTGGTCACCTCCGGAAGCCAGGTGCCCAGAGGCGAGGTGGTGTATACAGAGCAACTGGTATGGGCGGAATGTGCAGGTGGTCATGCCTCGGCTCGCCGGCCCTTGCCTTTATCGCTGGCGGGATCGGGGTGCGTATGGCGGGAGGCGGCATTAGCGGCACTTGATCGCGCCGGCATTACCTATCGCGTCGCTTACGTCAGTGAACACTGCACTGGTCAGCGAGCGGCGATGCTGGCCGATCTTGCGATAGCGCCTTTCCCCCGAGGTCTGGTGCAAAAGCCGTTGAAAATGGTTGATGCTGAAGCCGGCCTGCCGTCATTGGGAAGCTACCAGATAATGCTGTTGCAGGGCAGCAACCGTGGACCGCTGATTGATGCCCTGCGCAGCTATGTGGTGCAGACGTTTGCAGCACTGTGAGCTATGCCCGACGCGGATGCGCCGGGCCTGGTAGCTCAGCGCAGGCTGATAACGCGATCCAGGGACAATCGACCTGCACCACTGATCAGCAGCGATACTGAAATGGCCAGCAGCGCCAACGCGAACTCGTAGCCGTTATTGCTCATGAACAGGCCGTTAGCCAGATGCACAGTGACGATGGCCACCAGCATGGTTAGCGCCAGCACCGCAGCGGCGGGGCGCACTAATAAGCCCAGCAGCAACGCCAGTCCGCCGAGAAACTCGGCCCCGCCCGCGCCAAGGGCCATAAGATACCCAGGTGCCAAACCAATCGACTCCATCCACTGGCCGGTGCCTTCCAGACCATAACCGCCGAACCAGCCAAACAGCTTCTGAGCGCCATGGGCGATAAAAATGATACCGGCGGGGATGCGCAGCGCGAGCGTGGCGTAACTGGCGTTTGTCTGGGTAATGCGGGTGATGTAGCTGCGGTTCATATTGATTCTCCAAAGGGTGGGTTGTGCTGATGGAGCTATAATAGTCCTGATAATTAAATTGAATAGCGCAAAAATACGGAAATTAATATCAGTAAATACGATAAGTTATTATTTCGCAATATATCCATGGAGCCAGCGGCTGAACCGACCCGAGCCAGGTCGCTCCAATTTGCATGGTTATCTTAGTCAAGTAGAGGTTTGATTGAATTTTTCCAGAGTAGGGTTTCTGAAGTGGGTATTGGTGATCCTGCTTGGCGTGGCGGCGGTGGTTTATAAGCCTTGGACGTATCTGCCGCCAGAGTGGAATCCCTGGGCCCCCTTGTCGATCACCGACGAAATGACCCAGGTCACCCGCTGGAAGCTCTCTCAATTGCAGCAGGCGCCGCAAAGCTGTGTCGCGGTGTTGGAGGAGGCACCAGAAGGCTGGGTAGATTATCTCGATCTGGAAGACTACACCCCGGTACAAGGCTGCCCGTTGACCAATGTTGTGCGGGTGCGAAGCAGCGGGCTCGACTTCAACTCGCCCTTTACCGTGACCTGCCCGATGTTGGTGGCCTGGGTCATGTTCGAGCGTCAGCAGTTACAGCCGCTGGCTTTGGAGCATCTGGATTCTGAGGTCAGCAGAGTTGATCATTTCGGCAGTTTCGCCTGCCGCAATATCTACAACCGTGAAAATGCCCGCCGCAGTCAGCATGCTTCGGCCAATGCCTTTGATGTGGCTGGGTTCCGCTTGAAGGACGGGGGCCAGGTCAGTGTGCTGCGCGATTGGGACAATACCCAGGCTCCGGAAAAAAGTACCTTCCTGAAGGCCGTACATGACTCTGCCTGCGCTTATTTCGGTACGGTGTTGGGGCCTGATTACAATCAGCCGCATGAAAACCACTTCCACCTCGACGCCAATGGCTTCGGTTTTTGCCGCTAGGCGCGCTTGCGCTTCTCTATCGCTGGGGCTATATACAATCTCGATACCAGCGGCATAGTGCTGCGCAGGATCATTCTGGAGCAGCCCTGATTGACAGTTGAACTCTATATCGCCAACAAGAATTACTCCTCCTGGTCGCTGCGCCCCTGGGTATTGATGCGCCAGCTGGGGATACCCTTCACCGAGCACCTGATGCCCTTTGCCGGAGCAGATACCGCGGCGTCTTTTCGCGCTTTTTCTCCCAGCGGCAAAGTGCCCTGTCTGGTAGACGGCGAAACCCGTGTATGGGATTCGCTGGCAATTGCCGAGTATCTGGCTGAAACCCATTCCGGCATCTGGCCGGAAGATCTGGCCGCGCGCACATGGGCGCGCTGCGCCGCGGCGGAAATGCATTCGGGATTCACTCAGTTACGCAATATCTGCACGATGAACTGCGGCTTGCGTATTCAGCTGCATGAAGTCACCCCGGCTCTGCAAGCCGAACTCACTCGCCTGGATGAACTCTGGTGCGAAGGCATAAGCCGTTTTGGTGGGCATTATCTGGCGGGTACAACCTTTACAGCCGTGGATGCTTTTTTCGCGCCGGTGGCTTTTCGCCTGCAGACCTACAATCTGCAGCTATCCGTTACAGCGATGGAATATGTGGCGCGCCTGCTGATGCTGGAGCCGATGCGCGAATGGTATGACGCGGCACTGAAGGAATCCTGGCGTGATGATCTGCACGAACAGGACGCCGGCCGCGTGGGCACCTGGCTGGACGATCTGCGCGGCTAGTCGTCGCGCTCTTCTGGGTTGGCCTTTGCCTCGAGAATGGTTTCCCGGGCATATTCCTTGTCGCCCTCTTCACGCTCGGGTTGGTCATTTTCGTCCGCGCGGGAGGGTCGGTAACAGAGGGTAGCGATTATCGGGAAATGATCCGATCCAATGTGCTTGAGACGCTGCATCCCGCCCAGGGTGAAATGTTCACTGGTAAATATGTGATCCAGCGGCCAGCGCAGAAACCAGTGGTCGGCATTGAAGGTACTGAACATGCCACGGCCGCGCCGCAGGTCGAGCATGCCGCTGACCCTGCAGAACATGCGCGTTGTGCGCGACCAGGCGACGTCATTCAGGTCGCCAAAAAGCAGGGTAGGGCCATCGTGTTCCGCTATCTGCCTGGAGACCAGGAGCAGCTCAGCGTCGCGCCATAGCGTTGACTCGCTTTCGTTCGGCGCGGGCGGCCGTGGATGAACAGCGTGGAAGCGGATCTTCTTGCCGTTCTTCAATTCAAAGCGTCCGTGAATTGACGGAATATCATCCTGGATCAGCCGTTTGACCTTGACATCATGCAGCGGCAGGCGCGAATAAAGATGCATGCCGTAGAGATTGTCCTGCGGGATCTTGACGGTGTTTGGCCAGTCCGCTTCCAGCGCCGCGTCCAGTTTTTCCTGCCACCAGTCATCGGACTCCAGCGTCAGTATCACATCGGGCTGATGTTCCAGAATCTGGCTGATCAGCGACTCTGACTGGTGGTTGGGAGTGAGCACATTGGAGATCAGCAGGGTAATGCAGTGATCTCCGTCATCCTGTTCCGCCTTTTGCATCTGCACAGGATAGAGCGGAGTCCAGGGCACGATGTGGCACCCCTGCACCAGGATGACTATCAGACAGATTCCCAGGGTAATGAGTTGCCAGGTTTCGTTGCTGAACGCTGTCAGTACCGCGCACAACAGCGCGAGACTGAGAATCTGAACGCGTGGAAACTCGCAGGCCCGTACCCACCAGTCGTGCAACGGCACCTTGCCCAGTATGGTGGCCGCCAGCAGGAGCAGGCTTAAGCCAAAGAGCACCACACTAAAGATCATGTATTCCCCTTCTGAAACCCGATTCGCGTCTGTTCAGAGCTCGGCGTTGTGATAAATATTCTGCACGTCGTCCAGCTCGTTAAGCATGTCGATAAATTTGTCAAACAGGGCTACGTCGTCACCTTCGATGGGTGTGCTGGTTTGCGGCAGGAACTGGATCTCGTCAACGATAAAATCGATCTCGCCAAAACTGTCAGTCAGCGCTTGCTTGGCCTTGAAGTATTCATTGTTGGGCGTAAATACCGTGATCTGGCCGTCTTCGTTCTCGATGTCGGTAACATCGACATCGGCCATCATCAAGGCTTCAAGCACCGCCTCTTCGTCGTCAGCCTTGAACGCCAAAATCGCACAATGGTCGAACATGTGGCTGACGCTGCCGGGCGTGCCCATCTTGCATTTGGTTTTGGTAAAACAATTGCGCACGTCGGAAATGGTGCGATTGGGGTTGTCGGTCAGGCAATCGACAATAACGATGCAGTTGCCAGGGCCGAAGCCTTCGTAGCGGGCAACGGAAAAATCTTCGCCACCACCACCCTTGGCTTTATCGATGGCCTTGTCGATCACGTGCCCGGGAACCTGGTCCTTCTTGGCCCGTTCGATCAGGCCACGCAGCGCCAGGTTACCAGTCGGGTCAACGCCGCCGGACTTGGCGGTAACGTATATCTCACGGGCGTACTTGCTGTACACCTTGGTTTTTGCGTCAGCCGTTTTGGCCATTGATTCTTTGCGGTTTTGATACGCGCGACCCATGTTGCCGTCCCATTAATTGTCGGAAGGTAATTGTCGTAAGCCGCCGATTTTACCCACAGAAACGGGACAGAGCCACGTTCTATTTCTTCGCTTTGGCCTTCTCTGCCTTGACCGCACGCTTTTCCAGCAGACTAAGCGCTGGCTTTTTCTTCGCGGCTTTCTTGCTATCCATTCCCTTACTCATGACGGGGTTTCCTCATCTGTTGGTGCGCTGGGTTCACCGGAGTCCTTGCGCGCAAGCTTTTCCTGGCGTTTTTCTTCCTGTTGCTTGCTTTTTTTCAGCTCGCGCTGACGCTTCTCGAAGGTGTAATTGGGTTTGGCCATGAAGGCTCCATTGGAAAAAGGGAGGAGGTGGTCGGAGTTAACGCCAGCCTTTAAGCAGTGTAGTGGAATTACGAACTCAGCAGTGAAAACCGGGTCAGTTTCTATGCAATGGTCGCAAGATATCCACGACCTATCGGGCCTTGTTCAGTCTTGTTTGCATCGGACGGCAAAGGCGCCTACCTTGAAAATGATGGGAATTTCCGCTCATGCAAACGAATAGGAGGACGAATGTCCCTGTCTCGATTGAAAACCCAGCGTCTGTTTCGTCAGCAATGTTATGTCAATGGCCAGTGGATCGACGCTGGCAACGGCAATACCGTAGACGTTGATAATCCCGCGGACGGCAAGGTATTCGGCACTGTCCCCTCGCTGAGTGAAGAGGAAATTCTTGGCGCGATAGACGCGGCGGAGCAAGGCTTTCAGGTCTGGCGCAAGAAGACGGCGCAGGAACGCGCCGACTTGTTGATGCGCTGGTATGACCTGATGCTGGAACACAAGGAAGATATCGCTACGCTGATGACCCTGGAGCAGGGTAAGCCGTTGGTGGAATCCCGGGGCGAGGTGGATTACGCCGCCTCCTTCATTCGCTGGTTTGCCGAAGAGGCGCGCCGGGTCTATGGCGAAACCATTCCGGGCGCCAAACCCGGGCAGCATATTGTGGTAACCCGTCAGCCGATTGGTGTAACTGCCGCGATTACGCCCTGGAATTTCCCGGCCGCGATGATTACCCGCAAGGCTGGCGCTGCGCTGGCGGCGGGCTGCTCGATGATCGTCAAACCCGCTAACGCGACGCCTTATACGGCGCTGGCGCTGGCCGAGCTGGCTGACGAAGCGGGTATTCCCGCCGGCGTGTTCAACGTAGTCACCGGTAAGTCGAGCATGATCGGTGAGACGCTTACCGGCAGTGCGATCGTGCGCAAGATGAGCTTTACTGGCTCGACCGAGGTCGGCAGCAAGTTGATGGCCCAATGCGCCGAGCATATCCAGAAGGTATCACTGGAATTGGGTGGCAACGCGCCTTTCATTGTATTTGACGACGCCGACGTGGAGCGTGCAGTTGAAGGCGCGATGATCTGCAAGTTTCGCAACACCGGCCAGACCTGTGTTTGCGCCAACCGCTTCCTGGTGCAATCCGGCATTCATGACAAGTTCATTTCACGCTTGGCCGAAGCCATGGGCAAACTCAAGGTCGGCGATGGCTTTGAAGAGGGCGTTACCCAATCGGCGTTGATCAACCATGCCGCTGTGGAAAAGGTGAAGCGCCATTACGACGATGCGATCGACAAGGGCGCTCGTCATGTAGCCGGGCCAGCACCTGACGGCAAACAGGGCAATTACGTCACGCCGGTACTGGTCACCGACGTCACTGCCGATATGGAAGTCTGTGCGGATGAGACTTTTGGTCCGCTGGCTGCCGTGATCAAGTTCGACACGGAAGAGCAGGCGCTGAAGATCGCCAACGACACCCCCTACGGACTGGCCGCGTATTTTTACAGCCGCGATATCCACCGGGTATGGCGCGTAGCCGATGCGTTGGAGGCCGGCATTATTGGCGTCAACGAGGGTGCGGTATCCAACCCCACGGCACCGTTTGGTGGCGTCAAGGCCTCGGGCCTGGGGCGGGAAGGTTCGCGCCATGGGCTGGATGAATACACCGAGCTGAAATACCTGTGCATGGGAGCGGAATAACCCATGGCCGAGCCTAACAAGCAGGCGAACATTGCGTTGATGCCGGGTGATGGGATCGGCGTTGAAGTCATGGCCGAGGCTGAGCGGGTGCTGACTTTCCTGCGCGACCAGGATGACCTGCCGCTGAGCTGGGAGGTGCTGGATTGGCCGAGCACAGCCTGGCATCAGCAGCACGGACAAATGATGCCGGATGATGCGATGGATCAGGTGCGCCGATATGACGCCCTGTTGCTTGGTGCCCTGGGTGATCCGGGGCCGCTGAGTGAGCCTGATCGCTACTGTCTACCCGACGGCATCTCGCTGGCACCCCTGCTGCGTTTTCGCAAAGGCCTGGATTTGTGGGCCTGCGAACGGCCGGCGCGATTGCTGCCGGGTGCACCACGGTACCTGGCCGACCCGCGCGCGGCCGACATCGACATGCTGGTGATCCGCGAGAATAGCGAAGGCGAATACGTCAATCAGGGCGGGCGCCTGGGCCAGGGTACGCCCCATGAAGTGGCAACGCAGCTGGAAGTCTTCACCCGGCGGGGCACCGAACGGCTGATTCGCCACGCCTTTCGGGCTGCGCGATTACGCCTGGAACACCATGATGAGAAACGCTCCTTTTACTGTTCCGAAAAAGGCCAGGCCCCGGCTCAGGTGTGTCTGATCACCAAGCGCAATGCCCAGCCGGCCTGGGGTGAGCTTTACACCGAGGTGTTCGCCGAGGTGGCCAAGGAATTTCCCGAAATAGGACTGCGGCATGAGTTGGTAGATGCTGCCTGCATGAAGTTCGTCCAGTGCCCGTGGGAGTTCGACGTAGTGGTGGCGAGCAACTTGCATGGCGATATTCTGACGGATCTGGCGGCGGTCTTGTCCGGTGGCCTGGGTCTGGCGCCCTCATGCAACATCAATCCGGATAGCCGCGAGTCGCCTGCGCTGTTCGAGCCGACCCACGGCAGTGCGCCGGATATCGCCGGCCAGGGCAAGGCCAATCCGGCAGCTATGCTGTTGACCGCGGCGATGATGCTGACCTATCTGGGTCATTCGTCTTCCGCTGAGCGGCTGCGTAACGCGGTTGCGGCGGATTTGCTGGCAAGTGAAGGGCAGGTGCGCAGTTGCCGAGAGGTAACAGCGGGAATATTGGAGCACATGCAGAATCAGGCATGAAGTTGTAGAAGAGTTTTAGCGTCGGTACCTGTACGTAGTGCTTGATGGTCCTCTGGACTAACGTTGTATGTTCGGGCGCGCCGGCCGGTTGTTAGGCTGGCGAAGCTTGATATCCCTAAAGCGCGCTGGAGCTTGCCTCCAGCCGAGTCACCTGCGGGACGCAGAGCCCGCCCAACAGTATGGGAGTTGCTTGTATGAGCCACCATCTATCTCCGCTTTTGAAGCAAGCCAGTCGTGTCTGTGTGGATCATGGCAAAGGCAGTTGGCTGTTTGATGTCGAGGGCAAGGCCTATCTGGATTTTACCTCTGGCATCGGCGTCACCAGCACTGGCCACTGTCATCCGCGAGTGGTCGCAGCCGCGCAGGAGCAGGCGGGCAAGGTGATTCACGCCCAATACACCACCGTCAGCCACGAACCGATGCTGCAACTCAGTGATCGGTTGGCCGGGCGGATGCCCGAAGGCCTCGATTCAGTCGCTTTCAGCAATTCCGGTTCTGAAGCGGTCGAAACCGCCATGCGTCTGGCTCGGCATGCGACGGGCCGCGCCAATATTGTCGTCTTCAATGGTGGCTTTCATGGTCGGACTTTGGGCGCAGCGTCACTGACGACCTCGGGCACCAAGGTACGCACTGGCTTTCACCCATTGATGGCTGGCGTCGTGGTGGCGCCTTTCCCTCATGCCTGGCGTTACGGCTGGAGCGAAGAGCAGACCACCGAATTCTGTCTTAACGAACTTGACCATATCCTCAAGACCCAATCCGCACCCAGCGATACCGCTGCGCTGCTCATTGAGCCGGTGCAGGGCGAGTATGGCTACTATCCGGCCAATGCTGCCTTTATGCGCGGGCTGGCCGAGCGTTGCCAGAAGCATGGCATTTTGCTGATCGCCGATGAAGTGCAGGCAGGCTACGGGCGTACCGGAAAATTCTGGAGCCTGGAGCATTTTGGCGTGCGACCCGATGTGGTGATCACCGCCAAGGGCCTGGCCAGCGGCTTTCCGCTGTCGGCCATCGGCGCCTCGGCCGAGCTGATGGCCAAGGGCATGCCCGGTTCCCAGGGCGGGACTTATGGCGCGAATGCGGTCGCGTGCGCCGCCGCGCTGGCCACCCTGGACGTGATCGAGCAGGAAAAACTGGTAGAGAACGCCGCTGTACGCGGTCAGCAGATGCTGGAGCAGTTGCAGGCAGTGCAGCGCGATTACGCCTGGATCGCCGACATCCGCGGCAAAGGCTTGATGTTGGGTATGGAGATAGCCGACTCGCCCACCCGTCCGCTGCCGGACCTGGCCGCGAAGATCACCGCGGCCTGTGAAGCCGAAGGCCTGTTGCTACTGCGGTGCGGCATCGATGGGCAGACAGTGCGCTTTCTCCCGCCGCTGGTGGTCAATGAAGCGGAGATCAACGATGCCATGTCCCGCTTGAGTCGGGCGTTGCAGAAGGTGGCAGCATGACACGAGTATTGGTGCTGGTAGCGCCAGGCGAAAGCGAGCTCGCAGGGTTGGATGGCCTGCCGGGGGAGGTCGAAGTGCAGACCGTCAGTGCCGAGGCCGATCTGCGCGAAGCGCTGCCGCACGCCGATGTGCTGGTGGTAACCGATTTTCGCACCGGTTTGCTCGAACGCTGCTGGCCGGCCAACCCGAAAATTAAATGGGTCCACGCTACCAGTGCTGGCGTGGATGCACTGCTGTTTCCAGCGCTGGCCGAGAGCGATATTCCGATCACCAACGCCAAAGGCATCTTCGATCGAGGTATTGCTGAGTATGTGCTCGGTGCGGTGTTGCTGTTTGCCAAGGACACCATGGGTAATCTGGCGCTGCAGAGCGAGCATCGCTGGCAGCATCGTGACACCGAAATGATCGACCAGCGCCGTGCACTGATTGTCGGCGCTGGATCGATTGGCGGTGAGGTGGCGCGTTTGCTCAAGGCGGTTGGCATGCAAGTGACCGGTATTGCCCGGCGCGCCCGCGAAGACGTCAATTTTGATGTGGTGTTGGGCAATGATTGCCTGTTCGACTGCCTCAGCGTGGCTGACTATGTGGTGATCACCGCGCCGCTGACCGAGGACACCCAGGGTCTGTTCGATGATCGCGCGTTTGCCGCGATGAAGTCAGGTGCACGTTTGATCAATGTCGGCCGGGGCCCCATCGTCCAGACCGAGGCCCTGCTGGCGGCGCTGCAGAGTGGACACCTGGCAGGTGCGGCACTGGATGTATTCGAGCAGGAACCTGTGCCCGAAGATCATCCGTTGTGGGAGCAACCCAACGTGATGATGTCCGCGCATATGGCGGGTGACTTTATCGGTTGGCAAACCGCGCTCGGCGAGCAGTTCGTCGCTAACTTCAAGGGCTGGCAACAAGGCCAGGCCCTATTCAATCAGGTGAAGAAGTAATTTCATCACCTTGTCGCTGGCCGGCCGTGTTCGACGGCCGTCGGGGTTGTCGAGCTAGTGCTCGGCATCAATAGCAAGACAGGAGAAAGCCATGTCCCAAGACATCCTCAAGATGACCGCTGTTGAACTGCTCGAGCATTATCGTGACAAGCGCCTGTCGCCAGTCGAGGTGGCCGGCGCCATGCTCGATCAGATTGAGCGGCTGGATAGCCACACTAACGGTTTCTGCCTGGTTGATCGTGATACCACGCTGAGTCTTGCGGCTGAGTCCGAGCAACGCTACCAGCGCGGCGAAGCCCACGGGCGCGTCGACGGCGTGCCGGTGGCGGTCAAGGATGTTTTTCTCACGCCGATGTGGCCGACGCTGCGCGGCTCGCATACGGTGGATCCAGCCAGCACGCTGAATAAATCGGCGCCGGCGACAGCTGCGCTGGCGCGCCACGGCTACGTGCCCATCGGCAAAACCACTACCCCCGAGCTGGGCTGGAAAGGCGTGACCGATAACCCGGTGAACGGGGTGACCAACAACCCCTGGAATCCGGACAAGACCGCTGGCGGCTCCAGCGGCGGCAGCGGTGTGGCGGTAGCCTTGGGCATGGCTCCGCTGGCGCTAGGTACCGATGCGGGTGGCTCGATCCGCATTCCGGCTGCGTTCTGCGGCATCGTCGGCCTCAAACCGTCCTTTGGTGAAATTCCCCATTGGCCCGCCAGCCCCTTCGGCACGCTGGCACACGCTGGCCCGATGACCTGGACGGTGGAAGATGCAGCGCTGATGATGAATGTGCTGACCGAAGCCGATCATCGCGACACCAACGCCGTACCCCGGCGCGGCATCGATTATCTTGCCAATCTGAAGAAGGGCGTCAAGGGCTTGAAGATTGCCTATAGCCCGAATCTGGGTTACGTCGACGTCAATCCGGAAGTGGATGCGGCGGTCGCCGAGGCGGCCCGATTGTTCGAAAGTCTGGGCGCTGAAGTGGTGCGCGTGGATCCAGGTTTCAGCGATCCGCTGGCGGCGTTTGGTCACCTGTTTTACGGCGGCGCAGCGAATGCCATGCGCGATCTAGGACCTAAGAAACGTGCGCTGATGGACCCCGAACTGGTCAAGGTCTCGGAGAAAGCCGCGCGGCTGAGCATGCTTGAATATATGGGTGCAGTGAATGAGTCCATGGCTCTGCGCGAGCGCATGGCCAACTTCCACCAGAAATACGATCTGCTCCTGACACCGAGCATTCCGATTACCGCATTCAAAACCGGACGTGAGGTGCCCGAGGATTGGCCCAGCACGCGCTGGCCGACCTGGACGCCCTTTACCTACCCCTTCAACATGACCGGCCAGCCGGGCCTCTCGGTGCCCTGCGGCTTTGATCAGGCCGGCTTGCCCATTAGCCTGCAATTGGTCGGCGCCCGTTTCAATGATGCGCTGGTGTTGCAGGCGGGCTATGCCTACCAGCAGGCTGCCCCGCTCACAGATCGCCGCCCGCCGCTGTTCACATCCTGAGGAGGGTAACTTATGTCATTGAGCACGTTGGATATCGATCTGTATGAATCGGAAGATCCGATCTGGAACCCGGCGATGATGGCCATACCGGTGCCGGGCATCCGCAAGATGGTCAACATGGCGGCGAGCATGCAGGATGTGATTCACCTGTCCATCGGCCAGCCTGATCTGCCTGCCCCGGAAAATGTGGTCAACGCCACTATTGAAGCGTTGCGCGCTGGCCAGACCGGCTACACCATGGATGCCGGTTTGCCTGAGCTACTGGAGTCACTGGCGGTGTATTACAGCGGACGCTCCCAGCGCAAACTGACCGCAGACAACATCATGATTACCACCGGCGCCACCGAGGCGATCTACCTGGCATTGACTGCGGTATCCGCGCCCGGGCGGCATTTTATTGTGCCGGATCCGGCATTCATGCTTTATGCACCGATGATCCGCATGAACGGCGGCGAGATCACCGAGATCACTACCCGCGCGGAGAAAAATCACCAGCTCGATCCCCAGGAAGTCATCGATGCCATCCAGCCCAATACCCATGCCATTGTGCTCAACTCGCCAAGTAATCCGACGGGCACCGTGTACCCTCGGGAAACCATCGAGGCGATCCTCCAGGAGGCCGCCTATCGCGGCATTCAGGTGATCAGCGACGAGGTATATGACCACCTCATTTATGACGGTAAAGAATATCCTTCTGCATTATCCTGCGGCACGGATATGGATAACCTGATGGTCGTCAGCAGCTTCTCCAAGACCTACAGCATGGCCGGCATGCGTATCGGCTGGATCATCGCCAGTCAGGCGGCGATCAAGCGGTTGCGGCGTTACCACATGTTCACTACTACCGTGGCCAATACACCTTGCCAGTGGGCCGGCGTGGCAGCGCTGCACGGCAGCAACGATTTTATTCAGAATATGTTGGTGGAATACACCAAGCGACGCGACCGGCTGGTCGAGTTGGTCGAGCAGACACCGCATTTGACCGGTTATAAACCGGAGGGGGCCTTCTATCTGTTTCCCGCTCTGCCGGAAGGCGTGAACGGGACTAACGTGGCGCTGCGCCTGCTCAAGGAAACTGGCGTGTGCACCATTCCGGGAGAGACCTTCGGCAACAGCTGTAGCAATGCCATTCGCCTCAGCTATTCCACTTCGCTGGGGAATATCGAGCGGGCGTTTGAGCGAATTATTCCGTGGATGGAGAAGCAGGATTTTGGGTAATAGCTCGATCTATATACTTTTTTGTGCGGATTATTTTAATAAATTCACACATAAAATCTAATCTTTTGCAGATTAGGCTGTCTTACGAGTGAGGCCGCAATTTGTAACAGGAATGCGGTGATTTCATCCACAGGAGGAAACCTGATGAACAATATCGTTTATATAGTTGGTGCCGTTGTTATCGTTCTAGCCATTCTTTCGTTTCTCGGCTTCCGGTAAGCTATTGTCTTGGCGGGCATTGCCCGCCCGGCGATATATGAGACGGGCGGTACGTCGTGGCTTCGCGACGTTACCTGCTTAATTTTATTTGCCAAGCCTGCTCGCCAAACAAGTTGGGCGTAAAGCTTTTTGGCCCAATACATTCACGTCGCTTCCTACTTCTTATCTATCCTCGCATTTACCTGAAATCAGCTATTCGACGTCCGTGTCAGATTGCTCCCTCTGCCCGCAAGCGCGCCAGTTCCTCGGTGTTATATCCCAGTTGCTTCAGCAGCTCATCGGTATGCTCTCCCAACGCAGGCCCTGTCCACTCGGTGGAACCAGGTGAAGCAGACAGTTTGGGCACAATGCCGGGCATCTTGAACTCCTTTCCATCGGGTAATTGCCCGGTGACAAACATATCCCGTGCGAGAAACTGCGGATCAGTAAACATGTCGGCGACCGAATAAATTCGGCTCGCAGGTACATCTGCCTGGCTGAGCGCGGCGAGCACCTGCTCCTGAGTCATTGTTCCCGTCCAGGCATCAATCAGCGCATAGATTTCATCACGCCGGGCATCACGACCCGCGTTGTCAGCCAGCTCGGGGTCTTCCGCCAGCTGTTCATGCCCCATGCTGCGCATCAGCCGTTGAAAGATGGCGTCGCCATTGGCGCCAATTTGCACCGCCTTTCCGTCCGCACAGGTATGGATGGAGGAGGGTGTAATCCCCGGCATGATATTGCCACTGCGTTCACGCACGAAGCCCATTACGTCGAATTCCGGCACCATGCTTTCCATCATTGCGAAGACGGCCTCATACAGCGCTACGTCGACTACCTGGCCAGGGCCATTACCCACTTCACGGTGCCGCAACGCCATCAGCGCGCCAATCACGCCCCATAGCGCGGCGATCGAATCACCGATGGAGATGCCGGTGCGCACCGGCGGGCGGTCCTCAAATCCGGTGATATAGCGCAAGCCGCCGACAGACTCACCCACCGCGCCAAACCCCGGCTGGTTTTTCAGCGGGCCGGTTTGACCAAAACCGGACAAGCGCACCATGATCAGTTTGGGATTGAGTTCATGCAGAACGTCCCAGCCCAGCCCGAGTTTTTCCAGGGTCCCGGGGCGAAAGTTCTCGATCAGAATGTCCGCGTCTGCCAATAGCTCTTTGAGAATACGCAGGCCGTCCGGATGTTTCAGGTTCAGCGTCAGTGAGCGTTTATTGCGCGCCTGCACAAACCACCAAAGTGATGTGCCCTCATACAGCTTGCGCCACTTGCGCAGCGGGTCACCGCCATCGGGAGACTCGATCTTGATTACTTCGGCGCCGAATTCGGCGCAAATACGGGCAGCGAAGGGCCCGGCAATAAGGGTGCCGAGCTCAATGACTTTCAGGCCAGAGAGGGGTTTGTTGCTCATGAGCGCTCCATCAGGAAATGGTGCGCCTAGTCTATTGCATTGGATCCGCCGCCCGGTAGCGCTGGGGTGGCTAACGGGCGGGAAGGACCTGTATTCAACCTGAGCGAGGCTTACTCGACATAGTCTTTGGCTGCCCGCGGCTCGCTCAATATTGCCGAGTTTTCGCGAGTGTCGCCGCCGATAGTCTGGGGCGTTGCACGGTTAGTCAGTACCGGCGGCTCGTTAAAGCGCTGCGCATTTTTATGTGCGCGGTAAGCTTTCGCGCCGCGGTAAATGGCTGCAGCGCCCAATACCAGGCTGACCGCGCCGATGACGCCTGGCCGGGTAATGCCTTTGCGCAACATCAACAAACCGCCGCCGAGCGATAACAGCTGATCGCGCGAGGTCAGATTCTGGTTCTTTGAGACGTTCATTAAATCTTTCAACATGACTGTTTACCTTGTTTTCAATGGATTTTAAGAGGCCTTTTTCAAGGCCTGGATCAACTCTTGCTTGCGCATGGTTGACCGTCCGGGAATATTGCGTGAGCGGGCTTTTTTCATAAGCTCATCCTTGGTTTCGCGCTCCAGCGAATCGGAGCGCGGTATACCTTGCCGGCTCGCGGCAGCGCGCTTGGCAGAACTGCTGCGAGATTGCGCTTTGGCCTGCTTCGATTTCTCCTGACCGGAACCACCTGAACGATTGCCACCGCCCGACTGCTTGTTCACCGTAGCCCAGGCTCGTGCTTCAGCCTCACTTTGCGGAACGCCCTTGCGTTCGTAGCTTCGCTCTATGCTTTCGGCTTGGTCTTTTTGCTTTTCGGTATATTTAGCTTTGCTTCCACGTGGCATGGGGCACCTACCTGTCGTTGTCAGCAGTTTGTTTCGCTTACCGCCTCTACTTGAGACTGACCTCTATCTCTGACTCGCGTTGAGCTTCCTGGTTCAGCTTTATTTGGTGCTCTGCCCATAGGCTGCTTGGTCTCGGTGGCTCTGCGCCTGTGCGTGGCGATAGCGAAAATATAGTTAGAACCATCTGCTCAGGGACTCGCTCACATATTCAGGCCCACAGAGGAGATACAACATGTCCAGCAAGCAGAAGCAGAGCGAATTGGCGGGTACTGACGCGCCAGATCGCCAGAACAACAGCAAGAAAATCGAGCAGCTTGAGGTCGCCCGTGAGGATGCTACCGGCGAAGCGCTGACTACCAACACCGGCACCCGGATTGCCGACAATCAAAACACCTTGAAAGCCGGCGAGCGCGGGCCGTCTTTGTTGGAAGACTTCATCATGCGCGAGAAAATCACGCATTTTGACCACGAGCGCATTCCCGAGCGGGTAGTGCACGCCCGCGGCGCGGCGGCCCATGGCTATTTCCAGGTTTATGAGCCACTCAGTGATCTGACCAAGGCCGATTTTCTGAATGATCCGGCGAAGAAAACACCCGTATTTGTGCGCTTTTCCACCGTCCAGGGCCCCAGAGGTTCTGCGGACACCGTGCGCGATGTACGCGGCTTTGCGGTCAAGCTCTATACCGATGAAGGCAACTTCGATCTGGTCGGCAACAATATGCCGGTGTTCTTCATTCAGGACGCGATCAAGTTTCCGGACTTCGTGCATGCGGTGAAACCTGAGCCGCATAACGAAATCCCCACTGGTCAATCGGCGCACGACACCTTCTGGGACTTCGTCTCTCTGACGCCCGAGTCTGCGCATATGGTGCTCTGGACCATGTCGGACCGCGCCATTCCTGTGCAATACCGCGCGATGCAAGGGTTCGGCGTACATACCTTTCGCATGATCAATGCCGAGGGTAAATCGGTATTCGTCAAATTCCATTGGCGTCCCGTTTCTGGGGTGTTTTCACTGGTATGGGACGAGGCGCAGAAGCTAGCGGGCAAGGACCCGGACTTCAATCGCAAAAACCTGTGGGAAGACATCGAGAACGGCGATTATCCGGAATGGGAACTGGGCTTACAGGTGATCCCGGAAGAGGACGAGCACAAATTCGATTTCGATCTGCTCGACCCGACCAAGCTTGTTCCAGAAGAGCTGGTGCCGGTGAAGATCGTCGGCAAGATGACGCTGAACCGCAACCCGGACAACTATTTTGCCGAAACCGAGCAGGCAGCTTTCCATATCGGCCATATCGTGCCGGGGATCGATTTCAGCAATGATCCGCTGCTGCAGGGTCGACTGTTTTCCTATACCGATACCCAGCTGTTGCGTTTGGGTGGTCCCAACTTTAACGAGCTGCCGATCAACCGCCCAGTGTGCCCGTTCCACAATAACCAGCGCGATGCGCTGCATCGGCAAACGATCAATAAGGGTCGAGCGTCCTACGAGCCCAACTCCATAGACGGTGGCTGGCCGAAGGAGACGCCTCCGGGTCCGAGCGGTGGTGGTTTCGAAAGCTATCCGGAAGCGATCTCTGCAACCAAGATTCGCAAACGTAGCGAATCCTTTGGTGATCATTTCTCCCAGGCGACTCTGTTCTGGAACAGCATGAGCGCTCCAGAGAAGGCGCATATTATCGCTGCGTATAGTTTCGAATTGGGCAAAGTTGACCGCATGTTCATTCGCGAGCGTGAGGTGAACGAGATTCTGGCCAATATCGATATGCAGTTGGCTACGGAGGTGGCGGCCAATATTGGCGTTAAACCGCCTTCGGCGCCAGTGAAGCCGGATGTGAAAGCCGCTGACGGAAAATCTCCGGACGCCAAAGCGCCTGATACGAAAGCAAGCGTCAAGCAGTCCCCGGCCTTGAGTCAGATGAACTTGCTTGCGGGCAATATCAAGTCACGCAAGGTTGCGATTCTGATTGCGCCTGGGGTCAAGGGTGCTGACGTTGATGCAATGAACGCGGCGCTGAAGCAAGAGGGTGCCATGGCGAAATTGATCGCACCTTCTGCAGCGCCGGTCAAAACCGCTGAAGGCAATATGTTGGAGCCCGATGGCTCTATGGAAGGGTTGCCTTCAATTGCTTTCGATGCCGTATTTGTGCCAGGTGATGAGGCCATGCTCAAGGCGTTTGAGGGTAATGGCGTAGCGCTGCATTATCTGCTCGAGGCTTATAAGCACCTGAAAGCCATAGCCCTGTGCGGCAAAGCGGCCGATCTGGCAGACAAGCTGTCTTTACAGCCGGATGAAGGCCTGCTCAAGGGCGCAGACGCAGGAGCCGTCACCAAGGGCTTCTTTGCCGCCATTGCCGATCACCGGGTATGGGCTCGAGAAGAAAAGGCCAAGGCTATTCCCGCCTGATCTGGTTACTTATGCTTTATTTCTCTCCCCTTTCACCCGTTGATCTTCGGATCAACGGGTGTTTTTTTATTCGCCATTGACCTGTACGTAAAACCTTTTATGCTCCGTTTGATCGCAACAGAATAATAATCGACCTGGAGCAGCGGTATGTCCACATGGGAGGTGATACTCGCTACCCTCACTAGCGAATTTTCCGATTTGTCCGATATAGAGCAAGCCACCCGAGTCACGCTTCGGCTTGTGCTCGCGGCATTTCTCGGCGGGCTTTTGGGCTATGAGCGCGAAAGCCAAGGTCATGCAGCCGGTATTCGTACCCATATGCTGGTTTCGTTGGGGGCGGCGCTTTTTGTCATGTCGCCGGATCAGGCCGGTGCCATGGACGATGCCATGAGTCGGGTGATTCAGGGCGTAGTGGCAGGCGTAGGCTTCCTCTGTGCTGGTACCATTCTCAAAAGCGACAACCTTACCGAGGTTAAGGGGCTGACGACAGCCGCTGGTATCTGGCTCACCGCGGCCATGGGCGTTTCGGTAGGATTAGGCCACGAGGCGACAGCCGTGTTGGCAACAATTCTCTCGCTGTTCATTTTACATGTGGTGCCGCTAGTGCTCGAAAGAGACAAGAAGCGCAGCAAGAGCTGACCGTTAACCAGGGCTTTTTGCGTTACACTGCGGCCATTCAGTATCAGGACAACACCCATGGCTCAGCAAGCAACACCCTACAAAGTCCATCTGAATCTCACTGATACCGACCGCAGTATCTATGAGAGTCTGCGCATGACCGTCGCCCGTCACCCCTCGGAGACAGGGCAACGCATGATCAGCCGCGTGCTGGCCTACGCTTTGTGGTATCAGGAGCGTCTGGCGTTTGGTCGCGGGCTATCAGATGTAGATGAACCTGCACTGTGGCACAAGAGCCTGGATGACCGCATCGAGCACTGGATCGAAGTCGGCCAGCCGGATTCTGACCGGCTGATCTGGTGTTCGCGCCGCGCCGAACGCGTCTCGTTACTGGCCTACGGCAATACCCGGGTCTGGGCCAGCCGGGTGTTGCCGGCGGTCGCCGGGTTGAAAAATCTGCACATCGCGGCACTGCCGCAGGAACCCCTGGACGCGCTGGCCGAGGCATTGCCGCGCAGCATCGACTGGGGAGTGATGATTACTGATGGGGTGATCTATGTCAGCGACGCCGACGTGCAGCAAGAGTTGCCGCTGGAGTGGCTGATGGGCGAGCGCTGAGCTGCTGATGCGTATTGAATCCCGTCCCGTCCCGTCCACATTGCCCGCGCTGGGCGATGTGCCGCCGCTGTTGACCCGTCTGTATGCCGCGCGCGGAGTCAGCTCCGCGGCTGAGCTGGACAAGCGGCTGCAGGCGCTGCTGCCGTTCGAGCTGTTCAAGGGCATGCCCGAAGCCGTCGCGGTACTGATTGAAGCCCTGGAAAAGCGCGAATCCATTCTGGTCGTGGGTGATTTCGATTGCGATGGAGCTACCGCCAGTAGTGTTGCGGTGCTGGCGCTGCGCGCGCTGGGCGCCGCTGCTGTTGATTATCTGGTACCCAACCGATTTGAATATGGCTATGGCCTGACCCCGGAAATTGTCGAAGTGGCGCTGACCCGCGCTCCCCAGGTCCTGGTCACCGTCGATAACGGTATTTCCAGCATCGAAGGCGTGGCCGCTGCCAAGGCCGCTGGCCTCAAGGTGGTAGTAACCGATCACCACCTGCCCGCCAACCAGTTGCCAGCCGCCGACGCCATCGTCAATCCAAGCCAGCCCGGCTGCCAGTTCCCGAGCAAGGCGGTCGCGGGCGTTGGGGTGATTTTTTACGTGATGCTGGCGCTGCGCGCGGCGTTACGCGAAAAAGGCTGGTTTACCGCGCAGCGCCCAGAGCCCAATCTGGGAGAGTTGTTGGATCTGGTAGCACTGGGTACCGTCGCGGACGTTGTGCCGCTGGACGCCAATAATCGCATTTTTGTTCATCAGGGCCTGGCGCGCATTCGCGCGGGGCGCTGCCGTCCAGGCATTCGCGCCTTGCTGGAAGTGGCTGGTCGGCCGGCCCAACGGCTGGTGTCGACCGATCTGGGCTTTATCGTGGGGCCGCGGTTGAATGCGGCCGGGCGCCTGGATGACATGAGTCTGGGCATTGAATGCCTGCTGACCGACAACGAAGATCTGGCGCGTGATATTGCCCGCGAGCTGGACAGCCTGAATCGCGACCGCAAATCCATCGAACGCGACATGCAGCAGCAGGCGTTGGCCACTCTGGCGGCGATGGACATGCAGGAGGGCGATCTACCCTTTGGCCTGTGCCTGTTCGACGCCGAATGGCATCAGGGGGTAATCGGTATTCTTGCCTCGCGTCTCAAGGACAAATACCACCGCCCGGTGATCGCCTTTGCCGACGCAGGCAATGGCGACATCAAAGGCTCTGCGCGCTCGGTGGTGGGCCTGCATATACGCGATGCGCTGGACGCGGTCGCGGCGCGGCAGCCGGGCTTGATTAGCAAGTTCGGTGGCCATGCCATGGCTGCGGGACTGTCTTTGCCCGCTACGCATTTCGAGGCTTTCAAGGCGGCCTTCGATGTTGAAGTCCGGCGCCAGTTGAATGCTGATGATCTGACCGGGCGGCTGCTCTCGGATGGCGAGTTGGTACAGTCCGAATTCAATCTGGAACTGGCCGGCCAACTGCGTGAAGCCGGGCCTTGGGGCCAGCATTTTCCCGAGCCGGGATTCCATGGCGAGTTCCATCTGATCCAGCAACGGCTGGTCGGTGAGCGGCATCTGAAAATGGTCCTGCAATTGCCCGGTAGCCCGGATGTGCTGGATGCCATTGCGTTTAATATCGATCCAAAAGTCTGGCCCAATCCGACCGTAGAGCGGGTATTGCTTGCTTATACCTTGGACATCAACGAGTTTCGCGGCCGCCAGACGCTGCAACTGATGGTCAAACATTTGCAGGCGCAATAGACCGCTCTAAAGCTAGCGGCAGCGCATCTCGACCTGTTGTCCCGGCAATTGATATGGCACCATCGACTCAAACAACAAGAGTACAGATGGATGCCCAAGCTGCTGTCCGAATACGATTACATCATCGTCGGTGCTGGTCCGGCTGGCTGTCTGTTGGCCAATCGATTATCTGCGGATCCAGAAGTCAGCGTGCTGCTGCTGGAAGCCGGCGGGCGCGACAATCATCTGTGGATTCATATTCCAGTTGGCTACCTGTTCTGTATTGGCAACCCGCGCACTGACTGGTGCTATAAAACCGAACCCGAACCCGGCCTGAATGGACGCTCGCTTGGCTATCCGCGGGGTAAGGTGCTGGGCGGCAGCTCTTCGATCAACGGCATGATCTATATGCGCGGCCAGGCCAGCGATTACGATGCCTGGGCCGCAGCGGGCAACCAAGGCTGGGCCTGGAAGGACGTGCTGCCGTTGTTTATCAAATCGGAAAATCACCATGGTGGTGCCAGTGAATACCACGGCCATCAGGGTGAATGGCGGGTGGAAACCCAGCGACTGCACTGGCCGCTGCTGGACGATTTTCGGCAGGCGGCGGCGCAGGCCGGCATCCCCACGGTCGATGATTTCAATACCGGTGATAACGAAGGCTGCAGCTACTTTCAGGTCAATCAGAAACGCGGCGTGCGCTGGAATGCGTCCAAAGCGTTCCTCGCACCGATTCGCAAACGTCCCAATCTCACCGTGCTGACCGGCGCCGAGGTGCAGACGCTGAATCTGCAGGAGCACAGGGTCACCGGTGTATGCCTGCGCTACAAAGGCGAGGTGCTGGATATTGCCGCGCGCCGTGAGGTGATTCTGTGCGCCGGTGCGATCGGCTCGCCGGCGTTACTGCAACGCTCCGGCATCGGACCGCGTGAACTGCTGGAATCCCACGGCGTGCCAGTGCGGCATGAACTCCCGGGAGTGGGTGAGAACCTTCAGGATCATCTGCAGTTGCGCTTGGTTTATCGGGTCAGCGGTGTCGAAACGCTGAACCAGATGGCCTCGACGCTGATGGGCAAGGCGCGCATGGCCTGGCGTTATGCATTGGACCGATCCGGCCCGCTGGCGATGGCGCCGAGTCAGCTCGGGGCCTTTGCCAAGTCCGATCCAAGTCAGACTTCAGCCAACCTGCAATACCACGTCCAGCCCCTGTCGTTGGAGCGCTTTGGTGAGCCCTTGCACGCCTTTCCGGCGTTTACCGCATCTGTGTGCAACCTGCGACCCAAGAGCCGTGGCCGTGTGCAGATCGCCAGCGATGATCCGCGCCAGCCACCGCTGATTCAGCCGAGCTATCTTAGTCATCCAGAGGATCTGGCCGTGGCAGCGGATGCGATCCGGCTGACCCGGCGCATAGCGGCTTCGCCGGCGTTGGCACAATACCAACCCGAGGAGTATCTACCCGGCGCAGCACTCACCAGCGAAGCGGATCTGGCCCAGGCTGCTGCGCAGATTGGCACTACCATCTTTCATCCGGTCGGTACCTGCGCGATGGGGCAGGGGCCGGACGCGGTGGTGGATGAGCAGTTGCGCGTGCACGGTTTGAGCGGTATCCGCGTGGCGGATGCGTCGATCATGCCGAGCATTACCTCGGGCAACACCTGCTCGCCGACACTGATGATTGCCGAAAAGCTCGCCAGTTTGCTGACTCAGTAGCGGTTAACTCGGCGCCTCATTTTCAGTGCCTGGACAGCCGTTCCAGGCACTGCCTGCCAATCTGGTTCTGGCCCCCCACAGCCCAGTCCTGAGCCTTGTCTACACCTTACCTAACCCGCGACTCGCCTCTTCAGCTATCAAACCGCCAACTGAACAAAATTTGATCTATGTCATCTGCCTCCTGCTGCACGTGGTGCAAGCTGCTGGCTGAGACTGGGGTCAGATCGTTCACTACCGCGGCCAATGCCTAGCTGCGACTACAAAGAGAAGCGCAAAATGAATGCACCGGAACCGTCTTTGAAGACTGAGCACAAGGATCTGGCCAGCCGCTTTCCTACGGCTTATACCATTTTGTTTTTATTGATCATTTTCGTCGCCGCGCTGACCTGGGTTATTCCAGCGGGCAAGTACGAGCGGGTCATGAACGAAAGCGTCGGCCGCGAAGTGGCGGTGCCCGGCACCTATCAGCAAGTGGAAGCCAACCCACAGGGTTTTGTTGACGTCATGCTGGCGCCCACCGCCGGCTTTTACGATCCTGACAGCTACGCCGCCAACGCCATTGACGTTGCCCTGTTCGTGCTTTTCCTTGGTGGTTTTCTCGGCGTAATGAATGCGACCGGGGCCATCGACACCGGCATCCGCAGCGCCATGCGTCACCTCAAGGGCCATGAAATCTGGATGATCCCCATTCTGATGACGCTGTTTGCGCTGGGGGGCACCACCTATGGCATGGCCGAGGAGACCCTGGCCTTTTACGCGATTCTGATTCCAGTGATGATCGCCGCCGGATATGACGCGATCACCGGTGTGGCGATCATCCTGATTGGCGCGGGCATTGGTGTTATCGGTTCGACCATCAACCCGTTCGCTACCGTCATCGCCGCCAATGCGGCGGATATTCCCTTTACCGACGGCCTGATGCTGCGCTTGGTGATGCTGGTTGGTGGGCTGATCATCTGCGCGGCCTATGTCATGCGCTATGCCAAGCGCGTACAGGCTGACCCCAGCCGTTCGGTCGTGGCCAAACAGCGCGAAGCCCATCGCCAGGTTTTTTTGCAAGGCCACGAAGACGACTTCAAGGATACGCGCCTGACCCGCACCCAGATGCTGGTGCTGGTGATCTTCGCTCTGACTTTTATCGTGATGATCTGGGGCGTCTCGTCCCAGGGTTGGTGGATGGCCAGCATGGGCGCGCTGTTTCTAGGTTCGGCGATTGTCATCGGCATTCTTGCCCGGCTGGGTGAAAAGCAGTTGACCGGCAGCTTTGTCGACGGCGCTCGCGATCTGCTAGGCGTGGCGTTGGTAGTCGGGCTGGCGCGTGGGATTGTGGTGATCATGGAGCAGGGGATGATTGCCGACACTATTTTGCACAGTGCGGAGAGTTCCCTCGGTGGCTTGCCGCAGCTGGCGTTTATTCATGTGATGTTCTGGATCGAGGCGGGCATGAGCCTGTTCGTGCCATCGTCTTCAGGGCTGGCGGTGCTGTCCATGCCGATCCTCGCACCGCTGGGCGATTTTGCCAGCGTCGGGCGTGATCTGGTGGTGACCGCTTACCAGGCAGCTAACGGACTGGTCAATCTGATCAACCCTACCTTTGCCGTAGTGATTGGCGGGCTGGCGATAGGGCGGGTGTCCTACGACCGCTGGCTGGTGTTCATCTGGCCCTTGCTGTTGATCCTCACCCTGTTCGTTTCCCTGATTCTCAGCATTGGCGTGTTCCTTTGAAGGCGCGCACACCCAGCATAAAAGGAATCATGTATGTCTAACGGCACCTTAGGTGTTCATTCCGAAACCGGTGTTCTGCGTCAGGTTATCGTTTGCCGACCCGGCCTGGCCCACCGGCGTCTGACTCCATCCAACTGCGACGCTCTGCTGTTTGACGACGTATTCTGGGTCAAACAGGCGCAGAAGGATCATGATGTTTTTACCAGTCTGATGCGCGGCCGTGGCATCGAGGTATTGGATGTCAACGATCTGCTGGCCGAGACCATGGATATTCCCGCAGCCCGCAAGTGGCTGCTGGACCTGCGCATCACCCGCAACGATATTGGCTTGGGCATGCTCTCCGATCTGCGCCAGTGGATGGATGAATTGCCCGGCGCGACCCTGGCGCAATATCTGATTGGCGGCCTTGAGGTGGGTGACTTGCCCTTTGATCCGGTGGGCTTGTTCGGCAGCCACCTGGGCCGCTTCGGCTTTATTCTGCCGCCGCTGCCGAACATGTTGTTTACCCGCGACAACAGCGCGTGGATTTATGGCGGGGTCACGTTGAATCCCATGTATTGGCCAGCAAGGCGGCCGGAAACACTGCTGATGGCAGCGGTGTATCAATTTCATCCGGTTTTCACCGGCAAGGTGTCGGTGCTCTGGGGAGATCCGAGCAAGGATCACGGTCTGGCGACCCTGGAGGGTGGCGACATCATGCCGGTGGGCAACGGCACGGTGTTGGTCGGCATGGGGGAGCGCTCTTCGCCCCAGGCTATTGGCCAACTGGCTGACGCATTGTTCAAACAGGGCGTGGCACAGCGGGTAATTGCCTGCCAGCTTCCCAAGTCCCGCGCTGCCATGCACCTGGATACGGTGTTCACTTTGTGCGGCGGCAATATCGTTACTACCTTCAAGGAAGTCGCGGACGAAGTGGTCTGCTACGACCTGCGCCCAGGTGAGGGCGGCAAGCACTTGAGCTTTCGTCGCGACCCACGGCCCTTGTTCGATGTGGTCGCCGAGGTGCTGGGCTATCCATCGCTGGAGCTGGTAACCACCGGCGGTGAAAACCCGGCCGAACGTGAACGCGAGCAGTGGAACGACGGCAACAACGTATTAGCGCTGAGCCCCGGCGTGGTGATTGGCTATGACCGCAACGATGACACCAATGCCAAGCTGGAAGCCGCCGGCATCGAGGTGCTGGCAATACCCGGTGCCGAGCTGGGGCGGGGTCGCGGTGGCGGCCATTGCATGAGCTGCCCAACCATCCGCGACGCGGTTTAATCTGACAGGACAACGACCATGGCTTTCAATCTGAAAAACCGGCACTTCCTTACCCTGCGCGACTTTACCCCACAGGAAATCAGCTTTTTGCTCAAGCTCTCCGCTGATCTGAAAACCGCCAAATATGCCGGCACCGAAGTGCCCCAGCTGCGCGGTAAGGATATTGCGCTGATCTTCGAAAAGGACTCGACCCGCACCCGTGTCGGCTTTGAGGTTGCGGCCTACGATCAGGGCGCCAGAGTCACCTATCTAGGGCCGACCGGCACGCATATCGGCCACAAGGAGTCGGTCAAGGATACGGCGCGGGTGCTGGGCCGGATCTATGACGCCATCGAGTATCGCGGCTTTGGCCAGAGCATTGTCGAAGAGCTGGCAGAGTACGCTGGGGTGCCGGTATATAACGGCCTGACCAACGAGTTTCACCCGACGCAGATACTCGCGGACTTTCTAACCATGCAGGAGCATGTGGAAAAACCGCTGCATGAGGTGGCCTTCGTGTTTATTGGCGATGCGGCGAACAATATGGGCGACAGCTTGCTGATCGGTGGCGCCAAGATGGGCATGGACGTGCGTCTCTGCGCGCCACGCGCCTGTTGGCCGGCGCAGGCAATCAAGGATGAGGCGCGCGCGATCGCCCAGGAAACCGGCGCGCGTATCGTGATTACCGAGCAGGTTGATGAAGCGGTCAAGGGCGTCGATTTCATCTATACCGATGTCTGGGTGTCGATGGGCGAAGCCAAGGAAAAGTGGGCCGAACGCATTGAGTTATTGATGCCCTATCAGGTTAACACGGCGCTGATGGAGAAGTCCGGGAATCCGCGGGTGAAGTTTATGCACTGCCTGCCTGCATTTCATAATACCGAGACGGTCGTGGGCAAAGATATTCAGGCGCAGTTCGGGATTGATGCGATGGAAGTAACCGACGAGGTGTTCGAGAGTTCCGCGTCCATTGTCTTCGACCAGGCGGAAAACCGTTTGCACACCATAAAGGCGGTGCTGGTCGCCACGTTGGGGTCCTGAGATGCTGGTAGTCGCGGCTTTAGGGGGTAATGCGCTGTTGATGCGTGGTCAGCCGTTGACGGCCGAAGCGCAGCGCAACAATGTGCAGATTGCTGCGCAGTCACTGGCGGCTCTCGTACGTGCTGGGCACAGCCTGGTGATCACCCATGGCAATGGACCTCAGGTGGGTTTGCTGGCGTTACAAGGCGCCGCCTACAACGCTGATGAAGCCTTTCCGCTGGATGTACTGGGGGCGCAGACCGAGGGGATGATCGGCTACATCATCGAGCAGGAGTTGGAAAACGCACTGGAGCACGATCGTCCGGTAGCGACCTTACTGACCCAGGTATTGGTAGAGCTGAACGATCCGGCTTTTCTCAAACCGGATAAATTTGTTGGGCCGGTTTATACCCAGGCTGAAGCTGAATCCCGCGCCGCCGCCGCTGGTTGGCATATCGCCGCTGATGGTCCGCATTGGCGCCGCGTAGTGCCGTCCCCACGACCTGTCGAAATCCCTGATCTGCGGGTACTCAAGCTGTTGCTGGATCGTGGCGTGGTGGTCATATGCGCCGGTGGCGGGGGCATACCCGTGGTGCGCCTGGAAGACGGCAGCTTGATGGGGGTGGAAGCAGTTATCGACAAGGACGCCTCTAGCGCTTTACTGGCCGCCCAGCTCGGTGCGGATGCTCTGCTGATGTTGACCGATGTCGAGGCTGTTTACGAAGATTTTGATAAGCCTTCCGCCCGGCCGCTGGCGGATATCAGTGTGGCTCAAGCGCGGCAGTTGGTCATGCCCGCCGGCTCCATGGGGCCAAAGGTAAAAGTGGCATGCGATTTCGCCGAGTCCGGCGGCTTTAGTGCCATTGGCCGGTTGCAGGACGCGCTGGCCATGCTCGAAAGGCAGGCGGGCACTCGCATTACTCTAGCCTGACGCTTTACTTCTAATACATCCCTCGACTACAGGATAGGCGCATGACTGAGCAACGGACGCAGTCTTCACATTGGCATGCACAAACCACTGAACAGGTACGCCTGACGCTGGAGGTGCCGACGAAGGGGCTGAATGCTGAACAGGTCAGCCTGCGGTTGAAGGAATATGGCCCCAATGTACTGACAGGTAGCAAACCGCGGCCGATCTGGTTGAGGTTGTTGGCTCAGTTCAACAATGTGCTGATCTATGTGTTGATGGTGGCCGTGCTGGTCACGGCGATACTGGGGCACTGGCTGGATTCAGGTGTCATTTTCGCCGTCGTCCTGTTTCAGGGAGTCATCGGCTTTGTTCAGGAAGGTCGAGCAGAGCAGGCACTGGTCGCGATTCGGCATTTGCTCGCGCCACGGGCGATGGTACTGCGTGAGGGTGAGCGCAAACATATCGATGCCAGCGAACTGGTGCCGGGCGATGTTCTTCTGCTCGAGCCGGGTGACCGAATTGCAGCCGATGTGCGGCTGGATCAGTTGCATGGCCTGATGGTCGACGAATCGATGCTGACCGGCGAATCGGTGCCGGTAGAAAAAAGTCTGGATCCGCAGGCGGCGAATGCGGCGCTGGGGGACCGATTCTGCCTCGCCTATTCGGGCACCCTGGTGAGCGCTGGAACTGGTCGGGGTGTGGTCGTAGCTACCGGTGAGCGCAGTGAAATAGGGCGTATATCCGGGCTACTTGAAACCGTCAATGTGTTGCAAACACCCTTGACGTTGCAAATGAACAAGTTTGCCCGCTTCCTATCATTGATCATCGTGCTGGCCGGGGCGCTAGTATTCCTGGTCGGCTGGCAGTTTGGTGACCGCCCGATCCCTGAGCTGTTTATGGCTGTGGTGGCGCTGACGGTATCGGCGATACCTGAGGGTTTACCGGCGATTCTGACGATTACTTTGGCCATCGGGGTACAGCGGATGGCCAACCGCAAAGCGGTGGTCAGGCGCATGCCGGTGATTGAAACACTGGGCGCGGTCTCGGTGATCTGTTCGGACAAGACCGGCACCCTGACCCGCAATGAAATGATGGTGGCGGCCGTGGTGCTGGATGCTCAGGTCTACCCGGTCAGTGGCGACGGCTATGCGGCTGAAGGACGTATCGGTGACGCCACCTCAGGCCCGCCGCCCGCCTCACTGCTGCAGGCTGTCGCCCAGGCAGCGCTCTTGTGCAACGACGCGCGGCTGGAGCATCGCGGTGAGCATGCAAAGGTGCTGGGCGACCCGATGGAAGGGGCGTTGCTGGTGCTGGCGGCCAAGGCAGGGCTGGAGGCCAGCAGCTATCTTGCGCAATGGGCCAGGCAAGACGAAGTGCCCTTTGATGCGGCGCTGCGCTATATGGCGACGCTCAATCATGATCATCACGGGCATGCACGCATCCTGGTCAAAGGCGCACCCGAACAGGTCATGGCCTTGTGCGGCTCGGCGCTCGATCACCAGGGCGCAGCGGTGCCGCTGGACCTTCAGCGCTGGCAACAGAACATTGATCAGTTGGCAGCGCAGGGACTGCGCGTGCTGGCACTGGCTGGCGCTAGCCCGGCAGACATGAGTGGTGTGCTAAATGTGGAACAGTTGGGCGATCAGCTACAACTGCTGGGTGTCGTAGGCTTGCTGGATCCGCCTAGGCAGGAGGCGATGGAGGCCATCGCCGAATGCCATCAGGCCGGGATTCAGGTGAAAATGATTACCGGTGATCACGCATTGACTGCCAGGGCCATTGCCGAACGCTTGGGTTTGCGCAATACCGGCGAAGTGGCGACCGGGCAGGATATCGACGCCCTGAACGACGAGCAATTGCTGGAGTTGGCTCAGCGTGTGGATGTGTTTGCGCGAACCAGCCCGGAACATAAATTGCGCCTGGTACAAGCTCTGCAGTCAGCGCACGGCGTGGTCGCCATGACCGGTGACGGGGTCAATGATGCGCCGGCATTGAAAAGGGCGGACGTGGGTATCGCGATGGGGCAGAAGGGCTCTGCCGCGGCCCGTGAGGCGTCCGACATTGTGCTGCTGGATGACAACTTCGCCACGCTGGCCGCCGCAGTGCGCGAAGGTCGTACGGTTTATACCAATTTGAAAAAAGCGATCAGTTTTCTGTTGCCGATCAATGGCGGCGAGGCCTCCAGTCTGATTGTCGCGCTGCTGTTGGGCCTGGCACTGCCGATTACCGCATTGCAAATTCTCTGGGTCAACCTGGTCGGGTCGGTCGTTCTGGCCATGGGGCTGGCGTTCGAACCGGCCGAGCCGGACGTGATGCACAAACCACCCAGACGCAGCGCCGAGAGCCTTCTGGATGCCTTTCTGGTATGGCGCATAGTACTGGTTTCAATGCTGTTTCTCGGCGGTATATTTGCCAGCTTCCAGTGGGCGCTGCAGGCGGGGCTGGGCGAAGCGGCAGCGCGCACGCTGGCGGTCAACACGCTGGTGGCCATGGAAGTTTTCTACCTGTTCTCCGTACGCTATCTGGACAGCGCCTCTCTGACGCTGCGCGGCATCTTGGGTACGCCCGCGGTATGGATTGTGATTGCACTTATAGTGCTGCTGCAGTGGTTGTTCACCTATACGAGCTTTATGCAGGCACTGTTTATGACCGCATCATTGAGCGCATCTGTACTGATGATCGCGCCGCTGGCGGGGGTGATGGTGTTGCTGATTCTGGAACTGGAAAAACGCATCCGTCGCGCATAGGGGGGATTGACGCAGCCGGATAAAATAGCGTTTTATGTCGAGCAGATCAAAAGCGTTAACTGCGTCACATTGCGTTTCGGGGTGAGCTTCGTGCAAACCGGCAGTGGGCAGCGCTATTGATGGTTGGGCATGGCGCATTTTGGATGAAAGATGGTCAGGGACAGAGCCGATTCGGCGCTTGACTGAGGGGAGTCAGGGTATTGCTGGATCTTAAAAAGCAGTTGCAGGAAATGCAGACGCACCTGGGACTCAATCCAGCCGGTATACGGCAGCGGATGCAGATTCTTGCCCTTGAAGATGAACACCTGGCGCACCTGACCGGCCATGCTGCCGTCATCGAAGAGCTGCATCTGGCTTGTGTGGAAGCGCTGCATCAGCACCTTCGTCAGTTTTCCGAGTTGACTTCCCAGTCCGAGTATCCGGGTCTGTTCACCCCATTGCCGTATCAACGGTTGCGCTATTGTCGGCAATTGTTGCGCGGACCCTATGATATGCAGCACATCCGTCTGCGCGTGTTATCCAATCTCGGCCACGAACGTGACCAGCTGGAATCCAAAACCTGTCTGGCGGCCTATCACTTCTACCTTCAATACATGCACGCCGCGCTCAGCGATCATTGGGCCGCTCGACCGGATATTGCTCAAAGGTTATACGGCTGCCTGCTTAAAGCCGTGTTTTTTGATATGAGTCTGGCGGTAGATATCCACGCGGCGGCCGGCCAGATGGCTCTGGAAGACAGTGAAGCCCGATATGTCCGGGCGGTATTGGGTGCCAATGACGGGCTCTGGGAATGGCAAGTAGACGACGATCGCATGCAGGTCTCCGAGCGCTGGCTATGCATGCTGGAGTTGGGTATTGCTGCCGCGCCGTGCAGTTTCGGCGATTGGCTGGCGCTGATGCCGCTCAGCCATCGCGATGCGTTTAATACTGCAGTGCAACGGCATTTATCCGGCGCCGAGCCTCATGTACATCTGGAATGTCAGTTGCGCAAGCGTAACGGTGAGCTGGTGTGGGTGTTGATTCGCGGGCTGTTGTGCGTTGATGCGCATGGCCAGCGGCTATTGGCCGGCTCACAGACCGATATCAGTCAACGCAAAGCGGCAGAGCGCGAGCTGGTTCATTCTTCTCTACACGATCCACTCACCGGTCTGCCTAATCGGCAGAGCATGAACGAACTCTTGCTACAGGCCTCGCAGCGTCAGTCAAGGCCCGGAGCCCGGCATGCGGCGGTACTGTTTATCGATCTGGACAGATTCAAACTGATCAACGACAGCCTGGGGCATCACACCGGCGATCTGGTGCTGATCCAGGTGGCCAATCGCATTGAGCGTTGCCTGCGACCAGGTGATCACCTGTGCCGATTCGGCGGTGATGAGTTTGTCGTGCTATTGGACGATATGGCTGCGGCGAGCGACGCCGAGATGGTCGCGAAACACATCATGAACGCGCTGCATCAGCCGATCATGGTCAGCAATCGGCGTCTGACACTCAGCGCCAGTATCGGCGTCGCAGGGCTCAAGGGGCATGATCGGGAGCAGGATGCCTTGCGTGAGGCGGACCTGGCGCTGGACCTGGCGAAGGCATCCGGCAAGGCGCAGATGGCGCTGTACAGCGATGCGCTGCAACGCGATGCGCACCATCGCCTGGAAATGGAAAATGCGTTAACCGATGCGTTAAGCCGTGACCAGTTTGAAATTCATTACCAGCCCATTGTAGAAGTGGCAGCTTCGCGTTCCAGGGTGGTGGGCGTCGAGGCGCTGCTGCGCTGGCGGCGGGGTGATCGGCTAGTACCACCGGATGAATTTATTTCGGTGCTGGAAGAAACCGGCGCTATCGTCGAAGTGGGTGAATGGGTGTTGCGTGAAGCCTGCCGCCAGGTGTTGCTTTGGCACGCCAACGGTCACAAGAAGCTGCGCTGCTCGGTCAATCTCTCCAGCCGCCAGTTGCAGGAAAGCGGTTTTGCCGATGTGGTCGCACGGGTGTTGGCGGAAACAGGCTTTCCGGCGACCAGCCTGGTGCTGGAAATAACCGAGAGCCTGTTGATGCAAGACGGTCCGGAAACCCTGGCGACGCTGCGCGAGCTGGAAAATAGCGGGGTACGCATTGCCCTGGACGATTTCGGCACGGGTTTCTCGTCGCTGGGTTATCTGCACCGTTACCCGCTGCATATCATCAAGGTGGATAAAAGCTTTATCACCAAAGCCGCCGGGGATGAACGCCTGAAGGCGATCAGCCGGGCGATCATCGGCCTGGGGCGCGGCCTGCGGATGGATATCATTGCCGAAGGGATCGAAACCCCCGAACAGATGGAGTTTCTGCATACCGAGGGCTGTCAGTTTGTTCAGGGCTACTGGTTCGGCCGTCCGCAACCAGCCGGTTTGATCAAGCCATTACTCGACAGCATGCTGGACCCGGATTTCGATCATCACAGCGCTGCACCGGCGCTGCTGCATTAGCCTCTAGCGCAGCAATGCTGGATTACCCTGGCCATTTACCGCCGACCATTCGTGTTCATCCATCCACACCTGCGGGTTGGCGCCTAGTACGTCAGCTGCGGCGACCAGCACGTGGGCCCAGCTGCAACGATTTGCGAACATCATTCCGGCTTCATCCAAAGTGCCGCCCTGATTGATATAGCCCAGAACCCGGCTGTGCGGAGCTGATGGCAGCAGGTTATGCAAATGCCCGCGCAGTATCTCGGGACGCATATGCGAGAGCAGAACGCGATGCTTCAGCGCTGCGGGAAACAGCTGTTCGTGTAGCTCTGCTGGCGCGACCCACTGGCCCTCCAGGCTGTCGCGCGGCACGCTGAAGCGGCCAGGCTCCTGCAGGTAGACCAGCCGCCAGCTTTGGTTATGGGCGGTCAGGCGCTGGCTGGCGCGGAGCATTTCCCCAAGTTGATAGCCGCCATTGGCAATCAGCAACAGTAGTTCGGTCGCCCCGCGGTGCTCGGCCAAGGTAATGGCGCCCTGGGTGGCCAGCAGGCGCGCCTGTGCCGGGTCCATCCTGACGGGGCAGTCGCGTTTGGCAATGACCATGCAGCTGATCTGGCCTCGGGCCTGATACACGCTGGGCAACAACGCCAGCGTGCTGTTGTAGTCTGCGGGGAAGAGCACGCGCACGCCATCATGCATCTCGCCGAGCAAGGCTTCGCAGAAGGTGGTGTCCTGGTGGGATTGCTCGTTCTTGCCGTTCTCCCAGGTATGCGACGTCGCAATCACGGGAAACCCGAGCCATTTTGCCGGGCGCCCTACAGTGCGCTGATGCCGGGCAAAAATCAGCTCCTGACGTATCGCCCCGAGCATCTTTACGCAAAAGGCTTCATAGCTGGCGACCAGGTTCAAGCCGCCCTTGTTGCCGAGGCAGGCAGAGACGACGGCTTCTTCGTTCAGTGCAGTAATGATCCGGCCTTCGACCGCCTCCAGCGCACTTTCCGGCTCACAGACCCGATGTTTCAATGCCTCCAGCACGCCGCCGAGACGGTTACTCGCCAGCTCGTCGGGATTGCCGACCCGAGTTCGTAAATCGGGATTGGCCTCGACCAAGGCAACAAAAAAGCGATCTACAGCCTGCATCGGCGAGCGTGCCTGATTGCTCCATTCAACCAACGGAATCACCGGATGCGGCGGGTTGCGCGTGGCCAGGGCGTGGTCGCGCTCCAGTGGCCGCGCAGTCTGCGCATGATTGTGCAATTGCGCGCGCGCATGGCTGAGGCTCTGCGGATCAATCCACAGCTGGGTTGCATGTTGATTAAATAATTCGCGCGAGGTGGCATCATGCCGCGGATTGCCGGGAAGGGGCAGGTTGTGGGCGGCATTCTGCCCGGCACCGTAGAACCCGAAACCCTTGGTGGTTTCAGCAATGGCATAGGGAATCGGTAGCGGGTAATGCAGGATGCCGCTGCGATACTCGGCGACCCTGTGCTCCAGGCGTCGCTCCATTTCCAGCAGGGTACAAACAACAGCGGCCGGATCCCGGCCGTCAAAACGGATCGGGTCAAAGCCGCAAGCCTTTAAGTGTGCGGCAAAGCCGTCCAGCCCTTTACTGGTGCCCAGTTCAGTGCGTTGTTCGATGCGTCGGCCATTGGCGATCATCACCGGCAAAGCCGTGCCGCAATCCTCTGCCCGCCACCAGCGGGGTATCCAGTCACTGCCGCGCTGCTCCTCAGCTGCGCCATCGGACAGGAAGGCAACGAGAGTTTCACCTGGCAGGGGCATATGCGCATATTGCAGCTCGGCAAAACCCAGGTAACCGCCCTCGATAATGCCGCCAGCGGTGTAGGGGTTTACATGACTACCCAGCGGCGCGGCGGGACGGCCGTCAGGAAGCTGTGCGTAACTGTAAAAATCTTTCAGCAACTGATCCAGCCCAGAACCGCCTGCATAGCGCTGGGCTTGCTCCGGATGCAGGTTACCGACCAGCACATTGAGCGCATCGATGGCCGCGACGCAGTGGCCTTGGCCCATCAACCAGCTGCGCGTGTGCCCGGTCAGGCTGTTCAGTGCCAGGTAGCCGGCGTAGGCGGGAACAATATTCAGAGCGCCGCCGGTGTGACCCTCGGGGCGGGATTTGAAATCTTCGGCAGCCAGTTCGCGGCCGTCGACATGGCAACGTTTGGCATAGGTCATATGCACCACCAGCCACATACCGGCGTTGGTGATCTGGTCCAGCGCGATCATCAGTTGATAAACCGCTGCCACATCCGGTTGATGGCCGCTCTGAACCAACTGGTGGGCAAGCCTGTATACCGCCGCCTGCGTGATGGCTGTGTGAGTGATGACGCCCAGGCCTTCGCACCAACGGGCAAAGTCCGGGCATTGCTCGGCGTGAGCGTCAAGGGTGCTTTGGTCGGGTAATAGCTGGCTCACGTCAAGGCTCCGGCATCATCTTGGTTAACGGGTTCGATCCAGTATAGAAGCCGGTTGCCCGGGCGCTGTGATCTGCATCAAGCCTTGCAACAGTAAGCAAGCATCGCGCCCGCTGATCCCTGCTATATTTGAGACGTTGCGCAGGTAATCAGCAGAGAGACCTGCCAGCAGTCGGGGTAATGAATAGCCAAAATCACAATAATAATGAGGTGTGAGCATGCAGCGTTGGATATGGGTGTTTGTTGCGGGATTTCTCGCGGTCTTCTGTTTTCATCAGGTCGCTCTGGGGCTTCTCCATGCCGCCGGGGTAGTGCCTTTTGCGCCGTTCAATCTGGCAGCTACCAAACCCTTGGGTGTGCCTTCGGTTATTTCCGGGGCGTTTTTCGGCGGGCTTTGGGCGCTGGTCATGATCGCGTTGCTGGATCGCATCGGTAATAGCATGGTCTGGCTCAAAGCTGCGCTGTTTGGCGGTATTGTGCTGACTTTGGTGGCACTGTTGGTGGTGTTCCCGCTCAAGGGCATGGGCTTTGATATGGCCCAGTTGCCGGGCCGCTTCGTTATCGGCTTTATCCTCAATGCGCTCTGGGGTATCGGCACCATCGTGTTTATCCGCGTCTTGCCGCGCTAGATCGCGCACTGGCGTTACTGCCTTCGGTACGGTAGTACTGCACCGAAGGCAGTAAATCCGCTACAATGGCGGCTTTTTCCTGACGGGATTTGTCACCATGGAAATCAATCCGATTCTGAATACCATCAAAGACCTGCGTGGCCGCTCCGAGACCATTCGGGGGTATCTTTGACTACGATCACAAACATGATCGTCTGACTGAAGTTGAGCGCGAGCTCGAAGACCCCTCCGTATGGAACGATCCCGAGCGCGCACAGGCGCTGGGCAAGGAGCGCGCGCAACTGGCGCAGATCGTCGAAACCCTGGATGAGATGAGCTCGGGTCTGGCAGATGCCGGTGAACTGCTGGAGATGGCTGCCGAAGAGGAAGATGAATCTGCGGTTGCAGACATCGTCACCGAACTCGCCCGCCTGCAGGCGAGCCTGGAAAAGCTCGAGTTCCGTCGCATGTTCAGCGGCGAGATGGACCCGAACAACTGCTACCTGGATATCCAGGCCGGTTCCGGCGGCACCGAGGCCCAGGATTGGGCCAACATGCTGCTGCGCATGTATCTGCGTTGGTGCGACCAGCGCGGCTTCGAAACCGAAATCGTCGAACTCTCCGCCGGTGAAGTCGCGGGCATCAAGAGTGCGACTGTCTTTATCAAAGGCGAGTACGCCTTTGGCTGGCTACGCACGGAAATTGGCGTGCACCGCCTGGTGCGCAAGAGCCCCTATGATTCCGGCAACCGCCGGCATACCTCCTTCTCTGCTGTATTCGTTTCGCCAGAGATTGACGACGATATTGAAATCGATATCAATCCGGCTGATCTGCGCGTGGATACCTATCGCTCCCAGGGCGCGGGTGGTCAGCACGTAAACACCACCGACTCGGCCGTGCGTATTACCCACGTACCGACCAACACCGTGGTCAGCTGTCAGAGCCAGCGTTCACAGCATGGCAACCGCGATACCGCGATGAAGATGCTGCGCGCTAAGCTCTACGAGCAGGAAATGATGAAGCGCAACGCGGCAGCGCAAGCGCTGGAAGATACCAAGTCCGATATTGGATGGGGTCATCAGATCCGCTCTTACGTGCTCGATCAATCGCGCATCAAAGACCTGCGCACCAATATCGAGAACAGCAACTGCAACGCGGTGCTGGATGGCGATCTGGATGAGTTTATTGAGGCGAGTCTGAAACAGGGCCTTTGAGGCCTGTTTCAGCCGCGGCGTCCCTGGCGCATCAAATCCCTTTGAATTGAACTGCAACTTCCGGAAGTACCGACATGACCGATCAGCAGAATGACCAGCAAGCCCTCCCCGAGGAAGAAAACCGCCTGATTTCCCTGCGCAAGGAAAAACTGGCGGCCGAGCGTGCCAAGGGCAACGCCTTCCCCAACCGCTTCCGTCGTGACAGTTATGCTGGTGATCTGCAGAAGACCTACGCCGACAAGACCAAGGAAGAGCTGGCCGAGACGTTGATTCCGGTCAAAGTCGCCGGGCGCATCATGCTCAATCGTGGCGCCTTTATGGTGATCCAGGACATGACTGGCCGTATTCAGGTCTACGTTGACCGCAAGACGCTGCAGGCCGAGACGCTGGAGGCGATCAAACACTGGGACATGGGCGATATCATTGCCGCAGAAGGCGTCATGGCGCGGTCCGGCAAGGGCGATCTGTATGTCAGCATGACTTCGGTTCAATTGCTGACCAAGTCCCTGCGGCCATTGCCGGACAAGCACCACGGCCTGACCGACACCGAGCAGCGCTATCGCCAACGTTATGTTGATCTGATCGTCAACGAGGACACCCGCGATACGTTCCTGGTGCGCTCGCGGGTGATTGCGCATATCCGCAAGTTTCTCGCCGAGCGCAACTTCCTCGAGGTGGAAACGCCGATGCTGCAGACCATCCCCGGTGGCGCCGCGGCCAAGCCGTTCGAGACGCACCACAATGCGCTGGATCTGCCGATGTTTCTGCGGATCGCGCCGGAGCTGTATCTCAAGCGCCTGGTAGTCGGTGGTTTCGAGCGGGTGTTCGAGATCAACCGCAACTTCCGTAACGAAGGGGTTTCAACCCGGCACAACCCTGAGTTCACCATGCTCGAGTTCTACCAGGCCTACGCCGATTACGAAGACAACATGGATCTGACCGAGGAGCTGTTCCGCGAGTTGGCCATGGATGTGTTGGGCAGCACCGATGTGCCCTATCAGGGCAAGGTGTTCCACTTCGGCGAACCCTTTGCACGCCTGTCGGTATTTGATTCGATCCTCAAGTTCTGCCCCGAGATCAGCGCTGCTGATTTGCAGGACTTGGACGCGGCCCGCGCTATTGCCAAGAAAGCCGGTGCTGATGTGAAGGGTTTCGAGGGTCTGGGCAAGTTGCAGGTGATGATCTTCGAGGAACGCGTAGAGCATCTTCTGGAGCAGCCGACCTTTATCACCCGCTATCCGTTTGAGGTGTCTCCGTTAGCGCGTCGTAGTGATGATGACCCGAGCGTGACCGATCGCTTCGAGCTGTTTATTGGCGGCCGCGAGATTGCCAACGCCTATTCGGAGCTTAACGATGCCGAAGATCAGGCCGAGCGCTTCCACGCTCAGGTCGCTGACAAGGATGCGGGTGACGATGAGGCCATGCATTATGACGCCGACTTTGTCCGTGCCCTGGAATACGGTATGCCGCCGACGGCGGGTGAGGGTATTGGTATTGATCGGCTGGTGATGTTGCTGACGGATGCGCCTTCGATTCGGGATGTGATCCTTTTTCCGCATATGCGGCCTGAGGCTTAAGTTTTTGAGTTTTTGTTGTTTGGTATCAGGAGGGTGCAGGGAAACCTGATCAGGTTGTTTTGGTGTGAGTACGAGGTTGACCAGCCCCGGTGACGGACACGCTGCAAGCCGTCCATGGGGCTCGTCGATGGCCATCCCTGGCCATCGACGGTCCGACACCGGGGCTGGCCAACCTCGCCTAACTTAGAAGGTGCGTCGATCAGGTTTCCGGCGAGTCAGAAGATAACTTGAGAGCCTGTCAGGTGAAGGTGGTTAGGTTTTGATGTTATCTCGGAAATGCCCATTCTTTACCGCGGTGCCGGGCAACCCCCAGGCTGGACCGTCAATGGCCAGGGATGGCCATTGATGAGCCCCATGGACGGCTCGTAGCGTGTCCAGCCTGGGGGTTGCCCGGCCGAGCGTTGCACTGCATCGTAGATCACCAAGCGTTGCACAAGACCGAAGATCACCAAGCGTTGCACTGCAGCACAGATCACAATAATGTCGAAGCAAGGCGCAAAGCCTCACCGATACCACCAGCAGCAGGAACAATATGACGGTAAAACAGAGCGAACAGTACCAATTGGTCATCCGCAGTCTGTCTGACCGCATTGTCGAGGCGCAGTCGCCGATTCGAATTCTGGATGCGATCAAGTGGGACGACAGCCTGCGTGAAGAATTCTTTCGCAAGCGCTGCAAAAGCCTGCCCGACGTCGGTCCTGACTATTACGCCCAGCGTCCCCTGGGTTTCGATCCGGGCGTGATGCGCCAGGTCTTTCAGGAAATAGAAAGGGATATCACTCGCCAACTGGGCACCTTTAATCCAGTCGGGCAGATCATGCGGCGCATGTGCAAGGAATACCGCATGGTTATCCGCATGCTCGAAGCGCGCGGCACACCGGATATGGGTTTTATCTCCCAAGAACTGTATGGCTCTGCCTCCGATGCCTTCCATGCCGGCGATCCAACCCTGACCGATCTGAGCATCATGCTCAGCGAGTCGCTGACCAATATTGGTTCGGATCTGGGGCGTGAGCCCAAGATTATCGCCGCGCCAGAAGCGGTGGCGATTCTGCAGGAGCGCATGAATCAAGCGTTTCCGGATGATCAGGCGGTGCGTGTGTTCGAGTCTGACGGCATTGTTGCCGACGCCGCAGCCGGCGCGGATTACATCAAGATCCGCAGCGATGCGATGTTTAACGAACGCGATCTGAAAATTCTCGCCGTGCATGAAGGCATGGTGCATGTGGCCACCAGCTTGAATGGACAGCACCAGCCTATCTGCACCTTCCTGGCCAAAGGGCCGCCGTCTTCGACTGTTACCCAGGAAGGCCTGGCGATCCTGATGGAAGTGATCACCTTCGCCTCCTATCCGGCGCGCCTGCGCAAGCTGACTGACCGCACGCGGGCAATTCAACTGGCTGAGTCGGGCGGCGACTTTCTCGATGTATTCCAGTTCTATCGTGAACAGGATTACTCCAAGGAAAACAGCTACACCAACGCCAGCCGCGTGTTCCGTGGATCCAGCAGTAACGGTCTGCCTTTTACCAAGGACCTGGCGTACCTCAAGGGCTTTATTCTTACCTACAACTATATCCAGTTGGCGGTACGCAAAGGCAAGTTGCAGCAGATTCCATTGCTGTTCTGCGGCAAGACCACGCTGGAAGATATGCGCACGCTGGGGCAGTTGGTAGAGGAGGGGCTGGTAGTACCGCCACGTTATCTGCCTGAGCCTTTTGCAGATCTGAACGCTTTGAGTGCCTGGATGTGTTTCTCCGGCTTTTTGAACAATCTCAGCCTCGATCGCATCGAAGCTGATTATGCGAATATCCTCTGAGGAAAAGAGTTGTGAGCGAGACTAAAGAGCTGAACAAGCTGCCGATTATTCTGACCTTCTTTGCCACGGTGTTTGCCACCGTCATGATCCTGTATGCCTATGGATATCTGAACTTTACCCGTGAAGAACAGGGCCTGCTGGTCGCCGAATTCAGCCTGGTTACTGTGGGTTCGGCCGAGGCCGGGCAAATGCGCAGTCGCGCTGCCAATCAGGTGGCTGAATGTGTCGACGGCATTCTGGTGCTGCATGATAACCGGCACAACGGCCTGTCTGGCTTGCTGGTGGATAACCGTGAGCGTGTGGTGCGTTGTAACGCCCAGTCGGTACCGGTAGCGGAGTGACTATGCCTGAGGGTAATGTGGCCGAACGCAACGTAGCCTTGGAGCCAGGCTGGAAAGCGGCTTTGGGGAATGAGTTCGAGACGCCGTACATGCAGCAACTGCGTGCCTTTCTGCTGGCAGAAAAGGCCGCAGGCAAGGTGATCTTTCCACCGGGGCCGCTGATATTCAATGCGCTCAACAGCACGCCGTTGGACCAGCTCAAGGTGGTGATCATCGGCCAGGATCCCTATCACGGGCCGGGTCAGGCTCACGGGTTGAGCTTTTCAGTACCGCCGGGTATACGTCCACCACCTTCGCTGCAGAATATCTTCAAGGAACTGCAACGCGACCTGCAGCTACCCATTCCCAGGCACGGCTGCCTGCAAAGCTGGGCCGAGCAGGGTGTGCTACTGCTCAATGCCGTGCTGACGGTCGAACAGGCCAACGCAGGCGCCCACGCGGGCCAGGGTTGGGAAACCTTTACCACCAGAGTGATCGAGATTGCGGCCAGGGAACATGAACATCTGGTATTCATGCTCTGGGGCAGCTACGCGCAGAAAAAAGCGGCGCAGGTGGATTTGTCGAGACATAAGGTGCTGACTTCTGTGCACCCATCTCCGCTCTCGGCGCACCGTGGATTTATCGGCAACGGGCATTTTTCTGCCGCCAACGCTTACCTGCAGGAGCACGGGCGGCAACCGATTGACTGGCGCTTACCGGATGGCGCAGTCTAGAAATTACCCTTTGTTTTACTGTTCTGGAGTGCTTTATGGATCATGCATTGCAACCCTATACCGCTCTGGTACCGCGCACTGACAAGCTGGTGGTGCAGAAGGTCGGGCATACCGCGCTGGTGACCATTGATAACGCGCCGGCCAATACATGGGATACCGATACCCTGCACGGCCTGGTCGAATTGGTTGCGCACCTGAGTGCAGACCCGGAGATCTATGCTCTGGTGATCACCGGGCGCGGCGAACGCTTCTTTTCTGCGGGCGCCGATCTAAAGTTATTCGCCGATGGCGACAAGGCCCGTGCGCGGCTGATGGCTCGCCTCTTTGGGCAGGCCTTTGAAGCCTTGCGGGATTTTTCCGGGGTTTCGATTGCTGCATTGAATGGCTACGCGATGGGCGGCGGCCTGGAGTGCGCTCTGGCCTGCGATATCCGTATTGCCGAGCGTCAGGTGCAGCTTGCATTGCCGGAAGCCAGCGTGGGCCTGTTGCCCTGTGCCGGCGGTACTCAGGCACTGTCCTGGTTAGTCGGTGAAGGCTGGGCGAAACGGATGATTCTTTGCGGTGAGCGCATTGATGGCGTCAAGGCCGAACGCATTGGTTTGGTAGAGGAAGTTGTGGAGCAGGGCCAGGCGCTCACTACTGCTCTAAGGTTGGCGGCTCAGGTCGGGCGGCAGAGCCCGTTGGCGGTCAAAGCCTGCAAGACCTTGATCCAGGGCGCGCGTCAGCAGCCGTTGAATAGTCTGCTGGCGCAGGAGCGAGAGCTTTTTGTTGATCTGTTCGATCACGAAGATACGCTGGAAGGGGTCAACGCCTTTTTTGAAAAGCGCCCACCCCAGTGGCGGAATCGCTAATCAGCCTCCACTGATTAGCCTAGCAGCGCCATAGCCGCTTCCATTTCCGCTGACAGGTCTTCTTCCTCGCCATCGCCATCCTGGCTGATGCCCAGTTTGGCGAAGGCGGGGATGGTGTTCCAGTCCAGCTGTGCCAGCGGATGTTCGCTACTCAGGCTTTGCAGCATTGCCACCTGGACAACGTCGGCGTAATCCACGGTGGGTGAATTACGGTTGAAATCCAGATGTTGCGTGGGTACATGACGCAGCGGAACCGGAAAATCCCAGGCTTCCAGAATGCGATCGCCAATAATTGGGTGGATGCGTTCGATAACCAGGTCCAGGCTCGCTGGATCAGCCAGGAGCTGATCGTTCTCTTCGGCATAACTGAGGATCGGCAGTACCCCGATCTGATGCACCAGACCGGCCAGCGTGGCCTGGTCGGGCTTGAGCTTGGTGTAGTGCCGGCAGAGCACGTGGCTGATGCCCGCTACCTCGGTACTGCGGCCCCAGACCTCGCGCATCTTGCGATCAATCACATCTGAAGTGGCCTGGAACATCTGCGCCATGGCCAGCCCGGTCGCCAGATTGGCGGTGTAGGTAATACCCATGCGGTTGACGGCCATGCTCAGATCGGTAATTTCCTGCCGGGTGCGCAGCAGCGGGCTGTTGACCACTTTGATCAGGCGCGCACTGAGCGCGGCATCGTTGCTGATCTCGCGCACCAGATGGGCAATATTGACGTCCGGATCTTCGGCCGCCTCACGCACCCGCAACGCCACTTCCGGCAGTGTGGGTAGAACCAGCTGGTCCTTTTCAATGGCTTGGATCAACTCATCCTGTACGCGCTGGGCCAGATCGGTCATGGGTTGTTTCCTTGTTCAGTTAACCGGGTCGTCTTCACTGGCGACCAGTTCAGTATCATAGGGCAGGTCGGCGACGGCCAATGATGGCCCATTGCTATCCCCTGCGGCTAATTGTAGCAATTGTGCCGCATCTTTTTGTAGTACGGCTAATATTTCTACCCGAGCGTTGCCTCGCGCACTGGAGACCACTTCCCCTAGCGTCTGGCCATTGTCACGGTTAACGATCAGCGTACCGGCTGGCAATGGCTGTTGTCCCTCCATCAGCAGCCGGAACATGCGTCGCTTGAGTTTACCCAGGTACTGCATCCTGGCGACGATTTCCTGGCCGGTGTAGCAACCCTTTCTGAAGCTGACAGCATCGAACAGCTGCATATTCAGCATCTGCGGGATAAAGCTTTCACGAGTAGCCGCACTGACTTCGCCCAGCCCGTTACGTATTTGTAGCAGTTGCCAGGCATTCAGTGCTGTGGGGGTCGCAAGCGTCTGCAGCTGGTCCAGTGTATTTACTGCCGATTCACTGGGTAGCCAGATCTCGAAACGGTGCAGCCCGGGCACGCGAACCACGCTGCCGGTGGCGCAGGAGGTGACCTCATCAATATTCTCTGGTGGAGTCAGGCCGGCTTTTTGCAACGCTGTCTCGGCTGCGTCGCCCCACAAGCCAACACGCACCCAGTCGTTACTGGCGTCTTTGATACTGGTTTTGAAGAACACCGCATATTTCCCCAGATCAGCGCTCTGGGCTTCCAGCACTTCTTTGTGCATGGCCAGCAGGTAAGCATCTGCGGCCAGGCGCACCAGTCTGAAACTCGATTGTATTCGGCCTTTGGGATTGCAGCGTGCGCCCAGCGTGCTGCCGGGGTCAGGCAGCACACTTACATCACAGGTCAATTGCCCCTGTAAAAAGCGGTTTGCATCAGCGCCGCTTACGGCCAGAATGCCCTCGTGAGAAAGCCAGGTGATTCCGGTGGCGGGTAGTTCATCGGCATCCGATACGGCAAAGCGTTCGGACAGGGTTTGTTCTAGCGAGTTGATTGCGGTCATAGGACTCGAATTGTCTGGTGTAGTCAGCTGTTACATCATAGGACTATGGTGCATGCTTGTCAGTGTTGCCTTGCGCCTATAATGATGTGTGTGCGCTACGGCGCGTTTTCAACCCATTGCGGAGATGTTTGATGTCGGCCGATATAGAAATGAAACGTTTGTTCTGGCATAGCCGCCGCGGCATGCTGGAACTGGATGTGCTGTTGCTACCTTTTCTTCAGGAAGCCTACAGCGATCTTGAGCCGGCGGATAAGGAACGTTTCAGCAAGTTGTTGACCTGTGAAGATCAGGATATGTTCGGCTGGTTCATGCAGCGCAGTGAACCGGATGACCCCGACTTGAAGCGCATGGTAAGGATGATATTAGACCGTGTTCAGCCAAACTGATTATCTGTTACTGCAACGCCAGCCCTCGCGCTTCCTCGGCGGAGCGCTGGTAATCTTTTCTTTGTTGGCGGCAGTGGCGCTGTATCGCAGTGCCATACCCGGCTTGCTGGCGGTTGGAATGATGTTGGTGGTGGTGGCTTACGGCCTTTGGGTCTGGCCGCGACAGGTCAGCCTGCGTCATGCCAGTTCGGTCACCGGTTTGCGGTTCGATAGCCATGGCTGGCACGTCTTGCGCCGTGATGGCTCTGAAGCTGGAGCCCGGCTGCTGGCAGACACCTTCGTTAGCGCATTCCTGACCGTGGTGCGCCTGCGCGAGCCAGGACGTTGGTGGCCGGTGTCGGTGGTGTTGCCTGCCGATGCAGCAGCAGAGGATGCCCTGCGCCGGCTGCGCCTGCGTTTGCGGTTCAGTCGCCAGCGTTGGATGGCTGCAGAATAGTGTCTTCGGCCTGAGGCAGCAGGTCAGGGTAGTCAAGAATGTAATGCAGGCCGCGGCTCTCGCGGCGCTGCATGGCTGATTGAATAATCAGATCGGCAACCAGCGCGAGGTTGCGCAACTCAAGCAGGTCGCGTGTTACCGTGTAATTGCTGTAAAACTCGTGAATCTCCGCCAGCAGCATATCCACCCGATGTTTGGCGCGCTGCAGACGTTTGTTGGTGCGTACTATCCCCACGTAATCCCACATGAAACGGCGAAGCTCATCCCAATTGTGCGAGATGATCACGTCCTCGTCCGAGTCGGTCACCTGGCTCTCATCCCAACTTGGCAGGTCGGTTGGCATTGGATAGCTGTCCAGGCTTTGCAGAATGTCCTGACTGGCCGAACGGCCGTAGACAATGCACTCCAGTAACGAGTTGCTGGCCATGCGGTTGGCGCCGTGCAGGCCGGTAAAGCTGGTTTCACCAATAGCGTAGAGCGCCTGCAGGTCGGTACGGCCGCTAGGCTCTACCACCACGCCACCGCAGGTATAGTGAGCGGCAGGTACTACTGGAATCGGCTCGCGGGTGATGTCGATGCCGAATGTCAGGCAGCGTTCATACACGGTAGGGAAGTGGCTGCGGATAAAATCGGCGGGCTTGTGGCTGATATCCAGAAACACGCAATCCAGCCCGAGCCGTTTCATCTCATGGTCAATTGCGCGGGCGACGATATCCCGGGGCGCGAGCTCAGCACGCCGATCGAAGCGCGGCATGAATCGAGTACCGTCCGGTAGCTTGAGTAATGCGCCTTCCCCGCGCAAGGCTTCAGTGATCAGAAAGCTCTTGGCTTTGGGATGGTACAGGCAGGTAGGGTGAAACTGATTGAATTCCATGTTGGCGACCCGGCAGCCGGCGCGCCAGGCCATGGCAATGCCGTCTCCGGAGGCGCTGTCCGGGTTGCTGGTATAGAGATAGACCTTGCTCGCTCCGCCTGTGGCCAGCACGGTGAAACGCGCAGCATAGGTTTCCACATGACCGCTGGTGCGGTTGAGAATATAGGCGCCAAGGCAGCGTTGACCCGGCAGGCCGAGCTTGCCACTGGTAATCAGATCCACCGCTACACGGTTTTCCAGCAAAACGATGTTGCTGTGTGTCTGTGCCTTGAGCAGCAAGGTGTTGAAAATAGCAGCGCCGGTAGCATCTGCGGCGTGGATAATACGGCGGTGGCTGTGGCCACCTTCCATGGTCAGATGAAAATCATCGCTTTCACTGCCATCTTCTCGCGTTTCCCGGGTGAAAGGGACGCCTTGCTCGATCAACCAGCCAATGGCCTCGCGACTGTTGCCTACGATCTGGCGCACCGCGTCTTCATGGCATAATCCGCCACCGGCTTCGAGGGTGTCCTGAACATGGGCATCGATGGTATCAGTGTCATCCAGCACAGCGGCAACGCCGCCCTGGGCCCAGAAGGTCGAACCTTCGGACAATTGACCCTTGCTGATGACGCCGACACGCATATGATCGGCGAGGTGCAGTGCCAGAGTGAGGCCGGCCGCACCACTGCCGATGACCAGTACGTCATATTCCTGTGTGTGTGTCATGACACTCCGGGCGCTCAATTCAGGCGTTCTGTGGACATTTGGCAGGCTAGTATATAGAAGCAACAGGTCGCGCAATACAGCAAGCATCACAAGAGGTTTCCGCAACAGGCCCGATAATTGCTATGATTTGCGCTGATAACGAATAAGGGCGTGGAACTTTTGACTGGCCGCCCGCTCATATAGCTGAACCTGACGAGGGGAGAACTTTTGCTTACATTGCGGGTCTATCACAACAAGGCAAGGCTGAGGCCGTTGCGCTGCTGGGAGCTGCTGAATGACTGAGCAGACCGATCAGCAGTTGGTCGAACGGGTTCAGCGTGGTGACAAACGAGCTTTTGATCTTCTGGTGCTGAAATATCAGCACAAGATTCTCGCTCTGGTTACCCGTTTTGTGCATGACAGTCACGAGGCCCAGGATGTAGCACAGGAAGCTTTTATTAAAGCCTACCGCGCTCTGGCCAATTTCCGTGGCGACAGTGCCTTTTACACATGGTTGTATCGCATAGCGATCAACACGGCAAAAAACTATCTGGTGGCCCGAGGACGACGCCCGCCAGATTCGGATATAGCGGCCGATGAGGCTGAGTACCATGATGGCGACAGCGCCCTCAAGGATATTCACTCGCCGGAGCGGGACATGTTGCGCAACGAGATTGAGCAGATGATCAATCGCACCTTGCAGCAATTGCCCGATGATTTGAGAACAGCCCTAACTTTGCGTGAGTTTGAGGGTCTGAGTTATGAAGACATTGCCGCTGTAATGAATTGCCCTGTGGGTACGGTGAGATCCCGCATCTTCAGAGCACGTGAGGCAATAGATAAGGCACTTAAGCCACTGATCGAAGACTGATCGCGGTAGGTGTTTGGTGCAAAAAGCCCTTTATGGGTCACTAGCAGAGGTAAAGCGATGAGCAATCAATCCTTGCAGGAATCTCTTTCCGCGTTGATGGATAACGAAGCGGATGAGCTTGAAATCCGTCGCGTGCTCCAATCCAGCGAAAGCGATCCAGCGCTGCGTAGCACCTGGGATCGTTATCAGATGGCGCGCGCCGTAATGCATAAGGAGCCCTGGCAGCCGAAGATCGACTTGTCTGCTGGTATTGCCGCTGTCATTGCGGGCGAACCAGAGCCAGTGGCGGCACCAAAAGCGCCACGCGTATGGCAGAACCTGAGTCGTCTTGCTGTGGCTGCTTCGGTAACGATGGCGGTTCTGGTGGGCGTCAACATGTTCAACCAGGACGGTGCTCCGGCTGATCCGGCCATGGTCGCTGACCTGCCTCCGGTAGTTGATGCTCCTGTGGCCGTCGCACCGGCCGTGGCTCCCGCCTCTCAGGGTGGTGCGGTTTTGGCTGGGTTTTCCCAGCAGCCGCAGATGAATGGCGACGCCGTTGCAGACCAGAAAGCACCATCCGCTTGGCAGGAACAGCGTATAGGCAGCTATCTGCGCCAGCACGCTGAGCACAGCTCGCGCTTTGAAGCGCCTCAGTTGCTCCCTTATGCACGGGCGGCCAGTCTGGAAAGCAAATAGGGTGCAGCCTATGTCAGTAACACGGCGATTGACGCTATGGGGTGCGCCCATAGCGGCCCTGTTTCTGACGCTTCCGGTGCTGGCTGAGGAGCCGCGCGATCTGCTCAAGCGGATGGTGGATGCGGCCCGTGAGCAAAGCTACTACGGGTCCTTTGTCTACGAGCGCACAGGTAGCTTCAGCACGCACCAGGTGTGGCGCCAGCGCCAAGGCGATCAGACCAGCGAACGTCTGTTGCAGGCAGATGGAGAGCCGCAGGAATGGTTGACGCGCAATGGAGATCTGGTTTGTACCAGTTCCGTTGGCCTGCGTTCTGCCTGGAAAGCCAGCGGCCAGTTGTCAGAGCAGCTCGAGTTGTTACACAACTGGTATACGTTGCAGATGCTCGGCTCGACGCGTGTAGCGAACCGCCCGGTATTCGTTCTTGCGGTTAAACCCCGCGACCCCTTCCGTTACGCCTATGAGCTGTATCTGGACCAGGAAACTGGTTTGCTGCTCAAATCCCTTCTTATTAACGAACGTGACGTCCTGTTGGAGCGCTTTCAATTTGCTTCGCTGAACGTCGGTGAACTGCCCGATCAAGCGCTTGAACCCAGCAGTATCTGTTTGCCGGTGCCAATGAGTACTGATGAACGCGCTGACGCGGGTGAAGCCTGGATGCCCGGCTGGTTACCACCAGGATTCGTTCTGGGGCACCGTGAAGTTCGCTCTCTCGACGATAGTGACGGGCAGGTGATTACTCAGGTATTCACTGATGGTTTGGCGCGTCTGACGGTTTTTGTCGAGCCCTTGGGAGCGGAAACATTGGCTGATGATTTACGCGCTCAGCTCGGGCCTACAGTGGCGATCAGCCGCCGATTGGCGCGTGCAGAAGGTGATTATCTGGCAACCGTGGTAGGTGAAGTGCCGGCCGCTGCTGCCGAGCGTGTGGCGGATTCGTTTACGGTTGAAGCTGAGAGCGTTCAGCCGTGATCGAAGAGCAGGGCAGGGTGGTCAGTTCTGAACCCGGCGCTGCCTGGGTGGAAACTGTTCGACAAAGCACCTGCGGTAGTTGCCAGGCAAAGGCCGGGTGCGGGCAGGCGCTGTTGCAGCGGCTCGGTGGCGGCGCTCGACAAGGTTACATCCGAGTGCTCACCGACAGATCCGTGCAAGTGGGCGATCAGGTAATGATAGGGCTGCCTGAAAATGCCGTTGTCAACGCTTCGCTGTATATGTATATCCTACCTCTGATCGGACTTTTCAGTGCCGCCTTGCTGGCAGATAATGCGGGTTTGTCCGAGCCCTGGATAATTCTTTGTGCTTTTTTTGGTCTGGCTTCAGGTTTCGCGGGCGTACGCTGGTACGCTTGGCGGCAACGCAGCAATCCGGATATGCAACCCCGTATCATGCGCGTTATGTCGCCTAGCGGCATCGTGACCAGCGACCGTACGCTGACGATGCCCTGAGGCCTTCATTTCATAGGAGATCAGGTGCACATGCTGTCAATGCAACGTTGGATGATCGTGGCGACTAGCTCGCTGCTGCTGGGTTGGTCCTCGCTGGGCATGGCCCAAGGTCTGCCAGATTTTACCGAGTTGGTTGAAGAAGTATCCCCCGCCGTCGTCAATATCAGCACCAGCCAGAAAGCCGTATCCCGGCCGTCTGGGATGGCGCCAGGTATGCCTGACCTGGAAGGTATGCCACCGCTGTTTCGCGAGTTTTTCGAGCGCGGCTTTCCGCAGCAAGGGCCACAGGCGCCCCGCGAGCGTGAAGCGCCGCAATCGCTGGGTTCAGGTTTCATCCTTTCCAAAGATGGTTACGTACTGACCAATAATCATGTGATAGCCGACGCGGACGAGATTTTCGTGCGGCTGTCTGATCGTCGTGAGCTTCAAGCCGAGCTGGTGGGGGCGGATCCACGCTCTGACCTTGCGCTGCTGAAAATTGAGGCCGGAGACGACCTTCCCGTGGTGCGCATGGGTAAATCCTCTGATCTCAAGGCGGGCGAATGGGTGTTGGCAATAGGCTCGCCGTTCGGTTTCGACTATTCGGTCACGGCCGGCATCGTTAGTGCCAAAGGTCGCAGTCTGCCGAATGAAAGTTACGTCCCTTTTATCCAAACCGACGTGGCCATCAATCCTGGTAACTCCGGTGGTCCGCTGCTGAATCTGGATGGCGAGGTGATTGGGATCAACTCACAGATCTTTACCCGGTCAGGTGGCTTTATGGGGCTGTCTTTTGCCATTCCGGTCGATGTGGCGATGGACGTCGTCCAGCAGTTGAAAGAAGACGGCAGCGTCCAGCGCGGTTGGCTGGGGGTGGTGATTCAGGAGGTCAACAAGGACCTGGCCGAATCTTTTGGTCTGCCCAAGCCAGCTGGCGCATTGGTAGCGCAGATTCAGCCAGATGGTCCGGCTGAAAAAGGCGGGCTGCAGGTTGGGGATGTGATTCTCAGCTTCAATGGCGAGGAGATCATCATGTCCTCCGACCTGCCGCATGCGGTAGGCCGCGTTCGCCCTGGTGAGGATGCCACCCTGGTCGTCATGCGTGATAAAAAACGCAAGACGCTTAAAATGGAGATCGGTGCTCTGCCGGAAGACGATAGCGTTGCTGCCGTTGCGCCCTCCACCAGTGCGCCGGCCAGTGCCGATAACCGCCTCGGTGTGGTGGTAGCCGAGCTGACCGAAGAGCAGAAAAGCAATCTGGATGTGCGTTCCGGGGTAATCATCCGTGAGGTGCGTCAGGGGCCTGGCGCGATGGTCGGCCTGCGTAACGGCGACATCATCACCAATCTGGACAATCAGCCTGTTGAGTCGGTGGATGCATTCGAAAAAATCACCGCCGATCTACCCACCAATCGTTCTGTATCCATGCGTGTCATACGTCAGGGCAGGGCGAGCTATATCACCTTCAGGCTGGCCAGTTAAGCGCCAGGCTTCCCGCCCGAGATGCTGGCCCTCATCACCATCGTGATGCGGGGTTGGCAGCCGGGCTCGCGATAGCGTAATAGCGCTTATTCGGGTACACTCGCGGGCTGTTTTCGGGGGAAGCTTTCCCCCTTTCATTGCTGACAGCCTTTATGGCTGGCAATCCTGCAATCAAGTCTGGAAGATCCCTGTAGTGAGTGACCTTAGCCTAATTCGTAATTTCTCGATCATTGCCCACATTGATCACGGTAAGTCGACCCTGGCTGATCGGTTTATCCAGATCTGCGGAGGCTTGGCTGATCGCGAAATGGCCGAACAGGTGCTCGACTCCATGGATCTCGAGCGTGAGCGCGGGATTACGATCAAGGCGCACAGCGTAACGCTGTATTACACGTCAAAAATCGACGGCAAGACCTACCAGCTGAATTTCATCGATACCCCTGGTCACGTGGACTTTCACTATGAAGTCAGCCGTTCGCTGGCTGCCTGTGAAGGCGCGCTGCTGGTCGTAGACGCAGCCCAGGGCGTGGAAGCGCAGTCGGTAGCCAACTGCTATACGGCTATCGAGCAGGGCCTGGAAGTCATGCCGGTATTGAACAAGATCGACCTGCCGCAGGCCGAGCCGGAGCGCGTCAAGGCTGAAATCGAGAGTGTGATCGGCATTGATGCCACCGATGCAGTGGTCTGCAGTGCCAAGAGCGGCCTGGGTGTAGAAGATGTGCTTGAGCGTCTGATTCAGGTCATTCCCGCGCCCGAGGGTGAGCTGGACGCACCGCTACAGGCGCTGATCATCGACTCCTGGTTTGATAACTATCTCGGTGTGGTCTCTCTGGTGCGCGTCAAGCACGGACGGATCAAGAAGGGCGCCAAGGTGCTGGTCAAATCTACTGGCAAGATCCATCAGGTTGACAGTGTGGGTGTGTTCAACCCCAAGCACAGCGAGACGGCTGATCTGAAAGCCGGCGAAGTGGGCTTTATCATTGCCGGCATCAAGGATATTCACGGCGCACCGGTCGGCGACACTCTGACCCTGTCCAGCACCCCCGATGTGGATATGCTGCCGGGCTTTCAGAAGGTCAAGCCGCAAGTCTTCGCCGGCTTGTTCCCGGTCAGCTCCGAGGATTTCGAGGATTTCCGTGAGGCGCTGTCCAAGCTCACACTGAATGACGCCTCGCTGCATTACGAGCCAGAAAGCTCTGAAGCGCTGGGCTTCGGTTTCCGCTGTGGTTTTCTCGGCATGCTGCATATGGAGATCATTCAGGAACGCCTGGAGCGCGAATATAATCTGGATCTGATTACCACAGCACCCACGGTGGTATTCGAGGTGGTCAAGAAGGATGGCAGCATCCTGTATGTCGACAATCCATCGCGCCTGCCCGATCCGTCGATGGTTGAAGAGATGCGCGAGCCGATCGTGCGGGCCAATATTCTGGTGCCGCAGGACCACCTGGGCGCCGTGATCACCTTGTGCGTCGAGAAACGCGGCGTGCAGCATGATATGTTGTTTCTCGGTACCCAGGTTCAGGTAATTTACGATCTGCCGATGAATGAAGTGGTACTGGATTTCTTTGACCGGTTGAAGTCGGCAAGCCGCGGTTATGCATCGCTGGACTATGCCTTTGAGCGCTTTCAGGCTGCGCGCCTGGTGCGTCTGGATGTATTGATCAACGCCGAGAAGGTCGATGCGCTGGCTTTGATCGTGCACCGTGACAACGCGGCCTATAAAGGCCGGCAGCTGGTCAGCAAGATGCAGGAGCTGATCCCGCGGCAGATGTTCGACGTGGCGATTCAAGCCGCCGTAGGCGGGCAGATTGTCGCGCGCTCCACGGTCAAGGCGCTGCGCAAGAACGTCATCGCCAAATGCTATGGTGGCGACGCCAGCCGGAAGAAGAAGCTGTTGGAAAAGCAGAAGGCCGGCAAAAAACGCATGAAACAGGTAGGCAACGTTGAAATTCCCCAGGAAGCCTTCCTGGCGGTATTGAAAGTAGACAACTAGGGATAGTTAAACGGGCTAGATTATGCATATCAATTTTCCGCTGCTGTTGGTATTGGCAGTTGCTGTTTCCGGTTTTCTGGCCCTCCTCGATCTGCTCTGGTTTGGCCCTCGCCGTCGTCGTGCGCTGGCTGCCTATGACCGTGCGGTGGACATTCCGGACCCGACGACTGTCGAGCGGATGGAAAAGGAGCCGCTGCTCATCGAGTACGGCAAATCTTTCTTTCCGGTACTGTTGGTCGTGCTGGTGCTGCGTTCTTTCCTGGTCGAACCCTTTCAAATTCCCTCTGGATCAATGAAGCCGACGCTGGAAGTCGGCGACTTTATTCTGGTCAACAAGTTTGCTTACGGTATTCGTCTGCCGGTGCTGGATACGAAGGTGATTCCGGTCAACGATCCGCAGCGCGGCGACGTGATGGTGTTTCGCTACCCGAATGATCCTCGCATCAACTACATCAAGCGAGTGGTGGGACTGCCGGGTGATACCGTGCGTTATGCCGGCAAACAACTGATTATCAATGGCGAGCGAGTGCCATTGAAACCAGTGCGTCTGGAGAAGGACGATGAGGTGCCAGCCGGTCATCCGCTGTATTCCCGCGCTGAAGCAGAAATATTTGAAGAGAAGCTGGGTGATATCGAACACCTGGTCAGGCAGAAGAGCCTGTCAGGCGCGCCGGCGGCGAAAGAGTGGAAAGTACCCGAAGGGCATTACTTCATGGTTGGCGACAATCGTGACAATTCCAATGACAGCCGTTACTGGAATTCCGAAGAAATGCCAAGGGAGTTGTGGGGAATGGTCCCGGACAACTATATTGTAGGCAAGGCATTCGCGGTCTGGATGCACTGGCCGGAGCCGAAGTTCAGCAACCTGCCGAGTTTCTCCAGGGTAGCCCTGATCCACTGAGGGCAGGGCCGGAAACAATAATATTAACAACGGACGTCTAGAGGTTATTCATGCGCCATTCGCAGAAAGGCATGTCATTTTTTGGCTGGTTAGCAGTTATTGCCCTGATCATATTCGGCTTGGTGATTGTAATGAAACTGGCTCCCATCTATATGGAGCATTTTACCCTGCGCAAGATCGTGACTGAGGTGAACGAGGACCCAACCATCAAGATTGGTTCGCTCCGCGATTTTCACAATCACATTGAAAAGGGTATGCAGATCAACAGCATCCGCGATATCAAAGCCAAAGATGCGATTGCCATTACCGCCAGCGGTACCGACGCTTACACGGTAGTGATCAAATATGAAGTTCGCTCGCCGATAATTCAAAACGTGGACGCGCTCGTTCACTTCGATGAAACCCATATAATCAGACCGCTGAAGTGATAAACAAGTTAGACCGGCTCGAACGTAACATTGGCTATTGCTTCAAGGACCCGGATCTACTGATTCTGGCCTTGAGCCATAGAAGTCTGGGTGGGCGCAATAACGAACGCCTGGAGTTTCTGGGTGACTCGGTGCTCAACTTTATTGCCGCCGAAGCCCTGTTTCAGCGCTTTCCCCAGGCCCGCGAAGGTCAGTTGTCCCGCCTGCGTGCGCGGTTGGTCAAAGGCGTTACTCTGGCGGAATTGGCCAAAGGTTTCGAGTTGGGTGAATACCTGCGCCTGGGTTCGGGGGAACTGAAAAGCGGCGGGTTCCGCCGCGAATCCATCCTCGCCGACGCCACCGAAGCCATCATCGGCGCCATTTATCTGGAAAGCGGCTTGGAAGCGGCGCGTGAGCGTGTGCTTTACTGGTTACGTGAGCATATTGCCACTCTGACGCTGGTGGACAATAACAAGGATCCAAAAACGCGATTGCAGGAATATCTGCAGTCGCGGCAATGTGAATTGCCCCGTTATGAAGTGACTGAAAGCAGTGGTGAAGCCCATTGTCGAACCTTTCGGGTTGAATGTCATGTCAGCCCATTGTCACAGCCCACCTTCGGCGTCGGTAATAGCCGGCGTCTGGCAGAACAAGTAGCAGCACAAAAAGCCCTGATTGATCTGGGTGTGGAGAAAGCAGATGAGTGACAGTAGTACCCCCCGTTGTGGCTATGTGGCCATTGTAGGCCGGCCAAATGTGGGCAAGTCGACCCTGCTCAATCACATTCTCGGTCAGAAGTTGGCTATTACCTCGCGCAAGCCCCAAACCACCCGGCATACCATGCTTGGCATCAAGACCGAAGACGCTGTTCAGGCGATCTATGTCGATACCCCGGGCCTGCACAAGGACAACGACAAGGCACTGAACCGCTTTATGAACAAAAGCGCCAGTCAGGCCCTGCGAGATGTGGATGTGGTGCTGTTTGTGGTCGACCGGGTGCGCTGGACCGACGAGGACCAGATGGTGCTGGAGAAGGTCCGTTTTGTCACCTGCCCGGTACTGCTGGTAGTCAACAAGCTCGACCGCATGGATGACAAGAAGGACATGTTGCCGCATCTGGAATGGCTGGCAACGCAATTGCCCGATGCCGAGATCGTGCCGGTTTCTGCGCTGCACGGTCGCAATATTGATCAGCTTGAGCAATTGATTGCCGAGCGCCTGCCCGAAGGTGAACACTTCTACCCGGACGATCAGATCACCGATCGCAGCTCCCGTTTTCTCGCCGCTGAACTGGTCCGCGAGAAAGTCATGCGCCAGTTGGGTGCAGAGATCCCCTACCAGGTCACGGTGGAAATCGAGCAGTTCAAGCAGGAAGGCAAAATTCTGCATATTCATGCCCTTATTCTGGTCGAGCGCGATGGGCAGAAAAAAATCATCATCGGTGACGGTGGCGAGCGTATGAAGAAAATTGGCCAGGAAGCCCGGCTGGACATGCAGAAGCTGTTCGGCAGCAAGGTCATGCTGAATTTGTGGGTCAAGGTCAAGCGCGGTTGGTCCGATGACGAGCGCGCCCTGAGTTCGCTTGGTTATAATTTCGACAGTTGATCTGTCGCCTCCCCGCTGTGTTGGAGATAAGGCGTGCAAGCACCCCTGAGTCCGGCCTATGTGCTGCACAGCCGTCCCTATCGTGACAGCAGCGCTTTGGTTGATCTGCTCAGCCTGCACCATGGCGTGCAACGGGTAGTTTGGCGCGGCGCGCGGGGGCAGCGCAAAGGTCTGACCCCCCAGGCCTTTATGCCACTGCTGGTGGGTTTGGTCGGGCGTGGCGAGTTGAAGACGCTGGCCCAGGCCGAAACGGCCGGACCCTACCGGTTGTTGCAGGGGCAGGCGCTGTTCAGCGGCATGTATCTAAACGAGTTATTGATACGCCTGATGCCGCCGGGTGATCCGCAGGCGCTGATTTTCGCCGCTTATCAACACGCGCTGGAACAATTGGCTGGTCCGGCTCTGGTAGAGCCGGTCTTGCGTCAGTTCGAGTGGCAGCTGCTGGAGGTTATGGGCTATGGTTTCAGTCTGACAGAAGATGCCCGCGGCGATCCGGTATTGCCGGATCAACAGTACGTATGGCATGCGGATAACGGTCTGTTACCGGTAAAGCAACTGACGTCTTCCGTTTCTGGCTTGCCAGGCGCGGGTCTGCTGGCGATGGCGCAAACCGACTGGACCGCGCCGCATGCGCTACGCACCGCCAAATTATTAATGCGTCAGGCTCTGGCAGCGCATCTGGGCGACCGTCCGCTGGTCAGCCGACAACTTTTTTCAACCCCGGGCACGGATTCCAAAGGAGACAGACTTTGACTCACCCGCAACGCGTGCTTTTAGGTGTGAATATCGATCATATCGCGACTCTGCGTCAGGCGCGGGGTACGCGTTATCCGGACCCGGTCCAGGCTGCTATCGAGGCTGAGCAAGCGGGCGCAGACGGCATTACCCTGCACTTGCGTGAAGATCGCCGGCATATCCAGGAGCGCGATGTACGCCTGATGGCCGAAGTGCTGCAGACCCGAATGAATCTGGAGATGGCCGTCACTGACCAGATGCTGGATTTTGCCGAGGAAATACGCCCGGCGAATATCTGTTTGGTACCCGAACGCCGGGAAGAGCTGACTACCGAGGGTGGATTGGACGTGGCCGGTAACGGCGCCCGCGTGCAGGAGGCAGTCGAACGTATGGCGGCGATCGGCAGCGAGGTGTCGCTATTTATTGATCCGGATCCGCGGCAGATCGAAGCAGCCAAACGCGCCGGTGCGCCGGTAATCGAGTTGCATACGGGTCATTACGCCGACACTCATGGGGCCGAGCAGGCTGAGGCGTTGGCGCGATTGCGCGAGGGCTGCATTTACGCACGCAAACTGGGCCTGGTGGTGAATGCCGGGCATGGCCTGCATTATCACAACGTCGAGCCCATTGCGGCGATCAGCGGCATGAACGAATTGAATATTGGCCACGCGATTATTGCCCGCGCGCTGTTCTCGGGTTTGGCTCAAGCGGTAAAAGACATGCGCGCACTGATCCTCGGCGCCTCGGTCGGCCGATGATTCGTGGCATTGGTACCGACATGGTGTTGGTCAGTCGTATCGAGGCGGTGTTAGGTCGCCAGGGCGAGCGCTTCGCCCGGCGCATCCTGACCGAGAGTGAATGGCAGCGCTTTGCTGCCCACAAGCAGCCAGCGCGTTACCTGGCCAAGCGTTATGCCGCCAAGGAAGCCATACTCAAGGCGCTGGGTACTGGATTGGCTCAAGGTATGTCGTGGCAGCATATCCAGATTGATAATGACAGTCTGGGAGCGCCGCTGGTGCGTCTCAGTGGCGTGGCCGCCAGTTATCTCGAACAGCGCGGTGGTGGCCGCATGCTGCTCAGCCTGAGTGACGAGCGTGAGCAGGCGTTGGCGTTTGCCATCTGGTCGCTAGCCTGACGGCGAAGGTTCGGCAGCGTAATAGGCCACGCGCACCTGCTCGATGGCCTCAATCAACTGGCTGATAGCCATCTGGCTTTTGTCACCCCGCTTCAACAGCGTCTCCGCTTGCAAACAACATTCCCGCAGCTGCGGTACTCCGCAGTAGCGAGTGGCGCCGTGCAGGCGATGCACCACGTCCAGCAGCGCCTCGTCGTCGCCCTGACTCATATGTTTTTCAATCAGTACGCGGTCGCCCGGCAACCCTTTGATCAGCATGGCCAGTATGTCCTGCGCCAGATCGGCCTTGCCGGCAGCCAGCTGTAGGCCTTCCTTGTAATCCAGTATCGGCAGCATCTTCGGGCCAACGGCCCGAGCGGGTATGGGTGCAGCCGACGGCGCAGCAGTATTGGGCATGCTCAGGTTGATGCCGGTCCAGCGAAAGATGCAGTGACTCAGCTGTTCCGGGCTGATGGGTTTGGTCAGGTAATCGTTCATGCCGCATTGAATCAACCGCCGCCGTTCCTCGGCCAGTGCGTGGGCGGTCAGGGCGATAATCGGGCGTGGCTCGCAATCGGCCAGCTCTTCTCTCAGGCGTAACTCAGTGGTGGTCGCGCGGCCGTCCATGCCCGGCATCTGCACGTCCATAAAGATCAACTGGATGGTTTCCCGATCAGCGATCTGCAATGCCTGCTCGCCACTGGTAGCGGTTAATACACGGGCTCCCATTTCGCTCAGGAAGGTCTCGACCAATCTGAGATTGGCTTCGTTGTCGTCAACGCAGAGCACGGTGATCTGCGGCTTGTCCGCGCGCCCCGGTATGACCGCAGGCATCACCGGCTCCGGGCGGAATAATTGATTGACCGCACGGTAGAGCTTGCGCGTACACAATGGTCGCGAGAGTACCTGGCAGTCAGTCGGGGGCAGTTGATCAAGCGAAGGGTAATGTTCGGTGGTATCGGTCAACAGAATGATCTTGCAACTATCGTCATTCATCCAGCGATTCAGCGCCTCGAACATCAGATCCGCTCGGGTGCCGGGCGAGCGCATGCTGGCCAGCACCAACTGGATAGGCTCATCGGGGTCTGGCTTTCTGAGCGCCATTTCCAGCGCCGGCAAGTTGTCGTATACGGTCACGTCCAGGCCCAGATCTTCCAGATTGTGCAGCAACGCCTGCCTGCTCAGGGTCAATGGCTCCATCACTGCAGCGCGTATGCCTTGCAGCGGCGTGGCAGGCAGGTCGTCCCCGGCCTGGCTGGATTTTTCCAGGCGCGCGGTGAGCCAGAATTCGGACCCTTCGCCCGGGCGGCTATCCAGGCCGATCTCGCCGTGCATCTGCTCGACCAGGCGCTTGGCAATGACCAGGCCAAGGCCGGTACCCCCGGCCTGCCGCGACATCGAGTTGTCCGCCTGGGTGAAGGCCTGAAACAGTGACTTCTGTTGCGTCGAGGTCAGGCCGATGCCGGTGTCAGTCACACTGATGCGCAGCAGCACATGGGTGTCGTCCTCCTGTTCGAGCATGGTGCGAATGCTCACCGAGCCTTCCTGGGTAAACTTGATCGCGTTGCTCACCAGGTTGGCGAGTATCTGTTTCAGCCGCAAGCCGTCGCCGCTCAGACCGATGGGCGTATCACGGTAGATGATGCTGACTAGTTCAAGGTTCTTCTGATGAGCGGCCGGGGCGAGCATGGTCAGGGTGTCTTGAATCAGGTCGCGCAGGTTGAACGGCTGATTTTCCAGAATCAGTTTGCCGGCCTCGATCTTGGAGAAGTCCAGGATCTCGTTGATGATCGCCAACAGGTTGTCTGCCGACTTCTCGATGGTGCCGAGGTATTCCTGCTGGCGATTGGTCAGTTCAGTGCGTTGCAACAGATTGCTGAAGCCGATGATGCCGTTCAGTGGGGTGCGCAGCTCGTGACTCATGTTGGCGAGGAATTCGGACTTGATCCGGCTGGCTTCCTGGGCGGTTTTACGCGCCATGTCCAGCTCGATGTTCTGGATCTCGATGGTCTCCAGGGTCTGGCGCAGATCTTCGGTGGCCTGATCGACGTTCTGCTGCAGCTCGCCTTGGGCGCTCTGCAGCGTCTGAGCCATGGTGTTGATACCCTGAGCCAGGTCGTCCAGCTCACGACTACCCTGCTGGTTAAGCCGCACATCCAGCTGGCCTTTGCTGATCTGGGCGATAGCGCGGTTGGACAGGCTGATGGGGTCGGTGATGCGTCTGCTCATCTGGCTGATGGTAAAGGTGGTCAGCAGCAAGCCGGCCAGTACCATGACCAGCGTGGTCAGCAGCATCTGGTAGCGGCGCAGCTGCGTGTTGGCATGGCTCAGCTCGACCTCCAGCCAGCCGAGTAGCGCGTCCGCTTCTATCTGGCTCTGCAACCCCTCCAGCAATTCCGGACTAGCCAACAGGGGCAGCAGAAATCGGCTGCTACCCACCGTTTCGCCCACTTGCAGGCCGCTGCCGGCGCCGATCGTATCGACCCCCAGCGTGCGCTGCGTTGGCATCATGGTCGGGCCGCTGTGTTCGAGCAGATTACGCTCGCTGTCGTACAGCGTGACAGCACGCACGTCAATGCGGTCTAGCGCGTTGGCCAGAGTGTCCCTGAACGCTTCTGGCTCGCCCTCGAGCAGCGCTTGTGCGGCGGGAATCTGCAGATGCTCTACGGTCTGGAATCCGCGCTCCAGCAATTGCTGCTGCAAGTCCTGAGAAGCATGCCAGATGAAATAGCTGCCCAGCGCCATGGCCAGAAGCCCGGTGGGTGCCAGCGTCATCAGCAGAATGCGCGCCTTCAGACCAATCTCGCTCATTGTATGTATCCCTTACTCTGTTGCCGGTATCATAGGCTGACTTAAGCAAAAGCACAGCATTCAACGCCCTACCGATTCGGGCCCAGGCCCCTTGAGTGAATGATGAATAACGACTTTCCGCGTGACCATGTATCCAGCACCGATTTCCCCACAATTGCCGATTTTGTTGGCAACACCCCTCTGGTTCGTCTGCAGCGCATGCCCGGCGAGACCAGCAATATTGTGCTGGCCAAACTGGAAGGTAATAACCCCGCAGGCTCGGTCAAGGATCGGCCGGCGCTGTCGATGATCGAGCGGGCAGAGCAGCGCGGCGAGATTAAGCCGGGTGATACGCTGATTGAGGCGACCTCGGGAAATACCGGCATCGCCTTGGCCATGGTGGCTGCGATCAAGGGTTACCGCATGGTGTTGATCATGCCGGACAATATGAGCTCCGAGCGCAAGGCGTCCATGAGCGCCTATGGCGCCACACTGATCCCGGTCAGCCGCGAAGAAGGTATGGAAGGCGCGCGCGACCTGGCGATGAGGATGCAGAGCGAAGGCAAGGGCAAGGTACTCGATCAATTCGGCAACTTTGATAATGCTGAAGCGCATTACCGGACCACAGGTCCCGAGCTCTGGCGCGATACTGGTGGGCGAATAACGCACTTCATCAGCTCAATGGGTACCACCGGAACCATCATGGGGACCTCGCGCTATCTCAAGGAACAGAATCCGCAGATTCAGATTATCGGCCTGCAACCGATAGAAGGTGCGTCCATCCCGGGTATCAGGCGCTGGCCACAAGCCTATCTGCCCGGCATTTTTCAGCCGGAACGGGTCGATCGGATCATCGATATGGGCCAGGAGGAGGCGGAAGTGACCATGCGCCGTCTGGCGACGGAGGAAGGGATCTTCTGTGGCGTCTCGTCTGGAGGTTCGATAGCGGCTGCGTTGCGCCTGTCTGCAGAGGTCGAGAACGCGATCATTGTCGCGGTCATCTGTGACCGGGGTGACCGTTACCTGTCCACGGGTGTGTACAACTCACCATTATGAGAGGCCATCGTGGACGTGCACGTCAGGCCCCGGACGCACCGGCGGCCATCGGCCAGCGCATAGAGCTGGATCTCGAGCGGCTGGCCCATGACGGTCGTGGTATCGGCCGCTGGCAGGGCAGAATTGTTTTTGTCGATGGCGGCCTGCCCGGCGAACGGGTTCAGGCGCGGGTGCTCAAGGCCCGCAGCAAGCTTATAGAAACCCGTCTGGACAAACTGCTGGTAGCCAGCCCAGAGCGCCAGACGCCCCGTTGTGCGCACATCGATCTATGCGGCGGTTGCAGTCTTCAGCACATGCCGGAAGCCACCCAGCTCCAGGTCAAACAGCAGGCTCTGGCCCAGCAATTGCAGCATTTTGCCGGCCTGGAACCGGAACGCTGGATGCCGGCATTAGTCGGCCCTACCTATGGCTATCGGCAGCGCACGCGGCTGGCAATGCGCTGGGATAAGCGCCTTGGTCTATTGGAAGTGGGCTACCGTCAGCGCAGCAGCAGTGACCTGGTTGAAGTGCAGGAATGCCCTGTACTGGTGCCGGCGCTGGAGGCATTGGTGCAGGATCTCGTGCCGCTGCTGAAATCGCTGGATGGCCGCGCCGGGCTTGGCCATGTCGAACTGATAGGTGATGAAGCACCGGTGTTGTTGGTGCGGCATATGCAGGAGCTGTCAGAGGCGGATTTGCAAGCGTTGAAGGTGTTGGCCGACCAGCATGGGGCGAGCTGCTGGTTGCAGCCAGGTGAGCCGAGCACGCTGCATGGGCCAATTGGATCTGCCCCTGGACTGAATCAGGACCTGCCGGCCTATCACTTGCCGGACCAGGGGCTGCGATTCGAGTTCATGCCGGGTGACTTTATTCAGGTCAACGCGAGGATCAACCAGATGATGGTCAACCAGGCATTGGAATGGTTGGCGATACAGCCCGGCGAGCAGGTGCTTGATCTGTTCTGTGGCGTCGGCAATTTTGCCCTGCCGCTGGCGTATGCAGGAGCCCAGGTAACAGCGGTGGAGGGCAGCGTCGAGATGGTCCAGCGAGCGCAAAAAAATGCGCAGAATAATCAGCTGGAATCGCTGCACTTTTCATCAGCGGACCTGTCCAAACTCCAGGATGCAAATTGGCTAACCCAACCCTGCGACGCCGCGTTGCTGGACCCGCCCCGTGATGGCGCAGAGCAATTGGTGCAGCAGCTGGCGGACAAGGCTGTAGGTCGAATTTTGTACGTTTCATGCAACCCGGCCACGCTGGCGCGGGATGCAGGGCTGCTTGCCGCCCGAGGCTATCGCCTGGTGCAGGCAGGTATTATGGATATGTTCCCGCAGACGGCGCACGTCGAAGCCATGGCGTTGTTCGTTGCCGGGAACAAGGTCAAACCGGTATAGCGGTTTTGCTACAGCGGCATCGTCAGAGCCGGTTTCAGTAAAGGAAGATTGTCGTGTTCAGTATATTGCAGCACAGTCGGGCCCGGTTCTAATGGTCCAGGTCAGAGCACTGCATCCGACCAATCGCGATGGCAGCGTCAACATTGACGCCTGGATTGCGCGCATGCAGCAGCGCGTGCCGCTGACGGCTCCCGCCGTCCTTAAGGAAGCTTGTGAGTGGGCGCTGGAACTTGAACGCGCCGCCATTGCGGCCGAGAACATCTGGGCCGACGGCGCGAGCAGCTATCTTACCGGCTTGGAAATGGCCGAAATCCTCGCTGAATTGAAGCTCGATCAGGATTCTCTGGTCGCGGCAGTGGTCTATCGTGCGGTGCGTGAACGCAAAACCGATCTCGCCGAGGTAGAGCGCCGCTTTGGTGCCACGGTGGCAGGTCTGGTTGACGGTGTGCAACGCATGGCGGCCATCAGCGTGTCGCAGAATCCGGGTAAGACGATGGCCTTCTGCGCCCAGACGCAAGTGGAAAACCTGCGCAAGATGCTGGTGACCATGGTCGATGATGTGCGTGTGGCGCTGATCAAGCTTGCCGAGCGTACTTGTGCTATTCGGGCGGTCAAGGATGCACCTGAGGAGAAACGCTACCGCGTTGCCCGCGAGGTATTCGACATCTATGCACCGCTGGCTCACCGTCTGGGTATCGGGCATATCAAGTGGGAGCTAGAGGATCTGTCCTTTCGCTACCTGGAGCCAACTCAGTACAAGCAGATTGCCAAGCTGCTGGATGAGCGGCGCCTCGACCGTCAGGAATATATCGACGACGTCATGAACCAGTTGCGCCAGGAACTGGAAGAGACCGGGATCCATGCAGAGATCAGCGGCCGGGCCAAACATATCTATTCGATCTGGCGCAAGATGCACCGCAAGGGCATCGACTTCAGTCAGGTATACGACGTCCGTGCGGTGCGGGTTCTGGTGCCACAGGTACGCGACTGCTATACCGCGTTGGGCATAGTGCATGGCCTGTGGCGGCACATCCCCAACGAATTCGACGATTACATCGCCAACCCCAAGGAAAATGGCTATCGCTCGCTGCACACCGCGGTGGTCGGGCCGAGCGGCAAGGTACTGGAAGTGCAGATTCGTACCCAGGCCATGCATGAGGAAGCCGAGCTGGGCGTGTGCGCGCATTGGCGCTACAAGGGCACCGATGCCAGCAGCCATTCCTCCAATGCCTATGAAGACAAGATTGCCTGGTTGCGGCAGGTGCTGGAATGGCACGAGGAAATGGGTGATATCGGCGGTTTGGCCGATCAGCTTCGGGTGGATTTCGAGCCGGATCGGATTTACCTGTTCACACCTGATGGCCATGTACTGGACGTGCCCAAGGGCGCCACGCCACTGGACTTTGCCTATCGCATTCATACCGAGATCGGTCACAGTTGCCGAGGGGCCAAGGTCAACGGCCGCATAGTCCCGCTCAACTATATTCTGCAAACCGGTGAGCAGGTCGAGATCATCACCGGCAAGCACAGCAGCCCCAGCCGCGATTGGTTGAATGCCAACCTGGGTTACGTCAATACCTCGCGCGCCCGGGCCAAGGTGCAGCACTGGTTCAAACAGCAGGCGCGCGAGCAGAACGTGCAGGCTGGCAAGTTGATGCTGGATCGTGAGTTGACCCGCCTGGCGCTCAATGGTGCGGATTATGCGCATCTGATCGACAAGCTGGGCATCCGCAGTCAGGAGGACCTGTTTGCGGCTGTCGGTTCCGGCGATGTGCGGCTGATGCATGTAGTCAACGTCGCCCAGCAACTGGTCGAACCTGACAGCCATAGCGAACAGCTGGAACTGATTCCGCGCCGGGCCACCAAACCGGCGCGCCGTGGCGATGTGTTTATCCAGGGCGTCGGCAACCTGTTGACGCAACTGGCCGGCTGCTGCCAGCCGGTACCAGGCGATCCAATTATCGGCTATATCACTCTGGGCCGCGGCGTGACCGTGCATCGCGCCGATTGTGCAACGGCAATGCAGTTGCAGGATCGTGATTCCGACCGCCTGATCGAGGTGAGCTGGGGTGGAGAGCCAATCCAGACCTATCCAGTGGAAATCTTTATCAAGGCCTATGATCGATCGGGGCTGTTGCGTGATGTATCGCAGATGCTCGCCAACGACAAGATCAACGTACTGGAAGTCAGTACCCGTACCAACAAGGATGACAATTACGCGGCCATGTTGCTGACCGTGGAGGTGCCGAATATCAATATGCTCGGCCGCCTGCTGGCGCGCATCAATCAGTTGCCGAATGTGATTGAGGCCCGTCGCAACCGTAAGGAAGCCAGCGCGTGAGTTATCAGTTGGATGATCTGCTGTACCTGATGCAACGCCTGCGCGACCCCGAGCATGGCTGTCCCTGGGATCTGGAGCAGTCATTCGACAGTATAGTGCCGCATACGCTGGAGGAGGCCTACGAGGTCGCCGATGCCATTGCCGAACGGGATTTTCCGCAGCTCGCTGGCGAGCTCGGAGATCTGCTGTTTCAGGTGGTCTATTACGCCCAGCTGGGCCAGGAAGCCGGGCACTTCGTCTGGGCCGATGTGGTTGATGGCATTACTCGCAAACTGGTCCGCAGGCATCCGCATGTATTTCCCGATGGGAAGCTGCGTACGCCTGCCGGCAGCATCAAGATAGAGCCAGAGCAGGTCAAGCAGCGTTGGGAAGCGATCAAGGCGGAGGAGCGGGCAGAGAAGGCCGAGCGCCCGCATCAGCTGTCTTTGCTCGATGACGTGCCGCGTGCGTTGCCCGCCCTGAGTCGCGCGCAAAAACTGCAGAAGCGGGCTTCTCAAGCCGGTTTCGACTGGAACGAAGCGGCTCCGGTGATCGACAAAATCGCCGAAGAGCTGGACGAAGTTAGGGAGGCTGTGGCCTCAGGCGACGCCAATGCGGTAGCCGAGGAAATGGGCGATCTGATGTTCGCCATGGTAAACCTGGCCCGCCACCTGCAGGTGGACGCCGAAACCGCATTGCGTCAGGGCAACGAAAAATTCGAACGGCGCTTTCGTTTTATCGAGCAGAGACTTGCAGATGACGGGGAATCCGTCCAGGAAGCCGGGCTGGAGCGTCTCGACCAGCTCTGGGAGCGAGCCAAGACCCAGGGTTTATAGCAAGCCCATTGCCCTCAGTGTTGCGGTTCTTTTTGCTGCTCAATCAACTGCTGCAAATGCATGCGGCTCAGTTCCAGGTACCGTGGGGTAGGGCCAGCATCGCCATACAGCGGGTCCCCTAGCTCATCAACGGCAATGACTTCTTCACCAGCCTGATAGGGCAGGCTGGCCTCATACTCCTCAAGCGCAGCGCTGAGCAGATCGGTAATCAGGTCCTCGACACACATCTTGGGATACATTTCATGCAACGCGGCAAGTCGCGCTGCGTCTTCCAGCGGTAGTTTGACCTGATAGCTATTGTGCGTAATCCGCCCTTTGGCGCTGTGTTCCCACTCCTGGGTCAACTCACGAATCTTCATACTGCCCCCTTTACCTATAGTCGTATCGCCTGTAGCCCTATCTGAATTCTAGTTCTGATTCGGGCTACTTGTACTGGTTCGACCGATAAACCTTGAGGTCGGTTCCTAGTGTAGAGCCAGGGGTTGTCAGATACGCGCATGCACCGCATTCTGTTGGGCCTGCGATGTTAGTTATGCTGGCCAGCTTATAGATGAAGGAGAGCACCATGACCGAGATCGATGCGCGCTTGCGAGAGGATGTACACGAACTGGGCGAACTCTTGGGTGAAACCATTCGTGTCCATCTTGGCGATGAGTTTTTACAGCGGGTTGAACGTATCCGTCTGGGCGCCAAGCAGGGCCGCAAAACCGATCAGGCTGCTCACGATACCCTGCTGGCGGCGTTACATGACCTGCCTGATGACCAACTGCTGCCGGTATGCAGAGCTTTCAACCAGTTTCTCAACCTAGCCAACATTGCCGAGCAATACCATCGCATACGCCGGCGCCGCGCCGATGAGCCGCTGTCCTTCGAGGAGCGCTGCATCAGCGAATTACTGCAGCGCCTCAAGGACGCTGGCCACGATGCTGACAGCATCGTTCGCCACGTCGGCGAGCTGGATATCGAGTTGGTGCTTACCGCACATCCGACCGAAGTAACCAGGCGCACGCTGATCCAGAAATACGATGCCATCGCCATGGCGTTGGCCCGCCGCGATCACGATGACCTCAGCCAGTTGGAACGTGATGAGGTGCGCGCTGATCTTGCACGACTGATCAGCGAAGCCTGGTACACCGACGAAATCCGCCGGACTCGGCCGACGCCCGTCGACGAGGCCAAGTGGGGCTTTGCGGTCATTGAGCACTCTCTCTGGCAGGCACTGCCGCGGTTTCTGCGTCGGCTGGACGATGATCTCTATAACGCTACCGGCCAACGTCTGGATAGCCGCGCGGTGCCGGTGAGTATCGCCTCGTGGATGGGCGGCGATCGGGATGGCAATCCGAATGTCACTCACACCGTTACCCGTGAAGTGCTGTTGCTGGGCCGCTGGATGGCCGCTGATCTATATCTGCGCGATATTGAAGGTCTGGCCAATCAACTGTCCATGCAAAGTGCCAGTGATGCCATTATCGAGCTGACCGGTCCGGTGGATGAACCCTACAGAGCCTTGCTGAAACAGCTGCGCGAGCGCCTGCAGGCGACCCGTGAATGGGCAGCAGCGGCGGTTAAGCAGGACACCCAGCCTTCCGCCGCGGTGCTGCAGCATATCGATGAGCTGCGCCAACCACTGGAGCTGTGCCGCGACTCCCTGCTTGAGCAGGGCATGACGCTGACGGCCAACGGTCCGTTGCTGGATACCCTGCGACGCGTCAATGCTTTCGGCCTGGGCCTGGTCCGTCTGGATATTCGTCAGGATGCGCAGCGGCATTGCGACGCCCTGAGTGAACTGACCAAGCATCTGAAATTGGGTGACTACGCACAGTGGGATGAGCGCGAGCGCTGCGATTTTCTGCTGACCGAATTGCATAATCCCAGACCGCTGTTGCCGCCGAACTGGCAACCCAGCAGCGAGGTTGCGGAAGTGCTGGATACTTGCCGGGTGGTGGCGACGCAGCCGCGGGAAATGCTCGGCTCTTACGTGATTTCCATGGCCTCGAGCCCGTCGGACGTGCTGGCAGTCAAGCTGCTGCTCAAGGAAGTGGGCGTGGCCTGGCCGATGCGCGTGGCACCCCTGTTCGAGACCCTGGATGATCTGAACAATGCTGCGCCTGCGATCGATGCCCTGCTGGCGCTGGAGGCCTATCGCAGTCTGGTCGGAGATGAGCAGGAAGTGATGATCGGCTACTCCGACTCGGCCAAGGACGCCGGTACGCTGGCGGCTGGCTGGGCGCAGTATCGCGCGCAGGAGGCCCTGGTGGCGGTGTGCCGCGAGCGCGGTGTGCGTCTGCGGTTGTTCCACGGCCGCGGCGGCACGGTTGGTCGCGGCGGCGCACCGGCGCATATGGCGATACTCTCACAGCCACCGGGTTCGGTTCAGGGCCAGTTCCGGGTCACGGAGCAGGGCGAGATGATCCGCTTCAAATATGGTCTGCCGGACATCGCCGTGCAAAGTCTGCAGCTCTACGTCAGTGCCGTGTTGGAGGCCACACTGCTGCCCCCACCGGCGCCGGAGCCGGCGTGGCGCGACCTGATGGAAAGCCTCGCGGCACGCTCGGTTGAGGTGTACCGCGGCGTAGTGCGCGACGAGCCGCAGTTTGTTGAGTATTTTCGCCAGGCCACTCCAGAGCAGGAGCTGGCCCGCCTGCCGCTCGGCAGCAGGCCTGCAAAGCGACGTAGCCAGGGCGGTATTGAGACCCTGCGAGCGATTCCATGGATTTTTGCCTGGACGCAAACGCGGTTGATGTTGCCGGCATGGCTCGGCGCTGGCCAAGCCCTGCGTGAATCGATGGACGCCGGCGAGCAGGATCAATTGCGTGCAATGATGCGCGATTGGCCGTTCTTTCTCGCGCGCGTGGAAATGCTTGAGATGGTCTTGGCTAAAGCCGACGGCGGAATTGCCCGGTTCTATGAAGAGCGCCTGGCAGATCCGACGCTGTGGCCGCTGGGTGAGCAATTGCGCAATTCGCTCGAGCAAGCGATGGATGTGATCCTGGCACTGCGCCAGACGGATCGATTGCTGGCGCATAACCCGGCACTCGGGGAGTCAGTGGCGATCCGTAACCCCTATACTGACCCGCTGCACCTGCTTCAGGCGGAGTTGTTGGGCAGAACCCGAGCGCAAGGGGAGAGCATAGACCCCGACCTTGAGCGGGCATTACTGGTCACCGTGGCTGGAATTGCCGCAGGGATGCGTAATACGGGTTAATAATCCTGATAAGGAACATGGCTAGTCAGCATGGCCTATGCTGTTCAGGCCGCGCCAGCCGGGCTTCTACTTTGGTCCGGCTTGTGTGTGCCTGCTTGTAAGTGTATGTTGAACGCCCTTTTCGCATACCCCAAGAATGCGACAGTTTTTTGCGCCGACGTGACAGTTGGCACTGCCAGCCTGCGAGCCTATTCGTCAGGCGGCCCGGTTTCGGTATTATTTTAGGAGTCTATCTATGCGAGTTATCCTGTTGGGCGCGCCTGGCGCAGGCAAGGGCACACAGTCCCAATTCATCTGCAAGCACTACGGTATTCCGCAGATTTCCACTGGCGACATGCTGCGTGCAGCGGTCAAGGCGGGCACTGAAATGGGTCAGCAGGTCAAGCAGGTGATGGATACCGGTAGCCTGGTGTCCGATGACCTGATCATCGGCCTGATCAAAGAGCGCATCGCGCAGGATGACTGCAAGAACGGTTTCCTTTTTGACGGCTTCCCGCGCACCATTCCTCAAGCCGAAGCGCTGAAGGAATCGGGCGTCAAGATTGACCACGTGTTGGAAATTGCCGTGGACGATGAAGAGATCGTCGAGCGTTTGTCCGGTCGCCGTGTACACCCGGGCTCCGGGCGGATTTATCACATCAGCCACCAGCCGCCCAAGGTTGAAGGCAAGGACGACCAGACTGGCGAAGATCTGGTGCAGCGCGATGATGATGTTGAAGCCACTGTACGTAACCGCCTGAAGATCTATCACCAGCAGACCAAGCCGCTGGTGGCCTTCTATCAGCAGTTGTCCGACGAACATGGCACGCCCAAGTGCAGCAAGGTCGAAGGTGTGGGTACTGTTGATCAGATCACCAGCAAGGTAATGCAGGCGCTGAGCTGAGCGCTCATCACCCGGTGGGGTGAGTCAGCAGCTGTAACGACAAAGACCCGTGTTGACGATTAGTCGCACGGGTCTTTTGCATTGGCTACAATGCAGCCCCTTTTCTCGAGTACGGCCACGAGCAGACCATGACTACGCTACTTGCCCTGGATACCGCGACCGAAGCCTGTTCAGCTGCGCTGCTGCATGAAGGCCAGGTGATTCATCGCTTCGAGGTGATACCACGGTTGCACGCCGTGCGCTTGCTACCCATGCTCGAAGAGTTGCTGACCGAAGCAGACCTGAGGTTGAAGCAGGTCGATGCGCTGGTCTTCGGCCGTGGCCCCGGCGCCTTTACCGGCGTACGTATTGCTACGGGGATGGTGCAGGGGTTGGCATTTGCCACCGGCAAGCCAGTGATCCCGGTGTCCAACCTGGCCGCGCTGGCGCAGCGCGCCTGGCGTGAGCACCAGGCCAAGACAGTCTGTGCGGCGATTGATGCGCGTATGGACGAGGTGTATTGGGGTTGTTACCGCCTGGAGCAGGGCGTGATGCAGTTGCACGGCGAGGAGTGCGTCTGCGCGCCTGAAGCCGTGATGACTCCAGCAGGCTTTGGCTCAGCCCAGGGTGCCGGTACCGGTTGGCAGTATGCGGATCGCCTCGCCGTCAAGGTTGATGCGGCCTGGACCGAGATGCTACCCGATGCTCGCGATCTGCTGAGCCTGGCCTTGCCGCGGTGGCTGGCGGGCGAGGTGCTGGATGCGGCTGATGCCCAGCCAGTGTACCTGCGCGACAAGGTCGCCACGCCCAAGCAACAGGCTTAGTTCATTCAGTTCGTCGGCTGGGTTTTGCCTTTTAACTGACGTCAGGCTAATCTGCAGGCCTGATTCCCTGGAGTGCGTCGATGCGTCTGGATGGCTATATTCCATTCACTGCGCTGCCTGAGCGCAGTACTCGCCCTGTTGTCCCTGCGGCCAACAGTGAGCCTGTGCGCGCGGGACAGACGGCTTCAGCCGCACCAGTAGAGCCGGTTCGTTCGCTGGTGCCGCGTGCCGTCAGTGCCGCCAGTGCCAACGCCGAATACATTCCCGCCCGCCGGGAGAGTCAGGAGCCGGTCTATGGTCGGTCCAATCAGGCGTTGTCCAGCTACCAATTTACCGCCAATATTCCCGTCAACGACGAATCCGAAGGTATTTTCGGTATCGACCTGTTTGCTTGATCCTCTTCTTTTTGCTGAGCTTTTCTTTGCTGACCATAGCTAATGTCTGAACCTTTATCCGCTAACGCCATCGGCGTGACCTGGCTGCAAGATGCTTATGCTCCGGCGGCCGAATCCCTGGCCAGGCAACTGGGTTTGCCCTGCGATCAGGCGGATTCAACGACCTGTTCGCTGTGGTTGCAAGTAGGCGAGCAGGGTTTGAGTCTCCAGGCCAGCGGACCTGATGCTCCAGGAGCGGTCAGGGTCGATTTTGTCGAAGGTGCAATGGCGCATCGGCGTCAGTTCGGCGGAGGCGCCGGGCAGATGGTGGCCAAAGCGGTGGGCTTGCGCGGTGCGATTCGGCCGAGCGTGCTGGATGCCACCGCAGGATTGGGGCGTGACGCCTTTGTGCTAGCGGCGCTGGGTTGTCAGGTGACGCTGATCGAGCGTCAGCCGGTGATTGCTGCGCTGTTGGACGACGGGCTGCAACGTGCCCGCGCGGCCGGTGGTGAGGTGGCCGAGATCGCCGCGCGCATGCAGCTGATTCACGCGGATGCCATTGAGGCGATGGGCGCCTGGCAAGGGCAGATACCTCAGGTTGTTCACCTGGATCCGATGTTCCCACACCGGGAAAAGTCGGCGCTGGTAAAAAAGGAAATGCGTCTGTTTCGGCCTTTGGCGGGGGATGACCTGGATGCACCAGCGTTGCTGGCTGCAGCATTGCAATTGGCCAGCCATCGCGTTGCAGTCAAACGCCCACGCAAGGCGCCCGCCATTGAGGGAGCTTTACCGAGCGCCCAGCTCAATGGCCAGTCCAGCCGTTATGACATCTACGGTAAAAAGAAGCTCGAAGCCTGAACTTATGCCGGCTCCACAGGTGCGATGGGGGCGGTATTGGACGACCTTGCGACCTGCCGGATGGAAAGCCTGATCTCTGCGCTCAATACCCGTTTCGCTGTGTTCTCGGCAATGTCCTCGAGCCCCGGCAGGTATTGCAGGCGGCCTTCGCTATCGGTCCTGATCACCTGCATATCATTAAGCCGCTGGATAAACTGACGAAACAGCGTCTTGTCGAAGAATTCGGGCGCGTTTAGCCCGTGCAGAATTGACAGGCGCTGGGCCATGACCGTGCAGAGTGCTTCCAGCTCCTCGGCGGTGAGGCTGCCGTTGGGATTGTTCAGTAGCAGTGCTGCGGCCATGTAGAAGCGTTCCAGCATTTGCAGAATACTGCGGGCCAGCAGGCTGAGCAGTACGAACTCGCTGGAGCTGGGGTCCGGGCGCTTGATCTGGCCCGCCTCTTCGCGCAACAGTCCTTCGGCGATCAGGCCGTCTATCCAGGTAGTGATGACTCCGGGCAGTTCGGCGTCCTGCCATTGCAGAAAGAGTTCGCCTTGCAAATAGGGGTAGATGGCGCTGACCAGCTTGTCGATCTGTTCGCGACTCATGCGTGGATTGTTCAGAAACAGGCAGGCAATCAACGCCGGCAGTGCTACCAGGTGCAAGACGTTGTTGCGATAGTAGGTCATCAGCACCGCCTGTGGCTCATCCAGAAACAGGATCTCGCCCAAGGCGTCGGATTGGCGACCCATAAACTGCATCCCTTCGACGTATTCAATCATCGCCTGACCGGCCATGTCCGGCAGGGTCATGCTCGGGCTGTAGGGGACCCGGCTCAGCAACGACTTGTAGGTATTCAGCACCCGCTTCAAGGCCGGCTCGTCCAGCGCCAATCGGCTGGTGGACAGCATAGCCAGTGCGACCATATTTACCGGATTGGCATCGGCGGCGGCATTGATGGCGTTGGCCAGACTGCGCGCCAGTTGCTTGGTGGTTTCCGAGAGCCATTCCGGGCGGTAGTCAGGGCCATAGTCGCGCTGCCGCCAGCCGGGCTGCTGCTGTTCAAGAAATCCGTTCAGGGACACCGGTTCACCAAAGTTGACCGCGACCTTGCCAAAACGCAATTTCAAAGCGGACAGCACACGGAAAATATCAAAGAAGGATTCCTTCTTTTTCTCCTGGCCGCGTAGCTCGCCCAGATAGGTGCGGCCTTCCAATACCCGTTCGTAACCGACATAGACTGGAACGAAAACGATAGGCCGGCGTGAGGAACGCAGATAACTGCGCAGGGTAATCGCCAGCATGCCGGTCTTGGGGTTCAGCGTCCGGCCAGTGCGCGAGCGTCCGCCTTCGATAAAGTATTCAACCGGAAAGCCGCGGCTGAACAGGGTATGCAGGTATTCATTGAACACGGCTGTATAGAGCTCGTTGCCTTTGAAGGTGCGGCGCATGAAAAAAGCCCCGCCACGGCGCAATATTCCGCCGATCACCGGCATGTTCAAGTTGATACCGGCGGCGATATGCGGCGGCGTCAGGCTGTTTTGAAAAAGGATGTAGGACAGCAGTAAATAATCGATGTGGCTGCGGTGGCAGGGTACGTAAATGATTTCGTTACCCCGGGCAATGCGTTGCACCCGTTCGATATGATTGATGCGGATGCCGTCGTAGAGCTTGTTCCAGAACCACGACAGCACCACTTCCATAAAGCGAATGATGCTGTAGGTGAAATCCGAGGCGATCTCATTGGCGTAGCGCGCCGCGTCCTTGCGCGCCTTGGCCGGATCAATGCCTTTCTCCTGTGCCTCTTTTTCGATGGCTGCGCGCACCATCGGCGACTGCAACAGCCCTTTCAGCAAGGTGCGGCGGTGGGACAGGTCGGGGCCGACCACAGCGCCGCGCTGCTGGCGAAAGTACACCCGCAGGAGCCGTCCAGTGCGGCGTAGATGGCGCTCGTGACCCAATTGCTCAGCGACCAGATCTTTGAGCGACAGGGCGTCACCGAAGCGCACACGGATCTTGCGGCCGTGCAACAGTATCGCCACCAGCTTGCGCATCCGCCCGCCGACCGCCCAGTTATAGGCAAACAGCAGCTTGATTGGCGAGGACTCCACATCGGGGGACTGGCCCCAGAACACGCTGACGGGAACTAGCTGTACTTCTTCGCATTGGCGTTGCTCCACTGCGCTGATCGCGCGCAGCAAACGCGGGGACTGCCCACGCGGATCGGGGCGCCCGACCCAGGCCTGCTCTTTGCTGAGGAAGGCGTAAGACTCCTGCTCCTCCAGTCCGCCAACGGGGGCTCTTACCGGGCGCGGCAGGCCGGCTTTGCGGCATTCGCGGTCCAGAACGATCAGATCGGACAAGGATCGGTAGGGCAGCACGTAGATGATCGGTGTGTCTCTATCCAGATGCAGGTCAAAGGCAGCGTTGCCGATACTCTCTGAGCGTGCCCAGAGGTAGAGCAGGCGGTGCAGGAAACCGAAACGTAAGCGGCCGAAAAACGAAGAATAGACTGCGGGCATGGGGCTCTCTGGACGATGTGCTGATGCGTGGCTGGTGCAACCAGACCTATGTAATGGAAGGATTCTAGCGCTTTTAACATCCGGTTACAGCTCATGCCATCATCAGGCTTGGTGATCCCTTGCCACAAGGCTTGAAATCCCCCTCACGCGTTCATATAGTCACTGCCTTGAGCGCTGATACATGCCTCGCTGTCACTGTGGGACAGGCCGAGGACGCTGCCTCGGCGATCCGACCCCTAGGGTGTTTGAACGTCCGCGTCCGGTTTATTTCTATCCCCCCACGCTGCAGCAATCAATGTATCCTTGCGCGTTACATTGCCCGCCCGTACGCGGTGCAATCGACTATCTGGGGGAATCGGAAGAGGCCAATGATAAACATAAATAGCCTGACCAAACGCTTTGGCGAGCACGTCGCTGTGGACAATCTGTCCTTTGCTGTGAGTCCGGGGGAAGTGCTCGGCTTTCTTGGCCCTAACGGTGCCGGTAAATCCACCACCATGAAGATGCTCACCGGTTTTCTTACGCCGGACGGTGGCTCCGCTTCCGTCTGCGGCTTTGATATTCAAACGCAGACCTTGCAGGCCCAGCAGCAGATGGGCTATCTGCCGGAAGGCGCCCCCTGCTATGGCGACATGCGTGTTAAGCGCTTTCTCGAGTTTATCGCTGAAATCCGTGGTTACAGCGGTGCTGAAAAGCATAAGCGGGTCGCCTGGGCTGCCGAGCAGCTGGAGCTACAAGCGGTGATGGGGCAGAGCATCGAGACCCTGTCCAAGGGCTTCAAGCGCCGCGTTGGCCTGGCCCAAGCGATCCTGCATGATCCCAAGGTGTTGATCCTCGATGAGCCTACCGATGGGCTGGATCCCAACCAGAAATTCCAGGTGCGCAAGCTGATCCAGCAACTGGCTGAGGGCAGCAACAAGATCGTGGTCATCTCCACACATATTCTCGAAGAAGTCAGCGCAGTCTGCAGCCGTGCGGTGGTGATTGCCCACGGGCGCCTGCTCGCCGATGGCACCCCGGACGAGCTGGAAGCGCGCTCGCGCTACCACCAGGCAGTCACTGTGGATCTTGCGCAACCGGTTGATAGCCTGCCATTGCTGGCCTTGCCAGGCGTTCTGGAAGTTGAAAGTCAGCGGGATGGGCAACTGCTTACCGTGCTGGCCAAGCCAGGCGAAGTGATCTTCCCGGCGGTGGGGCAATATGCCCGTGAGCATAACTGGCCGGTTCGCGAGCTCTCGGTAGAGCGCGGTCGTCTGGATGAAGTCTTCCGTCGTCTGACTGCGGAGGAGGCGGCATGAAAAATCTCGGTGTGATTTTCAAACGCGAGCTTGGCAGCTATTTCTCTACACCCCTGGCGTATATTTTTATCGTCATTTTTCTGGTCCTGTCGGCAGTCTTCACCTTTTATCTGGGTGGCTTCTACGAGAGCGGTCAGGCTGATCTGAATGCCTTCTTCAACTTCCATCCCTGGTTGTACCTGTTCCTGGTGCCGGCTGTGGCCATGCGTCTGTGGGCTGAGGAGCGCAAGTCAGGCACCATCGAGTTGCTGATGACCTTGCCGGTATCGCGTTCCGACATGGTGCTGGGCAAGTTTCTTGCGGCCTGGGTGTTTATCGGCATCGCCTTGCTGCTGACCTTCCCCATCATCATCACGGTCAACTATCTCGGCGCCCCTGATAATGGTGCGATCTTCACCGGTTACCTGGGCAGTTGGTTGCTGGCTGGTGGATACTTGGCGATCGGCTCGTGCATGTCGGCGCTGACCAAGAATCAGGTCATCGCCTTTATTGTCAGCGTGGTGGCCTGCTTTATCTTTATCGTCAGCGGCTTTTCGCTATGGCTGGACCTGTTTACCGGTTGGGCGCCCCAGTGGTTGCTCGACGCCATTGCCTCACTCAGCTTCCTGATTCGTTTTGATGCCATCAGTAAAGGCGTCCTGGATCTGCGTGACTTGCTGTATTTCGTATCGCTCATGGCTGTGTGGTTGCTGGCTACGGCGATTGTCATCGACCTGAAAAAGGCCGATTGAGGCGAAGGGGACATAAGAATGAAACGTTTAATGTATTCGGGTACCGGTTTGCTGGTACTGCTGTTGGCCTTTGTTGCCTTCAATATGGCCTCCAACGTGCTGCTGCCTGGCGCACGGCTGGATCTGACCGAACAGAAATTGTTCACCATTTCCGATGGCACGCGGGAGATCCTCACCGAGCTGGAAGAGCCGATCACCCTGTATTTCTTTTTCTCCGACCGGGCCAGCAAGGATATGGTCATTCTGCGCAACTATGCACGGCGCGTGGAGGAGCTGCTCCAGGAGTACGAGCGGGTAGCCGACGGCAAGATCAAACTGCAGATCATCGATCCACAACCTTTTTCCGAGGCGGAAGATCGGGCAGCAGAGTTTGGCTTGCAGGCTATTCCGTTGCCGCAAAGCGGTGAGCAGCTGTATTTCGGTCTGGCGGGTACCAATCCGGTGGCTGAACGCGAGGTCATCCCGTTCTTTTCTCTGGAGCAGGAGGGCTTGCTGGAGTACGAGCTGAGCCGTTTGATCACCAGTCTTTCACAGGCGGAAAAGCCGCAGATCGGCTTGCTCAGCGGGTTGCCCATGAGCGGTGGTACCAATCCGATGACCGGGCAAGCGTCAGCACCTTGGGTGGCACTTGAGCAAGTCCGTCAGCTGTTCAGCATTCAAAACCTGGAGCACGACATGGACCAGGTGCCGGAGGATGTTGATGTGCTGCTTCTGGTTCACCCCAAAGCCATGACCGAAACGGCCTTGAACGCGGTGGACCAGTTTGTGCTGCGCGGCGGCAAGTTGCTTGCCTTTATTGACCCGCTGGCCGAGTCGGACCAGAGTCGTGAGGCGATGATGGAAGGTATGGCCGATGGCAAGTCGTCCGATCTTTCCCCTTTGCTGAAAAACTGGGGTGTGGATTTCAATCCTGAGCGGGTGGTGCTGGATGCGCGGCTGGGTATGTCGGTTGGCCGTGGCGAAGGCCAACTACCGGCCCGCCATATCGGTTGGCTGGAGGTCGAGCCTGAGCAGTTGAACAATGAAGACACGGTCACCGCGCCCCTGAGCCTGGTCACTGTGGCGACAGCTGGCGCTTTGAAGCAAGTGGAAGGGGCGCAAACGACCTTTACTCCGCTGCTCTCGAGTACGGCCAACAGCGCTTTGGTAGCGAGCAGCGCCTTCTCGGGCATGGAAGATCCGGAAGTGCTGCTGGACGGCTTTCAAGCGGATGACCAGATCTACCATTTCGCCGCACGTATTCAGGGTCCGGCCACATCCGCCTACCCTGGAGGGCTGGAAGGAATTGAGCCGGGTGTTCAATCTGCCGACAACATCAACGTCATGGTGGTCGCGGATACGGATCTGCTGACCGACCGGATGTGGGTGCAAGTGCAGGATTTCTTCGGTCAACGTGTTCCCCAGCCTTGGGCGGACAACGGTGGGCTGCTGATTAATGCGCTGGATAACCTGTCTGGCTCAGAGGCGCTGATCAGTGTGCGTTCGCGCGGCAACTTCAGCCGTCCGTTCACCGTGGTAGAAGATCTGCAGCGTGCGGCAGAGCGTCGCTATCGTGCCAGCGAGCAGCGCCTGCAGCGTCAACTGGCGGAGACTGAACAGCAGTTGGCTCAGTTGCAGCAGGGCCAGGACCCAACCCAGATGCTGGAGATGACGGCTGAGCAAGAGCAGGCCGTGCAGCGCTTCCTGGATGAGAAGTTGCAGATTCGCAAGCAGTTGCGCGATGTTCGCTTTCAGTTGAACGCCGATATCGAGCGCCTTGGTACTTGGTTGAAGGTGATCAATATTGCCCTGGTGCCAGCGTTATTGACTCTGGGTGTCCTGATCTGGTGGGTGGTCGCACGGATTCGCCGCCGCCGGTCGGTATAAGGAGTCGCTGCCATGAAAGTGAAACTGATTGCCGTTCTGGCGGTGATATCCGTATTGCTGATCGCTGTCGCGTTGCAACAGCAGAACGATGACCGGGTGGATGATCTGCAAAGCCGTCAGTTGCTCTCAGAGGAACAACTGACTGTCGTTAATCAGATGGATAACCTGGTAGTAGCCAAGGCCGGCGTCGAAGTCGAGGTGGTGCGTGACGGCGGTCGCTGGGGCGTAGTCAGTAAAAATATGTTCCCGGCTCAGCCGGAACGTATTGCGGCTCTGCTCCATGCGGTGCGTGGCGCGCGGGTGACCGCGGCGCAGACGGATAATCCCGAGTACCACGCGCGCTTGGGGCTGGATACCAGCGCGCCGCAAAACGCGACTCTGCGAGTGACCATGGGCGCGGGTGAAGAATCGGTTGGCATCATCTATGGCAATCCTGTCGGCAGTGGTCAGGTGGTGCGCTTTGCCGATGAAAATCAGGTATGGCTGATCAACCGGCCCTTTGGGATGACTGTCAACGATGTGGAGTGGCTGGATCTGCAGGTAACGCAGATCCCGATGACGCAGGCAGCATCGGCACGCTGGACTCATGCCGATGGCGAGGTGTTGGAGGTAGAAAAGGCCAAGGAAGGGGATTACAACTTCCGTCTGGCCGGGGTTGAGCAAGCTGACCAGCAGGGCAATGAGCGCTGGACCAACAGCATGGTGCTGGCGCTTATCGATCTGCGCGCTCAGGATGTGAAGCTGCGCTCCGAGCTGGAGCTGGAGCTCGACGAGCCGATGCTGCAGATGCAGGTGAGGACCTGGAGCGGCGCTGAATTGGAGGCCAGCCTGTATGACATCGATGGAAAGTACTGGTTGTTGGTGGACCATTTCGAGCAGCCGGAGGACAGCAATCTGGGCGTGAATGCCGATGAGCGCTGGGCCTTTCAGCTGGGCATTGGGCAGGTGGAAAACCTGAACAAGCGCCAGTCCGATATTGTTCGGGGTGGCGAGTCCGACTAGTGTTCTATTCGTTGTGACAAAAGCCCGCGTGTTTTTAACTGCGGGCTTTTTGCATTTTGGGATGGTCGGTTATTGATTGGCGTTGGTTCCGTGTGGGTAGGCCGATGGCCCTGGACCGCTGCACGACACGCTACTAGCCATCCATGGGGCTCGGCGTCGGCGGTGCACATCCCTGTGCACCGACGGTCATGCAGCGGTCCAGGGCAACCGGCCTCTCGTGGAGTCGGTGCCGCCTTCTTCTTTGTTTTTCTATCCCAGCTGTTGGTAGACCCACTTCATAAATTCGCCCGGCGGCAGTGCGCCGTTGATGCGAGTCACTTCCTGGCCGCCGCGTAATACCATCAAGGTCGGGATGCTGCGGATGCTGTAGCGCGCGGCCAGCGCCTGCTCTTCTTCGGTGTTGATCTTGAGGAACTGGGCTTTCGGGCCTGCGGCTGCGGCGGCTTTTTCAAAGGTCGGTGCGAACTGCAGGCAGGGGCCGCACCAGGGTGCCCAGAAGTCCAGGATCAGCGGCAGGTCGGATGAGGCATGAGCATTGAACTGGGCACTGTTGACCGGTATCGGCTGATCCGTCAACAAGGGCTGCTTGCAGGCGCCGCAGTTGGGCGACTCCGCAAGCCGGCTCTCATCAATGCGGTTTTTGCGATGGCAGTGGGCGCAGGCAATGATCATGGGTAGGCTCTCTTTTGCTGTTGGCTAATCCGCTGACTCAGGGTTTCATCGCCCAGATAAACTCACTTTCGCCTTCACTGGTGACCTTCAGCCACCGATCAGGGTCGTCATCACTCTGCTCTTCGGACCAGCCGCCTACGGAGCAACGGACTTCCTGGCCAAGACCCGCATTGATGGCGCGGGCACAATCCCGGTCGGTTTCCCAGGGCGTATTGTCGCTGTCGAACCAGACACTGGCCCATTTGCCCGCGGCCTTGCGCACGATCATCAACGGGATGGTTTGACCGTCCAGTGTCAAGGCGCCACGACGGGTCAGCTCGTTCCAGGGCTTGAGCTGCAGCGGGCCTATCTGGCTGTTCAGCCATTCGGTCAACGCGTCCAGGTGCTCTTCGCGCAGGTAAATCTCGATATCAGGTTGGCGCACGGGCAGTCCTCTCAGGAGCGTTGCAGCAATACCAGCCGCATGGCGACTTCCAGCGACGGCAGCCCGGTTTCCAGCAGAGCCTGCTGACGTTCGGGGCGGCTGCGGAAGCCATGCGGTGTCATGCCGATCAGGTTGGCCAGGTCGGCCGGGTTCAGGTTCAAAGCATAGCGCAGGGTCTGATCATTGACGATCTGCATACCCTCAGGTAATGCCTTGATCAGTTCCGGGGTCGGGTGAATGCTGTCATACAGGTTTTCGCGCAGGCTCATCAGATGATCGGCATCCGGGCCGACCAGCAGCACATGACCACCGGGTTTGAGTGTGCGCAGGCACTCGTCCCAGCTCCAGGGACTGAAAACGCACAGCGCGGCATCCAGACTGGCATCTGGCACCGGTAAGCGGGCACTGGAGGCAACTAGCCACTGAATATCTCGGCTGCGTCGACAGGCCTTGAGGATGGCATCCTTGCTGATATCCAGCCCGGCGACCTTACATTGTGGTAGTGCGGCGGCCAGGCGCGCACTGTAGTAGCCTTCGCCACAGCCCATGTCCAGCAAGGTCTCGGGTGTATGCTCGGTAAAGATCTGATTGATACGGTCGCTGACCGGCTGATAATGGCCGCCATCCAGAAACGCCTGGCGGCAGGCTAGCATGGCCGGTGTGTCACCGGGTTGGCGGCTGTTCTTGTGCTGCACCAGCAGCAGATTTAGGTAGCCCTGACGCGCCTGATCGTAGCCATGGCCGTTTTCGCAGTGCCAGTGTTTATCCTGCGCAGTCAGTGGTGCCTGGCAGTGGGGGCAAATCAGTCTGAGCATCAGGTCAGCAGCCGCTCAAGCGTCGCTTCATAGATATCCGTCAGCGTATCCAGGTCCGCCGCGCTGATGTGTTCATCGAGCTGGTGGATGGTTGCATTGACCGGGCCCAGCTCGACCACCTGGGTGCCCATGGTCGCGATAAAACGTCCGTCCGAGGTGCCGCCCGAGGTGGAGGGTTGGGTTTCGCGGCCGGTCACCTGACGGATGGCTGCACGCACGCCGTCGAGCAGAGCACCGGGCTCGGTGAGGAACGGCAGGCCGGACAGGGTCCAGTTCAACTCGTAATCCAGGCCCTGCTGGTCGAGCAGCGCGGTAACCCGGGTCTTGAGGCTTTCGACTGTGGATTCGGTGGAAAAGCGAAAGTTGATCAGCGCGACCAGATCGCCGGGGATGACGTTGGTCGCGCCGGTACCTGAATTGATATTGGATATCTGGAAGCTGGTGGGCGGGAAGAACTCGTTGCCCATGTCCCAGCTTTCAGCGGCCAGTGCTGCCAACGCCGGTGCCGCCAGATGGATCGGGTTGCGCGCCAGGTGCGGGTAAGCCACGTGCCCCTGCTTGCCCTTGATCGTCAGTTCGGCGTTGAGTGAACCGCGACGGCCGTTCTTGACCACATCACCGACCAGCTCGGTACTCGAGGGTTCACCGACGATACACCAGTCCACAAACTCTTCGCGCTCGACCAAGGTTTCGACCACCTTGACCGTGCCTTCGGTAGCCGGGCCTTCCTCGTCACTGGTGATCAAAAACGCGATTGAGCCGTGGTGGTCGGGGAAGGCGGCAACAAAGCGCTCCACGGCGACCACCATGGCCGCCAGGCTGCCTTTCATGTCCGCGGCACCGCGGCCATAGAGCATACCGTTCTTGATCATAGGTTCGAAGGGCGGCTGTACCCAGCGCTCAGCAGGGCCGGTGGGCACTACGTCGGTGTGACCGGCGAAGCAGAGTACGGGGCCGTCAATGCCGCGCCGGGCCCAAAGGTTATCGACCTCGCCAAAGCGCAGAGATTCGAGACGGAAGCCGCAGGCGGCAAGGCGTTCGCCCACCAGCTGCTGACAACCGGCGTCGTCCGGAGTGGTGGAGTTGCGGCTGATCAGCTCGCAGGCCAGGGTCAGGGTCGGAGAGAGGTCGGTCATATTCGCTTCGCTGCTAGGTCTGTGTTTCGCCATAATAGCAGACTCGACCCTGATCGCTCAGGGCTGGGCCTACTGGTTTAGAGCATGTCAGGCTTTCGGCGCGCTCGGCCAGCGGGCCTTGCGCCAGGCGCGTCGCTGTTTCTTGTCGAGGAAGGTCCAGGCCAGCAAACGGCTCTGTTTCTGGCCCTGGGCGAGGCTGACCACGCGGATATCGGTAGCGCCAAGCGTCTTCAGTTGGCGTTCCAGATCAGCCAGCAGAGCGGATTTGGACACCAGCGTGGTGAACCAGAAAACTTGCCCGGGAATGTCAGCACTTTCCGTGATCATGCGCTGCAGAAAACCGGCTTCGCCGCCCTGGGTGATCAGCTCGTTGGGCTGGCCGCCAAAATTCAGCTTGGGTCCGTCGACGATTTTGTCTTTGCCGAGGTTGCGCCATTTGCGCTCGGTGGCGGCATTGGCTTCGCCCTTGTTGGCATGGAAGGGCGGGTTGCAGAGGCTGAAATCGAACTGCTCTTGCGGTCCGACGATGCCCTTGAATATCGCCGTGGGATCGGCTTGCAGGCGCAGGCTGATCGGGCCCTGGAGTTTGGCATTGGCGGCCAGGATACGTTCGGCGTTGTCCAGCGCTGCCCGATCGATATCGCTGCCAATAAATTGCCATTGATACTCATGCTGGCCGATCAGCGGATACACCAGGTTTGCGCCGGTGCCGATGTCCAGCCCGGTCAGGCCAGGGCCGGTGGGGATGTGGCCGTCGTGGCTTTCACCCAGCAGATCGGCAAGCGCGTGGATAAGATCGGCCCGGCCGGGTATCGGCGGGCACAGATAACCTTCGGGGATGTCCCAATCGGTGACCGAGTACTGCAACTGCAGGAGCGCGCGGTTGAGCTCCTTGACCGAGACCGGATCGGTAAAGTCGAGGGTTTTTTCACCATCCTTGTTGCGGATGATCAGCGCCTTGAGTGCCGGGTTGGCGGCGGTCAGCGCGCCAAAGTTGTAGTGCCCCTGGTGCTTGTTGCGGGGATGAAACGGCATCAGGCTTTGACTCCGACATAGATGGTATTAGTGGCTTCACCGTTCTGAAACGGATTGAAGAAGGGAATGATATGCGCCGCAGTGTTGATGAATACCGCGTCCATGACCTGCATGAACTCGGCATCGGGCGGGTCCTGTGACCAGAGCGCAAAGGCGCCACCCCGGCGCAGCTGGCGGGCCATGCGGCCGAGGTTCTCAACCGTATAAAAGCTGGCATTGCCATGATGCAATAGCGCCCGGGGCGAATGGTCGATATCCAGCAGAATGGCATCGAACAGGCGGCCGGGTTGCTGCGGGTCGAAACCGCCAGGGTCTGCAACGGCCATATCGAAGAAGCTGCCATGTACGTAGCGGCTGCGCGGGTCGGCATTCAGCTCCTTGCCCAGCGGCACCTTTTCCTGCTGATGCCAGCGAATCACCGTTTGCAGATAATCAACGATCAGCAGCTCGCCCAGGCGCTGATCTTTCAGTGCCGCAACGGCGGTATAGCCGAGCCCCAGCCCACCGACGACGACCGCCAGCGCTTCGCCTTCGACAGCGGCCAGGCCGAGATCAGCCAGGGCGATCTCGGCATCGTAAAACATGCTCGACATCAGGAATTCTTCGCCGAGCTTGACCTCGTAGATGTCGCGATCGCCGAGCGCGGGGATACGCCGCCGGCGCAAGGAGATATCGCCAATGGGAGATGGCTGATTATCGATTTCTTCAAATAACAGGCCCATGGGGGCTCCAGGCAGCGGGGCGATTGATAGGCGGCATGGTAACACCCGCTAGCGCGCTGGTCTGTGCCGGCATCACGGGTATAATGCGCAGCATCGCGAATTGAGGTGTGCATGAGTACAGATGATCCCCGCTTCGGCGGCATTGCTCGCTTGTATGGCCAGTCGGGCCTGGCCCGCTTACAGGCCAGCCACGTGGCGGTGGTCGGTATTGGTGGCGTGGGCAGTTGGGTCGCCGAGGCGCTTGGGCGCACCGGGGTTGGACGTATTTCCCTGTTCGATATGGACGAGATCTGTGTGACCAACACCAACCGGCAACTGCCGGCCATGACCGGCCAGATCGGTCGTGCCAAGGTGGAGGCAATGGCCGAGCGGCTGCGCGCAATCAACCCGGGGTGCGATGTGCGGCCAGTCATGGACTTCGTTACCGAGAATAATCTGGCCGAGCATATTACCGAGGAGTTCGACTGCGTTATCGATTGCATCGACAGCGTGGCCTCCAAGGTCGCGCTGATCGCCTGGTGCCGACGCCGCAGAATTCCGGTGATCACCACCGGTGGAGCGGGCGGGCAGATTGATCCGACCCAGATCAAGGTCTCCGACCTGTCAAAGACCGTGAATGACCCGCTCGCGGCCAAGGCCCGCTCGATGCTGCGCCGCGACCATAATTTCCCGCGCTCCGGAAGCAAACGCAGTTTCGGCGTGCCCTGCGTGTATTCCACCGAACAACTGCGCTATCCCCAGCCAGACGGTAGTGTTTGCCAGCAGAAGGCCTTTGTTGGTGACGGCGTCAAGCTCGACTGCGCCGGTGGCTTCGGCTCGGTCACTATGGTCACCGCCGCCTTTGGCATGGTCGCCGCCGCGCAGGCGGTTCAGCGCATTCTGCGCTGAGCGGTAAGCTACAAGCAAAAAAGCCCGCGCCGAAACATCGGAGCGGGCTTTTTGTTTTGTGCTGACAGTAAGCTTGATCAGTCTAAAGCTCAGTTATGCGCGTGCAGGATCTCGTTGAGCTGAATCGCACTCTTGTTGGTCTTGCACTCGATCGAGCCGGTCTGCGAGTTACGGCGGAACAGCAGGTCGGTTTGATTGGCCAGGTCGCGGGCCTTGACCACTTCGACCAGGTTGTCCGCATCATCCAGCAGGGCAACCTTGATACCGGCGGTGATATACAAGCCAGCCTCGATGGTGCAGCGGTCGCCGAGCGGAATACCGATACCCGCGTTGGCGCCGATCAGGCAGCCTTCACCAATGGAAATCACGATGTTGCCGCCACCGGACAGGGTACCCATGGTCGAGCAGCCGCCGCCCAGATCCGAGCCCTTGCCCACGAATACACCGGCCGAGATACGCCCTTCGACCATGCTGGTACCGGCGGTGCCGGCGTTGAAGTTGATAAAGCCTTCGTGCATGACGGTCGTGCCTTCACCCACATAGGCACCCAGACGCACACGGGCGGTATTGGCGATGCGGACACCGGAGGGCACAACGTAGTCGGTCATGCACGGGAATTTATCCACACTCAGCACGTTCAGCGCCTGGCCCTGCAGACGCGCGTCCAGCTGACGCTGCGGCAGTTCATTGATGTCGATGGCGCCCTGATTGGTCCAGGCCACGTTCGGCAGCAATGGGAAGATACCGGCCAGCACAACGCCGTGAGGCTTGACCAGCCGATGGGAGAGTAGATGCAGTTTCAGATAGGCCTCAGGCGTGGAGACCGGCGCTTCGTCGGTCGCCAGTACGGTGACAACCAAAGGGCGGGAGCCGCCTTGTAGGGATGTTACCAACGCGGCGGCATCAGCAAACCCGCCGGCATTCAACGCCTCGGCCAGCGCAGCGCACTGACCGGCAGCCAGTTCGATGGCCTGATTGCCGCCGCTGTAGCCCAGTTGATCGCTGATGACCTTGACCAGTTCCTCTTCGGGATTCAGCAGGGGCTGAGGGTAATAAACCTCCAGCCAGTCACCTGCGGTATTTTGCGTGCCGACGCCAATGGCCAGGCTGAAACATTCGCTCATGGGGTGGTTCCTTGGATGCAATTGGTGCTGTTGTCAGTCAAAGGCGGCGGCGTATTCATCGGGTTTGAACCCCACCAGCCGTTGTGAGCCAGTATCCAGTACCGGTCTTTTGATCATCGACGGATTGGCCTGCATCAGAGCAATGGCCTTGCCGGTATCGATGTCTTTCTTGTCGCTGTCTTCGAGCTTGCGAAAGGTTGTGCCCTGGCGGTTGAGGACTTTTTCCCAGCCGTGCTCGCTGCACCAGGCGTTCAGCTTGTCAGCGCTGATACCTTCCTTCTTGTAGTCATGGAACTGATAATCGACGCCATGCTCGTCCAGCCAGGTTCGGACCTTTTTCATGGTATCGCAGGCTTTGATGCCGTACAGAGTAATCATTTTTCAGAGGCTCCCGATAAAGCTGCGAATACGCTGGGCTGCTTCGATACAGTCTTCCAGCGGCGCGACCAGAGCCATGCGCACGCGCCCGGCGCCGGGATTATAACCATCAACCTCGCGCGACAGGAAACTCCCAGGTACAACGGCAACATTCTGCTCGGCCAGCAAACGCAGGGTGAAGGTCTGATCATCCAGCGGTGTACGCGGCCAGAGATAGAAGCCGGCATCGGGGCGCTCGACGTCCATGACGCCATCGAGAATATCCAGCACCGCATCGAATTTGGCCTGGTATTGCGCGCGGTTGTCTTCCACGTGGCGCTCATCCTGCCATGCTGCGAGGCTGGCGTGCTGGGTTTGTACCGGCATCGCACAGCCATGGTAAGTGCGGTAGGTCAGGAACGGCTGCAACAGACTGGCGTCACCTGCGACGAAGCCGGAGCGCAGGCCCGGCAGGTTGGAACGCTTGGAGAGACTGTGAAACACCACGCAGCGGGCATAATCGAAACGGCCCATGGCCGCGCAGGCCTCCAGCAAACCTACCGGCGCCTGACCCTGGGGTGCGTAAATCTCGCTATAGCATTCGTCAGAGGCAATGACGAAATCGTACTGGTCAGCCAGAGCGATCAGTTGCTGCAGCTTGTCCAACGGCATGACTGCGCCAGTCGGATTGCCCGGGGTGCAGATAAACAGCACTTGGCAGCGCTCCCAGATGCTGGAAGGCACGTCATCAAAGTCGGGAATAAAACCATTGCTCGCGTCGCAGGGCAGGTAGTGCGGCTCCACGCCTGCCAGAAAGGCGGCGCCCTCGTAGATTTGATAGAAGGGGTTGGGGCTGACCACCAGGCCGTTCGGGTCACGCCGGACCATGGTCTGGGTAAAGGAAAACAGCGCTTCGCGGGTACCGTTGACGGGTATCACCTGGGTGGCCGCGTCAACGTTGCCGGCGCCGAGTTGAAAGCGCTGCTCCAGCCAGCGGGCAATGCCTTCACGCAGGGCTGGAATGCCTGCTGTGGTGGGGTAGACCGCCGCCTGATCCAGATGTCGAGTGAGTGTCTCCAGGACAAAAGGGGGCGAGGGGTGCTTCGGCTCACCAATGGACAGTGATATGGGCCGCAATGCCGGACTCGGCACTACGTCCTTGAGTAACGCGCGGAGCTTTTCAAAGGGATAGGGCTGCAAGCGTTGCAGGTCTGTATTCATGCGGGCGCGGTCCTCAGATGATGATCTGCTTGGGCTGGCTGGTGTCGGATTGCTGGGCGCTGTTACCCAGGGTATCGATAATGGTGTTCTGGAGCCGGCTGCACAGCTCAGGATCGGACAGTGCATGGTTGTTGGCATCCGTGAGCACGAATACGTCGTCCACGCGCTCGCCCAAAGTGACGATCTTGGCGTTCTGCACGCTGATATCGAAATCCAGCAGAATGCGGCCCATGCGTGCCAGCAAGCCCGGTCGGTCAGGCGCGCTGAGCTCGAGGATCGTGTGCTGACCTTCCGGCGAATTGAAGATGGTCACCTCCGGGGCAAAGGAAAAGTGCTTGAGCTGGCGTGGCACCCGGCGTTGAATGATCGACGGGTAGGCGTCTGGATCAGACAGCGCTTCAATCAGGTCATGCTTGATCTGGCGGATGCGGTCCGGGTTTTCACCAATCGAGCTACCGTCGGCATCCAGTACGATATAGGTGTCCAGACTGAAACGGTTGGTCGAGGTGATGATTCGCGCATCCTGAATGCTCAGGTTTAGCTGGTCCATCGCCGCCACGGTCACCGCGAACAGGTCATGCTGCTCGGGCGTGTAGATAAAGATCTGCGTGGCGCCCTCGAATTCGCGCTGGGCGGTTTCCTTGATCAGCACCAACGGGCCTTCGTGGTCCGGGTGCTCGATGATTGCTTCGGTGTGCCAGGCGACATCGCTGGCGGTATGGCGCAGGAAGTAATCTTCGCCCAGCTGCTCCCAGAGCGCTTCGGCGTCCTCTTCATCTATGCCGCTGCGCACAACGATATCCAAAGCTGCGCGCTGGGTCTGATGCACCTGTTCTTCGCGGTCGGGCGGGTTGTCCAGGCCGCGGCGCAGTGCGCGCTTGGTCTCGGTGTAGAGCTGGCGCAGCAGCGAAGCGCGCCAGGAATTCCACAGCGTCGGATTGGTCGCGTTGATATCGGCGATGGTCAGCACATAGAGGTAGTCCAGGCGTACCTGGTTGCCCATCTGCACGGCAAAATCATGAATCACCTGCGGGTCGGAAATGTCCTTGCGCTGCGCGGTGGTGGACATGATCAGGTGGCTCTCGACCAGCCAACTGACCAGATGGGTGTCCCAGGCAGGCAACTGGTGACGCTGGCAGAATTGCGTGGCGTCCACCGCGCCGAGCTCGGAATGATCGCCACCACGGCCCTTGGCGATGTCGTGATACAGGCCGGCCATATACAGCAGGTCAGGCTTTGGTAGCCGGCAGAAAATGCGCCAGGCCAGCGGAAACTTTTCCTGATACTCAGGCTGATTGAGTTTGCGCAGATGCTTGATCAGATTCAGCGTGTGCGCGTCCACGGTGTAGATGTGGAACAGGTCATGTTGCATCTGCCCGACGATCTTGCCGAACTCCGGCAGGTAGCGGCCGAGGATGCCGTAACGGTTCATGCGCCGCAGGTTGCGGTGAATGCCTTCCCGGCAGCGGAACAGCTCGACGAACAGGCTGGTATTGCGTATGTCGGCGCGAAAATCGTCATCAATCAGATGGCGGTGGTCGCGTAGCAGCCGGATAGTGTCGGCACGCACACCGCGAATCTCCGGATGCTGGGCCATCAACAGGAAGATCTCCAGCAGGGCAAAGGGGGAGCGTTTGAAGACCTGTTGGTGGGTCACTTCGATATAGTGGTTGCGCACCTGAAAGCGGCTGTTGATTGGCTCGATTTCAGTCGTTTCCGCGTTACGCAGCAGGATTTCTTCGAAATGCTGCATCAGCAGATCGTTAAGCTCGGAGAGCGACATCACCACCCGGTAGTACTTCTGCATGAAGCGCTCTACCGCGAGTTTACTGTCGTTGTCCTCGTAGCCCATCATCTGCGCGATGGTGCGCTGGTGGTCGAACAGCAGGCGATCTTCGGCGCGCTTGGCGAGAATGTGCAGGGCAAACCGGACTTGCCATAAAAAGGCTCTACCGGAGGCGAGAATGTTGTATTCGGCCTCGTTCAGAAAGCCGCGTTCGACCAGTTCGCGCAGATCGTTGGTGCCGAAGTGGCGCAGCGCGACCCAGCCAATGGTCTGAATGTCACGCAGGCCACCCGGCGAGCTTTTGACGTTGGGCTCAAGGTTGTACTCGGTGTCGTTGTACTTGGCGTGACGCTTTTGCTGCTCGGCGCGCTTGGCGCGGAAGAACTGGGCGTCATCCCACATTTGGTCGGCGCTGATGGCGCTGATCATGTCCTGACGTAACTGCTCATCGCCGGACAGCGTGCGTGATTCCATCAGGTTGGTAATCACCGTGATGTCAGCGCGTGCCTCTTCCTGGCACTCACTGATGGAACGCACGCTCTGGCCCACTTCCAGGCCGATATCCCAGAGCAGCATCAAGAACTGTTCGATGGAGCCGTTATGCGCGTCCTGATCGCTGTCGCGCAGCAGGATCAGCAGGTCGATATCCGAGTGCGGGTGCAGCTCGCCCCGGCCATAGCCACCGACTGCGAGCAGGGCAATGTCGGCGGCGTCGGTGCTGGCCTGTATCGACCAGGCTTTGCACAGGATCTGATCGGTAAACCAGGCCCGGTCGTGAATCAGCTTGTGGATGTTGCGGCCGCCCTCGAAGCGCGCGCGCAATACCGAATCCGCCTGGCGAATTGCTTTCTTGAATGCAGCCACAGGGCTGCTTTTCAGTGCCAGCTCAGCCTGGAACTGGCCTGGATCGAACAGTTCATTATCCACAACGGACCCCGGACAGCGGTTTATTGAAAGCTTTCTTCGTGACGGCGTGTCAGTACTTCATAGCCATCAGCAGTCACCAGAATGGTGTGTTCCCATTGTGCGGAAAGCTTGCGGTCCTTGGTGATGGCAGTCCAGCCGTCGCCCAACAGGCGAGTTTCATGCCGGCCCTGGTTGATCATTGGCTCGATGGTGAAGGTCATGCCTTCTTTCAGCTCCATGCCGGTGCCGGCGCGGCCGTAATGCAAGATTTGCGGCTCCTCGTGAAACACCTTGCCGATGCCGTGGCCACAGTATTCGCGAACGACACTATAGTGATTGGCGTGGGCGTGATCCTGGATCACCTGGCCGATATCGCCCAGGCGTGCTCCCGGGCGCACGACCTCAATACCTTTATACATGCACTCCTGAGTGACTCGCGCCAGGCGCTGAGCCCACTCTGGCACATCGCCGACCAGAAACATCTTGCTAGTGTCGCCGTGGTAACCATCCTTGATAACGGTGACGTCGATGTTCAGGCAGTCGCCGTTCTTCAGTGGTTTGTCATTGGGGATGCCGTGGCAGACCACATGGTTCAATGACGTGCAGATCGACTTGGGAAAGCCTGGACGGCCTGGCGCTGCACCATAATTGAGAGGCGCGGGGATGGCCTTCTGCACGTTGACGATGTGTTCGTGGCAAAGCCGGTTGAGTTCGTCGGTGGTGATGCCTACGCGAACATGTTCGCCGATCATTTCCAGGACCTCGGCGGCCAGGCGCCCGGCAATACGCATGCCGGCAATATCTTCCGGGGTTTTGATGGTCACGGTCATGAAAGGTCTCTCTTGGTTGCGGCGAACAGTAATAAAGTCGATCAGTTTAACAGACTAGCGGGGTGCTGTTGAGCGCCCCGTGCCATGACCGCTGGGCACCTGCGACTTTATTCGTTTCCAGTTGTATGATATAAAGCGCCGCGCCTGAATAAACGTCTGTTGCAGACGCCAGGCTTAAACTGAAACCGCACACGTATCGTCGCACTGTCTTGGGTGCCCTCCGGGGTTGGACATTGGGATACGTGGAGGCCCAACCCGAACTATATTGGAGCTGTCATGACTCAAGTATCTATGCGCGATATGCTGAAGGCCGGTGCGCACTTCGGCCACCAAACCCGTTACTGGAACCCGAAGATGGGCAAGTTCATCTTCGGTGCTCGCAACAAGATTCACATCATCAACCTTGAAAAGACCATGCCGATGTTCCATGACGCCTTGAGCTTCGTGGAAAAGCTGGCCTCCGGCAAGAACAAGCTGCTGTTCGTTGGCACCAAGCGTGCTGCCAGCAAGATCATTGCTGAAGAAGCTACCCGCGCCGGCATGCCCTATGTGGATCACCGTTGGTTGGGCGGCATGCTCACCAACTACAAGACCATCCGCGCTTCCATCAAGCGTCTGCGTGATCTTGAAATTCAGGCTGAAGACGGCACTTTCACCAAGCTGACCAAGAAAGAGGCGCTGATGCGTACTCGCGACCTGGAGAAGCTGGATCGCAGCCTCGGTGGTATCAAGGACATGGGCGGCCTGCCTGATGCCCTGTTCGTTATCGACGTTGAGCACGAGCGCATTGCCATCACTGAAGCCAACAAGCTGGGTATCCCGGTTATCGGTATCGTTGATACCAACAGCAGCCCGGACGGCGTCGATTACGTCATCCCCGGCAACGATGACGCCATTCGCGCCATCAAGCTGTACGCCGCGGCCATGGCCGATGCGGTACTGAATGGCAAGAACCACAATGGTGGCGCTGACGAGTTTGTTGAAGAAGCAGCTCCTGCCGCTGAGGCTTCAGAAGGCTGATCGGTACTTCGTATCGTTTTATGCCGATGTGAAAAGGGGGCTATGCCCCCTTTTTGCAATATCTTGAACGCAACATGATACGGCTGCCCACATATCTGCAGGGCGGTCCAACATCAAGCAAGTTAGAGGAACAATTCATGTCACAGATTTCTGCAGCCATGGTCAAAGAACTGCGCGAGCGCACTGGCCAAGGCATGATGGATTGCAAAAAAGCATTGACCGCAGCCGGTGGCGATATCGAAAAAGCCATCGATGACATGCGTGCCGCAGGCTCGATCAAAGCCGCCAAGAAGGCCGGCAACATCGCCGCTGAAGGCGCTATCGGCGTCAAGCTGGCAGATGACAGCAAGTCAGCGGTCATCATTGAAGTCAACTCCCAGACCGATTTCCTGGCTCTGCAGGAAGACTTTAAAGGTTTTGTCAGCGACAGCCTGGATAAGGCCTTTGCCGCCGGTTACAGCGAAGCAGCTCCGCTGATCGCCGAGCAGGAAACTGCCCGTGAAGCACTGGTTGCCAAGTGTGGCGAGAACGTCAACATCCGTCGCCTGACCCGCGTTGAAGGCGACGTAGTCGGCGCCTACCTGCACGGTCACCGTATCGGTGTGGTTGTCACCCTCAAAGGTGGCGATGCCGAGCTGGCCAAGGATATCGCCATGCACGTGGCTGCCAGCAACCCACAGTTCCTGGATGCCTCTCAGGTTTCCGAGGAAGCGGTTGCCAAGGAAAAGGAAATTTTCCTCGCGCTGAATGCCGAGAAAATCGCCGGCAAGCCGGACAACATTGTTGAAAACATGGTCAAGGGCCGGATCAACAAGTTCCTGTCCGAAGCCAGCTTGGTTGAACAGGCCTTCATCAAGGATCCGGAAGTCAAAGTCGGTGAGCTGGCGAAGAAAGCCGGTGCTGAAATTCTCTCCTTCGTGCGTTACGAAGTGGGTGAAGGCATCGAGCGCGCCGAAGTTGATTTTGCTGCCGAGGTTGCCGCCCAGATTGCCGCTACCAAGCAGTGATCATGCGGATTGAACCACGCATGCCAGGTCGCCCTCGAGGCGGCCTGTAGTCAGAGTTACCGAGAGGCTTCCCGCGCAGGCGGGAAGCCTCTTTTTTAAGGAAACACTGAACAAGTGGCAGGCCGGATTGTCGGTTGTAACTCGTTGAGTGTTTCGCCATCCCCGAGCAGGAGAGTCAATATGGCCCAGGTACCCAGCAGCCGTCAGCCCAAGTACAAGCGTATTCTACTCAAACTCAGTGGCGAGGCCCTGATGGGCACTGAGGGTTTCGGTATTGATCCCAAGGTGCTGGATCGGATGTCCCTGGAAATTGGTCAGTTGATCGGCATTGGCGTGCAGATCGGTCTGGTAATTGGTGGTGGCAACCTGTTCCGCGGTGCCGCGTTGCATGCCGCTGGCATGGACCGGGTGACCGGTGATCATATGGGCATGTTGGCCACCGTGATGAACGCGCTGGCCATGCGCGATTCGCTGGAGCGCTCGAATATCCAGACCCGCGTCATGTCGGCGATTACCATGGAAGGCGTGACCGAGCATTACGATCGTCGCAAAGCCATGCGCTACCTTGGCAGTGGCGACGTGGTAATATTCTCTGCTGGAACCGGTAACCCTTTCTTCACTACTGATACAGCTGCGTGCCTGCGCGGTATCGAAGTTGACGCCGACCTGGTGCTGAAGGCGACCAAGGTTGACGGGGTTTATAATGCCGATCCCATGAAGGATCCGAATGCCGAGCGGTTTGATACTCTGACCTATGATCAGGTGTTGGATTTGAAGCTAGGGGTCATGGATCTGACGGCTATCTGCCTGATTCGTGATCATAAGATGCCATTGCGCGTATTTAACATGAACAAACCTGGCGCGCTGCTCAATGCGGTAGTAGGTAGCGCCGAAGGTACATTGATCGAGGGTTGAGAATGATCAACGATATTAAGAAAGAAACCCAGGAGCGGATGAAGAAGTCTGTCGAGTCCCTGGATCATGCCTTCGCCAAAATTCGTACCGGCCGAGCGCACCCGAGCATTCTGGACAGCGTCATGGTCTCCTATTACGGTGCCAACACCCCCCTGCGCCAGGTCGCCAACGTTAACGTTGAAGACTCCCGCACGCTGGCCCTGACTGTGTTTGATCGCAGCATGATCCAGGCTGTCGAGAAGGCCATCATGACGTCCGATCTCGGCCTGAATCCGGCCACGGCAGGTACTACTATCCGTATTCCCATGCCCGCTCTGACCGAAGAGACGCGCAAGGGCTTTACCAAGACCGCTCGCGGTGAAGCGGAAAACGCCCGTGTGGCAGTGCGTAATATCCGTCGCGACGCGCTGAGCCAGATCAAGGACCTGCAGAAAGAAAAAGAGATCAGCGAGGACGATGAGCATCGCGCCGCTGATGAAATACAGAAACTGACCGACAAGTATGTTGCCGAGATCGACAAGGCGCTGGAAGCCAAGGAAGCGGATCTGATGGCCATTTGATGGTCCATTCCGAGTGTTGAACGGATGAGCAAAGATATGCCAGTAACTCCAGCAGGATCGGTAGCAGGATCGGTGCCGAGGCACGTGGCGATTATCATGGATGGTAATAATCGCTGGGCGCGCAAGCGTCTGCTACCCGGTGTTGCTGGCCACAAGGCCGGGGTTGATGCGGTAAAGGCAATGATCGAAGTCTGCGCCGAAGACGGTGTGGAAGTGCTGACCTTGTTTGCTTTTTCCAGCGAGAACTGGCGCCGCCCTGATGAAGAAGTCGGCGCTCTGATGGAGCTGTTTCTGAGCGCGCTGCGCCGCGAGGTCAAGCGTTTGCGTGAAAACGGCATTCGGCTTTGTATTATCGGTGATCGTAGTCGTTTTGCCCCGGAGCTGCGCAAGGCCATGAGTGACGCCGAAGCGCTTACCGCTGAGGGCCGGCGCCTCACTCTGGTGGTGGCTGCCAACTATGGCGGTCAATGGGATATCGCCGAGGCGGCAAAAAAACTCGCTGGTCAGGTCGTAGAAGGCCAGTTGGCCATTGATCAGATCACCGAACAACATGTTGAGGCGGCTCTCAGTACTTCCAGTTGGCCGCTGCCAGATCTATGCATTCGTACTGGCGGCGAGCATCGTATCAGCAACTTCCTGCTATGGCAGTTGGCCTATGCCGAACTGTACTTTTCCGATCTTTATTGGCCCGACTTCAAAAAAGAAGCCTTGCGTGAAGCCTTTGCAGACTTCGCCCGGCGCCAGCGCCGATTTGGCAAAACCAGCGAACAAATAGCGGCGGACTCCTGATGCTCAAGCAGCGAATCATTACAGCGGTCATTCTGGCCCCCCTGGCTATTGCCGGTTTTGTACTGCTGGAAGGTCCCTGGTTCGCTCTGTTTGTTGGTGCAGTCGTGGTGCTGGGCGCCTGGGAGTGGGCGCGGTTGGCAGGCGAAACAGCCCAGAAAGGTCGTGTGCTGTACGCGCTGGTCGTGGCGCTGATGATGTTTGCTCTGTATCGCCTTGGTTTGCCGGCGCAATACCTGCTTGTTCCGGCTGCTGTCTGGTGGGCCTTGGCGGCGGTCATGGTGGTGCGCTATCCGCGTGACAAGGGGCTGTGGGCCAGCTCCATGGTTGCCCAGCTAATGGGTCTGCTGATTCTGTTGCCGGCCTGGGCTGGCCTGGTTTGGCTGCGTGAGGTGCCCCATGGCCTGTGGTTGATCGTGGCTCTGCTGGTGCTGGTCTGGGCCGCGGATATCGGCGCTTATTTTGCTGGCAAGACCTGGGGTCGCCGCAAGTTGATGCCCAATGTCAGCCCCGGCAAGACCATCGAAGGCTTCCTTGGCGGTCTGGTTTTCACTCAGTTGCTGACACTGGTGGCGCTGCTTTATCTCGGTTGGTCCCTGCCTTCTTTGCTTGTTGGGTTGCTTGGCGCTGCACTGGTCGTGATCTTTTCTGTGGTGGGCGATCTGACCGAAAGCCTGTTCAAGCGCGACCAAGGTCTCAAGGACAGCAGCAATTTGCTGCCTGGTCACGGCGGCGTGCTGGACCGGATTGATAGCCTTACAGCCGCCATTCCGGTTTTTGCACTGTTCTGGCTGTTGATCGGGAGTCAGTTAGGGTGAGCAAAACCTGGATAACGGTGCTGGGCGCGACTGGCTCTATCGGTGTCAGTACGCTGGATGTTATTGCACGCCATAGTGAGCAATATGCGGTTTATGCCCTCACCGGGTTCAGCCGCATGGCGGAGCTCCAGGCTCAGTGCCTAGAGCATCGGCCGATATTTGCGGTGGTCGCCGAAGAGCAGCAGGCGAAAAGCCTGCAACAGGCTCTGCGGGCGGCGGGCTGCACAACAGAGGTGCTGTGGGGCAGCAATGCTCTTGCTCAGGTAGCTGAGGATCCCCAGGTCGACGCTGTAATGGCAGCCATTGTTGGCGCCGCCGGGCTTGCCCCTACGTTGGCTGCGGTCCAGGCCGGCAAGCGCGTGCTGCTGGCCAACAAGGAAGCGCTGGTAATGTCCGGTGCACTCTTTATGCAGGCGGTACGCCATTCGGGCGCGGTGCTGTTGCCGATCGACAGTGAACACAACGCCATATTCCAGTGTATGCCGGCCAATTACGCCGCAGGCCTCGGGCAGGTTGGGGTACGGCGTATCCTGCTTACCGCATCCGGCGGGCCTTTTCGGGATATGTGCGCCCAGGACCTGAAAAACGTCACCCCGCAGCAGGCCTGCGCGCACCCAAACTGGTCCATGGGGCAGAAAATTTCTGTCGATTCGGCAAGCATGATGAACAAGGGGCTGGAGCTGATCGAAGCCTGTTGGCTGTTCGACGCTCGCCCGGAACAGATTGAAGTGGTGGTGCACCCGCAGAGCGTGGTGCACTCATTGGTCGACTATGTGGACGGATCGGTCATCGCGCAATTGGGCAACCCAGATATGCGCACACCTATCGCCCACGCGTTAGCCTGGCCTGAGCGGATTGACTCGGGTGTAAACGCTCTGGACCTGTTGGCCATAGGACGTCTGGACTTCCGGGCGCCTGATCGGGAGCTTTTTCCCTGTCTGGAGCTGGCGCGCCAGGCAGCAGAAGCCGGTGGCACGGCCTGCGCGCAGCTCAACGCTGCCAATGAAGTCGCCGTGGAGGCTTTTCTGGCGGGGCGCATTGGATTTACGGATATCCCTGTTATCATCGAAGCGACACTGAACCGTATGGCCCCCGAGCCAGTCCAAGACCTGAATCACATCATGGCCGCTGATGCTCTGGCTCGCGAGCATGCCCATCGCTGGCTTGCCAACCGGCACTGAACCTCTCGGGTTCGGGTCTCCGTCATTTACCTTCCAGATGAGGCGTTGAATGGATCTGTTATTCACCCTGCTGGCCACTGTTGTGGCGCTGGGACTGCTGGTGACCATTCACGAGTATGGCCATTTTTGGGTGGCACGGCGTTGTGGCGTCAAGGTTTTACGCTTTTCCATCGGGTTTGGCTCGGCGCTATGCCGCTGGCATGACAAACGCGGTACCGAATTTGTGATCGCAGCCATCCCGCTGGGCGGCTACGTGAAAATGCTGGATGAACGCGAGGGCCCAGTCGACGAAGCGGAGCTGGATCAGGCGTTCAATCGCAAGGACGTCAAGAAGCGTATCGCCATCGTCGCTGCTGGCCCCATCGCCAATTTCCTGCTGGCTATTCTGGCCTTTTGGTTGGTTGCTGTTATCGGCATAACCACGCTGGCGCCGGTACTGGGGCCTGTTGAGCCGGGTAGCGTCGCTGCTCGCGCCGGATTGGTCCAAGGTCTTGAAGTCGTTGAGGTTGATGGTGCCGAGACGCGAAGCTGGCACGACGTCAATCTGCAGCTTATCCGGCGTCTCGGCGAAACCGGGCAGATGCAGGTCATGGCCATCGATGGCCCCGGCGCTACGCCACAATCCTATACCCTGGTATTGAACGACTGGCTGCGCGGAGCGGACCAGCCGGACCCTATTGCCGCGCTTGGCTTGACCAGCTGGAGGCCTGAGGTGCCGCCACTGTTGGGTGAGATCAGTCCAGATGGCGCGGCCGAGGCTGCCGGGCTGCGCTCCGGGGACTTGATTGTCAGCATCGACGGTGAGCCGGTGGATAACTGGCTGGATCAGGTGGTGCCGGCGATTCAAGCCAGTCCGGGTGAACCGCTCGAAATAGGTATTGAGCGTGACGGTCAACTCATGCTGCTGACTGTGACGCCGCAAAGCCGGGAGCAGGATGGTGAAATCTCTGGATTTGTTGGGGCTGGAGTCGCTGCCTTCGAATGGCCAGAGCATATGGTTCGATCAATTGATTACAACCCTCTGGTGGCCATTCCTTTCGCCGCGGCGAAGACCTGGGACATGACTGTTCTGACCCTGGACTCGTTGAAAAAGATGTTGACCGGGCTTGTCTCGGCAAAAAACTTGAGTGGTCCGATAACCATTGCTAAAGTGGCGGGCGCTTCGGCCAAGTCAGGTCCTGAGAGTTTTCTGAACTTCATTGCCTACTTGAGTATCAGTCTGGGTGTGCTTAATCTGCTGCCTATTCCGGTATTGGATGGCGGTCATCTGGTCTATTACACGGCTGAATGGATACGGGGCAAGCCGCTGTCAGAACGCATTCAGGCCTGGGGGTTGCAGATAGGTCTGACGCTGATTGTCGGCGTGATGCTATTTGCTATCTACAACGACATAAGCCGCCTGGGTTGAACAAGCTCGGGCACGCAAGAACACGCTCTGCCGGTTGCGGCGGAAACGAATTTAACCAGTCAGCCAGAACGGATTTCATGAAACGTTACCTATTGCCTGCGCTATTGCTGATACTCCTGGCGCCAGGAGCTTTTGCCGACGCCTTCCAGATCTCCGACATCCGCATCAATGGGTTGCAGCGTGTTTCCGCTGGCAGCGTGTTCGGTGCCTTGCCGTTGGATATCGGTGAGCAAGTGGATGACCAGAAGCTGGTTGAAGCTACTCGCTCACTCTTCCGCACCGGCTTCTTCGAAGATATTCAGCTCGGTCGTGATGGCAGTGTGCTGGTCATTACCGTGGTCGAGAGACCCTCCATTGCTGCCATCGAACTGGAAGGCAACAAGGCTATTGAAAGTGAAGACCTGCTCAGCGGTCTGACTGCAGCGGGCCTGGCGGAAGGGGAGATATTCCAGCAAGCCACACTTGACGGTGTACGTAACGAATTGCTGCGCCAGTATGTCGCCCAGGGTCGCTATTCGGCTGGTATCGAAACCGAAGTGATTGCTGAGCCGCGTAATCGGGTAACGCTGAAAATTGATATCAATGAAGGCGAAGTCGCCTCCATCAAGAACGTCAACGTCGTAGGTAACACGGTCTTTACCAACGACGAGTTGACCAATCTGTTTGAGCTCAAGAGTTCCAACCTGCTGTCGTTCTTCCGCAATGACGACAAATATTCCCGTGAGAAGCTCTCTGGTGACCTGGAGCGTCTGCGTTCCTGGTATCTGGATCGCGGCTATATCAACATGGATATCGCCTCGACTCAGGTGTCCATCACGCCAGACAAGAAGAACGTCTATGTGACCGTAAACGTCAATGAAGGTGAGCTGTACACCGTCAGCGACGTCAAGCTGTCCGGCGATCTGGTTGTTGAAGAGTCTGCACTCGATGGGCTTTTGCTGATCGAGCCGGGTCAAGTGTTCTCTCGTCAGGTCATGACCTCAACTTCCGATTTGATCAGCCGTCGCCTGGGTAACGAGGGCTACACCTTCGCCAACGTCAACGGCATCCCTGAGATCAATGAAGAAGATCGTACGGTTGCCGTGACCTTCTTCGTCGATCCGGGTAAGCGTGCTTACGTCAACCGCATCAACTTCCGTGGCAATACCAAGACCGATGACGAAGTGTTGCGTCGGGAAATGCGCCAGATGGAAGGCGGTTGGGCTTCTACCTACCTGATCGATCAGTCCAAGGTGCGGCTGGAGCGGTTGGGTTTCTTCAAGGAAGTGGACGTTGAGACCGTACAGGTTCCTGGCGCCGACGATCTGATCGACGTGAATTACACCGTGGAAGAGCAGCCTTCTGGTTCGATCACCGCGAGCCTGGGTTTTGCCCAGGGCACCGGTTTGATCCTCGGTGGCTCGATCAGCCAGAACAACTTCTTCGGTTCGGGTAATCGGGTCAGCATCAGCGCTAACCGGTCCGAGTACCAGACAGCCTTGTCTTTTGGCTTCCTTAACCCGTACTTCACCGTTGACGGTGTCAGCCTGGGTTACAACGCCTTCTATCGCACCACCGATTACGATGAGCTGAACGTTGATATCTCCAGCTATGCAGTCGACTCTTACGGCGCCGGTTTCAATATCGGTTATCCGATCAGTGATACCTCGCGGCTATCCTTCGGTCTGACTGCGCAGCAGGATGAAATCAAAGAGGGTGTTTATACGGTTCAGGAAATCCGCGACTTCCTCGAGACCGAGGGCGATACCTTTACCAACTTCAAGTTCAACTCGACCTGGTCGCAGTCCACGCTCAACCGCGGCGTGTTCCCGGACCGAGGCTTTTCGCAGTCGGCCAGCTTTGAAACCACCTTGCCGGGCAGTGATCTGTATTTCTACAAGCTTGATTACCGTGCTCAACGGTTCTTCCCGGTCTCGGAAGACCTGACATTGCGCATGCATACCAATCTTGGCTTTGCCCGCCGCTTTGGCTCTACGCAGTCAGTACCTTTCTATGAACATTACTATGCTGGTGGTATTGGTTCGGTACGTGGCTTCCGTGACAGTACGCTGGGACCCAAGAGCACGCCGAGTGACAATGATCCGGACCGCGATGAGCTGCCGTTCGGCGGTAACATCAAAGTGACCGGCGGCGCGGAATTGATCTTCCCAGTACCCTTCATTCAGGACCAGAGCGCGCTGCGTACGGTGTTGTTCCTGGACGTGGGTAACGTGTATGACACTTACTGCACAAGCACTACGCTGCCCAGTGGCGACAATAATCCCGGCTGTGGCAAGGTAGATGTAGGCGATTTGCGCTACAGTGCCGGTGTTGGTTTGTCATGGATCACGGCTCTGGGCCCATTGGGCTTCAGTTTGGCCGCACCGTTGAACAGCGAGTCGGCGGATGACACACAAGTATTCCAGTTTACCCTGGGTCAGACATTCTGAAGCCAGACCCCCAAAGACGATTAACAGGAGCTGTAGAGTGCGCAAGATTATAGGTGTTGCAATCATGTCGGTACTGGTTCTTGCCAGCTTCCCGGCAGCCGCCCAGATGAAAATTGCCGTTCTGGATTATCAGATGGCGCTGCTGGAGTCGGATGCAGCCAAGAAATATTCAGTCGATGCCGAAAAGAAATTTGGCACCCAGCTGCAGCGTTTGCGCAATCTGGAAGCCGAAGCCAAGCGTCTGCAGGAACGTATGCAACGTGAAGGCGAGAAGCTGAATCAGACCGAGCTGGAAAAGTTGGAGCTTGAGTTCCGTCAGAAAGCCCGCGAGTTCCAGGCGCAGTCCAAGGAGCTGAATGAAGCTAAAGCTGGATCAGACCGCGAAATGCTTGAAACACTCAAGCCGCGTCTTGATCAAGCTGTGGAAGCTGCCATTCAGGCTGGTGGATTTGACTTGGTTCTGGACCGCAGTGCCGTTGTCGATGTGAAGGCTGAGTATGACATCACTCGCCAGGTCATCGAGCGCCTGAACAGCATTCGTTGAGGCGGCAGGTGAGTAATACGGCCTCATGGACGCTCGCTTCTCTCGCTGCGATGGTGGACGCACGGCTGGTCGGCAACCCCGATCAACTCGTGCGTGGCCTGGCTACGCTGCAGGAGGCCAACGCAGAACAGTTAAGCTTTCTCGCTAACAGCCAATATCGCAAATACCTTGCCGACACCCACGCGGCCGCGGTGTTGCTGACTGAAGCAGATGCGGAAGGCTTCAAGGGCAACGCTCTTGTGGTTGCCAATCCCTATCTGATGTACGCGCGCTTATCCCATCTGTTCGACCCTAAACCGAAGCCCTCAGCAGGGGTTCATCCCACGGCAGTGATTGCCGACGATGCCGTAGTCGACCCCACGGCAAGCATCGCTGCAGGTGTGGTTGTCGAAGCGGGCGCGCATATTGGCCCGAATGTAACGCTTGGGGCGCAATGCTTTGTCGGTGCGCGTTGCGTTATTGGCGCCGGCGGCTGGTTAGCGGCCCGCGTTACGCTTTATCACGACGTGACGATCGGTGAGCGGGTAGTTATCCAGTCCGGTGCCGTTATCGGCTCAGAAGGTTTCGGTTTTGCTGCGGAACAGGGCCGGTGGCAGAAAATCGCCCAGATCGGTGGCGTGCGTATTGGTGATGATGTCGAGATCGGCGCGAACACCACTATCGATCGTGGCGCGCTATCCGATACGCGGATTGGCGATGGCGTAAAGCTGGATAACCAGATTCAGATTGCGCACAACGTGCAGATCGGCGATCACACGGCGATGGCCGCTTGTGTGGGCATCTCCGGCAGCACGCGGATTGGCAAGCACTGCACCATTGCTGGCGGTGTTGGCATGGTTGGGCATATTGAAATCTGCGACAACGTCTTTGTCAGCGGTATGACCATGGTCACCCGTTCCATCACTGAGCCGGGTGCCTATTCCTCGGGGACGGCGATGCAGCCGGCAGCCGACTGGAAAAAGAGCGCCGCACGCATACGTCAACTCGATACAATGGCGAAAAGGGTTCAGCAGCTGGAAAAGCAACTGCTGATCGTGACTCAGGGAACTCAGGGCTCATCTGAGTCCTGAACTGCGCCTTACCCCGGCGCCTACAATTTTAGTGCAAGGCCTGCGAATACATGGATATCAAGGAAATAAAAGAATACCTGCCCCACCGCTACCCGTTTCTACTGGTGGACAGGGTCCTCGAGCTGGATCTGGAGGCTCGCCATATTCGCGCCTACAAGAACGTATCGGTGAATGAGCCTTTCTTTAATGGCCATTTCCCCGAGCACCCGATCATGCCAGGTGTACTGATCATCGAAGCGATGGCCCAGGCCGCTGGGTTGTTGGGCTTCAAGATGATGAATCTCAAGCCCGCCGACGGCACCCTGTACTACTTTGTCGGCACCGACAAGCTGCGCTTCCGCCAGCCGGTAGTGCCAGGTGACCAACTGCACCTGGAAGCTCAGCATCTGAGCAATCGTCGTGGAATATGGAAGTTTGCCTGTCGCGCTATGGTGGATGGCAAAGAGGCCTGTTCGGGCGAAATCATCTGTGCGGAACACAAAATATGAGTCGAATTCATCCCCAGGCGATCGTTGATCCGTCCGCCCGGCTGGCTGAAGACGTTGAAGTTGGGCCATGGACATTGATCGGACCGGACGTTGAAATAGGCGCCGGTACGGTTGTCGGGCCGCATGTGGTTATTCGCGGGCCGACCACTATTGGCCAGCACAATCGTATCTTTCAGTTTTCTTCTGTCGGGGAAGATTGTCAGGACAAGAAATACAACGGTGAGGCCACCCGTCTGGTGATTGGTGACCACAATGTGATTCGTGAAGGCTGCACGCTGCACCGCGGCACTGTCCAGGATCGCGGCGTCACGACCATCGGCAGCCACAACCTGCTGATGGCTTATGTGCACGTGGCGCATGACTGCGTCGTCGGCGATCACATCATCATGGCTAACAATGCCACTATCGCAGGACATGTGCGTGTCGGTGATGGTGCGATTCTCGGTGGGTACACCACCGTCCACCAGTTTTGTCATCTCGGTGCCTGGTCCATGAGTGCCGCCAACAGTGCAGTGTTCAAGGATATTCCGGCTTATGTGATGGTCGGCGGCAACCCGGCCAGCGCCCACGGCATGAATTTCGAAGGCATGCGCCGCCGTGGGTTCAGTCCCGAATTAGTGGCGGCACTGCGCCGAGCCTACAAGGTCGTCTATCGTCAGGGTCTGACGCTGCAAGACGCACTCAAGGCGTTGGAAGAGCCTGCTCAGCAGTTTACTGAAATTGCGCTTTACCGCGACTCGATTGTCGCTTCTACCCGCGGTATTACCCGCTAGTCATGTCCGTGCCCGCCGACTCGGCCGCTACACCCCCTCTTTGTATTGCGCTGGTTGCCGGTGAAGCGTCCGGCGACACCCTGGGCGCTGGACTGATCCGTGCACTCAAGCGTCAATATCCAGATGCCCGCTTTATCGGCATTGGCGGTCCGCGGATGCTTGCGCAGGGTATGCAGAGTCAGGTGCCGATGGAGCGCTTGTCGGTGATGGGCCTGGTTGAAGTGCTGGGTCGTCTTCGCGAGCTTTTGCGCATTCGCAAGTCCCTGGTCAGCTATCTCAAAGCGCAGCAACCAGACGTATTTATCGGAATCGATGCGCCTGACTTCACCCTGAATGTCGAGAAGCAGCTACGCGAAGTCGGTATCCCCACCGTTCACTATGTCAGCCCCTCGGTTTGGGCCTGGCGCGAAAAGCGCGTGCTGGGTATCCGCGAATCTACCGATCTGATGCTTACGCTGTTTCCTTTCGAGGACGCGGTTTATCAGAAACATGGTGTGGCGGTGCGCTGCGTGGGTCACACCCTGGCCGATCAAATCGCCCTTGAGCCAGACCGCGAGGCAGCACGAGCGGCCTTGGGCTTGGCAGCAGATTCCCGCGTGGTAGCGCTGATGCCGGGGAGTCGCAATGGCGAACTGCGGAAACTGGGTCTGCTGTTTCTGCAAACCGCTGCTTGGTGCCTTGAACGCCAGCCACAGTTGCAGTTTGTGATGCCCTGCGCCAACGCTGAGCGCCGAGTGCAGATCGAAGCCATACTGGCCGAGAGCGGATTATCATTACCACTGACGTTGCTTGACGGCCAGGCCCATGAGGCACTGGCTGCTTGTGATGCGGTCTTGATCGCCTCGGGTACGGCTACACTGGAAGCCATGTTGTTTAAACGGCCGATGGTCGTTGCTTACCGTATGGCTAGCCTGACGTTCAAGATTCTCAAACGTCTGGTCAAGGTTGGGCATGTATCCTTGCCCAATCTGTTGGCCGGTCGCGAGGTCGTGCCAGAATTTCTGCAGGATGCAGCCACACCGGACGCGATGGGTCAGGCGCTGTTGGAGCGTCTTGGTCCTACTGAGGAAGCTGAGGCGACGCAGGCGACCTTCATGCAGTTGCATGAACTGTTGCGCCGCAATGCCGATGAGTCGGCTGCTGAAGCGGTAATTGAATTGATGCGCAAGAAGGGTAGGTTGGTATGACCCAGATGATGATCGATTGGTACGCGCCGGTGGGTGACGAGCTGGTTGCCGGCGTAGACGAAGTCGGCCGCGGCCCGCTCTGCGGTGCGGTGGTTACTGCTGCGGTGATACTCGATCCACTGCGCCCCATCGAGGGTCTGAATGATTCCAAGAAGCTGACGGCTGCGCGCCGGGAAGCCTTGTTTCCTATTATTCAGGAGCGCGCTCTGGCCTGGTGTATCGCGCGGGCGGAAGTCGAAGAAATCGATCAGCTCAATATCCTGCATGCGACCATGTTGGCGATGCAGCGCGCGGTCGCAGGGTTGTCTGTTCGCCCGGACCGGGTGCTGGTGGATGGTAATCGCTGCCCGATCTTGCCGATGCCCAGTGAACCGGTGATCAAGGGCGACTCCCGGGTCCCGGCCATTGCGGCGGCTTCGATTCTGGCCAAGGTCTCGCGTGATCGGGAGATGCAGGAGCTGGAACTGCTCTATCCGGGCTACGGCATCGCCCAGCACAAGGGTTATCCCACTCCGGTGCATCTGTCGGCGCTGCGGGAGCTGGGGGCTACTGCGATCCATCGGCGCTCGTTTTCTCCAGTGCGGGATGCTTTGGATTCTGCTGGTCTTGGTTCGGGTCCGGGTTTTGACCAGATTCAGGTTGGCGCGGTGCGCCGACACGCCGTGGATACATCCCTGTAGGCTCATCACCGGCATCCATGCCGGAGACGGTCGGCGCACCGCGCCAACCTGAACCTGATCCCATATCTCCGTGCATCCTTCTGGTTTTTAAAGCGTAATAACGATAACGCTGTGTCCCATAACTACTGCGGGGATCCAGTCTCGATATTTTGTTCCAGGCAGATTTGCCTTTTGATTTCCCAAAATTCAGCAAGCGGATTACACGGAGTCGGTTGGCGTGCGTAAGGCGGCAGGGGTAAGCCGACCGTCTCCGGCATGGATGCCGGTGATGAGCCTACAGGGATGTATTCACGGCGGGTCGGCGTGCCCTGCCGCCTTA
>NZ_QOVF01000004.1 GCF_008365385.1 Halopseudomonas laoshanensis | reverse complement strand
ATGGCCATCGCCGAGTCCCATGGACGGCTTGTAGCGTGCCGAACACAGGCCCATGGCCGCCGGCGCCAAACACCTATCTCAAACAATCATCGCACTTACATAAAAAGCACAAACAAAAACCGGGGCACAAGGCCCCGGTTTCTGGTCACACCACAAGCGTATCAGACACGCTCGAATACGGTAGTGATGCCCTGCCCCAGACCGATACACATGGTCGAGACACCAACAGTACCGCCATTCTGCTTCATCACGTTCAGCAGGGTGCCGGAAATGCGGGCGCCGGAGCAACCGAAGGGGTGACCCAGGGCGATCGCGCCGCCGTGCAGGTTGACCTTGGCTTCCATCTTGTCCAGCAGTTTGAGGTCTTTCAGCACAGGCAGGGCCTGGGCAGCAAAGGCTTCATTCAGCTCGACAAAATCGACGTTATCCATGGTCATGCCAGCGCGCTTGAGCGCCTTGTGCGTAGCCGGGACCGGACCGTAGCCCATGATCGCCGGATCAACACCAGCAACCGCCATGGAACGGATAACTGCCATCGGCTCAAGACCCAGGGCCTTGGCCCGCTCGGCAGACATCACGATCATGCAGGAAGCGCCGTCGGTGATCTGTGAAGAAGAACCGGCTGTCACGGTACCACCCTTCGGATTGAATGCCGGCTTGAGGGCCGCCAGGCTTTCCAGGGTGGTTTCAGGACGGATGGTCTCGTCTTCGGTGAACACTTTCAGGAAACCGTCAGCATCGTGGCCGTGCATCGGGATGATTTCATCCTTGAAGCCGCCATTGATGGTCGCCTTGTGCGCCAACTGGTGCGAACGCAGGGCAAACTGGTCCTGCTGCTCACGGGTAATGCCGTGCATCTTGCCCAGCATTTCCGCAGTCAGACCCATCATGCCGGACGCCTTGGCAGCGTACAGAGACAGGCTCGGGTTTGGATCAACGCCGTGCATCATGCCGACGTGGCCCATGTGCTCAACACCACCGACGACGAACACATCACCGTTACCGGTCTGGATCGCCTGAGCAGCAGTGTGCAGCGCGCTCATGGACGAACCACACAGGCGGCTCACGGTTTGCGCTGAGCTGGTGTGCGGGATCGGCGTCAGCAGGGAGATCATGCGGGCAACGTTCCAGCCCTGCTCCAGGGTCTGGTTTACACAGCCCCAGATTACATCTTCCACTTCTGCGGGATCTACTTTCGGGTTACGTGCCAGCAGACCGGTGATCAGGTCGGCAGACAGGTTCTCGGCACGTACGTTACGGTACATGCCACCCTTGGAACGGCCCATCGGGGTGCGGCCGAAGTCGACAATAACGACGTCTCTCGGATTCAGGCTCATAGATTCACTCTCGCTCTGTGCGTTCCGCGGTTAACCGAAGAATTTCTGGCCGTTCTTGGCCATTTCACGCAACTTTTCAGTCGGCGCGTACATGGGACCAAATTCGGCGTACTTGTCTGCAATGGCCACAAACTCAGCCACACCCAGGGTGTCGATGTAGCGCAGCGCACCACCACGGAAGGGCGGGAAGCCGATACCGTAGATCAGACCCATATCAGCGTCTGCAGCGGTTTCGACAATGCCGTCTTCCAGGCAGCGAACAGTCTCAAGGCACAGCGGAACCATCATGATCTCGACGATTTCCTCATCAGTGAACTCGCGGTTCTCCTGAACGACTGGCTTGATCAGCTCATACGCCTGCGGATCAACAACCTTCTTCGGCTTGCCCTTCTTGTCTGTTTCGTACGCGTAGAAGCCCTTGCCGGTCTTCTGGCCCAGACGGCCTTCTTCGTACATCACGTCGGCTGCAGTGCGCACTTTCTCAGCCATACGATCAGGGTAACCTTCAGCCATCACGTCACGACCGTGGTGACCGGTATCCAGGCCTACTACGTCAAGCAGGTAAGCCGGGCCCATGGGCCAGCCAAACTTTTCCATGACCTTGTCGACGCGCTGGAAGTCTGCACCCATGTTCACCAGGCGAGCAAAGCCGCCGAAGTAAGGGAACAATACGCGGTTGACCAGGAAGCCCGGGCAGTCGTTAACAACAACCGGGGTCTTGCCCATCTTCTTGGCGTAAGCAACGGTAGTGGCAATCGCCTTCTCGCTGGACTTCTCACCACGGATAACTTCAACGAGCGGCATCATGTGCACGGGGTTGAAGAAATGCATACCGCAGAAGTTTTCCGGACGCTTAAGCGCCTGGGCCAGGTAAGTGATGGAGATGGTAGAAGTGTTGGAAGCGATGATCGCATCTTCACGCACGTGACCTTCCACCTCAGCCAGCACAGCGTGCTTGACCTTGGGGTTTTCTACCACGGCTTCCACGACGATATCGACATTGCCGAAATCACCGTAAGACATGGTCGGACGAATCGCATTCAGCGCAGTCGCCATCTGATCAGGCTTCATGCGGCCCTTGGCAACACGGCTACCCAGCAGCTTGGACGCTTCGTCCAGACCCATCTGAATGCCTTCCTCGCGAATATCCTTCATCAGGATCGGCGTGCCCTTGGAAGCAGACTGGAAAGCGATACCGCCACCCATGATGCCTGCACCCAGTACCGCAGCCAGCTTCACATCAGCGGCTTGCTTGTCGTACTGCTTGGCTTTGCTCTTCAGCGCCTGATCGTTCAGGAACAGACCAACCAGCGCCTGAGCAACAGAAGTCTTGGCCAGCTTGGCAAAACCAGCGGCTTCGATTTCCAGCGCCTTTTCGCGGCCATGGGCAGCGGCTTTCTGGATAGTCTTGATCGCTTCAACCGGAGCCGGGTAGTTCGGGCCAGCCTGGCCAGCAACGAAACCTTTAGCGGTTTCGAACGCCATCATCTGTTCGATGGTGTTGAGCTTGATCTTTTCCAGCTTGGGCTGACGCTTGGCCTTGAAGTCCAGCTCGCCACTGATGGCGCGCTTGACCAGATCCAGAGCAGCAGCGTGCAGCTTGGCGTCTTCAACAACCGCATCAACCGCACCCATTTTCAGGGCCTTGTCGGCACGGTTCTCGGAACCGCCACAGATCCACTCGATAGCGTTATCAACGCCGATCAGACGTGGGGTACGTACGGTGCCGCCGAAGCCAGGGTAGATACCCAGCTTGACTTCCGGCAGGCCGACCTTGGCACTGGCGGCCATGACGCGATAGTCACAGGCCAGGCACATTTCAAAACCGCCGCCCAGCGCCATGCCGTTAATGGCAGCAACTGTGGGGACGTTAAGGTCTTCAAAGGCGTTGAAGATCTGGTTGGCTTCCAGGTTGCCAGCAACCAGGTCAGCTTCGGGCAGTTGGAAAGTATCAACGAACTCGTTGATGTCGGCGCCGACAATGAACACGTCTTTGCCGCTGCTGACGATAACGCCCTTGACGCTGCTATTGGACTGAATGGCCTCGACGGCAGCTTGCAGCTCCGCCAGGGTGGCACGATTGAACTTGTTGACAGACTCGCCCTGCAGATCGAACTTCAGCTCGACGATGCCGTCTTCAAGGGCTTGAACCGTGATGGCTTTACCTTCGTAAATCATCAACTGATCTCCACGCTATGAAAGCACTTGAGAAACACCTTCCCGGAACAGGCTGAATCTATGATGCAGCCTGACAACCCGGAGGATGCCATGATGGTTCCCGGCGATAGTTTGTTCTGGCCAGGCCAGAAAAATTCATACGCTTGTTTGATTCGGGTGCGCACACCTTCGTGCAAATCGTCGCTGTTGTCAATCAGGCGGGGCTGTCAGCGGCATTCAAGCATGCGATTTTTTGATCTATTTCCTTTCTAAAACAAAAAGATAATAAAGAAATCAATAAACAACATAACATCCGAACGAGATAGCCATTTGCTGCTATGGCTGGGTCGCTTCAGGCAGCAGTGCTAATGCTTTATCCAGCTCCATCAAAGGTTCTAGCGTCTGCGGCTCTATCCAGAACACCAGCACCGAGAACGACTGCCGATCAATCCGGCGAATGCCCTCGGGGAGCGCATCCAGCACCGGCTGAGCACCCGAACTCTCCGGGCTGCCCAGTAACCAGGTCCAGCCGGACTCGGTACGCTGGCAACTGAACTCCTTGCTCATGGGGCAGCGGGTGAGCGATTTGCGGTAACCCACGCAATGCTCCAGAAGCGGATTGTGATCGGCCTGCAATTGCCTCTCTACCCGGAAGCCAAGCTTGCGCGCCTCCTCTCGTAACCGCTGGATATGCATGATGCGCCCACGGGGCATCAGCTTGAACAGGTTGGCTACCAGTATGGCCGCCACCACCCCGACGATGATCCAGCTCATAAGGACACGCAGCGGTACCAGGCCGCTTGCTCGGGATGCTGGACTGGCGCGCAAAGACTGTTACTATCGAACGGAAAAACAGGAGAAACCTGCATGCTCTACTCTCACGTGTTGGTCGCCGTAGATCTTATAGATGAATGCCGAGCGGTTGCCGACCATGCCATGGCTCTGGCCAAGGCACTGGATGCCCGACTGACCCTGCTGCATGTTGTCGAACCCCTGGCTATGGCCTACGGCGGCGATGTACCCATGGACCTGTCCATGCTGCAACAGCAGCAGTTCGAGCAAGCCCGCGAACGGATGACGCTGTTTGCCAACGATTATTCACTGCCGGAAGAGCAGATGCAGATCGCCTTTGGCCATCCGCGTCAGGAGATCCATCGTGTAGCTACTGACCAGCAGTGCGATTTGATCGTCGTCGGCAGCCACGGCCGTCATGGCCTCGCCCTGTTACTCGGCTCTACCGCGAACGACGTACTGCACGGCGCGCCTTGTGATGTTATTGCGGTGCGGCTGGCCAAAAAGAAGAAAGGCTGAGCGCTGGAGCGAAGCTGCAAGCTTGAATCTGGGGGCAGCCGCCAGACACCCACCTTTTCTTTGAATATTTAAACCCAAAGTCAAAATGGATCCCCGCCTTCGCGGGGATGACGTTGTTGAGACGGCGCGATTTATTACTCAAACCATCTTATTGCTCATACCGTCGCTCAAACCGTCACCGCCACCCAAAACCTCGTCATTCCCGCGAAGGCGGGAATCCAGGCGGAGGTTGGCTGCACCGCTCCCCACGCCCACAAAGTACAGTCCCGATTTACCCCCCAATGAATCCGGAAGTTGGCTTGGATGAACTACGCACCATCTCCTAACCGCCAGCCATATCTTCCAATTCCGCCCAGCGCTCCATCGCCTTGTCCAGTTCAGCCTGTTTGGCCGCCATGGCATCCAGTACCGAGGTCGTTTTTTCCATGGATTGCTGATAGAACGCTGGATCATTGACCTTGGCCTGAAGGGCCGCCAGTTCAGCTTCCAGCTTCTCCATCACTGCAGGCAATCCGTCCAGCTCTCGCTGGATTTTATAGCTCAATTTGACTTTGGCTGGTGCTGCGGCGGCTGGCTCTGCTGCAGGTGTCGGCGCAACTGCGGGTGCCGCTTCAGCAGGTGTATCCGCTGCCATGGCCTTGGAGTCCCACTCGGCCAGCATTTCAATCTTGCCGCCCTGGCGCAGCCAGTCGGCGTAGCCGCCCACGTACTCACGCACATTGCCGTGACCTTCGAATACCAAGCTGCTGGTAACCACGTTGTCGAGGAAGGCCCGGTCGTGGCTGACGATCAGCACGGTACCGTCAAAGCCCGCCAGCACTTCTTCCAGCAGTTCCAGGGTTTCAACATCCAGATCGTTGGTCGGTTCGTCCAGTACCAGCATGTTGGCTGGCTTGCTGAACAGGCGTGCCAGCAGCAAGCGCGCACGCTCACCGCCAGACAAAGCCTTGACCGGCGTGCGCGCACGCTCCGGTGAAAACAGGAAATCGCCCAGATAGCTGATCACATGGCGGCGCTCGCCATTGATCTCGATAAAATCGCGACCTTCGGAGATGTTGTCGATCACCGTGGCTTCCAGATCAAGCTGTGCGCGCAACTGGTCAAAATAGGCCACTTCCAGCTTGGTGCCGTGCTTGACGCTACCACTGGTGGGCTCGAGCTTGCCAAGCAGCAACTTGAGCAGCGTGGTTTTGCCGGAACCGTTGTTGCCGATCAGACCGATACGGTCGCCGCGCAGTACGTTCAGATTCAGGTTACGTACCAATGGCACGTGGCCCGGCCAGGCGAAGCTGACCTTGTCCAGTTCGATCACCCGCTTGCCGGAAGAGTCTGCGGTTTCCAGCTGGAAACTGGCCTTACCCTGGCGCTCAAGGCGCTGGGCGCGCTCGTTGCGCATTTCCTTCAACGCTCGCACACGTCCTTCGTTACGGGTGCGGCGCGCCTTGATGCCCTGGCGAATCCAGACTTCTTCCTGGGCCAAACGCTTGTCGAACAACGCGTTAGCCGTGGCTTCTGCCGCCAGTTGTTGCTCCTTATGCTCGAGAAAGCTCAGGTAACCGCCCTGCCAGTCGATCAACTGGCCGCGGTCCAGCTCCATGATGCGCGTCGCCAATGCCTGCAGGAATTGACGATCGTGGGTGATGAACAGTACGGCGCCGCGGAAATCCAGCAGCACCTGTTCCAGCCAGGCGATAGTGTGAATATCAAGGTGGTTGGTAGGCTCGTCGAGCAGCAGCACATCCGGCTCTGAAACCAGCGCCTGGGCCAGCAATACGCGTCGACGCCAACCGCCAGAGAGCTCCGACATCTTCTTCTCGGCCGGCAAACCCAGTCGCGTCAGCGTGGTTTCAACCAGTTGGTTCAAACGCCAACCGTCTTTCGCCTCAAGACGCTCCTGGACTTTCTCCAGACGCTCCAGCTCGGCCTCGCCCATTTCGCCGTGGACCAGATGGTGGTATTCGGCAAGCAGATCACCCACGCCAGCCAGACCGGCGGCAACCACGTCGTACACCAGGCTGTCGTCGGCCTTGGGCAATTCCTGCGGCAGTTGCCCAATCTTCAAGCCGGGCGCGTACCAGATCTCTCCCTCATCACTGTTTTGCTCGCCGTTGAGCAGCTTGAACAGGCTCGACTTGCCAGCACCGTTACGGCCGATCAGACAGACGCGCTCACCCCGGTCAAGCTGAAAGCCGACCTTGGATAGCAGTGGATTCAGGCCATAGGCCAGGGAAACATCGGTAAATGAAAGCAGCGCCATAACACACCTTTTAATTAATCAGGGCGGCATTCTACCTGTTGCGGCGCAGCGCTGCCCGTACTTTGCATGACGCCCCTATGCCCCTAGCAGACAAACCGCTAAACTCGGGCCATCTGGATGTGCCGAATCGCAGCAGTGCAGTATCGATCCCACGCCTTCACCATTCTATTAATGGCCCTCGGGTCAGGATGAACAATGCCCTTTAAGCAATTGAAAAAAATAAAGTTAGCAGCCGGCCTTATTCTTACTTCGCTGCTGGCCAGTCAAAGCCTGCATGCCGATACGCTGCAGCAACGCCAGCAATATGATCAAGCCATGGCCGCGCTCAAGGGCGGCCAGATGCAGCGCTATGAAACACTTAAAAACCAATTGCGCGACTACCCGCTCTACCCCTATCTGCTTCTCGAAGCACTTCAACAACGTGGCAATGCGGTCAGCCACCAGGAAATGCAGAACTTTTTTGTCGCCCATGGCGATTTACCGACGGCCCAACGTCTGAAGAATGACTGGCTGCGTCGCCTCGCCCGCGACGGCGAATGGCGTCAGTTGAATGAAAACTATGACACCCACAGCCAGAATGCCGGCATCGACTGCCAGATCACCTTCCAGCGCTGGCGTGAGGGCAATCAGGTTGAAGCCATGCAGCGCGCCCAGGAGCTATGGACCGTAGGCCGTTCGCAGCCCAAGGATTGCGATCCGCTATTTGACCGCTGGCGCGCTGCCGGCGGCCTGACTGAAGATGTCGCCTGGGCCCGTATTCGCGAAGCGCTGCTGTACCGGCAAGACGCCCTCGCCCGCTATCTGACCCGCTACCTGCCCAGCCAGAAAGCGCTGGCCGAACTCTTCGTCGATACCGCCACCAAGCCGCAAGGTCTTAACCAGTTTGGTAACTTCCGCCCTGGCGCGGGCAAACCTGCCGAAAAGCTGGCAGACATTGCCGCCGTATCGCTGCGCCGCATGAGCCGTGACGATCCGGCCACCGCGATGGCGCTCTGGCCGAATTATCGCGACCTGCCCTACAAAGAAGCCGATCGCCTGGCAATCACCCGCGACATCGGTACGCGCATGGCCCGCCGGCACAACCCTGCGGCGCTGCCGTTTATGGCTGCCAACGATCCGGCAATGAAAGACGACCAGATCAGCGAATGGCGTATCCGCCTGGCGCTGCGCAGCGGTCAATATGACACCGCCCGCACGCTGACCAGCAGCATGCCCGAAAGCATGCAGGAGCAGAATCGCTGGCGTTACTGGAAGCTGCGCAGCCAGCAACTGGCGCAGCCGGAAGTCGGTGAACTGGTGACTGAATATGCCAGCCTGGCCGAGCAGCGCGATTTCTACGGCTTTCTGGCCGCCGAACGTAGCAACAAGCCCTATGCACTGAATCACACCCCTGCGCAGGTGGATCCCAAGATCTTCAGCAAGGTCAGCAATACTGGCGGCATCCGCCGCGCACGTGAATTCTTCGCCCGCGGGCAGATCGTCGACGCGCGCCGTGAGTGGTACCACGTCGCTCGCTTTTTCAGCCGCGAGGAAATGATCGCTCAGGCAGTCATGGCCAAGGATATGGAATGGTACTTCCCGGCGATTCGCGGCATCAGCCAGGCGCAGTATTGGGATGACCTGGATATCCGCTTCCCCATGGCCTATGAAGACTCGATCCGCGCACAGGCACAGGCGCGCCGGCTTGGTTCTCCGTGGGTCTACGCCATTACTCGCCAGGAAAGCGCCTTTATGGCCGATGCGCGCTCCCACGCCGGCGCTATGGGCCTGATGCAGCTGATGCCAGCCACCGCCCGGGAGACCGCGCAGCGCTATGGTATCAACCTGCGCAACCCGAATGACGTGCTGATTCCCGAGCGCAACATCGCCCTGGGCACGGCCTATCTATCCCAGTTGCACAATCAGTTTCAGGGTAATCGGGTACTGGCTTCGGCCGCTTATAACGCCGGCCCTGGCCGCGTACGCCAGTGGACGCGGGATATGCAGCCGCTGCCATCAGACATCTGGATCGAGACCATTCCCTTCGACGAGACCCGCACCTACGTGCAGAGCGTGCTTAGCTACGCGGTGATCTATGGTAACAAGCTGGGCATTCAGCAGCCGGTGATGGAACAACACGAGCGCTACCTGGACCGGCGCTGAAACGCGCCTGAGTCCAGTAGTTTCCGAAGCTACTCCTTGAGTAGCTTCAGACGCTCGCGAACCACCTCAACCAATTGGTCGGGCTGGAACTTGGAGAGAAAGCCATCACAGCCGACCTTCTCGACCATGGCCTTGTTGAAGTTGCCTGACAGCGAGGTATGCAGCACCACGTACAGATCCTTCAGGCGTGGATCCTTGCGGATTTCCGAGGTCAGACGGTAGCCATCCATCTCCGGCATTTCCGCATCGGTAATCACCATCAGCAGTCGTTGTGAGATATTTTCATCTTCGTCAGCCCAGGCCTGCAGCTGGCGCAACGCACGCAAGCCATCGGTGGCCACATGCATCTTCAGATCCAGCTGTGACAGGGTCTCGCGCAGTTGATTGATACCCGTCGGCGAATCGTCCACCAGCAGCACTTCACGGCCGCGAGCCTTGTTCAATAGCTCGTCATCCAGCAAACCTTCGCTGACCTTGGCATTGAACGGCACGATTTCCGCCAGCACCTTCTCCACGTCGATAATTTCTACCAGACGCTGATCATCCAGACGGGTAATGGCAGTCAGGTAATGCGTGCGCCCTGCCCCGCGCGGCGGCGGCTGCACAGAGTCCCAGTTAAGATTCATGATGCGATCGACGCCACCGACCAGAAACGCCTGCACCGAGCGATTGTATTCGGTGATGATGATGGTGCTGTCCGGCAACGCCTGCTGCGGGCGCATGCCGATAGCACCGGAAAGATCAATTACCGGTAGCGTCTGGCCACGCAAATGGATTACACCGGCCACGTGCGGGGCACGCTGAGGCATTTGCGTCAGCCGGGGTAACTGCAAGACTTCGCGGATCTTGAATACGTTCAGGGCAAATAGCTGATGACCAGCCAACCGGAACAACAGAATCTCCAGCCGGTTTTCACCGACCAGACGCGTTCGTTGGTTGACGGTATCCAGAACTCCAGCCATGGAAAGCCTCGCAGTTGAAATGACAGATTAACTTCTAACTCAGGCTTTCAGCCCAGTCCAAGGTTATCTGCCATTTCAGTAGATTCTGAAGGGCTGCACTGCATTTAATAGCCGGATTTAAAACTCGCTTAGTAGTAAGCGTTTTCTTTCACGGTGTGGTCAGTCACATCACGCACAGCGGTAATTTCCGGAATGCGCTCGACCATGGTTTTTTCGATACCCTCTTTCAAGGTCACATCGACCATGCCACAACCCTGACAGCCGCCGCCGAATTGCAGAATGGCGACGCCATCCTCAACCACGTCGATCAGCTTGACCTCGCCACCGTGGCTGGCCAGCCCGGGATTGATCTCGGTCTGCAGCAGGTAGTTGATGCGCTCGTTCAGCGGGCTGTCGGCGTTTACCATCGGCACCTTGGCGTTGGGCGCCTTGATGGTCAGCTGGCCGCCCATGCGGTCGACCGCGTAATCCACTACCGCATCTTCCAGAAAGGGCTCGCTGACCGAGTCCAGCCAGACGTTGAACGGCTCCAGCGGGATCATGCGGTCTTCGGGCTTTTCTTCACCGGGCTTGCAGTAGGCGATACAGGTTTCAGCATAGGGCGTACCCGGCTGAGTAATGAAAACGCGGATGCCTATACCGTCAGTATCCTGCTTGGAAAGCAGATCGCCCAGGTATTCCTGCGCCGCGGTTGTCAACAAAATGCCTGCCATGAATTGCCTCGTACTCAATGACTTTAATGCCGCTAGTGTACGGGATTGCACTCGGCGAATAAAGTCCTACCTTTCCACTAGGTTATTTCCCCTGCTTACAGATAGCCAAGCGCTTGGCGTTCAGTGTGCGCCGCGCATCTGTTAGAATGGCGGGCTTTCCGTGTGTCTTACCCGTGTGTAACAGAGTCCGGAGTATTAATGTCTGCGCAACAGTCTGATCGCAACGCCCGCCTGAACGCCCTGAATGCTGCCCTGCGTGAGCGCATTCTGATTCTTGATGGCGGTATGGGCACGATGATCCAGAGCTACAAGTTCGAAGAAAACGACTTCCGTGGCGAGCGTTTTGCCGACTGGCCGTCGGACTTGAAAGGCAACAATGATCTGCTGGTGATTACCCAGCCAGACGCGATTGCGGCCATGGAAAAAGCCTATCTGGACGCCGGCGCAGACATCATCGAGACCAACACCTTCAACTCCACCAGCGTCTCGCAGGCCGACTACGGCATGCAGGAGCTGGCCTACGAGCTGAACCTGGAAGGTGCACGCCTGGCCCGTCGCGTATGCGATGAGAAAACCGCTGAAACGCCGGATCGCCCACGCTTTGTCGCCGGCGTACTGGGGCCAACCAGCCGCACCTGTTCGCTGTCGCCCGACGTGAATAACCCCGGCTACCGCAATATCACCTTTGATCAATTGGTTGAGGACTACATTAACTCGACCAAAGGTCTGATCGAAGGCGGCGCCGACCTGATTCTGATTGAAACCATTTTCGATACGCTGAATGCCAAGGCGGCGATCTTTGCCGTGCAGGAAACCTTCGACCAGTTGGGCGTGGAACTGCCGATCATGATTTCCGGCACCATCACCGACGCCTCCGGCCGGACCCTGTCAGGACAGACTACCGAAGCCTTCTGGAACTCGGTGTGCCATGCCAAACCGATTTCCGTGGGCCTCAACTGCGCGCTGGGCGCCCGCGAACTGCGGCCGTATCTGGAAGAGCTGTCCGACAAGGCTGGCACACATATCTCCGCTCACCCGAACGCTGGCCTGCCGAACGAGTTCGGTGAATACGACGAAATGCCCGAGCAAACCGCGGCGATCATTGAAGAGTTTGCCCAGGCAGGCTTCCTGAATATTGTTGGCGGCTGCTGTGGTACCACTCCGGCACATATCGAAGCGATCGCCAAAGCCGTCGCCAAGTATCCGCCACGCGCCATTCCGGACATCCCCAAGGCCTGCCGTCTTTCCGGCCTGGAGCCGTTCACGATTGACCGCAACTCGCTGTTCGTCAACGTTGGCGAGCGTACCAACATTACCGGCTCTGCCCGCTTCGCCCGGCTGATCCGTGAGGACAACTACACCGAGGCCTTGGAAGTCGCGCTGCAGCAGGTCGAAGCCGGCGCGCAGATTATCGACATCAACATGGATGAGGGCATGCTGGATTCGAAGAAGGCGATGGTCACCTTCCTCAACCTGATTGCCGGCGAGCCGGATATCTCCCGCGTGCCGATCATGATCGACTCGTCCAAATGGGAAGTGATCGAAGCCGGCCTCAAGTGCATCCAGGGCAAGGGCATCGTCAACTCGATCTCCATGAAGGAAGGCGTCGAGCAGTTCAAGCAGCAGGCGCGCCTGTGCAAGCGCTACGGCGCCGCCGTGGTGGTCATGGCCTTTGACGAACAGGGCCAGGCCGATACTGCCGCGCGCAAGCGCGAGATCTGCAAACGCTCCTACGACATCCTGGTCAATGAAGTCGGCTTTCCGCCGGAAGACATCATCTTCGATCCGAACATCTTCGCCATCGCCACCGGTATCGAAGAGCACAATAACTACGCCGTCGACTTTATCGAGGCCTGTGCCTATATCCGTGACGAACTGCCCTACGCGCTAACCTCCGGCGGCGTGTCCAACGTGTCCTTCTCGTTCCGTGGCAACAACCCGGTGCGTGAGGCGATCCACTCGGTGTTCCTGCTGCATGCGATTCGCAATGGCCTGACCATGGGTATCGTTAACGCCGGCCAGCTGGAAATCTACGACGAGATCCCGAAGAAACTCCGCGATATCGTTGAAGACGTTGTGCTCAACCGCACACCCGGCGGCACCGATGCGCTGCTGGCCGTAGCTGATGAATACAAGGGCGACGGCAGCGTCAAGGAAGCGGAAAGCGAAGAATGGCGTGGCTGGGACGTGAACAAGCGCCTGGAGCACTCGCTGGTAAAAGGTATCACTGCGTTCATCATCGACGATACCGAAGAAGCCCGTCAGCAATGCGCGCGCCCGATTGAAGTGATCGAAGGGCCGCTGATGGCCGGCATGAATATCGTTGGCGACCTGTTCGGCGCCGGCAAGATGTTCCTGCCGCAGGTGGTCAAATCTGCCCGCGTGATGAAGCAGGCGGTCGCGCACCTGATTCCCTTTATCGAGCTGGAAAAGGGCGACAAGCCCGAAGCCAAGGGCAAGATCCTCATGGCTACGGTCAAGGGCGACGTGCACGATATCGGCAAAAACATTGTTGGCGTCGTCCTCGGCTGTAACGGCTACGACGTGGTCGATATGGGCGTGATGGTGCCAGCGGACAAGATCCTCAAGACCGCGATTGAAGAAAAGTGCGACATCATCGGCCTGTCCGGCCTGATCACTCCATCGTTGGACGAGATGGTCCACGTCGCCAAGGAAATGCAGCGCCAGGGCTTTACTCTGCCGCTGATGATTGGCGGCGCGACTACTTCCAAGGCGCACACAGCAGTGAAGATCGAGCCGCACTACAAGAATGATGCGGTGATCTACGTCACCGACGCCTCGCGCGCTGTGGGTGTAGCCACCAGCCTGCTGTCCAAAGAGATCAAGCCGGACTATATCGCCAAGATCCGTGCGGATTATGAAGTGGTGCGTGAACGCACCGCTAACCGTAGCGCCCGCACCCAGTACCTGAGCTACGAGCAGGCCAAGGCCAACAAGCTGCAACTGGACTGGGATAACTACCAGCCTCCGGCACCTACGTTTACCGGCATCAAGACGCTGGACGATATCGACCTGGCGCAACTGGTCGAATTTATCGACTGGACGCCGTTCTTTATCTCCTGGGATCTGGCCGGCAAATACCCGCGCATACTTGAAGATGAAGTGGTCGGCGAAGCCGCGCGCAGTCTGTTCTCCGATGCCCAGGCCATGCTCAAGCGCATGATCGACGAAAAGCTGATCCGCGCCAAGGCGGTGCTCGGCTTCTGGCCGGCCAATCAGGTCAACGATGACGATATCGCCCTGTTCGATGAACAGGGTAAAGACCTTGCCACCCTGCACCACCTGCGCCAACAGGGCATCAAGCCGGACAACAAGCCCAGCCAGTCACTGGCCGATTATGTCGCGCCCAAGGCTTCAGGCAAAACCGACTACGTAGGCGGCTTTATTACTACCGCAGGTATCGGTGCCGAAGAATTGGCCAAGGAATACGAAGCCAAGAACGACGATTACAACGCGATCATGGTCAAGGCCCTGGCCGACCGTCTGGCGGAAGCCTGCGCAGAATGGCTGCACCGTGAGGTACGCACCCGTTATTGGGGGTATGCTGGTGATGAACAGTTGGATAACGACCAACTGATAAAGGAAAAATACCAGGGTATCCGCCCTGCCCCGGGCTACCCGGCCTGCCCGGACCATACCGAAAAGGCCACGCTGTTCAGCTTGCTGGATCCCGAGCAGAACTGCGGCGTGACCCTGACCGAAAGTTTCGCCATGTTCCCGACCGCAGCCGTCAGCGGCTGGTACTTCTCGCACCCGGAGTCGAAATATTTTGCCGTGGGCAAGATCACCAAGGATCAGGTCGAGTCGTATAACGAGCGCAAAGGGCAGGAACTGAGTATCACCGAGCGCTGGTTGTCGCCGAACCTGTCCTACGACAATTGATCCGCTGACTTGACCGACCGCCAGCCTGTGCCATGATGCGCATAGGCTGGCTTAACAAAGAGGCAATGATGAGCGACCCGCACAAGCAAGAAAAGCCGGAAGGCATGACTCTAAGGGAAACCCTCTCCAGTGTGCTCTGGGCAGCTCTGGGGGTGCATAGCAACAAGGCACGCGAGCGAGATTTTACCAAGGGTAAGCCCTCGCACTTCATCATTGCCGGCGTGCTTTTCACGCTGCTGTTCATACTGATCATTTTTGGCGTGGTGAAAGGCGTGCTGCATCTGGCGGGTATCTGAAACGCATCCGGCCAGCGCAAAAACAGGCTGGCCGGATGGTGAAAACTTGGATTTGAACGGTGCTGAAACGCTTCATCAGTAAAGCGTGAGATCGAACTTGGCTATTAGCTATTGCTGACCCAGATCACCGCAGTAATCACCGCGATCAAAATCAGGGCGACGGCAGCAAAGGCATCAAGGTGACTGTCAGTGTTGGACGTTTCCTGCAGGTCGTGTTCGTTCATCATGGCGATCCTTTTAATTGTTATGGGCACAGACGCACTAACGTTAAGCCTGCCCGTGCCTGCCTGTCAAACCCCGAAATGCGCTTTTATAGGAATGAGTGATATGCACAGCCGGTAATGTGTAATTTGAATATAAACATATAGATAAACATTCCTTTTGTGCATATTGAAAATTTGCTATCTTTCCGCCCTTACCTACTTGCCCAATCGGCTGGCCGACGCTGAATTCAACGCGCGCCGCCCGATCACCATTCAACAGGTTGTCTGAATGTATATTTATGACGAGTATGACCAACGGATTGTCGAGGAACGCGTCCAGCAGTTCCGCGACCAGACCCGCCGCTACCTGGCTGGCGAGCTGAGCGATCCCGAATTCCTGCCCCTGCGTCTGCAGAACGGTCTCTACGTTCAGCGCTACGCGCCCATGCTGCGCGTGGCCATTCCCTATGGCCTGGTGTCTTCCACGCAGATGCGCAAGCTGGCGTTTATCGCTCGTGAATACGACAAGGGCTATGCACACTTCAGCACCCGTCAGAACGTACAGTTCAACTGGCCCGCGCTGGAAGATGTGCCGGACATTCTCGCTCACCTGGCTGAAGTGCAGATGCACGCGATCCAGACCAGCGGCAACTGCATCCGTAACACCACCACCGACCAATTCGCCGGCGTTGCCGCAGATGAGCTGGTCGATCCGCGCCCCTGGTGTGAAATCATCCGCCAATGGTCGACCTTCCACCCGGAATTCGCCTTCCTGCCACGCAAGTTCAAGATCGCCGTCAACGGCGCGACCGAAGACCGTGCAGCCATCGGCGTACACGACATCGGTCTGAATGTGGTCAAGAACGACGCCGGCGAAGTTGGCTTCCGCGTACTGGTTGGTGGCGGCCTGGGCCGTACGCCCATGGTTGGCAGCGAAATCAACGCGTTTCTGCCCTGGGAGCACCTGCTGACCTACCTGGACGCCATCCTGCGTGTGTACAACCGCTATGGCCGCCGGGACAACAAGTACAAGGCGCGGATCAAGATTCTGGTCAAGGCGCTGACGCCTGAAGTGTTCGCCGAAAAGGTCAACGCTGAATGGGCGCACACCAAAGATGGCCCCGCTACCCTGACTGAAGAAGAACTGCACCGCGTAGCCAAGCATTTCAGCGCCCCTGCCTACGAGCAGTTCAGCGGTGACGATGCCGACTACCTGGCCAAGCGTGAAGCCGAGAAAGGCTTCAACAACTGGGCCATGCGCAATATCCAGGCGCACAAGGTACCCGGCTACGCTGCCGTTACCCTGTCACTCAAGCCCACCGCTGTGGCCCCCGGTGACGCCACAGACAAACAGATGGACGCCGCCGCCGAACTGGCTGACCGTTTCAGCTTCGGTGAACTTCGCGTGACCCACCAGCAGAACCTGGTGCTGGCCGACGTTCGCCAGGCCGATCTGTACGCCCTGTGGGAAGCAGCCAAGGAGCAAGGTTTTGCCACGCCGAACATCGGCCTGCTGACCGACATTATCTGCTGCCCCGGTGGCGATTTCTGCTCGCTGGCCAACGCCAAATCTATCCCGATTGCCGAAGCTCTGCAGCGCACCTTCGATGATCTGGATTACCTGCACGATATCGGCAATCTGGACCTGAACATCTCCGGCTGCATGAACGCCTGTGGTCACCACCACGTCGGCCATATCGGCGTACTGGGTGTGGACAAGAAGGGCGCCGAGTTCTACCAGGTGTCCCTGGGTGGCAACAGCGGCCGCAACGCCGCTATAGGCAAGATCCTCGGCCCGTCCTTCGCCGCCGAAGAGATGCCCGCGGTAGTGACCAAGGTGGTCGATGTCTATCTGGAACGCCGCACACCAGAAGAAGATTTTATCGACACCTTCGAGCGTATCGGCATGGACCCCTTCAAGGAGCGTGTATATGCAGCAACTCATTAAAGGCGACGCGCTGATCAAGGAAACCTGGCACCTGATGCCAGCCGAGACCACGCTCGAAGGGCTGAGCAACAGCGACGACCTGATCGTACCGCTGAACCTGTGGCTCGATCACTCCCACGCCCTGAAAGCCCGCGACGGCGGCCTGGGTGTATGGCTGAACAGCGATGAAGAAGTGGAAGCCATCGCTGATGACCTGGAACACTTCCAGGTCATCGCCCTGAACTTCCCAGTATTCAGCGACGGCCGCAGCTATTCCAACGCGCGCCTGCTGCGTGACCGCTACGGTTACAAGGGTGAAGTCCGCGCTATTGGCGATGTGCTCCGCGACCAGCTGTTTCTGATGAAACGCTGCGGCTTTGATGCCTTCGTGATCCGCGAAGACCGTAATGCTGAGGAAGCGCTGGAAAGCCTCAAGGACTTCTCTGAGGTTTATCAGGCTGCTACTGATCAGCCGTTGCCGTTGTTTCGTCGGCGGGCTTGAGCTGTACTGTGCTAAAGCCGGGGCGCCCTGCCCCGGTTGTTTTGCCCCTCTGCTGAAAAATCTCTATCTCTCTGTAAGTCCAAGACCATTATCAGCTTCGACTAAGGTCCTGCGCAAAGCGCTTGGCAATCCCAGCCAAAACATAGCAATATGCTAGCAACTGCTCACACGCAGTCCCTCTTCGGTGGCACGGATGCCCTACTTTTCTTTTCAGGCTTCCTCTCCCTCCACCTGACGGCTCTTTGTGTAGCTCGGTTCTCATGGAGTTATATCGTATGCGGCTTAACGTGCAGACCAAATCTGGAAAAGGATGCGTAACATGCTGATCGCCCTTAGAAATACTCCGGTTACCTTCTGTATGTCATGCCGCGTATTAATATCGCGCTCGATCTAATCACTGTTAGATTTTTCAATATACAAAGGAGATAACGAATGGCCGATGATTATCCGTATATGGTTTCAAACAACAAAATAAAGCCGATAATTGAGGCTATTCATAATGCAGCTAAGCCACCCAAGTTTTCACATGAATTCCTAAAGCAAATTGGATTTAGTAGCTCTAACGATAGAGCGGTCATACCCTTATTCAAACGGCTAGGGTTTTTGACAGACAGCGGCACACCTACGACTTATTATGACGATCTGAAGGACACGACCAAGCGCTGGTCGGCTTTAGGGGCGAGAATTAAAGATTTATATTCAGACCTGTATGCGATAAACACCAAAATTCATGGCGCTACTGAGGATGAAGTGAAGGGTGCCATGTCGCGAGTCACAGGAAAAGACGCTAAAGCTGTAGGGAGATATTATGCTACGTTTAAAACGTTGTGTGATATGGCTAAGTTTGACAGTGCCGCGAAGGCAGCAACGGTCCACAATCAAGAAGATGATCTTGATAAAGAAGATAAGCCGAAAAATGGAAATATGGATAAACCTGTGATCGCTGGAGGTCAGCCAGGCTTTCACTACAATATTCAAATTCATCTTCCGGCGACAACTGATATCTCGGTATACAATGCAATATTCAAGAGCTTAAAAGAAAATCTGAACATATAGGCTCAGGTATGAAAAGTATCGAAGAATTAAAACAGCTGGTTTTTAATGGGATGCTGCTGGAAGACAGCTTCGAGCGTCTAGAAAAAGATGGCATCTCAGTAAAGAGTGGGCACCATGTTATACCAGTGGAGAGAATTGATGAGTCTGATTTTAGCCCGACAATAATCCATCGAGCGAATAAAATGGCATCTGTCTACATAGTTTTCTTTTGTATTGAAAACTCAGTTAGGGAGCTAATTACAGATCGTCTGGCTGAAAGAAAAGGGGTGGATTGGTGGGATACGAGCGTCCCAAAAAAGATAAAAGATTCCGTTCAATCTCTTAAAGAAAAAGAAGAGATTAATCGGTATCACGCGCAACGTTCAAGCTCGTTAATTGGTTACACGATGCTCGGCAACCTAGCTCAAATTATTATTAATAATTGGGACGACTTTTCTGATCTCTTTCCTTCTCAGGCATGGATCAATGCTCGGTTTACAGACTTAGAAATGTCTAGGAATATAATCATGCATACGGGAATATTGCCGGACATCGAAATTGAAAGAATTGAAAGCATATGCCGTGACTGGATACGGCAAGTAGGTTAAATCTAACAATCGCGTCAATCAGGACGCTCGCAAGCTCGCGCCTATTACGCGGGCGTTAGACATCTTCGGGGAGGCTCAGCGTGCCAATCAACATATTCGTGAGTTCGACGTTCGCTGATTTCAAACAACACCGGAGGTAATTGGGGTCAGATGAAAATTAACTGTGAATGTATTTAGACCCTGGCTTGATTTTTCGACATTCGGTAAAAACGCTCATCTGGCCGCGGTCTTCCTAATGCGCGACGAACCAAAAAGAAAGCCCTACCGGGCCTTCTTATTGAGCATGATCGAGCATCTTAGAACTTGAACAGCACCCCGACGGAATAAAGGTCAACATCACTTTCAATATCGTACCACTCCCACTCACCGACAATACCGAACTGGTTAGTGAGCATGTATTGAGCACCGATCCCGTACAGTAGGTCGGTGCCATCGTCGCTAATACCAGAAGCAGCACCGCCACCTTCAACATCCCACATGATGGCGCCGAACTTGCCGAAGACGCCGAACTGCTCGTTCACAGGCCAGGTGCCTTTTGCCGCGAGAGTCCAGCCGTCCACTTCGGCGCTGACTGAAGTGCCGCCTACCGTTCCGCTGATCTCACCGAAATCCACAAAACCTGCTTCAAAGGCGAGATTAGGATTGAGCTCCCAACCACCGAAGACCTTCCAGCTGGTGTCTTCATCGTCGCAATTGCTGACACCGTCGCACGCATCGATGGTCGCCTGCCCGATGCTCGCTCCAGCATAGAAGTCATTATCTGCGAGGGCATCGGCTGTCATACCCAACGTCAACAAAATTGCGCCAAAAAGCTTGGTTTTATTCATTATCTGCTCCCTGTATTAACGCTGCACAACTCATTAGGATCACTGTTTTTATAACTGCCGTTTCAGTATCCTGTGATTCAGCATATAAGTATAGATGTCAACGCTGGCTAAGACTGCAGCAATCAGGGTTAGATAAAATTGCAAGGAGCAACCTGATGGATAACCTGGCACTACAGTGTCGTTGTGGTCAGATAAAAGGCCGCGCTATCAAAGTGAATCCAGCGGACGGTACCCGCGTTATCTGTTATTGCAAAGACTGCCAGGCCTTTGCCCACGCCCTCAAGGCGGGTGCTGAGGTACTGGACGAGCAAGGCGGTACCGACATCTACCAATTGCCGCCTGCGCGCCTGCAGATTCAACAGGGTCTGGAACAGATTCGCTGCCTGCGGTTGAGCGAAAAAGGCCTTTATCGTTGGTATGCCGGCTGCTGTAACACTCCCATCGGCAATAGCCTGGCGCCTCGGGTGCCGATGATTGGGTTAATCCACAGCTTTATCGTCGATCCTGAACGCGAAGCCAAGCTTGGTCCGGTGCGCGCTTGTGTCAATCTGCGTGGGGCGACCGGCCAGATCCCCAAGAGCCAGCTCGATGCGGCGCCCGCACGCGGCTATGTCGGTAAGCTCATGCTGAAAATCCTCGTCTGGAAACTCAGCGGTCAAGGGCGACCAAACCCATTGTTCAGCACCAAGGGTCAACCGCTGGCTAGCCCGCATATTTTAAGTCCGGGCGAGAAGTTATAAGGCCTCAGGTGTTACTGGGAGTCAGATGAACATGTCTACCGACATTATTTTCATCTGATCGTAATTACTGCGACTCAAATTAAATCGAAAGGCGAGCTCTATGAAGGTTTTTCTAATACTAGGTGCTATTGCTGTTATTTTTCTTGTGCTGACCATATTAAAGAGACAACCCAAAAAGGGTAAAAAGTACCCGCTCGGCCGCATCAGTCAAGCTGCGGTCAGTAGAAATCAGACCAGATTTCAGGCCACCAAGGTTGTTCCGGGAAATGACGCCTGCCTGGCAGCGCAGGACTTACAAGGCATGTTGTTTCTTAAAAACGAAGGCAATGCACCCACTTTACCCCTGGCAGAATGTACCCAAGTGTCGAGCTGTCACTGCAAATATGACCATCGAGATGACCGGCGCAGTGACGAGGATGATCGACGCACCTTGAGTCCATTACGAAGCACGCTTTATCTGAATACTGAAGCAGACGAAAAGCGAAGCCGTAAGCGTGGACGCAGGGCCGATGAGCGCTAAAACTCAGCCAGCACAAATTTTCACATGCGATGGTCGCCAGCATTGCAGCCAGATGCGCTCCAGAGCGGAAGCCGAGTACTTTGTAAGGCACTGCCCCAACACCAAAATGGATGGTGACCATGACGGCGTACCTTGCGAGAACGACTCAAGGTTCTAGCGCTTGGCCGCAAGTCCACTGCGGCTATAGACGATATTATTTTCCTGCGCCCTGTCGAAATCGGGGCTCACTGCTCGACTAACAGATGACATACAAAAACGTCATCAACAAAGGTTAGGAGTGCAACCATGTCCCGTATGATTTTTATCAATTTTCCCGTCAACGATCTTGCCGCTTCGATGGCTTTTTACACATCCATCGGCTTTGAAAACAACCCGCATTTTACCGACGAGACGGCCGCCTGCATGGTCTGGAGCGAGGCGATACACGTCATGCTGCTGACGCATGACAAGTGGCGCACCTTTACCAGCCGACCCATCCCGCCTTCCACATCTGGCGAAGTGATGATCGCTTTGACCTTTGACAGCCGCGAGGCGGTGGATGGCATAACGGAAACCGCTGCCGCCAACGGGGGTACAGCTGATATCAATCCCGTTCAGGATCACGGTTTCATGTATAGCCGTACCATCGCTGATCCTGACGGCCACGTGTGGGAGCCCTTCTGGATGGACCCGGCGGCGATACCTCAGTAAAGAGCAGTGATTGACCGCCCCAACCGATAAAGGCATCGTGATGACGACACCGAATCGTTAGGGGCCGTCATCATGTTGAGCATTGAACCTGCTACGGAAGCGGACCTCCCGGCCGTGCTGGATCTTTATGTTGAATCAGGTCTTGATGGCGATACACATTTGCCGCTGGAACAAGCCCAGGCCATTTTCGCTCGCATGCGCACGTATCCGCATTACGAGATCTATGTGGTTAGAGCAGAGAACAGGATCGTAGGAACCTTTGCCTTACTGATCATGGACAACCTGGGCCACCTTGGCGCTCCGTCGGCGGTGGTCGAAGATGTGGCCGTGCATGCGTCAATGCAGGGGCAAGGTATCGGCAAAGCCATGATGGAATTTGCCCAGCGGCAATGTCAGAAGCATGGCTGCTACAAGCTGGCGCTTTCTTCCAACCTCCAGCGCCACGATGCACATGCGTTTTACCTGTCATTGGGATTTGAGCAGCATGGGTACAGTTTTGTGATTGATCCTGAATCCTGATGAATGGGGTCAGGATCAGATGATACCGCCTCGACGCAATACCAAGTTTTGCTATGACTAGAGTGCCACCTTCTGCCGCTAGTGCTATATTTTGTAGCCAAGGAAGCCAGCAATCTCAACAGGACACGCTGACGGCAACGGCCTTGGGCAACATGCAAGCTCGATGTCAGATGCGCTTGGTATAGGCAAAAAATAAAGTGCAGTCTCCCTCCTCTCCTCCAGTTACAGACCATCCGCGCAGCTCGCCCTGCCCGGTGCTTTGCCCATGATTGCTCACACGCCCACCATCTTCGCCTCGGTGGCCTGGGTGGCAATGATCATGGCATTTTGTCTGCTGGTGGTCGGCCGCTTCAACCAGCGCGATGGCATGCTGACGGTGGGGGCCGGGTTGCTGGCACACGCACTGGCCTATGTCTGCTTCACACTGTTCGGCCACGCCTCTCTGTGGCTTACCTATGCCGTGCCCAACGCGCTACTGTCGGTCGCAGTGGCCTTCTACACAGCGAGTATCTTCCGTATTGCCGAGCACCGCGTGCCCTGGCTCTGGCTGTTCAGCCTGCCGCTCTGCCAGATAGTCCTGCTTACTCTGCTGCTCAATACGCTGGAGCCGCGCACCCTGGTGGCCTCCGTGATACTCATGATCCAGTGCGCGTTCATCATCCGCTGGGCATCACACTTCGCCCAGCCGGGCGGACGCGCTCATATTCTGCTGATTGTCGGCGCGGGAATCAGTCTGATAGGCATCCTCATCCGCGTGGTGACCATTGTTGGGGGCAGCGCACCGGAAATGCGCTATGACGTCAGTAACCTCAGGCAATCCATATCCATCAGCATCGGCACGGTGACAGTGATGATGCTGTCGCTGGGCTTGGTGCTGATGTCCAAGGAGCGCAGTGAGGCGGCCCTCAAGTATCTTGCCCTGCGCGATGCCCTCACCGGCATACCCAATCGGCGAGCCATTCTGGAGGAGCTTGAGCGTGAAGTAGAGCGTGCACGGCGGACTGAAACAAAGCTGGCCATCGCCATTATCGACCTGGACCACTTCAAGACCATCAACGACCAGCATGGACACCTGGCTGGCGACGAGGTGTTGCGGCACTGCGTGGAACAGTTGAAAAAAAGACTGCGGCAGACCGACAGTCTGGGTCGCTACGGCGGAGAAGAGTTCCTGCTGATGATGCCCGGCGCCACCGTGGAGGGTGCCATGACAGCGGTAGAAGATCTGCGCCAGGCCATTTCAGACAATCCCACGCCGTTTGGCGAGCAATGCATTCACCAGAGCTTCAGCGCTGGCGTCTGGGTCGGTGTGCCAAGCGCCACAGATGATGGCAACAGCCTGATCGCTCAGGCAGATGCCGCGCTGTATGAATGCAAAGCGACAGGAAGAAATACAGTGCGAATGGCTGGTGGCAAGCTGGTTGGCGCAAGCACTAAAGCGGCTTTCACTACATAACCTGACAGAGTTGACTACCAATTACCCTCGGCAGTTGCTTGCAGGTTGATGACCTATTCATCGTCCTCGTCGCTGAACGCAGACCGGTGAAACTCGATAGCCTGCTCCGCCTCCCTCATGCCGGGCTCCGACAGTTGCGGAACCTCACCGCCGGCAAGGACTTCAAGAACGGCGTGAACGCCCAGGGACAATGACTTCAGGTTGTAACCACCCTCGAGCACCAGGGCTAACCTCCCATCGCAGTGCTTGTCGGCAATGTCCTGAACGATTCTGGTGATGACCCTGAACCCGTCATAGGTCAGATTCAAGGCCATGTCGTTGCGGTGGGGATCAAACCCTGCGGAAACCAGTATCAGGTCGGGCTTGAAGTAGTCCGCAGCCGGTACCAGGATCTCGCGATAAATTTTCTCGAAGGCAATATCTCCGGCAGTTTCTGGAAGCGGCACATTTATCGTGTAGCCCTTACCGAGCCCGGCCCCCACATCGGTGATGTGGCCAGAGCCGGGATAAAACGGCGCCGCACAATGAGTATCGAAGAACAGAACATCGGGGTCTGCCCAGAAAATCTCCTGGGTGCCGTTGCCATGATGTGCGTCCCAATCAATTATCAGAATCCGCTCGCAGCCCAGCTTGGCCTGAGCGTGTGCGGCGGCAACAGCAACGTTGTTGAGCAGACAGAAGCCCTGCGCCCGCACCGGCTCGGCATGGTGCCCAGGTGGACGCACGAGAGCGAAGGCGCTCTGCGAGTCGCCATTGACGACGCTTTCCACCGCCGCGATGGCGTTTCCTGCCGCCAGGGTGGCCGCCTTGATACTGTCGGGCGATACGGCGGTGGTATCTTCATCCAGCCAGGCCCGTTGACCGGACAGGGAGAACAAGTGTTCCAGGTAGGACGTCGTGTGTACGCGCGCCAACTGCTCGTGGGTAGCACCCAAGCCTGACTTGAAGCTGACCCCGGGTATCGGATTTTGCTCCAGATACTCCTTGATTGCCTTCAGCCGTCCCGGATGCTCCGGATAGCTCCATTTAAAATTCAGCCCCTGGAGGATTGTCCTGACCCGTTTTTCTACCCGGCTGGGCAAGAAGGGCAGATCTACCTCGGGGTTGTGTCCGAGCATTCCTTGATCGAAAAATACACTTACGCTGCGATCGCCTATCACACCATCTCCTTTCAAGCTGACAAAAATCAGGACCAGGCTTACTGGTCGATTTCTACCAGCAGTCTAGTCGCTTTAGCAAATAAGCAGAAAGGCGGCAGGACTGGATTGCTTAGCGAAAACCGCAATCAGATAAGCGTCTCTCCCCAGCCCGCCGCGCATACGTGTTATAAAAAACACTGATAGCAGTATATTTAGGTTATAAGCTGATAACCCATTGGTATTTCTCTGAATAGTCCGATTTAAATAGCATGAGCCTACCCAATACCCGCCCGGACGGCGCTCTGATGAAAATTCGTGACCTCGATTTATCCGATAATCCCTTAAACCAGGAACACGAGGCGCTCGGCATCCCTCCGATAGAGCAAATCCCATTACATCCTGTTATTCGCACTGCCATCTGGTTCGCAATACTGACACTCATTGGGCTTGTCGCTCTTGGAGCGGCGCAGGTATTTGGTAGCAGCTGGGATGAAGGTATCTCTACCATTAAAAATACCCTGAACGACCCCATGTTCTGGAATGCATTGCTGGTGGGTTTACTCGCACAGGCTGTTGATGGAGCACTCGGCATGGCTTATGGACTAACCTCCACCAGCTTTCTGCTGGCGACCGGCGCATCGCCAGCGCTGGCCACTGCATCAGTACACATGGCCGAAGTCTTTACTACCGGCGTCTCGGGTGTATCTCACGCTAAATTTGGCAACGTCGATAAAAAGTTATTTGTCCGCTTGTTGATCCCCGGCATTGTCGGCGGCCTGCTCGGTGCAGTGCTTGTCACTCAAATTGATGGCGACACCTTGAAGCCCTTCATCAACGCATATCTGTTGTTGATGGGTGTTTATGTTTTGAGCAAAGCCTTCCGCAAACACATAGCCTCGCGGAAAGGCGAACCCAAACACGTTGCCAAACTTGCGCTGCTGGGTGGTTTTGTAGATACCTCTGGCGGTGGCGGTTGGGGCCCGGTCGTTACCACGACATTAGTCGGTACCGGTCACGACCCACGCACAACTATCGGATCGGTAAACTTCGCTGAATTTTTCTTGACGCTCATCAGCGCTGCATCGCTCTATATTTTGGTCGATGAAACCATCTGGCATGTGGTGGCGGGTTTGATTGTGGGAGGTTTATTCGCCGCGCCTTTTGCGGCTTACGCGTGCAAAAAATTCTCGACCAGAAGCTTGTTGATATTGGTTGGGTTGTTGATTAGCGTGATATCAGTATTCAATTTGTATAAAGCAATGTTCATGTAAATCGTGTCTCGCTGAGTTGCAATCGCTCGCACGCGTCGCTGCAGGTCCAGACCTTCTGCCTCTTCGGCGTTTGCCGCCAGATCACCTTCAGATCCTCAAGCTCGCCGCCGCCATTCTCGTCCAATACCAGCCGGGCCAGGGCGACCGCTGCACCAGAACCACCGTCTCCAGCCTCGGCATAGATGAGATAGACCTGCTGGTTATCTTCAAATCGTGGGTGCAACAGCACATCACCCAATCCACCCTGCCCGGCATGAACGACCTCGGGTACGCCGCCGATGCTCCCGGTTTCACCTGTCTCCAGGTCATGCAGACGCAGGTTACCCGCGGGTAATTGGGGTCAGTTCAGATTTACTTATCCTGCCTACTCATGCCCCTCCTTTCCGAAAACACGGCCGGCCAATGTCACGACACCGAGGATCACCGCGCCCGCCAGTATGCCGAACAGCGCATCGAGGAGCGTTGGCACCAACCCGCCTAACACCGAGCCAATATAAGGCAGCGCCAGGGTAAACTCGGCACTGGTTAGAATTGCATGATGCACAGCACCGAAGCCGTGGGTAAGAATGCCGCCACCGACCATGAACATCGCTGCCGTGCCGACAACTGACAGGGTTTTCATCAACCAGGGCGCGATAAAGAGTATGGCGTTGCCAATACTCTTTACCAGGGCACCGGTCTTCTGGCTCAACAGCAGACCGAGATCGTCCAGCTTGACGATGCCGGCAACCAGTCCGTACACGCCAATGGTCATGATCAATGCGATGCCTGACAGTACCAGAACCTGCTGCAGGAATGGCGCGTCGGCCACTGTGCCGAGCGTGATCGCGATGATTTCTGCTGACAGGATGAAGTCGGTTCTTACCGCCCCGCTGATTTTTTTCTTCTCGAAAGCCACCATATCCACGTGCGGATCAGCCAGCGCCCGGACCGTTTCGGCATGCTTCTCCGTATCATCATGCAGAAACCGGTGTGCCAGTTTCTCGAAGCCTTCGTAGCAAAGGAACGCGCCGCCCAGCATCAATAATGGCGTTACCGCCCAGGGAATGAATGCACTGATCAAAAGTGCCGCGGGCACAAGGATCAACTTGTTGCGCAAGGAGCCTTTGAACACGGCCATCACCACCGGCAACTCTCGGACCGGCTTAACACCGGTGACTTGCTGCGCGTTAAGCGCAAGGTCATCACCCAGCACGCCGGCTGTTTTCTTGGCGGCGATTTTGGTCATGATAGAGACGTCGTCGAGAATGGTGGCAATATCATCGATTAGCGCAAGCAGACTGGAAGCCACGAGGTGAATCTCCTGTTCGTTGGAACCTGAGTAGAGGCCTGACCAGCGCCCGCAGTGTCAAAAGGATCAAGTATACTCCGACCCAGAAGCAGCCGAGCCAGCAATAGGCTGGCTCGGCTGCAGACCTACTTCTGCGGGGTCAACTTCAGCAGCGTGCCGTTACCTCCACGCTTGCCATCTTCCAACAGCCAGATCGCACCGTCCGGACCTTGCTCAACCTCGCGCACGCGTTGCTGCAGGTCAAAGCGTTCTGCCTCCTGGGCGCTTTCACCATCGAACTCAACACGTACCAAAGATTGGGACGAGAGGCCGCCAATAAAGCCGCTGCCTTGCCACTCAGGGAAAAGCTCGCCGTCATAGATGATGAAGCCAGCCGGTGAGATCACCGGCGTCCAGGTGATGACGGGTGCATTGAATTCTGGGCGGGTGTCGTGATCCGGAATGGGCCTGCCGTCATAGTGCTCGCCGTTGGATACCACTGGGTAACCGTAGTTGGCACCTTTTTCGATCAGATTCAGTTCATCGCCACCTTTCGGTCCCATTTCATGGGCCCACAATCTGCCGTCAGCATCGAAAGCCATTCCAAGAATATTACGGTGCCCCAACGACCAGACCTGAGCCGCGACTTCGCCCTGATCGGTGAATGGATTATCGTCAGGGACGCTGCCATCCTCGTTCAACCTGACCATCTTGCCCAAATTGCCAGTCATGTCCTGCGCCGGATCGAACTCCTGCCGCTCGCTGGAGCTGATCCACAGCATTCCCTCATCATCAAACGCAAGGCGGTGGCCGAAATGGCCATCGCCAGACATCTTCGGCGTTTGCCGCCAGATCACCTTCAGATCCTCAAGCTCGCCGCCGCCATTCTCGTCCAATGCCAGCCGGGCCAGGGCGACCGCTGCACCAGAACCACCGTCTCCAGCCTCGACATAGCTGAGATAGATCTGCTGGTTATCTTCAAATTGCGGATGCAACAGCACATCACCCAGTCCACCCTGCCCGGCATGAACCACCTCGGGTACGCCGCCGATGCTCCCGGTGTCACCTGTCTCCAGGTCATGCAGACGCAGGTTACCCGCCATCTCTGTTACCAGGAGTCGGCCATCTGGCAGGAATGTCATGGCCCAGGGTGACTCGAACCGTGTGATCTCGGCTAACGAAAAAGGAGTACCGGAGTCGGTTGATTCCGCCTCGCCCTGCTCAGATGCTGCCATCGCTTGCGCAGAGTCTGTATCGACAGCGGCAGAAGACGACTCTGCCGGGGCCGCTTGGGCTTCAGTGGTCGGCGCGGGAGGTTCGACCGGGTTACCTGGATCCGATGAGTTATCGCAGGCCGTCAACAGCCCGAGGGTTGCGAGAAAGATCAGGGAATGTCTGAAAGGAACCATGAATACTCCTGAAGGGTTGGGGAATCTAATCCATCATACTTCCAGTCGTGAGGTGACTGTTCCGTCTGTTAGCTAATTGTTACGCTTTATCCCCGATAGCCTGGCGATTTTCAGCACTCCTGATCGCCAGAGCTCTATCCGCATCCTCGCGCAGCTTGATGGCGATATCTACAGACAGGTTCAACCGTCGCAGAATCAGGGGTTTCAGATCGTAATCAAGTGAATCGGCAGCTGAGTTCTCAATAGGCCAGGCTTTATAAACAGGTGCATCCGGCAGCGCATGTGAATGGGGCGCGGTCAGGGCTGCGTCGATTTTCTGAGCGGCGATGTGCATCGGCTCGCTTATATCGTCGTGCTCCAAATGCCCGCGACGAATGAGCAGGCTTTTTACCGCAGTCAGTTGCGCAAGCAGCTGATGGCCCCTGGCAAGCAGCTGTTCGAGTGATTCCAGCGCCGGGCGCACGGCCCTTGGCTCTGACAATGATCGGCGTGTGGCCTGAACCAGTGCCGACAGACTGTCGAAGGCTTCCTTGCGCGCGAGCCGCCATTCCAGCTCAAATTCATCATCGATCGCCTGCAACTGGCTCCGACTCAGGGCGATCTTGGCGTGTCGGGCCTGCGCCAGCACAGCCCGATTGACCAGTGCCACTATCTGCCCGCGCTCCCAGGAGGGCAGCACATAGCTGAACGCCCATGCTATGCCCGCGCCTATCAGGGTATCGCCCAGCCGCTCGAACACATGAAACTCCAAGCTGGTGCCAGCGCTGAGCAAATGCGCAAGGGTCAGGCTCAGCACCGTGGCGGACACAGAGGTAATCAGATAGCGCTTGATGGCGAAGGAATGCGATATCGCCTGGGCCACGGGCACTATGATCATCAGCAACAGCAGCGGCGGATTCATGACCAACAGGCCGGCGGCCAGAATACAGCCGAGCACGGTGCCGGCTACCCGGGCGTCGCGGCGCTCCAGTGTTTGCGACAGGCTGCCGCGCAACACCACGACAATAGTCAGCAGAATCCAGTAGCCATGGGTTGCCCACGGCAAGGCCAGGGACAGGCAATAGCCGGTCCCGACCGCCAGCGCGGCACGCAAGGCATGGCGCAACGGTGGCGCATCCCAGCGCCACAGCAACAGGAACGGCCGCCAGGACCACGCGGTGGGGCTGACAAACAGCTTCCATGCCGTGCGTACCAGAGCCAGATCCGGCTCTGCTTCACCCCGCGCCAGGCGGTTCAGCTTGACGATCTCGTCATTGATGTTGCCGACGCGATGGATCAACCCACGCAACAGCATCCATACGGGCGGAAAATCGGTACCGGGCTGTGCGTTCCCGGCGACGTTCCAGTTCAGGTCCGCCAGTTCCGAACGCCGGTCGGTAAAGCTGGGCGGTATGCCACCTCGCAGCAGAGCGTCGCCCATGTTCTCCACCGCTTTCGCCAACTGGCCGATTATCTGGCCCAGTTGATCGAGCGTGGCCGCGCAATCCGGGTTGGCTGCAGCGGCATCCAGATCCAGCTCGCTGGCCAGCAGATGATCGCGTAGCTCCAGCAGGTTGATCAGCATCGCCGCCAGTTGTTGCCGGCGCGGCTGACGCGGCGACTCGAGCAGGATATTGCGCGCGGCCTGCAGCTCGTCCGCCAGTTCCGCCTGCTTTTGCATCAACTCGCCCGGTTGAGGAGCGGGATACTGACCGAGTGCGGCGCCGAACCGGCTACCCTGTATGCGCATCAGCGCACCCATCGACAGAAAGATCTCACCCAATACCTGTGCCCGATAGCGGTCATTCAGCAGCGTATTGGACGCGGTGGCATACAGCAGATAGGCCGTCGCACCCAGCGCAAAATACCCACAGGTGACCAGCAGGGACACGCCATGACTCTGGCTTGGCACCGCCATGGAAAAGATCATGGCGAACATGATCGAGATGACGATCGGCACGCCCTGCTTGCCCCATGCGCCAGCCAGAAAGGCCACGAAGGTCGCGGGTACCAGCAGTAAACCAAGATACAGCGGCTGGTCGTGCAATATCTGCACGCAGGCGAACAAGGGTAAACCGATCACCGCAGCGGGTAGCAGATGGAAAAACTTGTTGCGCCGCGGCGAAGCGCGGTCCGGCGGAATACAGACGATAGCCCCCACCGTGGCGACCGATGCAGCCAGTGGCCCGAACAGGAAAAACACCGAAGCCGCGATTATCAGCAGCCCAAGGCCGGCGGAAATGCCAGTGGTGACGTAGGAGCTAAGAAGGATACGAAGAAGGTTTTTGAAGCGTTTGCGCATTTCCAGCCCTGTGCGGGAGTGACCTGTATGACTGAGCTTAGTTGATCTGCAGCGGCCCGCTCCCCGATGACAAACCATACTTTGTCATCATCACGACGCTGGGTGTGCGGCTATAGCCCCAGATATTCCGCTATCAGGAACGCTTCACCCTTGCCTTCATGCTTACCGAAATAACTGACCGGCTCGCGGGCATCGTCCTCGATATAGCCAACCTCGCAATCAATACCGTATTGCTCAGCCAGGCCATTGAACAGGTCCACCGGAAAGTTGAGATGAATGTTCTTGGTCACCGGTTGGGTGATACCCAACTGCCAGTCTTCACAGTCCTCGCTCTCACACTCATTGATCAGCGTGACATTGTTGGCGGCGTTGGCATCAACATACGTCTGCAACGCTGCTTGCAGCTCCGGCAGGTTCTGCCGCAGTTTTTTCTCTCGTTTTTCTTCAAGACGGTCACAGGCGACCAGAAGGTATATAAGCATTTAAATTACCGGGGTGAGGGAATGGGAGCTGTGGTCCATATTCCCGGTAGTTTAACCTCTTTGTTCAGCAAGCATAAAATAGCCAGGGCGCCCCTGGTGGTCTTACCGAGGGGCGACCTTGGCCTGGTTAGATACCCTGCCCGCCGGAAACCTCGATTCGCTGCGCGTTAACCCAACGATTATTCTCGGATAACAGGCTGGCGATCATCGGGCCGATATCATCCGGCACCCCTACACGACCCAGTGCCGTCATATCCGCACAGGTTTGATTCATGTCCGGATTGTCGCGCACGGCACCGCCCATAAAATCGGTTTCGATGGCGCCCGGCGCGACCGTGTTCACGGTGATGCCGCGGCTACCCAGCTCTTTCGCCAGATATCTACTGAGCACCTCGACCGCGCCCTTCATTGCGGAATAGGCGCCGAAACCAGGCAGGGTGACGCGTGTCAGCCCTGATGAAAGGTTGATGATACGGCCGCCATCTTCAATCAACGGCAGCAATGCCTGGGTAAGGAAAAACACCCCTTTTACATGCACATTCATCAAGGCATCAAACTGAGCCTCAGTGGTGTCTGCTATCAGTGCGAACTCACCCTGCCCGGCGTTATTGACCAGATGATCCAGCCGGTCGCGCTGCCACACCTCACGCAACACGCCTTGCAACCGCTCAACAAAAGCGGGGAACGAGCTGACCGCGCCGGTATCCAGCTGCAACGCAACCGCCTTGCGGCCCAGCGCTTCAATTTCCGCCACCACCGCGTTCGCCTCTTCGTTGCGGCTGTGATAGGTGACGATCACATCGCCGCCCTGACGGGCAATGTTCAGTGCAGTATTGCGGCCAAGGCCACGGCTTGATCCGGTAACCAGTGTAACTTTAGACATATGCAGCTCCTGTAGTCGATGGGCACACTGAAATGCTGCGCCTCACGCGAAACTGCTGCGTTGCCGGATCTTATGCACGCTTTGCCTATTCCTACAAAATAGCCCAGGCCCATATTGCCGGACGACCCACCCACGCGCAGAATCAGGCCATGAATAATCTCCTAATCAATGCAGTTGATCGCTATGCAGCGGCACACGCTGAGGCCAGTGGTATGGCATTAACGCCGTTCGATGGCCTGAGCACTATGCGGCTGACTGCACCTAACGAACTGCAGCATTCGATCCAGAAGCCACTGGTTTGTCTGGTATTGCAGGGGGCAAAACAGGTCACCATTGGCAAGGAGCCGCTGGAGTTGAGGCCCGGCAATTCGATGCTGATCTCCGCAGATCTTCCGGCGGTCAGCCAGATCGTGTCCGCAAGCGAACAGGAGCCGTATCTGGCCATCGCACTGGAACTGGATCTGTCTGTGCTAACCGATCTGACCACCGCAATGGAAGGCGCCCCAGTACAAAACGGAGCGCTGGTGCAGACCAAACCGACGCAAAAAGAGCTGATCACCACCGCGCTGCGGATGATGGAGTTGCTCGACAAACCCGAATCCATACCCATTTTGCAGGCGCAGCTGGTGCGCGAAATGCACTACTGGCTACTGGTAGGCGAGCACGGCCCCGCGATCAGACGCCTGGGCTGGCCCGACGCGCATGTTCGTCGCGTGGCACGCGCGGTATCAGTGCTGCGTACCGATTATGCGAAATCGTTATCGGTCGAGCAGTTGGCCTCCTCCGCCGGCATGAGCCCCTCATCCTTCTTCAATCATTTTCGCAAGGTCACCACCCTCTCACCGCTGCAGTTCCAGAAGAAGCTGCGTCTGATCGAAGCACGCCGCCTGATGCTTACCGAGGGCTCTACCGCGAGCCATGCCGCCTTTACCGTGGGCTATGAAAGCGTGTCCCAATTTACCCGCGAGTACCGCAGAATGTTTGGCCTGCCCCCTGCCCAGGAAACCCAGGAGGTCAAACGCAAGGCCCACGCTGGCTAACCTGCAATACGATCACTTTCCTTTACCAACCCGCACGCACTGCGACGGTCCTCGGCCTACTTCTCCTGTCGTTTTTCCGAGCTCTCCTGGTGAATTCCAGCGTATCCAGACTATGCTTGGATAGACGAAAATTACTGAGGAGCTCAGGTCATGCCCCATACCGGACAATGCCAATGCGGCGCCATTCGCTACCAACTGACCGGTACTCCACAAACCGTAGCGCTATGTCACTGCCGTGACTGCCAACGCAGCGCCGGCGCCCCCATGGTGACCTGGGCCATGTACCCCGAGGCCTCCCTTACCGTGACACAAGGGGAGCCGAAGACCATCAACTCATCCGGCACCGCCATGCGCAGCTTCTGCCCCGACTGCGGCAGCGGGCTGTTCTATCGCAATGAAGAGATCCTGCCGGGTATCGTTGATGTGCAGACGGCGACATTGGACGACCCAGAAGCCTTGCCTCCCGAGATAAATATACAGACGGCTGAGCAAATGAACTGGATGCAGCATATGAATGAGCTGCCGGATTTTGAGCGGTTTCCGGAATAGGAAGGCGTCGATAATCCGGGCGGCAAGCCTACCTGGCGTCCAACACAGGACTTTATAACGAGCTCTTTTTGTGGGCTCTGTGGAATTACTGCTCAGTTCCGTGGTCATCAGAAATACCAGCGCAGTAAAACAGCGCCGCCCCGGCTAACGCTCCAGTAAGACGTCACGCCGATAGCGGCGAGCCTTATTGCAGGGGTTCGCGCGATGACCGAGCAACCATCCAGATTACCCAGCTTTGATGAACTGAAAATCATGGCGCTGGAACAACCGCAGGCGCTGGAAAATCTGCGCACGCTGCTGATCGCCGAGTTGATCGCGAGCGCTCCGGAATGTCGACGCCGCAGGCTGGAAGGTCTGGCATTCGTAATCGAAGCAGAGCGGCGCAAGGCGCACAATCCAATGCAAGCCTGCATCAAAATTTCTCGCATGATGCTGGATTCGCTGGTCGAGCTGAATGCGAGCCTGGATCTGCGTAGACCTTCCCCCACAGAACAGCCCCCAACCGCGACGGTTATACCGTTCGGCAAACACCGCCGTTCGCTGCAATGACGCCTATGCGTTCTTTTTTCGGTTCTATCCTGGGGATGTAGACCGCTTGAATTGGGGAATGGATTCCGCTCGAAAAGGAGAGCACTCTGAGGGTCGTGCTACGCTTTCCCTAACCCTCCGAGAGTGCAAGCGACCATGTTTATCAGCGTGCTGGATCTGTTCAAAATAGGTATCGGGCCATCGAGTTCCCATACGGTCGGGCCTATGGTTGCCGCCCATGAGTTTATCGGTCTTATAAAAGCGCATGCGTTTGATGGAGAGAGCCTGCAGGGTGCCACCCTCCGCTGCACCCTCAAAGGGTCACTGGCCTATACCGGTAGGGGTCATTCAACCGACCGGGCTGTTGCCCTGGGCTTGCAGGGTTACCTACCGGCCGATCTTGTCGATACTGATGTACAGGCGCTGGTGACTCAACTCTGGCAGAGCCAGCAGATCGAGCTGGATCAGAATCGAGCACTCTTGTTCAGTCCCGCTCGGGACGTCATCTTTGACACAGGCAAACCGTTGCCGCAGCACAGCAACGGTATGGTATTCGAGGTGACAGGCCGTGATGGCAAGCCGCTGCTTTCGGAAACCTATTTCTCCATTGGTGGCGGCTTTATCAACACTCTAGCCGAAATTGACCAGTTGCAGGCTCCGCTGAAATTCGCAGCAGTCGATTCTTCAGCTTATCCCTTTGATTCAGCCAACACCTTGCTTGCGCTGGCTGACAAGCATCAGCTTTCCGTCGCTCGCATGAAGTTCATTAATGAGCTTGAGCATCTTGATGAAAGTGACCTCATTGCAGGGTTGGATAACATCTGGCGCGCCATGCGCACCTGTATCGAAGGTGGCTTGGCTACAGATGGCGTGCTGCCGGGTGGGCTGGATATTCCTCGGCGAGCGAAGGGGCTTTACGAGGGCATAAAGAGCAAACCGGAAACGGCGAACATTAATGACTGGCTGTGTGCGTATGCCATGGCCGTTAACGAGGAAAACGCTGCCGGCAATATGGTGGTGACAGCGCCTACCAATGGGGCGGCCGGCGTGATACCGGCGGTGCTGTATTACTTTGTGACCCACGAACAGGGGACGCAGCAACAGGTGAGGGACTTTCTGCTGACGGCCAGTGCGATTGGTGGCCTGATCAAGCAGCGCAGTTCGATCTCAGGCGCCGAAGTTGGCTGCCAGGGTGAGGTCGGTTCCGCAGCGGCCATGGCCGCCGCCGGCTTATGTGAAGTGCGTGGCGGCAATGCCCGGCAGGTAGAGAATGCCGCGGAGATTGCGTTGGAGCATCATCTAGGCATGACCTGCGATCCGGTAAAGGGGCTGGTGCAGGTGCCCTGTATTGAACGCAACGGCTTTGGCGCCATCAAGGCCTATGCGGCCGCCTCGTTGGCGCTGCGCGGTGACGGCAAGCACTTTATGCCGCTGGATAATTGCATCGAGGCGATGCGAAAAACCGGGCTGGAAATGTCCTACAAATACAAGGAAACATCCCTGGGCGGGCTTGCGGTCAGCATTACAGAATGCTGAGCCTGAGTGGTAGATAGGCGCCGCGTTATCTCGACAAGCCCCGTTAAAGGTGCTGCAATCGCTGCATGGCAAAAGACGATCCGCAGGTACCTTTAGACCTTCCGGCCTTCTCCCTCGAGGAAGGTGCTGAGGCCGTTGGCGGTTGGGCACAAGCCCATCTTTTCACCAGTGCAACACTGATTGAAGCCGCGCTGCTGGCAGGCATCCTGCTGCTTGCATTCCTCCTGCGCCGGCTGACCATACCGCGTGTGGACGCCATGTTGGCGCGCGAAGCCCTGTTGCCAGGCTTGCGTTACACCCTGCGCCGCCTGCTATTGATCGGCACCACCGGCGCGGCTGCACTGCTGACCTGGATTGCCCATGGCACAGCGACCAGGATTGGCCTTGAGGGTGAACTGCTACGGATCGCAGCGAATCTGCTGACTGCCTGGGTGGTCATACGCCTGCTTACCAGTTTGCTGCGCCAACCTGGGTGGGCGAAGTTGCTCGCTGCCATCGTCTGGTTTGTCGCTGCGCTGGCCATTCTCGGCTGGCTACAGGCCTTCCGTGACCTGCTCAATGCAATCGCTTTCAACATCGGCGATCTACGCCTGTCGCTGATGGGTTTCGTCAACGGCATTCTGGTGCTGACGATCTTTATCTGGATGTCCAGCCTGCTGGCCCGGCTGGTCGATAGCCGTCTGGTGTATCTGGAGGGCGTGACGCCAGCCGCCAGGGTGCTAATCGGCAAGGTATTGCGCATCATTCTTTATCTGGTCGCTGTGGTGGTCGCGCTGACCTTTGTTGGTGTCAATCTGACCGCCCTGGCAGTGTTTTCGGGCGCCCTGGGCATCGGTCTCGGCTTCGGTTTGCAGAAGGTCGTTTCCAACCTGTTCAGTGGCATCATTCTGCTGCTGGATCGTTCCTTGAAACCAGGCGACGTGATCGAAACGAGTGACGCCTACGGCTGGATCAAGCACATGGGCGCCCGTTATACGACAGTGGCGACGCGCGACGGCAAGGAATACCTGATTCCCAACGAAACACTGATTACCGAGCAGGTGATCAACTGGAGTTATTCTGACACCGCCGTACGTCTGAAAATCAAGGTTGGCATCTCCTACCGCTCGGATGTGCACAAGGCCATCGAATTGATGACCGAAGCCGCACTTACCCAGCCCCGGGTACTCAGCGACGAGATACATACGCCCCAAGCCCATCTGGTCGATTTCGGCGAATCCTCAGTGGATTTTGAACTGCGTGTCTGGGTCAGCGATCCTCAGCAAGGTTTGGTGAACGTGGCGAGCAAGATACGCCTGACCATTTGGGACCTGTTTCACCAGCACGATATCGAGTTTCCGTTCCCGCAGCGGGATCTGCATATCGTCTCGGCGGAGGGCCTGCCTGGCCCCAGGCGCGAGGCGGATGAACGCCCCAGGCCAGCAGATTGATGGCTTGCCCTGAGCTATAAATTTGCCGGCAGGTCTGATTCAAACAGTTCTCCGCCCTGCCCCCAACCGAATCAGCAAACAGCCCACCCCTGCCAAGGTCGCCAGCGCGACCACGCCCAGCCAGCCGACGTTGGCCAGCAAGAACGCGCCGAGCGCGGAGCCTGCGGCCATGCCGACAAACATCGTGGTAAAGAACACTGCGTTCAGACGCCCGCGGGCCTCGGGATCCAGGTCATAGATCAGCGTTTGATGTGCTATCAGGGTGGCCTGTACGCCCAGATCAAACCCGAGCGCGCTTAATGCAATCAGAATCAGCCGGCTCTGGGTATCCAGTAACGGCAGTAGAAACATCGAAGCGAAGGAGACGATGACGATAACCGCGCCGACCAAGGTGACCCGGTGTGGGCCAAAGCGGTCGGCCTGTTTACCGGCCAGCGGAGCGATCAGGGCGCCAGCAACACCGGCCAGGCCGAACAGTCCGGCGGTGGCGCTGCCGAGGCCGAAGTCGTCGTACAGCATGATGGCCAGCGTGGTCCAGAAGGCGCTGAAGGCCACCGCCAACAGACATTGGGCGAAGGCGGCATAACGCAGCGCCGGGTACTGGCGCCAGAGCAGCCCCATCGACAGCAACAGCTTTGCATAGCTGACACCGGTATTGGGTGTAAAGCGCGGCAGGACGCGCCACAGGCATAGCGTAATCAGCACTATGCTGACCGCAGCCAGCCCATACATCACGCGCCAACCCAGGTACTCGCCAACAAAACCACTGATCACCCGGGACAACAGAATCCCCACCAGCAGGCCGGTCATGACGCTGCCGACGGTTTTACCGCGCGTAGTTTCAGGGGCCAGTGCCGCCGAGGCCGGGACGATATCCTGGGCGAGGGTTGCGGCGGCGCCGATCAGCAGGCTGGTCAGCAGCAGCGTATTGACCGTTCCAGACAGGCTACAGAGCACCAGCGCCAGCGCCAGCAGCAAACCCTTGGCGAGAATGACGTTGCGCCGGTCAAAACGATCCCCCAGCGGAATCAGCAACAACAGGCCAAGGGCATAGCCAACCTGCGTCAGGGTCGCCACCAGTCCAATGGCCGCCACGCTGACGCGCAGCTCTGCGCCCATGCTGGGTAACATCGGGTGACTGTAGTAGATGGAGGCAACACTGAGGCCGGCACCGGCAGCCAGGGTGAATACGGTCTGGGGCGATAACGCCTGCTGCGTATTCGCGGACGGGATCGCATTCTGGGGGGCGGCCATGCAACGGCTCCATGACGAGGGCGGAAGGATCAACTCAAGCCAGATTGACCACAACCCGGCCCCTCATGTTCCCAGCAGGCTCTGGATAAAGCTAGCGCCCTCGCTTCACGAATGCCGCTCAGGCCGCACCAGGCCCATCTTCTCGATCTTGTAGCGCAACATGTCCCGCGTTATGCCCAGCATCCGCGCTGACTTGGTCACGTTCCAGTCGGTGCGTTCCAGCGCGCCCAGGACCTTGTCCTTTCCGCAGCTGCCGCCGGATACCTCTTCGCTGTTATCCGTTTGCCGGGTAAACCGGGTGTTTTCCAGATCACCTATCCGCCGGGCGTAAGTGGTCGCCAGGCTGGGGCAGACACTCAGTTGAGCGACGCTTACTATCTGGTCCGGCGCCAGTAGAGCAGCCTGTTCCAGCATGTTTTTCAGCTCCCGGACATTGCCCGGCCAACTGTAGCTGGCGATGAGATCTTCCGCATCGCGGGAGAACTGCAGGTTGGGCTTGCCGTAGCGTTTGCCATGCAGATCCAGAAAGTACCGCGCCAACAACAGCACGTCTGCGCCGCGGTCCCGCAGACTCGGGACCTTGAGCGAAATAATACGCAGGCGGAAAAACAGATCCTTGCGGAAACGACCCTGACGTACCATTTGTTCCAGATCACAGTTCGTAGCGCTGATGATGCGCACATCCACCTTGCGCTCCTTGGCCGAACCTACCCGGCGCACGGAACGGTCTTCCAGCAACTTGAGCAGCTTGGCTTGCATGGCCAGATCCAGCTCGCCTACTTCATCCAGAAACAGGGTGCCGCCATCGGCGGTTTCGACCAGACCCAAGCGGCGCTCCTTGGCATCGGTAAAAGCGCCTTTTTCATGACCGAAGAGTTCGGCTTCGAGCAACTGCGGCGGAATGGCGGCGCAATTGATTTCAACGAACGGGTTATCACGCCTGGCGCCTTCGAAGTGCAAGGCGCGCGCTACCAGCTCCTTTCCGGTACCGGTCTCCCCTTCTATCAGTACAACCGGCAAATCGGTATTTTTCATCAGACTTTCGGCAGCCAGGATTCTGGTGATGCGATCCTTCAACGCCAGCATCGCCGGCGATCCGCCAACCAGGGTTTCAAAGCCGGCGTTTTCAGCTTCGCGTTTCTGGTAAAACGACAGCTTTTGCTCCAGTTTCAGCGTACCGAAGGCCTTCTCCATCAGCACTTTCAACTCGGATAGCGCGATGGGTTTGGTCAGGTAATGGAAGGCGCCGGCCTGCATCGCCTCCACCGCATTTTCGATATTGCCGTAGCCCGTCATCATGATGGTTTTCAAGTTGGGCGCGCTGGCCTGCAATTTTCTGATCAGCTCGATGCCGCTCATGCCCGGCAAGGAGTTATCCGTCAGCACAATGTCAGGACGAGTGGTATTCAGCAATTCCAATGCCCTTTCGGCGGAATCGCAGATCACCGCTTCGTAGTCCCTTCGTTGAAGATAATTTTGGATGTTTTCTGCCAACAGGCGATCATCTTCTACTACCAGAATTGTCTTATCCATCGTCATGATCCTTGGGCCAGACTGAACCCCAAATTGATCGTGGTACCACGTTGCTCATAGCTGCTCAGACTTACCTTGCCGCCGAATCGCTCCATGATCCGTTTAACTGTAACCAGGCCCACTCCCAGGCCCCCCTGTTTCGTTGTAAAAAAGGGTTTGAAGGCCATCGTGCGCTGTTGATGGGACATGCCGTTGCCGGTATCGCTGATGGACAGCACCAGCTTGCCGGCGGCGGTGTCCGTATCCATCTTCAGCCGCAGCACCCCGCCGTGGGGCATGGCTTCAATGGCATTGGACAGCACGCTGTTCAGCACCTGCGACAGCAGTACGCGATGGGCCAGCACCAGAGGTTGTTCCTGCGGCGCGAAATCGACGTCGATGCGAAAGGTCTGCAGCTGCAACTGGCACGCGCTCAGGGCTTCTTCAATCGCGGGCACCAGTTCGACGGGCCTGACCCGGCTGGACATTGGGCGCGAGGTCTGCAGAAGCTCACGTACCCAGGCAGACATGCGGTCGACCTGGTTGATAATATCGTTGATGTTTTTCTTCGCCGGCTCCTGATCAAGTTCCAGCGCCAGCTCGGCACTGGAGCGGATGGTAGCCAGCGGGTTACGCAAACTGTGGGCTATAGCGGAAGACATTTCGCCCATCGCCACATAGGTTTCGTTCTCAACCAGTTTCTGCTGCTGATAGGCCAGCACCAGGGATGCTCTGCGCACAATCCAGAACAGCCCTAGATAAAGCGTCGCCGCGCCAATGATGGTCGTCGATGCGATCAGCCATATGCCGCGCTTGATCCTGGCGACCAGATCATTGGGCTCCTTGTAGATTTCGACGACTATTGCAACGTCGCCGTTCAGATCCAGCAGAGGAATATAGTTCTCAATGAAGAAGGTGCGCGGATGTCGGATAAACTGCTGTTCCTCGTGGTGATTTTCTGCAGACACATGAAAATAAGTGGAGCCCACCCGTCCTTTTGAGCTGAACGCTTCATCCAGGTTACCGTTGGCTGCGCTTTGATGACCTATGAGGTCAGGGTTGGTAGACCAGATAACACGGCGGTCGGTGGCGTAGATATTCGCCAGTAGAGCGTCGGGAAGATGGGTGATATGGTCGAGAAATTCGCCGCGCACGTCATGAACCACTTCGAGAGGCAGATCAGCATCTGCCAGACGCCGCAGGTCGACCAGATCGCCCATGGTCAGAGTCTCAGGCAGGACCGAATGCCTGATTTCTGCTTCAGCCACTGCCCTGACGAACTGCGCGCTAAGCATCAGGTCACGTTCAATACTCTCGTTTACGACGAAATGCGCAGACACGGCGCCCAGTACCAGAGCGACCGCAGAGATCAGGATCAGGCTCAGCCAGGAATACCAGCGCAATAGATTAAAAGGCCGGCTACCCGGTGTTATAACTGAGTCGGGCTCGATCTTGGATTCCGTCCAGTGCGATGTGACATTTATCATAGCCACTCCATCCTTGCCGACAGTACAGTTATAGCCCACGGCCAGCACAGATCAAGCGCCCTTCGTCAGTTGCCGCCAGATCAGCCGACCGGCGGCTCCCCCTAAACTGGCCCATTAACGGGGGAATACCCCCATTCCATGCCTCCCCTCTCCAACCTCCATTATTCACAGCCTGTCTATTACGCTGGTTACAGCCCGATAAAACGATCTGGTACAGAAGCTGCTTAGGGATGATGGCCTGGCTCAAAAAGCAAGCCAGGCCCACCCCACTTGCAGGAGGAATTACTCATGCGCAGCTCTGTTTCGAAAACATCAGCGCTGATAATCATCGGAGGGCTGTGCGCAGGCATCGCTCAAGCAGCGCTGTATACCGTGGACCCCGGACCCTATGTACCGGCGAATGCCAATTTCCCCGCCTGGTACCAGGACACTCATGGACGCGCGTTGGATTTGTGTCTGTCCCGAGCGCTCAGCTCACGCGCAGGTGGCGGCGCAGGCACCTACATGTGCGGGCTGGGACCCGAGCCCGGCGTGTTCGACGATACTCTGCCCTTTGCCTTCCCAGGCAACTTCCCCAGCGAAGCATTCTGGTTCATGGCCAATGCTGCCATTGAAGATGCCGCCACCGGCATTGCACTGGATTTTGGCGCAGCTCTGGAAGCCGCCTTCAGCGGGGATGGGCCAATTGACGGCGATCAGGTCGCCTTTTCACGCATTCGCATTCGCGTCGATTTGACTGTTCCAGGGGTTTATACGGTTACCCACCCCTACGGCGTAGATGTATTCGACATCACCGCCGAAGCCATAGCCGAAGATGGTGGTGACCGGGTGATCAACATGACCCGCGATATCGGCATTGCCAGCGATGGTCAGTTCATCGGTGCTTTGGCTGGCGACGTGGGCCCGTTCCTGCGCGGCATCAATGGTCCCTATACCGAAACCAATCCGGATACCGGTGAGGTGGATACCTATGTTGGCGACCCGAACATTGAGGAAGAAGTGACCGGCAGCCCGTTCGCCACCAACTACGTCCGTATCGAAGGGCCTAACGGCATTGATCTGCGCACCAACCTGTTTGCCATTACCGGCATGCTTTCGGATGTTGCCTTGCCGACACCGCTAAAAATCGACCGCGCCACCTATTCACGCCAGACCGGTGAAGACGGCGTTGTCGCTCGGCAGGATGTATTCGCTCTGGCTCCCCCGCCTCCCGGCACAGCCCAATTCAGCGATACCGGCGGTACCTCCCATGTGATGAGCGAGGAGAACACCACCGGAAACTGGTACGGGCAGTCCAGTGAGATCCCAACGGTGCTCGGCAGTATCAGCGTTACCGCCGACAACAGCCTGGCAATACCCAGCAGTTCCGCTACCACCGCGCAGGCGCAGATCGTCGATCAAGTGATCATCCATCGCGCTGAATACAGCCTGTCGACTGCGCAGCTGACTGTTGAAGCCGAATCCAGCGATAAAACCAGCCCACCGGTGCTGAGCGTGACCGGCAACAGCGGACCCATTGGGGATTTGAGCGGGACTGGCGCCATCAAGCAGTTGGTGACCGGCGTCACACCTATCCCGCCCGCCAGTATCAACGTGACCTCGTCCAATGGCGGCGTCGATGTTGAAGAAGTCACCATTCTCCCCTAGGAAAGCTAGCCGGCTCTAAGGTCAGGAGGCACCATGAATATTTGGCACAAAACCCTAACAACCAGCCTTGCGCTTGCCGCACTAACGGCTGGCCAAGCTTTCGGAGCGCTCAGCAGCCTCGATTTTGGGCCTTATACCGCCGCATCGGGGGGATTCCCCATCTGGTATCAGGACGAAAATCAGCTCTCGCTTGAGCTCTGCCGATCCAAGGCGGTGAGCTCCCGCACCGCCAACGCATCCATGTGCGCTTTGGCGGCCGATCCCGGCGTATTCGACGATACGCTCCCCATGATATTCCCAGGCAACTGGCCAGGGGAGCTGTTCTGGATGCTGGCCGAGACGGACATTCCCGCGGCAGGCAACAACAACTACGAGCTGGAAACCTATGTGGCTGCACTTGAAGCCGCCTTCTCCGGCGACTCGCCAGTGGACGGTGATCAGGTCAGCTTTGCCCGTATCCGCATCCGCGCGACCATCCCGATACCTGGCACCTATGTGATCACCCACCCTTACGGCGTGGAAACCATCCAGGTGACCGGCACAGGCCGTCGGGCAATCAACATGACGCGCGATATTGGCATCGGCTTGCCAGGGGATTTTGACGGTGCTCTGGAGGGCGATGTTGGTCCCTTCCTGCAGAGCGTCAACGGCCCCTACACCGAGGTTAATCCGGAGACTGGTTTAACCGAGAGCTTTGTAGGCGACCCGAGCTTGCGTGAACCGATGACAGGAAGCCCATTCGACACCAACTTCGTTCGTATCGAAGGACCTGCGGGGACGATCGAGACCAACACCTTTAGCCTGAGTGGCAAGGTGTTTGACAGCCTTACGCCCACCGCAGCCGAGATCGAGCGAGCTACCTATAGCCGCTCTGGCGGAAGCAGCAGCATCGATGTGTTCGCGACTTCGGTGGGTAATGCTGAGGTGTGCTTCCGGGAGTCCATTGAATTGGTGGGCGAGAACCCCGGTTCACCCTGCCTGGTGGATATGACCGGCGATAACAACGGGCATTTCTTTGGCTACAAGCCGGCTCCGGCCGAGCTGCCTGAGGTGATCGTTGTAACGGCAGTCAATCCCAGCGGCGCAACCGTGCCAACCACGCAATCCAGGCCCTTGACTGACGTGGTGAAAATCACCAGTGCCGAGTACTCCTGGGTCAATAACAGCCTGACCATCGAAGCGGTTTCCAGCGATGAGGTCCAGGTGCCGGACCTGGTAGCAGAAGGCTTTGGCCGACTGTCAAAGGCAGGTACTACCCAGACCCTGAGCGTACCCAACCTGATGCAACCGCCGTCCAGGATCAGCGTGAAGTCGTCTGCGGGCGGCGCTGACACCGAAATGGTCAGTGTGGTCGATGACGCACCTGCAACTGGCGACAACGAGCCTCCGGTGGCAGCCAATGACAGCGCCAGCACCAGCTCCGGGGTGCCGATCGTCATCAATGTGGTGAGCAATGATACAGACCCTGATGGCGACATTCCGTTAAGCATCGTCGCGCTGACTCAGCCCCCAACCGGGCAAGGCAGTGTAGCGCTCAACGGTAGCACCAGCGTGCTGTATACCCCACCGATCACCAACGTACCGATGCAGGCGACCTTCAGCTATCGCGCCCAGGATATCCGCGGCGAGCAGTCCAATGTGGCTCAGGTAACTGTCAGCATCAGCGCCAACCAGGCACCGGTGGCAGTCAACGACAGCGCCGCTACGCTGGCCATTCCGATCGATATTGATGTGCTTGCCAATGATACCGATCCGGAGAACAACCAGCCGTTCAGCATCGTCGGTCTGACCCAGCCTGCCAATGGCCAGGGTACTGTGAGCGTCAATGGCTCGCTGGTCAGATATACCCCGCCGGCTACCGTCAGTAGCGCCTTCAATGTAACCTTCACCTATCAGGTACAGGATGCGCTGAATGCGGTGTCAGCACCCGCCACGGTAACGGTCAGTGTGTCTCCACCACCCGCCACAGCTGAAACCATCAATGTCGCGACTGCGCTGCTACGCTTGCGCAGCAATGATCGGCAGACCTGGGATCTTCGTGGCAATACCTCGTTGGCGACCGGCAATACCATCACCATTGAGGTCAGCACCAATAACGGCCCCCTGTCACTGGGTACCGCAACGCTGAGCCTGACCGGCCAATGGCGGCTGTCGGCAAACACTGAAGGGCTTTCATTGCCGGCCAATCCGACTGCGACTATCAGGTCCGCTTTCGGGACAGTGTTGACCGTGCCATTAACCGTACGTTGAGCCAAATCCTCCGCCCGCACAGACGTGAGGTCTGAGCGGGCGGCGGTAAACGGAAGTAAAGGCCATGCTGACTCGATACATAGCTCGTCAGTTGAATTGCCAGGTAAGCCGCTGTCTGGCCTTGGGCCTGGGCTTGGTCTTAAGCCTGATGCTGGCGGGCCAGGTCGCAGCGGCGGACCTTATGGACAACCAGGATCTGGCGGTTGCGCCTGAACTGGCCGAGCTCGGCAACAGTGCAACGCGAGCAGTGATTGACCAGCAAGGTGACGAGCATCAGGCCAGCATCAGCCAAAGCGGTGAGGGCCTGGTCGGGATTATCGCGCAGCTAGGCAATGGTAATGAGGCATTCATCACCCAGGAGGGAATTGAAATGATCGCTTATATCAGCCAGGACGGCTTTTCCAACCTGGCCAGCATTACGCAACACGGCGCCTACAACCAGGCATCCATAACCCAACATGGCGCAGACAACAGTGCCCGCATCGAGCAATCCGGGGAGGGGCTGCACGGCAGCATCACCCAGCATGGCAGTGGCCAGAACATAGAGGTTACGCAGTACCAGTAGCTCTGGTCTCAATTAAAAACGCAACGCATCACATTCTATTTGTGGAGGTAACACCATGTTCAACATCAAACCCCTCACGGCTGCGATAATTACTGTCATCAGCCTCAACGCTTTTGCCGACGACAGCCTGTCGACCCAGGATCAGACCGGGGACTTCAACATCGCCGACGTGAACCAGAGTAGTGCCACCGGCAGTTTTGCCGACCAGGATCAGGTGGGCGGTGACAACAACGCCTTCATTTTCCAGTCAGAAACCCAGAGCACTGCAACCCAGATCCACACCGGGGATCTCAACGCCGCTGCGTCCGAACAGAGCCTGAATACTGGGAGCTCCTCGCTTCAGGACCAGCAAGGCATGTTCAATGACGGGGCCAGCCTGCAGCAATTCGGCACCGACAGCACCACCACACAGCTGCAGATCGGCGACGGTAACAGCGCTTTGACCTGGCAGGAGGAGCAGGTACAAAGCACCGCGTTGATGATTCAGGCCGGCGATGAAAACTTCGTGTCGGTTGACCAGATTGTTGGTAGTGGGAATACCGCTTCGGTCTACCAGGAAGGTGACATGAACACCGCGGCTGCCTGGCAGCAGTTCTCCGACGACAGTCAGATCTATCTGCAACAGTATGGAGTGGGCCATGAAGCCTACGCTGATCAAATGGACAGCCAGCAAAGCACCACAACCATCACTCAAAACGGCGACTCAAGCTACCTGGCGACCTATCAGGAACTTCAGAACCAGAGCCAGATTATTGTCGACCAGAGTGGCAGCCTGAACGAGATGTTGGTGGACCAGACCAGCGGTGAATTCAACATAGCCTACGCCGCCCAGTCCGGCGACGTGAACAGCCTGGATCTCCAGCAAATCGACTCGTTCAACAGCCAGGCTTACGTCTATCAAGACGGCAGCGACAACGTGGGGCTGATCTATCAGGAGGGCCAGGACCACCTGCAGATCGTCTCGTCAACCGGTCAGGAAAACGAACTGGACGTAAGCCAAACCGGTGAGCGCAACCTGCTCACCTTCAGCCAGGACGGCACCGGAAACTTGCTGACGGCCGAGCAAGGTGGCAGCGACAATACCGCCAGCGGCTCCAGCATGGGTACCGACAACGAAGTGGTACTGGACCAGACCGGCACCTTTAACGTCGCGGAGGTTGCCCAGCAGTACGGTTCGGATAACCTCGCCAGCATCACCCAGACTGACAGCCTCAATTATGCGGCCATTGTTCAGGGAGGGATTGGCAACCAGGCGTACGCTGTACAGGCGGGTGCTAACCATGCGGCCTATATTACCCAGCAGGGTAACGGCAACCTGGCCAACGTAACGCAACAGTAAGCGCTCCACGTAAAAGAAAAACCGCCCGTTTCAGGGCGGTTTTTTTATCCGGCAATTTTATTTGGCAAATCGATCAAGGCGCCTGATTACGTAGGCTACTGGAGTATTTGGAGAGCGAAGAGAAACCCGGCTCGTCATCAGCCAACTGCCATAAGCGGCGTTCCAGGCCTTGGGCAACCAGGTGCGCGACCGCCGATTCGATGGCCGACAACACGCACAGTTGAGCGGGCTCGTTCAACGTGTATCCGGCCTCTGCTTCCAACAGCTTCTCGAACTCGATGAACTTGAATACGCCCGCATTGCGACCAACTGAATAGATGGTCTTGGACGTCATGACATTGCCCAGCACCTGCCCGGTGCGCACGTCAACGGCCCGCAGGCTGACCGACACCTGGTCAACCCGGTACTCCTGAGCCAGGCTGATGCCCAGGTAGCGCGCCCCTACTCCGCCGGTGCGGACGTTGGAATCAAACGCCGTGATCCCGCCCTCAAGGAGCAGATTGGCGGCATGCAGCGACGGCAGATCCTCCTGGATATTGGCCGGAATGTTCGGCTTGTTCTGCGAGGCGCGGATAATTTTGCGTTCAGTGAGAATGTTCTGCAGCCCCTCTCGCTCCAGCACCATGAACCAGCCGCTGGCCTGCAACGCATCCACCAACATACTGGCAGCGCCTTGCGTCACGCTGGTAGAAAATGAGCTGGCTGGGTTGGGCTTGTATTGCCCGGTCTGGTCACGGAAACCATAGACCGCGACAACCACCCGCCCCTTCGGCCGGGGCAGCGCCAGCAAGTCATAATAGGTCGACGCCCTGGGTGTGAGCACAGGGGCCTCAGTGTCCTGGGCTGGCATAGGTTCGCGGCTTGCGCATCCGTGCAGCGTAGCTGCCAGTATCAGTGTCGCAACGATTTTGTTCATGGGTCCATCCCTGTGTTTAGCGGCTACGGATTGGTCAGGCCATTTACTACGACTTCCGATACTTCGCCGGTCTGCCGGTCAGTGATGACAATGCTGAGCATGCCGGAGTCATCAATGATGTTGATGATGAACGCGTCGGTGGTCAGGCTGCCGCTGTCGCCATTCTGGATATCGGTCAACAGTTGCGACAGCAGCCGGGACTCCAGCTGGCTGGTAAAGCGTTGTAAGGCGGTGATACCCGACGTTGAAGATCGGGAGCTTGAATCTGCCCGATGGCTGTTTTGCGATTGGGCATTGCTCAGCAGCCAGCTGCCGTTCAACGGGTTGCCGCCAAAGGACGGATTGACCGGGGTGTAAACCAGCTCCGTGGCGCTAGCTCCAGCGCCCAGGGCGAGGCCGGCACAGGCCAGCAAGACATGTGTTGCTGTGGTGCATTTCATAATTCGTCCCCTTCTATATCGAAGTTATCCTGGAACATTCTTTCCAGGCTCTGCTGGGCTATGGCCTCACGTATCCAGTCTGCCGCGCTGTAGGCGACGGGCTGCAGAAGCGAGATATTGGGTGGTAAAAACCGCTGGTAGAGAATCACGCCGTCCAGTTCGACCCAGATCAAACTTCCCCAGCGCGCGGAGGGCCGTTCATGCACTACCAGGTTGACGTCCAGCTCGTCGCCGTCACGCAGGCGCTCGCTGAAGTAGCGATAGAACTCGTGGCCGATATTGGAAATTGTGTCGTTGACCACAAAGCCGGCGAGGATGGCGTCATCCGCTGCTGCAGCATCATCGACAGCCGCATCTCCGCCAGCCTCGGCTTCGGCGCCGGCGTCGATATCGTTATTGACGTCAGCGGGCGCCGAAAGCATCCACCACCCCAGTAGCCACGCCAGGGTCCAGGCGGGCCACCCCCGCGCGCTGTGTTTGGCACTCTTTACCGGGCTCATGGGTTGCCTCCCGGTACAGCAAGGGGCTGAGCGGTCGATTGACTGTCTGCGAACGCGTCCTCCGCCACAAACTGCCAGTCCGACACCCGCTCCAGTCCTTCAAATGTCTGCCACTGCGGCGGGAAGTTGGAGCGTTTCATGCTGCTGCGTTCCGAGCGGCTATACACACCGGCGATACCCTCGCCGTAGGACATCACCAGCCCCCAGTCCTGGGAGCCGGTCATGGGGTCTGGATAGAGGCGGCGCAGATGCCGCTTGGGCACCACCGAGCGACGATCCTCCAGCAGCTCTTCCAGGTGCCGGGGATAAGCCGCAGTACCGGGTGAATTGCGGTAATAACTGCGCAGCGCCCGAGCGTATTGCGTGCCGACCCAGAGCAGCTCTCGCTCTTTCGCGCGCTGGCTGCTGACCGACCAGAGTTGACCCACGCCGGCAAGCGAAGCGCCCATCACTGTGACCAGAAACAGCACGCCGAGAAAGGTGAAGCCCTGTTGCGGCCGTGCCAGATGATTACCAGTGCGCATATGCACTCCCGTCCCGGGCATGCCCGGTCGCCGCGCTTTTTACATCACTTACCCGCCCGGCCACACCTTCCGGCGGCTCGATGATGACCCACAGGTCAGAGCGCTCGATGATCGGGTCCACCGGCAGCTGGCGCAGATAGCGACGTTCAACCAGCTCCTCGATCGAGTCCGGATAGGCACCGGTATCGCCGTAATACTGATCAAGCGTCTCGCGCATCACTGCCAGGCTCTGTTTAAGCGTAGTTTCCTTGGATGCCTCAAGACTGGAAAAATACCGCGGCAAGGCAATGGTCATCAGCATGGCCACGATCGCCATGACCACCATCAGCTCGATCAATGTGAAACCGCTGTGTCGTTTCATGTTTCACCAATCCCGGTAAGCGATGCCATTCAGGCCGTCGCCACGCATCAATGAATACACATCGAAAACGTCTTCACCCTCGCGCGGATCCTCCGCCGAGCTCGCGTAACTGCGCTTGCCCCAGGTATCGACTGCGGGAATTTTGGCATCGGCGAAAGGGTCACGGGGGATGCGCCTGAGGAAATACACCTTTTCGCCCTTGATGCTGCGCAGGTCCCGCACACCATCCACGAGCAATTCCAGTGACGGCGGATAACCCGAGGTGCCGGTGCTGTTCTCCAGGAAGCCGGCGTCGGCCAGCATCTTGTATCGATCAATCGCATCGCGTATCTGATACAGCGAGGTTTTCAGTTCCTGCTCCTTGCTGCGCCGGACCAGCGTCTCGGTCAGTGGCAATGCCATGCTGGCCAACAACGCCAATATCGCCATGCTGATAACCAGCTCTATCAGGGTGAAGCCCGAGCGCCGCGCTGCCGTGTTCATAATGGCCGGGCCTCGCTCACCGCTGGCGCCAGATCCACCGGATCAGGCAGCTCCAGGGGTTCAATCGGCGCGCGTGGCTCTTCCTCCATCAAGGTCACAGGGCGTGCGCGCATGTGGCTTTCGGTGCCGGTGGCAAACTCCATATCGCCAGGGCTTTGATACGGCAGGTTGCGGACTATGCGCGGGGTAATGGACAGCACCAGCTCGGATTTGCCGATGGTGTCTTTCCTGCTGCCGAACAACCGGCCCAGCCCGGGCACATCGCCAATGCCCGGAATCTGGTTGCCGGTGACGCCGTGATCGTTGCGCACTAGACCTGCGAGCAACTGCGTTTCACCGTTTTTCAGGCTCAAGGTGGTGACTGCATTGCGGGTATCGACCTGCACCGGAATGGTCCCCTGGCGGGTAGCTTCCAGTGGTGTGGCATTGCTGACTTCCAGGGCGATCTGAATACCCACCACATCGTTGAGATATATTGTTGGCTGCACCTCGAGTTTCAGACCCACATCCAGATAGGTGATGCTTTCGGTGATCACCGGCCCCTGGGTCGAGGGCACCGAGGTAGCGCTGATGATCGGCACGCGCTGGCCGATATGAATTCTCGCCTGTTCCTTGTTGCGCACCCGGATAACCGGGCTGGCCAGGGTGTTGATGTCGTTGTCCTGCTCGTTGATGCGCAGTTGCGGCGAGGGGCTGAGGGTGATGCGTCCTGAATCGATGCCGCGCAGTTGATCGAGCACGGTGATCGCGCCGCCTTCGGCATTGACCACGCCGAAGGTGTTTGGCCACTGCAGACCCAGGTCGAGTATCCGCTGGCGTGAGACCTCCATGATCTCGACTTCCAGAACCACTTCGGGGTCCGGCTGATCCTGCGAATACAGCAGTTTTTCAACCATGCGCACCACGTCCGGGGTATCGCGCATGGTGAGGGTATTGAGGCGCTCGTCGACAAAGATGTCGCGGGTTTTCAGCAGCGTCTTGATCATGTTCAGCGCTGCATCGGCGCCAATATTGGTCAGATAGAAACTGCGCATGACCAGCTCCTGATACTCCTTGAGCTTCTGCGGCGAGTCCGGATAAATGATGATGGTGTTATCGTTGATGATGCGCTGATGTAGCTGGTTCTGCTGGGTGATCAGTTCCACCGCGTCAGCAATACTGACATCGCGCACGAAGATGGTGGCTTTCAGATCCGGACGAATATCCTTATCGAGGATGAAATTCAACCCGGCGGTCTGCGAGAGCACTTCAAAAATAACCCCCAGATTCGCGTCGCGAAACTCCAGGGTCACCAGGCGCTGAAGCCGGCCGCGCAGCTGCGGGTTCATGGTGTCAGTGCGGGCGCGTATCTGGCCTACATCATCGCGCAATTTGCGCGCCCCCGGATGCAAGGGATCCAGCTCCAGAATCGCCCTGACCTGAGTTTCCGCGCCGATCAGGTCTCCGCGCCGCAGAGCCGCCTGGCCCTGGCGCAGAAAATCGGCGATGTACTGCATCTGCTCGATCTTGCGCATGCCCTGCTTGGCGCGCGTGTTAGTCGATTCCAGCCTTAGCACGCGCTGAAAGATCGCATACGCGGCAACCTGGTCACCCACAGTCAGGGCATTGTCGGCCTGAGTCAGCAACATGGTGATAACCCGTGCCTTCTGGTTGGCCAGCGCAATTTGCACAGACGGGTCACGCGGCTTTTTCGCGCTGACCGCCTCCAGCTGCGCCAGGCCCTCTTCATAGGAGCCTTCGTCGATCAGCGCGATACCCTGGCTCAAGTCGCTCGCGCAGCCGCCCAGGGTAGCCAACGCCAACAACAGCGCCAGCACATGCAAAACGGGACGATAGTCTGCAGGCTTCATAACGCACTTCCTGCGGTGCTACCGACCAGCACCGACTGGTTCAGGTCCAGGGGCAGGTAAACCAGTATCACTTCACGCCCGCGAAGGCCCTCGACGCGGTAGGTTTCATCAATCACATCGCCCACGCTGACCACATGAATGGTCTGGTTGCGTTGGAGCACTATATGCAGTTGCTCGTTATCCCTCAGCGTACCGACGAACTGAAAAGGCACCGGTGGTGCGGCGGGCAATACCGGCGCCTTCACCCGTGGAGCAGCCGGCGGCGGAATGTCGGGCACGGGGGGGGCTACATACCAGCTGTGTGCCGGGAACAGATCAGCGCGCGGTATGGCCTGCTGCTCTGCTGGCAGGTGCGCGGCAGATTGCGACCCCTGCTCTTCCTGCAGGATCGCCTGAACCGCCGCGGTATCGGGCAGTTCAGGGGAATAGCTGGGTGCCGGCTGCACCAGTTGCTCGTCGTCCCAGAACAGCTCTGGAATGATGGCCAACGTGGCCGCTCCAGCCAAAAACCCCAACCATATGAGAGACCGCTTCTTATCCATGGCTACCTCGATAAATACAGAGTCAGGCGGATTCGCCCTTCAAGGTGTGTTGTGCCGATGTCCAGACGCCGAAGATCAATATCCTCAAGCGCCAGGGCCGGTATTTCTTCCATGACCGAATGAATGAAACGACGTAGTTGGGGATAACTGCCGCCGACCGGCAGCGTCATCTGGTATCGCGCCAGACGGGTCCGGGCATCGATCCCCATTGAGTACTCGCCCCGCGCAAGGGTGATGCCTTCCGAGCTTGCCAGGGCGTAGATGCGATTGATGGTGGTGGTAGCGTCCATTTGCCCGGGAAGCCCTTCGCGGAAGGCGTCGACCTCGTTCTTGCCGCCATCTGATTCCGGGTAGGCAGAAGCCGGCTGGGTTGGGTCCAATACGCCAGTGTTGGCGGACAGATCAGCCGGGCGAGTCAGCTCAGGAATGGCGGGCGCCAGAATCAGCCCGGCGTAGAATGCCGCCATCAGCATCAAGCTGGCGCCCAGCAGCCCTGGCCAGCCGAGGCGCTGGGCCTGTTCAAGCAGGATCAATCTAGAGAGGTGCATGGCTGCCGCTCCAGGTGACCAACAGATTGAAAAGCACCGGCTCACCGTCCATTTGCGCCATGACCTCATGATTGATCAGGTACACGTCGCTCAACTCCTGGCTGCGCTCGAGCTCCTGATGGAAGGCCAGCATGGAGGCCAGATCGCGCGCTTCGGCCTGGATGCGCAGCTGCCGGTTGCGCCCGTCAGTGATCAGCGAAAGCAGCGCGACATTCTCAAGCGGCAAGGTTTCCAGGTTTACGAACAAACGCTCCCAGGGGCGGTTTACCTGATCGGACGCAGAGCGAATCTCAGCGAGAATAGCGCGGCTACTTCTCAATTCTTCAGGCGACTGAGAAAGCGTTGAGGTCTGTTGATCTGCGGCGAGTCCCGCTGCACCGACCTGCACGACGGCGCCCGCCCGCTCGGCTTGTTGACTGCTGATCACTTGCTGCGCCAGCCCGCAGGCGAGGACCGATACCAGCCCCAGGCTGAGCAGTACCCAACCTCTGGCGCGAGCTGTGCGCGGGGGTGCGAAATCAAGTTCAAGGGTGCGCATGTCAATGCACCGCCCGGGCCATAACCAACATCGGATCGACAGGCTCGGCCTGCTGATCCGCCTGCTGATCCTCCTGACCCAGCCTGTGCAGCACGCAGCCGTTGCCTGCCGAGGTTTGCTCTGGGAAGCTGCCAGCACCACCGTGCACGTACACCGCCTGGATCGCCTCGTCCCTCAGCTCAAGCAACTGCTGCTCACGCGCTATCAGTTCGGCGAGTGCGTTGTCGGTATCGGCGCAGGCCAGGGTTTGCACGCTCTGCCATTGCCCATCACGCGCGCGCAACACGCCCACGCGACCCTGTTCCACCGCAATGAACAGAAAAGACTGGTCCGCGAGATTGCGGCAAAAGCGATTGAACACTGCGGTCAGATACGGCTGCACGCCAAGCAGCCGGCACCCGGTTTCCTTGCTCAGCTCCTGCAGCCCGCTAATGAGCTCTGCGGACGTAGCAGCGGCAATACGAGCCCGGCCCTTTGCCTCAGGCGATACACTGAACGACCAGTTGTGCGGCTCTTCAACATAGACCTGCTCAAAGCAGAACTGGGCAAAGGACAGCAACTCGCGCGGCGAGGCGATTTCCTCACGCCAGGGCACCAGCATAAAGCGCACCAGATGGCTGGAGATCAGTACCTGCAGCCGACAGCGGGCCGATGCGTTTTGCCGCAACAGCTCGGCCAGAGCGATCAACAGGCTCGCCGGCGTGGCCTCCGCAGGGATCACCACGCGTTGCATCTCCTGCGGCCCATTTGCGCCCAGGCGAAACAGTCCGACCTGGGTTCTGCCGAGTATCAACACGCGTTGTTCAAGCCACGAAAGTGACACGATTGATCTCCTCCAGCGAAGTCTGTCCAGTGCGAACCAGTTCCAGTGCCGAGCTGCGTAGCAGGCGCAGCCCACGCTGGCAGGCCAGCTCCTTGATTTGCTTGAGCGGCTGCCTTTCCACGATCATCTGGCGCAAGTCATCGTCGAGCCGCAGCAGTTCAGCGATCGCCGTGCGGCCGCGGTAGCCGGTGCCCCGGCAGCGGCTGCAGCCCTGCCCTTGCATCAGGCTGAAGGTGCCACGCTGCTCAGGCGTGATGCCGGAAAGCAGGAGCTCGGATTCGGAATAATCAACCGCGACCGCGCAATCGGGACACACCAGACGCAATAGCCGCTGCGCTAGTACCGCGTTGAGGGCGGAGACGAAACTGTAGGGGTCGACTTCCATTTGAATGAAGCGGCCAATCACATCGAACACGTTGTTGGCATGGATGGTAGTGAAGACCAGGTGGCCGGTCAGTGCCGACTGCACGGCAATCTGTGCGGTCTCGGGGTCACGGATCTCGCCGACCATGATCTTGTCCGGATCATGGCGCAGAATCGAACGCAGCCCACGGGCGAAGGTCAGTCCCTTTTTCTCGTTTACTGGAATCTGCAGCACGCCGGGAAGCTGATATTCGACCGGGTCTTCAATGGTGATGATCTTGTCGCGGCCGTTGTTGATTTCACTGATCATCGCGTACAGGGTGGTGGTCTTGCCGCTGCCTGTCGGGCCGGTTACCAGCACCATGCCGTAGGGATCAGCCGCCAGGCGCCGGAGTTGCACGAGGCTCTCGTCGGCAAACCCTAGCGATTCCAGGCACACCCCTTTGCTCTGGTCGGCCAGATCTTGTTTGTCGAGAATCCGCAGGACCGCATCTTCGCCAAAGATGCTCGGCATCACCGAGACCCTGAAGTCAATCTGACGGCCATTGATCCCGACCTTGAAGCGTCCGTCCTGGGGTACGCGGCGCTCGCCGATATCCAGTTCGGCCATGACCTTGATCCGTGAGATGACCTGTTCGGCAATCTGCATTCCCTGGGCACAGGTCACGCTGTTGAGCACTCCGTCGATGCGGTATTTGATGCCCAGGCCGCTGGCGGTCATACCCAGATGAATGTCGCTGGCGTGCATCTTCAAAGCATCGTAAAGCGTCGAGTTGACCAGCTTGACCACCACGCTGGAGTCCTCGCTGATGCGCGTCAGCGAGAGAATTTCCAAGGACTCATCCGCCACTATCGCCGCGCCTTCACCCAGCCCTTGAACTGCCTGAAAGCCGTCTTCCAGCCGCGCCAGGTAGTCAGCCAGGTCGAGGGCATGTACCAGATATAACGGTGCGCCGGCCAGGCATTGATCGATCCAGGCCAGGCGCGCAGCATCGAACGGATCGGCGAATACGCCGATGCTGATGTCGCCCTGCTGAACCATGATGAATTCGCGCTTCAACGCCTGCGCCAGCGACAGCTGACTGAAGTCGGGAATAGCGTCAAGCAGGCTGCTGCGATCCAGCACCGGATAGCAAAAGGTGGCACCGAGCTGCTGGACGAATTCAGCAGAGCTGAGTCCTGACAGTTCCTCAGCCTCTTCAAGCACCCTGCTGGCGTTGGCCAGCGAACAGGCATGGGCAGACCTCAGCAGTTGCGCATCGAGTCGCTGGGCAGGTAAAGCCGTGGCGGTCACCAGAACCGCATTGACCTGACTATCCATCACGCGCTCCTTGTTGCTATTCGGTAGAGGGCTTATTGCGCTTCTCCAGCGTCATCATCGGCGAGCCTTTCACTTGCCACGCCGCGTTTGAGGCTGAGGCTTAACAAGGGCTGGCGGCGGTTAGCCATCACCCAGCTACCGTCATACATTTTCAACGGAAAGACATTGATACGTTCCTTGCGTCTTTCCTCGATGATTGCCATGGGCCTGTTCTTCTGCACGATAGGCGTTTCCAGTAAACCGCTGACCAGCCGTCGCAGCTCCTCAAGCGGGAAGGGTTTGAACATGATGTGCGAGATTCTGCGGCGCTTCGCGCTTTCCAGTACCTGGCTTGAGGGGTGGCCTGTGATCAAAATGCAACCTCCCTGCCAATGCATTTCCAGCCCATCGAGAACCTGAAACCCTTCCATGTCCGGCAGTCTGTAGTCGAGTACGATGACTTCAGGCAATAGCGTGCGGGCCAGCTGTATTCCGGTAGCTCCATCCGCTGCGAGATGGACTTCGCATGGCAGTTTCTCCAAATACAGCTTGAGGTTTTCCGCCAGCAGCATCTCGTCCTCGACTAACAGAACCTTTTTGAGCAACTGAAATCTCCTTAACAAAATGACCGTTTTAGCTGCCAAGGAGCCTGCTCCTGAGTAAACCTAGGCATGCTTCATGCCAGCCGCGGGAAATCCGGAATCTTTTATAAGCATATGATTCATATAGATAATTAAAGATGAAACGGGGACAGCAAAGCAGGATTGGGGAAATACAACTGGGGAACAGGTGGATTTCCCCACTATTGGGTGGGTAGAGGCTGGCTGCCGCCGCGAGTCAGGGATTAACGTAGCGGCCGGTTGGCCGAAAACGTTGTTGGCGTAGATCTACCCTGACCATGTGCGAGCCGAGCGCGCCGGTTCTGCGGCCGGGGCCGAAGCTCATGGCGGGGGCTAGCCCGGTCTGAAAGTTATGCAGGTTCTCCAGGCTGACAACCAGGGCCTCTCGGCTGGCGTCGCGGCCGATGCGTTTGAGCCCCTCGAACAGCAGCATGGTCGATACATAGCTGTTGACCTGCAGCGCCAGGTACCGCTCCCCGCCCGTTGATTCGGGCACAGCCGATCGCAGCAGGGACAACGCCGGCGCGGTCCAGTCGCTGGGTAAAAAGGCGTAGGCCAGTACTACCCGATCATTGAGCCGCTGCGGCAGTCGTAGTACGTCTGCGCCAACCTGGTCAGACGATGCCAGTAGCAATGGCGGCGGATCTGCCTGCAGACCTGCCTCGGCAAAATCCACCAGCTCGCCGCCGCTGCCGATAAAAAAGACCGTACCGATCTGCCCAGCAGCAGCCGACTGCTCGGCCTCCGCCGGGCTCCGAGTTTGTACATCTTGCCAACCCAGATCACGCAGTCGTCCGGCCAGCAGATCGGCAAGGCGTTGCTGACGCGGATCGGCGGCATGCACCACCAGCGCCCGCTGAGCCGATTGACCCGGGATGCTGTTGGCGTAGCTGGCTAGTGCCAACATCTGTTCACGCAATCCGGGCAAGGCCTGGAACACCCACTTTTGATGCGCATGATCGGTCGGCGAAATCAGCGAACCTATGACGGGCACCGCCAGCGACGCGGCCAACTCCTCCAGGCCCTCACTTAGCGCCGGGGCCATTGGCGCGAGTATCAGAAACACCTGATCCTCGTGTACCAACCGCTGCAACGCCTGTATGGATGTAGAGCGATCCGGGCCGGGATCACGGACCACCAGCTCCAGCTTTCTGCCATGAATTCCGCCGCGATTATTCAGCTGCTCTACCAGTTGCTGCAGCAGTCCGCTGACCATTCGCCCCGGTCCCGCCAGCGGCCCGTCAGCGGATAGCAAGGTGCCAATGCGCAGCAGGTTATCTTCCAGCCCCGGGTCGTGGTCATCTTCCAGCCGGCGAATATAGGCAATCAGGTTGATCGCGTCAGTTCTGGAAAGACTGTAGCGCGGCATCGCCGCGGCCAGTTGATTGTCGCCGGGATCCACGCCGCGGGTGAACGCGCGCAACAGGCTGGATTCGGTATAAGGCGGGTAGTCACGGCCGTTTCCGAGCCGTTGCCGGTAGGGTTTCGTCAGCCGCTGCCAGGTGATGTCCGGTGGCACTACCGCACCTTCGGGACGCCCACGTCCATCGCGGCCGTGGCAATTGACGCAGGGCAGCGACGTCCCTGGTAACAGCATGTCGCCTATGCCGATCCGGGCCTGAATTGAGTCCAGGCCGACACCGGTCAGATAGATCTGTTTGCCTGCGCGCTCCTCCGGGCTCAGCGGGAGCGCGCAGGCGAAAGTACTGCAGAGAAGCAGGTACGTGATTACCCCTGCAGCGCGGAACAAGGTTTACTCCGTCTCGATCGGCATGGCCAGCAGTTGCAGGCGCTGGGCCACGGCCTGGACAGGCGCATCGGGCCTTATCTTGCTCCAGCGCTTGTTGGGTACGTCGCCCGCGATCAGCAAGGTTGAGTGGCCCTCCGGCGAGTCAGAGAACTGGCCCAGCCGCGTCAACACCGTCTCGATGGCTGCCGGGTCACCGGTCAGAAAGGTCCATTGGCGCTCATCCAGACGTTGTTTTTTCATGAAGGCGCTGAGCGCCTGCGGCGAATCGTTGACCGGGTCGCTGCTCAACGACACGAAGTGGATCCGCTCTGACTGCTCGCCCAATTGCTCGCGCACCGCCTGCAGCTTGCGGCTGATCAGCGGGCAGGCATCCTTGCATTGGGTGAAGACCACATTCAGCAACACCACCTTGCCGGCCAGCACATCGGAATAAAAGCGCACTTCCTGGCCGTGCTGATTGAGCAAAAGCGTATCGGTGAAATACGCTTGGGCGTCGCGGCTCAAATCGGAGGCCACCGGTTGCGTGGACGATTTTGATGCCGCGGCATGCTCCACCCCATCATGCGCCAGCGCAGGCAAGCTCAGCAGCAACGCCAGACTCCACAGCAGCGCCCGTTGACGTTTCACAGCGCCACCTTCTGGGAATCGATTGCACGCAGTTCAGCCGGGTGCGTCCCGGCATGCCCCGGTTGCAAGCTGTCGACTCGGGCAACGATGGCCGCGGGATCGGTAAAGCCGTAGAAACGCGACCATTCGCCGGTGGCGTCGTTGCCCACCAGAAAGACCGGCTGGTGCGACTCCAGATCCGGTGACCAGCTACGCAGGCTTTTCAGGGTCGCAGTAATGGCGGGTACCGATCCGGTCAACCATGACCAACCAGGCCCGGCTTTGTGCAACTCGGCATATTCACGCAGACGCTCTGGTGTGTCGCGTAGCGGATCGATGGTGATGGATACCAGACTCACCCCGTCGCCAGCGCGCTCACCCAGTTGGTCCTGGACCTTGGCCATGATCGACGAGACCACCGGACAGACCGTAGTGCACTGGGTATACATGAAACTGATGACCACAATGCGCCCGGAAACCAGGTCCTTTTCCAGATTGACGCTGCGGCCATGTTGATCGGTCAGCGGTTGGTCGGCAAAGGTGATACGCGGCTCTGCCTGAACATGCCCTTTGGCCGGGGCATGGCCGGCATGGGCATCGCTTGCATGGGCCTTCTGAGCATGCTCATGCTCAGCGTGCGCCGAGGCTGTGCCGGTACCGAACGTGAGCAGTAAGCTCATCAGCATGACAGCGGTGTTTGATCGTCCCTGTATTGATCGCATTACTACCTCCTGACAAACGTCTCATCATTGAGCTTGTTTCAGCGTGGCGCCGTACGCCGCACGCTGGTGTATGGCTGGTCGCCGAATGCCATTCCCAGCGAGCTGGAACCAACGTGCAGGTAATACGCACCTGGATCCGGCAGCTCCAGCATCGCCTCATAGAGCCCGGCGCTGACCTCCGTCGCCGCAACTTCGCGGGGTCTGGATGAGGGCGCCATAAAATAGCGGACGCGCAGATCCTCTATCCCCGGGTGCGGCGCATTGTCGGGCCCGCGCGAGACCTGAAAGCGCACTGGCCGATATTTGTCCGGGCTAACCCGGGCCTGATCCGCCAGTAAGGTCACCCTGGGCTTGGCGTTCAGCCGGTCCAGCTCCGGATTGCTCTGCACCTGCATGGAGAAGCAGTGCGTGAGTTCCGGTTGATTGAGCATAAAGGCCACATCAAAGTGACCGGAGGCCGGCAACCGCACGCGGCTCTGGTAAATACCCGGCTCAACCTCGCGCAGCGTGCGGTTGAGTACCGAGACCGCGCGCGCGGTGTGACCGCGGTTGGGGTAGCCGGACATCGGCGCGTTCATGCCTTCGTTGTAGAAGTAGGTGGTGTTGTCCGCCGGGTTGACGACAAACACCGAGCCCTGATCAACCGAGGTCGCCAGGCTCTGGGCCATCGGAAGCTCCCCCGCAAGGCCCGGTGCCGCCCTGCCCGCATCAAAACCCTGAACGATGGGCTTGGCCTCCGCGGCGATGGACGACAGGTTTATCATGGTGACTTTGCTGCTGCCCAGGCCGCGTATGTAGGCGTAGCCAGGGGTGAATTCCAACTGGTAGGGCTGAGCCGTCACATCAATGCGATGCAACACCTTGGCATCCGCCGCATCAATTACCAGTACCTGGCTGTCCAAGGTATTCAGCACCATGCCCCAGCGCCCGTCCCCACTGAAACCAATCGGCCCCAAGCCCGGACTACCCTTGATCACGCTGCGTACGCCGTGGCTCTGCCCATCAATTACCGTCACGTTGCCCACTTGACCATCGACCACATACACGGCGCCGGAGAGCTCCGAATAGGCGACGTCCAGCGGATGCGCGCCAACCGGCATATCCTTGATCCTGCGCAACTCAGGCACATCAATGATGCTCAAGGTGCCGCTCTTGCGATTGCTGATAAAGGCATAACGCGAATCAGGGCTGAAGGCCATTTCATGGTGGCCGCTACCGGTAGCGATGCTGACGACCACTTGCAAGCTCTCGCTATCGATTACGGTCACGCCACCCTTGGCCGGATCGGCAGCATCATTGCCGACCCACAGGTAGCGACCATCAGGCTGCATGGCCATGCGCATCGGATCTGCACCCGCGGGGATATTTCGTACCAATGTGAAACTGTCGGTATCGATCACCGCCACCTCATCGGCATCAGGCAGGGAGACGAACAGACGTTTTTCGTCTGCACTCAGTACCCAGTCCATCGGTGCGCCCTTGAGTAAAATACGCGTCAGCGTACTGGTCACGCCCCCTACCGAAATCGAAGGATCGATGACGGTGATGCTCGGATCCTTGTTCAGAATCATCAGGTAATAGCTATTGAGATCCACCAGAGGCCTGATGCCGATAGATCCCTTCAGATACAGCCCGATGCGCTTTTTGCAGTCCAGTTGCTGACTATCCAGCCCAGACTCCGTATGCAGCTGATCCAGCCAGGCGCCCGGGTTCAACCCGCTCATTGGTTGGCCCGCGGCACTGTCGGTGACGCTGAAGCGAATATCCGCATACTGGCCGGCCATCGGCGACTGGTTAGCGGCGCCACCGCCAGGCCGCACTTCAAAATCGATGACCACGCCATCCCGTTCCAGGCTCTGGTGCGGCGGCTTATCCGCCGCACCAGCCGCCGCCTGAGATGCCTGCCAGCTCACCGACAGCAGCGTGGCCAGCCCGGCTGACAGGATGCGGTTGAAGGCTGTGCGCTTATTCATCTTCATCATCCGTTACTCGCAGCAATCCCCATAAGCCTGAGGCGTTACCGAAGGCGGCGTAATCGCGATACAGATAATCGCCCTTGATGCCATTGGCACCGCCAGCGCTGGGTAACATGAAGCTGAAATGTGCTGCCGGCAGTACGCTTTCCTGCGCGGCGGCGTAGCGGCTCAGCGGGTTGTAGCCAAAGCGCACTGCTCCTACACCCGGATCCTTCAGCGGATAGCCCTGGGAGTCGGTTTTCTCCGAGATGAACGGATCTACCGGCCACAGATGTCCGGCCAACTGGAAGGTCGAGCCACGACTACCACCGGACGGCATGGTCAGATTGATCCGGAAGGCTTCGTTAGGTTTGACCCGCAGAATCGGGGTAACCGGATCGGAGCCCACCAACGCATTGCTGTATGCCATGTGCGCATTGGGTATGTCGCCCCAGCCCTGGCCATCAGCGCGGCCGAACGGCGCGTCCGGCGCCTTGGCGAAGCGATACCACAGCGGCTCGCTGCGATAATTCACCGCCATGCCGGAATTGTCCTTGGGATCATTCGGTACGCCAATACCTTCTATTGCGAGGTTTTCCACCGGCCGGCCACTGGCCCAGCGCATGTTCAAGCCCTTCTGCCAGATCAGCGAGAAGTCCTTGTAGGCGGGCTTGTTCGGCGCAGTGACCGTGGCAGTGGCGCGCATGGTCGGGCTCTCCTCCCAGGTGGCGCCCATGGGCACAATAGTCATCGCCCCCACCAGGCCCTTCTGTGGCTGCTTGATCATGTCCGCAGGCAGCAGATTCAACCCGCCAAACTCGACCGGTGTGGCGATGATGTTGTCAACGCTACGGCCGAGTCGTACCAGCGGCCTGCCTTCGCGCTGCAGATGCCCGGCGTAGTATTGATACTCGCGCGTCGGGTACTCACCAGGCACAGTGCTGGGTGCCACGGTTTGCACCGGATTCATGCCGACATTCATGCCATCGGATTGAGTCACGTCGTATGCCATCAGTTGCGCATGCATGCCGACGTGGCTGGAGGGACGCATCAGGTTGTTGTTGAAGGTGGTCGAACCCTGATTGCCCTGCCGGTCACGCTTGGCGACACCCTGCATGATGGCGAAGTTCGGCAGGTCGGGCATGACCAGCGGCAGACGGTTCTCCAGTACAACAGTGACGCAGTCGCCCGCCGCGGCCCGCAGCATCAGCGGCTCCACTGGCACGCCAGGCTTCAGCTTGCCGGTGACCGGATCCAGATCGCTTTTGCGCACGTAGAGAATCGCGGTGGGGTCATGCAGCGGCCCGGACTCACCGCCCAGGGTGACGGTTTCGCCATCTTCCGGGTCCACTACAGTGACCTGTGGAATGGCGGTGGCCCGGGGATTCATCACCAGCGTTCCGCCATCGGGGTTGAGCGCGCCGCCGACATGCGAGCCGGCACCATCCGGGTCGTCAATGCTAAGCCCGAGACTGTTATCCAACACATCGTTGGCCAGCACCGCGACTACCTCAATGCGCCGCTGGACAGTGCTGCGCGAGCCGATCCCATTGGGATTGGGGCTGAATCTCGGGCACACTCCGCCATAGGAGACTGTATTGCGCGGGGCCACCGGGATGCTGTTGTTTGGCACCGGCATCAGGTCATCGCGGCTGGCTGAATAATTGCGCATCACACCCCAGATGCCGCTCCAGAAACCTTCCAATGAGGCGTCCATAGCGTACAAGTAGTCCGCTGTATCAGACGCCCTGTCGGAAAACATGTGCACCGGCGCGGTGAAGCCAAGCTGCTCGGAAATACCGATCATCTGCGATGCCCGCCAGCCCGAGTTGGCGCTGGTGACTATACCGCTGCCACCCTGAAGCCATTTGACCCCGTGCAGCGTGACGTTGTGCTCCTCTTCATGGCCGCCAGCAACAATTCTCAGCCTGACATTGTCACCTGTGTAGGTGCGGAGCATGGGCGTAAACGCGTCCCCAGGCTCCCCTCCCCCAGTATTGATATGCGGTGGGAAGCTGGTGGTGCCACCGGTTGGACCGATGGCATTCAGTACCGCATTGGGGGTCAGATTCAGTGCCGCAATTGCCCGGTCTGTGCGGGTCTGCAAAGCGAACGCCAGATCCCCCGCCAAACCTTCGGCTTGCATGCCTGGTTTGCCATCTGGAGCAATCCGTTCCGGATCAAATATGCGCAGCCCCACTGGCTCGTTGCGGTAGTTCACTACAAACATACCGGGATCATCGGCGGAAATGGCCTGAGGGCATGGACGTAGCGGACAGCTGAGCTTTTCGCCGCTGGCCACTTCAATGACCGACTCCAGTAGCGCGTTGGCGCTCTTGCGTTCAGGCGGATTGATGGCATAGCGGAAAGTATCGCTAGTCGCCGGGAAAGCGCTTGGGTCTGGTCTGCCATCTGGCCCTGCGCCCACATACACGCCGGCTTCATAAGCGTGCTGGAAATCACTGTAGGCCAGGAAAAACTCCCTGAAGCTATCGTTTTTACCATCGGCATTTTCATCGCCAGCAGCAATCACGGCTTGCCAGGAGGTCGGCCCGCCATCGTCACGGGTGTACATCGGCTCACCGGTTTCCGCGTGATACCAGGTCGAGCCTGCTGGCTCGACCAGCACGGTGGCGTACAGTCCAAGTTGCTGGTGGGTGGACGGGGCCAGGTGATCGTGAGTGAAGATATTGCCCAGGCCGCGATCGATGCCATGGGAATTGACCACAGGGTCAACGAACCAGCGTTGCATGCCAGTGCGCGCTCCGAGCCAATCCGGCCGGCTGAACTGGCCAAAATACGGATGGACCTTGGCTAGCGGACAATCCTGGGTGCCGTCGCGGGCGTCGCCTGCGGCGCACTCGTTGAATTCCCGGATGGCTTCGATACGTTCGATTACCGCAACGGGGGCAAGTATGCCGTCCTCATAGTTCCAGCCATTCGAGGCGCCATCGGCCGCAGTCAGATCCCATTTCGGCAGGTGAATGTGCTGACCCACCACATCGCTGGGGGTGCGCACCTGATAGTCGTCAAGCTCATAGAATGCCGGGATGAGATTGGTCTGGTGGTACATGGCGCAATCAAAACTGTTCAAGCGCATCACCAGTGGCTCGGGCGGTTGCTGCTTGTTGATTACCGGCCAGGCATCTTCCCAGAGAGTGAGGATGCGTGCCTGGGGATAGTGATAGCCAACCTTGTTAAAGACCGCGTCAAACTGGATGTTGGCACCCTTGTAAATACGCGGACGGTCCGCGGTATAGGGGGACGAGCCAGTGAAGGACATGCCGTTGGTTTTTTCGCCGCTGAAGAAACGCCCCACTCCGGCCGCGCTGGTCAAGAGCTTCTGCTGGTCATCCACACAGGGCTCGAAAAAGGGTGCCCCGGCCATCGGCAGCGCACCGTTGGTGCGGAAACTGGCCGACTGCACCGCGCCATTGGGCATTACCTTGAAGCTGGGGTGTTCCTTGCGCGCGTGATAACTCATCGCGGCTTGTTCTACGTCATTACCCTGCTCCGGAAACCAGATTGGTCGGGCGCGGCTGATCCGCTTGGAAAAATCCACCGCACTGGTGGTTACATCTGCCTCACCACCCGCGGACCAGCCGTCCAGCGCATGCCGTGGCAGGCCACCGTCCCATCCGTCCACCTGGGTGGGTTCCAGCGCTTGCCACAATGCATTGCCGCTGTCCTTCAGTGCCTGGGCGGCCAACGGATCAAGCATATCCAGCGGCGGGGTTGGCGGGCGTTGCCCTACGGTGTGTTCAATGCCGCCGATCCAGAAGGGATAGCCCGGGTTTATCAGCGTGCCGTCCGGGTTATAGTTGGCTTCACTGCGGTCTACCAGAGCCAGAGAGCCGATCGGGTCGCCTGTCTCGATGGGTTCACCTTCCTCGTGATCCCCGTCCGCCAGCAACTCACCCTGGGCAAACCGGGGCACCACGCTGACCTTGCCCGGCATGGGGGGGAGTGGCTTGCCTGGCAGCGGTACGACAGCAGGAATCGGCGTGCCGGCGACGATCTCGCCGTCAGGCAAGGCGCGTGCGCCCTCTGCTGGCAAGCCGCTACGCAAGGCGAAAGGCTCTTCATGGAATCCATCTTCGCCCTCCTCCGACACCGCTAGACGGCTGCCTTGCTCGAACACATCATGCACCCGCCACAAGGCCCACATCCCCTGGGCAAAATGCGGGTAGAAATGGCAGTGGTAGATGGCGTCGCCCGCTACCCGATTGCGGTTACCGGATCCGCCAAAGGCAATTTCATAGGTAAAGCCCGCGCCCGGGCCGATACCCTGGGCATCGATGTAATCGGAATTATCGTCATTGGGGTTGAACAACCACTGGTGGCCATGCAGGTGGAAAATGTGCTGCTCGTGCCCCGCATGGGTGTTACGGAACTTGACGAAATCGCCAATGTAACTGTGATTGACGTTGGAAGGATCGCTGGGGAACAGCGCCATGGTTGCCTTGACGCCAATGTCCTCCGGGTCGGGTGTTTGCCCCGGGACGATATCCTCCAGCCCGACGTTGGCTGGCACATCGACCAACATGGCGGCGTCACCTACGACGTGCGAAGACAGAAAGAACTCTTCATAGCCGCAGGACAGGCAGTCATGCATAGGACCTACGCCCAGCCGGTTGGCGATAATCTCGGAACCAATACCGGCCGAGCCGTAGTTGATCATGAAGGAATCGCGGGTGGGTTGCAGCACGTGACCGAACACCGGATCGTTCCAATAGCCTGGAAACGCCTGGGCAGCGGCGGTCTCATCATGCCAGGCAGAGGCAAAGTCGCGGAACGGCTCAAGCCGGTTAGGGAGCGACGGATTGCGTTTGCCAATCCTTTCCAGCGGATAAGTTGCAGGCGGAAAGCTGCCATCGGCGTTCGGCCCCATGACGATGGCGTCGGTCGAGCTGACGACAATCTCGCTGCCATCGACCATATTGAGAATGGGTTTGCCAGCCTTGCCTTCGGTAATCCAGGGCTCGCTCTGGGGGAAACGCGCTTCATAGTCGATGATCGGCTGCCCAGCCGGGGTCCGACCAGTAGAGGCCAGGCGCATTTCTTCTTCGGTAACGGTGTTGCGATAACTTCTGGCACCTTTGGGCAGCACTATCACCTGGCCGAACAGGCCGTTGGTCATATTCCCAGCCGTACCCTCGCCACCAAAGGTTGCGCCATAGCTGGTGGCCAGAAACGCGCCTTCACGCTCGGCATAGAGCACATAGTTGCGGCTGGCGCCGGGGGCCAGCAGGGTATTGTCGTTCTCGCCCGAGTTGGTGGCGATGTCATCAATCGAGTTGACCGCCTGCAGTCCATTCACCTTGAACCCGACATGACGATCTGTCACCTGGTCATCAATCTGCAGGGCTGGATGCCCTTCGCCCTTGCGTGGGTTGGCTTGCTCCGCCAACAGGTTCTGCAGCTGCACGGTAATGCAGTCGCCTTCCGCCACGCGCAATATCAACGGCCGCGGACGCTTGTCCGGGCGCAGCAGTACGCGCCCCGGGATGGCCTGGCCGCCCTCTGACAGCAAAACCTGGTTTTCGTCGACCACATCTGAACGCAGGGCAAACATCATCCCATTGATATTCTGCGCGCCAAGCCGGTTGAACATCAGCGGCTGGTCGAATGCGACGACTTTGGCCACCAGATGGCGCTGGCATTGAATAGCCGCCTGCACCTCGCGGTCCGGCACTGCCAGACCCATGGCCACGAGCGACACGCACAAGAGACTGCGTAGCCCCGACCTTGGAATGGAATTGAATAGATGGTGCAGGTTCTGGCTCATGGCGGCGACCTCCAGTCGGGATGCCCAAAATGCGTCACCAGAACCGAGAGCAATTGCTATGCCAGAAAAAATCTAGCTATATATCAGTGACCTGCGCAAGGCGATCAGATCAAATTGGGTAATCCCCCGGAAATTGCCCACCCATTCACCCAGCAATTCCAGGTGTTGCGGAGTGTCTATTGGCAAGTAGCGCGTGAGCGGATTTTGCAACTTGAGTGAGGGTCAAACTCCCCAGGCCTGGGGAAACTTACCCGACAATGGTGGGGTAAACCTGCGTCATTTGGCTCGATGAGCCGCCTGAAGATGCTGATAGTGACGCAACACCCGGGGAACATATTTCTGCGTTTCTGCGAAGGGGGGAACCGTCCGTCCGTGCTGCTGTACTGCGCCAGGACCAGCATTGTATGCAGCCAGCGCCAGCTCAATATCGCCTTCAAACAATGTCATCAAGCTCTTCAGATAACGGGCGCCGCCACTGATATTGGAAGCCGGATCCCATATATCCGCGACGCCCATCTCGACCGCGGTCGCCGGCATCAATTGCATCAAACCAACCGCTCCTCGGGGTGACAGGGCCAGCGCGTTATAGCCGGATTCAACCTGGATAACCGCATGCAGCAAGGCCTCCGGTACGTCGTGCAGGTTGGCCGCCTCGCTGACCAGTGCGGTGTAGGCCTGGGGCTGTGACGACCCAGAGGGCCTGGTGACCGGCGTCGGTTCTGCCAGTTTTACCGGTGAAAACCCCGGGCCGGAGCGCACGTTGGTCAGGATCGTGGTGCCCGTCGCTGATACCGATGTGTAGAAGCCGGCCGCCTGCTGCGCATACGCCGGGAACACCATTAGAGACAGCACCAGTATCAGCATCGGACGCATGTTTTTATTTCCCTATTTGTTCTCCTGGACGCGGATCTCCCTTGCAAAGCACATGCCCGTGTTGCTCAGCCCCTCCCCTGACCAGTCAGCCCCGCAAAAACTTGCACAACTTTTGCATGGACAGCTTATGCGCAACTTTCAGGAGGAACAGTGATGACTTCTTACTTTCTAGACGCCGAGCAGAAAAATCGCGGCTTCACTTTGCTCGAGCTGTTGGTGGTGCTGGTGGTACTGGGGATGCTGGCAGGCATCGTGGGGCCCAAGTATTTCAAGCAACTCGGGCGTTCGGAAACCAAAATTGCCCATGCCCAGATCGAAACTCTGGTGAAAGCCCTGGACATCTACCGCCTGGAGATGGGCAATTACCCGACCGGTGAGCAAGGTTTGCAGGCGTTGGTAGAACCGCCCGGCGATTCGGTCGGCTGGGGCGGCCCCTACCTGCGCAAGGGTGTGCCACTGGATCCGTGGGGACGCGAATACGTTTACCGTTCGCCAGGTGAGCATGATGAATATGACCTGCTTTCATGGGGCAAGGATGGCCGGCCAGGTGGCGAAGGGGAAAACGTGGAAATCGTCAGTTGGTGAACTGGTGAGCACCTGTTGATCGGCCCAACTGACAACATCCCCTCATAAACCAAGGACGCAGCAATGCACTACCGGATCAAGGCCATCCAGCAGCCCAAGGGCATCGTCACCCTGAACTTCTTCACGCCTACGGCGAAAGAAGCGGAAGATCTCGCGCGCGAACAGGGTTATCGGGTGCTGGGTGTACAGCCGGTGTCCCGCTGGATGGCTGGCAGCTGGCGCAAGGAACGCTTCCCCCTGATGCTTTTCAGCCAGGAACTGGCGACGCTGCTGCGCGCCGGCCTGGCACTGATCGATGCGCTGGAAAGCCTGGCGGAAAAAGAGTCTGATCCGCAATCAGCCAAGGTTCTGTCGAGCATTATCCGGCTTCTGTACGAAGGCAAATCCCTGTCCCAGGCGCTGGGGCAGTTTCCTTGGATCTTTCCGCCGCTGTACCTGGCGTTGCTGCAATCCAGCGAAAAAACCGGCGATACCGCCGCGGCGCTGGAACGTTACGTCAGCTATCGGTACCGGCTTGAAGAGGTACGCCAGAAGATCATCAGCGCCTCGGTTTACCCGGTTCTGCTGCTGGCGGTGGGCGGGCTGGTCATGCTGTTTCTGCTGGGCTACGTGGTGCCCAGGTTCAGTCTGGTGTTCGACGGCATGGAAGGTCAGCTGCCGTGGTTGTCGCAGGTGCTGCTGTCATCAGGCCAATGGTTGAACGAGCACTACACCGCGCTCTTGCTCGGAGTGCTGATAGCCGTCTGCATAATAGTGGCGGGGTTCAAACAACCGGTCAGCAAACGAATGCTCCATCGCCTGCTAGCCAGCCTGCCGATCATCAATCAACGGCTATTTATCTATGAAATGGCCCGGTTCTATCGTTCGCTGGGCATACTTCTGCAGGGCGGCATCCCCCTGCTGACTGCGATGGAGATGGTCAAAGGGCTACTGAGTCTTACCGCGCAACTACGGCTGCAACAAGCTCGCGATCGGATCCGCGAGGGGCAATCGCTTTCACGCGTACTCGAGGAATACCAGCTATCCACACCCATCTCGATTCGTATGCTGCGTGCGGGAGAGCAATCAGGGAACGTAGGCGAAATGATGGAAAAAACCGCCAATTTTTACGACGCCGAAACCAACCGCTGGATAGATTGGTTCATCAAACTATTCGAGCCTTTGCTGATGACCTTTATCGGGTTGCTCATCGGCGGAATCGTCATCCTCATGTACATCCCGATCTTCGAACTGGCCTCAAGCATTCAATAGGCCGACCGGCCACGACCCCACTCAAGCGGGCTCGTGGCCGTATCGTTGATGCTGTGCTAATCCAGCCTGACCACCACCCGGCCAACCATCTTGCCGGCCAGTATCTTTTCGATTTCGGCAGGCAGATCATCGAGTGCGATTTCTTTTTCCAGGTTGTGCAGATCGGTCTTCCATTGCAGCGACAGCCGATCCCACATCGAGGCCTTGACCACCAACGGCTGCTCGACCGAGTCGACACCCAGCAGGTTCACGTTGCGCAAGATGAATGGCAAAACGCTGCCCTGAAACTGGGTACCGGCCGTCAGGCCGCAAGTCACGACGCTGGCACCGTACTTTAGTGACTTGACCACGTTGAACAGTATATCGCCGCCGACGGTATCCACGGCTCCGGCCCATTGCTCCTTGAGCATGGGCTTTTCCTTGCCAGCTTCCAGTTCACTGCGCTCGACAATCCGAGTCGCGCCCAACCCTTTGAGAAAGTCCGCCTGCGTGGCTTTGCCGGTAGCCGCGGCCACTTCGTAACCCAGGCTGGCAAGCATGGCGACAGCAATACTGCCAACACCGCCGGTAGCGCCAGTGACCAGAATGGGGCCCTGGCCCGGGATCATGCCGGCCTGTTCAAGCTTGTCGATACACAGCGCGGCCGTCAGGCCCGCGGTGCCAAGCACCATACTGTCACGCAGGCTCAAGCCTTCCGGACGCTTGAGAACCCAGGCTGCAGGTACACGAATGTACTCGCCGTAGCCGCCGGACGTACTCATGCCCAGATCGTAACCGGTGACGATCACCTCATCCCCTGCCGACAATTCCGGCACCGAGGAAGACTCCACCACACCCGCAGCATCGATGCCCGGGGTATGCGGGAAGTTACGCGTTACGCCCTTGTTGCCGGAGGCGGACAAGGCGTCCTTGAAGTTCAGCGATGAGTACTTGACGCGAATCAGCACTTCACCTTCCGGCAGGTCGTCGATCTGCCGGGTCGTAACATTGGAGACATAGCGGCCGTCTTGTTCGCTGACGACCAGAGCCTTGAATTCCGTCATGTGGATCTCCTACCAGAATCGCTGATTGTGAAAGCGCGAAAGCCAGGTCAGCACCAGATTGTCGAGTGCGGTCGAGACGCTGCCCGAGAGCTTCTCCTGCAACTTTTTGCGGGTAACATAATGCACTTCAAATACGTCTGCTTCATGGATCATGCGACTAATGTACTGGTCGCTGGTACTGATCTCGTCAGCCAGCGCATTGTCCAGCGCCTCAGCGCCAAACCAGACTTCACCAGTAGCCACGGCCGCCACATCCAACTTGGGTCGGTACTGAGCAACAAACGCTTTGAACAAACGATGAATGTTTTCAAGATCTTCCTGAAACTTCTCGCGGCCCTTCTCGGTATTCTCACCGAACAGTGTCAGCGTGCGCTTGTACTCGCCGGCGGTAAGCATCTCGTAATCCACGTCATGCTTCTTCAACACTTTGTTGAAGTTGGGGATCTGCGCGACCACGCCAATGGAACCAAGCATCGCGAACGGCGCGGCCAGGACCTTATCGGCAATACATGCCATCATGTAACCGCCACTGGCCGCGACCTTGTCTACACAGATGGTCAACGGCACGCCGGCCTCGCGGATACGGGTCAATTGTGACGCGGCCAGACCGTAGGCATGCACCATGCCGCCACCGCTTTCCAACTTGACGACTATTTCGTCCTTGGCGGTTGCGACTTCCAGAATCGCGGTAACTTCATGACGCAAATTTTCCAGCGCGCTGGCTTTGATATCGCCATGAAAATTCAGCACGTACACACGCTTGGACGTATCCGTGGACTTGCCCCGCGCTTTCAATTGCGCCTTGCGCTCTTTATGCCGGAGCTTGAGCGCGGCTTTACCCAGAATGGTCTCGCTTAACTTGTCGGTCATGCGATCCAGTTGATCATTCAGGCGCGTGACGCTCAACGTGCCCACCGCACGGCCCTTGCGCTCCTTGAGCGCAGACACCATTGCGACTACCAGCAGCAGCGCCACCACAAAGGTAGCGGCCTTGGCCAAAAACATAGCGTACTCAGCAAGCCATTCCACAAGCGCACTCCAGACAAACAAATTGGGGATAGATATTTGCGTTCAAGCATACAGGAACAGCCCCAGACTGGGACAAACTCGCCCGCGCCCGAATTCAAACAAGCGTATGGTTTTTTATTGACAGGGGCATGAGACGCCAATACCCTCAGCATTCAGTGTCAGGCACCTTGTCTTAGACATTTACCTTTAAAAATGGGATGACCTTGTGGGCAGTATCTATCTGATTCGGCACGGCCAGGCTTCACTAGGCGCAGAGAACTACGATGTGCTCTCGCCGATGGGTATCAAGCAGTCGAAGATTCTCGGCGAACACTATCACCGCACCGGTCTGACCTTTGACCGCAGCTACGCGGGCGAAATGGATCGGCAGATCGATACCGGCAAATATGCATTGGCGGAAATGCCGGGCTCCGACCAGCAGATTTTATGCGAGCCGGCTTTTAATGAGTACGCCGCTGACACAGTGATGCAAACCTACCTGCCGAAAGTAGCGGAAACTGAACCTGACGCCATGCACTACGTGCAGAACGCCGGGCAGTACCGCAAGGAATTTCAGAAAATTTTCAGCCAGGTCATCACTCTTTGGATTACCGAGACAAATGAGGTCAGTGGTTGCGAGCCCTGGTCTGCCTTTGTTGATCGGGTAAAAGGCGGTTTGGCCCGTGTGTTGGAAGATGCCCCTCGCGGCCAGAATATCGCAATCTTTACTTCGGGCGGCGCTATTACCGCTGCCTTGCAACTCATCACGCAAATGCCTGCGACCAGCGCTTTCGAGCTGAACTGGCAGATCGTGAACACCTCTGTAAGCCGTCTTCAGTATGGTAAAAACAAGCTCAGCCTGGCGTCATTCAACAACCAGGCTCATCTTGATCTGCACCAGCAGCCGGATTGCATTACTTACAGATAAAACGGCAACGGCATCTGACGTTGCTCCAGCAAAACCAGAAATTAAGGACACACCTATGACCAGCGTTGCAGAAATCACCAGCACAATGGAATCCAAGTTCAACCCAGCCGCAGCCGCCGGCCTGGATCTGGTTTTCCAGTTCAACATTGAAGACGACAACAACTTCAACGTCACCATCAAGGATGGCACTTGCGCCATCGCTCAGGGCGACGCTGCTACTCCTAACGTTACCCTGATCATGGACAAGGCCACTCTGGAAGGCGTCATGACCGGTGAGACTGATGGCATGCAAGCGTTCATGGCAGGCAAACTGCGCGCCGAAGGCGACATGATGCTGGCTCTGAAACTCGGCGAACTCTTCCCCGCCTGAGTAATTGCTGCATAAAAAAACCGGAGCCAAGTGCTCCGGTTTTTTTATGCCTAGATTTCTGGGTTTTGGGACAGCAATATCAAAGTCACGCAAAAGCCTGAGGTGCATCTCAGCTTGGCAGGGTGGAGAAAGTGTATAAAACAGGTCGATAATTGCTCCTGCATTATCGACACTTCCGCCATCCATGGCGGTCGGGCTTCGTATCCAAGCCTACAGGGACGTATTCACGGCGTCTTTCGGAACCCTGCCAAGCTGAGATGCGATTTACGCCGGGACCATAAAAACTGATTGTTCTGTATCCGCTTTTGATCAACACAGGCCGATGGTTCACGCCGACACGCGCAAGTACGTCCCTGTAGCTCGGCGATGGCATCCATGCCATCGACGGTCGGCTTAGCTCCACCGCCCTGCGATGATCACGGTCATTTGCGTGAACTAGAGAAGATCAAAAGCGGATTCGCTTTCCGCTCGACATTACTCTTACTCCAAAATAGCCCCAACCAATCCCATAACAACACGAACCCTGATAAGCCCTTTCAAACAAGCGTTTGAGCTTGTTCGCACCGCCCCACTGGATTAGATTAGCTGATTGTCCACGCCCCCCATTATAAGGAAAGCCATGAGCGCTACAGACCAGGCTACCCAGATCCGCGAAGGCGAAGAACTGGATGTACAAGCCGTTGACCAGTACCTCAAGAGCCAGATCCCTGGGCTCGAAGGCCAGCCCACCATCACCCAGTTCCCAGGTGGCGCATCCAACCTCACCTATCTAGTTGCGTATCCCAATCAGGAATTCGTGCTGCGCCGCCCGCCCTTTGGCAAAAAAGCCAAATCGGCCCACGACATGGGTCGTGAATACCGCATTCAGAAGCAGTTGGGTCAGGGATTCCCCTATTGCCCCAAGGTGTACGCACACTGCACCGATGAATCTGTGCTGGGTTGCGAGTTCTACGTGATGGAACGCGTTAAAGGCATCATTTTGCGTTCCGAGATTCCCGAAGAGCTCGGGCTGGATGAAGCCAAGACCCGCGAGCTGTGCAAAAGCTTTATCGACAAGTTCGTAGAGTTGCACAACCTAGATTACACCGCCTGCGGCCTGGCCGATATGGGCAAGCCTGAAGGCTATGTGAAGCGTCAGATCGAAGGCTGGATTGACCGTTATCAGAAAGCCGCCACACCCGACGCTCCAGACTGGAAACCGGTGATGGCCTGGCTGCGTGACAAAATGCCTGCCGATCATCACAAGCCAGGCCTGGTACATAACGACTATCGTTTCGACAACGTTATTCTGGATCCCGAAAACCCGATGGAAATCATCGGCGTACTGGATTGGGAAATGACCACCATCGGCGACCCGCTGATGGACCTGGGCAACACCCTCGCCTACTGGATTCAGGCAGATGACCCACAATCGATGCAGGCCATCCGTCGTCAACCCAGCCACGCGCCGGGCATGCTGACGCGGCAGGAATTTGCGGATTATTACGCAGAGAAAGCCGGCATCGAGATTCCCAACCTGGATTATTACTACACCTATGGCTTGTTCCGTCTGGCTGGCATCGTGCAGCAGATCTACTACCGTTTCTATCACGGCCAGACCCAGGATAAGCGCTTCGGCAACTTCATCCATATGAACAAGTTGCTGGAACAGTTGAGCCTCTCGGTCATCAACAAATCCACCCTATAAGCTTAAGAAGAGGACACCCCATGCAAAAGACTCAATTGTTTGATCTGGACGGTAAAGTAGCCCTGGTAACCGGCGCCAGCCGTGGCATTGGCGAGTCCATCGCCAAACTGCTGGCCCAACAAGGCGCCCACGTGATTGTGACCAGCCGCAAGATTGAAGGCTGCCAGGAAGTGGCTGACGCGATTGTCGCCGCTGGCGGCAAAGCCACCGCCATGGCCTGCCATATCGGCGAGATGGCGCAGATTACCGCCACCGTCGAAACCATCCGCAGCCAGTTTGGCAAGCTGGATATCCTGGTTAACAACGCGGCCACCAACCCCTATTTCGGCAACGTGCTGGATACCGACCTGACAGCGTTCCAGAAGACGGTAGACGTGAACATCCGCGGCTACTTCTTCATGTCAGTTGAAGCCGGCAAATTGATGCGTGAGAACGGTGGCGGCGCGATTCTGAACGTAGCGTCCGTGAACGGCATGGTGCCTGGTGACATGCAGGGCATCTACTCGATCACCAAAGCTGCGGTGATCAATATGACCAAGGTGTTTGCCAAGGAGTGTGCGCAGTTCGGCATCCGTTGCAACGCCCTGCTGCCAGGCCTGACCGATACCAAGTTTGCCTCGGCGCTGACCACCAATGATTCGATCCTGAAGATGGCTCTGCAGCGCATTCCGCTGCGCCGCGCAGCCGATCCAAGCGAAATGGCCGGTACCGTTTTGTATCTGGTCAGTGATGCGTCCAGCTACACCACTGGTGCAGCTATCAACGTTGATGGCGGCATGCTCGCCTGAGAGATAGCGCTACCGCGCGGAGGTTACTCGAAACGTTCGAGAGCCTCTGCCGCGGCCTCGTTCATAGGCACCGGCGTCAAGCCGGTCGCCCCGATCTCAAGATTGAAGGTGGCACCGTCCACCATGGGAATGAAGCGCAAGGTGAAGGCATCCGCCTCCAGCAGCGACTGCGTACCCAACCTGTCCAACCAATACCATAAATCGCGCCAGCTCGGCGTGCCATGCAATATATCCTGCTGCGGCGGCAGAGCATCGCGCTGCTGTTCAAGCGCCAGATAGCGTCCGGCCAGCCGATGCAGCCGATACCCATCCTGCAGTCCGATGGCATAACCCAAGCCCCGCCAGCGCAACACCTGTACGTCCATTTCCCACAGGTCGCCCTCCAACTTCAGGCGCAGGTCATCGTGGGAGCTCAACTGGACATTGAATTGCTGCGGCGCGACTTCGATAAACGTCAGCGTGCCCACGTTGTTGCCCATCTGGACTGGTTTGAATTGATGCAAATCCCACGCAGCCAGGGCCAGGATCAGCCCGACCAGCAGCGACAACAACAGCAGATTGCCTTTCAACCAGGACCACAACCACTCAACTCGCCAACCCTTTGCGATCACAGCGCCGAGAATCAACAGCGATACCACGCCCAGCAAGGCGGCCAATCCGTAGTACAGCATGATATCTCCAGGCCAGATCAGGCCGGCACAGGTGGAAGGGGTTGGCCGCGCCGGCGGGCCAGGTGGCAGTCTATCAACCAGCGCGAGATGGACCCAGGTGGTGGAATGCCCGGCAGATCGTCCACGTACCACCAACCGGCCTCTTCAATCTCACCGGGTTGCGGAACGATATCACCACTAACGTAACGGGCGTGGAAGCCCATCATCAAGGAGTTCGGGAAGGGCCAGTTCTGGCTGCCGAGATATTCAAGCTGATCCACTTCGACGCCGACTTCTTCCATCACCTCACGATGCAGACATTCCTCGACCGACTCGCCTGGCTCGATAAAGCCGGCCAGGGTACTGAAAAAGCCGGGACGAAAATGCGGTGAACGAGCCAGCAGCACCTCATCACCACGAGTAATCAGCACTATGATGCATGGCGCCAATTTCGGGTACTGACGCAGATCACAGGCGGAACACTCCATGGCCCGCTCTTCGCCCCGCGGTTGCATGGTGGCACCGCAGCGGCCGCAGAAGCGATGGCTGTCGTACCAGGCCTCCAACTGTTGCGCCAGACCAAGCAAACGATATACGTCATCATCCACCTGTCCGATCAGCGTGCGCAGGCCATGCCAACTAAGACCGGGCAGGTCCACCGGATCGCTGATGCGCAGCAGATGACACGCGGTATTATCCAGATGGCCAATCAGTAGATGAAAATCGGTGTTGCCGAGAAAGCGCATGCTGTCCGGGTCGTGCAGGAAGCGACCCTGGTACATGGCGAATTTCTGTTCATGGAAAACCACAACCAGGTCATTGTCTTGGATCTTCGCTGTGCGCGTTGCGGCGATAAAGCGTTTGTCACTCTGTTTCATGCTACTTAGGGTCCTGCCAGGGTGTAGCCCAGTTCAGCCAGACTTTCTTCGGCCAGGGTCAATACATCGGTGGTGGCGACGGCGGAGCGTTCGGCCGACTCCAGATAGAATTCGATGCTGGTCAAAGCGTCAGCCAATACTTCCAATTGCTGGGCCTTGGGGACGTCGCGGCGCTCAAGCATGACTTCCTGAATAAAACGGCCGGACAAATTGATGATACTCGCTGCTCGGGTCATGCCCAAAAATATCAGACCGCCGCGCACGGTTTCCAGGGTAGAGGGTACGTTCATCAAATGCATGATGTCGTTGCCTGATTCCATGTAAGCGGTGATTGCACGCTTGGCCAGAGAAAGACCGGCCTGGGACTCTTCGATCAGCACGATGCGTGCTTCTTTCAGCTCGACCGGCTCCTTGCTGTCACCCGGGACCGAACCGGGTACCGGACCCACATCGCTGCCCCGCTCGTCCAGACGATTCACCGCGGTTTCCGCCATAAGTACCGCGTCGGCTATTTGTTCAAGCAGCTCTATGTCGGCACTCTTCCAGCTGCTGAGTTGCTCGGCCGCCGCTTCGATAGCCGCAGCGGCTTCTGGCAAGTCAAGCATCGACAGCGTCTTCCAGAGACGCTGAAGCGCGCCGCCCAGCGTTTCCAGCGATTGCTCCGGATCGCCGGCGTTTCTCGCCAGCAGGTCAAGCAGGTCTTTGATCGCCGTGAGTTCTTCGCGTAGCGCTTCCGCCACCGAGCGCATGACATCCACACCCGGCCCACGCAGGCGATGGAATGAGGACTGCAGCTCCAGCTCGGTATAGCCGGTATCGGGCAACCTCAGGGCCGCTTTGACTTCTTCACAGCGTTCACAAGAGGCATCGCCAAGCGCTACAAGAAAAGCCAATTCGCGAAGCAGTTCGGGGTTGTTGGCTGGCGCCGGCGATGGCTGACGCACGGCACGCTTCTTGATCTCACGATCGAGCTGCGAGAAAAGCCGTTTGCGCGGCGACGACAACTGCAACGGGGTCTTTTCGATGGCTTCCAGCGCGGCGGCCGCAACCCAGCATAAGGTTGCAGCGCTTGGGTCCAGCGTTGACTGCCAGCGCACCAAAGCACGCTGCATCAGCGGCGCGGAAGCGGCCAGACCATCATCACGGATCATGCCCAGCAAGCCCAACTGGTACATTTGCCGCAGACGATTGAAGGTACGGCCATCGAGTGGCTGCTGCTCTTGCTGGCCACGCAATGTCAATGGCAGAGATTCTGCGGTCAGGCTATAGAAGTGGCTATCCGACAACGCCGGAACGCCGGGGCGATTGGCGCGTAATTGATTGATGGTGGGCAGCAACAGCTCCGGTCGTTCAAAACCCTGGTGCCGGCACTGCTGCAAATAACGTTCGAGCAAAAACAGGCTGTCGCACAACGCCGAAAGCGGTTCGTTGCGATCGGTGCCGTCATGCTCGGGAATATCCGTGGCCAGCGCGATCATCTCTGCCAGCAGCAAGGCTGCACCGCGCAGCTCGATCAACGTCAGGGTGCCGCGCAGCTGCTGCAGCCCCTCGATGGCCTGTTGCAGCAAGCTGCCATTGTGGCGGTCTTCCAGAAACTGCTGGAGCAGATCTTCCACTTCACCCATGCTGGTGAAGAGCTCTTCCCTGACAAGATCTAATGATGTGGCGCCTGTTAACATCGTATTGTGTCTCCCCACCGTCCCTGCTGTGCCCTGACCGCCTCAGTCTGCGAAATCAGCGGTCTTTTTAGCCATATGCGCCATCATGGCCAGCTTCAGATCTTCGGATTGAAGCATTGCTGCATTCCATGTAGCTATATAGTTGAGACCATCTTCAACACTGTGGTCGCGACTATAGCGAATCATTTCCTTGGTACCGCGTATGGCCAGCGGTGATTTGCTGGCAATCTCACCTGCCACCGCCATGACGCCCGAAAGCAGCTCGGCATGATCGGCAAAAGTTCTGTTGACCAGCCCCATGCGCGCCGCCTCATCGCCGTCAAAGGCACGGCCAGTGTAGGCCAGCTCCCGCATCATGCCATCACCAATGAGGTGGGGCAATCTTTGTAAAGTACCGACATCCGCGGCCATGCCCATGTCAATTTCCTTGATGGAAAAATGCGCATCAGGGGTGGAATAACGCATGTCGCAGGCGCTGATCAGATCAATGGCGCCACCAATACAGTAGCCATGAATGGCGGCGATGACGGGCTTGCGGCAGGTGTCGATGACATTGAACGAGGTTTGCAGGCGCAACACGTTGCGGCGAATGATCTCGGCGTTACGGCCAATGTCCTTGCCCATCTCGGAAGACGCCTGAGCCAGCAGCTGCAAATCGATGCCCGCGGAGAAGTGCTTGCCCGCTCCGGAGACGACCACCACGCGAACGCTGTCGGTGCGGTCTACCCAGTCAAAAGCCTGGATAATCTCTTCCCAGAAGGCCTTATTCATCGCATTGACCTTGTCAGGCCGATTGATCTGAATGTGGGCAATATTGCCGGTTTGTTCCACCAGCAGGGTTTGATACTCAGGCATGACTGCGCTCCCGGGATACTTTAGCCAAACGCGGCGATAATGTGTTCAAACCAGACTATAACAAGCATTAAGGATCAATGGCATAGCTCAGGCTGCTCGGGTACTGGGTGAAGCAAAAAGCCAGCATTCGGCCGATCTGTTCGTGGGACCTAACGGCCGGGGCTATCTGGCGGAACCTATCCGGCCGAGCCTACCCGGCCGGACCTATCCGGCCGAACCCTCCCACACCACAAACCCGGCGGCCTTTTCGATCGCCGCGAGCCGCTCGGTATGCGCATCCAGTTCAGCCGGGCTGGGCATGACCACTTTTAGGGCGCCGCGCTTGCTCGAGTCGAGCCGGCGGATACTGGTCACGCCGTGGCTATTGGTGTCGCTTTCTGCGCCCTGCCCGGCCAACAGCAGTGCCGTCTGGCCGCCGGTCATGGTCAGGTAAACGTCAGCCAGAATCTCCGCGTCGAGCAAAGCGCCGTGCAGGTCGCGCTGGGAGTTGTCGACCATGTAGCGCTTGCACAGCGCATCCAGACTATTGCGCTGACCAGGATGCTTCTCCCGGGCCATCATCAGCGTATCAACCACGCCGCAATGATCGCCCATCTTGCCGAGCAGACCGCCGAGGCGTTCCAGCTCCATATCCAGAAAGCCGATATCGAACGCTGCGTTGTGGATGACCAGCCGGGCGCCTTTGACGAACTGCATGAAGTCATTGGCTACGTCGGCAAACAATGGCTTGTCGGACAGAAACTCGTCGCTGATGCCGTGGACCGCGAACGCACCTTCTTCCACTTCCCGTTCGGGATTGATGTAGACGTGGAAATGCCGGCCGGTCAGGCGCCGATCAAGTAGTTCGACGCAGCCGATCTCGATGATGCGGTGGCCGTCCTTGGGATCGATGCCGGTTGTTTCCGTGTCGAGTACCACTTCACGCATGTTTCGGACTCCGTTTCGCCAGCACGTCCTGCACTCCCAGATTGGCCAACTCGTCAGCCAGATCGTTTTCTCTATGGCCGCTGTGGCCTTTGACCCATCGCCACTCCACCTGATGCTGATTGACTAACGCATCGAGCTGCATCCACAGGTCGGCATTCTTCACCGGTTGGCGGCTGGCCGTTTTCCAACCGCGCTTTTTCCAGTTCGGCATCCATTCACGAATGCCTTTCATCACGTATTCCGAATCGGTGGTGAGCAATACCGGCGCCGGCTTTTTCAGCGCTTCCAACCCGCGGATCGCCGCGGTGAGCTCCATGCGATTGTTGGTCGTCTGCAACTCGCCGCCGTACAGCGATTTTTCGTGCTCGCCCAGGCGCAGCAATACGCCCCAGCCACCGGGTCCGGGATTACCCTTGCAGGCCCCGTCGGTAAAAATCTCGATCGTGTGCGTCATTCACTCTTCCGTTTCTGCGTGCGCCGGGTACCCACCGTCAGGGGCGGCAAATTCAAGGCTGGAAAGGCTCTGGCGGGCTGCTTGCGCGGAGTTACTCCGTACATTTGCCGGCGTGCGATCAGGCAGTAGAAGCCGCCCACCGGTAGATTATGCCGTTCCCCGAAACGCTCGAGAAAGACCATCCTGTCCAGCCACTTCTGTGTGGCAAGCGGCGGACGATAGCACCCATTAATGCGTTTCTCCACAGCAAAACCCAGGACTTCCAACCAGTCGGCAAGGCGCGCCGGACTGACAAACCCGGCCTCACTCAGCCAACTGCGGCCGGCGAAATGATTCAGCCCCCAGCTACTCCAGGGATTGAAGCCAAGAATAATTATGTGACCGCCAGCGCGCACCGCCTGACTGGCTTCACGTAACAAGGTGCGTGGCGAGAGGCAGAAGTCCAGGCCGTGGTGCAGCAGCACCACGTCCAGCGACTGCGCAGCGAACGGCCATTGATCTTCCTGTAAAGGCATGGCGGGCGGCTCGGCAATCAGATCGAAATGCCAGCGATTACGCAACACCTCCTGACTGCCATCAAGCAACGACGGGGCCAGCCCATATTGCACCAGATGCTGTCCAAAGCAGCGCTGCAACGCCTCCTCGATCACCACCTGCTGAGACTGCAGCAGCATTACTCCGGCGGGCGTGTCCAGCCAACCGCGGGCCACTCTTAGCAGGTCCATCAAGTCGGCCTGGCTGATGGAGCCGGACCGGTCATCAATCAACATCGAGCCTCCGTTGGCGTCACGCCTGAGTTCTTGAGCACCAGGTTTGCCAAGCCACTCGGCGCCTGTACTATAAAAGCATATTCCTTTCAGGGTGCTTTAGACATGCTCGAATTCATAGCATTACCAGCCTTCCAGGACAATTACATTTGGCTGATTCTCGACACCCAGAACAACCGCGCCGCGGTGGTTGATCCTGGTGATGCGGTCCCGGTGATCACCTGGCTGGGACGACATCCCGAATACGATCTGACGCATATGCTGATCACCCACCATCACCGGGATCATACCGGCGGCCTGGCCACCATCAAGGCGGCCACCGGCTGCAAGGTTTGGGGTCCGGCTGCCGAAGACATTCCCGGCCTGGATCGCAGATTGGTGGACGATGAAACAGTCAGCCTTTTCGGCCTGGACCTGCGAGTAATCTCCGTGCCCGGCCATACCCGCGGGCATATTGCCTTCTATTGCAATGAGCCCGGTGCACCCTGGCTGCTGAGTGGCGATACCTTGTTCGCTGGCGGCTGCGGCCGGCTATTCGAGGGGACGGCCGAACAAATGCACCGCTCGCTTCAGCGCCTTGCTGCCCTGCCCGATGACACGCGGGTTTATTGTGCGCATGAGTACACCCAGGCCAATCTACGTTTTGCCCGCGCAGTCGAGCCTGAAAACAACGATATCAAGGTGCGCTCCGAAGTGGTGGATGATCTGCGCGCAGCAGGACGCATGACCCTGCCATCGAGCATTGGCCTGGAGAAGAAAACCAACCCCTTTCTGCGTTCCGCAGTGGCACAAGTGAACCACGCGGCGGCGGCCCATGCTGGCGAAGAGGCCGGTACAGAGGTCGCGACCTTTGCCCGGATCAGGGCCTGGAAAGACAGCTTCTGAGGTTTCTGTGGAATGGTTCCTTGACCGCCGAAGGGTGACTTCCTAGAATCGAGCCAATTTTCAACGGACCAGCCTATGTGTTTTTCTGATCCACGCTCGTATTCATTCACAAAAATACTGTTTGCGTGCCTGCTGATTGCGGGCCTTGCAGGTTGCCAGTCATCGCCCAGCACTTCTCGCTCCGGGTTGGGTAACAACCCTACAGACGCCGAACGCAAGGAAGCACGGCAGATCACTTTACTGCGTACCGCGCGCACGCCTCGCAGCGCAGACGAGATCGAATCGGTCTACACCCTGTGGAGTCGGATTCGTCAGGGTTTCATGCTCGACCCCGGCGCAATCGACAATCCGCGGGTGACTCAGCAACGCCTTTTATATACTGCTCAACCACGCTATTTCGAACTCACCAGTCCGCGCGCCGAACGCTATATGCACTACGTCGTGGAGCAGTTGGATGCCCGGCAGATGCCCCTGGAACTGGCTTTGCTGCCCTTTGTGGAAAGCGGCTACAACCCCATGGCGATGTCCAGCAGCAGCGCGGCCGGCATCTGGCAGTTTATCCCCTCCACCGGCGAAGTCTTCTCCCTGCGCCAGGATTGGTGGTACGACGGGCGCCGTGACATCACCGCCTCTACTCAGGCAGCTCTCGATTACCTGAGCAAGCTGTCCGACATGTTCGGCGGCGATTGGTTGCTGGCGATTGCCGCCTATAACTGTGGTGAGGGCTGTGTAGGACGGGCCATCAAACGTAACCAACAGCTTGGCCTGCCTACCGACTACTGGAACCTGCAACTGCCGCAGGAAACCATGAACTACGTGCCCAAGCTGTTGGCGATGTCGCAGATCATCGATCGCCCGGGCCTGCATGGCCTGGTGCTGCCGGAGCTGGCCGATACGCCGTACTTCACTGAAATCGAGATCAAGCGTCAGCTGGACCTGCACAAGGCCGCCGAACTGGCCGACATGCCCACTGAAGATTTCATGTTGCTCAACCCCGCGTTCAAACAACGCATGACCTCTCCCCAGGGCATCTACCGCTTGCTGGTGCCGGTGGACCGGGCTGAGCAGTTCAGCACCGCCCTGGCGCGGCTACCGGAAAGCGAGCGGGTCAGTTATCTGCACTATCAGGTGCGCTCGGGCGACACCCTGTCGCAGATTGCCCGCCGTCACCAGTTGAGCGTCCCGGCCATCCGCGATGCCAACCAGCTCAGCGGCAATGTGATCAATATCGGCCAGACCCTTATTTTGCCGCAGATGGGTGCAGGCCCAGCCGCGCCCCGTCAGCCTGCGGCGCAAGTAGTGGCAAGCCAATCGGTGTATCGCGTCAAAGCCGGCGACAGCCTGTGGAATATTTCCCGGGCGCACGGCGTCAGTATCAGCGCGCTACGTGAGCACAATAGTATCGACGCCAATCATTCGCTGAGCGTAGGTCAGAGCCTGCGCATACCGGGCAACCGCAGCACGGCTAGTGCAAACACCGCCGGTTCTTCCAGTCCCCGTTCGATGGTCTATACCGTCAAAGCCGGAGATTCGCTATACAGTATTGCCCGACAGTTCAATATAAGCATTGACCGCATTCGTAAAGAAAACCCCTTGGGCAGTCATTTGCGGCCGGGGCAACAGCTCACTTTACTGTTACGCTGAGGCTGTTACGCTACACCCCTGTGAGGCTTTCACCGGCCTGGCGGTAATGTTAGCGTGATAGCCTGTCACGCCCCATCCAGAGCTGCTATGAACTTCAGGTTATTATTCACATCACTGTTGATATTGTTCATCTGGACCGATGCTGGCGCAGCGGTATACCGTCAGCATGGGTACGCCCTGTATGGCCAACCACGTTACCCCGCCGATTTCGAGCACCTGGACTACGTCAACCCGGACGCGCCCAAGGGCGGCACGCTGCGGGTTATGGGCACCGGCACCTTTGACACCCTCAACCCCTATACCTTGAAGGGCACCAGCCCGGTCAATACCGGCAACTTCGTGCATTACGGCGTGACCGAACTGAACGAAACCCTGATGGTCGGTAGCGGCTTGTATGACCCGTCTGGCGATGAGCCCTACTCTTCCTATGGCCTGATTGCCGAAACCCTGGAATTTTCCGACGACCGCAGCTGGGTGGTGTTCAACCTGCGTGAAGAGGCTCGCTTCCACGATGGGCATGGCATCACCGCTGAAGATGTTGCCTTCAGTTACCGGTTGCTGAGTGAAAAGGGTCACCCGAATTATCGCTCGATGCTGCAGGATGTAGAGCGCGTGGATGTGCTGGGCAAACACCGCATTCGCTTCGTGTTCAGCCGCGCCGATAACCCGCTGATGATTCTGCGCCTGGGCGAGCTGCCGATACTGCCTGCGCATTACTGGCGCGATCGCGATTTCGGAGAAACCACCTTTGAGCCCGGACTGAACAGCGGACCGTATCGGATTACCGATGTCGCCCCGGGGCGTCGTCTGTCCTTTGAGCGCGTCAAGGATTACTGGGGCAAGGATCTGCCGATCAACCGCGGGAAATACAACTTTGACCGGCTTGAAGCCGAGTTCTACCGCGATAACAATGTTGCCTTTGAAGCCTTCAAGGCGGGCGAATTTGACTTCTATTTTGATCACAAAGCCAGTAACTGGGCCAATGCCTACGACTTCCCGGCAGTGCGTGACGGCGAAGTAGACAAGCGCGAGGTAAAGCACCAGATCCCCAGCGCGACCCAAGCCATGTTCTTCAACACCCGGCGCACGCCTTTTGATCAGCGCAGCATGCGCGAAGCGCTGGGCATGCTGTTTGATTTCGAGTGGTCCAATCGGGTGTTGTTCTACGACGCCTACCGCCGCTCCGAGAGCTACTACCCCAACAGCCCCTTCAGCGCGACCGGGCTACCGGCCGGGCAGGAGTTCTTGTATCTGAGCGAGCACCGTGAAGAGCTGCCCCGGGAGCTTTTCTTCGAACCCTTCCGTCTGCCCACCACTGACGGCCGCGGCATTTCCCGGGACAGCCTGCGCCGAGCGGTGGAGTTGTTTGAACAGGCCGGCTGGACGCTGCGCAATGGCCGCCTGCAGAACGCCGATGGCGATCAGCTGATATTCGAGGTATTGCTGGTCAATCCCAGCCTGGAACGCATCATCCAACCCTACCGAACCAATTTAGCCCGCCTGGGCATCGACATGCGCATACGTACGGTTGACCGGGCGCAATACAAATCGCGGCTGGATCAGTTCGATTACGACATGATCCTCGCGACCTTGCCGCAAAGTCTGTCACCTGGCCTGGAGCAGCACGGTTATTTTCATTCCAGCCAGCGCAACGTCAAAGGCAGCCGCAACTATGCCGGAATCGACAACCCGGTGGTCGATGACCTGATCGAGAAACTCCTGGCCGCAGGCAACCGCGACCAGCAGATAGCCGCAGCGAAGGCGTTGGACCGGGTACTATTATGGGAACACTATACAATTCCGAACTGGTATATTGATTACCATCGCATAGCCCACCGGGAATGGCTTAAATCCACCGCGACGCCGCCCTACTCGCTGGCGATACGCACCTGGTGGAAGATGCCGGACACTGAATAGAAACACTGTTTAAAACCGTCTACAAAAACAAGGTCACTGGATGCACCCTATACTCAAAACGCTCTGCGGATGCGCCTTGATCACTGTCACCGGTCTTGCTCACGCACAACCGGCGCCGCAGCCCTCGGCGGGTAGCCACGCACTAACCCTGTACGGCGAACCGCCGGCCTACTCGGCGGATTTCAAGCATTTCGACTACGTCAACCCGGACGCTCCTAAAGGCGGTACCTTGCGGCAGTCCGGCTTTGGCAGTTTCGATTCGTTGAATGGTTTCATCACGCGCGGCAACAGCGCCTCCGAGCTGTCGCTTATTTACGACACCCTGACGTTTCATTCGCTGGATGAACCCTTTACCGAATACGGGCTCTTGGCTGAGCGCATAGAGCGGGCCGAAGACGGCACCTGGGTACGCTTTTACCTGCGCCCGGAAGCACGCTTTCATGATGGCGAACCCGTGACAGCCAGTGACGTTGTTTTCACCTTCAATACCTTGATCGAACAGGGTGCACCTTTCTACAAAGCCTATTACGCTGATGTGACAGAGGTGGTCGCGGAGAACGAACACAGTGTGCTGTTTCGCTTCCGTGACGGCGGAAACCGTGAACTGCCGCTGGTTATCGGCCAACTGCCGGTGTTCCCTGAGCATTACTGGGCGGAGCGAGACTTCAGCCGAACCACGCTGGAACCACCCTTGGGTAGCGGACCCTATCAAATCAGCAACGTCAGTGCCGGGCGCAGCATCACCTATGAGCGGGTCAAGGATTACTGGGCTGCGGACTTGCCGGTACAGCGCGGCTTCTACAATTTCGACCATGTCGTCATCGATTATTACCGGGACACCGGTGTGGCCCTGGAAGCATTCAAGGCGGGTCGCTTCGATGTCAACCAGGAAGTCAGTGCAAAGAACTGGGCGACCGGCTACGACAGCCCGCCCCTGCGCGACGGCAGTATCATCAAGGAAGAGATCCCCAACCTCAACACTCAGGGCATGCAGGGCTTTGTCTTCAACACCCGCCGCAGCTACTTTGCCGATGTGCGAGTGCGTAAGGCGATCAGCCTGCTGTTCGACTTCGAATGGTCCAATGGCAGGCTGTTCCACGACGCCTACACCCGTACCGAGAGCTTTTTCGACAACTCCGAATTGGGCGCCACTGGCACCCCGGACGAGGCCGAACTGGCGCTGCTGGAGCCATGGCGTGATCAGTTATCCGAGGAGGTGTTTGGCCCGGCCTACAGCCCACCGGTAACCGACGGCAGCGGGATCATTCGCGACCAGATGCGCGATGCTTATGCGCTGCTGCAGGAAGCTGGCTGGAAGATCGTCGATGACCGTCTGGTCGATGCCGAAGGCAATCAGCTGAGCTTTGAGTTTCTGATCGTGCAGGCCGACTTTGAGCGCGTGGTGCTGCCGTTCAAGCGCAATCTGGCGTCACTGGGTATCGAACTGACCCTGCGCCGCGTCGACACCTCGCAATACATCAATCGCCTGCGTTCACGCGACTTCGACATGGTCGTCTCTGGTTTCGGCCAGTCCAACTCGCCAGGCAATGAGCAGCGCGAGTACTGGCATTCATCGAGTGCCGACAACCCCGGCAGCCGCAACCTGATGGGCCTGCGCGACCCAGTTGTGGACGCGCTGGTAGAAGGGCTGATTCAGGCCGACTCGCGCGAATCGTTAGTAACCCACACCCGCGCGCTGGATCGGGTATTACGCGTCGGTCACTATCTGGTGCCGAACTTCCATACCAAGGTCTACCGCGTCGCCTACTGGGACAAATTCTCCCACCCGGAAACCTCCCCTCGCTATGATCTGGGGCTATATACCTGGTGGGTTGATCCGGCCAAAGAGGCCGAATTGAAAGAGGCTCCGGCGCTGATAGAACAACAGGAAAACTAAGCATGCTGGCTTATATTGTCCGCCGTCTGCTACTGATCATCCCTACCCTGTTCGGCATTCTGCTGATCAATTTCCTGATTATCCAGGCCGCGCCAGGCGGCCCGGTCGAACAGATGATCGCCAATCTGGAAGGATTTGAAGGCGCTACCAGCCGGATTTCCGGCAGCATGCAGGGTGAGGTCGCCAGTGGCGGCAGTTACCGCGGTGCGCAAGGCCTGGACCCGGATATCATCGCCGAAATCGAACGCATGTACGGCTTTGACAAGAGCGCTCCCGAGCGCTTCTGGCTGATGATCAAGGGATATATGACCTTTGACTTTGGTGACAGCTTCTTCCGGGATGAAAGCGTTATTAATCTGATTCTTGAGAAAATGCCGGTTTCCATATCGCTGGGCCTGTGGACTACCTTGCTGACCTATCTGATTTCCATTCCGCTGGGCATTCGCAAGGCGGTGCGCCACGGCTCGACTTTTGATATCTGGACCAGCTCGTTAATTATTGTCGGCTATGCGATCCCCGGATTCCTGTTGGCGATCCTGCTGATTGTGGTGTTTGCCGGTGGTAGCTACCTGGACTGGTTCCCGCTACGCGGGCTGACCTCCAACAACTGGGAGGAGCTGAGCGACTGGGAAAAGGCCAAGGATTACGCCTGGCATCTGGTGCTGCCCATTACTGCAATGGTTATCGGCAGTTTCGCGACGCTGACGATGCTGACCAAGAACTGTTTTCTGGATGAGATCGGCAAACAGTACGTGGTCACCGCCAAAGCCAAGGGCCTGTCTGCCGGGCGAGTGCTGTACGGCCACGTATTCCGTAATGCGATGCTGTTGATTATCGCTGGTTTTCCGTCAGCGCTGATCAGCGTGTTCTTCACCGGCGCACTGCTGATTGAGGTGATCTTCTCGCTCGATGGTTTGGGCCTGCTGGGCTTCGAGGCGGCGATCAACCGTGATTACCCGGTCATGTTCGGCACGCTGTACATCTTCACCCTGCTCGGCCTGGTGGTGAAATTGATCGGTGATATCACCTACACCCTGGTCGATCCGCGGATCGACTTCGAAAGCAGGGAGGGCTGAGCATGGCGCTGAATTTCAAACTCTCCCCCCTCAACCGCCGGCGCTTTGCGCTGTTCAAGGCGAACAAGCGCGGTTGGTGGTCACTGCATATCTTCATGGTGCTGTTCGTGCTCAGTCTGGGCGCGGAGATGGTCGCCAATGACAAGCCGCTGCTGGTCAAATACGAAAACAGCTACTACTTCCCGGTCTTCAAGCGCTACGCGGAAACCGAATTTGGTGGCGAATTTCCAATTGCTGCGGATTACCGTAGCCCCTATGTTCAGCAGTTGATTGAAGAGCAAGGCGACGGCTGGATGCTTTGGCCGCCGATCCCGTTTTATTACGACACCATCAATTACGACCTGGAACTGCCCGCCCCTGCCCCGCCTTCCGCCGACAACTGGCTGGGCACGGATGACCAGGCCCGGGACGTCAGTTCACGGGTGATCTACGGCTTCCGTATTTCCGTGCTCTTTGCGCTGACACTGACCATTCTCAGCTCGATCATCGGTGTGATCATTGGCGCGGTGCAGGGGTTCTACGGCGGCAAAATGGATCTGTTCGGCCAGCGTTTTATCGAAATCTGGTCAGGACTGCCGGTACTTTATCTGCTGATTATTCTGGCCAGCTTCGTGCAACCAAACTTCTGGTGGTTGCTCGGCATCATGCTGCTGTTCTCGTGGATGGCTCTGGTAGATGTGGTCCGGGCGGAGTTCCTGCGTGGTCGGAATCTGGAATATGTGCGCGCGGCACGTGCGCTGGGCGCCAACAATCGCATCATTATGTTTCGCCACATTCTGCCCAATGCCATGGTTGCGACCCTGACGTTTTTCCCGTTCATTCTTACCGGAGGCGTTATCACACTGACCTCACTGGACTTTCTCGGCTTCGGCTTGCCGGCTGGCTCGCCCTCATTGGGCGAGTTGATTGCCCAAGGCAAGGCCAACCTGCAAGCGCCCTGGCTCGGCGTCACCGCCTTCGTTGTGCTGTCGCTGATGCTCAGCCTGCTGGTATTTATTGGCGAGGCGTTGCGTGATGCCTTCGACCCGAGGAAATGACATGTCTGATCAGCCGTTGATACGGATCGACAATCTGAGCGTGGCCTTCCGCAGCGAGACCGAGGAAGTCATGGCGGTGCGCGGTGTGAGCCTGGACATCCGCGCAGGCGAAACCCTGGCGCTGGTCGGTGAAAGCGGCTCGGGCAAATCGGTGACTGCGCACTCGATTCTGCGCCTGCTGCCCCACCCGCAGTCACGCCACCCCAGCGGTCAAATCCTGTACAAGGGCGAAGATCTGCTGAAGGCCAATGAAAAGCGCCTGCGTCAGGTACGCGGCAATCGTATTTCAATGATCTTTCAGGAGCCAATGAGCTCGTTGAACCCGCTCCACAGTGTCGAGCGGCAAATCAACGAGGTGCTGTTTCTGCACAAGGGCCTGGATAAAAAGGCCGCCCGGGCGCGTACTCTGGAACTGCTCGAACTGGTTGGCATACCCGAGCCGGCCAAGCGCTTGACTGCCTACCCGCATGAGCTCTCTGGCGGCCAGCGGCAGCGAGTGATGATCGCCATGGCGCTGGCCAATGAGCCCGAGTTGCTGATTGCCGACGAGCCAACCACAGCGCTGGACGTTACCGTGCAGCTGAAGATTCTCGAGCTGCTGAAATCGCTGCAGGAAAAACTCGGCATGGCGCTGCTGCTGATCAGCCACGATTTGAATCTGGTGCGCAGAATTGCCCATCGGGTATGTGTCATGTATCAGGGTCGCGTCGTCGAAGAGAATGATTGTGCAACACTGTTCGCAGATCCAAGGCATGAATACACCCAGCGGCTGATTGCCGCCGACCCGTCCGGCAGCCCGGTGCAGGTCAAAGTGGACGCGCCGCAGATCATGCGTGTGGAGCAGCTCAAGGTCTGGTTTCCGATACGCCAGGGCGTACTGCGCCGGACTGTAGACCATGTAAAAGCGGTCACCGATGCCAGCTTTACGCTCAAGCAAGGTCATACGCTGGGCATTGTTGGCGAGAGCGGATCGGGCAAAACCACACTAGGTCTGGCGTTGCTCAGGCTGGTGGAAAGCCAGGGTCTGATTGAATGCAATGGTCAGCGTCTGGACGGGCTCAGTCAGGACGACGTCAGGCCCATGCGGCGGCAGTTCCAGGTGGTTTTTCAGGACCCCTTTGGCAGTTTGAGCCCGCGTATGTCGGTGGCGCAGATCATCAGCGAAGGGCTGGAGATCCACAAGATCGGCGACGAGCAGGAACGCGAGCAGATGGTTATTCAGGTGCTGCAGGAAGTAGGCCTGGACCCGGCTACCCGGCACCGTTATCCGCACGAGTTTTCCGGCGGCCAACGGCAGCGTATTGCCATTGCCAGGGCCCTGGTGCTCAAGCCATCGCTGATCCTGCTGGATGAACCCACCTCAGCACTGGATCGTACGGTTCAAGGTCAGGTGGTGGAGTTGCTACGCGATCTGCAAGACAGGCACAATTTGAGTTATCTGTTTATTAGCCACGACCTGGCGGTGGTCAGAGCTTTGAGTCACGAGCTGATGGTAATACGCCAGGGACACATAGTAGAACAGGGGTCGGCAAGTGCGATATTTGCCTCGCCGCAACACGACTATACTCGTCAGTTGCTAGAGGCAGCATTTGCCCACCCGGTATCCGTCAACAAGGCCCCGACAACAGTGGCCTAGTAAAACAGGAAGCAAGCATGGGATTTCTCAGCGGAAAGCGCGTACTTATCGTTGGCGTAGCCAGCAAACTATCCATTGCATCCGGCATCGCTGCCGCGATGCACCGGGAAGGTGCCGAGCTGGCCTTTACCTATCAGAACGACAAACTCAAGGCCCGCGTTGAGGGCTTTGCCGCTGAATGGGGCTCCGGGCCAGAGCTGTGCTTCCCCTGTGATGTCGCGGATGACGCGCAGATCGAGCAGGCGTTTGCCGAGCTGGCAAAAAAGTGGGACGGTCTGGATTGCATCGTTCACTCCGTCGGCTTTGCCCCGGGCGACCAGCTGGATGGCGACTTTACTGCGGTCACCACCCGTGAAGGCTTCCGTATCGCTCACGATATCAGTGCCTACAGCTTCGTCGCATTGGCCAAGGCCGGCCGTGAACTGATGCAGGGTCGCAATGGCAGCCTGCTGACCTTGTCTTACCTGGGCGCGGAACGCACCATGCCCAATTACAACGTGATGGGCATGGCCAAGGCCAGCCTGGAAGCTGGCGTACGCTACCTGGCTACCAGCCTGGGCCCAGAAGGCACTCGCGTGAACGCCATTTCTGCAGGCCCTATCCGCACCCTGGCGGCTTCAGGCATCAAGAGTTTCCGTAAAATGCTTTCGCATAACGAGAAGCAGACGCCAATGCGTCGTAACGTGACCATTGATGAAGTGGGTAATGCCGGCGCCTTTTTATGCTCCGACCTGGCTTCAGGCGTCTCGGGCGAGATCATGTATGTTGACGGTGGCTTCAATATAACCGCAATGGGCAACCTCGAAGACTGAGCTCGACACCTAGCAGGCACAAAAAAACCGCAGCTTTGCGGTTTTTTTGTGCCTGCTCAATAGTCAGTCTGGAGCCTGAATCTCAGGCTCCAGATAGATCAGAAGCGTTCGATATCAGCCTGTTCCTTCAAACGCTGCTGCAAAGCGCTGAAATCCTGCTGCCCGGCCTGACCGGAGATAAAGCTCTGGTACATGTCGCCATCTACCGCTTCCTCAAGGCTCTGGGGCGTAGCTACGCCGTTCAGCTGAACGATCCACTGACTTCCATCAGGTTGACGGAAATGACCGTAGACGGCGCCCTCAGCGTCCGGACGGGGCATTGCAAAGACATTGCGCAGCAAGGCCGCCGGCAGATCGTTGCTGGAACGACGAATAGCTTCATGTGTTTCCCAGCTTTGACCGAGCTGTTCGGCAAGCGCAGCCGCCTCAAGATCGCCCTCGCGCAATGCCGCAACATGCTCGGCCGCCTTGCTCTCTGCCTGCTCTACCGCCCGCTCAAAGCGAAGCGTGTCGACGATCTCGTCGCGAACCTCTTCCAGAGGACGCTGAGTGGCACGCAGGTGCTCTTTTACCCGCAGGACTACAGCAGTATCAGCATCCAGCTCCAACAGCTCACTGTTCAAACCGTCAGCCAGTACTTCTTCATTGAAAGCTGCAGCCATCACGCGTGGATTGGCAGTCAGGCCTTCGTCGCCCTGACGACCTACCGGACCAATGGTTTCGACTTCCAGATCAAGCGCACGCGCAGGTTCGGACAGGTCTTCCGATTCGTAGGCCAGGTTCGCCAACTCACGGGACACTTCAACAAAGCGTCGCTCGACCTGCTCGGCCTTCAGCTCACGTTCAATTTCAGGCCGCATTGACTCCAGCGAAGGCACCTCAGGTGCCAGCAGCCCAGTCAATTTAACCAGGTGGTAACCAAAACTGGTGCGTACCGGTTCAGAGACCTGACCTTCTTCCAGATTGAACAAAGCTTCTTCGAAGGCCGGATCGTAGCTGCCGCGCACGGCATAGCCCAGATCGCCGCCGCCACTGGCGCTACCGGTGTCATCCGACAGTTCCTGCGCGATGTCGGCAAAATCCTCGCCCTGCTCCAGGCGCTCACTGATCGCTTGGGCCTGTTCAAGAGCAGCTGCGTCAGCTTCAGCATCACCCTCAGGCACTTCGATGAGGATGTGCGAGACACGGCGCTGCTCTTCCAGATTACCGATTTCCTGCTCATACATTGCCTGCAGCTCGGTCTCGTCCACTTCGACCTGGTCGAAAAAGTCGCTGCGTGAAAGAGTCAGCACTTCCAGCACGACCTGTTCCTCGGTCATGAACTGTTCTGCGTTGGCGGTGTAATAGTCGCTGACCTCGTCCTCTTCGACCGTGACCGCATCGTTATCAACGTCCAGTTCGATAGTGGCGAAATCCCGACTCTGCTCTTCCAAACGAGCCAGTTGCAGACGTTCGGTGGGGGTCGCAAAGGCGCTGGTGACGTAGGCGCTGCGCAATTGATTGATCATCAGCTCCTGGCGGACCAGATCACGGAAAGCCAGACGCGAGGCAAGGCCCATATTGCGGATGACAATATCAAAACGGTTGGCGTCAAACTGCCCATCTACCTGGAAGTCCGGGGTAGAGAGGATCAGTTGATCGATCATCTGCTCGGACACACGCAGGTCTGCTGCTTGCGCTCCATCAAACAGGACGGCGCGATCAATCAGATCTTCAAGCACCGACTCGCGCAGCAGATTGTCGTTGATCATGCCCGGATCAAAGCTGTCGTTAAGTTGCTGCATCTGTTGAATCAGTTGGCGGCGCTGCATGGCCACAGCCTGATCAAGCTCCGTACGGGTAATTTCCGCGTCATTCACCGCAGCAGCATTCTGTGCGTTGCTGTTGAAACTGCTGATCGACTCCCAACCAGTCAAAGCGAAAATCAACACAATGACGCCGACGATCACCTTGGCGATCCAGCTCTGTGCATTTTCCCTCATTTTTTGCAGCATCTTGCCCCCAAAAAAACTGTTATCTGCCGCGCACCTGGTTAGTGGCTGGCTTATGCCAGGCGTCCCGCACCTGCCTGACATTTGTATGTTTCGCTAAAACAAAAAAGGCGCATCGAAGATGATGCGCCTTTCGGGAAACTGACCGAACCATCGGTGGGTGTCTGCCTATGCAGCGATAGCCATAAACGCTGATGATTCGAAGTCCATACCGAAGCCCGAGGGCTCCAATACAACAATCAGTTACAGGACGCTATCAGTTAACGGCGTCCTTCAGTGCTTTACCGGCTTTGAAGCCAGGGATCTTGGCAGCGCTGATTTCAATCGGCTTGCCAGTCTGGGGGTTGCGACCAGTACGGGCAGCGCGATCTTTAACAGCAAAAGTACCGAAACCTACCAGCACAACCGAATCACCAGCCTTCAGAGCACCAGTGATGGACTCGATGACGGCGTCAAGAGCACGACCGGCAGCAGCTTTAGGAATATCGGCGGAGGCGGCGATGGCATCAATCAATTCAGACTTGTTCACTCTAAGTCCCCTTATAAATTTCAGTGAGTTGTTAGTCGTTATGTAAGCTTGTGGTCTTAGCAAAGCCGTGGCCAGTCAGCATACCTGCTTAGGTCGAAGCACGCTTTATAGCAAGCGGTCAAAAACCGTGTCAAGGAATGCCTGTGGTATCGCCGGTCTGATCGCTAAGCACTCACCCAAATGGGTGATATCACACGTCCAGACCGCTGACACCTCAGTGAGTGCTAATGCGCTTTTTTGCATCGGCCCCGTGATTGTCATCCTTTGCAACCATCTCTTCAACCCCTTCTTGCAAGGGCTCCGGCATGTATTGCAGCGCAATCTGCAACACTTCGTCAATCCATTTCACAGGTTTGACGTCAATATCCTGTTTGATCTTGTCCGGAATTTCTTTCAGATCACGGACGTTGTCGTGTGGAATGATCACCGTTTTGATCCCTCCACGATGCGCCGCGAGCAGCTTTTCCTTGAGCCCGCCAATCGGCAACACCTGGCCTCTGAGCGTGATCTCGCCGGTCATCGCCACGTCTGCACGCACCGGAATACGGGTCAATGCGGACACCAGAGCGGTACACATGCCCACGCCGGCACTCGGTCCGTCCTTGGGAGTCGCGCCTTCAGGCACGTGGATATGGATGTCATGCTTTTCGTGAAAATCGGCGGCTATGCCAAGGCTCGCAGCGCGGCTGCGAACCACCGTCAAGGCAGCACTGATTGACTCCTGCATGACGTCGCCAAGCGAGCCGGTTTTGATCTGCCGACCCTTGCCGGGCACCACAACCGCCTCAAGACTGAGCAATTCACCGCCCACTTGGGTCCAGGCCAGGCCGGTTACCTGACCAACCTGATCGGCTTCTTCGGCCAAACCGTACTTGAACTTGCGCACCCCCAGCAGATTCTCGAGCAGTTCGCCGTCGACCACGACAGTATTTTTGCCGCTTTTGCCAACCTGTTCACGAACTACCTTACGGCACAATTTGGCAATCTGACGCTCCAGGCCACGCACACCCGCTTCGCGAGTGTAGTAACGAATGATGTCGCGCAGGGAGTCATGGGTGAAGGTCAGCTCGTCTTTTTTCAAGCCATTGTTCTTGATCTGCTTGGCCACCAGGTAGCGCTGGGCGATGTTGATTTTCTCATCCTCGGTGTAACCGGGAATGCGAATAACCTCCATGCGATCCAGCAGCGGCGCAGGAATATTCATCGAGTTGGCGGTGCAGATAAACATCACATCCGAGAGGTCGTAATCGACTTCAAGGTAGTGATCGTTGAAGTTGTGGTTCTGCTCTGGATCCAGCACTTCCAGCAGCGCCGATGATGGATCACCACGCATATCCTGACCCATCTTGTCTATTTCATCCAACAAAAACAATGGGTTACGGACACCCGCTTTGGACATCTTTTGAATCAGTTTACCTGGCAGGGAACCGATGTAGGTGCGTCGATGACCGCGAATCTCGGCTTCATCGCGCACACCACCCAAAGCCATACGAACAAATTTGCGGTTGGTTGCGCGCGCCAGCGACTCACCCAGCGAGGTCTTGCCCACCCCGGGCGGCCCAACCAGACAGAGTACCGGCCCCTTCAATTTGCGCACGCGCTTCTGAACCGCGAGGTATTCAAGAATCCGCTCCTTGACCTCTTCCAGACCATAGTGATCGGCGTCCAGAACCTCTTCGGCTTTTTTCAGATCATGCCGCACCTTGCTGGCTTTCTGCCAAGGCACACTGGTCAGCCAGTCGATATAAGAACGCACTACGGTCGCCTCGGCAGACATCGGCGACATCATTTTTAACTTATTCAGTTCAGCGGTCGCCTTGGCGTGCGCTTCTTTGCTCATGCCAGCGTCATCGATCTTGGTTTTCAGGTCGTCCAGCTCGCTGTGACCCTCATCCAGACCGCCCATCTCTTTCTGGATGGCCTTCATCTGTTCGTTCAGATAATACTCGCGCTGGCTGCGCTCCATCTGCTTCTTGACCCGCCCACGGATGCGCTTTTCGACCTGCAGCAGATCGATCTCGCTATCCAGCACGCCGAGCACATGCTCGACCCGCTCACGCAGCGGCAAAATTTCAAGGATCGCCTGCTTCTGGTCCAGTTTGAGTGTCAGGTGCGCAGCCATGGTATCAACCAGGCGACTGGGATCATCAATGCTGGACAAGGACGAGAGCACTTCAGCCGGTACTTTCTTACCCAGCTGTACGAATTGCTCGAACTGGCTCATGAGGCTGCGTATCAGCACTTCGGCTTCACGCTCATCCAGAGTGCTTTCATCCAGCCATTCGGCTTTGGCGACCTGGTAGGTACCCAATTCATCGACCTGGTCAATGCGGGCGCGCTGCTCACCTTCGACCAATACCTTAACGGTGCCGTCAGGCAGCTTGAGCAGTTGCAGAATGGTTGCCACGGTGCCCAGACCATACAGGCCATCACGGCCCGGATCATCTTCACCAGGGTCGCGCTGGGCCACCAGCAATACTTGCTTGTTACCGGCCATGGCGGCTTCCAAGGCCTCAATGGACTTGTCGCGGCCTACAAACAGGGGGATGACCATGTGGGGGTACACCACTACATCGCGTAGCGGCAGGAGCGGAAATTCGCTAAGAGTCGTCATGGCTGAGGCTCGCTTGCTGGGGGGAGCAACCAACGGCTGGCCCCGGAATAAGAAATGTCTATGGTTTCAAGATGGGGGCATTGCAGTAAAAAAACAAGGTGGTTCACATACTGCAACACAAGAGAATGCCAAGCTTGTACCACACGAACAAAAACGCCCGGGCGTTCTGACGAACGTCCGGGCGTCGGGTCTGCCGGAATCAATCCTCCGGCATGGCCTTGGATGGCTTCTCGGCGGATTCGTAAATCAGCAACGGCTGAGAGTCGCCACTGATCACGTTTTCGTCGATTACTACCTTGCTGACATGCTCGGCAGAGGGAATTTCATACATGGTTTCCAGTAGCACGTTCTCCAGAATGGAGCGCAGGCCACGGGCACCGGTTTTGCGTTCCAGAGCACGGCTAGCGATCGCCGTCAGTGCATCGGTACGGAACTCCAGCTCAACGCCTTCCATCTCGAACAGACGCGCATATTGCTTGGTCAGCGCATTCTTTGGTTCGGTCAGAATCTGGATCAACGCAGCTTCATCGAGCTCATCAAGAGTAGCGATGACGGGCAAGCGACCAACGAACTCAGGGATCAGACCAAAACGCACCAGATCTTCGGGCTCCACGCCCTTGAGGGTCTGCCCGACCTTCTTGCCGACGTCCTGACTACGTACCGAGGCGTTGAAACCAATACCACTCTTCTCTGAGCGATCACGGATAACCTTCTCCAGACCGGAGAAGGCACCACCACAGATAAACAGGATGTTACGCGTATCCACCTGCAGAAATTCCTGCTGCGGATGCTTACGACCGCCCTGCGGCGGAACCGAAGCCACAGTACCTTCAATCAGCTTCAACAGCGCCTGCTGCACGCCTTCACCGGAAACATCACGGGTGATGGACGGGTTATCGGATTTGCGTGAAATCTTGTCGATCTCGTCGATATAGACAATACCCATCTGGGCCTTCTCTACATCGTAATCGCACTTCTGCAACAGCTTCTGAATGATGTTCTCGACATCCTCACCAACATAACCCGCTTCAGTCAGGGTGGTGGCGTCGGCGATGGTAAAGGGAACATTCAGCAGGCGAGCCAAGGTTTCGGCCAGCAGCGTCTTACCCGAGCCGGTCGGCCCGATCATCAAAATATTGCTCTTGCCCAACTCGACGTCGTCTTTGCCTTCACGCTGATTCAGACGCTTGTAGTGGTTATACACCGCCACTGACAGCACCTTCTTCGCACGTTCCTGGCCAATCACGTACTGATCAAGAATGCCGCAGATTTCCTTGGGCGAAGGCAGTTTCTGGCCAGCGCTTTCGGACTGACTTTCCTGCACTTCTTCACGGATGATGTCGTTACACAGATCTACGCATTCATCACAGATAAATACGGAGGGGCCGGCAATCAGCTTGCGCACTTCATGCTGGCTTTTGCCGCAGAAGGAGCAATACAGCAGCTTGCCGTTGTCGTCACCCTTCCCAGTTATATCGGTCATTTAAAACCCCTACTTACGTTCACGCTTATCCGCAAAGATGCAGGCAATAACGCCACTTTGCAAGCGCGACCCTGTCAATGCATGCCCGCACGCCACAGGGGGCGGCGAAAAAGTCAGGTCCGGTAAACTACCGAACCCGTTCAACTGAAATACCATCTAAACGGCGTTATTCGGCAACAACCCGGCGATCCAGCACCTTGTCGATCAGGCCATATTCAACAGATTCGCTGGCGCTCATAAAGCGGTCACGGTCTGTATCGCGGGCGATCACATCCAGCGACTGGCCAGTGTGATGGGCCAGAATGGCGTTGAGTTTTTCTCTGATGTTGAGAATTTCACGCGCATGGATCTCGAAGTCGGACGCCTGGCCCTGAAAACCACCCAGCGGCTGATGAATCATCATACGCGCATGCGGCAACGCAAAGCGCTTACCCGCCTCACCACCGGCCAACAGGAAAGAACCCATGCTGCAAGCCTGGCCAATGCACAAGGTGCTGACATGTGGCTTGATGAACTGCATGGTGTCGTAGATCGCCATACCCGCGGTCACAGAACCGCCAGGCGAGTTGATGTAGAGGTGGATATCCTTGTCAGGATTCTCCGACTCCAGAAACAACAACTGAGCCACAACCAGATTGGCCATGTAATCTTCAACCTGACCAACCAGGAAGATGACGCGTTCCTTGAGCAGGCGTGAATAGATGTCATAGGAGCGCTCGCCGCGGGCGGACTGCTCGACAACCATGGGGACCAGACCACCTGCGGCCTGAATATCCGGCGGAAACTGACTGAAGCTGTTATGCGTCATGGATTGATATCACTCCGATTGAGCCTTTTGCGAAAAAACGAAAGCCAGCACTATGGCTGGCTCACGCATTGCATTGAGTGGATGACGATATTACTCGTCAGCGCTGGCCTCGGCCTTGTCAGCTTCAAGGTTCTGAGCTGGCTGGGCGGGCTTAACAGCATCCTCATAAGGAACCGCTTTGTCGGTTACCTGAGCCTTCTGCAAAACAGTATCCACCACTTGCTCTTCCAGCACAACCGACTGAATTTCTGCCAATTGTTGCTCATTCTGGTAATACCAGTTCACGACCTGTTCTGGCTCTTGATAAGCAGAAGCAAGATCTTCAACCATCGCGCGAACACGATCGGTATCAGGCTTGATTTCATGCTGCTTGACCACTTCAGCAACAATCAGCCCAAGGCTGACGCGGCGCTTGGCCTGCTCTTCAAAAAGCTCGGCAGGCAACTGCTCAGGCTTGATGTTGGCACCACCAAACTGCTGCACAGCTTGCGCGCGCAGACGATCAATTTCGGTAGCAACCAGGGCCTTCGGCACTTCAATGCTGTTGGTTTCCAGCAAGCCATCCATAACCTGAGTCTTGACCTTGGTCTTGATCGCCTGGCGCAGTTCGCGCTCCATGTTCTTGCGCACTTCAGAGCGGAAAGCGTCGATACCGCCCTCTTCCACGCCGAACTTGGCGAAGAACTCATCGTCCAGCTCCGGCAGAACCGCAGCGGATACACTGTGCACAATAACGTCGAACTCGGCATCTTTGCCGGCCAGCTCGAGGTTCTGATAGTCCTCAGGGAAGGTCACCTTGAGCACCACGGAATCGCCAGCCTTGGCGCCAACCAGACCATCTTCGAAGCCAGGAATCATGCGGCCCGAACCCAGTTCGATCTGAGTATTGCTGGCAGTACCGCCCTGGAAGGGTTCGCCATCAACCTTGCCAACGAAGTCGACTTTCAACTGATCGCCATTCTCCGCAGCACGATCCACTTCATCGAAACGCTTGTTCTGGCCACGCAGGATGTCGAGCATCTTGTCCAGATCGGCGTCGGTCACTTCAGACTCCACGCGCTCAACCTTGATAGCGCTGAAATCACCCAGAGTGACTTCCGGATAAACTTCAAATGTAGCGATGTACTCAAAATCCTTGCCTTCGGCCAGATCTTTCGGCTCGACGCTGGGCATACCGGCAGGGTTGAGTTTTTCCTGCATCACGGCTTCATAGAAGGAGGACTGGATCATCTCACCCATGACTTCCTGACGGGCGGAGCCGCCAAAACGCTTGCGAATAACGCTCATCGGCACCTTGCCGGGACGAAATCCATCAACCTTGGCGCGGCTGGCAGTCTGTTGCAGGCGCTTGTTGACCTCTGATTCGATGCGATCAGCAGGAATGCCTACGGTCATGCGGCGCTCAAGGCCGGAGATGGTTTCTACCGAAACTTGCATGGAGAGTCCTCGTTGAACGAACAGTGTAATTGGACAAATTCTAAAGGGACGATATTCTAGTCCCTCGGCACGGATAAGTCATCCTCTGGCGGCATAAGTAGCAAAACGGCCGCCCCTTGCCAAGCTTTCACAGCACTAGGCCATTAGCCGATCACGATGTGCCGACAGTAAAAGTATCCACACCATCAACCCGGCATTCAGCAGCGCCCCGGAAATACAATACAGAGCAACACTCGTGCTCGAGGCCAGCTGCGCAATCGCGCAAGCCCAGTACATTAGCCCAACCCTGATTACAGCGGTGAAGCACGTGTAGGTGAGATGCAGGCGCTGGACTTGCAGGACGGGCATTGAGCTGATGCAGGGCACGCCCACCAGGGTGAAGTAGAACCACAGCGCCATCCACCGTGCATGCTCCCCAGCCATCTGCCAAGGCTCACCGAAGAGCAGGCCGAAAATAAGTGGCGCGGCCAGCAGAATCGGAATCAACGGAAGCAAACCCACTACACCCAACAGGGTTACCGCTTTCAACTGCAGGGGCAACAACGGCAAACCGTCCTGAGCCGCTCTCGCCAGACGCGGGTAAATCACGTCACCTATAGCCTTGCCAAGCAACATTGAGGGTGCAGCCACCACACTTCTGGCCAGCACGAAAAAGCCCACGATCGCAGGTTCATACCAGGCGCCCAGCAACAGCACCGGTACAGCGAGCGAGAGACAACTGACCAACACCTGGGGCGCGCGAAAAAGCGGAAACTGTCGGTATTTGACAACCAAGGCCCACCATTTCAGGGGTGTGGTCCTATCCGGCGTGACACTGCCGCGCAACCATCCCAGATACAGCATCGCTGCGACCGCCTCCGCCACTGCGGTCATAAACACCAAGGTCATTGATACCGGCGCCATAAGCCCACCAAGAACCTTGCCGCCATTACCTATCAAGGATTTGCCTACGGACACTTTTGCTGATGCCGTATAACAGGACCGGCGGTGTGCCCATTGCTCTAAAACACTGACCGCGGTTGCCAGGCACATCAGCAGCGGAATAAACATCAGCAACCCGCTACTCATTCCCCAAGGGGCATCTGACAGAGAAGACCAAAAGACGATACCAAACGCCATCACTGCTGCGAGTAACACACTGATTGAGAGTGAAGCCCGACCCAGCGCCCGAGCCTCATCATCGTCCGTGGCCAGCACTATCGCCAATGGCAAGCAAAATCCAGCCACAGGCATGACCACCGATGCCGCAGCCAGCAGCGTTCCCGCTTCACCGAAAACCGCAGGGCTGAATATCCGGGTCAACAAAGGCACCGTTATCAACGTAATCAGCTGGCCCGCCGCAGCACCTGCCAACAAGGTCGCCACCGAGCGCATGGTACGACCACGAAGACTGACCAACAGCCGCGCTGTTGCGCCTGGCATCTTCATGCCAGTTGCTGATCACCGCTTGATTGCCCGCCGGGCACCCCAGACATGGGTATGCCGCTTGAGGGAGACGGCATTTCCAGCGTCTCTGGCCAGCGGAACTTCGCGCCCAACATCTGATCCCACTGCACCGGATGAAAAACGCATCTGCCGGCCCCCGGGGTAAATGTCAGCTCTCCCACATAGACGCCGCCATCATGAACGTAGAAGTCCACCCGGCAGTAGCCAAACGGCTTAGCCAGACGCTTTGCCGCGTCCAGCATCTGCGGCAGCTGGTCAGGAGGCAGGGTAATACTGGGGCAGGTGCTCGGCGGCAAACTTCCACCTAGTTTGAAGGCAGTGCCCATCCAGTCTGTCGAATACAGATTTTGCGTGATCTGGCCAAATCGATCACCTATGACCTGCATAAAGCAATAGGCGTCGCCTTCGGCAGGATTAAACACGTGGACCTTGTAATCAGCAGCCGGACGACCATCAATCAGCAGAGCCTTTTCGAACAGAATCTGTGGCGCAATGCTGCGGTAGTGCCTCTCACCATTACAGCGGGAAAAATCCCGTTGCAGCCAACTATTGGCCAGGTCTACCAGAGACTGGATGTCCTCCGATGCCTTATCCAGCACCACTCGCGTGGCGCCGCAGGCATTGTTGCACTTCATGACAAAAGCACTCGGCAAAGCATCAAATAGCTCCGGCACCACCTTGGTCACAGCGATGTAAAGCGGCACATTGAACTGATCGCCAACCGTGTCACGGATATAGTCACGCACCACAACCTTGTCCGCCAACCGGGAAAAATCCGGGAGGGGGAAGCGCATGCGATGATAGATTTTTTCTGAAAATCGACGTGGGTTCTGGAAGTTGCAGAGGCGCCCGTGCGCGCGGAAATAGCGCCATTGGTAGTGTAACGACTCGGGAATATGATCTTTGAGGAAGCAGATGAACTCGAAACATAACCGGTAAACAACCTTATCCATGGTAGCGCGCGGCAAATCTTCCATTTTCCAGTGACCTGCATAAAGGACCACTCTAAAGCGCGCCGACACCCCTGAACCGGAGCGCGCCACCAGCACAACCTTTTGAAGACAGGAGCATGCGATGCTCAGGCGCGGTTAACAGGCAACCGGCTCGTCAGACACTCAAGATCACTCCTTCTTGTTATGTTGCCATTACGCAGTACTGCTAATGCGAGCCCTGCAGCTCTGCCTCGCGCTGACAGCGGATGCGGGCTGGACAGCTCAAAACAGAAACAGGGTAATGGCACCAGGCCAATATCGCGTAGACGCATTGAGTTTTACAAGATGGCTTATCTGAAATAACACGACATGCCGACAGACGGCAACGCAGAAAAAATCTGGAGAGAAAGTATAGATGAGGCTGCCGATATGGCAGCCTATTAAAAGATGGTGCGGACGGAGAGACTCGAACTCTCACACCTCGCGGCGCCAGAACCTAAATCTGGTGTGTCTACCAATTCCACCACGTCCGCATAACAAGGCTTCAAACAACAACGCCAGGCCGGGGCCTGGCGTTTTCGAAAATGGGGTGGACGATGGGTTTCGAACCCACGACAACAGGAGTCACAATCCTGTGCTCTACCAACTGAGCTACGCCCACCATTACTTCTTTACTTCTGTTGCTACCACTACCGCTCGCTTCAAGCATCCAGACCGCAGTGCGATGGTACGCCCGGCAGGACTCGAACCTGCGGCCACCCGCTTAGAAGGCGGGTGCTCTATCCAGCTGAGCTACGGGCGCCTTACGCACCGTACAGTACCCCTTGGGAGTATCTGAGCATGCCCAAATCAGCGGCAAGAAGCCAGTGAAATGGAGGAGCTTGATCGCCTTCCAAACCGCTTTCGCTGTGTTTGTGAAGCGGGGCGAATCATACTCAGCCACCTTTCCCACGTCAACGCCTGCAGGACAATTTTTTAATTATTTTAGCAGCTTATGCTCTACACCAGAGAACATCGCCGGGTTCAATCAGATGAGTCTTTTGCCGCCGTCGCTCCCGTGCGACAATCGCGCCACAATTTTGTTTGTGTCAGGAAGCCCATGAACGCCAAACTCATCGACGGCAAGCAGATCGCTGCCTCCATTCGACAGAATATCGCGCTGAAAGTCGCCGAACGCAAGGAACACGGCCTCAGGCTTCCCGGTCTTGCGGTGATCCTGGTTGGCCAGGACCCCGCCTCCCAGGTCTATGTCAGCCATAAACGCAAGGATTGCGAGGAAGTGGGCTTTGTCTCCCATTCGTACGACCTGCCTGCTGATACCCAGCAGGACACCCTCCTGGAGCTGATCGACACGCTGAATGACGATCCGTCCATTGATGGCATCCTCGTACAGCTGCCGTTACCGGCGCATCTGGACTCATCTCTGCTGCTGGAGCGGATTCGTCCAGACAAGGATGTGGATGGTTTCCACCCGTTCAACATTGGCCGCCTGGCACAGCGCATGCCACTGCTGCGCCCGTGCACGCCCTTCGGCATTATGCGGCTGCTGCAGAGCACCGGTGCGGACCTGTATGGCATGAATGCGTTGGTGGTAGGCGCCTCGAATATCGTTGGCCGCCCTATGGCGTTGGAGTTACTGCTGGGCGGCTGCACGACTACCGTAGCCCACCGCTTTACCAAGAATCTGGCTGAACATGTCGGCCGCGCTGACCTGCTGGTCGTGGCGGTAGGCAAGCCGGGTATTGTCAAAGGTGAGTGGGTAAAACCTGGCGCTATCGTGATTGATGTCGGCATCAATCGTACCGACGACGGCCGGCTGACTGGCGATGTGGAATTCGGCCCGGCAGCGGAACGCGCTGGCTGGATTACCCCGGTGCCGGGTGGCGTAGGCCCGATGACCCGCGCCTGTCTGCTGGAAAATACGCTTTATGCCTGCGAGTACCTGCATCCCTGAGGTACCCGCACGATCCGGCGGTTACAAGCTGGCGGTGCTGCCGCCATCGACCGGCACGTTGATGCCATTGATATAGGCCGCGGCAGGTGAAGCAAGAAAGCCCACCGCATTGGCGAACTCTTCCGGTTCGGCGAAACGCCGGACTGGAATGGTTGCCTTCATCCCCTCCGCCACCTGCTCAACCGTTCGACCGCTCGACTGAGCGATGCGCCCGATGAGGCTGTCCAGCCGTGCGGTTTTGGTCAATCCGGGCAGTACGTTATTAACCGTTATCCCCTGACTGCCCAACTCCCCCGCCAACGTTTTCGCCCAATTGGCCATTGCAGCTCGAATGCTGTTGGACACGCCAAGGTTGGCAATGGGCGCTTTAACCGACGTAGACAAGACATTGAGAATGCGGCCATAGCCGGCCTCGCGCATACCCGGCAACAACAGCTGCAACAGATGCTGGGCGCTGACCAGATGCTGATTGAACGCTGATGCAAAGGCTTCCGGCTCTGCGGCATTGGCAGGTCCTGGCGCAGGCCCACCAGTATTGTTGACCCAGATATGCACAGGGCCGCGCTGCAACTGCGCCGCAACGGCGGCGCTGAGCGCGGCCACGTCAGACGCATCCACAGCGATTACGCTGTGCTGCTGCCCCTGGTCCACCGACAGGCTTTGCTGCACTTTCAACAAATTTGCCTCATTGCGGGCCAGCAGGATCACTTCAGCGCCCTGCTCCGCCAACTGCCGCGCACAAGCTTCACCAAGGCCCTGGCTCGCGCCACATACCAGCGCACGCTTTCCCGAAAGATCCAGATTCATCAACACGCTCCCTTTTGCTAAAGCATCTACTAAACACGGCCCTAAAAACAATCGCCCGGGACTCGCACCCATCCTTCCATCAGCACCCGAGCACTGCGACTCATAACGGCCTTTTTCACCGTCCACTCACCGTCAATCTGTTTGGCTTCAGCGCCGACGCGCAAGGTACCTGAAGGATGACCGAAAACCACGGCAGCCCGGTCGCCGCCACCGGCGGCTAGATTGACCAGCGTGCCGGGTATCGCCGCTGCGGTGCCAATGGCGACTGCTGCCGTTCCCATCATCGCATGGTGCAGCTTGCCCATGGACAACGCACGCACCAGCAAGTCGGTATCTGCAGCTGTTACCTGCTTGCCGCTGGACGACACATAATCCGCCGGTTTGGCGACGAAAGCGACCTTGGGCGTATGTTGGCGGCTGGCCGCTTCATCCACATGCTTGATCAGCCCCATGCGCACGGCGCCATGGGCGCGGATGGTTTCGAATTTCAGTAGAGCAGCAGGATCCCCATTGATGGCTTCCTGCAGTTCGGTACCCTTGTAGCCAACGTCTTGCGCGTTGATAAATATCGTCGGAATCCCGGCGTTAATCATGGTTGCCTGCAGCTTGCCAACACCTGGTACATCCAGCTCATCGACCAGATTGCCGGTCGGGAACATCGCGCCGCCGCCTTCGCCATCACCGTCGTCAGCCGGGTCCAGAAACTCGACCTGCACTTCCGCCGCCGGGAAGGTCACGCCGTCCAGTTCGAAATCACCGGTCTCCTGTACTTCACCGTTGGTCATTGGCACGTGTGCGATGATGGTTTTGCCGATATTGCTCTGCCAGATACGCACTACAGCGAAGCCATCCTGCGGCACGCGCTGGGGATCCACCAGACCGCCGGCGATAGCAAATGCGCCCACCGCCGCAGAGAGGTTGCCGCAGTTGCCGCTCCAATCCACGAATGCAGTATCGATCGAGACCTGTCCGAACAGATAATCCACGTCGTGCTCAGGCTGCGTGCTTTTCGCCAGAATAACCGTCTTGCTGGTACTGGACGTCGCACCGCCCATGCCGTCCGTCTGCTTGCCGTAGGGGTCGGGACTGCCGATAACGCGTAGCAACAGGCTGTCACGCGCAGCGCCTGGTTGCTGAGCTGCTTCCGGCAGGTCCTGCAAGCGGAAAAACACCCCCTTGCTGGTACCACCACGCATGTAGGTAGCAGGAATTCTAATCTGGGGCCTATGGGCCATGCTTTCGCTCCTTTTCTGAGCATCCTGGAACAAAGAACTCATTAAACCGCTGGCGCTGCTTCAAGAAAATCCTGAGCAAAACGCTGCAATATGCCGCCCGCATCAAAAATCGACACTTCTTCCTGAGTATCCAGGCGGCAGGTCACCGGCACCTCTACCCGCTCACCATTACGGCGATTGATCACCAGCGTCATGCGGCCGCGCGGCTTGATGTCACCGGTGACGTCGAAGGTTTCGGTCCCGTCGATATTCAATGTCTTGCGCGTCGTGCCCGGCAGGAACTCCAGCGGCAACACGCCCATACCCAGCAGGTTGGTACGGTGAATGCGTTCGAAGCCTTCGGCGGCAATAGCCTCCACACCCGCCAGACGCACGCCCTTGGCCGCCCAGTCGCGGGACGAACCCTGACCGTAATCGGCGCCGGCAATGATGATCAGTGGCTGCTTGCGCTCCATATAGGTTTCAATCGCTTCCCACATGCGTGTGACTTTGCCTTCCGGCTCGATCCGCGCCAGAGAACCCTGCTTGATCTGGCCGTTTTCCAGCACCATTTCGTTCAGCAGTTTCGGGTTGGCAAAGGTCGCGCGTTGGGCGGTCAAGTGATCACCGCGATGGGTTGCGTACGAGTTGAAGTCGACTTCCGGTACGCCCATCTTGTGCAGATAAGCACCCGCGGCGCTGTCGAGCATGATCGCGTTGGACGGAGACAGGTGGTCGGTAGTGATGTTGTCACCTAGTACCGCCAGCGCACGCATCCCGGTCAGGGAGCGCTCTCCAGCCAGCGCACCTTCCCAGTATGGCGGGCGACGGATATAGGTGCTCTGCGGCCGCCACTCGTACAGCGGATTGATGTTCTGCGCTTCGCGGGTGATATCGAACATCGGAATATAGACTTCGCGATACTGCTCCGGCTTGACGCTCGCCTTGACGATGGCATTGATCTCCTCGTCACTGGGCCAGATGTCCTTGAGCATGATCGGATTGCCCTGCTGGTCATGGCCGAGCACGTCCTTTTCGATATCGAAACGGATGGTACCGGCAATGGCGTAGGCTACCACCAGCGGTGGTGAGGCCAGAAACGCCTGTTTGGCGTAGGGATGAATGCGACCATCGAAGTTGCGGTTGCCCGACAACACCGCGGTGGCATACAGGTCGCGCTCGACCACTTCCTGCTGAATCACCGGATCCAGCGCGCCGCTCATGCCGTTACAGGTTGTGCAGGCAAAGGCGACCACACCAAAACCCAGATTCTCCAGCTCACCCAGCAGGTCTGCTTCTTCCAGGTACATCTTGACCGTCTTGGAGCCCGGTGCCAGCGAAGACTTCACCCAGGGCTTGCGGGTCAGGCCCAACTTGTTGGCATTCCGCGCAATCAGGCCTGCTGCAATCATGTTGCGCGGGTTACTGGTATTGGTGCAGCTGGTAATCGCCGCGATGATCACTGCGCCATCGGGCATCTTGCCTTCTTCATTTTCGACCACACCGCTGATACCACGCGCGGCCAGCTCAGAAGTGGGCAGTAAGGCGTGCGGATTCGACGGACCGGCCAGGGTGCGTGGCACGCTGGTCAGGTCGAAACGCAATACCCGTTCGTACTCGGCATTGGTCAGGGTGTCCGCCCACAGGCCGGCTTCCCGGGCATATTGCTCCACCAGCTTGACCTGATCGTCTTCACGGCCGGTCAGCTTGAGATATTCGATGGTCTGCTCATCGATATAGAACATCGCCGCCGTGGCGCCGTATTCCGGCGTCATGTTGGAAATGGTCGCGCGGTCGCCTACCGTCAGATTCGACGCACCCTCGCCATAGAACTCCAGATAAGCACCGACTACCCGCTCCTTGCGCAGGAACGCAGTGAGTGCCAACACCAGATCGGTGCTGGTAATGCCAGGCTGTAGCTTGCCAGTCAGTTCTACACCGATGATATCCGGCAGGCGCATCCAGGAGGCGCGACCGAGCATCACGCTTTCCGCCTCTAGCCCGCCGACACCAACGGAGATCACGCCCAGCGCATCGACCATGGGCGTGTGACTGTCGGTACCCACGCAGGTATCCGGGAAGGCCACGCCATCAACGACCTGCACCACCGGTGACATTTTCTCCAGATTGATCTGGTGCATGATGCCGTTACCGGGTGGGATCACGTCGACGTTCTTGAACGCAGTCTTGGTCCAGTTGATAAAGTGGAAGCGATCATCATTGCGGCGATCTTCGATTGCGCGGTTCTTCTCGAAGGCATCCTTCTCGAAGCCGGCGTGCTCGACGGCCAGCGAATGGTCGACGATCAACTGCGTCGGCACCACCGGATTGACCTTGGCCGGATCACCACCCTTCTCGGCAATCGCATCACGCAGGCCGGCCAGATCGACCAGCGCGGTCTGGCCGAGAATATCGTGACAGACGACCCGCGCCGGAAACCACGGGAAATCCAGATCACGGCGGCGCTCGATAAACTGCTTGAGCGACTCGGTCAGCATCGACGGCTCGCAGCGACGCACCAGGTTTTCCGCGTGAATGCGCGAGGTATAGGGCAGCTTGGCGTAAGCGCCCGGCTCGATCGCATCGACCGCTTCACGGGTATCGAAGTAATCCAGCTGCGTACCAGGCAGCGACTTGCGGTATTGGCTATTCATATCAACGGCTCTCTATCGGCTCGACCGTGCGCGGTGCTACACCCACATACTCGGCGCTCGGGCGAATAATGCGGTTGTCCGCACGCTGTTCCATCACGTGTGCTGCCCAGCCCGTCAGGCGGCTCATGACAAAGATCGGCGTGAACAATTTGGTCGGGATACCCATGAAGTGGTAGGCAGAGGCATGGAAGAAGTCGGCGTTGCAGAACAGCTTCTTCTCGCGCCACATCACTTCTTCACAGCGCACCGACACCGGATACAGCACGGTATCGCCAACGTCCTTGGCCAGTTTCTCGGACCATTGCTTGATGATCTCGTTGCGCGGATCGCTGGTGGCATAGATCGCGTGACCAAAGCCCATGATCTTTTCCTTGCGCTCGAGCATGCCGAGCATTTCCTTCTCCGCGTGATCGGCGCTGGTGAAGCGCTCGATCATATCCATTGCCGCTTCATTGGCACCGCCATGCAGCGGGCCGCGCAGCGAACCGATCGCCGCAGTAACGCAGCTGTGCATATCCGACAGGGTCGAGGCGCAGACGCGAGCGGTAAAGGTCGAGGCGTTGAATTCGTGCTCAGCGTACAGAATCAGCGACACGTTCATGGTCTGTTCATGCAGCGTGCTGGGCTTTTCACCGCGGAGCATGTGCAGGAAGTGCGCGCCTACCGAATCGTCATCGGTGTTCTCGTCAATCCGCACGCCATCGTGGCTGAAGCGATACCAGTAGCAGATAATCGATGGGAATGCGGCGAGCAGGCGGTCAGTGGCGTCCTGCTGCTGCCCAAAGTCTTCCTCGGTTTCCAGGTTACCCAGCATCGAGCAGCCGGTGCGCATCACATCCATCGGATGGGCATCTTTGGGAATCAGCTCAAGTACGTCTTTCAGTGCCTGGGGCAAGCTGCGCAGATCCTTGAGCCGGGCTTTGTAAGCGTCCAGTTCAGCCTGGTTGGGCAGCTCGCCCTTGAGAATCAGGTGAGCTACTTCTTCGAACTGGCAATGGGCTGCCAGGTCTTTCACATCATAACCACGGTAGGTCAGGCCCGAACCGGTTTGCCCGACAGTGGACAGCGCGGTCTTGCCGGCGACCTGACCACGCAGACCTGCGCCACTCAACTTTTTTGCTTCAGCCATGATTTTGCTCCTTCTTGTTGGTACCGGGTGTCTTACTGCCGGTTCAGGATTTTTTCTGCGCGAACAGTGCATCGAGCTTCTGCTCGAAGACGTGGTAATCGATACGGTCATACAGCTCCATACGAGTCTGCATGGTATCGATGACATTCTGTTGCGTGCCGTCGCGGCGTATGGCGGTATAGACATTTTCCGCCGCCTTGTTCATCGCGCGGAAGGCCGACAGCGGATAGAGCACCAGAGAGACGTCGGCCGAGGCCAGCTCGTCGGTGGTATATAAAGGGGTTGCACCAAACTCGGTGATATTCGCCAGGATCGGCGCTTTGACCTTGGAGGCGAAGAGTTTGTACATATCCAGCTCAGTAATCGCCTCGGGGAAGATCATGTCCGCCCCGGCTTCGATACAGGCTGCTGCGCGATCCAGTGCCGACTCCAGGCCTTCTACCGCCAGCGCATCGGTACGCGCCATGATCACAAAGCTGTCATCGGTACGTGCATCGACCGCCGCTTTGATGCGATCAACCATTTCCTGCTGGCTGACGATTTCCTTGTTGGGACGATGGCCGCAGCGCTTGGCGCCGACCTGATCCTCGATATGCATGGCGGCGGCGCCAAACTTGATCATCGACTTGACGGTACGCGCGACGTTGAAGGCGCTGGAACCAAAACCGGTGTCCACATCGACCAGCAGCGGCAGATCACACACATCGGTAATACGCCGTACGTCAGTCAGCACATCATCCAGCCCGGTAATGCCCAGGTCCGGCAGGCCAAGCGAGCCTGCCGCCACTCCGCCACCGGAGAGGTAAATGGCCTTGAAACCGGCACGCTTGGCCAGCAGCGCATGGTTGGCGTTGATTGCGCCGACTACCTGCAGTGGATGTTCTTCGGCAACCGCATCGCGGAAACGTTGGCCCGGGGTTTTCGACATCAGACTATCCCTCCTGAGGATGTAGGCGCGGCGCTTTGCTCTTGCATGCGACGCTCAATGTTGCGGCGTGAGGCGCTGATATGACGGCGCATCAGCATTTCCGCGAGTTCGCCATCGCGATCAGCAATGGCCTCGATAATGCGGTGGTGCTCGGCAAACGCCTGTTGCGGACGTTTGGGTGTGGTAGAGAAACGGTAGCGGTACATGCGCACCAGATGATAAAGGTCGCCGCAGAGCATATCGGCCAGAGTGCGGTTCTTGCTGCCATGGATGATCAGGTAATGGATATCCAGATCACCTTCTTGCTGGTAGTAGGACTCGTTGGCCTTCAACCCACTGTGCTTCTCGTGAGTGGCCAGCACCTCGCGCAGCCCGGCTATCTCGGCCTCGGTCATGTTCTCCGCAGCCTGACGGCATGCCATCCCTTCCAGCGCTTCACGCACGTGATACAGCTCGATCAATTCAGCGTAGCTCAGCGATACCACGCGCACACCGGCGTGCGGAATGCGTACCACTAGCCGTCGGCCTTCAAGCCGGCGGATAGCCTCGCGTAGCGGGCCACGACCAATACCAAAGGTAGTCGACAGGTACTGCTCACTGATCCGTGTGCCTGGTGCAATCTCGCCTTTGACGATCGCCGTCTGAATACGCTGAAAAGCGCCATCAGAAAGCGTCAGAGTAGGCAAATCCTGTTCTGCTTCAGCCATCATTACCCGCCTTGTCTACAAAGCGTTGATATTTACCGGTTTGATTGGCGAATTTTGCGCTTTACGTATCAGCATTGTCAACAATCCTGGATTGAGCATTCTGGTCTACGCTATTAACAAAGCATCACAAAGGCGCTACGAGCAGATCAACGTCCATGCTAAGATGCCGCCTGTCGTTGTTGCGGTGCCTGCCGAAGCAGCAATTCCTATAGCTCGTTGAGAAGACTATGCAATCGATCAATCTGCACCTGAAAGTCCTGATCGCCATCTTGGTCAGCCTGGGTTTGGCCATAACCGCTTACCAAATTTATGTACTGGATATTCCTGTCACCCAGGATGAAACCGACGATATTTGGAGCCTCGATGCCCGACTCGAGTTTCAAGCCGTGGCAGGAACGCCGGTCAAGGCGCAGATGTTCATCCCCCCGCTGGATCAGAATTACATCAGCCTCAACGAGAGCTTCATCTCAAACAATTATGGCGTCAGCATCAACCAGACCGACGGCAATCGCCGGGTAACCTGGTCGGCACGTCGCGCCAGCGGCAACCAGTCCCTGTATTACCGCCTGGTACTGACCCAGCGCTACAGCCCCGAGGCGATTGAAGATCCAGCGCCCGCGCCGCGCCAACCCATTAAGCTCGAAGGCGCCGAAGAAGTTGCTGCCGATGCACTGATTCGCCCTATTCGTCAAACCTCAGCGGACATTGAAACCTTCGTCAGCGAGGCTATCCGCCGTGTGAACGACATCACCGATGACAACGTCAAGCTGTTGCTGGGTGAAGACACCTCGCCGCTGGGCAAGGCACGCGTGCTTGATGTGCTTCTTTCCAATGCGCGTATTCCTCTTGAGCTGGTGCATACCGTGCGGCTGGAGAGCACGCCCAATCAGGAGCCCGAGCTCTGGTTGCGCAGCCATAATGGCGAGCGCTGGTTGTACTTTCATCCGGAAACTGGCCAACAGGGCATTCCGGAGAATCGCCTGGTCTGGTGGAGCGGCAACGCCCCGCTGTACAACCTGGAAGGCGGCCGCCAGGGCCGCGTCACCATCACCTTGAATAACAGCGAGATGAATGCGCTGCGCTTGGCGGAGATGACTACCGAGAACACCTCTTCAGCGCTGCTGGAATACTCGCTCTATGGCCTGCCGCTGCATGCTCAGCAGGTATATCGCGTGATGATCATGATCCCTATCGGGGTTCTGGTAATTCTGATCCTGCGTAATATCATCGGCATTCAGACATTGGGTACCTTTACCCCGGTGCTGATCTCGCTGGCCTTCCGCGAGACCGACATTGGCTGGGGTATTGTGCTGTTCACGCTGATCACCGCACTGGGTCTGTCGCTGCGCTCCTATCTTGAGCACCTGAAGCTGCAGATGCTGCCTCGTCTCTCTGTGGTCCTGACTTTTGTGGTTGTGATCATTGCCGGTATCACCCTGCTGGGTCACAAGCTGGGCATGGAGAAGGCCCTGTCTGTTTCACTGTTCCCGATGGTGATTCTGACCATGACCATTGAGCGCCTGTCCATCACCTGGGAAGAGCGTGGCGGCGGACACTCATTCAAGGTCGCTCTCGGCACACTGTTTGCCGCGACCCTGGCTCACCTGTTGATGAGCGTGCCGGAGCTGGCCTACTTCGTCTTCACCTTCCCGGCCGTGCTGCTGATCCTGGTGGGCTTCATGCTGGCCATGGGTCGCTACCGCGGTTACCGCCTGACCGAACTGGTGCGCTTCAAAGCACTGATGACCAAGGGCTGAGGAGACACCATGTTTTTGTGGAAAACCTGGAAAACCTTGAGCGACGCCGGGGTCATGGGCATCAACCGCCGGAATGCCGACTATGTACTCAAGTACAACAAGCGGAATCTGTATCCGATAGTTGATGACAAGATTCTGACCAAGGAACGCGCGATTGCGGTTGGCATCGACGTGCCGGAGCTCTACGGCGTGATTGAAACCGAGAAGGACATCGACCTGTTCGATGCGATCGTCGAAAAGCACCGTGATTTCGTTATCAAGCCAGCCCAGGGGGCTGGTGGTGACGGCATCATCGTTATCGCTGACCGCTTTGAAGGCATGTTCAAGACCGTGTCCGGCAAGATCATCAGCCGCGACGAAATCGGCCATCATATTTCCAGCATTCTGTCCGGCCTGTACTCACTTGGTGGGCATCGCGACCGGGTACTGATCGAATATCGCGTCAGTCCCGATCCCTTGTTCAAGAGCATCAGTTACGAAGGTGTGCCGGATATCCGTATCATCCTGCTGATGGGTTATCCGGTGATGGGCATGGTGCGCCTGCCCACCCGGCAATCCGGCGGCAAGGCCAACCTGCACCAGGGCGCCATTGGCGTCGGCGTCGATCTGGCCACCGGTCAGACCCTCAAAGGCACCTGGCTGAACAAGAAGATCGCCAAGCACCCTGACACCACCAACCAGGTCGATGGCGTGCAGCTGCCCGACTGGGACGGCTTTATGAATCTGGCAGCGTCCTGCTATGAACTATCCGGACTGGGTTACATCGGTGTGGACCTGGTGCTGGATGAGGAAAAGGGCCCGCTGATTCTGGAACTCAACGCCCGCCCCGGCCTGAACATCCAGATCGCCAATGATGCCGGTCTGACTGCGCGCTGCCATATGGTCGAGCGCCATCTCGCGGCGCTGAAAAAAACCGGACGTACTGAGTCAGTGGCGGATCGGGTGGCCTACGCCCAGAAGCATTTCGGTCAGCCGGTCTCACGCACCGAAAAGCCAGCCGAGGAGCCCGGCACCGCAGCATGAGCACACCGGAGGCCGAGCACTATCGGCTTGTCGAGCTTCCGTATCAGGCGGATCCGCTCCCGCGCCTGCGGCTTGTGCGCGACCTGGGTCATAGCGTACTGCTCGATTCCGCTGCCGGTATCGAGCGCTTTGCACGCTACAGCATCCTCGCCGCCGGCCCCCAAACGCTGATCGAACCACTCGCCAATGAAACCGGCCTGCAGACACTCACTCGTCTGCGTGATGCACTATCGCATTTCCCTGCCGCCCGCTGGCCGGACCAGATCAGCCTGCCCTTTGGCGCTGGCGCGCTGGGCTACCTCAGTTACGATTTCGGCCGTCTGCTGGAAACGCTGCCGGCATTGGCAGATGCGGACGTTCGCTTGCCCAGTCTGAAGATGGGGATCTACCTGTGGAGCATCGTCAACGACCGCAGTCGCCGTCAAAGCTGGCTGGTCTGCCATCCGGCCTTGCCCGAGGCCGAGCAGCAAGCGCTACTGACCCGCCTGCAGGAACAGCCCAGCGCTCCCCGCCCCTTTGCGCTGACAGCGCCTTTTCAACCAGAACAGACGCGCGCCGATTATCAGGCGTCATTCGAACGGGTCCAGAATTACATTCATGCTGGCGACTGTTACCAGATCAATCTTTCCCAGCGGTTCAGCGCCGGCTGCAGCGGTGACCCACTGAGCGCTTATCAGCGCTTGCGCAAAGCCTGCCCCGTACCCTTTGCTGCCTATATTGAAAGCGACGACTACAGCTTGTTGTGTCTATCCCCAGAGCGCTTCCTCAGCGTGTCCCAGGGTGAAGTTGAAACCCGTCCGATCAAAGGTACGCGGGCCCGCGGCGCCACCGCGCAGCAGGACGCCCACCTGGCGGCGGACCTGCAAACCAGCCTCAAAGACCGAGCAGAGAACCTGATGATCGTCGACCTGCTGCGCAACGATCTCAGCCGGTCCTGCGCAGCAGGCAGCGTCAAGGTGCCGGAACTATTCAAGCTGGAAAGCTACCCGAATGTGCATCACCTGGTGAGCAGCGTAACCGGCAGATTGGCCGAGGGCCGTGATGCGCTGGATCTACTGGCAGGCGCCTTTCCCGGCGGCTCCATTACTGGGGCACCAAAAATTCGCGCGATGCAGATCATTGAGGAGCTCGAGCCTGTGCGCCGCAGCCTCTACTGCGGCAGTATTGGCTATATCGGTTGCGAGGGTCAGATGGACTTGAACATCGCCATACGCAGCCTGGTGCACCAGGACGAGCGAATGTACTGCTGGGGTGGCGGCGGTATCGTGGCCGACTCGGAAGGCGAGTCGGAATACCAGGAAACCCTGGCCAAGGTGCGGGTGTTGATGGACGCCCTGGCGGGCTGAGCTGCAAGCTTAATCAGTTCGGCGTTACGTCGCCCCTGGTTCACCCTTTTATTCCAGCATGACCAGGAACCTTCGCCACTGCCACTGCTTTTAACTTGCAGCTTGCCGCTCCGATTTAAAGGCTGAGCGGTCGATTCGACGCCTTGATAAATTCCTGCTTCAGTTCCGTGAACGTATGCACCGCCGGGAATTGCGGGAATTCGGCGATAACATTGTCCGGTGCATGAAACAGGATTCCAGCGTGTGCTTCAGACAACATGGTGGTGTCATTGTAGGAGTCGCCCGCCGCGATCACGCGATAGTACAAGCTCTTGAACGCCAGCACCGACTGACGCTTGGGGTCTTTCTGGCGCAGTTGGTAGTCCACGACTCTGTCGGTTTCGTCGGTAATCAGACGATGGCAAAGCAGCGTCGGGAAGCCCAATTGGCGCATCAGTGGTTGCGAGAACTCATAGAAGGTATCGGACAGAATAACGACCTGGAAGCGTTCACGCAGCCAGTCAACAAATTCTGCTGCGCCGTCCAGCGGACTCAAGGTAGCGATCACCTCTTGAATATCGCCCAGCTTCAGGCCGTGCTCGTCCAGAATCCGCAAGCGCTGCTTCATCAGCACATCGTAATCAGGAATATCCCGGGTGGTGGCCTTGAGTTCGGCGATACCGGTTTTCTCAGCAAAGGCGATCCAGATTTCCGGGACCAGAACCCCTTCAAGATCAAGGCAGGCGATTTCCACAGGTGACTCCTGATAGGCAATTTGAATTGGCGCACAATCTACCGGTTGGGCTGCCACGACGCAATGGCTGCGCCGGCGTCATACCGATAAAGCATAAAAGTATAACTAAATAAAAGAGGATGGACTAAGACGCCTTTGCTAGACTCTCCGCGATACGGCAGCCTGCATAGACGGGCGCCCCTGATCCGGAGAAACCCATGGCTCTTGACGTTTTTGATGTTCCTAAACTGGCCGAAGAATATGCCGGCAAATCGCCGCAGCAGATCCTCAAATTGGCCTTGGACCAGTATGACGACCTCTGGTTATCCTTCAGCGGCGCGGATGACATCGTGGTGCTGGATATGGCCTGGAAGATCAACCCGCAGATCAAGGTATTCACACTCGACACTGGCCGCCTGCACCCTGAAACCTATCAGTTTCTGGAGAAGGTCAGGAAGCACTACGGCATTCAGCTGGAAATACTCTCCCCCGACCAGCAGGCCTTGGAAGCTTACGTAAAAGAAAAAGGTCTGTTCGACTTCTATGAAAGCGGCCATGGCGAGTGCTGCGGTGTGCGCAAGATTGCACCGCTAAGGCGCAAGCTTGCCGGCGTGGACGCCTGGATCACCGGGCAGCGCAAGGATCAAAGCCCCGGCACCCGCAGCCACGTACCCGTGATCGAAGTAGATGGCGGATTCAGCGGTCCCGGCCGTGAACTGATCAAGTTCAACCCCCTGGCGAACTACACCAGCGAGGACGTGTGGAATTATATTCGCATGCTCGAGATCCCTTACAACAGCCTGCATGAACGCGGCTTTGTCAGCATCGGTTGCGAGCCGTGCACCCGCCCAATACTTCCTAACCAGCATGAGCGCGAGGGTCGCTGGTGGTGGGAGGAAGCAACGCAGAAAGAATGCGGATTGCACGCCGGCAATCTGATTGCCAAGGGCTAAAGTAGCTGCAAGCGTCAAGCGGCAGAAAACCCCAATTATGTGGACAAGCTGCTACAGCTTGTAGCTTGCTGCTTGAAGCTTGCCACTGACGCCAAAGGCGTCAGTGCACCGGCAGGTCGACGCCCTCGAAGACTTCGTCCAGCTCAGCCTTGGTATGACACTGCAAGGCTTTTTCTACTCTGTCGCGGTTCAGGTGTGGAGCAAACTCCTGCATGAAATCGTACATGAATCCCCGCATAAAGGTCCCGCGACGGAAACCTATCTTGGTGATACTGGCTTCAAACAGATGTCCGGCATCAATCATCACCAGATCAGAATCAAGCACCGGATCAATCGCCATCTTGGCGACGATACCGACCCCCAGCCCCAGGCGCACGTAGGTCTTGATTACGTCGGCATCCGCCGCAGTAAACACCACCTTCGGCGACAGCCCGCGGTTACTGAAGGCCTCATCCAGCTTCGAGCGACCGGTAAAACCGAACACATAAGTAACCAATGGATGCTCGGCCAGAGCTTCCAGGGACAAATCCTTTACCTGCGTCAACGGGTGGCCCTTGGGCACGATCACGCAGCGGTTCCAACGGTAACAAGGCATCATCACCAGATCCGCAAACAGCTCCAGCGCCTCGGTGGCAATGGCAAAGTCGGCAGTGCCGTCGACCGTCATCTCGCAAATCTGGATGGGCGTGCCCTGGTGCATGTGCAGCGACACGTCCGGGTAGCGTTGAATAAACTTGCTGATAATCGGGGGCAAAGCATAGCGTGCCTGGGTATGAGTGGTCGCCAGCGTGAGATTGCCCTTGCGTTCATTGCTGAATTCCTGAGCGATCTGTTTGATGCTATCGACCTTGCGCAAAATCTCGCCAGCCGTCTGGATAATGCGTTCGCCAGCGGGGGTAATACGCGTGAGATGCTTGCCGCTACGGGAGAAGACTTCGACGCCCAGTTCATCCTCAAGCAAACGTATCTGTTTGCTGATGCCGGGCTGTGAGGTGTACAGGCTCTGCGCTGTAGCGGAGACATTCAGATCATGGTGCGCCACTTCCCATATATAGCGGAGCTGCTGCAGTTTCATCAGTGACTTCCCCTGTAGTGTCGTACAACACCCATTCCCGGTGCTTTATAACCATATTAGCGTATATACCAATCAGGTTAGACCATAAAAATCGGGAATGACTGCAACAGGAGTGAAATATTCCGACAACTGGTTAAACCGGCGCAGCTCAGGGTTTGAGCAGCCTGTTACTGATGCCATGCGGCACATGGCCGGTAGGGACCACGCCCACCGCACTGCGACAGTGGCCTTCCTGGTCATCGAAGAACAGATCGGCGCCAAAAGCGCGGAGAAACTCTGACTTGTCCATGCCACCCAAAAATAATGATTCATCCAGGCGGATGTCCCACTCACGCAGCGTGCGTATCACCCTTTCATGCGCCGGTGCACTGCGTGCGGTAAAAAGCGCCGTGCGAATCGGGCACTCGCCCGCAGCGAATTCGGTCTGGATCCGGTTCAACGCCGCGAGAAACGCCTTGAAGGGCCCGCCGCCCAAGGGATCACGAGCCGAGGCCAGTTCGCTGGCCTGAAAAGCCTCAAGACCGTCACGCTGGAACACCTGCTCGGATTCGTCAGAGAACAGCACCGCATCGCCATCAAAGGCGATGCGCAGTTCATCACGCATTTCCCTTGGCTGGTTAGACGGCAGAATGGTCGCTGCGGCGAAGCCGGCTTCGAGGGTACTGCGCACATCCTCGGCGTGGGTCGACAAAAACAGCTGCGTGCCAAATGCGGGGATATACTGAAACGGACTGCGACCGCCAGCAAAAGCCGCGCGGGTGATGCCCAGGCCGTAATGCTGAATCGAATTGAACACCCGCAGCCCGGTATCAGCGCTGTTACGCGACAGCAGGACTACCTCCACGCGACTGTCGCCTTCCAGCATACTATTGATACGCAGCAGCTTCTGCACCAGCCCAAAAGCCTCGCCCGGCTCCAGCGGCGTATCCTCGCGGGCAATCTGGTACTGCCGGTAGGCTTCCAGGCCTTCCTGCTCGTAAACCTGATGACTATCATCCAGATCAAACAGTGCTCTGGAGGAAATCGCTACGACCAGTTTATCGCCAAGCCTGACCGGCATGATGCGTCCTTTACTCGGGTTGCAGATAGCTGTCTTGAATGAATTCCAGCATGTTCAACAATGCCTCGGTTTTCGGCATGCTGCAACCGGCCTGGGCCGCCAGCTTTAGCGCTTCGCGATAGAGGCTGTCGAGTTCCATGGGGCGCTTGTGCAGCCAGTCGTGGTACATGCTCGGATAGTAATCGGGCATATGCCGGGTGACCTTGAGCAGTTTGGCCGCGTAGTCTTCCGGCATCTCGTGACCACAGGCCTTGGCAGCCGCGACCACTTCACTCATCAGATCACCGATCAATTGCCGGCTCGCGGCGCTCTTGAGCAGCGACTCGGTACCCGCGTCGAGGAGAACCGAAACGCCGTTGAAGGAAGCGTTCCACACCAGCTTTTGCCAGCGCGCAGCATCGATATTGCCCATTTCCCGCGCCTCGATTCCGGAGCTGCGGAACAGCTCGGCTGCAGCGGAGATGATCTGCGCGGCGTCATCCCCAGATGCCGGACCCGAGTGATAGCCCAGATCTACCAGCCCGTTGGCCTGATGCTTCACCTGGCCAGGACCCTCGCGGTAAAGACACACGTAGCAGAGCCCGCCGATCAGGTGGATATGATCAGGCAGCAGCGGCCGCAGGTAGGTTTCGTTGTTCAAGCCATTCTGAAACAGCACCACCTTGGCGTTCTCTGCAGCGGCAGCGGCGATGATCGGCGCCAGATCCGCATTCCCCGTGGCCTTGGTGCCCACCAGCAGCCAGTCGCAAGGTGGCATCTTGGCCACATCGTCGTACGCCTGCACCGGGTTGAGGGTCATGCTGCCATGCACCATGCTATCCACCGTGATGCCATTCTTGACCACAGCGTCATATTCGCTGCGCAGCAAAAAATGCACGTCGTGGCCGGCTTCCGCCAGCATCAGCCCATAGAAGCCACCGATCGCCCCGGTACCAATAATGCCAACCCGCGGTTTTGTCTGCTGCATGAGAACCCCTCTTTTACATGTCTGAATCAACTAATTGCGCTCATGGTAATCGCGCGGGACCCAGGGAGACAGTCAGCCATGCGACAAAGCTGGAAACATTCGGCTTTTTTCCTGGCAATTGAGCAGCTTAATCGCACCGATACGACATACCGGGGTAGCCGTGCTGACGTTCCTTGATTAAGCTGTGCACAACTAATTAAAGGTAGCCGATTGACTGCCTAACTGACCTGCCGGGATAGATGATGGCCGACTTACCTATTGATGATCTGAACGTTGCCTCCAATGAGGTACTGATAACCCCTGCCCAGCTCAAGGCTAAGATACCCATGAGCGCGGCGTCCGAAGCTACGGTGGTACAAAGCCGGCAAGTGATTCGTGACATTCTCGATGGCAAGGATCACCGCCTGTTTATCGTGATCGGCCCTTGCTCGATTCATGATCTGGAAGCCGCCAAGGACTACGCCGCGCGCCTGAAGAAGCTGGCCGAGGAAGTGGGCGACACTCTGTATCTGGTCATGCGCGTGTATTTCGAGAAGCCGCGTACCACCGTTGGCTGGAAAGGCTTGATCAACGATCCCTACCTGGACGACTCGTTCAAGGTAGAAGATGGCCTGCATATTGGTCGGCAACTGCTCAGCGATTTGACTGCAATGGGCCTGCCCACCGCCACCGAAGCGCTGGACCCGATTTCGCCGCAGTATTTGCAGGATCTGATTTCCTGGTCAGCGATCGGCGCACGCACGACCGAATCCCAGACTCACCGCGAAATGTCCTCCGGCTTGTCCTCCGCAGTGGGTTTCAAAAACGGCACCGATGGCAGCCTGACCGTTGCGATCAATGCCCTGCAGTCGGTCTCCAGCCCCCACCGCTTCCTGGGCATCAACCAGGACGGCCAGGTGTCCATCGTGACCACCAAAGGCAATCAGTACGGCCATGTGGTACTGCGCGGTGGCAACGGCAAGCCCAACTATGATTCGGTCAGCGTTTCACTGTGTGAAAAGGACCTGGAAAAAGCCGGCATCGCACCCAACATCATGGTCGATTGCAGCCACGCCAATTCGAACAAGGATCCCGGCCTGCAGCCGCTGGTGATGGACAATGTCGCCAACCAGATCCTGGAAGGTAACAACTCGATCATAGGACTGATGGTGGAAAGCCATATCGGTTGGGGCAATCAGTCTATCCCCAAAGATTTGTCACAGCTGCAGTACGGCGTGTCGGTAACCGATGCCTGTATCGACTGGGACACCACGGTCACCAGCATCCGCAGCATGCACGCCAAATTGCGGGATGTGTTGCCGAAACGTCAGCGCGGCTGATTGGCACGCTTATAAAAAAACCCGCCATTCGGCGGGTTTTTTATGGGTTGAATACCAATTCTAGTGCTGACGCTGCCGCAGCTTTTCCTGGCGGAGCATATAACGCTCCACATAGGAACAGGACGGGATAACGGTGTAGCCCCGCTCTTCGGCAAACTGCAGCGCATGGGCTGTCAGCTGGGCAGCCAAGCCCTTGCCACGCAAAGCGTTGGGCACATAGGTTCGGTAGATATCCAGGGTCTTCTTGCCAAGATCCATATAAGCCAGGTAAGCCCTTGCACCGTCAATGGCAACATAGAACTGCTTGTCTTCAGTATCGTGCTGAATCGGTGCGTTCAGATCCATGCCAATCTCCCCACCAGCAATCGCCTTGCAGAACCTTTCTCGTGAAAAAGTACTGCTCAATTAACGTTGACATGCGACCTGGAAAATAATTCCCGAGGTCGCGAATTATATTCTCAGCCAACCGGATTGACGCCGATCCCCAGCGCCATCAACAGCGCGATGGAAGCCAGGCAGGCAATTACCGGAATGGCGACCGTGACCATGAACATGTCCTTATAGGCTTCCTTGTGGGTCAAACCCATGATCATGAAGGTCGCAATGACCGCCCCGCAGTGTGGCAGAGAATCCAGACCACCGGAGGCGATAGCGGCAATACGGTGGAGAATTTCCGGTTCGATACCCATTTCCAGGTAGCTAGGTGCGAGCGTCTGCATAAAGATCTGCAACCCGCCCGAAGACGAGCCAACAATCGCGGACACCACACTGGCAGAGGCAAACACCGAAATAAGCGGTGGTAGATCCGCGTTAAGCATCCACTGGGCAAACTGACTGAACCCCGCCGTTTGTGTAACCACGCCGCCAAAACCGATAACCGCAGCCGTGTTGATCAGCGGCATGATCGAGTCTTCCGCACCCTGGCCGAAAACCTCAACAATCTTGCGGCGCATGCTTGGGAACAACACCACGCAGGTCAGCGAGCCGAGGATCAATGCCATGCTCGGCCAGATGATCGGTTGCGCCTGACTGAAGGCCAGCAGTGATGCAAGCCCACTGTCGCTCTGTGACCAATCACCCAGACCAATCACCAGCCGCGGCAGCATGATCACGCCGAGTACCACGACCATGGGGATCAGTGCCAGCTTCCAGGAGGGGACATCGTTCGGGTCGCCAGCCAACTGTTCCATGCGACGGTCCTGCGCGTTTTCGCTGAAACCCTCGCCATTGGCCCTGGCCAGCCGCCAGCCACGCTCCACGTACCACATACCCAGGCCCGCCATGATGACCGCGGCAAACAGACCAATCCAACCACCGGCGAACAAGTCGGTGCCCAATGAGCTGGCCGAAATCACGTTGTGAATAGACGGAGTGCCGGGCATCGCGGTCATGGTAAAGGTACCCGCACCCACCGAGGTCGCAGCAGCCCAGAGTCGCTTGGGTAGATTCGCTTCACGCATCAAGGTGATGCCCAGCGGGTACATGGTGAACACCACGACAAACACCACCACACCGCCGTAGGTCAGCAAGGCACAAACGATCATGCCCACCAACAAAGTGTGTTTGACGCCCAAACCGCGGGTAATGGCCAAGGCAATAGCCTTGGCGGCCTGGCTGGTTGCCATGGCCTTACCGAAAATGGCGCCGCAGAGGAACAGCAGGAAGAAGCGTCCGGCGAAACTGAATGCGCCTAATGAACCGGATGGATAGTACTCAAGTAACGTCCGCGGAATCAGCAAACCGTTGGTCAGCGCCACTACCAACGAACAAAGAAGCGAAGCGACAAAAATATTGATGCCGCGCATGGCCATATAGATCAGCAGCGCCAGCCCCACCAACAGTCCCAGATTCCCCAGCATTGAGCTTATTCCTTATATTTATTGATATTACTCGCATCACAATACCTCAGCAGCGAGACAATACAATATGCATCAGAGCCGCTCGATATGCTGAATACCCGATGATTTATGATCCTCATCAATTCCACTACGGTGATCAGCTGCTAAACTCTTTTCGCCAGCTTATTGGGATGCTTGGCATGTACTGGATAAAAAGGGGATTCACATGAAACAGATTCTGAACGTCTCAGCCGTTGCGTTGGCAGCCGTGCTGGTTGCTGGCTGCAGCAGTCATACCCAGTTTCAAGAAGAAACTACCAGCAGGCTCTCGGCAGCAGAAACCTCGGCAGCCCGCGCGCAAGCGCGCGCTGATGAAGCTTATCGCAAGGCCGAAGAAGCAATGGCCGCCGCCATGCGCGCACAACAAAGCGCTGATGAGGCCAACGAGCGCGCCATGCGCATGCTCGACAAGGCAAGCCGCAAGTAAAGGTTACTGTCAGATACTGCTTGCCTGCTGATGATGCCGACCCGCCAGGGCCGGCATCTTCACCCCTCACCCACCCGCCCTATGACGGTAGGCAGACCGTTTTCTTCAAAAGCCGCATCCCTGATTTTCTTCCAGTCCAGGTGCAGGTCAACAAGGTGTGGCGTCTGTTCGGCCAGCAGTTGCTGGATAGCCGCTTGACGATCTATGGTCGAAGGCAAACCGTGCTCGTCCAGCGGGGTGTGGACCTCCAGCAACAGCTGTCCGTCACGCAGGGCAAGCTTGTAAGGCTGGTTGATGATACGTACCGGCGTACCCGCAGGAATTTGTGGAAACAGTGCACTGATATCCTCGTTGCGCATGCGGAAACAGCCGTGACTCACGCGCATTCCAATGCCGAACTGCTTGTTGGTACCGTGAATCACGTAGGCGCCCATCGCCAGATTCATCTTGAACGGGCCCATCGGATTGTCCGGCCCTGGCGGTACCACCTCGGGTAGAAAATCCCCCTCGGCAGCATGTTCGTCGCGGATCGATTGCGGAGGATACCAGGACGGATTCGCCTGCTTGCGCGCCACCTGCGTCTCACCCAGCGGCGAGGACCACCCCTCGCGACCGATACCCACGGGATAAGTAATCACCCGATCACCTTCAGGGGGGTAATAGTACAACCGGTATTCAGGCAGGTTGATGACGATGCCCTTGCGCGGGGCTTCCGGCAGAATGTGCTCACCGGGTAACATGACCCGCGCGCCCTCACCTGGCAGCCACGGATCCACCCCGGGGTTGGCTGCGAGCATTTCCAGGTAACCATAGCCATATTCTTCACCCAGATCGTCAAGGGTGTCTTCATAGGCCGCGTGGATAGCGAAGGTTTCGCCAACGATCTGCTGCTCGGGCAGCAACAGGGGGTACTCGTTAGCCGCCAGGGCTGGCGTGATCAGCAGTAAGCTTGATAACACTCTACGTAAGCTCATCTCAGTGCCGACCCTGCGCATAGAGTTCTATCTGTTGCACGGCGGTCAACGCTTCAGCGGCTTCAGGTCGCTTGCGTGCGGTAGATGCTGAGGGTCCGTTGCTGCCACCGCGCTTGTGTGAGCGCGCTTGATCCAGACATTGCGGGCAGAGCGCGGGCATAGCTGCGCGGAGCAGCTCCCGATAAACCGGTCGCGCAGGCAACAAGTCACCGCACAGAGTCCGTTCTACCGGGTTATCCAGACGCAAGTTGATGTCTACCATATGCACATGCCAGGGATCTGCAACAAACAGGTCCTGCTGCTCGTCCTGTTCGACCACGCACCACCGCCTGGCCAGCCACGCTACACTCACGCGTTATTTCTCCAGAAAATCGACTGCTTCAGCGCTGAAGCCAGGTCTCGATATAGGGCCAAACGTTATCCAGGATCAGTGGCTGGCCTTCAGCGGTTGGATGAATTCCATCTGACTGCATGAGACTCTGATCAGCTTCTCCGGCAATGCCGTCCAGCACAAAGGGCAAGAGCGCTACATCGTATTTTTCGCTGATGTCGGCAAAGACCTGCTCAAACGCCTGGGTATACCGCACGCCGTAGTTGGGTGGAATCCGCATACCCAATAAAAGCACCTCAGCACCAGCCTCCTGCGACTGTTCTACCATCGCCGAAAGATTCTGTTGCATATTGGTTGGCGGCATCCCGCGTAGGCCATCATTACCACCTAATTCTATCACTACCAGGTCGGGATTATGTTGCTCCAGCAGGCGTGGCAAGCGGGCCAGCCCCCCTGCAGTGGTGTCGCCACTGACGGATGCATTCATCACCTCAATGTCGGCCCCTTCCTCCTCCAGACGCTCCTCCAGCAGGGCCGTCCAGCCCTGATCGATTTCCAGACCGAAAGCGGCACTGATACTATCGCCAACAATCAGTATTCCCTGCGCGCTGGCGGGCAACACCGGCACCATCATCAGCAAGCACAACAAAGCAATTCTCTTTACTTCTCTCAAGGGCAGATTCCATGTCAGACAGCGTGATCGTTGCCAGCCACCTTAGCAAAGTCGTCCGCAGCTCGGAAGCGGACCTGACCATTCTCGACAATGTCAGCCTGCAAATCGAACGCAGCAGCAGCGTAGCCATTGTCGGCGCTTCCGGCTCGGGCAAATCCACGCTGCTCAGTTTGCTCGCTGGCCTGGACCTGCCCAGCAGCGGCGAGGTTCACCTCGCCGGCAAGGCGCTCAGCCAGTTGGATGAAGACCAGCGTGCTGCTCTGCGCGCCGAGCATGTCGGCTTTGTGTTCCAGTCCTTTCAATTGCTCGACAGCCTGACTGCACTGGAGAACGTCATGTTGCCGCTGGAGTTGCACGGCCGCAGAGACGCGCGTTTGCGTGCCGAGGAGCTACTCGGCCGCGTTGGCCTGGCCGCACGGGTAACGCACTACCCGCGCCAGCTCTCGGGTGGCGAGCAACAGCGCGTCGCCATTGCCAGAGCGTTTGCCAGCGAGCCGGATATTCTTTTTGCCGACGAGCCTACCGGCAACCTCGATGCCGTGACGGGCCAGCGCATTACCGAACTGCTATTCGAGTTGAACCGTGAACAGGGCACTACCCTGGTTCTGGTCACGCATGATCAGCGGCTGGCCGAACGCTGCCAGAACGCCTTGCAGCTTGATGCGGGCCGTCTGCTGGAGCCCGTCGATGCGTAACAGCACCCTGCCCCTGGCAGCCCGGCTGCTGACTCGCGAATGGCGCGCTGGGGAACTGCGAGTACTGGTCATGGCACTGATTATCGCCGTGCTAGTAAGCACCGCGATCAGCTTTTTTACCGACCGACTGCAACGCGGCATGGTTAGCCGGGCCGCCGAGTTTCTCGGCGCAGACATGGTCATCTCCTCACGCTCGGCATTACCTCCCGAGTTCCTGACGCAGGCAACCGAAAGGGGGCTGAATTCCGTCGAAGTGGTCGAGTTCTCCAGCATGATGTCCGGCGCTGACGACATGCAGCTATCCAGCGTCAAGGCGGTGTCGGAGGGCTATCCATTACGCGGTGAAGTGCGCATCGCTAGCGAATTGTTTGGCGAGGAACAGCCTGCCGACGGCGTGCCGCCGCCTGGCCAGCTATGGATCGAACCGCGTCTGGCGTCCTACCTTGAGCTGAATGCGGGATCGCGTCTGGACGTCGGCGTCAGCAATCTGGAAGTCGGCGCGCTACTGACCCATGAACCTGATCGGGCAGGTGATTTTTACAGCCTCACGCCGCGCGTGCTAATGAACATGGCCGATCTGCAGGCAACCAACGTAGTTCAGCCCGGTAGCCGGGTGCGCTACAGCCTGCTGCTCAGCGGCGACGAGAATGTGCTGCAAAGCTATGCCCAATGGCTGGAGCCCCAGCTGCAAGACAACCAGCGGCTGACCACGGTAGCCGATGACAATCAGCAGATTGGCGGCGCGCTGGATCGTGCCGGGCAGTTCCTGGGCCTCGCCAGTATCGCTGCTGTGGTACTGGCCGGTGTCGCCGTGGCGTTGTCCGCGAGTCGATTCGCCACCCGACATTTTGACACCAGTGCGTTGCTGCGCTGCCTGGGCGCGAGCCGGCGCAAGGTGATGTGGATTTTCATTATTCAGTTGGCCTGTCTGGGTCTGATCGCCACACTGATCGGCTTGGTGCTGGGCTGGTTGATGCAATGGGGGCTGGTACACCTGCTACGCGACCTGCTGCCGCCCAACCTGCCTGACGTCGGGCTAAAGCCACTGCTCGTAGGCGCGGCTACTGGTCTGATCGCGCTGGCTGGCTTTGCCTTGCCACCGCTGCTGCGGCTGGGCCAGGTTGCCCCGTTACGGGTGCTGCGCCGCGACCTGGCGCCGCTGCCCAGCAGTGGCTGGCTGATTTACGGGCTGGCACTCGGCAGCCTGAGCCTGCTGATGTGGCAGTTTACCGGCAACCTGCGCATTACCCTTGCGGTGGTCTTCGGCGGCGCGCTGGCTGCACTGCTGCTCGGCTTGCTTGCCTTGGCACTGCTGCGCCTGACCGGCAGCAGGCTGCGCAATGCCAGCCTGGCGTGGCGCCTAGGCAGTGGCCAGTTATTGAAACAACCCGCGGCGGCAGCCGGGCAGATTCTGGCCTTCGGCCTGATTTTGATGTCGATGGTCGTGGTATTGATCATGCGTACCGAGTTGCTCGACACCTGGCAAGATCAGCTTCCGGCAGATACCCCCAATCACTTTGCACTGAATATTCTGCCCACCGAAGCCGATGCGTTTGCGGCTGCACTGGAGCGCATTGGCGCCGCGGCGGCCCCGCTCTATCCGGTGACCCCAGGCCGCCTGAACGAAATCAACAATCAACCTGTGCGCGACATCGTCACCAAGGACAGTCAAGGTGAGCGGGCTATCAGTCGCGACCTGAGCCTGACGTCATCCGCCGAAATGGCATCTGACAACGCCCTCAGCGCTGGCCAGTGGTGGCCGGCTGATCTGGCCGCCGATGCCGCCCTGGTGTCGGTGGAAGCGGAGCTGGCCGAGAGTCTGGGCCTGGAGCTGGATGACCTGCTGACCTTTGTGATTGGCGGGCAGATTGTTGAGGCGCGCGTCAGCAGTTTTCGCGAAGTGAATTGGGATAACTTTACCCCCAATTTCTATATGATCTTTTCGCCCGGCACGTTGGACAACATGCCTACCACCATCCTTACCAGCTTCAGTCTGCCGGTCGAGCAACGGGACGCGTTACGCGAGCTGACACGGGAATTTCCGGCGATGACATTGCTCGAGGTGGAAGCGATCCTCGCGCAGATACGTGACATTCTCGCTCAGGTGACCCTCGCGGTGGAGTACGTATTGGCCTTCGTGCTACTGGCCGGCTTTACCGTCCTGTTTGCAGCGCTGCAATCCACGCTCGACAATCGTCTGTATGAAGGCGCCCTGCTGCGCACTCTCGGCGCTCGCCGCCCGCTGCTGCGTCAGGCCAACCTGATGGAGTTCGCATTGCTTGGCGCGCTCGCCGGGGTTATGGCGATCGTCGCGGCCGAGCTGATCACCCTGTTGCTGTACCGCTTTGCGCTGAATCTGGAATGGAGCCCGCACTATCTGCTGTGGCTAGTGGTTCCACTGAGCGGTGCCCTGCTGATCGGCTGTGCTGGCGCACTGGGCACACGTGCCGTGGTGCGTGAAAGCCCGATGCGCCTGATCAACCGGGGCGCCTGAGCATGAGCCGCTACCGCCCACCGCGCAGCGCTGGCACCCCCTTGATCACCGCCGAGGGTGCGCAACGCCTGCGCGATGAGCTGCATGAGCTTTGGCAAGTACGACGGCCTGCGGTGACCCAGGCGGTCAGCGAAGCCGCCGCGCTCGGCGACCGCTCGGAGAACGCCGAGTATATCTACGGCAAAAAAATGCTACGCGAGATAGACAGCCGGGTTCGCTTTTTGCGCAAACGCCTGGAGAACCTTAAGGTCATTACCCAGCAACCATCGGACTGTTCAAAGGTGTTTTTCAGCGCCTGGGTTGAACTGGAGGATGATGAGGGGCAAGCGCTGCATCTGCGTATAGTCGGGCCCGACGAAATAGATACCCAGCTCCGCCACATCAGCATCGATAGCCCCATGGCGCGCGCGCTGCTGGGCAAATCCCTGGATGACGAAATCAGTCTGCAAGCCCCCGCCGGGGAAAAACATTACTGGATCACCGCCATCAACTATACTGGCCCAGTGACATAACTTTTCTACCAGATTAGAGTCAGATCACAGAAATTCGTTTTGTTCCTGACTCGCTCTGGCTTTGCAGTCAAATGCCGCTAATATCGGCTGGCACTCTTTCGGGCAATCCCGATTGCGTGACTCTGAAAATAATAATAACGGTATGCCCATGGATACGACTTCGCTCCCCGACACAGAGCAACCTCAGTCACGCACCGTCAGCAAGGACCGCGACACCATCAGCCTGGAGCAACGCCTGCGCAAGCGGCGCCTGGGCATGTCTTTCGCGTCGTACACCGTCACCTTCACCGTGGTGTTGTTCTTCTGCTATCAGCAAATGATCCCGCTTAGAGTAGCTGGGCATTTCGCGCTGTTCAGCCTGGTTGTAAACGCCGGACTCTGGCTGCTGATACACAGCAATATCAATCTGCGCTTCAGGGACCCAAGCATGACTGCCCTGCAGATGATCATCTGCCAATGGCCGGCTCTGTGGGTGATGTTTTTCCTCGAAGCGGGCCAAGCCCGAGCGATCTTCCTGCTGATTACCATAGTGCCGGCGCTCTACGGCATCCTTGCCTTGAACGTACGAAATTTCATTCTGGTCAGCATCGGCTTTCTGATTCAGTACAGCGCGCTGCACCTCGCCCTGTGGCTATATCGCCCACAGGTGATGAACACCGAGCTGGAGCTGATTCAGAGTTTCGCCTTTGTGCTGGTACTGGCCGAGGTGGCGCTGATTGGCGGTTTTATCAGCGGGTTGCGCGGCAAGTTGCGGCTGCGCAACCGCGAGCTGAAAAATGCGATGGGCCGTATACAGGAGCTGGTCAATATCGATGAGCTCACCGGCATCTATAATCGCCGGCGCATTTTTCAGGTGCTGAATGAAGAATCCAACCGCTACCGACGTGCTCCAGGCGCGTTCAGTGTGGGCATTCTCGACGTGGACTTCTTCAAGCAGATCAACGATACCCATGGCCATCAGGCCGGGGACAAGATTCTGCGACAACTGGCCAGCAGCGTGACTGCCGATCTACGCGTAATCGACAGTTTTGGTCGCTATGGTGGTGAGGAGTTTCTGCTAATCCTGCCGCAAACCACACTGGCTGGCGCCGAGATCAAAGCCGAGCGCATCCGTTCGAGCATTGAAACGCTGCGCTTTGATGATCTGCCGGCGGACATCAGCATTACCGTTTCCATCGGCCTGGCAGAATTTCAGGCGGGAGAGACTACCGACGACACCCTGGCCAGGGCTGACAAGGCGCTGTATCAAGCCAAGGAAAGCGGGCGCAATCGCGTCATCAGTGCGGTAAACAGCCAGACTGACGAAGCCTGAATGAAATAGACTATTCTGAGTTTAGCCGCCCGTGAGATTGCGGGTCCGCTTCGTCCACCCGAGTCAGTCATGCCCAGGATGCCCTTATGAGTAGCAGCGAAAAATCCGCGAGCACCAACAAGTTGGACAAGATTCTCGCCGAGGCCCAACAGCGGCGTGAAACCGGCTACCGGGAAAAGGCGCTGAAGATGTATCCCTGGGTCTGTGGGCGCTGTGCCCGGGAGTTCAGTGGCAAACGCGTCAGCGAGCTGACCGTGCATCACCGCGACCACAATCACGACAATAATCCCGAGGACGGTTCGAACTGGGAGCTACTCTGCCTGTATTGTCACGATAACGAACACGCCCGCTATACCGACCAACAGTATTTCGGCGAGAGCTCTACCGCTACGCCAAAAACCACCCGAGCCACACACAAAGCTCTGGGCAGTCTTGCCGAGCTGCTCGCCAGCCGCAAGGCCGACAGCTAGGCCGTTCGGATCAACCCCGGCCGTGTGGCAAATTCAAATCCAGACCGTCGCCTAGCGGCACGATACGCGTCGGATTAATGGTCTCGTGGCTGTAGTAGTAATGCTGTTTGATATGCTCGAAATCGACCGTCTCGGCAACGCCCGGCCATTGGTAGAGCTCACGCAGGTAGCCAGCCATATGCGGGTAGTCTTCAATCCGCCGGATATTGCACTTGAAATGGCCGTGATACACCGGGTCAAAGCGCACCAGCGTGGTAAACAGCCGCCAATCGGCTTCGGTTATCTGCTCGCCTGCCAGATAACGCCGCTCCGCCAATAAGCCTTCCACCCAGTCCAACGCTTCGAACAGCGTCCGGCAGGCTTTCTCATAGGCTTTCTGGGTGGTGGCAAAACCGCTCTTGTATACGCCGTTGTTAATCTCGTCGTAGACGCGCGTGTTGATCCGATCGATTTCCTCACGCAAGGCTTCTGGATAGAAGTCCTGGGTGTCACCTGTCAGGTCATTGAAGGCCCTGTTGAACAGGCGGATGATCTCGGCCGATTCATTATTGACGATGGTTTCTTCCTGCTTGTCCCAGAGCACCGGAACGGTAACGCGGCCGGTGTAATCGGATTTGGCGTGGGTATACAGCTGATGGTGGCGGGTATAACCGTACAAGGGCTCAGGGGGGTTGTAGGTCCAGCCTTCCTCAAGCATATGCGGCTCGACTACGGAGACATCGATATGCGACTCCAACCCCTTGAGCTTGCGCATGATCAGCGTCCGGTGCGCCCAGGGGCACGCCAGCGACACGTACAGGTGATAACGGCCCGATTCAGGCGCAAAGCGCCCGCCCTTTTCTACTGCACCGCGAAATCCGGCGTCCTCACGCACGAACTCACCATCGGTGCTTTTGGTGTCGTACCACTCATCATGCCAGGTCCCGTTTACCAGCCTGCCCATAGCGCGTACTCCTTAACTGAAAGTGTCGATAGCCTGACAGCATGCGCCCTGCCCTGGCCAGTGATTGAAAAACCTTGCGGCAATTTTCCTCAAATGCGCGTATACTATTCGATCTATTTATCCCCCAAGGTTCACTCCAAGTATGTCCGATACCGCTCCGGCGGCACCGCAGTTCGCCGATTTAGGCCTGCCTGCACCGCTTCTCGAGGCTCTGACCAGCCTCGGATATGAAACACCCTCCGCGATTCAAGCCGAGGCAATCCCTACCCTTCTGGCCGGTGACGACCTGCTTGGCTTGGCTCAGACGGGTACCGGCAAAACAGCCGCATTCGCCCTGCCCGTGCTTGCTGGCATTGACGTCAGCATCCGCGCCACTCAGGCCCTGATTCTGACTCCCACCCGCGAGCTGGCATTGCAGGTGGCTGAAGCCTTCCAGCGTTACGCTCAGAACATGCGCGGTTTTTCCGTGCTGGCTCTGTACGGCGGCTCGGCTTTTGCCCCGCAGTTCAAGGCATTGGAACGCGGCGCCCACGTGGTCGTAGCGACCCCTGGCCGCCTGACTGACCATATGCGTCGTGGCAGCATCAAGTTTGAAAACATGCGTTTTCTGGTGCTTGATGAAGCCGACGAAATGCTCAAGATGGGCTTTGCCGACGACCTGGATGCGGTATTCGAAAAAGTACCGACGAACACCCAGAAAGCTCTGTTCTCCGCGACCATGCCTGCCGGCGTGCGTACCGTGGCCCGCAAGCATATGCGCGAGCCCAAGGAAATCCGCCTGCACAGCGGCGTGAGCAGCAGCCTGGATACCATTACCCAGATCGTTTGGGAGGTGTCCAACCACCACAAACTCGATGCCATGACCCGTCTGCTCGAAGTCGAGCCGGTCGAGGCGATGATCGTTTTTGTACGCACCAAGACTGCCAGCATGGAAATTGCCGAGCGTCTGGAAGCCCGTGGTTTTGCTGCAGCAGCCCTGAATGGCGATCTCAGCCAACAGTTGCGTGAACAGGTGGTTGACCGCCTCAAGCGTGGCCTGCTGGATATCGTCGTCGCGACGGATGTGGCCGCGCGTGGTCTGGACGTGGAACGTATTTCCCACGTACTCAACTACGACGTGCCGCACGATAGCGAATCCTACGTTCACCGTATCGGCCGTACTGGCCGTGCCGGTCGCTCCGGCACCGCGATCCTGTTCGCCACGCCGCGTGAGCGTCGCTTGCTGCACCAGCTGGAAAAAGCCACCGGCCAGAAAATTCTGACCCAGGCACTGCCCAGTGCGGATGCCGTACGTAGCGGTCGTTTGACCAAGCTGGCAACCAAGATCAACACCGCACGGGAAAATACTGGCGCGTTGCATGAAAAACTCGCCAGTGACCTGTTGGAGCTTACCAACCTGACACCGGAAGAGCTGGCGGCCACGTTGCTGGCGATCATGCCCAGTGCCAAGACGCTGGTCGACCCGGTCAAGGACTTGCCTTCCGCGCCTGCAGCTAACAGCGCTCGCGACGGTTTCGCCGAACGCGACAGCGGCTTGGTACGTTACAAGGTCAAGGGTGGCCGCTCCAATGGGCTGATGCCCAAGCCGCTGGTCGATGCACTGTGCCGCTTTGGCGGCCTGCAACGCCAACAGATTGGTCATATCAAGATGTTCACCGAGCATACTGGCGTGTATCTTCCCGAGCTCAACGAGGCAACTATTGCCAAGCTGACCAGCGTGGAAATCAATGGCGTTGCCCTGCAGATCCGTGCCTGGCCCTTGCCACCTGGTGAAGTCGAGCGCCCTGCCCGACCCAAGCCGCGCAAGGAATTCCCAAGCAAGCCGCGCGCTGCCAAACCACGCCCGGCTAGCTGATAGCCGCAGGCATGGAATGGATTGATATTGGCGTCAACCTGACTGACACGACCTTCGATCATGATCGACAGGCCGTGTTGGACAGGGCTTGGCAAGCCGATATAAGCCAGATGATACTGACCGCCACTTCGCTGGCGACCAGCCATCAGGTGCAACAACTCTGCAACGATCTTCCCTCAAGGTTGTTTTGTACAGCCGGTGTGCATCCGCATCAAGCCCGCGACTGGACCGACGAATTGGCCGGCGAAATACGTCGACTGGCGCAAGCTGACTGCATGAAAGCGATTGGCGAGTGCGGCCTGGATTACAATCGTGATTTTTCTCCACGGCCTCAACAGGTCAAGGCATTGGAGCAGCAGCTGCAACTAGCTGTAGAGCTGCGACTACCGGTGTTCCTGCATGAGCGCGACGCCAGCACGGTATTGGCTGAGATACTCAAGGATTACCGCGATCATTTGCCGGCAGCTGTAGTGCACTGCTTTACCGGCGAAAAGCCTGCACTGCACGCCTATCTGGACCTGGATCTGCACATCGGCATCACTGGCTGGATCTGTGACGAACGACGTGGCACGCATCTGCAACAGTTGGTCGCCAGCATCCCTGCCGGGCGTCTGATGCTGGAAACGGACGCTCCCTGGCTGTTACCGCGCACACTGCGACCCAAGCCAAAAAAGGGCCGCAACGAACCGGCTTTTCTTCTCGAAGTAGCCGGCCTGGTGGCCAGTTGCCGTGGGGAGACACTAGAGCAACTTGCCGAGCATACTACCCAGTGCGCTCGTACTTTTTTCGACTTGCCCGCGAACAACAACCTGCAAACCAGCTAAAGTCCGCTACGCTGTGAGTAGCATTTCCTGGTCAGGTTGCCTAGATGGCTCGACATACCTCCTCTGCGTTGGTTCCCTCTGCCTGGGTGCTGTTGGCAATCAGCACACTGGTCGCCCTGACTCTCGGGGTTGGTCTGGCGATCTTTCACTACCAGCAGCAGAGCAAGGTCATTCTCAATACCGGCGAGACGCTCTTCCGCCATATCAGCCAGCAACTTGAAACAGAACTTCTGCGCCTTTATCAGCCACCGGCCCAGGCCCTCAATCTGTTGGCCCTGAGCGATCTTTCAAGCACAATTTCGCTGGAGCAGCGGCTGAACTATTTGCCCCAGCTGGCCCAGGTACTGGTAGACAATCCTCAGCTGAATTCGCTGTACCAGGGCTGGCCGACCGGCGACTATCTGATGCTCAGACCGTTGCGCACACCGAGCTTGCGCACGCGTTTCAACGCCCCCTCTGACGCGGTCTGGATGGTATGGCATATCCAGATGGATCCGGAAGCAAGCAAGGCGGTGCACTTGTTTTATGACCAGCAGCTGCAGGTACTAGAGCAACGCGAGCTGTTCAACGACGGTTACGATCCCCGCCAACGTCTGTGGTACAGCCAGGCGCGCGGTAGCGGCGCGCAGATCATCACCACGCCCTACATCTTCTTCTCCACCAGCGAATTCGGCACTACTCTGGCCCGGCCTACAACCAGCGGCAGCGTACTCGGCGCGGATCTCACGCTCGGCCAGCTTTCGCACACCCTGGCCAAACTGCAGCTGACCGCACATTCACAGCTGTTGCTCTATGATCCAGAGGGCACGGTCATCGCTTACCATGATGTCGCCCGCATTCTCAACGTAGCCCAGGGCACAGCGCTGCGTCTCAAAGGCTTCAATGAACTGGGCAGCACGCTGCTGGCCCGCCTGGCCGAAGACGGCTATAACCAAGAACGGCTGACGAGTATGGTACTGGAAGGCCAACGCTGGACCCTGTCACAGAGCCGCATAGACCTTGCCGGGCTACCGGAAACCTACCTGGCAATCCTGGTCCCCGAGCGCGAGCTATTGGCCGAGGCCTACCGCATACGCCGATACAGTGTATGGATCACCTTGATCGCCAGCCTGGTGCTTCTGCCTCTCGCCTGGTTATTTATTACGCGGTTAACGCGACGGCGCGTATGACTAAATGACCTGGGCCCCTTGGACTTCGTCTGCAATTGGGTGATGATGGCTAAGACTGCTTTTTTGAGCCTTGCCAGCGTATTAGAGCAGGCCATATGACACCCTGGAGTAACCGCTAATTATGTGCCTTTCACTGCGCTATTCATTGCGCCGCCTGTTACCTGCCACTGCCCTGCTGCTGAGCACCACGGTGCTCGCCGCCGACTTGAGTAGCCTGCCGAACCAAGTAAGAAACTCGCTGGACAGTGCCCGCATTCCAGCCAGCGCAATGTCGCTGGCGATTATCCCGCTTGAGGGTCAGGGCGTAGCCCAATATGTGAACGCTGACCAGGAAGTAAACCCGGCTTCGACGATGAAACTGGTTACCACCTATGCTGCGCTGGAACTGCTCGGCCCCACTTACCAGTGGCGCACCTCATTGCACGGTACCGGGCCAATAGAAAATGGCGTCCTTCAAGGCGACCTGGTGTACCGCAGCAGCGGCGATCCGAAGGTAACCCTTGAGCGCATGTGGACACTGCTGCGTGATCTGCGCGCGGCAGGGGTGAAGGAAGTGCGCGGTGATCTGGTTCTGCAGCCGGCTGATATGCGCATGCCATTGAATGCGCAACCCTTCCCGGATGACGGCAACGACCCCAGCAAGCCCTTTCTGGTGGAGCCCGACCCACTGCTGACCAACCTCAAGGTGCTGACACTGAGCAGCTATGGCGAGCGCGGTGGCGTGCGCATTCATCTCGAACCGGCGCTCCCCGAAGTGACCATCGACAACCAGCTCAAGTTGCTGCCAAAGGTCAGTTCCTGCCCATGGCCCAACATCGCCTATGCAATCAAGGACCAGGGCACCCAGGCGCAGGTCACCTTGACCGGGGCCCTGCATGAAGGTTGTTCGGTACAGCGCTATATGTCTGCGTTGAATGCGGCCACCTATACCGGCAGCGCGTTGCGCTCGTTGTGGGAGGAGATGGGTGGCAAGATCAGCGGCACCACACGCGTCGGTTACATGCCCAGCGGTGCACAGCAACTGGCTTATAACGATTCTGCCGATCTGGTCAGCATCATTCGCGACATCAACAAGTTCAGCAACAACACCATGGCCCGCCAGCTGTTCCTGGCAATTGGCCGCGACCAGCGTGCCCCGGGCGATGTGGATGACTACCAGGCGGCGGTCCGCAGCATTGATGAATGGATGAGCCGCAAGGGAATGCGACCCAAAGGCCTGGTATTGGAGAACGGCTCGGGGCTATCGCGAGTGGAGCGCATGACCGCACGCGACTTGGCAATGCTGCTGGAGCATGCCTGGAAAAGCCCTTACGCCGCTGAGTTTATCGCTTCCATGCCGCTGGCAGCGATGGACGGCACCATGCGCCGGCGCATGCTCAATACCCCGGTGGCCGGGCGAGCGCACATCAAAACCGGCAGCTTGCGCAGCGTACGCGCGATTGCCGGTATTACCCAGGATGCCAATGGCAAGAGCTGGGCCGTCGCTGCCATCGTTAACCATCCTGCCGCTGGCTCAAGCCGTCAGGCACTGGACCGCGTGCTGACCGATGTGCATCGGCGCTCCAGCACCGAAATGGCCACTAACCAGTAAATCCGGGTGGCCCTAAGGCGCATCAGCGACGGCTGATGCGCCAGGTACGGTGAATCCGTGTATTGCGCTGAAAGTCCTTGTCCAGCGTCTGCGCGGAAATATCACTGACCTCGTACTTGTCCTGCAATGCCGCATCCAGCCGGAACCGCCGGAAGTTGTTGGAGAAGTAAGCCACACCCCCTGTAGCCAAACGGTCCATCGCCATTTCAATCAGACGGACGTGATCGCGCTGCACATCAAACACATCGTCCAGCCGTTTGGAATTGGAGAATGTCGGCGGATCGATAAAGATCAGATCATATTCGCCGCGATCCTCTTCCAGCCACTGCATCACATCGGCATGGACCAACTGGTGCAGGTCGGACAGGCCATTGAGCGATAGATTACGTCTGGCCCAGTCCAGGTAAGTCCGCGACAGATCGACACTGGTGGTGCTGCGAGCACCGCCGACGGCAGCGTGCACGGTTGCACTGGCGGTGTAGCAGAACAGATTCAGAAAGCGCTTGTTGCGTGCCTCAGCGGCCAGGCGCAAACGCAGCGGACGGTGGTCGAGAAACACCCCGGTGTCCAGATAATCGGTCAGATTGACCAACAGCTTTACCTGGCCTTCGTTAATGGTAAGAAACTCGCCCTTGCGGTCCATGCGCTGGTACTGGGCACTGCCACTTTGGCGCAAGCGCTGCTTGAGCACCACTTGAGCTGGAGGAATCCCCAACACCCCGGGCAAAGCGACCAGCACATCCTGCAAGCGGGCCCGGGCCTTGTCTTCACTGATAGTCTCCGGCGCCTGATACTCCTGAACGTGGGCCCAGTCACCATAGAGATCGATGGCCACGGCGAATTCGGGCATGTCGGCGTCATAAACGCGGTAACAGCTGATGTCCTGCTGTCGCGCCCATTTACCCAGATTTTTCAGATTCTTTTTCAGTCGATTGGCAAACATCTGCGCCGACTCGCTGAGCCGGGCGTTGGTCTGTGGTGCGTCAGTTACTGGCGGCGCCGACGGCTGTCTTGAATCCGCCTGTTGTTCAGGCTGGGCCGCTGACTGGTTGCTGCGCTCCTGCATTGGCTTGGCCGAGCCCGTAACGTAGCGCTCTGGCTGCAGATCCATCAGTAGCAGTTTGCAGGGTAGCGCGCCGTTGAACAGAGCGTATTGCTTATGGCTGCGGATGCCCATGCGCTTGCCCAGGTCGGGATTGCCGGTGAAGATCGCCGCCTGCCAACCCTCACACTGCTGACGCAGCACTTCGCCCAGCTTCTGGTACAGATACACCAGGCTGGCCGCCTCGCCGAGCCGCTCGCCATAGGGCGGGTTACAGACGATCAGGCCTTTCTGGCCCTTGTCCGGGCTAGGTGCGAAGGTCGCCAGCTCGCCCTGGTATACCTTGACCCAGTTGCCCAGACCGGCACGCTGGATGTTGTTGCGCAGCGGTTGCAGCAGCCGCGGATCAGCCTCGTAACCGCGTATCCAAAGCGGCTCACGGGCCAGGCCCGCTTCCGCACGCTGCTTAGCCTCGGCGCGGACCGTCTCCCAGAGTGCCGGATCATGTTGCAGCCAATGACTGAAGCCCCACTGCTCGCGCTGGAGATTGGGTGCCATATCAGCGGCCATCATCGCCGCTTCAACCAGAAAAGTACCAGAGCCGCACATCGGATCCGCCAGCGCGCCCTGGGTTTCAGCCAACTGCGGCCAGCCTGCGCGAAGCAGAATCGCCGCGGCGAGATTTTCCTTCAGGGGCGCGGCGCCCTGCTGCAATCGATAGCCGCGCTGGTGCAGGCTGTGACCCGACAGATCGATCGCCAACTGCGCTTCGTTACTGCGGCAATGCACATTGATACGCAGATCAGGATTGACCCGATCAACGCTGGGGCGACTACCGTCGGCCTTGCGCAGACCATCGACGATGGCATCCTTTACTTTCAGCGCGCCGAAGTGGGTGTTGTCGACCCCCGGCAGAATCCCGCCGAAATCTACCGCCAGGCTACCTTCAGGCAACAGATGCTGCGACCAGTCGATACCCGCCACACCTTCGTAAAGACCTTGAGCGTCAGCCACCGGAAAGCGCTCGAGTATTAATAGCACGCGATTGGCCAAGCGCGACCAGAGGCAGATGCGATAGGCCAATTGCATGTCACCCTGCAGGCTGACGCCTGAATGTGTCTCCCGTGGCGACTGTGCACCGAGGGCTTTCATTTCGTCGAGTAGCAGGCCTTCGATACCACGTGGGCAGGTGACAAATAATTCAAGAGTTTCACGCATCTAATTGATTTCCAGAACACAGTGACAGAATGAGTGCCGGGTTATTGCGTACCCGGCTAAGGGGCATCCCAGGTATGCCAAATCGATCTTTGGGTTGGCGGCAATCCGTAGGGTACAACAGTAACTCTTGAGTACGGGAAAACCTATTTGGGGGCAAGCTCATCGGCAAGCCCCCACGGTGCCGCAGGACAACCCTGTGCACCTTGCTCCCGGCCTCGCAAACTGCGAGCCGGGTTTGTACTTCAAATGAGGGCTCTACTTTATGAGAAGACTCAAGCGTGACCCGATGGAACGAGCATTTTTGCGCGGTTATCAACATGGTGTTCATGGTAAATCCCAGGATACTTGCCCCTTCAATAGCCCCACCGCCCGACAGACCTGGATCAATGGGTGGCGCGAGGGCCGGGCCGATCACTGGGACGGATTTACCGGCATTTCTGGCGTGCACCGACTTAATGAGATGCGCGCGGTAGGTTAACTCCCCGATCAAGTTTATTTTCCCATGGCGCTTCACTAAAGCGCCGGGCCTTTGAAACGGCCCATCGGCCCCCGCAATGCGGGGGCCTTTCATTTCAGCGGGCTGATCAGAGTGCAGCGCGGTACGCCGCCACCGCATCTACACACTCACGGACCAGCTCCGGACCGCGATAAATAAAGCCACTGTAAATCTGCACCAGACTGGCGCCGGCCTTGAGCTTTTCTACCGCGTCAGCGCCCTGAAGGATGCCGCCTACGCCGATGATCGGCATACGTCCTTTGAGCTCGTCGGCCAGCAGTCGGATGACCTCGGTAGACACATCGGTAAGCGGCCCGCCAGAAAGCCCGCCCGCCTCATCGGCGTGCTCAAGCCCGATCACCGCGGTGCGTTCCAGCGTGGTATTGGTCGCGATCACCGCGTCCATACCCGCCTCGACCAGCGAGTCGGCAACCAGAGCCAGATCCTCGGCCAGCATGTCAGGTGCAATCTTGATAGCGATAGGCACGTAACGGCCGTATTGAGTGGCCAGCTCGCCCTGGCAGGTCTTGATCTGCCCCAGCAGTTGCTTGAGTGCATCTCCGTACTGCAAGGTCCGCAACCCGGGTGTATTCGGCGACGACAGATTTACCGTCACATAACTGGCCCGGCTGTAGACCTTGCGCAGGCAGGTGAGGTAATCATCCACCGCATTGTCTACCGGAGTAACTGCGTTCTTGCCGATATTGATCCCCAGCACACCCTGATACCGCACCGCATCCAGGCGCGCCAGCAGCGCATCCACTCCCAGGTTATTAAACCCCAGCCGGTTGATGATCGCGTTCTGCTCGGGCAGACGAAACATCCGCGGCTTCGGGTTGCCCGGCTGGGCTAGTGGCGTCACCGTACCCACCTCGAGAAAGCCGAAGCCCATCGCGCCGAGACCGTCAACTGCCAGGCCGTTCTTATCCAGCCCAGCTGCCAGGCCAACCGGGTTATCAAACGTCAGCCCCATGACCTCGACGGGATCAGGCGCCAGCGGCCTGACCAGCTTACGCGCCAGCCCGGTACGGCCGGCGGCGCCTATCATGTCCAGAGCCAGGTCATGGGAGGTTTCGGCGGGCAGCCGAAAAAGCAGCGAGCGCATCATGGAATACATGGACAAGTACCTTGCAGAGGGAAAAATCTGGGGCAGAGTATACCTGCTCTGTCAGAAGCTGGGGGCACTGCACGGCCCTTCTCCACCCAAACGCTCCAGTGAAAGCAGCTTGCCGTCCGCGGTAAAACGCATCAGAAAGCTGCCATAGACGCCTTCATGGGTAAGAAAAGCGCGTAGGTGATGCGCCGGCAAACTCACCCTCCGGCCATCCCGGCTGACCATCAGCACCCTGCCCGCCTGGCCTCTATACCAGGCCAGATAACGTTCCGCGGGCAGCGCCACATCAACAATCAGCTGCTCCTGACTCAATCAGCTTTCCTCTTCCACTGGCGCCGCTTGCGCGCTGCCGTTTTCAGTTTCAACGCCGCTGTGTCGCGCCGCCTGGGCAAGGTCCAGCAACTCGCGCATAGCGACAGCAACCATCGGATAGTCTCCCGCGCCGGCACTCTTCAAGTCGGTCAACATCGCACGCCAGCGCTGTACTAGGAAGGGATTCAACGCGGTCCACTTCTGCACCAGTTGCTCCACCGTGTCGCCTTCACTGGCCAGTTGCAGCACCGCAATGGTCATGGTTCGAGTCTGCCAGTCCAGATCATCCCGATAGCTTTCGCGCGCCAACGCCTGCCAGTGGTTCTCCACCGGCAGATTGTTCACCTGCTGGGCGAACCAGGGCAACTGCAGTTCAGAGCCCAGCGCGAAGAACAGTTGCGCCACCAGTTCAGAAGACTGGCCAGTAGCGTCTGCCGCCTCGATGATGCCGAGCAAGGTATAGAAGTGCCCGGTACCGGCCACCAGCCGGGCTATCTGGTCCGGCACGCCGGCTTCCACATAGCCATTGAACTTGTTTTCCCATACCGCACGTACCGGGCCTTCAAACAAGCTGTCGAACTGCCGAGCCAGCGCCTCGATACGCGGCGCAAAATGCGCCACTTCCCGCTCTGGATTCAGCTCGCCACGACGGTTGCGAATAAACCAGCGGGTTGCCCGGCGGCCCAGGCGCATCAGGTCGTCCATCAGCTCGAGCTGCACTTCGGCAGGTACCTGATAATCCAGCGCTTCGATAGCGGCAAAATGCGTGGGCAGACTGAACACGTCCCGCGCAACGACATAGGCGCGCACAATATCGCCGGCAAAAGCGCCGGTGGATTGCTCAAGGCGCCGCAGGAAGGTGATACCCATATGGTTGACCAGATCGTTGGCCAACTGCGTCGAGATAATCTCGCGACGCAAGCGGTGATTACGTAGAGCGGGCGCATACTTTTTCGCCAGAACGGCGGGGAACGCGGTTTCCACCTCACGCGCCAGATAGGGGTCTTCAGGCACATCGGTAGCGACCAGCGCTTCCTTGAGGTCACCCTTGGAGTAGGAGATCAACACCGACAACTCGGGACGGGTCAGGCCGCGCCCTTGCGCTGTGCGCTCGGCCAACTGATCATCCTCGGGGATGTATTCCAACGAACGGCTGAGCTTGCCGCTGGCCTCCATCGCGCTAATAAAACGCCGGTATTCGGTCATGGTTTTCGCAGCCTGACGCTGCGCCAGACTGATGGCCTGGGTCTGCTTGTAGTTGTTGGCCAGCACCAGGTCAGCCACCGCATCGGTCATGCTGGCCAACAGCTTGTTGCGCTGCTTGCCGGTCATGTCCTGCGCGGTCACCACCTCGTTGAGCAGAATCTTGATATTGACTTCATGGTCCGAGCAATCGACCCCGCCGGCGTTGTCGATAAAGTCGGTATTCAGCGCGCCGCCCTTCAGGCAGAATTCCACGCGGCCCAGCTGAGTCATGCCCAGATTGCCGCCCTCGCCGATCACCTTGCAGCGCAGGTCGCGGCCATCGACCCGGAGAATGTCATTGGCTTTGTCACCGACGTCCGCATGGCTTTCAGCGCTGCCTTTGACATAGGTCCCAATGCCGCCATTCCACAGCAGATCAACCGGGGCCTTGAGCAAACGGTGGATCAGTTCATTGGGCGTCAGTTTGTCGGCATCTATATCAAACAGCTTGCGCATCTGCGGGGTCAAGGTGATCTGTTTGAGGCTGCGCTCAAAAAGTCCGCCACCCGCCGAGATCAGCTTCTGATCATAGTCGGCCCAATTCGAGCGCGGCAAATCAAACAAACGCTGGCGCTCATTGAAGCTGGCCTCGGGATCCGGATCAGGATCGATGAAAATATGCTGGTGGTTGAACGCCGCCACCAGCTTCAGGCTTCGTGACAGCAGCATGCCGTTGCCGAATACGTCGCCGGCCATATCACCGATGCCAAGCACGGTCACCGGGTCGGTCTGCACGTTCAAACCCAGCTCGCGGAAGTGCCGCTGCACTGACACCCAGGCACCCTTGGCAGTGATACCCATCTTCTTGTGATCGTAGCCAGCGGAACCGCCGGAAGCGAACGCATCGCCGAGCCAGAAATCGTATTCAGCGGCAATGCCGTTGGCGATATCCGAGAAGGTCGCTGTGCCCTTGTCTGCCGCCACAACCAGGTAAGGATCGTCCTCATCGTGGCGTACAACCTGAGCCGGCGGCAGCACATTACCTTCATGCAGGTTATCGGTAATATCTAGCAAGCCTTTGATAAATAAACGGTAACAGGCGATTGCCTCCTGCTGCACTTCATCGCGTGTGCCGCCCAAGGGCAGGCGCCGCGGAACAAAGCCGCCTTTCGCACCGACCGGAACGATAACCGCGTTTTTGACCTGCTGGGCCTTGACCAGACCCAGCACCTCGGTGCGATAGTCTTCCTCACGATCAGACCAGCGCAAGCCGCCCCGGGCGACCTTGCCACCACGCAAATGAACGCCTTCAAAACGCGGCGAGTAGACGAATATCTCGTACATCGGCCGTGGCAAAGGCAGCTCGGGAATCGCCCGAGGATTGAACTTCAGGCTGATGTAATCCTTTACCGCACCGTTTTCGTCATTCTGATAAAAGTTGGTTCGCAGCGTCGCTTTGACCAGGTCCAGATAACGCCGCAGGATGCGATCCTCGTTCAGCACCGCAACCCCGTCCAGTGCGCCAATGATGACCTGATCCAGGCGCTGCTGCATGTCTTCCAGATCGTCGGCAGACAGTTTGCGCGCCAGATAGAACCGCGTCTTGAACAGACGTACCAGCTCTCGGGCGATATCCGCATGGGTCACCAGCGTATTGGCGATGTAGGGCAACTCAAAGCCCAGACGGATCTGCTTCAGGTAACGGGCATAAGCACGCAGCAGCGCCACATCGCGCCAGGACATGCGCGCGAGCAAAACCAGCCGGTTGAAACCGTCGTTTTCGGCCAGTCCGCGCCAAACCTGCACGAAGGCATCACGGAACAGTTCGTTGACTTCCTGTATATCCAGACTGCTGTCGAGCGCATAGGTAAATTCGAAGTCGTGGATCCAGAAGCGGGTACCGTCACTGCGCTCGAAGCAGAACGGAAACTCGCCCATCACGCGCAAACCGAGGTTTTCCAGAATCGGCAGGATGTCCGAGAGCGGTAGCGGCTCATGCAGGTGGTAAAGCTTGCAATGCAATACCCCGGTTTTCTGCGACAGCGGTTGATAGAAACTCATTGCCAGTTGCTGCTCACTGCTCAGACTGAGCATGTGCTGCAAATCGACCACACCGCTGGCAGGGGTAAAACGCTCCACATAACCGGCAGGAAAACTGCCGGCAAACTGCTCCAGCGCTTCGGTGGCTTTGGCTTCACCCAGCGTCTCCAGCAGACGATCACGGAAATCATCCTTCCAGTTGCGGCAAATCTGTATTACATCCTGCTCGATCTTGATGGGGTCCACATCCAGGTCCTTCTTCGGATCAACACTGAGGATAAATTGTGTTCGCGCCAGTACCGATTCGGAGAAATAGGTCCAGAACTCGCATTCGGTCGCCTGCAGACGCTCCATCAGCACCTTTTCTATCTTCAACCGGATATCCGTGGAGTAAACATCCCGTGGGATATAGGCCAGGCAGTAATAAAAGCGACCGTAATTGCCGCTGCGCAGGAACACGCGAATCTGGTTGCGCTCCTGGATCTGCACAATACTCAGTGCTGTCTCACTTAATTGCTGCTCGGACATCTGAAACAGATCATCGCGCGGCAATACCTGCAGCACTTGATCCAGTTCCTTGCCCAGATGGCTATGCGCGGTAAATCCAGATGCCGCACGTACGGCATCAACCTTGCGGCGCAAATGCGGAATATGCTCGACCACGTCGGAGTAAACGCGTGAGGTATAAAGCCCCATGAAGCGGTGCTCCACCAACACCTTGCCCTTGGCGTCAACCTCGCGAATGGATACGTAATCCGGGTACGCCGGCCGATGCACCTTGCTGAAATCAGAGGCCTTGGCGAATGACAGCAGCACCGGGGATTGCAGATAATCAAGCACCTTGTCCGGCAAGCCCTTCAGCGATTCATCACGCCGAGTGAGGCTCAATACGCCCAGACAGGCATCCGTATCGATGCCCAACTGCATGTTTTTCAGGCCAGTAGCCACGCTGAAGCGTTCATAACCGAGGAAGGTAAAGTGGTTGTCCAGGAGCCATTTCAGAAAGGCCTGGCACTCACTGCGGTCTTCGTCCTGGTAATAACTGAAGCTCTTGGATTTGCTCTTCAACGCCTCGATCAAGCCCTTAGCCTGGGCCTGCATCGCGGCAAAATCACCGACTGCCGCGCGCACATGCGACAGCACCGTTTTCAACCGGTTACTCAAGCGCTTCAGCTCTCCAGCGCTCGAACAGCGGTCCACCTCAATATACATCACCGACTCGTAGGTCGCTTTGGCGGGAGCCTTGTCGCGGCTATACAGCGCCTTTAGCTGGCCCTTCTCATCGCGCTCAACCGCCATGACGCTGTTCTGCAATGTATGAATGGCATAACCGGCACGGTTCAACTCCATGCGCACCGAATCCACCAGAAAAGGTGAGTCCCTATGCACAATCTCCACGATCGAATGCGTGGATTGCCAGCCGTGTTGCTGAATGTCAGGATTGAACACGCGGAGCTTTTCAGCTTCGCCATCGTAATTCTTGAAAAAACGCCAGTAGGACAGCGTGCAGCCGAACAGGTCGGTGTCATGCCTGGCCAGCAGTTCCCCTAGAGGGACTATGCCGAAGAACTGCACGGTAAAGCGCAGGAGAATGTCCTGTTCGCTTTGCTCGACAAATTCACTTAAACGTTGTTGCAGGATGTTGAGAAATTCTTTTCTGTTGCTGGCCATGATAAATGCCATGCTGCCTCCGGAGGACCCGTTTGCGGGCTGACCCTTCATGGGTCATGGAAATGTGAAGAAAATGCACGCGGCCCGGTCACTAAAACCGGCCTTAAAAAGGCATAATAATCAGTCTAGACCATAGACCTTTCGTTACAGTGACAGTTTCGTGCATGGACACGACACTACCGAGCACGACACTACAGGGATAGAACAGAAATGACCCACAATGAATCCATCCAACAACTGCGCAGTTGGATGACGAGCCAGATTTTCGGTCAGGAACAACTGATCGATCGGATGTTGATCTGCCTGCTCGCCGGCGGTCACGTGTTGGTCGAAGGAGCTCCGGGCCTGGCCAAGACCAAGGCGATCAAAACACTTTCCGAGGCCATCGAAGCCGACTTTCACCGCATCCAGTTCACCCCTGATCTGCTGCCCGCAGATATCACCGGTACCGAAGTCTACCGCCCGGAAACCGCCAGTTTCAGCTTCCAGCAGGGGCCGATATTCCATCACCTGGTGCTGGCTGACGAGATCAACCGCGCGCCGGCCAAGGTCCAATCTGCGTTGCTGGAAGCGATGGCGGAGCGGCAAGTGAGTATCGGCCGCGAGACCTATCACCTGCCCGAGCTGTTCATGGTCATGGCTACCCAGAACCCGATCGAACAGGAAGGTACCTATCCACTGCCAGAGGCGCAGCTGGATCGCTTTCTGATGCATGTTCGCATCGGCTTTCCCGATGCGGCCCTGGAGCGGCAGATTCTGCATCTTGCTCGCGGGGAAGCCCAGGGGGTAAACGCGCGTATCAGTCAGCGCATCAGCCAGGCATCCATTCTCGCCGCCCGCCAGGAAGTATTGAGCCTGTTCATGGCCGACGCGGTGGAGGAATACATGATCCAGCTGATCATGGCGACGCGGCGCCCGGAACTGTATAGCCCGCAGTTGGCGGAGTGGTTGCAGCTCGGCGCCAGCCCGCGCGGCACTATCGCACTGGATCGCTGCGCGCGGGCGCATGCCTGGATGGCCGGCCGCGACTTCGTCAGTCCCGAGGACGTGCAGGCTATTGTGCATGATGTGCTGCGGCATCGGCTGATGCTCAGCTTTGAAGCGGAGGCCGCCGGCATTGATGCCGACAAGGCGATCAATCTGCTGGTCGAATCGGTAGCGGTGGTCTGACGGTGAAGGCCCCGGTGGCGCAGAGCCGTGTGTATATCAGCCTGGATGATTTGCTCAACAGCCGGCAGCATTGCCAACGCCTGCCGCTGTTTCGCGGGCCAGTGCGCGCCAGTCGCCAACTGGGCCAGCAATTTACCCGCCTGCGCGGGCGCGGCGTCGACTTCGACCAGGTGCGCAGTTATCAGCCTGGTGACGATATCCGCAGCATTGATTGGCGGGTGACGGCGCGCAGCGGCAAGGTTCACACCAAAGTATTCAATGAAGAGCGCGAGCGTCCGGTATTTTTGATGTGCGAACAAAGCGACCGCATGTTCTTCGGTAGCCAGACCTGCATGAAATCGGTACTGGCGGCGGATGCTGCCAGCCTGATCGCCTGGACCGCTCTGGCCCATAATGATCGTGTCGGCGGGGTCATCTTTGGCTCCGAATGCCATGAAGTGCGTCCGCAACGTAATCGCCGGGCGATCCTGCGCTTGTTCAGTCTGTTGAAGGAGGCGAACAACGCCCTGCAGCCGGCCAGCAAAGCCATCAGCGACATGCCCTCCGAGCCACTCAACCTCGCCTTGCGCCACAGCCGCGAAGTGGTCAAGCCAGGCAGCATTCTATACTTGCTCTGTGACCATGCGGCTATCGATCATCTGAACCAGACGTTGCTGATCAATCTGGCCGTCCACAATGATCTGGTGCTGTTACCCGTGTACGACGTCATGGAAAGCCAGTTACCCGCGCAGACCTCTCTGGCGTTCATGCAGGCCGACGACCGTCTGACGCTTAACACCGCGGATGCCGCTCTGCGAAATGCCTACGCCGACCAGTTTATCGCCCAGCAACAGGCCTGGCAGCGCCTTTCCCGACGCTTCTCCTGTTCCCTGTTCAGCCTGCATACGGGCAGCAGCGCGGTCGACCAGCTGCGCGACATGCTCAGCAGCCACAAGCATCGGAGTACCCAGTGAGCGAAGACCCAAGCACAGCGCTAAGCGAGGGCTTGTATGCCTCGCTGGTGCATCCTGCTGCGCCTCCGCCCATTCCTTGGTGGCCACCCGCACCCGGCTGGTGGCTGGTGCTCGGCGTATTGTTGCTGCTGGCCATGTTAACGCCCTGGCTGGTGCTGCGCTGGCGGCGCAGGTCGGCGATCAAGCTGCGCGCACAGCAAGCGTTGCGCGACATTCCAACCACACTGACCGATCAGCAATGGCTCACCGAGGTCAATACACTGCTCAAGCGCTTGCTTAAACAGCGTGGTGACACAGCGGCCACCCGTTTGTATGGCGAGCAATGGCTGGATTATCTATGCGCTCACTATCCCCGGCCACAGCGGCGCAGCCTCAAGCCTCTGGCGGCTGAACTCTACCGGCAAACCGCTGAACTGACGCCGCAACAACGCCGGGAACTACAACGTGAATTGCGCCGTTGGCTAAGGCATAACCATGTTTGATCTCGCCTGGCCCGCCGCGATTCTGTTGCTCCCACTACCCTGGGTGTTACGCCGGCTTCTACCCCCGGCCACCAACCGCACCGCTGCGCTGCAAGTCGCCTTTCTGCCGCGTCTGCAGACGCTCCAGGAGGAAGGTGCCGGCCAGCCGGCCGCCCCTGCCCGCTGGCGCTACATACTGATCTGGTTGTTACTGGTGTTTGCCTGCATGCGTCCGCAATGGCTAGGCGAACCTTTACCGATCAATATCAGCGGTCGCGATATGATGATCGCCGTGGACCTGTCAGGCAGCATGGAGTATGCCGACATGCAGCATGAAGACGAGGTTGTCGATCGGCTAACGCTGGTCAAAACCTTGCTGAGCCAGTTTATCGCCCAGCGTCAGGGCGACCGGATCGGCCTCATCCTGTTTGGCTCCAATGCCTATGTACAGGCACCACTGACGCATGATCTGAACAGCGTCAGGGTCTGGCTTGATGAAGCCTTTATCGGCTTGGCCGGCCGCCAGACTGCCATTGGCAATGCCATCGGGCTGGCGGTAAAGCGCCTTACCGACGAGCCGGCGGAAAGTCGCGTGCTGATTCTGATTACGGACGGCGCAAATAACGCTGGCGAGATCAACCCGTTACAGGCAGCGCGGCTGGCCGCCCAGGAAAAAATCCGCATTTTCACCATTGGCGTGGGTGCCGAGAGCATCACTCAGGCGGAGTTGTCCGGTACTCTGGCCATGGACCGCGACCCCTCGGTTGAACTGGACGAAGGCACGCTAACCGATGTCGCGCTGGCTACCGGAGGTGAATATTTCCGCGCTCGGGACGCAGACAGTTTTCAGCAGATCTACCAACGGATCGACCAGCTCGAACCGGCCCTGCGCGACGGACGTCCCCAGCGTCAGGCCCAGCCGCTTTATCCCTGGCCGTTGGGTTTAGCGCTGCTACTCAGTCTGCTGCTCACCTGCCTGCGCTTGAATGTGCTGCACAGAGCGCCGCGCCATGCAGATTGAAGCGCTCCAGGGTCTGGCTTTCGCACGCCCCTGGGCGCTACTGCTGCTACCCGTGGCCGGCCTGTGCTGTTGGTTGCTTTACCGTCAGGTCAATCAGCGCTCGGTCTGGGATAAACTGCTGCCGGCGCCAATACGTCTGGCGCTGTTGCAACGCCAGGCCGGGGGCAAGCACGCTGGACGCTTCCTGTTTCTAGCCGGGGCCTGGCTGACCGGCATCCTCGCTTTGGCCGGCCCGGTTCTGGATTCACCGCTACCCGCCACACAAACCAATCAATCCGCGCTGGTGATAGTCTGGGACGTGTCACGCAATATGCTGGCTACCGACCTGCAGCCCAACCGCCTGGAGCGGGCGCGACTGAAAATCCGTGACTTGATGCAGTTGCACTCGGATAGCCAACTGGCATTGATCGCTTACGCCGGCACCGCCCATCCGGTGACACCATTGAGTAACGACATGCAAACGCTGACCAATCTGCTGGTGGCACTACAACCCAGCGTGATGCCCGAGGACGGTCAGAATCTGGAGGCTGGCCTGCAGCTTGCTCGCCAAATGATCGCTGATCTGCCCCCGGCCAATAGCCGGGTACTGGTTATTACCAGCGGCGTTGAAGGCACCCAGCTGGATGCATTGCGCCAACAGGCCCGCGACCTGGGTGACCGGCTCTCCATCCTCGGCGTGGGCACTACCGAAGGCTCGCCGGTTCCGCTGCTGGAGGGTGGTTTTATGCGGGACGCCCAGGGCGGCATTCTGCTGCCCAGGCTCAACAACAAAAGTCTGACCGCAATCGCCCGCAGCACTGGCGCGCGTTATCAGCAAATAAGGCTCAGTGATCATGATCTCAATAGCCTGGTTCCAACTAACCAAAGCCTGGCCGAGACTGAGCAGGAGGCCGGCCCGAGCAGAAGCGATCATGGGCATTGGCTGATTCTTTTGTTACTGCCGCTGGCCGCTATGGGTGCCCGCCGTGGCTGGCTGGGGCTGGTATTGTGCGCAGCCCTGCTCCCTCTGCCGGCGGATGCCTCTGTTTGGCAGGATCTATGGCAGCGCCCCGATCAGCAAGCCATGCAGCAACTGCAACGTCAGCAGCCGGCAGCCGCGGCAGAACGCTTCGAGGATCCGCAGTGGCGCGCCTGGGCCTACTATCAGGCGGGTGACTACCCGGCTGCGGTGAAAGCTTACGAGGCGCTTCTGAGCGCCCAGCCGGACAATCCCGAGCATCATTTCAATCACGGTACCGCGCTGGCGATGGCGGGCGAATATCAGGCCGCCCTGGAGGCCTACGAGCAGACGCTGACCAGAGCGCCGGAGCATCAACCAGCGCGGCACAATCGCGAGCGAATAGAAGCCTTGTTGAAAGAGCTGGCCAAACAGCAGGAACAGGCTCAAGAGCAAGCATCCGGCGAACCTGACGACAGCGATGACGACAGCGGATCTGCCACCGACTCGAGCAACCGCTCGCGAACAGAAGACGACAGTAACGCCAACCCGACTGCTCCCACCGACCGACAGGAGGAAGCGCCAGGCAACAGCGAGCAGGCCGCCGCTGCGCGCAACGACGACACGTCTGGCGATGGCGGCGATGGCGAGGCAGAAGGCGATGACCCGGCGGCTGAGGCTAACGCCAATGCTGATAAGCCGGTCACAGATAACCCACCTGGTGGTTCTGATGCGGATGACAGCAGCGCCAGGACCCGCAACAATGAACAGCAAGCAGCGCTGCAGCAATGGCTACAGGATATCCCCGATGACCCCGCCGAGCTGCTGAAACGCAAGTTCCTGTACCAGCGTCTGCAGCAACTGGAAGACCTATCTCAATGATGCGATGCCTTTTGATCTGTTTATGCCTGCTGCTCGGCAGCCCTGCCCTGGCGGACATCCAAGCCAGCGTAGACCGCACGCGACTGGTGGAGGGTGAAACGCTGGAGTTGACGCTGGAAAGTGGCGCCACGAACCGCTTCAGCAGTCCCGAACTGGGCGTGCTGGAAGAACATTTCGTCATGCAGGGTACCCGCCAGCTCAGCCTGGTCAGCCAGCTCAATGGCCGCAGCCAACCTATTACCCGCTGGGTCATCACCCTCGTACCCAAACGCACAGGTTACGTGGTGATCCCGCCGATTGCGCTGGATGAAGCCCGGTCCGAGCCTATCAGCCTGCATGTGCTCTCAGCCGAAGAAGCCGCACGTGACAACAACGTGCAGATGGCCCCGGTGTTCATTGATACGGAAATGGACACCGAAACACCCTATGTGCAGGCTCAGGTGCTGATGACGTTACGCATCTACCATTCGGTCTCGCTGTATGACGACTCGAACCTGACCGGCCTGGATATTCCCGACGCGCGTGTTGAGAGCCTGGGCGCCCCCAGGCAGTACGAGCGGGTGATCAATGGCGTCCGGCATGGCGTCATAGAAGTGCGCTACGCCCTGTTTCCACAGCGCAGTGGCGATCTGGAAATTCCCTCGCAATTGTTCAGTGCCACCATCCTGCAGCCGCGTGACGCCTCGTCGCGCTTCTCTGCCCGCACCGGCCGCCTGGTGCAGGTGCGCTCGCCGAGTATCCGCCTTGAAGTGCAGCCGATTCCCGAGACTTATCCCGCTGACGCCCCCTGGATACCGGCCAAATCGGTGACATTGACGCAAACCTGGCAACCCGAGCCGGATACAGAATTGGTCAGTGGTGAATCCTTGACCCGCTCTTTAAGCCTGGAAGCGAATGGCTTGAGTGCCAGTCAGTTGCCTGCTCTAGGCAGCCTGGACGGCCTACCGGTGGAGGGCCTGCGCCAGTATGCCGACCAACCCAAACTCGAAAACGTTATTGATGAGAATGGTGTGCGCGGGGTCCGTCAGGACAGCGCCGCGTTGCTGGTGCAGAAAGCCGGCGAGTTCCAGCTCCCTGCGCAGACGCTGTATTGGTGGGACACCCAGGCAGATGCGCTGCAGCAGATCGAGCTGGAAGCCACCGCGCTGAATGTCATCAGCAGCGACAGCTTCCCTGCCGGAGCTACCCCTACCGAGACAGCCGAAGCGAGTGACCTGGTTGCGGCGGATATGCCGCTGCTCTGGCCCTGGCAATTGGCAACCGCCCTGCTGAGCTTGGCTCTGGCGGGTTGCTTGCTAATGCTTTACCGCCTGCGGCAGCGCCTGGAACGGCTCGGCCAACCGGAAACCGATGAAGAGATCTTCGATACCGTAGTGCAAGGCAATCCCTTGGCGGATCTGCAAACCGCCTGCCGCGCCAACCATCCGGCCGAAGCGCGCAAGGCGCTGGAAAGCTGGGCCAGGCAGCAGGACCCCGAAGGTCTGATCGGGGTGATTCAGCGCTACCCCGAGCTGACCGAGGCTCTGGATGATCTTAATGCCAGCCTTTTTGGGCAAAGCGAGAGCCATTGGCGCGGCAAACCACTCTGGCGTGCCGTGCGAATGGTCGTGCAAAGCCAGAAACGCCAAGCCCCGGATGAAAGCACCACCCTCGAGTCACTCTACCCCCACGTCTGAGGTGGTAGACAAAAGGCTGCGGGGGAGCACAGGTCTGGCGTCCAAACAAGATCCTCCCCTTCCACGCTCATCTAGCTGACATAAAAAAGCCGCCCCGAAGGGCGGCTTGATTACATCGCTGTTACTGCGTTCGCTATAACTGACTCGTTATAGCTGCAGAGCAGCCAGGCTTACTCACGCAACTTTTCCGGACGAATCAGGAAGCGCGCCAGAGCCGGTAGCAACCAGAGTGCACCGAACATGTTCCACAGGAACATGAAGGTCAGCAGGATACCCATGTCGGCCTGGAACTTGATGGCCGAGAATATCCAGGTGGCAACACCGATAGCCAGAGTGAAGCCAGTGAAGGTCACTGCCTTACCTGTGGTTTTCAGCGTCTCATAGTAGGCTTCCTGCAACGGCAAGCCCTGACGCAGGTAAGTCTCCAGCCGACTGTAGATATAGATGCCATAGTCGACCCCGATGCCTACACCCAGCGCGATCACCGGCAAGGTTGCGACCTTGACGCCAATGCCGAGGAAGGCCATCAGCGCGTTGGCCAATACCGACGTCAAAGCCAGCGGAATGATGATACACATCACCGCGCGGATCGACCGGAAAGTGACGAGGCACATCAGAATCACCACCGCGTAGACCGTCAACAGCATCTTGGTTTGCGACGCCTCGATCACCACGTTGGTAGCGGCCTCAATACCGGCGTTACCCGCAGCCAGCTTGAATTCCAGCTCATCAGTATTGTATTCGGCGGCAAACTCCTCCACCTCCGCGGTGACGCGGGACAATGTGTCGGCTTTGTGGTCCTCCAGATACAACATGACGGGCGCCAGGGAACATGCGGCGTTGAACATGCCGGTAGGTGCGCGGCTGATCGCGTTGTTCAGGTTATCCTGGTTGCGCGACAGGGTTTGCCAACGGAGGTTACCCTCGTTGTTGCCCATGATCACCTGCTTGGCCACCGTCACCATGGACACCGCCGACTGGACACCCGGCACGTTCTGCATGCGCCATTCCAGCTGATCAATGGCTTCCATGGTGCCGTAGGCCGAACACATTTCCGGCGGCGTGCTGACCATCACCACCAGCACGTCCGAACTGGTCGAGTAGTTGCTGATGATGAAGTCATTGTCCAGGTTATAACGCGAGTCCGGCCGCAGCTCCGGAGCACCCGGATCCAGATCGCCGATCTCGACGTTCTTGCCGTGGTAAATACCGAAACCGAAGGCAATGACCGCGAGCACGATCGACACGGGTGCAACCTTGGGATGCGCGAATTTGGCCACAGCCAGCCACAGCTTCTGCGGCCGTGAGGACATGTCACGGTTACGCTCAACGGCGCGCTTGCTGATACCAATGTAAGACATCAGGATCGGCAGCAGCATCAGGTTGGTGAGAATGATCACACCCACACCGATCGAAGCCGCAATACCCAGCTCACGAATCACTTCGATCTCGATCAGCAGCAGCGTAATGAAGCCCACCGCGTCGGAAATCAGCGCGACAATGCCCGGAATATACAAGGAGCGGAATGCCCGCCGGGCAGCGGTATTGGCATCATCGGCATGGGCGTATTCGATGGCCATGCCATTGATGATCTGTACGCCGTGGGAAATACCAATGGCGAAGACCAGGAAAGGGACGAGGATCGAATAGGGATCCAGACCGAAGCCCAGGCTACGCAGCAACCCCAGCTGCCAGATGACCGCAATGACCGAGCACACCAGAGTGGTCAGTGAGCTCTTCAGGCAGCGGGTAAAGATCATCAGCAGCACAAAAGTGATCGCCAGCGCGCCGCCAAAGAACATCACGACCAGCATGATGCCTTCGATCAGATCGCCTACCTTCTTGGCGAAGCCGACAATGTGAATGCTGATATTCGGGTTTTCCGCCTGAAACTCGGAACGGACCTTTTCTTCCAGTTGCCGGGAAAAATCCCCGTAATCCAGACGCAGCAGCTCGCCTTGATCATCCGGATTGGGGTAGTACTCCTGAAGCGGAACTTCGATGATCGTCGACTTGAAGTTATTCGCCACCAGGCGGCCGATCTCACCGGACTTCAGCACGTTCTCGCGCAACTGCTCAAGATCCTGCTCGTTCAGATAGGCGGGACGGTTGGCAACGGGCCCACCATCAAAACCGTACTCGGTCACCGCAGTCCAACGTACGTTTGGGGTCCACAGCGAGCGGAGGTTGGAACGGTCAACACCAGGAAGGAAGAACACCTCGTCGTTAATGCGCTTGAGGGTTTCCATGTACTCGGTAGAAAAAATATCACCATCCTCAATAGCGACAGCGATACGTATCGAGTTACCCAGGTTGGCCAGGTCGTCTTGATGCTCCATCATATTGACGATGTAGGGATGCTTCAGAGGAATCATCTTCTCGAAGCTGGTATCGGGCTTTACCTGTGCGGCCTGATAACCCAACAGTGCGGTTATCACGGCGAAGATAAGCAAGACAATCATGCGGTTGTTGAAGATCAACCGCTCGATCAATGGTGCGGTTTGCTGATGCTGTTTCGACATCCAGTTTCTCCTGGAGCTTTATTTTATTCCGGATACAGCCGCTCAGGGAGCGGCTGTGAGACCGTTTTCACCCGCCTTGACCGCGCCACGCTGGCCAATGAGGAGAACGCTGCCATCGTCCAGGAAGGTACCGGTAGACAGTGCTACGCGATCTGAGCGAATAGCGACATTGAAAGTGCGGCCGCGATCATCGCTGGTCAACACTACTCCGCCGATACCCACCACTACGATCTGACCATCTTCCGACAGGCTACCGCTGGACAAGGTGGACTCCAGAGGACCGTTATTCGGCGTATCCAGACTCACCTGTTCCCAGGTGTCACCGAAGTCTTCCGAACGGAACATGTTGCCACGCAGACCCCACGCCAGAACCACACCGGCTTCACCGGTACCGGTAGCGCCGAAGAAGGAACCGTCATAGGGCAAGTCAGTCAGGGTTTCCCAGGTATCGCCATAATCAGGCGAGCGATACATGGTGCCGAGTTCGCCAACCATGAACAGGCCGGTATCGGCGACTTCAGTGATCGCGTTGTAGTGGTAGCCGTTTTCGTTATCGACATCGAAAGTCAGATCTTCCCAGGTCTTGCCACCGTCGTCGGTACGCAGGAACAAACCATAGGCGCCTGCAGCAAAACCGGTATTGGCATCACGGAACCAGACGTCCATCAGCGGACGCTCCAGAAGACCGCCTTCCTGCTCGTCTCGGGATTCTTCCAGAGCCGGATCACGGTATTGCTGCTCCCAGGTCTCACCGGCATCAGCGGTGTGCAGAATCAGCGAGTCATGACCCACAGCCCAGCCATTCTTCTCATCGGCGAAGTGCACAGCTGTGAGCAACTGACGGGTAGGAACCGGAGCCTGAATCCAGGTAAGGCCCTGATCATCGGAATAGACGATGTGGCCACGGCTGCCGACAGCCACCAGCCGATCACCGACCTTTTCTACATCCAGCAACAGTACTTCGCTGGCCTTGAAGGAGATGACTGCAGGTTTTGCGTCGCCAGCAATACTGCCTTGAGCCATAGCGGTAGCAACAGGCAAACAGGTCAAGGCAGCGGACAGCCCTAGCGCAGTCAGGATCTGACGAGACAAAGATTGTTTGCGACTCTTGGCTGCCGGTTTGCTTTCAGTACCGGCTTGGCAAAGAAGTAAAGCGCGCCGCTCGATGGGCTTACGCATACACCATTCCCCCTTATTCTTATAGGTGCCTGTATTAGTACAGGCAGGGCAACCGCCGATAGCGGTCAATCAATAGTACCGGCCTTTGACAGAGCCTGCCAACCGGCCACGGTTATCTTTTGTTAATCACCACAATGATATGCAGGGGGCTGAAAAGGCTGCTTTTAACCACCCTTTCACCACCTCGGCAAGCCAACCGAAAACCGGCTGGCTTGCCGTTGCACATCAGTGGGTAAGCTTGCTCGCCGGCTTGTCGGCCATCTTCGCCGGATTGATCAGGAAGCGCGCCAGAGCGGGAAGCAGCAACAATGCACCAATCATGTTAACCAGGAACATAAAGGTCAGCATCAGACCCATATCGGCCTGGAACTTGATCGCCGAGAACACCCAGGTAGCCACACCGATAGCAAGACACAGGCCGGTAAACAGAACCGCTTTACCTGTAGAGCGCAGCGTCTCGTAGTAGGCTTCCTGCAGAGGCATGCCAGCGCGCAGGAAGGTTTCCAGGCGGCTGTACACATAGATGCCGTAATCCACGCCGACACCTACACCCAGCGCAATCACCGGCAGCGTTGCTACCTTCATGCCAATCCCCAGATAGGCCATCAGCGCGTTACCCAGTACCGACGTCAATACCAGCGGCAGCACGACGCAGATGGTGGCGGCGAGCGAGCGGAAGGTGAAGTAACACATCACGCCCACCCAGGTGTATACCAGCACCAGAATCAACAGCTCGGAGCTGGCGATCTCTTCGTTGGTCGCCGCTTCGATACCGGCATTACCGGCCGCCAGCAGGAATTTCATATCCTCGGTGTTGTACTCGGCAGCAAACTCTTCAACAGCCGCTGTGGCGGTCTTCAGGGTCTCTGCCTTGTGATCGTTGAGGAAGATCATCACCGGAGCCAACGAACAGGTATTGTTGAACATCCCTTCAGGAGCGCGACTCACTGCGCTGTTCAGGTTGTCCTGGTTGCGCGACAGGGTCTGCCATTTCAGGTTGCCTTCGTTATTACCCATCAACACCTGTTTGGCCACGGTCACCAGCGATACCGCCGATTGCACACCAGGTACATTAGCCATGTGCCATTCGAGCTGATCGATGGCCGCCATGGTTTCATAGGAGGAGCACATTTCCGGGCCGGTCTCGACCATGACCACCAACACGTCCGAGCTGGTCGAGTAGTTGGAGATAATAAAGTCATTGTCCAGGTTGTAACGCGAATCCGGACGCAGTTCCGGCGCACCCGGATCCAGGTCACCCACCTGCAAGTTGGCTTTCTGGTAGAAGAACGCACCTGTACCGCCTACTACAGCCATAAGCACCAGCACCGGCGCCAGCTTCGGGTGCGCGGTATAAGACAGCGCGCGCCAGAAAGGATGCTCACGTACCGCATCACGCTTGCTACGCTCGATAGCCTTTTTGCTGATACCCAGGTAGGAAATGGTTACCGGCAACATGATCAGGTTGGTGAACACGATGACCGCTACACCTACAGATGCGCCGATAGCCAGTTCGTGAATAACGCCAATATCGATAACCAGCAGGGTGATAAAACCAACCGCGTCAGCCAGAATCGCGATCATGCCCGGCAGGAACAGCTGACGGAAGGTGCGTCGGGCAGCGATCAGGGCGTTGTCCGCCTCACCGGATTGCAATGCAATACCGTTGATCTTCTGCACGCCATGGGAAATACCGATGGCGAAAATCAGGAACGGTACCAGCATGGAATACGGATCTAACCCGAAACCGATCAGATTGATCAGGCCAAGCTGCCAGACCACCGCAATCAACGTGGTCATCAAAACCGAGAGTGTGCTGCGGATGCACCAGGTGAACCAGTACAGCAGAACCAGTGTGATCAACAACGCAATACCGAAGAAGGCAACCACTGCGGTCAGGCCTTCGATCAGATCACCCACTTTTTTCGCAAAGCCGACGATGTGGATCTCGATATTGGGGTTTTCGTTTTGGAACTGATCCCGGATTTTTTCTTCCAGCAAGGTGGAAAAATCACCGTAGTCCAGCGCGATCAGCTCTGACTGATCCTCCGGGTTGGGATAGAACTCCTGCAGCGGCACTTCAATGATGCTGGACTTGAAGTTGTTGGCCACCAGACGACCAATTTCGCCGGATTTAAGCACGTTGACGCGCAAATCTTCCAGCTGACCTTCATCGACGTAGGAAGGATGGTTGGCCACCGGGCCGCCATCAAAGCCGTATTCGGTTACTTCGGTCCAACGCACGTTGGGCGTCCACAGTGAGCGCAAACCTGACCGGTTGACGCCGGGCAGGAAGAAAACCTCATCGTTCACACGCTTGAGGGTCTCCATGTACTCGCTGGAGAAAATATCGCCATCCTTGATCGACACGGCGATACGGATCGAGTTACCCAGACCGGCCAGGTCATCCTGGTGTTCGATCATATTGACAATATAGGGGTGCTCAAGCGGGATCATCTTGGCAAAGCTGGTATCCGGGCGGATCTGCGACGCCTGCCAGCCCAGAAAAATGGTGATCACTACAAATATCGCAACAACCAACAAGCGGTTGTTGAATACCAGCCGTTCCATAAAGGTTTCGGCTTCGTGAATATTATTCGACATCCCGACTCTCCCGGCCTACAAGCCATCTATCATTTATTGTTAGGTTTGGCGCTGACTTTCTTTTGCCCGCCAGCAACGGACAGAACTCTGGGGTAAGGGTCAAACCTGCGCCGGAAACCGGGCGTGCGACCAGGCGCAAAATCCCACTCAGGGCAGGATAGCTACCTGAAGGAAGTTGCAGAAAAACCGAAGAAAACATCTTGAGAGCAGTGCTTATAGCCCGAACAAACGGGCTGGCACAACAACCGGACGAAGCATGCCAGACAGATGGCGTCCCCATACATCAACCTCTATTATTGTTATTCGGCGCCATGCTCGCATGACGTATCGGCTGATATTACAGTCGATGGACGCTCTAGACTAATAGTTCATGGTTATCTTTTGTGAAGCATGCTTGTGGTGATGTTCCGCTCTGCATTGCAGTGATATTGCAGAGCGGAACCCTTCGCATCAAACCAGTGACTTACTCACCACCTCGTAGACATCAGGCGACAGGTTTTCCGCAGCGATAATGCGTGACAACTCCGCCTTCATCAGCGCTTGGCGGGCTTCGTCATATTTCCGCCAGCGTGTCAGCGGCGTCAGCAGTCGCGCAGCGATCTGCGGGTTGAGCGGATCCAGCTGCAGGATACGATCGGCCAGGAAGCGATAGCCGGAGCCGTCTGCCAAATGGAAATTGACCAGATTCTGATTGGCGAACGCGCCTATCAGTGAGCGGATCTTGTTCGGGTTGCGCATGCTGAACGCCGGATGCTGCATCAACTCCTGCACGCGCTGCAGCGCGCCTGGCTGGCTGGCGGCCGCTTGAATGCTGAACCACTGATCCATTACCAGCGGGAAACTCTGCCAGCGTTCGGCAAAATCACTCAGCGCAGCCCGTTTCTGCTCCTCATGGGAAGAGTTGACCAAGGCGACCAACGCCGCCTGACGGTCAGTCATGTTGTTCGCTTCGACAAACTGGCGCACGCAGATATCCAGTGCCTTGCCCGACGGGCACAGCATCAAATAACCCAGCAGGGTGTTTTTCAGGCTACGGCGCGCTACGGCGGCAGCCGAAGGGCTGTAGGGCACCTGGTCATTGAGCGCTTGGTAAAGCGGCCACATCTCGGCTTCCAGAGCCACTGCCAACTCTTGACGCACCCAGTCCCGCACGTAGTGAATGGCGTCTATATCGGCCACATCCGCCAGCTCGACCAGATAGGCCTCTGACGGCAGCCGCAACATCTCCGCGACCATCGCCGGGTCGAGCGTGCTGTCGGCCAAAAGCGTACGATACACATCAAGCAGGCGTTGATCGAGCATCAACGGCCGGCCGGCTCGATGAATCCCGACCAAGCCTTGAAGAATCTCTACCGCCAATGCCTGGGAAGCCTCCCAGCGGTTGAACCCGTCGGGATCATGCTTGGCCAGAAAGACCCGGTCATCGCGGCTGTAGGGATAGGTCATCTTCACCGGCGCAGAAAAACCACGCAGCAACGATGGCAGCGGCTCTTCGGCAACACCGGTAAAGGTAAATATCTGCTCGGCTTCAGTCACCGCCAGAACCCGCTCGGTGCCCTCCGCCCGGCTTTCATCGGACAACTGCAGCGGCATTTCCTGCCCCTGGGCATCCAGCAGCGCCATACGCACGGGAATCACCTGCGGCTTCTTCTCGCTCTGCCCCGGCGTCGGCGGGCAGCTCTGACGGAACAGCAGACTGAAAGTCCGAGCCGACGCATCGTAGGTGCCTTCTACGGCCAGGCGCGGGGTGCCCGCCTGACTATACCAACGCTTGAATTGAGTGAAATCCGCGCCATTGGCATCTTCCAGAGCCTTGACGAAATCATCGCAGGTCACCGCCTGGCCATCGTGTCGATCAAAATACAGATCCGTGCCCTTCCGGAACCCCTCAGCACCCAGTAGGGTATGCAGCATACGCACGACCTCGGCGCCCTTCTCATACACAGTCAAAGTATAGAAGTTGCTGATTTCAATAAAAGAATCCGGCCGTACCGGATGGGCCATCGGGCCCGCATCCTCAGCAAATTGATTGGCACGTAAAAAGGTCACGCCCTCTATGCGGTTGACCGTCTCTGAATTCATGTCAGCGGAAAACTGCGAGTCTCGCAGTACCGTGAAACCTTCCTTGAGCGATAGCTGGAACCAGTCTCGACAGGTCACCCGGTTGCCAGACCAGTTATGAAAGTATTCGTGTGCAACCACCGCCTCGACGCGCTGGAACGCCAGATCGGTAGCGGTATCGGCATGCGCCAGCACACAGCTGGAGTTGAAGATGTTCAACCCCTTGTTTTCCATCGCGCCCATATTGAAATCGTTGACCGCAACGATCATGAAGATATCCAGGTCGTATTCGCGACCATAGACCTCCTCGTCCCAGCGCATTGAACGCTTGAGGCTGTCCATCGCGTGCGCACACTGCTCGCGATTTTCCGGTTCAACATAGATGCGCAGATCAATCTCGCGCCCGCTCATGGTAGTGAAGCTGTCCTGAATCAGACACAGATCACCGGCCACCAGCGCAAACAGATAGGCCGGTTTGGGGAAGGGATCTTCCCAGGTCACCCAATGCCGTCCACCTTCATGCTCACCCGACGCCACGGGATTGCCGTTGGACAGCAGCACCGGGTAATCGCCACGCTCGGCGATTACCGTGGTGGTGAAACGGCTCATCACATCCGGACGGTCGAGGTAATAGGTGATCTTGCGGAAGCCTTCGGCCTCGCACTGGGTACAGAACATCGCGCCAGACTGGTACAGGCCCTCCAGTGCGGTATTTTCCCGCGGTTTGATCCGCGTGGTAACCGCCAGGTCAAATGAGGCTGAGGCGGGTTGCAGGCGCAAGCTGTGGGCGTCGACTTGATAATCACTGCTTTCCAGCGTCTGATCATCAAGGGCGACCGACAACAATTCCAGATTCTGTCCATCAAGTACCAGCGCCGGCAGCGCCTGCCCGTGCTTGTCGGCATTCAGTTGCACGCTCAGACGGCTGTGCACCAGCGCATGATCGTCGTGCAGATCAAAGGTCAGGTGGGTTTCGCTGATCCAGTAATCGGGTTGCTCATAGTCCTTGAGGTAAATGGTCTTCGGCTGTTCGGTACGCATGGCGTTCTCCTCAGGACACACTGACTGACAGTGTATAGGCGGTATATTTACGAATATTGATGACGCCGGTATCGAGTATCAGATACTGGCCCTTGATACCCAGCAGGGTACCTTCAAGGACCGGTTCCTTGTCCAGGTTGGCGGATTGCGGTTTGGCGCTGTATTGCAGCACCGGGTAGCGGATTTCGGTGACGTCGGCGTGCAGCGGCTGAATGGCTTGCAGACCATGTTGTTGCTGTAGCGCCATAATGCCTGTCGCGGCACCGTCCAGCAGACGGTCACGCGCGGCGAGCATATCCACTGGTTCCGGCTCACCCTTGAGCAGCGCGCGCCAATTGGTCTTGTCTGCCACCTGCTGGCGCAGCAGATCTTCCACCAGCCCGGACTGCAGCCGAGTGGAAACCCGCATGATCGGCAACGCCTGGCTTGCACCCTGGTCTATCCAGCGAGTCGGCACCTGACTGGCGCGCGTAATCCCCACCTTGAGGCCGGATGAATTGGCCAGATAGACAATATGATCGGTCATGCAGAACTGCTCGCCCCAGGCCGGCTCGCGGCAGGTACCCAGGTGATGGTGGCACCGTTCAGGACTCATGATACAGGTATCGCAGGACGCCAGCTTGATCATGCAGGGATAACAGTAGCCCTGGCTGTAACTCTTTTTCGTGCGGCGACCGCAATGGCTGCAATGAATCAGACCGAGCGACTCAAGGCGTAGGGTCTTGCCCAGGCACTCGTTCAACGGTAGTCGCGATTCGCCAATCGGCAGATGGTAGCTGACCGGCGAATCCAGCGCCGTTTTCAACTTGCTGATACTGCCTGTGCCTTGCAGATAAGGCATCAGTGCAGGGTCTCCGAGCCAGTGGAAAAGAGGATCTTAGGGACTGTTTTCGCCTCGGATTTGCAGCTCTGCGGGCCCATATAGCCGGTGCGCTGCTCTTCTGGCAGATTATCCTGCTCCCAGGCAATCATCGCCTGCAGACACAGTTCTTTCTGCTCCTGGGTCAACTTGCGCCCATCGGACCATTTGCCGATCTCGACCGCCGTTTTCAGGCTGGCATAAACGTCGGGGGTAATATTGCGCAGCATTTCGGCAAAACTGGTCATGATGTCTCCAGAAAAAACGATGTCATTGGTTCAATTCTATTCACTCTTGCCGGCCGCGCCGAGCACGTTCCAGCCCACCTGCGGCAAGGCCTACCGCACACCCCGCCAGCAAGCCGCTAACATGCGCGGTATTGGCTATGGCACCGAATCCCAGCATGGTAATCAGCCCGGAAAGACACAGCGCCAGCCAAACCAGCATCAGTACCACTACCCCCTTGGGCAGGGCGAAATGCACGTTGGGAGCGAGCCATTGATACAGCCAGCAATAGCCCAGCAAGCCATAAAGCACACCCGAAAGGCCACCAAAGAGCGCATGGCCGCTTACCCACCACTGGGCAGTGTTGGAAATCAGTGCGAACAGCAGTGTCAGGCCCAACAGCCAGAGGCCGCCGGAACGCATTTCAATGCGCCGCCCCAGCTCCCAGTACCACAAGGAGTTGAAGGCCAGATGCATCAGGCCGAAATGCAGGAATATAGGTGCAACCAGACGCCACCACTGGCTCAGATCCATTTCGCTCGAAAAATAGCCATTGGCGTCGACCGGCACGAAGGTGAACAGGCCAATAGTCTCAGGCCGACTGCCCATCCCGGTCAGCAGCGCAACGACACCGGTCAGCGCCAGCACGATAAGGGTGACCGGGATACGCCGCCAGACCAACGGCCAGTTGGAACTCCCGGCGGCTGGGCTGGCGTTCTCGGCCGAGTCAAACGCCTGATCCGGAATGCCTTCGGCGTAAAATGCCTGCACGATCTGCGCTCCGGCTTCGTCATGAGTCCAGATCACCTGCTTGCCGTCTTCCTCGGTAATGCGATGCACTACCCCCCGGCTGCGCAGGAAGTGGGTAAAGCGACTCAGGTCTTCATCCAGAGAACATTGTAATGCGCGGTACATGCTTACCTCAGGCGAGCCTGGGTACATCGACCCAGACAAAATGATCGCGGTGCAGGCGGTGCTCACCTTCCCAGCGATAAGCGACCAGTTTGCCATACTTCACCGCACTGTAATCCAGGCAGGCAAGATTCGGTCTGATCGGGTGCGGATTGCCCTGCTGCCAATAGTGCCCGACAAACAGTATCGGCTGATCCGTATCATAGAGCAGCAACTCGGCCTTTTGATCATCACTCAGAGGACGAGCGGCAACCTCATCAGGTAAAGCGTCGGGCTGAAAAACAATATCGCCGTAGGTTTGCGGTTGTTCTTCCCAGAATTTGGTTCGAAAGGCCCGGCGCGTCAGGCCGTCCCTGCCAGTCATGATCTGACCGTGCGGCAAACGCATATCGATGCCGCGCAGCAGCCGTTCCAGCACCTGGGAGGCAAAGCTCTCATGGTCAGTGGCGGCTTCAAGAAACTCCCGATCAATACAGCCGTTCTGGTACTGCGCGGCAAATGGTTTGATCAGGTTGTCGTCCCAGCAGGCGTGTACCAGGCGAATCTCGCCCATATCCATAAACAGCGGCAGCGTATAAAACCAGTCAAGAAAGTATTCCCACTCTTCAGGCCAAGCGGCGAACTGCTCGAGCGTATCCTGGATCTGCCGCCGGTTACGCTCGGTGTGTTCGCGAATATACTGCCTGCCGCTACCCGCCGGAGCCGGCGTGCTCCAGGCCAGAGCATTGATTTCGTGATTACCCATGATGCAGCTGGCCGCGCCGGCTTCGACCATGTCATGCACCAGGTGCAGCGCCTCGCGGATACGCGGCCCCCGATCAATGATATCGCCCAGGAACAACGCCTTGCGGGTCGGGTGCCGCCACACCCCTGCCTGTTTTGCATAGCCCATACGAGCCAATAGCTGCGTCAGCGTCTGCGCACATCCGTGCACATCGCCAATAACGTCATAACCTTGAAGATCGCCGGGGAGCATTATTGATCCGTCAGACGACTTGACCAGCCGAGCTTGCTGCGACAAATCGCGTAGAAATTGTGATCCAGTGGGTGCAGCAGACGCAGCTTCTGCGGCTTCTTGCGAATCGTCAGGCTGTCACCCGGCGCACAGGCAATATGCACCTGGCCATCGCAACTGACCTGCGGATAAATGCCGTTCTGCTTGGAGATGATGATTTTCAGTTCGCTGTTGGCATCTACCACGATCGGCCGACTGGACAAGGTGTGCGGAAACATTGGCACCAGCACCATGGCATCCAGCTTCGGGTGCATGATCGGCCCACCGGCAGACAGTGAGTAGGCGGTCGAACCGGTCGGCGTAGCAACGATCAAACCGTCGGACTTCTGGCTGTAGACGAACTGGCCGTCGATATACAGCTCAAACTCGATCATCCGCGCTGATTTGCCAGGGTGCAGCACCACGTCGTTCAGTGCCTCACTTGTGCCTAGTTGCTCATCGCCGCGCCGCACAAATACGTCCAGCAAGAAGCGCTTCTCTACACTGTGTTGGCCTGCCAGCACTTCACCCACCCGGCTTTCCAGCTCGTCAGGGGAAATATCAGTAAGAAACCCGAGCCCACCGCGGTTAACGCCCAGTACCGGAACGTTGTAGCGGCACAGAGCGCGCGCGGCACCCAGCAAACTGCCGTCGCCGCCGACGACGATGACCAGATCGCAGATTTCGCCCATCATCTTGCGGGAACAGACCTGCAACTGGTGCCCCGGCAACAGATCAGCCACCGCATCTTCCAGGATCACGCTATGGCCATTATCCAGCAGAAACCGCTTGAGGCGTTTGAGGGTATCGACCACCTTGCCGCTACCCAGACGTCCGATTAATCCAACATTACGGAACTGCTCCATACCACCTCACTCTTGCAGCCAACTGGCAGCGACAACGCCGCCCAGCCGGATGCTGAACTATTCGAATAGCATGATTATCCGCAGCCAGCACGATGCTGGCAAATGGGAGAGGTTAAGAGGAGTGTCAGGCCGGTAAAAACCTGTGAGGCGGATGTTATTCGACGTCGGTCGGCGTGCGGCTCTGAAGCTTCGACATGTCCCGTTTCAACGCGGCATTGAGCTTCTGCTGTTGGGCCAACTCGTTCTTGATATCGCCTAACTCTCCTTGAATGATCGCCAGGTGATCCTCGTGTTGCTGACGCAAGGCGATCAGCTCGGCATGCTTTTGCTGCACCAATTGATCAATCTGCTCGTGCAGTTCGGCAATTTGAGCAGCTTGTGCGGCACGCTCCTGCTCACCCATCTCTGCCACGGCCCTGGATTTCTCACTGGCTGCTGCGCTGGACGAGTCGATAGACACGACGTTGCTGCCGCCATACCAGGCATCTTCCGCCGCCATCTGCAGGCGGTCCGTCTGCAGCACCGTCAGCGCTTCTTCGTCATCCCCCAGAATACCCAGGGTGTTGCGGGTTACCGCTTCCTTGATCATCAACAGATCGGAGCGCCCCTCACGTTGGCCGGGCTTCCACAGGTGCGGTCGAAACTTCGGATTGGCGGAAAAGCCCAGACATACCAGGCGAATCGGCCCTCCTCCCATATCCGGACCACGCCCGGCCTTTTCAGCCATGGTGCGCAGGGGCATATTCCACAGGCTATTGATGTTGCCATCCAGATCGAAGTCGATAGTGAAAAACACCGCGCCTCTGACATGCAGCCGATTGCTGATCTGCAGAAATACCGCCTCCACCGTTTCATCGGCGAATTCCGGGGACGACACCATGCCGTCGAGCAGCGCCTCGAATTCCGGATAGAGCATTTCCTTGGCGATACCTCGCTCGGAAAAAAACATCACCGCTTCGGTCAGCAGCGGCTTTCGTACTGTATTCATCACTTGCTCCCGCCGGGTCCATCCAGCCTTGTCCAGATCAACATGATCCTACGCTTTTTTATGGCAATTGCACTTTGGAGCGCAAGTGTAGAGAAAAGTGCCATTGAGGACTGTGATGCACTTGGCACAACCTCTGCTGCGCTTTCGTACCACCCAACTACGCAAAAGCCCGCCGCAGCCTCTGGCTGGGGCGGGCTCTCCTGGTGCAGAGCAAATTCAGATAGCTGCGGCCAGACGTGACCCCTGGTCGATCGCGCGCTTGGCATCCAGCTCGGCTGCCACATCAGCGCCGCCGATCAGATGCAGGGTTTTACCCGCGGCTTCCAAGCCCGCCTGCAATTCACGCAGCGGCTCTTGCCCGGCGCAGATAACAATATTGTCGACCGCCAGGACCTGTGGCTCGCCCTCTCCAATCTGGATATGCAAGCCAGCGTCGTCAACCTTGAGGTACTGCACCGAATTGAGCATCTGAACCTGCTTGTTCTTAAGCCCAGTGCGATGAATCCAGCCAGTGGTCTTGCCCAGGCCATCCCCTACCTTGCTGGTCTTGCGCTGCAGCAGATAGACCTCACGCGCTGGCGGATGCGACTGCGGGGTGATACCGGCGATGCCGCCGCGGGCTTCGATATTCAGATCAATACCCCATTCTTTCCAGAACAGTTGGGTATCCAGGCTCGGGTTGCCGCCCTGATGGGTAATGTACTCGGACACATCGAAGCCGATCCCGCCCGCGCCCATCACTGCCACCTTGTTACCCAGCGGCTTGTGATTGAGGATGGTATCGATATAGCTGACCACCTTGGGATGATCAATGCCGGGGATATCCGGCGTGCGCGGCTTGATCCCGGTAGCCAGAATCACCTCATCGAACTCAGTCAGATCTGCCGCCTCGACGCGCTTGTTCAGCACCAGCTTGACCCCGTACTTGTCGATCATCTTGCCAAAGTAGCGCAGGGTTTCGAAAAACTCTTCCTTGCCGGGAACCTGCTTGGCGATATTGAACTGGCCGCCAATTTCCGCCGCCGAGTCGAACAACGTCACCTCATGCCCGCGCTGCGCCGCCACGGTAGATGCTGCCAGACCGGCAGGGCCGGCGCCAACCACTGCGATCTTCTTCACTGCTGCGGTCGGAATATAGTTCAGTTCGGTTTCGTGACAGGCGCGCGGGTTGACCAGGCAACTGGTCAGCTTGCCGCCGAAGGTGTGATCCAGGCAGGCCTGGTTACAACCAATACAGGTATTGATTTCATCGGCCTTGCCGGCAGCTGCTTTATTGACGAAGTCGGCATCGGCCAGGAACGGCCGGGCCATGGAGACCATGTCTGCGTCGCCCTCTGCCAACACCTGCTCTGCTACTTCTGGAGTGTTGATCCGGTTGGTAGTGACCAGCGGGATGCTGACCTCACCCTTGAGCTTCGCGGTGACTTTAGTGAACGCAGCGCGCGGCACTTTGGTAGCAATGGTTGGAATCCGCGCTTCGTGCCAGCCGATGCCGGTGTTGATGATGGTCGCACCAGCGTTTTCAATCGCTTTCGCCAGCATCACCACCTCATCCCAGGTGCTGCCGCCTTCAATCAGGTCGAGCATGGACAGGCGATAGATGATGATAAAGTTCCGGCCTACGCCCTCACGTACACGGCGGACAATTTCTACAGGCAAACGCATGCGGTTTTCGTAGCTGCCGCCCCAGCGGTCGGTGCGCTTGTTTACATGGCTGACCAGAAACTGGTTAATGAAATAACCTTCCGAACCCATTATTTCGACACCGTCATAACCAGCGCTCTGGGCCAGCTGCGAGCAGGTAACAAAGTCGTTGATCTGCTTCTCTATACCGTCCTCATCCAGCTCTTTCGGCGTGAAGGGGTTGATCGGCGCCTTCACCGCACTGGCGGACACCTGCTTGGGGCTGTAGGCGTAGCGACCGGCATGCAGAATCTGCATACAGATCTTGCCACCCGCCTCGTGTACCGCACGGGTCACCACCTTGTGGTGCTCGGCTTCTTCCGCTGTGGTCATCTTCGCCGCCCCGGCGGCCACACTGCCCTCCTCGTTCGGCCCGATCCCGCCGGTGACGATGAGACCCACACCACCGCGAGCGCGCTCGGCAAAGTAGGCAGCCATGCGCTCAAAGCCATGCGGCCTCTCCTCCAGACCCGTGTGCATCGAACCCATCAGGGTGCGATTGCGCAGAGTGGTAAAACCCAGATCCAACGGGGCCAACAAATGTGGATAGAGAGAGGTTTCGCTCATGGACTGCTCCGGTTATCACTTCATCAGGGTCTTTACCGGATACATGCCCGGTAAATGCTATGGCAAGACAATAGGCCCGCGACGAGCAACGCTCAATCACCTGAAATGACATATTTATAACTTTGAATTACAGTTGTGTTTCTCCATAAGTGCGAGTGCTTTGAATGAAGCTCAACCCTTGAAGCTCGGCGATATCTCGGTCGGTTACCTGTACAGCTTGCAAACCGCCCTGCTCAGCCTGGGTCATGACCCGCTGCCGCTGTTCCAGCGCTTTCGCATCAGCAGCGATTTGCTCGCCACGCCGCAGGCACGCATCAGCATTCCGCGCTTTATGCGGCTCGGCAATGCCGCCATCCAACTGACCGGCCGTGCCGATATCGGCTTGTTGATGGGGCGTTGTAGCCACGCCAGTCATCTGGGTTTGGCCGGTATGACCGCCCAATGTGCCGCCGATCTGGGTCAGGCGTTCGAGACGCTGGTGCGCTTCGAGCGTTTGTCCAGCCAGAACTACCGTGGCCACTCCAGCTTTGACGCACCTGCGCTGCGCTTCTATTCGATCAGCCCGTACAACGCCTTCAACCTGTTTGTGGTCGACTCGGCCCTGGCCTCCCGCGCGCAACTTGGCCGCCACCTGACCGGCGGCAAGGCGGTACTCTCGGCGGTGCATATCGAGTTTCCCGCACCCGCGTATGCAGACCGTTACGAAAGCGTCTTCGATTGCCCGGTACTCTTTGAGCAGGAGCACAACCAGCTACTCTGGGAACCGGCGAGCCTGAATCTGCCGTTGGAGCAATCTGCTCCGGCGAGTTTTTTTCATCTGCAATCGCTGTGCAAAGCCCAGTTGCATGACCTCAACCGGCACCGGGGCCTGCGGGAAAAGGTCGAGGAGATATTGTCGCCACAACTGCACCAGCGTTTACCCTCGTTGCCGGAGGTCGCGCGCAAGCTGGGCTTACCCTCCTGGACCCTTCGCCGCCGCCTGCAGCAGGAAGAGCAGACGCGGTTTCAGGACATCATCGATGAAACCCGACAGGATCTGGCCGTGAGTTACATTCGCGATACGGAGCTGGCGTTGGGGGAGATTGCATTTTTGCTGGGCTTTTCGTCGCCGGAGGCATTTCAGAGAGCTTTCAAGCGTTGGACCGGGCAACCGCCGGGACAATTCAGGCGTCAGCAGCGCAGAGCGGCAAGCTGAAGTTAAATACTGAAAGGAGCAAAGGGAATTACCAAAGGGCCAAGCGAGGGGGTTATTGCTAATAGCTACTGCTGAGTGTTGCGGCTTGAGGTGACTGTGAAAGGGGTACCGCAGAAGAAAGCCGAAGCGGTTACATCTCTTCGGCGTCTTCTGCATCCTGATCCCATTCCTGGGCGCGCTTGTCCATCAGTTCTTCTACATAGTCGTTCATTGTTGCTTCCTCTTTTTGTTGTCGAGCCAACTGGCTCACTACCCGACGCTATAGGTCGCGTATGACAGTCAGATGAAGCAGAAATAAAAAAGTTCAGAAAATTACGCTGAGAGCGACCAGCAGCAGGGCTTCAGCCATTTCCAGCAGGGCGCCGGCGGTATCTCCGGTGGTGCCACCCAGGCGCCTGATTATCACCCGGCGCCAGTAGAAGGTAAAAAGTACCACGCCGAACAATGGCAGTAAGCCGGCTGGTCCCCATGCCAGCAGGGCCAACAGCGCAATCACCAGTGCATGACCGAGTAATGCAGGTTTCAGCGAAGCGGGTGCGTGGGTTGCCAACTCTGCGCCCAGGCCGCCGGGACGTGCGTATGGAGTACTGATCAGCAGCGCCGGCAGCAGCAACCGGCCGATCCAGGGCGCCAGCAATAGTGCCAGCCACGCCTGATTTTCCAGCAAGCTGACCAGCGCAGCGAACTTGAGCAGTAACACCAGCACCAGAGCCACCACACCGATCGGGCCGCAGGCCGGGTCTTTCATGATCGCCAGAGTGCGGTCGCGATCACCATGCCCACCGACCCAGGCGTCGGCGCTATCTGCCAGGCCATCCAGATGCAGCGCACCGCTGATCCAGACCCAGAGACTGAGGATGATCGCGGCCTGCAGCAAGGGCGCAGCCGACATCAGCAACCAATGGACCAATAGCAATACCAGCCCGATCAGCGCGCCAACCAGCGGATACCACAACAGCGAGCGGCCATTATCCTGCGCCGTAGGAAGAGAAGGCAGGCGCACCGGGAGGCGTGTAAGAAATTGCAGGGCAATCATCAGCGCCAGCGGGAATTTCATAACTGCTCCAAATCACCATCAGGATGACGGCGCAGCAGCACTCGTTCGGCCAGTGCCACCTGCACCTGCAGCAGTTGTTCGCGCGGCAAGCCCTGCGCCCGGGCCAGCAACAACCGCATCACGCCACCATGGGTTATCACCAGTACCTTGTCGCCGGCATGCCGCAGCGCCAGATCATCCAGACTTGCCAGCACCCGCTGCTCAAACGTCAATACCGACTCGCCGCCGGGGGGTGTGCAGGCATAGGGATCCCGCCAGAAAGCCGCCAGGGTGTCCGCATGTTCCCGCATCAGATCAGCCGGGTACTGGCCCTCCCATTCGCCGAAGTGCAGCTCGCAGAGACCGGGCTCCAGGCTTACCGGCGTGTTAAGCCGCGCGCCTAGCTCGGCGGCAAAGGCCGCGCAACGACGCAGCGGCGAACTGATGATGTGCTGCCAGGCACCGGGGGTCTGACAGGCCTGGTGCATCTGTTGCCAGCCGGCGGGCGTCAGTTCGTCATCCAGGCTGCCGCGCAAGCTGCCGGCCAGGGCTGTCTCACCATGGCGCAGCAGTTCGATCAGCACGGCTGACGATCAGAGACGTCCGCTTGCGCGAAAGTCGCCATCTGGTTATGCAATGCGCAGGCTGCGCGTAGCAAGGGTACTGCCACCGCTGCGCCGCTACCCTCGCCCAGGCGCATGCCCAGGTCCAGTAACGGCGATGCCTGCAAGGCTTGAAGCACCAACGTATGCCCGGGCTCGGCACTGCGGTGACTGAACAGCATCCATTCGCGGCAGCCGGGATTCAGCCGGGTAGCACAGAGGGCCGCGACTGAACTGATATAGCCATCGATCAGCATCGGCATGCCGCGCTGCGCGGCAGCCAGGTACGCGCCCGTGAGCGCGGCAATTTCCAGCCCGCCCAGCCGTGACAGCGCCGCAAGTGGATCACGCAGATGCGCCGCGTGGCGTAACAATCCACGCTGGATGACCCGCAGTTTATGTTCCATTCCCGACTTGTTCAGGCCGGTCCCCGGCCCTACCAGCAAGGCCGCAGGCCGGCCCAGCAGAGCACTGGCCAGCGCACAGGCGCTGGTGCTGTTACCAATGCCCATTTCTCCGCCGATAAACAGGTCGGCCTTGTTGATTGCCAACACTGCCTCCTGGCCGACGTTTATGGCCTCGAGGCACTGCTCGGTCGTCATTGCCGGGGCACGGCAGAAGTTGGCGGTGCCCGGCGCAATAAAGCGATGTTCCACATTGCTCAAAGAGCGAATCGGCACTGCCAGGCCCAGATCCATGACTTTCAGCGTCGCGCCCAGGTGCCGGGCCAGCACACAGATAGCGGCACCACCCTGGGAGAAATTGCGCAACATTTCGCCCGTTACCGACTGCGGATAGGCAGACACGTTCTCGGCCATTACGCCATGATCAGCAGCAAAAATAGTGATCCAGGGCGCTTCGATGGCTGGCTGATCCGAGCCTTGCATGGCCGCCAGTTGCACAGCCAAAGCCTCCAATTGCCCGAGAGAACCTGTTGGCTTGGTCAATTCGCTCTGACGTTGCTGCGCTTCGAGCATCGCGTCCCGATCCAGTTGCGCCACTGCTGCGCTCCACCATGGCCGGCTCATGGTAAGGCCCCCTTCAAGGCCATCGGTAAACCGGCGATGCAAAACAATACACGTTCACAGCGCTGCGCCAGGGCCTGATGCAGCCAGCCCGCCGCGTCCACATAACGCCGGCTCAGCTCGCCCATGGGTACTACGCCCAGTCCGGTTTCATTACTGACCAGAATAATCCGGCCCGGCAGCGCACCGAGGCAATCGAACAGCGCCTCACGCTCGGTCTCCAGCCGGGATTGGTCCTCACATAGCAGCAGATTGGTCAGCCACAGCGTCAGGCAATCGACCAGCAGGCAACGCCCGGGGGCGGCCTCGCGGCGTAATACGTCAGCCAGTGCCAACGGCTCTTCTACCAATGCCCAGTCGGCCGGGCGACTTTGCTGGTGTTGGCGAATGCGCTCGCTCATCTCGCCATCCAGCGCCTGACTGGTAGCAATGTAGGTCACCGGCCAACCGCTGTCCTTGGCCAGTTGTTCGGCCAGCCGGCTCTTGCCGGAACGTGCGCCGCCCAGAATCAATTCTTGCATGCAGGAACTCCACACAATTGCCGTAGCAATTCAGTATCCAGATGGGCTTCGACACTCTGTGCCAGACGCTCGATATCCCGTTCACGCAGCGCAGCGTAATCCAGAGCCTGCGCCTGCGCCAGCCCCGCCCACTGCAGTAGTGCCTGACTGGCCTGTGGCGATTCGAACAGGCCGTGCAGATAGGTCCCGGCAATCTGCCCATCTTCACTGAGAGCACCGTCGGCTTCGCCGCTGTCTAGGTACAGTAGCGGGCGCTCCAGCGCCGGCCCTGCACTGCGTCCCGCGTGGATTTCATAGCCGCCGACCCTGGCCTGATCCAGCTGCAAATGCCCCGATACCCGTGTGAGCCGCTTCTGTGCCTGCAGGGTAGTGACAAAGTTCAGCAAGCCCAACGCCGCCTGACTACCCGCTGGCCCCTCCAGGCCCAACGGGTCATCAATGCGCTGACCGAGCATCTGCAGGCCACCACAAATTCCCAGCAACTTGCCGCCATAACGCAGATGGCGGGTAATTGCCTGATCCCAGCCGTACTGGCGCAAAAAAGCCAGATCAGCACTGACACTTTTGGAACCCGGCAGAATGATCAGATGCGCCGGCGGAATCGGCTGGCCCGGGCCAATGAATTGCAGGTCGACCTGCGGGTGCAGACGTAATGGATCAAAATCCGTGTGATTGCTGATGCGCGGCAGTACCGGCACCACCACCCGCAGCGCATCAAGGGCCTTGGCGCCCTGATGGGCGTTGACCGCATCCTCGGCCTCCAGATGCAGATCATGCAAGTAAGGCAATACGCCCAACACCGGCTTGCCGGTATGCGCCTCCAACCAATCCAGGCCGGGCTGCAATAAAGCGATATCGCCGCGAAAACGATTGATGACAAAGCCCTTGATCCGCGCTTGCTCGCTCTCCGAGAGCAATGCCAGCGTACCGACCAGGTGGGCAAACACCCCGCCCTTGTCGATATCGGCAATCAGAATCACCGGGCAATCCACCGCCTCGGCAAAGCCCATATTGGCGATATCACCTGCCCGCAAATTGATCTCTGCCGGCGAGCCTGCACCCTCGACCACTATGGTGTCGTAGCTGGCGAGCAAACGTTGGTGAGACGCCAGCACCGCGCGCAACGCCGTGGGCTTGTAGGCGTGATAGGCCACCGCATCCATGCAGCCAATCGCATGGCCATGAATAATCACCTGGGCGCCCACATCGGTATTGGGTTTGAGCAGCACCGGGTTCATATCGGTATGCGGCTCCAGGTGCGCTGCCTGGGCCTGCACCGCCTGGGCGCGGCCGATCTCACCGCCATCGACCGTTACCGCTGCGTTCAGTGCCATATTCTGCGGTTTGAACGGTGCCACCTTGACGTCCTGATGACGCAGCCAACGGCACAAGGCGGTGACCAGCGTGCTCTTGCCGGCATCCGAGGTGGTGCCCTGAATCATCAGCGTACTCATGCGTCAGCTCTCGCAGGCGTGCTGAAACGAATGTCCGCCAATGCCGTATGCAGCCGCTGCCAGGCGGATTCACTGCCAGGCAGACCGATACGCAACGCCGCTGGCTGGTCGAACAATCTGAGCAGAATGCCCTGGCGGGCCAGCGCCGCATGAATATCCGCGGCCTGGGGATGCGGCACCCACTGGAACAATGCGCAACCGCCCGCCGGGCTTAGCCCGTACTCGGCGAGCAGATCGGTCAGACGCTGAGCGTCACGCCGCAAACGTGCCCGCCACAAGGTCTGCGTTGTGTGATCGGCCAACACAGCCTTGCCAACTGCCCGAGCGGGTCCGCTGACGCTCCAGGGCCCAAGTTGCCGCTGCAACGCAACCAGCATTCCCGGTTCGCCTAACACAAAGCCTAATCGCACCCCGGCGAGGCCGAAGAACTTACCCAGCGAGCGCAGCACAATCAGCCCAGGACGGTCGCTGAATGCAGCGAGACTGTATTCCGGCGAGATATCCGCAAAGGCTTCATCGACAATCAGGCACCCGCCGCGTCGGTGTAACCGCTCGTGCCACTCCAGCAGCGTTTCGACATCGATCTGAGTGCCGGTTGGATTATTCGGATTGACCACTACCAGCACATCAAGTCGTTCCAGATGGCTGGCTACGTCAGCCTGATCCATACCGATGGTCTCGTGCCCTGCTCTCTCCCAAGCGTGGCGATGTTCCGCATAGCAGGGCTCGATAAAACCCACGCGAGCGGATGCAAACAGCTGAGGTAACGCTTGAATCGCGGCCTGTGAGCCTGCCACCGGCAGCGCTTGGGCGGCACCATAATAGTTCGCGGCAATCGCCTCCAGGCCATCACTCTCCTCCGGCAACCGTGCCCAGACGGCGTGGCTAAAGGCAGGCAACGGCCATACATAAGGCGCCAACCCGGTGGACAGGTCGAGCCAGCCCTCGACGGCAATACCGTAGTGCGCTGCGGCCTGGCGTAACCGACCGCCGTGTTCAAGCATACAAAAGCCCCCAGAGCACCGCGAGTGTCAGTAACCAGAGCACTACACCCTGGCGGACCAGCTTTACGGCGCGATCAATATCCTCAGCCTTTGCCTGCGGCCCGGCGCCCAAAGTGGGCCGCTGGTGCAGCTCGCCCTGATAAATTGCCGGCCCACCCAGGCTGACATTCAACGCCCCGGCCCCGGCAGCCATCACCGGACCGGCGTTGGGGCTGTCCCAGGCCGGCGCCTGGATGCGCCAACAATGCAATGCCTGGCGTGTACGCCCGCACAGGGCATAGGTCAGAGCAACCAGCCTGGCCGGCAGATAATTGAGCGAATCATCCAGCCGCGCCGCGGCCCAGCCAAACTGGCGAAACCGCGCATTGCGGTAGCCCCACATCGCGTCCAGCGTATTGCTCAAGCGGTACAGCACCACACCCGGCGCGCCGAGCAGGGCGAACCAGAACAGCGCGGCAAATACTGCGTCGCTGCCGTTTTCCAATACCGACTCGGTAGTGGCACGGGCTATGCCCTCCTCGTCCAGCTCATCGGTCTGGCGGCTGACGATATAGCTCACGCGCAATCGCGCCTCCCCCAAATCACCCTCGCGCAACGCCTTACTGACCGGTTCGGCATGCTCAGCCAAGCTGCGCAGTCCGATGGCCAAGTACAGCAGCAGCAATGAGAAAACCCAGCCAATGATCGGCAAGCTCGCCAGCGCCCAGGCGCCCAGCGTCAGCGGCAGCACCGCCAGGGCCCAGGCCAGCAACCCGCGACCACGCCGCGCGCTATCGCGGTTCAAGGTGGCTTCCAGGTAATCGGCAAAACGACCGAAGCCGACCAGCGGGTGCCAGCGTTTCGGTTCACCCAGAACGTGATCAAGCAGCAGCGCACCGATCAGCCAAGGGGCGCTCAACACGGCGGCGCTCAGCACTGACGCTGATCCCAATGGCGGATCAACTCATGCAACTGCTCCAGCCCGATGGTCAGTGCGGAGATGCCGGGCTGCAGAATATCCGGCGATTTTATTTCGAACAGCTGCTCATTGCTTAGCGCCGGAATCTTGGGCCAGCCGGGCCGGTCAAACAGATGTTCAGGCCGAAAGCGCTTGCCGCACCAGGAGCCGATAATCAGATCCGGCGCGCGGCGCACCACTTCCTGCGGGTCAGTGATATAGCGCTGTTTGGCTTTCGGGTGGTGGCTGAGCTCGGCAAAGCAGTCTTCCCCGCCGGCCAGTTCGATCAGCTCGCTGACCCAGCGAATGCCGGAAATCAACGGGCCATCCCACTCCTCGAAATACACCTTGGGTCGACGCGACAATTGCGTTGCCTGCTTTCGCACCCGGTCCATGCCCAGCTGCAACTCAGCTACCAAAGCCTCGGCTTTATCACTGGCGTGCACCAACGCACCCAGAGTTTCGATCATGCGCAGGATGCCGGCGATATCGCGCTGATTGAACAGGTGAACTTCCAGCCCCTCACGGGCCAGCTCCGCGGCCATATCGGCCTGCAGATCACAGTAGCCCAGCACCAGGTCCGGCTTGAGTGCGAGAATCTTTTCGGTCTTGGCACTGATAAAGGCCGAGACCTTGGGCTTTTCCTTGCGGGCCTGCGGCGGGTGGACGGTAAACCCGGAAATACCCACAATGCGATCCTGTTCGCCCAAGCGATACAGCACTTCGCAGGTTTCGGTGGACAGGCAGACAATGCGTTGCGGGCCTTTCATCACAGCTCCCATTGATCGGTAAATAACAGTTCGGACAGTGGCCTGGGGTTGGTCCAGCCTTGCTCGACCAGCATCGGCTCGGCGTAGAACGCCTCAACTGGACCCAAGCACAGCACCGCCACCGGTTTTGCATCCGCCGGCATGCCGAGCAGATCTGCCAGCGCCCGCGGATCGAACAACGAAACCCAACCCAGACCAAGCCCTTCAGCACGGGCAGCCAGCCACAGATTCTGAATCGCGCAGGCGACCGAGGCCAGATCCATTTCCGGCAGGGTCCGGCGGCCAAACACATGTTGCTCGCGGCCCTCCGGCAAGGCGGCGACCAGCAACTCGGCGCAGTCAAGAATGCCTTCGACCTTGAGCCGCATAAAATCCTCGGCACGCTCACCCAATGCTTGTGCGGTGCGCTGCCGCTCTTCCTCAACCAGCTTATGAATGGCGGTGCGTAAACCCGGCTGGGTAATGCGTACAAAGCGCCAGGGCTGCATCAGCCCGACACTGGGCGCCTGATGGGCGGCTTCCAGCAGGCGTGACAACTGCTCAGCAGGCACCTCACCGCCGCTGAAATGGCGCATATCCCGCCGTTCTCGAATCGCCCGGTACACCGCCGCACGCTCGGCGTCGGAGAAATCCGCTGCACTCATGGGCGCATGCCGTTCATGGGCAAAACAGGGCCGCTGCCGCCTGGGGGTTGCCCGGCAGATACAGGTGGATATAAGACGCTGTCAGCCGCCCGATCCGCCAGACTGCCTCGGCGGTGCGCTTGTAATTCGGGCACTCGCCGCGCACCAGCGGATCCAGCTCACATTCGAGGGAGGAATGATGAAAGGTATGCCCGCGCAAGATGCCTTCCGGCAGCGCGACTTCCTGCAACGCTAACGCAGTCAGGCGCTTCTGCATGGTCGCGCGGCCCGGCAACAGGCCGACCAGCTCGGCGCTCCGCCCTTCGGCATCCGTCAGTGATTCGCACAGATAGAGCATGCCGCCGCATTCGGCGTGAATCGGCTTGCCAGCATCATGGTGCTCGCGGATAGCAGCCTGCATCGCCTGGTTGCCGCTCAACTCGGCCAGATGCAGTTCGGGATAACCGCCCGGCAAATACAGGCTGTCGATCTCGGGCAACTGCGTATCGCTCAGCGGCGAGAAGAACAGCAGCTCCGCACCCAGCCGCGTCAGCAGATCCAGGTTGGCTTGATAGATAAAGGCAAAGGCGGCGTCACGCGCAACACCGATACGTACTCCCGCCAGCGCTGCGCTTGATGTGCCGACTAAAGCAGTCTCAGGCGCGCTGAAGCGAATCGGCACTGGTAACTGAGTATCGGCACTGGCCAGCAGCGCGTCAGCCGCCGCATCCAGCCGGGCATCCAGATCCGCCAGCTCGTCCGCCTGCACCAGGCCCAGATGGCGGCTCGGCAAGCCAATGGCTTCACTGCGCGGCAGCGCGCCGAACCAGGCACAACCCTCAGGCAGGCAGTCCCGCAGTATCTCGCCATGCCGGGCACTGCCAACCTTGTTGGCCAGCACCCCCGCAAAAGGCAAGCCCGCCTGATAGCTGGCCAGGCCGTGGGCCATGGCGCCAAAGGTTTGGGCCATGCCAGAGCCATCGATCACCGCCAGCACCGGCACGCCAAAGCAGCGCGCTAGATCCGCCGCTGAGGGCGTACCGTCAAACAGCCCCATGACCCCTTCGATCAGAATCAGGTCGCACTCCGCCGCCGCCGCGCTGAGCAAACGCCGGCTCTCCTGCTCACCAATCATCCACAGATCAATCTGGTAGACCGGTCTGCCACTGGCGCGCTGCAAGATCATGGGATCGAGAAAGTCCGGCCCGCACTTGAATACCTGCACCCGTTTGCCCTGCCGGCTATGCAGCCGGGCTAGGGCCGCGGTGATGGTGGTCTTGCCCTGGCCCGAGGCCGGGGCGGCGATCAACAGTGCCGGGCATTGCTGTTCTGCGCTGTTGGACTCAGTCAAAACTCCACTCCTTTCTGCGCCTTGATGCCGGATTTGAATGCATGCTTGACCACGCCCATCTCGGTCACGGTATCGGCAGCGTCTATCAGAGCCGGTGGCGCGCCACGCCCGGTAACCACCACATGCTGGGCCATGGGCCGCGAGCCGATATCCTGTAATACCTGATCCAGCGACAGGTACCCGTATTTCAGCGCAATATTCAGTTCATCCAGCACCACCAGCGCCACCGCTGGATCGCTCATCAACTCCACCGCCACCGCCCAGGCGGCTTGCGCCTTGGCGATATCGTCCTGGCGGTCCTGGGTCTCCCAGGTAAAACCGGCGCCCATGACGTGGTAGCGGACCTGTTCGGGAAAGCGCCGAAAGAAGGTTTCCTCGCCGGTGCTGCGCGCGCCCTTGATGAACTGCACGATGCCCACCTGCAAGCCGTGACCCAGACTGCGCGCCGCCATACCGAAGGCCGAACTGCTCTTGCCCTTGCCGTTGCCAGTCAGCACCAGCAGCAAGCCGTGCTCTTCCTGAGCCTGGGCAATTTTCTCGTCGACAATCGCCTTCTTGCGCTGCATACGCAGCCGATGACGTTCGTCGCGCTCAGCGCTATCGCTCATGCCTGGCGGCCTTGCTGCGCCTCACGCAATGCATAAACCCGCAGAACGATATAGATCACCGTAGCCGCGCCCACATACAGCGCCATACTGCTCAGGTATTGCGGATAGTAGGTCACGATGCGCTCAAGCATGCCGGGAAAGGTCGGGTTGTCGTAACGGCCGGAAAAGAAATAGAAGCCGCCGCTGGAAAACAGCTGGCACACCAGCGCGCTGGTCAGCACGGTCGGTATCAGCACCAGCAATGAGCTCAGCTGCTCACGGTGCCAGCGCGCGTACAGGCGGCCACCGAACCACAGCGCAGCATAGGCTGGCAACAGCATCCAATAGGCGACGGTCATGCAGTGGTGACCGGCGTTGGTCCAGCCTACGCTCATGATATCCATAAAGGTGGTTTGCAAAAACAGTAGCGGAAAGACCCAGCGCGGCTTGAGCAACACACCGGCGAGAAAGAACACCGCCCAGGACGCGCTGGGCAGATTGACCAGGCTGAAATGGCTGCCACGGGTCATGGCGACCAGCAACACAAGTACGATACCGATAGCCACCTGGCTACGTCTGGACAGTTCTAACATGGGTCATCCTCCTTGGATGGTTTTTAAGAAACAGGCGCTTTAAAGCGCCTGGTAACGCAAAGTCAGATAGCCCGCCCTACCCTGTTGCTGGTACGTCGCGGCGGTCTCGTAGTCGGTGTCGAACAGGTTGCTGATGCGCGCCTGCAGGCGCCAGGTATCACTCAACTGATATTCCGAGCGCAGATCGACGGTGTTGTAGCCGGACAACTCGGTGGTATTGGCGGCGTTATCCCAGCGCCGGCCCTCCACGTGCAGGCTAGCGCCCAAGCCGACTCGGCCGAACCGGCGGTCCAGATCCAGATTGAATATCTGCTCGGCCCGCCGCGGCAGCAGCTCGCCCTGGCCTGCTCGGTTTGATTCGTTGGCCGGGTCCTGCAGGGTGAGATTGCTGCTCAGATCCCAGCCCAGCAGTTGGCTGACCAGAGACAGCTCGACGCCGTTGATCACCGCCTTGTCGATATTCTGCGCACGCAAACCAGCGCCTTGATTGAAGTAGGCGATCAGATCGTCGATCTCGTTGCGGTACACCGCTACCGCCCAGCTGCCCCAGACGTGCGCGCCATCCAGACCCAGTTCCAGGCTGCGCGAGGTTTCCTCGGAAATATCCGGATTGCCAAAGCTGGGATGGTAGAGCTGGTTGAAGGTCGGCGCCTTGAAGGCGCTGCCATAGCTGGCACTGGCACGCAGGCTATCGCTGATGCTGTAGCCATAGCCGATGCTGCCGGTGTTGTAGGTGCCATGCTGCTCGTTGTCGTCATGGCGAGCGCTGAGCTGCAGTTCGTGCCGCCCCGTTTGCGCCAGGTACTGGGCGTAGGCTCCGTGGTTATCGCGGCTGTCTTCGGCAAAGTCAGTGCTGCCGTTGACCGAGTCCTGCAGCAGGTCATAGCCCAGTGTCAGCACCTGCCCGGGCTTGAGCTGAACATCGTTCTGCCAGCTGAAGCTGTCGCGGCGGGTATCAATCCGCGTGTTGAATACATTGCCGTTGAAGGTATCGACCTTGTCTTCGCTGCGGCCTGCCTGCAGGGTCACCAGCCAGGGATCAGTCGGGGTAAAGCGCGCGCGCAGGCCGTGGGTACGCAGCAGATTGTCAGCGTTGGCCTTGAAGCCGGAGTCGTAATCATTGTGCGAGCGCACCTCGATCACATGGCCGTCCAGCTCCAGGCCATTATCGAAGCGATACCCGGCGGTCATGTTCGCCGACCACTCGCGATAGCCGTCGTTATCCGGCTCAGGAGATGGTGCGCGCGGCCGCGCGTCGATTCCACGTGTACCCATGCTGGTCACGCCCAGGTTGTACCAGGCGTTGCCCAGCCCACCGGACACCCCGGCGCTACCCGCGTGATAATTGCGGCTACCGGCGGTTGCCGAAACCCAGGGCTTGGCGCCCTGTTGCTCACCGCGACGGGTAAAGATCTGAATCACCCCGCCTATGGCTTCGGAGCCATACAGGCTGGAGCGCGGGCCGCGCACCACCTCGATGCGTTCGATCTGCTCCACCGGCAGATTTTGCATGGCCACATCGCCCGTGGTCGCCGAGCCCAGGCGAATGCCGTCGATCAACACCAGCACATGATTGCTGTTGGTACCGCGAATACCCAGCGCCTCGTTCTTGCCATGGCCGCCGGTATTGGTGATGTTGATGCCCGGCACCCGGCGCAGCAATTGCGCCACGCTGGTCGCTTGCAAGCGCTCAATCTCCGCGCGCTCAATCACGCTGACCGAGGCGATGCCCTGGCTGGCAGACAAGGACGAGCGCGTGGCGGTGACCACCTGATCATTCAAGTTGACGGAATTGGCGAGGCAAAACGAGGACAGGCCCATGCAGGCCACCGCTACAGAAGCGGAAAAAAAGGTATTGATACGGTTACTGGTCATGCGAATTTTGGCTCCGTCGTACCTACCCGTACGACACTGCTAAGAGGTAGCAGTCGGCGAAGCAAAAAGGCAGACGGATCCGGCACAGCAGGAGACCGCACACCCGCAAAGCCCGCCGCTCTGCTGTGATATGCGTCAGGCCGGTCTCCGGGCTTGCGAGCGGATACAATGATCCCGTCACCGCACCTTCCCATGCCGTTGGCACAGTGGTGTATGGCGGTGACGTGCCAGCCGATTCACATCGACTGACGCTCGCTTACCGTTGCGGGGGCAGCGCCGGAATTGTCTGCAACTGGCAGACGCACCGGCTTCCCAGTTTCACCCGCTGATGAGGTATCAGCGGGCACCTGAAGCGGGGTGAAGATTAGTGATTTTGTAACAAAGCGTCAACGTTTCTCGCCCTGTATCTGTCCAACAGTTGCCAGATCAAGCCGAGACAGCCGCCTCGACCTTGCGCTGTTTTTCATACAAAAAGCGCAGCACTGCCTGGCGATACTGGTTGTACTTTGGATCGTCTGCCAGCGCGATCCGGTCCCGCGGACGCGGCAGATCAATATCCAGAATCTCGCCGATAGTTGCCGACGGCCCGTTGGTCATCATCACGATGCGGTCGGACAACAGCACCGCCTCGTCCACATCATGCGTGATCATGATCACGGTATTTTTCAGATCGTTCTGAATGCGCATGACTTCGTCCTGCAGGTGTGCGCGGGTCAATGCATCCAGTGCGCCGAAGGGCTCATCCAGCAGCAGCACCTTGGGTTCCATGGCCAACGCCCGGGCGATACCCACACGCTGCTTCATGCCGCCGGAGATTTCGCTCGGCAGTTTGTCCAGCGCGTGACTCATATGCACCATGTTCAGATTGTGCCGCACCCACTCGTCCTTCTCCTTGGCATTCTTGCTGCGCCAGACCTTGTTCACCGCGATAGCGACGTTCTGGTACACCGTCAGCCAGGGCAGCAGCGAATGGTTCTGGAACACCATGCTGCGGTCCGGGCCTGGATCGCTGACTTCCTTGCCATCCAGAATCACCCCGCCAGAGGTGGAATCAATCAGGCCGGCCACGATATTCAGCACTGTCGACTTGCCGCAGCCGGAGTGGCCGATGATGGAAATGTATTCGCCCCGCGCCACACTCAGGTTGATGTCCACCAGCACCTCCGTGGACATCTTGCCGGCGGTGAAGGTCTTGGAGACTTTCTCGATATTCAGATAACGGCTCATATGCTGCTCCTTAACCGGCAGAGGTGCCACGGGTTACCAGACGGCCAATCCAGGCCACCAGGCGATCCAGGAAGAAACCCACCACACCGACGTAGATCAATGCCAGGATGATGTCGCTGATCAGTGACGCGTTCCACGCATCCCAGATGAAGAAACCAATGCCCACACCGCCGATCAGCATCTCCGCGGCGACGATCGCCAGCCAGGACAGGCCGACGCCGATACGCAGGCCGGAGAAGATGTACGGCGCAGCGGCGGGCAGCATGATCTTGGCGAAGTACTCGGCACCGTTGAGCCGCAGTACCCGCGCAACGTTGCGATAGTCCTCGGGAATATTGCGCACGCCCACCGAGGTATTGATGATGATCGGCCAGATCGCGGTAATGAAGATGACGAAGATCGCCGAGGGGTTACTATCCTGAAAACCCGCCAATGACAACGGCAGCCAGGCCAGCGGCGGCACGGTACGCAGCACCTGGAACACCGGATCCAGACCGCGCATGGCCCAGGTCGACTGCCCGACCAGCACACCCAGGCTGATGCCCACCACCACCGCGAGCATATAGCCGTAGGCTACCCGCTCGAGGCTGGCGAGAATCTGCCAGGCCATGCCCACATCGTTGCCGCCATTGTCATAGAACGGGTCGATGATCAGCTCCCAGGTATCCGTCACCACCTGCGTGGGCGGCGGCAACGCGCTGCCTTCCATGGAACAAAGCATCTGCCAGATGATCAGCAGAACCGCAGTGAAGATCAGCGGTGGCAACACCTGGCGCATGAAAATCCCACCGTAATGTTGCAGCCAGGCCGGCAATTCGACGTTATGCCGCGGGTCTGGCTTTAGCTCCAGCGCATTAGCAGCATCAATCTTTACATTGGCGTTCATGGGCAAGCCCCTCATTGAATCTGACGTCATGTTCAGCTCATGGCCTTGATAGCCAGGCTATCGAGGTAGGCCATGGGGTTTTCCGGGTCGAAGGTCTTGCCGTCGAAGAAGGTTTCAACGCCGCGCGAGGTCGAGGTGGGAATCTGCTCCGCCGGCACCCCCAGACTGGTCGCGGCTGCGCGCCAGAGGTCTTCGCGGTTGACCTTGTCGACCAGCGCGTCCATGTCCAGATCCTGGGGCAGATAACCCCAGCGGATATCTTCAGTGATGAACCACTTGTCATGGCTCTTGTACGGATAGGAGGCGTTGTCTTTCCAGTAACGCATCTGGTTGTCGCTGTTCTCGACCACCTTGCCGTTGCCGTAGTCGAAGTTGCCCTTCATGCGTTCAACCACGTCGTTAAACGGTGCATTGATCCAGCGGCGCTTGGAGCAGATCTTCGCCACTTCTTCGCGGTTGGCCGGGTCTTCGCAGAACATCTGCGCTTCCATGACCGCCTTGAGCAATGCCTGGGCGGCATTGGGGTTGGCATCTACCCAGTCGGCGCGCATGCCCAGCGCCTTTTCCGGGTGGTTATGCCACAACTCGCTGGTGGTCAGCGCGGTATAGCCGATCTTCTGGTTGATCAACTGCTCGTTCCACGGCTCGCAGACGCAGAAGGTATCCATGCTGCCAACTTTCATGTTGGCGACCATCTGCGCTGGGGGCACGACGATGGTGGAAATGTCGCTGTTCGGATCGATGCCGCCGGCAGCCAGCCAATAGCGCATCCACAGATCATGGGTTCCCCCGGGGAAGGTCATTGCCGCGCTGACCGGCTTGCCGGTGGCCTTCTTAGCCTCCAGAGCCGCCTTGAATGGCTGGCTGTCCACGCCCAGCTTCAGGTCTGCGTATTCCTGCCCTACCGATATGCACTGCCCGCCCAGATTCAGGCGGGCGAGAATATACATGGGCGTGGGGATATTGTTCGCGGTCATCGCCCCGGTGGTGATCAGATACGGCATGGGCGTGAGGATGTGTGCGCCGTCGATGCCGTTACGCGCAGAGCCCAGCACCAGATTGTCTCGCGTGGTACCCCAGGAAGACTGCTTGAGCACCTCTACATCGGTCATGCCGTGCTTGGCGAAGAAGCCTTTTTCATCGGCTACAAACAGCGGCGCCGCGTCGGTCAGAGCAATAAAGCCCAATTTCGCCTTGGTGGTTTCCACCCCATCGCTGCCGGCGGCCCAAGCCGCTGTGCGCATGCCCGGCGGCAAGGAACTGAACAGCGCAGCACCACTGACAGCCGCTATGGAGTACTTGAGAAAGTCCCGACGCTTGATCATGCTCGGAGCGCCTTTGGCGTCCTTGGTGGTGTTGTCATCCATTGCTCAATCCCCTGAAAAAAGCACAAAAAAAACGGCGTACACGCAGGTTTCGATAAATAGCTCGAAACTCGGGTGGACGCCGTTGCCCATATTCATATGTAGAGGCCAGTGTCGATAACTCAGGCCTACCGGTACAAAGCAGAATGCGTGCCAAAAAACTGAATCATTGCAAAAACAAAGACTTCTGGTTATCGAAGAGGTTAGTGCCTGGGCTAATCGCGGAAAGTGCCGGGTCGCTCGCACAGTAACGGGGCGAGCGGGTTGCGAATGCGCTGAGCAGGTGCGTTTCGGTGGCGGGGAGCACCTGCAATCAGAGCTTCGCTTTGCCCTGCAGCAGCTCGGCGTAATTGAGCAGATGCTGCGCCACATCAGCAAGTCGCTGGCTGCGCTCCATGGCCGCGTTCTGCAACATGCGGTAGGCCGCGTCTTCGGTGAGCCCGTGCTGCTTCATCAACAGCGCCTTGGCGCGATCAATCAGCTTGCGCTCGTTCAACGACCGGCGAGCTTCTTCTAGCTCGACGCCTAACGCCTGCAAACGCAGGTTCTGGGCATGCAACACATCCATCACCGAGCGATTGAGCTGGCCTCCCAGAGTGTCTGACGCATCCAGATCGGTCGACTGCAGGTTGAAAACCCGGGTGGCCAGGAGGCTGGCGTCTTCATCAAGGCTAGCCAGGCGTTTCAACAACGCCCGATGGTTATCCAGATCCGATTGGGCTTGAAGGATCTTGCGCTGACACTGGCTGTGCAGGTGCTCGGTCATTTGATCTTCGAGTTGTTTCATCACATCAATGCGCTGGCTGGCCAGCTCAAACCAGATCTCCGCCAGCGCAGGGGCAATGGGAGAAGCCTGCGAAGAGCGCAGAGCAATCTGCCTCAACTTACCCAGCTCGACGACCGTCTGATCGGCGCATAAGTTGCGCCATAGCCGGCGCAGACCCGGCTCTGCATAGTCATTGAAAATCTCGAAGCAGCGTTTTTGCGCGTCCTCCAGAAAGCCCAGATGCGCCTGCGCTGCAGGATCGAAATAGCCCAGCGTGAACCCGGCGACCCCCGCCGCCCGCTCCTGCCCAGCCAGCTCCTTGCCCTGCATAAAGTTGAATAGCGCGACCAGATGGCGGGTAATTTGCGGATCGACGGCCGTATCGGCTGCCTCGAACACCACATTCAACAGCCCCTTTATAGGCCGGCTAAAGGCGCGGGTCGCGTCCATGGGCAGAATCTGCTGCAAGCGAATCCGCCGGCGTAATTCCGCAAAACTCTCGAAATAGTGCAGTACATAAGCGATATGGTTGAACAGCCGCGCCTTGTCAGCCCCGCAGCCAGACTCCAGATCAATACGGGCGAAGCACTCAACTACCTGTTGCTGCATGCGCTGGCTATCTGCGGTCAGGTCGTCGAGGCCAGCGCGATAACGTTCCTCGTGGCTGCCCAGATAAATATTCGAGAAGCCGCGCTCGCGTTGCAGTGCATGGATCAAACGGCCGATGCAGCCGACCAGTTCGCAGGTCAGCTCCAGACTGCGTAGACCCTGCATCTCGCTACGCCGGGCGGCGAGCATGAAATCCAACGCACTCGCCATGTCTGCCCTCCAGATGACGCGGTTAAGCTGCTAAGACCTCAGGTTAAACAAGGCAATTTTCATGCCTGAAGAAGGGACCAAAAGAAGAGGTATCGGTTTCGGGTCTGTCAGCGATCGGCGGCGGAGCCCGGGGCGGGACGACCGAGAATATGAAAGCGCTGTTCGACACCGGACTGATCGTAACTGCGCGCCAGAGTCTGCTGAATAAATGCCTGCGAAGCGCTGCCCGCCTCTTCCAGTTGTGCGCGCAGCTGTTCACGCAGTGCTACCTGACTGGCGAGCAACTCATCACTGATCTGTTGCTGCTTCTCATCGCGCAACAGCATCTCTTCAGCCTTGAGCAGGGCAAAATCGGTTATCACAATGGTGCCTGCGGCCGTGACAAAAGCCACCCCACCGGCCACCAGCGCTCCGGGACCAGTAGGCGCAGTAACCGCCGCCGCGCTACCGCCAGCCGTAATCGCCAAGGCCATACGCGGCGCCAACCGCACGGCAAAGCCCGCCAATACGCGACGGGCCGCCTGCATGGATGAAAGCGCCATCAGCCTCGGCACCAGCGCGCGACGCGCCAGCAATACAAAGGCGCCGGTACCAGTCACCATGGACGCCTGGGAACTGACTCGCCAGCGTTGGCGGTCCGCCTCTGTAGGGCTGAAGCCACGCTGCAACGCAGCATCGACGTTAAGATTAAACTCAATCGCCCTTTCTCTGGCAGGCGCAGCAGGCTGCTGCTGGGCATAGATAACCAGCAACTGTCGGCGCACTACGTCTGCCTGCTCCGCCAACACCCGGGAAAGCTCGGTATCGAGTTCGGACTCCAGCGCCGCTAGCCTGGCGTCCAATCCCGACTGCTTCAGTAAGTGAGTGTTCAGGCGCCGTTGCAGATAGTCATCCAGATCCCCACTCAGCGCATAGTAAAGACGACTGTAGGAACCGGGCATCGAATAATACCAGTCGAGATAACCGGGCAACGCCTGATGTGCCAACGCGAAACTGTCATCCAGCCAGCGGTCCAGCCACTGCTGAATATACCTGTCCGCATGGCGGCGTTGCTGAGTGCTGAGGCGCGACAGGTCGGCGTTGAACCGGCTCAGCGTTGCACCGTCGAGGACCAGTTGCTGATCGTTGATCAGCACCGCAAACAGCTGATTGTCGCTGGCCCGCTCCTGCAGCAAACGCACGCCCGCAGTCAAGCCGGCGAACAGCAACGCCACCATCACCAGCATGGCCAGCGGTTTGACCCAACGGCTTGCAGAAAGACGTTTCACCCTCGCTCCTGCGTTGTTGCGGCCTGCCTATGGCTGGCTTGGTTATCAGCATCCAACACGCCAGCGGGCTTGCTGCGAAGCGTGGCAATGCCAGTAAGCATACGCATCCAGGCCCAGATGAAGGCGCTACCACTGATCAACAGCAAACTCCACGCCAGCACACCCAGGATACCGCTGTTATCAGCATCACCCAGGGTATTCTGCAGCGCCCACTGCACGCTCAGCTCCAGTACCTGGTGGCCTCTTTCACTGAGCGCGAGCAGCGGCAGACTGCTCTGGGTATCCTGCATATGCCTGCCCAGCGCATCAATCCAGCCCATGCCCTGCATATTCGGCTGCGAGAGACTGAGCGACACCAACAGATAACCGCACAACAGCAGCGCAGCACCCAGCGGTACCAGCAGGCGGCGACTCACGGCATCAAGTAGCGGGGGCTTTACATGGCTTTGCAGCCGGCGTCGGAGGTTGATGTCCAGCCACCACAGCAGTGGCAGGCTGAGCAGCAACATCAGCCATAACCAGGGGCTCAGCCACAGCAGCTTGACCAGCATGAACAGCGCCAGTACCGATGACAGCAGCAGATGCCAGCCACTCAGCAGCCAACCACCACGCAGCCGCACATGCCATAGCGAATCAGCCATCAGGTATTGGTTCAACCAGGCGCTGCGGCGCAGGCGTGCGGCTTCGATGCTTGACGCAAAGATCAAGTAGCCAGCCACCGCCCAGACCGGCAGCAACAACCATCCCAAGTACGGCTCGGGCAAGTGGCGCCAGGCGAACAGGAAGCTAACTGCTGTGAGCTGAAGAATATAAAGGCTTTGCAATGCATCACTCGCACGGGGACAGGTCAGACGAGTCTACGCCTGCGGATTAGCGGATGCATACCCAGGCGGGTCCCGAGGGCTTATGGCAAGACGAAAAAAAGCCCCGAGTATCGCTACTCGGGGCTTCTACAAGATGGCGCAGCGGACGGGACTCGAACCCGCGACCCCCGGCGTGACAGGCCGGTATTCTAACCAACTGAACTACCGCTGCGCATCGGTACAGCGGCTGAGGTCAATTGGCTGGCGCAAGCGCCAATTCAATCTAACCCGTCCGTCTGAACAGGCGCGCATTGTAAACATTCTGCGAAGCCAGTCAAGCAGTTAGCGCAGTTATTCATTCGATGTCTGAGCATGGCTCTCAATCGCTAATGACGAACTCGCGGGCGCCTTCAATACCAGGCGGCATACCGCCGGAATAACCAGCAAGGTGAGTACCGTAGAGGCCAGCAAACCGGAAATAATTGCCCAGGCCATCGGCGGCCATAATGTGGAGGAGGAGAATGCCAGCGGCAGCAACCCGGCGATGGTCGTAGCCGTGGTCAACAGGATCGGGCGCGTACGACGCACTATCGCCTCGTAGACCGCTTCTTTGATATCCATACCCTCTGCCAGACGTTGATCCACCACATCGATCAGCACAATGGCATTGTTCACCACAATCCCCACCAGCGCGATAATTCCCAGTACCGACTGGAAGCCGAACGGTGAACCGGAGAATACCAGACCCGGAAACACCCCCACTGCAGCCAGGGGTACAGTGAGCAAAATGATGCCGACACGGCGAAAGGAGTTGAACTGCAGTAGCAGGAAAAACAGCAGTAACAGCATACCCACGGGCGCGGTGGTGAAGATCGCGCTGTTGGCATCACCGGAGCCCTCGCTGTCACCGCCCAGCTCCAGCCGCACGCCGGCTGGCAGCGGTGTTTCGGCCAGCCCGCTATACATCTGATCAAGCACCTGACTGAAACTGTAACCGTCCTCCAGGCCCGCGGTAACGGTATACACCCGCACCCCGTTGCGTTGGCGGATGCCCGCTGGCTGCCAGCCCGGCTGGATACGCGCCAATGCCGTCAACGGAATCGACTCGCCCTCGTCATTGAATACGCTGGCTGACATCAAGCGCTCCAGCGACTGCCGCGTGCCCTCTGGCGAGCGCAGCACCAGCGGCAGCGGGTCGCGCTCCTGGCGATACTGCTCAACGGTCAGACCCAGGCTGCGAGTATTCAATGCCTGGGCAACATCAGCCCGGGTCAGGCCGTAACGCGCCGCCAGGGCATCGTCCACGTCAACGCGCAACATTGGCACACCCAGATCGATATCATGCCGCACATCCACCGCGCCCACGCTGCCCTTGAGCAGCGCAAACACCTGTTCGGCGGCGGCTATGCGCACGTTGTCGTCAGGGTGATAGAGCCGCACCTCGACCGGCGCCGCCCGCGGCGGACCCTGGCCCAGGGTACTGGCGACCACATCCAGCTCCGGCATGCTATTGGCCACATGCTCGCGGACCCAGTGGATGATGCCGTTAGTGGCGGCCAGATCCTCGGTATGAATAACAATGCGCGCCCGGTTAGGCGCCTGGGGTGCACGCGTCAGGTTGTAATAGAAGCTCGGACCGGCAGACCCGGCGAACCGATGCACCTGCGTCACCTGGGGCCGTTGACGTATCCGACTCTCCAGCTCAGCGGCCACTTGTTCAGTACGCTGCTGATCGGTGCCTTCCGGCATATACAGTTCGACCACCACCAACGGCCGATCGGCATTGGGGAAAAATTGCAGTTTCAACTGCGGCAGCAAAGCCAGGCTCAGGCAAACCATAACCGCGCCAAGCAGGATCATCCACACCGGCGAGCCGGTACTGAGTCGGGCAAGGCCATTGCCTATATTTTCCATCACCCGGCTAGAGCGTGTTTGCGTTGGCTTGAGAAAACGGCCGGCGAGCAAGGGTGCAACGCCTATCGCCAGAAGGTAACTGACCGTCAGCGTCAGCATGATCATCACCGGAATGCCCCGGGTAAAATCGGCTGTGCCACCCTTGGCCAGGAGCAAGGGCGTAAAAGCTGCCAGGGTTGTCGCTGTCGAGGCGCCCAAAGGCCCGGCCAGCTCAGCGATGGCATGGCGAACGGCCTGAGCGCGCGATTCGCCACGGTTGAGCCGATCCTGCACGTTCTCGACCATGACGATGGCGTTATCAATCAGAATGCCCAGCGAAATGACCATACCGATTACCGCAATCTGATGCAGTATGCCGCCGCCCAGATCGTAAATGCCCAGGCTGATAAGGGCGACCATCGGCAGCATGGTGGCGACCAGAATGCCCATGCGCCAGCCCATGCCGACAAACACCACCAGCACGATGATCAGCACACTGCCGAGCAGGTTCCACTCCAGCCCGTCCAGCCGCTCCTTTACCTGATCCGGCTGAAAGAACATCTCTTCTATATGCAACGGCGCAAACTCGGGCCGCAACTGCTCGAGGCGTTCACGCACCTGCTCCCCGAAACGGATCGCATCGAGCTGACCCCTGACCGCTGTCAGGCTGACGATGACCGCTTGCTCGCCGTCGAACCAGGCTTTCGGCTGGGCAGGCTCCAGAGGGCCTCGCCAGATATCGGCGATGGCCTCCAGCGGTATTTCGCCGCCCTCCGGCAAGGGAATCTGAGTACCGCGCAGGGCATCAATACTGACAAATTCGCTATTGGGTAGCAGGCCCATGCGCTTGTCACCGGAGACCACAAAGCCACCGGGAATAACCTGGTTGCGCTGCGCCAGGATCGATGCCAGATAGGCAGGGGAAATGCCTAGGCGGCTCATCTGCGCATCACGCAGGGCGATGGTGACCTGCTCGTCGGCCTTGCCTTCCAGATCAATACGCGACAAACCGGGAATATCCAGCATCGCGCGTTTGAGGCGTTCCGCCTCCAGCCCCAGATGCACCAGCGAGGCATCGCCGCGCACGGCCAACACCACGGCGGGGATATCGATCATGCGATCGTCAAGGGAGATCTGCGCCACACCGCCGGGAAACTCCAGTTCGGCGCGCGTCATTGCCTGGCGCACCCGATCCCAGGCGGAGTCGGTATCGTAGATCGCATCTTCGAGATTGAGGCTGATGAGCGCCACACCCGTGCGCGCGGTGGCGGTAAAATATTCCAGCTCCTCAACCTGGGATAGCTCATCTGATAACGGCTCAAGCACCAGCCGCTCTACTGCTTCAGCCGTCGCGCCGGGGTAAACCACCGTAATTAGCCCGGCACGGTGCGGAAAGCTCGGGTCTTCCTGGCGGGCCATGGTCAGGTATGAGGCTATGCCGAGCAGGCACAGCATGACCACCACCAGACTGATCAGCCGCGGGCGTACCAGCCCGAGAAGATTCATGGCAGCAGCTCCACGGCATCGCCATCGGCCAAGCGTGTCAGCCCCGCATATACAACCTGGTCACCCTGCTTTAGCGGGCTGTTACTTAAAATCGCCTGTTCGCCCTGCATTGCGCTCACGCTGACCGCTACGCGCTTGACCCTGCCCTCCTCGGTGACCTGAAATACCGCCAACCCATCGGCGGAGCGCATCACCGCTGACAGCGGCACCCGTAAAGCATCGCCCATCTTGCGCTCGATGCCGACCTCCACGGCGTCGCCGGAGCGGAACTGAGTCGAGTCAAGGCTGACCACCATCGGGTACAGAACCCCCGCTTGCGAAGCACCCTGCCCCAACTCCAGCAACCGCCCTACAGCCTGCCGCCCGTCCGCCTGCGAACCGGTCAGGCTCGACCCAGTCAGGCTAGACCCGGTCAGGCTAGACCAGACCGGCAACGTTTGACCTACCACCAGATCGCCTATCAGATGCGCAGGTACTCTGACCTCGACTTCCAGCCCGTTGGATGAAGCCAGCCGCATGACCGCCTGACCAGGCGCGACAAACTCCCCTGGTTCCACCAGCAGCGCCTCTACCCGGCCACTAAAGGGCGCCCGCAATTGGCTTTCTGCACTCAATTGTTCGCTCTGTTTCAACGCGGCCCTGGCACTGCTAACGCTAGCATCCAATGCCGCCAATCGGGCGCTCTGCTGTTCCAGCTCCTGGGTCGATAGCACGCCGCGCTCGAACAGTTGCTCACCACGCTGCTGTTCACGACGCGCCTGCTCTGCCTGCGCCTTTAATTCATTCAATCGGGCGCGCGCGGCGTCACGCGCAGGCACCAGTTCTGGATTGTAAAGCGCGGCCAACACTTCGCCGGCCTGCACCTGCTGGCCTATTTCCACCTGCCTTGAACGCAGCACGCCACCCACCTGAAAGGTCAGGCTGGCGCGATCTCTGGCGCGCACCGAGCCGGCAAAGCGCAGTGGCTCCGCGGCGACACTACCGGTGACTTCCACCGCCCGTACCGGCACCACATGTGGCTGCTCCCCGACCGCCGCATCCGCGCTGCCAGCAGGCCCGCAACCGTTCAGAAAAACGACGGAAGTAAGCAGAGCGAGTATGAGAGCATTAGCTTTAACCGTTGCCGTTGACATGATGTACTCCAAAATATCGGCCGCAGGGGAACCCTATGCTTTACATATTGTCATTAATTGACACTTTGTCAACAAACTAGTAAAACAAATCGGGAGTGCCGTATTTCAGAGCGCCTCAGGTAGCATGAAAGAGAACAGAACAGGATTGAAAAGAACACCTATGAGCCTAGATCAACGTCGTGAGCAGGAAAAACAGGAGCGCCGGGACAGCATTCTCGACGCCGCCGAGAAGGCCTTCTTCAGTAAAGGCTTCGACAAATGCTCAATGGATGAAATTGCCCGCACAGCGCAGCTCAGCCGCGCATTGCTGTATGTGTACTTCAAAGACAAAACCGCGATCATGCGCGGCATCATGTTGCGCTCAGTGCAGGCGCTGCGTGACAGATTCGTCGCGGTAGCCCAGTCCGATGCCGTGGGTATAGAGAAGGTCGGAGCACTGGGCGCGGCTTATTATGCGTTCAGCTGCGAGGAACCTGATTATTTTGACGTGCTGACCCAATCAGGCACGTTTCCGCACTTGCTTGACGAGGACGATCAAAGCCAGGCGCTGCAGGGCTGCGGCAATCAGGTCATGCAGTTGATGGTGGAGGTATTGCAACAGGGCATCGCTGACGGAAGCCTGAGCCCAGAGCGCGTGGCCGATCCGGTTATGACCGCTTACTTTCTGCGTGGTGCACTGCATGGCGTGATCATGGAGGCCCGCCAGCCGGATCAAAAGGCCACGGATCTACCCGATGCCGATGCGCTGATCAGCTACACCATCGGCATGCTTGGACATTCGATGCGGCCTTGAACACCCATTACTGGCTTAACCACTGCTGGAATTCGGCGTCAGGCACCAGACTGCCGCCCGTGCACCAAAGGATGTGGGTCGCTCGGGAAGGATCAACCTGATGCCGGGCACACCACTGCAGGCCCGCCTGCGAGCCGGTGATCCAGCCAGGTCCGGGAAAGGCCGCCGCTGCCGAGGGCTCGACGCGCTCGCCCAGCTTTTCCCAGGCCAACTCGAGATAATAGCCTAGCGACGTATCCGGCACGGTGAACACCCCCGCCAGACGATCCTGCATGCAGGTCGACGCAAGCATTGAGGCCTGGCCTACCGCCAAACCATCAGCCAGCGTGCGGTTACTCAGCCCTATATCGTGCACCGACATCGGATCACGCACACCGGACGCCAGTTGCACCAACACGCTGGGCGATTCAAGTGGTTCGGCAAAAAAGCAGTGCACATTGTTACCAAACACCTGCTTGAGCCCATAGGTAATGCCCCCTGGTGCGCCACCGACGCCACAGGGCAGATAGATCAAAAGTGGGTTGGCGGCGTTAACTTCGATACCCTGCTCCGCCAACTGCGCCGCGACGCGCCGCCCGGCCACGGCGTAACCGCAAAATAGCGAAAGAGAGCGCTCGTCATCGACAAAATGCGCCTGCGGATCGGCTTCGGCAATGGCCCGACCGGCAGCGACCGCCTTGGCGTAGTCACCGGCGTGCTCCACGACATCTACGCCCTGGTCACGCAGCAGCTGTTTTTTCCATTGCTTGGCGTCATCTGACATATGCACCTGGGCAGCAAACCCCAACGCGCGGGACATCAGCCCGATGCTGATACCCAGGTTACCGGTGCTACCCACCACCAGTTGGTAGGTAGCAAAGCAGGCGCGCCAGCGCGGCTCAGCCAGGTCGGCGAAATTGACTCCATCCCATCCGTGGCTCAGGGCGACTTGCTCCGCAAACTCCAACACCTCATGAAACCCGCCCCGGGCTTTCACCGAGCCCGCGACCGGCAGACGGTTGTCCGCCTTGAACAGCCAGCGTGACTGACCGCCCAGCGCATCACGCAAGGCTTGCGCATCCATTAGCGGCGATTCGATCAGGCCATCGCTACCAGCCAAGCCGGGCAATATCTTTGCCAGCAATGGGGCGGCACGCAGCAACCGCCGCTCAGCGGCATCAACCAGATCGGGAGATAAAGGATCTTCCAGGCTGCGGCTACCAGGATTAAGCCAGAGCATGGGCATGCGGCCGCGCAGAGTATCGGCCAACTCGGGTGCAAGCATAATTTGCCTTGTTAACGGGTGTTGAGCATCATGAAGCTATGGACAACTGCCCAGAGGAAAATGCTCATGTCTTTAATTGGCTGGATATTCGTAGTACTCGCGGTGTTAACCGTCGCGGGTGCACTCTATAAAGTCTACATAACTGCTTACAAAATGCCCATCAGCAAGGAAAAAATGAAGCGAATCAAGGCGCGGCAGGCTGAAGTTGAAGCACAGGAAGCGCGGGAAAAAGAGCAGGATTGACGTTAGAATGTGCCCTTTATTATTCACCGCTCGAGGCAGGTAGCTCCCCAGTATGGTCAATTCACTGCAAGCTCAGTTACTCAAGTCCGGCTTGGTCGACGAGAAGAAGCTCAAACAAGCCCAGCGGGCAAAAAAGAAAGCCGCGAAAAACGAACCGGAAAAGTCTTATGATTCAGCTGCTGCGGTAGAGAAAGCCCGTGCAGAGAAGGCCGAGCGCGACCGCGCCCTCAATCAGCAACGCAAGGACGACGCTGCACGCAAGGAACGTGAGGCCCAGGCCAAGCAGTTGATCGAACAGAACAAATTGGACAGGGCCGGCGGTGAGACCGCCTACCAGTTCGCCAGCAAGAACAAGATCAAGAAGATCTATGTCACCGAAGAGCAATTTGGCAAGTTGAGCCGAGGCCAGCTGGGCGTGGTTCGGATGTCAGGCAACTTTGAACTGATCCCGGTTGAGATCGCGCACAAGGTCAGTGAACGGGCGCCGCAGTGGCCCGTGCATATTGCCAAGGTGGAACAGCAGGCCCCGGCAGAGGATGACCCCTACGCTGCCTTTCAGGTACCGGATGACCTCATGTGGTGAGTCAATAAAGACGTTCACCACATGCTGGTCAAGAGCACGTAGTCAGTATGCTACTGAAGATTACTCTTCGTGCTCTTCCTCTACTTCTTCAGGTGCATCGACGTCACTATCCAACGCCTCGTCATCCTTGATGCGTTCCTGCTTGTCACGCTCTTCTTCTTCATCCGATTTGGAGCATTCCAGCGGCAGCATGAAGGTGCGTGACACATCGATCAGGCCGATATGCTCAATAGTCCGACGGCCAATCAACACCGGATAGGTCATGTCGCCGCGATCACGCAGGGAAAACTGCTCTTCATAGACGCGGTCACCCATGCAGATCGACATCTTGACCACGGGACGACGATCCTCGCCACCGGCGCCACGTACCAGAATGCGCCGGAAGACCGGGCGCTCGAACTCCATTTCAATCAATTCGCCAGTGTCAGCATCCTTCACCGGGACGTCGTAGCGGACCCACTGCTTACCCTTGCGCTTGAAATCTTCAATATTGACGGCATGCATGGATGAGGTGAGCGCGCCCGAGTCGACCTTGATCTTGACCGCTGTGTGCTCAGGAAGAATGCGACCCTTCTCAATCCAGCCGACGACGACCTTGTTGTCGATCTGCACTTCTTCCGAGCTCTGTTTACCTTTTTTCTTCTCTTCGGGCTCCGCATGCAGAGCACCGGCAAAGGCGATACTGGCCGTCATCAGGGCGGCCACAAAAGACGTTTTAAAAGCTGATTGCATGGGGAATCCTTTGAAGAGAGTACTGGGTAGACAGGGCAGTTCGGCATAAGTGCCCCCTATCAACCTGTCCGCTTCACTCTGAACGGACGCGGCATTTTAGCCTATTTCCATAAAACGTACAGACTCAGTCGGCGTCAGCTAAGCCATGTAGCGCCAGCAGACGTGAGAGCTCACCCTGGTTTCTCAACTGCTGAAACAGATCATCCATATAGCTTATGCCGGGAGCCGAGCCCCGACGCATGATCAGTGCGTGTCGGTAATGCTGATCGGCTTTTTCGCTGACCAGCAACTGGCCCTGATGCTGCGGGTATTGAGCCAGATACTGTTGCAGGAACGCTTCGGTCACTACCCCAAACTCCGCGCGCTCACGCAATACCATTTGAATGATGCTTTCATGGGAGAAGGTCATCGCTGCCCCATGCTCTTTGCGCAAATAATCTCGATCGGGGTTAAAGCCTGTAAAAGCGTAATGATAACCGCTGAACAGGGCTATTCGCTTGCCCTGCCGCTGAGCAAAATAGTCCTGCCCGCGACCCTCGGCGGCCTTGGCAATAAAGACCTCACGCCCGGTTACGGGGCCGTGCAAGCTAACAACCGACTTGCCTTGCCAGCCCCAGTGCGGACTTTCAAACAGCATTATGTCGTACTGATTATTATCAAAATCATGATAACGGCGGCTGGCCGAGGTAGAAAAAAACATAAACTGATAGTCGTCCTGCAGCGCGTTCATGGCGGCTATTACGTCCAGCGTCAAACCAGACCACTGCCCGTCGGCTGGCCGATTAACAAAGGGTGGAAAACTGTAACCGCCCACCTTTACCTGAACAGGCTCTGCGTAAGCTCTGGGCGCCAGCACGGAGAGCAGCAGCGTAGCCCCCAAGGCAGCCAATAAAAATAAATAACGTACTGTTTTCAAAATGGGTTTACCAAACGCAATCTGTTCAGAGGCGCTTTGAATGCGACATGACTCGTGACACATAATGGATAAAAGTGGCCTGATGCCACAATGCCAGCAAGTGTTTACGATACGCTAAAACGAATGCTTATTCGCGGAACAGGTCAGCATTTCCAAGGCCTTTTCGGCCAAATCGTCCAGGCTCATCTGCCCTTGAGGGTTGAACCAGGTGATGGTCCAGGATAAAGCACCAGTCAGCAGACGGCGTAGGACAAAAGGTTCCACCGTTACCAGACCTGTTTCATAAGCCTGCTGCAGCACATCCAGCCAGACGCCTTCATAGATATCACGCAGCCCCAGAATGAGTAACTGACCTTCTTCGGATAACGAACGCCATTCATAGACCAGGACCGACATGGCCTCCCCGGTACCACCCATGATCGATTGCAGCTCGCAGCGAATCAGCGCCAGCAGGCGCTCCCTCGGGTCTTCCAGACCTTCGATTGCCACGCGCATCAGCGCAGTATTTCGGTGAATGGTTTCCTCCATCACCGCCCGCAGAATGTCGTCTTTACTTCTAAAGTGATGAAAGATGCTGCCCGACTGAATGCCAACCGCCGCGGCCAGATCACGCACCGTGGTGCGCTCAAAACCCTTGCTGCTGAACAGATGTGCGGAGGCTTGCAGTAACCGGCCACGCGGCGTAGCCGGGTCGGTCAACAGCCCAGCGGCCATCAGCTCGCCAAGTACTTTTTGGTTATTTTCAGGGGCGCTGTGCTGCATCAGGCTCTCTAGATTCAGGAAGGAAAGATGGCATTTACGCCAAACGTCAGTGGGAGGCATTAAACGCTATTCATCATGACTTTTCAAACCAAGCGCTTGCTTGGTAAGGTGAGTTCAGTTGCAACGGAGAAGCACATGAATAAAGCTGTACGCATAGGCTGTGCCAGTGCCTTCTGGGGTGATACATCCACTGCGGCAGCCCAGTTGGTGAATGGCGCGCAGCTGGATTATCTGGTGTTTGACTACCTGGCCGAGATTACCATGTCGATCATGGCCGGCGCCCAGATGAAAAACATCGACGCCGGCTATGCCACCGACTTTGTCGAGGTCCTTGAGCCCCTCCTGCCGCAACTGGCCGCAGGCGGCGTCAAGGTCATCAGTAACGCTGGAGGCATCAATCCGCAAGCCTGTGCAGCCGCCCTCCAGGCAGCCAGTCTCCGCGCTGGTGTAACCCTGAATATCGCCGTGCTACTGGGAGACGATCTGCGCCCTCAGCTTCCTAGGCTTAAAAACCGGGGGCTGAAGGACATGTTCAGTGACGACCCGCTCCCCGCTGTATGCGTTTCCGCCAATGCCTATCTGGGCGCACCCGGGATTGTCGCCGCCCTGCAACAGGGCGCCGATATTGTCATCACCGGCCGTATCGTCGACAGCGCACTGGTCAGCGCGCCGCTGGTGCATGAGTTCGGCTGGGCCTGGGACGATTACGACCGCCTCGCCCAGGCAGCACTGGCAGGGCATCTGATTGAGTGCGGCGCGCAATGCACTGGCGGCAACTTTACCGACTGGCAGCAAGTACCCGACTTTGAGCACATCGGTTTTCCCATTGCTGAGATAGACCAGACGGGGCGCATATTGATCAGCAAGCCCGCCGCCAGTGGCGGGCTGATCAGTCCACTGACGGTAGGCGAGCAGTTGCTGTATGAAATCGGCGATCCCGGTAACTATCTGCTGCCTGACGTCATCTGCGATTTCACCGCGGTCAAGCTCAGGCAAGCCGCGGAAAATCTGGTTGAAGTCACTGGAGCCCAGGGCCGCGCGCCCACCGACCAGTACAAAGTCAGCGCTACCTGGCCTGATGGTTTCAAGTGCACAGCGAGTTGCCTGATGGCCGGGGTAGAAGCCGTGGCCAAGGCGGAACGCGTCAGTCAGGCGATTATCAACAGAACCCGAGAGATGTTTAGCCAACGTGGCTGGGAAGATTACCGCCGGGTGGATATCGAGCTACTCGGCAGCGAGGCTACCTACGGCCCCCAAGCGCGCCGGGGCGACACTCGGGAGGTGGTGATCAAAATGGCGGTCAGCCATACCAACAAGCAGGCGTTGGTGCTGTTCTCCCGAGAGATCGCCCAGGCCGCGACCGGCATGGCACCGGGCTTGACCGGCATCGTCGGCGGCCGACCGACGGTATACCCGATGATTCGACTGTTCTCTTTTCTCATCGACAAAGCCGATTGCGAACTCAGCGTGCAATTGAATGGGCAGACCTCGCCGGTGGGGCTGCCTGACCTGGCAGCCGTCTCAACCGGGCCGGTATCGACCGCAACGGGACCCGCACCACCCCTCAAGGAAACCGCCAAGCTGATGCAGGTGCCCTTGATGCAGCTGGCCGTCGCTCGCTCCGGCGACAAAGGCAACCACAGCAATATCGGCGTCATGGCCCGGCGAGCGGAGTATTTGTCCTGGATCGCAGCGGCTCTGAGCGAGCAGGCAGTCGCCGAGTGGATGGCCCATGTACTGGACCCGCAGCGCGGTCGGGTAACCCGCTGGTATCTACCCGGCAGCCACAGTCTGAACTTTCTACTGGAAAACAGCCTGGGCGGCGGCGGCGTGGCCAGCTTGCGCATCGATCCGCAGGGCAAGGCTTTCGCCCAGCAGCTGCTGGAAATCCCGATCAGCATTCCGCCCGACTTACTTCAACAACACGCTTGACCAACGTGCTTGATCAGAACAATAACGGGATAAAAACCAATGAGCTACAGCAGCATCTTCAAGCCCGACTTATTTCGAAATCAGACTATCGTAGTCACCGGCGGCGGTAGCGGGATCGGTCGCTGCACCGCCCACGAGTTGGCCTCGCTAGGCGCCCACGTGGTGCTGGTAGGTCGGCAGCCGGAGAAACTGGAAGACACCTGCGCCGAAATCATTGAAGACGGCGGGCGGGCATCCTGGCAGCGCTGTGACATCCGCGAGGAGATATCCGTGCGCCAGTTAGTTACGACCCTGGTGCAAGAACACGGCGCGATTCATGGACTGGTCAATAACGCTGGCGGACAGTTCCCCTCGCCTTTAGCGGCGATCAGCCAGAAGGGCTTCGAGACCGTTATGCGGACCAATCTGGTCGGCGGCTTTCTGGTCGCCCGCGAGGTGTTCAATCAGAGTATGTGCAAAACCGGCGGGCGTATCGTCAATATGCTCGCCGATATGTGGGGCGGTATGCCGGGCATGGGCCACTCGGGCGCAGCACGCGCCGGTATGGATAACTTCACCAAGACCGCTGCGTTTGAATGGGCGCATGCCGGGGTGACGGTCAACGCCGTCGCCCCAGGCTGGATCGCCTCCAGCGGCATGGACACCTATGACGGCGCCATGAAGGCAATCATCCCGCGCCTGAAAGACGGCGTGCCGCTCAAGCGTCTGGGCACCGAAGCAGAGGTGGCGGCGGCAATTATCTTTCTGCTCTCCCCGGCAGCCGCCTTTATCAATGGCGCGAGCTTGCGCATTGATGGCGGTGCCAGCCTGGGCAACGCGGTATGGCCGCTGCCGGCAGCAAAAAACAATGCGCCTTTCGATGGTTTCCACCGCGCAGTGACCCCCGACGTGCTTAAAGAGGGTGACTGATATGCCCATTCTGGAATCGCAAATCAATCCGTCTGACAGTGATTTTGCTGCCAACCGCGACGCCATGCTGGCCGCCATCGACAGCTTTCGCAGCGTCGAGCAGCAGGTGCTGGACAAGGCCCAGCAGGCCAAGGCGCGTTTCGAACAACGCGGTCAGTTATTGCCACGTGAACGCCTGGGTTTGCTGCTGGACCCCGGCGCCCCCTTTATAGAACTCTGCGCGCTGGCCGGCTACAAGCTGCATGACGACAAGGACGGCACCCTGGCCGGCGGCGGGCTGATCGCCGGCATCGGCTACGTATCAGCGGTGCGCTGCCTGGTGATTGCCAACAACAGCGCGATCAAGGGCGGCACTATCTCACCGAGCGGACTGAAAAAATCACTGCGCCTGCAGCAGATCGCAGCTGAAAACAAACTGCCGATAATTACGCTGGCAGAAAGCGGTGGCGCCAACCTGAGCTACGCGGCGGAGATTTTCGTCGAAGGCGCGCGGGCTTTTGCCAACCAGGCGCGTTTGTCCGCCGCCGGCATCCCGCAGATCACCGTGGTGCATGGCTCCAGCACCGCCGGCGGTGCTTACCAACCAGGGCTGTCGGATTATGTCGTGGTGGTACGTGGCAAGGCGCGAATGTTCCTTGCCGGCCCGCCGCTGCTCAAGGCCGCCACCGGCGAGATCGCCACTGAGGAGCAACTTGGCGGCGCGCAGATGCACGCCGAAGTCGCCGGCACCGCGGAATATCTTGCCGAGGATGACGCCGACGGCGTACGCCTGGCCCGCGATATTCTCGCCAGCCTGCCGTGGAATGAACGCTTACCGCAGGCTGTCGCCCAGCCCTGGGAGGCGCCATTGCATGACTCTGAAGAGCTGCTGGGCGTCGTGCCTGCCGATCCGAAAACGCCCTATGACGTGCGCGAGATCATCGCCCGCATCGCCGATGCGTCGACCTTTCTGCCGTTCAAGAACGAGTTCGACAGTCAAACCGTTTGCGGTCATTTGAGTATCCATGGGCACCGCTGCGGGCTGATCGGCAACAACGGCCCGATCACGCCCCAGGGTGCAGCCAAAGCCGCGCAATTTATCCAGCTGTGCGACCAGAGCAATACCCCGCTGCTGTTTCTGCACAACACCACCGGCTTTATGGTCGGCACCGAAGCCGAGCGCCAGGGTGTGATCAAACATGGTTCGAAGATGATCCAGGCGGTGGCTAACGCCCGCGTGCCCAAGCTTACGTTAGTCGTCGGCGGCTCCTACGGTGCGGGCAACTATGCGATGTGCGGCCGCGGCCTGGATCCACGCTTTATCTTCGCCTGGCCCAACAGCCGCACCGCGGTGATGGGCGGCGCGCAGGCCGGCAAGGTGCTGCGCATCGTCACCGAAGGCAAACACGCCCGGGACGGCAAGACCGCCGACCCGGCGATGCTGGATATGCTTGAGCAGGCGACCGCGCAGAAGCTCGATAGCCAATCCACCGCGCTCTATGGCACTGCCAGCCTCTGGGACGACGGTCTGATCGACCCGCGCGACACCCGCACGCTGTTCGGCCTGTTGCTGGATATCTGCGCTGAAGCGGCGGCCCGGCCGCTGTCCCCCAACACCTTTGGCGTTGCCCGCCTGTAACCGGAGATCATCCCATGCTGTTTACCGAAGAACATGACGCCCTGCGCCGCACGATCAGGCAATTTATCGACCGGGAAATCAATCCCCATGTTGATGAGTGGGAGGCGGCCGGCACTTTCCCCATGCATGAGCTTTTCCGCAAGGCTGGTGATCTCGGCCTGCTGGGTATCTCCAAACCTGAAGCCTATGGCGGCATGGGGCTGGATTACAGCTATTCGATCGTTGCCGCAGAAGAGTTCGGCACCGTCCACTGCGGCGGCGTGCCTATGGCCATTGGGGTGCAGACGGATATGTGCACCCCGGCCCTGGCGCGCTTTGGCTCGGATGCGCTACGCGAAGAGTTTTTGCGCCCGGCGATCAGCGGCGAATGGGTCGGCTGTATCGGTGTATCGGAAACCGGCGGCGGGTCGGATGTCGCGAGCATCCGTACCACAGCGCGCAAGGACGGCGATGATTATGTGATCAACGGCAGCAAGATGTGGATTACCAACTCGCCCTCGGCGGACTTCATCTGTCTGCTGGCCAACACCTCCGACGGCAAGCCGCACAGCAACAAGTCGCTGATCATGGTACCGATGAACACCCCTGGCATCAGTCTCAGCCAGCCACTGGATAAACTCGGCATGCGCAGCTCGGAAACGGCGCAGGTCTTTTTCGACAGCGTGCGCGTGCCCCGGCGCTACCTGCTCGGTCAGGAAGGCGCCGGCTTCATGATGCAGATGGTGCAATTCCAGGAAGAGCGTCTGTTCGGCGCGGCGAATATCCTCAAAGGCCTGGAGCATTGCATCGGCAGCACCATCGCCTATTGCAAGGAACGCCAGACCTTCGGCCAGCCGCTGATCAACAACCAGGTGATTCACTTCCGCCTGGCCGAACTGCAAACCGAGATCGAATGCCTGCGCGCTCTGGTCTACCAGGCCACCGAGCAATACGTGGCCGGCAAGGACGTCACCCAACTGGCCTCTATGGCCAAACTCAAGGCCGGCAGACTCGGCCGTGAAGTGACCGACGCCTGCCTACAGTACTGGGGCGGCATGGGTTATATGTGGGACAACCCGGTCGCCCGCGCCTATCGCGACGTGCGCCTGGTCTCCATCGGCGGTGGTGCCGATGAAATCATGCTCGGCATCATCTGCAAGCTGATGGGCACCCTGCCCGGCAAACGGCCAGCCTCACCCACCCAGCGTGAGGGCACCCAGTGATGACCTACCCTGCCTGCCAGACGTTACTGCTGGACCAGCAGCCCGGCGTGCTGCAAATCACCCTGAATCGGCCAGACAGCCGCAACGCCATGAACCTGACGATGCTTGAAGAGTTGATCGATACCCTGACCATCGCCGCCAATGACGAGCAGCTACGGGCCATCGTTCTGCGCGGCGCCGGTGGTCATTTCTGTGCCGGCGGCGACATAAAGGACATGGCCAACGCCAGAGCCACTGGCCAGAACGCCTACCGCGAACTGAACAGGCACTTCGGCCGTCTGCTGGAGCTGGCCGAGCGACAGCCGCAAGTGGTGCTGGTGGTGCTGGAAGGTACGGTGCTGGGCGGTGGCCTGGGTCTGGCCTGCATAGCGGATATTGCCTTGTGCCTGGAGGATGCCCGCTTCGGTCTGCCAGAAACCAGCCTGGGTGTCATTCCTGCGCAGATCGCACCCTTCGTGGTCAAGCGCATCGGCCTGACCCAGGCCCGTCGCCTGGCGCTGACCGCCGCCCGCTTCAATGGCGACGAAGCGCTACGTCTGGGATTGGTGCACCACAGTGAGAACAATAGCGAGGACTTGCAAATGCAGCTCGACAGCTATCTGCAGCAGATCCGCCAATGCGCACCCCAGGCCAATGCCCGTACCAAACACCTGTTACTGGCCTGCGGCGAGCAGTCGATGCACAGCCTGCTCGACCAGGCAGCCGAGGCCTTTGCCGAGTCCGTCACCGGAGCCGAAGGCGCCGAGGGCACCCAGGCATTAGTGCAGAAAAGACCGCCCAGCTGGGCTGAATAATCGAATGCCCAAGGAATCCGCATGAGCGCCTTCAACTGCATACTGGTCGCCAACCGTGGCGAAATCGCCTGTCGCATTCTGCGCACCGTGCGCGCTCTCGGCTATCGCAGCGTAGCGGTTTATTCCGAGGCAGATGCCGACAGCCTGCATCCGCAGCTGGCTGACCAAGCGATCTGTATCGGCCCGGCGCAGGTCAACCAGTCTTACTTGAATATCGAGGCAATCATTGCTGCGGCCAAGCGCACAGGCGCCGACGCGATCCACCCAGGCTATGGCTTTCTCTCCGAGAACGCCGATTTTGCCGAGGCCTGCGCCCAGGCGAATATCTGCTTTATCGGTCCCTCGGTTGCAGCCATTCGCCTGATGGGCAGCAAACGCCTGTCGAAGATCGCCATGCTCGCCGCTGGCGTGCCCTGCATCCCCGGTTACGAAGGCGCCGCACAGGATGACGAGACCCTGAGCAAGCACGCCCAATCAATTGGCTATCCGCTGATGATCAAGGCCAGCGCCGGTGGCGGCGGTCGCGGTATGCGCCTGGTCAGCGAACCCGGCGAGTTGCTCGCACAACTTCGCAGTGCGCGCTCGGAAGCGCTCAGCGCATTTGGCAGTGATGAACTGATTCTGGAAAAAGCACTGCTGCGGCCACGGCATGTCGAGGTGCAGGTGTTTGGCGATCAGCACGGCAATCTTTTGCACCTGGGCGAGCGTGATTGCTCGGTGCAGCGCCGCCATCAGAAAGTCATCGAAGAGGCGCCCTGCCCGGTGATGACCGCCAAACTGCGCCAACGCATGTGCGATGCCGCAGTCAAGGCCGCCGCCAGCGTTGACTATTATGGCGCCGGCACAGTGGAGTTCATGCTCGACGAGCAGCGTGATTTCTACTTTCTGGAAATGAATACGCGCCTGCAGGTCGAGCATCCGGTGACCGAAATGCTCACGGGTGTGGATCTGGTCGCCTGGCAGATCAGCGTAGCCCAAGGGCGCCCGCTGCCGCTGCAGCAAGAGCAGATAGCCCTGCGAGGTCATGCTATGGAAGTGCGCCTGTACGCCGAAGACAGCACCCGCGACTTTATCCCGCAGACCGGCCAGATTCGCTGCTGGCAGCCCACCGATAGTGCCGGCGTAAGGGTGGATCACGGCCTGAAAGAAGGCCAGATCATCAGTTCCTTTTACGATCCGCTACTCGCCAAGGTGATTGCCCACGGCAACTGCCGTGAAGAGGCCCGCCTGAAACTGATTCGCGCGTTGGAGCAGTCGGTGCTGCTGGGCGTTGTCGCCAACCAGCGCTTCCTGATCAACCTGTTGCAAAGCACCGCCTTTATTTCAGGCGAGGCGACCACCGCGCTGACCACCGAACAATTCGCCGCAGACCCGAGCCTGACGCCGCAACCACCCTCCGCTCCGGAACTGGCAATGGCAGCGGCCCTTCTCTTTCAACAGTCCGCCGCGCGCTACCGGATGCCGGGCTGGAGCAACAGCGCAAGTCTGCCAAGCCGCTACTTGCTTGAGCATGCAGGCGAAATATATCCGGTTTATCTCACACCGAAAGCCCCCACTACCCCCGGCTTGATGCAGGCCCGCATCGGCGAGCAACTGCTCGAACTCAAGTTACCAGCTCTTGATCAGCCGCCATCCTGGATTGAGCTCGACGGCGTGCGCATGCCCCTGGCCTATCGAATCGATGGTCAGCAGATCTGGCTCAAGGGCGAAAACGGCAGTCTGACGTTACGGGATGCCAGCCAGCGGCCAGCCAGCACTGCACAGTCATCCGACAGCAACAGCCTGCATGCACCGATGGACGGCGCCATCGTCAGCGTACTTGCCAGCGAAGGTGATCAGGTCAGCCGCGGGCAACTGCTCATGGTGATGGAAGCGATGAAAATGGAGCATCAGCTCAAAGCCGGCTGCGACGGCGTTATCTCCAGCGTCGCGGTCAGCGCCGGGCAACAGGTGCGGCATCGTCAGCGGTTGCTGGAAATCAGCCCATAACGCTTTGGCCAATAGTGCTCGATAGATGCCAGCTATACAGATCAATGCCTATTGAATCAAAGCGCAAATGCCGTCAAATTGACATCATTGGCGCCAAGAAAATATCGCTCAGGTTTTTCCTCCGGCTGCCGACATAGATTGCAGGATGTGTCAGGTCATTAGACCCTTAATAAAAATAGCAGTTGGCCGCGGTAACCTGGAGGTTGTAGATGAATTTGTTGCGCCGGATAAAGATCAGTCAAAGGATCTGGTTGATACTCATCGTTGCGCTGGCAAGTATGACCTTGCTCGCCGTGGTCTCGCTTCTGAGCATGCGTGAAGAGTTTCGCCAGGCGGAGATTACCAAGGCCACCCATCTGGTGGAGAGCGCCCATGACATGATGGCGTATTTCCACAGCCTGGAAGTCAGCGGCGAGCTAACCGGCGAACAGGCTCGTCAGCAAGCGCTGGCCGCATTGCGCGGGCTCCGCTATGACGAAAAAGAATACTTCTGGGTCAATGACATGGACAACGTCATGATTATGCATCCCATGGCGCCACAGACCGAAGGCATGGACCTGAGCAACATCAACAGTTCCACCGGCGGCAGTAACGTCATCGTTGACATGGTCAACATGGCCCGTACGCAAAGCACCGCTTTTATAGAGTACACCTGGACCCGCCCCGGGCAGGAACCCGGTGAAGATGTAGGCCAGGACAAGATCGCCGCCTTCAAGCATTTCAAACCCTGGGATTACATGGTCGGTACCGGCATCTTTATCGAAGATATGGAGGCCAAGTTCCGTGATGAGGTGATCCGTCTGCTGCTGATTATCACCGGCATTACCGCAGTCATGATCGCTATTCTGTTCGTCATTGGCAGCAGCATCTCCAAACCGCTGAACCGCGTGGTCGAGGCCATGCGTGACATTGCCAGCGGCGAAGCCGACCTGACGCGTAAACTCGATGATGACGCCAGAGACGAGCTGTCCTTGCTGGCTCTGCACTTCAACACCTTCACCGCCAATTTGCGCGGCATTGTGCAACAGCTAGGCGACAGTGCCAGACAGTTGATCAGCGCGGGCCAGCAATTGGACCAGATCAGTGATAACAGCCTGCGCGGCATGACCAGCCAATCCGAACGTATGGAGTTGATGGCGACCGCGATCAACGAGATCACCTATGGTGTGCAGGACGTCGCGCAGAACGCCAACGCCGCCGCTCAGGAAGTGGAAAATGCCAATGAAGGCGCCAACAACGGCCGCGTTCAGGTAGAGAAAACCATCGAGCAGATCCAGCATTTGTCTGGCAGCGTGAAGACCGCCGTGCAGCATATGGAAACCCTGTCCAGCGATGCCAACGAGATCACCTCGGTACTGGACGTTATCCGCAACATCGCCGAGCAGACCAACCTGCTGGCACTCAACGCGGCTATCGAGGCGGCACGGGCCGGGGAAATGGGTCGTGGCTTTGCCGTGGTTGCTGATGAGGTGCGTAACCTGGCTCAGCGCACGCAGAAGTCCACCGAAGAAATTCACAACATGATCAGCAAACTGCAGACCAATACCCAGGTGGTGGTCGACGTGATCAATCAGAGCGACAAGTATTCCGAGCAGAGCGTCGAACAGGTGAATGCTGCGGGTGCTGCGCTGGAACAGATTGCCCATTCCATGCAGCAGATGGTCGCGCTGAACGCTTCGATTGCCAGTGCCACCACCCAACAGTCAACCGTGGTCGAAGACGTTAACCGCAACGTGACCGAAGCGGCCGAACTGGCCCGCGAAACCACCGAAGGTGCGCAGCAAACCGCCGAAGCCAGCCAGCATCTGACCCAGCTGGGCAAGCAGATCGACGGTCTGGTGAGTCGCTTCCGGATCTAGACCCGGAAGCTTCAAGCGGCCTTTAGAGCACCATCACCGCTAACCAGCCAAAGGCAATCAATGGCAGGTTGTAGTGCAGGAAGGTTGGCACCACCGTGTCCCAGATATGGTTGTGCTGACCGTCTACGTTCAAACCCGCAGTCGGGCCCAGAGTTGAGTCTGACGCGGGCGAGCCGGCATCGCCCAGTGCGGCCGCAGTGCCCACCAGCGCGACGATGGCCAATGGACTGAAACCCAGCTGCATGGCCAACGGAACATAAATCGCCGCGATGATCGGGATGGTCGAGAATGACGACCCGATACCCATGGTGATCAGCAGACCCACCAGCAGCATCAGCAATGCAGCCAGCGCGCGATTATCACCGATGATGCCCGCCGAGCTGTCCACCAACGTCTGAATGGACCCGGTAGCACGCATGACCTCGGCAAAACCAGCCGCGGCTATCATGATGAAACCGATCATCGCCATCATCTTCATGCCTTCGGTAAAGACGTCATCGGCTTCACGCCAGCGCACCACACCGGAGATGGAAAAAATCACAAACCCGGCCAGCGCACCAATGATCATCGAGTCCAGCCACAGCTGCACCGCAAAGGCGGCGACCACCGCCACTAGCGCTACCAAAAGCGAGCGCGGGTTGTAGCCTTTCTCCAGGCGCTCGACCGTCTCTACTGGTGTCACATCGTACTCACGTGGCCGGCGATAGCTGATAAACACCGCTACGCCCAAACCCAGCAGCATACCCAGTGCCGGCAAGGCCATGGCCTGCATCACGTTCACACCTTCGATTTCACTGCCACTCTCGGCCACGTTCGCCAGCAGGATGTCATTCAGAAAAATCCCGCCAAAGCCGACCGGCAGAAACATATAGGGTGTGATCAGGCCAAAGGTCAGGACGCAGGCGACCAATCGGCGGTCCAGCTTGAGCCGGGCCATGACAAACAACAAAGGCGGCACCAGCAGTGGGATGAAGGCGATATGGATAGGTAGGATATTCTGTGAAGAGATCGCCACCGCCAGCAACACCATCAGCAACAGCCCACGCAACATGCCCTGCCCGCCCGATTGCTGGCGGTTGACCAGAATCAGGGCCTTGTCCGCCAGCGCATGGGCCAGACCGGACTTGGCAATCGCCACCGCGAAGGCCCCCAGCAGGGCGTAGCTCAGCGCCACATTGGCGCCCTTGCCCAGGCCGCCCTGAAAGGCCTCCAACGTGGCTTCAAGGCCCAGGCCACCCATGAGGCCACCGACTACCGCGCCGATGATCAACGCGACTACTACATGCACACGGCACAGACTCAGGGCCAGCATCACCGCTACAGCGGCTATCACAGCGTTCATTGTCCAGTTCTCATATCAAGGAAGGAAGGCAATTGCCGAAGGGCGCGTACTCTGCCGTAAGCTGCGAGAACTGTCAAAAAGGCCGGGGCAAAAGTGCCGGTCAGACTCCTTCGATAGTTTCGATCACTTTTTTGCGCTATTGCCCTGCCGCCAGCAGCGCTAGCATGTCGCGCATCATCCATTACAGAGGACGCGCCATGCTTAATGTCGCCATTGTCGCCGGCAGCAGTCGCAGCAACAGCCAGACCGCCAAAGTAGCGCGTTTTATGCGCCAGTCGCTGATCAGTCAGCATCAACTGGATGCCGAACACGTATCGGTAATCGACCTGGGCAACTATCCGTTACCGCTGTGGCCTGCAGAGGATACTGGCCCTTGGAGCATGTTTGAAAAGCAACTGGCCAAGGCCGATGCGCTGGTGATTCTTGCTCCCGAATGGCACGGCATGGCCTGTCCGGCCATCAAGAACTTCTTCCTGTATGCAACCAAGGCGCAGCTGGCGCACAAGCCGGCGATGTTGGGCGGCATTTCCTCTGGCGTTGGCGGCGCCTATCCGATCAGCGAACTGCGTGCCTCCAGCTACAAGAATTGCCGGCTTTGCTACATCCCCGAACACCTGATCGTGCGCAACGTGGAGAACGTGCTGAACATGCCTGAACCGGTCGCTGAGGATGACCGCCGCATTCGCGCCCGAATGGATTACAACCTGGATATCCTGCTGCGCTATGCTCAGGCGCTCAAACCTTTGCGCAGTGAAATCGACATGAGCAATCCGGATTTCGCCAACGGCATGTGAGCCCACCCACCGCGCTTTTATGACTGAAGGTGCGGCCCCCTGCTAAAGTCTAATAGCCGCTGGCGATCACAGTTCGCGCTATCGCCAGCGGCATGGAGCCGTCAAGAACAACTGTTTCGCCGCGAGGTCGATCAGCCTCTCGAGGGTCGGTCTGGGCCGAATTATGACAGTTCGACGAATGTCTTAGAGAGCATCTCCTGCTTAAGTGCTTTATTTGTTTCCGCGCCCGGCGAGCACCGGCCTGCACTTGATCACACCAGGAGAACAATAATGAAGCATGTGAAGACCAACGCCCTGGCCGCTGCTGTGGCCCTTACTCTGGCAGCTCCGCTTGCCACCACCGCCAACGCGGCCGGCTTTGTCGAAGACACCAAAGCTTCGCTGCAACTGCGCAACTTCTATTTCAATCGCGATTTCCGCTCTACTCCACCCGGCGCTGCTTCGAAGGCTGAAGAATGGGCACAGGGCTTTATCCTGCGAGCCGAATCAGGTTATTCGCAAGGCGCAGTAGGCTTTGGCCTTGACGTTTATGGCGCAGCGGGTCTGAAGCTCCACTCCGAGGACGACACTGCCGGTACCGGCTTGCTGCCCAGCGCTTTTGGCAACGAAGGCCCGGATGGTTACAGCCACATTACCGGCACGGTAAAAGCCAAGGCCTCCAACACCGTCCTCAAGGTCGGTAATTTGTTCCCGACCATTCCGATAGCCCAGGCCAGCGACATCCGTCTGTTGCCACAGACTTATACCGGCGGCGCCCTGAGCATGGGTGAGATCGAAAACCTGGATGTTCAGGCCGGCCAGCTGCGCCAGGTCAACTACCGCGCCAGTACGGATCGTCAGGACATCGGCGCGACTGTGGGCGGTACTTCTGATCGTTTCAACTACCTGGGGGGTACCTACAAGTTTACTGAAATCGGCTCGACCCTCGGTTTGTGGCGTGGCGAACTGGACGATGTGTACGAGCAGAACTTGGTTAACCTGATTCAGACGGTCAGTCTGGGTGACTGGGCGTTGGGTGCCAATCTGGCGTACTTTGATACGTCCGACAACGGCAATCAGCCGCTCGATATCGATCACCAGATGAAGTCGATTATGCTCTCAGCCGGAACGGGCCCACACGTGTTCCGCCTCGGCTATCAGCACAGCGACGGTGACACCGCGTTCCCCTACCTTGCCGAAAACAACCCCTATATCGCCAACTATATTCAGATTCTGGACTTTGCCCGCTCAGACGAAAAATCCTGGCAGGCACGCTACGATCTGGACTTTGCCCAATATGGCATCCCCGGTTTGAAGGGTCTGATCCGCTACGTTAGCGGCGACAACTTTACCGCTGTCGGCGGTGGTGAAGGCAAGGAATGGGAACGTGATATCGACTTCACCTACACCATCCAGTCCGGCCCGCTCAAGAACGTTGCGCTGCAATGGCGTAATGCGATGGTCCGTTCCAATGCCGCAACTGGCGATCTGGATGAAAACCGCCTGATCGTCAACTACACCATTCCTTTGATGTAACCATCTTTGTAATGCAGAAAAGCCCGAGCAATGCTCGGGCTTTTTTTGTGCTCTCGATCTAGTTTGAAAAGCGATTGGCTCGGGTTGGTGAGCCATGCCGATCCTGACTTGGCCCACTCCAGGACACGCTCCAAGCCATCCCTGGGGCTCGTCATCGCACATCCCTGTGCTCTGACGGTCCTGGAGTGGGCCAAGTCAAAATCGGCAAATTTACTCCGAGCTGCAGCTTATAAGAGCTTCTGTCGATCCAGCCAGCACAATGCTCTCGGGCGTCGGTGGCTGTTAGCCTGTGCGCGTACCGGCGGCGCACAGGGATGTGCGCCGCCGAGCCCCATGGATGGCTTGTAGCGTGTCGCGCACAGGCTAACAGCCAGCGGCGCCCCTACACGGACTCCTCACAACCCAGAAAAGGCCTGATACCAGCAGCAATCAATCGTCCGAAACAGACCCAATCTTGTGAATGGCCAAATCCGCACCCATGAACTCGTCTTCTTCGTTCAGACGAATACCCGCGGTAGCCTTGATCACGCCGTAAACCAAAACACCGCCTGCCAGCGCAAAAATGGCACCAGCCAGCGATCCGACCACCTGGGAAGCAAGACTGACACCACCCAAACCGCCCAGCGCCTGCGTGCCGAAGATACCTGCCGCTACACCACCCCAGACGCCACACAGTCCGTGCAGGGGCCATACACCCAGCACGTCATCGATTTTCAGCTTGTTCTGGGTGAGGATAAAGGTCCAGACAAACAGCCCGCCAGCAATCGCACCCGTGGCCAACGCACCGATCGGGTGCATGATGTCCGAGCCGGCGCATACCGCCACCAAGCCTGCCAGCGGGCCATTGTGCAAAAAGCCAGGGTCGAAGCGGCCAACCAGCAGCGCGGCTAACGTACCGCCAACCATCGCCATCAGCGAATTGACGGCTACCAGGCCACTGATCCCATCGATGGTTTGCGCCGACATCACATTAAAGCCGAACCAGCCGATGGTCAGGATCCAGGCACCCAGTGCCAGAAACGGAATATTAGATGGCGGCATGGCCACCACATGCCCGTCGCGGTAGCGCCCGCGCCGTGCACCCAGCATCAACACCGCGCCCAGCGCCAACCAGCCACCGACCGCATGCACAACAACCGAGCCGGCAAAATCATGGAACGGCGCGCCGAAGCTTGCCTCCAGCCAGCCTTGAAAGCCCATGTTGCCGTTCCATACCAGGCCTTCGAAGAATGGATAGATAAAGCCGACTATCAGCAGCGACGCCACCAGTTGGGGCGCGAAGCGTGCGCGCTCGGCAATGCCGCCAGAGATGATCGCCGGGATGGCCGCAGCAAAGGTCATCAGGAAAAAGAATTTAACCAGCGAGTAACCGTTCTGGTCAGTCAGCGCCTCGGCCCCCTCAAAGAAGGTGACGCCGTAAGCTATCCAATAGCCGATGAAAAAGTACGCCAAGCCCGAGATGGCAAAATCACTGATGATTTTCGATAGCGCGTTAACCTGGTTCTTTTGCCGTACAGTGCCTACCTCAAGAAACGCAAAGCCGGCGTGCATGGCCAGAACCATAATCGCGCCCATCAGAATGAACATGGTGTTGGCGCCATGCATCAGTGTTTCCACAGCGCTGTGCAAGTTTTCCATAGCGAGCCTCTTTTATATGAAAAACGCACCAGATAAATGCATAAATCCCTGCTCCAGCGTCTAAATGGTGCGTATCACACCAGCGCGACACCAATAGGAATTAAGCATAAATTCTGTCTGGTGAATTTTTTCTATGTTTTTCAGACATTTATTAAGGGTGTAGGTTACTGATCACATGGATTGGCACCATAATCGTGCGCGCCATCTGCAATAACTCACCACAAGAGTGCAAACGTCATACCAAGACGGTCTTCCACGCACCAATAACAAACAGGAAAGACTTCCACCAAAGTCAGGCGGCCGTCTAATCCCGGTAAAGCCGCCGCTTTCATTTCCCTTGGCTATAATCTTGCATGCACCGCCCAGCCGCTGTCCCTCTCACTTGGAGTATGTTGTGTTCAATGGTCAACCACTGCCGTTTTTTCAACCGCTGATCGATACCGCCACCGGTCGCATTGCTGGCTACGAAGCCCTTGCCAGACTGCGCGACGAACAGGGCCAGATTGTCAGCGCTGGCCCGCTGTTCACCGACCCTGGTGTCGACCCTGACGATCTGCTGGACCTGGACAGAACGATTCGGCGCATGGCTCTGGAAGCCTTCAGGGACAACCCCGATGGCTTCATCAGCATCAATATCTCGCCGCTATGGGTCAGCCGACTGGAGCCGGGCAAGCCCCTGCCCAGCTTGCAACTTCTTGAAGAAATAGGCCTGCCGCCGGAGCAGGTGGTATTCGAAATTACTGAGCTGCAAGGAGACCTGCAGGAACTCAAGGAAGCCGTACGCCGCTATCGGGAAGCCGGCATCCGCATTGCGATAGACGACTTTGGTGCCGGTTATTCCATGCTGGATCGCGTGTTGGCACTGGAGCCGGATATTCTCAAACTGGATATACAGCTATTTCGTCAGGCGGCCAGCGGCAACGGCAATAGCGGTGATTTCGTCAAGGCGCTGGCTTTGATGGCGGAAAAGAGTGGCTGCTGGATCATTGCTGAAGGAGTGGAAACCGAACAGGAGCTGCACTTTGCTCTGGAATGTGGCGCGCGCTATGTGCAGGGCTACCTGTTTGCCCGCCCGGCAGAGAACTTCCTGCCGCCGGATGCGGTAAAAGCTGAGTTCTCACGCATGCGTGATGACTACGCGGCAGGCAAGCTGGCAGAGCGCGCGAAACTGATGGAGCTGCGCAACTCGCTCTCGGTACTCTTCGGCGATTTAAGAAAATGGCTGGCCAAGGGCGGCAAACCGACGGACCTGCCCTCGCCCAAATCCTACCCCTGGCTACTGCGCTGCTTTCTCTGCGACGCCCATGGCACGCAGATTTCGCCAAACTATGAATGGACCAACAATAGCTGGAAGGCTGACCCCCGCTATCTGGATCACAATTGGTCCTGGCGCCCCTACTTCTATCAGATCCTCGCCGAAGCCGGGCAAGACAGCAGGGTGATTCTGTCCAACCGCTATCGGGACGCCACAACCAACCAGTACTGCATCACCTCAGGGCTGTTCATCGACAACAGCCGACATCTGCTGCTGGTGGATATCGATACCGCGTTGATCTGATCAACCTGGCCACGGATCAGTTCTGCCAGGGCAGCACCACGGTTACTTCGAGGCCGCCCAGGGCGGCCTCTGCCAAGGTTACCTGCCCGCGGTAGACCTCGACCAGATCACCGACAATGGCCAAACCCAGGCCTTGGCCGTTGACGGTTTGGTCCAGCCGCTGCCCCCGACGCAGGATGCGTACGTGGTCCTTTTCCGGCACGCCGGGACCGTCATCACGGACATGCAAGATCAGCTCTTGGTGGTTCAGCGCGCATTCGAATTGCACTGTTGTCGCTGCCCACTTGCAGGCGTTATCCAGCAAGTTGCCCAACAGCTCAAGCATATCTTCACGTTCAAACGGCCAGTCCGCAGCCGCCTGAGGATGAATCAAGGTTTGCATGCGCACCTTGTCGCCGTGAATGCGCTCCAGTGACTCCAGCAGCCAGGGTAGATCCTCAGCGGCGTTAAAACGTCGCCCGGCCTGGCTTTCCGGCGCCAGTCTGGCGCGTTGCAAGGCGCGCTCCATCTGCCCGCGCATGGACACCAATTGAGTTTTCAGCGCTTGCACCTTGTCCTCTGGCAGGCGTCCGGAGCATTCGCTTACTAGTGTTTCCAATACCGCCAACGGCGTTTTCAGCGCATGGCCAAGGTCAGCCTGGCCACTACGCGATCGTTTGATGATCTGCTCCACCTGGCGCCCCAAGTGATTGATCTCGGCGACCAAAGGCTGCAGTTCCTCCGGCACTTCTTCGCTGAGCTGCAAGCGCTTGCCAACATGCCACTCGGCTAACTCCCCTCGCGCGCGACGCAGCGGCAGCAGAGCGCGCCTGAGCAGCAGTTGCTGGACCAGCAGGCTGATCAGAATGGCTACCCCGCCCAGCCCCCAGATAAGCCAGCGGGTCCGATCAAAGGCTTTGAGCAATGGCAGGTAATCGATGGCAACACTGATCCGCACCGACTCTTCCGGCAGCTCGTAGCGCCCGGACCAAACCAGCAATTGCTGATCATCCGGGCCAGCTACCAGGGTGTTGTGCAGGCCTTCGGCGTCCAGCGGCAGACGGGTGTCCCAGAGTGAGCGCGAGCGCCAGCGCTCGCCGGCGTCGATGACAAAATAGCGCCCTGAATACAGCCGCTGATAATCCGGATCAATCCGCTGCACGTCCAGATACAACCCGTCGGGACCGGAACGCAGGGCGGTCAGCAGGCTATCGGTCTCACGCTGCAGCACCGTAGTCAGGTAGCCGCGCAGGGCCTGATCGAACAGCCAGACACTACCCTGCCCCACGAGCACGACGGTGGCCAGCATGATCGCAATCAACCCCAGGCCCAGTTGCCGGCCAATACTTTTCACTGCGCGCGCCCGCTAAATATGTAACCTTGCCCACGCCGGGTCTGGATACTCTCGCGACCGACCTTTTGACGCAGGTGATTGATCTGTACTTCGATCACGTTGGAATCGCGTTCGCTTTCATATTCATACAGATGCTCGGCCAACCGCGTTTTCGACAATAACTGGCCAGTGTGCAGCATGAAATAGCGCAGCAGCTTGAATTCGGTAGCAGACAGTTGCACAGCGTCCAGACCTGCTCCAGACACCTGCTGCTTGCTTTCATCCAGCGCCAGACCGCCCGCCTGCAATAACGCTTGCGGTTGACGCCCGTGGCTGCGCCGCAGCAATGCCTGCACCCGCAGCAGCAGCTCCTCGGAGTGGAAGGGTTTGACCAGATAATCATCCGCGCCAGCGCGCAAGCCCTCGACTCGCTCACTCCAATTGCTGCGGGCGGTCAGTATCAACACCGGCAAGGCGACTCCGGCGGCGCGCCAGCGCGTCAGAATCTCGAGCCCATCCATCCCCGGCAAACCCAGATCCAGAATGCACAGATCGTAAGGCTCCTGCTCACCCAGAATCAGCGCATCGCGCCCGTCGGCACGCCAGTCAACCGCATAACCACCGTCCTTGAGCACAGCACACAAGCTGTCCGCCAACTCGACGGTGTCCTCCACCAGTAACAACCGCATCAATCTTCCTCATCAACATCCAAAAGCTTGCCAGTCACCGCATCGTATTCCAGCTCCAAAACCCGGTGCGCCTTGGTGACGATTTCCAACTCATAGACATAGCGCCCGTCGTCCCACTCCAGCTCCGCTTCCAGAAAGCGTCCGGGGAAGCGTTCGAGCGCATCGTCGAGAAATTCCTGCAGAGGTTTAACCACTCCCTGCTCGACCAGATACAAGGCTTCATCCTGATCGATATCCCGGCCCGCGTAGCTGACTGTGGCCCAGCCGAGCGACAGACTTAACAGCGCCCAACAGAAAAAGCCGCGCAAGGCGGCTTTCTGGTTACTGCAGGAACGATTAGCTGTCTTTTTCATTCTTGAGAATTTCAGCATTGGTAGCATCCATATCAATATCCCACTCTGCACCTTGGGCATCGCGGATCTCGACTTTATAGATATAACGGCCGTATTCCTGCTCCAGCTCGGTATCAGTAATGGTGCCGGCCTGAGTGGCCAGGGCTTTTTCGTTCAACTTTTCAAAAGACTGAATGGTACCGTCAGTGACCAGCTTTTGAGCTTCATCAATGCGTACATCATCGGCCAACACAGCAGCACTACCAAGAGTCAGAACAGCAGCACAGGACATTGCGATAAGATTTTTCATACTATAGATCTCCGTTGTTTGAGTACGCTTGCATACTAGTACCCCAAGCTGAAGCCAAACTTAAAAACGGTCGGTCCTGGAAAAACAGGCTGCAACAAGGATACCGCATGACCGCAATACATATTTCATCCCCGGCACTGGAACTACGCGCCGGCCATCAGGCACTGGTGCATATCCGTGAGCAAGGGCTGCAGCCGGCTGACGTTCACATGATCCCCGGTGCTGCCGGCGGCCCCAAGGCGCTGGGCATTCAGGGTCTGGATCTGGCCCTGTTCGGTGATTGGCTGCCGCGCACGCCACAACCGCGCAGCCTGATTGGCGCATCGATTGGCAGTTGGCGGTTTGCCAGCGCTTGCTTGCCCGATCCGGTAGAGGGTCTTCGTCGGCTCGGCGAGCTGTACACGAGCATGCAGTTTCCCAAGGGCATCAGTATGGCGCAGATCAGCCAGCGCTGCGGAGTGATGCTGGACGAGCTGCTGGGTGAGGATGCGCACAGCATTCTGCACAACCCCCAGTACCATCTGAACGTCATGGTGGTGAAAAGCCTGGGCCTGCTGCAACACGATACGCGCTCGCGACTGGGCCTAGGGCTGGGCGGGGTGATTGGCGCCAACCTGCTGGGCCGCCGACATCTGAAGCGCTATTTCGAACGGGTAATCCTGCATGATCCGCGGCAGCGTCCGCCGCTGGCTGACCTGGTCGACTTTCCCAGTGAGCACATCAGTTTAAACACCGGCAACCTGCGCTCTGCGTTGATGGCCTCCGGCGCCATCCCCTGGGTGATGCAGGGCGTACGCGATATTCCCGGTGCTCGCCTTGGCGTCTATCGGGATGGCGGCTTGCTCGACTATCACCTCGACCTGCCTTACCAGGCCCCCGGCGTGGTGCTCTACCCGCACTTTCTTGATCGCGTTGTTCCTGGCTGGTTCGACAAGAGCCTGCCCTGGCGTCGGGGTAATCTAGAGCAACTGAAGAACGTATTGTTGATGTCGCCCTCGCGCGACTATCTCGCCAAGTTACCCTTCGGCAAGTTGCCGGATCGGCGCGACTTTAATCGCTTTCTTGGCGATGACGCTGGTCGCCAGCGTTACTGGCGCACCGCCATGGCCGAGAGCCAGCGGCTCGGTGATGAATTTCTCGACTTGGCTGACTCAGGAAAATTGCATGAACGCATCAAGCCGCTGTAACAGTAGTGACCTGCAATCACCTGGTCGATTTGCCGCGTGAAGCACCACCTGGCGCTACCCGCGGATAGCAGGCATGCCCTGGACGATGCTCTGATCCTGGCACGGCTGGCCATCGCCTATGCCCTGCTCGCCCTGTTCAGCCATCATGCCGCAGCCCTGTTGATGCAATTGAGCGGGATCCGTTGGCATATCGATACGCAATTTCTGCTGCTGGATGCGCTGTTTGCCGGGTTAGTCATTCTGGGTAGTCTGATTATTGCCTGGTTACTTTCACCGCGTCAGCCGATGCCCTGGCTATGGGGCGCCGGCCTCTCGCTGCCCGGTTTGCTGCTAGCCTGCCTGTTTGCTGTTGCCATGGTGCTGGGCGCAGATCCGCTCGCCAGCTGGCTGGATATCCGCCTACCCATTGCACTGGAGCCCGATGCGCCCAATCGGCCACAGGCCATTACTCCGCTGCTCGATCTACCCTGGCCGCGCCTGATAGCCGGGCTGCTGATCGCCATCCTCTGGGTGCCGTTCGCCGAAGAAGTGGTTTTCCGCGGCTGGTTATTCAAGTCACTGCAACGCACCCGCCCGGGCATCTGGCTGGCATTGCCGGTAACCACGCTGATCTTTGCGTTGATGCACAGTTTCTACAGCCCCGGCGGCGTGCTGGTGATTGCCTTGCTCGGTGCCCTGCTCGGCTGGCTACGTTGGAAATACGACCAGCTGATCCTGTGCATTGCCGCCCACGCACTCTACAACGGCCTGACGCTGCTATTCGTAGCGCTGGAATGAGGCGCCGGGCTGGCGAGTAGATGCTGGATAAAATGCGGCACCTGGGCTCCGGCGGTCGTGCGCCATACAAGCATCAGTTCCTTGTTCAGGCCAGCCCCTGCCAGAGGAATAGCACAGAGTGCACCCACCTCCACCTCCTGCGTCACAGTAGACGCAAGCACCAGCGAAATACCCAGCCCGGCACGTACCGCCTGCTTGACCGCTTCGGTGCTGCCCAATTGCATGGACACGCTGGGGAGCTGATCAGCGCGTGCGAAGAACTCAGCCAGCAGCCGCCCGGTGCCCGTTCCGGATTCTCCGCCGATCAGTGCCATACCGGCGAGATGCTCCGGCGTAATCTCTGTCAGGCAGGCGAACGGATGATCCGGCGGCACAATTACCACCACCGGCTCATTGCGCCACGGCCGGGACTCGAAGCCATCGAGCGGCTGCCACCACTCCATTATCGCCATATCGATCTCAGCCTGGCTCAGTTTCTGCGCAATAGTCGGATTGTTGTCGATCACCAGGTCGAGTGCGGCATCGCCTTGCTCAGCCAAAAATGACCGGACGTGTGGTTGCAGCAGATAGATGCCGATATTGGAGCTGGCACCGACTCTCCACTGCTCGCCACGCACCGCTGCCAGTGCACGCTGGTTCAGGCTCAGCATGCTTACGGCAAAAGGCATCAACCGCTGCGCCCCCGCAGTGGGATGGCAGCCACTGCGACCGCGCTGCACCAGGGCGATACCCAGTTGCTCCTCAAGCTTCTGTATATGCTGGGTGACCGTAGGCTGGGCCAACCCCAGGCTGTCAGCTGCGGCCTTGAAACTGCCCTGCTGAAACAAGGTTACCAAGGTATTGATCCAGGTGAGGTTCAACATACGACCGCCCGCGGATTGACCGGCCGATTAGCCGCGTCCTGCGGCTCCTCGCCCAGCAAGACCTGCAAAATGTTATCCGCCGCGCGACGTTCTATCGCCAACCTAACGCGGCTGACGGCTGATCCAATATGGGCACTGAACAAGGTATTGGGGTGGGCCAGCAGGTCCGCATCAATGCAGCGCGGCCGCCCTTCCAGAGCCCAGTCTTCCATTTCGAATACATCGGCTGCATAGCCCGCCAGGTGTCCGCTTTGCAGCGAGTTCAATACGGCTTTCTCATCAACGACCGAGCCCCTGCAGGGATTGATCAGAAACGCCCCAGGTTTCATCTGCGCGAGTCGCGCGGCGTTCAGCGTGTGCAACGTTTTGGGCGTCAATGCCAATGCCAGGATCACCACGTCGGACTCCTCGAGCAGCGTATCCAACGCGAAGTGTTGCATCTCCAGCGCCGTCTCTTGCGCCTTATCCAACGGCTGTATCTCACTGTAGCGAATCTGCGCACCCCAGCCCTTGAAGCGCTGAGCCAGGGCCTGACCGATCGCACCCATGCCAATGATGCCAAGACGCGTACCTTCGATACCCAGCCCGTAAAACTGCGGCCGCCAGCCCTGGAACTGCCCTGTGCGCACATGGGCGTCAGCGGCCCTGACCTGACGTAACAAGCCGATCGTCAGTCCCACTGTCAATTCTGCGGTCGGCACTGTCAGCAGGTCCGGCACAAAGGTCAACCATACACCGCGCTCGGTGCATGCCTGAGTGTCGAAGTTATCGAAGCCCTTGAGCGCCGCCCCGATCACCTGCAGATGCGGACAGGCATCGAGAAAGTCAGCGCCGACGCGGTCCGGCATGAATGCCATCATCGCCTGGGCATCGCTGACCCGGCGCAGGACTTCTTCCGGCGGCAGCGTGTTATCGCTTTGATTGGTAATCAACTGGCAATGTGGCGCCAGCATGTCGAGGATTTCCTGGTGTACACGGTGCGTTATGACTAAACGTGGTTTCATAAAAAGCTCTTATTTGAATGCTTTACGCAGTCGGCCACTGAGGGCGTCAACCAGGGTGACCATCAACAGGATGACCAACAGAATGGCGAACACTTCCTGGTACTGCATGATGCGCAGCGAGCCCATGAGCTCAAAGCCGATTCCGCCCGCGCCAACCATGCCCATGACCGTAGACGCGCGGAAGTTGTATTCCCAGCGGTAGATGGAAACATCAGCGAACTGCGGCATGACTTGAGGCAGCACCGCGTGATAGAGCACCTGCAATGGCGAGGCCCCCGCCGCTCTGGCCGCCTCTACCGGGGCTTCATCCACATGCTCGATCGCTTCAGCAAAAAACTTGCCGACCATGCCGATCGAATGCAGACCCAACGCCAATACGCCCGGCAACGCGCCAAAACCCACGGCGGCCACAAAGATGATGCCCATGATCAGCTCTGGTACCGAGCGCAGTGCGTTCAGCAGTACGCGTGCAACCTGAAACACCAATGGGTGGGGCGAGGTATTGCGCGCTGCGAGAAATGCCAGCGGCACCGAGAACAACACCGCCACGGCTGTGCCGGCAATACTCATCGCCAGGGTATCCACCAGCGGCAGAAACCAGTCGGCCGCGTTGCGAAAATCCGGCGGAAAGGATTCCCCGGCCAAGGTCATGATCGCCGGGATCCCTTCCGCAAGGGTACCGGCGTTGAGCAGCCCGACATACCAGGCAGCGATCAGCACAATACCCATCACGACCAGTAACTGCAGCAGGCGGCGCTTCCAACCCTTGCTGTATTGCTCAAGCACGCCCTGCTGCTCGTCGACTGGCTGAGGTATTGAGGCGCTAGGTTGCATATGCATGGTCACTCCTTACATGGTCGCAAAATCGAGCTTCAGGAGCTTGCCCATCTCGCGGATCACGTCATAGTCGGCATCCTTAATTGGCGCAAAGCCTTCCGCTTTGAAGTTGCCCAGCACTTCCTTGTCATCCAGGCTGATAAAGGCGCCGGCAATACGGTCTTTCAAATCAGCATCCAGGTTCGAACGCATCGCCCAGGGATACTGTGGAAACTCGCCGCTATAACCCAGCACCCTGACCTTGCTGGGATCAATCAGCCCGCTCTCTGAGACGTGGTTGAAAATCACCTCGGACAGTCCACCGGCATCCGCATTCCCATTGGCCACGTTCACCGCGACAGCATCATGAGTGCCGACAAAATGCTGCTCGTAATCCTCATCTTCGCTAAGACCGGCTGTTTCCAAAACCGTCTTGGGAATCAAATGGCTGGAGGTGGAAGCGCGATCGCCATAAGCCATTTTGCGTCCTTTCAGGTCGGCGTAGGTCTCGACCCCAGACTCCACGTTGGCAATGATGACTGAGCGATATGTTGCCTTGCCGTCGATCACCATGGCCGCAAATGGCTCGATCTCGCTCTTGCTTTTAGCCAGCACGTAAGACAATGGGCCGAAGTAAGCCAGGTCAATGCGACCAAAGCGCATGGCTTCGATCATCGACGAGTAGTCGGTGGTGACAATCAGCTCGACCTGCTTATCCAGCTTGGCTTCCAGATAGTTCTTTAACGGCTCATTACGCTTGATCAGCTCGGAAGCATTTTCATCCGGGAGCAAGGCCACTTTCAGCGTATCCGGATTGGCATCAGCGGCCGTCGCAGCCTGGGCTGCGCCAAAGGTCAAACCTGCAGCAAGAACAACAGTGTGAAACAGTTTCATGGTACAATCTCCAGTTCAGTAACAGCATTGGAAGGTAATGCGGAGGCAGCAGTCTCAGCCGGCTGGGGTCGGCGATGGCCATCATAGATGCGCGCCAACTGGTTATCGTTGAGCTCCTCAGGGGTTGCGTCAAAAACGATGTGTGCATTCGCCAGCCCGATAATCCGGTCAGCAAAACGCTGTGCGTACTCAAGCTGATGCAGTGAAACAACCGCAGTAATGCCGTCTTCACTGCAAATCCGCTTGAGCAGTGAAAGCACCTTTTCCGATGTGGCTGGGTCAAGACTCGCCACCGGCTCATCCGCCAGAATCATGCTCGGCTGCTGCGCCAGTGCCCGGGCGATACCGACGCGTTGTTGCTGGCCGCCGGACAGCTGGTCAACGCGCATCAGCGCTTTGTCGGCAAGACCTACACGTTCAAGGCAATGCAGAGCCAGTTGCAGATCTTCACGTGGCAGCGGAAAGAAACTGCGCCAGGTGCCGTGATACGCCAGGCGTCCGGTCAGCACGTTGTCCAGCGCGCTGTGCCGCAGAATCAACTGATGGTGTTGAAAGACCATGGCCGTTTTGCGGCGATGTTGACGCAGATTAGCGGCGTCAGTTAGCTGGCCGAATTCGCTGGACAAGACCTGCCCACTAGTGGGGGTTACCAGATGGTTGAGCGTACGCAGCAAAGTGGATTTACCTGCGCCAGACAAGCCCAGCAACACAGTGAATTCGCCACGCTGAAAGCTCACAGAAGTAGAGCGCAATGCCTCCACGCCGCCAGGATAGATTACTCCCAGCTTGTCTACCGTCAGCATCGCCGGTTGAGATAGGTTCGGCGGCATATGATCACCTTTTGCAATAATGCGAGCCGCTGTATTGCAACTCACAATGCAACGCTAGGGTGATTTCATGACACGACGGTGACGGGGCAATGACATTTCCACGACAGCTCGGCCACGCCTGTATAAAACTACAAGCGCAATCCGATATGGAGCGTCAAATAAACGAGGGGTAAAAACGCAGCAGGATTACTCGAGTACCCGGCGAGCGCCGGTATAAGTGCGCTGCCAGAAGTTGGCCTGCAGACTGTCCATCCGGACTTTGCCGCCACTACTGGGAGCGTGGAGGAAACGCCCATCGCCGACATAGATACCGGCATGGTTAACGCGGTTGCCACCGTTCATCGCGAACAGCACCAGATCACCCGGCTCCAGAGCACCCACAGCCGGGTTTTCCGCAGAGAGCGCATTCAGGCCCGCAGTAGTGCGCGGCAGCGCCATGCCCACAGCCTGGCGATAAACATAGTTGATCAAGCCACTGCAATCAAAGCCGGTCTCCGGCGTGCTGCCACCATATTGGTATGGCGTGCCCACCAGGCTGATGGCGTGGAACACCACATCCTGATTGATTGGCGGCAAAGTGCGCACCAGAGGAGCGTAGTTAGAGGTTGATCTGGGTGATTTAGTTGACCTGGATGAGGCCGAGGAGGAGTCAGTAGAGGTATTCCAGGCGGGAGTCGAGGTGGCCGCAGTGCGCGGCTTGGGCGCGCTGGAACACCCTGCCAACAAGGCAAGCATGACCAGAACAGCGAGAGCTTTTACGCGCATAGGGACTACCGGCAAGTGTGACAATGGTTGAACCATGCCGCTCAAGTCCCTGATAGTCAACTTATTTCCCAAAATTCGACCCGCTTAATTATTGACGGTGCTGGCTAACATGACAGATAACTGGCACATAGGTCGGCCACTTTGCGCGTGCAATTCATTGAAAAACGCCTGGGTAGCGGCCAGATCCCGTTGGCTGGTTGGCTTCTTATCCACAATATTCTGGGCCTTCAGCGCTGCGGCGACGTCGTCGGTTGCAACAAAGGTATCTTTGCCGACCATGCGTAAAAAACGCGGTGCAGAGAGCCCTCCCAACTGGTTGCCTTGCTTGCTGAGCAATCGCCAGAGCCCAGTGATATCCGTCACCGGCCAATCTGCAATCAGGTTGCCGACGCTACCGTGCTCCGTGCGTATATCCATCAGCATCTGCGCGTTGCGCGGTACGCTGCGGAGCTTGCCGAGGTGCCGGATCAAACGCGCGTCCTGCATCAGGCGTTCGATATGCTCCCCGCCCATCAACACGACCTTATCCAGATCGAAACCGAAAAAGGCTTGTTCGAAGGCCGGCCACTTGGCGTCCACCAGACTATGCTTCAAACCCGCGCGGAATACCCGCAAAGCCAGCGTGGAGAGATAGCGGTCGTCGGCTATCTGGCGCAATGCCTCAGGGCTGCGCGGCGTTGGCAACCGCGCTTCCAACGCAGCGGCAGAGCCAAAACGGTTCAGGCAGAACTCGTGTAACCAGCGATAGTCACGCATCTAGGCCCCCAGGCAATAACAGCTTTGTCACGTCACAGATTCATCAATTTGACCATGCGTGGCGTCGCCGCTTCATCAACACGAAGATTGGCAAAATCAAACAGCTGGGTATCAGCCAGTTGCGACGGATGAATGTGCCGCAACGAGCGAAAGATGCTCTCCACCCGCCCGGGACTTTCGCGCTCCCAGCCCTGCAGCATCTCCTTGATCACCTTCCGCTGCAGATTCTCCTGCGAACCGCACAGGTTGCACGGGATGATCGGGAATGCCTGCAGCTCGGCGTACGCGGTTATGTCCTTCTCATTACAATAAGCCAGCGGTCTGATCACCACATTGCGGCCATCATCGGAACGCAACTTGGGCGGCATGGCCTTGAGACTGCCGCCGTAGAACATGTTGAGAAAGAAGGTTTCGACAATGTCGTCACGATGGTGCCCGAGCGCCAACCTATTCGCGCCTATTTCATCGGCATAGGTGTACAGGTTACCGCGGCGCAAGCGCGAGCACAGAGAACAGGTGGTTTTACCCTCCGGCACTTTTTCCATCACCACCGAATAGGTGTCGCGCTCAAGGATGTGGTATTCCACCCCCAATGCCTGGAGGTACGCTGGCAGTACCTCTTCAGGAAAACCAGGCTGCTTCTGGTCCAGATTCACCGCGACCAGATCAAAGCGAATGGGCGCGACCTTTTGCAGGTGCAGCAGCATATCCAGCAAGGTGTAGCTGTCCTTCCCACCGGACAGGCAGACCATCACCTTGTCGCCGTCTTCGATCATATTGTAATCGGTCACCGCTTCCGCGGTCTGGCGGCGCAGGCGTTTCTGCAACTTGTTCTGGTTGACACTCAGGCTGGCCATGGGAACTCCGGCGAGAAAAACCGCTATTTTAGCCGGAAATGCTCACGCTAAAAAACAAAACCCCCTGCCGATCTTTCAATCGGCAGGGGGTTTGGACCCCGCAGAGGCACTAGCGGACGTAGATTGGACCCACGCCCATGCCCCAGAAAATAACCGACGTAGCGATCATCGCGACCAGTACTACCAGGCCTACGGCGAGAATCGAGCTGGAGAACATGAAGCCCTCCTCCGGCGGAATATCCATGAAAATCGGAATGCCCTGGTATAGCAGGTAAACGGTGTAGCTGATGGCGGCAGTACCCACCAACATGGCCAACCACAGGCTCGGATACAGCGCTGCGACGCCGGCAATAAACAGCGGCGTGGCGGTGTAAGCGGCAAATACGATGCAGTCACTGATGGAAGGGCTGGAATCATAAGTGCGCGCCATCCAGTGAATGAAGGCGCCCATTACCGCGACACCGACCAGCATCGCCAGGTAGGAAAGAACCGTCATGGACAGTGCGCTGGCAGTGGTCAGTTTGACCGCTTCAGTGGTGCCGATCGCCCAGCCTACCTGGGTAGTACCGATATAAGCTGACACCGCCGGAATGGCAGCGAGCAGTAGCACATGAGTCAAGTACATGTGGCCTATGGTTTCTTCTTCACCCTTGATTTCCTTCCATTCCTGGTCAGGATGGGTGAACAACCCCACTACGTGGTGGATCATGGTCAGTTCTCCGAAATTATTATTCATTCCCGCGGTCCTGACCTTTTTCACCTCTGATTGCAGTGGTGAGGTAGCGCCGGCAGCGGGTGTCCAGGTGCGACCGTTTGCCGCATTCCCTTGCCATCGACTATAGACAAATTTGTTGCCAATGTGCTGCTTTGCTTAGAGTGATTCGCGACTTCAAGCTTTCCCGTAATAGCGTTGGAGTATTAAGAAAGCCTGATTCACCGCCTGAATGTTGGCCGTCTCACCGCCCTTGTCCGGGTGATGTTGTTGCACCAGTGATCGATAGCGCTGCTTGACCTGATGGGCGCTGGATGGCGCTGGCAATTCGAATACCCCATGCGCCTGCGCAAGCTCATCCTCCGGGACTGAGAAGGGTCCCTGACGAAAGCCCTGAAGCAATTTCTCCACGTCGTCGCCCTGAGTGGTCAGCCATTGATTCCAGTCCAGATAGTAAGCGCGCAACGGGTCTGGCGTGACGATGCCATCGCCCCCACCCCGCCGCGACAGCAAACGGATCCGCAACGCATGCACCTCAATTTCCAAACGCTCATTTGCCAGCCGATCAGATAACCGATGCAGCACGTGGAACAGGAGAAAATGCGCTTGAAATAAGCTCAGTGGCTCGCGCAGCACATCTGGAGCGGCGAACAGCGAGTCGGGGAACATCGCCGCCAATTCGCGAATCAAGGCAAATTCGTCGATGCCGTCCGGTCGCGCTGCCAGCAAGGTCAGCAGCTCGGCCTCGAAACCGGCAGGGAGTAATGCGTCGGGAGTGATATCAGCCATGCCGCCAGTCTAGACCAAAGCCTCGGCCGCCCCAACCCAATGGCGGCCAAGCATGACGGTCATCATACTGAAAAGAAGTCGCCATCAGTTTGTCATCACTCTGCCGTATCAATAACGTCTTTCACAATCCAAGGATAAAGACATGAAAAAGTGGATGATGGCCACCAGCACCGTGGCGTTGATTGCTGCGCTCGCCGGCTGCAATTCTGGCAGCAATGATGACGATGATGATGGCGTTGCCGTTCCACCCCCCGTTACCGATCCGGTCACAACGCCAGAGAGCATTGCACTGAGCTTCCAGGGCCGCTACAGCTCCAACGAGTTTGGTGTCAGCGCCGCTGAAATCCCGGTTTATGATCCTGAAAACCAGCAAATTTTCGTCGTCAACGCGCTGAATGGCAGCGTTGATGTGCTCGATGCACGTGACCTGGCCAACCCGGCGCGGACTGGCAGCCTGACGGTCGAAGACATCGCCGCCGGCGCCGTGGTCAACAGCATTGCCTACCACAACGGCTTTCTCGCCATCGCTATTGAAGCAGCCAGCAAGACCGACCCTGGGTTTGCCGCCATATATGATGCGACAACGCTGCAACTGATCGACTCGACCCAGGTTGGCGCTCTGCCAGACATGCTCACCTTCACACCCGGTGGAGAGTATCTGCTGGTCGCCAACGAAGGCGAACCCAGTGATGACTACAGCGTTGATCCTGAAGGCTCGGTGAGCATCATTGCACTGGACGGCGGCACCATGGGTGACGTGCGCACTGCTGATTTCACCGCTTACAACACGCAAGCCGACGCGCTGCGAGATGCTGGTGTGCGCATTTACGGCCCTGGCGCCAGCGTCGCCCAGGACATGGAACCTGAGTACATCACCGTCGCCACCGACAGCAGCACCGCCTGGGTCGCGCTGCAGGAAAACAACGCCTTGGCCAAGATCAATATTGCCGACGCGCAGGTGACCGATATCCTGCCACTAGGCTTCAAGGATTACGGTGTTGCCGGTAATGGCATTGATGCCAGCGACGAGGACAGCGTGCTGAACATCAGCACCTGGCCGGGCGTGGTGGGTATCTATCATCCGGATGCCATCGCCAGCTATAACCTGGACGGCAGCACTTACATTGTCACTGCCAACGAAGGCGATGCCAGAGCCTGGGGCGAAGACAATGACCTGTACTGGGCCGGTGATGCCAGCCAGGGTTTTGTTGAAGAGTTCCGCGTCAAGCATCTGGTGCATGCCAACGGCTTTGACCGTCGCGCCGGTGATGACCTGCCTCCACAGTTGCGTGAGCTAGGCGCTGGTGCATTGCTGAACCCGGACGTATTCGGTTACTGCGGCGCTTCTGCTGGTGAGCCAGGCGATTGCCGTGAGGATGACGCCCTCGGCCGTCTGAACATCACCTGGGTGGATGGCTACCGCAAGAACAGCGATGGCAGCCCGGTGATGTTCGACACCACCGGCACCGAGAATCCCACTGGTGATCGCCTGATGTACGACAAGCTCTACTCCTACGGCGCCCGTTCATTCGCGATCTGGGATGAAAACGGTGCTCTGGTATGGGACTCCGGTGATCAGTTCGAGCAATATCTGGCCAGCGCCGACTGCTTTGCCGGCAGCAACCGGGATATCCCCTGCGTGGACTACTTCAATACCGGTCACGATGAGGGCGATGCCTTCGACAGTCGCAGCGACGCCAAAGGCCCCGAGCCTGAAGGTATTGCCCTGGGTCAACTGGGCGACAAGACCTTCGCCTTTATTGGTCTGGAGCGCATGGGCGGCATCATGGTTTACGATATAACCGACCCGCAGGCGCCCGCCTTCGAAGACTACTTCAGCACCCGTGAAGATTTCGAGCTGGACCCGGAAACCAACCTGGCAGCAGTCGGCGACCTGGGCCCGGAAGGTTTGTATTTCGTACCCGCAGCGGACTCTCCAAGTGGTGAAGCTCTGCTGGTGGTGGGTAACGAAGTTAGCGGCACCACGGTTATCTATCAGATAGATCAGCTGTAATAGCGAATTACCTGTTCGCGCCACAGGGCGCGAACAGGTTTCCCAGTCCCATTCTTCAACTCCTTCCCTCAATCCTTCCCTTGTTTTGTCTTAACCCTTGTTTTGTCTTAACCCTTGTTCAGAAACGCCTCACCTTCACGGCGGCTATCCTTGACGGCCTGCAGGAACTCATCCCCCCAGCGCTTGATATCGTTGTGCTGCACCACGCCAAACATCTCGCGTACGCGCGCTTCGCGCTCAGCCCGCCCGAGCGTCAACCCCAGATAGAGCGTATCGCGCATATCATGCGGATCGTGCGGATTGGTCAGCAAGGCGCCATGCAGCTCGGCCGCCGCGCCGGCAAACTCGGACAGAACCAGTACACCGCGACCCTCGCACAAGCCCTGGGTAGCGACGTATTCCTTGGCAACCAGATTGAGACCATCGCGCAACGGCGTAATCCACATCACGTCAGCCATCAGGTAATAGGCAATCAGGTCGCGGAACGGAAAGGCCCGGTAGAAGAACTGCACCGGTGACCAGCCAACCCGCGAGAACCGGCCATTGATGCGACCCACCGCCTGTTCGATCTGCGCCAGCAGCGTTTCGTAGATGGTCATCTCGCGGGCTGCCGGGACGCAGATGGTTAATAGCGAGACTTTACCAATCAGCTCGGGATGCGCGTCCAATAGTGCTTCGAAAGCCAGCAGCTTGGCCAGAATGCCCTTGGTGTAATCCAGCCGCTCAACCGAGAGCACCACGCGTAAGCCTTTCAGCTGCTCGCGCAATTCCTGCATCTGTGCCTGGCACTCGGGCTCGTCAATCACGCTTGCAACCCGGCCTACGTCCAGCCCCACCGGATGCGCGCCCAGGCCGATATGCCGGCCATGCACAGCCATGGTCCGGGTCATGTTGTCCAGCCCGACCGCGCAACCATAGGTGAGAAACCGCGGCGCGCAGCCCTGGGTTTCCAGCACTTCTACCGGCGCTACGCCGCGCACCACATCGACAAAGTTCTCCGACTGCCGGGGAATGTGAAAACCGATGTAATCGCACTGCAGCAGGCTGCCGATAATCTGTCGGCGCCAGGGCAGCACGTTGAACACGTCCGCCGAGGGGAAGTAGGTATGGTGAAAGAACGCGATAGTCAGGTCCGGGCGCAACGGACGCAAAAATGCCGGCACCATCCACAGGTTGTAATCGTGTAGCCAGACGACCGCGCCTTCAGCCGCCTCGGACGCAGTACGCTCGGCAAACAGACGGTTCACCTTGAGAAATACCGCCCAATCCTCCTCGCGGAAAATCGCCCGCTCCCAGAAGGTGTGCAACGTGGGCCAGAAGGCTTCCTTGGAGAAGCGCTTGTAGAACACGTCGACTTCTTCCTTGGTCAGCGCCACCCGTGCTGCAACCAGATTCGGATAACGCTCATCATCGACCTTGGTATGCACCTCAAACACCCGACCCTGGCGCGGATCGTGGATCGACCAGGCCACCCAGGAGCCGCGCTGCTCGCCGGAAAAGAAGCTCATCAGCGTGGGCAGAATACCGTTCGGCGAGGTGTGCGGTCGACGTACCAGCTTGCCCTCTTCCATGGCCTCTTCATAAGGCAGGCGGTGGTAGACCATGACCAGGTCGGCCTTGCCCTTGATGCTCAGCTCCGGCAGTTCGGAAGACACCCCTTGCGGGCCAAGAAAGCCAAAATGCCCGAAGGCTTCAAGGATGCCGCCGCAGCCACTCAACCGCGCATGCAGAACCTTGGCGCGGTCTGCCGTGGCATCAAGCAGCGCGGTCTCGGACTCACCAACGCACACGCCCTTGAAGCCCTGCTCGTACATCGACAGGTCATTCAAGGTATCACCCGCGACCAACACCTCGTCTTCGGACACCGCAAGATGCTCAATCAAGCGCCGCAGGGTGCTGCCCTTGTTCACCCCTGCAGGTAGACAGTCCAGGTACATATCAGCGGAATACAGCAGATCGCAACCCAGCGCTTTGACAGCCTCGCGCACTTCCTCCGTTACCGCTCCCGCATCACAGAAGTAAGAACAGCGCCGCTGCTGCGGCACCGTCTGCCGATCAATTCCAGGAAACTCGGCCATGCGCGCCGCTACCACCTGCTCACCTGGCCAGGTGGCTTCGATTTCACTTTGCAGCGGGTACACCGGCTGCAACGTGTGGCCGTCGACCAGCGTCGCCCCAACATCACAGATGATGTAATCCGGGCGCGGAATCGCCGGGTCCGATAACAGCGGCACCACTACCTCAAGGCCGCGACCAGTGACAAAAATCAACTGGATGTCAGGATGCGCGTCGATCAGCTGATATAAACGTTGGCGGTTGTCAGGATCACCGCCGAGGAAGGTTCCATCAAGATCAGTTGCCAGAATCATCGGCGTTACTCCTGTTGGCTGCCGGTTTAATTGTAGACTCGCTGTCAGCGGTTGAAGGCGAGATGTCGGTTTCCGCGTCTTCCAGCATCATTTCCAGCACGGCTGGCGACGTGCGAACCATGGGCACGTAATGTGCTGCGCTATCGACGATGCGGTCCTTGCCCAGCCGCGATTGCTGCAGCGCATATAGCCCGCAGAGCCCGAACATCAGCGTAAAGAACAGCGGTAGCGCCATGGCCGAGGTGAGCCCCATCAGCCAGCCGGCCAGCGCCGGACCTACCGCAGCGCCAACGCCATGCAGCATCAATAACGAAGCGTTGCCGGAGAGAATATCTTCGTGATGGAGGTGGTCGATCAGATGCGCAACGGCCGCAGGGTAAACCGCAAATGCGCCACCGCCGAATAGCGCGGCAGCGACCAGCAGCCACTGTCCCATCGGGCCGAATAACGCCATACAGACTCCGCCGGCGGCGGCAACCCCGGCGATAATCGCCAATGCCAGCCGCCGATCTACCCGATCGGAAAGAATGCCCATCGGCCATTGAAACAGCGCGCCAGCCACGATCACTACAGATACGAAACCTGCTACCTGCGTCGCATCCATGCCCATGCGTCCGGCGTAAACCGCACCAAGCCCCCAGAATCCGCCCATGGCCAGACCTGACAATGTCGCTGCAGCGCAGGCTACCGGAGCGGCAAGCCACAAGCGCTTGAGAGACAGCCCGGGGGTATCGCTTATGACCGGTTGGCTCAGCTTGGTGGCGGCCACAGGCATCAGTGCGACGATGATCAGAATGGCAGCGACCGCAAACAGGCTGAAGCCCATTGGGCTGTCCAGCCGCAACAACTGCTGGGCCAGTGCCAGCGCCCCAAGGTTCACCGCCATATAGATCGCGAATACCTGTCCGCGTCGCTCCGGCGGCGCCTGGGTATTCAACCAACTCTCAATGACGGTATAGATCCCTACCAGAGCGGTACCGGTCAGCACACGCAGGAACAGCCATACGCCAACATCGATCAACAGCACATGGATCAGCACTGATGCGGCAGCGGCGGCGGCAAAAAAGCCGAACGCACGCACATGCCCCATGCGCCGAATAAGCTTTGGGCATAGCCAGGTACCAACAATAAAACCAACAAAATAAGCCGAGCCCAACAGGCCCAGCGTCTGGTCTGCAAAACCTTCGCCACTGCCGCGCAGGGCCAGCAAGGTATTGAGTAAACCGGTGCCCAGCAACAGCAGGGCGATACCACACAACAATGCTGCAATAGGCAGCAATATGATCATCATGGAGCCGAGTCCTTATGGGTTGCTATCGGTTCCAGACAGAGGGGGTGCAAAAGTGCTGTCAGCTCTAAGCTGATCGAAAATAGTAAGTATTTCTGGCTCTTATGAAAAAACCATACCCCATCGAGCAGGCGCCCGCCACCGCTAATCCGCACAACAATATTTCAATTCAGCCGCTGCAAGGCGTTACACTGGCGGCACCATCAACCGCCCTATCTGCATCACGGACCCGCCATGCACAGCGTGAATAATTTTGCCCGCCGACTGTTCAGCCCCCTGCTCACGCCCCTTGAAGGTGGGGATCAAGCGTATACCTACACCCCCCGAGCACGGCTGATTTTATGGGTGGTTGGTCTGCTATTTCTCGGGTTGGGTACCGCACTGGCGGTGTTTATCCCGCGCGGGATTGATGTTGCGGTATATGTACCTATTGGCGTGTTCTGTCTGGTCGGACTTTTCGCCATCGTGGTCGCCTGGCTGGGTACCGAACGCGCAGTGGCCAAGGTATGGGGTAATCGGCGCTAGGCGTCCCTCGCCGCGTGCCAGGTCTAGCCTGAGTGCGCACATGCCATCGACTATGGGAGAGCCGCATGACTGAAAAGCATTTGCTGATCGTTGCCCATGCCCCGTCGGACAACACCCGGCGCTTGGTCGAGGCGGTCCTTGAGGGTGCGCGTCATCCTGAAGTAAGCGGCGTAAACGTGAGCTGGAAGCCACCGCTGGAGGCGCAGCCGGACGACGTTTTGCAGGCCGATGCGATCATCCTGGGTACGACCGAGAACCTGGGCTATATGAGCGGCGCGCTGAAGGACTTTTTTGACCGATGCTACTACCCGGTACTGGAGCAAAAGCAGGGCCTGCCCTGCGCTCTGTACATTCGTGCAGGCCTGGACGGGACCGGCACCCGCCGCGCGGTGCAAAGTATCGTCACTGGCTTGCGCTGGGAATGGGTACAGGAGCCTGTAGTATTCAAAGGTGACTGGCAGGAAGATTTTGTTGCGCAAGCGCAAGAACTGGGGCTGACCGTGGCCGCCGGTCTTGAAGCCGGTATTTTTTGACCCTGTGGCGTTGCCAGGCCGCGCCCTCATCTTATAATGCGCCCCATGGATAAACTCATGGCGCGTCTCGAACACTGCTACCAGCTCGCGGAAACCCGGTTCAATCGCCGCTTTCCACGTCCGCGGGTGGATATTGACCTGCGCGGGCAGCGCGCCGGTGTCGCTTATCTGGGCCGCAACCTGTTGCGCTTCAATGGGCAGATGTATCGCGATCACAGTGAAGATTTTCTGCAGCAAACGGTGCCGCACGAAGTAGCGCACCTGCTCGCCGATCAACTGTTCGGTGCACGCATCCGTCCGCACGGGCCGGAATGGCAGAGCATCATGACCGGGCTGTTCCAGCTACCCGCGCAACGCTGCCATGATTACCCGGTCAAACGCCGTGGCACCCGCTATTACTACCGCTGTGGTTGCCCGGCAGAGGTGCACTTCACCCCGCAGCGCCATGCCTGGGTGCAACGTGGCAGGCAATATCAATGCCGCCGCTGCGGCCACTTGCTGCATTTCACCGGCCAGCAGGCGTTTCACAGCTGATTCCTTTTCCCGGCATTTCCAGCACTTCTGCTATTTCCGTCATTCACGCCATTCCGTCATTCCCGCACAGGCGGGAATCCATTCTGACCTTCCGAAGACTACCCAGGGCATGCCCCTGATCGCCTCGACCTCCCGCAGACAAACGCCAGCAAACTTACTCGCTGTCAACTGCCTGCTCGGCAGGGTTCTCGACTTGCCCCTTGAGGCCTTCAAGTAACAGATCGTTGAGGCTCATGGCCTTGTCCAGCCGGCCTTGGTCAAAGCGGTCGTCCATCGCCATACCGCCCTTGAGCAGATCACGCAGCAAATCGCTGGGTGACGAGGTCAGGTCGTTGGCCGTGCGCAGGGCCTCAAGCAAACCATCGGCATATTCACGCAGGTCGCTGTTCACCGCACTGGAAGGCGCTTCCTGGCCAGCTACCCGACCATAGGTTTCATTCACCTGGCGCACACTGGTCTGCGTCAGGTTGAGTGACATGGACGCCAACTGCCCGCCGTCCAGGTTCAGTTCCAACGCGCGGTCAAAGGCGCCTGCGTAGTCGCCAGAATAAAACTGATCCGACAGGCCCTGTACTTCGCCGAGCAACTGCTCCAGCGCCTTGCGTTCCTGATCGTTCAGATCGCCTTCGACCTCCACCTGCCAGCCGCCAACCTGGATACTTTGACCCTGCGCCTGGGTGCCACCCGCCTCTACCTGGCTGCTGGATGCCCTGGACGACGCCTGAGCCACGCTGATACGCAAACGGTCACCCTCGCGCGTGGTGACGGACAGATCAAAAGTCTGGGACTGCGCCTCGAAACGGCTGGCATTGGCCGACAACGAGGGCTGGTTTGCGTCGCTCGCCTGCGGTAGCAGACGCTCGGCCATGTCCTTCATGCCGGTCTGAATCAGCTCGTAGGTCTTGTCGATATCAGCGGCAATGTTGCCGCCCAGCACCCCCATGCCATCGAGAATCTTGCGTGCTTCTTTGAAGCCCTGCTCTACGCCTTTCGCGGCCTGGTCATACATTTTCTGCAGTTCGGTAGTGTCCGCGCCCGCGGCCTTCTGCGACTCCAGCCGGCCACCGATAAACCCCAGAATACGTTCAGCAACCTTGGCTGGCGCAAAATCGTCTGCCTTGCCGTTCAAGCTGGCCTTTTCCAGGCCCAGTCGTTCGGCCAACCGATTAGCCAGGGTTTGCTGCGGATCAAGGCGCGGCATGCAGTTGGACGTGGATGCGTTCTGACGCACCATACCTGGCTGAATGGAGTTGAATTGAGTCATCGATACCTTCTCCCGGATGCATATCCAGTGAATGAACACCCGCATTGGATGTCCGGCTAATGAGTGGTTATCGGCCAGCATCAGGAAAAATTCAGGACCATTGGTCGGATGCTTCTCAACAGCGCATCTTGTGTATCGCCAGCCTTAGCCGACCGCCCTGGCTGCCCGCAAGGCAGCAATTTCCTCTGGCGTTAGACCCATGCCCAACAGGATCCGTTCCGAATCCTCGCCCAGGGCCTTACCACCATGCCTGGGGATACTCGCACCACTACCGAATACGATCGGGCAGGCCATTTGCGGTTGCATGACGTCGCCAACCGGCACCTGCTGCACCACTCCACGAGCCACCAGCTGCGGATGTCGTGCGGCTTCCTTCAATGACAGCACTGGTTCAACACAGGCATCCACCCCGGCAAACTGCTCGCACCAGTGGCTGAAATCATGCTGCAGGAACGCGGTGGTGAGCTCGGCCTTGAGCTTTTGCTGATCACTCTTGCTGGCGGACAAACCGGTAGCCGCCAATTCCGGCCGACCCAGGGTTTCGCACAATGCTTTCAGAAATTGCGGTTCGAGGCTGCCGACGGCCATCCAGCGACCGTCTCGGGTGCGATAGTAATCATAGAAGCTGCCCCCATTGAGCATGGTGCCTTCCAGCTCGGGTTCCACCTCGGCCGCAAGGCACGCGGCTCCCGCCATGGCATTCAGGCTGAATACACAATCGGTCATGCTGATGTCCACATGCTGACCTTCACCAGTGCGCTCACGATGCACCACGGCTGCCAACAGGCCCGCCACGGCGTGCAGCGACCCACCGGCCACATCCGCCACCTGCATGCCCGGCGGCACCGGCCCATCATCCCGCCTGCCGGTATAACTGGCCAACCCGGACAGCGCCAGGTAGTTGATGTCATGCCCGGCGCGGTCTCGATAGGGCCCGGTCTGGCCATAACCGGTTATAGACACATAGATCAACCGCGGATTGATGGCCTTGAGCGCCTCATAGCCCACGCCCAGTTTATCCATCACACCCGGACGGAATTGCTCGATCAGGATGTCGTACTCGGCAATCAATCCGCGCACGATCGCCTGCGCCTCGCGAGCCTTGAGATTAAGCCCGATGGAGCCCTTGTTGCGGTTGAGGTAGGCATGGCTGGTGGATACCCCGTTTACGTGGGGCGGCAACATGCGCACCAGGTCCACGCGCTCGGGTGATTCCACGCGCAACACCTCGGCGCCCATGTCGGCGAGCATCAGCGAGGCAAAGGGGCCGGGTAACAACGTGGAGAAGTCGAGGATCTTCAGTGATTCCAGCGGGCCGGGCATGTCGCCTCCTTTCGTCGATTAACTGCCGTTGAATGAACAGGTTGACCAGATTCCTTGGCTCGACAGTTTGGCTGAGCTGGTCATGCAACCGTTCTCCAGCATAGCGATGCATGCTCGCGACCCATATGGCAGGTAAGCCAGAATCAGGACGAAGTAGCAGAATATGACGTTCTCACCAATAGTGCGCTGCCACCACACATATGCAGCTACACTGGCCAATCAGCTTCTTCAGGAGACCGGCACATGTCCCAGCTTATCGATATCCACGCCCTGGCAAAACTGCTTGATGACCCAAAGCTATGCCTGATCGATTGCCGCTTTTCACTGGACCAACCGGATCAGGGTCGTTTCGATTATGCCGCTGGCCACATTCCCGGCGCGCGCTATATGCATCTGGATAAGGACTTGTCTGCCAAGGTCGTTCCTGGCATCACCGGGCGCCATCCGCTTCCCGATCCAGAGGTGCTGCAAGCGCGGCTGCAACGCATCGGCCTGAATAATGCTGATCAGGTGGTGGTCTATGACGACGGCGCCGGTTTGTTTGCTGCTCGTCTGTGGTGGTCGTTGCGCTGGCTTGGCCATACAAGAGTCAAGGTCCTGGACGGTGGGTTTCAGGCCTGGACTACCGCTGGCCTGCCGGTAAGCCAGGAAACGCCGCGCCCGGCGGCAGAAGGCAATTTTCAAGGCCAAGCGGATAACAGCAAGCTGATTGATGCAGCGGAAATTGCCCAGCGCCTGGAGGACTCATCGCTGCAGTTGCTCGACGCCCGCGGTCCAGCACGCTATCGCGGCGAGGTGGAACCGCTGGACCCGGTCGCCGGGCATATTCCTGGTGCGGCCAATCTGCCGTGCGCCGAGAACACACTCGCCGATGGACGCTGGTTAACGCCGGAACAACTCAAAACCCGCTTTGCGCCCTGGCACGACAGCGGAAAAGAACTGGTAAGTTACTGTGGGTCCGGCGTAACCGCCTGCCACAACATCCTCGCCGCCGTCGAGGCCGGACTGCCAGAACCCAAATTGTACTCGGGCTCCTGGAGTGAATGGATTACCGACCCACAGCGCCCTGTCGCTCGGGGCTGAGCCGGATTAGTCGATAACCGGCGCATCGCTCGCGCGGCGTAGCGCCTCGATATACGGGCGCAGCGAATAACCCAGCTGCGCCTCCAAATCATCCGCCCAGCTGCGTAATGCCAGCTTTTCCAGAAACAACTGCCCACTGGCGGGTATGAATAACAGGATGTTGCCCTCCTCGACCGGCACCTGCAGATACTTGTCGCCAAACAGCTGCTCCAGCATGCGCCCGGCATAGGGGTTACCAGTGTTGCCCAGCTGCCATTGATTGATGACCAGCAACCCGCCGGGCCGCAGTGCCCGGTGACAGCGTTGGAAGAATTCGGCCTGCAGCTGCAAGCGCGAAATACCCCCTTCCATATACAGATCAACAAACAGCAGATCGCAGCTGGCCGGTGATTCGTTGATGTACTGCTCCGCGCAGCCAATCTTGATTTCGAGCCGCGGATCTTCGCTCAAGCCCAGCCACTTGCGACCCGCATCTACCACCGCCGGGCGCAACTCCACAGCAGTCACCTGTTGCGGCTGAAAATGCTTGAGCAGGCAATTAGCCAGGCTGCCACCGCCCAGTCCGAGCAAGGTCACTTGCTGCGGCCGGTTCTGCCAATACAGCGCAAGCAACATGGCCCGCGTGTAGTCGTACTCCAACCAGGCGGGATCCGCCTCAAAGCAGCAGCTTTGCTCGGTCTGTTCGCCAAAATACAGAAAGCGGTAACCTTCCGATTCGGTTACACGCAGCACACCGTAATCGTCACGAATGGCTTCGAGCAGGCTCTCTTCATTACTCATCGAAAAAGGCCTCAAAGCGTTGAAAACACGCTTGAAAAAAGGGATGGGCTGTCTGAATGTCATGACTCAGAGTACCATTGCAGCACTTCAATACCCAATTCAAGAGACCACATGACCGCACCCTGGACCCCCGACAGCTGGCGCAGCAAACCGATCATTCAGCAACCCACGTATGCCGATGCCGATGCTTTGGCGCAGGTTGAAAGCACGCTGGCGAGTTATCCGCCGCTGGTATTTGCCGGGGAAGCGCGTGAATTGCGCCGCCAGTTTGCTGAAGTCACCCAGGGCCGCGCATTCCTGTTGCAGGGCGGCGACTGCGCCGAAAGCTTTGCCGAGTTCTCCGCACCGAAGATTCGCGATACCTTCAAGGTACTGCTGCAGATGGCTGTGGTCATGACCTTTGCCGCCAGCTGCCCGGTAGTCAAGGTTGGGCGCATGGCCGGGCAGTTTGCCAAACCGCGTTCGGCCGATGATGAAACCCAGGGCGATCTGACCCTGCCCGCCTACCGTGGCGACATCATCAACAATATAGCCTTCGAAGCCGGCGGCCGCGCCCCCGATCCGCAACGGCTGTTAATGGCCTACCACCAGGCCACGGCCACTTTGAACCTTCTGCGTGCCTTCGCTTCCGGCGGCTTTGCCAGCCTGGACAAGGTGCATCAGTGGAACCTGGATTTTATCGCCAACTCCGCGACCAGCCACCGCTTCGAGAACCTCGCCAGCCGCATCGACGAAAGCCTGGCCTTTATGCGCGCCTGCGGCGTCGACCTGGAACACAGCGCACAGCTGCGCGAGACCTCCTTTTTCACTGCGCATGAAGCGCTGCTGCTGAACTACGAACAAGCCTTCACCCGCCAGGACAGCCTCACCGGCGACTGGTATGACTGCTCCGCGCACATGCTCTGGATTGGTGACCGCACGCGACAGCCCGGCGGCGCCCACGTGGAATTCATGCGTGGCATCAATAACCCCATCGGAGTCAAAACCGGCCCCAGCACGGATCCAGAAGAGTTGCTGCGGCTGATCGACGTGCTCAACCCGGAAAACGATCCGGGCCGGCTGAACCTGATTGTGCGTATGGGTGCAGACAAGGTTGAAGCGCATATGCCGCAGCTGGTGCGCGCCATCGAACGCGAAGGCAAGCAGGTGCTGTGGAGCTCTGACCCGATGCACGGCAACACCATCAAAGCCTCCAGCGGCTACAAAACCCGCGACTTCGCCAGCATTCTCAAGGAAGTGGAACAGTTCTTCGCCGTGCACGAGGCCGAAGGTACCTGGGCGGGTGGCATCCATATCGAGATGACCGGCCAAAACGTCACCGAATGCATAGGCGGCGCCACCCCGGTAACCGAAGCCGGCCTGTCGGACCGCTACCACACGCACTGCGATCCGCGGTTGAATGCGGACCAGTCGCTGGAGTTGGCGTTTATGATTGCGGAAACGTTGAAGAACGCGCGGCGGTAAGTTGATCGAGGCGGCTCAGGGGCAATTGCGTCAGCTCACAGTCCGCTTGGATTCCCGCCTGCGCGGGAATGACGGTGCTGGAGATATGGCCAGAGATTGTTTGAACTGGAGCTGTGCGAATTTGCGGGAATCACCAGATGCTCAGGCATACCACCCTACTTTCCTGTTACCCCGTCATTCCCGCGCAGGCGGGAATCCAAGCGGTGTATCAGACAGACTTATGTTCCCACCCCTGTAGACCGCCAAGCTCTCTGAGGATCACATCCAAATACCCCCTACTCGCAAATCTCCTCCCACAAATCCCGCCAAGCCAAATTCCGCTCCTCAATAAGCCGCACCTTCCACGCCCGATTCCACTTCTTCAAACTCTTTTCCCGACCGATCGCCGCCTGCATCGTCTCGTGCATCTCATACCAGACCAACCTCTTCACCCCGAAACGCTCAGTGAATCCGTCAGCAACACCCTCCCGATGCTGCCAAACCCGTTGCACCAGATTCGACGTCACCCCGATATACAGCGTGCCCTGTATACCCGAAGCCATCATATAAACCGCAGGCAACCTCATACCCGACCTCCCTGTCAGCAAAACCCAATCCTACCCCCACACCCAGCCAAAGACCGGAATCACCTCACAGAATGAAGGTGAACCAGTACAGTCCTGCACATGCGAACCCATCTGTACTCTTGAGCCAGCCCAACACGACCGCGCATAATACCGGCCCCCTCGCCGCACCCGCACAGGCCATTTCATGTTCCGCTGGTTTGAACAACGACTGAACCCCTTCCCCTCGGACGAACCCCAGGAGCCGCCGCGCACGCTGCTGGCGTTCTGCATGTACTTCACCCGCGGCAGCTGGTTGTATCTGAGCATTGCCGCGGTGCTGATGGCCGGGATCGCGATTACTGAAGTGTGGCTATTCAGCTTCCTTGGCAACATCGTCGACTGGCTCTCGGTACAGAACCGCGAGACCTTTATTCAGAACGAAGGCTGGAAGCTGGTTGGCATGGGGCTGATAGTGCTGTTGCTGTTGCCGCTGATGATTCTCAGCAACTCGCTGGTCAGCCACCAGACGCTGATGGGCAACTACCCCATGCGCATCCGCTGGCTGGTGCACCGTTATCTGCTCAAGCAGTCGATGGCTTTCTATCAAGATGAATTCGCCGGGCGTATCGCGACCAAGCTGATGCAGACCGCGCTGGCCGTGCGTGAATGCGTGATCAAGCTGATCGACGTGCTGAACTACGTAGTGGTCTACTTCCTCGGCACGCTGTTGGTAGTCGGCATCGCCGATTGGCGCCTGACACTGCCGATGATCGCCTGGATGCTCGGCTATGTGCTGCTGATGCGCGTGTATATCCCGAAGATGGGCAAGGTCGCCGAGCGTCAGGCCGATGCGCGTTCGGTGATGACCGGTCGGATTGTCGACAGCTATACCAATATCCAGACAGTAAAACTGTTCTCCCACTCACGGCGCGAATCGACCTATGCCCGCGAAGGCATGGACGGTTTTATGGTCACGGTGTACCGGCAAATGCGCCTGGTCACCCAGGTCAACTTCCTGCTCTATATGCTCAATGGTCTGCTATTGGTCAGCGTGACCAGCTTGGCGATCTGGCTGTGGCTGAATGAAGCCGCCACTATTGGTGCGGTCGCGGTGTCCACCGGGCTAGTGTTGAGACTCTGGGGCATGTCGCAGTGGATCATGTGGGAGCTGTCGGCGCTGTTTGAAAATATCGGCACCGTGCAGGACGGCATCAACTCCATCTCCCAGCCGCAGATCGTACAGGACGTGGAAGACGCCCCTGCGCTTAAGGTCGAGCGCGGCGAGATTCGCTTTGATCACGTGCTCTTTCATTACGGCAAGGACCAGGGCGTATTCGACGACCTACACCTGACCATCAAACCCGGCGAAAAGATCGGTCTAGTTGGCCGCTCAGGCGCCGGCAAATCAACCCTGGTCAATCTGCTGCTGCGTTTTCATGATGTCGAAGGCGGACGCATTCTGATCGACGGTCAGAACATCGCCGAGGTCAACCAGGAGTCGTTACGCCAGCATATCGGCATGGTCACCCAGGACACCTCGCTGCTGCACCGCTCGGTACGCGACAACATTCTCTACGGCCGCCCCGATGCTGACGAAGCCATGCTGATCAAGGCCGCCAGGCAGGCGCGCTCAGATCACTTCATCGCCGAACTGGAAGACGCCAAGGGCCGCACCGGCTTCGATGCGCACGTGGGTGAGCGCGGCGTCAAACTCTCCGGCGGCCAGCGCCAGCGTATCGCGATTGCCCGGGTGATGCTCAAGGACGCGCCTATTCTGATTCTTGACGAGGCCACCTCGGCATTGGACTCAGAAGTCGAAGCCGCAATTCAGGACAGCCTCAATACCCTGATGCAAGGCAAGACCGTCATCGCCATCGCTCACCGTCTGTCTACCATCGCGGCAATGGATCGGCTGATTGTGATGGACCAGGGTCGGATTATCGAAGACGGCACCCATGCTGAATTGCTCGCCCAGGGCGGGCTTTATGCGCAGTTGTGGGCGCGGCAGTCGGGTGGCTTTTTGGGCGAGGATGTTTAACCCGCCCTTCCGCCCCCCCGAGCTCCGCCCCACGCCGTCATTTCCGCTTACGTCGTTCCCGCCCACTGTCATTCCCGCTCCGCCCCGTCATTCCCGCTCAGGCGGTAATCCAAGCGGTCTCGCAGCTCACATCACCATGTCAGCCAGCCGAGAAGCCAAATGGATCCCCGCCTTCGCGAGGATGACGGTGCTGTTAGCTCGTGGTATCAACCCGTAGCTACCGCGCTTCCAATACCCCCCAAAAGCAACCGCAGCCCTCACTCCGCCATTTCCACCCCACCTTCATCTCGCCCAACGTTACTCCTTCCCCACCCAGACCATTCCCGCCCGGGTCATTCCCGCCCAACGTCATTCCCGCGAAAAGGGAAATCCATTTGAACGGCCTCCCCAATCACTCACCCCGCCCTATCCCCCATCATCAATCCCGCCCATAAAACCCACCCTTAGCAAAATTCCCAGCTAAGATAGAGCAATTACACTAAAAACAAGGACGCCCCATGAAAGCCACTTTCTCCATTACGCTTCTGGCCAGCCTGATCTCCGCCAGCGCCTTCGCCTCCTCCTACTCAGCACCTCAGCCCCTCGTCGCCCCGTCCGAATTCAAAGGCGTGCACGGCCTGGCGGTGGACCATCAGGGTCGCCTCCTTGCAGGCAGTGTGGTCGGCAACAGTATTTATCAGGTAGACCCGGACAATGGCGAGGTCAGCACCTTTATCGGCCCAGACCAGGGCCAGGCGGATGACATCGCTATCGGCCCGAATGGCGAGATGGCCTGGACCGGCTTTTATTCAGGCCAGGTGTTGTATCGGGAAAATGACGATGCACCTGTACGCGTCCTCGCTGAAGGCAAGCCAGGCATCAACTCCATCGCTTTCAACCAGCAAACCGGCAAACTGTTCGCCAGCCAGGTGTTCCTCGGCGACGCGCTTTGGGAGATTGACGTCAAGGGTGAGTCCGAACCGCGTTTGATCAAGAAAGACATGGGCGGCTTCAATGGTTTTGAAGTAGGCAAGGATGACTGGGTGTATGGCCCGCTATGGTTCAAAGGGGAAGTCGTCAAGATCAACCCGGTAGATGGCGAGATGAAAACGGTGGCTGACGGCTTCGGCACCCCGGCTGCGGTGAACTTCGATTCCAAGGGCAACCTCTATGTGGTCGACACCTTAAGCGGCCAGTTGATGCGTGTAGACATCGCCACCGGTGACACCGAGCTGGTGGCTGAGCTCGACACCGCGCTGGACAACCTGGCCATCGATGCACAGGACCGCATATACGTTTCCAACATGGCGGATAATGGCATTTCCCAGGTCAACCCGAGCACCGGCGAAGTGCGCGTTATCACTCAGGGCGAGCTGGCGGTACCTGCGGGTATTGCGCTGGCGGAAGATGGCAAAACCCTCTACGTCAGCGATGTGTTCGCCTTTCGCTCGGTAGATACAACCACCGGCGAGGTGCATGATATTCGTCGCGCACATGGTTCAGACGTCGAGTACCCCATCGCAGTTGGTCTGGGTAAAACGCGGCTACTGCTGACCAGTTTCTCCACCGGCACCCTTCAGGTTATCGACCGGGATGGTCACAGCACCATCCGACTGATCCACGGCTTGAACGCCCCTTCCGATGCCATTGAACTGCCCGATGGCAGCATCGTGGTTAGCGAGCTGGCAAGCGGATCACTGGTGCATCTCAGTGGTGCCGAGTTGGATAACAAACGTACGCTAGCCGACGGACTACAAGGTCCGGTACAGATGATTCTGGGCCAGGACGGACAGATTTATCTGACTGAAGCTGCGGGGTTCCTGACCCGAGTGGATCCCGCCAGCGGTGAAGTAAAGCGTGTTGCCGAACGCCTGCTGATGCCGGAGGGGTTGGCACAGACCGCCGATGGGAATTTCGTTATCGCGGAAACCGCCGCGCAGCGTCTGATAGGTTTGAATGTTGAAACCGGTGAACGTAGCACCCTGGCGGAGAATCTACCCATAGGCTTCCCCGCCGGCCCCGGCATGCCGCCCAGCGGGATTCCGACTGGGGTCGCGGTGGCGGCTGACGGCACAGTATATTTCACATCTGATGTGGATAATGGGTTGTATAAGATTGAGCTTGAGCCGGCCGGGAGTTGAGGCTGGCTTGCTGGCGAACCATGCCAAGGTCAAAATGGATTCCCGCCTTCGCGGGAATGACGAGGTGAGATGCGGGGAACGACGAGTTGAGTATCCAGGAACGACGAGGTGGGCGCGCCAACTCCCCGTCCTCCCCGCGAAGGCGGGGATCCAAGCGGACTTCCGTCTGGCACAACCACTGACCCAAAACACCAGGCCGTATGGATTCCCGCCTGCGCGGGAATGACGAGGTGAATGCGGGAATGTGTGGGGGCTAGGGATGCCAGTGGGGGATGGGAACAACGAGGCGCGCGCACCAAGCCCCGTCATCCTCGCGAAAGCGGGGATCCATTCGGCTTTTTTGTTTGGCCCGGCGGCTGAACCCAACCGCCGGGCCAACTGAATGACCGCCTTACCCCTCGGCAATCAACTCGCGCAATACAAAGTGCAAAATGCCACCGGCCTTGAAGTAGTCGATCTCATTGCCGGTATCAATACGGCACAGCACCTTGAAGCTGACCTTCTCGCCGTCAGGCCGCGTGGCAGTCACGTTCAGCGTCTGGCCGGGCCGCAGGTTGTCATCAATACCCTCGATATCAACCACTTCGTGCCCATCAAGCATCAGCGCGCCAACGTTCTGCCCATCCACAAATTGCAGTGGCAGCACGCCCATGCCTACCAGGTTGGAACGGTGAATACGCTCGAAGCTCTCGGCAATCACCGCCTTGATACCTAGCAGATTGGTACCCTTGGCTGCCCAGTCGCGGCTGGAGCCGGTCCCGTACTCCTTGCCCGCAAACACCACCAATGGCGTCGCATCCTGCTGGTAGCGCATCGCGGCATGATAGATGGACATCCGTTCGCCGCTTGGCGCATGGATGGTCTCGCCGCCCTCTTCACCCCCCAGCATGCGGTTGCGAATACGGATATTAGCGAAGGTACCGCGCATCATCACTTCATGATTGCCACGGCGCGAGCCATAGGAATTGAAGTCTTCCGGATTCACACCCAGGCTTTGCAGATATTCACCAGCAGGTGAGCTGGCCTTGATATTGCCCGCAGGGGAGATATGGTCTGTAGTGATCGAGTCGCCGAACACGGCCAAGACACGCGCTTGGTTCACCGGCTTGAGCGCCTGGATCGGCTGGTCGATCTGCTCGAAATACGGCGGATTCTTCACATAGGTGGAGTCCTCTTTCCAGGCGTAAGTCTTGCCCTCGGCTACCGGAATAGACTGCCAATGCTCGTCGCCGCTGAACACATCGGCGTAGCGCTCACGGAACATGCTGTCTTCCACCAGGGCCACGGCCTCGGCAATCTCAGCATTGCTTGGCCACAGATCGCGCAGGAACACCGGCTTGTTGTCCTTATCCAAGCCCAACGGCTCTTCGGTCAGATTCATCCGCGTATTGCCCGCCAGCGCGTAAGCCACCACCAGTGGCGGTGAGGCCAGCCAGTTGGCTTTCACATGCTGATGCACCCGGCCTTCAAAGTTGCGGTTGCCCGACAGCACGGAAGACACCACCAGATCATGTTCGGTAATCGCATTGGCAATGCTCTCTGGCAACGGGCCGGAGTTACCAATACAGGTGGTGCAGCCGTAGCCGACCAGATTGAAGCCTAGCTCATCCAGGTATTCGGTAAGACCGGCCTTGAGCAGGTAATCCGTTACCACCTTCGAACCGGGCGCCAGCGAAGACTTGACCCAAGGCTTGCGCTGCAAACCACGCTCCACTGCCTTTTTCGCCACCAGACCAGCGGCCATCATGACCGTCGGGTTGGATGTATTGGTGCAGGACGTAATCGCTGCAATGACCACAGCGCCGTGGCTGAGCACATGCTCTTCGCCGTCGAGCTGCACCAGGGCATCCTCGCTGGTAGAACCTACTGCGGTCCCACCACCGCCCTCGCCTTCCAGCCGCGACTGTTCGTTATCCACCGGCCGAATCTGCAGGCCCAGCAGTTCATCAAAGGCCTTGTGCACATCGCCCAGCGCTACGCGATCCTGCGGACGACGCGGGCCGGCAAGGCTGGCTTCGACGTCGTTCATGTCCAGGTGCATGCTGTCGGTAAATTCGGGCTCATGCCCGGCTTCGCGCCACATGCCTTGAGCCTTGCTGTAAGCCTCTACCCGCGCGACCACGTCATCCGGGCGACCGGTCAGGCGCAGATAACGCATGGTTTCATCATCCACCGGGAAGAAGCCGCAAGTAGCACCGTACTCCGGCGCCATATTGGCAATGGTCGCGCGGTCTGCCAGTGGCAGTTCCGCCAACCCATCACCATAAAATTCAACAAACTTGCCCACTACACCCTTGCCGCGCAGCATCTGCGTCACGGTCAGTACCAGATCGGTAGCGGTCATGCCTTCGCGCAGTTTACCGGTCAGCTTGAAGCCGACCACCTCGGGAATCAGCATGGATACAGGTTGGCCGAGCATGGCTGCCTCGGCTTCGATACCACCGACCCCCCAGCCCAGCACGCCCAGGCCGTTAACCATGGTGGTATGCGAGTCAGTGCCCACCAGCGTGTCCGGATAGGCCCAGTGCTTACCGTTTTTTTCTTCAGCCCAGACGCTCTGGGACAGGTATTCCAAATTCACCTGATGGCAGATACCCGTGCCCGGCGGCACGACGCGAAAATTATTAAACGCCTTCTGACCCCAGCGCAGGAATTCATAGCGCTCGCCGTTGCGCTGCATTTCCATCTCGACGTTGTCGTTGAAGGCGCTGTCATCGGCAAAGTGATCCACCATCACCGAGTGGTCGATCACCAGATCTACAGGCGACAGGGGGTTGATCTGCTGCGGATCACCACCGGCCCGCGCCACCGCATCGCGCATGGCGGCCAGATCGACTACCGCGGGAACGCCAGTGAAGTCCTGCATCAACACCCGTGCTGGGCGATACTGGATCTCACGGTCTGACTTTTTGTTCTTCAGCCAGTCGGCCATCGCTTGAATATCATCGCGCGTGACCGTTTTACCGTCCTCGTGACGCAACAGATTCTCAAGCAAAACCTTCAATGAGGTCGGCAGTCGGCTCAGGTCGCCTAACTGTTCTGCTGCCTTGGGAAGCGAATGGTAGGCATACTCATGCTCGCCTACTTTCAATGTGCTGAGCGTACCCAGGCTATTTACATCAGACATAGTTATCTCCTTTATCGGCCGGCGACTGAGTGCCGCTTATCATATTGGCTATGCTTCACCCTAAATGGCCATGCCAGATACCGCAACCTTCGCTCAAGATGCACGAGCACAGGCCGATATAAAGCATAGCCGAACAACCAGATACGGAACCCTAATGCGCAACAATCAGCCAGTCACACAGCGGGAACGGACGTTTAGTGCCGAGCAACGCCTGATCTCCACTACTGACCTTAAAGGCAAAATCATCTACTGCAATGATGCTTTCGTCGCCGTCAGCGGGTACGACCGCCATGAGCTGATTAACAGTCCGCATAATATGGTCCGCCATCCAGATACCCCCGCCGCAGTTTTTGCCCACATGTGGAGTTACTTGCAGAGCGGTAAGAGTTGGATGGGCATAGTCAAGAATCGTTGCAAAAACGGTGATCATTATTGGGTAAATGCGTTTGTCACTCCCATCTGGGAGAACGGCAAGGCCGTAGGCTATGAATCCGTGCGGGTGAAAACCAATCAGGCACAGGTCGCCCGAGCGGAAGCGCTGTATAACCGCCTGAACAAGGGTAATAAAGCCGTCGTCATCGATTGGGGCAATATCATTCGCGGTGTATTGCCCGCCGTCACGATTGCCGCAGGCGGCGCTGCAGTCGGCATGTTCCTTGAGGGTTGGGGCATTGCCCTGGCCGCGGCCATTGCACTGCCGGCTGGCTTTGCCTTGAAAGCCTTTTATGACCAGGGTCTGCAGCGCGCCCTGTCGGTCGCGGATAACAGCATCGATGATCCCCTGCTCGCGACCATGTACACCTCCCAGCAAGGGGTAACCGGCCAAATCGAAATGGCGCTTCTGAGCCAGCAAGCACGTCTGCAAACCTGCCTGACCCGCGTACTGGACAGCGCCGAACAGCTCAAGGCTCAAGCGACTGAAGCCAGTGAACTGGCTACCCGCAGCCATGACGGCCTCAACCAGCAGCGCATTGAAACTGACATGGTCGCTACCGCGATCAACGAAATGGCCGCTGCCACACAGGAAGTTGCCGGCAATGTGCAGCGCACCGCTGAAGCCACCCGCGATGCCAACCAGCTCTCCGCGCACGGCAAAGCTGTCGCCAGCAAAACGCGCGAAGCCATCGAGATTCTTTCTGCCTCCGTCAGTTCCGCCGCCACGGTGTCATCGCAATTGGCCAGCGACGCACAGGAAATCGGCAAGGTTGTCGATGTGATCAAGAGCATCGCCGACCAGACCAACCTGCTCGCCCTCAACGCCGCCATTGAAGCCGCCCGTGCCGGCGAACAGGGCCGCGGGTTTGCCGTGGTCGCCGACGAAGTCCGCGCCCTTGCCAGCCGCACCGCAGACTCCACCGAACAGATTCACGGCCTGATAGGCAACTTGCAGACGGCGGCAAAACGCGCGGTCGACACCATGCGCGCCGGTCACGAACAGGCTGACCGCGGCGTTGCTCAGGTGATAGAAGCAGACGAGGCGCTGGACGGCATTCGCGCTGCAATCGAACGCATCAACGACATGACCGGCCAGATCGCCAGCGCAGCCGAAGAGCAGAGCGCCGTTGCCGAGGAGATCAACCGCAACGTCAACAACATCTCCGGCCTGGCCGACACCACGGCGACACAAGCCCAACGCAGTGCGGTGCTGAGCAATGAGTTGGCAAGTACTGCTGCGCAGCAGGCGGCATTGGTGGAGCGGTTTAACAAACGCTGAGAAAGAACGAGGAAGCGGCCCAGGGGCATGGATCCCAAAGCCGCCTACCCTCATCGTCCCGCCGGCCAGTCATTTCAGCTGCACCGTGCCCACCTCAAGCCCGTCGTTCTTGCCCCGCACCGGTCATTCTCGCCCCCCTTCTCATCATTCCCTCCTCCACTCCCGTCATTCCCTCCTCCACCCCGTCATTCCCGCCTCCACCCCGTCATTCCCGCGAAGGCGGGAATCCATACGGCCTCGCGGCAGACTTCGACTCACTCGCCAAACGAAAAACCCAATGGATCCCCGCCTTCGCGAGGATGACGACAGAAAGAACGCATCTCCCCCATCCCAACACGTCTTCCCGCTGTAGTGGTCAACTGATTCCGGACAGTGGATAAAGTTTTTCCTCTGCCCTGGCAGGTGCTAAACCATCATTGAATTGATGTGGTCTCAGCCAGTTGTAG
>NZ_QOVF01000003.1 GCF_008365385.1 Halopseudomonas laoshanensis | reverse complement strand
CCTATGCGTGACCGTCAGAGCACAGGGATGTGCGATGCCGAGCGCCCAGGGAGGGCAGCGAGCGTGTCTCGCATAGGGCAGCCGACGCCGAGACCCGACACGGAGCGAGACCAAAACAAAAACAAACCAAAGCCAAAACCGACCGACAGCCAGCCAGCAGATAACAAAATCCCGCCACAAGGACGGGACTATGTATTACCGAGCAAAGGTCAGACGGTATGCAAATACCACATATATTCCAGATCCGAGATAGTCCGCTCGAACTCCTCCTGCTCGCTCTCCTTGCACAACACGAACACGTCCAGATACTCCTCGCCAATGTACTCTTTCATGACGGCAGAGTTTTCCAGCGCACGCAGTGCATCACGTAGGTTGGTAGGCAGGGAGGCCTCGTGCTGATCGTAAGCATTGCCCTCGGTCATTTCCGGCGGCTCGATCTTGTTGCTGATGCCGTAGTGAATTGCCGAAAGCAACGCAGCCATCAACAGGTACGGGTTGGCATCGGCGCCTGCCAGGCGATGCTCGATACGCATAGACTCCGGATCACCGCCCGGCACGCGAACGGCGACAGTACGGTTATCAATACCCCAGGTCGGCGCGCAGGGAACGAAGAAGCTCGGGCTGAAACGACGATAAGAGTTTACGTTCGGACAGAGAAAGGCCATATATTCCGGCAACGTCTGCAACAGACCGCCAATCGCCCAACGCAGCGTATCGCTTAACGTACCGTCGGCATTCGGCGCAAAAACGTTAACACCCAGCTCGTCCACCAGACTGATATGCACATGCATGCCATTACCAGCCTGGTCGTAGTACGGCTTGGCCATGAAAGTGGTGTCCATTTCATGGTCGTAAGCAACGTTCTTGATTACGCGTTTGAGCAATACGTTGTGATCACAGGCAACCACTGGATCATCCACGTGGTGCAGGTTGACCTCGAACTGACCCGGTGCTGATTCCGCTACAATGGCGTCTGCGGGGATGTCCTGCTCGTGGGCAGCCTCGATGACGTCCTGGAGGAATTCAGCGTACTCATCCAGGTCATCCATGGAATAGACCTGAACGGAATTCGGACGCTTGCCAGACATCGGCGAGCGTGGTGGTTGCGGGCGACCAGTGATGTTTTCCTGGTCAATCAGGTAGAACTCCAGCTCGAATGCCGAGACTGGCGTCAGACCCAATTCGCTGAAGCGTTTGACGATACGTTGCAATACATAACGCGGGTCAGCAAAAAACGGCGTCTTGCGGTCCAGTTCGTACATGGTCATTAATAGCTGACCGGTCGGACGCTTCTGCCAGGGTTCAACGCTCAGGGTACCGGGAATAGGCAGGCAGACTCGGTCCGCGTCGCCGATTTCCAGACCCAGACCGGTCTCTTCCACCGTGGTGCCCTGGATATTCAAGGCAAAGATGGAGGCCGGGAGAGCAATACCTTTTTCGTAGGCTTTCAAAAGGGCCGAACGGTCGATACGCTTGCCACGTACGATGCCGTTCATATCTGCAATCAGCAGATCAATGAAGTGGATTTCCGGATGCTCGGCCAGAAAGGCCTCCGCTTCCTGGACACTGACGGGCTCAGCGATGGCTGCCGCAGTATCCGCTCCGGTTAGGGATGGCATGAGATGTCACCTGTTGTTTGTAAAATATATCAATCACGTTGGCACTAGGAACAGAGTAAATCCGAAAGGCCATGATGAGTCAATAGAATCAAGATTGCACAAATGCAGTGCAGCGCGCACCAAATAGGGCCGTAGAGCGGGCTTCGAGGCATTTCTAGCCGCCATATCAGCCTGGCGATTTTGGCTTTTGTGTAAAGTATTTTTTGTTGCTATTGTATAAAAAATTGAACAACATCGAATTCATGTACGTTATTCACTACAGGCTTTGACTCATGTCCGTCGTCCGAAAGCCCCTGATTGGCATTACCTGCTGCACCGATCAGTTGGGTCTGCACCCTTTCCATATAGTAGGTGAAAAATACATCCTTGGCGTCGTCGATGGCGCGGGGGGTTTGCCGCTGCTGATTCCCGCCCTGGGTGAGCAGATTGGCTTCGAGCAGTTGCTTGATACCCTCGACGGCATCATGTTTACCGGCTCGCCGTCGAATGTGGAGCCGCATCATTATAATGGCCAACCCAGCGCCGAAGGCACCCGCCACGACGCCAAGCGCGATGCCACCACCCTGCCTTTGATTAAAGCCGCGATAGACCGGGGCGTCCCGGTGCTGTGTATTTGTCGTGGTTTTCAGGAAATGAATGTCGCCTTTGGCGGCACCCTGCACCAGCGCCTGTATGAAGTGGGCGGCTTTATCGAGCACCGCGAAAACAAGGAGCATCCTGTCGAGCAACAATATGGCCTGTCGCATGAAGTCCATATTGAGCCAGGAGGTCTACTCTATGAACTGTCAGGCCGCAACTCGGCACAGGTCAATTCCCTGCACACCCAGGGCGTCGACCAGTTGGCACCCGGCTTGCGGCCTGAAGCAACAGCTCCAGATGGGTTGGTCGAGGCATTCTCGGTCAGCCAGGCAAGCAATTTCGCGCTGGGCGTGCAATGGCATCCGGAATGGAAGGTAAAGGACAACGCCTTCTATCTGTCGATCTTCAAGGCGTTTGGTGACGCCTGCCGGGCACGTTCAAACAGGCACTCCTGAGGGATTTATGAACAAGATTGAAGCGTGGCTTAAAGAGAACAAGATTACCGAAGTAGAGTGCATGGTCAGCGACCTGACCGGTATCGCCCGGGGCAAAATCGCTCCCACCATGAAGTTTATTTCCGAGAAGGGCATGCGTCTGCCCGAAAGTATTTTGCTGCAATCGGTAACCGGCGATTACGTCGAAGACGACATCTATTACGACCTGCTCGACCCGGCTGATATCGACATGATCTGTAAGCCCGATGACAGCGCCGTCTATCTGGTGCCATGGGCTCTGGAGCCGACGGCGCAGATCATTCATGACTGCTACGACAAGGCCGGCGAGCCTATTGAAATGTCGCCGCGCAACATCCTCAAAAAGATCCTCAAGATGTACGCCGACAAAGGCTGGCAGCCCCTGGTTGCGCCTGAGATGGAGTTTTATCTGACCAAGCGCAATGAGGATCCAGACCTGCCGCTGCAACCGCCGGTAGGCCGGTCGGGCCGTCAGGAGACTGGCCGCCAGTCGTTCTCGATCGATGCCGCCAACGAATTTGATCCGCTGTTTGAAGATATGTACGACTGGTGCGAGGCGCAGGGCCTGGATCTGGATACCCTGATCCACGAAGAAGGCACCGCGCAGATGGAAATCAACTTCCGTCACGGCGACCCGCTGCATTTGGCTGACCAGATTCTGGTGTTCAAGCGCACCATGCGTGAGGCCGCGCTCAAGCATGATATGACCGCGACCTTTATGGCCAAACCGATCACCAACGAGCCTGGCAGCGCTATGCACCTGCACCAGAGCATCGTCGATCGCAAGACCGGGCAGAATATCTTCTCCAATGAAGATGGCAGCATGAGCGAGCTGTTCCTGCACCATATCGGCGGCTTGCAGCGCTACATCCCTGAGGTGCTGCCGCTGTTCGCGCCAAACGTGAACTCCTTCCGCCGCTTCCTGCCGGACACCTCCGCGCCAGTAAACGTCGAATGGGGCGAAGAGAACCGCACCGCCGGCTTGCGTGTGCCCGACTCTACGCCGCAGAACCGCCGCGTGGAAAACCGCCTGCCCGGCGCCGATGCCAACCCTTACATCGCCATCGCCGCGAGTTTGCTCTGCGGCTATCTGGGCATGGTCGGCAGAATGGAGCCATCGGCACCGGTCAAGGGTCGAGCCTATGAGCGCCGCAACCTGCGTCTGCCGCTGACCCTCGAGTCGGCGTTGGAGCGTATGGAGCAATGTGCTGACGTGGAAGCGGTACTCGGCAGCAAGTTCTGCCGTGGCTACGTCGCCGTCAAACGCGTCGAGCACGAGAACTACAAGCGCGTGATCAGCTCCTGGGAGCGCGAGTTCCTGCTACTCAGCGTCTGATTAAGCGTTATCAAAGTGCGCCCGGGCCGGGCGCCTTCGACATTGACATCGGCATGCGGAGCCCAGGCATGCCGAAGGCAAGGAGTATCGAATGAGCAACGAAACCCATTACAGCACTGCCCAACTGCAAGCCATGGATGCAGCGCATTACCTGCACCCGTTCACCGACCACAAGGAACTGGGCGAGCGCGGGACACGGATTATCGAGCGCGCCCAGGGCGTGTATCTGTGGGATAGCGAAGGCAACCAGATTCTCGACGGCATGGCCGGATTGTGGTGCGTGAGTATCGGCTATGGCCGCACCGAGCTGGCCGATGCTGCTTATAAGCAAATGCTTGAGCTGCCCTATTACAACAGCTTTTTCCAGTGCGCCAACCCACCAGCGGTCAAGCTGGCCACGGCCATCGCCGAGATCGCCCCGGCGCATATGAACCATGTATTTTTCACCGGCTCCGGCTCTGAGGCCAACGACACCGTACTGCGCATGGTCCGCCGCTACTGGGATCTGCAAGGTAAGCCGACCAAGAAAACCATCATCGGCCGCGTCAACGGCTACCACGGCTCTACCGTCGCGGGCGCCAGCCTGGGCGGCATGTCGGTCATGCATGAACAGGGTGATCTACCGATCCCCGGTATTGTGCATATTCCGCAGCCTTACTGGTTCGGTGAGGGCGGCGACATGAGCCCCGACGAGTTCGGCATCTGGGCCGCGCAGCAACTGGAGGCAAAAATCCAGGAGCTGGGCGAGGATCAGGTCGCCGCCTTTATCGCCGAACCCATCCAGGGCGCGGGCGGAGTGATCATCCCACCGGATACCTACTGGCCGGAGATCAAACGCATTCTGGCCAAATACGACATTCTGCTGGTCATGGACGAAGTGATCTGCGGCTTTGGCCGCACGGGCGAATGGTTCGGCAGCCAGTATTACGACCTCAAACCCGACCTGATGCCGATTGCCAAGGGCATGACCTCAGGTTACCTGCCCATGGGTGGCGTTATCGTTGGCGAACGGGTGGCCAAGGCCTTGATCGATCAGGGCGGGGAATTTTTCCACGGCTACACTTACTCAGGCCACCCGGTTGCGGCCGCAGTGGGTCTGGAAAATCTGCGAATACTGCGCGACGAGAAAATCGTCGAGTATGTAAAGCAGGAAGCGGCACCGTATTTGCAAAGCAGAATCGCCCAACTGGCGGAACATCGTCTGGTGGGTGAAGTACGCGGTGTAGGCCTGCTCGGCGCCATCGAGCTGGTCAGCGACAAGACCACCCGCGCACGCTTTGCCGAAAAAGGCGCGGCTGGTTCGATCTGCCGCGACATGTGTGTCCGCAACGGGCTGGTGATGCGCGCGGTAGGTGACACCATGATCATGTCTCCGCCTCTGGTTATCACCACGGCGGAGATCGATGAGATGGTGAGCAAGATCTGGCGTTGTCTGGATCTGACGGCTGAGCAACTGGGCGTGTAAACAAGCCTGAAGCAGGGCCTGGCCTGGCACCGCGTTATGAAAACAAATGGAGAAGTGATCATGATAAAACCGCTTGGCAAGACCCTGCTGGCCGCGGCCTGCACTATGACCCTCACCACTCTGACCTTCAGCGGCGCTGCGCATGCCGAAGGCTCGGTTAACGTCTATAACTGGTCCGATTACATCGCCGAAGACACCATCGCCAATTTCGAGAAAGAGACTGGCATCAATGTGACTTACGACGTATTCGACAGTAACGAAGTGCTGGAAGCCAAGTTGCTGTCCGGCAGTTCCGGATTCGACATAGTCGTGCCGTCCAACCAGTTTCTGGGCAAGCAGATCAAGGCTGGCGCGTTTATGCCGCTGGACCGCAGCAAGCTGAAAAACTGGGACAAACTCGATCCCACGCTGCTCAAGGCATTGGAGAACAACGACCCCGGCAACAAGTACGCCTTCCCCTACTTGTGGGGCACCACCGGTATCGGCTACAACGAAGCCAAGGTCAAAGCCGTTCTGGGTGAGGATGCGCCAGTCAACTCCTGGGACCTGGTTTTTAAGCCGGAGAATATCGAAAAACTCGCCTCCTGCGGCGTAGCCTTTCTCGACGCCCCGGCTGAAATCATTCCCTCGGCATTGTTCTATGCCGGCCTGAATCCCAACAGCACCAATGCCGATGACTACGCCAAGGCCGAAGAGTTGATGATGAGCATTCGCCCGCACATCACCTACTTCCACTCCTCGAAGTTCATCACCGATCTGGCCAATGGCAATATTTGCGTCGCAGTCGGCTGGTCCGGCGACATCCTGCAGGCCGCAGCACGCGCTGAGGAAGCCGAGAATGGTGAAGTGGTCAAATACGCCATTCCCAAAGAAGGCGCGGCCATGTGGTTCGACATGATGGTCATGCCCGTGGATGCCAAGAATGTCGATAATGCCTACGCCTTTCTCGACTATATTCTGCGCCCGGAAGTCATCGCCGACGTCAGTAACTATGTCGCATACGCCAACGGCAACAAGGCCTCGGTGCCGATGATTGAAGAAAGCATACTGAATGATCCCGGCGTCTATCCGAGCGATGAAACCTTGAATAAACTCTTCACGCTGGCAGAGTTGCCGGCGAATATAGAACGGGTTCGCACCCGCTCCTGGACTCGCATCAAATCCGGGCGCTAACGCGAAAAAGCAGTTCACCACCGGCTGGCGTCACACGGCGCCGGCCTCAAGTAAAAAACAGACCAGGCCCATCCCGGCTGGAGTCTGCAAGAGGAGAAGTCATGAAGGTTCCAGTGAAAATGCCCATAAAAATGACACTGCTGGCTCTCGCTACCGCAGGTTTGTTCAGCACTGCGGTCAGCGCACAGGACGCCGGCGAACTGAAGATATTCAACTGGTCGGATTACATTGCCGAAGACACCATTGATAACTTCAAAAAGGAAACCGGCATCGCCGTTACCTATGACGTTTATGATTCCAACGAAGTGCTGGATGCCCGGTTGCTGACAGGGCAGTCTGGTTTCGATGTCGTGGTACCGTCCAACCATTTTCTCACCAAGCAGATCCAGGCCGGCGTCTATCAGGAGCTGGACCACGACAAGCTGCCCAACATGAAGAACCTTGACCCGAAGCTGCTCGCCCAGCTTGACGCCGTAGGTCTTGGCAGCAAGTACGCCATCCCCTACATGTGGGGCACCAACGGGATCGGCTATAACGTCGACAAGGTCAAAGCCATTCTCGGCGACGATGCCCCGATCGATTCATGGGATCTGGTGTTCGATCCGGAAATAGCCAGCAAGCTCTCTAGCTGCGGTATCTCGATGCTGGATTCGGGCGACGATATGGTGACATCTGCCCTCGGCTACCTGGGTCTGGACCCGAACAGCACCGACGCCGAAGACCTGAAGAAGGCCGAAGAGCTGCTGATGAGCGTACGTAGCTCGGTACGCTACTTTCACTCATCGCGTTACATCAGCGACCTGGCCAATGGCGACATTTGCGTAGCGGTCGGCTTCTCCGGTGATGTGTTCCAGGCGGCGGATCGGGCTGACGAAGCTGAAAACGGCGTCAACATCGGCTACTCCATCCCCAAGGAAGGCACTCAGCTCTGGTTCGACATGATGGCCATCCCCAAAGATGCGCCCAATGCTGACAACGCGCATACCTTTATCAACTACATCCTGCGCCCGGAAGTGGTCGCACCGATCACCGACTATGTCGCTTATGCCAACCCCAACAAGGCGGCAAATGAGTTGATTGATGAGGAGATCCTCAACGATCCAGCCATTTATCCGACCGAAGAAGTGATGGACAAGTTGTTCATTGCCGAACCGCGGCCCCTGGCAGCCCAGCGCATCGTTACCCGTTCCTGGAACCGGATCAAATCCGGGCAGTAATCAACAGGGGCTGCCACGGCAGCCCCTGTTTCAGCTATATCCCGAATTGACCGGCCCATGCCTTGAGTATTGCGTGGGCCCATTACTCGTAGTTGCGGAGAAGATTATGGTGGGAGCAGCAGGTGCCATGAAACAGGCCATGGCCAAGGCAAAACCGGACGAGTTCGTGCGCATTGACCGCGTCAGCAAGCGCTTTGACGGTGCCCTGGCGGTGGATGATGTAAGCCTCAGCATTAACCGTGGCGAAATCTTTGCGCTGCTTGGCGGCTCCGGCTCCGGCAAATCCACTCTGCTGCGTATTCTGGCCGGCTTTGAGCGGCCCTCCGAAGGCCGTGTATTTCTTGATGGCCAGGATATTACCGATTTGCCGCCCTACGAGCGGCCGATCAACATGATGTTCCAGTCCTATGCCTTGTTCCCGCATATGAGCGTCGAGCAGAACATCGCTTTCGGCCTCAAGCAGGACAAACTCAGCAAGGCCGAGGTCAATGCCCGCGTAGAAGAAATGCTCAAGCTGGTGCACATGACCGAGTACGCCAAGCGCAAACCCAATCAGCTGTCCGGCGGTCAGCGCCAGCGCGTCGCGCTCGCTCGCTCGCTGGCGAAAAGCCCGAAAGTGTTGCTGCTTGATGAGCCCATGGGCGCGCTGGACAAGAAGCTGCGCTCGCAGATGCAGTTGGAACTGGTAGAGATCATCGAGCGGGTCGGCGTGACCTGCATCATGGTCACCCACGACCAGGAAGAGGCCATGACCATGGCCCAGCGCATTGCCATCATGCACCAGGGTTGGATCGCCCAGGTTGGCTCGCCGATGGATATTTACGAAAGCCCGGCCAGCCGTCACGTTGCCGAATTTATCGGCAGCGTGAACATCTTTGAAGGCGAATTGGTCGCGGATATGGAAGACCACGCGATCATCGAATGCGACGAGCTGGATCGGCCGATCTATATCGGCCACGGCATTACCACTCGCGCGCAGGAAAAGAAAATCACCTATGCGTTGCGCCCAGAGAAAGTCTGGGTAAGCACCGAGATGCCTGAACAGCAATACAACTGGGCGCACGGCACTATTCACGATATCGCCTACCTGGGCGGCCACTCGGTGTTTTATATCAAGCTGGAAAGCGGCCATCTGGTGCAGACCTTCTTCGCCAACTCGGAACGCCGGCTACCGCGCATGACCTGGGAAGACAAGGTCTACATCAGCTGGGACGATGACGCGGGGGTGATACTGCACTCATGAACAAGCTGATCTCTCGCATACTCCCTAGCGGACGCTTCTGGGTTATCAGCGTCCCTTATCTGTGGCTGTTTCTGTTTTTCCTGCTGCCCTTCGCCATCGTGCTGAAGATCAGCTTTTCAGAAGCCGCCATTGCCATTCCGCCCTACAAGCCATTGTTCGATTACGTCGAGCAGTCGCTGAATGTGGTGGTGAATCTCGGCAACTATATTTTCCTTACCCAGGACTCACTGTACCTCGCAGCTTATCTGGGCTCGTTGAAGGTAGCGCTGATATCCACCGTGATTTGCCTGTTGCTGGGTTACCCCATGGCGCTGGCCATCGCCAGATCACCCCGGGAAAAACAGCTGGTCTATCTGCTGCTGGTTATGATGCCCACCTGGACGGCGATCCTGATCCGCGTCTACGCCTGGATGGGCATTCTCAGCAGTAATGGCCTGCTGAATAACCTGTTGATGTCGATTGGCGTGATCAGCTCGCCGCTGCAGATCCTCAACACCAATATTGCGGTGTATATCGGCGTGGTCTATGCCTACCTGCCGTTCATGGTGTTGCCGCTGTATGCCAACCTGGTCAAGCATGATGAGACTCTGCTGGAGGCGGCGATGGACCTGGGGGCGTCCAAGCTGAGCGCGTTCTGGAAGATCACTGTGCCACTGTCCAAGACCGGCATCATTGCCGGCTCGATGCTGGTATTTATTCCGGTGGTGGGCGAGTTCGTGATTCCCGAGCTGCTCGGCGGACCGGAAACGCTGATGATCGGCAAGGTGCTGTGGCAGGAGTTCTTCAACAATCGTGACTGGCCGGTTGCCTCGGCGCTTGCCATCGTGATGCTGGCGATCCTGCTGATACCCATCATCCTGTTTCACTACAACCAGTCCAGAGCGATGGAGAAGAACGCATGAAAAATCGTTTCGCTTTCTCCACCATCATGCTCTGGGTCGGCCTGGCGTTTATCTACATTCCCATGGTCATCCTGGTCATCTACTCGTTCAATGCCTCGCGCCTGGTGACGGTCTGGGGCGGCTGGTCGATCCACTGGTATGTCGGCCTGCTGGACAACACCCAACTGATGAACGCCGTCAAGCGCAGCTTGCAGATAGCCGTCTACACCGCTTGCGCCGCGGTCGCACTCGGCACCCTGGCGGCTTTTGTGATGACGCGGATCAAACGCTTCCGTGGCCGTACGCTGTTTTCCGGTTTGGTGACCGCGCCTCTGGTCATGCCTGAGGTGATTACCGGTCTGTCCTTGCTGTTGCTGTTCGTGGCCATGGCGCAACTTATCGGCTGGCCCGCAGAGCGCGGCGTGATGACCATCTGGATAGCCCACACGACCTTCTGTACGGCCTATGTCGCGATTGTCGTCAGTGGCCGTTTGGGCGAGCTGGACCAGTCGATTGAAGAGGCGGCCATGGACCTTGGCGCGCCGCCGTGGAAAACCTTCCTGCTGATCACCGTGCCGATGATCGCGCCGTCGATTGCCGCCGGTTGGTTGTTGTCCTTCACGTTATCGCTGGATGATCTGGTTCTCGCCAGCTTCGTCTCCGGCCCGGGCGCTACCACGCTGCCCATGGAAGTGTTCTCCGCCGTGCGTTTGGGCGTCAAACCGGAGATCAATGCGATCGCCAGTGTGATCCTGCTGGCCGTTGCACTGTTTACGCTGTTGGCCTGGTTCCTGGTGCGGAGCGCCGACAAGCGCAGCCGCATGCCCCCGCCGGAAGATGACAAGCACATCACCTGGCAGGCGGCGATCAACAGCCGCAAACATTCCTAACGCCCAAGCAGGAACAAAAGGCGCCAATGGCGCCTTTTGTTTGTCTGCTGTTTGCCTTTTCCACCCGGTGGCCGCGCTTGGCAGGGCGCCGACAATAGGTTAATCTGAATATGAATGAACGTTCATTTTATTAATGACTTCATGCCGCCAGGGTGCTTAGCTTCATAAGATGCCCATTCAATAATCTGAAGTATGTACAGCCGAGGAATACCGGATAAACTAGGCGAATGAATACTCATTCGAACACTGCAAAAATCATTCGGCCCCGGATCAAGGACAAGCGCAGCGCCATATTACAAGCCGCGCTGAAAGTCTTCGCCGAGGGTGGCGTCAACGGCGTTCCGATGCCGGCACTGGCTGAACAGGCTGGCGTCGGCACCGGCACCATTTACCGATACTTCAGCAGCAAGGAAGCTTTGGTCAATGAGCTGTTCAGGGAGGAGAAGCTCAGTCTTAATCGACGCCTCTACTCGGATCTGGACAAGAGCCTGACGCCTTACGAGAAATTTGCGCTGGTGTGGCAGAGAATGGTGCTTTACACCCGTGAAGCGCCCGCGTCTTACCGTTTTATGGAGCTGCAGGATCATCGCCCCTATCTGGACGATGAAAGCCGCACCCTGGATCGCGAGACCAGAGCACCGCTTCTCGAACACTACCGCTTGTTGCAGAAGCAAGGCGTGTACCGCAAAGATATCCGCGCCGAGGTATTGATGGCGCTGATCTGGGGTGCCTTTGTCAATCTGATCAAGGCCGAACGCGATGGCCTGATCAGCCTCGATCAGACTGACATCGATGCCGCACGTGACGCCTGCTGGAGCCTGTGTACCGGTTGAGCCTTGCTGTACCACAACTAGCCATAACGTGGAGACAAGCAATGAGCACAACAAAGAAGACCCTTCTGGGCGCCGCCCTCACGGCGGCAATGAGCACCGGCGCCAGTGCCGGTGATCTGGAGCAACGCTGGCTGGAAATGATTGCCAGTGGTGAGGCCTACCCCGCCGAAACCCTGCTGCCCCTGTTCGAGCAACTGCAGCCGGTGGATACCGAGTTCATGCTCGGCACCTGGAAAGGCGGCAAGTTTGACGGCGGCGCAGAGCCAGACCCGATCAACTGGTACGGCAAACGCTTCAACTCCACGACCGATGTCGAACCACTGCTGGTACTGGATGCCGATGGCAAGGTGAAGACCTTCGACAAGCTTGGCGGCGCGCAGATGCGCGAGATCAAATACAACGGCGTTACCTCTGCCGCACTGATTTACGACAGCCAACCGATCATGGACTACTTTCGTAAGGTCAATGACGACGTTGTCATCGGTCTGGGCGACATCAAAGGCAAACCCACCGACTTCGTGTTTCATCTGACCCGCCAATAAGCCGGCAAATCAGGTTAGGATAAGCCTTGAATCTCACCGGCCACAGGTTGGCCGGTGTTACGCAATGCATCCGATGGAGAAACAAACGTGTCCAGCCTGGTCCCTGCCATTGATCCCGATGGCCTGCTCGAATACTCCGTGGTTTTTACCGATCGCTCGCTGAACCACATGTCCGGCACTTTTCAGCAGGTCATGCGCGATATTTCCACCACCCTGAAAGACGTATACCAGGCAGCCGCTGTTGCCGTTGTCCCTGGTGGCGGAACCTACGGCATGGAAGCGGTAGCCCGGCAATTTGCCCAGGATCAGCGTTGCATGGTGATTCGTAACGGCTGGTTCAGCTATCGCTGGTCGCAGATCTTTGAGATGGGTCGTCTGCCCGCCGAAGAGATCGTACTCAAGGCACGCCAGACCTCCACTGACGAGCAAGCTCCCTTTGCGCCAGTACAGATCGATGAAGTGGTGGCCAGCATTCGCCAGCACAAACCCAGCTTGGTGTTTGCGCCGCATGTGGAAACCGCTGCCGGCATCCTGTTACCGGATGACTACCTGCGCGCTGTGGCTGATGCGGTGCATGAGGTCGGCGGCTTGTTCGTACTCGACTGTATCGCCTCCGGCACCGTCTGGGTCGATATGCAGGCCTGTGGCGTCGATGTGCTGATCAGCGCGCCACAGAAAGGCTGGAGCGCGTCGCCGTGCAGCGCACTGGTGATGCTCAGCCGGCAGGCACTGGAGCGCCTGGAAGGCACTACCAGCAACAGCTTCGCCTGCGACCTGAAGAAGTGGCTGCAGATCATGCAGGCCTATGAAAATGGCGGCCATGCCTATCACGCAACCATGCCAACCGACGCGCTATTGCAGTTCCGCAATACCATGCTGGAAACCCGCGACTACGGCTTCGCCAAGGTCAAACAGGAACAGCTGGAGCTGGGCAAGGCGGTGCGGGCGTTATTCAAGGAGAAGGGGTTTGCCAGCGTTGCTGCCGAAGGCTTCGAGGCGCCCGGCGTAGTAGTCAGCTACACCAGCGATGACAGCATCCAGAATGGCAAGGCGTTCGGCGCCCAGGGCCTGCAAACCGCTGCGGGTGTGCCTTTGATGTGCGACGAACCCGCCAGCTTCAAGACCTTCAGGGTTGGGTTGTTCGGATTGGACAAACTGCACAATATCGAGCGCACTGTCAGCAATCTGCGCAAGGCGCTGGAGGCGCTCTAAGAGCGCAGCGGCAAGCTACAAGCGTCAAGCCACAAGCTAAAACCTAAATGCCGTGGTTTGCTTGCAACTTGTAGCTTGTGGCTTGTGGCTTGCAGCTAGCGGCTCGCCGCTCAGGACTTGCCACCCGCCTGCACCATGATCTCTTCCATCTTCAACCCGGTCAGACCATGGATGGTCTTCCACAGATAAACCAGAATCAGCACCATCATGATCATCGACGGGATCGCAATCATCGGATAGCTGACCAGCGTCATGCGTCCCAGCTCTTCATTGAAGGCCTGGGTACCGGCCGGGCTCACGACAATCCATTTAGCCACGATGTAGTTCATGATCGCCGAAAAGAAGAAGGTACCCGCGAGGAAGTAGGTGGCCTTGAGCAGGCGCTCTTCAAAGATGTCTACCAGACCCCGCTCGGCCAGGCGGTCATGGATCAGATCCACGTTCAGCACATTCTTGTTGTACAAAATGGTCCGGATCAACGGGAACCGAGTGCGGGTCGAGACCAGTACCGCCAAGCCGATGGCACCAGGCACTGCAGCTTCCTTGATGGCCAACCACTGCGGGTCGAGCTTCATCAGCCCAATGCCGCCGGTAAGGAAAACACTGACCATGCCCAGTAACGCGATGAAATTGAATTTGCGGTAGCGGATCAGCTCGAACAATCCCCAGCCCAACGGGAATGCCAACGCCAGCATCAGCGCCTGACTGGCACCCAGATTCTCCTCGCCGCTGAGTTTCATCAGTATCACTGACGGAATCAGGATACTGACCAGCAGGTCGATCATCGGGCGTGGCTTGTGTTGGGGCTTGTTCTGCGGACTGTGCTGGGAATCGTGCGGACGGTTGTCGGTCATGGGCAATCAGCGGCGCTCTTCAGAGTGTGCAGGCATGATACACGGCCGCACCGGGCGGACTCCATCTCATCCGACCGGTAGCAGCGCAGCATCAGGCCACAGAGATGATGGTCCAGGCCAGATAACCGGTGTAAGCCACGTAAACCGCCATCAGGCAACCGCCTTCCAGCCGGTTGATACGACCCAGGCGCGCCTTGTAGGTAAAACACATCAACAGCAGGCCCAGTGTCAGGGCAAACATCACCACCCAGTCGCGGTACAACACCACCGACTCCACGGCCATGGGTGCGATGCCAGCGGCAATACCCACAACCGCCAGCGTATTGAACAAACCCGAACCGATCACGTTACCCAACGCCAGGTCGTGCTCATTCTTGCGAATGGCGACCAGCGCAGAGGCCAGCTCAGGGAGTGAGGTACCTACGGCAACAATAGTCAGACCGATAATCAGATCACTGACACCCAGGCTCTGGGCGATATAGACCGCGCCCCAGACCAGTATCCGCGAGCTGACAACCAGCAACACCAGGCCCACTACCAGCCAGATCAGCGCCGGCCGCAGGGGCATCGCGTTGGCCTTCAACTCCTGGTCGTAATCAGTCTCCAGTGCGTCACCGCGGCTACGCAGGCCTTGATAGATAGACCAGCCCATCAGCACGAAGAACACGATCAGCAGCACCCAGGCATCATTCCGGCTGAGCTGCCCGTCCATCAACTGGTAGCCGGCCAACAGCGTGATACCCAGCAGAATCGGCAGTTCCTTGCGCACCACCTGAGAATGCACGTTGATCGGACTGATCAACGCGACCAGGCCGATAATCAGCGCGATATTGGTGATGTTCGAGCCATAGGCATTACCCAGCGCCAGGCCGGGGTTACCCTGCGAAGCAGCCAGTGCCGAGACTACCATCTCAGGTGCAGAGGTGCCGAAACCGATAATCAGCATACCGATCAGCAGCGGTGGCATACCGAAATGTGTTGCCGTAGCGGACGCGCCGCCGACAAATTTATCTGCACTCCAGACCAACAGAACCAGACCGACGACCACCGCAGCAAATGCCAAAAGCATGATGAGCTATACCTTGAAATATCTTGGCCGGCCATTATGGTGTAAAGCCAGCCGGAGCACTAGCGCCCTCAGCCGACTTGCTGCTGACGCTGGCGCTCTTCCTCCACCAGCTCTTTCTTCGACAGCTTGCCCACCGGGGTCTTCGGCAATGCATCGCGAATTTCCATCGACTGGAGGCGCTCATGTTTGCCCAGCCGCGACTCGAGAAAAGCTTGCAGGGTGGCAAAATCAAACACCTGCGCACCCGCCTTGAGCTTGATAAAAGCCTTGGGCGCCTGGCCGCGGTAAGCATCGTAAACCCCGATCACCGATACTTCTTCCACTGACGGGTGTTCGTAGATCGCCTCTTCGATGGTGCGCGGATAAACGTTGTAACCGCTGCAAAGAATCATGTCCTTGGTTCGGTCAACGATATACACCCAACCGCCTTCATCCATGTAGCCCACATCACCGGTGCGCAGAAAACCATCGGAGGTCATGGCTTCGGCCGTGGCGTCCGGGCGCTTCCAGTAGCCGGCCGTGACATTCGGCCCAGCGATGCAGACCTCGCCCTTCTCACCGGCAAGCATTTCGCTTTCGCCGCCGTCCAGCGCCACAATCTTGATTCGCGCACCAGGTACTGGCAGGCCACAGGAGCCCGGATGTGGCTCGGCTTCCTTCGGCGTAAAGGTGCCGCTGGTAGTGGTTTCAGTCATGCCCCAACCCTCCCGCAGGGCGCAGCCCGCTACCTGCTGGTAACGCTGTTGCACGTCCAGCGGCAAGGGCGCACCACCGGAGTTGCACATTTTCAATGAGGTGAGGTCACGCTCGGCGGTCAGCGGGTGAGCCAGCAGGCCGATAAACATGGTGGGCACACCGGGGAAGGTGGTAATGCGGCTATGGTGAATTTCGTTGAGGACCGTTTCCGCATCGAAACGCGGATGCAGATAAACCTCCGACGCCATGCGCAGACTGAACAGCATATTGATCATCAACGCGTAGATATGAAACGGCGGCAGCACGGCCAATACCCGCTCCTGGCCCGGCTGCAAAGAACTGTCTAGCACTTCCTGCAGCTGCGCGCAGGACGTTGTCAGATTACCGTGGGTCAGCATCGCGCCCTTGGGCGCGCCAGTGGTGCCGCCGGTATATTGCAGCACGGCTAATGCCGAATCTGGGTCATCCAGCGGATAGGCCTGGTAGTCACCGGCGTTGTTCAGCAGGCTGCTGAAACGATGGCAGCGCTCATTGGACTCGACCGCCACCGACGGGCCAAGCAGTCCCGCCTGCTGCGCCGTAACCGCGCCACAGAATTCGGTGAGCTCGCCCACTACCAGCGACTGCAGCCGCGTGGTTTCCAGCAAGGTGAGCATTTTCGGGTAGAAGGCGGCGAGATCCAGGGTGACCATGATATCGGTCTGGCTGTCTTCAATCTTGTGCGCCAGGGTGCGCTCGGCATCCAGCGGCGAGTAGTTGACCACAGTGCCGCCGGCGCGCAGTACGCCAAGAAAGGTAATAAAATAGTGCGGGCAGTTGGGTAGATAAATACCCACATGCACTCCCGGCCCAACGCCCAGCTGTTGCAGGCCATAAGCAAAGCGGTTGACCAACTCATCCAGCTGGCGATAGCTGATCTTGTGGCCGAGAAAGTCGATCGCCTGGTTGTCGGGGAACTCGCCCACGGCCATATCCAGGAGCTCATAAACCGGACGAGATTTTAGCTCCGCATCCCAGCGAACGGTGTCAGGGTAAGATTTCAACCAGCGCAGTTCAGCGTTCAAAACGAGCCTCCAGTAAGAGCCTGTTGTTCTTGTATAGTGTTATCCAGCGCCTGAAATTAGCGCGCCGCTGTCTCGCCGAGAAGACAAATCAACCGCATATATATCAAGTCATACTCTTTGGCAGCTTTGACAACAGTCTTTTACCCATCCGCCTCTTGCTAGCCACCAACACCACAGGCTATACAGGGCAGCTACAAACAATAACTCCTGCCGAGACTGTTATGCGCAAGCGCCTGATTCCTGTACTGATTATTATGGTCGGCATTATCGGCTTCGTGGTGCTCAAGGCGACGCGCGACGTACCCGACCCGGTTAGCCCACAGGAGCGCAGCTGGCGGGTCGATGTGATGGAGATCCAGCCCGATGCCCTGCAACCCAGTCTGACCTTGTATGGGCAGTTGGAGTCGCCCCGGCGCTTTACCGTGGTTGCGCCCATGGCCGGACGTATTGGTGAGCTTCCGGTGCGCGATGGTCAACAGGTAGAGCAGGGTAGCCTGCTAGTGGCGCTGGATGAGGACGACATCCTGCCCCGGGTGAAGCAGGCCGAGGCCGATCTTGCCGATGCCCAGGCGCAGTTGCTCAGCGAACAGCTGAATCACCGTAATGATCAACAAGCCCTGGCGCTGGAACAACGCATTCTTGCCAACGCCGAGACCAGTTTCAAACGTACCGAACAACTAGTAGGCCGCGAACTGGTCTCGCGCGCAGAATTGGACAATGCCCAGGACATCGTCGAGCGCGCGGCGCTGACCGTAGCCACCCGCCAGCGCAGTATCGATAGTCACGAATCGCGCCTGACCGCACTGCAGGCCCGCGCCGAACGCGCGGAAGCGGCGCTGGAAAGCATGCAGCGCGACGCAGAGCGCAGTCGTTTCATGGCGCCCTTTGCCGGCGTGGTCGGCAGCGTGCAGGTCGCTGAAGGTGACCAGGTCAACGCCAATGCCGCATTGCTCGACTTCTACCCTGTCGAGGGCATGGAGCTGCGCGCCAGCCTGCCGCAGATTCATGCGCCGGAATTCATTCGCGCCCTGGCTGCTGGGCAACAACTGGTAGCGCACACACTGGAGACCCGCAGCCCGCTGAGCATGACACTGCAACGTATTGCCGGCCAGGCAGATGCCAGCGGCGTGGAGGCGTTGTTTACTCTGGATCAGCCGGTAGCGGGCCTGCGCGTGGGCAATCTGCTGGCAATCAGCGTGCCCAAGCCGGTCAGTGAAAACAGCGTAGCGCTGCCCTACAGCGCGCTGTATGGCAATAACACCGTGTATGCCCTGGTGGATGGGCGGATGTCGCGGATTGAAGTCGAGCGTGTTGGCGAAACCCGCCAGGAAGGTGGTCAGCGCTGGATCCTGGTGCAGTCGGAGGAGCTTAAGGCCGGCATGCGCATCATCACCACGCACCTACCCAACGCGCTGCAGGGTCTGCGGGTTGAGACCGCTGAAGGCGACGCCGTGGGGACCGCCCCGGAGAGCGTGACGGAGCGCGCAGAATGACTCCGCCCGCGACGCCGGTAGGGTTTTTCGTTCGCCACAAGGTCGCCGCCAATCTGGTCATGCTGGTCATGTTGCTCGGCGGCGTGCTCGGCCTGATGCGCATGAATATCCAGTTCTTCCCGACCTTTGCATTGGATTTCGTCACCGTGCGGGTGATCTGGAGCGGCGCAGCAGCGGAAGATATCGAACAAGCCATTACCCAACCGCTGGAACAGCGTTTGCGCAGCCTGGAAGGGCTGAAGTCGATGACCTCCACGTCGGCCCAGGGCGTCTCCAATATCACCCTGGAGTTTGTCGAAGGGACCGATGCCATCATTGCGCTGGACGATGCGCGCCAGCGGGTAGACGAATTTCGCAACCTGCCTGCCGATGCCGAACGCCCCGAGGTGATTCGCGTAGCACGCTTTGATCCGATCGCCACCCTGGTGATCTACGGCCCCTATGCTGACCACGAGCTGCGCGCGCTAGCCTACCGTTATGAACGCGACCTGCTCAGCCGTGGCATTGACCGCATTGATATCCGCGGTTTGCCCTCCCAGCAAATCAGCATCGAGGTACCCAACAGCCAGCTGCAGCAGCTGGGTATGTCGCTGGATCAGGTAGCCGAACGGGTGGCTGCGGAATCCAGCGATCTACCCGCCGGCCTGGCTGGCGAGGCGGACTCCGCTCGCGAATTGCGCGCCGTGGAACAGCGACGCAACCCGGAAGAGTTTGCCGATCTGCCGCTGCAGCCTGGCGGAGCCGACTATGTGCGGCTTGGCGATGTGGCCGACATCCGCCAGGAGCCGATGCGCAACCAGCTGCAACTGCGGCACAAGAATTATCCTGCGGTTGAGCTGTTGCTGCAGCGCGCCGAGAACGGTGATTCGCTGGCTTCAGCGAATATTCTCAACGAATGGCTCGCCGAGGTCGAGCCGACACTGCCGCCGGGCATTTCGCTCGACACCTATGATCAGGCCTGGCAACTGATCAGCGATCGTATCGGTCTGTTGGTCAGCAACGGCGTCAGCGGTTTGGTCCTGGTATTGCTGCTGCTCTATCTGTTCCTCCCGGGGCGCGTCGCGCTCTGGGTTGCTGTGGGCATTCCTACTGCCTTCCTCGCTGCACTGGGGGTGTTCTGGCTGATTGGCGGCTCCATCAACATGATTTCGTTGTTCGCGCTGATCATGGCCTTGGGGGTGATCGTCGATGACGCCATCGTGGTTGGTGAGGATGCCGACGCGCATTTTCGCAGTGGTGAAAATCCAGCCTTCGCCTCGGAGGGAGCCGCGCACCGCATGCTCTGGCCTGTAGTGGCCTCGTCGCTGACCACCATCGCGGCGTTTATGCCGCTACTGGTGGTAGGTGGCATCTTCGGCAATATCCTCGGCGACATTCCCATTGTGATGATCTGCGTACTGATTGCCTCGTTGCTGGAATGCTTTGTGGTACTGCCGCATCACCTGCGCAACGCCTTCAAACCCGTGGTGGCCTCTACCGGCACCGGGCTGTTGCAGCGCGGTGGCCGCCGTGTCGATCGCCTGCGCCAGGGGTTTGATCGGCATTTCGATCACTTCCGTGAGGGTCGCTTCCGGCGCCTGTCGCAACTCACCTTGCGCCATCGTGGGGCCACTCTAGCCTGTGCCCTGGTCAGCATTATTCTGACCATTGGGCTGATCAGTGGCGGCCGAATTGGCTTCAGCTTCTTTCCCACGCCCGAGCCTCAGGCGATCTACGCCAATGCCAACTTTGTCGCTGGCACGCCCAAGGCGGATGTAGATGCCTTTCTCGATCATCTACAGGAAACTCTGAACCAGACCGAAGAGAGCTTCGGCGTGCCGCTTATCGATAATGCCATCGTGCGCCGCGGCGAAGTCATTGGCGCGTCGGGCGCTGGCCGGCTGGGCGATCAACTGGGTTCCATCTCGGTGGAGCTGGCCTCACCTGACCATCGCGATGTGCGCAACATCGCGTTTATTCGCGCCTGGCGTGAACGTATCCAGCTACCCGCCGGCATAGACCAGTTGATCATCGCCGAACGTACCGGTGGGCCGCCGGGCAAAGACGTGAATGTGCGACTGACCGGTGAAAGCCCCGCGCAACTCAAACTGGCTGCCGAAGCGGTGGGCGTTATGCTCGGCAGCATTGCCGGGGTAGTCAGCACAGAAGACGACATGCCCTGGGGTCGCGAGCAGTTGATTTACAGCCTGACGCCCTATGGTCAATCCCTGGGCCTGAGCACCCAGACCCTGGGGCGACAGCTGCGGGCCGCCTATGACGGTCGTCTGGCGCAGATTTACCAACAGCAATCGGATGAAATCGAAGTACGCGTCCAGTTACCGCGGGCGGAGCGCGAACGGCTGGGCAGCCTGAATGATCTGGCGATCCGCCTGAATGACGGCCGCTTTGTGCCCCTCAATCAAGTCGCCGAATTCGAAACCCGCCAGGGCTTTGAAGCATTGCGCCACGCGGAGGGCCGCCTGGCCGCGGAAATCACCGCCGATATCGACGCAACACAGACTACCGCAGGCGAGGTGCTGGCGACGCTGACTGAGGCGTTGCCCGATCTGGCCAGACAGTACAACGTTCGTTACAGCTTTGAAGGACGCTCCGCCGACCAGCGCGAGACCATGGCCGATATGCAGACCGGCCTGGTCATCGGCCTGTTGCTGATGTACGCGGTACTGGTCTGGGTGTTCTCGTCATGGAGCACGCCGCTGATTGTCATGGCGGTGATTCCTTTGGCACTGGTCGGCGCCTTGCTCGGGCACTGGGTGATGGGCTTGAACATGACGATTCTGTCACTGTTCGGCTTGTTCGGGTTGTCCGGCATCGTGGTCAACAACTCGATCATTCTGGTCAGCTTCTATCAGCAACAACGCAAACTTGGCTTAAGCATATCCGAGGGCTTGAATGAGGCGGTGGTACAGCGCCTGCGCGCCGTGCTGCTAACCTCGCTGACCACCGTTGGCGGCCTGCTGCCGCTGCTGTTCGAGACCTCGTTGCAAGCGCAGTTCCTTATCCCTATGGCGACATCCATTGCCTTCGGTCTGGGCTTCTCGACCCTGCTGGTGCTGCTGGTCATCCCGGCGTTGATGTCAGTACTGGAGGAGTTCAAGGAGCGGCGGCAGGTGCGCCCGGCCTAGTATCAGGAGCACAAAAAACCCGGCCGAAGCCGGGTTTTTCTAATCAGGAAATCAAGCGCTCAGAGGGTCGGCTGCTTGACGCTTTCCATGGTCTTGGTGATGGCCGCCACCGCAGCGCCGATATTGCTCAACTCGGCAGGCAGAATCATGGTGTTGTTGGTCTTTGCCAGCTTGCCGAATTCACGCACATACTGCTCGGCAACCCGCAGACCCACTGCCTCCTTGCCGCCTTCGGTGTTGATCGCTTCAGCAACGCGGCGCAGGCCTTCAGCCGTGGCCTCGGCAATCAACTGGATTTCACGGGCACGGCCTTCCGCCTCGTTGATCTGACGCTGCTTGTCGGCTTCGGAGAGGTTGATAGTTTCCTGCTTCACGCCTTCCGACACATTGATCTTGGCCTCCCGCTCGCCTTCCGACTGGGCTACCACCGCGCGACGCTCCCGCTCGGCGCGCATCTGCTTTTCCAGTGCATCAAGAATGGTCGCTGGAAGCTCGATGTCGGCAATCTCGTAGCGCAGCACCTTCACGCCCCAGGGTTTGGCCGCTTCATCCAGCGCCAGCACCACCTGGGTGTTGATGGTTTCCCGCTCTTCAAAGGTCTTGTCCAACTCGATCTTGCCGACCACCGAACGCAAGGTGGTTTGCGCCAGCTGCATGGCTGCATAACGGTAATCATTGATCCCGTAGCTGGCCAGTTTCGCGTCCACCACCTGCAGGTAAAGTACCCCGTTGACCACGACCTGAATGTTGTCCTTGGTAACGCAGGCCTGGCTGGGTACGTCGATGGCCTCTTCCTTCAACGTATGCTTGTAGGAGACCCGATCAACAAAGGGCACCAGCAGGTGAAAGCCGGCTTCCAGAGTCTTGGCATATTTACCCAGACGCTCGACGATAAAGGCCGATCGCTGGGGCACGATGCGCGCCGTTTTGGCCACCGCGATGACGACCAATACCAGAAAGGCCAGCGAAATCATTGTAGTAATGTCCATGTACTTGCTCCGTTATGTCACGCTGATAAAAAACTACTAAGAAAACTCAGGCTCGCTCACGGCCGCTGCCGGCTGACCTTGAGTACGATGCCATTGTGATCGATCACCCAGGCATGCTCCCCGGCGATCAACGGGTCACTGGATTCAGCATCCCACTTGGCACCATTGAGCGTTACATCACCCACGCCATCGACAAAATCCACGATTACCTGGACCCGCTCGCCAATAAAGCCGGCATCGTCCATATCCTTCATCGAGCGGTCGGACTCGGTACCTTGAAGCCAACGCTGGCACTGCCGCCGCAAGACGAATAACGCAACCAGACTGATGACCGCAAAGCAGGTCAACTGCGCGCCGGTGGATTCGATCACCCCGAACAAGGTCAAAGCGCCAACGACAAGGGCGCCAAGCCCGAAAAAAGCGGCTATCAAGCCCGGTACAAAAAACTCCGATGCCAGCAATACCAGCCCCAGCAAAAGCCAGAACGCATAACCATTCAAGATCGTGCTTTCCACCATGATCAAAATCCTTATTCAAGGCGCATGCAGAGCGCTCAGCGTAACAGATACGCGCGAGGTTGGTTCGCTCTTGTACCGGGGCATGAGCAGGTTGGCGAAAAATTACTGGAAGGTCTGAATTACCATTCATCGGATTTATTTGATGAATTATATCGCGCCAGAAGCCACGACCGACGAGTCATAAAAAAGCGCAAGGGTCTTGGAACGCCCTTGCCGGCAGACCGCCTTTAGTTTGCGCAAACCCGTGTCTATGCTGATCTGGCGTATCTGTCAGATGTCGTCGCACACAACAAAAATAATGTACCAAGGCACAAAGGACACTTCTTATGCATAACAAAACCAGGCTCGCCCTGGCCTTAGGGCTGGCCGCGACCGTGGCTGTCTGTGGTCAGGCTCAGGCCAACTACACCAAAACCCAATACCCCATCGTACTTGCCCACGGCATGCTCGGCTTCGACAGTATTCTGGGCATCAATTACTGGTACGGCATTCCAGCCAACCTGCGCAGTGGCGGCGCCAGCGTCTATGTTACTTCGGTCAGCCAGCTCGATACCTCGGAAAAGCGTGGTGAGCAACTGCTGCAACAGGTGCAGAACATCGTTGCTATCAGCGGCAAACGCAAAGTCAACCTGATCGGCCATAGTCATGGCGGCCCGACCATTCGTTACGTTGCCGCCGTTCGACCAGACCTGATTGCCTCGGCAACCAGTGTTGGCGCACCACACAAGGGCTCCAAAACCGCTGACTTTATCCGCAACGTGCCGCCTGGTTCCGCTGGTGAAACAGTGGTGGCCGGGATCGTGAATGGCCTGGGCAGTCTGATCAACTTCCTTTCCGGCAGTAACACCACCACCCCACAGAACGCGCTGGGCGCACTGGAGTCGCTGAATTCGGCGGGCGCAGCGCGGTTCAATGCACGCTTCCCGCAGGGCCTGCCAACCAGCAGTTGCGGTACCGGCGCCTACAGCGTGAATGGGGTGCGCTACTACTCCTGGAGCGGCACCAGCCCGCTAACCAACGTCTTTGACGTGTCCGACGCCCTCCTGGGTGCCAGCGCCATTCCCTTCGGCTTCGAAGCCAATGATGGACTGGTTGGACGCTGCAGCTCGCGCATGGGCATGGTGATTCGCGACAACTACCGGATGAACCACCTGGATGAGGTCAACCAGGTGTTCGGCCTGACCAGCATATTCGAGACCAGCCCGGTATCGGTCTACCGGCAACACGCCAACCGGCTGAAGAACGCCGGCCTGTAGCAGGCGGGTATAGCCATAGGGCCGGTCCTCAGGGGCCGGCCTCCTGATTTGAAGCCATTTTTGCTCACTGGAGCCTGAATGAAAGTCTTGATATACCTGCCCTTCGCCGCCGCAGCATTACTCGTCGGCTGGCAACTGCTGGCGCCGGAAGATGCCGTCGTGACCGAGCGTGCGAAAGCCCCCCCGGCAGCCGCCCCCGCGCCTACCTATGAATCCATGCAACACATTCCGAACCGTTTGGGTTTGGCCGCGCCGACCGACGGCATTGAGTCGCTACGTGAAACGGAGGTGGACGGCACGCTGGAAGTCGACGCGCAGGGCAACCTGGTGATCAGCGAGCAGCTGCGCCACCTGTTTGACTATTTCTTCACCGCCGTTGGCGAAATCAGCTTTGAAGAAGCCGCCGAGCGCATTCGCATTTATCTCGCTAGCCAATTGCAGGACCCGGCTCTGGGCCAGTCGCTGGCTTTACTGCAGAACTATATCGATTACAAAACCGCGCTGGTGGAGCTGGAGCAAGGGTTTCCGGTAGTCGCTGACATTGCCGGCCTACGTGCCCGCCAGGACGAAGTCCAGCGCCTACGTGCGCGCCTGTTCAGCCCGGAAGCGCATGCGGCGTTTTTTGCCGCAGAAGAGATCTACAACCATTTCACCCTGGAGCGACTGGCGATTCTGCAGGATCCCAACCTGACCGACGATGACAAGGCGGCTATGATCGAGAACCTGCGCCAGAGCCTGCCTGACGCTGTACAGGACGTGCTGATACCGCAGATCCATCAAGAGCTGACGGTGCAAACCGAGCAGTTGCTTGAACAGGGCGCCGACCCCAGCGAAGTCCGCGAGCTACGCCTGTCACTGGTGGGCCCTGAAGCGACCGGCCGGCTGGAGGATCTGGATCAGGAGCGTCAACAATGGCAGCAGCGCATGGATGATTTCAGCGCGGAGCGGGAGGAAATTCTGAGCTATCAAGGCCTGGCCGAAGACGACAAGCAGGCTGCGATTGAGGAACTGCTCGAGAACCGCTTCAATGCCAACGAACGGCTGCGGGTTAGCAGCCTGCTTGATATGACCGCTGAATAGTCAGACAGAAACCGTAACAGCTTGCCGCCCTGAGTTGCTGGTTACGCCGACAGCTCAGGCGCATACTCGCTCAAGATCCTTCCCCCGCTGGCCTGCCAGGGTAGTCCCAGGAGAGAGACATGCGAGCTGACGAATTTCTGAAAAAATACGGCCTGGATGGCGATCACCAAAAAGCCGATCACAGCCTGCGGGGCAAATCCCTGGAGCGTGCGCTGCATCCAGGCCAACCACGCAGTGGCACCCCGCACGACTGGGAAGATTGGGAAAAATTCCAGGCCAGCGAGGCAGAAAAAACCGCAACGACACTGCCGGACCAAAAGCCGCATGATGAGTAGAACTGCTCCTGGTGTAATCGCCATGACGATACTGGCCAGCTCAACTGCGGCCTTGGCTGACACCGCAAGCATCAACCCGGCCGACATACTGGCATGGGATAGCCGCGACTTCGCCGGCCCCAGCCAATACCGCCTGGATCAAAGTGGCAACCAGACGTTGCTGCGCGCGCAGTGCATTAACGGCGCTTCTGCGCTGTATCTGGAACAGGTAATCAATCTTCAGCAGACGCCGATCCTGAAATGGTCCTGGGCGGTAGAGAACATCTTTGAGGGTATCGATGAGACCAGCAAGGACGGTGATGATTACCCGGTCAGGCTATATGTAGTGAAGGACGGCGGGCTACTGCCCTGGCGTACCAAGGCGCTGAACTATGTATGGTCAAGCGCGCAACCTGTCGGGGCTGACTGGCCGAATGCCTACACCGCCAACGCGCACATGCTGGCCTTGCGCAGCGGCCCGCCGCCCACGCCGGGAAAGCTGGTCGAGGAACAGCGCAACGTGCGGGAAGATTTCAAGACCTACCACGGCATGGATCCGGGCAGCATTGATGGCATCGCCATCATGACCGACTGCGACAACAGTCAACAGCCGGTGACGGGCTGGTATGGCAGCATCAGTTGGCACGCCGAGGACGACTAGACCAACCGATGCCAGGCTGGCGCTATTTCTTCATCCACACATCATTAAGCAGGATATATTGCCCAGCGGGCGTGCGATCCAGCGCCTTCTTGCCGGCGATCGACTCCACATCCCTAAGCTGGATGCCGTTTTCCTCGGCCAGACGCTGATATTCCTCACGACGGGCCTGGTTGATCTGCTTGGCGATCTCGGCCGCACTGCCCGAGGCGCTGACCACACCGAGGTAACCGTTAGGCTGCTCGCCCAGTTGGCCCGCGGACTTGGCCGCCGGCAGCGCGCTCATGGCTTCATTCAGGCTCAAGGCCCACACCGGCGCGCTGACCAGCAGCGCCAGTACTACTGCAAAAAATCGACTATTCATGCGCATGTCATTTCCCTCTAGAACAGGCCACTGGATTCGCTGAAGAGTTCATCCAACTGCTTGTCGACCTTGATATAGATCTCGTGCTGGATCTTCACATTCAGATTGATATTGATAGGTTCATTCGGGGCCGCCAGTTGCACGGTGGGCGTGCAACCCGCCAGCAACCAGAACGCCACCGCGGTAACCGGGATCAGACGCCATCGCATGCTTGCTACTCCTTGGTCATGGGTCGGGGGCCAGGCGCCGTTGCAACAAGCGCTCCTGCACCCGCTTCTGAATTATGTCGCTGACTTGCCCGCTGAGCTGCAAACTGGCCAGCAGCGCAGGCACATTTTCTTCCAGACGGATATTCAGATGAATCGGCCTGCCGTCCTGTAACGAGGGATTGTGCCCCTGCAATTGCAATCCCAATACCAACAAGCCGTCCTGATCATAAGCTACATCCGAGGCTAATACACTGTACTGAAAATCATCCAGCGCAGCCGCCACCTGGCGCATACCTGCATTGCTGCGTGCCAGGTCATCAAGCTTCTCCGAGCGGTAGCGCAGAAAACCACCCGGCTCGCGAGCCTGGAGCTGGCCGTCGTCAACCACCAGTTTCCCGCCCTCGAGGCTTACCGGCAAGCGGCCGTCGAGCGTGCCTCGGCCGCTCAATCCTTCCGCTGGATAGACCTCGAACAACCTGCCCAGTTCAACACCCTCCAGCTCTACGAGCACGCTCTGCCGGGGACGGGACAGATCAAGCCTGGCCGCATTCACCCGCACCTGACCGCCGAGCATGCCCATGCGCGCAGCATCGACATTCAGCACTCCGCCGGTGAGATTTGCCAGCTCCGCGCGGTATTCGCCGCTGAAGCTGACCGGTCCCAATGGCATGCCTGGGTCCAATGCCTCCAGGCGCAGGTCCGGGAACACCAATTGCAGATCATCTGCGGCGAGCGCCAGGTTAATGTTCGCCGTCAGCCCTTCGAACGTTGATCGGTCGAAAATGCCCTTGCCGCCGCTCAGCGTGAACTGGCCTTGCACGCTGTCGAGCCCCGCTGATCCGACGGCCTCCAGCTGCCCGGTCAGACGGCCGCTGGCGAAGCTCAGCAGCGACGGCCAGCCAGAGAATGTATCCGCCAGAGGATTGGCTGCGCGCAGAAACACCTCCTGCAGGCTTACATTGGCGCGCCATGGTTGCTGCTCTGGCCAATCAAACTCCACATCCAGCCCCAAACCAGTGGTGGTTTTCCCGACCCCCTTCCAGCCAATCTGCTGCGCCGAATAGTCCAGCTCACCGTCAAGCGCCCAACCCTGGGGTTCAAGTACATCGTGGTTAACGCTGGCCGCGGTCATGTTCAACGGACCTTTCAGGCTGATCTGCAGCGCCTCGTCCAGCGGTGATTGCAGCTGAAGCCCGGACAGGTCCAGCGACACGTTTTGCAACGCCATTCCGGTCGAGGCATCGACGATGCTGCTGGCCTGCAGGCGGGCCCCCTCGCCGAACTGCGCGGTCAATTGCTGCGCGTCCAGACGGCCCTCAAAAGGCCAGTCCAGCTTAAGGCCGCGCAGCTGCAACTCGTCCAGATCCAACTCGGCGGCAGCGCCCTTGAGCGTCAGCAGCTGCCATTCCGCCTGCCAGTGCGGACGCGAGGTCAGCGTGAGCTGGCCAGCCAACCCCAGTTCTACCCGGCCAGTTGCCTCAAGCTCAATCCCCAGTGACAACGGCGTGGCTCGGCCGAGCGCACTGTTATCTTCCGGGTCGATCCGCAGAATCAGTTGGTTGGGCCGCAGATCTTCGGGCAGACGCTGCAGCGCCGCCACCGCCGGCTGGTCTATCACCAGCCGGGCGGAGCCTTGTTGCAGGCCCCAGTCGCCGTTATCACCCACTACATCCAACAGCATTTGGCCTTGCAGCTCTCCGACCTCCGGCCAATACCAGGATTGTGGCAGGGCTATATCGGCATTCAGCTGCACCTGCCCATCCAGCAGATCAACCCATTCCGCCGGTCGGGTCACGGGTGCCAGGTTCCAGTCCACGCTGGCGCGCATGCCAGTGGGTAACTGCTCGAACGGATAAGCCTGACGGCCCAGCCAGGGTGCGGCATAGGCCAACAACCAATCCGCTTGCGGCCACTGTGTTACCTGCACGCTGCCGGCCCAAACAGGTAGTTGATCCCGCTGCGACCAGCGTCCTTCCAGCGTCGCAGCGGGCTGACCGGAAAGCTGTAACTGGGCTTGCAGGTCCAACGCCTCAACGTCTGAGTGCAGTTGCGCATCGAATTTCAGCCTGCCCTCGGGCGCGTTCAACACCAATTGCGCGGCGAACCGCTCTTCGCCCAGCCGGTTGAGCCGAAATTCGCCCTGTGCAGTACAACTCCCCGTTGGGCAAGGCACGCGCAACTCCAGGCTTTCCACCTGTAACTGGTCAGGCAACAACGCCAATTGGTCTTGCCAAGCTAACGGATCCGGCAGCCCATCCGTGGTGTCGTCGGCAGAGGCCTGCTGCGGTCGCCAATCCAGCTGCAGAGTCTGCAGATTGATCGCGGCCAGGCGGAACCGGGAATCACCGCCCAGCTGTAATTGCAGTGCGGAGATCTGGAAGGCGAGCGTGCCCTGCTGAGCATGATAGTTACCGGTAATCTGCTCTACCTGTACGCCACTCCAGCCTAGGCGCAGACCTTGCCATTCGAGCTGACCGATTCCAGCGGCTGTCAGCGCGCGCTGCGCCAGAAATACACCCGTCAGCGCCAGCACCAGGATAAGGCCGATCAACGCTACTACTATGCTTAACGCCTTGCGCATGCACTGCCTCGTGTCGGGGTTTTCGCCAGATTAGCATGTAAGACAGCGCACATTGTTGAACTACTCCTGTAGCCGAGCCCAGACCCGCTCTCTATAATCGGGCGACCGGCTGTCGCGCCAAAAGGCGTTGCCTGGGAGCCGGCTCAACCAGGGAGAAGGTCATGGATTGGTATCTCGAAGTACTTAGAAAATACGCGGTGTTCAGCGGTCGGGCGCGGCGCAAGGAATACTGGTTTTTTACCTTGTTCAACTTGCTCGCCATGCTGGTGTTGTCCTTTATCGACGGCATGATCGGCATGTACAGCATCGAAGCTGGCGTTGGCGTGCTGAGCGGCATTTACGCACTGGGCATTCTGATTCCCAGTCTGGCCGTGACCGTGCGCAGGCTTCACGACACCAGCCGCACAGGATGGTGGATACTCCTGGCCTTCATTCCGTTAATAGGGGCTGTGGTGCTGTTGATATTTACCGTGCTGGACAGTACACCCGGCAGCAACAAATACGGTCCCGACCCGAAAGGCATGGACGGCCAAGTACCCGTCTGACTCTGCCTGAGTAGTATGCTTTCGAGTAGCCAGTCTGACTAGCTACTCGTTCTTCCTTCTGAGTAATGTGCATGTCTTTTTCTTCGTCTTCAGCCCCCAATACCGCCAGCTCTCGCCCACTCTTGCATCCACTGCGCTGGATCACCTTGCTGTTGCTTTCAGCCTGGCTGATGACCAGCGGCTGTCAGGCATTCAGGCCGCTACCCGAGGGCCTGTCAATCGCCTCACCACCGCGCGACCTGCAACAGGCCGAGCTGCTGATCGATCAGACTTACGTCACCAGCAGCGGTGAGCGTGTCAGTGAACAACAGGTTTTCGACGAAGTGCTGCGCCTGATCGCCCAGGCCCGGAAGCTGGTGCTGGTCGATATGTTTCTATTCAACGATTTTGCCGGCAAAGACAGTTACCGCCCTCTCTCGGCAGAACTTACCGCCGCCTTGGTCCAGGCCCGAGAACAATATCCGCAAATGCCGGTTGTGTTGATTACCGACCCGTTCAATACCCTGTACGGCGGCATCCGCAACGGCCATCTGGAGCAGCTGCAAGCGGCCGGCGTCAGCGTGGTGATGACCGACCTCAGCCAGCTACCCGCTTCCAACCCGACGTGGACCGGCATTTGGACTCTGTGTTGCAGCTACCTGGGTAACAGCACTGAAGGTGGATGGCTTCCCAACCCCGTAGGCGAAGGAAAAGTCACGCTGCGCAGCTACCTGCATCTAATCAATTTCCGCGCCAACCACCGCAAGACCCTGGTCGTTGATGAAGGCGACAACTGGACCGGGCTGGTTACCTCGGGCAATCCACATGACGCCAGCAGCCGCCATAGCAACAACGCCCTGCGTTTCAGTGGCGCCGCCGCGCTCGACCTGTTGGCGAGTGAAATAGCCGTTCTGCGATTTTCCTCGGAAATAGATACCTCCGACTGGCCGGTCGCACCAGCGTCTGCAGCTACAACAGATACGCAACTGCAGGTGCTGACCGAAGCCGCCATTCGCGATGCCCTGCTGCGGATGGTCGACAGCGCTCAATCAGGCGACAAGCTGGATCTGGAGGTGTTCTATTTTTCCCATCGGCCGCTGATCGAGGCGCTGATACGCGCGCAGCAGCGGGGGGTGCAGTTGCGCGTGTTAATGGACGCCAATCGCGACGCCTTCGGCCGGGAGAAGAATGGGGTGCCTAACCGGCAGGTTGCCTGGGATCTGCACGAAGCGGGAATCGAAGTGCGCTGGTGCGCGACGCAGGGCGAACAGTGCCACCGCAAATGGCTGCGTCTGGATCACGCCGACGGTCGCAGCGAGCTGATCACCGGCTCTGCCAATTTCACCCGGCGCAACCTGGACGACCTGAATCTGGAAACCAGCGTGAGGCTGCTGGCACCCGCGCAGCAACCGGTCATGCAAGCGGCACGAGAGCAATTCGAACGCAGCTGGAACAACCCGAATGGCGAGCAGCACAGCCTGCCTTACGCGGATTTTGCCGACCACTCCCGCTGGCGTTACGGGCTTTATCGGTTTATGGAATTTTCTGGAATCTCTACCTTCTAGGTGACAGCAACCCTGGCGAGCGGCAAGCAGCAGAAAACTCTCTGCTTACCGCTTGTAGCTGCCTGCTTAGCTGCCAGCCAGTTCGGCAAAACAAGCCGCGATGATATCCATCCCCGCCTGCACTTCCATATCACTGGCCGTCAGCGGCACCAGAATACGGATCACGTTGCCGTACTGCCCGCAGGACAACAGAACCAGACCCTTATCACGGGCCAGCGCAACCACCTTGGCCGCCAGCTCCGCATCCGGCCGGCACTCGGAAGTAAACAGCTCGCACGCAACCATTGCGCCCAGTCCGCGCACATCACCAATGCGCTTGTCCTGCGCTGCAATGTCACGCAGCCGGCCCATGATCATCTCGCCCAGGGTGCTGCTGCGCGCCAGCAGATTCTCTTCTTCGAATACTTCGATAACCGCCAGCGCGGCGGCGCAGGCCAGCGGGTTGCCCGCGTAGGTACCGCCCAGCCCGCCGGGCGCGATGGCGTCCATCATCTCGGCACGCCCGCAGACACCAGCGACCGGGAAACCGCCGGCAATTGATTTGGCAAAGGTAGTCAGATCTGGCGCAACACCCATCTGCTCCATAGCAAAGAAAGTCCCGGTACGCCCAGCGCCGCTCTGCACTTCATCGGCCACCAGCACAATGCCGTGCAGGTCGCAGAGCTCACGCAGTTTCTTCATGAACGCCGGGCTGGCGACATAAAAACCACCCTCGCCCTGCACCGGCTCAATGACGATCGCCGCAATATCCCGCGGTTCGGCATCGTTCTTGAAAATACGCTCGATACTGGCGATAGCGTCATCGTCGCTGACGCCATGCAGCGGGCAGGGGAACTGCGCCCGATAGACACCGCCTGGCATCAATCCCATACCGGCTGAATAGGGCGAGACTTTACCGTTCATTGACAGCGTCATCATCGTGCGGCCGTGATAGCCGCCAGTGAAGGCAATCACACCCGCACGTCCGGTCGCTGCACGGGCTATTTTCACTGCGTTTTCCAGCGCCTCGGAGCCGGTGGTGACCAACAGGGTCTTCTTGGCAAAGTCGCCGGGCACCAGCGTGTTGAGCTTTTCACACAGCTCCACGTAGGGCTCGTAAGCCAGCACCTGAAAGCAGGTGTGGGTGAACTGCTCCATCTGCCGTTTGACCGCCTCCATCACCTTGGGGTGCCGGTGGCCGGTATTAAGTACGGCGATGCCGCCAGCGAAATCAATATACTGACGACCTTCGACATCCCACACAGTGGCGTTCTCTGCGCGCTGTACGAATATCGGGTGGATCTGGCTAACGCCACGGGCGACCGCGGCATGCCGGCGCTGCATCAAGGAATCATTGGTCTTGCTCATATCGACCTCCATCAGTGCTGACCCTGAAACAGGGCTCAGATGCCACCCAGGCACAGGTATTTGATTTCAACGTACTCATCAATGCCGTGCCGGGAACCTTCGCGGCCCAGGCCGGATGATTTCATGCCGCCAAAAGGCGCTACTTCGGTAGAGATCAGGCCGGTATTGATACCCACCATGCCGTACTCCAATGCCTCCGCGACGCGGAAGGCCCGACTCAGATCGCGCGCATAGAAGTACGCGGCCAGACCGAACTCGGTGTCGTTGGCCTGGCGGATCACGTCCTCTTCATCGCTGAAGCGGAACAGCGGAGCGAGCGGGCCGAAGGTTTCCTCACGGGCCACCAGCATGCTGCTGTCGATATCGGCCAGCACCGTAGGCTCGAAGAAAAAACCGCCCAACTCATGCGGCTTGCCGCCAACCAATACCTTGGCGCCCTTGTCAGTCGCATCCTGAAGATGCTGCTGCACCTTGGTCACCGCCGCAGCGTTGATCAGCGGCCCGGTGGTCACATCAGCCGCTGCGCCATCTCCCACCTTGAGCTTCTTCACCGCCTCAACCAACTTGGCCGCGAACGCATCATAAACGCCGTCCTGTACATAAATGCGGTTAGCGCATACACAGGTTTGCCCGGCGTTACGGTATTTGGAAATCATCGCGCCTTCGACGGCAGCATCCAGGTCGGCGTCGTCAAACACGATAAAGGGCGCGTTGCCGCCGAGCTCCAGCGACAGCTTCTTCAGCGTTGGTGCGCACTGTTCCATCAGCTTGATACCTACGCCGGTGGAGCCGGTAAAGGACAGCTTGCGCACAATCGGATTGCGACACAGTTCGCCGCCCACGGCGATGGACTTATCCACATCGGCAGTGACCACGCTGAACAGCCCGGCGGGCAAACCTGCTTGCTCTGCCAAGGCAGCCAGGGCAAGCGCCGAGAAAGGCGTCTGGGGTGCGGGCTTGAGTACCATGGCACAACCAGCGGCCAAGGCCGGAGCCGCCTTACGGGTGATCATTGCTGCCGGGAAGTTCCACGGAGTGATCGCCGCAGTCACGCCTACCGGCTCTTTCTGCACGATAATGCGCTTGTCCGGCTGGTGGCCCGGAATGGTCTCGCCGTAGACGCGCTTGGCCTCTTCGGCGAACCATTCGATAAAGGAAGCGGCATAGGCTACTTCGCCGCGCGCCTCTGCCAGCGGCTTGCCCTGTTCGGCAGTCATGATGCGCGCCAGATCTTCCTGGTGCAGCATCATCAAATCGAACCACTTGCGCAGTACTGTTGTTCGCTCTTTGGCAGTACGTTTACGCCACGCGGGCTGAGCAGCGCGAGCGGCCTCGATGGCGCGCGCGGTTTCTTCCACGCCCATATTCGGCACACTGCCCAGCCGCTCGGCGTTGGCCGGATTGAAGATCTCGGTACGTGCGCCGCTGTCGGCCTCACACCACTGACCGCCAATAAAGGCTTGTTGGCGAAACAGATCGGGGGCGTGTAATTCCATGGAAGATCCTCACTGGCAACGGTAAAGCATTTGCCGTCAGGCGTAATGCATTTACCACATAGATGTTTGATATTTCAAACATGCTAAGGCGCAGAAAGGTTTCAGGCAAGAGCCCAATGGAAAAAACGAGAGGAGGAAGCGAGCTAATGCGGGGAGGGCTGCGATGCCCTGGCGGCGGTGGCTGGCATACGCTGGCAACATCAGCCAGCGCAGCCGCGACGCCGGGCTGTCAAATCAGGCTGCGGACTCGCTTTCGAACAGCTCGGCAGGACCGTGTTGATCCGCTTCAAGCAAACCGGCCACCCGCTGCAAACTGGCCAACATCATCAGTTGCTCCCAGTCGGCGAGCTTGCCAAAACGGTCAAGAAACTCAGCGGGCAGCAACGCCGGCTCAGCTTGAATAGCCGCCAGACCCTTGGTGCTCAGGGCCAAATGCACCTTGCGCTTGTCGCTCTTGCTGCGAATACGCTGCAACATATCGCGATTTTCCAACCGATCAATAATGGTGCTCAGAGTTGCCTGAGAAACACTGACCTTCTTCGCCAGATCGCCCAGGGTGCCTTCTCCCATCGCCTGAATGCTGTGCATGATCAACAGCTGGATGGGGGTCAGGCCACTATGCCGACCCAAACGCTTGGCATGTATTTCGGTGGCGCGTTGCAGGCGGCGCAACGCTAAATAAAGATCGTGCATCATGTACATGTTCAGCTCCCGGCAGCACTCTCGGATGAGCGCGCATTTTGCCACACAGTCTAAATATTACAGTAGTAACTAGAAGTTTTGGCTAAGCGCCGCCCAAACAACCTTAGAGCCCCTGCCTAGCACAAAATAATCTTCAATAGAGCGAGAGATTACACCAATTTTATTTTTACTTCAAAATACTTTGACGGAAATACGCGCCAGCAACAGTTGGTATGGGAAAGGGCTCATGCGCAAAGGACCCCACCCGCGTCTGCAAGTCAGGGTTGCGCAAAGCTTGGCGCATCAAGCTGTGCATAACCCTGTGTATAAACCGTGGCAACGGCTCTGAGATGCAAGCGATAACGGCTGTGCGCCATAAGCTGCGCAGGCCTGTGCAAGGAGTTGCGCAACTTTACGAGACGCGCATCACACCATTACTGCACACCCCAACGGCAAACGTCCTAACTTCCTGTTATTCATGGCTTTACAAATAAATGGCACAACTCTTGGACTAACCAGAGCTCCCGGACACCAAGTCCAATCCATCAGGCAAGGAGAGCTCTAATGCCAACACCCGCGTATATGTCCATCGAAGGAACCAAACAAGGTCTGATCACTTCCGGTACCTTTACCGAAGATTCGGTCGGCAACATTTTTCAGGAAGGTCACGAAGATCAGATCCTGGTTCAAGCCTTTGATCACCAGGTAATCATTCCGCGTGACCCGCAGTCCGGCCAGCCGACTGGTCAGCGCGTGCACAAACCGCTGATGATCACCAAGGTGTTCGACAAGTCCTCGCCGCTGATCTTCAACGCCCTGACTTCCGGTGAGCGCCTGAGCAGCTGTCGCCTGGAGTGGTACCGTACCTCCTCTACCGGCACGCAGGAGCATTACTTCACTATCGAACTGCAGGACGCGATCATCGTCGATGTGCAATCGCACATGCCGAACTGCCAGGATCCGGCCCAGTCTCATTTCACCCATCTGGAAGATGTATTCTTCACCTATCGCAAGATCGTCTGGACCCACGAAGTATCCGGCACGTCCGGCTCCGACGACTGGCGCACTCCGATTTCCGCTTAAATCGAAAGCCAGCAACACCATCAGCCGGGCCATCCGGCTGATGTCTACGAGCAGCCCCAAGCCCGAACCCCCACGTACCCAGCATCCCTATCAAACACAACTTTACTAAACGCAACTCTAAGCCCGTCTGCCTGTCCATACTCTAGCAACGGGGCGAATAAGCCCACCTACATTCACCCCCTGACAAGGGCGACAGTATGTGCGGAATTGCAGGAGAGTTTCGTTTTGATGGTTTGCCAGCGGATATGGCTACCCTGGATCGTATTACCCGGCACATGGCACAGCGCGGCCCCGATGCCTCGGGACTCTGGGCCCAAGGCGGCCTGGGACTGGGTCATCGCAGACTCAAGATCATGGACCTCGCCGAAGCATCCGGCCAGCCTATGGTGGACGCCGAGGCAGGCCTGTCGCTGGTATTCAACGGGGCCATTTACAACTACCCACAGTTACGCGCCGAGCTGGAAGCCATGGGCTACCGGTTCTTTTCCGGGGGCGATACCGAGGTCATCCTCAAGGGCTATCACGCCTGGGGCGAAAAGCTGTTGCCGCGCCTCAACGGCATGTTTGCCATGGCCATCTGGGAGCGCGACAGCCAGCGCCTGTTTCTCGCCCGCGACCGCCTGGGCATCAAGCCGCTGTATTTGAATCGTACCGAGCAGCGCCTGCGCTTCGCCTCCAGCCTCACCGCACTATTGCAAGGCGATGGCGTCGATACCAGCATCAACCCGGTCGCGCTGAATCATTATTTGTCGTTCCATGCCGTCGTGCCGCCGCCACTGACGCTACTCAACGGCATCGAAAAATTGCCACCCGGCCACTGGATGCGCGTGGAAAGCGACGGCACCAGCCATCAGCAGCGCTGGTGGGATCTGGAGTACGGCGCCCGCGCCGACGAACAGTCGCTGACCTTCGACGACTGGCAGGACCGGGTGCTCGATAGCCTGCGCATGTCGGTCAAACGCCGCAATCTGGCCGCAGTGGATGTGGGCGTGCTGCTGTCCGGCGGCGTCGATTCCAGCCTGCTGGTCGGCCTGCTGCGCGAAGCGGGAGCGGAGAAACTGCAAACCTTTTCCATCGGCTTTGCCGACGTGAATGGCGAAGCCGGTAACGAGTTTCAGTATTCCGACCTGATCGCCGAGCACTTCGCCACCGAGCATCACCAGTTGATGATTCCCGAGCAGGAAATTATCGCCCAATTACCGAGTGCCATCGGTGCGATGAACGAGCCCATGGTCAGTCACGATTGCATTGCCTTCTATCTGTTATCACGCGAGGTCAGCAAGCATTGCAAGGTGGTACAAAGCGGTCAGGGCGCGGATGAAATCTTTGCCGGCTACCACTGGTATCCGCAAGTGGATCAAGCAGCTGATCCGGTCGCCGCCTATCAGCAGGCGTTCATGGATCGCAGCTTTGCCGAATACCAGCAGACCGTTAGTTCAGGCTGGGCTACGCATGACTACGCCGGCGATTTTATTCGCGAACATTTTGCTCAGCCGGGCGCGAGCAGCGGCCTGGACAAGGCCCTGCGACTGGACACTCAGGTGATGCTGGTCGATGACCCGGTCAAGCGCGTGGATAACATGACCATGGCCTGGGGCCTGGAAGCGCGCGTACCCTTCCTTGACCATGAAGTAGTGGAGCTGGCAGCCAGAGTGCCCGGCCGTTTCAAGCTGCCGGACGACGGCAAATATGTGCTCAAGGAAGCCTCGCGCAAGGTGATTCCCGCTGCAGTGATCGACCGACCCAAGGGTTACTTTCCGGTACCCGGGTTGAAGTATCTGGAAGGTTCGACGCTGGATTGGGTAACGGAGTCGCTGACCAGTCAGCGTGCTCTGGAGCGTGGCCTGTTCAACCCAGGTTATATCGACACCCTGCTCAGCGACCCGAAGGCGCACATCACACCGTTGCGCGGCTCCAAACTCTGGCAGCTGGCGATGCTTGGCCTGTGGCTTGATGCGCATAATCTGTAAGGAATGACTGACCATGTCCAGACCCATGCCACCGGATCAACAACGCATGCTGCGCGGCAATGCCCCCACGTTCGAGAGTCTGCGTGCGAGTCACGCCAAGCAGGGAACCAGCACCGGAGCGGCCACCGATGCCGCGGTGCATTGCGGTTGGGGCAGATTGTTGTTCGGCCAGACTTTTTCCGATTATCGCTTGCTGGCCGAGACTCTCCTGGATGAACAACCTGGCGAGCGCGATATCGTGCTCTACGTTGAAGATCCGCAGGTGGTACTTTCCTTCGCGCCACAGCAACTGTTCCTTGACCCCTCTGACACCCTGCGCCTGTGGTTTAGCGATTACCGGCCCGCACATGAGAGCCCCCAAGGATTCAATCTGCGACACCCGCATGGCGATGCCGACTGGGAGGCGATCAATCGGCTCTACAAGCTGCAGAATATGGCCTGCGTGGACCCGGACAAGATAACGCCCAGGGAGGCCGGCGGCCCCGTGTTCTGGCTGGCGGAAGATGAGGAAAGCGGCGAAGTGATCGGCACGGTGATGGGCCTGAACCATCGCAAGGCCTTCAATGACCCGGAGCAGGGCTCCAGCCTATGGTGCCTGGCGGTAGACAGCAGCACTCAGCGCTTCGGCGTAGGGGAGACGCTGGTTCGGCATCTGGTCGAATATTTCATGAGCCGCAGCTGTTCCTACCTCGACCTCTCGGTGCTGCACGACAATAAACAGGCCAAAGCGCTGTATCGCAAACTGGGGTTTCGCAAGCTGCGTACTTTTGCCTTGAAGCGCAAGAACAGCATCAACCAGGTGCTGTTTATCGGCCCGGACTCGGATCAGGAGCTGAACCCCTATGCCCGCATCATCACCCGCGAGGCGCGGCGCCGGGGTATCGAGGTGAATATCCACGATGCTCCTGCAGGACTGTTCAGCCTGACCCACGGCGGGCGCCGGATCCGCTGTCGGGAATCGCTCAGCGATCTGACCAGCGCCATCAGCATGACCCTGTGCCAGGACAAGCAGCTGACCCATCGGACGCTGCAACGCGAAGGCCTGAGCACACCGCGGTTTAAGGTGGCAGACACGGCCGACGTCAACGCGGCCTTTTTGGCAGAGCACAACGCTGTGGTGGTCAAACCTAACAACGGTGAGCAGGGGCAGGGCGTAGCCGTGGATATTCGCGACGCCAACGCGCTGGAGTCTGCTGTAGCCGCGGCGCGCCAGTTCGACAGCGAGGTGTTGCTGGAAAGTTACCACCCAGGCCAGGATCTTCGCGTGCTAGTGATCAATTACGAAGTAGTGGCGGCGGCGATCAGGCGGCCTGCCGAAGTATGCGGCGATGGGGTAAAAAGCCTGCGCCAGCTAATTGAAAAGCAAAGCCGCCGACGCCAGGCCAGCACCTATGGTGAAAGCCGTATACCGATGGACGATGAAACCCGGCGCACGGTTGAAGTCCAGGGCTTCAGCCTGGATGATGTATTACCCTATGGAAAACAATTGTTCGTGCGGCGCACCGCCAACCTGCACACTGGCGGCATGCTGGTAGATGTGACACGCAAGCTGGACCCGACGCTCCGGCAGGCCGCAATCGACGCGGCCAAGGCACTGGAAATACCCGTCGCCGGACTGGATATGATGGTTCCCGAACCGGATCAACCAGACTATGTGATTATTGAGGTGAACGAGCGCCCAGGGCTTGCCAACCACGAACCGCAACCCACCGCGGAACGCTTTATCGACCTGTTGTTTCCGCTCACTCGCTCGCCATCATGACGGCAGCGCAGCGACAGGAAGCTCAGGCACACAGACGGAGGAATGCATGACCGAGACCTACCCCGGACCGAACATGGAATTTCTCGAGCGCACACTGCTGGAAATGCTCGCCATTCCCTGTCCCACCGGCTTTACCGATGGCATCGTCCGCTATGTCGCCGAGCACCTGGACGCCATGGGCGTGGAATATGAACTGACCCGGCGCGGCACCATTCGCGCCACGCTCAAAGGCAAGCAGGCTACTCCGGACCGCGCCATCGCGGCTCACCTGGATACCATCGGCGCCATGGTCCGCGGCATCAAGGACAACGGGCGGTTGGAACTGGCACCCATTGGTCACTGGTCCAGCCGCTTTGCCGAAGGCAGCAGGGTCAGCCTGTTTGGCGACCACGGCTGCCTGCGCGGCAGCGTGCTGCCATTGATGGCCTCTGGGCACGCCTTTAATGAAGGTGTAGACAATCTTGCGGTGAGTTGGGATACCGTCGAGTTGCGCGTAGATGCAGCCACCACCAGCCGCGCCGAAACCGAAGCCCTGGGCATTCATCTCGGCGATTTTGTCGCCTTTGATCCTTGCCCCGAGTTCACTGATACCGGCTATATCAATTCCCGGCATCTGGATAACAAGGCTGGTGCGGCTGCGCTGCTCAGCGCAATCAAGCAGGTAGTCGACAGCGGCGAACTGCTGCCGATGGATTGCCACCCGGTCTTCACCATCACCGAAGAAACCGGCACCGGTTCGGCGGGAGTGCTGCCCTGGGATGTCAGCGAATTCGTTGGCGTGGATATCGCGCCTTCAGCTGCTGGTCAGAGCACCACCGAGCATTCGGTCACCCTGTGCATGCAGGATTCTGGCGGCCCCTACGATTACCATCTGACGCGGCATTTGCAGAGCCTTTGTCACCGCGACGAAATTCCGGTGCGCCGGGACCTGTTCCGCTATTACCACAGCGACGCGGAATCCGCGATCCGTTCCGGCACCGACACCCGTATCGCCCTGATCGGCTTCGGCACCGACGCTACCCACGGGTACGAACGCACCCACCGTGATAGCCTGGCGGCATTGAACCGCTTACTGGTGGCCTATATGTTCAGCCCACCCATATTCGAACACGATGATAAAAGCGACCCGCCATTGGATAACTTCCGCGACCAACTGGCCACCGATTCGGTCAGTGGCAGCGAAACCCTGTTGCCGCCGCTCAAACGTATTCTGTCCCCCGACAAACGCAATAACTGAACGCCTGCGGCTTTTATAAGCCGCCTACACTGAGCGTTTTCCTATAACAGCAACCAAGCGACTCCCATGAAAAAAATTGCACCATGCGCCATTGGCATTCTCTCCAGCCTGAGCTTTCCGGCTGCCAGCATCGCCCAGGAACGCCAGCTCAGCCTGCCCGCGCAAGTAGTGCTGGGTAGCGAGGCGCAGGAGGACGACACGCGCTTGCCATTGGCTCGCAGCACCCTGTCGGCGGACGAGCTCGAGACCTCCAACCTGGGCGCGAATCTATCCGAGTCGCTGCAACGGGTGCCCGGCCTGGTGGCCGTAAACCGGCAGAATTACGCCCAGGATCTGCAGATATCCTCCCGAGGTTTCGGTGCGCGCGCGGCCTTCGGCGTACGGGGCGTGCGCCTGGTGCAGGACGGCATTCCGCTAACCATGCCCGACGGCCAGGGCCAGCCAGCCCTGTTCGATCTGGATAGCATGCAGCGCATCGAAGTGCTGCGCGGCCCGCTGACCACGCTATACGGCAACGCCTCTGGCGGCATCATTCAGGGCTTTACCGGGGAAGGCAGTTTCTACCCGACGCTGGAAAGCCGCAGCGCCTTCGGCCCCGACGGCCTGCGCCGCTCGCGCCTGCGCTACGGTGGCCAGCATGGCGACCTGAATATCAACGCCAACGTCGCCCGCCTGGATACCGACGGCTATCGCGACCACAGCAAAACCCAGCGCGACACTGCCAACCTGCGCCTGGGCTGGGATATCGATGACGCCTCCAGCCTGACCCTGCTGATTAACAGCCTGGACCAGCCGGAAACCGAGGACCCGCTGGGTCTGACTGCGCAGCAGGTGCGTGAAGATCGGCGCCAGTCCGTAGCCGGCAGCCAGACCTTCAATACGCGCAAGACCGTGCGACACAATCAGGCAGGGCTGAATTACACCCGACGGCTGAGCAACGATGATCAGGTGACCGCCATGGTCTATGGCGGCGAACGTTATGTGCAGCAGTATCTGGCGTTCCCGGGCGGCGGCCAGTTCTCTGGCGGTGGAGTGATAGAGCTGGATCGCAATTTTGGCGGTGGTGAACTGGGCTGGCAACGCAATACCGAGGCATTCGGCCTGCCCGTCGAGCTGGCTGCCGGCGTGACCTATGACTACCAGGGCGAACAACGTCAGGGCTTCGTCAACGAGACCGGTCGCAAAGGCGCTCAGCAGCGCGATGAGTTCAACGCCGTCGACAGCCAGGATGCCTATCTGATCAGTACCTGGCAGTTGGACCCGCGCTGGACGCTAACGGCAGGCGTGCGTCACAGCCGCGTCGAGTTTGATTCGGACGACGATTATCTAATCGACGGTCAGGACGATAGCGGCAGCGTGCGTTACAGCCAGACCAATCCAGCTCTCGGACTAAGCTATCAGTGGACGCCAGCGGTAAGCTTGTACGCTGCGCTGGGACAGGGTTTTGAAACGCCGACCTTTCAGGAACTGGCCTACCAGCCCCAGGGTAGCGGTCTGAACTTTGATCTGACACCGAGCAAGTCGCGCAACGCCGAAATTGGTATGAAATATCGTCAGGATCAGACGCGCATTGATCTGGCGCTGTTCGAAAGCCGGGTAGAAGACGAGATTGTAGCCGGCGAAGAGCAGCAGCTCACCGGACGCGGCACCTTTGCCAACGCCGGGCGCTCGACCCGACGCGGTATAGAACTGGCGGTAGAGCAGGGCTTTGATCACGGCATCAGCGCTTATCTGGCCTATACGCTATTGGATGCACGCTTCGACGAATACCAGCGCGCCGATGGCAGCGATCTGTCAGGTCGCACCCTGCCTGGTGTGCCCCGCCATAGCCTGTTTGCTGAGCTCAGCTGGCAACCGCCCGGCACGGGCTTTATTACCGCGCTAGAGGCCCAGAGCCTAAGTCAGCGCTACGCCACCGATGACAACACCGCAGAGGCGGCCTCCGGCTATGCAGTATTCAACTGGCGCGCGGCGTACACGCATGCGGTCGGCAATTGGGAAGTCGAACCTTTCGCGCGGATTGATAATCTGGGTGACCGTGAATATATCGGTTCGCTTATCGTCAACGGTGCGGGAGCCCGCTATTACGAGCCGGCACCGGATCGGCAATGGCTGGTTGGCGTCGGCCTGCAGTACCAGTGGCGCTAAGGCCAGTAAGCTTGGTGTGGAAGAGTCCTGGCCGCACTGGGACTCGCTAAGCTGTACGGTCGGTTTGCGGCGCAGCGACGGCAACGTCGCTGAACGCCCCGCGCTGCCAGGCCAGAACGATAAAAACCAAAGCGGCAATAGCCATCAGCAACGGCAGCGCATGGCTGCTCAGCCACTGACTCGCGGCGCCGGTCGATAACGGCCCGAGCAGACTGCCAATCCCCCACAGCATTGCGATATGCGCATTGGCTCGCACCAGCGCATCGTCCCGGTAACGCTGCCCGATCAGGATCAGTGACAAGGTATATAACCCGCCAGCGCTGGCACCAAAGAGCACCAGTACCGGCCAGATCAATACGCTCTGCAGAATTGCTGGTATCGTCAGGCTGGAGACCAGCAGCACCAGACCACATGCTTTGTACAACGTGGTACGCGACAGCTTGTCCGCCAGCCAGCCGATCGGTACCTGGAGGGCCGCATCACCAATGACCACGGCGCCAACCATAAAAAGCGCACGCTGCGCATCAAAACCTTCGCGGATCAGATACACCGGCAACAAGGTCAGCGTCATCGCCTCGAATGCAGCAAACAGCATCACCGCCCAGGCCACCGCCGGCAATTTGCGCACAAAACCCATCAAGGCCCTGCCCGAGGTGCTGGCCGCATCCACTACCGGAGCGCCGGTGGCTTGCAGCAGCAACACAAAGCCCAATAGCAGCAAGCCACTGGACAACCAGAAGCCGATGTCATCATCGGTGCCAATGACGCCCAGCAACAGTGGGCCGCACAATTGGCTAAGCGCAAAGGCGCTGCCATAGACCGCGACCAGCCGGCCACGCAGGCGATCTTCGATCAGTTGATTGATCCAGCTTTCGCCGAGCACAAAGGTCACCGTCAGCGAGACGCCGAGCACCAGCCTGAGGACCAGCCACAACGCATAACTCGGCCACACCGCCAGCAACCCTACCGATATGGCGCTGCAAACCATAACCAGCCGCATGGCATTCTCGGTACTCAGCCAACCCGCCAGCCGCGCGGTGATCTTGGCGCCGACCAGCATGCCCACCGCCGGAATAGCCGCCATAACGCCGATGGCAAAGGCATCATAACCCCACTCATCCAGGCGCAAGGACACCAGCGGCAGGGTAATGCCCAGCGCCAGTCCGACGCAGATCACTGCCGTGGTCACAATCCCGTAGGTTTTCCAATCCATACTCGTGTCTATCCCACCCTTGAGAGCCAAACCCTAAGTGCAGCGCACACCCCTGGGCGCCCGCTCAACGGACAAAAGGGCATAAGGGACGGGCTTCGATCTGACAAACAGTAATCAGCCGACTCAGTAAATTCAATATATTTGACAGAAGGTCAGTAGATATTGCGTTTAAATGCGAAACACGGTCTTTTTCGTTTGTTATTTTTGACATAAACTCGGGGCGATCTCTTGTTTTGGTATCATTGTCTTCGCCACGCAACCACCCGCTACAGCAGCGCCAGGAAAGCCCCATGAACAGCATGCAACAGCCCGCTACCCAGTCACAGGACCAAAGTCTTGACGAGTTCTGGATGCCATTTACCGCCAATCGTCAGTTCAAGAGCCGCCCGCGCATGCTGGAAAGCGCCGAAGGCATGTTCTACACCGACGTCGAAGGCCGACAGATCATCGACGGTACCTCGGGGCTGTGGTGCTGCAATGCCGGGCACGGCCGCAAGGAAATTGCCGAAGCGGTGAGCAAGCAGATCGTCAAGATGGATTTCGCCCCCACATTTCAGATGGGTCACCCTCTGCCGTTCCAGCTTGCCGAGCGCCTGGTGGAGATCGCCCCCAAGGGCCTGGATCGGGTGTTCTTCACCAACTCTGGCTCCGAGTCGGTAGACACCGCGCTGAAGATTGCGCTGGCTTACCAGCGTGCCCGCGGTGAAGGCACCCGCACCCGTTTGATCGGTCGCGAGCTGGGCTATCACGGTGTCGGTTTTGGCGGCATTTCCGTCGGCGGCATGGTCAACAACCGCAAAGCCTTTGGCGTGCAATTACCCGGCGTCGATCACCTGCCGCACACGCTGGATCTGGAACGCAACGCCTTTACCCGCGGCCTGCCAAAGCACGGCGCGGAACTGGCTGATCATCTGGAAAAACTGGTTACGCTGCACGGCGCGGAAAATATCGCCGCGGTGATCGTTGAGCCAATGTCCGGCTCTGCCGGCGTCATTCTGCCGCCGGTCGGCTACCTCAAGCGCCTGCGTGAAATCACCGCCAAGCACGGCATCCTGCTGATTTTCGATGAAGTGATTACCGGCTATGGCCGCGTCGGCGCGCCTTTTGCTTCGCAGCGCTGGGAAGTCACTCCGGACATCATGACCACCGCCAAAGGCCTGACCAACGGTGCCATTCCCATGGGTGCGGTGTTTGTCAGCGAGCAGATTCAACAGGCGTTTATGCACGGCCCCAAAGGCCTGATCGAATTCTTCCACGGCTATACCTATTCCGGCCACCCGGTCGCCGCTGCCGCCGCACTGGCGACGCTGGATATCTATGCCCGCGACGGCCTGCTGACCCGTGCCCAGGAGCTGGAAATCTACTGGCAGGAAGGTCTGCACAGTCTCAAGGGCATGCACCATGTGATCGACATCCGCAACACTGGCCTGGTTGGTGCCGTGCATCTGGCCAGCCGCGAGGGCGAACCCGGCGCACGTGGTTACGAGGTGTTCGAGGCCTGTTACTGGGACGGTCTGATGGTACGCTGCACCGGTGACATTATTGCCATGTCGCCGCCGCTGATTGTCGAGAAGAGCCATATCGACCGGATGATCAATATACTCGGGGATGTAATTCGTCGGACTCCTTGAGCGGTAAGTATCCGCCGGCCCCCGCTATGTTCTGCGTTCCTGGGGGCGGCAAGCTCGGAGATTATAGCAGGTGGCTGGATCAGCCATTGCGGACCGTCGGTGGCAGGGATGCCACCGATGAGCTACAGGGACGTACTTGCTGCGTGTCCGCAATGGCTGGTCCAGCCGCCAGCCAGCACACATACATCAAATAAACATACATACTCTTTACAGCACTGGTGACCCAATGACCCTGCAACTGACTCATTTCATCAACGGCAAGCGCACCGCCGCCAGCGAACGCACCCAACCGGTATTCGAACCCGCCACCGGCGAAGAGCGCGGCCAGGTTTCCCTGGCCAGCGTCAGCGAAGTAGAGCAGGCGATTGCGGTGGCGAAAGCGGCGCAACCGGACTGGGCCAAAACCACGCCGCTGAATCGCGCGCGCGTGCTGTTCAAGTACAAGGCGCTGGTGGAAGCACACGCCGATGAGTTGGCCGAGCTGATCACCCGCGAGCACGGCAAGGTGTTCGAAGATGCCAAGGGCGAACTGACCCGCGGCCTGGAAGTGGTCGAGTTTGCCTGCGGCATTCCGCATTTGCTCAAGGGCGAGCATACCGAACAGGTCGGCGGCGGCGTGGATGCCTGGTCGGTCAATCAGCCGCTGGGCGTGTGCGCGGGTATCGCACCGTTCAACTTCCCGGCGATGGTACCCATGTGGATGTTCCCCATCGCCATCGCCTGCGGCAACACCTTCATCATGAAGCCATCGGAAAAAGACCCCAGCACGCCCATGCGTCTGGCCGAACTGCTGACTGAAGCCGGCCTGCCCGATGGCGTGTTCAACGTCGTCAACGGCGACAAGGAAGCGGTCGATGTACTGCTGACGCATCCCGATGTGCAGGCCGTGAGCTTCGTTGGCTCCACGCCGATTGCCGAATATATCTACTCCACCGGCTGTGCCCACGGCAAGCGCGTCCAGGCACTGGGCGGCGCCAAGAACCATATGCTGGTGATGCCCGATGCCGACCTGGACCAGACCGTCAACGCACTCATGGGCGCCGCCTACGGTAGCGCTGGCGAGCGGTGCATGGCGATTTCCGTCGCGGTTGCGGTGGGTGACGAGGTCGCCGACAAGCTGGTGGCTGCGCTGAAGCCGCAGGTCAAATCGCTGAAGATGGGCAACGGCATGAGCGGCGGCATGGAAATGGGCCCGCTGGTATCGGCGGCGCATCTGGCCAAGGTCAAGGGCTATGTCGACCAGGGCGTGAAGGAAGGCGCAGAATTGGTAATCGATGGTCGCGAAGTTGGCGTGCCCGGCCTGGAGAGTGGCTTCTTTATGGGTGGCTGCCTGTTCGACAAGGTCACCGCCGATATGAGCATCTACCAGGAAGAAATCTTTGGCCCGGTGCTGTGCATCGTCCGCGTGCCCGATTACGCGACCGGCGTAAAGCTGATCAATGAGCACGAATACGGCAACGGCACGGCGATCTTCACCCGTGACGGCGATGCCGCTCGACAGTTCTGCAACGAGATTCAGGTCGGCATGGTCGGCGTCAACGTGCCAATTCCGGTGCCCATGGCCTTCCACAGCTTTGGCGGCTGGAAGCGCTCACTGTTTGGTCCGCTGCATATGCACGGCCCGGACGGCGTACGCTTTTACACCAAGCGCAAGGCGATTACCTCGCGGTGGCCAACCGGTATTCGTTCGGGTGCGGAGTTCAGCATTCCGACCATGAAGTAATTATTAACCCTTTTCGCGCCGAGGCCGGCGCTCCCACCAGGACGAATCCCCACGGTACATTTCTGTGGGAACGCTAGCCCAGTTAACTCACGGGCCCTATGGGAGCGCCGGCCTCGGCGCGAAAACCATCTCCCGAGACTCTTCATGTCCATCTCCAGCATTATCGACTTCGCCACCGCCACCAGCGAGGCAGAACACTATCGCCCCGACCCGGCCAAAGTGCTCGCCGGTGACCCGGCGCAAAGCGTGCAGAATCATTACAGCAGCCCCTGCGGCCAGTTCTCCTCCGGCGTCTGGGCTTGCGAGCCGGGACATTGGAGCATCAGCTACAGTGAGCATGAATACTGCGAAATTCTCGAAGGCGAATCCATCCTGCACGATAGCCAGGGCGCTAGCCGTGCACTCAAGGCCGGTGATCGCTTCGTGATCCCGGCGGGCTTCGTCGGCAGTTGGGAAGTGCTCAAGCCCACCCGCAAGGTGTATGTGATCTTCGAACAGGCCGGCGGTTGAACCAGGGCGCTGGCAAATCGCCAGGCTCAGCGCAAATTGAAATCGGCATGGTCTAAACGTGACCAAGCAGTTACAGTTCTCGTCAGCATAAGCAATCGAAGAACATACCCAGGCTCAGCTAGGCAACCTTGCCAGCGGAGCAGTTGGGCACTGCCAGGAGTCATGCGTTATGTCGCGTTTGCCGGTTATTGTCGGGTTCGGTGGGTACAACGCCGCCGGCCGCAGTTCCTTTCACCACGGGTTTCGTCGTACCGTGATCGAATCCCTGCCCAGCGCGGAGCGTCAGGAAACCCTGGCCGGCCTGGCCGTTCTGATGAAGCTGGTGCAGGTAGAGAACGACCAATATGTCGATGACGAAGGCCAGGTACTGACCCCGGCAGATATCGAGTCGCGTTTTGGCCAGCAGATTCTCGACGGCACCCTGGTGCGCCGGATTGAAAAGCGCTACCTGGACGTGGACGCAGCCCACTGGCAGAAAAACCTGACCATCACCGGCGAAGCCGGCAAGCCCTTTTCCTTCATCACCCTGGCCAAGCAACTGCCCGAGCCGCTGCCAACCGACTGGGTGATCGAGAACCTTAACGACACCGAAGTCATGGTCACCGTCTACGACGGCTGCGATATCAAGGTCGACAGCTACCGCGCGCTGCCGGTCAAATCTGCCGGGCAACTGCCCAGCGGCTTCGAACCGGGCGAGCAATACGCGTCACGCTTCCATCCGCGCGGCCTGCAGATGACCATAGTCGCTGCCACTGATGCGCTGCGCTCCACCGGCATCGCCTGGGAAACCATCGTCGACCGCGTACAGCCGGACGAGATCGCAGTATTCGCCAGCAGCGCCATGAGCCAACTGGACGAAAACAGTTTTGGCGGCCTGATGCAGTCGCGCCTGAAGGGCAACCGGGTCAGTGCCAAGCAACTGGCGCTGGGCCTGAACAGCATGCCGGCGGACTTTATCAACGCCTATATTCTCGGCAGCGTCGGCACCACCGGCGCGATCAGCGGCGCTTGCGCCAGCTTCCTGTACAACCTGCAGAAAGCCACCGAAATGATTACCAGCGGTCGTGCGCGCGTGGTGCTGGTAGGTAACGGCGAAGCGCCGATTACCCAGGAATGCATCGAGGGATACGGCGCCATGGGCGCGCTGGCCACCGAAGAAGGCCTGCGCAGCATAGAAGGCAAGGACGACGTCGACTTCCGCCGCGCCAGCCGGCCATTCAGCCAGAATTGCGGTTTCACCCTGGCCGAGTCCAGCCAGTTCTTTATGCTGATGGATGACGAACTGGCCATGCAACTGGGCGCGGACATCCATGGCGCGGTGCCGGATGTATTCGTCAATGCTGATGGCTTCAAGAAGTCCATTTCCGCGCCTGGGCCTGGCAACTATCTGACCATGTCCAAGTCGATCAACAGCGCCATGCAGATTCTCGGCGAAGACGCGGTCAAGCAGCGCAGCTTTATCCACGCCCACGGCTCCAGCACACCCGCCAACCGGATAACCGAGTCGGAGCTGCTAGACCGTGTCGCCGAGGCCTTCGGTATACATGAGCTGCCACTGACGGCGGTCAAGGCTTTTGTCGGGCACTCGCTGGCCAGCGCCAGCGCTGACCAGTTGGCCTCGGCTTTGGGCACTTTCAAGTACCAGATCGTGCCCGGTATCAAAACCATCGATGCTGTTGCTGATGACGTATTCCAGCAAAACCTGCGCATCAATACCCGCGATGTTGGCCGCGCAGATAACCCGCTGGAAGTGTGCTTTATCAATTCCAAGGGCTTCGGCGGCAACAATGCCAGCGCCGTGGTACTAGCGCCCACTGTGGTCGACAGAATGCTGCGCAAGCGCTATGGCGAGGCGGCTTTCGCCGACTACCTCGCACGCCGCGAACAAACCCGCAGCGCCGCGCAAGCCTATGACCAGCGCGCGCTCAAAGGGCAGCTGGATATCATCTACAACTTCGGGCAGAACATGATCGACGATCATCAGATCGAGATCACCCAGGACCATATCCGCGTTCCCGGCTTCAACCAGCCGCTGGTGTTCCGCAAGGATGATCGCTTTGGCGACATGATCTAGCCGGTTCGGGTGTCAGCGTGGCTGGGCATTTGCACGGCAGCTTCAATGGATTCCCGCTTTCGCGGGAATGACGGTGTGTGGCGTAGGAGTTTCTCGACCGCCCGATACACCGCTTGGATTCCCGCCTACGCGGGAATGACCGAGTGAAACCGGAACCACAGAGTGGAACCGGAATTACGAAGTCAGGTGGGAATGACCGAGTGCAGCGAAGGACCTACTGAGATAGGGATGCCAGAACGGTCATGACGAAGTGGGACGGTCGAGGGAGACCCAATACGTCAAGTCCCCACCCACTCCATTTCCGCCCTCCACCCCGTCATTCCCGCGCAGGCGGGAATCCATTCTGACCTTCCGCAGACTACCGAGAAAAGCGAGTAGACACAGGGGCCCGCGTGTTACTTCTTGCCAGCCTTGGCTGCGGCAATAAACGCCGCCATCTCGGCATTCTTGTCCGCTTCGACCTGCTGCACGTTGGCGTTCTTGCCTAGCTGCTCCAGCAGCGCCTTGGCTTGCGGGAAGTCCGCCAGCAGGTCGATCTCAAACAATTTCTTCGCCACCGCACAGGCCAGGTCAAAGCTGTAGAGGAACATCACGTCAGCAATGGTCATCTCGCTGCCGGCCACGTAGGGCGCAAACTTGCCATGGCGCTTTAGCGTAGCTACGCCGGCCAGCAGTTCAGCCTTGGCCTTGTCCTTGATCGCCTGATCGACCTTGCCGCCAAAGAATACTTCCATGTAGCAACTGCGAGCCGGCAGCTCGATATAGAGCTCGATCTCCTTGGTCAGGGCACGCACGATAGCGCGCTGGTAGGCGTCCTCCGGCAGCAGACGCTTGCCGCCCTGGGTCTCCTCGATATATTCCAGAATCACGTTGGTTTCATTGATGAACCCGTGTTCGGTTTCCAGGCAAGGCACCTTGCCGCGCGGGCTGATGGCCAGAAAGTCCGGATCCTGGCTGCCATGCACCACCTTGATCTCAAAATCCAGGCCCTTCTCGAGCAGCGCAAGCTTGACCATGTTGAAATAGTTACTGACGGCAAAACCATGAAGTTTAAGCATGAAAGGAGTCTCCGAAGCTGGTTATTCTTGTGTACTGCTGTTGTAGCCCTGCGCCGGAAAAATTTCCAGTGGCATAAGCTCGCTGAATGCCCGGCCCACTACGACAAATAGACGAGAAACCCTATGCTTTTGCGCCGGGTTTAGCGCTAGACTGCGAGAACAATATCCGAAAAAGGAACTGCCCATTATGCTGAAGCCGGAAGAAATTGCCGAAATCAACTTGCTGAATCAGTTCAACCTGGCCAGCTCCCTGGAAGGGCTGAAAATTCACCAGCATGAAGCGTCTGCAGACGTGGTAGCAGCCGCGGGCCGGCTGCATGAGCGCGGACTAACCACCCTGCCCGATGGCGGTTACCTGACCAGCCTGGGGCTGGATGCCGCCGCCCACAGCCAGGCGCTGCTGACCATATTACGCGCCGAGTGAGGATGAAATAGCCGTTTATGGCCCAGCGTGGGGAAATTCAGTTACAGCTTGAAGATGGCATCGACCGCAAGGCGCTGACCACCCTGCGCAAACGCTTTATGGGGATCAACCAGAGTCGCCTGCAGCGCGTGTTGCAGGCGCTATCCCCGCGCCAGTACAACGTGCTGCAGTTGATCCCGCTGCTGTTTGATGTAAACCATCCATTGCTGCCAGGTTATGTCGCGCGCCAAACGCCGCATGGGCTGCCCGGCTACACCCCTGACCCACAAACCTTGCTCGGCGCTCAGGCGCTGACGCGCAGTTTCAGTTACCGTCGCCACCCGGCTGGATTCACCCCTGACATTCAGGCGCTCTACCTGATGGGTAGCGGCGGCACCATTGCGCAATCGGACCAGAGTGATCTGGATATCTGGGTCTGCCATTCTCCAGAGTTGAGCGCTCAGGCCATCGCAGAACTGGCCAGTAAGTGCCAACTGATCACCGACTGGGCGGCGACCCAGGGCAGTGAAGCGCATTTTCATCTGGTCAATCCCGAAACCTTCAGCCTCGGGTACCGGAGCAACGCGTTATCCATTGAAGATTGCGGTAGCACCCAGCACTACCTGCTGCTCGACGAGTTCTATCGCACCGCCATTCTGATCGGCGGCCGCTTCCCACTCTGGTGGCTAGTGCCTGCCAGCGAGGAGAAGGATTACCCCAACTACACGCGGCACCTGATCGACCGGCGCTTTATCCGCGAACAGGAAAGTCTGAATCTGGGACATATGGCCCGCATTCCAGCGGGCGAATATGTCGGCGCCGGGCTCTGGCAGTTGTTCAAAGGCATCGAGTCGCCCTACAAGTCAGTGCTCAAGCTGCTGCTGACCGAGGTCTATGCCAGCGAACACCCGGCGGTGCATTGCCTTAGCCTGGACTTCAAACGCCAGGTCTATGCCAACCGCCTCGACCTTGACGAGCTTGACCCCTACGTGATGCTTTACCGCCGCATCGAAGCCTATCTGCTCAAACGTGATGAACGCGAACGACTGGAGCTGGTGCGCCGCTGCCTGTATATCAAGGCTGACGTGCAACTGAGCCGCCGCAGCGGCTCGCTCGGCTGGAAACGCAGCCTGATGGAGAAGCTGGTCAGCGAGTGGCACTGGGATACGCGCCAGTTGCAGCAGATGGACAACCGGCAGCTATGGCGGGTTAAAGAAGTGGCACAGGAGCGCTTGCAGCTGGTCAGCGAACTGACCCACAGCTACCGCTTTCTGTCCCAGTTCGGCCGCAGCCAGAAGGTGATCAATCAGGTGAATCGCCGCGACCTGTCATTGCTAGGTCGCCGCCTGTACGCCGCATTCGAGCGCAAGGCCGGCAAGATCGAGCTAGTCAATCCGGGCATTGCCCCAGATTTGAGCGAGCCGCTACTGACGCTGGCGCAGCGGCCCGGCGGCGAAGACCGTCAAGCGCACTGGAGCCTGTACCGCGGCACGCTGAAACACCAAGAGCTGGCTGATCACTCACCACTTAAGCGCAGCCGGCACCTGATCGAACTGTTGACCTGGGCCTACCGCAACGGTCTGGTAGACATGGCGACCCGCGTGGCCGTGCATCCCGGTGACAGCGCGCTCAGCGAATTCGAGCTGGGTAACTTGCTGGCGGCGATCCGGCACAATTTCCCGTTGCCTCTGCCAGCGTTGACCGAAGATGCACTATCCCGCGCGAGCCAGCCGTGCCAGAGCCTGTTGTTGATTAACGCCGGGCTTGATCCGCTACCTGCCACCAGTCAGAAAAATCTGCACCTGATCAGCAGTCACACCGATGCCCTGGGCTATTCCGGCCTGCGCGACAACCTGATTCTGAGCATTGATCAGATCACGCTGAACAGCTGGAACGAGATATTGGTCACCCGTTTTGAGGGTGACCAGGCGTGCATTCAGGCGCTGTGTGATTACCTGAACAAAGGTCATGAGTATCAGCGTCTGCCCGAGCTGAACGTCGCCTGCTTCTGCCGCAACCGTTCCACCGCCATCGCCGAGCGCGTTGAGCACCTGTTCCGCGACGCCACGCGAGAGCTGCTCTGCGACCCGCCAGCGCGTTTCCTGCTGCAGGTGCAGAACAGCTATCAAGTGCTGGAACGCAAGGGCAGTCAGATCGATATTACTCAGATCGCCGATCGAGAGCGGCTGGGGCGCTATCTGGGCAATAATCGCGCGGACTACAGCCCGCTGACGCTCGACCGTTACGCGCTGCAAGGGCAGGACCTGGCGCTGGTACTGCAACAGGCCCAGCCCGGGCGCATTCAGGTGTTTTACCGATTACTGCCCCAGCGCCAGGCAGAAGTGACGGTGCTGGATGAACTGGGCTCGGTCTGGAATCACCGCCAGAGCTATCGCGATGAACGCACCTTGCTGCTGCCGCTACTGCGCTTTCTGCACAGTGTGCGCTTGCGCAAACAGGTGAACCTGAGCCTGGAGAGCAGCCTGCGCGAAGAGCCCATTCAGCTTGCGGCAATATTGCCGGCCAGTGAAGGTCGGACGTTGCGTCTTGAACAGCAGGCACTGCCCGCACAGGGTGTAGAAGCCGATTATTACGCGGTACAGGCGATTGCTGAACCGGATGAAGGCCAGCGGCTACAGGTGAGCATTTTTTGTGACCAACGGGAGTTTTCTGAGCTGGAGCATGGTACGCGGCTGTATTCGGAAGTGGCCCAGCACATCCTGAAGAAACGCCGTAGCGATGAAGACTATCCCTGTTACATCACCGACCTCGATCTTTCCGCTATCGATCCGGCCGGCAGCATGCAAACGGTGCAGTACCTGCGTTATCGGCAACAGCTTGAGGACTCATTGAACGCCGCGGTGCAGAGTCTCAGGGCTTGATCCGCGCTGCCTGACGGCTGCCGTGGCGTTGCCGCGCGGCAAGGATAATCTGTTGCTGACGCGCGTCTGACGCGGCTGCCCACTCCAGTATCTCTTTCATCAGTCGCCCGCAGCCCAGGCACTCGTCGCCGTCCAGGCAGCACTGGCGCACGCAGGGTGATGGCTGGCGGCCTGGTGCAGAAGCGCTGCTGGCCACTATTCGGTATCCAGCTCGAGCTCGACTTCTTCCCCGGTCAGGTCTTCGAGTATGTCGCTGAGTACCGAGGCTAACGGCTCATCATCGCAGTCGTGCAGCCAACCTTCGCCAAGCCGATAACCGAAATGCCGGGTGCTGTCCGGCGCCGCCAGCCAGATTTCACGCGACGCCGGCTGACGCCCGATAACCAGCCGCGGGCCTTCCGCGAGCATCAATACCAGCGAGCCTTCCCTTTGCTCCATGTCCAGATCCAGGCCGCTGGCGTCCATCGCGTGTTCGATCTGATCCTGCAGCTGGTCGGCCTGCTTGTTGAATTCGTCTTCGCTCAGTTCATGCATACATGCTTCTCTTCTGTCTGATACTGGCGCCGGTCGGGTGCGCCAAGCCGGGCGGCTGGGTATACTGCCGTATATTGCCTGTAATTCAATAAGGATTTTATTATGAAGCTTTCCGCTGCGTTGATCTTTGCTTTGCTGGTGCTGGCTGGCTGTGGTCAGAAAGGCCCGCTGTACATGCCCGAAGAGCCCGCTGGTCAGCCGGAAGATCCGGCACAAGAGGCATTGATTCAGCAACCGACGGAAGACTGATAGCACCAATGACAGCCTTTGATTATCAAAACGGCGAACTGCACGCCGAAGCCCTGCCATTGTCCGCAATTGCCGACCAGTATGGCACGCCCTGTTTCGTTTACTCGCGCAACGCCATCGAGCAAGCCTGGCTGGCCTGGGATCAAGCCTTGGCTGGCACGCCGCATCTGGTCTGCTACGCGGTCAAGGCCAACTCCAACCTGGCAGTGCTGAATCTGCTGGCACGATTGGGCGCGGGTTTCGATATTGTCTCTGTTGGCGAGTTGGAGCGCGTACTGGCCGCTGGCGGCCAGCCATCGCGGATCGTCTTCTCCGGCCTGGGTAAAACCGCCGATGAGATGCGCCGTGCGTTGGAAGTGGGCATCCATTGCTTCAATGTCGAATCCACCGCCGAGCTGGAGCGCCTGCAAACGGTCGCCGCCGAGTTGAACGTCAAGGCGCCGATATCGCTGCGGGTCAATCCTGACGTCGACGCCATGACGCATCCGTATATTTCCACCGGGCTGAAAGAGAACAAGTTCGGTATCGATATCGCCAAGGCGCCCGAAGTGTACCGCCGCGCCGCGCAAATGCCGAATATCCGCATCTGCGGAGTGGATTGCCATATCGGCTCGCAACTGACCGACGATACGCCGCTGATCGATGCACTGGATCGGCTGCTGGCATTGATCGACCAGATGGCCGCAGAAGATATCCACATCGGCCACCTGGACCTGGGTGGCGGGCTGGGCGTGACCTACCGCGATGAGGTGCCGCCGACGCCTGCAGAGTATCTGGGCAAGGTCCAGAATCACCTGGCTGGCCGCGATCTGACCGTGCTGGTCGAGCCCGGCCGGTCAATTGTCGCCAATGCCGGTGTATTGCTGACGCGGGTCAATCTGCTCAAGCCCACCGAGCACAAGAACTTCGCGATTATTGATGCGGCAATGAACGATCTGATCCGTCCGGCGCTCTACAGTGCCTGGATGGGAATTGATGCCGTGACACCGCGCACTGATTTTGCGCCGTTGCAGTGGGATATCGTCGGCCCGGTGTGTGAAACCGGCGACTTCCTCGGCAAGGACCGCGAACTGGCGCTGGCCGAAGGTGATCTGCTGGCCGTACGTTCCGCCGGGGCCTACGGTTTTGTCATGAGCTCGAATTACAACACCCGTGCGCGCGCGGCTGAGATCATGGTCGACGGCCAACACAGTCACCTGGTCCGCCGCCGCGAAACCATCAGCGAACTTTTTGCTGGCGAATCCCTGTTACCCGAGGTCTGAAATGTTGCTGCGATTTACCAAAATGCATGGGCTGGGCAATGACTTTATGGTCATCGACCTGGTGACCCAGCATGCGCAGCTGTCAGCTAAGCTGATCCGCCAGTGGAGCGACCGGCACACCGGCATTGGCTTTGACCAGTTGCTGGTGGTCGAGCCACCAGGCAATCCGGACATGGACTTCCGGTACCGCATTTTCAATGCCGATGGCGGCGAGGTAGAGCAGTGCGGCAATGGCGCACGCTGCTTTGCGCGCTTCGTGCAGGACAAGCGCCTCACCGCCAAATCCGAGATTCATGTGGAAACCGCGGGTGGCCCAATCATTCTTAATGTCAACGCCGACGGGCAGATCACCGTGGACATGGGCGCGCCGCGCTTCTCTCCCGCGCAGATCCCGTTCCAGGCCGATACCGAGGCGCTGACCTATACGCTGGAAGTAGGCGAGCAGCAACTGCAGATCTCCACGGTGTCCATGGGCAACCCGCACAGCGTGACGCTGGTGGATGACCTCGACAGCTTCCCGGTGGCAAGCCTGGGCCCGCTGATCGAAAAGCACCCGCGCTTCGACCAGGGCGTCAACGCCGGCTTTATGCAATTGATCGACCGCCACCATGCGCGCCTGCGCGTGTATGAGCGCGGCGCCGGTGAAACGCTGGCCTGCGGCACTGGCGCCTGCGCCGCAGCCGTGGCCGGCATCCGCCTGGGCCACCTGGTATCACCCGTCAGTATTCAATTGCCCGGCGGTTCACTGCACATAGAATGGGCCGGCCCCGGCCAGCCGGTGATGATGACCGGCCCCGCCACTCGGGTTTATGAAGGACAGATACGCGTATGAGCGACAAGCCAACTCAACCTGCGGCAGCACTGGACGCCGCCCAGGTCGCCGAATACCTGCGCCAGCACCCGGCGTTCTTTGCCGAGTACGACGACCTGTTGCCGGAGCTGATTATCCCCCATCAGTCCGGCCAGGCCGTCTCGCTGGTCGAGCGCCAGGTCAAACTGCTGCGCGAACGCAATATCGATGTACGCCATCGTCTCGGGCAACTGATGGACGTGGCCCGCGAGAATGATCGACTGTTCGAGAAAAGCCGCCGGCTGATCCTCAACTTGCTGGAGGCGCAGAGCCTGGAGCAAGTGATTGCCAGCATCGAAGACAGTCTGCGCGATGATTTTCAGGTGCCCTATGTCAGCCTGATTCTGTTCAGTGAAACGCCGCGCTTCAGCAATGCCCGCTGCGTTACCCACAGCGAAGCCCGCGAAGCCATCGGCCATCTGCTCGACAGCGGCAAGACGCTCAGCGGCGTGCTACGCCCGCACGAACTGACCTTCCTGTTTGGCGAAGCCGGTAGCCAGGTTGCCTCCACCGCGTTATCGCCAATCCAGCATCAGGGAACCCATGGGGTAATTGCACTGGGCAGCCGTGATGCCAATCATTATCGCAATGCTACCGGCACCCTGTTCCTCGGCTATATCGCCGACGCCCTTGCGCGGGTGCTGCTACGCCAGCGGCCGCTGGCCGATGAGGGGCAAGGCTGAGCATGCCCGCCGCGGCGTTGCAGGACGATCTGGATGCGTTTTACCGGTACCTGCGTAACGAACGGCAACTCTCCCCGCGTACGCTTGAAGCCTACCGGCATGATCTGGAAGGTTTGCGCGACTTTCTGGTTGAGCGCAAGATCACCCGCTGGCAGGCGCTGGACTCCCCGCAGCTGCGCTTGTTCGTCGCCCAGCGGCACCAGGCCGGCCTTTCCGGGCGCAGCTTGCAGCGCTTGCTCAGCGCCGTTCGCAGCCTGTACAGCTATCTGATCCGCGAACGGCTGTGCAAGCACAACCCCGCGGTTGATCTGCGCGCACCCAAATCACCACGCAAGCTGCCGAAGGCATTGGACGCTGACCTGACTTCCCAACTGCTCAACGACAACAGCGATGACGACTGGCTCGCCGTACGCGATCACGCCATGCTGGAGTTGTTCTATTCCTCGGGGTTACGCCTGTCCGAGCTGGCGAGCCTGGACGTGTTGGCACTGGACAGTGCCCAAGGCGAAGTCCGGGTGCTGGGCAAGGGCAACAAAACCCGTCTGGTGCCAGTAGGGCGCCTGGCGCTGGAGGCACTGGAACGCTGGCTGCCGGTACGCATGCTGGTGGCCGGCGACAACCCGGCACTGTTCGTCGGCAAGCAAGGCCGGCGCCTGAGCGCCCGCGCGATTCAACTGCGCGTGCGCGCCTGGGGCGTGCAGCACATCGGCCAGAACCTGCATCCGCACATGCTGCGGCATTCCTTTGCCAGCCATATGCTCGAGTCCTCCGGCGACCTAAGAGCGGTGCAGGAACTGCTCGGGCACGCCGATATCAGCACGACACAAATCTATACACACCTAGATTTCCAGCATCTGGCTCAGGTGTATGATCAAGCCCATCCCCGAGCCAAACGCAAGAACGAGACCTGAATGATCCGCCTGCTGACCTTTGATCTGGACAACACGCTGTGGGAAACCGAATCGGTGGTCGCGGCTGCCGAGCAGACCCTGATGGCCTGGTATGCCGAGCATGCCCCACAGTTCGCCGAGCGTCTGGACAGCGAGGCGCGCAAGGCGTTACGCCATGAAGTATTGGCCAGCGATCCGCTGCTCAGACATCGGGTGACCGACTTTCGCATTGCGGTCATGTCCCTGGGGCTAACGCGTGCCGGTTACGCCGAGGAGCAGGTCCAAGAGCTGACGCAGAAGGGCTTTGAAGTCTTTCTCGAAGCGCGCCATGCCCTCACCCTATTCCCGCATGCCGAAAGCCTGCTGGAGCAGCTCTCGCGCCGATACACTTTGGCCACTATCTCCAATGGCAATGCCGATGTCCGGCGTCTGGGTTTGGCGAAGTACTTCAGTGTGATTGTCTCAGCGGACGAGGTCGGCATCAGCAAGCCCGACCCAGCCCCCTTTCTGGCGGCCCTGGAACGCGCTGGCGTCGAGCCTGCGCATGCATTGCACATAGGCGACCATCCGGTAGACGATATCCAGGGTGCCCGTGAATCAGGCTTGCATACGCTCTGGTTCAACCGCACAGGCAAACCCTGGACGGATCCGGTACGCCCTGATGGAGAGGTGAATTGCCTCAGCCAGATACCCACCTGGCTGGAAGGCTATACCGCGCAGCTAACCCGATTGCCGAAATAGCCCGCAGTCACGTTCAACCGTTCAGCCCAAGGCAGATAACCGCCGATCATCTGCCTTGCCGATCTGCTCAGATCGGCCGGCTACCGTATTTGCTGTCAGGCTTTCTCGGCGGGTCGCCGACTACGTTGGGATCCACTTCCTGGATCTTGCCGCCTCTGGCCATAAACTCTTCCATCTGCCGCGCAAGCATTTCCCGCTCGCGGGCCTTGGCTTCGATGGACAAACCCTCAAGCAGATCTTCTGCTGCGGCCGCCTTTTTACGCGTTTTGACCGCCGGCTCATCACCGTCGTCATCGCCGCTGTCGTCACTATCTACTACTGGCAGATCATCCGATTCACCGTCATCATCTGCGGCGTTCAGGTCATCATCGTCAATATCGTCGTCGCTCATTCAAACCCCTCCCAAGGAAAACACGCTATATATAGCTCAACGGTGGGATTTGGCTAGTACCCGGCAGACTTTTTTTGTGTCAAACACACATCACATGGCTCTGACGCTATCAACCTGGCTCGCCAGACGCAGCGTTTCATGCTCTTCCAGCTCCAGCATTTCCTCCATCAGCTCGCGCACTTCAGGCGTCGGCGCGCGTCCGGCAGCGGACCGATACAGCTCTATCAACTGGTTGTGGATGTCCATTATCGCTTCGCTGATTTCCTCGAAACTCATGCCGACGAAGGACAGCGTCTGGCGTTGGTCCGCGGGCAGCTTTTCGCTGAGGTGCTCGTACAGCCAGGTATGCAAAGCACCGGCATTACCGTGCTTGCTGATCTTGCTCACCACGTCGTTGAGTTTGCGCTCATGGTCGGCCAGGTATTCCAGCAGCCATTTGGCCTTTTCGCCGGGCTCACCATCCATGCCTTGCTCCAGTCGCTCTGCCAGCTTGCGGTGCAAGGCACCGGTCCACTCGATCAGCTCTTCGTAAGTTTCTGACTGCATTTCTTTATCCACCATATTAGGCTCCATTCAACATGAGATTGCGTTACCGCTAGGACCCCATGTAGTTCGGTAAGTTTAGCCTGTGTTGCCAGCTCCCTGAAGGGCGATGACACAATCGCCTCTCAGAAACGAAACAGGGCGCCCGAAGGCGCCGTGTTGGGTACTGCATAAGTTGACTCAGTCAGCGTGATTACTTGCTGCTGGTGAACTCGGGGTAGGCTTCCATACCGCACTCGGACAGATCCACACCGCCGTACTCTTCTTCTTCCGTAACCCGGATACCCATGACCGCCTTGAGGATGGTCCAGAGAATCAGGCTGGTGATGAACACCCAAAGGAAGATGGAGACGATACCCAGCAGCTGGCCACCGATGGTGGCATCGCTGTTGGTCAGCAGAACCGCCAGCACACCCCAGATACCAACCACACCGTGGACGGAGATGGCACCGACCGGATCGTCGATCTTGATCTTGTCGAAGCCAAGGATGGAAAACACCACCAGCACACCACCAACCGCACCGATCAGGGTAGCCTGGAAGCCACCGGGGGACAGCGGATCAGCAGTGATGGCAACCAGACCAGCCAGCGCACCGTTCAGTGCCATGGTCAGATCGGCCTTGCCGAACAGGATGCGTGCAACAACCAGAGCAGCGATCAGACCACCCGCCGCGGAGGCGTTGGTATTAACAAACACCTGGGCAACAGCGTTGGCATCTTCAATGTTGGACACGATCAGCTGCGAACCACCGTTGAAGCCGAACCAGCCCAACCACAGGATGAAGGTACCCAGTGTAGCCAGTGGCAGGTTGGCACCGGGGATCGCATTGATCTGACCGTTGGAGCCGTACTTGCCTTTACGTGGCCCGAGGATGATCACGCCAGCCAGAGCCGCAGAGGCGCCCGCCAAGTGAACGATACCGGAACCGGCGAAGTCGCTGAAACCAGCTTCGGACAGGAACCCACCGCCCCAGCTCCAGTAGCCCTGGATCGGGTAGATGAAGCCAGTCATGATGACCGCGAAGGTCAGGAAGGCGAACAGCTTCATGCGCTCGGCTACCGCGCCGGAAACGATCGACATGGCAGTAGCAACAAACACCACCTGGAAGAAGAAGTCAGCACGAGCTGAGTAGTAGGGAGCGTCATCGCCACCTGCCAGCACATCTTCAACTGCGTTTTCGCTACCGATCAGCAGACCCAGGTTGGGCATAATGCCGCCTTCGTCGCCGGAGTACATGATGTAGTAACCGACCAGCAGGTACATCACGCTGGCAATTGCATACAGCGTGATGTTCTTGGTGAGAATTTCGGTAGTGTTCTTGGCACGGACCAGACCAGCCTCGAGCATGGCAAAACCCGCTGCCATCCACATGACCAGTGCGCCACAGATCAGAAAGTAGAACGTATCAAGCGCGTACTTGATTTGGACGATATCTTCCATAATAAGCCCCCCATGTAGGCTTAGTTACTGCATTCAGTGATGAGGTGACTGCTCAGACTGCGTCTGTGCCCGTCTCGCCTGTACGGATGCGGACAGCCTGTTCCAGGTTGACCACGAAGATTTTGCCGTCGCCGATCTTGCCGGTGTTGGCGGCCTTGGTAATGGCTTCAATGACGCGGTCGAGCATGTCGTCACCGATGGCCACGTCGATCTTCACCTTGGGCAGAAAATCCACTACATACTCTGCGCCGCGGTACAGCTCGGTGTGACCTTTCTGCCGGCCAAAACCTTTGACCTCAGTCACGGTGATGCCCTGAACGCCGATCTCGGAGAGTGCTTCACGCACGTCGTCCAATTTAAAAGGCTTGATAACAGCCGTTACTAATTTCATGTTGTTACTCCCGATTGATGGACTGCCCTGGGGGACAGGACCAGTCTATGCCGAGTTAGAGGCTTTTAGAAACGGACAATGCACAGATGTTGTTGCAGTCGTCCGCGCCGGCAGCACACTCCGGCAGGGCAACGGCTGTCATAGCCTTTATCAACTGCTTCATCTTCTTATGCTCCTTGGATGGCTTTTTGCAAAGTCATGCTGCTCAGAGGCGGAATGCGCGAAAAGGTTACTCCGCCCAATTCAGCTGGGATGTGCATTGCAGAAAGCCTGCCACTTTTAATTTATCGCTATATTTCAATCAGTTAACCCTCCAGCACAGTCAGGACTCTGGCCATTCGCTTTTATCGGCGCACCAACCTGGTGCGTCGTGCTTTTACGACGTGCTGATATCGGGCACAAATCCGCAGTGCGCTGAAATGGCACGAAAACTACCCAGGATGTTAGACTCGGAGATCACATACCGGACCGCTCCTTGAGCGGCCTCATCGCCAGCGAACAGGTTGTACAGTCATGTTGCATAAAGTCTTGATTGATGCGGTAAGCAGCCAGGCCACGCGCCTGCTGATGAGCGAAAAAGGCTTGCCCGCGCCGGACGTGGAAAAACACCTCAAGAGCCTGCTGCAAAGCGCGTTGGCAAAACTCGACGTGGTCAGCCGCGACGAGTTCGAGACCCAGCAAGTGGTACTGCAACGCACCCGCGAACGGCTCGAGGCACTGGAAAAGCGCGTCACCGAAATGGAGCAACGCGCTCAACCCCCGTCCGCCTGAGAAAGCAGGACGGACTGATCAAGGAGCGATCATGTCCCTGGCTATTGTTCACAGCCGCGCCAAATTGGGTATTCAAGCGCCCGCCGTTACCGTTGAAGTACACCTGGCCAACGGCATGCCCAGCCTGACGCTGGTCGGCTTACCGGAGACCGCGGTCAAGGAAAGCAAGGACCGCGTGCGCAGCGCCTTGCAGAATGCCAATCTGGATTTCCCCAGCCTCAAACGCATCACCATCAACCTCGCCCCGGCCGATCTTCCCAAAGAAGGCGGGCGCTTTGATCTGGCAGTAGCTTTGGGGTTGCTGGCCGCCAGCGGTCAGATACCCGCCGATAGCCTGGAACATTGCGAATGCCTGGGTGAGCTGGCGCTGTCTGGTGAACTGCGGCCGGTACAGGGCGTATTACCTGCCGCGCTGGCCTGCCGTGAACAACAGCGAACCTTACTGCTACCGCGCGCCAACGCGAGCGAAGCGGCGTTGGTGCGCGGCGTACACATCATCGCCGCAGACCATCTGCTGGAGCTGTGCGAGCATCTGCGCGGCGAGCGCCAACTGCAACCGGTGCCGACCGATAGCCAGCCGCAGGCAGCCACCGGGCTTGCCGACCTGATTGATGTGCAGGGCCAGGCCCAAGCCAAACGCGCTCTGATTGTTGCCGCCAGCGGGAACCATAATCTGTTGCTGTTCGGCCCTCCCGGCACCGGAAAAACGCTGTTGGCCAGCCGCCTGCCGAGCATACTGCCGCCACTGACCGAGCATGAAGCTCTGGAAGTTGCCGCGATTCAATCGGTCTGCGGCAGTGAGCCGCTGCAAGCCTGGCCAGTGCGCCCCTTTCGCTCGCCCCATCATGGTGCATCTGCTGCGGCACTGGTGGGCGGCGGCAGCCAACCCCGGCCGGGCGAGATAAGCCAGGCGCATCAGGGCGTATTATTTCTGGATGAGCTACCCGAGTTCGACCGCAAAGTATTGGAAATGCTGCGCGAACCCATGGAGTCCGGGGTGATTCACATAGCCAGAGCGCGCGAACAGTTGAGCTTTCCTGCTCGCTTCCAATTGATCGCCGCCATGAACCCCTGCCCGTGCGGCTACCAGGGGGATGCCTCGGGGCGTTGCCGCTGTTCGCCGGAACAGGTGCAACGCTACCGTAGCAAGCTCTCGGGCCCTCTGCTGGACCGCATAGACTTGCACCTGGCCATGCACAACGAACCATTCAGCCTTGCAGGGCAGACCCAGGGTGATCTTGACAGTAGCAGCGCGGCAAAACAGGTCAGCCAGGCAAGAGCACGCCAACTGGCCCGCCAGCCCTGCCTCAACGCACATCTGGATCTCTCTGGGCTGCGGGACCACTGCCAACTGAGCGACGCGGATGGCAAATGGCTGGAGCAGGCTATCGAGCGCTTGGGGCTATCCCGGCGTGCCAGTCACAAGGTATTGAAGATTGGGCGGACCTTGGCGGATCTGGCAGGCGAGGAGGCTATCGGCAGGCAGCATCTGGCAGAAGCTCTGCAATACCGACAATTGGACCGGCGTTTATTGGGTTGATACGCGATGGAGCAGAGAACGCGGGGATAGCCCGCTAGATCAGAGACTTTCGCCAATGACCTTTTGGTCTTCGCGGCCCATGCGGTAGGCATCAAGGAAGTAGCAAAGCTCTTCAAACGGCATCGCCGGGCTGATAAAAAAGCCCTGGACCTGATCACAGCCCATCTGCCGTAGCGAATCCAGCTGCTGACGATGCTCAACACCCTCAGCCACCACCTCCAGATCCAGACTATGGCCCAGATCGATCATCGCATGGACCAATTGCCGGTCAGAGCCGGATGAATCAATGCCTTTTACAAAGCTGCGGTCGATCTTCAACAGATCGATCGGCAAACGCTGCAGATGCATGAAGGAAGAGAAGCCGGTGCCAAAATCATCCAGCGAGAAACGCACACCCAGGCCGGCCATGCCCTGCATGGTCATCAATACCTGATCCGGGTTCTGCATGACGGCGGTTTCAGTCAGCTCGAATTCCAGCCAACGAGGATCGATAGTGGTTTTTTCCAGCAAGCGTTTGACGGTGGGCAACAACTGGCTGTCCTGGAACTGCCGAAACGACACATTCACCGCGATATGAATCGGCGGCATCTTGCGCTTCTGCAGCTGCGCCAAGTCGTGACAGGCGCGGGCAATCACCCAGTAACCCATCGGTACGATCAAACCGGTTTCTTCGGCCAGCGGAATGAACTCGTTGGGGCCCAGCAAGCCGCGTTCTGGATGGCGCCAGCGGATAAGCCCTTCCAGGCCGACAATCTTGCCGGTGCTCAAATTTACCCGCGGCTGATAATGCAGCTCGAACTGGTTGCGGCGTAGCGCCTGGCGCAAAGCGGTTTCAAATTCGATCAGACTGTTGGCCTGCAGGTTGATGCGGTCATCGTAGAAATGATAATGGCAGCCACGTTGCCCCTTGGCCTGCAGCATCGCCATATTGGCGTGCAGCATCAGACTGTCCACCGTCTGTCCGGCCTCCGGATAGGTAGCAATACCAATGCTGCAGCCTAACAACAGGCTTTCGGTTTCGACGAAAAATGGCTCAGCCATTTCACTGGTCAATTTTTGTGCAATATGCAGCAGATTACTGGCGCGCGCGTAGTCTTCAACGATCACCGCAAACTCGTCCCCGCCCATGCGTCCGACTGTATCGGTATTGCGCAAAACCCGGCGCAGCCGGGTAACCACTTCCTGTATGATGACGTCGCCCGCACCATGACCCAGCGTATCGTTTACGTGGCGGAAATTGTCCAGGTCGATGAACAGCACTGCCAACGGCTGGTTGGTACGCAGCGCCCGGCGCATGCCCAACGTAAGCCGGTCCTGGACCATCTGGCGATTGCACACACCGGTCAAGGCATCGTAGCTGGAGGCATGGCTGATAGCCGATTGCAGATCGTGCCGTTCAATGGCGTATTTGAGGCAGCGGATCAGTTCGCCAGCGCTGGCCTGGTCCCAGATACTGTCGTCTACCTGATGCGGGTTTTGATCGAATTCGGGCTCGCTGGCCAGATGAATCACCGGTACCGGCGAGTCCCAGTCTTCCAGCAGAAAGGACGGGCGAGCAAGAATGGCTTTGAATTCACCCTCAGCCAGCAGCTGTCGAGCGCTAGACCAGCTATCCGCTTGAACCAGCTCATAGGGGTTGGATCTGAGCGACATGAGCCGACGGCTCAACTGCACCGAAGCGCCAGGGTCGGTGTCAAGCAGCACAATACGCAGCAATTGACGCTCAGAAGCCAAACTCATTTCTCCGAATGATCCATATAAATTAGCTATATAGAACGTATTTATAAAGTAGGTTATATCTAAAAAATGAGCAATAACCAAGACACGTTTTAGCCAAATGTCCTATAGGCAGTCAGATTTGGCGTCAATTAGCCCAAAAATCGAGGAGAAAATCGCCGGTGGCCAGTCTCAACCCGCGGCAGCAGGAAGCCGTCAACGACATCAGTGGACCCTTGCTGGTCCTTGCCGGCGCCGGTAGTGGCAAAACCAGCGTGATCACCCGCAAGATAGCCTATCTGGTGCGTGAATGTGGCTACAAGGCGCAGAACATAGTAGCTGTGACCTTCACCAACAAGGCCGCCCGCGAGATGAAAGAGCGCGTTGGCATGCTGATCAAGGGCAAGGACGCCCGCGGCCTGACCGTTTCTACTTTTCATAATCTGGGGCTGAACATCATCCGCAAGGAACACCAGCGCCTGGGTTACAAGCCCGGTTTCTCGATCTTCGATCAGCAGGATGCTCAGGCGCTGATTACCGACCTGATGCACCGCGATTACGGTGCCGACGACGGCACCGAGGGCATTCAGTCACAGATTTCCAGCTGGAAGAACGACCTGATCATGCCCGATCAGGCCCTGGCCCAGGCCAAGACGCCGCAGGAGCAGACCGCCGCCAGCGTGTATATGCACTACAACCGCACGCTCAAGGCCTATAACGCGGTGGATTTCGACGACCTGATTCTGGTGCCGGTGACGCTGTTCCGCGAGCACCCGGATATCCTGGAAAAATGGCAGTTCCGCATTCGCTATATGTTGGTCGACGAATATCAGGACACCAACGCCAGCCAATATCTGTTGGTCAAAATGCTGGTGGGCAATCAGGCGCGCTTTACCGTGGTCGGCGACGATGATCAGTCAATCTACGCCTGGCGCGGTGCACGTCCGGAAAACCTGGCGCAGCTCAAGGAAGATTTCCCGAACCTGAAGGTGGTGATGCTTGAACAGAACTACCGTTCAACCAGCCGCATCCTCAAAGCCGCCAATACGCTGATCGCCAACAACCCGCACGTGTTCGAAAAGCAATTGTGGAGCGAGCTGGGCTACGGCGAGCCGATCCGCGTGATCCGCTGCCGCAATGAAGAAATGGAGTGCGAGCGCGTCGCCACCGACATTCAGACCCAGCACCTGAAGCACAAGCGCGACTGGAAGGACTTCGCCATCCTCTACCGCGGCAACCACCAGTCCCGCCTGCTGGAGCTCAAGCTGCAGCATCATCAGATCCCCTATCACCTCTCTGGCGGCACCAGCTTTTTTGCCCGCCAGGAGGTCAAGGACCTGATGGCCTACTTCCGCTTACTGGTCAATCCTGATGACGACAACGCCTTGCTGCGCGTAATCAACGTGCCGCGCCGGGAGATAGGTCCGGCCACGCTGGAAAAGCTCGGCACCTACGCCACTACGCGGCAAATCAGCCTTTACAGGGCCTGCAGTGAACTGGGTCTGGCCGAGCAGTTGGAGCCGCGCTATTGCGAGCGTCTTCAACGTTTCGGCCATTGGCTCGATGGCGTGCGCAAGCAGTGCACCCAGGGCGATCCGATCGAGGCGGTGCGCAGCATGGTCAACGATCTGGACTACGAAAACTGGTTGAGACAGAACTGCTCCAGCGACGACGTCGCCGCCAAACGCATGGGCAACGTCTGGTTTCTGGTCGAGGCACTGAAAAACACCATCGAGCGCGATGAGACGGGCAAGACCGACATCGAAGATGCCATCGCCAAACTGGTACTACGCGACATGCTCGAGCGGCACGAAGAAGAGGAGGACACCGATCGCGTGCAGTTGATGACCATGCATGCATCCAAGGGCCTGGAATACCCGCACGTCTTTATCATCGGCATGGAAGAAGAGATCCTCCCGCACCGCTCAAGTATCGAAGCCGACAGCGTAGAAGAGGAGCGACGCCTGGCCTATGTCGGCATTACTCGCGCCAAGCGCACGCTGACCTTCACCTACGCCGCGCGCCGCCGTCAGTTTGGCGAGGTGATCGACTGCCTGCCCAGCCGCTTTCTGGATGAGCTGCCCAGTGAAGATCTGGAGTGGGAAGGCACTGACGATGCCCCGCCCGAACAAAAGCAGGCCCGGGGCAACTCGGCGTTATCGGACATTCGCGGCATGCTTGGCCCGAAGAGCTGAACAGCAGCCACAAAAAAGCCACCCGCAGGTGGCTTTTTTCTTGGACAGCGCCAGACTTATCCGCAGCGCTGTTAGAGACCAGACATATGCTGAATGGCCGCCATGATTTCATCATCGGAGCAATCAGCACAGGTGCCCTTGGGCGGCATCGCACCCACACCGGCAATCGCCGATTGAGTCAGATCTTCCATACTACCAGCAGCCGCCAGACGTGCTTCCCATGCTGCAGTGTCGCCAGTCTTGGGTGCATCGAGAATCCCCGAACCATGGCACGCAGTGCAGTACTGACCGTATACAGCATCACCTGAACGCGGCTCGCCACCGCCAGCAGAAGCTACAGTGCCCGCTTCTTCAGCACAGGGGTCACCTGCCATGCACACAGTACCGACTGGCTTGAGGCGCTCAGCAATGGCGTCATTGATCGTGTTTGCAAAAGTACCACCGGTCACCAGAACAAGTGTGGCTGCACAAGCAACCAGGATTTTTTTCGCAGTTATCACTTAAACATCCTCATCATGGCTAATCCGTCGGGCTTGATAGTGATACCCGTATAGTGCGAGCGAGTATACCGGTAAACCCGCAGCCAACAAAATAGCATCTGTAACCGGCGACAACAGGCCGCAGTGCAACGGCGTTCCAGATGAAAATGCCCGCCTGTAAGCCGGGCATGGACGCCGACCTAATCAATGCGTATTATTGCGCCCCTGAAACGCACCCGTAGCTCAGCTGGATAGAGTACTGCCCTCCGAAGGCAGGGGTCACTGGTTCGAATCCAGTCGGGTGCGCCATACAAACGACAAGGCCCAGCAAATGCTGGGCCTTGTCGTTTGTATGGTGGATCGGATTGCAGATGAGAACCAAACGTTCGACAAATCCCACCGCGATTTTAGCGGTCCGCCAGCGACGGGGAGCAAAGCCAAAAGGACAGCTGGGAACTAAGGACGCAACGGCAGCGCAACGCCAATGGCAATAAACGCAGCACCACAACCTTGATTGAAACGACGTCCAACCTTGGTAAGCCACTTGCTGATGCGATTGGCCAGGCTGGCTACCACCAGTTCGATGCTGCATTCGACGATAGCGAAAGTGCCCGCCAGGACAACAAACTGAACCAGCAGGCTGCGAGACGGATCGATGAACTGCGGCAGAAAGGCGGCAAAAAACAGAATCACTTTGGGGTTACTGATGGCCGCCAGTGCGCCCTGGCGAAACAGCGAACCTGGAGATCTGGATGCTACAGCGATGTGGTCGGTTATACCGATGGGCGGTGAGCGCCAGACCTGTATTCCGAGCCAGACCAGATAAGCGCCGCCGACCCATTTGAGCACGGTGAGCCAGGCCAGGGATGCGTTGAGCAGGGCACCAATCCCGAACATCGACAGGGCAATGACGATGATAAAACCAATGCAACTGCCGAGGATGGTGTAAAGCGTCATGCGGCGGCCATGCAGCGCGCCATGCGTCAGCGCCAGCAAACCGTTTGGGCCGGGCGACAAGGACAAGCCAATAGCCGCCAGCAGGTAGATTAACCAGGTTTCAAATGCCATGGCCCAGTGGTGCTCCAAAGGTTGCTCATATGCAGGTTGCCAGTTCGCTTACCCATCACTCTCTGCGCTCAGCCAGTGCCTTCAGCTAAGCACAGCGTTGGAGCTGAGAGTCTGGCCGTTTCGGATCAAGACCTTGGGCATTTGAAGCGTGAACTCACTGCCCATGTTCGGGCCATCGCTTGAGGCTTCAATACTGCCACCATGTAACTCTATCAACTGTTTGACCAGCGCAAGACCAATACCCAGCCCGCCATGAGAGTGCGCGAGGTGACCTTCCACCTGTTCAAACATCCGGAAAATCGCGGCGGAGGCTTCAGGCGTCAACCCCAGGCCATTGTCAGCGACGGTGACGCGGAAAGCATCAGGCGTGTCTTCGACGGTGACATCGATGCGGCCGCCAGGCGGCGTGTATTTGGCGGAATTATTCAACAGGTTGGCGATGCATTGGGTGATACGCACCTGATCGGCCAACAGCTCGATGCGGTGATCTCCTAGGTGCAGGCTGAGAGCGTGGCCCTGCGCCTCGATCACTGGCCGGGCCATTTCTACTGCGGCCAGCACGGCATCGCGCAAGTCGAATGGCGCGGTGCGCAGCTCGATCTTGCCCTGGGTAATGCGCGAGGCGTCCAGGAGATCGTCCACCAGACGGAAGAGGTGCGTCATCTGATCCTGCATCAGGTTGCCGATGCGGTCTGCCTGCGGTCCTTCAGGCTTGCGCAGCAACAGTTGCAATCCGCCCTGCAGGGCAGCAATGGGGTTGCGCAGTTCATGTGCCAGCACGGCCAGAAACTCGTCCTTGCGCTTGTCAGACAGCTGTAACGCCTGCGCCTGCGCCTGAAGCAGGTCACGCTGCTCGGCAATCATCTGCCGCTGGCGGAAAATCTCGAAAAAGACCTCGGTCTTGCTGCGCAGAATGTCGGGCTCAATCGGCTTCTGAATAAAATCCACCGCCCCAGCTTCATAACCCTGAAAGCGGCGCTCCGCGCTATGCGTGCCTGCGGTGACGAAGATGATCGGGATACGTCGCGTACGCTCGTTGCCGCGCATCAGTTCGGCCAGTTCGAAACCGTTGAGGCCCGGCATCTGTACGTCGATCAGTGCCAGCGCAAAGTCGTGATGCAGCAATAGCTCCAGCGCTTCGTCACCGGATTTGGCCATCAGCAGTTCGAGATCATCGCGGCGAAGTAGCGCCTCTAGAGAGAGCAGGTTTTCCGAGAGATCATCAACGAGTAGAAATTTGACCGGCATCGTCATCCAGAGACACTCATCAGGTAGGCGGAAATGTCCGCGATAGACAAGACCTGCGCCTGCGGAGAAAACGCAATCGCAGTCTCGGGCATCGCCTTGGCGTAGGCATCCTCGGGATTCTGGACGATCACAGTACCGCCCGCTTTTGAAATGGCTTGCAAGCCTCTGGCTCCATCCTGGTTGGCTCCGGTGAGGATGATCCCGATCAACTCGGTACCCCATACCTCGGCCGCGCTTTCAAAGGCCACATCGATCGAGGGGCGCGAGAACAGCACTTCATCCTCATTCGAAAGCGCCAAGCTCGACTGGTCTTCGAACAGCATATGATAGTTGGGCGGAGCGAAGTAGATGACTCCGGGCTCTATCGGCTCCTTGTCTTCCACCTCGATCGCCCGGAGCCGGCATTTGGCATTGAAGATATCTGCCAGCACGCTGGGCTTGTGTGGCGGCACGTGCACAACCACGAAAATCGGCAACGGAAAAGTGGCTGGCAGCGCCGGCAGGATAAGTGACAGCGCTTCTAACGCGCCTGCTGAAGCGCCAATGATCACTGCGCCCTTGGCCGTGCTTGTCATGAGCCGGTCCTCTGGTAAATTTTCTCTTCTCGCACAAAATCGCGAAACGCGTCGGCATGCTCGGAGAACCTCAGGCTTTCCTTGGCGCCAAGCCCCAGAAAGGCGTTGCGCGGCAGGGAGTCCTTGAACAGGCCCACTGCACGGTCCTGCAAAACGCGGTCAAAATAGATCATGACGTTGCGGCAGGAGACCAAGTGCATCTCGCCAAACACCTGATCCGTCACCAGACTGTGGTCGGAAAACACCACATTGCGACGCAGGCTTTTGTCCAGCACGCAGCGGTTATAGCCGCTGTGATAGTAATCTGACAACGAGGTCTTGCCGCCGGCCTGCCGGTGATTTTCGGTGAACAGGCGCATCCGCTCGAGCTCGTAAACCCCGGCCTCGGCTTGGGCCAGAGCTTCGGAATTGATATCGGTAGCATAGAACAGCGTGCGCTCTTCCAGGCCCTCTTCGCGGAACAGAATCACCAGAGAATAGAGCTCCTCGCCGGTACTGCAGCCGGCAATCCAGACCTTCAACGAAGGATAGGTGCGCAGATGCGGCACTACGGTTTCGCGGATCGCGCGAAAATAGCTCGGATCGCGAAACATCTCGCTGACCTGCACGGTGAGGTAGCGCAACATGATCGGCAGCATCTGAGGATCATGCAGCACCCGCTCCTGCATGGCGGAAATGGTCGCAAATCCCAGATTATCCCGTGCCTGACGCAGCCGCCGCCGGATCGATGACATCGCATAGCTGCGAAAGTCATAGTGATAACGATGGTAGAGCGCTTCGAGCAACAGACGTATCTCGATGTCCTCGACCTTCTCAAAGGCCTCGGTCATTGCGGCATCCATACCCGTACCAACGACAGCAACTTCTCCACATCCAGTGGTTTGGCCATGTAGTCGTTGGCGCCCGCATCGATGCAGCGCTGTTGATCGTCCGGCATGGCTTTAGCCGTCAGCGTGATGACCGGCAACTTCTTCCAGTCCGGATTGTTGCGGATATGTCGGGTGGCTGTGAGGCCGTCCATGACCGGCATCATCACGTCCATCAGGACCAGGTCGATACGGCCATCGAGCTTGCTCTGCGCCTGCTCGAGTTTCTGCAAAGCCTCTTCGCCATTGCGGGCAATTTCAATGAGGGCGCCACGGGGCTCAAGGATATTGGTCAGCGCATATACGTTGCGCACATCGTCCTCGACGATCAGGATGCGCCGGCCTTCCAGCAGCGCATCGCGATTGCGCGCCTTACGGATCATCTTCTGCTGTTCGTCGGGCAGCTCAGACACCACCTGATGCAGGAACAGCGTCACCTCATCCAGCAGCCGCTCCGGCGACTTGGCACCCTTGATGATGATCGACTTGGAATAGCGGCGCAGCTTCTGCTCTTCTTCCCGCGCCAGCACCCGGCCGGTGTAAACGATCACCGGCGGGAAAGAGTGGGCGCTGTCCTGGCTGATGGTTTCCAGCAGATCAAAGCCGGAAGCATCCGGCAGAGAAAGGTCGAGCACCATACAGTCGAAGGTCTGCTCCTTGAGCAGCGCCAGGCACTCGACGGCCGTGCCTGCACAGATGGTTTCCACGTCATGCGAGGCAATCAGCTTGCTCACCGCTTCACGCTGAACTTCGTTGTCTTCGACGATCAGCACGCGCCGCAGGTTCTGCGAGACCTTCGCCTCGAGTGATTTCAGCACACCCACCAGCTGGTCGCGATGCACCGGCTTCAGCGCATAGCCAACGGCGCCCAGCGACATGGCGCGCTCGGAGTAGTCTTCGGCGGAGATGATGTGAACAGGTATGTGGCGGGTGCGCACGTCGCGTTTCAGCCGATCAAGTACCGACAGACCCGACTGATCCGGTAAACCCACATCCAGCACGATGGCACTGGGCATGAACTGCAGGGCCAGCTCCAGCGCTTCCTGCGCCGTGCCGGCGACCAGCGCCTGGAAGTTCGATTCCCGCGCCAGGTCGCGCAAAATCATCGCGAAGGAGCGGTCATCCTCGATGATCAACAGCTTGCGCGCAGTATCATCCAACCGCAGGCGGTCATCGTCGACCACGCCCGCCCGTGGCTGCCGCGCGGGCTCTTCTACAACTCTGGCCGCGGGCGCGGGCGCTGCTGGCAATGGCGATAGCGGCTGAATGTCCGGTGCCGGTATGCGCAACGCTGAAGAATCGTATAACCGCGGAATGATGACGGTAAAGGTACTGCCCGAGCCAAGCCGGCTTTTCAGCTGCAAGCTACCGCCCAGCAGACGTACTACTTCGCGGGAGATCGAAAGCCCGAGGCCGGTGCCGCCGAACTGGCGGCTGATGGTGCTATCGGCCTGATGGAAGGCCTGGAAGATTCGCTGTTGCTGATCATCCGCAATACCGATGCCGGTATCGGTCACTGATATGGCAATCTGATCGTCACCAAGCGGCCGCACCGTCAGCGCTACACTGCCCTTGGCGGTGAACTTGATAGCGTTGGCGAGCAGATTCTTGAGTACCTGTTCCAGACGCTGCGGGTCGGTTTCAATGACAGGCGCGACATCAGGCTGGACCTCAAGCGAAAACGCCAGACCCTTGTCGTTGGCCACGGGGTCGAACAGATGGCGCAGCGAGTTGACCATGCGCTCGACCAGCACCGGCTCGGGATGGATATCAACATGGCCTGCCTCGATTTTCGACAGGTCGAGAATGTCGTTGATCAGGTTCAGCAGGTCATTGCCAGAGGATTGTATGGTCTGCGCGTATTTCACCTGCTCGGCGGTGAGGTTTTCTTCAGAGTTGTCTGCCAGCAGCTTGGCCAGGATCAGCGAGGAATTCAGCGGCGTGCGCAGCTCGTGGGACATATTGGCCAGGAAGTCCGATTTATACCGACTGGCCTGTTCCACTTCCTGCGCCTTGAGCTGGATCGCCTCGTTGGCCTTCTCCAGATCATCGCGCTGGGTTTCCAGCTCCTGCGCTTGCTCTTCGAGCTGCGAGTTGGTCTGTTCCAGCTCGACCTGCTGCTGCTCCAAGCGCGCCTGAGACTCCTTGAGCGCTCTGCCTTGCTCTTCCAGTTCCTCGTTGGAAACGCGCAACTCCTCGCCCTGCACCTGCAACTCCTCCGCCTGACGCTGCATTTCATACAACAATGTGCGCAGACGCGTACGGTACTCGGCCGAGCTGATTGCCGTTGCAATAGTGTCCGACACCTCTTCCAGCAAAGCGAGAACGTGATCGCCCACCGGATACAGGAAGCCAAGCTCGAACAGCGCTTTGACCTCGCCATCCATCATCGCTGGCGCCAGCGCCAGATAGCGCGGTTTCTGCTGACCCAGGCTGGAGCCGAAGGCGATATAGCCATCCGGCACCTCGCCTACAGTGATCGGCCGGTGATCCTGCAGCACATGGCTGAAGAGACTGTCATGCTGATCGAAATGCGCCGGAAGGTTTACGTCGGTTGGCACACCGTGGCCGGCCAGTAGCGCATAGCGATCACCGTCCTTTACATAGAGAGCACCGGCCACCGCGCCCAGGTGGCTGGTGAGAAAGCGCAGAATATTCTGGCCCAGTTCCTGGGTGGACTGCTCCCCGATCACCTCAGACCCTAGACCCACCTGAGCACCTTGCAGCCACTGCTCGCGTCGACGCGCGAGTGTCGCGCTGCGCACCAACAGCGTAATGACAATCGTCAATACGAGACCCAGCGAGCCGGATAGCGCGCTGGTAATGAAGGCTACCGTGTAGGCATTGTTCATCTCCTCTACGCGCCGCGTTCGCACTTGAGTTTCCTCGTTGCGAAGTTCGGCAATCACATCGCGGATGGCATCCATCTCGGTCTTGCCGCTATCGGAATTGACCAGGCCAAGCGCTGCAATTTGCCCGTCGTCCCGGTACACGCTCAGTGTGCGTGCCAGCTCATTGAACTTGGAGGTGACGTAGCCGCGAAGCGTTTCAAAACGCAAACGCTGCGACTCATTATTGGCGACCAGCCCCTCAACCAGCGTAATCCGGCTCTGCACCTGGGATACCGCGCGGTGATAGGGCTCCAGATACTCCTCATCGCCGGTCAGCAAATAGCCGCGCTGCCCGGTTTCGGCATCCTGCACGTCCGCCAGCAGAAGGTCGATGGCGACGATGACATTGTGCGTCTGCACGACGCTCTGGTTGCTCGTTCTGAGCAGCTGGGTGGTATAAACAGCGACCACCGTGCCCAGTATGAAGATGACGAAGGCGACTGCCAGGCCGAGGGCAACTGTCGGATCGAGGCCAAGTGTGCCCTTGTTGTTCACGCTCGCGTTTTTTCTGTGCATTTGACTCACGCGTTATCAATATCAGCGTCAACGCACCAGGCGCTCCTTCGCAGCCGGGAAAAAGGGGCTGTTTAACGGAGCGGCACACCGCGCTGTCGATTTAGGTTTGTTTGCTGGACATTCCAGAATTGATTGACGCAGTCAACTGCTCCCGGCCGGCGGGCACAGTCTATCATCTAAAATCACCTGCAGAAGCGAGATTAGCCAGTTGAAGTCCACGCATTCCGACCTTGTGGCCTGGCGCAGAGCCTCAGCAGGCTTGGCTGGTTGATGATCAACCCTGGCTACGCGCGAAAAAAGCTCGGCGCTGATCCGCCGGCCTGATACAGCGATTTGACTACGCGCGATCGCTGACAGAACCGGGTCCGAGCACTTTCGCATACACCGATCTGTCAACATTGCCTCCGGACAGAATCACGCCGACCCTTTTCCCCACCATAGTTTCACGCTCTTGAATGAGCGCGGCCAGTGCCGCCGCACCGGCACCTTCGGCCAGGTTGTGGGTATCGGTGTAATACACCCGCATTGCTTCGGCAATCTCGCTCTCGCTCACTGATACGATCCGCGCCGCCGCTGCGCCGTAGATGGCGAAAGCGTCTGCAACTGGCTTGCGAACGGCGAGGCCGTCAGCGAAGGTATTCGCCGAGGCGGTTTCGCGTATGACGCCTGCGTCAAAGGACAGTTTTGCGGCCGCAGCTTCACTGGCCACCACGCCTACCACCTTGGTGTTCAGGCCCAACGCGTCGCGGGCGGCGATCACCGCGCAAATACCCGAGCCACAACCAATCGGCACGTAGAGGGTATCCAGGTCTGGCGCGGCCTCGAATAGCTCAAGCGCATAGGTGGCCACGCCTTTGACCAGCTCGATATGGAACGGCGGCACCAGGTAGAGATCATGCACATCCGCCAGGCGCGCAGCCTCTTCGCGCGCCTCATCAAAATCACCGCCGTACTCAACCACTTCTCCACCGAAGCCGCGCATGGCGTTGTTCTTTTCCAGCGAATTACCTTCCGGTACGACAATCAACGCCCTTAATCCCAGTGCACTTGCTGCCAGCGCCAGGCTTTGGCCATGGTTCCCGCGGGTAGCTGTGACCACACCCTTCACGTCTGGGTATACATGCTTGAGCCAGTGCATAAAGGTAATGCCGCCGCGCACCTTGAAAGCACCTGTAGGTGTGTGATTCTCATGCTTGACCCACACCGTACAACCCAACCGCTCAGCCAGCAAAGGCCAGGCGTACTGCGCAGTGGCAGGCATTACTTGGTATATGCGGCGAGCAGCTTGCTCGATATCGTCGCGATTCAGTCTGTGCATGAGAACCCTCCCTGAGGTTCTGTCCAGTCTAGGCAGGGGTGCGCAATGCTGGCTTTCAGAAAACCGACCTGACTTTTGTCGTCGCTCTCTACTACTATCATCTGCATGAGTCATCACAACCGTCTAAAGCCACAACGCCCAACTGAATCGGTACGTCGTATCGAGGCCGGGCCCTGGGCAGTTGAATTGCTGCCCGCTGCAGCCTACTCGACCCACTATGTAGCGGCCCAGTCTGCTATCGGATTTGCCTTTGACAGCCAGCGTGGGTTACACGCCATCGGTAGCGACCGTGTGCAGCCTTTCGCGGCGCGGCCCAACAGTCTGGCGTTCGTTCCTGCCGGCTGTGATGTGTTGTCAGAATCACCTGAAGGCGGTGAATACCTGCGGCTAATGCGCATAGACGGTACGCCGCTGGTGGGCGACCGTGCGTTCAACAATCGGATTGATCGGCAGGCGATTAACTTGGCGCAAACAATGCGCGGCGCGCTACTGCAGGCCCGCGTTGACGACGACTGGGAGGCATGGGCTCACGCACTGGCTGAACGGGCAAACCGCAGCGAAATCCCGGCTGCACCGCTCCAAGGCTCCATAACCAACAGGCGGATGCGTCTGCTGGATGAGTTCATTGACGCTGGCCTGGAAAGCACCCTGACGGTAAAGGCGATGGCGGATTTGCTGGGGCTATCCGAAGGTTATTTTATGCGCGCATTCAAGCAGGCCACGGGCAAAAGCCCGCATAGTTACCTGGTCGATCGGCGCCTGGCCAGAGCCCGCGCAATGCTGCTCGACTCAACCGCCAGGCTGTCGGAGATCGCCAACAGTTGCGGTTTCAGCTCTCAGGCGCACATGACGAGCGCCTTTAGGCAACGGCTGGGAACAAGCCCGGCAGAACTACGCAGAACCTGAAGTCGCGTCAGGGTGCTGCGACCGCAAACTCCAGCAACGCCGCATTCACCTGCGCGCAAGCTTCGCTCTGAATCCAATGGCCTTTACCAGGCAACATCAGAATCTGCAGGTCAGGGATGCGCCGACTCATCCTGTTTTGCAGCTGCTCTTTGCTGGCACCACGGATAACACTGTCGGCGCTGCCGACCAGAAACAGCACTGGGCAAGTGATCTGCGTGTCGCGGTATGGCTGCATCAAGCGCCAGTTTTCATCGAGGTTACGGTAATAGTTGATGCCGCCCGCAAAACCGCTGTGCCGGTAGGCGGCAACGTAATACGCCAGCGCCTCATCGGCCAGCCAGCTCGGCTGCTCCTGCGGCTTGCCCAACCGACCTATCCACCCGCCACCCTCATCTATTGAGCGGCCAAGCACGGGTGGATCTCGCGGTGTATCCGGTGAGCAATAGAGGGCGCGGAGAATACCCTCTGGATCGGCATCAAACTCGGCTTCCGCCACACCCGGCTGTTGAAAGTACAGCTGGTAGAAAAAGTTATCCTTGAAGTGCTCGCGCAACAGCGCAGTGGGAGGCTGGTCCGCTATCGGGTGTAGCGGGACGCTCATGTTCACCAGCCGGGAAACCAGGTCAGGGTGACGCAGGGTAAATTGCCAGCAATTGATCGCGCCCCAGTCATGGCCAATCAGCAATACTGCTGCTCCGCCGCTGGCCTCAATGAGTAATTCGCGCATGAAGTCGCAAATACGTACCACGTTGTAGTCGGCGATATTCGGCAGAGCCTCCGTCTGGCCAAACCCCGGCATATCCGGCGCGATGGCACGGTAACCGGCGTTGGCCAAAGCGACCATCTGTTGCCGCCAGGTAAACCAGCATTCAGGCCAGCCATGAATAAACAGCGCCACCGGTCCTTGGCCCAGGCTGGCAGCACGGGTGCGCAGGCCGGTGACGGTCCAGGTTTCATGGGTGATGTCTTCAACGGTGTACATACTTACTCCCAGACTGGTACTGGTGCTCAAAGTCTCAATGCTTGATCCGCTTCGTGATATCCCCAAGATCAGCCGATAGCGTGTGCAGGAGCTCGCTCGCCCGGGTAGTCCGTCCAACGTTCTCCTGGTTGGTCACGCCAATCGCGGTGATCTCGGTCAGATTGCGCGATATATCATTCACGACGGCATTTTGCTCCTCTGCGGCGGTGGCGATCTGGCGGTTCATGTCCCGAATGGCCTCAATGGCTCGGGTGACGTCATGCAGCATTTCCCCGGCTTCGGTGACCATGCGTACACCTTGATCACTGCGTTCCTGGCCCGCTTCGATGGCTTTGGCCGCTTCAATCGCGCCGCGTTGTACTGTATCAATAATCTCGTTGATCTCGGCGGTGGAAGCAGCCGTACGTTGAGCAAGCGTGCGTACCTCGTCAGCCACCACAGCAAAACCGCGCCCGGCTTCGCCGGCACGCGCTGCCTCGATGGCGGCATTCAAAGCAAGCAAGTTGGTTTGCTCTGCTACACCGCGGATCACGTCCAGCACTTTACCGATCCGGCCGCTGTCATTAGCCAAACGATTGATCACCTCAGCGGTATGCGTGATCTCACCGCGCATATCGGTAATGCTACGGATGGTCGTCTGCATAACGACCTCACCTTTACGCGCGGCCATATCTGCCGCATCGGCTGACTCAGCGGCAGTAGCCGCATGGGCGGCAACCTCGGCGGTAGTAGCGGACATCTCTTCCATCGCGGTGGCAACCTGGTCAGTACGAGTGAACTGCTCGCGAGTCCCGCCCGAAATAATGGTTGCTACGCTGTTGAGTTCGCCGCTGGCTTGGTCGAGCTCACGCGTACTGATCTCCAACTGGGCAAATGTAGCCACAAGAAAATCATCTAGTGTATTCGCTGCATCCGCCAATCTACCCAGTTCGTCTTCACGCTTGATGCTGGACTTGGCTCCCAGCCGACCTTCACTTAAAGCCGTGACCTGGTCGATTAGAGTTCGCACCGGGGCAACCATACTGCGGTCAATGCGCCAGATACTCAGGAAGGTCAAGGCAATACCGGTAAAAACAAGCATCAGGGTGCCGATCAGCACTGCGCGTGCAGCGCTCCTGGCGATATCCGCTGAGTCCTTCTCGGCTTGCTCTCGCAACCCGCTGACCAGCGAGTTCATCTGCTCCGAGGCTGCTCGGTCAATGCCTTTTACCGCCAAGTCACCGGCTTGCGGATCCTGACCCGAGGCCACGAAAGCCTGATAACCACTGCGGTATGCCTTACCCAGCCTAAGATGCTCTTCGCTTAGCGCCTCTACGCTGCCACGAGCTCCTTCCGGGAGACCTTCCAATGTGCTCAGCTTACTAAGCGTCGATTGAACCTCCCGCTCCTGTTGCTGGAAAGCCGTCCAATACTTGTCCAGCGCCGCTGGGTCCTTGCCCCGCAACAAGACATTCTTCCATTCCTGAACCTGAGTCTTGAACTGGCTATTAGCTCGCTCGATCAGCAGTGATGCCTGGACCGGGCCCGCAACGAGCTTGCCATATGAACCTACGCTCGAGGACAAAATACTTTGGCTTAATAAAGCGATGGCCGTAAGCAGCAGCAAACTGCCGGCAATCAGCGCTAATGTCTGTGCGCGGATAGATTTTCTGAGCATATGTTTCCCGGGTTAATCGTGGAGGTCTAGGGAGTTTTGCAGGCACCGCCGGCACGCGAGGATTATCGGCGCATGCTGCCCAAGCTTTAGAGCGTTTGTGATGAGAAAGACAGACGGTCGAGAAGATTTCCGAGGCACACTTGGTCCTGGCTGCGCACTGAACCGCCAATCAGTCTGCCCGAAATCCCCAGACCAACTGCACCATTCTTACTGCCACGATCAGATAAAAAGCCCATACCGCTAGCAGCAACAGCTTGTGGTAACGCATGCTGGCGACGCGGCGCAAGCCGTCGGTGACATTAAGAAACATCAGAAGCGCGGAAATCAGAATTAACCCCGCGCCGGCAACCTGCGTACCCAACAGGCCAACAAAAATCGTCTTTTCCGAATGCAGGGCGCTGGTACCCGCGGCAAACAACAGCGCACACACCAACAAATTTTTTACGTTATCGAACACCTTGGCGCAAAGGTCCTGCTCCAACAGATCAATGTATTTGTGCCATAGTTTTCTCATGCTCTACCTTTGCGCAACTGCAGGAAAAGAACGACGGAGATAGTTCAGGGTACTGCGCTGGTGGCGTCAACCCTCCAGCCTCCCCGAACCCTGTAAAGTGACTTAACGTGATCTGGCCTCAGGCTAGTTGTTGATGAAGGCGTTCAAGTCAGCAGCCAACCCTCTTATCGCCAACTTGAAGTCATTGGTGGTAATGGCCTGGGTGCTGTCCTCCAGGTTTTCGCCCCGCACTTTGCGTACGGTTTTCACCACCGCCTGGCCAGTGGATGCGTCGACCAGATTGGCCTCCAGAAACAGCTCAGTATTCTGGTCGCGATAGCCGGCTGCCCGGGAAACCGCGCCGGCGACAGCCGTTACCGGTAGTGCCTCATACCACTGCATACCTTCATTGGTGGCCGATACACCAGTTATCGCGGCATTCAGAACCAGGGTCCGGGATGCCGCAGGAGCGGTATTTGCGCTGGGCACCACGTTGTACTTCTGCGCCAATACGCCTTTTACGCTCGAGCTGGTGAGTGCCTGGAGCTCCTGCAGGGTCTGCAGGTTAACCCGGTCATCTGGCCTTGGAGCCGGGTAGAGCTCGAGTTGATCAAAGGCCACTGTGTCGTAGTTGTTCGGGCTGAAACCGTCGGCTACCCAGCGCATGACCGGTTGGCCATTTGCCGAAGTGGTTTCGCGCAAACCTTCATAGCTTGGCAAGAAGCCGGAGTATTGTTCCTCTTTGGTCACTTGCGAAGCACAACCACCAAGCAACATGCTGCTCAACCCAACGCCAATCAGAAACGTCCTTGAAATATTCATGCAGGTATCTCCAATGTATTACAGCTTTAACTGCAATCGCGGAAGACGGTTACCTGGAGCGTCGCTTGCTGTTGAAACAGCGAATTACTACCAACAGAGTGGCGTTCAGTCGTAGCCGGCATGTGCCGCTCAACTTCACATACCGCACCGGCGTACCTTCTGGCACGCCGCTGCGGGCTCGTGAAAACAAGTGTAGCTGGTCCGTTTCGTCTATCCAGAACTCACCCTTTACCCGCTACGATGGCCTGCTCAACCACCCGCGGCCGCGGCCAGAGCACAGCAGCCAAAACGATGGTGTAAACAATCGCGAACAGCACATAAGCGATGCGCGTGGAGAACAGCTCCGGAGTACTGGTCGGCAATGGCGACACACCCAGCCCGAACAGCACCAGAAAAACAATAAGCCCGCCGCCAAACACCTTCCCTTTGATACCGCCCAGAGCCGCATTGCCGGCGAACAGCAGGCTGACCAACAGCACGACGAGCGCGACCAGCCACAGGGCAGGACGCAGCTCGAACAGGATATAAGCCAGAGACGCCGCCACCCCGCCGAGCAAGTTGACCAGCACCAGACCCAGCGCGGCGCGCGGGCCCATATCCAGCTCAAGCTGACCGAGCAACGAGGAAACAGTGATCGGAACGACCAGCGCCGTGGCCAACCGTGAGTCGCTCAAACAGAGGGTAACGATGGCCAACAGAATCCCCGCGCTGGCCATCGCCTGGCGGATTACCACAGTAGCCGTATGGGGAGCTGCGATCGGCGCATTGGCCTGTTCACCGCCCGGGTCTGGCAACAATGCATGGGCTACCCACGCCAGCAATATGCCCAGGCTGATGGCTTTGGCCAGTAACAGCACGATTGACTCACCCAGGTCAGGATGCAGGATATCCAGCAACGGCACAGCAATGGCGATCACCAGCATCAGGGCCGGCCCGGCACCGCCCAGTTGCCGGCCCTGGGCGATAAAGCAGGCGAAGTAAAACAGCCAAAGCAGCGGTAACAGGATCCATGGTCGCTCTCGTAGCACGCCGGTCAACAACACCAATAGCGCGCCGGCAAGCAGAACAATCACCACTGTCATCAACCCTTGACGCAGGGTTAAGGGGCGGCGGCTGGCCAGCAGGAATTGTGTCGCAAACAAGGGGGCGAGTAAGGGTAACGGCCCGCCTAGAACCAGCCCCAGGCAAAATCCCCCGGTCACCGCCAGGGCGACGCGCAAGCCCTGGCGCCTGGCCCGCCTGAGTTCCAGCTGCGGTTGGCGGTCAGTTGACATAGTTGAGCCAGGCCCCGAGGCGCGCGGTGAACGCGCCCAGCCAATTGGTCAGAGGGTTGTCATCAGTATAAATCACCACAGTCACCTGCGATCCGTAGCGCGGGCCAACGGGATGAGGTTCTTCAACTATCAAGCGCACCGGAAAACGTTGCGGGTCGCGCACCCAGCCGCTTTGGTTACGCACCGACGGCAGCGCGGTGTGGCTACTGCCTTCCTGCGACACGCCCCAACCGACGCTTTCAACGCGCCCCTTGAAAACACGGCCGGGTAACACATCAAACACCAGCTCTGCAGGATCATCGGCCTGCACGTGCTCCAGGCTGTTTTCCTTGAAGGCGGCTGATACCCAGACAATGTCGGTGTCGATAAATGTCAGAGACGGCTGACCCACGCTGACCACCTGACCCACCGCAAGTTGCAGGTTGGTCACCACCCCATCTGACGGCGCGACGATGTCGGTGCGCCCCAGCTCGAGCCGGGCTTTTTCCAATGCAGCCAGGGCCTGCTTAAGTTGCGGGTTGTCGCTGCCTTCCGCCCCTAACTGTTGTCGCGCGCGCTGCAAGTCAGCCTGGGCTTTGCTGACTGCGGCCTCGGCGGAACCCAAGGAGGCGTCGGCATCATCCTGGCGCGCTGTAGCAAATACACCACGCTCGACCATCTGTGCCACGCGTTTGGCTTGCTCGCGTACGTTATCGCGCTGGGCACGGGCAGACACCAGCATCGCCTGGGCAGCATCCACTGAAGCCGTGTTGGCGCCGATTGCCTGACCCGCCTCCTCCAGCCGCGCCTCAGCCTCCCTGACAGCCAGTCTGTAGGGCAGAGGGTCTACACGAAACAATAATTGGCCGGCCTTTACCCGCGCGTTGTCGAGCACTGCTATTTCGGTGACTCGACCCGATACCTCGGGAGCCATGTTGACCACGTAGGCCTGCACCACTGCCTGTGACGTCGATGGCGTGCGCCGCTCCATGACGATGGACACGGCGAATAACAGCACAATCAGGATCACCACGGTCAAGGCAACGCCTCGTAGCGGGTTGGCTGGAGCCGCTTTCTTGGGCGGAGGCTCGTGGGCAATCGCAGTCTCCGTAGGGTCGGGCGCATTCAGTGTGTCGGCCATATATACACCTGCTAGGCATACAAAAATGGGTAATGCGGTTGGCTTCGGATCTGACCGGCGCAGACTCAGACCGCATCGGCGTTGATCACCCGTGCCTTACGGATAAACAGCGCGCGCAGCTTTTCCCAGAAGTTGCCACCGAGCACAAAGAAGCTGCTGATCAACAGCACATCACCTAACAGCTGCAATGCCCAGCTATTGGGCCGCAGGCCAGGTGCCAGGGCGTCAATATAGGGTTCGAGAAACGACGACACCAAAGGCAGACAAAACATCACCAGGCCAATCCGGTAGCGGGTTGCACTGACCTCGACATCGCTACTGGGAGCGAGATCGGAGACGTAACCGAACAGATGCTTTTTCAGCTCCTGAAAACCGGCCTTGCCCATGACCGCGATCACCAGCAGCAGAAGCACCTTGTTGATGATGAACAGCGCTCCAGTCAGAGCGGCAATGCGCGAGCCTGGCGCATCCGCCATCGCCGCGAGCGGCACCAACAGCCACAGGATGGGCATTAAACAGAGAAAGCCAATGCCTAGCTTGAAGCGCCACTTAGCGGATTTTGGCGCTTCCGAAATATGTGCCGTGATCATGATGTATTACCTGTTAAGTAAGGGTTGTAGATAACTGATCTTTCCCCCAGCACCTCAAAATGCACCGCGCAAAAATACGCTCACTTTTTCTTATGAGCTTGATGAACAGCGCCAGGCTGTGTTGCTGGCCGCTTGTGTGATTTCCGCGGCCAGTTGCCGCAAATTCTGTTGATGGGCGATCACGATCTCGTCAATGCTTACGCCCGCAGCTGTCTGCAGCCTGCTGCGGCAATACAACAGTGGCCTGGCATCAGTGTCCAGATCTCGCAGACGCCAATTGACGTCAATCAGCGCGTACTGCCCGGGGAGCGAATCCAGACGCTGGACATCCAGGCGTACCGAAACCTTGCGTGCGGCGCCTTGATCGGGTAATTGCTGCGCCAGGGCACTGCGCATTTCATCCACCAGGCTCGCCCCCCACCAGTGGCCCTCCAGAATGGCCAGACTGCTGTCGCTTTGGCGCACGACAATCTGCTGCCGGTCCACCTGAGGCGGTATACTGATGGTTTCGATCTGCACCTCAACATTGCCCCTCTGAACGGCGCTGGCTGACTGGGCCGAAGTCGAAGTGGGCGACAGGGTGTGGAACTGAATAGGATCACTGCGGCAAGCAGCCAGCAGCAGCACCGCGGCGGCGAGCATGATCTTCCGTGGAAAAGCCATGGGCGATGCTCCTTCATTCAATTGGACGGCGCTCGCAGCGGCGCCGCATTCTCCGGTCGGCCACGAATCAGCGACTCCGGATGACGTCCCAAATACTCCGATAGCTCACGCAGGGAGCGCGAGGTACGACCTAGCTCCTCCAGCATTTGCGTCAGCTGTTCCCGTTGCGGAGAGTCCTCGGCGAGGGTCGAGCTGGCCGACTCCAGGGCTTTGCTGGCTTCGGTCAAGGTGGAGGTAACTCCAGGCAAGGTGCTGGCGTTGATCTGCGCCAGCACCTGGCGCAACTCGACCAGGCTGCTATCGAGGTTCCCCGCAATGCGGTCCAGCGGCAGATTGCTGATCTTCTCGACCACAGACTGCAACTGTTCCTGCACCTGTTCGAAGTCGCCTGGAATGGTGGGGATGGTCACCGGACGTGCGCTCGGATCAAACACCACTTTCTCTGCATTCGGATAGAAATCGAGCGAGATAAACAGCTGACCAGTCAGCAGGTTTCCGCTACGTGCCTGCGCTCGCAGCCCGTTATCAATAAAGCTGCCCATAAGCCGAACACCGGCGGCTTCATCGTTGGGGTCATGATTGAGCGCCTTAAGCATTTTTGCGTGTGCCAGGCCAAGGCGCTGCGGATAAATCACAATGCCTACCTCTAACGGAAAGCTGCGTTCTGACGGGTCGAAGTCCAGGTTGACCGTCACCACTCTGCCGATGTCGATGCCAAGAAATTCGACCGGAGCACCCACCTTTAGTCCGCGCAATGCCTGGTCGAAACGCAGGCTCAGATACTGAGCTTTGCCGTCGGGTGGAGCCAAAGCAGCCTGTTGGTCATCGAACAGCTCAAAGCCGCTGTTTTCTTCGGCCGGTTGATCATTGGGGCTGTAGTCTGGAGCGCGGAAGGCAATGCCGCCCATCAAAATGGACGAGAAGGATTCGGTTTGTACCGCAAAGCCGTTGGCATCCAGCCTGACGTCGATACCACTGGAATTCCAGAAGCGGGTGTTTTTAGTCACATAGGCATCATTAGGCGCATGCACAAACACTTCGATGCTGACGCTTTTGCCGTCAGCGTCCAGAGCGTAAGCCACCACCTGACCGACCGGAATCTTGCGGTAGTAAACCGGTGAGCCAATGTCCAGCGAGCCCAGATCTGTGCTGCGCAGGGTAAAGCGCTTGCCCGGCTCACCATAGGTAATGGGCGGGGGCGTTTCCATGCCTTCGAAGTGCTTTACCAGGGTAGTCGACTGGCCGATATCGGCGCCGATGTAGTCGCCGGAGAGCAGCGTATCTATACCGGAGACACCGCTGGCACCAATGCGCGGTCGCACTACCCAGAACTGTGAGTCCGCGCGGGTAAAGCTCTGTGCTTCCTTGGCCAGTTTAATGGTGGCATTGACGCTTCTCTGATCCTCACTCAACGCCACATCCGAGACGTAGCCAATCACCACATTGCGGTATTTGACCTGGGTCTTGTTCGCGGTCAGGCCGCTGCCGGTTTTGAAGGTCACCGTGATCGTGGGCCCAACCTGCAAGACGTTATGCACCACCAAGGAAATACCCACCAGTACCGCCACTATGGGCACGATCCACACCAGCGACACCCTGAAGCGGCGGGTTTTGACGACAGCATTGCCAGGGGGGCGAGATTCGTCAGTGGCTTGCGATTCCATTCGCGACCTCCCGCTGTGTCGGATTTTCCCAGATCAGGCGTGGATCGAAACTCATGGCCGAGAGCATGGTAAACACCACTACCAGGCCAAAGAACAGGATGCCCACGCGTGGTTCGATATCCGCCAGGCCGTGGAATTTCACCAGCGCAGCAACCAGCGCGACCACGATCACATCGAGCATCGACCAGTAGCCAATCAGCTCGATAAAGCGGTACAGCCTGGAGCGTTCCCTGCGCGCCCAGTAGCTGCCCCGTTGCGCCGTCACCAGTAGAAGCGACAGGACGGCGAACTTGACCCCCGGCACGGCAATACTGGCGATAAAAATGATCAGCGCAATATCCCAGGCGCCATGCTGCCAAAAGTCCAATACCCCGCTCATGATGGTGCTGTCGGCGCCATTGCCGAGCATGGTGGTGTTCATCACCGGCAGCACATTGGCCGGGATGTAAAACACCAGTGACGCCAGCAAGAACGCCCATGAGCGCGACAGTGAGTTGGTCTTGCGTGCGTGCAGCGGGGCGCCGCAGCGCTCACAGAACAGGGGTAGCCCGGACATGTCACAGCTCTTGCCGCAGCTATGGCAGAGGCAAAGGTTCAGGTCGCTGGCTAGCGTCGGCGTGTTCAAGGCAGGTCCCAAAGCTCGCGCACATCGCGACCGGCAACCGGGATCAACAACACGCTGAGCGCGGCCAGCGCAAACAAGCCGACGCCTGGCAACACGTCCAGCATGCCGGCGAGTTTGAATACCGCTACCAACGCGCCCAGCAAACACACCTCCAGCATGCTCCAGGGCCGCAGCGATTCGAGCCAGCGCATGCACAGCTTGAAGCCCGGAGCACGCTTGCGGGCCAGGGCGAAGCTGAGCACCCAGGCCAGCCCGAGCAATTGAAAGATGGGGGCGATGATGATGGAGATAGCGGCTACCAGCGCGATGAACGTAATCGGCCCGACGCTGAGCGCCAGCACCGAATCCCACAACGTGGCACTGTTTTTCTGCCCTTGCAGGCTGATGGTCATGAGGGGATAAAAGTTGGCCAGGATCCAGAGCACGCCGGCGGTAATCGTCAGCGCAAGCCGCTGGTCGATCGGCATACCACTGGCACGCTGCAGCACGCCACCGCAGCGCGAGCAAAGGGCGGTCTGATGCTTGGCGAGAGCAACCCTTTCAAACACGCAATCGCAGTGTTCACAGATGATCAACTCGTCGCAGTTCGCCATGGATATCACCCGCAAGCGATGTCAAGCAACAGGGGCCGCGATCGTCGTCTCAAAGGGAAAAGGCGCGCACTGCTTATGCGGGTAAAATAACAGTAGACCCTGGAATTGAATTCGTCGAATGGTGCCCGGAAGATTTAATCCAGGCGTCATGAAACCGGCTTTCGAAGCCTTTACTCGCTCATACAAATTGCGAGCCTCAGCCGCGTCGCCTTAGTCGCGCAAAGTATTTGGACAGAGTTTGTCAGCCATACAAGCTTAACTCTCAGACCGCCCCGTCCCTTCCCGATCACGCAGATACCTCTTCGCCAACGGAAAGGTCGGCAACCATGACTCACGGCGAATAGCCCAGCTTTCCTAGGTAGGCGTCAGCTGGTCAGGTTTATCCAGACAACCCAGATGCACTTCGATTTCGTCATCGCTGCGCGCGAAAACAGAGGAGCCACAACGGGGACAAAAGAATCTTCCGGCATAGTCGCGGGTTTCGCCCTCGATCGTTACCGCCTCTGCCGGGAACACCGCCGAGGCGTAAAACAGCGCGCCATGATGCTTGCGGCAATCGAGGCAGTGACAAATCCCAACTCGATAGGGCCGTCCCGACGCCAGGATGCGAACGTCGCCGCACAGGCAACCGCCAGTGAATTGCTCCATGCTGCGTCTCCTCATGAACTGGATGGAAGCTGAGCCTTACCTGAGCTTAGCCGAAGCTTGACGACCCCCGGAGAGCTTATTGCGGAGAGCGACGACTGCGCACCTGCGCCAGACGTCCGTCTACAAAGCGCAAGTGATAGTACATCCCGTTCTGCGGTCCATAGACCCAGCGTTCGACCGGCACCGCGTTGGGTACCAGTGCGCCATAACCATCCACTTCGGCAGGCTCGCGGGCGCGGCTGTCGGGTTCACCGCACTTGCTCAGTACGCTCTGGATGTCTTCCGCAGTGCTCAGAATGCCGTCCGCACAGCGCATCGACGCCCAGGCGGATGACGCCAACAGCATGCCAACGACAACAGCCATCGTTCGTAAAATAAGCACCGGTTATTCCCCTTGTCCTGAACGTTGAACCCATGGCGATAGTCTATCCTGATAGTAAGCGCGCACTTTCACCACGACGCAACATAACAAAAAGGATGTCGCCGATGAGTAATCCTGTAGCGGTCAAGTTCGAGCGCGTACTCGCGCGCAAGGACGTACTCGCCCTGGCTTTTGGCGCGATGATTGGTTGGGGCTGGATTGTGATGACCGGATCCTGGATTCAGTCTGCCGGCAGTTTGGGCGCTATCACCGCCTTCGTGGTTGGCGGCATCGCGATTCTGCTGGTGGGCCTGACGTATGCGGAACTGGCTTCGGCCATGCCCCAGGTGGGTGGCGAACATGTGTATAGCTATCGTTCATTGGGGCATTTCCCCTCCTTTCTCTGTACCTGGAGCATCGTGCTCGGTTACATCAGCGTAGTGTCTTTCGAGGCGGTGGCATTGCCCACAGTAGTCGAGCATCTGTTCCCCAATTATTCAGTCGGCCATCTGTGGACCGTCGCCGGCTGGGAGGTGGAGGCAACATGGGTCGCCGTCGGGGTCGTCGGCTCACTGGTGATGATGTGGATCAACTACCTGGGCATTCGCATGGCGGCGCTGGTGCAGAAGGTGGTGACACTGCTGATTCTGGTCGTGGGCATCATGTTTATCACCGGCGCCATGTTTACTGGTGACAGCGCGACCATGGACCCGCTGTTCAGTGTAGAGAACGGCGTGGTGGGCGGCATCATGATGGTGATGATCATGGTGCCGTTCATGTTCGTTGGCTTTGACGTGATTCCGCAGGCGGCCGAAGAGATCAATCTACCCTTCCGGGAAATCGGCCGCGTGCTGATGTTGTCGGTATTGATGGCGGTATTCTGGTACGCGCTGATCATTTTCGGTACCTCGATGATGCTGACACCGGCTGCGCTGGCGCAGAGTTCATTGGCCGTGCCGGATGCAATGCAAGCGGTATTCAACGCACCCTGGGCCGGTAAACTGATGGTATTTGCCGGGATTGCCGGGATCATCACCAGCTGGAATGCGTTCTATATCGGAGGCTCCAGAGCCATTTATGCCCTGGCGCATTCGGGCATGCTCCCGGCGTTCCTGGCCAAACTGCACCCCAAATACAAAACCCCCGTGAATGCGATCCTGATGATCGGTGTGCTATCAAGCATCGCACCCTTCTTCGGCCGCCCGGCACTGGTTTGGCTGGTCGATGCCGGTGGGTTGGGTATCGTCATTGCCTACTTCTTTGTCGCGCTATCTTTCCTGGCGCTGCGCCGGAAAGAGCCGAACCTGGATCGCCCCTTCAAGGTACCGGCGGGCATGCTGGTCGGCAGCATTGCCTTGATTGCCTCTCTCGGGATGATCACTCTGTACATGCCCGGCAGCCCGGCGGCCTTACTTCCAGTGGAATGGGTGGTGTTTGCCGGCTGGATGCTGCTCGGTCTGGGCATGTATGCCTGGTCCCGCAAGCGTTATGGCGTGGCTTACTCGGATGCAGCGATGCGCCGGGAATTGGAGCAGTAACGGCGCAATATCAGTCGCTATCTACGCGATGGTGTGCCTTGGCACAGGTGAGACTGGTCATATCGGGCAACGCTTCCGCACTGGTCGCTGCTTGCCCGATACTCTATGCTCCGAGCTGATTTTTCAGCGATCCGCAGATACTGCCCATGACCAGAACATCCATCCAGAATGAACCGCCCGGCAAAACCAGCCGCACCCCCCAGCAAACACGGGGCCGTGCGCGGGTGGAGGCGGTGCTGGATGCCTGTGCGATTTTGTTATGGGAGGAGGGACCGGGTGAGCTGACGATGCACAAGCTGGCCAAACGGGCCCAGACCTCGATCGGCTCGCTGTATCATTTCTTTCCGGATAAAGACGCAGTGATAGATGCCCTGTGTCAGCGTCATCTCACCGCAATGAACGGCATTACCCGCGAACTTGACCAGATTTCATCAGCTCAGTGGCGCGATATGAGCCCTCAGGCGGTAATCGAAAGCCTGGCCCGGCCATACTTTCAATATGTCGATACCTACCCTGAGATGCTGGTCATCATCAGCAACTCCCTGGGCAGCAAGATTGAAGGCGCGCCCGACTTGCGGCTATCGATTCTGGCCAACTATGAAAAGGTACTGGAACTGCGCATGCCCAAACTGGACACCGCGCTGCTGAAGACGATCAGCTACGTGCTTTTCAACATCCCGGTCGGGGCGTTGCAATCACTGCAGGAAAATAATCAGTACCGGGAGCGCGTACTGCGGATGGAATTGATTCATGCCATGGTCGCTTACCTGCAGACCATTGAAGCCCAGCACGCTGGCGTTTGCTAAAGCTTCAGAGCTGCGGCCGCTCAGGCCGTCTGCAACGCAGGGCTCAACCGCAACATATCCAGAATACCGTCGGCCAGGGTTTCCGCCTTGGCGCCCAGATCCAGGCCCACCGGCACCAGCAACCACTGATCCAGTACGCCGGTAATAAAGGCGTGAACGCAGCGGCTGGCGACTACCAAATCCAGTTTTTCAGGCAACTGCCCCTTGGCCACCGCGTTGCCCAGACTTAACTCAATATTGTGGTTATATTCCCGGCGGAAGTCCTGCATCCATTGGCGCAGGTTACCGAGATCTTCGGTGTACTCACATTTGTGAAATAGAATCTCGCTGACGCGGCGTACCTCCGGGTCAGTCGCGGCGCGGCGGAAGACGGTGACCAACAAATCACGCAGGCGCCCCAGAGGGTCGGGTTCGTTGGGGCTGCGGCTGGCTTCACTGAGCGGCTGCAAGGGTATGTTGACGCGTTCGAGCAGCGCTCCAACCAGTTCGGATTTGTCTTGAAAGTGCCAATAAATGGCGCCGCGCGTCACCCCGGCCGCAGTGGCAATCTCTGCCAGCGAGGTGCGCGAAAGACCCTTGCGATAAAAGCACAGCTCCGCCGCGGACAGTATCTGGTTCCGGGTTTCCTGCGCCTCTTCTTTCGTCCGCCTTACCATCTGCTTTGTCATCCAGTCATCATTGATGCTCGTGTAGCCTGATTTACCGGGGCTGCCACGCAAGCGATTTATGTTAACTAATGTTATGGGTATTTACAAACATTCATGTACGTAAGTATATTACCCATCAACTCGGCCTGACTTTTTTCTGGCCACCAGTACACGCACTGCATCCTTCGAGGATTTTTTTCATGCTTAGCCCGATTTCTGCGCGGACCGCGCTCTTTCCACTGCTGGCGGTCATTGGGCTGTTGAGCGCCTGCGGGCAGCAGGACACCCCGGCTGCCGAGCAGCCCGACGCAGCGCAAGTTGTGGAAGTAGGCGTGGTGACGCTGGCGGCCGAACCCTTTGAGTTGACGACGGACCTGCCAGGCCGAACGGCGGCCTTTCGCATGGCCGAAGTGCGCCCCCAGGTAGACGGCATCATCCAGAAGCGTCTGTTTGAGGAGGGCAGCGAAGTCAAGGCTGGTGAGCAGCTGTACCAGATCGATGCGTCGGTCTACCGCTCCGCCCTGAACAGCGCAAAAGCCGCCCATTTATCCAGCAAAGCGCTCAGCGACCGTTACGAGCAACTGATCGAAGATCACGCGGTGAGCCGCCAGGAGTATGACGAAGCCCGCGCCAGCAGCCTGCAAACCCAGGCCGCGCTGGAGCGTGCCGAGATCGATTTGCGTTATACCCAGGTCAGAGCGCCCATCGATGGGCGTATCGGCCGCTCGGCGGTCAGCGAAGGCGCGCTGGTGAACAACGGCCAGGCCGCAGCAATGGCGACTATTCAGCAGCTGGACCCTATCTATGTGGACGTAACCCAACCCGCCCGCGACTTGCTGGCGCTGCGCCGTGATCTGGACGAAGGTCGCCTGCAGAAGGCCGGTGACAACGCGGCCCAGGCGACCCTGCAAATGGAAGACGGCAGCGTTTACCCGCATCAGGGCACGCTGGAATTTTCTGAAGTATCGGTCGACGCCGGCACCGGCTCGGTGACCCTGCGCGCAGTATTCCCCAACCCGGACAATATGCTGCTGCCGGGTATGTTCGTGCACGCCCAACTGGTTGCCGGTACCCGCTCGGAGGCCATTCTGGCGCCGCAGCAAGGGATTACCCGTACACCCAGAGGCCAGGCCACGGCGCTGGTAGTCAACGCCGACAATATCGTCGAGCTGCGCGAAGTACGCACCGAACGCACGGTGGGTAATCGTTGGCTGATCAGCGAAGGGCTGAATGACGGTGATCGGCTGATTACCGAAGGCCTGCAGTTCGTCAAACCTGGCGCCGAAGTCAAGGTGGTGCCGGCAGGCAATGTGTCTGAGCCCGCACCTGCCGCTGGCCAGGAAGGATAATCCGCATGCCACGTTTCTTTATTGACCGTCCGATCTTCGCCTGGGTGATCGCCCTGGTGATCATGCTCGCTGGCGGCCTGGCGGTGCTCAGTTTGCCAGTCAACCAGTACCCGAGTATCGCCCCGCCGGCGGTAGGCATCTCGGTAAGTTACCCCGGCGCATCTGCACAAACGGTACAGGACACAGTGGTTCAGGTGATCGAACAGCAGCTGAACGGTATTGATGGTCTGCGTTATATCCGCTCGACCAGCAACTCCGACGGCAGCATGGAAATCACCGTGACCTTCGACCAGGGCGTGGACCCGGACATCGCTCAGGTGCAGGTGCAGAACAAGCTGCAGCTCGCTACACCACTACTGCCGCAGGAAGTCCAGCAACAAGGCATCCGCGTGACCAAGTCGGTGCGCAACTTCCTGATGGTCATCGGCGTTGTCTCCACCGATGGCAGCATGAACCGCGACGACCTGGCCGACTACATCATTTCCAACCTGCAGGACCCGGTATCGCGGACGGATGGCGTGGGCGACTTCCAGGTATTCGGCGCGCCTTATTCCATGCGCGTCTGGCTGGACCCGGCCAAGCTGAATAACTTCCAGCTCACGCCCACCGACGTCAGCGCCGCGATTCAGGCGCAGAACGTACAGATTTCCTCCGGCCAGTTCGGTGGTCTGCCAGCCGTGCCCGGGCAACAATTAAGCGCAACCATCATCGGCAAAACCCGCCTGCAAAGTCCGGAGCAGTTCCGTGAGATATTGCTCAAAGCCAATCCAGACGGCTCGCAAGTTCGTTTGAAAGATGTCGCCCGCGTCGAACTGGGCGCGCAGAACGCGAATATTTCCGCCCAGTTCAACGGCATGCCGGCCTCCGGTCTGGCGATCAAGCTGGCCACCGGTGCCAACGCGCTGGACACCGCTGCGGCGGTCAAGCAGACCATTGCCGATCTGGAGCCGTTTTTCCCGCCCGGTATGAAGGTCGAATACCCCTATGAAACCGCGCCGGTTGTGTCAGCGTCGATCACAGGTGTGGTGCATACCCTGCTCGAAGCGGTAGTGCTGGTGTTCCTGGTGATGTATCTGTTCCTGCAGAACTTCCGCGCCACGCTGATTCCGACGCTGGCGGTGCCGGTGGTGATTCTTGGCACCTTCGGTGTGCTTTCGGTATTCGGCTTTACCATCAACATTCTGACCATGTTCGCCATGGTGCTGGCCATCGGTCTGCTGGTGGATGACGCCATTGTGGTGGTCGAGAACGTCGAGCGCGTGATGGCCGAGGAGGGCCTGTCGCCGGTGGAAGCGACGCGCAAGTCGATGGATCAGATTCAGGGTGCGCTGGTGGGTATCGGCCTGGTGCTCTCGGCGGTATTTATCCCCATGGCTTTCTTTGGTGGCTCAACCGGGGTGATCTATCGCCAATTTGCGATCACCATTGCCTCGGCGATGACGCTCTCGGTGCTGGTGGCAATGATCTTTACCCCAGCGCTCTGCGCGACCATGCTCAAGCCGATCCCCAAGGGCGGCCACCATGAGAAACGCGGTTTCTTCGGCTGGTTCAACCGTACCTTCAATCGCGGCGTCGGCCGTTACGAGCGTGGCGTCGCCAGCATGCTCAAGCGCAAGACGCCCTACGTGTTGTTGTATCTTGTCATCGTCGCGGTCATGGCCGTGCTCTTCACCCGCATTCCCACGGCTTTTCTGCCGGACGAGGATCAGGGCGTGCTCTTCGCCCAGGTGCAGACCCCAGCCGGCTCTACCGCCGAACGTACCCAGCAGACAATCGACACCATGCGCGATTACCTGCTGAACGAAGAAGGCGATGTAGTGAACTCGGTGTTTACCGTCACCGGTTTCAACTTTGCCGGCCGCGGGCAGAACTCGGGCATGGCCTTTATCGGCCTTAAGCCCTGGGATGAGCGTACGGACCCCGAGCTCAGCGTATTTGCGCTGGCTGAACGGGCGCAGGCGAAATTCAACACTTACCGTGATGCCATGGTTTTCGCCTTCGCCCCCCCCGCGGTGATGGAGCTGGGTAACGCCACCGGCTTCAACCTGTTCCTGCAGGACAATGCCGGGGTCGGTCACGACACCTTGATGCAGGCGCGCAATCAACTGCTCGGCATGGCCGCACAACATCCCGCACTGATGGCTGTGCGCCCCAACGGCCTGGAGGACGAGCCGCAATATCAGTTGACCGTGGACGACGAAAAGGCTCGCGTGCTCGGCGTGTCACTTGCCGAAGTGAACAGCACCCAATCGATTGCCTGGGGCTCCAGTTACGTCAACGACTTCATCGACCGCGGCCGGGTCAAGCGCGTGTATTTGCAAGGCGAGGCCAGCGCGCGCATGGGCCCCGAGGATCTGGGCAAATGGTTTGTACGCAACAGCAGCGGCGAGATGGTGCCGTTCAATGCCATCGCCAGTGGTGAATGGATCTACGGCTCACCCAAGCTGTCGCGCTACAACGGTGTCGCTGCGATGGAAATCATGGGTGAGGCCGCGCCCGGCTACAGCACCGGCGACGCCATGGCGGCGATAGAAGAGATCGCCCAGAAGTTGCCGCAAGGTATCGGCGTGGCCTGGACCGGCCTTTCCTACGAAGAGCGTATCTCCGGAGATCAGGCGCCGATGCTTTATGCGCTGTCCTTGCTGGTGGTATTCCTCTGTCTGGCAGCGTTGTACGAGAGCTGGTCAATTCCGCTGGTGGTGATGCTGGTGGTGCCGCTGGGTGTGATTGGTGCGCTGATGGCCACATTGGGCCGCGGCCTGACCAATGACGTGTTCTTCCAGGTAGGACTGCTGACCACCGTCGGTCTGACGGCGAAGAACGCGATTCTGATCGTCGAGTTTGCCAAGGATCTGCACGAGCAGGGCATGAGCCTGTTTGACGCCGCCGTGGAAGCCTGCCGCATGCGTCTGCGACCGATCATCATGACCTCGCTGGCCTTCACCCTCGGCGTCGTGCCCCTGGCCCTGGCCAGCGGCGCGGGAGCCGGCAGCTCACATGCTATCGGTACTGGCGTGATCGGCGGCATGATCACCGCCACGGTGCTGGCGATCTTCTGGGTGCCGCTGTTCTTCGTAATGATTTCATCGCTGTTCGGCGGCAGAAAAGCCAAGGCCGATGACACCGAGTCGACCACCCAGGAGGTCGCGCCATGAAGCTTATTCTGATGGCCAGAAACCTGGCGGGCGCTAGCCTGATTCTGGCGCTGGCTGGCTGCTCAATGATACCCGACTACCACCGCCCGGAATCTCCGGTAGCCAGCGGCTGGCCGCGGGGTGAGGCCTACGCCACCGCCTCCAACGAAGCGCTGGTCGCGCCGCCATTATGGCAAAACTTCTTCCGCGATCCGCAGTTGCGCAATCTGATAGGGGTAGCGCTGGAAAATAACCGCGACCTGCGCGTGGCCGCCTTGAATGTGGAAGCCACCCGCGCGCTGTACCGCATCCAGAGCGCCGACCGGCTGCCCAGCTTGAGCGCCGACGCTGCCGGTAGCCGCACGCGTACACCGTCGGACCTCAGCGGCACCACGCAAAGCGGCATCACCAGCCAATACAGCGCCACACTCGGTGTTGCCTGGGAGGTCGATCTGTTTGGCCGAGTCGCCAGCCTGCAGCAACAGGCACTGGAAGAATATCTGGCCACCGAGGCCGCACAGCGCAGCGTGCAGACCAGTCTGATCGCCAGCGTGGCCAATACCTACCTGCTCTGGCAGGCGGATCAGGCTTTGCTGGAAGCTACCCAGGACACCTTGAAGACCTATGATGAGAGCCTGCGGGTGACCCAGCGCAGCTTCGATGTCGGCATCGCCTCGTCACTCGAGCTGACCCAGGCTCGCACCGCGGTGGAAAACGCGCGCAGCAGCCTGGCCCGCTACACCCGGCTGGTGGCCGAGGACCGCAACGCTCTGGCGCTGCTGATAGGCCAGCGCATACCGGTGCTGCCCGCCGAGCGCCCGCAATTGAACACAGACCTGCTCGCCGAGGTACCGGTCGGCCTGCCCTCAGATGTGTTGCTGCAACGCCCGGACATCCTCCAGGCCGAGTACGCCCTGCGCGGCGCGAACGCCAACATCGGCGCCGCACGGGCGGCCTTCTTCCCCAGCATCAGCCTCACCGCCAATGCCGGCAGCGCCAGCAGCCAGCTGTCAGGCTTGTTCGACAGCGGCTCAGAGTATTGGAGCTTTTCACCCAGCATCAGTGTGCCGATTTTTAATGCCGGGCGCCTGCAGGCAAACCTGAACTACGCCGAAGTAATTCGTGATGTGCGCGTAGCCGAGTATGAAAAAGCCATCCAGATCGCCTTCAGCGAAGTGGCTGACGGCCTTGCCGCACGGGAAACCTATGTAGATCAGGTCGCCTCGCAGCAGCGCTTGCTCGACGCCAGTGAGGACTACTTCCAGATCGCCGAACGCCGCTACCGCAGTGGCGTAGACAGCTACCTGACCCTGCTCGATGCGCAGCGCCAGCTCTTCACCGCTCGCCAGCAACTGATCACCGACCGGCTGAACCAGCTGGCCAGTGAGGTTGATCTGTTTCGCGCGTTAGGCGGGGGCTGGGCAGGCGAAGGCGACCAGCCCGAGTAAATCAGCGCACGCACCAGGCAACCGCCTGCTCACGGCATTACCCTGAGCAGGAGGCCTGTCAACCGACTGATCGACCGGTCATTCAGGCACCAAGACCAGCGCCAGCCAATTCAGGGCGTTTTTCTCGAATGGGCATATGCACCACCGCGGCTCCCACTGCCAATGCAATATCGGCGTACCAGACCCAGTTGTAGCTGCCGGTCAGTTCGAACACATAGCCACCCAGATAAGCGCCCATAAAGCCGCCAACCTGATGCGCGAGCATCAGCACGCCGAACAGCATGGCCATATTCGCCGTGCCAAACATCTTGGCCACCAAACCGGCGGTCGGCGGCACGGTAGAGAGGAAAGTGACCCCCATCACGGCAGCAAAAATCAGGATGGTGGCAGGCGTCATGGGCGCAAACAGAAATCCCAGCACCGCAAAGCCGCGTGTCATGTAGATCAGAGACAGCAGTGATTTCATGCGCCACTTGCCCACCGCCCAACCTATGGCAAGGCTACCGACAATATTGAACAAACCTACCATAGCCAGTGCCCAGCCACCGACGGCGGGTGGCATACCACAGGCTTCGATCACTCCTGGCAGGTGGGTTGCCAGAAACGCCACGTGAAACCCGCACACCATAAAGCCGACCCCCAGCAAGCAGTAGCTTGGCGTTGCCAGTGCCTGACGCAAAGCTTGCCGCGCAGTTAGCACGGCTTTGCCTGATGCCGCTGCCGCCGCTGCGGCCATCGCGTTGGAGTTACCCTTGAGCACCCAGATCGCCGGCAGTGCCAGCAACGCAAACACACCCAACCACTGCATCGAGGACGCCCAGCCAACTGTCGCGGTCAGCCCAACGGCAATCGGGGCCATGGCAAACTGCCCAAAGGAGCCGCCGGCGTTGACGATACCTGTCGCCAGGCCGCGTCGGTTTTCAGGCACCAGCCTGGCACTCGCCGCCATCAATACCGAAGGGCCAGCCATGCCGGCGCCCCCGGCAGCCAATATACCGATGGCCAGTATCAGGCCCAGCGTTGAGGTCATCAGCGGGGTGATCACCGTTCCAACAACAATCAGCAGCAGCCCGAGACAGATCACCCGCCCGGTACCGATACGATCTGCTACTGCCCCGGCAAAGGGTTGCGTTAACCCCCACCATAGCTGCCCAAAAGCAAACGCCAGACTGATGTTGCCAATGCCCAGACCGGTGGCGGTATTCATTGACGATAGATAAAGCCCCATGGTCTGGCGCACACCCATGGTCAGGGCGAAGGTACCGGCGGCGGCAAGCAGGACTAACCAGAAGATCTTTTCTGATGAACCGCCAGGTTTTGTCTGACCGCTGCTTTCGTTCATTGATGCCCCCTTTATCGACCTGCCGGCCCGGCTTTGGCCGCGCTTGCTATGTTAATCGTGAGCGGCAACGCCCGCTATGTGTAGGCGCGTATTTGTAAGCGCTTATACGTAAACCCCAATGCCGACGATGGCCACGCCAAAGTATCAGCGAGCATCTTATGATTTCTGGATTATATTTGACATCCTGTTAGGATGTTAACTAACATCCAATATGTTCGAGCGTTCCATCAGAGGAGTAACCCCCATGAGCCTGCAATTCATTTTTGATTACCGAAGCCCCTATGCCTATCTGGCCAACAGCCAGCTCAAAACCCTGCCCGTACCAGCTGAGTACATATCAGTGGATATCGTCGCGGTGATGGATATTGTCGGCAATCAGCCGTCGCCAAAATGCCCGGCCAAAGCGCGCTATTCCCGTATGGACGCCGGCCGCTGGGCGCGTATCTATGGCGTTCCAATGAACCCCAACGCCGCAGCGATGCAAGCCATGAGCAGCGGCCAGATCGAGCCGGACCTGTTCTCGCGCGCCGCCCTGGCGGCGGCGGATCTGGGCGTGTTCGATACCGTCCATGACGCGCTCTTTACTGCCTACTGGGGTATCCCGGTGGACCTTGCTACGCCCGAAGGCCGCATTGCATTCCTGCGCGCCAACAGCGTTGACGCTGATATCTGGCAGCGTGCCGAGGAGGAAGATATTCGAGGCCGTCTGAGTGACAACGTTACCAACGCAGCACAACGCGGGGTATTTGGTGCACCGACCTTCTTTGTCGGTGACGACATGTTCTTCGGTAATGATCGCCTGGCATTCGTGCGTGATGCTTTGGCACAAAACACGCTCAACGAGGAGAATCACCATGAGTAAGCCACTTGCCATCGTAACCGGCGTAGGCCCAGGCACCGGCTCGGCGATTGTGCGGCGCCTGGCTGCAGCGGGCTATCGCGTTGCCATGCTGGCACGTAATCAGCAACGGCTGGACGAGCTCGCAGCGCAGGTCCCTGACAGCCACGCCTTTGCCGTCGATGTGACCGATACCGCGGCACTGGAAACCGTCTGCGCTGCAGTTGAAGCCCAATTCGGCAGCCCCGAAGTGTTGGTGCATAACGCCGTGGGCGGCGCCTTCGGCAATTTTATGGAGGTGGAGCCGACGGTGCTGGAGGCCAACTTCCAGACCAACGTGATGGCCTTGATGCATCTTGCCAGACGCTATGCACCCATGATGCTCAGCGCTGGCAAGGGCAGTATCATCGTGACCGGCAATACCTCGGCGCTGCGAGGCAAAGCCCACTTTGCCGGGTTCGCCCCGACTAAGGCGGCACAACGCATTCTCGCCGAATCGATGGCACGGGAGCTCGGGCCCAAGGGCGTGCACGTCGCTTATGTGATCATTGACGCCGTCATTGATGTGCCCTGGACGAGGGAGCGATACCCAGCCAAACCGGATGATTTCTTTATCCAGCCTGACGCTATCGCAGGTGAGGTGCTACACCTGATTCAGCAGCCGAAAAGCGCCTGGTCATTCCTTGCGGAGGTACGTCCCTATGCCGAGCCCTGGTAGCAAATAGCCCTTGTTGCCAGGGACGGCAGCCCTTACCCTCCCTTTTATTTCAGCCAAGGACAACCCTATGGGACATTCGCGCGCCAGCAAACAGCAGAGCCACGAGCACATCGTTTCTACCGCCGCGAAGCGTTTTAGAGAGTCCGGCGTCGACGGGGTCAGCATTGCCAATCTGATGAAAGAAGCCGGCTTGACCCATGGCGGCTTTTACAAGCATTTCACCTCGCGGGATGATCTGGTAACGGAGGCGCTAGAGGTTGCGCTGGCCAGCTCCCGCAAGCGTTACAGCTCTGGCGGCGATGCCGCGTTCGAGTCCTTTGTAACGGGGTATCTGAGCATAAAGCATCGTGACAATCCTGGCGAAGGTTGCGCAGTGGCCGCCCTTGCCAATGATATTCCGCGGGCGCGAGGCGACAGCAAAGCACTCTTCACTACCCATCTTGAACGCTCTTTCGATTGGATAGCTGATCTGCTGGGTGCGGAGCATCCCGATGCGCGAGCGCGCGCTATAGTCGCCTTCAGCACCATGGTAGGCGCCCTCGGATTCGCCCGCGCGCTGGATAATGAAGCGCTTTCGCAAGAGGTTCTGGACACGGTAAAGGATTATCTGCTCCGCCATCTACAGGCTGAATAGAGCGGCGAAGCAACAGGCTCACGAGCGCTGTTAGCCCTCCCGCTCATGTTTTTCAGCCACCGCTAAAGCGGCACCCGCTCCCACGCCCAAACCGAGCCCGTCAACGCGACAATAACAACCCCGGCCGGCATCACTACCCGCTGGTAAAACCAATGCCTGCGCAGCAAAAAAATTACCGGCAAGACCGCCAGCACCACTACCAGTTGGGCCAGCTCCACGCCTATATTGAAGCTCGCCAGCGCAATCAGGCGTGAGGAGGTGTCACTCATGAAGTCCGCGAGCACACTGGCAAAGCCAAAGCCGTGGATCAAACCGAAACCGAAGCCCACCAGGTACCTGCGCTGGCCCAGGAAGGGCCAGACGATATTGACTGCGGCGGCAACAATAGACAACGCGATAAAGGTTTCAACCCACTCGATAGGCAACCGGACGACGCCCAGGGTGGCGATTACCAGAGTGACTGAGTGGGCGACAGTGAACGCGGTAACAATCAGCGCGACGTCCTTCACCGCTTTACTGAGCTTGTCTTCTACTACCCAGCGACCCCTTTCGCGCCGCACCGCGGCCGGCAGCAGCAACGCCAGCAGAAACAGCATGTGATCATAGCCAATCCACAAGTGCACCATTCCTTCCCAGATGAATTCCGCGGCGGTTTGCCAGATACCAGGCTCATGGGCAAACGTCAGCGTTCGTTGGTCTGGGCTGAGTACTGTCAGTCGATCACTGCCCTCGATACGCGTCATGACCAGAGCGCGATGTAATGGGTCCTGGTCAAAAAACAGGTTGTAGTTCAAATCCGAGGCAATGATGGCTGAGCTAAAACAGTCAGGCCGAAACGTCACAACCAGATAGTTGCCGTCGCTGTGTTGCGTCATACCAGCCATACGCCAGTCCACCTGGCATTGCAGATCGCCTGCCATGATCAGCAGTTGTGTTGTCAAGTAGCGCTTTATACTGGCTTGGCGATCCAGCACTTCGCCCCAGCGCACTTGTCCGTCGCCATCCCCGTCAAGCGTCACAGTCCGGGCCAAATCTACCAATGCGATATCCAGCCGGCCAGGGGCATCAGCTACAGCCGGCTGCCAATACAGAAAGCTGTCGCTTGCCTTGTGGGCATGTGCGCTACCGGCCATGAGGAAAGCCAGCAGCGCTATGATGATGGCACTTTTCATAATGTACCTCGGTCGTCGTCGCTCAGGGCATCGAGAACCACTGGCTCATCCGCAACAGCTGCCGCGCGCACCAACAGCTCGCGATCCGGCTGGGCGCGCTGAGTCTCCCAGTTGGCTCGAGCCACGACAAGCGCAGCATCAGCATCGCCTTTCACATCAAGCAGAAAACGGCCGTACTCCCAATGGTGCAAAAAGTCCCCGCGCCAGCGTGCTTCGGCAAACCGGTCCTCCAGTTCGGCTACCAGCGTTTCCTGTTCCGGATGGTCCAGACGCGTCATGGCGATAGCGTGCAGCACTGCAAGGGTGTCGACGTCGTTAAATCCACGGGTTAGCTCAAGTGCTTGCTCATGCTGACCCTCGGAGAGCAGCCAGTCGGCATACCGCGCACGTCGATAGAGATCATCCGGGTTTTGCAGAAAACTGCGTTGCCAGTAGGCTCCGGCCTGTGGCAGCTCAAGGCGCTCGGCCATTTCCGTCAGGGTGAGCAGAGCGTAATCACGCTCAGTAGCGCTGGCACTGGTGGACTGCTCAAGTGCCTGACGCAAACGGTCAAAGGCTTGATCGGGCCGAGCGGCAAAACTAGCCAATTCCTGTTTACAACTTGCAGCCAGCAGGTTGGCACTGCCTTGCCCGAGCTGCTCGCAGGCCCGCCCGGCTGCTACAAGGTCATTACGCACGAGTGCGATGCTGTAGCGGGTAAGCCAAGCCTGACGGTTGCCTGGCTGGAGCGCCAACACCCGATCCAGATCGGCCTCTGCCTGATCGAAACGATGCAAACGTTGATGAATTGTTGCGCGCATCAGATACACATCAGCGGTCCATTGCGCCTCGGATAAACGCCTCAGCAACCCATCGGCCAATCCCAGCGGCCGCGGACTGCCCGTGGCCCGGGAAAGCTCAATCAGCGCGCGCAGCTCTTGCACTACGGCGGTGGCGGAAAGCAACGCTGCAGGCAACGCAGCGCTTGCCGCAGCGGCTGTTGCGGTTTCCTCGGCAGAGAGAACCACCAAATCACGCGGCGGCATATCAACCCTGGTGCCTATGGCGCTCCCCCATGCGATCAGGGGAAAGCCCAGGAGACCGAGGATAAAAAGAACGCCGGGGCGCCTGCCCCGGCCTCCCTTATGGCTCACCGAGAAGATCATCGAACGCCCCTTCGTTGTCCTGATCGTCGTAGGTAATAGCAAGCCCGTTGATTGCCAACGGATCGGCCGTGTCGCTGGTGCTGGCAAAGATATCCTTGACCAGCGCCGTAAACGAGGTCGGCTGAATCCCCGGATCACCACCGCCGACATCCCCGCCACCCCCGTTATTGCTACTGCCGCCACCGCCGCCACCGAGACAACCAGTGAGCAGCAGTCCGCTCAGGCTCAACAAACACAGTGTCTTGATCATGCTCATGTCAGTCGCTCCTTAGTTAGGCGCGCCGGGTAGCGGCGTGCTCAGGTACGGGAAGGTTGACTGCAGGCTGGAGGGATCCACCTGGACGCCGTCGGTGAAAGGCGCCTCATTGTTAGGTGCAACATTCTGGTCGGCAATCAACGCGCCCATCGCCACCCGCAGGGACACGTCAACGACGTCGTCAATCGGTCTGCGGCCATTGGGAAAGCCAGCGTTGTCGCTACCAAGAACACCAAGATCATTTTGAAACCCGGGCTGGGTTACTTCGATTTCCGGGTTAAGGCGCAACATTTCAGACGCGACCACACCCTCTGGCTGGTTCACTGCTGGGACCCCGGTGAGAAACGCCGTGACCAGGTCGCTACGTGGGAACTGATTCGGGGCTACGGCAGTTCCCGCGAAGAGTATCTCCAGCAGTTCAGGCAGTGTTGGGTGCGTTACGTAGGTAGCAAATTGACCATCATCCTTCGGCTCACTGGCGTTGAACGCATCTTTGTCTTTGAGGCCAATGACGACTTCATTAACCAACGGCATGCCCAGACGCGATACCTGAGTGTAGGCCCCGCCTTGAATGCTGGCGCCTTTGCCATCGGCTGTGGGCTGAGGATTAAGGACGCGCGCCTGGCGCAAGCTGGCTGTGGTCCAGGCGCCGATGACTTTCTGGTTGTTGCTGTTGGCTGCTGTGCCGGTCAGACAGGAAGTTGGAACCTCCAAGGCTAAAGAGGTGACGTTCTTGTCGGCCAGGTCGTTGCGTTCTGCATTGCGTCCACCTAGCGGATTGGTGTTAACCAAGTCGAAGATTTCGCCAAGGTTGACGGCAAAAGCCTCCTTGCGTTGGCCGACAAACACCCGCGCAGTACCGTTACAGCCGGGAATAATGGCATCGTAGATGTGGTCGTTGGCGTAGGCTTCATAATCGCTGAAGGACTTATTGCCTATGTTGTCCACTGGCTTGTTGAAGGTCGCTGACTGGTCGAACGCGTTCATTACCGTTTCAGTGGTGCCGGTGCGTCGGTCACCGCGAATAACACTCACTTCATAGGTTTGCCTAGTCTGCACAGCGTCGGTCTGGTCGGCCGCCGGTCCGATGCCACCGATATTTTTAAGCGGTACCGATACCTGGCGGGTATCACCGTTATCACCAATAGTCAGTTGCAGGTCCTGCTTTACGTCGGTCAACTTGAAGCGAAAGGTGATGTCTTCCTCTGCGTTACCGGTGTTGTCGACATGGATTTCATAGATCGCATTGCCGTCCAGGTCGAAATAATTCGGCCCGCCATAAGCGTCCTGCAGAGGCAGATAGTTGGCGATCAGCGTGACCGTGTCTTCGCGGCCAAGCTCATAACTGCGGAACATGTAGAAGTCCGTCCCGTCGACCTTGGGCACCTCAGTGATAAAAGGCGCCTCGCGGTGACTGGAGGCCAAGCTGACAGCCGAGCCAAGACCTGCGCCAAGCACCACAGTCGCCAGTACGGATTTTGACAGTAAGGAACGTGCGTAATGCCGATTCATATGTATTCCCTTCTCGTTTGTTGTTGGTTACCTCCATGAAGTTACGCAACGACTTGGGAAACGGATGCAGCAAAACTATTTTTTATTTCATGCGCGAGCAATTAGCAGGGCAAACTCCGCCCGACAGCAGGATGGGAAGGTGTTGGAATACGCACAGGGAACTGGCTGCCAGCCGGACGCGAGCTAAACACGTGCCGGCGAAGCAGCCCTGGAACTCCTGCAGATCAGATGTCTGCCAGCACCCCCTGCGCAACCACCGGGCCGGTGGGCAGCCCAGTTGGCGAACCGCCGGGCGGCTCTAGCGAAATAGCGAAAACGCTGCTCGCATTCGCCAGCGTCCCAAGCTCTACGGGAACAGCCAGACGCACTGCGCCATCGGCAGGCAGCAAGCCAAGCGACTGCGGAGGCAAATCGCCAGAAATCAGCCAGAGTTCGGCTGCCCGACCGTCGAGCGCAATGTCCCCGACTGGGACTACGATCAGGCTGCGCCGGCTGGCATCCAAGGTCGCGGTGTAAACCATCTCGCCGTTGTCCAGTTGCAGCGCGGCCGTCAGCATCGTACCTGCGGGTTGCATTTCGTCTTCAGCAGGCAGCATCACTACCAACAAAACTGCCATGATCAGCGCTGCGGCGAGTCCCGCAGCAGAGAACCCACGCCAGAGTGCCAAACTACTCCAGATGGTGCTGGTTGGTTGAGGCTCGGCAACAAGGGCGCGGGGCTGTACATGCCCGAGGCTATCGCGGATGCGAGCCCAGGCATAAGCTGGCGGCGCCTCATCTGTAATTTCTCCCAGCATCGGCGCAAGGCGCTCATGCCACTCGGTCAGCCGCTGCGCGTACTCCGGGGCAGAGGCAAGCTGCGTTTCGACGAATTGCCGCTGATCAGCATCCAATACGCCCAGCGCATATTCCGCCAACCGCAGATCGTCATCTTCGCTTAATGATTGGGTTGTGTTCATTGCTCCAGGCACGCCTTGAGGCTCAGCAAGCCACGTCGAATCCAGCTCTTCATGGTGCCAAGCGGCACGCCCGTGCGAGCTGCAAGATCATGATAAGTACAACCGTCAAAGAAGGCTGTTCTGATAACGGTACGGTGCTGGTTCTGCAGTCGGGCAAGGCAGTTGGCCAGCCGCAGCTGATCACTGGCGAACTCGACCGGGTCAACTCCCTCCGGCTCCGGCAATTGGTCAGGGTCGATCATGTCCGTATGCCGCTCAACACCACCCAGCCGCAGCCGGTCGATGCATTTGGAGCGTGCGATCGTGGTCAGCCAGGTAATCGGAGTGCCCCGCGCCTCGTCGAACTGTGAAGCTTTGTTCCAGATCGTCAGATAGATTTCTTGCAGCACATCTTCGGCATCGCTGCGTTGCACCAACATGCGCTTACAGATACCGAAGAGCTTGGCACTGGTGAGGCGGTAAAGATGTTCGAATGCCTGCTGATCACGTCGCCCGGTTGCCAGGAGCAACGGGCCTAAACCGACTGGGTCTTGCGCTCTGTCAGTTGCCACCATTGTTTTACCCTGGCTGGTTTAACTGCATTGCTCGTTTATGGGCCGTAATCTAGCAGCAATCTAGAATCCCGACTACCCGAGCTGGCCAGTGGCCTGGAATTAGCTGGACTGCTCAGAAAATCTCACCACCATCCCTCGCGCATCCAACTGCCGTACATCCACTGGCCTGCCGTCCTGGTCCATGATCACCAAGCCAATGCCAGTGCCATTCCAAACACGCTCACCGGAGCTCGCCTGATCAGGATCACGCGGAGTGATCTGCATGCGGCGGCGTTTGGTCAGCCAGTTGAGTGGCGACCAGGGCGCATACAACCATCGGTTAAGGCGGTCGAACCAGTCCAGCAGTGAGACGGGAAAGGCATTCTTCAGGCCGCTGCTGGTGATCTGCCATATATGCGGGCCCCGGTCGCGGTGGCGAATGCGGATGTCGTAGACGTAGGAATAATGCACATCTCCGGAGAGTACGACGAAATTACCCGGGGTGCGCGAATGGCGGAAAATATTCAACATGACCCTGGCCGCGCCACGATGGGCCATCCAGTTTTCGGCGTCGACCAGCAGCGGTTTGCCCACCAGGGTAAACAGCTTCTGTACCCCTTCGATCAGCTTGACGCCAAACATGGGCGCTGGCGAGACGATCACAACGCCTTTCTTGTCCAGCATGCGCTGTTGCATCTCGGTCAGCGACTCCCAATCCATCAGCCCTGAGGGGCGTCCAGGGCTACGCTCACTGCGCCAGCGGCGGGTGCGGGTATCCAGCACGATCAGATGGGGCGTGCCCGGGACTTGATATTCCCAGGCATGGAAGCGCAACAGGTTGTCGATCGTGGCGTCCTGAGCAGCCGCATCCAGCCAACCGCTCTCGTTGGCACTGCCCAATAGACTTTCCAGCTCAGCCAGGGGTTTGCTGACCCGGTCTGGATCATTACCCCAGGCCTGGCAGAGCAGATAGGCCACCAGGGCATTACCGATGATGCGCCGGGAGAACGGGTGCCCGTAGGCGGTGCTTTCCCAGTCGGCGGTCAGATTCCAGTCGTCGGTCACATCGTGATCGTCGAAAATCATCAGGCTCGGCATGTGCGCCAACAGCCGCGCTACCTGGGGCAGGCCATCAACGAAGTCGTTGATGATCTCCTGCTCTTCCCGATATGCCTCTTCCTGCTCCTGCGCCAGTACAGGCTTGCCCTGCCGATCAATCAGCCGCCAGGGCACCGGCGACCAGACCAACAGATACATCGCCAGCACTTCACTCAGGGTCATCAGGTGATTGCGCGCATGGGTCGAGGTGAACACCGGCTTTTTCACACCGCCGAAGAAACGTTCGCGCAGTGCCACGTTGCCCTGTACATCAGGCAACAGTTGTTCACGCTGATAGTAGCTTTTGTCACTCTGATAGAGCGCCTGGCTATCATCCACCGTAGCGCCTTCAAGCTTCTCGTCATACAGGCCGAGACGTTCGATTAACCGGTGTATCGCTACCAGCATCGGCCCCGCGACATCGTCGGAGTACACCTGATCTCCGGTCATCAACAGCCAGTCAGGCCGTTGCTCCGGATCCAGCAGCCGCTCGCCAAGCCACTCTTCGGCCCGCACCAAACCATCTTTGCCGGCAAAATGTGGCTTACGGCAGGAGCCATGCAGCAGTTGCCGATTGCTGCTGGGGATGACGAAAGACAATGTCTCCTGCCCTGGATAGCGTAATTCCGGCATAACCGCAGCCAGGCTCTGTTCACCCGCGCCATCAGTCCAGAGCAGGTCGTAGCTGATCAGCTGATCGACCGGCAGCGGCTGCGGCAGTGCGTAGTCAAGCAGCTGCACGTGAGCATGCCGGCCGATCGATAATATCTGGCCCTGCCCCTTTCCTGCCTCAGCATCACCGTCGCTCAGGCCGTGCCGAGAGTGACTGCCACCCTCGGGCTGCACACTAAGCGTCATGGCCAACGGCTGGCTGGTGACCAGCCAGATCAGGATGCGATCAGGTGATAGACGGCGTAGCACCGGGCCGGCCAGGATTGCAGGCAGCTCGGTTGAAAGCGGGGTGGGTAGGGTGACGATGGTCAAGCCTCTCTAATCAAAGACCTGCCCGGGCAAGAACCGGGGCAGGATCACTTCATGAATACAGGCAACAGCTCAAGTGGTGGAGTATGAACGACTCAGGCGGCTACCCGTGCCTGCTTTTCCAGCTCGACCTTGAGAGCCGGATCCAGCGACAGCTGGCGCGCCAGCTCTTCCAGATAGGAGCGCTCCATAAAGTTCTCCTCATCAACCATCAGCAGGCTGGCCAGATACATCTCGGCGGCCATCTCCGGCGTGGTGGCCGAGCCGGCGATATCCTTGGGCTCCAGCGGCTTGTTCAATTCCTGGTCGAACCAACGCTGCAAATCAGGATCCTGCGTCAGCTTGGCGACCTCGCCATCGATCAGTTCGCGCTCACGGGCGTCTATGTGCCCATCGGCCTTGGCAGCGCCAATCACCGCACGCAAAATCGCATGGCTGTGCTCTTCCGCTTGCGCGGCCGGCAAGCGATCGACGGTTTGTGGCTCGATCTGGCGCTGCTGGTCGCCATTTTGCTGCTGCCAATTGTTGTAGGCCTTGTAAGCGACCACACCAAGCGCGGCCAGGCCGCCATAGGTGATCACCTTGCCGCCCATCTTGCGCGCCTTTTTGTTACCCAGCAACATGCCTATGGCACCCGCTCCGAGCGCGCCACCTCCGGCACCTGTCAGCAGGCCGCTCAGCGAAGAAGCGCCCTTGCCGGAGGATTGCCGATGCGTATTGCCACTCTGAGCGCCGCCCTGGGAGGAAGAACCGCCTTGCAGCATTTCGGTACCGGATTTGAGCAACTGGTCAAGCAAGCCTCGTGTAATCATGTGTGCCTCTGTCGTAAGAGTGAACTATCTATAGGATGCTATTTTCGAAATATTAGTTCGATTATCCACAACAAACTTAACTCAGTCTTAAAACCGTCTTTTGGCTGAGATCACCACACCAGCAGGTGTAACTTCAAGGCACTCGCTTTCATGTAGTGGCACTTTGCCTTATTCTGCATCTGCGCGAGGCTTGCAACCAGCCAGCTATACTGCCCATAGTGCCCGTTACTTAGCAGGCGCTTTGCCCGGATGCTTCTATGATTGATTACAGCAAAAAACGTTTTCTAGTCGTCGATGACTTTTCTGAATTTCGTACGTCCGTTATCGGTATGTTGCGGCTGATGGCGGTTAAACAAGCCGACTCCGCGCCACGCGGCGAAGATGCGATCGCGATGTGCCGCAACACTCAATATGACGTGATACTGCATGACTACAACCTGGGCGCCGGCAAGAATGGTCAACAGGTACTGGAAGAGCTGCATCATTTGAAGCTGATCAGCCCGCACTGCATTTTCGTCATGTGTACCGCCGAAAGCAGCCAGGCGATGGTCATGAGCGCGCTTGAGTGCGAGCCGGACGCCTACCTGACCAAACCTTTCAACCGCGCCAGCCTGCAACAGCGGCTGGATAAGCTGGTGGAGCGCAAGACCGCGCTCAAGCCGATCCTCGATGCACTGGCAAAACAGGACCATCGCGGTGTGCTTGCCGCCTGCGAAAAGGTCACTCTCGAACACAAACGCTTTGCGCCGCAATGCCTGCGCTATCAAGCCAATGCCCTCAAGGCCCTCGGGCAACGTGCTGAACTGGAAAAGCTGCTGCAGGCCCAGGTGACTGACCGCCCAATGCCCTGGGCGCTGATTGCCCTGGGCAACCTGTGGCTGGAACAGGGCAAGCTGGAACAGGCCTTGGAGCTGTTCCGGTCGGCGATCAGCCAGTTCCCGATGCTGCCGGCACTGTTCGATGGGCTGGCCGCAGTGATGGCCGCCATGGGCGAGCCCAAACAGGCGCAGGAGTATATCGAGCAGGGCATAAAGATCTCGCCGAACAGCCTGCAGCGCCAGCAGTCGCTGGGCAAACTGGCCAAGGCCAATGGCGACTTCGACAATGCAGTGCGGGCCTACCGACAGGCCGTGGACCTGGGCCAGAACTCGCAATTTCGTGACCCGGAAAGCCATCTCGGGCTGGCGGCCAGCCTGAATGAGCAGGCCGGCGACCAGGCACCTAACCCGCGCGCAGTACTGGAAATCCGCAAGACCCTCGGCGACTTGGGCAAAAGCTGGAAGGGCGATGCCAACCTGCAGGTACGCGCGCAGCTGATGGAAGCCAGTACGCTGATCAAGACCGGTGACCAGCGCGAGGCCGACAAGCTGATTCAGCAAGCCAGTACCCAGCTTGGCGAACTGAATACCTTCTTCTCCGCCGAAGTGGCGCTTGAGGTAGCCGGGCAACTTAAAGCGCTGGGCCAGGAAGAGCAGGCCAAGGGTATCCTGCACACCTGTGCGGAAATGTATGGTGACGATGCCAAGGTTATGCAATCGATCGCCGAACAAACCGATGACCCGGCCATTCTGAACGGCGGCAAGGCTGCGCAGGAGCTTAATCGACAGGGCATCCGTCTTTATCAGCAAAAGCAGTTCGCCGAGGCTCTGCCGTTATTCCGCGAGGCGCAAACATTGCAGCCGCGCAATATCAGCTTCGCGCTGAATACCGCCCAGTCACTTCTGCGCATGCTTCTGGCGCAGCCCGATCCTGAGCTGAAAGCGCAATGCCTGGACTGCCTGGACCAAGTGCGCAGCATGCCTGCCAGCGATGCACGGTATGAGCGTTATCAAAAACTCTGTAACACGGTAGCCGGTCTGTGAGCGACGATCTGCAGAACAAACCTGAGGGGCTGGATTTTTCCACCGTGATCGCCTCTACCGTGCACGACATGAAAAACTCACTAGGCATGTTGATGCAGGCTTACCAGCAATGGTCTGCGGATCTGCCCGCGGACTTGACCGACAACCGCGAACGCGGAGTGATCGAGTACGAGTCCCTGCGTCTGAACGGCATGCTGGTGCAGATGCTCAGCCTGTACAAACTGGGGGTCAATCAACTGCCCATGCGCCCGGCCTGGATGGAAGTGGAGGATTTTCTTCAGGCGCAGCTGGCGCGGCACAACGAGATTCTCGGTTCGCGGCACATCACCGGCAGCTATGAGGTCGAGGAGGACGGGCAGCTGGCCTTTTTCGATGCCGAACTGGTCGGCTCGGTGGTCGGTAATGTGATCAATAATTCGATCCGCTATGCCCGCTCGGCTATTCATCTCAAGGCCTGGACCGAGGACGAGCAACTGGTGCTGTCCATCAGCGACGACGGTCAGGGCTATCCGCCCAGCATGATCGAGGACCAGTCCGATTATGTGTTGGGCATCAATATGAGTACCGGCAGTACCGGGCTGGGTTTGTATTTCGGCCAGCGCATCGCCGAACTGCATCAGCGCAACGGCCAGCAGGGGCATATTCAACTGCTGAACGGCGGACCATTGAACGGCGGCGAATTTCGCATCTATCTGCCGTGACGCTAACGGGGCATCATGCGCACACCGTCCAGCTCGCTGAGCGGCCGCGGATGGCCTAAGTGATAGCCCTGCGCATAGTCCACGCCGATCTCGGTCAGGCACTCGAGGATTCCCGCGCTCTCGACAAACTCGGCCACCGTGATCAACCCCATCTCATGGCCGATGGTATTGATCGAGGCGACCATGGCGCGGGCGATCGGGTCGGTTTCAATATCTTTGACGAACACGCCGTCGATTTTCAGGATGTCTACCGGTAGGGTTTTCAGATAGGCAAAAGACGACAGGCCCGAGCCAAAGTCATCCAGTGCAAAACGGCAGCCAATCGCCTTGAGCCGTTGCATGAAAATCACCGCGCGGCTCAGATTGGCAATCGCACTGGTTTCGGTCAGCTCGAAACAGATGCACTCGGCCGGCACCTTGTGCCGCGCCAGGGTTTCCAGCACAAACTCCAGAAAGCTTTCCTCGCCCAACGAGGCCGCGGACAGATTGATCGAATAATTGCCCGGGTTACCAGCTATCCGCCGCGAGTAATCCCCCACCCAGGCGAGAAAGTTACCTACTACCCAACGATCAATCGCGGTCGCCAGTGCATAACGCTCTGCCGCAGGCATAAAGGCGCCTGGCGGGATGATGCGCCCGTCTTCGGCGAGCATGCGCACCAGCACTTCGTAACTGGGTACCGCGTCCTGCTGCTTCACGCAAACGATGGGCTGCACGTAGAGGCGCAGCCAGTCGCCATCCAGCGCCTGGCGCAAGCGGTTGACCCACTGCATTTCACCACGCCGCTCAAGCAATTGCTGATCGTCTGCCTGATAAATGTGAATCCGGTTGCGTCCGGCATCCTTGGCGGCGTAGCAGGCGCTGTCAGCAGCGCTGAGCAGGCTACCCAGGGTTTCTCCCTGCTCGACCTGTACCAGGCCGATGCTGACGCCCACCGCAAAGGTCTTGCCCTCCCAGCTAAAGCGGAACTCTTCAACCAGCGCGCGCATGCCATCGACAATCGGCACCGCCTCTTCCAATGGGCAACCCGCCAGCAGCAAGCCGAACTCGTCACCGCCGAGCCTGGCGAGCACGTCGCTACTGCGGATGCGGCTCTGGAACAGTTTGGTCAGTTGCCGCAGCAATTCGTCTCCCGCTGCATGCCCGCAGGTATCATTGACGATCTTGAACTGATCCAGGTCCATATAGCAAAGCACCTGGTCGCCACGCTCCTCCGCCGGGATCAGCAGTACCGCGAGCAGGCGCCGCTCGAATTCGGCGCGATTGGTCAGCCCGGTCAAAGTGTCGTGGGCAGCCTGATGGGAGAGTTCGCGGGCCAGCCGACGATTGGTGGTGACATCACGGAAGGTCAGCACCGCGCCGATAATATGCCCTTCGGCATTTCGGATTGGCGCTACGGCATCCTGAATTGCCACATCGGTACCATCGCGTCGGCGCAGCAGCAGCACATTGGCTTCCTGACCCTGCAACCCCTGGCGATAACGGCGCAACAAGGCGGTCACCGGATTCCCCAGAGGTACGCCGGTAAACTCGTCAAACAGCCGGTAGATATCCTCCAGTGGCCGACCGCGTGCCTGTTCGCCATCCCAGCCGGTCAGCTTTTCAGCGACCGGATTCAGGTAGTTGATGCGGCTATCCGGTCCGGTAGTGATCACCCCATCACCAATCGAGGCCAGAGTGACCTGCGCCAGCACCTTTTCCTGAAACAGTTGTTGCTCGACGCGGCGCCGCTCGGTGATATCGCGGATCATGCAGGTCAGCAAATGCTCATCCTCATGCCCGCGGCTGACCGTCAGCTCGGCAACGAACTGCTCGTGCCCATGGCGGCTGAACAGCACTTCCTGTTTCAGCTCACCTCCAGCCAGCGGTTGCGGCAGACCCTTCCAATTATTCTCGGCCACCAACCGCTGCAGCGGCTGGCCGAGCAAATCCGCTGATGCCAGGCCAAACAGCCGCTCTGCCCCTGGATTGCAGCTCGCCAATACCCCCTCGGGCGAGCAGGTGACAATGCCGTCACGGATATCGCGGATGATTGACTGTGTAGTGCCCACCGCGGCTTGCAGCGCACGGATCACCTTGTTGTACTGACCGGCGATCTGACCGACTTCGGTAAAGGGCTCAACCGGCACTTCCCGGGCAAAATGGCCATCACGCTGATGCGTGGCCATAGCTCCAAGCAGCTCGACCAGTTCTGTGCGCGCGCCATGCTCCGAGACATTCAGGCCCACCACTTCATCTTCCGCGCTGACGCGGATGGGCACTATGCGGTTAAGCAGACGCAGCACCGCCCAGGTCAAACCGAAGGCCCAAAGACCGGCCACCAGCACGCCCTGACCCTGAACCATAAGCTGCTGCCAGCGGCTCAGCCCGGTACCCAGCAGGTCCAGATCGGCAAACAGCGCCAGTGCCAGCGTGCCCCAGATACCGGAGGCTAAATGCACCGGTACCGCGCCGACCGCATCATCGATTTTCAGGCGATACATCAATCGGTCAGCCAGGTACATGACCACCGCGCCTGTGAGGCCAATCAGCAGTGCCGCGCCGGCATCAATCACATGCGCGCTGGCGGTAACCGCGACCATGCCAGCGATCAACCCGTTAAGCGGATAGACCGGGTCCACATGTCGCCAGCGCAGCCAGGACAGGATCATTCCGCCGAGGATCCCGGCGACGCCGGCCAGTACGGTATTGGCGATGATGCCAGGCACACTGTGGTCAAAGCTGAAAGTACTGCCACCGTTGAAACCAAACCAGCCAAACATCAACAACAATGCGCCGAGCATGGCCATTGGCAGATTCGAGCCGGGCATACTGCGGCCGTGCCGGCCAAGCTCATAACGCCCCTGGCGCGGTCCGAGCACCAGCACAACCGCCAGCGCGATCCAGCCACCGACACTGTGCACCACGGTAGAGCCGGCAAAGTCGACGAAGCCCTGTTTGGCCAGCCAGCCCTGACCCTCGCTGAAACTGCCGCCCCAGGCCCAGTGGCCGAAGAACGGATAGATCACCCCGGCCGCCAGCACGGTCACCAGCAGGTAGCCGCTGAAGCGCATGCGCTCGGCGGCAGCGCCGGAAACGATGGTCGCGGCGGTGGTGCAGAACATGGCCTGGAACAGGAAGAATGCCGACTGCCAGGTATCCAGGAAAGAGAGCATGACAAAACCAGTACCAAACCATCCATGCTCACTGGCACCAAACATGATGCCGAAACCGAACAACCAGTACAGCAGGATGGCGACACTCAGGTCAGCCATGTTCTTCACCGCCACATTGATGGTGTTCTTGCTGCGCGTGAGACCCGCTTCGAGGCAGAGAAAGCCCAACTGCATGTTAAACACCAGGCCGGCGCAGAGCACGACCCAGAGTACATCTATCATGGAGACTGGCATGGCCCATCCTGCTGGCTAAATGAGCAAACTGGCACAATGATGGCGCGGCCAAACGAAAAAGCCGGTCTTTGTGCTGCAAAAAGAGGCATCGAGACAGACAAGCGGGCTGATCGGCTCAATACAGTGCAACCGATGCAGTTTCTATACCAAGGGTAGGGGGCGTTGCTGGAACAGGGTGTTGCGGAGATAGAACCCCCCGCCGCCCTGTGCAGGGGCGGCGGGGGATCAGGGTCTTACTCGGCGACGCGAACCAACTGCTTACCGAAGTTCTTGCCCTTGAGCATACCCTTGAATGCGTCTACGGCATTATCCAGGCCTTCGGCGATGGTTTCACGATATTTGATCTTGCCTGAGGCAATCTGCTCGGCCAGATGCGCGGTGATTTCCTGGTGCTTGTCCTGCCACTCGGTGACCAGGAAGAAGCGGTGTTCGGGCTTGTCTTCCATGGCGCCAAAGACGTGAAAAGGTGTTTCAACCTTGCTCGCATCTTCGGCGTTGTAAGCCGACACATAACCACAGATCGGCACGCGTGAGCCGCTGTTCAGCAGCTTGGCGACGGCGCGGGTGACAGCACCACCGACGTTTTCAAAGTACACATCAATGCCGTTGGGGCAGGCATCCTTCAGGTCTTGCTCGAGATTGCCGGCTTTGTAGTCCACGCACTCGTCAAAGCCCAGCTCTTCAACTACATAGCGGCACTTCTCTTCCCCGCCAGCAACACCGACCACACGGCAACCCAATTGCTTGGCGGTCTGACCCACTACAGTGCCAACCGGACCGGAAGCGGCTGAAACCACAACCGTTTCGCCAGCCTTGGGCTTGCCGACATATACCAGGCCGCAATAGCCGGTACGTCCAGGCATGCCGGCGACGCCGAGATACGCCTGCAACGGAATGCCGTGATCCTGGACCTTGTAAACCATGGGCGCATCGCCGGGGATGATGCTGTATTCCTGCCAGCCGGAATAGCTGGTGACCACATCGCCAACCGCATAGTTGGGCGACTTGGATTCAACCACGCGGCCGACGCTTTCACCGACGATAGGCGCACCGATTTCGATCGGATCCATATAACCCTTGCTGTCGTTCATGCGCGGACGCATGTAAGGGTCCAGGGACAGCCACAAGGTCTTGATCAGTACTTCGCCGTCTTTCAGATCACGAACCGGCTCCTGCTTGATGACCAGGTCGCCATCCTTGATTTCGCCCTGTGGGCGTTGGTTAAGTACTACTTTGCGATTGCTGTAGGCAGACATGAAAAGCCTCGACTGGTTGAAAACAGAAAAAAGGGGCAAGAACGCCCTGACCCACAGAGCATAAACCAGGCAGCCGCCAAATCACGGAACATCGCGGCATTATTCATCGGGCTGATTGCTTGCTAGTTGGCTATCCGAAACCGGGGTCGCGGTCGATCAGCTGGTTGCGCCCCGATGCCTTGCCGCGATACAGACGTTGATCGGCGCAACGGTAAAGCTCGAACGCAGTTACGCCATCCACACCCATCTGCGCCAAGCCGAAGGTTGCCGAGAGCAGGATCTGCTGGCCCTGGTGCTCCAATGGCGTAATTACTATCTGCCGGCGCAGGCTTTCCACCAGTTCCTGACCTGCCCGCGCGTCGGTATTGCGCAGCAGGATGCCAAACTCCTCGCCGCCCAGCCGGCCCAGAGTGTCGGTGCGCCGCAGGCGTTGCGCAATACAGGCGCAGATGTGCTGCAAAGCCGCATCTCCAACGTCGTGGCCCCAACGATCATTGACCTCCTTGAAAAAATCCACGTCCATCATCACCAAGACCAATCCGGAGCCACTGCGCGCAGCCTCATCCACGCTTCGCTCCAACGCCCGCTGAAAGCTGCCGCGGTTGGCCACCCCGGTCAGTGCATCCACTTCGGCCAGATGCTCAAGCGCCCGCTGAGCCAACGCCCGTCGGGACTCGTACAGGTGTACAAACAATAGAATCAGCAGACCACAGAGCAAGGAGTTGCCCAGATCGATCAAGCCGGCGGCGTCTGCCGGAACGCCGAAGCGGTAAAGATAGGCCAGCGCTGCTGCGCTGATAAATGGCAAGGCCAACAGCAGGCCCGCGAGGCGGCCCAACAACAGGTAGGACAGGATGGGAATCAGATATACCCAGACGAACGCTGTATGCGACGCGTCGGGCATGAAAATGATGTAAGTCAGAAAGCAGTAAAGCGGAAGCAGGTAGAAGTAGATCCATATGACCGGTCGCACTGCGCTGGCAACCCGCCAGCTGCACCAGAGCAGCACCGCGCAAGAGACCAGCTCGAACAAACCCAGGAGATAACGCCCGTAACTCAGCTGCAGCACCCCGAATGCGCCCAAAGTGATACTCGAGGTGAGAAACACCACCCGCATCAGCGCCCGCTGATCATTCTCTACCAGGCCGGTAGCGCCAGCCTTGAAGGCCACGCTGAGCGAGCGGGACTGCCATGGAAACATGGTTCTGATCTCTTTTTCATCGAGTATAGACCCACATCCTGCATTCCGGCAGCCGCGTCAGCCTTGCGCCAGCTCGGCCAGGTGTTCGTCCTTGAGCCGTACATAATTGGCCGCGGTGTAGGTGAAAAAACTGCGCTCTTTATCGGTCAGCGGTCTGACCTGCCGCGCCGGGCTGCCCATATACAGATAGCCCGACTCCAGCGTGCGTTGCGCCGGCACCAGACTGCCGGCACCGATGATCACCTCGTCTTCAACCACCGCCCCGTCCATGACAATACTGCCCATACCCACCAGTACCCGGCTACCAATCGTACAGCCATGCAACAAAACCTTGTGTCCGATGGTCACATCATCACCGACAAGTAATGGATAGCCGTCCGGATTAAACGGCCCGGCGTGAGTAATGTGCAGCACGCTGCCATCTTGCACGCTGGTGCGCGCGCCGATACGAATGCGGTGCATATCGCCGCGGATGACCGTCAACGGCCACACCGAGCAGTCATCGCCCAGCGCCACATCGCCAATCACTACCGCAGACGGGTCAACAAAGACCGCCTGCCCCAATTGCGGCGACTTGCCGCTCAGCGTGCGTACATTCATGCTCTGTCTCCATTAACGAAAGCTCTTGTCACTATTAATAAAATCCAGTGGCCGTGCCAAGCGCTCCCATATTCAATAAGATACATACTATGACTCAGTCACCCATTTCAGGAAACTTCATGACCTCGTCCAACCCGCTTCTGCAACCCTACGACCTGCCTCCCTTCAGCAGCATCCGTGCCGAGCACGTCAAGCCTGCCATCGAGCAGGTTCTGGCAGACAGTCGCGCGACGCTGGCTCGACTGCTGGATAACCCACCGGCGCAATGGACCTGGTCCAACCTGATCGTGCCGCTGGACGATATGGGCGAAAAGCTCGGCCAGGCCTGGTCGCCAGTGCGCCACCTCAACTCGGTAATGAACAGCCCCGAGCTGCGCGATGCCTACAACAGCTGCCTGCCGCTGCTGAGTGAATTCAGCACCGAGATGGGCCAGAACCAGAAGCTGTTTGCCGCCTATCAGCAACTCGCCGAAGGCGAAGCCTTCAGTCAGCTGGATCAGGCGCAGCAGACGATCATCGAGCATGCGCTGCGTGATTTCCGTCTATCCGGTATCGCGCTGCCAGCCGAGCAGCAAAAGCGCTACGGCGAGATGCAAATGCGCCTGTCGGAGTTGCAAAGCACTTTCTCCAACCAGTTGATGGATGCCACCCAGGCCTGGACCAAACAGATTACCGACGCAGCCCAGCTAGACGGCCTGCCGGAATCCGCGCTGGCGCAGGCGAAACAGGCGGCCGAAGCCAAAGAGCTGGATGGCTGGCTGCTGACGCTGGAATTCCCCAGCTATTACGCCGTGATGACCTACGCCCATGATCGCTCCCTGCGCGAAGAGGTTTACACCGCGTACTGCACGCGTGCGTCAGAGGTCGGCCCGCAAGCCGGCGAATATGACAACGGCCCGCTGATCAGCGAAATTCTTGCCCTGCGCCAGGAGCTCGCGGAGCTGCTGGGCTTTGCCAACTTTGCCGAGCTGTCGCTGGCAACCAAGATGGCCGAAAGCACCGATCAGGTCGTCAGTTTCCTGCGTGATCTGGGCACCCGCAGCAAGAACTTCGCCGGCCAGGACCTGGCCGCGCTGCGCGAATTTGCTGCCGAGCGCGGCTGCAACGATTTGCAAAGCTGGGACGTCGGTTATTACGGCGAGCAATTGCAGCAGCATCGCTATGCAATTTCCCAGGAAGAGCTCAAGCCGTACTTCCCGGTCGATACTGTATTGACCGGCATGTTCTCGGTGGTCGAGCGGCTGTATGGCATCCAGCTGCGCGAAGTCAGCGAGTTTGATCGCTGGCACAAGGATGCACGGCTGTTCGAAGTACTCGAGCAGGGCGAGGTGATTGGCCGTTTCTTCCTCGATCTGTACGCACGCAGCCACAAGAACGGCGGCGCCTGGATGGATGGCTGCCGTGATCGCCGGTTGCTGCCTGACGGCGAACTGCAGCGGCCGATCGCTTACCTGGTGTGCAATTTCACCCCGGCGGTCGGAAGCAAACCTGCGCTGCTGACCCATGACGAAGTGACCACACTGTTCCACGAGTTTGGCCATGGCCTGCACCACCTGCTGACCCGAGTCGACTATCCAGCTGCATCCGGCATTAACGGCGTGGCCTGGGATGCCGTCGAGCTGCCCAGCCAGTTTATGGAAAACTGGTGCTGGGAGCCCGAAGGCCTGGCGCTGATTTCCGGCCACTATGAAACCGGGCATCCGCTACCCCAGGATCTGCTGGACAAGATGCTCGCCGCGCGCAACTTCCAGTCCGGCCTGGGCATGCTGCGCCAGGTAGAACTGTCATTGTTCGATTTCCTCCTGCACCTGCGCGAGAAGCCAGACCAGACGGTGCAACAGGTACTCGATCAGGTACGCGCCGAAGTATCGGTATTCCCGCCACCGGCATTCAACCGTTTCCAGAACGGGTTCGGGCATATCTTTGCTGGTGGTTACGCGGCCGGTTATTACAGCTACAAGTGGGCTGAAGTACTCTCGGCTGATGCCTTCTCACGCTTTGAAGAAGAGGGTGTGCTGAATACCGAAACGGGCAAGGCCTTCCGCGACAACATCCTGGCCCGTGGCGGTAGCCGTGAGCCGATGGAGCTGTTCGTTGCCTTCCGCGGGCGTGAGCCGAGCATCGACGCCCTGTTGCGCCACAGCGGATTGACCGGGGAGGCTGCATGAGCGGCACTCCGACCATCAAGCGCTTTATCGCCGGCGCGGTCTGCCCGGCGTGCAGCGCGATGGATACCATCCGCATGTATGAAGTTGACGGGGTGCCCAATCGCGAATGCGTCAGCTGCGGTTATGCCGATACGCTGGATGAACGCGGTAACTCGGTACCGCGTGAAGTGCCCACCCGGGTGACCAAGGCCAAGGAGCCTGCAGCGCCCAAGAGCCAGACGGTGCAGTTCTTCCCCAACCCGCGGCTGAAAAAGCCCTGAACCTCCGCAGGCTGGCTGGCGACTGACTAGCTAGCTGGCCTCGCGAAGGCGAATTTCCACGCCCAGTTGCCGGGATAGACACGGCCAGTTCTGCCAGAGGGCAATACGTCCACGTTGCGCGATGATCTGGCGAAAATCGGCAAAATCCTTGCTGCTGAACAGGCTTTCCGGCGCCAGCCCCTCGACTGCGGTATCCACTGCCATATCCAGCTGATTGGCAAAGGCATCGCCGAGTAACTGATGAACAATGACATTTGCCCGCGTGGTATCCAGCGGCAATAACGGCTCGCCGCCGTGGGCGATGTAGCGATCGTTGATTTCCTCGACCAGGCGATGCACCAGATAGGCTTCATCCAGCAACGCCAGCATGCCTTGATGATCGGCCGGCAGATCAGGCGGCTGCAGAAAGAAGGCCTCGGCGACCTTGAGCACCGGCAGCAGCTGCGTGCGCATATTGGCTGACTCGGCTACCGCCTGCGCGGCCTCCAGCGTGTCCGGCACCTCGGCGATATAACCTTCGGCAAAGCGGTGCAGGGTATCCAGCGGATCACTGCCGGGTTCGATAGCCGGATGCAGCTGCTCCATCTGCCCGCCGAGCCAACTGCGCAGGCTACCCTGCTGCAGCTCCTGCTGTTCAGCCACACGGATTCGCTCGCGTAACGCTGCAATATTCATAAGACACTCCCGTAAATACCAGAAACTGGTCGAGATGGAGATCGCTGGCGATCCGTCTCAAGCTAGCAGAGCACTATGATATCGTCAAAGTGGCTCAGGGTGAGGCAATAGAATGAAATGCAGAGACTTTTGCCCTCTTACCGCTGCCGGTTTGCGGCGGCCGCTGCTAACACAAGGCTACATGTGCAGCCTTGACAGATATCAAAAATAAAGCTTTCCGGGGATTGCCTTAGAAACTGTCAGGTCTATACTCAACGGGTCTGGCAGTTTTTTGGGGGGCCAGTCAATCCCGCTTGAGCATGCCGCTTCAACGGCCCGTCCGAGCAGTGCATTGCCACGTGTTTATTCAGTCCTGATGACTTTCTAAATGCACTTCCCCCCGCTACCAGAGCTGAATAAAAAAAATAAGGGGAACCGGGAATGTTGCGACAAGCAAGCGCCTGGCTGAGTGGTCTGTTATTGCTAGCACTCAGTGGCACCGTAAGCGCCGGATGGGCATTTAATATGCGTGAGGGGGTGACTGACATCAGTCGCTCGGTCTTTGATCTGCATATGTTGATCTTCTGGATCTGTGTCGTGATAGGCGTGATCGTCTTCGGCATCATGTTCTGGTCGATGTTCATGCACCGCAAATCCAGGGGCGCCGTCCCCGCCAAGTTTCACGAGAACGTCGGCGTTGAAGTTCTCTGGACCATCATACCGCTGCTGATTCTGGTGGGCATGGCAGTACCCGCGACCAAAACCCTGATCGAAATCTATGATGCCGAAGAAGCTGATATCGACATCCTGATCACCGGTTATCAATGGCGCTGGCAGTACAGCTACCTGAATGAAGACGTTGCTTTCATGAGCAACATGGTTACCCCCCGCGAAGAAATCGACAATCTTTCCCCCAAGAATGAAAACTATCTACTCGAAGTAGATGAGCCTCTTGTGGTGCCGGTTGGCAAGAAAATTCGCTTTCTGGTCACTGCGGCAGACGTTATCCACTCCTGGTGGGTACCTGCTCTGGCAGTGAAGAAAGACGCGATTCCCGGCTTCGTCAACGAAGCCTGGACGCGCATCGAGGAGCCAGGCATTTTCCGTGGTCAATGCACCGAGCTTTGCGGCCGCGACCATGGCTTCATGCCGGTAGTGGTTGAAGCCAAGTCGCAGGAAGACTACGACATCTGGCTGGCGGAGAAAAAAGAAACCGCCGCCCGCGAAGCCGAGCTGCGCGAGAAGGACTGGACGCTTGAAGAGCTGATGGAACGTGGTGAGCAGGTTTACTCACGCTCCTGTTCCTCCTGTCACCAGCCTGGTGGTGAAGGTTTGCCACCGATGTTCCCCGCACTGAAAGGCAGTGAAATTGCGCTGAATGATGTCGCTGCGCACATCGATATCGTCGTCAATGGCAAATCCGGCACCTCGATGGCCGCGTTCGGCCCACAGCTGTCGGAAACCGATATCGCTGCGGTAGTCACCTACGAACGTAACGCCTGGGACAATGACACCGGCGACATCGTAGCACCGCTCGACATCCTCAATTTCAAGAATAGCCAATAGGAGACCATCATGAGTGCAGTGATTGATCACCATCACGCCGACCATGCCCATGGTCCGGCCAAAGGTTTGATGCGTTGGGTTCTGACCACCAACCACAAGGACATCGGCTCGATGTACCTGTGGTTCAGTTTCGCCATGTTTTTGCTTGGCGGCACCATGGCCATGGTTATCCGCGCAGAACTCTTCCAACCCGGCCTGCAACTGGTGCAGCCGGAATTCTTTAACCAGATGACCACCATGCACGGCCTGATCATGGTCTTCGGTGCGGTTATGCCAGCGTTTGTTGGCCTGGCCAACTGGATGATCCCGATGATGATCGGCGCGCCGGACATGGCGTTGCCGCGCATGAACAACTTCAGCTTCTGGCTGCTGCCTGCGGCCTTCGGCCTACTGGTGTCGACCCTGTTCATGGAAGGCGGTGGCCCGAACTTCGGCTGGACCTTCTACGCTCCGTTATCGACCACTTACGCGCCAGACAGCGTGACCTTCTTCATCTTTGCCATTCACCTGGCGGGTATCAGTTCGATCATGGGCGCGATCAATATCATCGCCACCATTCTCAACCTGCGCGCCCCAGGCATGACGCTGATGAAAATGCCGCTGTTCGTCTGGACCTGGCTGATCACCGCTTTCCTGCTGATCGCGGTCATGCCGGTACTGGCGGGCGTGGTCACCATGATGTTGATGGATATCCACTTCGGCACCAGCTTCTTTAGCGCTGCAGGTGGCGGTGACCCGGTGATGTTCCAGCACATCTTCTGGTTCTTCGGTCACCCCGAGGTGTACATCATGATCCTGCCGGCATTCGGCGCGGTCAGTGCGATCATCCCGGCGTTCAGCCGCAAGCCCCTGTTTGGTTACACCTCGATGGTGTACGCCACCGCAGCGATCGCGTTCCTGTCTTTCGTGGTCTGGGCTCACCACATGTTTACCGTGGGCATTCCGCTGACCGGCGAGCTGTTCTTCATGTACGCCACTCTGCTGATCGCCGTCCCCACCGGGGTCAAGGTGTTCAACTGGGTGAGCACCATGTTCCGCGGCTCGCTGACCTTCGAAGCACCGATGCTGTTTGCCATCGCCTTCGTCATTCTGTTTACCATCGGCGGCTTCTCCGGCCTGATGCTGGCGATCGCTCCGGCGGATTTCCAGTATCACGATACCTATTTCGTAGTCGCGCACTTCCACTACGTACTGGTGCCGGGCGCGATCTTCGGCATCTTTGCCTCGGCGTACTACTGGCTGCCGAAATGGACCGGCCACATGTACGACGAAGTCTTGGCCAAGACGCATTTCTGGATGAGCTTTGTCGGCATGAACATGGCGTTCTTCCCGATGCACTTTATCGGCCTGGCCGGTATGCCGCGGCGGATACCGGACTACAACATGATGTTCGCCAACTTCAACATGGTTTCGTCAATTGGCGCCTTCATGTTTGGTGCTACACAGTTGCTGTTCCTGTTTATCGTGATCAAGTGCATCAAAGGCGGCCCCAAGGCAGCAGCCAAGCCTTGGGAAGGCGCGGAAGGTCTGGAGTGGACGGTCGCCTCGCCGGCGCCCTACCACACCTTCAGCACCCCACCTGAAGTGAAGTAAGGGGACAGCCATGAGCGAAGGCATCACTACAAAACGTCTGATCAGCCGCCTGTTGCTATTGGTGGTGGGCATGTTCGGCTTCGGCTTTCTGCTGGTGCCTATCTACGACGTGATGTGTGATGCCTTCGGCATCAACGGCAAGACCAATGCAAGCGCCTATGAAGGTGGCGATGGCAGCGTGGATGAAAACCGTTCGGTAAGGGTCCAGTTTATTTCGACCAATGCCGAAGGCATGGCATGGACGTTCGGCCCACAGGCCAACGAGCTGACCCTGCACCCTGGTGAAACGCATGAAATGATGTTCACCGCGCATAATCCGACCAGCAAGCCGATGATTGCCCAGGCAATCCCCAGCGTGTCACCGTCCAAGGCCGCGGCCTATTTCCACAAGACCGAATGCTTCTGCTTCACTCAGCAGATGTTGCAGCCCGGTGAAACGGTGGAAATGCCCGTACGTTTTATCGTAGATCGCGAGCTGCCGAGCGAAGTTCACCGGCTCACGCTGTCCTATACCCTGTTTGATGTGACTGAGCGCATGGCCGAGACCTTTGATCTTGATCTGGCCGCCGTGCACAGCAACTGAATTTTGACTGCCTGATAAGGAGAACAACAGATGGCGAGTCACGACACCACTTCAACACATGAAGAATATTACGTACCGGCGCAGAGCAAATGGCCGATAGTAGGCTCCATCGGCTTGCTGACCTCGGTATTCGGTGCCGGCACCTTGATGAACTCCAGCGGCGAGAGCGGCCTGTTCATACTGCTGGCTGGCGCACTGATCATTACCTGGATGTTCTTTGGCTGGTTCGGCAACGTTATTACCGAGAGCCACCAGGGCCTGTACAGCGCGCAAATGGATCGCTCGTTCCGCATGGGCATGGGCTGGTTCATCTTTTCCGAAGTGATGTTCTTCGCGGCTTTCTTCGGCGCCCTGTTTTATGTGCGTACTTTTGCCGGCCCCTGGCTGTCCGGTGAGGGCGATAAGGGCATCAGCAATATGCTCTGGGAAGGCTTTCAGTATTCCTGGCCACTGATGGCCAACCCCGATCCCGCTCTGTTTCCGGGGCCGGAGGAAACCATCAGCCCTTGGCAGCTACCGCTGATCAACACCATTCTGCTGATCACCTCCAGTGTCACCGTGACCTTCGCCCACCACGCTCTGCGAGCAGGCAAGCGGGGTGCCCTGAAGAACTGGCTATTGCTGACGGTGGTGCTGGCCGTAGTGTTCCTCAGCCTGCAGATTGCCGAATACGTGCACGCCTACCAGGACCTGGGGTTAACCCTTAACTCGGGGATCTATGGTGCTACCTTCTTTATGCTCACCGGTTTTCACGGCGCCCACGTGTTTATGGGCACGCTGATTCTCACAGTGATGCTGGTGCGGGTGCACAAGGGCCATTTCACCCCGGAAAACCATTTCGGTTTTGAAGCGGCCAGTTGGTATTGGCACTTCGTCGATGTGGTCTGGGTTGGTCTGTTTATCTTCGTCTATATATTCTGACGTGATACCTGGCCCCTCCCGGGGCCAGTTTTCAGTGCAGCCAGGGCGTATTCCAGGCAAACTGGCCTGACCAGAAGCCGTAGGCAATCAGCAGCAGTATCGCTACCGTCAGACCAATCCGCACACTCAAAGCAGTAACCAGACGACCTGAACCGTCGGTATCCTTGACCAGAAAGAACAGGCCGCTGAACAAGCTGACGATGACCGCCAGCAGCAAGACCAGAATGGCCAGTTTCAACCACATAATCGAATATCCATGCTTGTTAGGGTTTGTGCATTATAGACCCTGTCGTTAATCAAGGTTGCCATGTCTGATTCCGCCAAACGCTTCGCCCCCGGCTGGCCCCTCTGGATATTCCTGCTGGCCTTTCTGCCATTGCTGATTATCCTCGGCTTCTGGCAACTGGACCGTGCCGAAGAAAAGCGCGCAATGCAGGCCCAGATGGATGCCAACCGCAGCGCGGTAGCCGAAACCCTGGAACAACTACAACAGCAATCTGATCCCAGCTGGCGCCCGTTATACCTGCAGGGCCGGTTTGACCCCGAGCGCATCTGGCTACTGGACAATCGTATCCGTGGCGGCAAGGCCGGCGTAGAGGTGCTGCAGGTGTTTGACGATCATGCCTCCGGGGATAGCCTGATCGTCAACCGCGGCTGGATACCCTGGCCCGACCGGCGCCAGCGCCCTACTGTAGCCACACCTGACCAGGACGTACAACTCGACGCAGAAGCGCTACCCAGCGCAGAACAAGGCTTTACCCTGGGGCAAAGCGGCGGCACATCTGACTGGCCCAAGCTGATATCGCGGGTGGATCTGGAGAGCATGGCCGCAGGGGTGGAGCGCCCATTGCTCGGCTGGACTGCGCGGCTGAAAACCGGCAGCCAGGCCGCTTTCAAACTTGACTGGCCGGCACTACCCATGACCGCCAGCAAACATACTGCCTATGCGGTGCAATGGTTTGCGCTGGCCATAGCATTACTGGCACTCTTTATCTGGGCTGGATTCCAGTCTGAACATCGGGGAAAAAATAACAATGAGTAGTAGCGATACCTCACCCACAACCGCTAAAAAGCCGCGCGGGCAACTGAAACTGCTGGCGATCTTCGCCGTGGTGATCGGCCCCATCGTGATTGCCGGCATCATGGCCAAAGTCGGTTACGAGCCGCAAAGCAATACCAACCGTTCCGACCTGGTTGAGCCACAGATTCAGCTGGAAGACTGGCAGTTGGCAGCTGACCCTGTCGGTTATGGTTCGCCTTGGCGCGTTCTGGTTACCAGCCCGCAAGCGTGCGAGGAAGCCTGCCTGCAATTGCTGCACGAGGCGCGTCAGATCAATGTTGCCCTCGGCCGCGAAGCCGGCCGAGTGAAACATATGCTGGCACTGGCAACACAGCCCCCTGCAGAGCTGCTGGAACAACTGGAGTCCGAGTACCCGCGTCTGGAAAAAGGTACGCTGGATTCCGCTGCCTACCAGAACAGCCTGAACCAGCATCCGCAGGAATGGCAGCAGGGCCCGCAATTATGGGTCGTCGACCCACTGGGTCGAGTGGTGCTGCATCAGGACGCGGACAAACCGGGCAAGCAGTTGCTTGACGATCTGAAACATCTTTTGAAAGTATCCAAGGTAGGATAAAGGTCATGCGTAAACCAGGTTACCTGTTTGCCGTCGGCGCATTGGCGCTAGGGTTCGTAGTGGTGATTCTCGGTGCCTACACTCGCCTGGTGCATGCCGGCCTGGGTTGTCCGGACTGGCCGGGTTGTTATGGTTTTCTCGGCGTACCGCGCAGCGACAGTGCCATTCAGCTAGCCGAGATGCGCTTTCCCGATGACCCGGTGGAAGTTTTCAAGGCCTGGGCCGAGATGATCCACCGCTATGCCGCCGGGATCCTGGGCCTGGTCATCCTCGGCCTGGCCCTGATGAGCCTGCGGCAAAAACGCGTGCCGGGTTATCCGGTGGGCCTGAGCTTCGGTCTGCTACTGCTGGTAGTCTGTCAGGCGCTGTTCGGCATGTGGACGGTAACACTGAAATTGTGGCCACAAGTCGTCACCGCGCACCTGCTTGGTGGCTTCGCCACCCTCAGTCTGCTGATGCTGCTGTGCCTGCGCCTGCACGGCGGCTTTCACCCGATGGGCCCCGCCAAAGCAATCGCCAAACTACGATTCCTTGCCCGACTGACGCTGCTGGTGGTCATCGCGCAGATCACCCTCGGTGGCTGGACCAGCACTAATTACGCCGCCGTTGCCTGCGTGGACTTTCCCACTTGCCACGGCGAATGGTGGCCAGAGATGGACTTCGCCGCTGGCTTTCACCTGTTCCACGAAATAGGGCCCAATTACCTAGGCGGCATGTTGCTCGGTGAAGGCCGCACGGCCATCCATTTCACCCACCGGCTCGGCGCCATTGTCACCAGCCTGTTTGTGCTATTGCTGGCCTGGAAGCTGATGGACCGGCGCATGCCTAAATTGGCCGGATTGCTTACCCTGGTATTGATAACCCAGGTCGGTCTGGGCATCACCAATGTGCTGGCGCATTTGCCGCTGGCCGTCGCCGTTGCCCACAATGCTGTGGGTGCTACTCTGCTGTTGGTCGTGGTGGCTATCAACTATCGCTTGCGTGCGCCTGCTGCAGATGCCATTTTCAGTACCGAGAGGTCTAGCTCAAGGCTGGCCAGCCGCTGACGGCTGGCGCATACTGGGCGCAGGTTTTTCCAGAACAAAGCCTGACCAGAAGAACAATGACAGGCGCCTCAGGCGTCGGGGGAAGCACTGATGACCGTTATGAGCAACACCGCACAGGCCAGCGCCGGATGGCGCGACTACCTGGAGCTGACCAAGCCCAAAGTTGTGGCACTGATGATCATCACTTCGGCCATCGGCATGCTGCTGGCTACCGAAGGCATGGTGCCCTGGAGCGTGTTGTTGCTGGGTAATCTGGGCATCGCCCTATGCGCCGGTTCGGCGGCTGCGGTCAATCATCTGGTGGATCGGCGTATCGATATCCATATGGCGCGCACCCAGCGTCGGCCGATGGCTCAGGGGCGGGTCAATCCGCTCAATGCCATGCTCTTTGCCCTGGTACTCGGCGTTGCCGGCATGGGCATTCTGCTGCAATGGATCAACGCCCTGACTGCCTGGCTGACACTGGCTTCGCTGCTCGGCTACGCGGTGATCTATACCTCGTTTCTCAAGCGCGCCACGCCTCAGAATATCGTCATCGGCGGTCTCGCTGGCGCGGCTCCGCCCCTGCTGGGCTGGACCGCGGTTACCGGGCAGATTGATGCCGAAGCATTGTTGCTGGTACTGATCATTTTTGCCTGGACGCCACCGCATTTCTGGGCACTGGCCATTCACCGCAAGGAAGAATACGCCAAGGTCGACATTCCGATGCTGCCCGTCACCCATGGCGAGCGGTATACCAAGCTGCACATTCTGCTTTACACCTTTATTCTGCTCGCCGTCAGCATGCTGCCTTATGTGATTCACATGAGCGGCATCATCTACCTGACCGTGGCGCTGGTACTCGGCGTGCGCTTTATCGACTGGGCCTGGGCAATGTGGCGTGACAGCCGTCCGCATGCAGCCATCAAGACCTTCAAGTTTTCCCTCTGGTATCTGTTGTGGATATTCGTCGCGCTGCTGGTTGATCATTATGTAGGGGTTGCCGGATGGCTTTAAGCGGCGTGCAAAAAACCGTTCTAGTGACCCTGGCAGTGATTGCCCTGGTCATCGGCGCTATTGTCCATAAAGTCACCCGTCCAGTAGCACTGGATCGTGAGCAATTGTCGCAGTCAGGCATATTTCTGTTCGACAGCCCGCGCAGCCTGCCCGAGGTAGAAATGCTGTCTGCCGCTGGTGGTAGCTGGGGCAAGCAGGACCTGGTCGGACAATGGGATTTGCTGTTCTTTGGTTATACCTTTTGCCCGGATATCTGCCCGACCACCATGGCCGACCTCAAGCAACTGGTTGACGCGCTACCAGAAGCCTCTGCTGAGCAACTGCAGGTGACCATGGTCAGCGTTGATCCGAATCGCGACACGCCCGAGCAGATGCAGCAATACCTGGGCTTCTTCAAAGCCGGTTTCCACGGCGCGACCGGGAACCCGGAAGAGCTGGCCAAGCTGGCACGGGCGTTATCCATCGCCTATATCGAGCCGGACACCAGCAGCGAGAACTATCTGGTCGACCACAGTGGCCAGGTGGTGATCGTCAATCCGGAAGGGCAATACGTTGGATTCCTGCGGCCGCCGCTGAAGCCGCAGGAGTTGAGCCAGTGGTTGCCGCGAATCATGACTCCCTGATCGACGCGTCTTTTACACCGATCTGAGCTGTTGCCGGCCCTCCGGCAACAGCCTTGTTTCTCGCCAGACGAATCACCTTCCCAGCCTTGCCCGATACACCGTCGGCCTGCCCGTCTTTCTGTGATCCCGCCCGCGCCTTGCTTAGCAACACCGGAATCAACTTGCCCTCGGTCAGCCCCTTCCAGAACCGCAGCGGCATATGCGCCTGCATGACCTTGCGGTTCAGCCGTGCCGGATTGAAGATACTCGCGTAGTAGGTTTCCCACAGCGCGTCATCCTTGCCCCGCACCGCCTCGGCCCGTACTCGCCACTCAGGTGGACAGGGCTGACGGTAATGCAGCTGCTGGCCGTCATACCAGACCGCATCGCGGGGCGTGGCGATCAGCCAGCGTTGCCGCCCCAGACGTTCGGCGAAATGCATGCTGGCACTGGCGAGGATGTCATGCGCGGGCTCATGCCAGGCCACATAGTCCAGATCGGCATCAGCGGGCAGCGGATGAAAACGCAAGAATGCATGCAGGTGATGCGCCTCGCGACTGGCCGCCTTGATCCGCCGGTGCAGTTCGCTACCGTCCGGATCACCCGCCAGCATGGCTTGCCGCTCACCTTTGACCACCCGCCAAAGCACTCGATACAGCAGATTCCAGCGGCCTGGCGCTCGGTAGCGAGCGGCACTCTCGAGCTCCGTGAGCAATGCCGCCGGTACGCGCAACCTTTGCACCGGCTCGCCGTAAGCGGGCAGCGGCTCCGCAGCGAACAGCTGGCGATGGTCTTCATCTTCCCAGACTACTTCGTGCGGCGGCACGCCCTGCACCAGCAGTTGCCGGGCCTGATCGCGCCAGCATGCAAAATCGTCTTCGCAGCAGAGTACCCGCATGGTCTTCCTCAGCCCCAGAGCGCCATCTGCGCCGGTTGATCGCTTAATTGGCGGCGCAGCAGGCTGGATTCCACCGTGTCCTGACGCGGGCGATAATCGCTGGTGACGATAAACGGCCGGGCCTTGTCCATCACGCAGCGCATCCGCAGCAGGTCTTCAAAGCGGATGCGCTTGAGCCGGCGCAGGCTGACTATGCGCTGCGCCGAGCGGATACCAATGCCTGGCACCCGGGCGATCATCGCCGGCTCTGCCAGGTTCAGATCGATCGGAAACTGCGCCCGGTTAACCAGCGCCCAAGCCAGCTTGGGGTCGATATCCAGCGGCAGATTACCCTGCGCGCCGACCAACTCGCCGGCCTTGAAGCCATAACTGCGAAGCAGGAAGTCAGCCTGATATAACCGATGCTCGCGTAATAAAGGCGGCGCCTGGAAAGGCACCGAGGAAGGGCTGTTGGGGATCGGGCTGAATGCCGAATAGTAGACCCGGCGCAGACGATAATCGCCGTACAAGGCTTCGGCGGTATGCAGAATGCGGCTGTCATCACTGGCATCGGCACCGACGATCATCTGCGTGCTTTGCCCGCCTGGGGCAAACCTGGGCGCACGCTTATCTGCGCGTGATTCATTCGATGCGCTATCGATGGTACCCATGGCGCCGGTAATGCTCCCGATCAGCTTTTCCGGTGCCAGACGAATCAGGCTGTCCGGGCTCGGCAGCTCGATATTCACGCTGAGCCGGTCGGCATAACGCCCGGCCTCTTCGATCAGCGCCGGGTCCGCTTCGGGAATGGTCTTGAGGTGGATATAGCCGCGGAACTGATGTTCTTCGCGCAGCAACTTGGCCACGCGGATCAACTGCTCCATGGTGTAATCCGGCGACTGGATAATGCCCGAACTGAGAAACAGCCCGCTAACATAATTGCGCTGGTAGAAATCCAGCGTCAGCTTGACCACTTCCTCCGGCATAAAACGCGCCCGCGGCACATCACTGGAGCGGCGGTTGACGCAGTACTGGCAGTCATACAGGCAGAAGTTGGTCAGCAAAATTTTCAGCAGCGAGACGCAGCGGCCGTCCGGAGTATAGCTGTGACAGATGCCCATGCCATTGGTCGCGCCGATGCCGTCCTTGCCGCGGGAGCTGCGCTTGGGCGCGCCACTACTGGCGCAGGACGCGTCATACTTCGCTGCATCGGCCAGAATGGTGAGTTTTTCGATTAGCTCCATGTCACACCTATATACTGTATATAAATACAGCATAAGCGTTGTCGGCGCATTGCTCAACCAGGCTGCATAGCCGGTTACATAATGGCAGCGCCGCGGGCTTAATCCGGACCCTGGAAAAGCTCGCCTTCGACCACCAGTACGGTTCGCCCTTCAGCTGTGCGCGGCAGATCCCAACCTCCGGTTAGCGCGCCGAACGAAGGCAAGACACTGACCTGATCACGAAACCAGAACACCGGCGCACGTAGCCGGTCAGCGGCCACCTGCAAGGTCAGCACCGGGTGCAGATGCCCGGCCAGCACATGACGCCCCGGTACCTGCTCGGGCTCATGGCGCAAACGGAACGGCCCCAGATCCAGATGATCGTGCCAGCGCAAACCGATATCCACCCCTGCGGCGTGCCGGTCGTGGTTACCTACAACTGCCTCCACCGACACCGCCCGGTGCTGCGCCAGCCAACCGGGGAACATATCCAGAAATGGCTCGCCGGGCATCGGCCGATGGTGGAAAAAATCGCCGAGTACGATCAACCGTTGAGGATTGAACTCCTCAAGCAGATTGGTCAGGCGATGCAGGTCATCGCGGCTCTGGCCGCTGGGCACCGCCAGACCGCGCCGGCGCATCAAAGCCGCCTTGCCGAAATGCGTATCGGCGACCAGCAGTGCAGACTCGGCGGGATAGAACAATGCGCAGTCACCATGCAGCACCACTTCGGCGCCGGCCAACTGCCAATTCAGGGTACGACTCATGGGCGTCTCTTTGGTTTACGTGCTGCGTGCTTCTCGAGGCTGGCCATCATGCGTTGAACGCGCTCGCGCCAACCCTCGGTGCTGATTCTATTACGCTGGCGCTCGACCCACAGCGGGAAAGCCAAAGGCGAGAAACGTTCCAGGGACACCAACAGCAGCTGTTGCTCGGCTGCGCGTTCCAATACCGCCCGCAGCCGCTGAATCTCCAGCTGATCTTCCAGGACTTCACGGCTGGCCTGGGCCAAAAGCCGGTGTTCGGGATCGTAGCGCTGCAAGGTGTCGTACAGCAGACCGCTGGAAGCCTGCAATTGCCGGTCGCTCTTGCCTCGACCGGGAAAGCCCTGAAACACCAACCCGCTGACCCGGGCGATATCGCGGAATTGCCGACGCGCCAACTCGCCGGCATTCAGCGCGGCCAGTACATGATCGAGCAAATCTTCAGGGTCGAGCAGTGAATGCCAATCCGCCTCTGTCAGCTCCGGCAGCTTGGCCGAGGTGAGCAGCTCCAGGCCGTAGTCGTTAACCGACAGCGAGAAGGTCGCTGGCGTCAGTTGCCCTAGTCGCCAGGCCAGCAGCGCGGCCAGACCTTCGTGGGCCAAGCGCCCGGCAAAGGGGTAAACAAACAGATGCTGACCCTCGCGCGAGCTGCAGCGCTCGATCAATAGCCGCGCGCGACTTGGCAGCGCCGACTGCTGCTTCTGCAATTCCAGCACCGGGGCAACCGCCTGGACCTCCGGGTCGGTATACAGCCCGGCCTGCACTTCCTCGAAAATCTCCAGCACGCTGTCGGCCAGTTCGCTGGAGAGCGGCAAGCGCCCGCCGTACCAGCGCGGCACACTATGCCGGCGGGTTTTCGCCATGCGCACATAGGCCACCAGGTCACGCACCTTGACCAACTCCAGCGCGCGCCCGGAAAACAGAAACACATCGCCAGGCTTGAGCCGGGCGATAAAGGTTTCTTCGATACTGCCCAGACTGCCACCCTTCATAAAGCGCACCTGGATCTGCGCATCACTGGTGATAGTGCCTATCGCCAGCCGGTGGCGGCGGGCAATGCCGGTATCCTCGACGCTGTAACGACCGTCCTGAATCACCACACGCTGGAACTGCGGGTAATGCTCCAGCACCGGCCCGCCCTGAGTAATAAACAGCAGGCACCAGTTGAAGATCTCCTCGTCCAGCCCGGCAAAAGCATGAGTGCTGCGCAGCTCGGCGAACACCTGTTCAGGAACAAAGCCGGGGCCGGCCGCCAGGGTCACCAGATGCTGCACCAGCACATCCAGGCTCAATCGTGGTGGCCGCCTTGCCTCAACCCGGCCCGCCTCCCAGGCCCGGCGTACAGCGGCGATTTCTACCAGTTCCAAAGCATGACTGGGCACACAAAGAATTTCACTGGCGGCGCCCGGTTGGTGACCGGAGCGGCCGGCGCGTTGCATCAGCCGCGCCACCCCCTTGGGGCTACCGACCTGCACAACCCGATCCACCGGGGAAAAATCCACACCCAGATCCAGGCTCGATGTGCAGACCACGCAGCGAAAATCGCCCTGGCGCAAACCGTCCTCGATGCGCTTGCGTAATTTGCGGTCGATTGAACCGTGATGCAGACCCAGTTCAGTCAGCCATTCCAGCCGCGCCTTGAGAATCGCCTCAAACCAGAGTTCAGCCTGGGAGCGGGTATTGGTAAACAGCAGCGAGGTCTGGCCCTCGCCCAGATAATCCAGCACACCCTCCAGTTGCGACAGGCCCAGATGGCCCGCCCAGGGAAAGCGTTCGACATTGGCCGGGCACAGGCCGCGAATGGTCAAAGGTCTACTCTGGGTACCGGCAATGCGCTCGCCCGGTTCCGCTCCTTCGCCGAGCAACACCGCCATGGCTTCATCCAGGTTACCCAGGGTCGCCGACAGGCCCCAGACCGGCAGCTGCGAATGCCGCGCGCGCAACCAGGCCAGACATAACTGCAGCTGCACGCCGCGTTTGTTACCCAGCAGCTCGTGCCACTCATCCACGATCACCGCATCCAGATGCTTGAAGCTTTCTTCAGCATTGCGGTAGGAGAGCAGCACCGAGAGGCTTTCCGGGGTAGTGATCAGGGTTTCCGGCAGTTTCCGCCGCTGCCGGGCGCGTACGCTGGCGCTGGTGTCGCCAGTGCGGGTTTCGACCTTCCAGTCCAGGCCCAAAGCATCGACCGCCTGCTGCAGATGCCCGGCGGTATCGCTGGCCAGTGCACGCAAGGGAGTGATCCACAGAACCCGCAGGCCGCCAGTACGTACTGGCTTATCCAGCGCGTCGGACACCGGGCCTAGCCAGGCGGCAAGGGTTTTACCTGAGCCCGTAGAGGCATGAATCAGCCCGCTGCGCCCGGCACGAAAAGCCTGCCACGCCTGGCGCTGAAAGGGTGCAGGCGTCCAGCCCTGTGCAGCGAACCAGGCCTCGACCGTAGCCAGGCCGTCCACTGCGCCCTTGTCTGCCGCGGGCTTAGCCGCCATACAGACGCAGCAGGTCCTTCACCTGCTCCAGGGTATCGGCTTCGGCCACCGGCTTGTCCTGACGCCAGCGGGAAATCCGCGGGAAGCGCAGCGCGATGCCGGACTTGTGCCGCGGCGAGGGTTGAATGCCTTCAAAGGCAATCTCCAGCACATGCTCGGGTTTCAGCGAACGTACCGGGCCAAATTTCTCCACGGTGTTACGGCGTATCCAGTGATCGAGCTTCTGGATTTCCTTGTCGGTCAGGCCTGAATAGGCCTTGGCGATCGGCACATAAGCATCGCCATCGCGCACCGCCAGGGTGTAATCGGTGTACAGATTGGCCCGGCGACCGTGGCCAGGTTGGGCGTAGAGCAGCACCGCATCAATGGTCAACGGCTCGATCTTCCACTTCCACCAGTCGCCGCGAATCCGGCCGCTGCGATAGGGGCTGTCCAGACGTTTGAGCATTAGCCCTTCGACCATGCGTTCGCGACTGCTTTCCCGCTGCGTGGCCAGCGCGGTCCATTCTTCAGCACTGACGCTGGGGCTGATGCGGATAGCGCTCTCGGCGTTATTAGCCAGCAGCTCCTGCAACAGCGCTCGGCGTTCGCGCAACGGCCGTTCGCGCCAGTCCTGCTGCTGATATTCCAGCACGTCGTAGGCCAGGAATATCACCGGCACCTCGCGCAGCATTTTCTCGCCAATGGTTTTGCGCTGGATGCGCCGTTGCATTTGCGAGAACGGCAGCACCTCGGTATCCCAGGCAAGAATTTCACCGTCAAGGACCACTTCCGGCAGATCTTCTGCGGCGGCTTCCACTTCCGGGAAGCGGCCGTTCATGGGTTCCTCGCCGCGCGACCAGAGCCAGATGCCACCCGGCCGAGCGATCAATTGCGCGCGGATACCATCCCACTTCCACTCGGCCAGCCAGTCCTGCAAATCACCGAGCAATGCCGGCTCGCCCTCGAGCGGCGAGGCGAGGAAAAACGGGTAGGGCTGGCCTTCGCGCTCCTCTCGATGCTCTTCATCGAACAGCGCGGTAAAAAAGTCAGCGGTGGGCTCGAACTCGCCGATCAAACGCCGTGCAATCAAAGCCCGGGGCAGGTCACCCAAGGATGCCAGCGCTCGCTCAACCAGCCCGCGTGATACGCCCACGCGCAAACTGCCGGTCAGCAGCTTGTTATAGAGAAAGCAAGCCGGGCGCGGCAGGCTGCGCCAGTGGGCCACCACATGCACCCGTTGCTGCTCTTCCTCCAGCTTGCGCAGGCCCAGGATGGCCTGCTCGATCCAGCCTGCCAGGGACCCTTCGACAGCCCGTCGCTCACCGTCATCTTCCATCAGCAGGCTGATGGTTTCGGCCAGATCGCCAACGTGCTGATAAGTTTCTTCCACCAGCCAATCCGGCAATCCGGTTGCTTCAGCCAGCCAGTCACGCAATTTGCGCGGTCCGATCAGACGCTTCATCCGCCGTCCGGCGAGTATGTAGACAGCCCAAGCCGCATCGGCTGGCGGCGCATCGCGGAAGTAGGCAATCAGCGCATCCAGCTTGACCTGGGTGCGGGTGGTGGCGTCGAGTTCGGCATACAGATCGGCAAAGGCCTGCATCAATCGTCCTCGCCGCCGTACAGGGTGGTCAGCGCGCGGGCATCGATGCCCTGGTGTTCACGCAGGTAGCGCACCAGATCATCACTGCGGCCATGCGTGGTCAACACGGTACTGGCACCGCAGTCACGAATGGTATTGAGCAGCGCCGGCCAATCGGCATGGTCACTGAGTTCAAAGCCCTGATCGTAACCACGGCGGCGACGATTGCCGCGAATGCGCATCCAGCCAGAAGCAAATCCAGTGCTGGCATTCTTGAAGCGACGCATCCAGGGCGAACCGGCAGCCGAGGGCGGCGCCAGGATCAGTTGACCGTTGAAGGTTTCGTCGCGGGGCAGCTCGGACACTGGCTGGGTCGGCAACATCGCCACATCGGCCTCACGATACAGCTCGGTCAGCGCGACCATGGCGCCATGCAGGTAAACCGTGCGGTCAGTGTGCGCGGCCAGCGCCGCCAACACTCGCTGCGCCTTGCCAAAGGCATAGGTAAACAGGATGCACGGCCGGTCGGGGTTACCGGACCACCAGTCCCACATTTGCTGGCCGACCTCTTCCACCGGCGGCCAGCGGTAACAGGGCAGGGCAAAGGTCGCTTCGGTAATCAGCGTATCGCAGGGCACCACTTCAAAAGGTGCGCAGGTCGGATCGGCATCGCGTTTGTAATCACCACTCACCACCCAGACCCGGCCGTCATCGTGAGCCACGCGCACCTGCGCCGAACCGAGTACATGCCCGGCCGAATGCAGGCTCAGAGTGATAGGGCCGAAGCGTCGTTGTTCGCCGTATTCCAGCCCGGTAAATTCATGTTCGCCCAAGCGATGGCGCAGGATCGGCACGCTCAAATGCTGGGCGTAGTACTGCTGATGACCGGAACGGGCGTGGTCGGCATGCGCGTGGGTGATCACTGCCGTGGCCACCGGCCGCCAGGGATCGATGTGAAAATTGCCAGCAGGGCAATACAGCCCTTCGTCGGTGGGAATCACCAGAGGATCATGCATGCAAGGGTGCGCTCATTGGTCCGTGTCCATTTCAGCCTATCCGAGAAATGGGACAACAGGATCGCCGAGCTGTTACAGCGGATGTAACGGAGCGGCCGGCTAGGTGCGACCGGCCAGGCCCGGCCAGGCTCTCTCTATGCAGGGCTGCTCAGGCCCGGCGCGGAACGCTGACCGCAAGCATGAAGAACAGCGCGGCGCAGACCACGATCGACGGACCTGCTGGCGTATCCAGGTTCCACGACATCGCCAGCCCACCCATCACTGCCAGACAGCCCAGCACGCTGGCGCCCATGGCCATTTGCTCTGGCGTGCGTGCATGGCGCTGAGCCGCCGCCGGCGGGATGATCAGCAGCGAGGTGATCAGCAGCACACCGACGATCTTCATTGCCACCGCGATGACGATGGCTATCAGCAGCATCAGCGCCAGGCGGATCGCCGTGACCGGCAAACCTTCCACGCGGGCCAGCTCCTCATGCACGGTGACCGACAGCAGCCGGCGCCAGAGCAGGGTCAGTAACACCATCACTATCACCAGCCCGCCGAGCATCCAGTACAGATCCTCGCGACCGATGGCCAGCAGGTCGCCGAACAGGTAGGCCATCAGGTCAACGCGCACGTTATCGGTCAACGCCAACACCACCAGGCCTAGCGACAGGCTGCTGTGCGCCAGAATGCCAAGCAGCGTATCGCTGGCCAGCCACTGCTTGTGCTGCAGAGCGACCAGCAGAACGGCCAAGAGTACGCAGCCGAGCGTCACTGCGAGAGTGAGGTTGATATCCAGCAGAATGCCCAACGCAATACCCAGCAGCGCCGAGTGCGACAGGGTATCGCCAAAATAGGCCATGCGCCGCCAGACCACGAAGGAGCCCAGCGGGCCAGCCACCAGAGCCAGGGCAAGGCCGGCCATGAGCGCATAAATCAGAAAGTCAGGCATGCTTGCAGTCAGGTCCGTGCTGGTGGCTGTGTGATGTATGGGAAGGCAAGGCATCCACTACTTCACCATGCAGATCATGGTCGTGATCATGGTGGTGGTTGTACACCGCCAGGGCGCTGGCCTGCTCGCCAAACAGCGCGACAAAAGCCGGGTCCAGGCTGACCTGTTCGGGATGGCCGGAACAGCATACGTGGCGATTCAGGCACACCACCGTGGTTGTGGTCGCCATCACCAGATGCAGATCGTGCGAGACCATCAGCACGCCGCAGTTATAGCGGTCGCGCAGGCGGGTAATCAGTTGGTACAACTCAATCTGACCGTTTACATCCACACCCTGCACCGGCTCGTCGAGCACCAGCAAGTCCGGATTACGCAGCAATGCCCTGGCCAGCAATATGCGTTGCAACTCGCCACCGGAGACCTGTTGCAACGGCCGCTCAAGCAGATGCCCGGCGCCTACATCCTCCAGCGCCTGCAGTGCCTCGCTGCGCTTGGCACCCGGCGCCAGCAGCAAAAAGCGCATGACTGTCAGCGGCAGGGTCGCATCCACCTGCAACTTCTGCGGCATATAGCCGATGCGCATGCGGGGCTGGCGCTGCACCTTGCCCGAGTCCGTCTTGAGCAAACCCAGCACGACTCGCACCAGGCTGGTTTTACCCGCGCCGTTGGGGCCAATCAAGGTGACGACTTCACCGCGCTTGACGCTGAGGCTGACCGATTCCAGCACCGGGTTGCCATGCAGCCGCAGGCTGACATTACTCAGACTGAGCAGTGACTCGCTCATGCTGCCGCCTGGCACTGCGCGCACAGACCGGTGATTTCTACGGTTTCGCCCTCGACCTGAAATCCGAAGCCCTTGGCACTGGCGGCGATGGCGTCCTGGATGGAACTGTTATCCAGCTCGATAGCGATATGACACTGCCGACAAATCAGAAACTGACCCTGATGTCGGTGCTCCGGGCTGGCGCAGCCAATAAAAGCATTCAGCGACGCAATGCGATGGACCAGACCCTGCTCCAAGAGAAAGTCCAGCGCCCGGTATACGGTTGGGGGGGCTGCACGTCGGCCATCTTCTCGCGCCAGCGTATCAAGAATGTCATAGGCGCCCAGTGGCTTGTGACTGTCCCAGACCAGCTCCAGCACCCGTTTACGCAGCGCGGTAAAACGCACGCCGGCGCGCTCGCACAAGTGTTCGGCCGCCGCCAGCGCGTCATGCACACAGGCGTCGTGGTCATGCGGTTGGTGCGGATCATGGGGCAGGCTGAGATTGCTCATGGCGGGCTGGCCTTCAAAGGGAGTCTGGTCAACGGCTTTACTGCTGTTATCATATAACAATTACGCCCCCGGAGATATTTCCATGCTGTTGCGCTTAATGCTCTTGCTGCTTTGCAGTCTGGGCCTGTCTTTTCCTGTGCTGGCTGACAGCGCCAAGGTGCTGACCACCATCAAACCGCTGCAGCAGATCGCCGCGGCGGTGATGGACGGCGTCGACACTCCGGCGGTGTTGCTCCCGCCCGGCAATTCGCCGCACAACTACGCTCTGCGCCCGTCAGACCGCCGTGCGCTGTTGAATGCCGAGCGCATCTACTGGATCGGCCCCGAGCTGGAGCTGTTCCTGGAAGAGGTGCTGGGTCGCCAGGGCAACGCCCAGGCGCTGCTGCATCTACCGGGCATGCGGGTGCGCGAGCAACTGCAATCCATTAACTTCCAGGAAGATGAAAGCGAGCACAATCATGGCCATGATCACGGTCATGACCACGACCACGGCGCACTGGATTCACATATCTGGCTGTCGCCAGACAACGCGGTGCATATTGCCCGATTTATGGCCGCGGATCTGGCCAATCTGTATCCGCAACATGCGGATCAGTTGACTGCCAATGCGGAGGCTTTCGTTGAACGCCTCAGTGAGTTGGACGCGCGCCTGAAAGAGCGCCTGGGGCCGCTGCAGGATCGGGCGTATTTTGTCTTCCATGATGGCTACGGCTATTTCGAGGACCATTACGGCTTGCGCCCGCGCGGCATTTTCAGCCTGTCCCATGAAGTGCAGCCGGGAGCGCGGCATATCAATCTGTTGCGCCAGCAACTGCAGAAAGCCGGGGCCAGTTGCGTATTTACCGAACCGCAATTCACCCCGCGTCTGGTCGATAGCTTGACCCAGGGCCTGCCCGTTGAAAAAGGCGAACTGGATCCATTAGGTGGCGGCGTTCAGATCTCTGCGCGCGGTTACGAGCAAACCTTGAGCTCGCTTGCCGAGCAGATGGCCAACTGCCTGGAAAAACTCTGAACAGGTGCCGCCGCTAGCTGCGGCGGGTTGCCTGCGAGGCTTGCATCACCCGTTCGGCTGGAACCCGTAGTTGCTGGAAAAGATAAGCTTTGAATTCCGCTGACCACGGCTGCCGTTCCAGCGCCCCGGCCATGCAGTTGAGCCAGGCATCGCGCTCGGCCTCATCGATGCTCCAGTGCGCGTGAAAGCTGGGTAAATTGATCTGCCCGTAGCGCTCCAGATAGAGCCGCGGCCCGCCTAGCCAGCCGCACAAAAACCGGGTGAGTTTGTCCCGCGCCGAGCTCAGATCCTCGGCATGCAACCTCCGCACCGCCACGGCATCAGCATGCTCATCCATTATCTGGTAGAAATCATCCACCAGTTGCCGCACCCCCTCATACCCGCCGGCAGCCTGGAATGAGGCGTCTTGTTGACCGTATTGCAGCATATTGATCTACCCCTCTATGACCGATGTAGCCTGGCGGTGATCGCAACCCGCCAAGGTAAAGATTCGAAACGCTTGCTCTAACGCGGCGCCTCGGCTTTGTTTGAGCGAGACGACAGGGCAGAATGAGCTCATACCTGTTCAAGAGATAACCATCATGACCCTGCGTATCGGCATCGATCTGGGTGGCACCAAAACCGAACTCGTTGCGCTCGATACTGAAGGCCAGGAGCGCTACCGCATCCGCGTACCGACCCCTTCCAACGACTACGCGGCGCTGATCGCCTGCATAGTCACTCTGGTCACCGACGCTGAACACCAGCTCGGCGCCAGCGCCAGCATCGGCATAGGTGTACCCGGATCGCCGTCCCCGGCCACCTCACTGATGCGCAATGCCAATACCCAATGCCTGAACGGCAAGCCTTTTCAACAGGATCTGAGCGACGCGCTGCAGCGCGAAGTACACCTTGCCAACGATGCCAACTGCTTTGCCCTGTCGGAAGCGATTGACGGCGCTGGCCGGGGCGCCCAGGTAGTGTTCGGCGTCATTCTTGGCACCGGCACCGGCGGCGGCGTGGTGATCAACCAGCAGGTGCTCAAGGGTCGCAACGCGATCGGCGGGGAATGGGGCCATAATCCGTTGCCCTGGCCCACGGCCGCCGAGCTGCCTGGTATTCAATGTTTTTGCGGCAAACGCGGCTGCATTGAAACCTTCGTCTCCGGCACCGGCTTCGCCCGTGACCACCAGTTGCAGACCGGCGAAAAGCTGTCCGCTCTGGAAATCACCCAGCGGGCCGACGCCAGCGACCCACAGGCTCTGGCCACCCTGGCGCGTTACTACGACCGCCTGGCCCGAGCGCTGGCCAGCGTGATCAACGTGCTGGATCCAGACGTAGTGGTATTGGGCGGCGGTATGTCGCGCTACCAGCCGCTGTATCTGCAATTGACCCAGCGCTTACCCAGTTATGTGTTCTCGGACTGCTTCACCACGCCGATCCTGCCTGCCGTGCATGGGGATGCCAGCGGCGTGCGCGGCGCGGCCTGGCTCTGGCCGGGTTAGAGCGCCAAGGGTAAGCCGATACTCACTTTGCCATGGCCTTCCAGCACCCGCAGAAAATGCTCTGGCTCCTTGACCAGCACACCGCTCTGGCCGCTGTGCTGATCTGCCGCCAATTGCCGCGAGAGCCAGAAACGCAGCGCTGCCAGGCGCAGCACGTCGGCCCAGTGTTCAGCTTCGACCGGCGTGAAACGTCGGATGCCGGCGTAACCGGCCAGCAGCGCGTGGGTGCGGCCGGAATCGAGGCGCTGGCTCTCGTCCATACACCAGTCATTCACGCAGATGGCCACATCATAAAGCGTCCAGCCACTGGCGGCGTTGTAGAAATCGATCACGCCACTCAGATGGTGGCCGTCAAACAGTACATTGTCGCGGAACAGGTCGGCATGCAGCACCGCCTCAGGCAAATGCGGCGGCGTTTGCAGCCAGCTGTCGATAACGCCGCGCAGCGGCTCAAGCATCGCCTGCTGGGCATGCAGCAACTGTTCACCGAGATGCCGCTGCATCCACGGCAGGCCACGGTCAGTTTCGCGCAGTAAGCCACTTTTTTCCGTGCTGTTGTGCAGCCGGGCCAGCGTCTGACCGACGGCCTGGCAATGGCTGGCATCCGGCTGGGCTACATGCTTGCCGGGCAGCCGCGGTTGCAGCAGCGCGGGCCGACCGTTGAGTTGCTGCAGCGCCTGGCCCTGTTGATCCGACAGCGCGTAAGGCACTGGGAGATCATCGGCGTGCAGGTGCTCAAGCAATTCGATAAAGAACGGCAGATCGTCCACCGGACCACGCTCGACCAGCGTCAGCACGAACTCGCCGCGCTCACAACTGACGAAAAAATTGCTGTTCTCGCTGCCACCGCTGATGCCTTCATGGCTCAGCAGACGACCGAGATCGTAGCGCGTTAGAAAAGCTTCAAGCTCAGCCCGGCTGACCTCGGTAAATACAGACATGGACCGCCCCTACCACTCGAAAATTTTCCACGACGGGATGCGCAAGCCTTCCGGCTGATCGGAACGGGCAAAATTACCATCGTCGTCGACCGCTACCAGATAATAGGGAGCACCATTCTTCGGCGTGATCTTGATCGCGTACAGGAATCCATTCAGGCGGTACTCCTCAACAGTACGGTCACCTTCCGTGCGAATGGTTACCTCAGGCTCGCCGGGGGCGTCCTGTGCCTGAGCTGAAAGGCTGACCGCAAAGGCCAGACCAATCACCGCCAATCCGCGGCCGAGTGTGCTTATCATGATAAAGTTGTCCTATCGTGGAATGATGCTCTTATTCTAGTCTCTTTTACCTATGGAAATGTTGACCTGACGCATGACTGACAAAGCCCCCCTGATCCTGGTGGATGGTTCATCCTACCTTTACCGGGCCTTTCACGCCCTGCCGCCGCTGACTACGTCCAAGGGTTTGCCCACCGGCGCAGTAAAAGGCGTGCTGAACATGCTCAACAGTCTGCGCAAACAGTATCCGCGCAGCCCCTTTGCCGTGGTCTTCGACGCCAAGGGCAAGACCTTCCGCGATGAGCTGTTTGAAGATTACAAATCCCACCGCCCGCCGATGCCCGACGATTTGCGCCTGCAGATCGAACCTCTGCATGCCAGCGTCAAGGCCCTCGGCCTGCCGCTGCTGTGTGTGGATGGCGTGGAAGCGGATGACGTGATTGGTACCCTGGCCCGGCAAAGCGCGGCGGCCGGCTGCCCGGTGGTGATTTCCACCGGCGACAAGGACATGGCCCAACTGGTCGATGAACACATCACCCTGGTCAACACCATGAGTGGCACGGTGCTGGATATTCCGGGCGTGCACGAGAAGTTCGGCGTCGGCCCGGAATGCATCATCGACTTTCTCGCGCTGATGGGCGACAAGTCCGACAACATTCCCGGCGTCCCGGGCGTGGGCGAGAAAACCGCCTCCGGTCTGATTACCGGTATCGGCGGCGGGCTGGACATGATCTACGCCAACCTCGATAAAGTGCCGGAGCTGACCATCCGTGGGGCGAAGAAGCTGCCGGAGAAGCTGCTGGAGTTCAAGGAGATGGCTTATCTCTCCTACCAGCTGGCAACCATCAAGGTAGATGTGGAGCTGGATATCCGCGCTGACGCGCTGATGCCCGGCAAACCTGACCGCGAAGCGCTGATGGCGCTGTACCAGGAGCTGGAATTCAGAAGCTGGGTAGAGGATCTGTCGCGCGAGGCCAAGGCCGTCGCGCAAGGCGCGGCTAGCGCACCCGTCGAAGCCACCGCTGCTGAAGTGAAATACGAGATTGTTCTCGATCAGGCTGGCCTGGAGCGTTGGTTGGACAAGCTGCGCAGCGCCGATCTATTCGCATTCGACACCGAAACCACCAGCATTCACGCGCAGAAGGCGGAGCTGGTAGGCGTATCGCTAGCCGTCTCGGCCAATGAAGCAGCCTATATTCCGGTGGCCCACAGCTATATGGGCGTGCCTGACCAGCTCGACCGCGACGCCGTGGTTGCCGCACTCAAGCCGCTGCTGGAAGACCCGAACAAAGCCAAGGTCGGGCAGCACGCCAAGTACGACATGAACGTGCTCGCGCATTACGGCGTCGAGATGCAGGGGATCGCCTTCGATACCATGCTTGAGTCCTACGTACTTAACTCCACCGCGACCCGTCACGATATGGACAGTCTGGCGCTGCGGTATCTCGGCCATAGCACCATTCATTTCGAAGACATCGCCGGCAAGGGCGCCAAGCAGCTGACCTTTGATCAGATCGCGCTGGAGCAGGCCGGACCTTACGCCGCCGAAGATGCCGATATCACCTTACGTTTGCACCAGACACTCTGGGCCAAGCTGGAAGCCGAGCCGAGTCTAGCCAAGGTGCTGCGCGAGATTGAAATGCCGCTGGTGCCAGTGCTGGCACGGATCGAGCGCTACGGCGCGCTGGTCGATGCCAAGCTGCTGGGCATCCAGAGCATCGAGCTGGGTGACAAGATGACAGCTCTGCAACGCGAAGCCTTCGAACTGGCCGGCGAAGAGTTCAATCTGGGCTCACCCAAGCAGCTGGGTACCATTCTGTATGAAAAGCAGGGCATCCCGGTGATCTCCAAGACCGCCAAGGGCCAGCCCTCGACCGCCGAGGCGGTGCTGGCCGAGCTGGCAGAGCAGGGTTATCCGTTGCCTCAGGTGATCATGCAGTACCGCACCCTGAGCAAGCTCAAGAGCACCTACACCGACCGCCTGCCGGAGCAGATCAACCCGCGCACCGGGCGTATTCACACCAGCTATCACCAGGCCGTCGCGGCCACCGGACGGCTGTCGTCTTCTGATCCGAACCTGCAGAACATTCCGATTCGGACCGCCGAAGGCCGGCGTATTCGCCAGGCCTTTGTCGCACCCAAAGGCTACAAGCTGGTAGCGGCGGACTATTCGCAGATCGAACTGCGGATCATGGCCCATCTGGCCCAGGATCCTGGACTGCTGCACGCTTTTCAGAATGGCCTGGACGTGCACAAGGCTACCGCTGCCGAGGTCTTCGGTGTGGAGCTGGATGAAGTCAGCAACGATCAGCGGCGCAAGGCCAAGGCGATCAACTTCGGCCTGATCTACGGCATGAGCGCCTTTGGTCTGGCTAAACAGATTGATGTCGATCGTAAACAGGCTCAGGCCTATATCGACCGCTACTTCACCCGCTACCCAGGCGTACTCGGCTATATGGAGCGCACTCGAGCTCAGGCTGGCGAGCAGGGCTTCGTCGAAACCCTGTTCGGTCGACGCCTGTACCTGCCGGATATCAATGCCAAGAATCAGGCGCTACGCAAAGGCGCCGAGCGCACCGCGATCAACGCGCCGATGCAGGGTACCGCAGCGGATATCATCAAACGGGCGATGCTCACGGTTGATGCCTGGCTGGCGGAGTCTGGCCTCGACGCCCGGGTGATCATGCAGGTGCACGACGAACTGGTACTGGAAGTGCGCGAGGATCAAGTGCCGCAATTGAGCGAAGGGCTGCGCACCCATATGGCTGCTGCAGCCGAACTGGCGGTGCCGCTCGTGGTGGATGTCGGAGTGGGTGACAACTGGGATGAGGCGCACTGAGATAGCGCTGAAACCCCTGTTACAGAGGCCTCAAAAACTATTTTCAGTATTTTTGAATTTTTATTGAACTTAGATTGAACGGGGCCGGTCAGAATCTGTGAAAGGCCAGTCAAGCCCTTCATGCTCCTAGATGTGATTTAGTGTTGGCAGAAATACCGGGTAATCTCTCCTAGCACGCCCGGTTATTAGACCTCGAACTTTCCCTCCCCATAGAAGTTCGAGGTTTTTTTTGGTCAGGCGTAATGGCTATTCGCCAGCTTGGTTTTCCTGCTCGTCATCCGATTCCGCCTGCAACTGATCATCTACCGCGTCTGCTTCCTCGTCCTGTTCAGAGAAAAGCCAGCTATCCAGCACGGTGTAGGCCTCATCCAGACCCTGGCGCTTGGGTGCTGAAAACAGCTGCACCGAGGCGCGATTGCCGTATTCCTTGCGGACGATGGTCTGCACCTTCAACAAGGTATTCTTCGCTGCGCCAAAAGCCAGTTTGTCGGCTTTGCTGAGCAGGATATGCGCGGGCAGGCCGCTGACGTCGCTCCACTCAAGCATCATCCGGTCAAAATCGGACAGGGGATGGCGAATGTCCATTACCAGCACCAGACCCACCAGTGAATTACGCTCGGTCAGATAAGCGTCCAGGTGCTGTTTCCAGTGCTCCTTGAGCGCCAGCGGGACTTTGGCGTAACCGTAACCGGGCAGGTCCACCAGGCGGCGTTGCTCGTCGAGGCCAAAGAAATTGAGCAGCTGAGTACGCCCAGGGGTTTTCGAGGTGCGTGCCAGGCGCGCGTGGGTCAGGGTGTTCAGCGCGCTGGACTTACCCGCATTGGAACGCCCGGCAAAAGCGACCTCGTAACCGCGGTCCGCTGGGCATTGGGTCACTTCGCTGGCGCTTTTGATAAAGGTGGCCTGCTGACAGAGTGTGACCAGATGTTTTGTTGCGGGTGGAGCTGAAGACATGAGAAATCCGTTACGCTGCGGGCTGATTGGGCCAGATGACGTTCACCTTGGCCATCGCCTTAGTATATACTGCTGCGGTTTTATAACGCGAAAGCTTACTGCGACGTTCTGTACATTGCGTCGCTCACGCGCGACAGATAGCATTGGGCAATAAATTCCATCCCGCTGCTGTGGACTGTCTGGCGTGGAATAAACGAGGCATGCTGTTGCGTCACACAAGGTCTTAAGGCCGGACGCTCAGACAAGGCCCACTCTTTCAGCCGTAATTGGATTAGCCGATGAATAAATTACTCGTTAGCCTGGTGTTATCCCTCGGTATGGCCGGTACGGCCTACGCACAAGAAATACTCGTGGGCGATGCAGAAGCCGGTGCCGGCAAAGTGGCCATGTGCGGCGCTTGTCACGGTCCCGACGGCAACAGCCCTTCTGCAGAATTCCCGAAAATCGCCGGGCTTGGGGAAAAGTACCTGTACAAGCAGCTGAACGATATCAAGAATGGCGACCGCGTTGTCGTCGAGATGACCGGCATGCTGGATGATTTCGACGAGCAGGATCTGCGCGATATCGCTGCCCATTTTGACGCCCAGAAAACCGCTGGCGGTGTGGCGAATGACGCCGGACTGGTAGCCCGCGGTTCAGAAATCTACCGTGGTGGCGATCTGGAAACCGGCCTGCCAGCTTGCACCGGCTGCCATTCACCTACCGGCCTGGGTAACGACCCTGCTGGCTTTCCGCGTCTGAGCGGCCAGCACGCAAAATATATCGCCAAGCAGCTGACCAACTTCCGCGAAGGCGAGCGCAGCAACGATGGCGAGTCGATGGTTATGCGCACGATTGCCAGCCGCTTGAGCAACAAGGATATCGAAGCGGTCTCCGCCTATATCCAGGGTTTGCGTTAAGCTCGGCAGCCCCTAGGGGTCATATGTTATGTTGCCGGTTGTTTCCACCGGCTTCACTTGAGGGGTGGCTTAGGTCACCCTTTTTTGTGCCGGGGAATTTTTTCATCCCGATCATAGTCTTACACACAGAACAATTCAGTCGGAGAGAATTACATGCGCGTATTAATGACAGCAGGCCTGCTCTGGTTACTGGGTAGCTTTGCGCTGCTGCAAGCACAGGAAGCCGATTACCAGGCCGGTGAGCATTATATCGTCCTACCTGCCCCGGCCACCACGGCTGACCCCGAGAAAATCGAAGTTGCCGAGCTGTTCTGGTACGGCTGTGGCCATTGCTTCCAGTTTGACCCGATCATCAGCGAGTGGAAGGGCAGCCTGGCTGAAGACGTCAGCTTCCGTGAAGTACCGGCCATGTTTGGCGGCGCCTGGAATACTCACGCACAGCTGTTCTACACGGTCGAGAGCCTGGGCAAGCTGGAAGAAACCCACAGCGCCATCTTCAATGCAATTCATCGGCAGAATAATCGTCTGGCCGATAAAGACGCGATGATCGAGCTGCTCGCCGACTACGACATCAGCGCAGAAGAGTTCAACAAGGCCTGGGGCTCATTCGGTGTGCGTAGCAAAATGGAGCAGGCGACCCGTCTGGCCAAAGCCTATCGCGCCACCGGCGTTCCCACACTGATCGTCAACGGCAAGTACCGTATCGAAGGCGCCATGGTTGGTGGCTTTGACGAGATGCTCAAGGTTGCCGAGTTCCTGGTAGACAAGGAACGTCAGGCCCTCTAGGGCTAGCTCATGGTCAAGCCCATCGTTCCGCCAAGACGCCGCTCCCTGCATGGCTTGATGCTGCCGGGCAATCTGCAGACCAATCATCTGTGTGACTGCCCGGATGGCGCTTTGCCCGAGGTGATGCGCCTGCTGAGCTTCAATATTCAGGTGGGCATCAACACACAGAAATACCATCACTACCTGACGCGTAGTTGGCAGCATTTGCTGCCACATAACGGCCGACACCATACGCTGGGCGAGATTGGAAAAGTGCTGAATGACTTTGATCTTGTCGCACTGCAGGAAGTGGATGGTGGCAGCATGCGTTCGGGGTACGTCAACCAGGTCGAGCATCTGGCCCGCGAAGGTCAGTTCCCGTACTGGTATCAGCAGCTCAACCGCAACCTGGGGCGCTTTGCCCAGCACTCCAACGGCTTGCTTAGCCGTTATGCGCCGGAATTGCTGGAAGATCACAAGCTGCCAGGCTTTATGCCCGGCCGTGGGGCGATCCTGACCAGCTTTGGCAAGGGCAAGGACTCACTGCTGGTGGTGATGATGCATCTGGCCCTGAGTACCAAGGCCCGGGCCAACCAACTGGCTTATATTCGCGAGAGGATCAGCGATCACAAGCATGTGGTGTTGATGGGCGACATGAATACCCATGCCGAAGATCTGCTGGAACACTCCCCGTTACGCGGCAGCAACCTGCACACAGCAACGCTGCCAGGTACCTATCCAAGCTGGAAACCGGCACGCGTGCTGGATCATATCCTGATCAGCCCAAGCCTGAGCATTGAGCGCGTCGATGTACTGCCCAATGCCATTTCTGATCACTTGCCGGTCTCCATGCATATCCGGTTACCGCATGCACTGTGCAATCCTGGTTAACAGTTTCGCCTTCTGGATCTGAGCTCCGGCTAGTCATAGCCGCGGTTTGCCCTATAATCAGCAGGTAAACCGAAGCAGGTATGCTCATGTCCGATAGCCGCACCCCTCTTACCGCTACTAACATCAGTAATGTTAGCCCCCCATTCGACCAGTCAATTCAGGAAGAACTGCTCAAACGAGGGTTGGTCCGACTCAGTATTGCGGCTGACGGCATGGACCCACTGCTGGACAAACGGTTGAAAGAGTTGCGCCTGGCGCTGCGCAATGACGCTGCTCCCCAACTGCTTGCCGAGCTGATGCCCGACCTTGAACGGGCCGTGCTGGCAGCCGATGCAGCCCGCCAGGAGCGCCTGGAGAAGGTCACCAGTGGATTGCATGCGCTGATTCGTCAGCTGCAGAAACAGCCCGCGCCTGAAGATATTTCCAAAGCCCTGCAGCAAATGGCCAAGCGCCTGGACCAGCCCATCGAATACGCTTCAAGCGTACCCGAGCTGCTCAGCGAAGTGGTCAGCCTGCAAGCCAGCACGCTTGGCTCGGAACTCACAGGGACCAGACCTGCCGGCCTCTGGTCGCGGCTTTTCGGTAACGCCGCAGTGACGCCTATCAGTACTTCATCAGCGTTGAGTGCCGCTGAGCAGTCCAAATCCTTGCCAGATGATGAGCTTGCCCCTGCATTTTCCGACCCAGCCGGCGTGCTCGCTGGTGAGGAGCAGAACTACTCGCAGGTGGCCGCGCATATTGAAACCATACTGCTTAACCTGCTTGGCGAACTGCAGGTGCTCGACAGCCAGCAGACGCGGTGTGAGCAATTGCGTGAGCGGGTGACCAAGGGCCTGAACTGGTATGAGCTGGCTGCGGCCATGGACGAGTTGGCGGCGCTGGTCATGGGCGCTCAGCAAAGCCGCCAGGCCGATTTTGAGCGTTACCTGCAGCAGCTCAACAGCCGCCTGGCGCAGTTCCAGGGCAACATCGAGCAGGCGCATGAATCCTACAACGAATCGCGCGAGGTCGGGCGTGCGCTGGAAGGCAGCATCCGCGAGCAAGTGGAAGAACTGCATGTGGATGTGCGCCAGGCAACCGAACTGGAAAGCCTCAAAGCCAACGTTGAAGCGCAACTGAATGCGCTACTGAGCAATGTCGAACGCTCCAGACAACTGCGTGACGATCAGGAAACGCTTGTTGCCGGCCAGCTGGACACCATGGTGCAGCGCATTCAGGTCATGGAGGTGGAAGCACAAACCTTCCGCAACCACCTGGAAGAGCAGCGCCAGCGAGCGATGATCGACAGCCTGACCGGCATGGCCAATCGCGCCGGCCTGCAGAAACGCATGGAGGAAGAGTTCGAACGCTGGCAGCGCTACGGCGGCGAGCTACTGATGGCAGTGCTGGATGTGGATCATTTCAAATCGATCAATGACCGCTTTGGCCACCTGGCTGGCGACAAGGTACTGCGCCTGATCGCCCAGCAACTGTCGCGACGTCTGCGCAAGAGTGATTTCATTGGCCGCTTCGGCGGTGAAGAGTTTGTGTTGCTGATGCCCGGTACTACCGTAGAGCAGGCCGCTTCGGCGCTCGAAGCGCTGCGCCAGGGCATTGAAGAAAGCCCGTTTCACTTCAAAACCGAGCGCGTCACCATCACCATCTCGGTCGGTTACACCGCGTTCAAGCGCGACGACACTCTGGATGAGGTATTCGGCCGCGCTGACCGGGCGATGTACCAGGCCAAGGAGCAGGGCCGCAATCGGATCGTATCGGCTGACTGAGCACGCGCTGCAAACCGGGCCAGACCCAATCAGCGCGACCAGATTGCGACATACCGCCCCTCCGGATCGTGCTGCTCAACCTGTTTGGCGAGGTTAAATACGCGTCCGCCTCGGGGGTCATGCCCAACCCCAGCGATATAAGCCCAATTACCCCAATTGCTGGCTACGTCGTAATCCACCAGTTGCTGCTGGAACCAGGCAGCGCCCAACCGCCAATCCTGTTGCAGATCGTGAACCAGATAGCTGGCAACAATCTGCCGCGCACGGTTGGACAGAAAGCCGCTGGCATTCAACTCGGTCATGCAGGCATCGATAAACGGCTGGCCTGTCGCGGCATTGCGCCATTCGTTGAAACGCTGATCATGCCCTGTCGGGGGACTCCCCGCATGGAAGCCGCCGCGCCGAAAAAACCGTTTGCCGTGCAACCTCAGGCTCAAGCGAAAAAACTCCCGCCACAGTAGCTCGAACCATAACCAGTAGGTGGACTCGTTTGCGCCGAAGCGCGCTTCGTGGCAGCGCAGCGCGAGCACAATACTGCGCGGTGACAGACATCCGTGTGCCAAGGCCGCAGACAGCTTGGACGAAAAGTACCGACCGTGCAGTTGATTGCGCGTGCTTTTGTAGTGCCTGATCGCCCGGCTGCGCCAGAGATAATCATGCAGCCATTGTTTCGCAGCCGTCTCTCCCCCTGGATATGGCAGGGAGGAACGGGCTTCACGGGCAACAGGGCTGAGCCCTAGATCAGTGATGCAAGGCACTCCGGCAACAAGGCCCTGCGCCCCTGCGGGCCAACCCGGTAGTCGGTCCGGCGTCGCCAAAGTGTCGATAGCGGGTGGATATTTTTCCACCTGATGACGAAAGCGGGTGAATACCTGAGGCAATTTCTCCTCGGTAAAGGGCAGGTCCTCCAGCGCAAACAACGCATTGCTCTGGCGCAGCATAACTTGCGTGCCTTCAGGCAATGCGGCGGTTACCCGGCCCAGCAATGCCTGCTCATCCGGCGCGTGCTCATCATGGCTGACAACCCGGTCGATACCCAGCTGCGCGCACAGCTGTGGAAGAATGTGTTCGGCGCTGCCGATTCTTACCAGCAGCCCCGACCCCAACTGCTGCAGCGACGCATGCAGATCTACCAGGCTTTCCAGCAGAAACGTGGTGCGGCGCGCACCGCAGGCAGTGATGCCATGTCGGTCAGGTACGAACTCGGCAGGATCGAGACAATAGACTGGCAGGCAGGCATCGCTGCCCAACGCCTCCAGCAGCACCGGGTTGTCGTCTAACCGCAAATCGCTTTTGAACCAGACCAGCACAGACATCTTTCAATCCTGTATTTCCTGTACTTATCTTATACATTAAACATAATATGCATAATATTATTACCGATAGCGAGACGTCAGAAAATGCCTAACCTGCCTGTGCCCCCTCTTCCATGCCGCGGATGCCTGGCTGACTGCCCGAACCGGGCTAGCTGCCAAGGCAAGCCCTGGCGCAAAGATTTTTCCGGCCGCACTCAGGCGCCACCGGCGACCCGGCACTGACATAGCTGCATCGCAGGCCCGCCGCATGCTAGTCTCCCGGCTGACCCCAACCGGCCAGGATCTGCCCGCATGCCTCTACGCCTATTGCCGCTTGTATATCTGTTGTTGTGGCTGACCGGCTGCACCAGCGGGCTGAAGATCGATACTCGCTATAATTCCCCAAACCACGACAGTCGCGTGCAGTACTTGGTGCTGCATTACACCTCGTCAGGCTTTGAGCGTTCGCTTAATCATCTATTGGCTGGCGAAGTCAGCAGCCATTATCTGATTGGTGCAACGCCGCCAATTGTTTACCGGTTGGTGGACGAGAACCGGCGTGCCTGGCACGCCGGTGACAGCAGCTGGCAGGGTCGCACCTGGCTGAACAGCACCAGTATTGGCATCGAGATCGTTCACCCTGGCTATACCGATACTCCGGCAGGTCGCGTCTGGCACCCTTGGCCACAGGAACAGATCGATGCATTGATTCCGTTGCTGAAAGACATATTGCAGCGTCACGGGCTAGGCCCGGAACGCGTGGTTGGCCATAGCGATATCGCCCCACAACGCAAAGTGGACCCCGGCCCATTGTTCCCCTGGCGGCAATTGGCGGATGCCGGCGTGGCGATCTGGCCCGAGCAGCAGAAGGTCGAACACTATCAACGGCAACTCGGCGGCCAAACACCGCCTGTGCAGTGGTTCGAGATGGCGCTGGAGCAATTCGGATACAACCTGGCGCGAACGCCCGAGCAGGTCAATGCCAGCAAAAACCTGTTGGCCGCCTTTCAGATGCGCTTTCGGCCGGCCCGTTTTGATGGTGTCGCCGATGCTGAAACCGCGGCAATTCTGGCCGCGCTGGTACCGCAAACGGTCAACTCGCCGCTATGGTGCAACCCCGCAGCGCAAAGCATGACGCCGGCCGCACCGTCAGCTCTAGCGCCGTGCGCCCAACTTAACCGCTGAGAAACGGAACCGACCCCAATGCTTAATGGAATCTGGCTGAGCTTCTTCCTTGCCGCCTTCGCCGCCGCCCTCTGGCAATGGCTGGGTTTGGGCGACGCTGAAGTATTCAGCCGACTGGTCGCGGCGTTATTCGATATGGCGCGATTGAGTGTCGAGATTATTCTCGTGCTGGTGGGCACCATGACCCTGTGGCTTGGGTTTCTGGCGATTGCTGAAAAGGCCGGTTTGATCCGCGTATTGGCCAGAGTGCTGGATCCACTATTTCGCCGCTTGATGCCCGAAGTGCCCAGCGGCCACCCGGCGCTAGGGCATATCAGCATGAATTTCGCCGCCAATATTCTCGGCCTGGACAATGCCGCCACGCCGATTGGCATCAAGGCCATGCACTCGCTACAAAGCCTGAATCCGATAAAGGATACCGCCAGCAATGCGCAGATCCTGTTTCTGGTACTCAATTCCTCGTCATTGACCCTGCTACCGGTAACCATCTTCATGTACCGCGCGCAACAGGGCGCTGCCGATCCTACCGCGGTATTCCTGCCGATTCTGCTGGCGACTACCGCGTCGAGTCTGGTGGGCCTGTTCAGCGTTGCGCTGATGCAACGCCTGAAACTCTGGCATCCGGTGGTGCTTGCTTACCTGATTGGCGGCGGCCTGGCGCTCGGGTTGTTGCTGACGGCACTGGCAGGCATGTCCGCCCAGGCCCTGGCTGCCACCTCGACGCTGGTCGGCAACCTTACGCTGTTCGGCATCGTCATTGCCTTCCTGGCAATTGGCGCGCTGCGCAAGGTCAATGTGTACGACACCTTTATAGAAGGCGCCAAGGAAGGTTTCAGCTTTACCATTTCCCTGTTGCCGTTTCTCGTTGCCATGCTGGTGGCCGTCGGCGTGCTGCGTGCCAGCGGCATACTGGATGCCGGGCTCGACGGGATTCGCTGGATGGTCGAAGGCCTGGGCTGGGATACGCGCTTTATTGATGCCTTGCCGACTGCCTTTATCAAGCCGCTATCCGGCAGCGGGGCGCGGGCAATGATGATCGAAACCATGGATACCTTCGGCGTCGACAGCTTTGCCGCGCTGATGGCCGCGACCTTTCAGGGCAGTACTGAAACCACGTTTTATGTCCTGGCCGTGTATTTTGGCGCCGTAGGTATCACCAAAATTCGCCACGGCCTGGGCTGCGCCCTGCTCGCCGACCTGGCCGGCATGCTCACCGCCATTGCCGTCTGCTACTGGTTTTTTGGTTAGCGCCGCGGCCCGACTATTTGCCCCAAGACGACCCCAGGCGCGCGCTCTTTCCCCGCCAGCCATCTGACCTTGAGTGGCATGGCCTTGTGCCAAACAGGCTATTTCAATCGCTGTAACAAAGTTGTCACACAGAGCCATTACTGTTCTCACATCGGCAAAACAAACCCGGTACATAACGTCAAAATGGAGACACACGTGATGAAATTGAAGACAGCTCTTACCACTGCGGCACTCGCGGTCAGCATCGCTGCCGTATCTGCCCCAGCCATGGCTCGCGATACCATCAACATCGTCGGCTCATCCACTGTTTATCCGTTCGCAACCGTTGTTGCCGAGCGTTTTGGTCGTAACACCGACTTCCCTACACCTAAGCTCGAGTCCACTGGTTCCGGCGGCGGTTTGAAGCTGTTCTGTGACGGCGTGGGTACTCAGCACCCCGATATCACCAACGCTTCGCGTCGCATGAAGAAGAGCGAGTTCGACAACTGCCAGGCCAACGGCGTTAAAGAAATCACTGAAGTACGTATTGGCGCTGACGGCATCGTGATTGCCCAGTCCAATGAAGCAGACAAGATGAACCTGACCCTGGAGCAGGTTTACCTGGCACTGGCCAAGGAAGTTCCAGATCCCAAGGGCGGCGACAAGCTGATTGCCAACCCCTACAAGAAGTGGAGCGATATCGATTCCAACCTGCCAGACATGGCGATCAACGTAATGGGCCCGCCTCCTACTTCCGGTACCCGTGACGCCTTTGTTGAAATCGCGATGGAAGGCGGTTGCAGCAAGTTCGACTTCATCAAATCAATGGAAGAAGACGCCTTCAAGACCGCTTGCCACAGCATGCGTGAAGACGGTCCCTTCGTTGAGGCCGGTGAAAACGACAACCTGATCGTTCAGCGCCTGGCTCAGGACAAGAGCACTCTGGGCATCTTCGGTTACAGCTTCCTGATGGAAAACGAAGGCCAGATCCACGCTGTCACAGTTGACGGTGTAGCGCCCACGCCTGAGACCATTTCCGGTGAAGAGTATCCTGTTGCTCGCTCGCTGTTCTTCTACGTCAAGAAAGCTCACGTAGGTGTGGTACCCGGTATTGAAGAATATGTTTCCGAGTTCACCAGCGAAGGCGCCTGGGGCGACAACGGTTACCTGGTTGATGTAGGTTTGATCCCCAACCCGCGCGACCGTCGTATGGCCACAGCCAAAGCAGTTAAAGAGCTGACGCCGATGACCGGTAACGAACTGTAAGAAAAGCTACAGCTCGAAACGTCAGGGATGACAAAGGAGAACGCGGGCTACTCAGCCCGCGTTCTTTTCTTACGTTTGCGTGATTATTTTTGCTCGGCAAACTGGCAGACTACCCGCCACAGCTAGCTCAATTACGCCATCAACACAGAGACTGTTATGCAGACGGCCCATCTTTTGCTCTTGATTTTGGTGCTTACCCCCATCGCCTACAGCCTGGCACTGATGCGTTCCAGGGCCGTAGCCGAGCCACTTGGCGGCATCCGCAATCTCAAGGCGTTACCCTTTTACTATGCGGCGCGGGCTGCACTTTGGTGTGCGATTCCCGCGCTGATCGTTTTAGCCTTATGGGCGGCATTTGAAAGCAAGGTGATTCAGGGCATCGTCATCGCTTCGATGCCAATGGACGTCTGGCCGGATTCCGCCGGCAGAGCCAGCCTGGTGCTGTCCCAGATCAGCAACGTTGCCGCTGGCAGCCTCAATGCTAACAGCGTGCCCGAGCACATTGCTGAAGCGGCCAAAGTGTTGGAGGGTTTGCGCGATCGCAGCGATAACTTCAAGGCCATGCTGGTCGTGTTGATCGCCATACTTGGCGCTGCATTCGCTTGGACCCGAGTAATGCCGCATATCAACGCCCGCGAGAACGTCGAGCGCACATTACGCTGGATATTCTTTCTCTGTGCCGCAGTGGCCGTTCTGACGACCGCAGGGATTGTGTTCTCGGTCCTGTTCGAGACCCTGCGTTTTTTCGAAAGAGTGCCGATCACTGATTTCCTGTTCAGTACCAGTTGGAGCCCGCAAACTGCTTTGCGAGCTGACCAAGTAGGTTCTGATGGCGCTTTCGGTGTCATTCCGTTGTTTACCGGCACTTTGTTGATTTCCGCAATTGCATTGCTGGTAGCTGTGCCCACCGGGCTGCTCTCAGCGGTTTATCTGTCTGAATACGCCAGCAAGCGCGCCCGTTCCATCGTCAAGCCCTTGATGGAGATGCTGGCTGGTATCCCTACCGTGGTTTACGGCTTTTTCGCCGCCCTTACAGTGGCGCCGTTTATCCGCGACCTGGCCAGCATGGTCGGCCTGGAAGCCTCGTCTCAAAGTGCGCTGGCGGCAGGACTGGTCATGGGCATCATGATCATTCCCTTCGTCTCGTCGCTTTCGGACGACGTTATCAACGCCGTGCCGCAATCCATGCGCGATGGGTCTCTGGCACTGGGCGCCACTCAGTCCGAAACGATGAAGAAGGTCATTTTCCCTGCCGCGCTGCCGGGCATCATTGGGGGCATTCTGCTGGCCGCTTCGCGAGCCATTGGTGAAACCATGATTGTGGTGATGGCCGCAGGTCTTGCAGCCAATTTGACTGCCAACCCGCTGGAGTCGGTGACCACCGTAACGGTACAGATCGCCACACTGCTGGTCGGTGACCAGGAGTTTGACAGTGCCAAGACGCTTTCCGCGTTCGCCCTTGGCGCACTGCTGTTTATCGTCACTCTGGCGCTTAACGTGGTAGCTCTCAAAATCGTTCGCAAATATAGGGAACAGTATGACTAATCAACGTTCTCAGGCGGAAATCGTCCGCAGCTCGCTGAAAAAGCGTTATCGCAAGGAGCGCCGTTTTCGGGTTTATGGCCTGGTCGCGATCTTTATCGCGCTGGCGTCGCTGGTCATTCTGTTCGCCGACATCATCAACAAGGGTCATACCGGTTTTATCAAAACCACGATTACCCTGGATGTGACGTTGGACTCCGAGCAGATGTACCTGACCGATCCAACGGATGAAGAACAGCGGTCAATGGCTGACTTTATTGCGCCCATCATCACTGCGCTGGAGGAAAAGATCCCGGGGACGGAAAGCGCTGCAGACAAACGTGAGCTGCGTCGTCTGGTGGGAAATTATGCTGCCAACGACATCAGTGACCGGTTACGCGCGGACCCTGAGCTTCTGAATACCACTGAGACCTTCGTCTTCCAGGCGCATGATCAGGTGTCTGTCTACGTCAAACATGCAGACAACCCCAGCTACAGTGTTCGCCTGTCAGAGCAGCAACAACAATGGGTGGACTACCTGATGGAAGAGGGTGTGATAGGCACCAGCTTCAACGACACCCTGTTTAGCCGTGGTGATTCGCGCGAGCCCAGCAACGCCGGCATCCTTGGCGCGATCGTTGGCTCGCTGCTGACAATGCTGGTGACGCTGGTGATTGCGTTCCCTATGGGTATCGCAGCGGCGGTGTATCTTGAAGAGTTCGCTCCGCAAAACAAGATCACCGACTTTATCGAGGTAAATATCAACAATCTGGCGGCAGTGCCTTCGATCATCTTTGGTCTGCTTGGCCTGGCGGTATTTATCGGCCTGTTCGGTATGCCACGCTCGGTACCCGTAGTCGGCGGCCTGGTACTGGCGTTGATGACGCTGCCAACCATCATCATTTCCAGCCGCGCGGCAATCAAGAGCGTACCGCCCTCAATTCGCGAGGCAGCGGAGGGCATCGGCGCCTCGAAGATGCAAGTGGTTCTGCATCATGTAATCCCCCTGGCGATGCCGGGCATGCTCACCGGCTCCATCATCGGTATGGCCCAGGCCCTGGGTGAAACCGCACCGCTGCTGCTGATCGGCATGGTCGCGTTTATCGTTGATGTACCTGACGGCTTTTTTGATTCCGCCACCGTGCTGCCGGTGCAGATTTACCTGTGGGCAAGCAGTTCGGAGCAAGGCTTTGTGGAGCTGGCATCGGCCGGCATCATGATCCTGCTAACTTTCATGATCACGATGAACGCATTGGCCATCTGGCTGCGCAAACGCCTTGAACGCCGGTGGTAAAGGAGATAATTATGAGCATCAATGAAACCATTACCAGTGAGGCTGGAATGCACAAAGAAACGATTATTCCAGTGCAGGATCCGATTGCAGAATCCAAGCGTGAAAACATTCATGTCGAAGAAGGCAAAACCGTTGGCACGCCCTATTCTGATGACCCCAAGTTCAAGCTGCGCAACGTCGAAGTCTTTTATGGTGAAGCCCGGGCCATCAAGAACATCAGCCTGGATATTTCCCGTAATGAGGTGATTTCTTTTATCGGACCCTCAGGCTGCGGCAAGTCGACCTTTTTGCGCTGCCTGAATCGCATGAACGACAGCATCGACATCTGCCGGGTCAAAGGCGACCTGTTGCTCGATGGTGAAGATATCTACCGCTCCAAGAACGATGTAGTGGAACTGCGAGCGCGGGTCGGTATGGTGTTCCAGAAACCCAATCCGTTCCCCAAGTCCATCTATGACAATGTCGCCTACGGCCCGCGTATTCATGGCCTGGCGAACCGCAAGTCCGAGCTTGATGACATTGTGGAAAGCAGCCTGCGCAAGGCCGGCCTGTGGGACGAAGCCAAGGACCGTCTGGACGGCATGGCTACCGGCCTGTCCGGCGGCCAGCAGCAGCGCCTGTGTATCGCCCGTGCGATCGCAGTAAGCCCCGAAGTCATTCTCATGGATGAGCCATGCTCGGCGCTAGACCCCATCGCCACTGCCAAGGTGGAGGAACTGATTGCCGAGATGTCGGAAAGTTACACTATCGTTATCGTTACCCACTCCATGCAGCAGGCCGCACGTGTATCCAATCGCACTGCGTACTTCCACTTGGGGCATCTGGTAGAAGTGAATGAAACCACCAAGGTATTCACCTCCCCGGAACACGACCTTACCGAATCCTATATTACCGGTCGCTTTGGCTAACCCTGGATTGTTGGACACTGGAGAAGCGTTATGACAGATAAAAAAGACGATGTGTACGGCGATCACATTTCCCACAAGTTCAATGATGAACTGATGGATCTGAAATCCGAGTTCCTCAAGATGGGCGGCATGGTCGAGTCCCAGGTTGAGCGGGCCATCCATGCCCTGGTCGAGAACGACGGCCATCTGGCCGATGAAGTGCGCGCCGGCGACAAGAAAGTCGACCGCATGGAGATGGACATCGACGAAGAGGCAACGCTGATCATTGCCCGGCGTCAGCCCACCGCCCGCGATCTGCGCCTGGTTATTTCGGTGATCAAGATGGTCGCGGATCTGGAGCGGGTTGGCGACGAGGCGAAGAAGATTGCCAAGTTTGCCATCAAACTCTCGGAAGAGGGCCAGGCGCCACGCGGCTATGTGGAAGTGCGGCACATCGGCGATCACGTGCTGAGCATGTTGCGTGACGCACTGGATGCCTTTGCCCGCCTGGATTCCGAGCAAGCGCTGCGGATCATGAAGGAAGACAAGCGCGTTGATGAAGAATACCAGGCAGCCACGCGCTCCTTGCTGACCTTCATGATGGAAGATACCCGCAATATCTCCCGTTGCATGTCGGTCATGTGGGTATTGCGCGCGCTGGAACGGGTCGGCGACCACGCCTGCAATATCGCCGAGAACGTGATCTTCATGGTCAAGGGCGAAGACGTGCGTCACACGCCAGTGGAAGAAGCCGAGAAAGTAGTCGGGCGCTGATCCGAACGCGCAGATCGGGTGCCGCCAGGCTAACTGAGCGGCACTGTTTCTCCTGTCGGCTGTCCTAGTGATTGAGGCGCCATTGCCCTGATATGCAAACAGGAGTCATCATGAGCTTTCCATCGGCAGTCACTCGTTCCCTTGGCATCACTGCATTGGCGGCCCTGTTTGCCGCCCCCGCCCTGGCCCATCATGGCTGGTCCTGGGCTGAAGAAGATCAGATGCAACTGACCGGCACGGTCAGCGAAGTGCGCATCAGCCCTCCGCACCCCTCGATCGAGCTGGAAACCGAAGATGACGGTCAATGGCGCATCGAACTGGGCAAACCCCGTGGCACCGCACGTGCCGGTTTTGACCAGGACTCTGCCAAGCCCGGCGACGAGATTACGGTTATCGGCAACCGTTCCCGTGACGCGGCTGAAAAACGCATGAAGGCGGTGCAGGTTATCGTCGGTGACAAGACCTACGATATCTACCCCGAGCGTGTGCAGAACTGATCGGGCGTCGCGCCTGAATGGAAGACAGTCTCTGGTCAGCACTGCCGGCGTTGCCGCCGGCTGAATGGCTGCGCCGCTCCAACCTGGCCTATCTGCTGGTCAACGCGGCGCATATTGCCGGGCTGGGGATGCTGCTGGGCAGCATTATCACTCTGGATATGCGCCTGCTGGGCCTGTTTCGCCAGGCGCCGTTACAGCCGCTGGCTCAGGTACTGAGCCGTACAGCTGCCGGCGGGTTGGTATTTGCCATTATCACCGGCACCTGGCTGTTCCTGGTCAACGCGCCCGAATATGTAGGCAATAACGCGTTCCTGAGCAAACTGCTGTTGGTAAGCCTGGCCGTTGCCAACGCGACATTCCTGCACTCTCGAAGGCATTGGGCATTGGCCTTGCAAGAGGGTCAACCAAACCTGCCGGTACGTATTCATGCGTTACTCTCGCTACTACTCTGGCCGGCCGCACTGGTTGCCGGGCGCTGGATCGGCTTTCTCTAGGCGGGCATATGCTGCTTCCTGCCGTTAGTTTGCCCGCGAACCTGACTCTCACCCTGGCCCTGCGGGTATGGCCGCGCCCCTTGGCGGACTGTTAAGCTGGCTGCCTATTCCGACTGGACATACCCATGCCCGCCCCGCGTTTCGATCAACTCCACCGTCAGCCAGGCCCGTTCTTTCTGGCACTGGGCGGTACCGGCATGTTCGGCGCGAATTTCTACCTGTTCGGTTCTGGGGGGCAGTGGATTGCCGTCGATTGCGGCTTCGCCCTGCAAGCCACGCCAGGCGGCAGTAATCAGGTCTCGGTCCCTAGCCTGGAGGCCCTTGAGAAGTACGATATCAAGCTCTCGGCGCTGCTGATTACCCATGGGCATGAAGATCATATTGGCGCGATTCCGCACCTGTGGCGGCAATTGGACTGCCCGCTGTACGCGAGCCCGTTTGCCGCCCGGCTGATTCGTAACAAGCTTGACCCCAATCTGACCTGGCCGCGTCTGCAGGAGATAAAGCCGCTCGAGCCCATCGGCATCGGCGCCTTTCAGGCCGAGTGGATCCCCGTCACGCACTCGATCCCCGAGTCCCATGCGATTGTGCTCGAAGTAGCAGGCAAACGTATTTATCACAGCGGCGACTGGAAGCTGGATAATGACCCGGTGGTAGGTGAGTTGACCGCCCAGGCGCGCCTGCAGGCGATTGGCCGAGCGGGGGTGGATGTAATCATTGGCGACTCGACCAACGCGCCGGTAACCGGGGCCAGCCGATCCGAAGCCGCGGTGCAGAACGGGCTGCAGGATGCCATCCGTCCCTGCCAGCAACGGGTCGTGGTGACCTGTTTCGCCAGCAACCTGGCGCGCCTGCATAGCCTGGCCGAGATTGCCTTCGATGCGGGCCGCTATGCCGGACTGCTGGGCCGCAGTTTGCTGACCATGCATAGCGCCGGCCGCGCGCAGCGCTACCTGAACGCGCAACCCGGCTTTATCGGGCCCTGGGAGCTCGGCTTCCTGCCGCGCGAGCAGCAGCTATGGATCTGTACCGGCAGTCAGGGCGAACCGGCAGCCGCGCTGGCGCGCCTGTCGAGCGGTAGCCATCCGCATTTGAGCCTGGAAGCGGGTGATACTGTGCTGTTTTCCTCGCGCCTGATCCCTGGCAATGAAGAAGCCCTGGCCCGGATCAAGGCCGGCTTGAAAGCGCAGAACGTGCACGTGATCGATGATGACATGGCGCCGATCCATGCCTCCGGCCATCCGCCCCAGGAAGACCTGCGCACACTCTATGGTTGGCTGAAAGCGCGCTACCTGCTGCCGGTGCACGGTGAGCTTTACCACCAGAAGGCGCATATGGAGTTTGGCCGTAGCCTGGGACTCAGTGGCCTGGTACCCAGCAATGGCGAGCTGATCGATCTCAGCTCCCAACCCTGCAAGGTTGCCGATCTGCCCTGGGGGCTCTCGGTACCAGCCGGCAGAAAATAGCGCGCCGCGGCTTCAGAAAGCTTCCTTGATCTGCTCCCACATCATGCCCATCGCCAGCAGCGGTGCGCGCAAGTGTTTGCCGCCGGGGAAGGTCATGTGCGGTACCCGGTCGAACAGCTCGAAGCCGCTGCTGGCCTGGCCGCTAATGGCCGCGCCCAGCAACTTTGCCGCCAGGTGCGTGGCATTAATACCGTGGCCGGCGTAGGCCTGGGCATAAAAGACGTTGGCCTGCTCCGGCAGCTTGCCGATTTGTGGCAAGCGGTTGGCGCCTATGCCGATCATACCGCCCCACTGATAGTCGATTTTAACCTCGGCCAACTGCGGAAACACCCGCAGCATCTTCGGCCGCATATAGGCGGCTATGTCCGCCGGGTCACGCCCGGAGTAATGACAGGCACCACCAAACACCAGGCGATGGTCAGCGGACAAGCGGTAATAATCCAGCGCCACGCGCTGATCACACATAGCCATATTCTGCGGGATCAGGGCACGTGCGCGCTCCTCTCCCAGCGGTTCGGTAGCAATCACATAGCTGCCGGCGGGCAGCACCTTGCCACTCAGTTGGGGCTGCAAATCACGCAGATAGGCATTGCACGCCAGCACCAATTGGCCGGCGCTGACCGTTCCGCTGGCTGTGTGCACTCTGACTCTGGGGCCGTATTCGATGCCGGTTACCTGCGACTGCTCAAATAAACGCACACCCAACTGCTGAGCAACTACCGCTTCACCCAACAACAGATTGAGCGGGTGCAGATGGCCGGAGCCCATGTCTGTCATCGCCCCGGCATAGAAGTCGGAGCTCACCACCTGATGCACCTCGGCGGCTTCAAGAATGCGCATCTCTGCGCCATAACCGAGCTCGCGCAGCTCCTGCATCTCGGCGCGAAAGGTATCCAGATGTCGCGGCTTGTTCGCCAGGTCGGCGTAGCCCCAGGTCAGATCGCAGGCGATATCGTGCTTCTCGACCCGGCGCTTGACCAACTGCACGGCTTCCAGCCCCATCAGTTTGAGCTCGCGCACACCCTGCTCACCGATCACATTGGTGAACTGCTCCAGGCCATGGCCGACGCCGCGAATCAACTGCCCACCATTGCGCCCACTGGCACCCCAGCCGATCTGGCTGGCCTCCAGCAACACCACTGACAACCCGCGTTCGGCCAGTTCGATAGCAGTATTGACCCCGGTATAGCCGCCGCCGACTATGCACACATCTGCCTCCACAACCCCAGCAAGGGGCGGGCAGTTCAGACGCATATTGGCGGAAGCGATATACCAGGAAGGGGCTGGCTGGTTTTGCGGAGTAAGAGAAAGCATCGAACGGTCCGTTTGAAATAGCGAATTAATGTAAATTAAATTTTACGCAGGATAGCACTAATCACTTTCCGGTACAGGGATCGCCAGGCTTTCCTTGATCTCTTCCATGACGATATAACTCTTTGACTCCCTTACGCCGGGCAGTTTCAACAGAATATCGCCGAGCAACTTGCGGTAGGAAGCCATTTCCGAAATGCGCGCCTTGATCAGGTAATCAAAATCACCCGAGACCAGATGGCACTCCAGCACATGCGGCAGCTTGATCGCTGCACGACGGAACTCGTCAAAGATATCCGCCGACTTGGAAGACAGGCTGATTTCGACAAATACCAACAGGCTGGCCTCAAGCTTCTGTGGATTGAGCTGAGCGCCATATCCCAGAATGAACTTCTCCCGCTCCAGGCGTTTAACCCGCTCCATGCACGGCGTGGTGGACAAGCCGACCCGCTCACCGAGGTCCACATAGGACATTCGTCCCTCGGCCTGCAGCAGCCGCAGAATATGCCGATCGATCTTGTCCAGCTCCCGACTTGAAGCTCTACGTGTTTTCATGAAAAAACTCTTCCAGTCGGATTAATTCAGAATAAATCACTGCACTTTACCTTTTTTTCAAACCAAGCCACTGCTCAACAGCTCTTAGAATAGCAATATCGCCCACATGGGCAAATTGCCTTTTCGGTTTGAGACGGAGTGAAGGTCATGCACGTAATGATTCTCGGCAGCGGCGTTATTGGTGTGACCAGCGCCTGGTATCTGGCCAAGGCCGGGCATCAGGTCACGGTGATCGACCGACAGCCCGGCCCTGGCCTGGAAACCAGCTTCGGCAACGCCGGCATGATTTCCCCCGGTTACTCTGCGCCCTGGGCCGCGCCGGGCGTACCGGTCAAGGCGCTGAAATGGATGGCTGCGCAGCATGCGCCCCTGGCCATCACCCCTACCGCCGATCCCCACCAGTATCGCTGGATGATGCAGATGCTCGGCAACTGTACCCAGGCCCGCTATGCGGTGAACAAGGAGCGGATGATGCGCCTGGCCGAATACAGCCGGGACTGCCTGATGGGTTTGCGTGAGGAAGCCGGGGTCGAGTACGAACACCGCGAAAAGGGTACCCTGCAGCTGTTCCGCACCCAGAAGCAACTCGACGCCGCCGCGCAGGACATGGCCGTGCTGGAGAGTTGCGGCGTACCTTATCAACTGCTCGACCGCGCCGGTTGCGTCAATTACGAACCGGGCCTGGCGCCCAGCGCCGAGAAGATCGTCGGCGGTTTGCGGCTCCCGAATGATGAGACCGGAGACTGCCATCTGTTTACCACCAGCCTGGCGGCCAAGTGTGCGGAGCAGGGCGTGGTATTCCGCTATAACCTGAATATCCAGGAACTGCTTACCGACGGCGATCGCATTACCGGTGTACTCGCCGATGATCAGGTGCTGCAGGCCGATAGTTACGTTCTGGCGTTGGGCAGCTACTCGCCGCAACTGCTGCGCCCCCTGGGCATCGAGGCGCCGATTTACCCGGTCAAGGGCTACTCGCTGACCCTTCCGGTGGCCAACGATGCCATGGCGCCGGTGTCCACGGTGATGGATGAAACCTACAAGGTGGCCATGACGCGCTTTGCCGATCGCATCCGGGTTGGCGGCATGGCCGAACTGAGCGGATTCGACAGCAGCCTGCGGGCCAAACGCCGCGCTACACTGGAGATGGTGGTCAGCGACCTGTTTCCCCAGGGCGGACAGTTGCAGGAGGCGAGTTTCTGGACCGGTTTCCGGCCGATGACTCCGGACGGCACGCCGATTATTGGAGCCAGCCCGTTGCGTAACCTGTTCCTGAACACCGGCCACGGCACACTCGGCTGGACCATGTCCTGCGGTTCAAGCCAACTGCTGGCCGATCTGATCGGCGGCCGTACCCCGGCCATTCGCACCGAGGGCCTGGGCCTGGACCGTTACACCACTCACAAGGAGATTCGCCGGCATGTCAGTACAGCGCTTGCACACTAATCAACGCATGAGCCAGATCGTTATCCACCAGGACACCGTCTATCTGGCAGGCCAGGTGGCGGCCGATGATGATCTGGACAAGAACGCGGAAACGCAGACCCGCAGCACCCTGCAGGCCATCGAAAAACTGCTGGCCGAGGCTGGCACTGACCAGACGAAAATCCTCTCGGTGACCATCTACCTGAAGGACATCAATGCCGATTTCGAGGCAATGAATCGGGTCTGGGATGAATGGCTGCCGGAAGGCACTGCACCCGCTCGCGCAACCGTGCAAGCGCTGCTCTGCGAGCCGGAAATTCTGGTAGAGATGTCGGTGATCGCCGCGGTCTGAACGGCATCCTCTCGGTGACCCTGATTCCCGTGCGGCATCCGGGTCTGATAATCTAGGCCCTGGCGGGGCTGTCCAGCCCCGTATTTTTTACAAGAAGCCAGCATGCGCCCAGCCCACGCCCTGATCGATCTCGACGCCCTGCGCCACAACTATCGGTTTGCCAAAAGCCTAAGCAAAAGCCGCGCCTTTGCCGTGGTCAAGGCCAATGCCTATGGCCATGGCGCGGTGGAATGTGCCCAGGCCCTGGCTGATGACGCCGATGCCTTTGCCGTCGCCTGTATCGAAGAAGCACTGCAGCTGCGCGCCGCCGGGATTCGACAGCCGATTCTGCTGCTGGAAGGCTGGTTCGAAGCCAGCGAATTGCCGCTGATCGTCGAGCACCAACTCTGGAGCGTAGTGCACCACCACGGCCAGGTGCAGGAACTGCTGGCTGCTCAGCTCGGCACGCCGCTGCATATCTGGCTGAAACTGGATAGCGGCATGCACCGCGTGGGCTTTTCTCCCGCGGAATATGCCGGCCTCTGGCAGCAACTGGAGCGCAGCCAGAACGTTGCCAGCCTAGCCAGCATGACGCATTTTTCCCGCGCGGATGAACCTGAAACCGGCCGCACCGAAGAACAGCTGGCCACCTTCCAGCGCGTGACCCGGGATCTGAAGGGCCCAACCAGCCTGTGCAATTCGCCGGGCGTGCTGGCCTGGCCACAAGCCCACGGCGATTGGCTGCGGCCGGGCATCATGCTCTATGGCGCGACACCCTTTGAGTTCGAACAGGAACATGCTGCCCGGCTCAAACCGGTCATGCAGCTGCAATCCAAGGTTATCGCCGTGCGCGAATTGCCCGCCGGCGAGCCGATTGGTTATGGTTCACGCTTCATCACCCAACGACCCACCCGGGTTGGCGTGGTTGCCATGGGCTATGCCGACGGCTACCCGCGCCACGCTACAGACGGCACGCCGGTACTGGTCGACGGCCAGCGCAGCCAGATAATCGGCCGGGTATCGATGGACATGCTCACCCTGGATTTGACCGACCTGCCGCAATCCGGCCTGGGCAGCAACGTGCGCCTGTGGGGCGAGGGCTTGAATGCCAGCGAAGTTGCCAGCCACGCCGGCACCATTGCCTACCAACTGTTCTGCAATCTCAATCGCGTGCCGCGTCGCTTTATTTCTTCGACTTCTTCTTTTTCCACTTGAGCGTGAACAGGTCGTTGCGACGGTCCTTGAGATTGGTCACCGAACCTTCGTTGCGCACCAGCTTCAAGCGGTTGTAGTCCAGGTCGGAGAAGAAAATCATCTCGGTATTTGGCGTGGTTTCGTTGAGCACCGCGTCGTGCGGGAACGGGAAGTCCGACGGCGAGAATACCGCCGACTGAGCATACTGAATCCCCAGGTTCTCGATAGATGGCACGTTGCCGACGCTGCCACAGAGCACCACGTAGCATTCGTTCTCGATGGCCCGGGCATGGGCGCAATGGCGCACGCGCAGATAGCCGTTCTTGGTGTCGGTCCAGAAGGGTACGAACAGCAGATCCATATCCTGATCGGCCAGCAGCCGTCCCAGCTCCGGGAATTCAACGTCGTAACAGATCAGAATACCAACACGGCCGGCATCGGTATCGAACACCTGCAGATCGTCACCACCCTGGATAATCCAGTCGCGACGCTCCTGCGGCGTGATATGCAGCTTGGCCTGACGCTCTTCGGAGCCATCGCGGCGCAGCAGATAGGCAACGTTGTACAGTCGTCCGTCCTTGCCTTCCTCCACCATGGAACCGGCAATGATGTTGATGTTGTAACTGACCGCCATGCGCAACATCTCCGAACGGAAACGCTCGGTAAAGCTGCTCAGGAAACGAATCGCTTCGACATCATCGGTCTGGTCACGCAAGCCCATCAAAGGCGCATTGAACAGCTCGGGGAACACTGCAAAATCACTGCCGTAATCCGACAGCGCATCAACGTAATACTCTACCTGTTCCAATACCGCTTCGACTGACGCAAAACGCCGCATCTGCCACTGCACAGCACCTACACGCACCTGAGTACGGTTGATCTGCAGCAGCGATTCATGCGCTTCGTAGAGAATGTTGTTCCACTCAAGCAGCGTGGCATAGCCCATGGACTTCTTGTCTTCGGGCAGGTAGCGGCGCAGCAGTCGCTTGACCTGAAAGTCATTGGACAGCTGGAATGACAGGATCGGGTCATGTACTTCCTTGCGATCCACCGCCTCGATGTATTCGCTCGGCTTCATCTCATCGGCATGCAGGTGATAACCGGGAATGCGACCACCGGCCAGAATCGCCTGCAAATTCCGCGAGCGGCACAATTCCTTGCGCGCCTCATACAGCCGGCGGCCAAGGCGGTGACCGCGATACTCGGGATCGATCAGTACATCCAGACCGTAGATGGCGTCGCCATCGGCCTTGTTCGGGATAATCTCGGTGGTGCCGATCAGATCCTGGTACCGATGCGGGTCGGAAAACACGTCGTAATCGACCATCACGCTCAGTGCCACGCCGATCAGTTTGTCGGCATCCACCAACGCCAGTTGGCCGTCAGGAAAATCGCTGATCAGTCGCGAAATGGTCTTTTTTGGCCAGGCACCGCCAATATCGTCATATACCTTGTCCATCAGCACCTTGAGCTGCGGGTAATCACTGGGTTGCAGTGTGCGCAGGGTAAGGTGCAGGTCTTCCAGATCCATTCGGCAATCCTCATTTTCTATCATGGCAAACAATCGGCCATATGACCGCGTATGTTAACAGGTGTTCAAGCATCCCCGTTGATGCGTTGTAAATTCTGAACAGTCATGCAATCATTCTGGCCATTACCCGCTGAGCTGCTTGGAGGAATCGATATTGGACGTGGGTGCCCGACTCAAAACCATAAGAAAGCTCAAGGGCCTGTCCCAACGTGAACTGGCCAAACGAGCAGGCGTGACCAACAGCACTATTTCCATGATCGAGAAAAACAGCGTCAGCCCTTCGGTAAGCTCGTTAAAAAAGGTGCTGGCTGGCATCCCGATGTCGCTGGTGGATTTCTTCTCACTTGAAGTCGAAGACGACAACCCACGCAAGGTCGTCTACCGTGCCGAAGAACTGCTGGATATCGGCGCCGGCGAGGTGACCATGAAACTGGTCGGCAAGGGCCACGCCAACCGCGCGTTCTCCTTCCTCAACGAAACCTATCCACCCGGCTCCGATACCGGCCCGGACATGCTCAATCATGACGGCGAAGAAGCCGGCACTGTGGTCAGTGGTCAGCTCGAAGTGACCGTTGGCAACGAAGTGTTCGTACTGGATACGGGCGACAGTTACTACTTCGACAGCAATCAGCCGCACCGCTTTCGTAATCCCTTTGACGTACCCTGCCTGCTGATCAGCGCGACCACGCCGGCCAACTTTTAAGCCATTCCGAGCACTGCCGGGGCGGCGCAAGCCGTTCCCGGCCGCTGGCCACTCCCGGCACGGATAAAACAGTCTAAACTGGGCCCTGCGTAACCTTACCCAGGAGCTATACCCATGCCTGACGGCCATTCCCAGACCCTGTTAATCGGCGGCAACGCCCACGGCTCGGTGAGCCTGATGGCGCGCATGGCCAACCGCCACGGCCTGGTGGCCGGCGCTACCGGCACCGGCAAGACCATTACGCTGCAAATCATGGCGCAGGCCTTTTCCGATCTGGGTGTGCCGGTTCTGGTGCCGGATATCAAAGGCGACTTCTCCGGTATTGCCAAGCCAGGCGTGCTCAGCGACAAGCTTCAGCAGCGCGCGGACAAGGTCGGTCTGGGGCCCCTTAGTGCGCTGGGCGCACCCACCGTTTTCTGGGACGTTCACGGCGAGCATGGCCACCCCCTGCGGTTGACCATCAGCGACTTCGGACCGGTGATGCTGGCACGGCTATTGAATCTGAACGAGACCCAGAGTGGCGTACTGCAGATCCTGTTTCGGGTGGCCGACGATAACGGGTGGCTGCTGCTGGATCTCAAGGACCTGCGCGCCATGCTCACGCATATCAACGAGCAACGCGCCGAGATTGGGCCGCGCTATGGCAACGTGTCCGCCGCCAGCATCGGCGCCATCCAGCGCGCGCTGCTGAACCTCGACAATCAGGGTGGCGAGAAGCTGTTCGGCGAGCCAGCGGTGACCCTGGAGGACTTCCTGCAAACCGATGCTCAGGGCCGCGGCGTCGTCAATATTCTGCACGCAGCGCGGCTGTACCGGGACAGCCCACTGGCCTACTCGAGCATTCTGCTGTGGTTGCTTTCCGAATTGTTCGAGCAACTGCCGGAGGTCGGCGATGCGGACAAACCCCGCTTCGTGCTGTTCTTCGACGAAGCTCACCTGCTGTTCGCCGATACGCCAAAAAGCCTGGTGGACAGGATCGAGCAGGTTGTGCGGCTGATCCGCTCCAAGGGCGTGGGTGTTTATTTTGTTACTCAGAGTCCACTGGATGTGCCAGAGTCCATCCTCGGCCAGCTCGGCAACCGCGTGCAGCACGCACTCCGAGCCTTTACCCCCAGGGACCAGAAGGCGGTACGCAGCGCCGCGCAGACCTTCCGCAGCAATCCCGAGCTGAACACCGAGCAGGCCATCACCGAACTCGCGGTCGGCGAAGCGCTGGTTTCCCTGCTGGACGAAAAAGGCGTTCCCACCCCGGTGCAGCGCGTGCTGATACGGCCGCCGGTAAGCCAGATGGGCCCCATCAGCGATCAGGAACGTAGCGAGATCATCAGCACTTCAGTGCTGGCGGGCGTCTACGACCGAGAGCTGGATCGTGAGTCGGCCTACGAGATTCTGCAGGCTCAGGCAGAAAAGGCGCTATCGGAGGAAACCGCAAAGACCCGCCCTCAGGAACAGGCGCGAGCCGCGTCCAAAGCGCGTAAACCGGCTGCCAGAGCAACCTCAACCTGGACCGATATGGCCAGCTCCCTGGGCCGTAGTGCGGCCAGAGCATTCGGCACCCAGTTGGGCCGGCAAATTCTGCGCGGCGTGCTCGGCTCCCTCAAGGGCCGTTGAGAGAGCCAGCATCAATCAGCCTCAGTAGGGTGGGAAACCGCCCAGAATCTTGGTGACCATTTCCTGAATCTGCTGCGAACGCTCTGCTGGTGTCAGGGGAGTGCTGCGCAACTGTTGCTCGTCACTGCCGCGCCACACCAGTTGACCATCGTCGAGCAGATCGATTTGCAGGGTTAAGACCTGGTAGTCCACCGAGCGCGTTTCAGCATAACCGGGACCACCGCCCCAGCCACCACCCCAACCGCCCCAGTAAGTACCAAAGGAGCCGCCATAACTGGTAGTGACGTTATCTTCGCGCATCTCGCTGATCACATAGACCTTGACCTGCAGATCTGGCTCTTGGCCGGGCTGAACCGGGCGCAGGCCACGGACATCCAACTGGCCGCTGACCGCATCGCGGATACGCTGGGTAGTCAGATCGCTCTGGATACGCGGGTCGCTGGCCGGCGTGTAACTCACCGCCTCTTCTGCCCAACTCCAGTCCCGGTACTGGGTGAAATCACGGTTGGTGTCGAAATCGCGCTGGATTGGCGCTGCCTGACAGGCTGCCAGCAGCAACACAGCGACCCCGAGCGTGAGAGATTTGGTTGTGGAGTGCAGTCGAGAAGCAAACATTAGAATCACCCGCCATAGGCCGATAGGGAACATTGCTTTGCAAACACGCCTGTGTGCGCACGCCCTTGCAAATACAGTACTACGGCATCAGACCTACAATACCGCGTTGCGGTTCGCAGCGCTCTGTTACCAGACGCGTCACAACGGCAGGGCCAGATAAAAATGCGCGCCCTGACCGGGTTTGGACAGTAGGCCCATGTAACCGCCATGCAATTGCACGATCTCCTTGCATAGTGCCAACCCCAGCCCAGCCCCGCCTTTCTTGCCGCCGACCTGTACAAAGGGTTCAAAAACCCGGGCCTGCTGGCTGTAGGGAATACCCTCGCCGTTGTCTTCAACGCCGATAATCACCCGCTCCGACTTGCGCCGCGCACGCAGCACTATCTGGCCACCGCTGTCCGTGTGGCGCAGGGCGTTGCCGATCAGGTTGTCCAGCACGCGCTCAATCTGCAACCGGTCCAGCTCGACCTTGGGTAGCTCGCCTTCGGTTTCGATGGTGATGGAGATATCTCGCTCGCCCGCCTGACCGGTAAAGCGCTGCTGGGTATTGATCAGCAACGGCTCCAGATCACAAGGGGCCGGATCGATCTTCTGCAGTCCATTCTGATAACGCGAGAAATTCAGCAGATCGTTGATCAGCCGCACCAGACGACGCATTTCCTCGTCCACGGTGTTCATCAGATCCGATTCGCGGCTGCCGGGCTGCGCATTGGCCCCTTCTTGCAGCAGCGCGAAGGCCATATGCATGCCGGCTACCGGCGTGCGTAACTCGTGGGAGGCGCGCAGTACGAATTCACTGCGCACGCGCTCGAATGCACGTTGCTCGGTTACGTCGCGCAGCACCATCACCGCGCAGACGAAATGCCCTTCATTATGGATAACCGACGACAGGCTGTAGCTGAGCATGCGGGTTTCACCGTCAGCCTCGATCTGTAGATCCTGCTCGCCGTGCTCCTGATAATCATCCTTGAGCAGCTTGTGCAGTTGCTCATCCAGCTCCGGCAAACCCAGCACCTCACCCAGATGCTGACCCAGGTGACGCTCATCACAACCCAACTGGCGCTGTGCTACCGGGTTGATATGCTCGATACGCGCCGCGCAATCGAAGATCAGCAGGCCGTCGTCGATACTGTCCAGCACTGCCTGCAAGCGTTTCTGCTCGGCCTGTAGCGCGGCGATGTCGCTATTGCGAAATTCTTCCAGCGATGCGGCCATAAGTCCGAAACGCTTGGCCAGGGTCGACATTTCGGCGATCGGCGAAATAGGCAGCACCACCTTGAAATCGCCTTTACCGATGCGGTCAGCGGCCCTGGCCAATGACTCAATTGGCCGACCAAAGCGCTGGGCGATGCTGTTGGCGGTAATCAGGCCGATCAGCAATACCGCCACAGCGATCAAACCCATCAGCCCGGCAACCAGCCGGGCTCGTTCGCGGGAGCTGTCTTCGGCCGCTTCCACCTGGGTCACGTAGCGCATCTGCACGGCGCTGATGCGGTCACGCATGGCATCCACCGCCCGGCCAAACTCGTCGTTGCGCAGCAGCTCGCGGCGTACGGTGAACGGCTCGCTGATCAGCAGGCTGTAGGTCGCGTAGGCATGCCGGATTTCCTCGGTGGCCTGTACATCAGCCTCGTTCATCGCGCTGGACGCGGCGGTGTCGAGCCAATTACGGAAGTGCGCATCGGAAGCCGCCAATGCACCGCGATCCAGGTCTTCAGCCAGCAGCAGCGTCACCTGGCGACTCAGTTCATGGCTGAGCCCGAGGGTTGCCTGGATGATGCTCAGATTCCGCGTCATCGCGGTGTTCTGCGTCTTGGTCAGATGCAGCACACTGAACAATCCCAACAGCAAGCCGACTACCGCGACCGTCAGCAGCGCGCTACTGCTGAGGAACAACCGGCTGCGCAATTTCATAATGCCAACTGCTTGCGCTTGCGATACAAGGTGGAGGCGTCAATGCCAAGGGTCTTGGCGGCCTGATCCAGAGTTTCACTGTTGGCCAATACTGCCGCGATATGCGCCCGCTCGAGCTCGTCGAGACTCAGCTCATCACCCACCCGCGGCGCACTATTGAGTGCTGGACCGCTGAAACCCAGGTGACTGACCTGCACCTGGTCATCGGTGCAGATAATGCTCGCACGCTCGATGACGTTGCGCAGTTCACGAATGTTGCCCGGCCATGAATAGCTCAGCAGCGCGGTCATGGCCTCTTCAGTGAAGCCCCTGGCCGGCGTACTGTAGGCCTTGACGAAGCGCAGCAGGAAGCGTTCAGCCAGCTCGGCAATATCTTCCACACGCTCACGCAGTGGCAGCAATGTCAGGGTGATAACGTTCAAGCGGTAGAGCAGATCCTCACGGAACCGGCCGTCGTCGACCATATCCTTGAGGCTGCGGTTGGTCGCGGCAAGAATCCGCACATCCGCTTGACGGGTGACCGGATCGCCGACCCGTTCAAATTCCTTGTCCTGGATGAAGCGCAGTAACTTGGGTTGCAACGTAAGCGGAAAATCGCCGATCTCGTCGAGAAACAAGGTACCGCCATCGGCCTGACTAACCCGCCCGAGCGTGTTCTCACTGGCGCCGGTAAAAGCGCCCTTGGTATGACCAAAGAGCTCACTTTCCATCAGCTCCGAGGACAGCGAAGGGCAGTTAATGGTGACAAAGGACTTTTTCCCGCGCTGGCTCCACTTGTGCATCGCCTTGGCCAGCTCACCCTTGCCGGTGCCGGACTCGCCGAGAATCAGAATGTTCGCGTCAGTAGAGGCCACCTGCCGTGCGGTATCGAGAATCGCCATCATCGCTGGCGATCTCGAATCCAGGCCCTCCTGCGGCTTGCCAACCTGGCCCTCGAGCTGCTCGATACGCGCCACCAATTGGCGTGCCTTGAGCTGCTTGGCCGCGCTCATGCGCAACTGCTCCGGGCTGCATGGTTTGACCAGGTAATCCGAAGCGCCGGCCTGAATGGCGTCGACCGCGGTATCCACTGCCGAGTGCGCGGTGACTATGACCACCGCCATCCACGGCGCCAACACGCGCATCTGCGCCAGCACATCCAGGCCGCTGTCTTCACCCAGACGCAGATCCAGGAAACACAGATCGAACACGTGCTGCTGCAGCAGCGCCTCGGCCTTGGAGGCCGAGTTGGCTGTGGATACCTGATAGTTCTCATCTTCCAGGCAATAACGGAAAGTGCGCAAAATAGCTGATTCATCATCAACCAGAAGAATACGTCCGCAGGGTTGTTCCGCCGGTTCCATTTTCCGCTCCTGACCTCTTTCCGGAATTGCTTGTAAAAGTCGTGCAAGTTGCACGGCATCAAGACCGCGATCATGCAGCCTGCATGCCACCTAGTGCCAGCACTTTTTTGTATCTTACTGATTTATAACATAATTAATTGGCATTTCAGGTTGGCACAGCGCTTGCGATAGTAACGGTACGACTGGGAAACAGTCATTTTGCGATAAAAATTGGAGAATAACGATGTTCAAACTAAAAACTCTCGCCCTGGCCACTGCTACTGCCGGCATCATTGCCCTGTCCCCCATGACCGCATTCGCTGACGACGGCGACACCAGCCGCCAGTTGAGTGAAGCCCGTCAAGAGGGTTCCGTGGTCACTGCTATCGCACTGAACCGCCACCTCAACCCCTTCAAGATTGACGTTGAAGTTGAAAACGGCACCGCTGTACTGACCGGTGAAGTTGAAAGCGACGTTGATCGTGATCTGGCTGAAGAAGTTGCCATGAGCGTTGATGGCGTTCAGAAAGTCGACAATCAACTGACAGTTGATCGCGACGCCGAGCGCAATGAGCGTGACGACAAGTCCATGTCTCAGCGTTTCGACAACGCAACCACCACCGCCAGCGTCAAATCCAAGCTGCTGTGGAACAGCAACACCGAAGGCCTGGACATCAATGTCACCACCATGAACGGTGTCGTTACTCTTGATGGTGTTGCCCAGTCTGAAGAAGCCAAGGACCTGGCCGAGCGTCTGGCTGCCAACACTGATGGCGTGCGTGATGTAGAGAACAACATCACTGTCAGCGCTGAAGCCACTACTGCTGCCAAGGCGCAGAACACTGCTGACGATGCTGGCGACGCAATCAGCGACGCCTGGATCACCAGCAAAGTGAAATCCACTTATCTGCTGAGCAGCAACCTGGATGGCCTGGATATCACCGTTGAGACCAAGAACGGTCAGGTTACTCTGAGCGGCACCGTTGATACCGCAGCCGAGAAAGAGCTGGCAGTTGAAACCGCACGCAACATCCGCGGTGTGACAGATGTAAACGCCTCTGCTCTGAACGTAGCGGGCTAAGAACCAAACCACCGGCCAATTCCGGCCGGTGGCTGCCGTATTCGCCGCCACAAGCGACGTGATGCACCTGGAGAACGACGATGACCAACAAGACCGCACAACTGAACGAACTGATTGAGATCACCCGCGACGGACAGCGTTTTTATGAGCATGCCCGTGAAGAGGTGAAGGATATCGGCTTGCAGAACCTGTTCAGTGACATGGTGCTGGCGAAAACCGAAGTGATCCAGGCGCTGTCGCTGAAAGTGGCGGCCAATCATGAGCAGCCAGCCACGGGTGGCACCTTTGCCGGCAAATGCCGCCAGATCTACGCCGATACCCGTGCAATGATTTCCAGCGATGAAGATGCAACTTACATCGCCCAATTGGAAGAGGCCGAGGACCGTATTCTGCATGCGTTTGAAGACGCACTGGAGGCTTCCGAGGCCGATGTACGCACACTGCTGGTACTGGAAATGCCCAAAGTTCGGGCCTGCCATGACCGCATGCGCGCACTGAAAAAAGCAACAGAGTAATAGAAGGCAACACCAAGGCAGCTCGGGCGCAGTTGGCCTGGAGCAGCCTGAATGGCTGGTCCTAAGCTGGCCTTGGCGGGGCGCAAGCCCTATTTAAGGAGAAACACTATGCTGAGTTGGGCTGTTACTTTTCTTATTATTGCCATTATCGCTGCGGTACTGGGCTTTGGTGGTATCGCAGGCACCGCAACAGGGATCGCCAAGATTTTGTTCCTGGTCTTCCTGGTGCTATTCGTGGTTTCACTGATCCTGGGTCGACGACCTAAGGTTTAGTAGCACCACAAAAAAACGCGCAAAACTCAAAAACCGCTTCCCTGGGGAGCGGTTTTTGCGCATCTGCAGTTTGAGTTTTGTGGTCTAGCCGGCAATGGGGGACCCCGGGGCTCCAGCCAACGCCCGGTACACATTGACCATCGCCAACACCACGTCCGTTTTACTCTGCACCAACCGGTCACGCATCGCGGTCAGCTCCTGCTCGGCGGTCAGCAGTTCGAAATAACCGATAAAGCCCTGATCATAGCGGTCACGTGCCTGTTCCACCGCCTGGGTGGCGGCGTCGGTGGCGCTTTGCAGCAAAGCAGCACGTTCGTGCGACTGCTGGTACCGCAACAACCAGGTTTCAGTCTCTTCCAGAGCCAGCAGCACTGTCTGCCGGTAATCGGCCAGCAACTCAGCGGACTGAGCATCAGCTGCATCGATGCGCGCCTGTACCTGGGCCCGGTCGAGGAAGCTCCAGTCAATCCCCAGTGCCACACGTCCCCTGCTTGCGCCGCCAGTAAACAGGTCCGAGCCATTGCCGGCCAGCGAACCTATCAGGCCGTCCAGGGTAAAGCGCGGGAACAGATCAGCGCTGGCCACGCCAATACGGGCGCTGGCCGCCGCCAGCCGACGTTCGGCGGCCTGAATATCCGGTCGTCGGCGCAACACCTCGCCCGGGCTGCCCGCCGCGATCGATGGACGACTGTCGGGCAGATCCGCAGGAACATGCAGTAAAGGCACCAGCGCGGTAGGCGTCTGCCCGGTCAGCACGCCGATGCGGTGCATTTCTGCGCCGATACCCGCCTTCAACTGCGGAATCACCGCCCGTGTGGCATCCAGCTGGGCACGCGCCCGCACCTGATCGAACAGTGTGCCGCGGCCGGCATCCAGGCGCGCGCTGACGATATCCAGCGATGCCTGCTGCAAACTGACGTTCTCTTCAGCGACCCGCAGCTGTTGCTGCAGACCACGCAGCTGGAAATAGCTGCTGGCCATCTGGCCTGCCAGCGCTACCTGCAATGTCTGCCGGTCCGCACCCGCCGCCTGCAGTTCGGCCTCACTGGCCGCGGTGGCGCGACGCAACCGCCCGAACAGGTCCAGTTCCCAACTCAGCGCGACACCGGCCTGGTACAGCTCCACACTGCGCTCATCCGGCTGGGTACGTTCCACCTCCGCCAGCCGCTGCCCGGCAACACCGGCGCCCGCAGTAACGCTCGGCAACTGATCGCGGCGCGAGCCACGCAACAGTGCTTCAGCCTCCTGGTAACGCGCCAGCGCCGCTTGCAGGCTCTGGTTTTCCGCCAGGGTTTGCTCGATCAGACCTGCTAACAGGGGGTCGTCAAACCCTTCCCAGAACAGCTGCTCATTGCTCGCCACAGCCGTGCCTGCGGTGTCAGCCGGCGCTTGATCGTGGGCGAACTGCTGCAACTGCACCGGCTCCGGGGCCTGGTAGTCCGGGCCTACTGCACAGGCACTGAGCAGCGCTGCCATCGTAAAGAGTCCTGCCAGCTTACTCATGTGATTCTCCTTTCAGTTGCCCTTTCAATTCTGCACCAGCCGTTTCTGGCTTATCTTCAAAACGCTTGGCCAGCGTCCTCAGGGCGACATAGAACACCGGGGTCAGCAGCAGGCCGAACAGGGTCACACCGATCATCCCGGTAAACACGGTGATGCCCATGGCGTTTCGCACCTCGGCACCCGCTCCGGTTGCCAGCACCAGCGGCACGACACCGGCAATAAAGGCCACCGAGGTCATGATGATCGGGCGCAAACGCAGACGGCTGGCCTCCAGTGCGGCGCTAACGGTATCGCGGCCCTGCAATTCCAGTTCGCGAGCGAACTCGACGATAAGGATCGCGTTCTTGCACGCCAGCCCCATCAACACAACCAGGCCAACCTGGACGAAAATGTTGTTGTCACCACCGACCATCCACACGCCGAACAAGGCGGCGAGCAAGCACATCGGCACGATCAGAATCACTGCCAGCGGCATCACCCAGCTTTCATACAGCGCCGCAAGCACCAGGAACACCAGCAGCAGAGCCAGCGGGAACACCACCATGGCGGCATTACCCTGGGTCACCTGCTGGAAGCTCAGGTCGGTCCATTCCAGCGTCATGCCGGCTGGCAACACCTCATCTGCTACGCCCATGACCGCAGCCAAGGTTTGCGCCGAGGACAGCAGGCTCGGGTCGGACTGGCCAATCAGGTCCGCGGCCGGGTAACCGTTGTAGCGGATCACCGGGTCTGGCCCGAAACTCTCGCGCAGCGTGACCATGGTATTGAGCGGCACCATCTCGTTGTTGGCGTTGCGGGTATAAAGGTGGTCGATGTCGCTCGGGTTATCGCGGAACTGCGCATCCGCCTGGGCCATTACCCGGTAGGTACGGCCGAACAGGTTGAAGTCGTTGATGTACTGCGAGCCGAAATACAGCTGCAGGCTGCCGAACAGATCATCCAGTTGCACGCCCTGGGCCTTGGCCTGCATACGGTCGACATCGGCATCCAACTGCGGCACGTTGGCCTGGTAGGAGCTGAACGGGTAGAACATGCCGGGCGTCTCGCTCAGCGCCAGGGCCAGTTCGTTGGTGGCGTTCTGCAGTTCGCCGTAACCGGCGCCGCGACGATCCTGTACGTACAGCGAATACCCCGAACCCGCGCCCAGACCGAACACCGGTGGCGGCATAAAGGTTATGGCGAAGCCTTCGTTGATGCCGCCCAGTTGCGCGTTGATGTCATCGGAGATCGCCTGTGCGGTGCGGTCACGCACCTCGAAGTCGTCGAACACCATAAACACCGTACCTACGTTCGGTGTGTTGGTACCCTGCAGCGCATTGAAGCCGACAAAGGCCAGCGCGTCAGATACGCCTTCTGTCTCCAGTGCCAGCTCACTGACCCGCCGCGCTACCGCTTCGGTACGGTCCAGCGAAGCACCTTCTGGCAAGCGGATACTACCGATCAGGTAAGTCTTGTCCTGAATCGGAATAAAACCGCCGGGCACCTGGGTGAACATCAACGCAGTACCGCCCAACAGGAGTAGATAAACGCCAAAGACCAGGCCGCGTTTACTCAGGCTGCGACCGACCAACGATTCATAGCGTTGCGCATTGCGCAGGAAAAAGCGATTGAACGGACGGAATATCCAGCCAAACAGACGGTTGATGATGCGCGCCGGCAGATCCGGCGGGGCGCCATGCGGTTTCAACAATGCAGCCGCCAGAGCGGGCGACAGGGTCAACGAGTTGATCGCTGAAATCACCGTGGCAATGGCGATGGTCATCGCAAACTGACGGTAGAACTGTCCGGTGATGCCATCCAGAAAGGCCATCGGCACGAATACCGCACAGAGCACCAGACTGATGGCAACGATCGGCCCGCTGACCTCACGCATCGCCTGATGCGCAGCAGCCAGCGGCGACAGTCCTTCCTCGATATTACGTTCGACGTTCTCCACTACCACGATGGCGTCGTCCACCACGATACCAATCGCCAGCACCATGGCGAACAGAGTCAGGGTGTTGATCGAAAAGCCCATCAGCAGCAAGACCGCAAAGGTACCGACAATGGATACCGGTACCGCCAACAGGGGAATCAGCGACGCGCGCCAGGTCTGCAGAAACAGAATCACCACCAGCACCACCAGCGCGACAGCCTCGAGCAAGGTCATGATCACGGCCTTGATCGAGGTGCTGACGAACACGGTCGGGTCGTAAGCTACTTCCCAGCTCAGGCCCTCTGGAAAATCTTCTTCCAGTTCAGCCATTTTTGCCCGTACTGCCGCGGATACGTCCAGGGAGTTGGAGCCGGGCGCCTGGAAAATCGGCAGAGCCACGGCCTGGCGGTTATTCAACAGCGCGCGCAAGGAGTCCTGCGAGGCCGCCAGCTCGACCCGCGCCACGTCCTTGAGCAGCGTCACCTCACCTTCCTCACCGGTTTTCAGAACAATATTTTCGAATTCCTCGACCGACTCCAGACGGCCCTGGGCGTTGATCGAAATCAGCAGATCCGAGCCGTCCGGCATCGGTGGGGCACCGATCTGCCCGGCTGAAACCTGAATGTTCTGCTCGCGCACCGCAGCGCTGATATCACCGGCGGTCACGCCGAGCGCAGCAGCACGCTGTGGGTCTATCCACAGGCGCATGGCGTAGTCGCCGGCACCGAACAGGCCGGCCTGACCGACACCGGAAATGCGTGCCAGCTCGTCACGAATATGCAGCACCGCATAGTTACGTATATAGGTGGCGTCCAGACTGTCATCCGGCGAGGTCAGGTGCACCGCCATCATCAGGTTGGGCGACTGCTTCTGGGTAGTCACGCCGAGCTGGCGCACATCCTCCGGTAGCCGCGGCAACGCCTGGGATACGCGGTTCTGCACCTGCACCTGAGCCTGATCCGGGTCGGTACCCAGGGCAAAGGTCACGGTCAGCGCCAGGCTGCCATCGCTGCCGGCCACCGATTTCATGTAGATCATGTCCTCGACGCCGTTAATGGCTTCTTCCAGCGGCGTGGCCACGGTCTCGGATATGGTCTTGGGGTTGGCACCCGGATAGCTGGCGCTGACCAGCACGCTGGGCGGCACGACCTCGGGATACTCGCTGACCGGCAGCAGCGGAATACTGATCAGCCCGACGACGAAGATAATGATCGACAGCACCGAGGCAAAGATCGGTCTGTCTACGAAGAAACGCGAAAAATTCACGGCAACAGCCTCCCGGAACGCATCCGGAAGACGCGCCCGTATCAGTCAGATGAAGGAAAGGTTAAATGGAGCGCTACTGCCTCACGGCGCTGTCGCGACGACTACAGGTTCCTCGCCACGGCGCATATCCACCTGCTGCGGAACCACTTCAATGCCGGGGAATGCGATCTTCTGCAACCCGTTGACCACCACGCGCTCGCCCGCGGCCAGACCCTCGGTGATTACCAGCAGCCCATCGACCCGGCGGCCGGTTTCGACAATGCGGCGCTCGGCACGATTCTCATCGTCGAGCACATACAGGTAGCGGCGATCCTGGTCAGTCATCACGGCTTTCTGATCAACCAGCAATGCGGCACTGGCCGAGGCCACCGGCATTTCTACCCGGGCAAACTGGCCAGGGCGCAGGGCGCCGTCGGGATTGGCCACCTGTGCGCGGTACTGCAGGGTGCCGGTGCGCGAGTTGTACTGGTTATCGACGAAGTCCAGTTGTCCTTCAAACGGGAAGTCCTGCCCGCCTGGCAGACCGATGCGCACCGGCACGGCCTGACCGTGGGGATTGTCCTGCACGGTTTGCTGATCACTCTCGAAATAGACGTAGAGCGGATCGACCGAAACCAGCGTGGACAGCAAGGTCGCATCGGCGCTGGCCAGATTGCCGCGGGTCACCTGAGCACGGCCAATACGACCGCTGACCGGCGCCTTGACCTGGGTATATTCCAGATCCAGTTGCGCGCTTTGCAAGGACGCCGCAGCTGCATTGACTGCCGCCTGGGCCATGGTCTTGGCCGCATTGCGCTGTTCGAACTCCTCACGGGAGATCGCCCGGCGCTCCCACAATTGCTCGGACCGCGCAGCCTCGCTGCTGGCCAGCGTCAACTGGCTGCGCATGCGCGCCAGTTCTGCCTGGGCCAATTGTTCGCGGGCTTTGTAGGGGCGTGGATCGATAACGAAGAGCACGTCGCCCTCGCTGACCAGCTCGCCTTCTTCAAAACCGACCTTATCTATATAGCCGCTGACGCGCGGGCGCAGTTCCACCGTTTGCGGCGCCTCAACGCGGCCGCTGAAGGCGCCCCACAGGGTCACAGGTTCAGCACGCACTTCGGCGACCTCAACCTCTGGCGGTGGGGGTGCGGCGGAGTTGTCCTGGCCTTGAGCCTCGCAGCCGGCCATAACGGCCAGCAGCAGGGCGCCAAGCAGCGTCACTTTGGCGTCCTTGAAGGTGATTGCTTGCATGTGGTTCTCACTTCCCATCGGGGTCACTGAACATGATCATTTACAGAAAGACGCCGAGGGCGCCTTGGTAGGGGTAAACGATACGATCAGTGCGCCAACGGCGGGTAGCGCATTACTGCCATATGATTGCCTAATTCTATTTAGCCAGAAATAAGCAGTAACGGTGCCTTACCCAAAACAGGTCATCGACTCCAACAATTGCACCGTCATAGGGCTTGTTTCAAGCATGTTTGCGCGATCCTGCCGGTTTATTGCCTAATTCTGCAAAAGTCATACAAGCGTCATCTGCCTTACCTGATCCTGTATATACTACGTGCAAGCCTTTGGAGGTCAATCATGAATACCGTCGCCCACTCAAGTGTTGTTCTCGACCCCGCCCTTAGTTCCACGTCCCTGCCGGTCGAGCCGATGTGCCGCGAGCTGGCCGACCTGGTCGCCGCCAGAATGACCGAAGAAGGTGTCTATGAAACCGACATTCCAGGTCTGGATCTGTTTCGCGTGGATGCGCCTACGAGCTGCATGTCTACCGTTTACGAACCCTCGCTGTGTGTCATCGCCCAGGGCCGCAAGATAGTGCAGTTAGGTGATCGGGAAATCGTCTACGGCGCCCTCAGCTATATGGTCTCCAGTGTTGATCTGCCGGTGAACGGCTATGTGGTCGATGCATCGCCGGAGAACCCGTTTCTGGCAGTGAAGATCAATATCGACCCGGCCGAGGTCGCTGAACTGGTACTGCAGCTGGGCGACGCCGCACCATCAGAACCGGTTGATTGCCCTTATTCGGCCTGCGGCCTCTGCGTGGCCCAGGTCGATCTGGGCATCCTCGATGCCATGACCCGTCTGGTAAGGCTGCTCGATTCGCCCACCGACGCGCGCTTTCTGGCGCCCTTGATCCAGCGCGAGATAATCTACCGCGCGCTGGTGGGCGAAATGGGCTCGCGCATGCGCGAGTTCGTATCCGCCGACAGCCAGTCGCACCGCATTTCCAGGGTAATTTCGGTACTCAAGGACCGATTTGCCGAACCGTTGCGGGTGCGGCAACTGGCCGAAGACGTGAACATGAGTGAGTCGACGCTGTATCACAGCTTCAAGCAGGTCACGCGCATGTCCCCGGTGCAGTTCCAGAAGAAGCTGCGATTGCACGAAGCGCGTCGACTAATGCTTAGCGAGGGCCTGGAAGCGGCCACCGCCAGCTACCGGGTCGGCTACGAAAGCCCCTCGCACTTCAGCCGTGAGTACAGCCGCATGTTCGGCGCGCCACCGCGTGCCGATGTGATCAAATTGCGTGGTGAGACGCGTATGAGTGTGCCTGCCTGAGCATTCGTTTCAGTAGCGGCTGGAGCATCAACCAACCGAGCAATAGCTGAGCTCAGGCAGGGAAACCAACCCTGACCAGCAACCCGCCGAGTGGGCCTTGATGCAAGGTGATCTCGGCGCGGTGGGCACGGCAAATTTCGCCGACGATCGACAGGCCCAACCCGGTGCCTTCGCCCTGGTGATAAAAACGCTGAAAGACCTTTTGCCGCTCGCTCTCGGGGATGCCGGTACCGGTGTCTTCAATCTCCAGCGAGCGCGGCGCGCGCAAGCGCAGAATGACCTGCCCGCCCTTTGGCGTGTGTTGCAGAGCATTGGATATCAGGTTGCTGATCAGCTCCTGCAGCAAGGTCGGTTCGCCCCACACCTCGAACGGCCGCTCCGCCTCCAACGCCAACTCAATACCCTGCGAATGGGCCAGCGGCACCATGCTGATGGCCAACTCCTGCACCAGTGGCTGCATCGCCACCCGCTCGGCACTGCCTTCGGCCACAGCCCGCGCGCCCCGCTCAATGCGCGCCATCGACAGTAGCCGATTCGCCAGCTGAATAGTCCGGTCCGTACTTTGCTGCGCTTCACGCAGCGCCTGTTTCCAGGCCTCGGGCTCGGGAGCACGCAAGCCCAGCTCAATCCGCGCCTTGAGCGCCGCCAGCGGGGTGCGCAGCTCGTGGGAAGCCTCAGCAATAAAGTCGCGCTGGCGCTCGAAGTTCTCACGCAAGCGTCCGGTAAAGTGGTTGATAGAATCGACCAGCGGGGCAACCTCACGCTGCAAGCCCTCGGTACTGATGGGACGCAGATCATCACTGGCGCGCCCCGCGACTTCTTCGCGCAACCGCTTGAGTGGCCGTAATGCAGCGCTGACCGCAAGCCATGCGAGTAGCAGTGCACTGACGGCCAGCAACCCCAGATTGATCAACGACTGGCGTAATAGCGTGTGCGCCATGCGGTCCCGGGCTTCGAGGGTTTCAGCGACGCGAATCTCGGCCATACCCGGATTGGCACCGCCGCTGATCGGCTGCAACAGGCTGACCAGTCGCACACCAGCACCGCGATAATCGGCATCGTAAAAGCGGGCCAGGGCAGGGTAGTTACGGGTCATCTCTACGCTGGCGTCAGGGCCGGGGAGGTCCTCGTAACCGGAGACCGGCTCGCCCTCCAGGTTCAGCACCTCGTAATACAACCGGCCGGTGATGTCGTAGGCGAAATTGTCCAGCGCGATATACGGCACTTCCACCACCAGCTTGCCGTCGTCGTCATACAAGCGCTCGGCGATCGCCCGCGCCGAGGACAGCAACGAGCGATCATAGGCCACATCCGCAGCCCGGCGGGCGTTCCAGTAAGCCGCAGTACTGCCCAGCACCAGCAGGATCGCCAACATCAGCGCCAGGCGCCGTAACAGGCGGCCGCGCAGGCTGCCGGAATCGCTCATGTCTGGACTTCCAGCAGATAGCCCAGGCCGCGGAAGGTAACAATGCGTACCGGGCTGGCTTCCAGCTTGCGCCGCAGCCGCGAGATATAAATTTCGATAGCTTCCGGGTTGGCATCCTGATCCAGCCCGAAGACCTTGCCAGCCAGTTGCTCCTTGCTCATCAGCCGGCCCGGACGGGCAATCAGATTTTCCAGCACGGCGTGTTCGCGTGAAGGCAGTTGCAACGCCTGGCCACACAGCGTGAAGCGTCGGTCATTCAGATCGTAGACCAGCTCACCACACTGTTGCTGACGCTCGCCGCCCATCAGGCTGCGGCGTAGCAGCGCGTTAACGCGCGCCTCCAGCTCACTGAGTTCGAAGGGTTTGGCCAGATAGTCATCGGCGCCCAGGTTCAGCCCGCGCACCCGGTCAGCCACCTCGCCGCGCGCGGTAAGCATCAGCACTGCCAGGGTCTGGCCGCGTTCACGCAACAGGCGCAAAACCTCAAACCCATCCATGCGCGGCAGCCCGACATCGAGGATGGCCAGCGCATAGTCTTCGCTGCGCAGGGCCTGATCAGCGACCACCCCGTCGTGCAGGGTATCCACCGTCCAGCCCCCGGCCTTGAGCATGCGGGTCAGGCTGTCGGCCAGTTCCGGATCATCTTCCACCAGCAAAATGCGCAATGCAGTGCCTCTCGTTTCGCCGCTTTCGACAGAGTGTACACCGCCAAACATGGGCGGCGAGCATGAAAGGTTGGCGAAAGGTTAGCGCTTTAGGATCCCTCTCAAGCTCACCCAAACACCCGGGTGCAGTACGACTCAGGGCGCAGAGATCGCCCGGAACAAAAACAACAATGGAGTTTATCTGATGCAAGCAAAGTTGCACCTCACGCGCCGCCTTCCTGCGGTATTACTGCTTGGCTCGTCGACCCTTATAGCGCAAGGCGTTTCAGCCCAAGGGTTTGTTGAAGACAGCAGCGCGACACTGAGCACCAGCAATATCTATTTCAACCGTGACTTCCGCGAAGGCGATGGCCAGTCCAAACGGGAAGAATGGGCACAGGGTTTTATCCTGCACGTTAAATCCGGCTTTACTCCCGGCACCATTGGCTTCGGCCTGGACGCCCAGGCGATGCTCGGCCTCAAGCTTGACTCCAGCCCGGACCGCACCGGCACCGGCCTGCTGCCGGTACATGATGATGGCCGCGCGCCGGACGAATACAGCAAATTGAATCTGACCGCCAAGGCGCGCGTGTCCGAGTCCACTTTGCTGGTCGGCAGCCTGTTGCCCAAGCTGCCGACGCTGAACCCGAATACCAGCCGGATTCTGCCGCAGACCTTTGAAGGTGGCATGGCGACGATCAATGAATTCGACAACCTGAGCATCAGCATCGGCCGCTTGACCAAAGCCAAGGATCGCAACTCCACCGATGCCGAGGATCTGACCTCGAACAACAAGAACCAGCGTTTCGGCGGCTCGTTCACTTCAGATCATTTCGATTGGGTAGGCCTGGACTACAAGTTCAAGCCGACCCTGGCGGGCAGTTATCACCTGGCACAACTGGATGATATCTACCGCCAACATTTTATCGGCCTGACCCACCAGTTGGCCCTGGGCGAGGGCAGCCTGAAATCCGAGCTGCGCGTGGCCATGTCCGAAGAGCAGGGCGCGGCCCAGGCAGGCGATATCGACAACCAGGCGTGGCAGGCTCTGTTCAGCTATGCCATCGACGGTCATCGCGTTGGTTTCAACCTGCAGAAAATGCGCGGCGATAACGCCTTTCCGTATATCGATGGCAGCAACCCGACTCTGGCCAACTTCGTGCAGATCAACGACTTCGCCGAAGCCGGACAGCGCTCCGCGCAGGTGCGTTATGACTACAACTTTGCCGCCCAGGGCCTGCCCGGCCTGAGCTTTATGAGCCGCTACACCAAGGGCGACCAGGCAGAACTGGTCGCAGGCGGCGAAGGCAAGGATTGGGAACGTGATACCGAGCTGCAGTACGTGATTCAGGCCGGGCCGTTGGAAAATCTTGGCCTGCGCTGGCGCAATGCGTCCTACCGTTCCAGCTATGCCCGTGACGTGGACGAGAACCGTCTGATCGTCAGCTACAGCCTGCCGATCTGGTAAGCGTTGTTTCAGAAAACCCTGCGGCGATATCGCCTAGAATAAGAAACAAGAGGAACCACCCATGAAATCAGTTCTGTGTTCATCCTTGCTGGCCATTGCCTGCCTTGGCATCGCCACTTATACGCTGGCCGACGAGCCCAGCCGCCCAGAGTGTATTGCCCCGGCTTCGCCCGGCGGCGGTTTTGACCTGACCTGCAAGCTGGCGCAGAGCGCGCTGCTGGACAGCAAGAAGCTCAGCCGGCCGATGCGCGTTACCTACATGCCCGGCGGCATCGGCGCTGTGGCCTACAACGCGGTGGTCGCCCAGCGCGCCTCGGAAGGCGGCACCATTACTGCGTTCTCCAGTGGCTCATTGCTCAACCTGGCGCAGGGCAAATTTGGCCGTTTCGATGAAAGCGCGGTGAAGTGGCTGGCCGCCGTAGGCTCCAGCTATGGCGCGATTGCCGTACGTGCCGATTCCGAGTTCAAGACGCTGGATGACCTGATTGCTGCACTGAAAAAAGATCCGTCCAAGGTAGTGATTGGCTCCGGCGGCACCGTCGGCAGTCAGGACTGGATGCAAACTGCGCTGGTCGCGCGCACCGCCGGTATCGATCCGCGCGAATTGCGCTACGTGGCGATGGAAGGAGGTGGGGAACTCGCTACCTCGTTGCTCGGCGGCCACATTGACGTAGCCAGCACCGATATTTCCGACTCCGTGCCGCATATCGAAAGTGGCGGTATCCGCATTCTGGCGGTGCTTGCTGACGAGCGCCTGCCTGGCGATGCCGTAGCCGATATTCCGACGGCCAAGGAGCAGGGCTACGATGTCAGCTGGCCGGTGATCCGCGGCTTCTACATGGGACCGGACGTCAGCGAGGAAGACTACAGCTGGTGGAAGGGCACCTTCGAGGACGTTCTGGCTTCCGAGGACTACGCCACACTGCGCGAGCAGCGCGAACTCTTCCCGTTCTCCATGACCGGGGAAAAGCTCGACACCTACGTCAAGAAGCAGGTCGCCGATTACAAGCAGTTGGCGTCCGAATTCGGCCTGACGCAGTAATCCCAACCGCTAGTGCAACCCGCTAGCTCAACCCCGTAATCCGACCCTGATGGCCGGTGGCGCAATGCCCCGGCCTGTACCCGCGAGGACTCCACCATGTTGTACCACCGCCTGTTTGCGGCGTGCCTGCTATTGGCCTGCGTTGGCCTTGGTCTGACCGCCTGGGGCTATCACGCGCCCTACTCCTATGAGCCGGTCGGGCCACGCGCCTACCCGCTGATGCTGCTGATCCTGCTCGGCGCTGGCGCGCTGCTGCTGGTGTTCAAGCCGGGGCTGGAAACCGGCGATGAACCTGAGCCAAGGATAGTCCCGACGATGCTGCGCAAAACCCTGATTTGCCTAGCGTTGCTGCTGGCTCTGGCGGCGCTGTTCGAGCGGGTCGGGTTCATCGTCACCGCGACCTTGTTTGGCCTGGGCATGGCCCGGCTATTCGGCGGCCGCTGGCTGCCCAGCGCGATCCTCGCCGTGGTATTGGGCATCGGCCTGTACTTCCTGTTTGACCGCATTCTTGACGTGCCCCTGCCCATGGGCGTGCTGGCCGTACTGGAGAACTGATCATGGATACGTTGCAATATCTCGGACAGGGTTTTGGCGTTGCGCTGAGCCCCAATAATCTGATTACCGCCTTGGCGGGTACCACCATCGGCACCATCGTTGGCCTGCTCCCGGGGCTGGGGCCGATCAACGGCGTCGCTCTGCTGATCCCGGTGGCCTTTGCCTTGGGCCTGCCACCCGAGACAGCGCTGATTTTGCTCGCGGCGGTGTATCTGGGTTGTGAATACGGCGGACGTATTTCCTCGATTCTGCTGAACATCCCCGGCGAAGCGTCTGCGGTAATGACCACACTCGACGGTTACCCGCTGGCCCGTCAGGGCAAGGGCGGTATCGCGCTGTCCATCTCGGCCTGGAGCTCCTTTATCGGCGGCATGATCGCGACCGTCGGGGTGGTCGCGTTCGCGCCATTGTTGGCGGGCTGGGCAGTGTCCTTCGGGCCGGCCGAGTATTTCATGCTGATGGTCTTTGCGATTGTCTGCCTGGCCGGCATGGCCGGAGACAAACCAGTGAAGACCGCCGTGGCGGTGCTCATAGGGCTGATGTTGTCGTGCGTGGGCATTGATGCCAACAGCGGCGTCTATCGCTTTACCTTCGGCACACTCGGCTTATCCGACGGCATCCAGTTTGTAGTGCTGGTGCTCGGCCTGTTCAGCATCAGTGAAATTCTCATGCTGCTGGAACGCACTCACCATGGCCAGACCGCGGTCAAGGCCAGCGGGCGTATGCTGTTCAATTTCAAGGAAGGCGCTTCGGTCTTCGCCACCAATATTCGCAGCGGGCTGCTGGGCTTTATCTTCGGCATCCTGCCCGGCGCCGGCGCTACCTTGGCCAGTGCGGTGAGCTATATGTCCGAGAAGCGCATCGCCGGGGCCAGTGGCCGCTTTGGCGAGGGTGATCTGCGGGGTCTGGCCGCGCCGGAAACGGCCAACAGCGCCTCCGCCTGTGGCTCCATGGTGCCGATGCTGACCCTGGGTATTCCCGGCTCCGGCACCACCGCCGTGATGCTCGGCGCCCTGACTCTGTACAACATCACCCCCGGCCCGCTGCTGTTCCAGAACCAGCCGGAAATTGTCTGGGGTCTGATTGCTTCGCTGTTCGTCGCCAACGTGATTCTGATCATCATGAACATCCCGATGATCAACCTGTTCACCCGTATTCTCTCGGTGCCGAACTGGACGCTGGTGCCGGCCATCGCGATCATCACCTCGATCGGCGTTTACGCCGTGCACGCGACCACGTTCGATCTGTTCCTGATGATTGCCATCGGCGTGTTCGGCTATATCCTGCGCAAGCTGGACTTCCCGCTCTCGGCGCTGCTGTTGGGCTTTATCCTCGGCGGCATGATGGAAAGCAACCTGCGTCGCGCGCTGTCCATTTCCGACGGCAATCTGGGCATCCTCTGGAGCAGCCCGATTACCCTGGGTCTCTGGGTGGTGGTGGCCTTTATGGTCGCACTGCCGTTCTGGCGCGCCCATCGCGCTCGCCGCGCGGTGCCACTGACCGATGCCTGACAGGTCCATGTGGCTGGGCCGGGCCAAGCTCTGGTCCACGCCACTGGTTGGGCTGGTGGGCGGCTGGTTAGCCAGCCTGGCTGACTGGCCGCTACCCTGGATGGTCGGCTCCTTACTCGCGGTCATTCTGGTGCGTTGCAGCGGCTGGATGCTGGTCGAACTGCCCGGCGGTCGCCAAACCGGGCAATGGATCGTCGCCAGCGCCATCGGCCTGCATTTCACCGCCCCGGTATTCGAGCAGATCCTCGGCTACTGGTGGGTCATCATTCTCGGTTCCTGTATTACCGTGTTGCTCTGCCTGATCGGCATTGGCGTACTCAGGCGCAGCGGGGTGGATCGGGCGACCGCCTATTTCGCCAGCATGCCCGGAGGCGCCAGCGAAATGGTCGTGCTCGCCCTGCGACACCAGGCCGAGCCAGCCAAAGTCGCCGCCGCGCACAGCCTGCGCCTGTTGATGGTGGTGCTGATCATCCCCGCGCTGTTCACTTTCACCTTGCCCGAAACACCCACACCCGAGCCGGACAGCACTCACTGGGGCTGGCTGGCATTGCTGATGCCGCTGGGCGCAGGCCTGGCCATGCTCTGGCGCCGGCTCGGACAACCCAACCCCTGGATGCTCGGCCCGCTGACCGTCTGCGCGGTGGCCAGCGTCTGGTTTGATCTGGACATAGCACTGCCAGCCGGTGGCGGCGAGCTCGGCCAATGGTTGATTGGCTGCGCGCTGGGTTGCCATTTTGATCGTAAATTCTTCCGCAGCGCCCCGGCCTTCATGCTCAGAGTAGTGCTGTTCACTCTGCTGGCGATGCTGGTGGCGGCGCTCGGCGCCGAGGTACTCAGCTGGTTTGCCGCGGTCGATGACATCAGCCTGATGCTGGGTATGATGCCGGGCGGTATTACCGAGCTGTGCCTGACCGCAGAAGCCTTGCATCTCTCTGTAGCGCTGGTCACTGCCCTGCAGGTATTGCGGCTGTTTCTGGTGATGTTTCTGGCTGAACCTGCCTTTCGCCTGTGGACCCGCCTCCAACCCTGAGGCAAAGTCTCGAAGAATACTTTTGCGTTATAGACCGACCGGTCTATATACTTGCTGGTATCGCAATCGAGAATTTCAGGTGACCGCATGTCTCATTCCCATGGCGACCTCTCCAGGCGTTTTACCCTTATCGCTGCAGATGGCTATGCCCTCGGCGCAACCTTGTTTCCAGCCGACCAGCCGCTGGGGCAAATCCTCGTCGGTAGTGCCACAGGCGTGCCACGGGGCTTCTACCGGCGCTTCGCCGAGTACGCTGCCGCGCGTGGCTACACCACGCTGACGCTGGATTACCGCGGTGTCGGCGAGTCGCGTCCGGCGACGCTGAAGGGTTTCGAGATGGATTATCTTGACTGGGCCCGGCTGGACCTGGCCGCCGCGCTGGAGCATCTGCATCAACCCGAACTGCCCACCTTTATGGTCGGCCATTCATTCGGCGGCCACGCTTTTGGCCTGTTGCCCAACCATAAGCACGTCAGCGGCCTGTACACCTTCGGCACCGGTGCCGGCTGGCATGGCTGGATGCCGCTGGCAGAACGGCTGAAGGTGCTGACCATGTGGCGCGTAATCGGCCCCTTGGTGACCCGTAGCAAGGGCTATCTGGCCTGGAGCAAACTGGGTATGGGCGAGGACCTGCCACTGGGGGTATACCGCCAATGGAAGCGCTGGTGTCGCTACCCGCGCTACTTCTTTGAAGACCCGAGCATGCCCGGGCTGGAAGAACAGTTCGCGCAGATCACCACGCCGATTATTGCGCTGAACGCGACGGACGATCTCTGGGCTTCCCCGGCCTCGCGGGATGCTTTCATGTCGGCCTATCGCCAGGCAGACTATCAAGGGTTGACCTTGATACCCGCCGAGGCTGGGCTTCCGCCCATCGGCCACATGGGCTATTTCCGGCCCAGCGCACAACCGCTTTGGCAGGACGCCCTGAACTGGTTCGATCAGTTGGGCCAGTCCCGTCAGGCAGCCTGAAACGACCTACCGAACGCCCACACAGGAAAGCTAGATGAACCCGAAAGAAATGACCGGCCTGCAAATCATGCAGGCCGCCGCCGCAGGCTTGATTCCGCGCGCACCGATTTCCAGAACCATTCCGATGGAAGTAAAAGAAGTAGAACTCAATCGCGTGGTGTTCGAAGCCACCGCCAATGAAACCCATACCAACCCATTGGGCGGCGTACATGGCGGCTTTGCCGCCACCGTGCTGGATTCGATTACCGGCTGCGCGACCCACACCACCCTGGGTGTCGGCGAAAGCTACGGCACCATCGAGCTGAATGTGAAGATGTGCAAACCCATCCCGTTCAACAAACCGCTGATCGCCGAAGGCAAGGTCATTAACAAGACGCGCCGCCTGGTGATCACCGAAGGCTACATCCGTGATGAAACCGGCTCGCTCTATGCCTACGGCACCGCGACCTGCATGATTATCAGCTGATCGCGGTGCTGCGGTTTACTGCAGCAGCTTGAGCAGCGCCTTGGCCGCCTCTTCCGAGGAGCCAGGGTTCTGCCCGGTAACCAGCTTGCCGTCCACGCGCACGTACGACGCCCAGTCATCACCCTTGCTGTAGTTCCCGCCCTTTTCCTTGAGGCTGTCTTCGAGCAGGAAAGGTACGACATCGGTCAGGCCCACTGCCTCTTCTTCAGAGTTGGTGAAACCGGTCACCTGACGGCCTTTGACCAAGGCTTCGCCATCAGTACCGCGGGCATTGAGCAATACGGCAGGGGCGTGGCACACCGCACCGACCGGCTTATCCGCCAGCACAAAGGCTTCGATCAGCGCGATGGAATGACTGTCGTGGGTCAGATCCCACAGCGGGCCATGGCCGCCAGGATAGAACACCGCGTCAAAAAAGCTTGCCGATACGTCCGCCAGCGGCAGCGTAGAGGCCAGCTGTTTCTGCGCCAGCTCGTCTGACTTGAAGCGCTTGGTCGCTTCTGTCTGCGCGTCCGGCTCATCGCTCTTCGGATCCAGCGGCGGCTGCCCGCCTTTGGGCGAGGCCAGCACCACTTGCGCTCCGGCATCCTTGAGCACGTAATAGGGGGCGGCAAACTCTTCCAGCCAGAAGCCGGTCTTGTTGCCCGTATCGCCCAGTTCATCGTGGGAGGTGAGTACCATCAGAATCTTCATTGCGTACCTCGTATGTTACTGCGGCATGTGGCTGTTGGACTGGAACTCCGGTAATTTGTTCAGCATCAGCGAGGAGCGGATGTGTGAAAAAATTACTGCTTAACTGCGACATGGGCGAAAGCTTTGGCGCCTGGACCATGGGCCTGGATGACCAGGTCATGCCGCATGTCGACTGCGCCAATATCGCCTGCGGCTTCCATGCCTCGGACCCCGGCGTGATGCGCAAAACGGTAGGTCTGGCACTGACCCATGGCGTACGCATCGGCGCGCATCCAGCCTACCCGGATCTGGCCGGCTTCGGCCGACGTTCCATGCAGTGTAGTCCACAGGAAGTGACTGACATGCTGCATTATCAGATAGGTGCGCTGGACGGTATTTGCCGCGCCCAGGGCGGGCAGGTGAGCTACGTCAAACCACATGGCGCGCTGTATAACGACATGATGCAGAACCCTGAGCTGCTGCGCACCGTGATGCAGGCCGTTCGCGCTTATGATCCGGCAATGCCGCTGATGCTGCTGGCTCGCCGCGACAACCAGCCGGCCCGCGATCTGGCCAGCGAATGTGGTATCGAGCTGCTGTTTGAAGCCTTTGCCGATCGTGCCTATGACCGCGAGGGCTATCTGGTAGCCCGCTCGCAACCCGGCGCGGTGCTGCACGACACCGAACAGGTCGTGGCGCAAGCCTTGAAACTCGCCAGCGGTCAGGCGCTGACAGTAAGCGATGGCAGCGAATTGCGGTTGGATGCCGATACTCTGTGTGTTCACGGAGACAACCCCGCCGCGGTAGAGGCGGTCAAACAGATTCGGGCCGCGCTTGGTCGGCTATGAAACTGCGTGTAGAAATTGCCGCCCTGGACGTGCTGACCCTGCGGTTATTCGATGAAATTGACGAAACCAATATGCCCTGGCTTATCACTGCCGGCGAACAACTACGCGCCCAGTTCGGCGATCATCTGGTCGATCTGGTGCCGTCCTACACCACGCTGATGCTGCACTACAACGGCCAGCAACTCACTGAAGCCGAAGCCCTGCGACGCGTGCACGCCGCGCTGGATAACTTGCAGCCTGCCAGCACGGCAGCTCAAGGCCAGCTGCACCAAATCGAGGTCTGGTATGACCCTAGCGTGGGTCCGGACTTGCCACGCCTGGCGCAACTCAGTGGCCTAAGCATCGGCGACGTAATCAACAGACACGGCGCGCGCGATTACAGCGTATTTGCCCTGGGCTTTGTGCCCGGCTTTGCCTATATGGGCCTGGTCGAGCCCGAGCTGGCCGCGCCACGCCTGAGTACCCCACGCCAGAAAGTGCCGGCGGGCAGCGTCGGTATTGCCGAACGCCAGACGGCGGTCTATCCACTGCTCTCACCGGGCGGCTGGAATCTGCTGGGACGCACAGCAAGCCGGCTATTCGATCCGCAACGCGAAGGCTACAGCCTGCTCAAACCCGGTGACCGAGTACGTTTCGTCGCCATTGATCGCGAGACCTTTATCGACCAGGGTGGCGATGTCACGCCAATGGCGGCCGAGCAATGAGCGGACTGAAGATCGAAAAGACCCTGGGCCTGGCGCAACTGCAGGACCAGGGAAGATTCGGCGTACGGCATCTGGGCGTCACCCAGGGCGGCGCACTGGACTGGGTAGCCGCGGGCTGGGCCAACCGGCTGCTGGGCAATGATGCTGACTGTGCGCTGCTGGAAATACCCTTTGGCGGCGTGAGCCTGCTGTGTCAGCAGCACACCACTCTGGCGCTGACCGGTGCGGACTTGCAGGCGACTTTGGATGGTCGTCCAGTGGCTGCCTGGCAGAGCTTCCAGGTGGCGCCGAACCAGACCCTGATTCTTGGCCCACCCCGCAGCGGAGCCCGCGGCTACCTGGCGGCGCCCGGCGGATTCACCGCGCCGCTGGTATTGAATTCACGCAGCGAAGTCCGCCGCGAACAGCTCGGCGGCTTGCATGCCGATGGCAGCCCGTTACGGCCCGGCGATCTGCTGCAATGTGGGAGCGCCAAACCCGTGCCTGCCGCAGTGCCACAGCAACATGTACCCGACTACCTGGCACCCGCTTGCCTGGACGTGATCCTTGGCGCCCAGATCGCGCTGTTCAGCGGTCAGAGCCTGTTTGATCTGTTCAACCAGACCTGGCAGGTAGATCAACGTGCCGACCGCATGGGTTTACGCTTGCTCGGCAAGACGCTGCGCTATCAAGGCCCGCCCATCATCTCCGAAGGTATCCCGCTGGGTGCGATCCAGGTACCCGCCGATGGCCAGCCGATCATTCTGCTCAACGACCGCCAGACCATCGGTGGCTACCCGCGCCTCGGCGCACTGACCCCCGCCAGCGTGGCGCGGCTAGGGCAATGTGCGCCGGGCCAACAACTGACGTTTAAACCCGCCACTCGCGCCAAAGCACGCAGCCAGCAACTCGCCCTGCACAACGCTATCCAGACCACCTTGCTGGTGCAGCGCGAGATTTGATGCTCCGCCATCGTGCACGGATCGCCAAAGCCTGGGGTTTCATGCTCAAGCCAAGCCGCCAGAACTCGCCTATCTAACCGCTTTGCAAATTTCCTGAACAAATGGCCAGCTTTTTGCTGTGAATAGACAGGCGCGCTCGACAGCGGAAGCGGGCGGCTCTCAATTACCTATCCCAGGAGAAGTATCCATGAGTTTTAAACGCAGTCTGGCCCTGGCGGCAACCCTCACCCTGTCGGCACAGGCCATGGCAGATGATCCATTGAAAGTCGGCTTTGTGTATGTCGGGCCCATTGGCGATCACGGCTGGAGCTACCAGCACGACCAGGGTCGCCTGGCCATGGAAGAACACTTTGGTGACAAGGTGCAGACCACCTATGTGGAAAACGTCAACGAGGGCGCTGACGCTGAACGCACCATTCGCCGACTGGCCCAGGCTGGCAACGATCTGATTTTCACCACCTCGTTCGGTTTCATGAACCCCACTGCGCGGGTGGCAGCTGACTATCCGGACAAGACTTTCCTGCACGCCACCGGCTACAAGCAGGCCGAGAATCTGGGCACCTACCTGTCCGTTACCTATGAAGGCCGCTATGTCACTGGCGCAGCCGCCGGCATGGTGACCGAATCCGACACCATCGGCTATATCGCCTCCTTCCCGATCCCGGAAGTGATCCGCGACATCAATGCGGTGTACCTGGGCGCGCGCTCGGTGAATCCCGATATCAAGATCAAGGTGATCTGGGCCAACACCTGGTTCGATCCAGCCAAGGAAGCCGATGCGGCTAATACTCTGATGGATCAGGGCGCGGACGTGATCGTGCAGCATACGGACAGTCCGGCACCGCTGCTGGCCGCAGAAAAGCGTGGCCACTGGGGCGTCGGCCAGGCATCGGACATGAGTCACTTCGGTCCCAAGGCGCACCTGTTGTCGGTAGTCAACGACTGGGCTCCCTATTACATCGACACCGTGGACAAAGTCATGGCTGGCACCTGGGAATCCGGTGACTATTGGGGTGGTATTGGCGATGACGTGATCAAGATCGTCGCGGTGAATGAGAGTCTGACCGACGAGCAGCGCAGCAAGATTGACGAACTGACCAAGGCAATCGGCAGTGGCGAACTGCATCCGTTCACCGGCCCGCTGAACAATCAGGCGGGTGAACTCAAGGTGCCGGAAGGCACGACCATGACCCGCGAAGAGCTCGCTGGCATGAACTGGTATGTGGAGGGTATAGACGCGACCATTCCCCAATAAGCAAACTGTGTTGGCAAACGACCCGGACACGTCCGGGTCTTTTTTTGCCTGCGTCTCAGTGCTGCTCAGGCACGCAATAACTGCTGTACCGACTCCTGCACGCGCGTGGTCAACTCCGCTTCATCCAGGCCCTGAATATCGCCGTCACTGATTGCCGGCTTGCCTTGGATAAAGCTGTACTTGATCGACACCGGTTCACCGCACATCAATGGCGCCAGGAGCGGGGTATGCACGCCAGCAAAGCGCGGCTGATGAATATCGTAAAGCACCAGGTCCGCCGCCATACCGACGCTCAGCTCGCCAACATCATGCAACCCGAGCAGCTGAGCACCATTGCGGCTACCCCAGGTCAGCACCTGTTCCAGAGTGGTAGCGGAGGGCCCGTGCAGGGCTCGATGCAGCAGCCAGGCCAGGTTCAGCTCCTGCAGCATGGATCCGGATTCGGCCGACGCCGAGCCGTCGACACCCAGGGTGATGCTGATGCCGGCCTGCTGCATGGCGATCACCGGCGCTACACCGCTGCCCAGACGGCAGTTGGAAGTAGGGCAGTGGGAAATGCGTGTGCCGGTCGCCGCCAGGCGCTCGATTGCATGCGCATCGCTATGTACCAGGTGCGCAAACCAGACTTCCTCGCCGAGCCAATCACAGCTCTCGGCGTGGTCTATTGCGCTCTTGCCGTATTTGGCCTGCGCCTGCTGCTGATCGAACCCCACCTCAAGCAGATGCGAATGCATACCCAGACCCATTTCCCGGGCGTAGCTGGCCTGAACGCGCAAGCCATCCGGCGAACTGGAATGGATCAGGCTGGTGGGCGCCACCACCAGTTTGCGCATCGCATCACCGGCGTTCTGATGGTAGCGGCCGCGGGTCTGCTCAAGCCGCTCGAGCACCTGATCCAGCGTTTCCGGGCGGATGCCATTGTCGATCATGCCCTGATGGCTACCCTGCTCGGTGGCCGTGCCGCGGCACAGCACCAGGCGCATGCCCAGTTCATCGGCCGCCTGCCAGACCGCATCTTCCAGCTCCGGGCTGGTGGTGTCGTGGTACAGGTAGTGATGGTCGGCGCAGGTAGTCGCCCCTGAGCGCAGCAGCTCATATAACCCCAGGCGTGCAGCGTGATACATCAGCTGCGGCGTGACCTTGGGCCAGAAGCGGTAGGGCACCGAACTCAGCCAGTCGCCCAGGCCCTGATTGAGTGCGGCGGGCACACCCTTCATTACTGACTGGGCCAGGTGATGATGGGTATTGACCAGCCCCGGCCAGACCACGCAGCCGCGAGCGTCGATCTGCGTCTCGGAATAATCGGTAGCGGGGCGCAGATCGCGGCCCATCTCGGTGATCCGCCCGTCACGGATACGGATATCCGTGGCATCGGACTGGCTCGGGGAAAATACGGCTTCGGCGTGTTTGATCAGATAAGCCACTGCGGTGCTCCTTTGGTGGTCAAAGAGCAATGTCCCGGGGCTGGCCCCTGACCGCTTCTACTCTGGTACGTTGGTTTCCGGTTGTTGAACCCCGACTTGACTCTGCAATTTTCTCACCAACCTCATGCCTGGTCCAAGCCGCCAAACAAGCGGCTAGAGGCGGTACGCAGATCGCCCTTATGAACAAAAGTGGTGCAGATGGTCGGTTTTTGCACGTCCGCAGTGCACTCGTGCAAAGCTAGATAAAAACGCGGTTGGCGGCGGCCCCGAGAGCGCCTGACATTCGTCGGGAAACGGCATCTTGGCGCGCTTCCTGCTTGATATTTATTGCAGGGTTACTATGCTCTGCACCTTGAGTAGAAGCTGTCAGGGGGCCAAACCCCAGGTCATTGCTCAGTTCATGGTCGGACGCTGTGCCAGGCACAACGACGGATCGGACTGACCTGCCAGCCCCGCTGACTCGCCTTCCGCCTTCCCGTGCCCTCCGATGCGTTCCGACCCTTTGTCTGCCTTGTGCTCAGCACGGGCATAACTTGGAGCATCATCATGACTGACAATACCGCTACGCCCGAATATGGCTTGAAAGAGCTGCAGCTGGAAACCACCTTTGGTGGCATGGGCCGCGAGACCAGCAAGGATATCCCGCTGATTGATCTCAGCGACTTCGACAATCGCCGCCAGGAAATTACCGAGCAGCTGTGGCAAGCCGCTACCGACGTCGGCTTTTTCCAGTTGGTCAATCACGGGCTGAAGCTGGATTCGGTACGCGACGCGTTCAAGCTCTCGGAAGCCTTCTTTTCCCTGCCCGCCGAGCAGAAACAGGCCTTCCCGCTGAAAAAGGGCCTGAATGCCGGTTGGGAATTCATGTCCCAGGTACGTCCTTCGACACGCACTGCCGATCAGAAGGAATCCTTTCAGATCACCCTGCCACATATGGATGATCTCTGGCCCAACCAGACGGTGGTGCCAGAATTTCACCGGGTAATGCTGGATTTTGAATACCGCGCCTGGCTACTGGGCATGCAGGTGTTGTCCTGCTTCGCCGAGCGCCTGGGTTTCGAGCGCGATTTTTTCACCCGGGCACACGATCGCCGCAAGCCGGATTACCAGAGCACCCTGCGTCTGCTGCACTACCTGGCCATGCCCGAGGAGTCCCAGGATGAAAGCCTGTGGCGCGCCGGTGCGCATACCGATTTCGATTGCCTGACCATGGTCTTTCAACAAGAAGGTCAGGGCGGCCTGCAAGTCAGCCCCGGCAAGGATGCCGAGGGCGCGGGTGACAATCGTGAATGGAGCAGCGTGATCCCGCGTGATGACATCATCACCTGCAATATCGGCGACATGCTGATGCGCTGGAGTGATGATCAGCTCAAATCCACCCTGCACCGCGTGCGCATGCCAAAACCCGGCGAGTACCGTGGCCCGCGCTACAGCCTGGCGTTCTTCTGCCAGGCCAACAAGGAAGTGATGATCCAGGGCCCCGCTGGCAAGTATCCACCCATCTCTGCTGCGGACTATCTGTTGCAGCGTATCCAGGCCAACTTTGCCGAGAAAAAAGCGGGCTAGGCCCCAGGTTCCTGCGAGCCTAGCCGGGCTCGCAGGAACCTGGAACAATCACTCCGCCTGTCTCAACCAAGCCCCCAACATATCGCGCTCTTCGCGTGTCATTCCGGTGGTATTGCCCAACGGCATATAGTCGGTTGCTACAGAGGCCTGATAGACCTGATCGGTGTGTTCCCTGAGTTGCTCCAGCGTGCCCAGCGAAATACCGGCGGGCGGCGCCTGGAAGGCCGGATGCGTCGGCCTATCCGCATGGCAACCCTGACAATGGGTTTCCACCAGCGCGGTAATGGCGATGTCGCTGACCTGCTCAGCATCGGCAGCCTGGCTGGCATCCGGGCGGCTTGGTGCCATCGCCCAGATCAATCCCAGCGTCAGCACCGCACTGATGACCAGGATTGATGGCCGGGTGATGCCCTGGTGGCGCAAATTGAAAAAGTGCCGGGCGAACGCGGTTATGAAACCGATGGCAGCCAGCACTGCCCAGCCATGCGCATGCCCATAGAACATCGGGTAGTGGTTGCTGATCATGATAAAAATGACCGGCAGGGTCAGGTAGTTATTATGCGTCGAACGCAGCTTGGCCCGCTCCGCCAGCAGTGCTACATGAGCATCCGGCTCCTCGCCTCGCTCAATCGCACCGACCAACGCGCGCTGGGCCGGAACGATGCCGAGAAACACGTTGGCGACCATGATGGTGCCAATTACCGCGCCCACATGGATGAAGGCTCCACGCCCGGCAAATACCTGGAACATGGCCCAGGACACGGCCACCAGAATAACGAACAACACCGCGCCGAAGGCCAGACCGTTGCGCGATAACGGACTGCGGATCAGCGCCTCGTAAATCAGCATTACGCCCACCAGCGTGCCCATGCCGACGGCAATGGCGCCACCGGTACTCAGCGCCAGCTTGCTGCTGTCGATCAGATAGCCCGGGTTGCCGAAGTAGTACACCGCAAACAGCAGTGCCATGCCGCTCATGAGGGTGCTGTAGGCTTCCCACTTGAACCAGTGCAGCTTGCGCGGCATCTGTTCCGGCCCCAACCGGTACTTGGCAACCTCGTAAATACCGCCACCATGGATCGCCCACAGATCGCCCTTGATGCCTTTCTGCTTTTTCCAGTCCGGCGGCTCGCGCAGGTGATTGTCCAGCCAGACAAAATAGAAAGAGGCGCCAATCCAGGCCACCCCGGCAATCACATGAAACCAACGAATTATCAGACTCAGCCAATCAGCCAGATACGCATGCATTGAGCGCAGCTCCTTCTACGGTATCGCGATCGTACCGGCACTGCCCGGCAATATAGGTGCGACGTATGGCCCGGTCGTCGCCAAGAATCATCAGATCGAACAGCATCCCCGACAGGTCCGAGTCGGGCGTGCTCTTGAGTTTAAGGATCGGCCCGGCGGCGCGGTCCAGCACCAGAAAATCGGCATATTTACCCGCCTGCAAATTGCCGGTCTGATCGGCCTGATGCAGCACTTCGGCATTGCCCAGCGTGGCCATGTAGAAGGCTTTCAGCGGGTTCAGCGACTGGCCGCGCAGTTGGCAGACCTTGTAGGCCTCGGCCATGGTCACCAGCATCGACAGACTGGTGCCGCCGCCGACATCGGAGGCCAGGCCCACCTGCACACCCGCATCGACAGCGCTGCGTAGATCGAACAGGCCGCTGCCCAGAAAGGTATTGGAGGTCGGACAAAAAGCGATGCGTGTACCGGTTTGCGCCAGACGTTGGCGATTCTCGTCGCTGATATGGATGCCATGCGCGAGCACACTGTGATCACCAAGCAGACCAAAGTGATCGTAGACGTCCAGATAGTCCTTTCGCTCGGGAAACAACTCCTTGATCCAGGCAATCTCGGCATGATTTTCCGCCCAGTGGGTCTGCATCAACACGCCTGGGCAGTCAGCCAGCAACTGCCCGGCATAACTCAACTGCTCCGCGGACGAGGTGGCGGCAAAGCGCGGGGTAATCGCGTAGCGCTGGCGACCTTTGCCGTGCCAGCGGTCAATCAGTTCGCGGCTTTCCCGGTAGCTGGCCTCAGCGGTGTCACGCAGGCCGTCGGGCGCGTTGGTGTCCATCATTACCTTGCCGGTGGTCAGCGCCATGTTGTAGCGATCGGACGCAGCAAAAAGCGCATCGGCAGACACCTGATGCGAGGTGGCAAATACCAGCCCGGAGGTGGTGCCGTGCGCCAGCAGCAGATCGAGAAACAGTTGTGATTGGCTGGCGGAAAATGCCTGATCGGCGAACCGCGATTCGGTCGGAAAGGTGTAGGTTTCCAGCCACTCCAGCAACTGCGTGCCGTAACTGGCCATGACCCGCAACTGCGGCATATGCACATGAGTGTCGATAAAGCCCGGTACGATCAGACTGTTCGGCCAATGCTCCACAGCGGTAGCGGCGGGTAGCACCGGCAACAGCTGCTCGGCCTCGCCAGTCGCCAACACGCGCCCACCTGCTACTACCAGCAGACCATCCTGCAGGTATTCATAACTGCCAGGGGCAGGTTTGCCCAAACCCGGATCAGCAAGAAAATGCAGTAAAGGACCGCGGAAAGCGCGGCAGCCGGGGGGAAAGACGGTGGGTTTGGAATCAGTCATTAGCTCCCCCGATAAGTCGAGTAGCCCCACTGATTCAACAGCAGTGGTACGTGATAGTGGACGTCGGCCTCGTCGAGGCAGAAGGCGATGGTCACCAAGGGATAGAAACAGCGCTTTTCCTGCTGCTGGAAATAACCCTGAGTGTCGAAGGTCAGACGGTAAGTGCCGGCATCAACCTTGAGCGGGAAGGCATCAAGAATACGGCCATCGGTATCGGTGCTGGCGCTGGCCAGCTCGCGCCAGCCGGTATCGGTCTGTTGTTCCAGGCGGACGCTGACCCCGGCGGCAGGCCGGCCGGAACCGAGATCAAGAATATGCGTGGTGATCTGACTGCGGGTGCTCATAGCAATTTATCCAATCGAATATGCGTTATTTTCGCCTGTTCGGCGGCGGCGATACGGATTTCCTCGGCGCGCTCATTGGGCAGGCGCGCTTCAAGCAACTCGAGCATCTGCTCAGCGGACTTGCCGGTGGCGCAGACAATAAAGATGAAACCGAATTTGGCGTAATAGGCATCATTGCCCTCTTTCAGCCTGTGCAACACGGCTTCGGACGCGACACGCGCGCCAGCCTGTTCGCCGCTGGCCATGGCTTCGGTACTTGCGTAACGTGCCTTCAGGCTTTTGATGTCGCCAATCTTCGGGTGGGCTTCAAAAGCCGCCAGCCAGTCACTTTCCATCAGGCTGGGCCATAAAGCTCGAGCGGATCCATGCAGCGCCTCGGGCGAAGCAAAAGGCCGTGCACCGACCATGCCACGCACCCAGGCTTCGGCTGCGCAGCAGTCGCGCATCAGCGTCTCCGCCTCGGCCTCGGGCATCTGATTGAATTGTTCCAGGGTCATGAATGCTCCGTTGTCTGGTTATCACTGTCTGCCCGCATCAGGCCGCGTAACTGTGGCCAGCTCACACCACGGCGCTGCAAGGGTGCGGCCGCCTGACTGCCGGCCAGCGTCAGCAGCTCGGCCATAATGGATACCGCGACTTCCATGGGTCGCTTGCCGGGCACGTCCTGGCGGCCTACCGGGCAACGAATGCATTCAATCTGTTGTGCACTGTGGCCACGGTGCTCCAGGCGCTTGCGGAAACGCTCGGCCTTGGTCTGCGAGCCGATCAAGCCAATGCTTAAAGCACTACCCGCATTGAGCAGTGCACGGCACAGCTCGTAATCCAGCTGATGGTTATGCGTCAGGATCAGCGCATGGGCGTTAGCGCAGAGGCTCGCAGCATCGCCCGCAGGGTCTTCGCTGAAATGCACATTGACGTTATCCGGTATCTCCTGTGGAAATCCGTCTTCACGCGAGTCGACCCAGGTGACCCGCCAGGGCAGTTGCCCCATGATAGTCATCAGCGCACGGGCGACATGCCCGGCACCGAACACCACCAGCCGGGCATCACTGCCACGCTGACCTTCCAGCAAAACACTGACGCTACCGCCGCAACACTGGCCCAGACTGGCGCCGAGCGGAAAATGCTCCATATGCGACTCGAAGCGCCCTGCGGCCAGCTGCTCGCGGGCACGGGCGATTACCTGATACTCAAGATGCCCGCCACCAATGGTGTCGTAACTGTGCTCACCGGTGACCACCATCTTGCTGGAGGGCTCACGCGGCACGGAGCCGGCTACGCCGAGAATGGTGACCAGCACATAGGGTTCGCCCTGACGCTCGCACTCGGCGACCGCCTGGTACCAAGTCATGCGATGCTGCATGGCTGTTCCTCCCGTTGTTGTGCGGCCCAGGCGCGCGTGACGTTCATTGCGGTCAACATGCGTTCGGGCGTGGCTGGCGTGTCCAGTGGTGGGCTGTAGCGATAATCCGCCAGGCTGGCGACCGCATCACGCAGGGCACTCCAGACCGAAATACCCAGCATCAGGGGTGGCTCGCCGACCGCCTTGGAGCGGAACACCGTGGATTCCGGATTCGGGCTGGAGGCCAGTAGCGTCACGCGCATGTCCGGTGGCGTATCCGACACAGCAGGGATCTTGTAGGTCGCCGGGCCAGTGGTCAGCAACTGACCGGTATCGCTGTACACCAGCTCCTCGGTGGTCAGCCAACCCATGCCCTGAATAAAACCGCCCTCGATCTGACCGATATCGATCTCCGGATTCAGCGACTGCCCGGCATCATGCAGAATGTCGGTGCGCAATACGCGGTACTCGCCGGTAAGCGTATCCACTACCACCTCGGAACAGGCCGCGCCATTGGCGTAATACAGGAACGGATGGCCCTGACCCTTCTCGTGGTCGTAATAGATCTTCGGTGTGGCATAGAAGCCGGTTGAAGACAGCGACACCCGTTGCATATAGGCGGTCTGGACGAACTTGGCCCAGTCGACCCGCTGATCGCCAGCCACCACCTGGTTGTTTTCGAAGCGCACCTCGCCCGGCTCACAAGCAAAGTGCTCGGCAGCAAACGCCACCAGCCCGGCCTTGATCTTTTCGCAGGCATCCAGCGCCGCCATACCGTTCAGGTCCGACCCCGAGGACGCGGCCGTGGGCGAGGTATTGGGCACCTTGTCAGTCCGTGTGGCCGAGACCTTGACCCGCGCCAGATCCACCTGAAAGGCCGAGGCCACGACCTGGGCAATTTTCACGTACAGCCCCTGGCCCATCTCGGTGCCGCCATGATTCAGGTGAATACTGCCGTCGGTGTAGATCAACACCAAAGCGCCAGCCTGGTTCAGGTGTTTGGCGGTAAAGGAGATACCAAACTTGATCGGCGTCAGCGCCAGGCCGCGCTTGAGTATCGGGCTCTTGCGGTTGAACGCGGTGATCTGCTGACGTCGCGCCTGGTAGTCGGAGCTGGCTTCCAGCTCATCGACCAGCCGCGGCAACAGATGCTGCTCGATGGTCTGGCCGTAATGGGTAGTATCGCGCCCTTCACGGTAGAGATTGCGCTTGCGCACCGTCAGCGGATCAAGTTGCAGGTAACGGGCGATATCGTCCATGGCCTGCTCGATAATCATCATGCCCTGCGGGCCGCCAAAACCACGGAAGGCCGTATTGGACACCGTATGGGTTTTGCAGCGGTGGCCGGTTACCCGCGCCTGATTGAGAAAATAGGCGTTGTCGGCATGGAACATCGCGCGGTCGACAATTGCATCAGACAGATCCGGTGAAAATCCGCAGCGCCCGGCGACCATCAAGTCCGCGCCGTGCAGCATACCGTCCTGATCAAAGCCGACATCATAGGTATTGAAAAAGTCATGGCGTTTGCCGGTCTGCACCATGTCATCCGCGCGTGACAACCGGTATTTCACCGGCTTGCCAGTCACATGAGCGAGCAGGGCGGCGACACAGGCCAGTGCCGCAGCCTGGGTTTCCTTGCCACCAAAGCCGCCGCCCATGCGTCGTACTTCCGCCTGGACTTCATGGATCGGCACGCCGAGCACTTCGGCCACCAGTTTCTGCACTTCAGAGGGATGCTGACTGGAGGTGTGCACGAACATGCCGCCATCCTCGGTCGGCTCGACCAGACAGGCCTGACCTTCCAGATAAAAATGCTCCTGCCCGCCAACGTTGAGTTGCCCACGCAAACGATGCGGTGCATCGGCCAGCGCCTGGTCCGGCTCGCCGCGCTGCTGGGTATGGCTGGGCCGCACATAGAAGGCCTTTTCCAGCGCTTCGGCGGTGGTCAGCACCGGTGGCAGCGGTTGGTACTCGACCTTGGCCAGACGCGCGGCCTTGCGCGCGGCATCGTGACTGATGGCAGCGACGGCGAAGATTGGCTGACCGATATGCTCAACAATCTCGCCCGCCAGCACCGGGTCACCCGGAAATACCGGTCCGATATCCGTATGCCCGGGTACATCGGCAACGGTGACCACGGCGATGACACCGGGGTAGCTGCGTACCGCGCTCAGGTCCATGTTCAGCACCCGCGCATGCGCCTGCTCACTGTGCCCGACAGCTGCATGCAGCAGGCCTTCCGGCTCCGGCAGGTCATCGATATAGCGCGCCTGACCGCGTACGTGCTTCCAGGCACTGTCGTGGTGGGCGTTATGTCCGGCTAGCCCGACGGGCTGCCCGGGGTGATTGGTCAGGGCTTCGGGAAGCTTACGCATAATCGGTCACCATCAGTTTGTCATCGCTGTCAGCGCCGGCACTGTATTCCAGCAACGCGCGGCGCAGCAGATTGCCGGCTACCTGCGCGCGGTACGCGGCCGAGGCACGCACGTCCGACATCGGGGAAAAATCGCTGGCCAGCGCAGCAATGGCATGGGAAATACTGACATCGTCAAAGGACGCACCGCGCAAAGCGGCTTCCGCTACACGCGCACGCTTGGGAGTGGCCGCCATGCCGCCATAGGCCAGACGGCAATCGATGATCTGCTCGCCGTCAAACTGGAACCAGAAGGCGCCCAGCACCGCAGAAATGTCATCATCCAAGCGCTTGGAGACCTTATAGATAAACAGCCGCTCGACTGCTGTCGATGCGTCTGACCGCGGCTCCGGCACCCGCACCGTACGAATGAATTCACCTGCGCGCAGAGCGGTCTTGCGGTAATCCAGGAAGAAGTCCTCCAACGCCAACCAGCGCGTCCCTTCAACGCTGTCGAGCTGAATCTGCGCGCCCAGCGCGATCAGCGGCGGTGGCATGTCGGCGATCGGAGAGGCGTTGCCAATATTGCCGCCCAGGGTGCCGCGATTGCGAATCTGCAGCGAGCCAAGGCGCTCCAGCATCGGGCCGAAGGCAGGCCAGCGGTCGTTCAGCACACTACCGGCGCGGCGATAGCTGACGGCGGCGCCAATACACAAACCTTCATCTGTGGTGTCGATGCGCTGCAGCTCCGGCACCTGCTCGGTGGAGACCAGATGCGGCAGCGTTTTCAGCTGCTGGGTAATTTCCAGAGCCAGATCGGTACTACCAGCCACCAGCCGCGCATCAGGCGACCCGGCCAGCAGGTCACGCAACTGCTCCAGGGTCACCGGGGCGTCGAAGCGTTTGCCCTGGGCATCTCGCAGGCTGGCTGCGGGGGTGTCCTTGACTGAGGGAACGGCCGCCTTCAGCAAGCCGCCGCCATCCCATTCCTGCACGCCGTTGACGATGGATCGCGTCGCCGCATCCATGATCGGCCGGTAACCGGTGCAGCGACACAGATTGCCCGACAGCGCTTCCAGCACCCGATGGCGATCACATGCCGGTTGCTTGGCTGCCTCATGATGCAGCGCTACCAGCGACATAATGATGCCTGGCGTACAGAAGCCGCATTGCGAACCATGACACTCGACCATGGCCGTCTGCACCGGATGCGCCGGCTCGCTCTGCAATGCGTCAATAGTCACCAGATGCTTGCCGTGCAGGCTGCCGATCAGGGCTATACAGCTGTTAACGCTCTGATAGCTCAAGCCATCCTGTTCCGATGGCGTACCCAGCATGACGGTACAAGCGCCACAATCGCCAGACGCACAACCTTCCTTGGTGCCGGTGAGCCGCATTTTGGTGCGCAGCCATTCGAGAATGCTCAGGTTTGGGTCAGCACTTTCCAGCGTCTGGGGCTGACCGTTCAGATGAAACTCAATCACAGTGTTCTCCGCGCTCTCTACTGTTAACCGTATTCCCCGGCGTTGGCCAATTCAGCCCAGCAAGCGCTGGCGCGGGGTTCGAGGTAGTGAATGCAAACAACTGCAAAAAGCTGACCACTTAGTCCATTTAAAAAATATTTAACGTTTCAGCTTATGTGGCAAGCAAATTGCTCATGGAGTAAATGTTGATTATTTGGTCAGTTTATTACACCTACGTTATTACACGCCGGGGATCGCAATGCTAGCGGCTGAACGCCTGAAACTGCAGAACATCGTCAAGCAATACCCCGGCTGCCGGGCGAATGACGGTGTCCAGCTGACCGTCAGCGCCGGCGAGATCCATGCGTTGCTGGGTGAAAACGGCGCCGGTAAGAGCACCTTGATGAAGATCATCTATGGTGTCATCCAGCCGGACGAGGGCTCTCTCACCTGGAATGGTCAGCCGCTGGTATTGCAGGGTCCGGCGCATGCGCGTGAGCTGGGCATCGGCATGGTATTCCAGCATTTTTCGCTATTCGACACCCTGACTGTAGCCGAGAACATTGCGCTTAGCCTGCCCGCCGCCGAAGCGCGCAACCGCGGCCGTCTGGACACGCGCATTCGCGAAGTCTCTGCCCATTACGGCATGACTCTCGACCCTCGTCGCTACGTCAACACCCTGTCCATTGGCGAGCGCCAGCGGGTAGAGATCGTCCGCTGCCTGATTCAGGAAAGCTCGCTGCTGATTCTTGATGAACCCACTTCCGTGCTTACACCGCAGGAAGTCGAGGTGCTGTTCCGTACGCTGCGGCAGCTGTCCAGCGAAGGCTGCAGCATTCTGTTTATCAGCCATAAACTGCAGGAAGTGCGCGATCTGTGCCACCGCGCCACGGTCTTGCGCCAGGGCCGGGTTACCGGTGAGTGCCGGCCCGCCGACGTATCCACCGATGACATAGCGCGAATGATGGTGGGCAACGATACGCCGCTGTCTACCCAGGTTGCTCCGGCCGAACCGGGTGAAACGCTGCTGACGCTGAAGGATCTCAGCTACGCCAGCCGCGACCCCTTTGGCACCAGCCTGGGCAACATCAACATGCAGCTGCGCGCCGGCGAAATCGTCGGCATCGCCGGGGTGGCCGGCAACGGTCAGGACGAGTTGCTGCGCGCGCTCTCCGGCGAAGTGCTGGTCGCCGCCGACAGCCTGCAGCTCGGCGGCATGCCGATTGGCCGCCGTGGTGCGGCCCAGCGCCGCCGCCTGGGTGTCGCCGTGGTGCCCGAGGAGCGTCTGGGGCGTGGCGCCGTGCCGGCAATGTCGCTGACCGAGAATACCCTGCTGACCGCCTACGACCGCGGGCTGGTCAAACGCGGCTTGCTCAAGGGCGGCAAGATCCGCGAGTTCGCCACGCGCATACGCGAGCAGTTCGGGGTGCGCTGCAGCGGTATCGACAGCCCGGCGGCCAGCCTGTCCGGGGGTAACCTGCAGAAATTCATCATCGGCCGCGAAGCCTTGCAGGAGCCACGCCTGTTGGTCGCCTCGCATCCGACCTGGGGTGTGGATGTCGGCTCGGCCGTGGCGATCCACGAGGCGCTCGTAGCGCTGCGTGACCAAGGCGCCGCCGTCCTGTTGATCTCTGAAGACCTCGATGAGCTCTACCAACTGTGCAACCGCATGGGTGCGATCTGCAGCGGCCGCCTGTCGCCGCTGGTGCCCACTGCGGAATTGAGTATCGAACAACTCGGCCAGTGGATGGCCGGTGACTTCCCAACGGGCGCAGCCCAGGACAAGGGGCCCACCCATGCTGTCGCTTGAACGCCGAGCCACCGATTCGCGGCTGATGCAGTGGGCCTCACCACTGCTGGCCCTGGTGCTGACCGTGATAACCGCGTTGGGTCTGTTTATGGCGCTGGGCAAAGATCCCATTGAAGGCCTGACGTTTTTCTTTCTGATCCCCCTGAGCGATGCCCATGGCTGGGCCGAACTGGGTCTGAAAATGGCGCCACTATTGCTCTGCGCCGCAGGCCTGACCATCTGCTACCGCGCAAAGCTGTGGAATATCGGTGCCGAGGGCCACTTTCTCATGGGCGCACTCTGGGCCTCGGTGGTGGCCCTGCAACTGACCGAACACGGCGGCTTCTGGGTATTGCCCGCCGTGCTGCTGGCCGGGGCAATCGCCGGAGCACTCTGGGCCTGGATCGCCGCGGTGCTGAAAACGCATTTTCACTGCAATGAAATTCTCACCACCATCATGCTCAACTACATTGCGCTGAACCTGCTGCTCTACACAGTGCACGGCCCGCTCAAGGACCCGATGGGCTTCGGCTTTCCGCAATCGGAAATGTTCGCCGCCGCCGCCCTGTTGCCCAAACTGATCCCCGACACGCGCCTGCATATCGGCCTGTTGTTCGCGCTGCTGGCCGCCGTGGTGGTGGGCGTGCTTTTTACCCGTACCTTCGTCGGCTTTCAACTCAAGGTGCTGGGTCAGGACACCCGCGCTGCTGCCTTTGCCGGGTTCGGCGCGCGGCGGCTGACCTGGCTGGCGTTTCTGCTGGCCGGCGCGATGGCCGGTCTGGCCGGCGCCTCCGAGGTCAGTGGGCCGATTGGCCAGTTGGTGCCTCAGGTGTCTCCCGGCTACGGCTACACCGCGATCATCGTGGTGTTCCTCGGCCGTATGCAGGCACTGGGCATTGTGCTGGCCAGTGCGCTGCTGGCGCTGACGTTCATGGGCGGCGAGATGCTGCAGATCGCGATGAACCTGCCCAAGGCGATTACCGGGCTGTTTCAAGGGCTGCTGCTGTTCTATCTGCTGACCTGTGACGCCTTTATCCATTATCGCCTGCGGCTGCGCCGACCGCTGGCTGCTGCTACAACCGGGCAGGAGGCCTGATATGGATACGCTGCTGATCACCAATATACTCGCCGCTACCGTTATCGCCGGCACACCGCTACTGCTGGTGGCGCTGGGTGAACTGGTCTGCGAGCGCTCTGGGGTCCTCAACCTGGGCCAGGAAGGCATGATGCTGATGGGCGCGGTCATGGGTTTTATCGCCGCCGTGACCAGCGGCAGCCTGGCAGTCGGGGTTCTCGCTGCGATCGCTGCCGGCATTCTGATGTCGATGCTGTTCGCACTGATGGCCGTCACCCTGGCCGCCAATCAATACGCGGCCGGTCTGGCGCTGACCATCTTCGGAACCGGTTTGAGCGCCTTTATTGGCAGCGGCCACGTCGGTAGTTCGATCTCGGGCTTCCCCAAAATTGCCATTCCCTACCTGTCCGAGATTCCCGTGCTCGGCACCGTGCTGTTCCGCCAGGACCTGCTGGTCTACCTGTCGCTGCTGCTGTTCGTGCTGGTGTTCGTATTCCTGCGCTACAGCCGGGGAGGGCTGATCGTGCGAGCCGTGGGTGAATCCCCAGAGGCGGCCAATGCCAATGGCATGCGGGTGCTGGCGGTGCGTTACCTGGCGGTGGCCTTTGGCGGCGGCATGGCCGGTCTCGCTGGCGCCTATCTGTCGCTGGCCTACACCCCGATGTGGACCGAAAACATGACCTCGGGGCGTGGCTGGATTGCGCTGGCGCTGGTGGTCTTCGCGACCTGGAAGCCGGAACGGGTGCTGCTTGGCGCCTATCTGTTCGGCGCCGCGAGCATTCTGCATCTGGTCCTCCAGGGGCTCGGCTGGCGCAGCTCGACCGAGCTGCTGGCGATGCTGCCTTACCTGGTCACCATCGTCGTGCTGGTGCTGCTGTCGTGGAATCCCACGCGGACGCAACTGAATACCCCTTTATCAATCGGCCAACCTTATAGGCCGAGCAAGTGACTTGAACACCCATATGCCAAACCAAAACTAAATCACATCTAGGAAACGACCATGACGACATTGCGCAAAACCCTTATGGCAGTCTGCATCGCAGCCTCTTTCGCTCCCGCAGCTCACGCCGAGAAATTCTTCTCTGATTCGAGTATCTCTGTGCTCTACAGCGATGACTACGAGGCTTTCGGCCCGCAGAAGCGTACCGATACCTACTTCACTTTCGAAAATGCTACTGGGCACAACTGGGGCAGCACCTTCTTCTTCGTCGACCGTAACCAGGGCCACGGTAAAGATGCCGACTCCGACGACCTGTACGGCGAATTCGCGCCGAACATCAGCCTCGGCTGGCTGACCGGCAACGACCTGAGCGACGGCCTGATCAAGGACGTCACCCTGTCCGGCCAGTACGAAATGGGCGGCGGTACCGACGTCAACAACCTGATGCTGGGTATGGGTCTGGACTGGAACATCCCCGGCCTGCAGTTCTTTGGCACCCGCGTTTACCACGTCAACAACAGCGAAACCGATAATGACTACCAGTTGACCGTAGTCTGGGGCGCACCCATGGAATTCGGTCCTACCCGCATTCTGTTCGACGGTTATATCGACTGGTCTTCCGCCGCCGATGACCACGAGTCCGACTTCCACTTCAACCCGCAATTGAAGCTGGATATCGGTAACTACTTCGGCAGCCCGAGCGTTCTTTATGCGGGTATCGAGTACTCGTACTGGAACAACAAGTACGGTCTGGATGAAGACGTGATGGATACCGAAAGCGCTGTCAGTGCCCTGGTTAAATTTCACTTTTGATCAAGTCAGGGAGTTCGGCTAATGTCGAACTCCCTACCGCGTAGAAGTGACGACAACGGCATGACCACCAAGACCCGATCCAAGACCTACCGACCCGGACGTATTCGCGAGCGTAATCGCGAAATCATTCTGGCTGCGGCGGAGCAGGAATTCGCCCAGCACGGTTTTCGCGGTGCCACGATCCAGGATATTGCCGAGCGCGCAGAGCTGCCGAAATCCAACGTGCTGTATTACTTCAGCAACAAGAAGGAAATCTACGGCGCCATGTTTGACGACATCCTGTCGCGCTGGAATGCGGTGTTTACCTCAGTCTCACCGGAGGACGATCCGGCCAAGGCACTGACGGCATTCATCCGCACCAAGGTCGAGCTGTCCCGCACTCACCCGCTGGCTTCGCGGCTGTTCGCCATGGAAATCATCCAGGGCGCGCCCTTTCTGATGGACCATTTGCGCGGCACCATGCGTGACTGGGTCAGGGGCCGAGCCATGGTTATCCAGCAATGGATAGACGAGGGGCGCATGGCCCAGGTGGATCCGGTGCAGTTGATCTTCCTGATCTGGTCATCGACTCAGCATTACGCCGACTTCCAGGTGCAGATTCTGATGGTGGAGAACAAGGCCGAATATGAAAAGCAGGACTTCGATCATGCGGCCGAGTTTCTTACCGGGGTGATTCTGCGTGGTTGCGGTCTGGACGTTCCCACATGACAACACGCGCCTGATTATCCAACCGCTGAGCCGCGACAGACTCGCACTCTTCGGCGAAGTCATGGCCCAGAGGTAAAACCGTTGAACCGCTTCGCCATTCGCAATGCCGCACTTTTTACCGTGGATCCGCACAACCGGGTCATCGCCAATGGCATCCTGATCGTCGAAGATGGGCGTATCCGTGCATTGGGCGAGGCAAGTGACATAACCGTACCGGACGGTTACCCGATTATTGACGCCGAGGGGCACGCGTTGCTGCCCGGCCTGATTGACTGCCACTCGCATACGAGCCTGATGCGTGGCGTCACCGAAAACATGCAGCTGATGGACTGGCTGCCGTACTACCAGCTTGAACACCGCGCGCTTACCGAAGAATACGCCTACCACTCCGCACGGCTGTGTTATCTGGAAGCGCTGAAAAGCGGCACCACCTGCGTCATGGATATGTATCGCTTCATGCACCGCTGCGCCGACGCCGCCGGCGAGATCGGCCTGCGGGTGAATCTCGCGCCCTATGTGGCCGATGCGCCGGGAAAGGACTTCTTCGCTACCCGCGCGGAGAATCGCGCGCTGATTCACAGCCACCACGGCAGCCAGAACGGCCGCATTCAGGTATGGATGGGCCTTGAGCACCTGTTCTATTGCACCGCCGATGCCTACGCCGAAGCCTTGCAGTGCCAGCGCGATTACGGCGTCGGCATCCATACCCATGCCTGCGAGCAGCGTGAGGAAGACCAGGCTGTCGAGGAGCATTTTGGCCGCCGCTCGATCGCGCAACTGGACCACTACGGAATTCTCGGTGAGCGTACCCTGCTGGCCCATTGCGTCTGGTTGAATGATGAGGAAATCAAACGTCTGGCCGACGCCGGCACAGCCATTGCCCACTGCCCGATCAGCAACGCCAAACTGGCCAGCGGCGTGGCACGGGTACCTGAGATGCTCGCGGCCGGGCTGACTGTCGGCCTGGGTACCGACGGCCCGGTGTGCAACAACAGCCTGAGCCTTTTCGAGGAGATGAAATTTTCCTCGTTGATTCAGAAAGCCACCCGCCTGGACGCCACCGTGCTGCCGGCCGAGCAGATGCTGCGCATGGCGACCATCAACGGCGCCCGCGCATTGGGTCTGGAGCGCGACATCGGCTCGCTGGAAGTAGGCAAGCGCGCCGACCTGCTGTTGCTTGATCTGAAGACACCAAACATGACCCCGGCCGAAATCACTCCCCAGGGCGGCAATGTGTTGTGGAATCTGGTATTTGCCGCGGGCAGCCAGAACGTCGCCAGTGTCTGGGTCGATGGCCGGCAACTGATCGCCGATGGCCACGCTACCCAAGTCAATGAAGCCGAAGTGCTGAGCCAGGCACAGGCGCAAGGTCTGCGGCTGTTTCAGCAATGCCGCGATATCGCCCACTTACGTACCCGCATGCTCTAGGCAGAGGAGTTCAGCATGAAGACCCTACCCATCATTTCCGTCGCCGGCCTGCGCAGTCAGAATCCCGAGGAGCGCGCGCTGGTAGCCCATCAATTGGGCGTCGCCTGCCGTGAAGTGGGCTTTTTCTATGTCATCGATCACGGTATTGATCCCGAGCTGATAAAACACAGCTTCAATAATGCCAAGCGCTTTTTCGCGCTGCCGTTGGCCGACAAACAACGCCTGTCGATCAAGCTGTCACCGCATAACCGCGGCTACGTGGCCATGGCCGATGAAAAGCTCAACCCCGCATCCGGCGCCGACATGAAGGAAGCCTTCAATATCGGCACCGACTTTGCGGCCGATCACCCGGACGTGCTCGCCGGCAAGCCGTTCCGGGGCGTGAACTTCTGGCCCGAGGTGCCACGCTGGCGGGAAGAGATGCTCGCCTATTTGGACGCCTGCCTGGACCTCGGCCGGCTGATCCATCGCGGCTTCAGCATTGATCTGGGACTGGCCGAAGACTACTTTGATGCGCACCTGAGCATGCCCATCGCCACCCTGCGCATGTTGCGCTACCCGGCCAGTGCCGGCCATTCGCAACGCGAGGACGGCGGCGCCGGCGCGCATACCGACTACGGCAATGTCACCCTGCTGGCGACCGATCAGGTGGCCGGGCTGCAAGTGGCCAACCGCCAGGGACAATGGATTGAGGCGCCCCACGTGCCGGGTGCCTTCGTGTGTAATATCGGCGACTGCCTGATGCGCTGGAGCAACGATACCTACGTCTCCACGCCCCACCGCGTGCGGCCACCGGAACAGGAACGTTACTCCATGGCGTTTTTTCTCGAGGTGAATCCCGAGTCGATTGTCGATCCACGCGATATCCTGCCGGACCAGCAGCCCAAATACGCGCCGATCAGTTGTTCCGACTACCTGGCTTATCGCCTCAACGCGACTTACGAACACCGCACCCGCGAGCAATAGATTCCAGCCCGCAGCACCGCAAGGCGCTGCGGGCTGCGGGCTGCGAGACCTAGCGCCCCTGCAACAACTCCATGGCCAGGCGATTATGCTCCTCGATAATCAAGGGCACTTCGCGGGTCAATAGCTGCCCGTCTTCGATCACCTGCCGCCCGTTGATAAAACTGTGCGCTACCCGTGGCGGCGTGCAGAACACCAGCGCTGCCAACGGATCACTCTGGGCACCGGCCATGCTGATGTCATCGGTACGAAAAGCGATGATATCGGCGCAATAACCCGGTGCGATGCGGCCAATCACATCATCCCGCCCGAGCACCTCGGCGCCGCCACGGGTGGCAATATATAACGCTTCGCGCGCGGTCATGGCACCCGGATTCTGATCTCTTACCCGCGCCGACAGCATCGCCAGGCGCGCTTCATCCAGCAGGTGATTACTGTCATTCGAAGCGCTGCCGTCCACACCCAGCCCGACCTTGACCCCGGCGTCGCGCATCTTGCGGATCGGCGCTATGCCCGAGGCCAGGCGCATATTCGAGCAGGGGCAGTGGGCGACCCCGGTACCGGTGCGCGCGAACAGCGCGATGCCCGGTTCATCCAGATGTACGCAGTGGGCATGCCACACATCCGGGCCGACCCAACCCACCGACTCGGTGTACTCGGTCGGCGTCATGCCGTAGCGCTCCTTGCTGAACGCCAGATCCTTGCTGTTCTCGGCGGTGTGCGTATGCAGGCCCACGCCGTATGAGCGCGCCAGACTCGCCGCTTCGCGCATCAAGTCGGTGGTCACGGTAAAGGGCGAGCAGGGCGCCAGCGCCACGCGAATCATCGCATCCGGGCTGGCGTCATGCAGTTCTTCGACCACCCGCTGCATCTCGCGCAGAATCGCCTGCTCATCCTGTTCAACCAGTGCGTCCGGCGGCAGCCCGCCTTGGCTCTGACCCAGGCTCATCGCGCCACGCGCCGCATGAAAACGCATGCCCATCTCCTGGGCTGCCTGAACGCTGTCATCCAGGCGCGTACCGTTGACGTACAGGTAGGCATGGTCTGCCGCCGTGGTGCAGCCAGACAGCATCAGTTCGGCCATGGCCGTGCGCGTAGCGGCGCGCTGCATCGCCGGAGTGATGTTCTGCCAGACCGGAAACAGTGCGGTCAGCCAGTCAAATAGCTCGGCATCCTGCGCGGCCGGGAGCGCGCGGGTCAGTGACTGGAACATGTGGTGATGCGTATTGATCAGGCCTGGCAGCAGAATATGACCGCTCATATCGATCACCTGGTCAGCCGTATCGGGCATTTGAGCGACCGGGCCCACTGCCTCGATACGGTTGCCGCGGATCAGTATCGACCCTTCGGCAATCTCCCGCTGCTGATCATCCATGGTTGCGATCAGGTGGGCATTTTTGAGTAACAGGGTCTTGCTCATATTCAATTTCCTTGGCCAATTCAACGTATTCAATAACGAAGTGTTCAGTAACGGAGGCTCCTAACCTTGCAGGACTCGGCTCCGCGCCAGTGCGAATGCAAGACCGAGGCCGGCCTGCGGCCAGCGGAAACAGCCATTATTTGGTGCCCCTGACGGATTAGCGGTCCAGGTCAGTGCAGGTGCGCCTCTGAATGACGCAAAAAAGCCCGTATAAAGCCTCTTTCCGGGCATGGCACACCCCTTGCTTTTAAATTCCTGATTATCTGGTCAGGTTATGAGCCACCCGCTTTTGTAGCACAACCGGGGCTAAACCAGGGACCGTTTTCGCAGCGATATTCGCGAGGGCACATGGCCCATTACAGCATCCCGGAGATACACCTATGAGCGAACAAGCACTATCCATTCCGATTATCGACTTTGGCCCTTTTATCCAGGGCGACCCGACTGCCAGACAACAGGTTGCTGCGCAGATGCGCGAAGCCAGCAGCCAGTGGGGGTTCTTCTACCTGGCCAATTGCGGTATGCCGCAAGCCAGTGTCAGCGAGGCTTTTCAGGCCTCAAAGGATTTCTTTGCCTTGCCTGATGAGATCAAGCAATCGGTGGCCTGGCAAAATGCGCAGAGCAACAGAGGCTATGTCGGTGTGCGCCGCGAGCGCCTGGATCCGAGCAAACCGGGTGACCTGAAAGAGGCCTTCAACGCCGCTCCGGAAGATCGCGACGCCAGCGCGGCGCGTAATCTCTGGCCTGCGGATCAGCCCGAATTCCGTGAGCACGTCGAGACTTTCCTGTCGGATTGCATCACCACTGCAGACCGCATTCTGGAGGCCTTCGCGGTCGCACTTGACCAACCGGACAATTTTTTCGTTAACGCGCATGACCTGCACCATCACACCCTGCGGCTGCTGCACTACCCGCCACTGCCAGAGGGCTTTATCGCCGAGCAGGGGGAGAGTCGCGCCGGTGCGCATACCGATTACGGCAGCATCACTTTGCTGTTCCAAGACGACGCCGGCGGGCTGGAAGTCTGCACTCGCCAGGGTGAATGGGTCCAGGCCACACCGATTCCGGGCACGGTGGTGATCAACACCGGCGACCTGATGCACCGCTGGACCAACCATGTGTTCTGCTCAACCCCGCATCGGGTCAACGTGCCCAAGGCCGCGATGCACCGCCACCGCTACTCGATCGCGTTTTTCTGTCACCCGAACAAGAACGCCAATATCGAATGTATCGACAGCTGCACCGACGCCAGCAATCCGGTGCGCTACCCACCAATTTCCGCAGGGGAACACCTCCTGCAACGCCTGAATGCCACCTACTGAAAACATCAACCCAGGAGTTTCAACCATGCACAACAAGAGCCGACTCGCCCTTGCCCTGACACTGGGATTGGGCCTTACCAGCCTGACCGCCAGTGCCGACGAACTGACCCCCGTGACCGTTATCACCACCTGGTACGCCCAGGCTGAGCACGGGGGGCTGTATGCCGCCAAGGCCATGGGCATCTACGAAGAACATGGCCTGGACGTGACCATCCGCATGGGTGGTCCGCAGGTCAATAACGTGCAGTTGCTGATGGGCGGCAAGAGTGATTTCAGCATGGGCTACGCGCTGCAATCACTGAACGCAGTCCAGCAGGATATTCCGCTGGTTACCGTCGCCGCGTTCTTCCAGAAGGATCCACAATCGCTGGTCGCCCATAGCGGAGTGGGCAACGACTCGTTGGAGGATTTGAAGGGCAAGGGCCTGCGCATTCCAACCGCCGGCCGCGTGGCTTACTGGCCGTGGCTGAAAGCCGAATACGGCTTTACCGATGATCAACTGCGAGCCTATGACTACAGCTTTGGCCCCTTCATCGCCGACGAACAGGCGGTGCAACAGGGCTATGTCACCAACGATGGCTACTTCCTTGCCAAGGAAGGCGTTGAAGCCCAGAGCCTGCTGCTGGCCGATTACGGCTGGAATGCCTATTCCGCAACGCTGGACACCACTCAGAAGCTGATTGAAGAGAATCCAGAGCTGGTACAGAACATGGTCGCCGCCACGGCCAAGGGCTGGGCCGCCTACTTTGAGGATCCGGCACCGGCCAACGCGCTGATCAAGGAGGACAACCCGGAGATGGCAGATGATCTGCTGGCTTACAGCAAGGACAAGATGCAGGAAGAAGGCATGCTGCTCTCAGGTGACGCCGCCGATGGTCAGTACGGCATCATGACCCGTGAGCGCTGGGAGCTGTTCTTCAAGGACATGGTCAAGGCCGGCACCCTGCCGGAAGATCTGGACTGGGAAAAAGCCTTCGATCTGCGCTTTGTTGACGCGCTCTACACAGAAGAATAATCGCGGTTAAACCGACAACCCACCGCGCCGTCGAGCGCGGTGGGTTGTTTTCATTCTTTCAGGGCATGCCGCGAGGCGAACGCCGCTATCAATTCGGCCAGTACATCGGGCGCTGATGCCTGAGGCACGTGGCCGGTATCCAAACTCACTACCTCTGCCCCCGGCACCAACGCCTGCATGCGGCGCTGCGCGGTCAGGACCACCGAGCGATCCTGCAAGGCCTCGACATACAATCGCGGCAAGCGCCCGAAACGCTCCTGCGTCCAGACCGGCACCAGCGTGCGCGTCCCTTCAGGCTGCAAGGAGAAGCGCTCGGCCGCAGCCAGAGCCGGATCATCCGGCAGATCCTGTAGAAATATTTCGCGTATCGCCTCAACCGGCACCCAGGAGGCGCTGCGGTCAGCGGACCATTGCAGGTAAGGACCAATGCCGGAAGCGGCCGGTTCACTCTTGACCAGTTCAGCGACCAGCTCGGCAAAGCCGCTGCCGGAGGGCAGCATCATGCCGGCAATATAGATCACCCCAACCACCCGCTCCGCCATCAGCTCGGCCACCTGGGTAACGATGGCGCCACCACCGGAATGCCCGACCAGCATGATTGGCGCGTCGATCTCGGCGCAGCAATCCAGCACATGCTCAACGCAGCCCTGCAGCGAGAGCTTTTCTGGGGCCGCTGGGTGCTGGGGCGAGCCCGGCATATCCGGCGTCAGCACCGCATACCCCTGTGCCTGCAGCAACGGCGTCAGTTGCGCCCACACCCAACTGCCAGCCCAGGCCCCGTGGATCAATACCAGCGTCGGTCTGCGTTCAGACATAGGTCCTCCGGTACATCTCCTTCAGATGCTCGCCCACTGTGGTCGGCGGATATTTCGCGCTTTCGCCAGGGGCCAAACAGGCCGGCAGGCAGCGCACCTGGTGATTCAGCGCACCACTGTAGAAGAACGGCACCGAATAGCGCTCGGTACCCGAGGTATTGACCACGCGGTGCAGGGTCGAGCGATAGCGATCATTGGTCCAGCGCGCGATCATGTCGCCCAGATTGACTACAAAGGTGCCGGGAATCGGCGCTGCATCCAGCCAGCGATCACCTGTCGCATCCCAGACCTGCAGCCCGGGCTTGTCATCCAGCAACAGGATGGTGATCCCGCCGAAATCGGTATGCGCGCCGCAGCCCTTTTCACCCGGCAGCGGTTTGGCTGGCTGCGGCGGGTAGTGCAGCAGACGCAGCGTAGCCAAGGGCTGTTCGCAGAAATCGGCGAAAAAGTCCTCCGGCAGATCCAGCGACAGGGCGAGACCCGCCATGATCCGCTCGCTCAGCGCCAGCATGGCCTCGAAGTAACTGTCCATCGCCGTGCGAAAGCCGGGCAACGCGGGTGGCCACTGATTCGGCCCCAGATTGAAGCCGCCGGCCAGCACCCGAGGATCGTCTTCCGGCAATTCCTCGCCAATATAGAAACCCTCCTTCAGGTCCGGCGGCGCGCCGGGCTCCAGGGTTTGCCCGCCCAGCGTTTCATAGCCGCGGTTGGCCGCGGAGCTGGCCTTGTCAACCTTCTGCTTTTCCGCCACCGGCTGGTCGAAAAACGCCCGCGATTCGGCGAACACCAGGTCGATCAACGGGTCCGGAATGCCGTGCCCGGAAATGTAGAAAAAACCGGTATGCAGACAGGCATCGCGCAACTGCCGACCGGTCTCCAGCTTGTCTGCCTGCACGTCGCCGCGCAGCGCTGACAGATCAATCACCGGCAGCGCCGAGGGCGCATCAGTTACCAGCATGATTTTGTGCCTCCAATAAATTCATGTCCGAACGGTCAGTTATTCACGATATATGCCAGTTCATGGCATGCGGGTTGCAAAACCACTCTACAGGCAAATTCATCTGGATTAACTGGAGCAGTTAATGACCTCACACATCACCGTGATCGTGGACTCGCGCTACGGCAGTACCCTGACCCTGGCGAAAAAAATTGCGGAGGGCGCGCGGGAAGAGGGTGCCGAAGTGCGCCTTTGTCGGGTGGCACTGAGTGAACCGGAGTTCAGCGTCGACCCCTCACGGGTCGACTTTATCGCCGCGCAAACGGAGTTCCGCGACCTGCCACAGGCCTGCGCGGAAGATCTGGAATGGGCTACCGGTATCATCTGGGGTTCGCCCACTCGTTATGGCCTGATGAGCACGCCACTGCGCGCCTTTATCGACGAGATCGCCCCGCTGTGGCGCCAGGGCGCGCTGATTGGAAAGGTTGGCGCCGCTTTCACCTCTACCGGCGGCATGCACTCGGGCAATGAAATGACTCTGATGTCGCTGCTGATGCCCTTCATGCAACACGGCATGATCATTGTCGGCGTGCCCCACAGCGTGCCGGAACTGGTCCACACCCGCAGCGGCGGTTCGCCCTATGGCGCTTCAGTGGTCACCGGCTTCGACGGCCGCCTGGGAGTCGATCCGCACGAGCTGGCGATCGGCTACGCGCTGGGTGCCCGGGTGGCACGTATCGCCGGGCAGGTGATTCCGGAACCGGCTTCGGTTGAACTGGCTGCACAGGCCGCCCGCTAGCATCTGGCTGTTATAACTGTGTTCACTTGAGGTGCAAAACGCCGAAGACCGATGCAATCCGGTGCATAAATTTACTGACCAAATGATCAGGAAATAGAAAACAAGCGCTTTCAGCCTTATGGCACGGTGCTTGCTCTACTCCAAATATTGATTAACTGGTCAGCTAATTTAAATCATGCGGAGTAAGTCTAATGCGTTATGGAAAAAAACCGGCAGTTGCTGCCGCAACAGGTGCGGCTAACAACAAAAGCGCTCTGTCACTCATGGCAGGTCTGCTGCTGACTGGCGTCGCAGTGGCGCCCGGCGTGTCTGCCGAGGAACTGGACAAGATCGTATTCGGCACCAACTGGTACGCCCAGGCCGAACATGGCGGTTTCTATCAGGCCAAGGCCACGGGTATCTACGAAAAACACGGCCTGAATGTGTCCATTCAGATGGGCGGGCCACAGGTTAACGGCATGCAGTTGCTGGTGGCCGGGCGTCGCGATTTCTCCATGGGTTATCCCATCGGCAACGTCAAGGCCAGGGAAGAAGGTCTGCCGGTGCAAACGGTCGCCGCAGCCTTTCAGGGTGATCCGCAGTCGCTGATCGCGCACCCCAACGTCACATCCATCGAACAGATCAAGGAAGAGAACCTGCCGGTGTATCTGGCCGCCTTCGCCCACACTACCTTCTGGCCCTGGCTGAAGGCCGAATATGGTTTTACCGATGACGTGACCCGCCCCTATACCTTCAGCGTGGCGCCGTTCATGGCTGATCCGAAGATCGTCCAGCAGGGTTACCTGTCTTCCGAACCTTACGCAATCAAGCAGGGCGGCATCGAGCCCTCGGTCTTCCTGCTGGCTGATCATGGCTACCCCGCCTATGCCACTACCATCGAAACCACAGACAAGATGATCGAGGAAAACCCCGATCTGGTCCGCCGTTTTGTGCAGGCGAGCATGGAAGGCTGGGCCAGCTATTTTGCCGATCCGGCGCCGGGTAACGAGCTGATCAAGCAGGAAAACCCGCAAATGACCGACGCTCAGATTGCCTACGGCATCGACAAGATGAAGGAGCATGGCCTGGTCACCGGCGGTGATGCCGAGACCGGCGGTATCGGCGTGATGACCGATGAGCGCTGGAAGGCCCTGCATGACTTCATGCTGGAAGCCGAGCTGGTATCTGCCGACCTGGATATCAAGGACGTTTACACCCTGGACTTTCTGCCCGCAGAACCGGTGCTCAAGTAAGGGCCACGCTCAAACCTCCCTGTTTTCAGCCAGCCTGAGTCTATCTATCGAGTGGGTGACCCTGCGCCAGCAGGTCACCCCAGGAGCCACAGCATGAATGCTTCACCCATCACGCCGGGTAACTCCGCCATGTCCCCGGCACCGGCGCCCGGCACGCCAGCCGATGCCACCCAGACCAGCCGTCCGGTGCTGCAGGTCAGCGACGTCAACAAGATCTACGCCAACGGCACCGTGGCGCTCAAGGGCGCTGATCTCACCGTACGCCAGGGCGAATTTGTCAGCCTGCTCGGGCCTTCGGGCTGCGGCAAAAGCACCTTGCTGCGGATCATGGCCGGGCTCGGCGATGTGACCAGCGGTACCGTCAACTGGTGGGAACATGACTACAACGTGATCGGCGACAAGGGTCGCAAACTGGCATTCGTGTTCCAGAACGCCACGCTGATGCCCTGGGCCCGCGTGCGCAAGAATGTGCGCTTGCCGCTGGATCTGGAGGGCGACAACAGCCCCGAGATCGAAGGCCGCATTGACCGCGCACTGGAAATGGTCGGCCTGACCGGCTTCGATAATGCCTTCCCGCGCGAGCTGTCCGGCGGTATGCAAATGCGCGCCTCGATTGCCCGGGCGATGATCACCGAACCCAACCTGCTGCTGATGGACGAACCCTTTGGCGCACTCGACGAAATGACCCGCAACAAGCTCAACGACGACGTACTCAAGCTCTGGCAGAAGAACGGCTGGACCATCGTCTTTGTCACCCACAGCGTCTATGAAGCGGTATATCTGTCCAGCCGCGTGGTGGTGATGGCCGCACGGCCCGGGCGCATAGTCGAGGATATCCGTATCGACGAACCCTACCCGCGCAGTGCTGATTTTCGCGTGTCATCCGAATTCGCCGGCTATTGTCGTCAGGTCTCGCAGGCACTCGAACGTGCTAGCGCCATGGGTGCGTCAGCACCCCAGGAGGCTCACTGATGGGCACGCCACTGATCCAGAACGAAAACTTCGTCAAGATTGCCGCGCCATTAGTCGTCGGCGTACTGTTTTTACTGCTCTGGGAAGGGGCAGTAGTCGCCATGGAGGTGCCGCGCTACATTCTGCCCGGGCCCTCGGCGATTTTTGATTCGCTGGTTACCGATTGGCGGCCGCTGCTGGCGGCGCTGATGATCACACTGAAAGTCACCTTCATGGCCTTTGCCATCTCCGTGATACTCGGCGTGGCCGCATCGCTGCTGTTCGTACAGAGCAAGTGGATCGAGCTGAGCCTGTTTCCCTACGCGGTGCTGATGCAGGTCACGCCCGTGGTGGCCATCGCGCCGCTGATCATTATCTGGATTGACGACACCACCTGGGCGCTGACTGTTTGCGCGGTGATCATTGCCATCTTCCCGATCATCTCCAACACCACCCTGGGCTTGCGCAGCGTGGATCCGAATCTGCTGAGCATGTTCCGCATGTACCGCAGCAGCCGCTGGCAGGAGCTGATTCGCCTGCGTATTCCCGGCGCGTTGCCGTATTTCTTCGGCGGGCTACGCATCAGCAGCGGTCTGGCGTTGATTGGCGCGGTGGTCGCAGAGTTTGTCGCCGGTACCGGCGGAGCCAAGGCGGGTCTGGCCTACATGATTCTGCAGTCGGGCTATAACCTGCAGATTCCGCGCATGTTCGCCGCTCTGGCACTGATTACCCTGACCGGCATCGCGCTCTTCGCGCTGATGGTCTGGCTGTCAGACCGGGCGCTGCGCAACTGGCATGAAAGTGCACTGAAAGTGGAGCACTAAAGTGCGCGTCAGCCGCCCCGCAACACCGCAATACGCCTGGGGTCTGGGTTACCTGTTGCTGGCGGCCACCGCACTGGGCTGGGGGCTTAATTTTCCAATCCTCAAGCTGGGTCTGGAAAACAGCCCGCCACTGCTGTTCACCAGCCTGCGCATGGCACTCGGCACGGTGACGATGTTCCTGATCGCCGCAGCCATGGGCATATTGCGCTGGCCAGCGCGGGGCGACTGGCCGGTGCTGTTTTCGGTCGGCGTGCTGCAGAACATGGCGTTTATCTCGCTGGTCACCCTCGGGCTGCAATTCCTGCCTGCGGGTCGTGCGGCGATTCTGGCCTATACCACGCCGATCTGGGTGGTGCCGGCAGCAGCGCTGTTCCTTGGCGAGCGCTTTACCCGGCCCCGAGCCATCGGCGTCGGGCTGGGCATGACCGGCCTGTTGGTAGTGCTCAATCCCCTGTCACTGGGCTGGGACAATCCCGACGTGCTATTGGGCGCCGGGCTGATCATGCTCGGCACCCTGGTCTGGACCGCCGGCCTGATCCACGTGCGCCGGCATCATTGGCACGGCGAAGTGCTCGCGCTGATTCCCTGGCAACTGCTGATGTCGGTACTGATACTCACGCCCATCGCGCTGTTGGTAGAAGACCCCGGTGAGATTATCTGGGACACCACCTTTCTCTGGCCACTGCTGTTCAGCGGCACTGTCGCCTCCGGGCTTTGCGTGGCCGCTCAGGTCGCGGCGATCAGATCCCTCCCGGCAGTCAGCTTGTCGCTCAGCTCCGCTTCGGTGCCTGCAGTTGGCCTGCTCTCCGCCGCCTGGTTCCTGGGCGAGCAACCCAGCCAGACTGATATTGTCGGCTTTGTGCTGATTGCCGCCGGCATCCTCGTGGTCGGCTTGGCCGACCGTCGCCAGGCTGTACGGTCCCGCGCCGCAGCTGCAAGCGAATCATCCCCGTCCTGAGTCCGGGCCAGCAGGCCAGCGTACTCGGCCTGCACTCCGCCCGTGCGAGAACCGTCAGGCTGCACCGTTTTCGCGCACATCCCCTGGCGCTGCCATACCGGGAAACCGGCGTGGGAGCGCGACCCGGGGCTTCCGGCCCCTGACTTGCAGGCGAACCCACCAAGACATCGCCAATCACCAGAAGTGGCCCGCATTTTGCTCATCCAATTAAAACCTGCCTAACTGGTCAGGATATTTGACCACTGCTTCACCTATCCCGGAGAAATGAAAAATGTTGAAGAACACGTTCAAGGTTCTGGCGATCACCCTCGCCATCGCAGGCAGTGGTCTGGCCACCGCAGCAGACAAGGTAACTTATCAGCTCGACTGGCTGCCGGGCGGGGACAAGGCACCGGTCTATGTTGGTATCCAGCAGGGCTTTTTTGCCGATGAGGATCTGGAAGTCAGCATCGCCAGCGGTCGCGGTTCCACCGATGCGATCACCAAGATCGCCACCGGCCAGGCCGATCTGGGCAGTGCCGACATCGGCGCATTGATGGCTGCACGGGCCCAGGAAGACGTCCCGGTCAGTGCCATCTACACCATTTTCAACCAGGCACCCCACGCGTTCTTCATGCTCTCGACCAGCGACATCAAGAGCATCACCGATATTCAGGGCAAGAAAGTCGCTACCTCGCCCTTCACTTCATCCAACGCCTTCCTGCCGTTGGTACTGAAGGAAAACGGCATGCCCGAAGACGCCGTGACCCTGACCAAATCCGACCCCGGTGCGCTGGGGCCGATGCTGATCACCGGCAATACCGATGCCATCATCGCCTGGGTCACCAACGTGGCGCTGTTCCAGGATCAGGCCGCCAGTGCCGGGAAGGAAATTCGCGTGCTGCCCTGGTCGGACGCGGGCCTGTCGCTGTACAGCTCAGCCGTGGTCGCCAGCGACAGCTTCCTTGAGGAACGCCCGGATGTTGCCAAGCGCTTCATGAAGGCTTACGCCAAATCGCTGGAGTTCACCATGGCCAATCCTGAAGCGGCCGCCGAAGATCTGCACACCATGGTGCCCGAGGTTGACCCTGCCGTTGCCGTGGGTCAGATCAATGACACCAAGGTACTGATCGACAACGAGATCAGCGCTGCCGACGGCGTCGGTGCCTTGACCCCCGAGCGCGTTGCCAGCACCTGGGAATGGGTGGCCCAGGCCAATGACCTGAGCACCGACTCGCTGGACCCGGAAACCATCATCAACCGCGGCTTCATGCCGGAGTCGAAGTAATATGAGCCAAGCCACCGAGCGCGCTTTCGTTCGGATGGATGGCGTCGGACACCGCTATGATCCGGCGCCAGACAGCCAGATGGCCGTGCGTAATATTGATCTGGAGATCCACCGTCACGAGTTCGTGGCGGTGGTCGGGCCATCCGGCTGCGGCAAGTCGACCTTGCTGCGCATGGTCTCCGGCCTGCTGTTACCCAGCGAAGGTCAGGTCAGCGTATTCGGCAAACCGGTCAGCGGGCCGCGCGACGACGTCGGCATCGTCTTCCAGAAGCCGACCCTGCTGCCCTGGCTGAACGTGCGCAAAAATGTGCTGTTCCCGCTCAAACACAAGTTCGGCCGCTATGGCCGTGCCGACGAGCAGCGCGCCAACGAACTGTTGGCGATGGCCGGCCTGGACGCCTTTGCCGAGAAGATGCCTGATGAATTGTCTGGCGGCATGCAACAGCGGGTCGGCATCGTTCGCGCGCTGCTGCTCAATCCAGACATCTTGTTGATGGACGAACCCTTCTCCGCACTGGATGCCATGACCCGTGAACAGATCGGCTTCGATCTGCTGAAGATCTGGGATGAGCAGCCCAAGACGGTACTGTTCATTACCCACTCCATTTCCGAGGCCGTGCTGCTCTCGGACCGGGTGCTGGTCATGAGCAAACGCCCTGGCAGCGTGCTCGATCTGATCGACATCGACCTGCCACGACCGCGCTCACCTGACACAATCAAACTACCCGAGTTCAGCGCCCTGACGGACCGGATCAGAAAACACATTTACGAACCGGCGGCGGCTGCCCAACCGGGTGCGGCCTGAGGTGGCTATGCGCAAGATGATGATGAATGCCTCACCCTGGCTGTTCTTCGCCGGATTGATTGTGCTCTGGGAAGTGGTTTGCCGGGTATTCGAGCTGCCGGCCTATGTGCTGCCCGCACCCAGTGCGATTGGCGCGGCCTTCTTTGAAGTGGAGATGATCCGCTGGCTGGATCACCTCTGGGCGACCTTGCGTGTGGCGCTAATGGGCTTTGCGCTGTCGATCGTGATCAGCATCCCGCTGGCCATCATCATGATGCGCTCGGAGTTGCTGTCACGCACCCTGTACCCATTACTGGTAGTGGTTCAGGCAACTCCGGTGGTCGCGGTAGCGCCGCTGATCATCGTAATGATGGGCTCGGACGATCCCTCACGCGTGCTGATCACTTGCCTGCTGACGTTCTTCCCGCTGGTGGTGTCTACCGCCACCGGCATCAACGAAACGCCACCGGAACTGATTGAGCTGAGCCGCTCACTGGACGCACCGCTGCGCCGGGAAACCTGGCAGATCCGCATCCCTTACGCCATTCCGCATATTTTCAGCGGGCTGAAAGTGGCGATCACCCTGGCGATTATTGGCGCCGTGGTCGCCGAATTCGTCGCGGCAGAGAAGGGCCTAGGCTACTTCATCCAGTTCTCCACCTCGTTCTTCAAGATTCCCCAGGCCTTTGCCGGGCTGTTCTTCCTCGCCGCTGTCAGCCTGCTGCTGTTCAAGTCGGTGCAGTGGACCCAGCAAATCTTCTTCGCCTGGAGCCTGCCGAAGAAAAAATAAACACCACCCATGAATAACAGGACCACGTTGTGAACCCAACCGAGACTGACATTGCCTTTCTGCGCCAGAGTTTTCGCCTCGCCGAAGAAGCTGGTCGCCAGGGAATCCACCCCTTCGCTGCAATCCTGGTCGATGATCAGGGCCAGGTGCTGATGGAACAGATCAACGCCTTTCTGCCCGACAAGGACATGACCGGCCACGCCGAACGCGTGTTGATGACCCGCGCCAGCACCACCTATCCCGCCGAGCTGCTGGCCCGCTGCACCATGTATACCTCCGCCGAACCCTGCGCCATGTGCGCCGGCGCGGCCTACTGGGCAGGTATTGGTCGAGTAGTGTATGGCGCCAGCGAAAAGCGCTTGAAAGAGCTGACCGGCAATCACCCGGAAAACCCCACGCTCGACCTGCCATGCCGGGTGATCTTCAGTGCCGGCCAGCGCCAGGTAGAAGTGATCGGACCCTTGCTGGAAGAAGAGTCCGCGCAGATGCACGTCGGCTTCTGGTAAGGCTCGCAGGCGGGCGGTTCAATCCCGTCCGCCACCCTGCGCCTTGAAGCGCGCCGGTGTCAGCCCCTGCCACCGGCGAAAGGCGCGCACAAAGGCATTCTCATCGGAAAACCCCAACTGCTCAGCAATCTCCGCCACGCGTTTATCCGCCTGCAAGGCATCACAGGCAATCTGCTGCTGCACGCTCTCACGCAAACTCTTGAATGACAGACCCTCTTCAGCCAGCTTGCGATTCAGGTGGCGGCCGCTCAATTCGAGTTGTTCGGCGATCCGCTCCTTGCCCCAACGTGGATGCGTCCGCACCAGTTGCTGCACCCGAGCGCTCAGGCTGTGCTGGCCCAGCTCGGTCAGCGTCTGATCCGCCAACCGGCGCAGGTGGTCACGCAGGGCACTGTTGGCTTGTATCTGCGGCAGCTCCAGCTGCGCGGCGGCAAAACCCAGATGGTTGCAGGGCGCATTGAAATGGACAGGGCAGCCGAGCAACTGCTCATACTCAGCCAGCGGCGCCAAGGGCGCATGCGCAAACCAGATACCGCTGGGTTGAAAGCGCTCACCGGTGGCCCAGCGCGTCAGTTTCAACATGCTCGCCATCACCGCCTCAACCCGCTCAGATTGCCGCACCGACATGTGTGGCTGATAGTCGATATACACCTGACCTGAATGCCGATGGAGCTGAAACTCGCCGCCGTCACCAATCACCGGTGCGTACTCGATCAACTCTTCCAGCGCTTCGCCCAGGGTATCGCAGGTCACCAGCAGCATGCCGACGCTGTCCAGATGCCCCACCTGAATCTCCAACCCCAGACGCAGCCCCGCCAGCGGATCGCCACTGGCCGTACAAAACGCCTCCCACAATTCATCCTGCCAGCTCAACGGTACCCGCTCGGCGTGTCGCAAGCGTTCGGTCAGATGGGCGGGCAGGGCCAGACCCAGACGCTCGGCGGTCTGCACGATGGCCTGGCCGTAGCGCGGGGTGACACTGTGTTCGGCAGAATCCGTCATGGCCTGAATTGCTGGTCCCTTGTCCCGTTTGGTGCGATACCGCCCGCAGGCGTTCGACTAGACTCAGGATCATAACCTTGCACAAAGATGCAGGGAACGTTGATTGATTGCACAAGGGTCATGAAGAGGGAAATGCTTATTCGCACGGAGCCAGACAAGCGCTGTTGCCCACCCGCTGTTTCAGACCGTCGATGACCAGGGATGGTCATCGCCGAGCGAACAGGGATGTACTTGTAGCGCGTCTGGAACAGCGGGTGGGCAATAGCGCCACCACGCAAACCTGGCAATCAGCATTTCCCGAGAGCCCCATGGATGGCTCGTAGCGTGTCCGCCCCAGGCTATCCGCAATGACGCGGAGACCTCGGAGCAGCCTCAATCAAGGTTCCCAAACGCAGAGCTAGTACATAAAAAAACGAAAGCACAAAAAGAACAACAAGAGGAAACACCCATGTACGCCGTCATTGGAGCTGGCCCGATGGGTCTGGCCGCCGCCCGCAATCTGCAGAAGCAGGGCATCGCCTTTACCGGATTGGAACTGCACAACGACGTGGGCGGGCTGTGGGATATCGATAACCCGCACAGCACCATGTACGACACTGCACACCTGATCTCCTCCAAACGCATGACCGAATTCAGCGAATTCCCCATGCGTGACTCGGTGGCCTTCTACCCGCACCATAGCGAACTGCGCCAATACTTTCGCGACTTCGCCGAGCACTTCAACCTCAAGAACCACTACGAATTTGCTACCCGCGTCATCAGCATGGAGCCCGAAGGAAGCGGCTGGCGGCTAGTCAGTGAATGTAATGGCGAGCAGCAATCGCGGCTGTTTGATGGCGTGCTGATCGCCAACGGCACCCTGCACACGCCGAATATCCCCAAGCTGCCAGGCGAGTTCGCCGGCAAGCTCATGCACTCATCCGAGTACCGTAGCCCCTCCGTCTTCCAGGGCAAACGCGTGCTGATCGTCGGCTGCGGCAACTCCGGTGCCGACATCGCCGTGGATGCCGTGCATCACGCCGCCTCAGTGGATATCAGTCTGCGCCGCGGCTATTACTTCCTGCCCAAATTTCTCAAGGGCCGGCCCATCGACACCCTCGGCGGCAAGTTGAAACTGCCGCGCCCGCTCAAGCAACGCATGGATGCCGCGATGATCCGCATGGTCATCGGCAAGCCTTCCGACTATGGCCTGCCCAATCCCGATTACCGCATGTACGAATCACACCCGGTGGTCAATTCACTGGTACTGCATCACCTCGGCCATGGCGATATCAAACCGCGCCGCGACATCCAGCAGATCGATGGCCATACCGTGACCTTCACCGATGGTGAAAGCGCCGACTATGACCTGATCCTCATGGCCACAGGGTATTTGCTCGACTACCCCTTTATCGACCGCCAGCAGCTGAACTGGCCCGCCGGCCACGACGCCCCGCAGCTGTACATGAACGTCTTCCATCCGCAGTACGACAACCTGTTCATGATGGGCATGATTGAAGCCGCCGGGCTGGGTTGGGAAGGGCGCAACCAGCAGGCCAAACTGGTCGCGCTGTATATCCGCGAACACCAGCAGGGCAGCGCCGCAGCCAAGGCCTTCAAGCAGATCAAGCAGGAGCGGGCAGGGGTCAATCTGGACGGCGGCTACGAGTACATCAAGCTCGCGCGCATGGCCTACTACGTCAACAAGGACGCCTACCTGCAGGCGCTCAAGACGCATATCGATGAACTGGAGGCGCCACCCGCCGAGCCCGCAGCAGCCAAAGCGGCCCACGCATGAGTGGCGCGTTGCCGATCCAGTTCGACCCGGCGAGCCTGATTCTGCTGAACATCATCATGGCCTGCATGATGTTCGGCGTTTCACTCAGCCTGCGGCTGGAGGATTTCAAACGTATCGCGCTGGCGCCGGTCGCACCGCTGGCCGGCCTGTTCGCCCAGTTTCTGCTGCTACCATTGGCCACCTGCCTGTTTACCTGGGCGCTGAAGATCGATGCCGAACTGGCCCTGGGCATGATTCTGGTTGCCTCCTGCCCGGGCGGCAGCTTCTCCAACATCATGACCTGGCTGGGCCGGGGCAATGTCGCTGTCTCGGTGAGCATGACTGCCGTCTCCAGCCTGGCTGCTACCCTGCTGACGCCACTCAACTTCGCTTTTTACGGCTGGCTGAATCCGCACACCCGCGAATACCTGACGCAAATCACCCTGGAGCCGGGCGGCATTCTGCTGCTGGTGCTACTGGTACTGGCGCTGCCACTGGTGCTGGGCATGACCACCGGCCGCAAGTTGCCGGGGCTGGTTGAGCGCAGTGAAAAGCCCCTGCGCATCGCCTCGCTGCTGGTATTTCTGGGCTTTGTCGGCATCGCCTTTTTCAACAACTTTGGCCTGTTTATCGAGCGCTTTCACAGCTTCTTCTGGCTGGTGGTCTTCCACAATCTGCTGGCGCTGTCGCTCGGCTACGGCATGGGGTGGCTGCTGAAACTGCCGGTGCCCGACCGCCGCGCGGTGACCATGGAAGTCGGCATCCAGAACTCCGGCCTGGGTCTGGTGATCCTCTTTACCTTCTTCCCGGAAGCCGGCGGCATGATGCTGATCACCGCGTTCTGGGGCGTCTGGCATCTGGTTTCCGGCCTCACTCTTTCACAAATCTGGGCGCGTACCGCACATGACTAAACGTATTCTGATCACCGGCGCCGCCGGCTATATCGGCCATCAACTGGGCAACCGGCTGGCCGCCCATTACCACGTGATCGGCACCGACATTCGCGCGCGCGATGATCTGGCCTTCCCCGTTCAGGTACTGGATGTGCGCGATCCTGGACTGGCCAGGGTGCTTGAGGAAGAAGGCATCACCCAAGTGGTGCACCTGGCCTCGATTCTCCAGGCCTCGAAGGATCGCGCGCGGGATTTCGACATCGACGTCAACGGCACGCGCAATGTACTGGAATGCTGTATTCAGGCGGGCGTGCAACACCTCACCGTCACCAGCTCCGGCGCCGCCTACGGCTATTACGCTGACAACCCCGAATGGATCGACGAACAGGACGCGATTCGCGGCAATCCCGAGTTTGCCTACTCCGATCACAAACGGCAGATCGAAGAACTGCTTGCCAGCTACCGTCAGCAGCACCCCGAGTTGCAGCAACTGATCTTCCGCCCCGGCACGGTGCTGGGCAAAGACACGCGCAACCAGATTACCGACCTGTTTATGGCGCCGCGCATTCTCGCGCTCAAGGGTAGCGACTCGCCCTTTGTCTTCATCTGGGATGAAGACGTAATCGGCGCGATGGAAATGGGCCTGCGCGAAGACAAGAGCGGCATCTACAACATGGCCGGCGACGGCGCCCTGACCATGGCCGAAATCGCCAAACGCCTGAACAAGCCGCTGCTGACCCTGCCGGTGTGGCTGGTCAAAGCCGGCCTGCAAATCGCCCAGTGGCGCGGCAAACCCACCAGCCCCGCACAGGTCAACTTTCTGCGCTACCGGCCAGTACTGAGCAATCGACGTTTGAAGGAAGAGTTCGGCTACCCGCTGAGCAAAACCTCTGCGGAAACCTTTGAATATTTTGTCGAGTGCAATCGACTGCGACAGTAATCGACCACCCATTCGCACTCCGATCACCTGCAACTGGCGACCAAAGGGAGCCCCTCCATGCGCGTAATTTTGATCACCGGCGCCGCCTCTGGCCTGGGTTGGGCCATGGCCCAACATTGGTTCGCCGCCGGGCATAGCCTGGTACTGGCGGACATCGACGAAAGCGGCCTGAACGCTCGAGCTGCCGAACTGAATAATCCCGAACGGGTGCTGACGGTCACCTGCGATATCACCCGCGCCGCAGATATTCACTTTCTGATCGACGAAACCCAAGCGCGTTTCGGCCAGCTTGATCTGTTGGTCAACAACGCCGGCATTACTCACCGCTCGCCAGCGCACCAGACGGATCCTGCGGTGTTTCGCAAGGTCATGGCAGTGGACTGGCAGGGCCCGGTGGAGTTGACCCTGGCCGCATTGCCGATGCTGCGCGAGTCCACCGGACAGATCATCTGCATTGGCTCCATGGCCGGCTGGATGCCGGTACCCGGCCGCGCCGCGTATTGCGCCGCCAAGGCGGCACTCACGCAATTCTTCGAAGTGCTGCGCCTGGAGCTGGAAGCCGACGGCATTCATATACTGATGGCCTACCCCAGTTTTCTCGATACGCCCATCGAAAACCACGCCCTGGGCAAGGATGGCAACGTTGCCAAACACCCCCGCTCTATGGTCGGCGGCATGCGCAGCGCCCAGTGGATGGCCGAGCTGATCGACACCAGCCTGCAGCAGCGCAAACGCTGGATACTGCCCGAGCCGGTATCACGCTTCGGCGCGCTGCTGTGGCGCATTGCCCCGGCGCTGTACCTGCACCGATACGCAAACGCTTTGCCGGTGAGCTGCGATAAAGCGCCGCAGACAGGCGATTTGATATAACCAGTTGAGATAACATAGGCCGGATGAGAAAAACGTCATGATTGTCGATCCCTGGATCTGGGTCGGCGCCTTTATATTATTGGCCTACACGGTTGAAGCCATCACCGGCTTCGGCAGCCTGATCATCGCCCTGTCCCTCGGTGCGTTGCTGTTGCCCCTATCGCAGCTGATACCAGTGATGATCGCGCTGAATGTGCTGATGAGCGGCTATATGGCCTGGCGCAACCGCCGGCATATTCACTGGCCAACTCTGCTCAAGCTGATCCTTCCATTGATGCTAGCCGGCACCCTGGCCGGTTATCTGATGCGTCCCTGGCTCGGCGACCAACTGCTCAAGGCCGCCTTCGGCATACTGGTGCTCTGGTTCTCCACCCGTGAACTCTGGCGCATGTACCACAAACATACCGTGCACCCGCATCCCCCCATGCTCAGCCGCGTGCTGACCTTCGGCGCCGGCATTACCCACGGCCTGTTCGCCTCCGGCGGCGCACTGCTCGTCTACGCCATGGCCGGCACCCCACTGAACAAAAGCCACCTGCGCGCCACCCTGCTCAGCACCTGGTTCAGCCTCAACACCTGCCTGTGCGTGATCTTCCTGCTCGACGGCACCCTGATCCCCAGTCTGCCAAGGGTGGTCAGCTTTATGCCGCTGCTGGTGATCGGCGCACTGCTTGGCGAGTTTCTGCACCACCGCCTCAATGAACACCGCTTCCGCGTGTTTCTGTATAGCTTGCTGGTGATTTCCGGGACGTTGTTGTTGGGGAAGGCGCTGGTGGATATGTAGGTCAAAGCCGGGACCGCGCTCCGGCTTTATAACGCGCCAACAACCCTAGCGGTACGCTGCAAAAAGAAGGTTGGCAACACCGGTAAAAAAGTATCACTATGCCAGTAGCTGCCAAATTGCAGCCCCTTCTCGGTGGCATGGATGCCCGATCTAATTTCTCAAAACATCCACAGCCACCAGCCATTGCTGGTTGTCGTGGGGTGCTGCGCGTTTACTATAACGGGGTTAGATCGCGTGCGGTTTAAAGTACAACCGCTTGCAGGGAAGAAAGATCAAGGCATGATTAGGTTGAAGAATATCCCGCTTTAGAGGAAAGGTGTTATATCACTTATTAAAAGACGCGCGTACGCGCCCGATCTGATCATTATCAGATGCCTTTTGAGGTCATGAGATAAGCTGAAAAATATATGATAATTCAGGAAGAAATCGAAGAACTGGTTAGGCTGAAAGGTGCAACCCTTTTTCACAGAGAAGGGCAAGAGCTGGAGTTCAAGGAACAATTTAATCTTGCTGCGCTCGCTGATTACTTTAGAGATTTCGCCGCATTCTCAAACAACAGAGGTGGTTTTCTTGTTCATGGTGTCAAAGACTCACCTAGAACCTTAACTGGCATGTCCGAAAAGTCAGTTGACCAGTTTGAAAAGCTAGACCCAGAAAAGGTCACAGGTTATTTACTGGAAATATTTTCTGCGGAAATACGATGGGAAGCAGCATTAGTGGAAGTAGGCGGTGTAAATCTCGGTGTTTTTAGAATATATGAATCCGCAGCGAAACCCGTAATAGCTAAGAAAGACGAAGGGAAAGACCAAAGCATAAAAAACGGCGAAATATATTATAGGTACGGCGGCAGGACTCAGAAAATACAATCTGCTGAGTTAGAAAATATCATCAATAAACGTATTGAACAAAACAATCAACAGTGGCTTGACTTAATGTCAAAAATTGGACAGGCAGGCCCCCAAAATGCAGCGATCCTCGATACAGAAAGAGCTTTAATCGAAAAAGGCGATTCAAGAGTTCTTGTGTTAGATGAGGTGCTTGCCAGTAAACTTAAATTTGTTAAAGAAGGGCAGTTCGTCGAAAAAGGCGGTGCAGCGACTCTCAAGCTCGTAGGTGATGTTGTGCCAATAGATAGAGTAGAGGTCGTTCGTCGTGTAAAAGAGAATCTAACAAAACTCTACCCACTTTCAGCCATGGAGCTCATCCCAGAGGTCCAGAAAATGTATCCACCTGCAAAGCAATCTGATGTTTGGAAAGTAATAGCTGAAACTGATCTTAAAAACAACGCTGATTACTCTGCATATAATTTTAGAAGCAAAAAGCAGGAGGACACTTTTAATGAAACTGGAGTATTACCCAAAGCAATGCCGAGTATTTATAATGACAAAGCCGTGTCATTTATCGCTAAGGTAATACGTGATGGCGGCATATAAAAACGCGTCAAATGCGACGATCCTACCTCGCGCGCTTTACGCGGTCGTTAGGCCCGCCACCGAACATTGGATTATCGAGAATTAACCTATGAGCGTTCCACAGAACATAAAGGGAAGGCATGTACAAAATCGGCAAAATCGGGGTCAGATGAAGTTTTTTGCATTAATATTCATCTGACCCCAATTATATTCGGGACGGTATTCGGAAAACAATTCAATCGAGCATGTTTAATCAGTCGCGAAAAATCATAACAGAGCATTTCAGCGAGCAATTTGGTAATCGCGATGCCAGGGATAAAAATTTACTTGAGCGCATATGGATATAAAAAAAGAATTAGCAGAAAACGGGTTCGTATTCATTCCGAAGTGGAAGCCGGACTGCTCAATCAAATCATTAGCGGCGTCGCTTGGAACAATTGTAAAAATTTCCAGTTATTTTAATCATTCGATGATCTCTGATGTTCAAGTGATTTACCCAAAAGATATAAGCTTTTCTTCTAATAACCAATACAGCGGTAAATTCGGGCTAAATGCTTTCCCATTGCACACAGATCTCGCGCATTGGTCTACACCTCCAAAATACTTAATGTTAAGGTGTGTATCGGGCTACGAAGAAGTGTCTACTAAAGTCTTACCGCTAAATCTCGTTGCGGACCTAATGTTTGATCAAGGTTTAAGGCGCGCTGTAGCAAAGTCTCGTGGCAAACAAAGCGTCCTCCTTCCCCTGCTGTTTACAAATGAGGGCGAGAATTGCATTCGTTGGGATTCATTATTTTTAGAGCCTGTCAATGAAAACGCTAAATCGATTAAAAACTTAATGTCGGATTACAATTTTTGGAATATGGCTATCGATTTAAAGCTAATTAACTTTGGTGATACGCTTGTTATAAACAACCACCTGAACTTTCACGCTCGATCTAGCGTTCCATTGGAACTTATTGATCGTCAAATTGAACGAATTTATTTTAACTAGAGTAATATAAATGCTAAGCAAAATAACGAATAGCCCTTGGGAAGCCGACTCTCTTTTTGCTAAATCCTTAACTTATGTACAGCAAATGGAAGCAAGTGTGGCTGATGACTGGCAATATGGGCTCTGGTCTTCATTGAGTCTCGAGCTATTGGCAAGAGCTGCTTTGTCAAACATATCTCCCGTACTATTGGCTGATTCAAAGAATTGGAGAAATATTACTTTTGCCCTAGGTAATGCACCTACAGCAAAGAAATTCAATCCGATTTCGATTTCAACAAAAGAAGTGTTGGCTAGACTGACAGAGCTTTTGCCAGAGTTCACAGAAGAAATGGCTGGTTTTTGCTCTAAGCACACAGATGACCGTAACGCAGAGCTCCACACGGGTGAAGTTATCTTCGGTCAAAATGGGACTGCACGTTGGCTGCCCCGTTTTTATCAATCGTGCGACACTTTGCTTAGATCTATTGGGAAAAATTTGTCAGACTTTGTTGAAGATGCTAAACATGCTGAATCATTAATTCAATCATTGGGTGATGATGCCGCAAGAAGTGTTAGCCAAGACATTTCGGCTCACTCCAAGGTTTGGGCAAATAAACCAGATACAGATAAAAAAGATGCCGTACTCCAAGCTACTACCTGGGCTACAAGACAGTCAGGCCACCGGGTAGAGTGCCCGTCTTGTGCTTCCGTAGCGTTACTTCATGGTGCGCCAGTCGGAGCTGTTTCTACAGAAATCAACGATGAAGAAGATGAGGTTGTTCAAAGGCAATCTATGCTGCCATCAAGCTTTGAGTGTATTGCATGCGGACTTAAAATCTCAGGTTTTTCCAAGCTATCCGCTTGTGACCTGGGAGATACATTTTCGGCTAAGACTATTTACACTCCTGCCGAATATTTTGGATTGTACACCGAAGATGAGCTGCAAGAAGCTAGAGACGAGGTAGAAGCGTCTTATACATATGAACCTGATTTTAACGAATATTAAAGCCACAAGAGGTCAATCAAGCCAACCGCTAACCACTCGGCTGACTAGGGTGTTCAGAACCTAACCGGAATTTGGGCAAAAACAAAGAGGGTGATTGGGGTCAGTTAAGATGAACTTAATTCTTCTGATCCTGCTACCTCGCTAACCGATCTAATTCCCTTCACTGACTGATTGCCAGCTCAGAGTCACTATTTCGCGCTTAGACTTGTCGTTACCCTGGGTAGTTGGGGTCAGATGAATATTACCTCTTCTGAACCGTATGGAAACAGGGTGTGAGTCGCTTGCCATCAGGCAGAGTGAGGAATTTATGAGGTACTTCGACGACATCAGCCCGGGTGAGATGCTGACGCTGGGCCCAAGGCCATTGACCGAAGAAGACTCCTTGCGCTTCTGCAACGAGTTTGATCGTCTCCCGGTCCAACTCGATCCGACGCAGGCTGATAACTCGATCTACGGTCAACTGATTGCCAGCGGTCTGCATACGCTCTCGCTCACCGCGTCCATTGTTGTCGACGGCTTTCTGATGCAAACGTCCATGACTGGGGCATCAGGAATGGAGAACGTGCGGTGGCATCGCCCGGTTACGCTCCCCAACTCTCTTAGCGTGCGAGTATCCGTGCTGGAGAAGAAACCACCAAAGCCGGGCAAGAGCTACGGCGTGGTCAAATGCAAGCTTGAGACATCGGATCAGAACGGCGAGCTTGTCATGTCTGCAACGGTTGATTATCTCTTGGCGGTGAGAGCGTGACGCTTTGAATGTGGCCTATGATGGACGTTGAACGACTCCTCCCCGGATCAACATCAGAGCACAAGCCACAACATGAGCAATAAAACCACCATCATTCTCGGCGCCTCCGGCTCAGTCGGCCAGGCGCTCCTCGACGAGCTAATCCGCTGCAGCGCTTTTAGCCACATCATCGCCCTCACCCGTCAGCCCCTCGACGTGCTAGCAGAGGCGAAAGTGAAGCAGCGGCTAGTACCCGATATGACCCCAACCCACCTTGAGCAAGCCGTTATTGAAGCGCTCACCGAGTGCAAAAATGACGCGGTGGGCTTCAGCGTTCTGGGCGTGGGTGCCGGTACGGCAAAGCTATCACTTGAGCAGCACCGAGCGGTGGATGTTGAGCTTAACGCAGCTTTTGCGCAGGGTTTGAAAGCCTCCGGCAAGGTGCAGCACTTTGCGTTTATGTCGGCTATAGGCGCGAATATCAAAGCCAGAACCAGCGGCTCTGGCGCACCGGGGTTGCCGCGTTATGCGCGCGTCAAAGGCGAGGCAGAAGCGGCGGTGCTGGAACAAGGCCCAGCGGTGGTGAGTATTTTCCGGCCGGCGATGATTATTGGCTCGCGGCATACGCCGCAATTGCTATCATCGGCTCTGTCCCTTTTCACCCCATTGATGCCCGCAAAGTATCGCTCCATTCGCACAACCGAAATCGCACAGGCTATGGTCGCGGCTGCGCTGCAGGCACCGAAGAAAAGTGCGATATACAGCTACCCGGAAATGATGGAGCTGATTGAGACAATCTCTCCATAGAACAGAGCTTTTGCATCATGGATAACAACACCGACGTCTGGCAGCAGTATTACCAGAAGGCCTTGAACCGCCCTCACTCTGCTCGTACCGAACTGGCCGTGAACTTGAATACTTCGGGCCTGCAAGTGGCTGTTGATTGCGGCTGTGGCACTGGAAGCGATATCGCCTTTCTCTCGGCGCACGGTTACCAGGTGCATGGCTTTGATGTGAACTCCGATTCGGTTTCGCTATGCCGGGAACGTTTTGCCGGTGACGCGCAGGTGAGCATTTCCCAGGCGGCGTTTGAAGACTTTGCCTACCCGCGATGCGGGGTGATGATCGCCCACTCCAGTCTGTTCTTTGCTGATCCGGCGCGCTTTGCCGCTACCTGGCAGGCGATGGCGTCGAGCCTAGCAGCTGGCGGTGTATTTTCCGGTGACTTTATGGGTATGGATGATAGTTGGGCCACCGGTTACCGGACCGCGACGGCACCGATGACCCGGCAGCAGGTTACCGATCTGTTTGCGGGCTTTGACATCATTCAGCTGCATGAGCGAAACGAGCAGGGTATAACTGCGCTGGGCAGAACCAAGCAGTGGCATATTTTCTCGGTGGTCGCGGTGAAGCGCAGTTAAGCAGGCCTTTGCCACCCTGGGTATCCGCAGCGGAATATCCAGCACCTTGCCGGGGCATCAGTAGTTCAAAGCATATCGAGCGTATATGGAAATCTCATTCGAGCTGATCGGGTTGCTGTTTGCTGTGGCGGTAGTAGCGGGAACCATTGATACGCTGGCGGGGGGAGGCGGGTTAATTACCATTCCGGCGTTGATGCTCTCGGGCATGTCGCCGATCAATGCGCTGGGCACCAACAAGTTGCAGGGTTGCCTGGGCACTGGCACAGCCACTGTGCTGTTACTTAGAAAATCCAAGATCCGTCTGCGGCACATTCGCCCGCTGGTGATCGGCGCCTTTCTGGGCTCGGCACTGGGTACGGTAGCGGTGCATTTTGTAGATCAGCAGTACCTGTCCCTGGCCGTTCCGCTGGTGCTGACCTTTATTGCGGTCTACTTCATCCTGTACAAACCCGGCAAAGCCGCGAACCTGGGCACCAAGGTCACTGGCAAAACCTTTACCTACGCGGTGATTCCCGGCATCGGTTTTTATGACGGCATGTTCGGGCCGGGCACGGGGTCTTTTTTCACCCTGGCCAATGTGATGCTGCGCAGGGCCAAACTGATTGCCGCCACGGCCACCGCAAAGCCGCTGAATTTCGCCACCAACTTTTCATCGCTGATCGTCTTTACCCTCTACGGCAACGTGGTGTGGCAGGTGGGGCTGGTGATGATGGTCGGGCAATTTATCGGCGCCTGGACCGGCGTGCACTTTCTCTACAAGATCGACCCCAACAAGCTGCGTTTGCTGGTGGTGATCATGTGCGTCGTTATGCTGGGCAAATACTTGGAGTCCAGTGGCTGGATCACGTTTGCCTTTTGACCGGGCGGGGCTGGGCAGTCAGACAGGCGACACTCCCTGAGTAGGTAATGCGCAACTTCAAGTCCAACTGCCTGGCCATAGGGACGCATGTGCAATTAACTGCCGCACCAACGGGACCCACCTTAGCGCCGCGCCTCCAGAATCAGATTGAAAGGCGTTTCAGCCGCGCGCCGGAAATGCTTGAAGCCGGCCTTGCAGAACACCTCGGCCAAGCGTGCCTCTCCGGCCTGCGCACCGAGCACCTCGGTACCACCCTCCGAAATTGCATGGGCGCAGCAGATGCAGGTGGAAGCGGAGTAATAAAGCTGGCCGACGGTCGATATGTTCTGCTCCAGCCGATCATTGGCGAAGGGCTCGACCAGCAATACCGCGCCATCCGGGGCCAGTACCTTGGCCGCGTACTGCGCCGCTGCCAGCGGGTCGCCGAGATCGTGCAAGCAGTCAAAAAAGCAGATTAGGCCATATTGCTTGTCCGGATAGTCCACCGCCTTGGCTACCTGAAACTCGACATGATCAGTGACCCCAGCTTTTATCGCATTTTGCGTGGACTCCTGGAGTGACGGCGCGTGCACGTCATAGCCGTAAAAGTGCGAGTTCGGAAAGGCCTTGGCCATCAACACGGTGGAATGGCCGTGACCGCAACCCACATCCGCCACGTTAATGCCTGCTTCGAGCTTCTCCACCACGCCTTCGAGCGCCGGCAGCCACTCAGGCACCAGGCTGCTGCGATAACCGTTGCGGTAGAACGCTGCTACGCCGCATTGCAGGCGATGATCATGCTCGCCCCAGTTCACGCCCTTGCCAGTGCGAAAGGCTTCCAGCGACAGCTCTTCATCGAACCACATGGACGCGGGCACCTGCCAGGCAGGCGGCAAGAACACCGGGCTTTCGTCATCCGCCAACACCATGGCCTGCTCGGGTGCCAGTTCATAGGTGTCGCTGGCAGGGTGATAATCCACATAGCCCGAGGCGGCCTGGGAATTCAGCCATTCGCGCACATAGCGTTCAGCACAGGTGCTGCGCTTGGCCACCTCCGCTGCGCTGAGCGGGCCGGCACCGGCCAGGGTTTTGTACAGGCCCAGTTTGTTGCCCAGGGTGATCATGATGCCGCCATAGCCGGCAGCCAGATCACCCATCGCTCGCATCACAAAGGCCTCCAGTTTACTTTCATCGATAACAGGCATATTCATGGTATTGCTCCTTCAGAGTTTGTTCACAGGGAGATTGGATTGCCCGCACATGATCGCTGCCGCTAGCGAGGTAACTGAAGAGCTGGAACGACCTGAAAACGGTCCATTTATGCCACGATGCTTGTGTGTAACGGCGAGGATCACCGCCATGAACGACACAACTCCCATTGATGAACGAAACGACCTGGCTGCGGGCGCCCCACAACATGTGAGCCTTGTGGCTTTTCCTGATGCGGTGATGTCGACCATCGCCGGCATCTACGACGTGTTGAACGCGATAACGCTGATGGGGATGGGCGACCCGGACTCGCCGCCACCCTTTCATATCGAGTTAGTGGGAGAAGCAGCAGGTACGATGACGCTGGCCAGCGGCGTGCCGATCACGGTGCAGCGCGCGGTCGACGCAATACAGTCCACTGACATTGTCATTGTTCCCGCCGTGCTGCTACGGGCAGAAGGCTGGCGGCAAAAGCGCTATCCAAAATTGGTTACCTGGCTGCAGTTGATGCATAGCCGCGGAGCGCTACTCTGCTCAGCTTGCTCCGGTATGTTTTTGCTGGCCGAAACCGGTCTGTTCGACGGTAAGGATGCGACCGTGCATTTTGGCTACGCCCAGACATTCGCCGCGAGCTATCCCGGCATCCCGATTCACCCTGAGCGGGTGCTGGTGGTATCAGGAGCGCATGAGGAACTGGTGAGCTCTGGCGCTTCCATGAGCTGGCACGATCTGGTGCTGTATCTGATTGTGCGCTTCGCCGGCGCCGCCACTGCGCAGGACGTGGCGCGCCTGTTCGCCTTGCAGTGGCACCAGGATGGCCTGACGCCTTACATCATGTTCGAGGGCAACCTGGAGCACGGTGATGGTGAGATTCTGGATGCGCAAAAGTGGTTGGCCGAGCATTTTTCCGTGGCGCATCCGGTAGAAGAAATGATCCGTCGTTCACGGATGGCTGAGCGGACCTTCAAGCGGCATTTCGCCAGCGCTACCGGCCTGACGCCGATTGCTTATGTGCAACGGCTGCGCATCGAGGATGCGAAACGGCGCCTTGAGCGCACAAGCTGTTCAGTTGACGAGATCAGTTGGCGCATTGGCTATGAAGATGCTGCGTTCTTCCGCCGCCTGTTCAAACGCATCACCGGCCTAACGCCCAGCGCCTACCGCAAGCGCTTTCGCATTCCGGGTTTTGCCCAGCGCTGAGTCAGGCGATTAGATAGCGTGTACTGCGGCGGCATGATTCGGAAGACCCATGGCTGCATGATATTCTCCAGGCCTGAACGCAGATAAAGCCTGTGCAGGCTTGTCTGCGATAGCCACCCGATACCCTTTATTGCAACCGGAGCAGGCCAGCCCCTATGACAGAAGCCCCGCTGAAAACCCTTTCAGATCTGGTTAGCGATGCTCATGCCCGGATTCAGGCGGCGCACGAGCATATCAACCCGGTAGTGGAAGTACGCCAGGGGATGCGTGATAGCGGCATACCTGCCGACGTTATATCCATCGATTGCCTGCGCACGCAGCGGCGCATCACTCTGGTTCTGCATGATCAGCAGCCGGGCACTGTGCTCTACCAGTTCGTTACCCGTGAAGAAGAAGTCAGCGGTGACTTCAAGCAGATCGATGTCACCGCACTAAGCAGCGATACCTTGTTTGACTGGATGCAGGATTACTTCGGCTGAGAGCTGGCAGGTACAAGGGCAGAGACGCCCCCCCCGTTTAGATCACAGCCGAACGAAACCGCTCAGTCAATTGGCGCATCGACAGCGACTCCTGGCGTAGCGATTCGCTGATCTCCCGGGACTGATTGACGCTGCCCATCAGCAGCACCGAGCTTTCTCTGAGCATGGCCGAGCGTTGCTTGATCAGGTTGAGTTCATCGCGCTGCAATGAGACGGAGTGCGAGACTTGGTGGCTGCTGGTTTCCATTTCTACAAACTGATCCGCCAGACGCGTGAGGTGGGTTTTCAGTTGGTCGAGATTGGTTCGGTTGTCGGCGCCGGCGGCGTGCATTTCGCCCAGTAGCGCATCCACGTCGCTGACCCCTTCGACCAGATCCATGACCCACTGACGAATATTGCGGGTGGAGTCGGCGGTGCGCTGGGACAAAGTTCTTACCTCATCGGCGACCACCGCAAAGCCGCGACCATGTTCGCCGGCACGTGCAGCTTCAATCGCCGCATTCAGCGCCAGCAGGTTGGTCTGGTCGGCGATGGCGGCAATCACGCCGATCACCTGCTCGATCTTGCTGGTGGATTCGCCCAGCGCCTGGATGGAAGTGGAGACCCGCACGATAACGTCAACAGCATTATTGGCGGCCGCCTCGCTGCTTTGCAGGCCCTGTTGAACCTGAGCGTTGGCCAGCACCGCTTCGCGTATTTTGGCGGCCGACAGCTCGGTGACCGACTCGATTTCCGACGCCTGACCGGCGATGGCGCCCATCGAGTTATTCACCTCTTCAATCTGCTCACGGGTGGCTTCGGAGGCGGCTTGCACTGCCTCCGCTTCGGCGTCCAGAGTGGCGGAGCGTTGATTCAAGCTGGCGGCGGAATGGCGGATATCGCCGACAAACTGATCAAAGCGCCCGACCAGACCATTGAGCGCGCGGGCCACGCCGGCAACTTCATCCTTGCCGGTGACCACCGGCGTGCGGCTGAGATCCGAGGTGGCGTCCATCTGCTTGATATCGCTTTCAATGTTCTGCAACCGGACGATCACCGTGCGCCTGAGCCACAGCGTCATCAGAATAATGGCGATCAGGAACACCGCAGAGCCGACAATCAGGAACGCCTGTTGCTCGCTGAGATAGGCCAGCAACTGCGATGAGTCCTGCTGAATCATGCTGCGGCTTGCGCGCTTTCGCTCTTCGATGGCGGCGAGCATCGGCTCCAGGGCCGGAAACAGCGAGAAGTCCACCACCTGGCCGACGCTGTAATAGCTCTGCTCACGGATCCCGGGCTCCAGCTTGGCCAACAACGCCAGCACTCCCTGAAAGTGCTCGCCATGGGTCACTGCCCACTCGCCCAGCTGCGGGCTCTGCTCGATCACCTGCCAATGCTCGGGCAGCGACACTGCCAGCTCTTCGAACGCCGGGGTAATCTCATTCCAGAGCAGCAGCTGCGCCTTGACCTTGTAGGCCAGATCCTGCAATTGCCGGTGATCCTGCTCCAGGTCCTCAAGCATCCAGGACTCCTGCAGGCCGGCAGTAATCAGGCGCTTGGAGGCCGTTTCCGCCTCGTTGATAATCAGCAGTGACAACACCGCCAACGCAGCCAGAGCGCTCACGGAAATAAAGGCAAAGCAGAGGATGCGCGTACGAACGGTGGAAAACATGGTCACCTCACAACAGGATAGGCTCACGCAGGCTAGTCCCGTGATGTGACATTGCCATGACAGGCCGTCTGGAATGGCCCTTTACTGCTCATAATCAGAATGATTGCCACCCAATCAGCTTAACTAGCGCTTGGCTCCCAGACTCGCCAGACAGTGCTAACGTGCTGGCAATCCCCACTCTCGCCGTTCAGATAAAAGGAAATCTCGCATGTCACAAGCCGCAGGTCGTCAGTCGATTTTCATTACCGGTGCTGCTTCCGGTATGGGCCGGGAAACCGCGCGTCTGTTTCAACAGCAGGGTTGGTTTGTCGGGGCCTTTGACTTGAATCAGAGCGGGCTGGAAGCGTTACAGGCTGAGTTGGGCGCCGAGAACTGCATGACCGGGCAACTGGACGTAAGCGACAAAGCGGCCTTCGAGCGGGCGGTCAACGCCTTCAGCGAAGCGACCGGCGAGCGCATGGATATTCTCTTCAACAATGCCGGGATCGCGATGCGCGGTTTCTTTGATGAGATGCCCTTCGACGAGCAGATGCGCATCGTGCAGGTGAACTTCATCGGCGTGTTGAACGGCATCTACACCGCGCTGCCGCTGCTCAAGGCCACGCCGAATGCGCTGTGCTTCACTACCTCTTCCTCCTCTGCGACCATGGGCATGCCGCTGATCGCGGTGTATTCCGCCACCAAGCATGCGGTCAAAGGCCTGACCGAGGCGTTGTCCAACGAATTCCGCCGCCATGACATTCGTGTCGCCGATGTGCTGCCTGGGCTGATCCGCACCGGCATGCCGGATGAAGCGTTATTGGCAGCCGCTGCCGAGACCGGTGCCTTCCGCGTGATCGAGGCGGTGGAAGTGGCGAAGGTGGTGTGGCAGGCCTACCAGGCCGACACTCTGCACTGGTATGTGCCGGAAGAACTGGCCGAACTGGACAAGGCCGCCGGCAACCATCCAGAGAAGCTCCGCGACAAGTTGGCGCGCCAGCTCTAGAGTTCTTGCTGCAACGTACTGCCAGCGTTAGCCTGCGCACTCATTCTGCGGAGGTGCGCTGTGCGGGTTACTGTCTGGGATCTGCCTACAAGGCTGTTTCACTGGCTGCTGGTGCTGGCGATCAGCGGCTCATTGATTAGCGCACAACTAGGCGGGGACTGGATGCTCTGGCATGGCCGCTTCGGCCTGAGCGTGTTCGGCTTGCTGGTGTTCCGCCTGCTGTGGGGCCTGCTGGGGAACCATTATGCGCGCTTCGCCAGCTTCTTCCCCACACCGAGCCGGATCAGCGCTTACCTGAAGGGCAGTTGGTCGGGGCTGGGTCACAATCCGCTAGGCGCACTCTCGGTTTTCGCGCTGCTGGGGCTGCTCGGCTTTCAGGCGCTGAGCGGCTTGATCAGCAGTGATGATGTCGCTTTCAGCGGCCCCTTGGCCTGGCAAGTGCCGGCGTGGCTGGGACGGCTAGCAAGCGACTGGCACCGCAGCACCGAGCTGTTTATCTATCTGCTATTAGGGCTGCATATACTGGCGGTGCTGGTGTATCAGTACCGCGGCCGGCCGCTGCTGGGCAGCATGATCCACGGCCAGCGCGAAGTATCCGTCGCAGCTGAGCCAGCGCGGCCTGCTAGAACCCGTGCGCTGATTGTGGCACTGCTGCTGACGGCGCTGGCCGTGTGGGCCGCCAGCGGCGTGTGGATAGCGCCCGTGGTTTAGCCTCAAGCTTGCTCGGGCAGGGCGCCGGGGCGTTTCAGGCTACCTAAGGTATTAAAGGCGATATGCGTGCTGGGGAAGACTTCACGCACCTGCAGCTTGAGCCAGTCGGTACTGTCCAGCCGATCCATCAATGGGCCTTTCACCTCGGCCAGATGTACGTGCACATCCCGCTCCAGCAAACCCTCGGTCAACTCGCTCAACATATCCAGCCCGGTACCATCGATATGGTTGACCGCCGAGAGAATCAGCAGAACCTCGCGGGTATCCGGGTAGTCGCGCAGGGCCTTCTGAATTGAAAACTCAATGGCCTTGGTATTGGCGAAGAAAATGTTCTCATCAATGCGCAGTGCCAGCGTATGCGGCGCCGTTTCCACCAGGTGGCGCTTGGTGTTGCGGAAATACTGCGTGCCCGGCACCCGGCCGACCACGGCCACATGCGGGCGACTACCGCGCCACAACTGCGCGGCAATCGACAGACAGATACCCAGCACGATACCGCCCTCAATACCCAGCAACAGCACGCCCGCAGCGGTGCTGAACAGCGTCAGCCCTTCGGCACGGTCATAGCGCCAGGCGCGTCGCAAGCTGGCCACATCGATCAGCGGTGTGACCGCTACGAGGATGATAACTGCCAGCACCACCAGCGGAAGATGAGCGAAAATCGGCGCAATAGTTAACAAAATCAGCCCAATTATCACTGCCGCCACAATTCCCGCCAGCGGCGTATTGGCGCCTGCTTCGACATTCACTACAGATCGGGAAAAGCCGCCGCACACCGCAAAGCCGCCGGTCAGGCCCGAGCCCAAGTTCGCAGCGCCCAGCCCAAGCAGTTCCTGGTTCGCATCGATACTCTGGCGCTTGTGCCGGGCCAGTGATTGGGCGATAGAGACACTCTCGACAAAGCTGACCAGACTGATCAGTGCCGCCGGTAGCAACAGCGAGCGCAGATTACCCAGATCCGGCGTGACCCAATACAGCGACGGCAGGCCCAGCGGCAGACTGCCCACCACTGGCACCCCGCGCTCGGCCAACTGACCCAGCACCGTGACCGTCATGGCCAACCCGACCACCACAATCGGTGCCAGCCGCGCCAACAGCGTCGCCAGCTCCGGTTTGAAACCCAGCTTTTTCAAATGGCCGGAGAGCAGGCTGCGCGCATACAACAGGAGCAATAGACAGATCAGCCCGAAGCCCAGCACCACGCTGTTGATTATCTGCCAGTCATTGAGCAACTGCAGTGGATTAGCCGGCAGACGCGGCACGCCAAGCAGATGCGGCAATTGGCTGAGCACAATCAGAATCGCTGCCCCGCTGATAAAGCCGCTGATCACCGGATGGCTGAGAAAGTTGGCCAGAAAGCCCAGACGCAACAGACCGAAGACAAACAGCATGACGCCCGAGAGCAGCGCCAGCCAGATTGCCAGTTGCAGATATTGATCACTGCCAATCGCCGCCATCGGCGCCAGCAGGGTCGCCGTCATCAGGCCGGTAACCGCGACCGGGCCCACCGACAGATTCATACTGCTGCCGAATATCGCGTAGGCAATCAAGGGTAGCAGGCTGGCATACAAGCCGATCTGCACCGGCAGGCCGGCGAGCATCGCATAAGCCATGCTCTGCGGGATGATCATCACGCTGACCACTAAACCGGCGGTCAAATCACCACTTAACCACGCGCGGCGATAATGTCGGGCCCACGCAAGAATGCCAGTACCACCGGGGGGCTGCAGGCGACGATTTTCCAGCATCAGGCAGTGGTCCATCTATCAAAGAATTTGAACAACAGCATACCTGCAAGCATCGCCACAACGAAGAGCAACGCTTGTGGAACGCCAGCGCCCAGGGCAACCAATGCCGGGCCTGGGCAGAAACCAGCAACGCCCCAGCCCGCGCCAAAAATCAGTGCGCCAAGCACCAAACGTCGATCAAGCCGATGGGTATCGGGCAACTGCATGGGTTCGCCGCTGAGTGAGCGAGAGGCGCGCTGGGCCCACTGCATTGGCAGGAAGGCCGCAACGATTGCGCCGGCCATGACCAGTGCCAGCGACGGATCCCAGGCGCCGAAGAGATCGAGAAACCCGAGCACCTTGGCCGGGTTGGCCATGCCCGCAATAATCAGCCCGAGCCCGAACAGCAGGCCACTGGCGAACGCTATGAGTTTACGCATCGCTCAGCCTCCCCAGACATGGCGCAGTAAGAACACGCTGACAAAGCCCGCACCCATAAAGGCCAGCGTCGCCACAAACCCGCGCAGAGAAAGGCGGGCCAGGCCACAAACCCCGTGACCACTGGTGCAGCCCGACCCCAGCCGCGAGCCGAAACCCACCAGCAAACCGGCCACCACCAACGCCACAGGGCCGGCCTCGATCACCATCGTCGGACGACTATGCACAACCCAGTAAATCAGCGGCGCCAGCAGCAGACCAAGCACGAACAAAAAGCGTTCCGCATTGCCGGCCTGGCGCGGCGTCAGCAGCCCACCGAGCATGCCGCTAATACCGGCGATACGGCCGTTGAATACCACCAACAGGGCAGCAGCCAGACCAATCATGACCCCGCCGATCAACGCTGACCAGGGGGTAAAACTCACCCAATCGACCGTCATTTCTGGCTCTCCTCGGCGCAAAACAATTGATACAGCGTCTCGATAATCGCCAGGGCTTCCTCACTGGCGATACGGTAAAAAATCTGTTTGCCCTCACGCCGGGTTGTCACCATACCTTCGCGCCGCAGCACGCCCAGCTGCTGAGACAGGGTTGGCTGCACAATGCCAAGGGTGGCTTCCAGCTCGCCAACATTGCGCTCGCCCTCGGTCAGATGACAAAGCAGCATCAGCCGGTCGCGATTGCCCAGCGCCTTGAGCAGAGTCAAAGCCTTGTCGGCAGCTTGCTGCAGGCGCAGCAGATCAACGGTGTCAGTAGTGGGTTGCATGAATCACTCGATAACAATCTATTGACTTACAATATATATAAAAATAGATTGTATTCAAGCCGCAATTTTTCAAGTCACCAGTGAGGAGCCATTTATGAGTGACGACATTGTTAGCGTTAGTCTGGAGCAGGAAGAGGCTTATCGTTTCAAGGTTCAATTCGGCAGTGAAACACCAGCGATCCTGACCGACGAGCCCGCGCCACTCGGCACCGCAGCAGGACCCAGTCCGGTCGAGCTGCTTATCAGCGCAGTGGCAAGCTGCCTGACCGACAGCCTGATATTCGCCCTGAATAAATTCAAACAACCCAGCGACGGTATGCGCACAGAAGCGAGCGGCGGGCTTGGCCGCAATGCGGACAATCGCCTGCGGGTAGCCAAGGTCAACGTCACCCTCCATCTGGGTCATGCTCAGGGAGAGATTGAACGGCTGGAGCGGATCCTCGACCAGTTTGAACAGTTCTGCACCGTCTCCCAGAGTGTCGCCCAATGTCTGCCCGTGCATCTGACGGTCATCGACAGCGAGGGCGTACAGCTCAAGCAGAGCGTGCTGGGTGGCTGAATACGTGACTGCGGGTAACAGGCGTGATCGCGGCCTATCACCCGTTGCAATGGGCTGGTGCGCGCGGCGCGCTTGGTCGATACTGCCGCTCTGACGATTTTTACAAGGACCCTGACAATGACCGAACAACGCTTTGACCTGACCGGCAAAACCGCCCTGATTACCGGCGCTTCCAGCGGCCTGGGTGAACATTTTGCCCGCGTGCTGGCCGCCGCTGGCGCACGTGTGGTGGTGGCCGCACGCCGGGCTGACCGTCTGGCACGGCTGGTTCAGGACCTGCAGGATCAAGGCTTTGAGGCGCTGGCTGTGACCATGGATGTAACCGATGCCGATAGCATCGATGCCGGCTTCAGCGCAGCCGAAGCGCAATTCGGTAGCGTCGATGTATTGATCAACAATGCCGGGATCGGCGAGGGCGTGCCCTTTCTGAAGATGACCGAGGGCAACTGGCGCAGCATGCTCGATACCAACCTTGACGGTGCCTGGCGCGTGGCGCATCGCGCCGCTGTGGCCATGGCCAAATCCGGGCAGGGCGGCAGCATTGTCAATATCGCCTCGATTCTCGGCCTGCGCGTCGGTCAGGGTTTGAGCCATTACGCAGTGGCCAAGGCTGGAGTGGTGCAATTGACCAAGGCGATGGCCATTGAGCTGGCGCGCGACAAGATCCGCGTCAATGCCATCGCGCCCGGCTACTTCCGCACCGAAATGAACAACGATTATTTTGAGTCGGAAAAAGGCCAGGCCTATATCAAGGACAAGGTGCCGATGCGCCGCCTGGGTCAACTCGAGGAGCTTAGTGGCCCCTTACTGCTGCTGGCCAGCGAGGCTGGTTCATTCATGACCGGTACCATCATCAATGTTGATGGCGGGCACGTAAATAACGGTCTCTGACCAAGGCGCCGCCTAGTGACCGAGCTGGAAAGAATCCTGCACATCGACGACCAAAAGGGCATGCTTGAGATTGCGCGCATCGCCCTGGAGATCATCGGCGGATTCTCGCTCAGAAGCTGCAGTTCGGGTGCCGAGGGATTAGCGCAGCTTGACGCGTTCGAGCCGCAATTGATTCTGCTCGACGTGAGCATGCCGGGCATGGATGGCCCGGCCACCCTGGCGCGCCTGCGTCAGTTGCCCGCCTGGGCTGACACGCCGGTGGTATTTACGGCCACCCGGGCGCAGGAACAGGATGCCCAGCATCTGCCGGGGGTGGTGGGCATGCTCATCAAGCCATTTGACCCCATGACCCTGGCGGACCAGGTCAACGCCATCTGGCTGCAGGGCCAGACCTGAGCCGGCGAAACGCCGCCGTTCCCTTTACTTTCAATCTGGTTGTTTTAAGCTGCGCCCATTCTGCTGACCGGATTACCCCCTGATGAAATTGCTGTCCCTGTTATTTCGCGATAATCGCTTGCCGCTACTCGGCATCATGCTGCTGAGCGTCGGCAGCGCCCTGCTCAGCGTCGCGGTGATCGCTTACGTCAACAATCGCCTGATCGCCGGCACGGAAGACCTCGGCCAGGCGCTGCTCGGCTTTGCCGGGCTGCTCTGCGCGCTGCTGCTGTGTGCCACGGGCGCGCAGATCGGTTTGCACCGTCTGAGTCACGGCTTCGTTTACCGGATGCGTCGCTCGCTGGTCAAACGCGTGCTGGATACCGACATAGAGCGTATCGAGCAGATCGGTGGCGCGCGTATTCTGGCCAGCCTGTCGACCGATATCCGCAATATCACTGTGGCTTTTGTCGGCCTGCCGGAAATGCTCTACGGCATGGCGCTGACGTTGGCCGCCTTTGTTTACCTGGCATGGCTATCCGGTCCGCTGTTTATCACCACGTTACTCTGGCTGGGCCTGACCTTCGTCGTTGGCTGGCTGCTGGTCAGCCGCGTGCATCGGCATATCCAGCGCATGCGCGAAGCGGAAGATCGCCTGTACGGCAACTATCAGGACGTGATTGAAGGGCGCAAGGAACTGGCGCTCAATCGACACCGCGCCAACCGGTTGTACCAGGAAGAATTTGACGACAACGCACGCCTGTACCGTGACGAGATCATCCGCGCCGATACCTTCTACGGGCTGTCCGGCAACTGGGCGAATATCATGGTGCTGGGGCTCATCGGCCTGGTGTTTTTCCTCGCCGGCGGCCTGGGCTGGGCCGAGCCGGCAGTGGCCGCTACCTATGCGCTGACCATGTTGTTTCTGCGCACGCCGATGGTCGCGGCGGTGAATACCCTGCCGCATCTGATCACTGCTCAAGTGTCGCTGAACAAGCTGGAAACCCTGGCGCTGACGCCACATACCGAAGCCTTCCACGAAGTCGCGCCGTTGAAATCCGACTGGAAGGAGCTGCGGCTGCAATCGCTGGTGTACCGCTATCCGGCGGAAGAGGGCGAAGGCTTTGATGTTGGCCCGCTGGATTTGACCGTGCGCCGTGGCGAAGTGATCTTCGTGATTGGCGGAAACGGCAGTGGCAAGTCAACCATGGCCCGTCTCCTCACCGGCTTGTATCGCCCGCACAGCGGTCAGATCAGCCTGGACGACCGGCCCGTGGCCGAACAGGAACTCAGCGCCTACCGGCAAATGTTCGCCAGCGTCTTCAGTGACTTTCATTTGTTCAGCCGGCTGCTGGGCAAGGACGGCAACGAAGTGCCCGATGCTGAAGTGGACAGCTGGTTGAGCAAGCTGCACCTGCAGCACAAGGTCGGCATCGTCGATGGTCGCTTGAGCGACATCCAGTTATCCCAGGGCCAGCGCAAACGCCTGGCGCTGCTGCTGGGCCTGCTTGAGCAACGCGACATTCTGCTGCTCGACGAATGGGCCGCCGATCAGGATCCGCTGTTCCGCCGGCTGTTCTATCGCGAGCTGCTGCCGCAGTTCAAGGCGGCGGGCAAAACCGTGATCGCGATTACCCATGACGACCATTATTTCGACCAGGCCGACCGCGTATTGAAGATGGACAATGGCCGCCTGTTGGAGCTGATTGGCGAGCAACGCGCCAGCGCCAGCGCCGATGCGCTCTTGAATATATGAATGATAATGGTTTAGATTGACGCCCTTCGCAGGCGCCTGCCACATTCTCTGGCGCCGCATCCCTTAGCCGGCTACCAAGGCCGGCCTGGAGACGCCATGCAACCCGCCCTGACAGCGCTATTTCCAGACCCTCTCGTAGCGCTGGGTGACACTCTGGTGTTCAGCGACGATCCGCGACCCTCGCTGTCGATGCAGGAATACCTGGAGCCAGCGCACGTGGAGGCCTGCCTGATGCGCTTTGCGCCGCAATACAGGGATGCTGATCGTCGCGCGCTGGTCTCTATCTGGATCAAATACCATTTCCTGCGACTGATCCCACCGGTGATCATTGCCAGCCTGAATGCCAACTGGAAACTGCCCGTGCGCGCCCAGGATCTGCGCATCATCATGGGCGAAGATGGCCTGCCCGCCGCGTTCCAATTGCCCGATGCAGGTCGCGCGTGGCCGAACGAGCCCAGAAACGCCTTTGAACGCTTCGCCGATCTGCTCGATGGGCACCTGGACCCGTTGATTCGCGCCCTGAGCAGCCAGGTGAAACTCTCACCCAAGGTGCTCTGGAGCAGCGCCGGGCACTATCTGGAATGGATCCTCGGTGAGCTGGGTAAATACCCGGTACGCCAGAGCTTGATGGACCAGACCGGGGAGTTGATCAGCCAGCGTTGCCGCCCGGATAGTTTCCGCAATCCACTGCATGACAGCATCCGTTATGTCTCCCGCGGGGGCGAGGCGCAGTTGCAACGCGAACGGCTGAATTGCTGCATCCGCTACAAACTGCCGGGCAAGACGCTGTGCAGTACCTGCCCTCACACCTGCAAACCACCGCCGGGTTACGATCCGCAGCCAATCGACCCGGCTTGACGCGCTAGTGCGCGCCCATCAGCAAGTGGGTCAGCTCAGTGGCGGATATCGGCTTACAGCCACGTACATTCTGCCCGGCCCAGAGCGGTGAGAAATCGCCACTGCCGCGCTTTTCCGCCGCGCCGCGCAGGGGTGTGATGGCGGTGCCGGCCAAGGGAAACGCTGGCGCTAGCTCACTGATCGGACCCAACTCGCGTATCACCCGATTGACGATGCCGCGTGCCGGGCGCCCGGAAAACACATTGGTTAGCGCCGTGTGCAGCGCTGCTTCACTTTGCAACGCCTGACGATGTACGGCGCTGGTGTTGGCTTCGGGGCACAGCAGGTAGGCCGTGCCGACCTGCACCGCCACTGCGCCCAGTGCCTTGGCGGCGCGCACCCCGGCGGCGTCGGCTATGCCGCCAGCGGCGATAACCGGCAGCCTGACGGCCTCTACCAGCTGCGGCAGCAAGGCGAAGGTGCTGACCTGGGTGGTGACGTCTTCGGTCAGAAACATCCCGCGATGTCCGCCAGCTTCCAGACCTTGCGCAATCACCGCGTCCGCACCATGGGCCTCCAGCCACAGGGCTTCGCCTACCGTGGTGGCAGATGAAAGCACAGTGGTGCCCCAGCTTTTCAGTTCATCCAGCAGTTCGGGCTGCGGCAGGCCGAAATGAAAGCTGACTACCGGCGGCTTGCACTCGCGTAGCAGCTCGAGTGCCTGGGCGTCAAAGGGCCGGCGTCCGGCGCCGCTGGGGATGCTCTCGATATCCAACCCCAGTTCCTGGTAATAGGGCGCCAGCGCCTGACGCCAGGCCGCTTCGCGCTGGTCATCCGCTGTCGGCGGGGTATGGCAGAAAAAATTCACATTCCATGGCCCCGCGGCCTGCTCGTGCATGGTCTTGAGTTCCGCGGCCAGTGCCTCGGGCCCAAGCATGGCGGCGGGGATCGAGCCCAACCCGCCGGCACGGCAGACCGCCAGCGCCAGCGTGCTGTCCTGAACCCCGGCCATGGGTGCCTGGATGATGGGGAGCTGGCTGCCCAGCAATGGGTGTGCGCTCATGGGTTTCTCCTGATGAAAGCAGATAGAAGGTTAGCCTAACGGTTTGCGTCAGTGCTCATCCAGTCCTGAACATGATCAAGGAAACAGGTGATGCGGGCGGCCAGGGCCGTATTGCGGTAATACACCGCGTGGATTGGCTGCTGATGGCCATTGTCGTACTCGGCAAGCACCTCCACCAAACGGCCCTGCCGACGATCTGCCAGCGTCATGAAATCCGACAGGCAGGCAATGCCCTGACCGTCCAGCGCCAGTTGCCGCAGGGTCTCGCCGTTGGACGCCTTGATCGCTGGCTCAATCGCGAAGCGATCGCCTAACGCATGGCGCAGCGGCCAGAGGTTCAGACTCTCCGGCTCGGTAAATCCGAGCAAGCTATGGGCGGCAAGCTCCTCTACCTGCAGCGGGATGCCATGCGCCTTGAGATAGCCAGGACTGGCAAGAATCCGCAGTCGGCTATGACCCAGCGAGCGCGCATGCAGCGTGGAGTCGCGCAATGTGCCGACACGAATAGCCACATCGGTACGCTGTTCCAGCAGGTCGATATACAGCTCGTCGCTGTCCAGCTCCAGATCGATGTCCGGATAGCGCGCGCGAAAACTCTCGAGCAACGGCACGATGATGTGCAGCATCACCGGCGTGGAAGCGTTAACGCGCAAACGCCCAGCCGGGCGCTGGCGACGCAGGGCGATCTGCTCCTCCGCCGCTTCCACCGCATCCAGAATCTGCCGCGCATCGGCGAGAAAGGCCACGCCTTCTTCAGTCAATTCCAGGCGCCGGGTAGTGCGCCGCAACAGCGTGGTGCCGAGTTTGTCCTCCAGCCGACTGAGCGCCCGGCTGATGCCGGAGGCGGTCTGCTGTACCTGCTCTGCCGCCGCGCTGATCGAGCCACTGTCCACCACCCGGACAAAGGCCTGCAACTCATCAAGTGTCGTTTTCATTCATGCATTTTAGTCAAAAATGAAATGCCCGCTACCCCCTTATTCGGCAAAGGTAAGGCGGGCACACTGCGCACCTGATCCACTCATTGAGAGATTGCCATGCCCATTGCCCTTCTGGCGCTGACCCTCAGCGCCTTCGCCATAGGAACCACCGAGTTCGTCATCGTTGGCCTGATCCCGACCATCGCCCTGGACCTGGGCGTCAGTGTGCCCTCGGCCGGCCTGCTGGTTAGCCTGTACGCACTCGGTGTGGCCATCGGTGCGCCCTTGCTGACCGCGTTGACCGGCCGGGTGCCGCGCAAGCTGTTGCTGCTGTCGCTGATGGTGATTATCACCCTGGGCAATCTGCTCGCCTGGCAGGCGCCCGGTTATGAATCACTGATTCTTGCGCGCTTGGTCACCGGCCTGGCCCATGGCGTGTTCTTCTCGATCGGCTCAACCATCGCTACCAGCCTGGTGCCCCGCGAGAAGGCCGCCAGCGCGATTGCCATCATGTTCACCGGCCTGACCGTGGCGCTGGTTACCGGCGTGCCGCTGGGCACCTTCATTGGTCAGCAGTTTGGCTGGCGCGAAACCTTTCTCGCCGTCTCTGCGTTGGGCGTGATCGCCTTTATCGGCAGCCTGCTGTTTGTTCTCAGGAGCATCCAGCACAACCCTCCCGCATCGCTGTTGCAACAACTCAGCGTGCTGCGCCAGCCACGCCTGCTGCTGGTCTACGCGATGACCGCAGTCGGTTACGGTGGATCCTTTATCGCCTTCACCTATCTGGCGCCGATCCTTCAGGAAATAAGTGGTTTCACTGCGGGAACTGTCAGCCTGGTGCTGTTGGTCTATGGTGTGTCGGTGGCCTTCGGCAATATTCTCGGCGGTCGGCTGGCTGACCGTTTGGGGCCGATCAAAGCGCTAGTGATGATTTTCCTCGGTCTGGCGGCGGTACTAATGGCGCTGACCTTTACCGCCAGTACGCCCTGGTTGGCACTGCTGACGGTGCTGCTCTGGGGCGCAGTCGCCTTTGGCAACGTGCCGGGCCTGCAGGTGTATGTAGTGCAGCAGGCCGAACGCTATGCGCCGCAGGCGGTGGACGTGGCATCCGGGCTGAATATCGCCGCCTTCAATCTGGGCATCGCCGGGGGCGCCTGGTTCGGCGGCTTGATTGTCGCTGGCCCGGGCCTGATACATACCACCTGGATAGGCGCACTGGTGGTACTCGGCGCCGTCGGCCTGACGCTCTGGAGCGGTCGACTGGATCGCGCCCCCACAGATTATTCCTCAGCGGCCTCTGCGGCTGAGTACTGATACGTTACTACTGACCATTATTTCGGAGACACAGAATGACGATTCCACCATTGGGTTTTGGTACTTTTCGCCTCAAGGGACAGGAAGTGATCGATGCGGTCACCATTGCCTTGGAGCTGGGTTACCGGCACATCGATACCGCGCAGATCTATGACAATGAAAAGGAAGTCGGCGAAGCCATCGCCGCCAGCGGTATCCCGCGCGATGAGCTGTTTATCACCACCAAGATCTGGATTGCCAACCTCAAGCCGGAGAAGCTGATTCCGAGCTTGCAGGAAAGCCTGCAAAAACTGGGTTTGAAGCAGGTCGATCTAACCTTGATTCACTGGCCATCGCCGGAGGACAAGGTGCCGATGGAAGAGTATCTGCCAATGCTGCTGGAAGCGCGCGAACAGGGCCTGACCCGCGCCATTGGCGTATCCAACTTCACCATCGAGCATCTGACCCAGGCGATTGATCTGGTTGGCGCCGAGAATATCGCCACCAACCAAGTCGAAATCCACCCCTTCCTGCATTACCGCAAGCTGGCCGGATTCGCCCGTGAGCAGGGCATTCAACTGACTGCCTATATGCCGCTGGCAGTAGGCAAGGTAATGCAGGATCCAGTGCTGCAGGCGATTGCCACCGCGCACCAGGTGACCCCAGCGCAAGTGGCCCTGGCCTGGTTACTGCAATCCGGTTACGTGGTGATTCCATCCTCGACCAAGCGCGCCAATCAACAGACCAACCTGGACGCAGCGAAGATTCAGCTCAGCCAGGAAGACGTGGCGGCCATCGCCGCGCTGGAACGCGGCGAGCGTATCGCCAATCCGGACTTCGCGCCGGCCTGGGACTAATCGGCCACCGGACGCCCGCTGGCAGCGGGCGTCCGGAACACCAACGCCAAACCAGCCAGAATCGCCAGCATGCCTAGCAAACTCAGCGGCGCCATGCGGTTACCCAGAAACAGATAATCCAGCCCTGCGGTCACACCCGGTACCAGGTAGAACAGACTGGTGACATTGACCAGATTGCCCGCTTGAATCAGCCGGTAGAGCAACAGCGTCGCCAGCACCGAAATCACCACGCCCATATAGATCAGCGGCACGATAAAGCCCACCGTCAGCTCATACTCGAATGGCTGAAAGGGTACAAACAGCAGGCACATCAACAGGCCGATCAGGTATTGCAGCGGCAGCACATCCATCGGTGCCTGCTGCAGGCCTTTCTGGAATATCGAGCCGAACGTGATACACGCCAGCGCGGCCAGAGTCAGGCTGATGCCCAGTAGCGAGAAGCGCGCGGCCAGCAGGCTTTCCAGCACTACCAGCGTTAACCCACCCAGCGCCAGCAGCAATCCAGCAATACGCATCCAGGACACTCGGCGCTCTACCAGCAGCAACGTCAGGATCGGTTGCACGCCCAACACCGTCGCCAGTACGCCCGGGGTAATGCCCTGGTCCAGCGACAGCAGGTAGAAGATGGTGTACCCGCCCGTCAGCAGAATACCAACCATCACTACCCGCCGCCGCGAACCCAAGGCGGGCAACCAGCGTCGCCGGTAACTTGCCAACAAGCCCAGTACCACGCAGGCCATAACGAAACGCAGAAATAGAAAAGCAAAGGCGGAGGCATGCTGCAGCCCCCAGGAAGAGAAGATCGCACCACTGCTCCACAGCATTACGAAGAGTGCGGTAGGGCCGAGAGCGACCCAGGTCGATTTGTTCAATAGCATGCTTATCACCTGTCAAAACACCGCGCTTCCCATGCCGACAGCCGCCCATTCACCGGCGACTACCTGGCCAGCAAGTCAGCCAGCCTTCAGGGGAAACGCAAAAAAGAGGGAGTGTGTTTTCAGATCACGCGCCGTGGCGGCGAAAGATCTGCAGCACCGATCAACGGCGGTGGCGCTGCGACAGGAGGCGCCGCCATGCAACAGGCGACGTCAAAGCTCTGCACCGGCACCGATGTCAGCCCACGAGCGGCTGCGCCCGAAAGGGCGATGACAGAGGCGACTGAGTGCGGTGCAAAGCTCATGATTCATGTTCCAGAGAAAAGAGGGAGCATCCCGAGGGATGAGCTAACCCTAGCAGCGGATAACAGAAGCGGCAAGCGCGAGGCGCCTGCCGCAACAGGTTAAAAACCTTCGAGTACCAGCTTGCCCCGGGCCTTGTGGCTTTCCAGCAATCGGTGCGCCTTGAGCAGATTGGCCGCATTGATAGTGCCGAAGTGCTCACCCAGGGTGGTTTTCAAGGTGCCCTTGTCTACCAGTTCTGCAACCCGGTTCAGCAGTCGGCTCTGTTCGATCATGTCCGGGGTCTGATGCAGGCTGCGGGCAAACATGAACTCCCAGTGCAGCGAAAGGCACTTGGGTTTGAGCTTGAGAACGTCCAGGCTGTCGAAATCATCGATCAGGCCCAGCTTGCCCTGCGGCGCCAGACATTCGATATATTGCTCATAATGCTCGGCGGTGTGGGTCAGCGAGGCAACCAGTTCAACCTGCTCTATGCCTATGGCCTGCAACTGCGCCAGCATGGGCTGATTGTGGTCAATCACATGCTGCGCGCCCAAGTCACTGATCCACTGCACACTTTCTGGCCGCGAGGCCGTCGCCACCACTGTCAGTTCGGTTAACTGACGCGCCAGCTGCACCAGGATTGAACCCACCCCACCGGCAGCGCCGATCACCAATAGAGTCTGGCCGGCGCCGCCGCCTTCGGTGACGCCCAGGCGATCAAACAGCAGCTCCCAGGCGGTGATGGCGGTCAGCGGCAGAGCAGCCGCCTGCGCATCACTCAGGCTGGCGGGCGCACGGCCGACAATGCGCTCGTCGACCAGATGGTATTCGGCATTGCAGCCGGGCCGATTAACCGCCCCGGCATAGTAAACCCGGTCACCTGCCTTGAACGCGCTGACCTCAGCGCCGGTAGCCTCAACGGTACCGACCGCATCCCAACCCAGCACATCATAGGCACCGGTCAGTGGCGCGCGGTTGCGGCGGATCTTCGCGTCTACCGGATTGACCGAGACGGCAGCGACCTTGACCAGCAGATCACGCGGACCCGGTTCGGGGCGGGGCAATTCGATGTCCACTAGCGCGTCTTCGCGATCAAGATCACCGGCTTGTTGATATCCAACAGCTTTCATATTCTGGCTCCCAGGCGGATTGATATGCCGCCCATTGTGGACCCATGAACGGGGCCAGGGAAGTCGACATAAGTGGCAGCCTGTTTCAGCGCGGGCGCCGGCTCAGGCCCCAGATCAGATAGGCGCCGCCGATCAGCGCCGCCAGCAGACCCGCCGGCAACTGCGTGGGGAACAGCAGATTGCGACCCAGCCAATCCGCAGCCACCATGACGCCAGCACCGAGCAGACCGGCCGCCAGTAGCTGCGTGCGCGCCTGATTGAAACCGAGCAGCCGCGCCAGGTGGGGCGCCATCAGCCCGATAAAGCTCAGCGGGCCCACCAGCAACGTGGCCGCCGCGGTCAGCAGCGCCGCCAGCAGCATGATGCTCAGGCGTGCCCGTGCCAGCGGCACGCCCAGGCTGCGCGGCGTGTCTTCACCCAGCGGCAGCAAGGTCAGCCAGCGGCCCAGCGGCAGGCAAAACAGCAACAACACAGCAGCAATAACCAACGCCATGATGCTGGTTGGCAGCTGCACATGGTAGGTCGAACCGGCCAGCCAGCCGAGCAGGCTCTGCCCACGCGGATCGTTCATCGACAGCACCAGCATCTGCACCGCATCGAACAGTGAGCTGATGGCAATACCCACCAGCAGCAGCCGTTCCGGCGAGAAACTCTGGCGCCGGGCAAAACCCATTATGATCAGCAAGGTCACCAGCGCACCCAGGCAGCCGAGCACCAGTCGCGCCGCCAGCGGTGCGCCCGGCCAGAGAAAGACCATAGCCATCAGGGCCATGGCTGCGCCAGCGCTGATACCCATGATCTCCGGGCTGGCCAAGGGGTTACCGGTCAGGCGTTGCAGCAGCGTGCCGGCCAGCGCCAGCATCAGGCCTGCGCCCGCCGCCGCCAGTACCCGCGGTGTGCGCCATTGCACCACCTGCGGATCCAGTATCCACTGCCAGCCCTCGGCGCCACGGCCGAACCACAGCGCCAGCGCGATCAGCGCAAGCAACAGGCCGCCGATCCACAGCAGCTTGAGCGGGCGGGCCGGGGCCGACAGCACCATCGCCGAGTTCAACTGCGGGCGACCGCCGCCCAGGCGCATGCGCGGCAGCAGCCACAGCAGCAGCGGCGCGCCGAGCAGCGCGGTAACGGCGCCGGTGGGCAGCATGTCATCCAGCTGGCCACTGAGTTGCTGAATTCCCAGGTCCGCTAGCCAAAGTAGCGCGGCGCCCAGCAAAGGCGTCCAGATCAAGCGCTGGCGCAGCGTTCTGGCGCCCATCAGCCGGCAGATAGCTGGCGCCGCCAGACCGATAAAGCCGATCAGACCGACGACGCTGACCACACAGGCGGTGAGGAAAACCGCCAGCGCCAGCCCACCCAGGCGCACAAGATCGAGCGACACACCCAGGCTGCGCGCGCCGGTTTCTTCCAGCTCCAACAGGCTTAAAGGGCGTATCAACCAGACCACCAGCACAGCGACCAACAGCAAGCGCGGGAGCAGAAACAGCACGCTGTCCCAGCTGTTCTGACTCAGCGACCCGGCGCTCCAGATAAACAGCGAGGTCAGCCCCTGTGGCTGCAGCATCATCAGCATCACATTCAGCGCGCCGAGATACAGGCTCAGCACCATGCCGGCCAGGATCAGACTCAGCGGCGACATGCCCCGGCGCTTTGCCAGGGCATAAACCAGCAACATGCTCAGCCCGCCACCGACCAGTGCGACCCACTCTCTGATCACCAACAGTCCGGGTGCATACAAGGTAGCCAGCGCCAACGCCAACTGGGCGCCGTTGGCCACGCCCAGCGTGGTTGGCGAGGCCAGCGGGTTGCGCAGCACTTGCTGCATCAGCAAGCCGGCCAGACCCAGGGCCGCGCCGCAGAGCAGGGCGACGAACAGCCGAGGCAACCAGCTGTAGTGCATCAGCAACTGGTCCAGATTATCCCGATCCGGCATCCAGAGCGCCTGCCACCACTGCGCTGGCGCCAGCTCCTGGCGCAGATCCAGTAACGCCAGCAGCAAGCCTAGCGCCAGCAATGCCAACACGCCTCTGCTGACTGAAAAGCGCCCCACCACGGCTTCACTCATCAAGCAGCGCCTCTTCCAGCAAACGGGCAAAACGCTGGGCTGACAGCAAACCGCCGTACTGCCAGGTCGGCGCAAACGCATGAACCCGGCCAGCACGTACGAAAGGCATCGCCTGCCAGAGTACGGAACGCTGCAGCGCGCGCTCTGCATCCAGCGGCATCGGCAGTAATTTGATCAGGGTCGCGTCAGGCTGGGTGGCTAGCTGTTCGATGCCGACCTGGGCATAGCCCCAATAGTTGTCGGTACCGGCCCAGGCGTTGGTCAGCCCTAGGCGCTTGAGAACCGCGGAAAAAAGGCTGCTGCCGCCGGATACCCGGACATGTCGATCATCGATAAAACTGACCAGCAGCAACGGCGGCTGCGGCTGGTCTTCCAGGCGCTGACGCAATGTGGCCTGCTGCGCGTCCAGCTCGGCAATCAGCGCTTCGGCCTCGGCCTGGTGACCGGTCAGCGCGGCCAGTTCGCGGGTGACGTTCACCGCGTTGTCATAGGGATCCGACTCGGGGCGATAGATCGACAGGCTTTTTACCGGGGCGATCTGCTCCAGCTTGCCGCGCAGGCCTTCGAACTGCGGGGTGATCAGAATCAGCGCCGGGTCGAGCTGCGCGAGCAATTCCAGGTTAGGTTCGGTGCGCAGGCCCAGGTCATGCACCGCATCAGGCATCACGGGTTCGCTGACCCAGCGCCGGTAGTTATCCAGATCCGCCACTGCCAGCGGGGTGACACCGATGCCCAGCAGGGTTTCGGCCAGACCCCAGTCAATCACCGCAATGCGCTCGGCGGCCGAAGATTCGGCGGCCGGCGCTCCGGCGGCCAGCGTTCCGGAGGCGGGCGCGGCCATCAGTCCCGACGCTGCTAACGTCAGACAGAAAGCCAGCAGCAAGCTACGCAGAGGGGTCATTTCAGCATATCCATACCGGCGGCTTCAGGCCTGGACCACCGCAAAGGGTACGGGTTGATGGGGATGCGCCATGACCGTCATGGGTACACCATAGATACTCTCCAGGTGCAGATCGGTCATCAGCTCGGTCGGGCTACCCTGCATCAGCAGGCGGCCGGAGTGCAGGGCAATCAGGTGATCGCAGTAACGCGCGGCCATATTGATATCGTGCAGTACCACGATGACGCCCAGCCCCAGTTCCTCGCTCAGATCACGCACCAGGGCCAGAACTTCTACCTGATGAGCAATATCCAGTGCCGAGGTCGGTTCGTCGAGCAACAGATAGCGGGTTTCCTGGGCCAGCAACATGGCCAACCAGACCCGCTGGCGCTCGCCACCGGAGAGACTGTCGACCATCCGCCCGGCAAAACCGCCGACGTCGGTCAGGTGCATCGCCCGTTCAACCTGCTGGCGATCGGTCTTGCCGAAGCGCCCAAGCAGCCCGTGCCAGGGGTAACGCCCGAAGCCAACCAGTTCGCGCACGCTGAGGTTTTCCGCGGCCGGCAACTGCTGCGGCAGGTAAGCCACCTGGCGGGCAAAATCACGGTCGGCCCAGGCGGCCATTGGCCGGCCATCAAGCATCAAGCGGCCAGCGGTGGGTGGCTGTTGGCGGGCGAGCAATTTGATCAGAGTCGATTTGCCCGAGCCGTTGTGACCGATCAGCCCGGTCATGCAGCCTTCATCCAGAGTCAGATCAAGCGGCTGGAGCAGGGTGCGCTGGGGCACGGAGAAGGTCACGCCTTCCAGTTGAAACATGCAGGCTCCGGACAGCAGGAGAGGAGTGGGATGAGTGCGGAATGTAAACTAAATCACAACCATTATCAATCCAACAGCCCGGCTCCAGCGGCTTGGGCCTGCGGCAAGAGGTCACGGATTAATGCCAGATCTCGGCATGCTCGGCGATCTGATCCAGTGCTTCAGGATTGGCCAATGCTTCCCGGTTGGTGACCGGCTCGCGTCGCAGCAACTTGGCCACCGCCAGCTCAACTTTTTTGCCGCTGCGCGTGTAGGGCACCTGCTCAATCTGGACGATCCGTGCCGGTACATGCCGGGGGCTGGCATGCTCGCGGATGCGCTGGCGGATGCGTTGGCGCAGCGCGTCATCGAGCTGTTGTTGTGGATTCATCACCACCAGCAGCAGCACGCGCACATCCCCTTCCCAATCCTGGCCGACCACCAGGCTGTCGGCGATCTCATCCAGGGTCTCCACCTGGCGGTAAATTTCCGCCGTGCCGATACGCACGCCGCCAGGGTTCAAGGTTGCATCGCTGCGGCCATGGATGATGCAGCCACCTTCGGCGTCGAACTCGATATAGTCGCCATGCGCCCATACCCCCGGAAACCGCTCGAAGTAAGCCGCGCGATAGCGGCTGCCGTCTTCATCATTCCAGAACCCCAGCGGCATGCAGGGTGCCGGCTGCAGGCAGACCAGCTCACCGCGCTCACCCACGAGCGCTGCTCCCTGTTCATCGAAGGCCTGCACATCCATGCCGAGCATGCGGCATTGAATTACCCCACGGCGCACCGGCAACAGCGGTGCAGCGCCGACAAAACAGGAGACGATGTCGGTGCCGCCGGAAATTGACGCCAGCAGCAGATCGGCCTTGACCGCCTGATAGACCCAGTCGTAATCCTCTGGCAGCAATGGCGATCCGGTGGAGAACAGCACGCGCATGGGCTTTAGATCAAATTGCTGGCCTGGTTGCAGATGGGCGTTCCGGCAACCGCCGAGAAACTTGGCGCTGGTACCGAAATGCGTGACGCGGTAATCCTCGGCCAATTGCCAGAGCGCGTCCAGATCAGGATGGCCGGGATTGCCATCGAACAGCACCAATTCGGCGCCGGTAACCAGTCCCGAGGCCAGCCAGTTCCACATCATCCAGCCACAGGTAGTGAAGTAGAACAGCACATCATCCGGCCCCAGATCACCGTGCAGCATCAGCTCCTTGCTGTGTTGTAACAGCGTGCCGCCAGCGCCGTGCACGATGCACTTGGGCACTCCGGTGGTGCCCGAGGAGTAGAGTATATACAGCGGATGATCGAAGGGCAGCGCGGCGAATTGCAGTTCGGCAGCGGCGTGCTGTTGCTGTACCGCAGACCAGTCGATCACCCCTTCTGGAAACGCCAGATCCGGCACATTGGCGATCATCAGCAACTGCTCAACCGAAGGCAGCTGGGAGCGCAACTCCAACGCCTGTTGCCGACGGTCGAATACCTTGCCGCCATAGCCATAACCGTTCACGCAGATCAGCACGCGAGGCTCGATCTGGCTGAAGCGGTCAAGAATGCCGCTGGTGCCGAAATCCGGTGAAGCGGAGGACCAGACCGCGCCGAGGCTGGCACAGGCCAACATACCGACGATCGCCTCGGGGATATTCGCCACCACGGCGGCAACACGATCGCCGGGTACCACGCCGCTCTCGCTTAACCAGGCCGCCAGGGCCGCCACCTGATTCAAAAGGTCGGCACGGCTGAGGGTGAAATCGGGCCGCGTCTCCGAGCGCGCATGCAAGGCTGGCGCTTGTGCGTCACCTTGCAACGCATAACGCAACAGATTCTCGGCGAAGTTCAAGCGCGCTTCGGGGAACCAGCGCGCACCGGGCAAGGCATGACTTTCCAGCACCTTGCCCGCAGGCGTGGCAGCGATCACGCCGGTATAGTCCCAGATGCTCTGCCAAAACGCCTCGATGTCCGCTATCGACCAGGCATGCAGCGTTTGATAATCCGTTCCGGGCGAGGCGCCTTGCGCCTGCAGCCAATCGCGGTAGCGCGCCATGCGGCTATGGGACAGCGCATGCTGATCAGGGCTATGCATTACGACAGGCAGGCTCATGCGGATTCTCCGGCAACATTCTTTGGGCTTAATCCTAGCATGAGCCTGATTCGCCACTGAGGACAGGGCCGCCGCAATTCAGTACATTGCCCTGAACGTCCCGAGATTGAATGAGGTTCCCCATGTACGACTGGCTCAACCGGCTGCCCAAGGCCGAACTGCATATGCATCTGGAAGGCTCGCTGGAGCCGGAACTGCTGTTCACCCTCGCCCGGCGTAACGCCATCGACCTGCCCTGGGCGGGCGTCGAGCAATTGCGTGACGCTTACGCGTTCAACAACCTGCAGGAGTTTCTCGACCTCTACTATCAGGGCGCTGACGTACTGCGTACCGAGCAGGACTTCTATGATCTGACCTGGGCCTATCTGCTCAAATGCCAGGCGCAGAATGTGGTGCATACCGAGCCTTTCTACGATCCGCAGACCCACACCGAGCGTGGCATACCCTTCGAAGTGGCGTTGAATGGCATCAGCCAGGCATTGCAGGACGGGCGCAAACAACTCGGCATCAGCAGCGGCCTGATCCTGAGTTTCCTCCGGCATTTACCCGAGGAAGAGGCGCTGAAAACGCTCAAGCAGGCGATGCCCTACCGCGATACGTTTTTTGCCGTGGGTCTGGATAGCTCGGAGATGGGCCACCCGCCAAGCAAGTTCCAGCGTGTGTTCGAGCAGGCTCGGGGGGAGGGCTTCGCGGCCGTGGCACATGCCGGAGAAGAAGGCCCGCCGGAATACATCTGGGAGGCACTGGACCTGCTCAAGGTTAGCCGCATCGACCACGGCGTGCGGGCGACGGAAGACCCGAAGCTGATTGATCGGCTGATCGAGGAGCAGATACCGCTGACCGTGTGCCCGCTGTCCAACACCAAACTGTGCGTCTTTGATGATATGGCCGAGCATCCGATTCTTGAGCTGCTGGAGCGTGGCGTCAAAGTCACGGTCAATTCCGATGACCCCGCCTACTTCGGCGGCTATGTGACGGAGAACTTCATGGCGCTGCACGACAGCCTGGGCATGACCCGCGAGCAGGCTCAGCGTCTGGCGCAGAACAGCCTGGATGCGCGAATGGCGCCCTAGCTGCCAGCTCAGCCAGCGTCAGTCTGGAGATTGACCCGCAACCACTCAGCAAGGCGCGCTGATTGGGTTTGCGACGCGCGAGCACTGGTCCAGAGTGTCAGGCAATTGGAGGTGCCGACAAAGCCCCAAGGCGCCAACAAGCGCCCAGCGGCGATGTCGTCAGCGACCAGTTGCTGCGGCGCGATCGCAACGCCCAGGCCGGCTAGCGCTGCTTCCAGCAGATAATACAGGTGCTCGAAGCCCTGGCCCTGATGCAGCTCGGCGGGATCGAGTCCGCAAGCCTGGGCCCAGTCTGGCCAGGCCTGCTCACGCGAGTGCGTGTGCAGCAATGCCTCGGTGAAGAGTTTGTCGGCAGGCTGATCCAACAGCGCCGCCGCGCCCGCATAGCGCGGGCTGAATACCGGGCCAATCCGCTCCTTGGCCAGCTCGTACACCTGCATATCCGCTGGCCACGGTGGTTCGGCGAAGAGCAGCGTGGCACTGACGCCAGGCTTGCGCGGATCCATCTCGCCTTCGCTGGCAGACAGATGCAGATTCAGACCCGGCAGTTCGCTATTCAACCGGTCCAGACGGGGAATAAACCAGCGCGCCAGCAGACTGCCGGGGCAGGCCAGCAAAAAGGGCGCGTGCGCTTGCGCCTGACGAATCTCTGCACAGGCGCTGCGCAGCCCATCGAAGGCCTCGCGGCTGGCATCGCGCAGCCGTCTCCCCGCCGGCGTCAGTTGCACGCCTCGGCCGACTTTTTCAAACAGGCTAACGCCTAGCTCTTCTTCCAATGTGCGAATCTGACGGCTGACCGCACCATGCGTTACATTCAATTGTTCTGCAGCCTGGCTCACGCTTTCCAGCTGCGCTGCCGCCTCGAAAGCCCTTAAAGCGTTGAGAGAGGGGAGATCACGACTCATATTTATATGTCACTTTTTCTCACAGGTTCATGCCATCTTATCGGTTTTTTTTAACGCCTGCCTCCCCTAGTCTGGCTGCAATTCAAAAGAGGTAGCGATTATGCAGACCAACACCAATTTCAGTCGCGGCGCAGACGCCCAGGGCCAATTCGGCTCCTTCGGTGGGCGCTTTGTCGCCGAGTCCCTGATGCCGCTGATTCTCGATCTTGAGCAGGCCTTCAACACCGCCCTGAGCGAGCCGAACTTTCTCGCCGAACTCGACCGCTTCCAGGCCGAGTTCGTCGGCCGTCCCAGCCCGCTGTATTTTGCTGAACGCCTGACCGAGCTGTATGGCGGTGCCAAGATCTACTTCAAGCGCGAAGAGCTGAACCACACCGGCGCGCACAAGATCAATAACTGCATCGGTCAGGTGCTGTTGGCCAAGCGTATGGGTAAAACGCGGATCATCGCCGAGACCGGCGCTGGCATGCACGGCGTGGCTACCGCCACTGTGGCCGCGCGCTTCGGCCTGCCCTGTGTGGTTTATATGGGCGCCACCGATATCGAACGCCAGCGGGACAACGTTTCACGCATGCGCCTGATGGGCGCCGAGATCGTGCCCGTGACCTCTGGCACCGGCACGCTGAAGGACGCGATGAACGAGGCACTGCGTGACTGGGTCACCAATGTCGACAACACCTTCTACATGATCGGCACCGTCGCCGGACCGCATCCCTATCCCACCATGGTCCGTGAATTTCAGGCGGTGATTGGTCGGGAAACGCGAGTGCAGATGCAAGCCCGCGAAGGGCGCCTGCCCGATAGCCTGGTCGCCTGCATTGGCGGCGGCTCGAATGCGATGGGCCTGTTTCACGCGTTTCTGGATGACCCCAGCGTGCAGTTGATTGGCGTGGAAGCAGCCGGTGAAGGCCTGGACAGCGGCAAGCATGCTGCCAGCCTCAAAGGCGGCGTGGCCGGCGTGTTGCACGGCAACCGCACCTACCTGCTGCAGGATAACGACGGCCAGATCACCGATGCGCATTCGGTCTCCGCTGGCCTGGATTATCCGGGTATCGGCCCGGAACACGCCTGGTTGCACGAACAGGGCCGGGTGGATTATGCCGCCGTGACCGACACCGAGGCGCTGGAGGCATTCCACGTCTGCTGTCGCCAGGAAGGCATTATTCCAGCACTGGAAACCGCCCATGCGCTGGCCGAAGTCGCCAAACGCGCGCCGCTGCTGCCCAAGGATCATCTGATGGTGGTCTGCCTGTCCGGGCGCGGTGACAAGGACATGCCGACCGTATTGCGTCTGATGGAGGAAAAAGCATGACCTCACGTTTAGCCGGACGCTTTGCCGAACTCAAAGCCGCCAACCGCTCCGCGCTGGTGACCTATATCTGTGCAGGTGACCCTGGCTATGACGCCAGTCTGTCGCTGCTCAAGCAATTGCCGGCGGCAGGCGCAGACGTGATTGAACTGGGCATGCCCTTCAGCGATCCGATGGCCGATGGCCCGACCATTCAGGCCGCTGCCGTGCGCGCCCTGAACGCGGGGCAGACGCAACTGAAAACCCTGGAAATGGTTCGCCAGTTCCGGCGCGATGATCAGACCACGCCGCTGGTGCTGATGGGCTATTACAACCCGATCTACCGCTATGGCCCGGAAGCCTTTATGCGTGACGCACGGGAAGCCGGAGTGGATGGTCTGCTGATTGTCGATCTGCCCGCCGAACACGACAGTGAACTGGGGCCCCTGGCTCGCGAAGCGGGGCTGGACATGATCCGTATGGCCACGCCGACGACCGACGCCAAACGGCTACCGGCGGTACTGGATCGCGCCAGCGGTTTCCTCTACTACGTATCGCTCAATGGCGTGACTGGGGTAGGGCAGGCGGATAACGCCACGGTGCGCGATGCGATTGGCGCAATTCAACAGCAAACCGAGCTGCCGGTCTGTGTCGGCTTCGGCGTACGCACGCCGGAACAGGCAGCGCGCTTCGCACTGGATGCACAAGGGGTGGTGGTCGGCTCGGCGCTGGTGGAACAGATCGCCAACGCGAATTCGCCAGAACAGGGCGTCAAGGATGTGCTGAGCCTGGTCTCGGCGTTATCGGCAGCCGTCAAACAGGCCAGAAACTAAAGAGCACGTCAGGCCGCGGGGAAACTCAGCCTCGCGGATTTAGCGCAACGCCGCCAGCACTGGCGCGGTATCCGGCCTTACCCCGCGCCAGAGCAGAAAGGCTTCCGCCGCCTGCTCGACCAGCATGCCCAGCCCATCCATACAGCGCGCAGCGCCAAGCTCGGCGGCCCAGTGATTGAAGGGCGTGGCACTGGCGGCATACATCATGTCGTAGCAGAGCGTATGCCCTGGCTGAATCAGCTTCGGCGAAATCTCCGGCACCTCGCCGCCAAGACTGGCTGAGGTGGCATTGATAATCAGATCGACCGGCTCTTCAATCCAGTTAAATCCCGCCGCACTGATCGGCCCCTGATCGACAAACAGCGCCGCCAGCTCTTCGGCCTTGGACACCGTGCGATTAACCACGCACAGCTGCTTGGGGCCCGCCTCCAGCAACGGTTGAATTACCCCCCGCGCCGCGCCGCCAGCACCCACCAGTAATACCTTCAGGCCCGCCAGCGACACCCCGGCATTGGCCTGAATATCACGTACCAGCCCTTTGCCGTCGGTGTTGTCACCCAGCAGCGTGCCATCTTCCAGACGCATGATGGTGTTGACGGCCCCGGCACGGTGAGCCGCCTTGCTGTGCTGATCAACCAGCACCCAGGCCTGCTCCTTGAAGGGCACGGTGACGTTGACGCCATGGCCCTCACGCAAAAACGCCCGCAGGCAGCCGGCAAAATCATCCAGCGGCGCCAATAACGCCTCGTAGGTCAGCTGTTCGCCGGTTTGCTCGGCGAACAGCCGGTGGATCAAGGGCGACTTGCTGTGGCCTATCGGATTGCCGATCACTGCATACCGATCAATGCTCATGGATGCAGCCCCAGCCAATCGCGCACCGGCAGAAATTCCGCAACCAGCCGCGCCTCTTCACTGCCGGGCTCCGGCTGCCAGTTGTAGCCCCAGCGTACGGTGGGCGGCAGCGACATCAGAATGGATTCAGTACGCCCGCCGGTCTGCAAACCAAACAGCGTGCCGCGGTCATAGACCAGGTTGAATTCCACATAACGCCCGCGGCGAAACTCCTGGAAAGCCTTCTGCTCGGCACTGTAAGGGGTATTGCGCCGGCGCTCGACAATCGGCAGATAGGCCTCGACATAGGCATCGCCGATCGCCCGCTGGAATTCGAAGCTGCGCTCGAAACCCCATTTGTTCAGATCATCGAAGAACAGCCCGCCCACACCACGGGCCTCCTGCCGATGCTTGAGGTAGAAGTACTCGTCGCACCAGGCCTTGTACGCCGGGTAGACATCATCGCCGAACGGCTTACAGGCATCGTGGGCGACCTGGTGCCAGTGCACGCAGTCTTCTTCATGGCCGTAATAGGGGGTCAGGTCAAAGCCGCCGCCGAACCACCAGACCGGATCGGCACCCGGCATCTCGGCGACAAAAAAGCGTACGTTGGCATGCGAGGTAGGGATATGCGGATTGTTCGGGTGCATGACCAGCGATACACCCATGGCCTGGAAAGAACGCCCGGCCAGTTCCGGGCGCTGCGCCGTGGCCGACGGCGGCATGCTGTCGCCGTGTACATGGGAAAAGCCCACGCCGCCCTTTTCCAGCATGCCGCCGTTTTCGATAATCCGCGAACGCCCACCGCCGCCGCCCGGGCGCTCCCAGCATTCCTCCTGAAAGGTCGCCTGGCCGTCGGCTGACTCCAGTGCGGCGCAGATGCGGTCCTGCAGCCCCATCAGGTAGTCTTTGACGGCGGCAACATCGGTGGCATCGGGCATATCTTTCACGGGCTTACCTCAGGACGGGCGGATGATCTGATCGGTCTGCAAGTCCCTGATGATACTGGGATTGCGCTGCCCACCCAATGCGCCAGGCACAATTGCATCCAGATTCTGATGAAAATACTGCTCCACGCGCAAACGCGAACGCGCCGCCGGCCGGCCTGAAGGGTTGGCCGAGGTCGACACCAGTGGCCCACACACGGCACACAACTGCCGAATCAATGGATGCGCGCTGACGCGCAACGCGACCGTCTCATGCTGCCCGGTGATCCACGGCGGCAGGCGATCCTGATGCGGTACCAACCAGGTATTGGCGCCGGGCCAGGACAGCCGCAGTTTGGCCAACTGACCATCCGGCAAATCCCACAGCAGGAAATCAAACTGCTCAATCTCACCGGCGACTAGAATCAGACCCTTCTCCACCGGGCGTTGCTTCAATTCCAGCAGCCGCTCGACCGCATCGGCCTTCCAGGGATGGCAACCCAGACCCCAAACCGCCTCAGTCGGATAGGCAATCACTCCGCCTGCATGAAGAATGCGTTCTACCTGTCTGATACGCCAGTTTGCCAACATGCTGTCCTCGATAAGCCATCAATGCTGTGACAGTATCCGAGCCACGCCGCAGGCTCAAGCGCTTAGGAGCGGAGATCAGCGGCGGGAAAACCCATGCGGGGTTTGCTGAACGTGGCCGGCCAGCTCCAGATCAAGCAGCTCGTACATCACCTGCTCCACCGCCAAACCACTGTGCTGGCTGAGCCAGTCAATACTCGCCGGCTGATGGTCCAGGCAGAGCCATAATGGGCTATCAGGCGCCTGTGTGACATCGTCATAACCTTCGGCCGCAGCCAGCGCGGCTTTCAGCGGCAGCTTCAATACGTCCAGCACATCCTGCACTGTCTCGACCAGATGCGCGCCCTGGCGCAACAGCTGATGGCAGCCCTTGGCCTGGGTGTTGTGGATTGAGCCGGGCATGGCGAAGACTTCGCGATTCTGCTCCAGCGCCAGGCGCGCGGTAATCAGCGAGCCGCTGTTAAGGCTGGCCTCGACCACCAGCGTGCCCAAGCTCAGACCGCTGATAATCCGGTTTCTTTGCGGAAACTGGCCCGGCTGCGCTGCTGCGTCCGGCGGCAATTCCGATACCAGCAAGCCGCCCTGTTCAACAATCTGCGCGGCCAGCGCTTTATGTCGCCTGGGGTAACAGTTGTCCAGCCCCGTGCCCCATACCGCGATCGTCTGACCCTCTGCATCCAGCGCGCCCTGATGGCAGGCACCGTCGATACCCAAGGCCATGCCACTGGTCACCAGCAAGCCACTGGCGGTAAAGCTGCGGGCAAAAGCGCGCGCTGTCGCGGCGCCGTGCGGGCCAGGGTGGCGGGTGCCGACCATCGCCAGTTGCGGATCATGCAGCAAGCCGGGATCACCGCGCAGATACAGCAGGGGTGGGGGATCAGCGATCTCTCTGAGCAAGGCGGGATAGTCCGGCGAGTCCAGACATAGCACGCTGCATCCGGATTGCTCCAACCAGGTCTGCACCCGCTCGAAACGCGCCAAAAGTGCCGCATCACCGCGTTGCCAGGCTTGCACTGATTCGATTGCGCGCGGTTTGAGCCCGAGTGATTGCAGACGCAACAGATCGGCGTCGAGCACATCGGCGAGGCAAGGGAAGTGCGGCAAGAGGCGGGTGACGGCGCGTGCGCCAAACCCATCAAGCAGAGACAGAACCACAAAGGCCTGTCGGCTATCGGACAGGGGGTAGTGCATGGATCATCCTTGATCAGAACGCGGCACCGCCCGTTTCAGGCGGTGCCGCAAGACTTTAACATTCCAGTCTCAGGGATTGCGGACCTTGTCCATGATCGCCATCTGACGGCTGGCTTCCAGCACGATGCCATAGCTCATCTTGTCATAGGCGCGGAACACCATCATCAAACCGGCGTGCTCATCGGGCAGGCTGACCTGATCATTCTGCACGCGGTCACGTACCACTTCACCGGTCTTGAAGATCGACAGCACGCTGCCTTCCTTGAGACCGTCCCGAGCGCCCTTGTTGATCAGCACCACATCGTACTGGCCAATCTGAGTGACGCCATTGGGTACGTCCAGAATCAGGCCATCAATCTCGCCGGCCGGCTCACTGGGGAAGAAGGTGGACGCCAGCGGGCGTTCCTCGGTAGGCAGGAGGCGATCGTTAACGCGAATTTCCTGGCTGCTGCGCGAGATATCCAGGGTTGCGATATCGCGCTCGGTTGCCGCTACTTCGCCATGGCCCAGCTCCTGGGCGTGAATCCCGAGAAACTCACCGGTCTGCGGATCGGTATAGGCCTTCTCACGGCGGTAGATGCCATAGCCCGGAATCGACGGATCGATGTTGCCACGCGCATAAACGCGACTGCCCGCACCTGCCACCACACTCTCCGCCTGGCCGCCGATAACGTAGGGCGCGGCTTCCAGTACAGCGGGGTCATCAATAATGCGGCCGGCTCTGAGAAAGGCGTTGATCGCTTCCAGCGGAATGGTCGGAATCGCTTCGGCAATTGGCTGGGAACGTACGGTAGGAGACAGTTTGATGTTGCCGCCCTGACCGCGATTGACCATCAGCCGTGGCTGGCCATCGATGTACACCAGCGAGATCATATCGCCGGGATAAATCAGATGGGGGTTATTGATCTGCGGGTTCGCATGCCATATTTCTGGCCATTTCCATGGCAGGTTAAGGAAGCGCCCGGCGATATCCCAAAGTGTATCCCCCTTCACAACCTGGTACCGTTCCGGATGACCATCCCTAAAAACGGGCTCCTGTGCCTGCGCCCAAAAACTGATTGAGAGCAGCAGAAGGCCGAGTAATGTTTTCCTCATGACATGAATCCCTTTATTATAGAGGCCAGCAACCAGGTTTGACGGAGACTTTAATACGTCAAATCCGTTCTATTTCCAAGCTGCTCATCATCTTAGCAGCACAAATTAGATTTATTCCACAATTGCGTCACAAACAGACATGGCCATATTAAACATTTTAGAATTTCCTGACCCACGCCTGCGGACCATTGCTAAACCAGTGGTGGCGGTGGATGCGCGCATCCGTCAGTTGGTCGACGATATGTTCGAAACCATGTACGACGCTCCGGGTATTGGCCTGGCAGCGACCCAGGTGAATGTGCACGAACGGGTGGTGGTGATCGACATTTCCGAGGACAACAACGACCCGCGGGTATTTATTAACCCCGAACTAGAGCCGTTGACCGAGGACCTGGAGGAAATGCAGGAGGGTTGCCTGTCAGTCCCCGGCTTCTATGAAACCGTTACCCGTCCCGAACGCGTGCGGGTCAAGGCGTTGAACCGCGAAGGTGAGCACTTTGACGAGGTTTGCGAGGGTTTGCTGGCGGTGTGTATTCAACACGAATGCGATCACCTGAACGGTAAGCTGTTCGTCGATTACCTTTCTAACCTGAAACGTGACCGGATTCGCAAAAAACTGGAAAAGTTGCACAAGCAACAGGCCAGCGCCTGACGTCCAACCGCATCGCAAGGCTTGCTTCGGCAAGCCTTTTTATTTAGCCGTATCAGGAACAGCATGGACTCCTCTTCTCTACGTATTGTTTTCGCTGGCACCCCGGAATTTGCCGCTGCCCACTTGCAGGCGCTGATAAACGCCAACTTGCAGGTCGTTGGCGTATACAGTCAGCCTGACCGCCCCGCCGGCCGTGGGCAGAAGGTGGCCATGAGCGCGGTCAAGCAACTGGCGCTGCAGCATGGGCTACCGGTGTTCCAGCCTGCCAGCCTGCGTAATGAAGAAGCACAGGCGGAACTGGCCGCGCTGAAACCCGACCTGTTCGTGGTGGTCGCCTACGGTTTGATCCTGCCGCAAGCGGTGCTGGATATTCCTCGCCTGGGCTGCATCAACAGCCATGCCTCGCTGCTGCCACGTTGGCGCGGAGCGGCGCCGATTCAACGGGCAATAGAAGCGGGAGACGATGAAAGCGGTGTTACCGTTATGCGCATGGAGGCCGGGTTGGATACTGGCCCGATGCTGCTCAAGGTTCGCACCCCCATCGCCGACGCTGACACCGGCGGCAGCCTGCATGATCGGCTCGCACAGCTGGGTCCCGATGCGATCATTCAAGCTATCGCTGGACTGGCGGCTGGCACGCTGGAAGGCGAGGTTCAGGACGATGCGTTGGCGACCTACGCGCACAAGCTTAACAAGGCCGAAGCGGCTATCGATTGGCAAAGGCCCGCGCTGGAGTTGAGCCGGCTGATACGGGCGTTCAATCCCTGGCCACTGGCCCACGCTGGCTGGCAGGGAAAAGCGCTGAAAGTGCACGCCGCCGAGCCGGAAACCGACAACGGCCAACCCGGTGAAATTCTCGACTGCAGCAAAGCCGGACTACTCGTCGGCTGCGGCACCGGAAGCTTGCGCCTGACCCGGCTGCAGCTACCCGGAGGCAAGCCTCTGAACTTCAGCGATATCTATAATGCACGGCGCGATCAGTTTGCCCCGGGGCAGCGGCTGGACAACGGCCTGTGAGCCCGCGCCTGGCTGCTGCCAATGCGTTAGCGACCGTGATGGCCGGCAAGGCATCCTTGGGTACCAGTCTGCCGGCGCAAATGCAGCATGTCGCCGAGCGCGATCAGGCGCTGACCCAGGAACTGGCGTTTGGTACCGCACGCTGGTTTCAACGTTTGGACGGCCTGGCGAACGCCCTGTTGGAAAAACCCCTGAAAGCCGCCGACCGGGATCTGCACGCACTGCTGCTGGTAGGCCTGTATCAACTGCTGTTTACGCGCATTCCAGCCCACGCCGCGATTGATGAAACAGTGAATGCCGCGAAAGCGCTGAAAAAGCCTTGGGCAAAAGGTTTGCTTAATGCCGTGTTGCGTCGCGCACAGCGCGAAAGCGAAGCACTACTGGAAGGGCTGGTACGCGACCCGACCATTCGCCTGGCGCATCCCCGCTGGCTGCAGAAGCAGCTCAAGGCCGACTGGCCGCAGCATTGGGAAGCAATCTGTGCCGCCAACAACCTGCACCCGCCGATGACCTTGCGCGTGAATGCGTTGCAAGGTACGCGCGAGGATTATCTGATCAGCCTGCTTGAAGCCGGCTTCGCTGCTACTGCCAGCGAGTTCAGCCCGGTGGGTATCAGCCTTGAGCAATCCTGCGACGTCTATCGTTTGCCTGCATTCAATAAGGGCCGGGTCAGCGTTCAGGATGAAGCCGCGCAGTTGGCTGCCCCCCTGCTTGAACTGCAACCCGGGCAACGCGTGCTGGATGCCTGCTGCGCTCCGGGTGGCAAGACTTGCCACATACTTGAACTGCAACCAGCACTGCAGGAGCTGGTGGCGCTGGACCTAGAGCCGCGGCGCCTGCAACGGGTGCGCGACAACCTGCAGCGTCTGGGCTTGAGCGCGACATTGAAAGCAGCAGACGGTCGCGACCTCGACGCCTGGTGGGATGGCCAGCCGTTCCAGCGCATCCTGCTCGATGCCCCCTGTTCCGCCACCGGTGTGATTCGCCGGCATCCGGACATCAAGCTGACTCGCCAGGCCGAAGATATTGCTGCACTGGCGACCCTGCAGGGCGAGCTGCTCGACCGCCTCTGGCAGACACTCGAAGTCGGCGGCATTCTGGTGTACGCCACCTGTTCGGTATTGCCCGAGGAAAACACTGAGGTGATTGATGACTTTCTTCAGCGCCAGCCCGGCGCGAGGGAGCTGTCTATCGTCGCCGACTACGGCCTGCCACAGCCGCATGGTCGGCAATTGCTGCCGCAAGAGAATGGCCATGATGGCTTCTATCTGGCAAAACTGATGAAAGTTAGCGCCAGCCACACGGCACGGAGCTACACTCCTGAGGATAAGGGGACAGCCGTTACATGAAAATTATTATTCTCGGTGCCGGTCAGGTAGGTGGCAGCCTGGCCGCCGAGCTGGCCAGCGAAGCCAATGACATTACTGTGATAGACACCGACGGCCCGCGCCTGCGCGAATTGAGCGACCGCCTTGATATTCGTACCGTGGTCGGCAAAGGCTCTTTTCCGACCGTTCTGCGCCAGGCCGGTGCCGATGACGCGGATATGCTGATCGCCGTTACCAGCAGCGACGAAACCAACATGATCGCCTGCCAGGTGGCTTACACGCTGTTCCGTACGCCCACCAAGATCGCGCGTATTCGCGAATCGGCGTACCTGACCCGCGGCGGGCTGTTCCATAACGAAGCCGTGCCGATCGACGTACTTATCAGCCCGGAGCAGGCGGTAACCACCTACGTCAAACGCCTGATCGAAAACCCGGGTGCCTTGCAGGTGCTGGATTTCGCCGAAGGCAAGGTGCAACTGGTCGCGGTACGCGCCTATTACGGCGGCCCGCTGGTTGGCCAGGAGCTGCGTTTTCTGCGCCAGCACATGCCCGGCGTCGATACCCGGGTAGCAGCCATCTTCCGCAAGAACCGGCCGATCATCCCCAAGGGCGACACCATTATCGAAGCCGATGATGAAGTCTTCTTCATTGCCGCCACCCACGATATTCGCGCGGTAATGAGCGAATTGCGGCGGCTGGAGAAGAACTACAAACGTATTCTTATCGCTGGCGGCGGCAACATCGGCGAGCGGCTGGCCGAAGCCATCGAAAGCCGTTACAACGTGCGCATTATCGAGAAGAACAAGGCGCGTGCGGACTATCTGTCGCAGAACCTGGACAAGACCATCGTGCTGCACGGCAGCGCTTCGGACAAGGAACTGCTGATCGAGGAAAACATCGAGGATGTGGACATCTTCTGCGCACTGACCAACGACGATGAAGCCAATATTATGTCCTCTATGCTGGCCAAGCGGCTGGGTGCACGCAAGGTCATGGCGTTGATCAACAACCCGGCCTACGTGGACCTGGTGCAGGGCGGCGAGATCGATATCGCCATCTCCCCGTCGCAGGCGACCATCGGCACCTTGCTCACGCACGTACGCCGCGGCGACATCGTCAACGTCTATTCGCTGCGCCGCGGGGCAGCGGAAGCGATCGAGGCGGTCGCACATGGCGACTCGCGCTCGTCCAAGGTGGTAGGCCGCAAGATCGGTGAGATCGACTTGCCCCCGGGCACTACCATTGGCGCGATCGTTCGCAACGAAGAGGTATTGATTGCCCATGACTCCACCTTGGTCGAGTCCGAAGATCACGTGATTCTGTTCGTTATCGACAAGAAGCATATTCGCGATGTAGAACGCCTGTTCCAGGTCGGGCTGACGTTCTTCTGATGATCATTTCTTCCTGATGTACGGCAGATAAGGACGCGCATGCAGTTCACACAGATCCAGCGCATTCTCGGCATTCTGCTGATGCTGTTTTCCACCAGCATGCTGCCCGCTGTGGCGGTCGGATTCTTTTACGGCGAGCAGGCCCGCGAAGCATTTATTGTCGCCTTCCTGATCACCATGGTTGCTGGATTGGTGATCTGGCTCCCGGCGCGCCATCAGCGCAATGAACTACGCACGCGCGACGGTTACCTGATTGTGGTGCTGTTCTGGCTGGTACTGGGTCTGTTCGGGGCGGTGCCCTTGTATCTGCTGGATATGCCCGACCTGAGTATCGCCGACTCGGTTTTCGAGTCCTTCTCCGGGCTGACCACCACCGGGGCGACGGTAATTACCGGGCTGGATACGCTGCCCCGCACCTTGCTCTATTATCGCCAGCAATTGCAGTGGTTCGGCGGGATGGGGATCATCGTACTGGCGGTGGCGATCTTGCCGATGCTGGGTGTTGGGGGCATGCAGCTGTACCGGGCGGAAATGCCTGGGCCGTTGAAGGAAAACAAGCTGACCCCGCGAATTGCCGAAACTGCGAAAGTACTCTGGTACATCTATGCCGGTCTGACGTTAGTCTGCGCCCTGGCTTACTGGGCCGCCGGTATGAGCTTGTTCGATGCCGTCGGCCACAGCTTTTCAACGGTGGCGATTGGCGGCTTTTCCACCCATGACGCTAGCATCGGCCATTATGACAGTTCGTTGATCGAACTGATCTGCATCCTGTTCATGCTGATTTCTGGTATCAACTTCGCCCTGCACTTTCTCGCCTGGCGCTTCCGCTCAGTCAAGAGCTATTGGCAGGATCCGGAGTGTCGCGCCTATATCCTGATCATCGCCGCGCTATTCATTGTCTGCGCGGTCATCCTGATCCACTTCCAGTATTACGATGTGTGGACATCGATTCGTTACGCGGCTTTTCAGACTGTCTCGATTGCGACCACCACCGGCTTTGGCGTCACTGACTTTTCGGCCTGGCCGACGGTTCTGCCGTTCCTGCTGCTGTACGCGAGCTTTATTGGCGCCTGCGCCGGTTCGACCGGCGGCGGCATGAAGGTTATCCGTGTGCTGCTGCTGTACAAACAGGGCTCGCGGGAAACCAAGAAACTGTTGCACCCGCATGGTGTGTTCCCGGTAAAACTGGGTAACAAGGCGGTGCCGGATCGGGTAGTGGAGGCGGTGTGGGGGTTCTGCGCGGTATACGTATTTGCCTTTGCCGTGCTGTTTCTGATTCTGCTCGGCACCGGGCTGGACTTTGTCACGGCCTTTTCAGCATTGACCGCCTGCATCAATAACCTGGGGCCGGGTCTGGGCGAGGTCTCCACGCACTACGGGGAGCTTTCATCGACAGTGAAGTGGATACTCAGCTTCGCCATGCTGCTCGGACGTCTGGAAGTCTTTACCCTGCTGGTGCTCTTCACCCCGATGTTCTGGAGACGCTGAGATTAGTCTTCAGCGTCCTCTTCAGCATCGATAAACGCCAAACCAATGCCTTCGCCCGGAATCGCCCGCTGCACCATCATTGCCAGCACCGGGGCTTCGATCGGCATGTCCTGAACCTGCCCGCGAACTTCAGTACCCGGTTGCAGGCAGGTCAGATCGGGATTCTCAACGAACACACCACCATCGGACAAATCGCGAGTGAAGCCATAGAGGTCACCGACATCAGGATGGCTGATCTTGATCCGGCAACGCATTGGCGTGCGCGGATGCTGGCGTTGATTGGGCATGGTCTATCCCCCCGACAATCCGGTTGTTGTTATTGATGGCTCAGTACCATTTCTTCTCGCCCGGCGGGCGTTTCTTGAAGCGCTTCATGCTCCACATATACTGACTCGGCCAGCGCCGCACATAACTTTCAATGGTCTTGCTCATGCTCGCTACGGCGGCGTCGGCATCGTCACTGTAAAGCGCTTCGGGCGCCGCTTCCACTACGACTTTGAAGCCGCCGTTATCCGGCAACCGCAGGCAATGTAGATAGATTGCCTGGGCGTCGTTACCCTTGAGCAGATTGGGCACAAACTTGCTGGTCAGTGCCTGCACGGCAAAGAAGGGTACAAACACGCCGCTCTTGAGCGCCGGCTCTGGATCGGCCGGAATGCCCACAGCGCCACCCTTACGCACTTCGCGCATGACGCTGATGATGCCTTCGCGTGTCGAGGGCGCCACCTTGTTGCCGAGTTGCACACGCTGCTTTTTCAGCAGCTCATCCACCGCTTTCTGCTTTGGCGGGCGATAGAAAATAACCGGCGAGCACTGTGAACAATACCAGTGATTCAACACTTCCCAGTTACCCAGATGGCTGGTGATGCCGACGATGCCCCTGCCGTTGGCCAATGCGGCCTGCAGCACTTCCAGACCCTCAACTTCCTTGACCAGACTCACGGTTTTCTGCGGCTTCCACATCCAGGCACACGCACTTTCTGCAAAGCTGCGGCCGGTATCGAGCATGGTTCTGCCCACCAGATCTTCGAGTTCTGCGGTGTTCAGCTCCGGCATGCAGTGGCGCAGATTGGTTCTGACTACCTCGCGTGAGCGATTCGGCAATTTCCACATCAGCCAACCGACGGCAGCGCCGAGACGCTGCGCTACGGCAAATGGCAAGCTGGAAAACAGCCGGAGAAATCCGACAATGATGGCGCCTTTAAGCCGCTCCACAAGCTACTCCCGTCATTTGATAATCGGCCATTGTAATGATCCGATAGCCGGGCGGCGAGACGCCCGGCGAAAACTCCGACTCATTACTCGGCGCCGCTAAGAACGGGGTAGCGAAAACAGTCGGTGGTGTGATCCATAACCATGCCGGTGGCTTGCATGAAGGCATAACAGATGGTTGGGCCGACAAAGGTAAAACCGGCTTTCTTCAGCGCCTTGCTCATGGCTTCCGCTTCAGCGGTTTTAACCGGCACCTGACTGATACTGGTGAAGTGATTAATCAGCGGCTGGCCGCCGACAAACTGCCACATCCATTCGCCAGGATCGGTCTGCTCGCTCAGCCGCAGCCAGGCCTGAGCATTCTGCCGTGCGCCTTTGACCTTGAGACGGTTGCGGATGATGCCGGTATCTTCAAGCAGATCAAGCAGGTCGTTATCGGTCTGGTTGGCCATGAACTGCGGATCAAAGTCGCGGTAAACCTCGCGATAACGATCGCGCTTTTTCAGAATGGTGATCCACGACAGCCCCGCTTGAAAGCCATCCAGCAGCAGCTTCTCAAACAAGCGCTGCGCATCGTATTCCGGCACACCCCACTCGCTATCGTGGTAAGCCTGGTAGATCGGGTCGGTGGAACACCATTGGCAGCGCTGCGGTACCATCTCGGAACTGGACATCACCCCTCCTGATACTGAATCGGGTGGTTATCCACCCGCTCAGACTTTTTCAATTCGATCCGGTTGAATGCGAATATGGCCGAGTTTCATAAGTCCGCCAATGGCCTTTTTGAAATTGCCTTTGCTCACGCCGAACTCCTTGGCGATCAATTCCGGCGGACTTTTATCGCTGATCATCAGTACGCCGTCATGCTCCTCAAGCCGTTGCATGATCTGCTGCTGCAATGCGTCGCCAGCATCACTACCCACCGGTTGCAGGCTCAGGCTGATCTTGCCGTCAGGGCGAATTTCCTTGATGTAGCCGACTTCCTGCATGCCGTTGCGCAGGAACTTGAAAGCTTCATTCTTGTGCACCAGGCCCCAGTGCTGACCATTGATGATCGCCTTGAAACCCAGATCGGTTACCCCGGCGATCAGCAGGTTAACCTGCTCCCCAACCTTGTAGCGCGGCGGCGTCTTGTCCAGATGCCGATCCAGATGCGCGGTCGCAGTAATGCGGCGGGTATGCTTATCCAGATACAGATAGACCACGCAATAATTGCCGACCTCAAGCGGACGCTTTTCTTCGGAATGCGGCAACAGCACATCTTTCGGCAGCCCCCAGTCGAGGAACAATCCGACCCGGTTGATCTCTGCCACCTTGAGGCTGGCAAACTCGCCGACCTGCGCCTTGGGCGTCTCGGTGGTGGCAATCAGCTTGTCTTCGCTGTCGAGGTAGATAAAGACGTTCAGCCAGTCCTCCACCTCGGTCGGGGTATCTTTCGGAATATAGCGGTTGGGTAGCAGAATCTCACCATCGGGCCCGCCGTCGAGGTAGAGGCCAAAGCCGGTGTGCTTGACGATCTGCAGGGTGTTGAAGCGCCCGATGGCGGCCATAGAGGTATTCCCGAATTGAAGTTGAACGCATTGTAGCAGCCTGCTTGGAAGGACCAACCGAAGACTGATCGCCTGTGCGCAAGTTCGCTATACATGGCCGGGTCTTGGGAGTGCCCGCCAAATCCACGCCATTCCTGTATGTCCGGGGCCGTCTGATTGTATACTGCGGCCTTTATTTTAAAGCCTAACCGGACAAATCACGTGACTCAGACCAATCCAGCCACGCAAAGCTTCCAAGGCCTGATCCTTGCCCTGCAGAGTTACTGGGCAGAGAAGGGCTGTGTGATCCTCCAGCCCTACGACATGGAGATGGGCGCCGGCACCTTTCACACCGCCACCTTCCTGCGCGCCATCGGCCCGGAAACCTGGCATGCCGCCTACGTTCAACCCAGCCGTCGCCCGGGTGACGGCCGCTACGGCGAGAACCCCAATCGCCTGCAGCATTATTACCAGTTCCAGGTGGTATTGAAGCCCAACCCCGGCGACATGCAGGAGCTGTATCTGGATTCGCTGAATCATATTGGCGTGGATACCAAGGTGCATGATGTGCGCTTCGTTGAGGACAACTGGGAATCGCCCACGCTGGGCGCCTGGGGTCTGGGTTGGGAAGTCTGGTTGAACGGGATGGAAGTGACCCAGTTCACCTACTTCCAGCAGGTCGGCGGGGTTGAATGCTATCCGGTGACTGGCGAGATTACCTATGGCCTCGAGCGGCTGGCGATGTACTTGCAGGGTGTCGATTCGGTCTACGATCTGGTCTATTCCGACGGCCCGTTCGGCAAGGTCACCTACGGCGATGTGTTTCATCAGAACGAGGTCGAACAATCGACCTACAACTTCGAACACGCCAATGTCGAGAAGCAGCTGGAACTGTTCGATTTCTATGAGAGCGAGGCCAACCGTCTGATGGCCGCCGAACTGCCGCTGCCAGCCTATGAAATGGTGATCAAGGCCTCGCATGCCTTCAACCTGCTGGACGCGCGCCGGGCCATTTCGGTAACCGCCCGGCAGCAATACATCCTGCGCGTGCGTACGCTGTCCCGCGCTATCGCCCAGAGCTATCTCCAAGCCCGAGCCAAACTTGGCTTCCCAATGGCCACGCCCGAACTCCGTGACGAAGTACTGGCCAAACTCAAGGAGGCCGAATAATGCAGGCTCAGGATTTTCTGGTAGAGCTGGGCACCGAAGAGCTGCCCCCCAAATCGCTGAAAACGCTGGCAGAAGCTTTTCTCGCCGGTGTAGAAAAAGGCTTGAACGAAGCCGGGCTGGAATTCCAGAGCGCGCGCTATTACGCCGCGCCTCGACGTCTGGCAATTCTGGTCGACCAACTCGCCGTGCAGCAGCCGGATCGCACGCAACAGATGGACGGTCCACCACTGCAGGCCGCCTTCGATAGCGAAGGCAAGCCGACCAAGGCCGCCGAAGGCTTTGCCAAGAAGTGCGGTGTGTCGGTAGCTGATCTGGATCAGAGTGGCCCCAAGCTGCGTTATGTCCAAAGCATTCCCGGCCAACCCGCCGCCGATCTGCTGCCGGACATTGTCGACCGCGCGCTGGCGGCGTTGCCGATTCCCAAGCGCATGCGCTGGGCAGCCAGCAAGACCGAGTTCGTGCGCCCGACCCAGTGGCTGGTGATGCTTCAGGGTGATTCAATCATTCCTGCGGAGATTCTCTCACAGCACGCTGCGCGCACCTCACGAGGGCATCGCTTTCATCACCCCGAAGAGATTCGCATCAGTATTCCCGCGAGCTACGCCGATGACCTGCGCAAGGGCCACGTGATTGCCGATTTCGCCGAACGCCGCGAGCTGATTCGTCAGCGCGTAGAAGAACTCGCGGCTGAGCAGCAGGGCACTGCCATCATGCCCGACGACCTGCTGGATGAAGTCACCGCGTTGGTAGAGTGGCCGGTACCTTTGGTCTGCAGCTTTGAAGAACGCTTCCTCGATGTGCCTCAGGAAGCCCTGATCTCGACCATGCAGGACAACCAGAAGTACTTCTGTCTGCTGGACGCCAATGGCAAACTGCTGCCGCGCTTTATCACCGTGGCCAACATCGAATCCAAGGACCCGGCGCAGATCATCTCCGGCAACGAGAAGGTCGTACGCCCGCGTCTGACCGACGCCGAGTTCTTCTTTCTGCAGGACAAGAAAACCCCGCTGGAGAGCCGTAACCAGCGCCTGGCCAATGTGGTGTTTCAGGCCCAGCTGGGCACGGTGTTCGACAAGGCCCAGCGCATTTCCAGCCTGGCCGCCTTTATCGCCGGGCAGATCGGCGGAGCGCCCGACAAGGCCGCGCGCGCCGGCCTGCTGAGCAAGTGCGACCTGGCCACCGAGATGGTCGGCGAGTTTCCCGAGCTGCAGGGCATTGCAGGTTATTATTACGCCCAGCACGATGGCGAAGCTGAAGATGTGGCGCTGGCACTCAACGAGCAATATATGCCACGCGGTGCCGGCGCCGAGCTGCCCAGCACCCTGACCGGTGCCGCTGTAGCGCTGGCAGACAAGCTGGACACCCTGGTCGGCATCTTCGGGATCGGCATGCTGCCGACCGGCAGCAAGGACCCTTACGCCCTGCGCCGCGCCGCCCTTGGCGTGCTGCGGATTCTGATCGAGAAAGGTCTGGAACTGGATCTGCATGCCGCGATTCAGGTGGCTGTGCAGCAGTACGGCGACAGCGTGAAGAGCGAAAACCTCGCGGGCCAGGTGCAGGACTTTATCTTCGACCGCCTGCGCGCACGCTACGAGGATGAGGGCATTGATGTTGCGGTGTACCAGGCAGTGCGCGCCGTCAGCCCGGCGTCGCCACTGGACTTTGATCAGCGCGTGCAAGCAGTCCAACTGTTCCGCCGCCTACCCGAAGCCGAGGCGCTAGCCGCAGCGAACAAGCGCGTGTCGAATATCCTGGCCAAAGCCGACAGTCCGGTCGCCGCCGAGATCACCCTGGTACAGTTGCAGGAACCAGCTGAACAGGCATTAGCCACCGCCATTGTCGAGGCTGAGCACGCGGTCACGCCGCTAGCGGCTCAACGCGAGTACAGTGCCGCGCTCGAGCGTTTGGCGAGCCTGCGTGAGCCGGTAGACGCCTTCTTCGACCAGGTATTGGTCAACGCCGAAGACCCGGCGGTACGCGCCAATCGCTACGCACTGCTGGCACGTCTGCGCGGGTTGTTTCTGGGCGTCGCTGATATTTCGCTGTTGGGATAAGGTACTTTTTGCGTTAACGCCAAACCGGCTACATGGCTCGGTTTGGCGCTTGCAGCCGGAGTTATATGAAACTGATCATTCTTGATCGCGATGGTGTCATCAACCAAGACTCGGACGCCTTCGTCAAAAGTCTCGACGAATGGGTGCCGCTGCCCGGTTCGATCGATGCCATTGCCCGTCTCAGCAAGGCTGGTTGGACCGTCGCGGTAGCCACCAATCAATCCGGACTGGGGCGTGGCTATTTTAGCCAGGTCACCTTGCAGGCGATGCATCAGCACATGATCGAGCTGGTCGCAGAGCAGGGCGGCAAGGTGGATCTGATTCGCTATTGCCCGCACACACCGGACGCCGGTTGTGACTGCCGCAAGCCCGCGTCAGGCTTGTTCAGACAGATAGCCGAGCACTTTGATCTATCCTTGCAGCAAGTACCTACCGTCGGCGACAGCCTGCGTGACCTGCAAGCCGGCGTGGCCGTCGGATGCAGACCTTTTCTGGTTCGCACCGGCAAGGGCGTATTGACCGAACAAAAAGCGTTACCTGAGGGCACGCTGATTTTCGACAACCTGGCCGCTGTGGTCGATTACCTTCTGGAAACTGAACCATGTCTGTGCTGATGCCCCTGCGCGTAATCCTGTTCTATCTGCTGCTGGCGGCCAGTGCCGGTATCTGGGGCTTTCTGATGTTGATCATCACGCCCTTTATACCCTCCGCCAAGCTGCGCTCAACGCTGATTATCAGTTGGTGGAGCCGCATGGCCATCTGGCTGACCAAGCACCTGGTAGGTATCCGCTACGAAGTGATTGGGCGGGAGAATATCCCCGACCAGCCAGGCGTCATTCTGGCCAACCACCAGAGCACCTGGGAGACCTTTTTCCTGCAACAGGTGTTTCAGCCGCAGACGCAACTGATCAAGAAGGAGCTGCTCTATGTCCCCTTCTTCGGTTGGGCTTTTGCGTTGGCTAAACCGATTGCGATTGACCGCAAGAATGGCCGTGATTCACTCAAGCAGTTGAGCCTTATAGGCGGAAAACGCCTGGCTGAAGGCTTCTGGATTCTGGTGTTCCCGGAGGGCACGCGCATGCTGCCGGGAACTACCATCAAATTCTCCCGGGGTGGGGCGGCACTGGCCTGTGCCAACAACGCGCCGGTAGTGCCTGTGGCGCACAATGCGGGTGAATTCTGGCCCAAGGTAGGCTGGGGCAAGCGCCCGGGCACCATCAAGGTCATGATCGGCCCGGCGCTGTACCCCAAAGGCAATGATCCGCGTGCTATTGTGGAAATCAACAAGCAGACTGAAGCCTGGATCAATCAGGCCCTGGCGTCCCAGCGCGGGGAATGACCGAAAGGTTACGCCTGAGTCTTTTGCATCGATAGGGAGCTGTGCCGTATGGAGGTCAACGAGTACTTGCGGCGTCTGGCCGAACTCAAGGGTTCGGATCTGTTTCTCAGCGTAGGTGCGCCGGCGACCATCAAGCGCGAGGGCGCGTTCGTTAAGCTCGGTGACGAGCCAATGGCGAAAGGCTCTGTAAAAACAATGGCTTATGCCTTGATGAGCGAAAAACAGATCGGCGAATTTGAGCGCGATCTGGAAATGAACCTCGCCGTCGGGTTGCAGGGCGTAGGGCGGTTTCGCGCCAATGTGTACGTGCAGCGCGGCGAAGTCGCCATGGTCATCCGCTATATCAATCACCTGATTCCCAGCTTCAGCGACCTGGGCGTGCCGCCGGTGCTCGGCAAGCTGGTGATGCTCGACCGTGGCCTGATCCTGGTCACCGGATCGACCGGATCAGGCAAGTCCACCACCCTGGCGTCCATGCTCGACTATCGCAACAGCAACCGCGCCGGGCATATTGTCTGTATTGAAGATCCGATCGAATTCCTGCACCAGCATAAGGAGTCGATCATCGATCAACGGGAAGTCGGCCTGGATACTCACAGCTTTGCCGATGCGTTGCACAACGTGCTGCGTGAAGCGCCGAACGTGATCATGATCGGTGAGATACGCGACCGCGCCACCATGCAACACGCACTGCACTACAGCGAGACAGGTCACCTGGTGCTGGCCACCATGCACGCAACGAATACCGTGCAGGCAGTGGACCGGATGGCCAATATGTTTCCGGAGGACTCCAGGAGTCAGGTGCTGGGTGATATCGCCGCCAACCTGGCTGCTATCATTGGCCAACGATTGGCTACGGGTATCAACAAACCCCGGCTGCCGGTCGTCGAGGTAATGGTGCGTACGCCCTATATCGTCAACCTGATTGCCCGGGACGAAACCCAGGACATCCGTGCGGCCATGACTCGCGCTACCGATGACAACACGCTGCAGACTTTCGACCAGCATCTGTTTCAGTTGCTAAGCGAAAAAGCCATTACGCTCAAAGAAGCCTTGCGCCTGGCTGACTCGCGCAACGATTTGATGCTTCGGGCAAAAATGGAGGCTTCGTCCGGGTCGTCCTCCGCTGCAGCTTCTGCACCTGTAGCAGCGCCCCGACCTGCTGAAAAAGCTGCCAGTTCCTTCGATTCTGACCTGACCGACGACTTCAAATAGCTCGGAGCTCCTGGGGCTGACCTTAATAAGTTCGGCTCAGGCAGATTCAACCCAGGCCAGATAGCTTGCTTCCAGCTGAGCTTTGACCTCTTTCCCGGATAGCCCCGCGCCCTGAAGCGATTGAAGCCGCTGGACCAACCAGCCGATAAAGATTGAGCGCGAGAAGGGGCAAGGCGCCAGCGCTTCCAACTGCTCTGAAAGCGTTTCGAGTTGACCGATGACCGAGGCTGTCTTATTCATGTGGTGCTGCTCTATATAAGGCGGAAGTGCTGGAGGCGTCAGCTTCCCTTTATCCAGTCCCATAAACCCAGGGAAAAACTGGGGAAAAGATTAATGCCTAAAGCCGATTTCAAGATATACAAAGCGACGAGCCCGACCAGCATCGAAAAAACCAAAAAGCCGAAAAATATCAGAGCCTTACCGGCCCGTGACAGCGACTCTTCGGTGCGTGAGAGATCACGATGGTTGCGGCCCAGCAGGAATACAAAGTAATAACGCGACCGCCATAAATTGACGGTGCCGCGCAGATCTATCGGATGCCGCCCCCACCGGCGGGCGCCGAAGGCAATCTTCAGTGCTTGCACCTGTTCGGGGGTGAAAGCATCGCGCATTTCCTTGGGCAACCGCTCCTTCAGCCCAGCGGCAAACCAATCTTGCTTATCAGGCCCTTTGCTCATCACTCGACTCCGCCCGGCCTGCGCCCGCCCATTTCACTCGACAGCCTACATCGACATTCTGCTGATATATTACAGCTTTACGTAGTTACAGGCAGTTGAAAATGCTCCTTAACGATCTTTGAGCGCACCGTAGATCGCGACGATGTTGCTCGCCGGCCAACTGAGGCTGGTGATGGCTAAGAAAGCTTGCGTTACTCATTGATAATGACCTCACATCTCTCTGCTGAGCAGCAGTCGTGTTTACTGACCGAATTTGACAACCACCAAAATGTCGCCTAGGGATATTTATACAGCAAGAGGCGCAACGCATTTGAAAGAGCGGCAGCAGGGAGCACACCATGTCCAGACTCACATCATATCTTTGGATCACGATTTTTCTCGCGCAACCCGCAGTAGCGAATGAGCGAAGCTTTATCTACACCAACGACTGGGGACGAGCACGTACGCTCATGAGTATCTGCACGACAGAGAAATTTGAACATGATGGCAAGCTCCTCTTCCGAGCGGTCTCAATGGAGACGAAGAAAATGGTCAGGGCAAGTGCGAAAGAGATTGGGTTTTCGGGCGGATCGTGCGGGAATCCGACCAGAGAAAACTATGATGAGATGGGCGTTATGCTATTCACAATGGGAGCAGCGGTCCTTCATCTAACAGCCGACGAGATCGAAGAGTTCAGGAAGGTCAACGAAGAGACTGGGAGAATTGAAGATTTCAATGTCTCCGACAGCTGGCCTCCAAATGATTGATCGCCCCAGTGCGCCTGAGATATGCGCTTACCGGGGCGATTAAACATATGCTTGGACTCGCCTAAAACGAGTAATTCAGCGGGGAGCTCAAGACCCCCCCCACAACTAATCACACGTCGAGGTTAGACACCGCCAGCGCATTGGTTTCGATAAATTCACGACGCGGTTCGACGTGGTCACCCATCAGCGTGTTGAATATCTGATCCGCCGCGATGGCATCCTCAATATTCACCCGCAACATCCGCCGGCTTTCCGGATCCATGGTGGTTTCCCACAGCTGATCAGGGTTCATCTCACCCAGCCCTTTATAGCGCTGAATGGTATGCCGGCGGGCAGTCTCACTCATCATCCACTCCAGACCTTCCTTGAAATGGGTGATTGGTTTTTTCTTTTCACCGCGCTGCATGTACGCGCCTTCTTCCAACAGGCTCTGCAACTTCTCGCCTAACTCCGCCATAGTGCGGTAGTCGTTACTAGCGAACAAATCGCGGTTGAAGGTGCAGTAGCTTGAGAGGCCGTGTGAGATCGATTCAACCTCAGGCAGCCACAGGTGGCGCTCTTTATCTTCCCGCAGGCTCACAGCGTATTGCTGGCCGGATTTCTCGCCAGTTTTCACCATGGTTTCGAACTGCGCTACCCAGCTCTGCATAAAGGCTTTATCCGCCAGGTTATCCAGAGTCAAACGCGGCAGATAGATAAAGTGCTCCATCAGTTCCAGCGGGTACAGACGCGCCAGACGCTTTAGCGTCTTCATAACCGAGCGAAACTCTTGAACGATACGCTCCAGGCCTTCGCCGGTAATACCGGGTGCATCTTCATTTACAAACAGATAGGAATCTTCCAGTGCCGATTGCGTGAGGTATTCCTCAAGCGCTTCGTCATCTTTCAGGTACTGTTCCTGCTTGCCTTTCTTGATCTTGTACAACGGTGGCTGAGCGATGTAGATATAGCCGCGTTCGATCAGCAACGGCATCTGCCGGAAAAAGAAGGTCAGCAGCAAGGTACGGATGTGCGAGCCGTCGACGTCAGCATCGGTCATGATGATGATGTTGTGGTAACGCAACTTGTCGACGTTGAACTCGTCGCGGCCAATACCACAACCCAGAGCAGTAATCAGGGTGCCAACTTCGGCGGAGGAGAGCATCTTGTCAAAGCGGGCTTTTTCCACGTTGAGAATCTTGCCCTTCAACGGCAGAATCGCCTGGGTCTTGCGGTTACGGCCCTGTTTCGCCGAGCCACCCGCAGAGTCACCCTCCACTATGTACAGTTCGGAGAGTGCCGGGTCCTTCTCCTGGCAGTCGGCCAGCTTGCCGGGCAAGCCCGCGATATCCAACGCGCCTTTACGGCGGGTCATCTCACGCGCTTTGCGGGCAGCTTCACGAGCGCGCGCAGCATCGATCATCTTGCCGACGACGGCTTTGGCTTCGCCCGGCTTCTCCAGCAGGTAGTCGGAGAAGAACTTGTTCATCTCCTGCTCGACGGCGGTCTTTACCTCGGAGGAAACCAGCTTGTCTTTGGTTTGTGAGGAAAACTTGGGGTCAGGCACTTTTACTGAAATGATCGCGGTCAAACCTTCCCGCGCGTCATCACCAGAGGTACTGACCTTGAGCTTTTTCAGCAGACCTTCCTGCTCAATATAGCTGTTCAGAGTCCGCGTCAGTGCGCTACGGAATCCGGCCAAGTGAGCACCGCCATCGCGCTGCGGAATATTATTGGTAAAGCACAGGATGCTTTCATTAAAGCTGTCGTTCCACTGCATCGCTACTTCCACGGCAATGCCGTCATCGCGCTGCAAGTCAAAATGAAAGACCGAGTTGATGGTCGACTTGTTGACGTTGAGGTAGTCAACAAAGGCGCGCAAACCGCCTTCGTACTTGAACAGTTCCTTCTTGCCGGAGCGCTCGTCGGAGAGATGAATACCGACCCCGGAGTTCAGGAAGGACAATTCACGCAGACGCTTGGCGAGGATGTCCCAGCTGAAGCTGATGCTGGTGAAGGTTTCAGCTGACGGTTTGAAATGGATCTGCGTACCAGTAGTGTCGGTGTCGCCAACCTCTCTCAGAGGCTCCTGAGGCACGCCGTGGCTGTAAGTCTGCTCCCAGACCTTGCCAGCCCGGCGAATGGTCAATATAAGCTCTTCTGACAGAGCGTTGACCACTGACACCCCAACACCGTGCAAGCCGCCTGACACCTTGTAGCTGTTATCGTCAAACTTACCGCCAGCGTGCAACACGGTCATGATGACCTCGGCGGCGGAAACCCCTTCCTCGTGCATATCCACAGGGATACCGCGGCCGTTATCCCGTACGGTGATGGACTCATCGGTATGCATGGTGATGGTGATGTCACTGCAGTGACCCGCCAGCGCCTCATCGATCGAGTTATCGACTACCTCAAACACCATATGGTGCAAACCGGTACCGTCATCCGTATCACCGATGTACATGCCGGGGCGTTTCCGCACGGCATCAAGGCCTTTAAGTACCTTGATACTGGATGAATCGTAGGCTCTATTTTCGGTCATTTTTTAATCACTCCAGACGACGGTCGGTCTGCACAATGTGCCCATGTTCCACGTGGAACATCGACAAGGATGTATCTGTCTGCCAGCTGTTCGCTAGCTGTTCTGCTTCTACACCGGTAATAAATACCTGACAGTTGAGCGCTTCTAGAAGCCTGCACAGGGCATTGCGGTGTTGTTCGTCCAACTCGGAGGGCAGGTCATCAACCAGGAAAATACAATCCTGCTGACGGCCACGCTCCTTTAATAGGTGTCCCTGAGCAATCTTCAGGGCACAAACAACCAATTTCTGCTGCCCGCGAGATAACACCTCGGCAGCGTTCATGCCTTTTATGCGCAAGCGCAAATCTGCTCGCTGCGGCCCAGCTTGGGTATGACCTAACTGGCAATCACGTTCGAACTGAGAATCCAGCACCTGCTGCAAGCTGCGATCCTTATCCCAGCCACGGAAGTAGCTGAGAGTCAGATCATCCAGCTCTATCAACTGGCCAAGCACCGATTCAAATGCGGGCTTGAGCTTTAGCAAATAGGCCTGCCGGAAGGCGTCCATACGCTCACTGGCTTCACAAAACTCCAGTTCCCATGGCGTCAGCAGAGAACGTTCGATTCTACCACGTCGCAGCAATGAATTCCGTTGCTTGAGGCTTTTTTGCACCCGCTGCCACGTGATGAGAAACTGATGTTCCACGTGGAACACACCCCAATCAAGATACTGTCGACGCTGTTTGGGAGCGCCTTCAAGCAAACGAAAGCTATCTGGATTGATTAGCTGAAGCGGCAACGTATCCGCCAGTTGCGCGGTACTGCGGATAGTCTGACCGTCGATGCGAATCTGATAATCCGCTTGCTTACTTCGGGTTATACCCATCGATGTAGTCAGACCGCTGGCCAACGCCACTTCAGCAAAGACTGTGCAGGCTTGATGTTCGTGCTGGATTACCGGTTGCAGGCGAGTGCTGCGGAAAGAACGAGCGAGACCCAGTATATGAATAGCTTCAAGCAGGCTGGTCTTGCCGCTGCCGTTATCGCCGTAAATCAGATTAATGCGGGGGGAGGGGGAAATTGTCACCGGGTGCAGGTTACGCACCGCGGTGACGGATAGCTTTTTGAGGGGCATTAAACGGGCTTAGAGACGCATCGGCATGACGACGTAAACACTGTCATCGGATTCGGCTTCCTGCACCAGTGCGCTGCTGTTTGCATCGGACAGGATCATCTTGACCTGTTCGCTGCCAAGCACGTTCATCACATCCAGCAGATAGCTAACGTTGAAACCAATCTCCAGCGCACTGCCTGCATACTCGACCGCGATATCTTCCTCGGCCTCTTCCTGCTCAGGGTTGTTGGCCTGAATTTTCAGCAACGCATCGCTGAGCATCAAACGAATACCGCGGTATTTTTCATTGGACAGAATCGCGGTACGGCTGAATGCGTTGCGCAGTACCTGGCGCTCGGCGATAACGATCTTGTCGCCACCGCGTGGCAGTACGCGCTCGTAATCCGGAAATTTACCGTCAACCAGTTTGGAGGTGAAAGTAAAATCGCCTGTGGTTGCACGGATGTGATGAGTGCCGAGGACAATATTCACCAGGTCATCCGCTTCACCCAACAGTCGAGCCAATTCAAGAATACCCTTGCGCGGCACGATCAACTGATAGCGTTCCTGATAATCGATATTCGCATCCTGAGTACACATCGCCATGCGGTGGCCGTCAGTAGCCACTGCACGCAGTTGACCTTTATTGATCTCCAGCAGCATGCCATTCAGATAGTAACGGACGTCCTGCTGCGCCATGGCGAAACTGGTGCGCTCGATAAGGCGGCGCAATTTATTCTGATTGATCGCAAAGCTGAGTGAGCCAGGACCGTCTTCGACATTGGGGAAGTCGGAGGCGGGGAGAGTAGCTAGGGTAAACCGGCTGCGGCCCGCCTTGATGATCGCCTTGTTGTCTTCAACCTTGAAACTCAGTGCAACGTCATCAGGAAGCGACTTGCAGATATCCATCAGCTTGCGCGCCGGTACGGTAATCTCACCCGCTTCTGCCGGCTCTTCCAGATTGATACGTCCGACCAGCTCGACCTCCAGGTCGGTACCAGTCATCGACAACGTACTACCATCCACTACCAACAGCACATTGGACAGCACGGGCAATGTCTGCCGACGTTCTACTACCCCGGCAACCAGTTGCAGGGGTTTCAACAGGGCTTCACGCTGAATGGTAAATTGCATTGTCTTCCTTCGACCTCGTGCAGGTTATCTTGTGCTGAACACCGCACCCGAACATCAGGTGGTCAGTGTCCTCAGCAGGTTTTTGTAATCTTCGCGGATATCCGCATCCATTTCACGTAACTCGGCAATTTTCCGAGTGGCGTGCAAAACCGTGGTGTGATCCCGGCCGCCAAACGCATCACCAATCTCGGGCAAACTGTGATTGGTCAATTCCTTGGACAGAGCCATGGCTACTTGTCGAGGTCTTGCGACCGAACGCGAGCGACGCTTGGATAATACGTCCGATACCTTGATCTTGTAGTACTCGGCAACAGTGCGCTGGATGTTATCAATGCTCACCAGCTTATCCTGCAGTGCGAGCAAATCCTTGAGCGATTCGCGAATCAACTCGATGGTGATATCGCGACCCATAAAATGCGCGCTGGCAATCACTCGCTTAAGCGCACCTTCCAGTTCACGCACATTCGAGCGAATGCGCTGAGCGATAAAGAAAGCAGCGTCATGCGGCAGATCGACCCGCGACTGCTCGGCTTTCTTCATCAGGATCGCTACACGGGTTTCCAGCTCCGGTGGTTCAACCGCCACCGTAAGCCCCCAACCAAACCGGGATTTGAGCCGCTCTTCCAACCCATCAATTTCCTTGGGGTAGCGGTCACTGGTGAGGATGACCTGCTGGCCACCTTCAAGCAGCGCATTGAAGGTGTGGAAGAACTCTTCCTGGGAGCGTTCTTTCTTGGCGAAAAACTGAATGTCATCGATCAGCAATGCATCCACAGAACGATAGTAACGTTTGAAATCGTTAATCGCGTTCATCTGCAAGGCCTTGACCATGTCGGCGACAAAACGCTCAGAGTGCAGGTACACAATCTTGGCTGCGGGATTCTTCTTCAACAGATGGTTACCCACGGCATGCATCAAGTGGGTCTTACCCAGGCCTACGCCGCCATACAGGAACAGCGGGTTGTATCCATGCTTGGGATTGTCGGCGACTTGCCAGGCGGCAGCGCGAGCCAGCTGGTTGGATTTACCTTCAACAAAGTTTTCAAAGGTGAAGCTGCGGTTCAGGTAGCTGGTGTGCTTGATGACTGGCGAACTGGGTCCGGCCTGATCAGCGCGCTGCGGCGGGCGCGGATCTTCTTCATCTATACGCACACCCTGGGATTGCTCTGGCTGAAAGCCCTGAGCAATGACCTGGGTACGTGGTGTCACCGGGGCACTGGCGGTTTGCACGGTATCCGCGGACGCCGCAACGGATTGCACTGGAGCCGGAGCTCCCGCTTGCGCTCGCACCGTCGACGCCACCCGGCGACTACCTATAAGCAAAGACACCAAAGGCGCCTGACCCTGGGAGAGGTCGTCAAGCAGCTCTTGAACCCGATTGAGGTATTTGTCGTTTACCCAGTCAAGGACAAAGCGGTTCGGCGCGTAAAGGCGCAGCTCAGTCTGATCGCCATCAACCTGCAGAGGCCTGATCCAGGTATTGAACTCTTGGGATGGAAGCTCATCACGCAAAAAATCGATGCATTGCTGCCAGAGTACAACCGACACAAATATCCCCCGGAACATCAGCCGCATACGGCTTTATTGTTGGACAAATCAAACCCGTTTACTGGCGATTTGAAGGCGTATTTTCAGCGGCTATTCTAGCGCTTTCGGGGCCTACTTATCCACACTCTTGGTAGCTCAAAGAGCACTATCACACCCGCTACTTTAGTCAGAACTGGTTGACCCATATGGCAAATCCCTTGCATGGCGCGGCCTTGAGCATTGTGCATAAGCCAGCTTGGAGATTGTGTGTAAGCGCCCCCGAATACGGTGGATAAAACCGCCTGTGGATAAGACGCCTTTCTATCCACAGGCTGAACACAGGAGATCGCGCCGCCCAGCAACCGCTTGCACACATCTTTTTGTACAACGGAACGAACTGATTTCTAAGTGGTTTTTGCAGATATCCACAGCAAATCGTTTAACCATTAGTATTAACTTCATTAATCTCTTTAAAGAATTGATTTTATATTGTTTTTAATAGTCTTCAGGGCGTAAATCGAATTGACCTGCACAGGGTTATTCTCTAGAATTGCCGGTCCCTTGAAAGGGCTCACTGGCTCTGACGCGAATTAATCAGGTAACTCAAGATGAAAAGAACATTTCAACCCAGCGTTTTGAAGCGTAAGCGTAACCACGGTTTCCGCGCTCGCATGGCTACTGCCAATGGTCGTAACGTACTGGCACGCCGTCGCGCCAAAGGCCGCAAGCGTCTGTCAGCTTAAGACCCGGTTTTGCAGGTGGATTTCGGATTCGGTCCTGAGTGCAGGCTGTTAACGCCAAGTCAGTTCAAGAACGTATTCGATGGTGCCACCCGCAAGGCTTCCGGGCCTTATGTCTTGCTGTTGGCCAAGGCAAATACCACGGACCAGCCAAGACTGGGCCTGGTGATTGCCAAAAAAAGTGTCCGACGAGCCGTTGATCGCAATCGGATCAAACGTATAGCTCGAGACTCATTCCGGCTGAACAAGCCGGAACTGGGCAATCTGGACATTGTCGTCCTGGCTCGCAAGGGCCTGGGTGAACTGGATAATGCTGCGTTACATGAGCTGTTCAAAGGCATGTGGCGCAGGCTATCCCGGTCAACGGACAAGCCGCCACGTTCACGCCATTCCGGACCCCCGTCATCCAATGCGTAACCTCGCGCTCGGAGTGATCAAGGTATATCGCTACGCTATCAGCCCGCTGATGGCCAGTCATTGCCGTTTCTACCCGTCCTGTTCCTGCTATGCCCAAGAAGCCATTGAACAACATGGTTTTATCCAGGGCAGTCTGCTGGGTGCTAAGCGTTTGAGCCGTTGCCATCCCTGGAATCCCGGTGGATACGATCCGGTACCGCCTGCCTCTGCCACACCTTCTTCTCAGATGACCAATAAACCATGAACATGCAACGAAATATCCTCATAGCTGCTTTGCTCGTGATTACCTATCTCATGGTTTTGCAGTGGAATGCTGATTATGGCCAGGGCGATGAACTGCCGCCGGTTGCCACGGAATCCAGCCAGTCTGGAAATGATGAAGTCCCGTCATTACCCGAATCGCAGAATGCCGGCGAGACTGGTAACAGCAGCGCCGCTACCAGTGATGTCCCACCTGCAGTAGAGCCCGGTGGTGACGCAGAAGTGCCGCAAACCGCGGCAACGCCAGACGACACCAGCGGTAATCTGATCAGGATCGAGACCGATACACTGCGGGCGGAAATTGATCCCCGTGGTGGTGATCTGGTGACCTTGTCACTGCCCCAGTATCCGGTGCGCAAGGATCGTCCTGATCTGCCTTTCCCGATTCTGGAAAACTCCAACGCTATGACCTACGTAGCGCAAAGCGGGCTTACCGGTAAAAACGGACCGGATGCCCGCTCTGCCGGTCGCCCGTTGTACAGTGCTGAAAGCCAGAGCTACAGCCTGGGCGATGACGAGCAGTTGGTAGTAGACCTGCGTTTTGAAGAAAACGATGTCAGCTATATCAAGCGCTTTACCTTCACCCGTGGTGAGTATCTGGTAGACGTCGATTACATCATCGACAACCAGAGTGGCGAGACTTGGACTGGTAACCTGTTCGGTCAGATCAAGCGTGATGACAGCAGCGATCCTTCCAGTTCCAGCGCTACCGGCATGGCGACCTATCTTGGCGCAGCCTACTGGAGTGCGGACGAGTCCTACACCAAGGTGTCGATGTCCGACATGGACAAGAATCGCCTCAAGGAAACGGTCGGCGGTGGCTGGGTTGCCTGGTTGCAGCACTACTTCGTAACAGCCTGGATTCCCGCTGCCGATCAACAGCATGTGTACCAGACGCGCACTGACAGCGCCGGCAATTACATTGTCGGTTTCACCAGCCCGGCCAGCGTCATCGAGCCTGGCCAGCAAGCCAGCATCAGTGCCGACTTCTATGCCGGCCCCAAGATCCAGGACAGCCTGAAAGAAATTTCGCCTGGCCTGGAGCTGACTGTCGATTACGGTTTCTTGTGGTGGATTGCACAGCCTCTGTTCTGGGTATTGAGCCTGATCCACAGCTTTGTCGGTAACTGGGGCTGGAGCATCATCCTGCTCACCGTGCTGATCAAACTGGTGTTCTTCCCGCTCTCGGCTACTAGCTACCGTTCCATGGCCAACATGCGCCGCGTTGCACCCAAGCTGCAAGCGCTGCGTGAACAGCATGGCGACGACCGTCAGAAAATGTCCCAGGGCATGATGGAGTTGTACAAGAAAGAGAAGATCAATCCATTGGGCGGCTGTTTGCCGATCCTGGTGCAGATGCCGGTGTTTATTGCGCTGTACTGGACACTGATGGAAAGCGTCGAGATGCGTCAGGCGCCGTGGCTAGGATGGATCACCGATCTATCGCTCAAGGATCCCTATTTCATTCTGCCGATCCTGATGGGCGCCACCATGTTCATCCAGCAGCAGCTGAACCCGGCGCCACCGGATCCGATGCAGGCCAAGGTAATGAAGATGCTGCCGATCGTCTTTACCTTCTTCTTCCTCTGGTTCCCGGCAGGTCTGGTGCTGTACTGGGTGGTCAACAACATGCTGTCGATCGCACAACAGTGGTACATTACCCGTCAGATCGAAAAAGGCGCTGCAGCAAAAGGCGAGTAATTCCGCCTTCCGCAGAGCTAAGCACGCGCCCCGATATCGGGGCGTTTTGCTATCTGTCTTTCCACTAGCGTTACATCAGCATCCCGACACGCTTACCCAGAGAATGACCATGCCCAGTTATCACGCCGATACCATTGCCGCCATCGCCACACCACCAGGTCAGGGTGGGGTAGGGATTATCCGTGTATCCGGACCGGCCGCACCGGCTATTGCCAAACAGATAGCGCGTATCCAACCCACACCCCGGCATGCCCATTACGGTACCTTCTGGCAACAGGACGTAGCGCTGGATCAAGGCCTGACGCTGTACTTCCCCGGGCCACATTCCTTCACCGGCGAAGATGTACTGGAGCTGCAAGGTCATGGTGGGCCAGTGGTCATGGATCTGCTGCTCAAGGCCTGTCTGCACGCCGGCGCGCGCTTGGCCAACCCTGGTGAGTTCAGTGAACGGGCGTTTCTGAATGACAAACTCGACCTGGCCCAGGCTGAGGCCATTGCCGATCTGATCGAGGCCAGCTCGGAGCAGGCCGCACGCAATGCGTTGCACTCCTTGCAGGGCGCGTTTTCCACGCGGGTGAATGCGCTGACTGAGGCGCTTATTGCACTACGTATCTATGTGGAAGCGGCAATTGATTTCCCGGAAGAAGAAATTGATTTTCTCGCTGATGGTCACGTGCTGGCCCAACTTCAGACAGTCCGTGAGCAACTCCGGCAGGTGCAGCGGGAAGCCGGGCAGGGCGCGTTGTTACGTGACGGAATGACCGTGGTTATCGCCGGCCGGCCCAATGCGGGCAAATCCAGCCTGCTTAATGCCTTGGCCGGCAAGGACAGCGCCATCGTCACGGATATCGCCGGCACCACCCGGGATATCCTGCGTGAACATATTCACATCGACAGTATGCCGCTGCATATCATTGACACTGCAGGGCTGCGGGATACTGAAGACCAAGTCGAAAAGATCGGCGTCGAACGCGCCATGGCCGCCATCGCCGAGGCCGACCGGATCCTGTTAATGGTCGATGCGTCGCAGCCCGAGGCGCATCATCCGGAAAACCTGTGGCCAGAGTTTCTGCTGCAGCGACCCGACCCCAGCAAGGTGACCCTGATTCATAACAAGATCGACCTGATAGGTGAGCAGCCAGGCCAGCAACAGGCGGTTGATGGCAGCGTGACCATCCAGCTCTGTGCTCGTACTGGCGAGGGTGTGGAGCTGCTGCGTGAGCACCTGAAAACCTGCATGGGCTATGAGCAAGCATCGGAAAGCCTGTTCAGTGCTCGTCGACGCCATTTGCAGGCATTGGAACAGGCTAGCGAGCACCTGTCTCATGGTCACGACCAGTTAACCCTGATGGGTGCAGGAGAGTTGCTCGCTGAGGACCTGCGCATGGCGCAACAAGCCCTTGGCAGCATAACCGGCGAATTCAGCGCCGATGATCTGCTCGGCCGGATCTTCTCCAGCTTCTGCATTGGCAAATAAACAGCCCGTCAATACTGGAATTTTCGATCACGCCTCGGAATTGCACCTTCGTTGACGTCTTTTTTCGCTTATTTTTTCCCTTCTATACGCTTATTTCACCTCGTTCAACCTGACTGAGCCCTGTGTACAACTAGCCCTGAGACTAGGTCGAAAGTCTGTGTACAACCTGCACCCAAAACACCCTGTGGATAAGCATGCAAGTTATGCACAAGTAACACACCGCTTACGGACCCATTCAAACCCAGCCTGACCACAACCTTTCTTTCATTCCAAATGATTGATTTATATAGGTTTAAAGCAGTTACTCACAGAAAAGCGCTTACTCATTAACATTAACTACATAAAGCTTTTTAAATCTTTCTTTAATTTATTCTACTAATGAGCTGAGTAGGTCGAGAGTACCCAGACCTGTCTGACCGGCTGTTCAAAAAACATCCAGCACAAAGCTGCAATTTTCTCAACACAAGCCTATAATCAGCCCCTTTTCCCGAAGCCAGCCGTTGTCTGGCAACGAGGTTTACCGTGCAATTTCCAAGTCGTTTTGACGTAATCGTTGTAGGCGGGGGCCACGCTGGCACCGAAGCCGCACTGGCTGCTGCTCGTATGGGCGTGAAGACCTTGCTGCTGAGCCATAACGTCGAGACGCTTGGGCAGATGAGCTGTAACCCTGCGATCGGCGGTATCGGCAAGAGCCATCTGGTCAAGGAAATCGATGCTCTGGGCGGAGCCATGGCCAGGGCAACCGATCTGGCGGGTATTCAGTTTCGCGTGCTCAACAGCCGCAAAGGCCCGGCTGTGCGTGCCACGCGGGCTCAGGCTGACCGTATCCTGTACAAGGCGGCCATTCGTGAAATGCTGGAGAACCAACCCAATCTGTGGATATTCCAGCAGGCCTGTGACGATCTGATTGTCGAGAACGATCAGGTATGTGGGGTTGTTACCCAGATGGGTCTGCGTTTCCATGCCGACAACGTCGTGCTGACTACCGGTACTTTCCTCGGCGGCTTGATTCACATAGGTCTGGATAACTACTCTGGTGGCCGTGCCGGTGATCCACCGGCTATTGCCCTGGCTGATCGTTTACGTGAATTGCCCCTGCGCGTGGACCGCTTGAAGACCGGTACGCCACCGCGCATTGACGGGCGCACCGTGGATTACAGCAAGATGACCGTGCAGCCCGGCGACACCCCCTTGCCGGTAATGTCGTTCCTGGGCAACGTCAACGAGCATCCGCAACAGGTCAATTGCTGGATTACCTACACCAACGAGCGTACTCACGAGATTATTCGCAACAATCTGGATCGCTCGCCGATGTATACCGGTGTGATCGAAGGGGTAGGCCCACGCTATTGCCCGTCGATCGAAGACAAGATTCATCGCTTTGCCGACAAGAATCAGCATCAGGTGTTTATCGAGCCGGAAGGTTTGACCACCCATGAGCTGTACCCCAACGGCATATCCACTTCATTGCCGTTCGATGTGCAGTTGCAGGTCGTGCAATCGATCGAGGGCATGGAAAACGCCCACATCCTGCGTCCCGGTTACGCGATTGAATACGATTACTTCAACCCGCAGGATCTGAAGTACTCACTGGAAACCAAGGTGATTGGCGGGCTGTTCTTTGCCGGGCAGATCAACGGCACTACCGGTTATGAAGAAGCCGCTGCTCAGGGCCTGCTCGCGGGCATGAACGCTGCGCGACGCTCGCAGGATCAGGAAGCCTGGTGCCCGCGTCGTGATGAAGCCTACATCGGCGTACTGGTCGACGATCTGATCACCATGGGCACGCGCGAGCCTTACCGCATGTTTACTTCGCGGGCTGAGTACCGACTGGTATTGCGTGAAGACAACGCCGACCTGCGTTTGACGGAAAAGGGTCGCGAGCTGGGCCTGGTCGATGACCATCGCTGGTCAGTATTCAGTGCCAAGCGCGAAGCAATCGACGCCGAGCGTAAGCGCCTGAGCAGTACCTGGGTGCAGCCCAACAGTGAGATCGGCAAAGCTTTTGCCGAGCGCTACGCCACGCCGCTGAATCACGAATATAATTTGCTCGATTTGTTGCGTCGTCCAGAAGTGGACTACACGGCCCTGTGCGAGCTGACTGGCAAGGTGGATATTCCTGCGGATGCCGCGGAACAGGTGGAAATCCATACCAAGTACGCCGGCTATATCGAGCGACAGCAAGAAGAGATCGACCGTTTGCGGCAGCACGAACAGACGCTGCTCCCCGATGGGTTGGATTATCTGACGCTCAATGGTCTGTCCAACGAGATCAAGCACAAGCTCGCTGATGTGCGCCCGCAAACCCTGGGTCAGGCCTCGCGCATACCGGGTGTAACTCCGGCGGCGGTCAGTCTGCTGTTGATCCATCTGAAAAAACGCAGCGCCGCGGGCAGCAGCCTGGCAAGAGAGGCGTGAGCGCGATGGCCGATCATGCTGCTGAACTTATTCAAGGTGCTGCCGCCCTGGGCATCGAGCTGAGCCCGGAACAAACTCGGCAGCTGCTGGCCTATCTCGAGCTGTTGCACAAATGGAACAAGGCTTACAACCTGACAGCGGTGCGCGATCCGGATGAAATGGTCAGCCGCCATCTGCTCGACAGTCTGAGCATTTTGCCCTATGTGCAAGGCGAACGCTGGTTGGATGTGGGCAGTGGCGGCGGTATGCCGGGGATTATTCTGGCAATCATGCGGCCTGATGCGCGCTTCACCGTGCTCGATAGCAACGGCAAGAAAACCCGCTTTCTCACCCAGGTCCGACTGGAGCTGGGGTTGGCCAATCTGACCGTGGTGCAGAACCGCGTGGAAGCCTATCAGGCAGAGCAGCCGTTTCACGGCATTGTCTCCCGGGCCTTCAGTTCCCTCGCTGATTTTACTCATCTGACACGTCATCTGAGCGATACCGATACACGTTGGTTGGCAATGAAGGGGCAGTATCCGGAGGAGGAGTTGGCTGCATTGCCGGTCGACTTCCAGGTCACTGACAGCGCACAATTGGCGGTACCCGGTTGCCAGGGCAGCCGACATCTGCTGATACTGCAACGGCAGGTTCAGGCTGACAACGGATAGGAGGTCATAGTGGGCAAGGTATTGGCAATAGCCAACCAGAAAGGCGGCGTCGGCAAGACCACCACCTGCATCAACCTCGCCGCCTCGCTGGCTGCTACCAAACGCAAGGTGTTGCTGGTGGATCTGGATCCCCAGGGCAATGCGACCATGGGTAGCGGTATCGACAAATCCGATCTGGAGAATTCGGTTTACGAGTTGCTGACCGGTCGCTGTGAGCTGAAGCAGGCGCTGCAACGTTCCGAAAACGGTGGTTATGACATATTGCCGGCCAACGGTGATCTGACTGCTGCCGAAGTCGAACTGCTCGATGTGAAGATGAAGGAAAGCCGCCTGCGTTACGCGCTGACAACCCTGCGCAGTCAGTACGATTACATTCTGATCGATTGCCCGCCCTCGCTGAACATGTTGACCGTCAATGGATTGGTCGCCGCCGATGGGGTCATTATTCCCATGCAATGCGAATACTATGCGTTGGAAGGCCTGTCGGCGCTGGTCAATACTATCCAGCGGATCAGTTCGGTGCTTAATCCCACGCTGCAGATCGAAGGCTTGCTGCGCACCATGTACGATCCGCGCAATAGTCTGACGCTGGATGTATCGGCGCAGTTGACCAGTCACTTTGGTGACAAGCTGTACCAGACCGTGATCCCGCGTAATGTGCGTCTGGCCGAGGCGCCCAGCTTTGGCATGCCGGCGCTGACCTATGACAAGCAATCCCGAGGTGCTGTGGCTTATCTGGCGCTGGCCGGCGAAGTGGTAAGACGCTCCAAACAAGCTGCCAAAGCAAGTGCTCTGGCGAGCGCGAACGACTAATCGAATAAAAGGACAATACCGGCATGGCGGTCAAGAAACGCGGCTTGGGAAGGGGGCTGGATGCGCTGCTAGGGCAATCCAACAGCGCCGGTCAGGGATCTGAGAATCAGGAGCAACTGCTTAAGGAATTACCGGTTGATCTGATTCAGCGCGGCAAATACCAACCCCGCCGCGACATGGATCCCCAGGCTCTGGAAGAGCTGGCCAATTCCATTCGTGTGCAAGGCGTCATGCAGCCAATAGTGGTCCGCCCGATTGCCGAGGGTCGTTACGAAATCATCGCCGGCGAAAGGCGCTGGCGTGCCACACAGCAAGCCGGCCTGGATTCGATCCCGGCGGTAATCCGCGATGTACCCGACGAAGCGGCTATTGCCATGGCGCTGATCGAGAACATCCAGCGCGAAGATCTCAACCCGATCGAAGAAGCCATCGCCCTGCAACGTTTGCAGTTGGAGTTCGAACTGACCCAGCAGCAGGTTGCTGACGCGGTGGGTAAATCCCGGGTCAGCATTACCAATCTGCTGCGTCTGATGGCGCTGCCAGATGATGTCAAATTGTTACTGGAACGCGGTGATCTGGAAATGGGCCATGCGCGGGCTTTGCTGGGTTTGCCCAGCGAGGATCAGACAGCCGCGGCCCGGCAGGTAGTCGCCAAAGGTTTGACCGTTCGTCAGACTGAAGCATTGGTGCGCCAGTGGCTGAATCCCCGCCGCGAAGCCGGTGATACCCGCGCTAATCCTGATATTGAGCGGTTGCAACAGGATCTCGCCGAACGTATAGGCGCCGAAGTGAAGATTCAGCACGGCGCCAAGGGCAAGGGCAAACTGGTTATCAGCTATAGCTCGTTGGATGAACTTGATGGCGTGTTGATGCATATCAAGTGAGCCAGTTGGTGAATGCGGAAGAGACGTCATAGTCGCCAAACGGGCCGTCGAATGCGGCCTACTGATTGAAAAGACGGGGGATTCGCCCGGTTAGTGTTGAATCGGAGGATTATTCAACCTATACTCCTCGCGCTATTTTAGCTGGTGAAATGCACCAGTTTGTTGCGGGGAAAGCCCCGGAAAAGAACCTGAAGCAGCGGTCGCGAGGCGGGTAAATGGACGCAAGAACGCCCAATAGAACCCCTTTCCATCGCTTGCCAGCTTTCCCGGTGTTGTTGCTTCAAGCTTGCGTAGCCCTTTTGGCAGCGCTGATTCTGTGGTTTTTCCAGAATCCTGTAGCCGGATATTCCGGCCTCTTGGGTGGACTTGTCGCGCTGGTCCCCAATGCCTATTTTGCTTATCGGGTGTACCGCTATAGCGGAGCCCGATCAGCCCAGGCCATCGTCCGTGAATTTTATTCCGGCGAGGCTGGCAAAATAATATTGACCGCCGCACTTTTTGTGCTGGTGTGGGTAGGTGTAAAGCCGCTGGAGGCGACCGCAGTATTTGCTGGTTACCTCGCGGTGCTGGCCGTCGGAGCCAGTGGCCTGCTCATAGTCAAACGATTTCAAAAGCATTAGTCAGAGGCAAATATGGCAGGCACTTCAGCTGAATATATCCAGCACCATTTGCAGAACCTCACTTACGGCAAATTGCCCGCAGGTTACGAGCGTTATGACGGCACAGTTGTTCAGGAAACCACCTGGACGCTAGCCCAATCAGGCGCTGAAGCAACCGACATGGGCTTTATGGCGTTTCACGTGGATACCCTGGGTTGGTCGGTATTCATGGGTCTGATTTTCCTGTTCCTGTTCCGCACCGTTGCCAAGCGCGCCACGGTTGGCGTGCCGGGCAAGCTGCAGAACGTCGTCGAGATGACCGTGGAGTTCATCCAGGGCATCGTCAAGGATACTTTCCACGGCCGTAACGCCTTGGTTGCGCCTCTGGCGTTGACCATTTTCGTCTGGGTGTTCCTGATGAACTCCCTGAAATGGATACCGGTGGATTACATCCCCGGCCTGGCCACCGCTCTGGGACTGGATTACTTCAAGATCGTGCCGACGGCTGATCCGAACGGTACCTTTGGTATTTCCCTGGGTGTCTTCATCCTGATTATTTTCTACAGTTTCAAGGTCAAGGGCTTCGGCGGCTTTATCAAGGAACTGTCCTTCACCCCTTTCAAGCACTGGGCGTTGATTCCGTTCAACCTGTTCCTTGAACTGCTCGGCCTGCTGACCAAACCACTGAGTCTGGCATTGCGACTGTTCGGTAACATGTACGCCGGTGAAGTGGTCTTTATTCTGATCGCGCTACTGCCGTTCTACCTCCAATGGGGTCTGAACGTGCCATGGGCAATCTTCCATATTCTAGTCATTCCGCTACAGGCCTTCATCTTCATGGTGCTGACTGTGGTGTATCTAAGTGCGGCTCATGAGGATGCTCACTGACCGCACTCGAACCCTGTTCAATCAACCAACCTTGAACTGCAACCTTGAACTTTAGGAGTAATTATGGAACTCGTAATCATTGCTGCCTCCATCATGATCGGTCTGGGCGCCCTGGGTACCGGTATTGGCTTCGCCCTGCTGGGTGGCAAGCTGCTGGAATCCACTGCACGTCAGCCTGAGCTGGGCCCGCAGCTGCAAACCAAAACCTTCCTGATGGCCGGTCTGCTCGACGCCGTGCCGATGATCGGTGTTGGTATCGCGATGTACCTGATCTTCGTTGTTGCCCCTGGCGTTGCCGCTTAATTCAGATGACTGATCTCCGGTAAGCCACGGTTTGCCGGACCTATCATCTGGATCAAGAGATCCGGGACTCAACGAATAGCACGAGGTAAATCGCTGTGAATATTAATCTGACGCTGTTTGGTCAAACGATTGCCTTCGCTATTTTTGTCTGGTTCTGCATGAAGTATGTGTGGCCGCCGATCACGGCAGCCATGGCAGAGCGCCAGAAAAAAATCGCTGAAGGTCTGGACGCGGCTGGCCGCGCCCAACGTGACCTTGACCTGGCCCAAGAGAAAGCTTCCCAGACCCTGCGTGAAACCAAGGAACAGGCTACTCAGATCATCGAGCAAGCCAACAAGAGTGCCAACCTCATTGTTGAGGAAGCTAAAGAGCAGGCACGTTCCGAAGGTGAACGTCTGATCACAGCCGCTAAGGCCGAGATCGAACAGGAAGTGAATCGCGCCAAGGATGACCTTCGGGCCCAGGTGGCCGTATTGGCCGTTCGGGGCGCTGAGCAAATTCTGGGGTCGGAAATCGACGCCAAGGCGCACAGTGAGCTGGTCAATAAATTGGCCTCACAACTCTAAGCGAGGCGAGCTATGGCTACTATCAATACGCTAGCTCGGCCTTACGCAAAAGCAGCTTTTGAACACGCTTCTGCTGCCGGTGGTCTGGATGCCTGGTCTGGCATGCTGACCCTGGCAGCAGCGGCCGTTCAGGATGACGCTTTTGCCGCGAGGATGCGTAATCCCGGTCTGACCGAGGAACGCAAGGCCGACGACCTGCTCATGGTGTGCGAGGGTCATGTGGATGAGGCTTTCGGTAATTTTATCCGGACGCTGTCTGAGCATGACCGTTTGCCCTTGATCCCGGTTATTGCCGAGCTCTATGAGCAACACAAGGCAGAACATGATCGTAGCGTGGCAGTCGAGGTGGAATCCGCCTTTGAGCTGAGCGACGATCAACAGAAAACGCTGGCAACCGCTCTTTCCAAGCGGTTAGACCGGACAGTAACTCCTCATGTGACCATCAACCCGGCCTTGATCGGCGGTGTGTTGATTCGTGCGGGTGACTTGGTCATCGACGGTTCGGTCCGCGGCAAGCTGGATAAGCTGGCCGAGGCGTTGAAATCCTGATTTGAGGGACATGGCATGCAGCAATTGAATCCTTCCGAAATTAGCGAAATTATCAAGCAGCGCATCGAGAAACTCGATGTGTCTTCGCAGGCTCGCAATGTAGGCACCATCGTCAGCGTTTCCGACGGTATCGTGCGCATTCACGGCCTTGCTGATGTGATGTACGGGGAAATGATTGAATTCCCCGGTGGTGTATACGGTATGGCACTGAACCTGGAGCAGGACTCCGTGGGTTCTGTTGTATTGGGTGATTACCTGAATCTGACCGAAGGCATGACAGCCAAATGTACCGGTCGTATTCTGGAAGTTCCGGTCGGCCCCGAGTTGCTCGGTCGCGTTGTTGACGCGCTGGGTAACCCGATTGACGGCAAGGGCGTAATCGATGCCAAACTGACTGACGCGGTAGAAAAGGTTGCGCCTGGCGTAATCTGGCGTAAGTCGGTAGATCAGCCGGTCCAGACCGGCTACAAGTCCATCGATGCGATGATCCCGATTGGCCGTGGTCAGCGTGAGCTGATCATCGGTGACCGTCAGACAGGTAAGACGGCCATCGCGATCGACGCGATCATCAACCAGAAAGATTCCGGCATCAAGTGTGTGTACGTGGCTATCGGTCAGAAGCAGTCGACCATCGCCAACGTCGTACGCAAGCTGGAAGAGCATGGCGCGATGAGCAACACCATCGTCGTTGCGGCTTCCGCTTCCGAGCCGGCTGCCCTGCAATTCCTGGCACCTTACTCAGGCTGCACCATGGGCGAGTACTTCCGTGACCGTGGTGAAGACGCGCTGATCATCTACGATGATCTGTCCAAGCAGGCTATTGCCTACCGTCAGATCTCGCTGTTGCTGCGTCGTCCGCCGGGTCGTGAAGCCTACCCCGGCGACGTGTTCTATCTCCACAGCCGTCTGCTGGAGCGCGCATCGCGCATCTCCGAGGACTATGTCGAGAAGCTCACCAACGGTGAAGTGAAGGGCAAGACCGGTTCTCTGACCGCACTGCCGATCATTGAAACGCTGGCGGGTGACGTATCAGCATTCGTACCGACCAACGTGATCTCGATCACTGACGGCCAGATCTTCCTGGAATCCAACCTGTTCAACGCAGGTATCCGCCCGGCCGTTAACGCCGGTGTATCGGTATCCCGTGTTGGTGGTGCAGCCCAGACCAAGATCATCAAGAAGCTGTCCGGTGGTATTCGTACCGCGCTGGCCCAGTATCGTGAACTGGCGGCTTTCGCCCAGTTTGCTTCGGACCTCGATGAGGCTACCCGTAAGCAGCTAGAGCATGGTCAGCGGGTTACCGAGCTGATGAAGCAGCACCAGTATGCGCCTATGTCGATCGCTGACATGGCCATCAGTCTGTACGCTGCCGAGAAGGGCTTCCTGGTCGATGTCGAGCTGAACAAGGTCGGCCCGTTCGAGAAGGCTTTGCTCGCTTACTTCAAACGTGACAAGGCCGATCTGTTGGCCAAGATCAACGAGAAGGGCGACTACAACGACGAGATCGAAGCCGGTATCAAGTCTGGCATCGAGAACTTCAAGGCAACCCAGAGCTGGTAAGCCGAGCGCGGGGCATGATTCGATCATGTCCCGCATCGTGCGATCTGGCCTCGGGCTAACCTGAAAGGTGAGACATGGCAGGCGCAAAAGAGATACGCGGTAAAATTTCGAGTATCAAAAGTACTCAGAAGATCACCAGCGCCATGGAGAAGGTGGCGGTCAGCAAAATGCGCAGAGCACAACAGCGCATGGCCTCCAGCCGTCCCTACGCTGAGCGTATCCGTCAGGTCATTGGCCATCTGGCCAATGCCAATCCCGAATATCGTCACCCGTTCATGCAAGAGCGTGAAGTCAAACGGGTCGGCTATATCGTGGTCAGTACGGATCGGGGTCTTTGCGGTGGCTTGAACACCAACCTGTTCAAGGCGCTGGTACAAAACATGAAAGAGTGGCGTGACCGTAACGTCGAGACCGAGCTGTGCGTGATTGGCAGCAAGGGCGCCGCGTTTTTTCGCAGTTATGGCGGTAACGTTGTCGCAGCGATCAGTCACCTGGGCGAACAGCCCTCGTTGAATGATCTGATCGGTAGCGTCAAGGTCATGCTCGATGGTTATCAGGAAGGTCGTATCGACCGCTTGTACCTGGTCTCCAATGCCTTTGTGAACACCATGGTGCAAACGCCCAAGGTCGAACAAATGATCCCGCTGGTTCCGGCTGACAAAGAGGAACTCAAGGGGCATTGGGACTACGTTTACGAGCCTGACGCCAACGAGCTGCTCGATGGCCTGTTGACCCGTTATATCGAGTCGCAGGTATATCAGGCAGTGATCGAGAACAACGCCAGCGAACAGGCGGCACGGATGATCGCAATGAAAAACGCGACCGACAACGCAGGGGATATCATCGACAGCCTGCAGCTTATCTACAACAAAGCTCGTCAGTCTGCGATCACCCAGGAAATTTCGGAAATCGTCGGCGGCGCCGCCGCAGTCTCTTGAGACTTCGGACAGACGATAACGGTTTCATACCACTTAGAGGAACCAAACATGAGTAGCGGACGTATCGTTCAAATCATCGGTGCCGTCATTGACGTGGAATTCCCACGTGACAGCGTGCCGAAGGTGTATGACGCGCTGCATGTCGACGAAAAGGGTCTGACCCTGGAAGTCCAGCAGCAATTGGGTGATGGCATCGTACGGACCATCGCCATGGGTACCACCGAAGGTGTCAAGCGCGGCCTGGCCGTCAGCAGCACCGGTGCAGCCATCACCGTTCCAGTGGGCGTCAAGACCCTGGGCCGGATCATGGACGTACTCGGCAACCCCATCGACGAAGCCGGCCCGATTGGCGAAGAAGAGCGCTGGGGCATTCACCGCCCAGCACCTTCCTACGCAGAACAGGCCAGCTCCAACGAACTGCTGGAAACGGGCATCAAGGTTATCGACCTGATCTGCCCGTTTGCCAAGGGCGGTAAAGTCGGTCTGTTCGGTGGTGCCGGTGTTGGTAAAACCGTAAACATGATGGAGCTGATCCGTAACATCGCCATCGAGCACAGCGGTTATTCCGTATTTGCCGGTGTGGGTGAGCGGACTCGTGAAGGTAACGACTTCTATCACGAGATGAAGGACTCCAACGTACTGGACAAGGTAGCCCTGGTTTACGGTCAGATGAACGAGCCGCCGGGTAACCGTCTGCGCGTAGCACTGACTGGCCTGACCATGGCCGAGAAATTCCGGGACGAAGGTCGTGACGTACTGTTGTTCATCGACAACATCTACCGTTACACCCTGGCCGGTACCGAAGTATCCGCACTGTTGGGCCGTATGCCTTCAGCGGTAGGTTACCAGCCAACGCTGGCCGAGGAGATGGGTGTTCTGCAGGAGCGTATTACCTCCACCAAGCAGGGCTCCATTACGTCGATTCAGGCGGTATACGTACCAGCCGATGACTTGACTGACCCCTCGCCAGCCACCACCTTCGCTCACTTGGATGCGACCGTGGTACTGTCTCGTGATATCGCCTCGCTGGGTATCTACCCTGCAGTAGATCCGCTGGACTCCACCTCCCGTCAGCTGGACCCCCAGGTGATTGGTCAGGAGCACTACGATACTGCCCGTGGCGTACAGTATGTTCTGCAGCGCTACAAAGAGCTGAAAGACATCATCGCGATTCTGGGTATGGACGAACTGTCCGAGGAAGACAAGCAACTGGTAGCCCGCGCTCGTAAGATCCAGCGTTACCTGTCGCAGCCGTTCTTCGTGGCCGAAGTCTTCACCGGTTCGCCAGGCAAGTACGTTTCTCTGAAGGACACTATCCGTGCCTTCAAAGGCATTCTGGATGGCGAGTTCGACCACCTGCCCGAGCAGGCGTTCTACATGGTCGGCACCATCGATGAAGCCATCGAGAAAGCCAAGAAAATGTAATGCTAGCGCCCGCGCAAGCGGGCGCAGAATCGAGGCAATGACATGGCTATGACAGTGCACTGCGATATCGTCAGCGCGGAAGAAGAGCTGTTCTCAGGCCTGGTTTCGATGGTCGTCGCACACGGCAACATGGGTGATCTGGGTATTCTGCCAGGTCACACGCCGTTGCTTACCGACCTCAAGCCCGGCCCGGTTCGGGTGATCAAGCAGGATGGCAGCGAGGAAGTGTTCTACATTTCTGGCGGCTTCCTGGAGATCCAGCCGAGCATGGTCAAGGTGCTTGCCGACACGGCTATCCGTGCTGGCGACATCGACGAAGCATCTGCAGTTGAAGCGAAAAAGGCCGCTGAAAAGGCCTTGAGCGAGAAGGGCGCCGAGTTCGATTACGGTTCCGCTTCTGCGCGTCTTGCTGAAGCTGCAGCCCAGCTGCGTACCGTGCAGGAACTGCGCAAGAAATACGGCGGACCGGCATTCAACAATCGCTGAGTTCGTTTGCAATAAAAAAGGCAGCCTCGGCTGCCTTTTTTATTGCGCTGCAAGCGGCAAGCTACGGGCGACAAGTAGTTCGAGTGAACTTGTGTTTTTCTTGCTGATCTGAGGAGAGTGCTTGGCGGCTCGCCGCCAAGGCCATCCTGATAACGCTTGCAGCTCGCAGCTTTGCTATCATCCACCCACTCTCCACCAACCACGGTTCTCACTATGATATTGGATATCGTCATTCTCGCCGCCGGCCAAGGCACCCGTATGCGTTCAGCACTACCCAAGGTGCTTCACCCGGTAGCTGGCAAGCCGATGCTTGGGCATGTTATCGATTGCGCCCGGGCGCTGACACCTCGGCGCATCCATGTGGTGATCGGCCACGGAGCGGACAAGGTGCGTGAGACCCTGGCGGCCGACGATATCAATTGGGTAGTGCAAAGTGAGCAGCTCGGTACCGGGCATGCGGTGGCGCAGGCGTTGCCTGATATCACCGATGCGGATCAGATCCTGGTGCTCTACGGCGATGTGCCGCTGCTGCGCGCGGAGACTCTGCAGCGTCTGAGCACGCAGGCCGGCGTTCAGGCGTTGGGCCTGTTGACGGTGACTATGGCTGATCCCACCGGCTATGGGCGTATTGTTCGCAGCCCGAGCGGCGCAGTGAAAGCCATTGTTGAGCAGAAGGATGCCAGCGCGGAGCACCTGCTGATCACCGAAGGTAATACCGGCATCATGGCGCTGCCCGGTAACCAGGCAGCCCAGTGGCTTTCCAGCCTGTCGAATGACAACGCCCAGGGCGAATATTACCTGACCGACGTAGTGGCGTTGGCAGTCAGCCACAAGGTCCCGGTAGAAGTGGCGCAACCGCTGGATGAGCTTGAGGTAATGGGCGCCAACAACCGTCAGCAGCTCTCTGTCCTTGAGCGCGCGTGGCAGCAGCGGGAAGGCCTGCGCTTGATGAGCGAAGGCGTGACACTGGCGGATCCGGCCCGCCTTGATGTACGCGGTACCGTCAAGGTAGGGCGGGATATCTTCATGGATATCAACGTGGTGCTGGAAGGCGAGGTCGAGATTGGCGATAACGTCGACATCGGACCCCATTGCGTCATCCGTAACAGCCGTATCGCCGCCGGTACTGTGATCAAAGCGTTCAGCCATATCGACGGCGCCGATGTAGGCGAACGCTGCGATATCGGCCCGTATGCGCGGCTGCGTCCAGGCACCCGGATGCATGCCGGGGCGAAAATCGGCAATTTTGTCGAAACCAAGAAAGCTGAAATCGGCGCTGACTCCAAAATCAATCATCTGTCCTACGTAGGTGATGCGGTAGTGGGTGCCCAGGTCAATATCGGCGCCGGTACCATCACCTGCAACTATGACGGGGTGAACAAATTCGTCACGCGCATAGATGATGGCGTGTTTATCGGCTCCAACACCGCCCTGGTGGCGCCCGTCAGCGTTGGTGCCGGCGCGACCACGGCAGCGGGATCCACTGTCACCCAGGATGTGCCTGCCCAGGCCTTGGCGGTAGGCCGCGCCAGGCAGAAGAATATCGAAGGTTGGAAACGTCCGAGCAAGAAGACCTGAATAAGGAATTTGCTGGCGACGTGACAGCTGAGCAACTTGATCTATATTGAAGGGAGAGATGGCTAACCGCTATTTGGTCGCTTTGGAGGGTCGGTATGCTGACGCAACTGTCCGAGAGCCTGAGCAAGTTGAAGCTGCCCTTGAGAGTCAGTCTGGCGGGCGGGCCCAGTCTCGATCTGGGTCCAGATCCGCGAGTAACCCTCGAGATCCTTGACCCATTGTTGCTCAACGATCTGCGCCAACCCAGCCTGGACAAGCTCGGGGAGGCGTTTATCGATCAGCGCATGGAAGTACGTGGCCCGATCATGGATGTGGTCGAGATTGCCGACCACCTGAGCATGGGCCTGCTCGGTGACAATAGCGAGCCGGTGTGCTCCCGCACGACGCATGACAAGGCCATGGACGCCGAGGCCATCGCATACCATTATGATATTTCCAATGACTTCTATCGCCTCTGGCTCGACCCGGAGATGGTCTACTCCTGCGCGTATTTCCGCGATCCCCTGCACGACAGTCTGGCCCAGGCGCAGATCAACAAGCTGGATCATCTGTGTCGCAAGCTCCGCTTGAAGCCGGGAGAGCGTCTGCTGGATGTGGGTTGTGGCTGGGGCGGTCTGGCTCGTCACGCGGCACGGCACTATGGTGTAAGCGTATACGGGATCACCCTGAGCAAGGAACAGCTCGAGCTGGCCAGAGAGAAAAACGCCGAACAGGGTCTGGAAGACTCCATTGAGCTGCAGCTACAGGATTATCGGGATCTGCCCGGCGATCAGGCGTTCGACAAGGTGGTCAGCGTCGGCATGTTTGAGCATGTCGGTCATGCCAATCTGCAACATTACTTCAAAATGCTGTATGACCAGGTCAAACCGGGCGGACTGGTCATGAACCACGGCATCACCGCCAAATACGTTGACGGCCGCCCGGTAAGTCGCGGCGCTGGGACCTTTATCGGTCGGTATGTGTTCCCCCACGGCGAGTTACCCCACCTGTCCACGGCGATTGCCAGTATGAGCGAGGAGGGACTGGAAGTAGTCGATGTAGAAAGCCTGCGCCTTCACTATGCTCGCACCCTGGAGCATTGGAGTACCAATCTCGAAGCGCGGCTGGAGGAGGCTCGAGCGCTGGTTTCAGACAAGACCTTGCGCATCTGGCGCATCTATCTCGCTGGGTGTGCCTATGGCTTTCGCAAAAATTGGATGAATATTCACCAGATACTGGCGGTCAAACCGCTGCCAGGGGGGCAGCACCACCTGCCCTGGACGCGGGATGACATATATTCCTGATGCAGCGCCTTGCTCCCGCCGTCCAGAGCGGTCCGCTGAATTCTGGAAAAGATTGATAGCACTGTGCCTGTTACGCCTGTGATACATTTGCGGGGTAGTGATCCCCGATTTGGAATGGAGACCAAGCGTGACTTTGATACCTCTTACAGAACGAGAAGTCGGCGTGGGCAAACCTTTGCCATGGGACGTTCTGGACGCTGAGGGCAGTGTGTTGCTGGAGCAGTCGCGCATTATTGATAGCGAACCGTTACTGGCTCAGCTGTTGAAGATGGGACTCTTTCGAGCGGCCCCCGAACGCAACGCGGCCGAGGAAAAGCTTGATGTTGCCGGCAATGGTGCGACCGCCGAAGTACAGACCTCCAGTTTGTCGCAAATTCAGCTAGCCCCCGGGGATCTGGTGCAGTTGCAGACATTGCATCCGACGCATGCCGAGCGTTATCAGGTACGCATGATCGGGTTTCACGCACCCGTGAGCCTGATGGTGACTTCTCCCACAGTCCAGGGTCGTCTGGTATTCGTCAAGGAAGGCCAACAGTTTCTGGTCCGCGGGTTTGTGGGTAAGGATGCGGTCGCTTACAAGACGCGCGTGATCAAGTCGAACCTGTCGCCTTTCCCCTATCTGCATCTGGCTTACCCGGAAACCGTACAGTCCATGCGTATCCGAGGCTCCTCGCGCGTATCAGTGGAACTGGTAACCTCGGTTAATGGTCCCGCCGGTTCGGCGGCGGCCAAGATCGTTGACCTCAGTTGCGGTGGCGCTCGCATGATGTCGCCCAAACCGGTAGCCGCCAAGGGCGATGATGTAAAACTCTCGTTTCGTATCAACCCATCCGGGCTGGATGTGTATCTGACCATCAATGCCAAGGTGCGCGCGGTTAGCCGCGATGAAACGGCCAATAGCCAGGTAGCGACCGGCGTCGAATTTGTTGACCTGAATGAACAAGACAGGTTGTATCTGACTAATATGGTCTACCAGAACCTACTCAAAGATAACCTCTGATGCGCTCACTCCTGACTGCTCTGACAGGCTGCATACTGTTGATACTGGCATGCAGCGTGGTGGCCGAACCTGCTGCTGAAGGCGAGTGGTGGATCATGCAGCTGGCGGACGAAACCTTCCGGATAGAGCGGGTGGCTGACCCGGAAAGCCGCCGCCAAGGTTTGATGGGAAGGAGATTGGCTCCTGATGAGGGCATGTTGTTCGATTTTCCAGCGGGTACAGTCCCGGCCATCTGGATGCGCAACATGCAGATCAGTCTCGATCTGGTCTATATCGATGAGCGTGGGCAGATTACTAATATCTTTGCCGCGGTGCCGCCGTGCCGGAATATGCCCTGCGACATCTACCAGGCCGATCGCCCTTTGCGCTTCGTACTGGAGTTGCCGGCAGGGACTGCTGCACGCCTGGGGCTCACCGTAGGCCACCAGTTGCCGATGGATGAGCTACGGGCATTGCCGGTGCCCTCCGCATAAACTGCCCTCAGGGCGTGTCCCAGCGTCCTTCGCTGATGTTTTCACAGTATGCCTTAAGTATAGGTGCGTCATCGGCGTCGCTGTAGTAATGAATTGCCTGCTCGTAGGCCACGCCCGGCGTTTTCGCGCCATGACAGATTCCATAAGCGCCCTCAGGACATTCCTCGGTGAAAGCCACGTCAAAGGAGCGGTCGGGTATCTGCGGCTGGCAGAAGCTGTCGGTAAATAGCGACGGCGGTATGTTGATGTTCTGCTGGCACATGCGAATCGGCAACTGATCGTCATTGGAGCTGATCACGCACGCCGTCGCCATTACCTGAGAGCTGAACAGAGCCAGCATTGCACTACTGAGAAGGGTAAATTTCATGGTCTGCGCTGCATAAAAGGTTCTACCTTAATGGTTGCTCGTGGCCGCCCGCAAGCTGTTCTGCAGCGCTACCTGGTCGGGACGTTGTGCTGTCAGCAGCTCGATGCGGTTATCCTTATTCCAGCCGCTGTGTTGCCAGGCAATCGTCTCCCCTGGCAAGGCATTGAATGCCATCCAGCCGCCAGTGGTATGCACAACGCCTTTGGCGCGGATCCAGCGCTGCGTCGCCAGCCAGCTCTGCAGTGCTTCCGGCTCAAACAGCACATCAGGGTGCATGCGCCAGCCGATACTGTGGTGGGCCTCCATGCTCTGCACCCTGCAATGCCAATCCTCGATCGTTCTCCACAAGACCGGCATGTCCGGCAAAGCGGCGGCGTCAGGCAGGGCAGTGGCCTCGCTGCAGGCCGTGGTCGTGGTCGTGGTCGTGGGTAAAAGGTCGAAACTGATATTGGCCTTGTCGCACCAGAGTATTTGCCGATCTGGAAGTGAAGTGGCAATCCTTTGCTTGGCCAGAGCGTCCAAATCCACAGACTTATTCAGCAATAACAACCCGGCCTCTGGTAGCGCCAGGCGTTGCGACTCTGCCAACGGCTTGCCGCTGGCCAGTTGGCCGGCGTCCAGGACCATGATCAACGGCTGCAGCGCTAGTACCCCTTGCCAGGGTGGGGCCGCCAACTGCTGCTGCAGCTTGAGTGGATGGCCAAGCCCTGACGCTTCGATAAACACGCGAGTCGGTCGCGCTTTACGCAGCAGACGGTTCAAGCCGACCTGAAAAGGCAGGCCGTTCACACAACATAGGCAGCCGCCCGGCACTTCTGCGAGAGCAACGCCCTGGGCGTCGCTTTCCAGTAGAGCGGCATCAATGCCGATCTGGCCAAACTCGTTGATTAATATGCCCCACTTTTCGCCGCTCGGCCGCTGGCGTAACAGCTGTTTGAGCAATGTGGTCTTGCCCGCACCTAAGGGGCCGGCTATCAGATGGGTGGGGATATTCTCGATCATGTTGCCAAGCATAAAGCCAGAGCCCAGCCGCTGCCAGCCCTGAGGGTTCCACGTGGAACCTGCACCTCTTCCCTCAAACCTGTAAATTTTGCTCTCAGGGAAGGATCAGACCTGCTTGTAGGCGTTTTGGCAACCTGCCGACCACTAGTTGATGAGATTCGCGGACCAATCCGCGCAGCTCTTCAGTGGTGAGTTTGTAAGGGTAGTCGAGGCTTACCCAGTGCGCGCGGGCCAGGTAGGGCGATGGATGAAACCCTGGCCGGTCGCAAAATCCGAGAAAAAGGGGTTGATCCACCTTGAACGCGCAGCTATCGGTGGTCAAATCAATCAGCGCAAACATTTTGGTACCTGCGACCGAGAACACCCGATTTTGACCCCATTTGAGATCCTCTCGGGCGCCGGGCAGGCTCAGGCAAAAGTGCGACAGTTCGGCGGCATTCATAGCAGCTTTTCGCGCAGATTCGGATCATCCGGCCCCGCGCTGGGAAAGGGGTGCGGCGCCAATTCTATGCCGAGCAGGCGCGCCCCGTGTAGCTGAATATTGCCGTGGTATCGCCTTTCACCGGTGACGGTAAACTCAAACCCATAGCGGCGGACCACGCCAAAGCGGCCGCCCCGGTTGCGTGCCAGACGAATTCGGTTAAGGACGATGCTTTCGTCGAGCAACTGCACATCCACCTGCTTGCAATGCTGCCTGACCAGAATCAGAGCCCGGTCACGCAAGCCCAGGCCTCGCCATATCCAGGTGCCGATCAGGCCCGCCAGCATCAGCAGGGCCACATGGCTCAGATCAAACATCAGGCATCCTCTCGGGCAGATTAGTCGTCAGGCTACGCCATGGAGTCATACAGGGAGAGGGCAACCGGCGAGCCAACAATGGCGCGAGTATAGCTGCTGGTGGCCGCGTTAGTCGCGCCTTGGGGCCGGTCAGGCAGCGACCATACATGCCATTCAATGCGCGGCCGGCAAGATCTGTTCGATAGACAAAACGCAGATACGATCAGGTTGCGGGTAATGCCAGCACACATTCAGATCCCAGAAGCGTACCCCATAGCGGCGCTCCGTCCCCGGCTGCTGATAAGCAGGCTTGGGATCTTGCGCCAGGCACTGCTCGATTACCTCGACAACTGGCTGGCACAAGCGGTCAGCCTGGTCTCGGGCCTGTTGCAGGGCGGCGGGTGCCCAATCAACTGCCAGCAGGATCGGTGCGGCATCGGCCAGGCTGTTGCTGGCCATCGGCAGACTGTCAGCGTAGGGCACATAGGGTTTGATATCGAGGATGGGGGTGCCGTCCAGTAGATCGATCGACGAGATCCGCAGACGGCCCGGCTCTATGCCGTCGAGTTTCACCACGGACTGGCCGATAGGGTTGGGTCTATGGGTCGAGCGGCTGGCAAAAACGCCGATGCGCTGGTTGCCACCCAATCGCGGCGGCCTGACCCGAAGATGGGTCGGACCCGACGGCGCGGCGTGGAACACGAACAACAGCCACAGGTGGGACACCCCCTCCAGCCCGGCGACTGCCTCAGGTTGATCATAGGGCGGTAACAGTTCGATCACGCCGCTGGCGGCGGGCGCCAGACTTGGCTGCCTGGGTATGGCGAATTTCTCGCTGAAGCAGGAGCGGACGACCGCTATTGGTTCGAACTGATAAGCCATGGTCAGTTAGGCCGCAGCGGCGGGATGCTGTCCGGGTGGTCGGGCAGAACAAAATGGCTGCCCCCATCGATCTCGATGATCTGCAGGTTCTCTGCCTGCCGGGCGCTAGCGAGCATCGCGGCACTTTGCAGCACACGATCATCGCCGGGGACCAGGATCGCGCCGCGTTTGACGTATTGGTAGATATCGGTACCGGTGTTCGGCATCCAATCCGCCATATCCTTGAGGTTGGCCAGCATGATCGCTGCACGCTTGGGATTGAAAGGCACGCCCATGATCAGTTCGCGCTTGCGCGGGTTATCCAGAGGGCCCCAGATTTTCCGATTGCGCTCATTGATGGGCTGCTGCTGCCAGAAGGGTAAAAAGAACGGCAGTAACCAGCGTACTAGAGCAGGCATCGGCGTATAGGGCTGGCCTTGGGGTAGCACCGGTGCTTCCAGAATGACTTCAATCTGCTCGAATAGCGCGGGTTGCTGGCGAGCGGCTTCCAGGGTTACTGCGCCCCCGCGCGAATGGCCGTGTACACGCACATTCGGAGTCGTCACCAGGTGCGTCAGTGCCAGATTCAACACCTGCGCATCATAGGCAATGCTTCCCGCATGAGCTGTTGGCGCGGTGGCCCACTTTGCTTGGGTTAATCGCGGGTTGGTGACCGGTACATGGTAGTCAGCACTGGTCAGCAGAATCAGCTCGATGGCCGGGTCCGCATAGTACTCGGTGAAATACAGAAAGTTTTCTACAAAGCCGGGCATGACAACCACCGTAGAGGTAGCGCCGTTGTGCGCCCGCTTGGCCACACAGGCCAGACCGACCTGATACAACTCACCGCTGAAAGGCATAGCCTGTGTTTGCGGAGATTCCTTTCTCAGCAGGTACTTGCGCAGGTAAAACAGCACCAGTAGCGCAAGACCCGTAAAACCAATCAGCGATTCCATCTGAACTCCTGGTCAACTCATGGGCGAAGCGCCAAGCATACCGGAATTGGATGGCGGGTTACCCACCCGGAAGGGGGAGACCAGCGATTCACTCGCCGTCGTAGACCCACACCTGGTCCGCTTCAACGCGGTAACTGGCATCTGCCAGCGCATTACTGGTCTGGTCAATATGCAGCGTGCCAGACATCCAGAATGCTTCGTAGATATCGTCAATGGCGATTCCCTGCGGATAATCCACCAGAATGATCTGATTGGGCGGTGGCGGTGGGACGTGGATGCAGGCACCGGCATACGGCACCAGAAAAAACGAGGTGTAGTCGCCATTCTCGTTTGTTTCCAGCGGCACCGGGAATCCGGCGATTTTCACCTGCTGTTTGTCGAAGGATTCAACCACGCTGGTGGAGTACATGACGGCCGGAAGATCGTCACGCTGGCGCATGCTTTGGGTAAAGTCACCCGGCGCCTCGGTCTTGCCGTCATGGCCAATCTCAGGCATTTCCAGCATCGCCTGATAATCCTCTTCGGGGAGCAGGTCGAGCCAGTCCACGGTGCGGGGGGCGGCGTGCACAGTCGCCGACAATACAAGGCATAAGCAGACAAGACAAAGCAGGCGCATAAATCAGAACTCAAAACAGGAAGGATACAGGCTGAGACAACTCAAGCCCCAGGAGTTTCCCGAAGACCACGGGCTTTGCCAAGCAAATATTTTTCAGCGCCCTATGGCGCAGGGGTGGCGCTGGCACCTGATTGAGAAACGTCAGAGTTGTTCGTCCTGCAAGAAGCGGCTGAGGCGTTGTTTGAGATATTCATTCTCCGCCTTGAGTTGCTGTACCTCCTCAAGCAAGCCCAATACCAACGGGATATCGGCCCATTCAACCGTCAATTCATGGTGCAGGCGTTCCGCTTTGTGCACGATGCTGACGCAGGTACTATCAAACTCCCACTCCTCGGGCAGCTTGCCCACCTGCGGTGTGAGAATCCCTTCCGCCACCAACTCGAGTAATTGTTCCTCACTGAGGCTCACACACTGCCTCAGCTCGGCAAATTTGATGTGTACCTGGGTCACGGTGGTCATGATGCCTGGCTCCACTCTGCTCGTGGATCGAACTCGGCAGTTTTGGCCAGTTGCGTCCACAGTGTTCGGCTTGCCTCGTCAGCGTGTTGGGGCATGACGACCTTGAGTACGGCAAACAGGTCGCCCGGACCAGCCTTGCCGACCAAGCCCTTGCCCTTGATACGTAGCCGCTGCCCTGATTGGCTGTTGGGGCGAATGGTCAATTGGATTTTGCCGACCAATGTCGGGATCGTCACCTTGGCCCCCAGCGCCGCTTCCCAGGGAGCCAGTGGCACAGTAAGCACCAGATTATGCCCCTCCACATCAAACAGCGGGTGCGGTACCAGACGAATGTGCAAATACAGGTCGCCATTCGCCGCATTGCCGCTGCCGGGGGCGCCCTGGCCCTTCAGGCGAATCCGCTCACCATCACGCACGCCGGCTGGAATCTTGACCTTGAGGGATTTTTTCAGCTCCTGCATCCGGCCGCGTTCATCCCGGTAGGGCAGCATGAACTCCACTGGTTTGCTGGTGCTTTCCAGCGTTTCTTCGAGAAATACCGGCATCTCTATTTCCACGTCACTGCCTTTCTGAGCAAAGCGGTTGTCGCCAAAGGGCGATTGGTGGGCAGATCCCGAACCAAACATCGAGGCGAAGAAGTCGGCAAAGTCCTGATCGCTTCCTGCTGAGCCTGCTGACGCACCCTGTGATGTGCTGCTGTAGCGTTGCCGCTGCTGTCGCGCCAGGCGCAGCTCGTCGTACTCGGCGCGCTTTTCCGGGCTGTGCAGCACGTCGTAGGCTTCGGCGACTTCCTTGAATTTCTCCTCGGCGCCGGCCAGGCTGCTGACATCGGGATGGTACTGGCGCGCGAGTTTGCGATAGGCGGTTTTGATCGCCTTGTCGTCCGCGTCCGGTTCCACACCGAGCGTGGCGTAATAATCCTTGAATTCCATAATAGCGGTGGCCCGTGGTCGTCGATGAGGCCGGCGCGCTGCCAGCCTCCATCGTGCCTATCTTGCTCTGAGCATAGAGCATGTTGATCTGTAACGGGCAATTGTTACTGGGCGCCTGGCAAGCAGGCGTCCAGTAACAGGGGCAAGGCAGTGGGGGTGAGAAGAGACTAAGGCTGGATCAGACGCTGTACGTCACTGATACGCGCCTTTAACGTGGCGGCATCTGCACAGCGCAGCGTTGCGTGGCCCACTTTCCGGCCGCTTTTGAAGGCTTTGCCGTAGTGATGCAGGTGGCAATCGCTGATCGCGGTGACCTTGTCCACTGCCGGCACTTCGCCGATAAAGTTGAGCATCGCGCTTTCACCCAGCTTGGCGGTGGAGCCCAAGGGTAGGCCGGCGATCGCGCGTAGGTGGTTTTCGAACTGGCTGCATTCGGCCCCTTCAATGGTCCAGTGGCCGGAGTTGTGTACGCGCGGGGCGATTTCGTTGGCCTTGAGACCGCCGTCGATCTCAAAGAATTCGAATGCGAGTACGCCGACATAATCCAGCTGCTTGAGGACCCGGCTGGCGTAGTCCTCAGCCAGGCCTTGCAACGAGTGGTCAGTGCTGGCAATCGACAGACGCAGGATGCCCTGTTCATGAGTGTTGTGCACCAGCGGGTAGAAGGCGGTTTCGCCGTCCCGGCCGCGCACGGCGATCAATGAAACCTCACCGGTGAAGGGCACGAAACCCTCAAGAATGCAGGGTACATTGCCCAGTTCGGCAAAGGCGCCTTGCACGTCCTCGGCATGGCGCAAGACCTTCTGGCCCTTGCCATCGTAGCCCAGGGTGCGGGTTTTCATTACCGCCGGCAGACCGATGCGTTTCACCGCTGCATCAAGGTTGTCCTGGGATTGGATATCCGCAAATTCCGGCGTCGGGATGCCGAGGTCCTGAAACATGGATTTCTCAAACCAGCGATCCCGGGCGATCCGCAGCGATTCAGCATTGGGGAAAACAGGAACGAACTGCGACAGAAAGGCCACGGTTTCCGCGGGCACGCTTTCAAACTCGAAGGTCACCACGTCGGCTTCATCAGCCAGTTGGCGCAGATGATCGCGGTCGCTGTAGTCAGCGCGAATGTGTTCGCCCAGGGCCTGGGCGCAGGCGTCAGGTGCCGGATCAAGAAAGGCGAATTGCTGGCCCAGCGGGGTACCGGCCAGGGCCAGCATGCGTCCGAGTTGTCCACCACCAATGACACCGATTTTCATTGCATTGTCCTCAGGCCTGACGCGGGTCGGGGTTGTTCAGCACGGTGTCCGTCTGCTGGTTGCGGAAGGCTTCCAGCGCCTGGTGATACTCGGGGTATTTACCGCCAAGAATACTGGCAGACAGCAGCGCGGCATTGATCGCGCCAGCCTTGCCGATGGCCAGCGTCGCAACGGGCACACCCGCGGGCATCTGTACGATCGACAACAATGAATCCACGCCTGAAAGCATGGAAGACTGCACTGGCACGCCGAGCACTGGCAGGTGCGTCTTGGCCGCGCACATGCCGGGCAGGTGGGCAGCACCGCCGGCACCGGCGATGATCACTTCGATGCCTTTGCCCGCCGCTTCTTCGGCGTACTGGAACAACAGGTCCGGTGTGCGATGGGCAGAGACCACTTTCACTTCATAGGGGATGCCGAGCTTATCCAGCATATCCGCCGTATGGCTCAAAGTGGACCAGTCTGACTTGGAGCCCATGATCACGCCAACCAATGCGGTCATCTATTTTCTGCCTCGCTCAGTGTTCCGCCCTTGGACGGTAAAAACCAACAAGCCACGCCAGAGAACTGGAGTGGCTTGGAGAACACAGGCCGATTGGAAAGACGAGCCAGCCTGCAGATTGAAATCAAGCCGCAGAGTATAACCCGATTGACGCCAATACAGAATGGATGGTCGGGAGATATGACGCAGCCCCGTTATCCATCAGTGTTATTTCAAGCGCTTGGATGGCGATGGGTACCGCGCTCTGGGTGTGGCCATGGGCAGCGGACCGTCGCCGATCTGCCGGAATTCGCCGGTGTCGGCGTCATAGGCCCGAATCTGCGCAGTTTCGATGTCATACACCCAGCCATGGATAAACAGCTCGCCGCGGGCCAGACGCGATGCCACGGAGGGATGCGTCGCCAGATGCTGCAACTGAGCCAGAACGTTTTCCTCGGTCATCATGCCCAGCTTGTCTGCTTCACAACTGCAGTTGTCTTCCACCACGATCTTGGCCACCTCGGCGTGCCGCAGCCAGGCTTTGACGGTGGGCAGTGAGTCCAGGGTCGCCGGGTTGAGTACGGCTTTCATCGCGCCGCAGTCGGAGTGGCCACAGATGATGATGTGGTGAACGTTCAGCGCCAGCACCGCAAACTCGATCGCGGTAGAGACGCCGCCCATCATCTGACCGTAGGGCGGCACCACGTTACCGACGTTGCGCGATACGAACAAATCGCCCGGCGAGCTTTGGGTAATCAGCTCCGGGGCGACTCGCGAATCAGCACAGGTGATAAACATGGCCCGCGGTGTTTGCTCGTGAGCCAGCTTCTTGAACAGCTCCTGCTGATCAGGATAAATCTCATGGCGAAAGCGATTGAAGCCGTCGACAATATGCTGGAGGGCCTCTTCAGCCGTTTCGTTATGTTTTTCGTCGTTATTCATGTGCAGTCTCTTTGTTCCGGGTGGGCTGTACAGATAAACGTTCTCGTCGTTCATGCCGCACCGGCGCCGAGCGGACACCGGTGCTGACAGACCTCAGGCTTCGATTTCAATCAGGATCTCACCTGGATTGACCCGGTCACCCTTGGCCACGTTCACGGCCTTGACGGTACCGGCGATCGCCGCCTGAATTTCGCTCTCCATTTTCATGGCTTCGCTGACCAGTACGCCTTGGCCGGCTTTGACCACATCACCGACCGCAACCAGTACATCAACCACGTTGCCGGGCATGCTGGTGGTGACGTGACCCGGCTGGCTGGCCTGCTTGCGACTGCTGCCGCCGGTGCCGCTGAAGGAGTTCAAGGGTTCAAACACGGCTTCTTCAGGCATGCCGTCCAGGCTCAGGTAGAAATGCCGCTTGCCATCACCCTTGACGCTGACGCCGGTGATGTCAACGCGGTAGCTTTCACCGTGGACGTCGATGATGAACTCGGTCGGGGCGCCGTCTTCGGCCATGGGTTTGCCGGCAGCGCCGGGTTCCGGCAGCAACGCTTCAGGTTTGAGTGTGCCGGCGGCACGCTCTTCGAGAAACTTGCGACCAATGTCGGGGAACATGGCGTAGGTCAGCACGTCCTCCTCTGACTCGGCCAGGCTGCCGACTTCGGCCTTGAGCTTGTCCATTTCCGGCTTGATCAGATCGGCAGGACGCACGTCGATCACCGCCTCGTTACCAATGGCGCGGCGCTGCAGCTCGGCATTCACTTCACCGGGTGCCTGGCCATAACGGCCTTGCAGGTAGAGTTTCACCTCGTTGGTGATGGTCTTGTAGCGCTCGCCGGCCAGAACGTTAAATACCGCCTGGGTGCCGACGATCTGCGAGGTGGGCGTGACCAGCGGCGGGAAGCCCAGGTCTGCACGTACGCGCGGAATTTCGTCAAACACTTCCTGAATACGGCCCAGTGCATTCTGTTCCTTCAACTGGTTGGCCAGGTTGGACATCATGCCGCCCGGAACCTGGTTCACCTGCACGCGGGTGTCGACCCCGGTGAACTCGCTCTCAAACTGATGATACTTCTTGCGCACGGCATGGAAATACATGCCGATTTCCTGCAGCAGTTCCAGGTCCAGGCCGGTATCAAACGGGGTGCCACGCAGCGCCGCGACCATGGACTCGGTACCCGGGTGGCTGGTGCCCCAGGCCATGCTGGAAATGGCGGTATCGATGTGATCGGCGCCGTTTTCGATCGCTTTCAGCTGGCACATCGCGGCGAGGCCGGCGGTGTCATGCGAGTGAATATACACCGGCAAGGATTGTTCGGCTTTCAGCGCCTTGACCAGTTCGCCGGTGGCATAGGGCGTCAACAGACCGGCCATGTCCTTGATTGCCAGAGAATCGCAGCCCAGCGCTTCCATTGTCTGCGCCTGTTTTACGAAGGCCTCGACGGTATGCACCGGGCTGGTGGTGTAGGCGATGGTGCCCTGGGCATGCTTGCCCGCGTCCTTGACCGCCTTGATCGAGGTTTCCAGGTTACGCACGTCATTCATCGCATCGAAAATCCGGAACACGTCGATACCGTTGGCCGCCGCCTTGGCAACAAAGGCGCGCACTACGTCGTCGCTGTAGTGGCGGTAGCCGAGCAGGTTCTGGCCGCGCAACAGCATCTGCAGGCGCGTGTTGGGCAGCGCTTCGCGCAGTTGGCGCAGGCGCTCCCAGGGGTCTTCCTTGAGAAAGCGAATGCAGGCATCGAAAGTCGCGCCGCCCCAGACTTCCAGCGACCAGTAGCCAACCTGGTCGAGCTTCTCGCAGATCGGCAGCATGTCTTCGGTGCGCATGCGCGTGGCCAGCAACGATTGGTGGGCATCGCGCAGGATGGTATCGGTGACAGTAATTTTGCGTGTAGTGCTCATCATCTGTTCCTCGTTAGCTGCAAGCTTCAAGCGCGGAGCTGCCAGCGGATCGGTGTTCTTCTGTGGCTTGCGGTGGGGCGCATGCCGCTGTTTATAGGCCCGCGTGCGCCGCGATGGCAGTGGCAATCGCCAGGGCGAGCTCTTCCGGTTTGCGTTTGACCGAGTAGCGCGTCAGCTCGGGGTGGGCTTCAACGAAGCTGGTGTCAAATACCCCGGAACGAAACTCCTCATTGCGCAAGATCTCCTGATAGTAGGCCGTGGTGGTCTTCACACCCTGCAGGCGCATGTCGTCCAGCGCCCGCAGCCCGCGGTCCAGCGCCTCTTCCCAGGTCAGTGCCCAGACAATCAGCTTCAGGCACATGGAGTCGTAATAGGGCGGAATGCTGTAGCCGGTATAGATTGCCGTATCCACGCGCACGCCGGGGCCGCCGGGGGCGTAGTAGCGCGTGATCTTGCCGAACGAGGGCAGAAAGTCGTTTTTCGGGTCTTCAGCATTGATGCGGAACTGGATGGCAAAGCCGCGGTGCTGAATGTCTTCCTGCTTGACCGACAGCGGCAAACCAGAGGCAATGCGGATCTGCTCGCGAACAATATCGATACCGGTGATCTGTTCGGTAATGGTGTGCTCGACCTGGACGCGGGTGTTCATTTCCATGAAATACACCTCGCCTTCGGCGAGCAGAAACTCCACCGTGCCGGCGTTCTCGTAGCCCACCGCCTGTGCGGCCTTGACCGCCAGATCACCAATATAGGCGCGCTGCTCGGGGGTCAGCTGCGGGCTGGGGGCGATCTCGATCAGCTTCTGATTACGCCGCTGGATCGAACAGTCACGCTCGAACAGATGCACGGTGTTGCCGTGGCTGTCGGCGAGAATCTGCGCTTCGATATGCTTGGGATTGACGATGCATTTTTCCAGAAACACGTCGGCCGAGCCGAAGGCCTTGGTCGCTTCGGAAATAACCCGTGGCCAGGCCTGCTCTAGCTCGGCGCGGCTGTTACAACGACGAATACCGCGGCCGCCGCCACCCGAAGTAGCCTTGAGCATGACCGGATAGCCTACGCGTTCGGCTTCGCTCAGGGCTTCGGCCAGATCGGCCAGATTGCCATCGGTGCCTGGTGTCACGGGTACGCCAGCCCTGATCATGCTGCGCCGGGCTTCGGTTTTGTCACCCATACCGCGGATGACATCCCCACTAGGGCCAATAAACTTGATGCCGCGTTCGGCGCAAATATCGGCCAGCTCGGCATTTTCGGAAAGAAAACCATAGCCTGGATGCAGCGCGTCACAGCCGGTTTGCACCGCCAGATTGACCAGTTGCCGGGCATTCAGATAGCCCGCCAGGGGCTCACTGCCCAGGTTATAAGACTCGTCTGCGCGTTTGACATGCAGCGCGTAACGGTCGGCTTCGGAGTAGATAGCCACGGAACGAATGCCCATCTCCGCGCAAGCGCGAACTATTCGTACGGCAATTTCCCCGCGGTTAGCGATAAGAATCTTCTTGATCACGTCCGCTGTCCTCTTGGTGGTGATCGGTAGGTTTAAGCTACGCCTGCACGGCATCGATGAAAAATGAATAATAATGAGCTTGAGTATAAGTAATAACTTATACATCCTGCTGGCAGATGCATTTTAGTCTTCTTAAGGGTAGTCCAGCATGCGCAAATCCCTCTATCGGTTGACCCTGCGACAGATGCAGGTGTTCCAGGCGGTGTGCCGAAGCCTCTCCTACAGCCGGGCAGCGGAAGAGATGTCGCTGACCCAATCGGCGGTGAGTCAGCAGATTCGTCAGTTGGAGGAACTGGTCGGGCAGGGGTTGTTCGAGTACGTCGGCAAGAAGCTGTACATGACTGAAGCGGCTGACAGCCTGCTGCAGGCCAGTGGCGATATATTTGCCCGGCTGGACAGTCTGGACATGAGCCTGACCACCTTGCAGGGCAGTCTTCAGGGTGAGTTGCGGTTAGCGGTGGTGAGCAGCATTCAATACCTGACGCCTCACCTGTTGGCAGAGTTCCGGCAACGCTTCCCCCAGGTCAGCTTCCGCCTTGAAGTCACCCGGCGTTCACAGGTCATCCAGCGCTTACAGGACAATCAGGACGATATAGTGCTGATGGGTCTGGTGCCGGAGGATCGGGCGCTGGAGTTCTTCCCGTTCCTGAACAATGCCATCATTGCCGTGGCTGCGCCCAGCCATCCTCTGACCAATCAGCCTTCACTGGCGCTGGCGGAGCTGGAAACCCAGTGTGTGCTGCAGCGTGAGCCCGGCTCGGGCACACGCAAGGCCTGCGATGATTTCTTCGTCCAGCGCCGGGTGCATTTGCAGCACACCATGCAAATGGGCTCGGGCGAAAGCATGGTTCAGGGCGCCGCAGCCGGATTGGGCATAGCGCTGGTTTCCGAGCATTCGGCTGCAGCGTTCTTGCGCAATGGCGACCTGGTACGTCTGGATTTCACTGAGTTGCCGCTGTATCGCAGCTGGTGTGCGGTGCATGCCCGCGGCAAGCGCATGAGTCCGGTCGCCGAAGCCTTTCTGGCTTATTTGCGTGAAGAACGCGCGTCGATCAAACGTATTGCTGCCCGGTTTACTGTGAAAGGTTAATTCTGCAAGCAAGCACGGAAGACTGCGGCGCAAAGAAGCCCCAATGCCATTGCGAATCATTATCGTTATCAGTAGTATCCGTTGCCTCAGTCTTTCGATGTGAGCCACGAGCATGCTGTCTGCGGCAGAACCTACTCTGGACCGACTTTACACGCGCCACAGCCATTGGTTGAAGGCCGTGGTGTACCGTCGTGTAGGTTGCGCGGAGACCTCCGCCGATCTGGTGCAGGATGTGTTCATGCGCTTGTTGGGCAAGGCCGCTATGCCGGTCATGGACGAGCCCCGCGCCTACCTGGCGCGCATCGCTCACGGCTTGCTGATCGATTTTCGCCGACGGCAGGCGTTGGAACGGTCCTGGCTGGAGAGACTGAGGTCCTTGCCAGAGGCTGATATGCCTTCGCCAGAAGAACACCTGCAGATTGTCGAAGCCCTGGCGCGCATCGACGCCCTGCTTGACGGTCTCAACCCGCGGGTACGCCGGGTGTTTTTGCTGTCGCGGCTGGAAGGCAGGAGTTATCCCCTTATAGCTGCGCAGTTGAACGTATCTCTGAGCACGGTGGAAAAGGATATGGCCCAGGCCCTGCGTCATTGTTATCGCGTTCTGATGGGCTAGCCCAATGAGCAGCTTCGACGACAACCACGAGATTTCCGACCAGATGCTGGAGCGGGTGATTGCCTGGGCTGTTGCGCTCGGCGCCGAAGGTGCAGACGACTGCACTCGCCATGCCTTCGAGCTGTGGCTGCAGGAGCAGCCGTTGCATCGCGTGGCCTGGAATCGACTGCAGGTGGTGGAGCGTGAATTCGGCGGACTTGCTACGCGCAGGGGTAAATCAGCTTGGACCTCAACATTGAGTCATTATTTTTTACGGGTTTGCAACGCTCGCTCGGCATAGGGGTAATCATTTCGATGCCAAGGTCAAATCCATGTCCCGTTCTTCGCACTTTTCTCGTCTCGCTACTCGTCAATCGCTATTGTCTTTGAGCATCAGCCTCGCCGTTTTCGGTAGCGCTCCTGCCTGGGCTCAGAGTTCGGCAGACTCAGCCGTTCAAGCCGCCGAATCCATCACCCTTGAGGCGGTCACGGTGACGGCCACAGCGGGCAAAACCGCCACTACCGAAGGCACTGAGTCCTACACCACCGACTCGATGAATACCGCCACCCGGCTCTCGCTACCCATTCGCCAAACACCGCAGTCGGTCTCGGTGGTAACCCGTCAGGTAATCGATGACATGGCGCTGGAGTCGATTACGGACGTGGTGAACATGACCACCGGTGTGTCCAGCAAGGCGTTTGACAGTTCGCGCAGCGGATTTTCCGCACGCGGGTTTGATATTACCAATCTGCAGATCGACGGCGTGCCGACGACCTGGACCAGCGGTTGGTCTGCAGGTGAAACGGAGATGGATACAGTCCTGTATGACCGAGTCGAGATCGTCCGGGGCGCTACCGGTCTGGTCACCGGGGCCGGCAACCCGTCGGCAGCGATCAACCTGGTACGCAAGCGTGCCGACAGTGACCAGCTCACAGGATTTGTCAGTGGTCAGGTGGGCTCATGGGATCGTTACCAGGGCACCTTTGATGTGGCTGATGCGCTAAATGAAAGCGGCACGATCCGCGGCCGGGTAGTCGGCAGTTATCTGCAGCAGGACTCCTATATAGATCTGCTCGAAACGGAAAAATCGGTACTCTTCGGTACGCTTGGGATCGATCTTACCGAGCGTACCCTGCTTAATCTGGGCGCAAGTTACCAGGAGAACAGCCCGACCGGTTCGATGTGGGGTGGTTTGCCCACCTGGTTCAGCGACGGTACGCGCACTGACTGGAGTCGGTCGAAAACCAACGGCACCGATTGGTCGGAATGGGCTTCCGAGCACACGACATATTACGCCAACCTCGAGCACGTATTTGATTCCGGGGTGAAGTTATACGGGGCCTACACCCGCAGCATCAACGAGGGTGATCTGCGCCTGCTCTGGCTATCCGGCGCACCTGACAAGACAACCGGGCTGGGCATGAGTGGCGGCGCCAGCTGGTATGACGTCAGGCGCGAACAGGACACCCTGGACGTCTACGTCAACACACCCTTCCGCTTTGCCGGTCGTGAGCACGAGTTCACCGTCGGGCTCATGCATAGCCAGCAGGAGCTGGTAACTGACAACCGCCCGCGACTGGGGACGTCACCGACGGGTAACTACTACGAGTGGGACGGTTCCCACCCCGAGCCGCAATGGGGGCCCTCCAGCACCTATACCACCCAGGATATCGACCAATTGGGTGCTTACGCAGTCGCACGCCTGCAACTGACTGATCCCCTGCAACTGATCATCGGTAGCCGCATCAGCAACTGGGACACCAACGGCAGGAAATGGAATGGCGAGCTGTATGAGTTTGATCACGACAGGGAACTGACACCTTATGCCGGCCTGATCTACGACATCAACGATCAGCATTCAGCCTATGTCAGTTACTCGGAGATTTTCAATCCGCAAGAATATCAGGACCGCAACGGCGATTTCCTGGAGCCGCTGGAGGGCAAGAACTACGAAGCCGGGGTCAAGGGTGAGTACTTTGCCGGCCGCTTGAACGCATCGCTCGCCTTATTCCGCATAGAGCAGGACAACCTCGCCCAGCCGGACGTAGGAGCGGTTGTGCCTGGTGGAATTGCTCAGGCGTACTACCCCGCGCAAGGGACCACCAGCGATGGTTATGAGATCGAGCTTTCCGGCGCGCTGTCCGACAACTGGAACCTGTTATTTGGCTGGGCCCAGTTCAGTGCCAAGGACGCCGACGGAGAGCCGGTGAATACGAGGTTCTCTCGACGCACGGCGAATATCTTCAGTACCTACCGTCTTGACCGGCTGACCCTGGGCGGCGGTGTCAACTGGGAGGATGGCAACTACACAGTGGCGACCAATCCGCTGGGCGAGAAGGAAAAGCTCGAGCAGCCATCTTACGCCCTGGTCAATGTCATGGCCCGCTACCAGCTCAGCGACGCCCTCAGTGCCCAGTTGAATATCGATAACCTGCTCGACAAGAAGTATTACAGCCAGATCGGCTTCTATAGCCAGTACGCCTATGGCGAGCCGCGTAACGGCAAGCTCACCCTCAAGTACAGCTTTTGATCCCACCCAATACCACAGGGCCGGAGTAGTTCGGCCCGACAACCTGTGGAACAAGGAGATTTCCCATGTTGCAGCGCAATAAATGGGTACTTACCGCGAGCCTGGTTATAGCCAGTGCCTCAACAACAGCATTGCGAGCCGAAGAGGCGCCAACTGCGGGTCAAAGCAACGATGTAACCAATCTTGCACCGGTGACCGTGACCGCCGAGAAAGGCGCGCTCGACGAGAGCGTGACCGAGAACACCGGCTCCTACACCACCAGCAATATGCGCTCGGCGACCGGGCTCAATCTGGCGCCACGAGAGACACCGCAATCGGTGGCCGTTATCACCCGTCAACAGATGGACGACTTTGCCCTTAATGACGTGGCTGCCGCGCTGAGCCAGACCACCGGCGTCAGCGTCAATCAGGCGGAAAGTGACCGGGCGTTCCCCTCGGCGCGGGGCTTCCCCATTACCCATGTGCAGATCGACGGCACCCCGGTGGAAGCGCAAAGCAGCGTGGAGGGCGACTTTCTGGCAGATACCGCGATCTATGACCGGGTGGAAGTGGTGCGCGGTGCGGCGGGTCTACTGAGTGGCGCGGGCAACCCCTCCGCGGCGATCAATCTGGTGCGCAAACGGCCAACCCGGACATTCCAGGGCAGCACCAGTCTGAGTGCCGGTAGCTGGGACAAGTACCGCGCCGAAACCGACCTGTCCGGGCCCCTGACCGAGAACGGTCACATACGTGGCCGTCTGGTGGCCGCCTACCAGGGCAACAAGTCCTATATGGATTTTCTTCACCAGCAACGTGAGGTGCTCTACGGTATCGGCGAGATCGACCTGACGGAAAACACCACACTGTCATTTGGCTTGGATTACCAGAATCTGGGTTCCGACGGGACCACCTACGGCGAGCCGGTGCCATTGTTCTTTTCCAACGGGCAGCGCACCGACTTTTCCCGTTCGACTACCACGGGCACTGACTGGACGGTCTGGGACAAGAAACGCAGCATCTACTTCGCCGACCTGGTGCATCAGTTCGCCAATGGCTGGAATGCCAAGCTCTCGGTGAGCCATTTGCAGGGTGATTACTTTGGCCGCATGCAGTATCTGTCTGGCTACATCGACCAGGACACCGGCACCGGCTTCAATAGCTCCCTTAACAGCTTCAGTGTCGACCGTAGCCAGACCGGCGTGAACCTGTTCGCCAGCGGGCCTTTCGAATTCATGGGGCGTGAGCACGAGCTGATAGTCGGCTGGAACCGCGCCCGGGAGACCAACGACCGGGAATGGTACGACCCGGTGACCCGGCCTGATCCCGGTAGCTTCTATGATTGGGACTATCCGCGCCCGGTGTTCGACGAACAGGCCTCACGCTTTCGCAAGGCTACCACTGACCAGTCCGGCTATTACACTGCGGCGCGGCTAAGCGTTACCGATGCCCTTGCCGTGGTCGCGGGGGTCCGGGTCAGCGACTGGGAACGGGAGGAGTGGGTTAACAAGCAGAAGACCGACGAGTACAGCCATAGCGATGAAGTCACCCCCTACGGCGGCGTGATCTACGACATAAATGATACCTACTCGCTGTATGCCGGCTACAGCCAGATCTTCAATCCCCAGTCCAATCGCGACGTCAGCAACCAGGTGCTTGCGCCCATCGAAGGCACCAGCTACGACGCCGGCATCAAGGCAGCGTTTCTCAATGAGCGTGTGAATGCGTCGTTGTCGGTTTTTCGCATCGAACAGGACAACGTAGCTGAACCGGACCGCATGATTGATGGCGAGCAGCGCTATCGCCCTCGAGAAGGGGTGGTGTCCAAGGGGTTCGAGGCGGAAGTGTCCGGCGAAGTCACGCCGCGGGCGCGCTTGTACGCAGGCTATACCCATCGCGAGGCCGAAGACGCCGAAGGTGAGGCAGCGCTCACCTACGAGCCCGAAGACATGTTCCGACTGTCCGGCACCTACGACCTACTCGATGGACCCCACCGCACCGTTGTGGGCGGCGCGGTGCGCTGGCAGGGCGATATCTACAAGGAAAATTCCGGCCCCAATGGCGAAAAGGCAGAACAGGGCAGCTATGCAGTGGTGGACCTGATGGCTCGCCAGGAACTGCTACCGGACCTGACCGCCAGCCTGAACCTGAACAACCTGCTGGACCGTACTTACTACACCACCTTCGTCTATAACGGCGGCTTTTATGGCGCACCGCGCAATGCCGAAGTGAAGCTGCAGTATGCATTCTGATCAGCGATAAAGTCGCCAGCTGCCGCCGTTCCGTTAATGCAGGCGCTGGTGATTCTGTGCAGTACCGATCAGATCGGGGAAGTCGCACACCAGCGCATGCAGCGCTTTGCTTTCCCGGTAGTCCTCGATCGCACGGCGGTAGGCCATGCGCTTCTTGTCTTCCTGCTGGCGCCGTTGTTTACGTACGTTGCTGGTAGAGTCGTCGAGATTGTCTTGGTCAAAAGTCATGCTGCATCCTCCGATATGGGGGCGGGAGACTCGGGTAGCTCTGAGCGAGAAGCTTCAGATTGTCCCGGTGGCATGACAGCAGAGTGACAGGGGTGTTGCGGGGCGATGAATCTTTCGCGGTGGTGTTAATGACTCAAGCGCAGCATTGACAGGCGCGCCTGCCAATTGCCGTTATTGTGCCGCTGGCAGGCTTCTTCGGTATCGAAGCTGACATGGGCTTCCGCTGCGCGCACGGCAATTGCGGCCTCGGTGAAGGCTTGGGCCGTCAGTTCATACATGCGCTTACCCAGACCGGTTTCCAAAGCGTGCGCCAAGCTCGCCTGCGTGTCGAATATCCAGACAACGTGCAGGTTACCGGGCGACAGGTTGCGATCGCCCTCGTGTGTCAGCCAGAGAAAACCGGGGATTTCCAGCTTGGCTAGCTCGCAGGCGCGCGTCAGGCTGGTGACCAGGCGTTCTTCGGCCTGTGGGCTCGTATCGGTAGATCTGTTCAAGGCGCTCACTTTTTAAATCGGTTCAGGTACCTATAAGACCGCTATCCGCTGAAAAAGTTTGTTCAGCGCTGCTATGCTCCGAAACCTGAGCGGAGAGCCCTAGATGATCGAACTGGACACCACCCTGGCGCAGTACATCGTTGACCGTGCAATGGCCATCCTGCCGCATAACCTCAATGTGATGGATACGCAGGGCATGATCATTGGCAGCGGCGACCCGACGCGACTGCATACCCGCCACGAAGGGGCGCAACTGGTACTGGCCAACCAGCGTGTGGTGGAGATCGACGCCGAGGCCGCTGCCTGCTTGCAAGGGGTCCGCGCTGGGGTGAATCTACCGCTGATGCACGAAGGGCGTTTGATTGGCGTGCTGGGCATCACCGGCGATCCGGAGCAGGTTCGGCCGCTGGCCGAGTTGCTGCGGATGACCGCAGAAATGCTGGTGGAGCAGCGTGCTTCGTATGCCGAGCGGCAGTGGCATAACCAGCAGCAGGAAACCTGGCTCACCCATCTGCTGGATGATGGCTATTCTCTCGGCCGACTGCAGATCGATACCGAGCATCTGGGTCTGGCCCTGGCCTGGCCGCGGCAGGCCTGCCTGCTGAGTCTTGCCCGGGAAGCTGACAGCCCCACTAGTCAGGCACAGTTGATCATGCAGATGCGCGAGCGGCATCCCCAGCATGTGGTCCTGCCACTGGGAGCCAACGCTGTGCTGTGGTTGCGCTCGCCGCTGAATGCCGCGGCTGATCATGCCTGGCTTGAGCAGGCTGACCGTCGGCACTGGGCACTACAGCGTGTGCATACTGCGGAGCCGGTCGAATCATTGGCCGATCTGCGCCAGGCCTGTCAGGCGCTCCTGGCCCTGCGCGATTTTGCCGAAGACCTGGCGCTGCCCAGGCGGTATCTGGCGCTGGAGGATTTTCGCCTCACGGCGCTACTGCATGCCCAGCGCGAGTCCTGGACCGTCAGACAATTGCTGGCACCCCTCGAGCGCCTGCGCTTGGCGGATGCGCAAGACGTCTTGCTGGATACCCTGCGGGTTTGGCTGGCGCACGACGGCTCGGCGCAATTCAGTGCCGCGCAGCTCGGCATTCATCGTAATACGCTACGCTACAGATTGGAGCGCATCGGGCAGCTAAGCGCGCTTGACCTGAGCAGGGCCGATCATCGCATGCAGCTGGCGCTGAGCATGGCGTTGCAAGGTGAATGGCGACCGGCAGAGTAATTGTGCAACTGCACAGTATTTTATCTGCAGGGGCGCTATCGGGTGTTGCCTGTGCATAAGGATTTTGCACGGTGGCTGGGCGACAATGTTGGGCTGCGTATCCCACCCCTCAGACAATAATAAGGAGTTCGGTCATGGGTCTTGTTCTGATTCTGGTCGCCCTGGTCGTCTTTATCGTGTTGGCGACCACCCGCTTCAAGCTGCATCCGTTCCTGGCCCTGCTCGCCGCTGCCTTGTTGGCCGGTTTTGCCTATCAGGTGCCGGCGATGGAAATCGTCAAGCACATCACCACCGGCTTCGGTGGGATTCTCGGTTATATCGGCATCGTTATCGCCTTTGGCACCATCATCGGGGTGATTCTTGAGCGCAGCGGTGCCGCCATCACCATGGCGGAAACCGTGATCCGGGTACTGGGCGAGCGGTTCCCCACCCTGACCATGTCGATCATCGGTTATCTGGTGTCCATTCCGGTGTTCTGCGACTCCGGTTACGTGATCCTCAACTCGCTCAAGAACGCCCTGGCGGCGCGGATGAAAATTTCCGTTATCGCCATGAGTGTGGCGTTGGCCACCGGTTTGTATGCCTCGCATACCTTCGTCCCGCCCACGCCGGGCCCGATTGCGGCGGCGGGTAATCTGGGTCTCGAATCCAGTCTGGGGCTGGTGATTCTGGTTGGTCTGTTTGTCTCGGCGGTCACCGCATTGGCCGGGATGTGGTGGGCCAACCGGTTTATTGGCAAGGATATTCCGCTGGAAGAGGATGGCGCGCCAATCATGGCCAGCGAAGACTATCAACAGATGCGCGATAGTTACGGTGTGCTGCCCAGCGCCGGCAAAGCCTTTGCGCCCATCTTCGTGCCCATTGGCCTGATCTGTCTGGGTACCTTGGCCAACCTCCCGGCCAAGCCCGTCGGCGAAGGCTTTATTTACACTGTCATGGCCTTTCTCGGTCAGCCAGTCATCGCGCTGGCCGTCGGTCTGGGCCTGGCCTGTACGCTGCTGAAATCGGACAACAAGCGCCAGGAGTTTCATGATCGGGTGGTCGAGGGCATCCTCGCCGCTGCGCCGATCCTGCTGATTACCGGTGCCGGCGGTGCCTTCGGCGCAGTGCTCAAAGTCACGCCGCTGGGCGACTACCTCGGGGAAACGCTGTCGGCACTGGGCATCGGTTTGTTTATGCCGTTCCTGGTGGCTGCAGCGCTGAAATCGGCGCAGGGCTCGACTACCGTGGCCTTGGTTGCGACCTCGGCACTGGTAGCACCGATGCTCGGCCAGCTGGGCCTGGATAGCGAAATGGGCCGGGTGCTGACGGTGATGGCCATTGGCGCGGGCTCGATGACCGTATCGCATGCCAATGACAGCTTCTTCTGGGTCGTCACCCAGTTCAGCCGCATGAGCGTCGCCACGGCGTACAAGGCTCAGACCATGGCCACCCTGATTCAGGGGCTGACCGGTATGCTGACTGTCTGGCTGCTTAGCCTGATCCTGCTGTGAGCAAAGCCATGAAAGTCATCATCGCCCCGGACTCATTCAAAGAGAGTCTGAGCGCCAACGCCGTCGCCGAGGCTATTGCCGCAGGCTGGGCGAGCGTCTATCCGGAGGCGGAGATCGGGCTATTTCCGATGGCCGATGGCGGCGAGGGGACGGTGGACGCGGTACTGGCTGCCACCGGTGGCGAGCGCCGCGAGGCGCTGGTCCAAGGCCCGCTGGGGGAGCCGGTCAGCGCCCACTGGGGTTGGCTGGGTGACGGCCAGGCGGTGATCGAAATGGCTTCTGCCAGTGGCTTGCATTGTGTACCCAGCGAGCAGCGCGATGCTCTCAAAGCCAGCAGTTTCGGTACCGGGCAACTCATCGCAGCCGCACTGGATGCGGGGGCTACGCGGATTATTCTGGGCCTGGGGGGCAGCGCAACCAATGATGCGGGTACTGGCTTGCTGGCAGCCCTGGGCGCGCGTTTTCTGAATAACCAGGATCAGCCCTTGGCTCCGGGTGGCGGCGCCTTGCAGGGGTTGCACTACATCGATCTGGATGGCCTGGACGCGCGGCTGGACCGTGTGGAGTTCATGGTGGCGGCCGACGTCGACAACCCCCTGTGTGGGCCCCGCGGCGCCTCGCATGTGTTCGGGCCGCAGAAGGGTGCCAGCGCAGAACAGGTGGAACAGTTGGACCGGGCATTGGGCCATTTTGCCGACGTACTGGCCAAGACCATCAGTGTCGATCTGCGTCATGAGCCTGGCGTTGGCGCCGCTGGCGGGCTGGGGTTCGCTGCTGCCGCGGTGCTGCATGCGCGGTTTCGTCCGGGAATCGAGCTGGTGGCGGAGTTATCGGGTTTGGCGCAAGCCGTTCAAGACGCCGATCTGGTGATTACCGGCGAAGGCCGGCTGGATGGCCAGAGCCTGCACGGCAAAACGCCGGTAGGTGTTGCCCGTATCGCCAAAGCAGCGGGAGTGCCGGTTATCGCCCTGGCCGGGAGCCTTGGCGAAGGATATCAACGGCTTTACGAGGCAGGCATCGATGCGGCGTTCAGTCTGACGCCGGGGCCTATGGTACTCCAGGAAGCGATGGCGAACGCAGCTTCGCAGTTGCAGGCCCGTGCTGCTGACATTGCGCGTCTTTGGCGGGTTGCCAGGGGCTGACATTAACAACTCCCAATATCTAGGTGTTTTGGCCAGCGATGGAGTGGGCGGCTAACGGAAAAGCGGTAGGTAATAGACAATGGCTGCCCACAACATTGGATATTCGAGATCTGTTAATGGAGCAACGGGGCGTATTGCTGAGCTGGGATGACGGCAAGGGATTTGGTTTTATTCAACCGGAAAACGGCGGCACCAAGCTCTTTGTGCATATTTCGGTTATGCGCGGAGACGCTCGTCCGAGTCAGGGTGACACCGTGCTGTATCTGGCAGGCAAGGATGCAAAAGGACGGTTGCGGGCTACTCATATGCGCGGGGAAGGGCTGAGCCTCGATCGTCCCGCTATTCGGCGCAAGCCCAAAGAGCCATCAGGCCGTCCGCCTGCTGGCAGGGCGAGCAAGCCCGCTGCAACAGGTCGCTCTGCCACTGAAAGGAAAGTGGCAGTTCGGCGTAGCGCTTCCGTTCAGTATCTGTTGCCGAAGCTGATGGCCTGGTTGGCGCTATGCCTTCTGCCGTTGATCGGTTCATTGCAGATGCTGAATGGGCAGGGTTGGATCTTGCCACTGGCGGCCTATGGCGGCGTCAGCCTTATCAGCCTGTTTCTTTATTGGTCGGACAAGCGTGCCGCCGAACAGTCGCTGCAGCGGACGCCGGAAAAGGTTTTGCACCTGTCGGAGCTTTTAGGCGGTTGGCCCGGGGCGCTTGTTGCGCAGCAGGTGCTGCGTCACAAGACCCGCAAGGCCTCTTACCAGCAGCTATGCTGGCTGATCATCCTCGCCCACCAGCTGTTCTGGGTGGACTGGGTGCTACTGGATAGTCGCTACCTGCTACAACTGCTGGGGAATTGAAACTCAGACCGCAACGCCCAGCTCACGCAGGTAGTCGTCGTAGCTGCCGTTGAAGTCGGTCACGCCGTTTTCGTTCAGCTCGATGATGCGGGTCGCCAGACTGGACACGAATTCGCGGTCATGGCTGACGAAGATCAGCGTGCCGGGGTAGTTTTCCAGCGCCAGGTTCAACGCTTCGATGGATTCCATGTCCAGGTGGTTGGTCGGCTCGTCCATGATCATCACGTTGGCTTTTTGCAGGATCAGTTTGCCGAACAGCATGCGGCCCTGTTCGCCACCGGAGATCACCTTCACCGATTTCAGGATGTCATCGTTGGAGAACAGCATGCGCCCGAGGGTGCCACGCACCAGTTGCTCGCCACCGGTGGTCCACTGCGACATCCAGTCAAACAGGGTCCAGTCGTTCTTGAAGTCATCAGCGTGTTCCTGGGCAAAGTAGCCCAGATCCGCGCTTTCCGCCCACTTGACCGTGCCGGCCATCGGCTTCAGCTCATTGACCAGAGTCCGCAGCAGCGTCGTCTTGCCGATGCCGTTGGGTCCGATGATCGCCACGCGCTCGCCGGCTTCGATCTGCAGGCTGAGATTCTTGAACAGCGGCTTGCCGTCAAAGCCCTGGCTGACGTGATCGAGGATCACCGCCTGGCGGTGCAGCTTCTTGTTCTGGTCAAAGCGGATAAACGGGCTGATCCGGCTGGAGGGCTTGACCTCATCCAGCTGGATCTTGTCGATCTGCTTGGCGCGGCTGGTCGCCTGCTTGGCCTTGGAGGCGTTGGCAGAGAAGCGGCTGACGAAGGTCTGCAGCTCGGCGATCTGTGCCTTCTTCTTGGCATTGTCCGAGAGCAGGCGTTCACGCGCCTGGGTCGCGGCCATCATGTACTCATCATAGTTGCCCGGGAACAGACGCAGCTCGCAGAAATCCAGGTCAGCCATGTGCGTGCACACGCTGTTGAGGAAGTGGCGATCGTGGGAAATGATGATCATGGTGCTGTTACGCGAAGTCAGTATGCTTTCCAGCCAGCGGATGGTGTTGATATCCAAGTGGTTGGTTGGCTCGTCCAGCAGCAGGACTTCCGGATCGGAAAACAATGCCTGTGCCAGCAATACACGCAACTTCCAGCCGGGAGCGACTTCGCTCATCGGGCCGTTGTGCTGTTCCAGAGGAATGCCCAGGCCCAGCAGCAATTCGCCGGCACGGGCCTCGGCGGTATAGCCGTCCATCTCGGCAAATTCGGTTTCCAGGTCGGCGACTTTCATGCCGTCCTCTTCGCTCATCTCCGGCAGTGAGTAGATGCGGTCGCGCTCGGCGTGCACTTGCCACAATTCTTCGTGGCCCATGATCACGGTGTTCAATACCGTGAATTCTTCATAGGCGAACTGGTCCTGGCGCAGCTTACCCAGGCGCACATTGGGCTCGAGCATCACCTGACCACCGGAGGGCTCCAGATCGCCGCCAAGGATTTTCATGAATGTCGACTTGCCGCTGCCGTTGGCGCCGATCAGACCGTAGCGGTTACCCCCGCCAAATTTGACAGACACGTTCTCGAACAGCGGCTTGGCGCCGAATTGCATGGTGATATTGGCGGTGGAGATCACAATAGAGTCCTGCAAAGAGCAAATGGAGTGGCCGCAGACGGGGCGCAAAGTGAGCGCAGCAGTAAAGCGGGCCGCATATTGTACTGACTATGCGGCACAAGTGACAGGGCTGGCCGTCGGACGGCCAAGCGGGGATTAGTCGTTCAGCTTGCCGGCCATGCGCGGTAACACATCCTGTTCGGTGGCTTTGCGGCGATGGTAAAGCGTCATGCCGATATGGCCGATGATCATCGCCAGCAAAGTCCAGCCAAGCCAGCCGTGCAATAAGTTGCCAGGAGCGGTTAGCGCTTCGATCTCGCCCTCGAAACCGGACATCAGCTGCAGGCCAAACACGGCAAACTCCCGGCCTGACCCGTACTGGCGCAAGAGTGCAAGGAGCGGAATGATCAGCATCAGCGCATACAACACCCAGTGCCCCAGCCGAGCCGCCATGCTGAGCGCGGGCGGCCGCTGACGAGAATTGATCAGTGCCCAGATTACCCGCAGCAGGATCAACGTCATCAGCAAGGTACCCACGGCCTTGTGTGTGCCCCAGGTAAATTCATCCAGTGCAGAGTCTTCCATCAAAACGCGTACTGTGGTGGTGAAGAATTGCCACCCGAGCAGCAGCGCCATGCCCCAATGCAGGCAACGGCTGATCAGGCCGTAGCGGTAGGTCGAATCCTGAACGGTGGAAGACATTGGCGGTTCCGCTGTGTAGTAAGAGGCAGGTCAAATTACCATTCTTGACGGGTTTCTGCACAGCCTCTACAAACAAGAAGGGCTTTCAGCGCGGGGTGTCACCTGACCTGATCCGTGCCGGCAGCCTCAGCTGGAAAGCGATGATGCCATTGCTTTGCTGCACGTTAAGACTACCGCCGTGCGCTTGAGCGATGCGCGAGGTGACGAACAGGCCGATGCCCAGTTGCTTGCCAGGTGGTCCATCGCCGTCACGCTCGCCGCCTCGGTGGGCGCTGAGCAACGAGCCAAGCTGCGACGGGGGCAGGGTGGCGGCGTAGTTGCTGAACTCCAGCACTACGTCGCCATTCAGCGGGTCGCAGTTCAGTGTGATGCTGACCGGGGTGCCTGCAGTGGCGTACTGGGCGGCGTTATTCAGCAGATGTCTGACCGCCTCGGTGATCTTGTCTGGATCCAGCATCAATTGCAGGTCGGTATCGATGCTGGCTTGCAGGTTCAATTGCGGGCTAGTGTTGCGCAGCCGGCTGACCTCACTGGCGATCAGCGTCGACAGATTGGTATCGGCGGTCGCCAGCCGCGGGCTTTCACCGCCGTGCAGCCGATTGACCTCCAGCACGCGTTGAATCTGCTGGAGCATGCTCTCACTGGCCACATTGATGTGCTCGCGCAGATCAGTGCTGCGTTGGTCATGGGGTTTGAGCAACGCGGCGGACATGCTGATTGATTGCAATGGGTTGCACAGGCCGTGCCCGAGTGTGGAGATCAACCGGCGTTGTTTGGCGCCGAAGGCTCTGGCGTGATCCAGGCTGATCTCCAGCAACTCACAGCGCAGGGTTTCGGCCAGGTGTAACTCCGAAGCGTTCCATGCCTGCGCGGTGTCGGCACTGCGAAACCAGAGCAACCAGCCGTTACCCAGCCGATCAAAGGGCAGCGCCAGCACCTTGGTGCTACTGGCGGCGTCCCCGTGAATGGGGTTCTGCCAATCCAATTGATAACAGGCTTGCCGCGGCTGTTGCTGCAGTTGACCGATCAGCTTGCGGGTAGACGATGCATCACCATTGAGCAGGCGGCCGTCTTCAAGCAAGCGGATATCGTCGCCAAGACTCACCGCCGCGCCGTCACAGTGCAGCAGGTCAGCAATGTTAAGCTCGGGCTCGCATAGCGCGCCGAGCAAGTCATGACTGCGGCTGAGTTGCGTTAGCAGCGTGCTCAAACGCTCAGCGTTTTCCGAGGAGTGCTGAGTGGGGAAAAGGGTGTCGGGCATGTTAATTCCATGGTCCATCGATGGCTCCATTCAATATTAGCCTAGCGTGCCGTTCAAGCGGCTCTAGATAGGGCTTCTTATTTGTGGGACTGGCATGCATGGCTATCGTTCAGGTCGTTTGCTGGGGATCGCGGCAAAAATTGTTATGATGCGTCCACTGTAGTTGCGTTATCGGGAACCACTCAGGCAGTTGGGAATCGGATATTTCAGGCTTGGTCAGGCAGCGCATGAGTATGATTAAACAGAGGATGTAATGGTTAAACCTCCAAAACGGCGCTCTCCGAATGTGCCGCAAAATCAGCCGCAGTTGATGATGAGTCATCTGCCTTTTCCGGTAGTGGGAATAGGCGCTTCGGCGGGCGGTTTACAGGCGCTGCTGAAATTTTTCGAGCATATGCCGCAAGACAACGGCATGGCCTTCGTCATCATCATGCATCTGTCACCCGACCATGAAAGCAGCGCCGACCGGATTCTTCAGGGTGTGACCAACATGCCGGTGCAGCAGGTCAGCAAGCCGGTACCCATCGAGAAAAACAGTGTTTACATTATCTCGCCCGCGCATCTGCTGTCGATGAATGACGGCCACTTGCGGGTGCGTAAGCCTGACCCCTCCAGACCACGCCACGCCGCCATTGACCTGTTCTTTCGTGATCTCGCCGATGTGCACAAGGATCGAGCTTATTGTCTGGTGCTCTCGGGCACTGGATCGGACGGCGCCTCGGGGCTGTCACGGATCAAGGAACAGAACGGCATTACCATGGCCCAGTCGCCGGACGACGCGGAATTTGATGGGATGCCGAGCAGTGCGATAGCGACAGGCATGGTTGATCTGGTGCTGCCGGTCGCGGAAATGCCGCACAAGCTGATGGAGCTGTGGCGCAACGCGAGCAGTATTCATATGCCGGTCAGCGAGGATCCGGAAATCAGCGCCGCTGCGGCAAACGATGCTACCGATGATGGCCCGGCCGCGGAAACCGCGCTGCGTGCCGTCCTGGCGCAACTGTTCAACCGCACCGGTTATGATTTTGCCCACTACAAGCGCGCCACGGTGTTGCGGCGCATAGAGCGGCGCATGCAGGTCAATGCCCAGCCGGACATGCCAGCCTATCTTGAATACCTGCAGGCGCACCCGGAAGAAACCAAGCCGCTGCTGGACGACATGTTTATCGGCGTGACCAATTTTTTCCGCGACCGCGAGGCTTTCGAGGCACTGGAACGGGACGTGATTCCGCAGTTGTTCCGCTTCGGCATGGATTTTCCTGGCGATGAGAAAGCCGGGGTTAGGGTCTGGTCAGCGGGCACCTCAACTGGTGAGGAAGCTTTTTCGCTGGCCATGCTGCTGGCGGATCAGGTGCAACTGGAAGCGGCGCAGGTCAAGGTGCAGGTGTTCGGTACTGATATCGACGAACGTGCCATTGGTATTGGTCGCGCAGGGATTTATCCGGCGTCGATCATTACCGACGTTGCTCCGCCGCGCTTACGCCAGTACTTCATCAAGAACCAGACCCATTACAAAGTCAAAAAAGAGATCCGCGAGAAAATTCTATTTGCCCAGCATAGCCTGCTGCGCGACCCGCCTTTTTCCCACGTGCACTTGATCTGCTGCCGTAACCTTCTCATTTACTTGGATAGAGACGCGCAGCGCAAGATTCTTGAGATGTTTCACTTTGCCTTGCGTCCTGGCGGCTTCCTGTTTCTGGGTAGCTCAGAATCGGCGGACATTTGTGCCGATCTATTTACCCCGGTGGACAAGAAGAACAGGATTTACCGGGCCAAGAACGCCCCAGCCCCAGCGCGCCATGTTCCGGTGGTGCCAAGCGCGAACGGCAGCCGCCGGTTGGACATTCCGGCGCCGGTGATGCAGCCACGCAAACAATCATTTGCGGAAGTGCATCAGCGCGTGCTGGAGCAGTACGCGCCCCCCAGTGTGATTGTGGACACCGACGCAGACATAGTGCATATGTCCGATCGCGCGGGGCATTTCCTGCGCTTCATGGGCGGTGAACCGTCGCGTAATCTGCTCGCGGTGGTTGCGCCTGAGCTGCGTCTGGAGCTGCGCACCGCGCTATTTCAAGCACAGCAGACCGGCAAGAGTGTGGAAGCGCGGCGGGTCAGAGTACGCCGGGGTGATCGCTCCTACCATGTGCACATGGTGGCCAAACCCTTCAAGGATGAAACCGCCGGCAGCGAATTTATCCTGGTGATGTTCGATGAAGTCGAGGATGCCATTACCGAAGCCGCTGGGCAGAAAGAGCAGCAGGAGCAAGAGCAGGATCGCAGCAAGGACACAGTGTTAACCCTGCTCGAAGAGGAACTGCAACGGACCAAGCTGCATTTGCAGAATACCCTGGAGCAGTCTGGTACTTCGCATGAAGAGCTAAGAGCTTCAAATGAAGAGTTGCAGGCGATCAACGAAGAGCTGCGCTCGGCTACCGAAGAGCTGGAAACCAGCAAGGAAGAGCTGCAGTCAATTAATGAAGAGCTGATTACAGTCAACTACGAGCTCAAATCCAAGGTCGAAGAGACCGGCAAGATCAATGATGACCTGCAGAACCTGATCACCTCCACCGACATCGCTACCGTGTTTGTTGATCGCGGTATGCGCATCAAATGGTTCACACCCCGGGCTACGCAGATATTCAGCATGCTACCGGTCGATTCCGGGCGCTCGTTGCTGGATATTACTCACCGCCTGGATTACCCCGACCTGGCTGATGACGCCACTCTGGTGTTCGAGTCTCTCAAACTGGTCGAACGCGAGGTGCGCAGCAGCGACGGTCGCTGGTATATCGCGCGCTTGTTGCCTTACCGCACCAGCGATGACCATATCGAAGGCGCAGTGCTGACCTTTATCGATATTTCTGGCCGGCGCGCGGCGGAAGCCGAATTGCGCCTGGGCGAGGAGCGCATGCGCCTGGTGGCGGAAAGTACTGAAGACTACGCCATCATTGTGCAGGACACCGAAGGGATGATTACCGGCTGGAACCGGGGCGCCGAGCTGATCTTCGGTTATTCCAAGGCCGAGGCCGAAGGCCAGCCCTGTCATTTGATCTTCACCCCGGAAGATCGGGCTGCGGGTGTGCCGGAAATTGAGTTGCGCCGGGCCCGTGAAAGTGGTCGCGCCGAGGATGAGCGCTGGCATATGCGCAAGGATGGTTCACGGTTTTACTGCAGCGGGGTCGTTAACCCGTTACAGAATGACCATCTGCGCGGTTATGTGAAGATAGCCCGCGACCTGACGGATCGGCAGCAACGCCACGATGAGCAGGCCAAAAGGCTGGTGGAAACGCAAAACACCATACAGCTGAAAGATGAGTTCTTCGCTGTGATGTCTCATGAGCTGAAGCATCCATTGAATCTTATTCAGCTTAACGCCGAACTGCTCGGTCGCCTGCCGATTACCAAGCGTACGCCGACAGTGGCCAAGGCAGTCAGGACCATCAATGAGGCTGTCAGCAGTCAGGCGCAGATTATTGATGATCTGCTGGATGTCAGCCGCGTGCACACCGGCAAGCTCAAGCTTGACTGCCACAAAGTCGATTTGGGCAATGTGCTGCGCGACGTACTCGAGGTGGTCCACAACGATGAGCCAGCACGGACACTGACCCTGCATGTCGAGGAATCCGATATACAGCGCCTGCTGATCAACGTGGATTCGACGCGTCTGGAACAGATTATCTGGAACCTGCTGAATAATGCGCTGAAGTTCACCCCGATGAACGGTGAGATCACCATCAGCGCTACGCGCTCAGGTAACTGGGCGCAGTTGGACGTAAGCGATACCGGCGAGGGCATTGCGCCGGAATACCTGGACAAGGTGTTCGACCTCTTTGGTCAGGCGGATACGCAGCATGTGCGCATTCACCGGGACGGTTTGGGCATCGGTTTGTCGCTGGTACGCCAATTGGTCGAGGCCCACGGCGGCGATGTGCAAGTGAGATCCGATGGCATTGATAAAGGCAGTGCGTTCACGGTCTGGCTGCCGCTGTATCTGGAGCAGGATGAGCAAACGGAAGATCTGCGGCGCAGCGTCCCTACCGGCCGGTTGCATGATCTGCGCGTACTACTGGTGGACGATTCGCTGGAAGTGCTCGAGGTCATGACCATGCTGCTCGAAACTGAAGAGGCACTGGTCACCAGCTTCTCCGGTGCGCCCGAGGCGCTGGCCGCGGCGCAGGCGCAGGAACAGGTATTCGATCTGATTATCTCGGATATCGGCATGCCGACCATGGACGGCCATCAGTTGATCGCCGCGCTGCGCCAGTTGCCCGCGTTCGCGCAACTACCGGCGATTGCCTTGACCGGCTACGGCGGCAATCAGGACATCGACAAAGCGCTCAGGGCCGGGTTTAACCAGCACCTGAGCAAGCCGGTGTCCTATGAAAGCCTGATCAGCACCATTGAGAAACTGGCGCTGGACAAGGTGGACGAATAACGCCGGGCTTAGTACCGCTCAAGCCAATGCGCATAGGGTGCCGGCAGGGTCCAGGAGGCCTTGTCGATGCCCAGTTCACGGGCGGCGAAGTACGCCCAGTGCGGATTCGCCAGATGCGCCTTGCCGACCATGACCAGGTCGAGCTGGCCGTCCTTCACGGCTTTTTCAGCAATATGCGGCTCACCGAAACCCCAGGCTGAGGAGACCGGGATGCCGGCTTCACGGCGTACGCGCTCGGCAATCGGGCCCATAAAGCCTGGCGCCCAGGGAATCTTGGCATCGGGTGTGGAAAAGCCGATGCTGACGCTGAGCATATCCAGACCTGCGGCCTTGAACTGACGCGTCAGCTCGATGGAGTCGAGCATGGTCTGCTCGTCACGACCGTCAAACTCGATCACCCCGAAGCGCGCCGTCAGTGGCAGGTTTTCCGGCCAGACTTCGCGCACGGCGGCCAGGGTTTCCAGCAGAAAGCGGCTGCGCTTTTCTACGCTGCCGCCGTAGGCATCGTCACGCTGGTTGGAATGCGCGGAAAAGAAGCTTTGCCCCAGATAACCGTGAGCGAAATGCAGCTCCAGCCATTCAAAGCCGACATCGCGGGCGCGTTGAGCGGCGGCGACGAAATCGTCGCGGACCCGCGCGATGTCATCCAGGCTCATGGCCTCGGGTTGCTTGGGCAGGTTGGCGCCGAAGGGCAGGGCGGATGGGGCAATCGTCTGCCAACCGCGAGCGTCGCTGTCAGCGATATGATCGTCGCCTTCCCAGGGGCGATTGGCACTGGCCTTGCGGCCGGCGTGGGCAATCTGAATACCCGGGACCGAGCCCGCCGCTTTGATCGCTTTCACAGCAGGGACGAACGCCTGCGCCAATTGGTCGTTCCAGATACCGGCGCAGCCGGGGGTAATACGGCCTTCCGGCGCCACCGCGGTTGCCTCAACGATAACCAGCCCGGCGCCGCCGCGCGCCAGCGCAGCCAGGTGCACTTGATGCCAGTCGTTGATTAAGCCGTCGGTGGCCGAGTATTGGCACATGGGCGGCACGGCAATGCGATTGCGCAAAGTAACGTCTTTCAACGTGAAGGGTTGGAATAGGGCAGACATATTGACTCCAGAGAAATAAGGCAAGATCAGTGCTTGTTCAGTTGTTCGATAATATTGGAACTATGGATGAATGGCAACCTGCCGTGTATTATTCCGCCCATGCGACCTTTCAAACATCCTGCGGCAAATGACTTCGAGCTTGAGCGCGTGCTCTATGCGCTCAGCGATCCTGTGCGTCTGGAAATCGTCCGGCATCTGGCGGGTGTGCCGGAGGCCAGTTGCGGCGAGCTGGACGGCGGACGGCCTAAATCCAGTATGTCGCATCATTTCCGGGTGCTGCGTGACGCCGGTTTGGTGATGACCCAAGGGGTCGGCACCACGCATATGAATTCCCTGCGCCGCACGGATATGGATGCGCGCTTTCCTGGACTGCTGGACGCGATCCTCTCCCACCGCGGCTAGTTCGTCGGGCGTCAGCCTCTGTTCAATCGCTCTTGAGTAAGTATAATGCGAATTGTTTGTATTAATTTCTAGCGATTCGCGCGCTGACTGTGCGGTTCGCTGCTGCCCGCCGGGTAGTTTCGCTTACCTCAAGAGACTTTCTTCCCCATGCATGCCACTCCTTTCAAACGCACCTTGTTGTCGTTGACGATGTTCTCCGTGCTGCCTTTGACCGGCTACGCGCAAACCTCCACCGGCACCAATGCCGAAGATCCGCTGAACCTGCCCTCGATGGAAGTGCGCGCCAGCGCTGACGCTTCCGCTGAAGGCCTGCGTCCGGCCTATGCGGGTGGCCAGGTAGCGCGAGGCGGGCGAGTGGGTGTCTTGGGTAATCGCGACAATATGGAAACGCCCTTTGCCTTGACCAGCTACACTCAGATGCTGATTCAGGACCAACAGGCCGCCAGCGTGGGTGATGTATTGCTGAACGATCCGGCGGTGCGCGTGGCGCGCGGGTTTGGCAACTATCAGCAGGTTTATCTGGTACGTGGTCTGCCGATCTTTTCCGATGATATGTCCTACAACGGTTTGTACGGTCTGCTGCCCCGCCAGTATCTGGGCGCCGAGCTGGTCGAGCGGGTGGAAGTGCTGCGCGGCGCCAACGCCTTTCTCAATGGCGCGGCCCCCGGCGGCAGCGGCCTGGGTGGAGCGGTCAACGTAGTGCCCAAGCGTGCCCCCAACACGCCTTTGAACCAGGTTACCGCTGGCGTGCGCTCCGGCGGTGAAGCTTATGTGGCCGGTGATTTTGCCCGACGTTCCGAGGACGACCGCTTTGGCCTGCGCCTGAATATGGCCCGCCGTGACGGTGATACCTCGGTGGATGACGCTTCCCAGGAGCTGAGCCTGGTTTCGCTGGGCGCGGACTACCGGCATAACGGCCTGCGTATTTCCGCCGACCTGGGACACCAGGATCATCAGCTGGATGCATTGCAGCCGAGCATCACCTTTGCCCCGGGCGTGGATATCACCTCCGCTCCGGATGCGTCGCAGAGCATCGCGCAGCCGTGGACTTACTCCAACGCGCGCGACAACTTCGGCACACTGCGCGTCGAGTATGATTTCAACGAGGTGTTTACCGGTTGGGCGGCGGCAGGTATGCGTCAGAGCGATGAGTCCACATCCTTTGCCAACCCGACGGTGAACAATGCGCAAGGCGATAGCTCAAGCTCGCGCTTTGATAACACCCGTGAAGACAAGGTCCGCACCGGTGAGGCCGGTCTGCGGGCACGCTTCAACACCGGCGCTGTCGGCCATACCGTGACCGCTTCGGCTTCGACTTTTCATTCCGAAGAGCGCAACGCCTACGGCATGTCCGGCGCCTTTGCCGGCAATATTTACAACCCGTCGGATGTCATCGCCCCTGCGCCAACCGTCTTCACTGGCGGCGACTTGAGCAACCCTCTGCTGGTGGGTCGCGTCCAGACACGCAGCCTGGCGTTGGCTGATGTGCTGTCGTTTATGGACGATCGTTTGCAGGTTACCGTCGGTGCGCGCCATCAGAATATCAAGACCGATAGCTACGACTACAACACCGGTGATCGCAACGTTGGCGCCTCCTATTCCGACAGCGCAGTGACGCCAGTGGCGGGCGTGCTGTATCGCTTTACGCCGGGCCTCTCCGGCTATGTGAATTACATCGAAGGTCTGGTGAAGGGCGACGTCGCGCCTGACCTCGCCAATGGTCAGCCGGTAACAAATGCCGGTGAAGGGCAGGAGCCGTTCAAGACCGAGCAGGTCGAAGCGGGTCTCAAATACGATGGCGGCCGCATCGGCGGCGGGATCAGCGTATTTCAGAGCCGCAAGGAAGTGGCTGGCGTAGAGGATGCCGAATTCCAGATCATCGGTCACCAGCGTAACCGTGGCGTTGAACTGACTGCTTTCGGCCAGCCCATGCCTGGTCTGACCGTATTGGGTGGCCTGAGCCTGCTGGATACGGAGCTGGAGAGCAATGACGCGATTGGCTCACCCACCACTCAGGCGAATGTCGGTGTCGATTGGATGGTACCGGGTGTCAATGGCCTCTCGGTAGACGCCCGCGCCATTCATACCAGCTCGCAGTATGCTGACCTGGACAACACCCAGAAAGTGCCGTCCTGGTCGCGCTTCGATCTCGGTGCGCGCTATACCACGCTGGTCAATGATGAGCAGCAACTGACCCTGCGTGCCCGTGTCGAGAACGTCGCTGATCGTGACTACTGGGCCTCGGCAGGCGGTTATCCCGGTGCAGGCTATCTGACGGTTGGTGCCCCACGGACCTTTATCTTGTCCACCACGCTGGACTTCTAAAGTCTCAGTCTGCGGCACCTGCGTTCCCCTGAACGGCTGGAACGCAGGTGTCGCAACCCTCTGTGCAAATATAACCGCAACTTTACCGTAGGCGGCCTTACTAAAATTTAGTAGGCGCCCCGCCGCGGCCTGTCGCCAGCCTTCGGCTGCGTCCAATGTCATGTTCGGAAAATCACCCTGGCGGGTCTAACACTTACCGACCAGGAGATTTTCATGAGAGCGCTACGCTGGCATGGCAAGAATGATATCCGCTGCGACGATCACGTTCCCGACCCTCAAATAGAAGACCCGCGCGATGCGATTGTGCAGGTGTCGGCCTGTGCGATCTGCGGGTCGGATTTGCACCTGCACGATGGCTTCATGCCCGGCATGAAGCAGGGCGACATCCTGGGCCATGAATTCATGGGCGAAGTGGTGGAGCTCGGCTCGGCCAAACACAAACTGAAGATCGGTGACCGGGTGGTGGTGCCCTTTACCATCGTCTGTGGTGACTGCGACCAGTGTCGGCGCGGCAATTTTTCCGTGTGCGAGCGCAGTAACCGCAACAAGCATATCGCCGATAAAATGTTTGGGCACAGCGGCGCCGGGCTTTACGGCTATACGCATCTGACCGGTGGTTATGCTGGTGGCCAGGCCGAGTATGTGCGCGTGCCCTATGCCGATGTCGGCCCGGTAGTCATTCCCGAGGGCTTGACCGATGAGCAGGTGCTGTTTCTCGGTGATATTTTCCCCACCGGTTGGCAGGCCGCCGCCCAGTGTGAAATCGAGCCGACCGATACGGTGGCGATCTGGGGCGCCGGGCCGGTCGGCCAATTCGCCATTCGCAGTGCGATCATGATGGGCGCCGAGCAGGTGGTGTGTATCGACAATGTGCCAGAGCGTCTGTCGATGGCCCGAGCAGGGGGCGCGCTGACGATCAACTTCGACGAGGAAAGCGTACTTGAGCGCCTGCAGCAACTGACTCAGGGCAAGGGTCCGCAGAAGTGTATCGATGCGGTAGGTATGGAAGCGCATGCCGCGCGCTCTATCGACTCTATGTATGACCGCGCGAAACAGGCTTTGATGCTGGAAACCGACCGGCCACATGTACTTCGGGAAATGATCTACGTCTGCCGACCAGCGGGCATTCTATCGATTCCCGGCGTGTATGGCGGGTTGGTCGACAAAATCCCCTTTGGTGCCGCCATGAACAAGGGGCTGACCTTCCGCATGGGTCAGACCCATGTCAATCGCTGGACTGATGACCTGCTGCGTCGCATTCAGGAAGGCCAGATCGACCCCTCGTTCGTCATCACCCACACGGTGGGTCTGGAGCAGGGGCCGGAGATGTACAAGACCTTTCGTGACAAACAGGACGGCTGCATCAAAGTCGTCCTCAAACCTTGAGGAGAGCATCCATGGCACTTCCACGTGAGCAGTATCAGGAATATCAGCTCAATCACCCGGCGCGCCAATCTGCGCGGCGCCTCGGTTGGATCAGTATCGGCCTGGGTGTGCTTGAACTATGCGCCCCGGTGCCTCTGGCGCGGGCGCTGGGTCTGCCGGCGTCCACCAGTGTACTGCTGCGCTTGTGCGGGTTGCGTGAGCTGGCAACGGGCGCTGGGCTGTTGCTCAGCGACAAGCCCAAGCCCTGGGTCAAGGCCCGGCTTGCGGGCGACGCGCTGGATATGGCGGCGCTGGGCGTCACCATGCACTGCGGCGAGAGGCCGCTGACGGCAGCGCTAGCTGCTGGCGGCGTGGCTGGATTAGCGGTGATGGATATGACCTGCGCCAAGGGGCTGGCTACCGAGCAGCAACTCACCACCGTGTATGACTACAGTGATCGCAGCGGCTTCCCGCAGCCGGCAGCACAGATGCGCGGCGTCGCAGCCTCAGACGCGCCCAAGGAACTATCGCCCTCTAGCTGAACTGCAGCATGCGTTGCACCCTGTGCTTCAGGGTGCTGACGCTGAAGGGTTTGGTCAGCATTTCCATACCGGGGCGCATGAAACCATGGGCCTGGATGGCATTTTCGGCGTAACCGGTAATCAGCAGTACCTTCAAGCCCGGTACGCTTTCCATGGCTTGGCCAGCAAGCTGGTAGCCGTTCATCCCCGGCAAGCCGATATCGGTGATCAACAGATCTATGCCTTGATTCGCACGAAAAGTGGCCAGACCGGACAGGCCGTCTTCAGCCTGCAATACATCGCAATCGAGATCGCGCAGCATTTCCGCAGTCATATTGCGAATGACACTTTCATCCTCGACCACCAATACCTTAAGGCCGGTCCGAAGCTGGTGCTCTACCGGTTTTTCCAGCTTCGCGGGAACGTCCGTGAATACTTCCTGATAGCGCGGCAGGTAGATATTGATGCTGGTGCCGCGGCCTTCTTCCGAGAGAATTTCCAGGTGGCCTTCGCTCTGTTTGACGAAGCCATATACCATCGACAGCCCCAGGCCAGTACCTTGCTCCTGAGGCTTGGTAGTGAAAAACGGCTCGGTGGCGCGCTGCTGGATGGTCGAGGACATACCGGTGCCGGTATCGCTGATTGTCAGCAACACGCATTCGTCGGCAAGCTTCTTCAACTGCGTTTCATGGCAGCTGTGGGTGTTGCGGGCGGAGACTTTCAGGGTGCCGCCATCAGGCATCGCATCGCGGGCGTTGATGACGATATTGAGAACTGCGCTTTCCAGTTGGTAAGGATCGCACAGCGTGGTCCACAGGGGCTCTTCGATGTCGAACTCGATCAGGCATTGTTCGCCGAGCGTACTGCGCATCAGCTTTTCCATGCTGTAGACCAGATTGCCGGCGTTGACCGGCTTGGGGTCCAATGGCTGACGCCGGGCGAAGGCCAGCAGCCGATGGGTTAGCGCCGCAGCACGCTGGGACGAATTCATGGCGGTTTGCACATAGCGCTCGATGGAGTCAGCGCGGCCTTGTGAAATGCGCATCTGCATCAGCTCCAAGGAGCCCATGATACCGGTCAGAATGTTATTGAAGTCGTGGGCGATGCCGCCGGTCAACTGGCCGACGGCCTCCATTTTCTGCGATTGGCGCAATTGCTCTTCGGTTTTTAACAGGGTTTCCGACTGTAACTTTTCGGCCGTGACGTGACGGCCATAGGCATACACCGAATCACCGCCCGTGGAGGTGTACCAGCAGATCCAGCGCGGGGTGCCGTCACGGTGTTTGCAGCGATGCTCGAAATCAGTCAGCTGTATTCCGCCCACAGCGCTGTCGAAACCCCGGCTGGCCAGTTCTCCATCCTCTGGCCAGGCAAAGTCGAGAAAATGGCGGCCTTCCACTTCTTCGGGTTGATAGCCCAGGATCGCTGTCCAGGCGGGATTGGCGGCGCGGAAGATGCCGTCAGGACCGACGATGGCCAGGAGGTCCCGGCAGTTGTGCCATACCCGATCGCGTTCGGCGGTACGCTCGGCAACCCGCTGCTCCAGGGTGTCGTTCATCTCGCGCAATACTTGCGTGAGTGCGATATAGCGCCGCTCGCTGGCCCGCAGTGCTTCCTGTGAGCGGTAGGCCGTAGTGACGTCGTAACCTTCGACAAAGATGCCGGTAATCTCACCGTCTTTATCGCGCACCGGCTCGTAGATGAAGTCCACGAAGCGGTTGTCGATTGCGCCATTCGGCAAGCGTCTCAGGCTAATCGGGGCACCGGAGGAAATCACCCGTTCGCCACTCTGATAGACCTGATCCAGCAGTTCGTAAAAGCCTTGGCCTTCCAGCTCCGGCAACACTTCGCGCACAGTCTTGCCGGTAAAGTTATGGCGGCCGACCAGGTTGGCGAAGGCTTCATTGAAGAAATCGAAGGTATGGGTCGGGCCGTTGATGATCGCAATAAAGCCCGGGGCGCGTTCGAACAGCTGCCTTTGCCGCAGGCTCTCTTCGGCCAGCCGCCGTTCCGCCAATACCCGGGCGGTAATTTCTGTCAGCGGGCAATAAAAACCGGCGATAATGCCGGCTTCATCGCGAATCGGTGTGTAAGAGAAGGTAAAGTGCGTTTCTTCTACGTAGCCGCGGCGCTCGATCATCAGCATGATGTCGGCCATATGCACCGATTGCCCGGAGTAGGTGGTTTCGATGATCGGCAGCAGGTCTTCGCGGATCTCCGCAAAGACGTCCAGAAAGGGCTGGCCCAGCGCGGCGGGGTGCTTGTTACCGAGTACCTGTATGTAGGCATCATTGTAGATCAGACGGTGTTCCGGCCCCCAGACGACGAACATTGCCTGATTTGAACCCAGCACCAGGCTAACCACTGTCTGCAAGGGCTGTGGCCAGGTGTCGGGCGTGCCGAGCGGGGAACGCGCCCAATCATGAATCCGGGTAAGCTGGCCCATCTCGCCCCCACCACCGAGAAAGCCATTGGTCATATTATTCATTTGGATTACGTCTGATTTCCAGATTGTTCTATCAGCTACCCTGGATGGCCAGCTGAGATAAGCTCTCTGTCAATTCCTGCATATTGTATGGCTTGCAGAACACCGGATAGCCGGCCCATTCTGCGGGTAAGCCGGCTGCGCCGTACCCTGTGGTAAATACGAACGGAATACCGCGTTCCTTTAATTGCACCGCTAGCGGAAATACCGGCTCGCCATGCAGGCTGATATCCAGAAGCGCAATATCCATGCTTGCAGACTCGCCCATATGTTGTGCCTGCTCCAGCTCAGTGGCACGTGCTACGACCTCAAAGCCGCTGTTTGTCAGCATCTCTTCCAGCAGCATGCCAATCAGCTCTTCGTCTTCTACTATGAATACTTTGGTCATGCTGTCTCCGGCGCCATTCCATCTACCACAGCCTATGATAGGCAAACGGCCCTGCTTGTTCCTGATAAATGTAATTTGCCGGAACTTGACTGTTCCTGCGGCTACCAATACTTAACGAATATCGATCCGGGCGGTAATGGCCCAGGGCCGGTATTTTACCTTTATGCAGCTGTCAGCGTTAAGTCTGTTGTGCAGAACCCACGCTGCAAATGGAGAAATATAGATGAATATCAACCACCCTTGTGCATCCCCCTTGTGCCGTCCAGCCTCCGGCAGCCAACTGGTAGCAGTCAGTGGCGTGGCCAGAAAGGTCGCCGCTACGTTGATGCTGAGCTTATTGGGTAGTGGCTATGCCCTTGCCGATTCCACCAGCGTGAGCATTTCCAAGGTTAATGCTCAGGGCACCAGTGAAGAAGTGGGTCAGATCAGCATCGAAGAAACCGAGCACGGCCTGCTGTTTACGCCGGACCTGAATTCGCTACCCGGTGGCCTGCATGGCTTTCACGTGCATGAGCACGGCAGTTGTGATCCTGCGCACAAGGAAGGGGAGATGTCAGCAGCGGAAAGCGCTGGAGGGCATTTCGACCCGGATGCCAAGGGTAAACATCTTGGTCCTTATGCCGACGGCCACCTGGGCGATCTGCCTGCGCTCTACGTTGATGAGCAGGGTAGAGGGCAAACGCCGGTACTGGCGCCCCGGCTGACATCAGTCTCGCAACTGCAAGGGCGAGCATTAATGATTCATGCCGGTGGTGATAATTACGCGGATGAACCCAAGCCGTTAGGCGGCGGGGGCAGCCGCCTGGCCTGCGGCGTGATCTGAGCTGGCGAAGGTAATAAGCAGTCAGTCGCGGAAAAATACCTGCACCAGGTGATAACCGAACTGGGTCTTGACCGGGCCATGGATCTGCTTGAGCGGCTTCTTGAAAATGATCTGATCGATAGCGCGGACCATCTGACCCGGTTTGACCTCACCCAGGTCGCCGCCGCGCTTCTTCGACGGGCAGGTGGAATGCTTCTTTGCCAGCACGTCAAAAGCTTCGCCCGCGGCCAGGCGCTTTTTCAGCTGGACGGCTTCGGCCTCGGTTTTGACCAGAATATGGCGGGCCATGGCGATCGGCATGGGTGCTCCTTGGGTTGTTAACAGTGCTGGTTGCGCGGCGCTGGAGGGTTCAGTCCTGGCCTTCCGCGGCGCGCTGCCCGGCTTTGTGAGTCAGGCGCAGGCCGCGCAGGCTGCGCTTGACGTTCTTCAGGTGGTTGACCAGTTCGGGTCCGCGACGCATGGCCATGCCCATGGCCAGCACGTCGATCACCACCAGATGCGCGATGCGTGAGGACAGCGGCGTGTAGATGTCAGTGTCCTCGGTCACATCGATGGCAATATGAACACTGCCCAAATCCGCCAGCGGTGTGTGGCTTGGGCACAGGCAGATCAGTGTCGCCCCGGTCTCTGCCACCAATGCTGCCGAGTGCAGCAGATCCTTGGTGCGACCGGTTTGCGAAATGGCCACGGCCACATCCTCCGGCCCCAGCGTCACCGCAGACATCGCCTGCATATGCGGGTCGGAATAAGCCGCAGTGGAGACTTGCAAGCGAAAGAACTTGTGCTGCGCATCGCTGGCCACCGCACCCGATGCGCCGAAGCCGTAGAACTCCACCCGGCGGGCGACGCTCAGGGCAGCGATCGCCTGTTCCAGCCGCAACGGATCAAGGCTCTCGCGCACTTCCATCAGGGTCGCCAGGGTGGTATCGAAGATCTTGTGCGAGAGCTGATCGGTGTTGTCGTCTTCGCTGATGGAAAACTGCCCGAAGCTCGCGCCCGCAGCCAGACTTTGAGCCAGCCGCAGCTTCAGATCCTGAAATCCGGTGCAGCCAATGGCCCGGCAGAAGCGCACGATGGTCGGTTCGCTGACACCCACCTCCCGCGCCAGGTCGGCCATGGACGAGTGCATGACCAACGCAGCGTGGGCGAGTACATGGTCAGCCACCTTCAGCTCGGACTTGCGGAGCAGGAGGCGGCTGGCGGCGATATGCTGGAGCAGATTCACGTTGGCTTCATGTTAGTCTGAGGATCTGGAGGATCGATTCTTGTAGTTATACTACAAAAATCCGCTCTTCGCCTTGATCCTGAGACCATCTGGAGAAGCATCGTGCCTTCGCAACACCGCGCGGCCTGTGACATTGTAGTGTTTGGCGGGACCGGTGACCTGGCGCTACGCAAATTGTTGCCGGCGCTGTACTACCTGCATCGCGATAATCATCTGCATCCGGCTACCCGGGTCCTGGCGCTGGCGCGTGCTCGGCATGAGTTGCCTGCGTATCGCCAACTGGTGCAACGGCATGTCAGCCAGTACGTGGCCCAAGGCGATTTCGATCAGCACAGTTGGGACAGCTTTGCCGAGCGGCTCGACTACATGAGCCTGGATGTCAGCCAGCGGGTGGAATTTCCCAAGCTGGCCAAGGCCCTGGGCAAAAAGTCCGATCGGGTACGGCTGTTCTATCTGGCCACCTTCCCCAATCTGTTTGCCGCCACCGCTCACCATCTGGCCTCGGTCGGTCTGACCGATGGGCGTTCACGCATCGTTCTGGAAAAGCCCCTGGGGCAGAGTCTGACTACCGCCAATGCGATCAACGATGGTATTGGCAGCGTATTCGATGAGGCGCGGGTATTCCGCATCGATCACTACCTGGGCAAGGAAGCGGTGCAGAACCTTCTGGCGCTGCGGTTTGGCAACGCGCTGTTCGAGCCGTTGTGGCGCAATGCGCATATCGATCATGTTCAGATCAGCGTGATGGAAACCGTGGGCGTGGAGAATCGCGGTGATTACTACGATCACGCTGGCGCCATGCGCGACATGGTGCAAAATCATTTGCTGCAACTGCTGTGTCTGGTGGCCATGGAAGCCCCCGTGCATTTCGAGCCAGAGGCCGTGCGCAACGAGAAGCTGAAAATACTCGAAGCATTGCGTCCGATTTCCGGCATGGATGTGCAGGACAGCACCGTGCGTGGGCAATATTCCAGTGGCCAGCGCGCTGGCGAAAAACTGCCGGCGTATTACTTCGAGAAAAGCGTCGACCACGACAGCAATACCGAAACCTTCGTTGCCCTCAAAGCCGAGATAGATAACTGGCGCTGGGCCGGCGTGCCCTTTTACCTGCGTACCGGCAAGGCGCTAGCGCAGCGCAAGTCGGAGATCGTCATCCAGTTCAAAGCAGTACCCTACCGGCTGTTTGGCGGCAGTAATGAGCCAGCCCATAACCGTCTGGTGATTCGCTTGCAACCGGATGAAAGCATCAGCCTGTCGCTGATGGCCAAGACCCCCGGGCGCGGGATGGCTCTGCAGGAAGTCGAGCTGGATCTGAATTTCGCCGATGCGTTCAAGCGCCGTCGCTGGGACGCCTACGAACGCTTACTGCTGGATGTGATCGAAGGCGACGCCACCCTGTTTATGCGTCGGGACGAGATTGAAGCCGCCTGGCGTTGGGTCGACCCGATCATTCAAGGCTGGCAGGACTGCTACCGCTCGCCCAAACGTTACGCTGCCGGCAGCTGGGGACCGGATGCGGCAGACAGCCTGCTGGACCGACTCGGCCACGCCTGGTTGGATGAACGCTAGCGCACGGCTAAGCCTGAGCAGATTGCGGAGGCTTGTGTGGAGTCAGGCTGATGTGTAGCCGTGGATTGATCGCTAGGGTTGCACCGGTGCCTGAGCTTCGGCATTTTCCAGCAGTAGCGCGGTAAAACCACTGGCCGGTAGCGGACGGCTGATCAAATACCCCTGAACCTCATCACAGCCGTGTTGCTTGAGGAAGCTCAACTGCCCGGCCTCCTCGACACCTTCAGCCACCACGTTCATGTTCAAGCTATGCGCCATGGCGATAATGGCACGGACGATCGCCGCGTCGTGATCGGCCGCGTTGTCTTCGCTGAATTCGTTCAGCTCGCTGATAAACGCGCGGTCTATCTTCAGCGTGCTGATCGGGAAGCGCTTCAGATATGCCAATGACGAGTAACCGGTACCAAAGTCGTCGATGGCCAGCTTGATGCCCATTATCTGTAATGCGGCAATATTCTCGGTGACCGCATCCAGGTGCTCGAGCAGCATGCTTTCGGTCAGCTCCAGCTCAAGCATTTCGGCGGGCAGATTGGCGCTCTCGAGAATCTGCGCGATCCGCTCGGCAAAGTGATTTTGCCGCAGCTGCTGTACTGACAGGTTGACGGCTACGCGTATCGGCGCGGGCCCGCAGTGGTACCACTCGGCTGCTTGCTGGCAGGCCTTGACCAGTACGGCATCGCCCAGAGCGATGATCATGCCAGTCTCTTCGGCAATTTCGATGAAATGCCCAGGCATGATCAGCCCGCGTTCAGGGTGCTGCCAGCGCACCAGTGCTTCTGCGCCGCCAATCTGGTCAGTACTCAGGTGCAACTTGGGCTGGTAATGCACCACCAGTTGGTCGTCATCCAGGGCTTTGCGCAGTTGGTTTTCCAGCTGCAGGCGGTCCAGGCTGTACGCCTGCAGGCTGTCGGTGAAAAACTGGAAGCCGTTGCCGCCCAGATGCTTGGCGTGCTGCATGGCCTGATTGGCCTGGGTGATGAGGACCAGATTGTCACGCGCGGTTTTCGGGAACTGGCTGATGCCAACCGAGGCGGTGACGATCAATTCATGCTCGCCGATATTGACCGGCTGGCGCAGTACTTCAAGCACCTGATCCGCACGGTGGGCGAGCTGCTCGGGCTGGGTATCGTCTTCGATGATGATGACAAACTCGTCCGCCGACAGACGCGCCAGGGAGGTGGACTCCGGCGTCAGCTCGCGCAAGCGCACCGCCACTTGTTGCAGCAGTTCATCGGCTACCTTGTGGCCGAGGGTGTCATTGATGTACTTGAAGCGGTCCAGATCCACATGCATCAACGCCAGCGTGCTGCCATTCTGCCGCGCCCTGGAGGTCGCCTCCTGCAGCCGTTGGGTAAACATGTTGCGGTTGGCCAACTGGGTCAGGGCGTCGTGGGTGGTCAGGTACTGCAATTGTTCTTCGGTCTGGCGATGCACGCTCAGATCGGCAAAGAAGCCGACGTAGTGGCTGATGGTGCCGCTGCTGTCGCGCACCACCGCCAGCTGCATCCACTGCGGATACAGCTCACCGCTGCGGCGCTGGCCGACGCGCTCACCCTCCCAGCGATCCGCCGTCTGCAACGAGTTTTTCAGATCTTCCAGGGATTGCTGATTCTTGCTCTGTACTACCGGATCGTAAATCGGATGACCGATGCATTCTTCCAGCGCGTAGCCAGTGATCACACTGAAGGCGTGGTTGACCGAGAGAATTCGCAGCTCCGGGTCAAGAATGAAAATACCCTCGGCCGTGGCCTGAAATACCGTTGCGGCCAACTGTGCTTGCTCGTCCTGCTGCTTGCGCGCGCTGACGTCGCGCCGGGTGCCGATCATGCGCAACACGCGGCCGTTTTCGTCGCGCGCGACGGCACGGCCGCTGTCCTCGACCCAGATCCAGCTGCCGTCGGCGTGCATGACGCGATATTCGATGCGGTAGGAGGGGATCTGGCCTTTCATGTGTTTAAGCAGCGTATCGCGAACCAGCGGCGCATCTTCAGGATGCAGGCGCGGTTTCAGGTGATGCAGCATGGAGGTGACCGAGTCCTCTTCCAGGCCGAATATTTCCGCGACATGCGAGTGGTAGACGCGGTCGCTGATCAGGTCCCAGTCCCATAAGCCCAGTTGGCTGGCATCCAGCGCCAGACTCAGCTGCGCTTCACTGGCCTGCAAAGCGTCGCTCGCCTGCTGCAACTCCATGGTGCGCCGAGACACCCGTTCTTCCAGTTCGGTATGGCTCTCGCGCAGGCGTTGCTCAGCCTGTCGGCGCTGCTGTATCTCGCGGGTCAGTTGCTGATTCAGCGCCTCGGCCTGCTGGCGCGAATCGTCCAGGCCGGCGACCAGCGCTTCATTGCGCGCGTTGGCGCGCATGGCCATGCTCACGGAGCGGTTGATAAAGGCGGCGCCGAGCAGCAGGCAACCGAACAGCGTCACGCCCATCAGGCCCCAATAGGGGCTGGTAGGGCCGCCCTGGGTGAGCAAATACAGCGTGGGGGGTATCCAGGCCGGCACCGCGAAGGTGACGAACGCCATAAAACGGCTGGCGTAGATAATGCTCACGCAGAGGCTCACGCCAGCCGTCAGTCCGTAGGCGGGCGCCTGCAGATTGAAGGTATCTAGCGGCACCAGGCTCAGCTGCACCCAGGCCAGGCACAGCCCCGAGGCGAGATTGCCAAGATAAAACAGCAGGGTCCAGCGCAGGCGCAGGCGGGTGTTGGGCGCCGCCTGACGGTAATGACGCACCAGCAGGCTGCGCAGCAGAATCAATACAGTGACCACCGTCAGCCAGCCGAGCAGCATGCTGCGCGGCGCAACATCCCAGACCAAAGTGGTAATCACCAACGCGCTGAGCATGATCAGCCATTGGGGGAGACGGGAGTACTCGTAAAGCGTATCGAGTTCGCGAATACGCCGATGCTGCCGGTTGACGACTGGTTGTAATGGGGGAAACGTCATGTGACGCAGTTCCTCTGGAACGCTGGGCGTTTCTTGTTATCGATTTAGAGTCGCATTCAGTCGGCGATGCGACATTGCTGGCGTAACCTTACACTAGAGCATCTGACAGGCACAGCCCCCTATTTGGCAAAAAAATACAAAAGAAAGCCTCTGGGTTGGGCCTGTCCGTCATTGCTTCCGAGTTTGCTGCCGCGGCTGGTAGAATGCGCCGATGGATATTTCGCATCTACTCAATTCCCTGAATGACGCTCAACGCCAGGCCGTAACCGCCACCCCCGGCCAACAGCTGGTGCTGGCGGGTGCCGGCTCGGGCAAAACCCGTGTGCTGGTGCATCGCATTGCCTGGCTGGTCGAGGTCGAGAACGCCTCACCCTGGAGCATTCTCTCGGTGACCTTTACCAACAAGGCCGCCCATGAGATGCGTCACCGCATCGAACAACTGCTGGGCATTTCCCCACAGGGCATGTGGGTAGGTACTTTCCACGGCCTGGCGCATCGGCTACTGCGCGCGCATTGGAAAGAAGCCGGTCTGGCGGAACAATTCCAGATTCTCGACAGCGATGACCAGTTGCGGCTGGTCAAACGGGTTGTCCGCGAACTGGGACTGGACGAGAACCAATGGGCACCGCGCCAGGCACAGTGGTGGATCAACGGGCAGAAGGATGAAGGCCTGCGCCCGCAACATATCCAGGCCGCCGGCGATCTGTTTCTGACCACCATGTTGCGTATCTACCAGGCCTACGAGCAGGCCTGCGCGCGTGCCGGCGTGGTCGATTTCGCCGAGTTGCTGCTGCGTTCGCTGGAGCTGTGGCGTGATAACAACACGCTGCGTGAGCAATATCAGGCACGCTTCAAACATATGCTGGTGGACGAGTTTCAGGACACCAACGCCGTGCAGTACGCCTGGCTGCGCCTGATCGCCGGCAAGACGCCGAGCCTGATGGTGGTCGGCGACGATGACCAGTCGATCTACGGCTGGCGCGGGGCCAAGATCGAGAACATTCACCAGTTCCAGCGTGATTACCCGAACTCCGAACTGATCCGCCTGGAGCAGAATTACCGCTCCACCGCCTGCATCCTCAACGCCGCCAACGCGCTGATCACCCAGAATGCCGGGCGCATGGGCAAGGAGTTGTGGACCGATGGCGAAGAAGGCGAGCCGATTGCTTTGTACGCCGGCTTCAACGAGCAGGACGAAGCGCGGTTTATCGTCGAACGCATCGATCAGGCCGTGCGCGACGGCATGAATCGCAGTGAAATTGCCATTCTGTACCGCTCCAACGCCCAGTCCCGGGTGCTGGAAGAAGCGCTGTTGCGCGCCGCCGTGCCCTATCGCATTTATGGCGGGCAGCGCTTTTTCGAGCGCGCAGAGATCAAGAACGCCATGGCTTACATGCGCCTGGTGGCCAATCGCGGCGACGATGGCGCATTGGAACGGATCATCAACCTGCCGACCCGCGGCATCGGTGACAAGACTATCGAAGGTCTGCGCCAGCATGCGCGCCAGCAGGATGTATCCATGTGGCAGGCGGCTTGTGACTTGCTCGATAACAAGGGGCTGCCTGGCCGCGCGGCGAATGCGGTACAGGCGTTCTGTCAGCTGATTGAAGACATCACCGTGCGCGTGGAAGGAGTGCCGCTCTACAGCATGGCGCAGCAGGTGATTGAACACAGCGGCCTGCTGCAGTTTCACGAGAACGAGAAAGGCGAGAAGGCCCAGGCGCGGGTGGAAAACCTGGAAGAGCTGGTTTCTGCGGCGCGGGCGTTCGAGAACGATCAGGCTGATGAAGAAGCCGAGGGCGATACCTTGCTGGCGTTTCTCGCCCACGCTTCGCTGGAAGCCGGGGAAACCCAGGCTGACCGCTTTGAAGACAGCGTGCAGTTGATGACCTTGCACAGCGCCAAGGGCCTTGAGTTTCCGCTGGTGTTTCTCGCCGGCGTGGAAGAGGGCCTGTTCCCGCACAAGATGAGCCTGGAGGAGCCCGGCCGTCTGGAAGAGGAGCGGCGCCTGGCGTATGTGGGCATCACCCGGGCGATGCAGCAACTGGTGATCACCTGGGCTGAAACGCGGCGCCTGTATGGCAGTGAAACCTTCAACAAGGTCTCGCGCTTCGTTCGCGAAATTCCTTCCGAACTGATACGCGAAGTGCGCATGGGCAATCAGGTCAGCCGACCCTTTGGCCCCGGTAATGCCAGTACCAGCAGCCTGTTCCAGAATGACGCCACCGAAAGTACCGGCTTCGCGCTGGGTCAGCGGGTCATGCATACGCTGTTTGGTGAAGGCGTGGTGCTCAACTATGAAGGGCAGGGCGCGCAGGCGCGCATACAGGTCAATTTCGACGATGAAGGCAGCAAATGGTTAATGGTTTCCTATGCCAAGCTGCAGGCGCTGTAAATGCAACAGCGGCCCAAGTGCCGCCGCCAGCATTGTGCTCAGCCCTCACCGTCATTCCCGCGAACGCGGGAATCCAACTTGATCGGTGGCTCAGTAATCCCGACTCACACAACTACCACTAGAGAATCACGATGAAACGCCGCGAACTCCTCACTGCCGCCGGCCTCGGGCTGGGCGCTGTAGCCCTCAGCGCCTGCTCCGATCAGACCGCCTCCATCGGCGGGAATCCGACTCAGCCCGAGCAGCGTTTTCGCTGGAAAATGGTCACCTCCTGGCCACAGAACTTTCCCGGCCTGGGCACCACAGCGCAGCGTTTTGCCGAGACGGTGAACAGTCTCTCCAACGGTCGGCTGACCGTGCAGGTATTCGCCGCTGGCGAACTGGTACCGGCGTTGGAAGTCTTCGATGCGGTGTCCAGTGGCACCGCCGAATTGGGCCACAGCGCCGCCTATTACTGGAAAGGCAAAAGCCCGGCTGCGCCGTTTTTCACTGCGGTGCCCTTCGGCATGAACGCCCAGGAAATGAACGCCTGGCTATATGAAGGCGGTGGGCTGGAGTTATGGCAGCAGGCCTACGCCAGCATGGGTGTATTGCCCTTGCCCTGCGGCAATACCGGGGTGCAGATGGCCGGCTGGTTCAACAAGGAGATCAACAGCCTGGAGGATCTGCGCGGCTTGAAGATCCGCATGCCCGGTTTTGGCGGCGAGGTGCTGGCGCGTGCCGGCGCGACCACGGTCAATCTGCCGGGTAGTGAAATTTTCAGCTCCCTGCAAAATGGCGTGATCGACGCCACTGACTGGGTCAGCCCGTACAACGATCTGGCTTTTGGTCTGCACCAGGCCGCCAAGTATTATTACTACCCCGGCTGGCAGGAGCCCTGCGCGGTCCTGGAGCTGAGCATCAATCAGCAAGCCTTCGAGACCTTGCCCGAGGACCTGCAAGGCATCGTGCGCGAAGCCGCGCGCTCGACCAATCAGTTTATGCTCGACGAATATACCCGGCGCAATGCCGAGGCGCTGGATACGCTGGTCAATGAGCATCAGGTCCAGTTGCGCCGTTTGCCGGATGAGGTGCTTGATCGTTTGCGCGAGCTGTCCAAGGAAGTGCTCGAGGAAACCGCCGACGCCGACGCGTTGAACCGGCAGGTCTGGGACTCGATGGAGGCTTTCAGGGAAAAGGTCTGGGCGTATCACGCGATCAGTGAAAAAACCATGTATGACCTGCGCGGTTAACAGCCGGCAGAATGACGCTGTTCCGCGCTTTGCGGGCTTTCGGATCATCTGGAGTATGTCTTGAGAACGTTTTTCGTCGTGACCTGTTTTGCCGTGTTGCTGACCGGCTGCGCTGCTTTTGAGCAATCGCAGGAGCGGGAGTCCACCGCGATGTTGATGATGCAGGCCGCAGGGCAGGCAGAGGGCCTGCATGATCTGCGGGTACCGCCGGCAGCGGTCGATGACCGAGCGGCGTTGATCCAGGCAGCTGAAGCGGCCTTGGTCAGCGAACTCGCGCCCCTGAATGTCGGCCGCGCCGAGCCAGTAAGCTATCCGGTGCAGGCAGCCTTTATGACCACCAGCGCCCGCACGGATCCGACCTTGCACAGCCGCGCCGGTATTGGCTTGATCGGCTGGCTACCGGCCAGCCTTGCAGAGAATGACCTGGCCGCCCGAACCGCCTGGTCTGAGGTCGTCGAGCAGGCGGCCGCTCGGGCATTGCCGGAGGGCTATGAAACGCAGCCTTTCGAGTGGATTGACGTCTCGGCAGAGGGCAAAAAAAGCGCTCGCCGGGTGTTGCGGGTCCAGGGACCGCTCTGTCTGGACTGGTCCTGTGTTCTGGACGGCGCCTTTACCAGCCGGGAAGCACCGCGGTTGAACCCGGAAGGCCAGATGCAGCGCGTACAGACTCCCGAGCTGGCAGGGCATGGCGAAGCGGAGTCCTATACGCCGCTTCAGGCCCATCCCTTGAGCGTTCGCAGGCTGACAGCCCAGTATCTGGAGGTCGGTAACGGGCAGAGCCAGCAGTACCGTATGGAAACCCAACCGCTCGCCGAGTTCGACATCAGTGCTTTCTACCTGCGATTAAGTGCCGAACTGCCTGAGTGGGCCTTCATTTTTGTCGGTTCGGAGAACGCGGTGTATGACCCCGTCGTTCCGGTGGTGCTGCATCAGGGCCAGGAGCTGTTCTTTGCCGTTCCGGGAACAAGGCAGCGATAGCGTCATTGGGTCGCAGGGGTCAGGATGCGTGAGTGTGCAACAACTGTCTAAATGACCGGTCTATACCCCGGACGTTAACCGAGGTGAGACCTTGACCCAACCTGACCCCACAGCTGAAACGAACTCTGCTGCAACTGCCGCCACATGGTCTCCGCGAGCCTGGATTGCCCTGGTGCTGGGCGTGGTGGTGCAACCTTTTGTTTTTCTCTATATCAACCGCCCACGCATTTTCGCCGTCTATCTGGTACTGGCGCTTGGCGCGCTGGCGGCGGATTTTTACTGGACGGTGGGTTATTTCAATCTGCTGCTGAGCGTGCTTTGCCCGCTGCATGCCTGGTGGTTGATTCGCCGCTATGACAGGCGCCAGGTGTGCGGCTGGTATGCGCGCTGGTGGGTCAGTCTGGCGCTGTATCTGTGTTTGGTAATGAGCATTTTTGCGTTTCGCAGCTTTCTCTACGAGCCCTTTACCGTGCCCTCCGCATCGATGAATCCGACGCTGGAAGCGGGCGATCGCATTGTGGTGCGCAAGCTGGGGTTTGGTCATTACGCGAGCCTGGGGCTCAACCTGGGGACGCCGGGTGTGACCGATCCGCAGCAGATGCAACGGGGCGAGGTGTATGTGTTCCTGCATCCCGAACTCAATGTTCCGTATGTAAAGCGCCTGCTTGGGCTGCCGGGGGACCGCCTGGAGTTCACCGAGCGCACGGTGTTGGTCAACGGGCAGGCGCTGGCAGTGCAATCCGACAGGCAGGACGAACAGCAGCAGCTATTGACTGAAACCGCTGGCGCCGTGAGCTATCACATCCGTCATATGAGCCAGCCGGTATCGCCGGCCACCGGCACCTTTGTCGTGCCTGAAGGCCAGTACTTCTTTGTCGGCGATAATCGGGATGATTCATCCGACAGTCGTCACTGGGGCCCGGTCAGCAGTGAGAATATCATTGGCGAAGTCGTCTGGGTGATCGACTGAGCCGCGGCTCAGAGCACCGCCAAAGTCGCAACGCGTCAGAGCAGCCCAGGCAACCAGGTAACCAGCCCCGGCCAGATTGCGACTATGATCAGCATCAATAGCTGAATCGCAATAAAGGGCAGCACTCCGCGGTAGATCGCAGAGGTAGGCACGCTGGGCGGTGTGACGCCGCGCAGATAGAACAGCGCAAAGCCGAAGGGTGGCGTCAGGAAAGAGGTTTGCAGGTTCAGCGCGATCATCACGCCGAGCCAGATGGGGTCCAGGCCCATCATCAACAGCACCGGACCGACAATGGGCACCACGACAAAGGTGATCTCGATAAAGTCGAGAATAAAGCCGAGCAAAAAGATCACCAGCATCACCAGCAACGTCGCGGTAAAGACACCGCCGGGCAGTTGATTGAACAGCCCGTGAATCATGTCCTCACCACCAAAGCCGCGGAACACCAGCGAGAAAATCGAGGCGCCGATCAGGATCATGAACACCATGGCGCTGATATCGGTCGTCGCGGTGGTCACTTCACGCAGCCGGCGGAAGGTCAATTGCCGCTTGGCAATGGCTAACAAGGTGGCGCCGACGGCGCCGACGGCAGCGGCCTCGGTGGGCGTGGCGATACCCCAGAGAATCGAGCCCAGTACGGTGAGTATCAACAATAGCGGGGGAAGCAGTGCGGCAAACAACTTGCCCATGTGCAATTCGCCGCGCTCTTGCTTGCTCATCGCCGGCAGTTTGCCCGGCTGCCGCCAGGCGACCAATGCCAGGTAGGCCAGGTACAGCACCACCAGTAATAGCCCGGGCAGCAGCGAGCCCATAAACAGATCGCCGACCGTGACCGTCTTGGGTGAGAAGATGCCCATGCGCAACTGCGCCTGCTGATAGGCGTTGGACAACACATCACCGAGCAGCACCAGCACGATGGATGGCGGAATGATCTGCCCCAGCGTGCCGGTCGCCGCGAGCGTACCGGTGGCCAGCGCCGGATCATAGCCGCGCTTGAGCATGGTCGGCAGCGCCAGCAGGCCCAACGTCACCACGGTGGCGCCGACGATGCCGGTGCTGGCCGCCAGCAAGGCACCGACCAGGCAGACGGAAAATGCCAGGCCGCCCCGCAGGCCGCCGAACAGCCGCGACATGGATTCGAGCAGGTCTTCGGCGACACGCGATTTTTCCAGCATCACGCCCATGAATACGAACAGCGGGACCGCCAGCAAGGTCGCGTTGTTCATGGTGCCGAACAGACGGCTGGGCAGGGCGCCGAAGAAGCTCGGGTCGAATACGCCCAGCAGGACGCCGGCGCCTGCAAACAACAGCGACAAGCCGCCGAGGGTAAAGGCCACCGGGTAGCCGGCCATCAACGTCAGGCACAGGCAAATAAACAGCCCGATCGCCATGAATTCCGGCAGGCTCACAGGTGTTCTCCCGGGTGTTCTGTGACCGGTACGCTGGGCAGATGCGTTGGCAGTACTCCGGTAATCACGCAGGCGGTCTTGATGATTTGCGCCAGGGCTTGTAATAGCAGGCTGGCAACCAAAAGCAGGATGATACTCTTCTGCCAATAGACCCAGGGCAACCCACCGGCATCGGCGGAGCGCTCATTGCGCGCCCAGGACACCGCCACATAATCCCAGCAGTTCCAGGCCAGAAACAGGCACATGGGCAGCAGGAAGATCAGACTGCCGGTCAGGTCGACCAAGGCCTGGCGCCGCGGCGGCATGCGGCGGAAGAAGATGTCGACCCGCACATGTGCGTCACGTTGCAGGGCCCAGGCGGCCGCACCCATGAACACCAGCGCGTGGCAGTACATCACCAGTTCCTGAGTGGCGGTAGCGCCCAGATCAAAGCCGTAGCGCATCGCTACGACGAACACCGTCAGCAGGACCATGGCCAGCGTCAGCCAACTCAGCAGCCGACCCAGCACGCTATTCAGCGTATCGATCAGGCGGGCAATAGACAGGCAGCTGGAGGCAAATCGACCGGGCATGGCAGGGGTGTTCCAGATAGATGCGCCCCGGCACTGAGCACCGGGCAGGCTAGGGGCAGACAAAAAGGACGGTTCGCCTCAGGACGGAATAATGCGCGTCCGGCCGCGGTCGTCGATGGCGACGAAAACGAATATGGCTTCGGTCACCTTGCGGCTCTCGTCGTGAGCCAGATCCTCGCTCCAGACCTCGACCAGCATCTTCACTGAGCTGCGGCCGATTTCCAGCACGTGGGCATGGAAAGCCAACTGCGCGCCTATCGGTACCGGCACCATAAAGCCCATTCGGTCGATGGCGACCGTCGCCACACGGCCGCGCGCCAGGCGGGCTGCGGTACTGGAGCCGGCGATGTCCATCTGCGATACCAGCCAGCCGCCGAAAATATCACCAAAGCTATTACCGTCGCGCGGCAGAGCAGTGATCTTGAGCGCCAGCTCCCCCTTGGGTAGCGGATCCTTGTCTAATTCGTGCATGGATTACTCGAATAATGGTCTGTTGTATTTATTATCTTCACTCATGCGGTGAATGATCGTTGACATTCCTAAAACAGCGCTATGGTAAGGGAATGCGGGCTGCGTCTCAATCTTTGTCTGCAGCGCCCAGCCCTGCCGCAGAGGCTGCAGCCGATCAATCGTCGCGCGCGGGGGCGGTGCTGGGAAACCAGTGCTGAGTGCGGTTGGCGAATGCCACTAGCGACAGCATCACCGGTACTTCCACCAGTACACCCACCACGGTGACCAGGGCGGCGCCTGAATTGAGCCCGAACATGCCGATGGCCACGGCAACCGCCAGTTCGAAGAAGTTGGAAGTGCCGATCATGGCGCAGGGCGCAGCGACGTTGAACGGCACCTTCCAAAGCCTGGCGGCGGCGTAGGCGATAGCAAAAATGCCATAGGACTGAATCAGCAGCGGCACCGCAATCAAGCCGATCAGCAGCGGCTGTTGCAAAATGACAGTGCCCTGAAAACCGAACAGCAGCACTACCGTGGCCAGCAGGCCGAGCACAGACAAGGGTTTCACTGTGGAGATAAAGCGTTTTACTGCCCGTTCTGCATCCTCCCGGGAGCTGGCACCGGCGCTGATCTGCCAGCGGGTCAGCACGCCGGCGATCAACGGAATGAGCACATACAGGGCCACCGAGAGAATAAGCGTAGCCCAGGGCACTTCGATATCCGTGACCCCCAGCAGCAGCGCGACGATAGGGGCGAAGGCGAAAATCATGATGACATCGTTGAGGGCGACCTGGGCCAGGGTGTAGTTGGGGTCACCCTTGGTCAGTTGCGACCAGACAAAAACCATGGCGGTGCAGGGCGCCGCGCCCAGCAGAATCAGGCCGGCGATGTACTGATTGGCGTTAGCCGGGTCGATCAGGTCGATAAAAAAATAATGGAAAAACGCCACGCCCAGGCCGGCCATGGTGAATGGCTTGATCAGCCAGTTCACCACCAGGGTGATGATCAAGCCTTTGGGGCGCTCATGAACCCGTTTCAGGCTGCTGAAGTCCACCGACACCATCATCGGGTAGACCATAAACCAGATCAGTACGGCGACGATGAAATTCACCGAGCCGTATTCTATCGCGGCCAGCCATTGAAAACCGTCGGGCAGCAGACTGCCCAGCGCGATGCCGGCTGCGATGGCTAATGCCACCCATAGCGACAGGTAACGTTCGAATGCGGAAATGGAGGTGTGTTTGTTGCTCAGAGGTAGTTACCCAATGGATCAACGGCACTGACAGATGACGAGATGGCCAACTGCCGAGGTTGAACGCTAACGGATGAATGGCGGCTCACGCCGTTAGCGTCAGTTTGACTGAACGATTTGCCAGTCAGGCACGGTTGGCGAGCTGAATTACTTCAGGCTCAAAACCCACTCGGCCAATTCAGTGGCTTCTTCGTCAGTGACCTGGTTGGCCGGCATCGGGATCGGGCCCCACAGACCGGAGACACCGTTTTTGATATGTCCGGCAACAGTCGCAACTGCGCCTTCTTCGCCTTTGTATTTGGCCGCGACATCGTTCAACGCGGGGCCGACCAGTTTGCTGTCCACTTTATGGCAGGCGACGCAGGGCTTGCTGTTGAACAGTGCTTCGCCGTCGGCGAGCGCCAGAGGGGCGGCGAGCAGAGCGCCGACAGTCATCAAGGGTAGTATCAAACGTTTCATGGTGTTTCCTCACAGGGCTAATCAGGTGCGCAGTACCGATCTGAATGACGGCTTTTACGCAGCATGCAATCAAATTGCCGCTTTAACCTGGACAACACAAGTGGCGATTTGTCGCAGAATACGTAGGCGCGGCTTCTTTTGGCCGAGGCGCAAAATGCCTTGGCAGATAACAGCAATGGACGCGGTCAGCATGTTTGGGTATGTTTCGGGACACAAAATCGTTCTGTATCTATTGTTGTGCATCTGCGCTCTATGGTGCCGGTGACACTTTCTTCTGCAATTGTATTGGAGGCAGCATGGAAATCACGTCCTACAGCATGAATTGGCACTACCCCACCGCAATGCGTGTGGGCGCCGGGCGTATTCGTGAACTTGGCAAGTGTTGTGGGCAGTTGGGCATGCAGGCACCGCTGCTGGTCACTGATCCGGGTCTGGCTGCTTTCCCGATGGTCGAAGCGGCACTGCAGAATTGCCGTGATGCCGGGCTGCGCGTGGGTCTGTTCAGTGCAATCAAAGGCAATCCCACCGGCGCTAATGTCGCCGACGGAGTGGCCGCGTTGAAAGCCGGTGAACATGATGGTGTGATTGCCTTTGGCGGGGGCTCCGCTATCGATGCGGCCAAGGCCATTGCGCTGATTGCACACCAGAGCTGCGGCTTGTTCGAAGCCAACCCGGGCACGGTAGACGCCAGCAAGATGCTGCCGGTGGTCGCCGTGCCAACTACTGCCGGTACCGGTTCGGAAGTGGGCCAGGCGGTGGTGATCACTGACGAAGACAAGCACGTCAAGCGTCCGATCTTTCACCTGAAGATGGTGCCGGGCATTGTCATTCTGGATCCCGAGCTGACCCTGGGCCTACCGCCCAAACTGACTGCCGCTACCGGTATGGATGCGCTGGCGCACAACCTGGAAGCCTACTGCACGCCGCTCTACCACCCGATGGCCGAAGCCGTGGCCCTGGAGGGCATGCGTCTGGTCAAGGAGTACCTGCCGCGCGCGACGGCCAACGGGCAGGATGTGGAAGCGCGTCAACAGATGCTGGTGGCGTCCAGCATGGGCGCGGTGGCATTTCAGCGGGGTCTGGGTGCTATCCATGCGGTGTCGCATACTCTGGGCGCGCTTTACGACAGCCATCACGGGCTGCTGAATGCGATCATGATGCCCTATGTACTGCAGGCCAATCGCGCGCAGATCGAGCCCGAAATGCTGCGCCTGTCGCGTTATCTGGACTTGCCCACCCCAGGCTTCGAAGGCGTCCTGGCGTGGATACTGCAATTGCGTGCCGAACTTGATATTCCGCATACCCTGGCCGATATCGGCATGGACGACACCCAGGCCGAGACTATCGGCAAGATGTCCGCGAGGGACGTTACGGCGCGTACCAACGCAGTGCAGATGGATGCGGCGCAGTACCAGCAACTGTTTCTAAATGCCTTGAAGGGCACACTTTAAGGCGCGGTCCGTCGCGGTCCGTCGGGGCTTTCGCGTAGGTCATAGCCCGTTTTAAAGCGGTTACCACATGTTAGTGCAAATGCCGGCCCGGGGCTGCGCATTTGCGCTATTTGCCTATTCCCGGCGCAGGATTCGCTGACATGTCTGTGGTTTAGCGGCGGTCTGCGCTAAGCTTGGACTGAAATTCAGCTCAAGAGAAATGAGATGGCTAAAGTATCGGCCCTGATAGTGGATGATGCGCCCTTTATCCGCGATCTGGTGAAGAAGGCCCTGCGCGGACAATTCCCCGGTTTGCAGATCGAAGAGGCGGTGAACGGACGCAAAGCGCAACAAGTGCTTAGCCGTCAGGGTTTTGACCTTATTCTCTGTGATTGGGAAATGCCGGAGATGAGCGGGCTGGAACTGCTGCAGTGGTTCCGCGGCCAGCCAGGCTCGGAGAAAACCCCGTTCATCATGGTGACCAGTCGTGGTGACAAGGAAAATGTTATCGAGGCGATCCAGTCCGGGGTCAGCGACTACATAGGCAAGCCTTTTACCAACGATCAGCTCAGTGCCAAGGTGAAAAAGGCGCTGCATCGCAGCGGCAAGCTTGAACTGCTGATGGGACGTCAACCACAGGCGAGTACCGGCACCGCGCATGACTCGGTGAGCAATCTGATGGGCGGTAAATCGCCAGCTCCGGCAGCCCCGCCCGCGGCGAAAGCGCCGCCAGTCAACCCTTTCGAACGCCTGACGCCGGCCAGCCAGACCGCGGAGAAACCACCGGAAACCGCAGAAAAGCAGATTCGTGGCCAGGCGCAGTTGCGTCTGGCGGGTGAACAATTCGCCTGCGTGGTCAAGGCGCTGAGCCTGCGTGACGCGCTGGTCGTGGTGCGCCGGGGCGAGCGTCTACCTCAGGTGTTTGAAAGTGGAGTGCTGGATCTAGAGCAGGATGCTGATCAATCTGTCGCGCGAATGAACGTCTACGTTCACAGCGTCGCGGCAATGGAAGCCAACGTGGACTGTGAGTGGCTGAAAGTGACGCTCAAATTCGTCGATCAAGACCCCCAGAAAATGGAGTACCTGTCCCGCCTGATCGCCTCGGGTAGCGCCCAGCGACATTATTCGCCGGGCGCGTGAGAGGTTCGGCCGGACAGGCTCGGCCAGACAGGCTCGGCCAGACAGGTTCGGCCGGACAGGCTCAGACCAGCCGCGCAGCAGGGAAGTGGCAGATAAAAGTGCTGCCCTTGTCTGGCGCACTGACAATATCCAGTTTGCCCTGGTGACGCAGCAACACGTGCTTGACGATGGCTAGCCCCAGGCCGGTACCGCCGGTATTGGTACTGCGGCTGGAGTCCACTCGGTAGAAGCGCTCGGTCAAACGGTGGATATGTTGCGCAGCGATCCCGGTACCGTTATCCGCGACGCTCAGATGCGCGCCCTTGTCGTCCTGCCACCAGCGAATGTGAATTTCGCCGTTGTCCGGCGTGTATTTCACTGCATTGAACACCAGATTGGAAAAAGCGCTACGCAGTTCCATCTCGCTACCGCGCAGGCGCGTCTTGCTCGCCGCATCGAGGGTGATCTGGTGGTTGCGCTCGCCTGACAGCGCCTGGGCGTCGCGGCGAATGCCGATCAGCATCAGGTCGATGTCCACCGCGGTTTCTTCGGTCACCTCATCGCCGGTTTCCAGTCGTGCCAGCATCAGCAGGTCATTAAGCAGGCTCTGCATGCGCGACGCCTGTTGCTGCATCTGATGCAGAGGTCGTTTCCAGCGCGGATTGATTGGCTCTTCGCTGTCCTGCATGGTTTCCAGATAGCCAACCACCACCGTCAAGGGGGTGCGCAACTCATGGGAGACGTTAGCGACGAAATCCTTGCGCATCTGCTCAAGGTTATGCAGACGAGTAACGTCCCGCACGACCATCAGCCGTTCGCCTTCACCGTAGTGGGTGACGGTGTATTGCAGCCAGGTACTGACATCAATCGGTGAGGGGATGTCGAGCGGATCGCGATAATTGCCGGTTTCAAAGAAATCGACGAAGCGCGGATCGCGAATCAGGTTGGTCACGTATTGTCCGCTGTCGTCCGGGGCGCGCAGCCCGAGCATGCGCTCGGCGGCGTGGTTCCACCATTCCAGCTTGCCCTTGCTGTCAATCATCACCACCGCATCACTCAGCGCAGCGGTAGATGCCTGGATACGGTCGATGACCAATTGCAGGCGCGTGCGCATGCGGTTATTGCGCCGCTGCAAATGGTGAATGCTGTCGAAGATGTTGCCCCAGACGCCGCTGGTCTCGGGTGGGGGCTCATTGGGTTGGGTGGTCAGCCACTGGTGGAAGCGCAGCATCTGGCGCAGGTTCCACACCAGGTAAGCGCTAAGGCCGGCAACCAGCGCCCAGGCTATCTGACCGAATATGAATCCCGCGATCAGGCAGGGAAGAAGAATCCAGAACAGGCGATAGATCACGCCGCCCAGCCAGTTTGTCCTCACGCTTGCTCCCATAAGCTTGCAAACCCATACATTACGTCACTGAGGTGCATGCGTCATGCACCAGATCGGTATCAGCTTTTGGTCGAGAATCGGTAACCGGTGCCGCGTACGGTTTGTACCAGGTGCTCGTACTGGTTACCCAGCGCCTTGCGCAAGCGGCGGATATGCACGTCGACCGTGCGTTCTTCAACGTAAACGTTGCCACCCCAGACCTGGTCCAGCAACTGGCCGCGGGTGTAGGCGCGTTCCTGGTGAGTCATGAAAAATTGCAGCAGGCGGTATTCGGTCGGGCCCATATCGGCGGGGCGGTCATCGATGGTGACGCGGTGGCTGGCCGGGTCCAGGTGCAGACCGTTGATCTCGATCGGCGCATCGTTATCGGCGGGGCCGGCGCGGCGTAGTACGGCCTTCAGACGGGCGACCAGCTCGCGCGGTGAAAACGGCTTGGTGATGTAATCATCAGCGCCGACTTCCAGGCCCTGGATCTTGTTATCTTCCTCACCTTTGGCTGTGAGCATGATGATCGGAATCTCGGCGGTCATCTCATTGCGCTTGAGACGCCTGGCCAGCTCAATGCCCGTGGTACCCGGGAGCATCCAGTCGAGCAGGATCAGGTCTGGCTGCTTATCGATAATACAGGCATGCGCCTGTTGGGTATTCTCTGCTTCGATGCAGTCATAGCCCGCCATTTCCAGCGCTACCGCGATCATTTCCCGGATAGGGGCTTCATCATCGACGATCAGTATGGTCTTGCCTGCCATGGTATTGCCATCCCGTTGCATTCTGCTGATATGCGCCGATTAGATAACACTTTTGTTGCAGTTGTGTGACGCCGGGATGGCGGCTCGGTTAATTCGGCTGAGACTCGGCCTTAAACCGCCGGGGCATTCACGGCAAAGTGCAGCGCCAAGCCAATAAAAACCAGCATGCCGACCCAGTGATTGGATAAGAACGCGCGCAAACAGGCTTGTGGATCACGATCGCGGATCAGCCACTGCTGCCAGCAAAAACCCAGGAGCATGCCGAGCAGTCCCAGGTAGTAGAACAAGCCCAGCTCGAAGCGGCTGCCGACAACCAGCAGGCAAATCAGGGTCAGGCCCTGTAACACGCCTATCACCAGGCGGTCGGCCTCCCCGAACAGAATGGCGGTCGACTTCACGCCGAGCTGCAGATCGTCTTCGCGGTCACACATGGCGTACTGGGTATCGTAGGCCACCGTCCACAGCAGGTTGGCGATATACAGTAGCCACAGCAGTATCGGTAGGCTGTTGGTCTGCGCGGCAAACGCCATCGGGATGGCCCAGGAGAACGCCGCCCCCAATACCAGTTGCGGGTAAAAGGTGAAGCGCTTGCAGAATGGGTAGATGGCCGCCAGAAACACGCCCCCGAAGGAGAGGGCGATGGTCAGACCGTTGGTGGCTAACACCAGCACGGCGCTGATGCCGACCAATATGCCGAAGGTAATCAGTGCTTCCTGCTCGGAAATGCGCCCGGTTGCCATCGGGCGCTCGCGGGTACGCCTGACGTGCCCATCGATCTTGCGGTCGGCAAAATCGTTGATCACACAGCCAGCGGCGCGCATAAAGATGACGCCCAATATGAAAATGATCAGCACCGGGATGCTCGGGATACCTTCGGCGGCGAGCCACAACGCCCAGAGCGTTGGCCACAACAGCAGGTAGGTGCCGATCGGTCGGTCCAGACGCATCAGCTGGAAAAAATCCGGCGCGCGCGGATGCAGGCGCGCGAGAGTAGTGGTGACAAAACCGGGCACAGCTGTACTCCTGTTGAATATCGATTCAGCCCGCGGGCCAACCTGGCAGAAACACTTCGCATACCAGCAATGGCAACTCGCCGTCGCTGAACAGCGAGCGGCGGCCCCAGCAATCTGCCTGCTGCTCCGCCCAGGGCGATGGTAGCCACGCAGATGGATAGCGGCTGATCTGCAGTGGTCCGCGAGTGACCTTCGGGTTGCTGAATAGTAACAGCCCCAGGCTGCGCGTACCCAGGGTCTGCAGATCAATATTCGAGGCGCTGACGGCCGCCAGTGGGGCCACGCTGCGGGCAAACACGCGTGGCGCGCCGGCCGTGTGCAGCAGTACTTCACGGGTCCAGACCGGCTCACCGGTCGGTATGCCCAGCGCCTGCGCTTCATCTGCCCGTGCCGGCTGGCTCTGCTGTACCAGTAGCTGCACGCGAAAGTCATCCGCGCCAGCGTCCGTCAGACGCAAGGTCAGCGACCCCTGGTCATTCAACCAGTCGAGTAACGTCAGGCCGGGCGGGTCCGGGTGTTGTTCCACCGGATACCATTGCGGCATTGCAGGCGGTGACGAAGGAGGTAAAAACACGGCGTGGACTCGGTCCTGGGCAGTCATTCAGGCGGCCAAGATTAGCATGAATACAGAGTGTTACGCTGGCCTGCGGCGGTCTTGGCCTTGCTGGGCATTTGCGGTAGTGTCTGCCCCAGTCTCTTTTAACCGTGATGGGTAGCCGTATGAAGAAGTGGCAATGTGTTGTCTGTGGTTTTATTTATGATGAAGCGGAAGGCTGGCCGGACGATGGCATCGCTGCCGGTACGGCCTGGGAAGACGTGCCCGGTGATTGGCAGTGCCCTGATTGTGGCGTTGGCAAGGAAGATTTTGAAATGATCGAGATTGGCTGAAGCAGCCACAGGAGTACGACGTGTCTGACAGCGCACCACTGATCATTCTGGGAACCGGCCTGGCCGGCTACAACCTGGCCCGCGAATTTCGCAAGCTCGACAGCCAGCGCGAGTTGTTGCTGATCACCGCGGATGACGGCCGCTTCTATTCCAAACCCTTGCTTTCAACGGGCTTTGCCAAGGGTAAAGAAGCCGATGAGCTGGGCATGCAGGATGCGCAGACCATGGCGGCGCAGCTCAATGCGCAGGTGCTGACAGGGGTGCGCGTGACCGGCATCGATCGCGAAAATAAAACGCTGATACATACTGACGGTGAGCTGGCGTACAGCGAGTTGGTGCTGGCCTGTGGTGCTCAGGCGCGGCAACTTCCGGGCGCGGCGGCGATGGGCGAGCAGCTGTTGTCGATCAACGATTTGCAGGACTATGCACGTTTTCGCCGCGCGCTGGCCGGCAAGCAACGGGTGCTTATTATCGGCGCCGGATTGATCGGCAGTGAATTTGCCAATGACCTGGCGAGTGCCGGCATGCAGGTGGAGGTGGTCGCGCCTGATGCGCAGCTGATGCCCGGGCTGATTCCACCGCAAGTGGCAGCAGCGGTTCAGGCTGGGCTGGAAAGTCTGGGTGTGCGCTTTTATCTGGGCCGTTCAGTACGCGCAATGCAGCCGACTGAAGAAGGCCTGCAGGTCGAGCTGGATGATGGCAGCCAGTTGCACGCGGAGCTGGGATTGTCGGCTATCGGGCTGACCGCCAACACCGATCTGGCCAGCAGCGCAGGGCTTGAATGCGGCCGCGGGGTCAAGGTTGATCGCCAACTGCGCAGCAGTGATCCGGCGATTTACGCTCTTGGAGACTGCGCCGAAGTGCAGGGTCTGAGTCTGATGTACGTCATGCCGTTAATGACCGCGGCGCGCTCACTGGCGCAGACGCTGGCGGGCCAGACCACCCAGCTGGTCTATGGCCCCATGCCGGTGATGGTCAAAACACCCGCTTGCCCGTTGGTAGTGGCCCCGCCAGTGACGTCGCCCGACGGAAACTGGACGATCAGCGGCAGCGGCGCGGATATTACCGCGCTGTTCCATACCGCGCAGGGCGAGCTGGCAGGTTACGCGTTGACGGGGGCGGCGGTGAGCAAGAAACTCGAGCTGAATCGTCAGCTCGCAGCCTGGTTGCCCTGACATAACCGACAGAATGGCAGGACCTTTCTGCCTTTTGTCGGGAAAACAGTGAATCACAGCACAGCGGGGAACTATTTCGACTGGCGTGTACGCCATAGTCGTGCCATTCTGATTAGGCTGTGAAGGCCAGTCCAGGCAGCTCTGCCCGGCCTGACAAGTCGTTGCGAGGATGCAGCGGCAGTAAAAACAAAAACAACACGAACGAGGCTTCTATGCGTAAACCGGATCTCGCTGCGGCTATTGCCGATAAGGCTGACCTAACCAAAGACCAGGCCAATCGCGTACTAAACGCGGTTCTTGATGAAATCACCCAGGCACTCAGCCGCAAAGACACTGTGACCCTGGTCGGATTTGGTACCTTCCTCCAACGCCATCGTGGTGCCCGTACCGGCAAAAACCCGCAAACCGGCGCCCCTGTCGCCATCAAAGCCAGTAATACGGTGTCCTTCAAACCAGGCAAGAGCCTGAAAGAGTCGGTTAACTGAGTTACCGCTGCCGGGAGTCTGAGCAGGCCATCAGCGGATGGCCCAGACTCCCGGATTAATACCATTCAGCGCATGCCTGGACCGCGAGTCTTGTTCACTGTCCCGTCCTGATTTGTGTATGCGGCGACTGCCCCGTGAGGCAGGCGCTTCTCTCCGTAAAAAATCCAGTTCTTATGCCGCGTCGGGCTCAGTCATGCTGATAGCTGCTGACCAATACCTTTAGGGCATCACGGGCGTCCAGCACCTTGTGAATTACCTGGCGGGCATCCTCATCGGTCAGTTCCAGGCGCTTGAGCAGCGCGTCCGGGATATCTACCACGGGACCTCCGCCAATGCCTTCCTGGCGCAGCAGTGCCAATGCCAGAAACACCAGGTTGGCGTAGACGCTGTCTGGTCCCTGGTAGTCGCCATCATGCTGGTAGCGAATCGCGGTGGCCACCTCGGTAGGCATGTCCCAGAAGCGCATTAACCAGCTGCCGATCTGGTCGCGACTGACGCCGAGCAGATGCTGATCGATCAGTTCGACCGATACATGCGGGTTGGCTTCCTGATGCCGGCAGATGGTCTTGAAGTAAGGCGGAAAGATAAAGGCCAACACCAGATAGCCGAAATTGTGCAGCAACCCGGCAAGGTAATTGAGGCCCAGCTCCGGTCGTTTGGCGCGCGGCATGGCTTTGGCCAGCCCTTCAATAACGGCGGCGGTATAGATTGCCTGTTCGCGGTAGTTAGTATTTCCTTCGGGTGCATCCTTGGGCAGGCTGAAGGTTTTACCCAGGGATAGGCCCACCGCCAGATTGATCACCAGGTCAAAGCCCAGCACCCGGCCAATCGCGTCCTCCACCGAACGGATTTTGCCCGGGGCCGCGTAGAACGGCGATGAGGCCCAACTGACCACCTGTGCCGCCAGGCTTGGATCGGTTTCCACCACGTCGGCCAGATCGTCAATGCTGGCTTCGGGTTGGACGCGCAGCTTCATGACCTTCTGCGCGGTAATCGGCATGGGTGGAATTTCAATGGTTTCTTCCAGACGCTGACGCATGCGCAGGGCGGTGAAGTTTGTCACCGCACGGGTCAGGTCCTGGCTGTCCTGGGCTGGGTCTGCTGGCAGGCTCGGCAGGCTGTCCAGGCGAATCGAGAAGCGCGCCGCACTGGCTTTGGCAACCAGGGTGCGCGCCGCCTGTTGATCAATTTCCAGGCTCCAGCCCTGCAGGCCGCTGTCCAGCCACAGGGTCGGATGCTCCAGCAAGCTTTGCTCAAAGACGCAGGGTGAACTGAACAGTACCGGCAGGCCGGGCAGCTGGTTAAGCTGGTGCTTGGCCAGAATCCGCTGCAACTGTACGGCGCGGACCGGCTCCAGCTCGCGGCCGAGCAACACGCTGATGTTCTTCAGATCCAATAAATGGTCCTTGGGAAACAAGGCCAGCACCGTCCCCAGGCTATCGCAGAGCAGCGAGGCCTGGACCTGCTGAGCCGCCGGACCGGCATGCCGTGACGGTCGCAGCTGATAGCTTAGGCCCTGCTGTTGCAGCAGTTTTTCTATCAGATGGGGCAGGCTGGCATTGGCCTCCTCGGAGGCGGCAAGGGTATTCATCGGCATGGTCCTTGTTCAGGGAGACAGGATGCGTTGCTTCCGCTAAAGCGGGCACTGGACCGCAGTAGCATGCGCTTTCCAAGATCTTAGCATGGGCTCTGGTGTTGCGCTGTGACGCTGCACAAAGTCTGTGCAACAGGCGCTCTCCCGCGGCTCAATACTAAAACCCATTGGTCCTATACCTGCGCGAACTGCTGCCCGTGGGCCAGCCAGCGGTCGATCAGCGCCGGGCAGCGCTCAGGATGGCGCTGCTGCATCATGCCGGCCGCCTCCTGTACGCGCGGCAGCAGATCGGCGTCGCGCACCAGATCGGCAACACGAAATTGCATCAGGCCGGTTTGCCGGGTGCCGAGCACCTCTCCAGGGCCGCGCAGTTGCAGATCCTTTTCGGCAATGACGAAGCCGTCAGTGCTTTCGCGCATGATCCCCAGACGTTCGCGACCCAGATGCGAAAGCGGTGCGTGATAAAGCAGCACGCAGTGGCTGGCGGTGCTGCCGCGACCCACCCGGCCGCGCAACTGGTGCAACTGGGCGAGGCCCAGGCGTTCGGGGTTTTCGATAATCATCAGACTGGCATTGGGCACGTCTACGCCGACCTCGATGACCGTGGTGGCGACCAGCAAGTGCAGGTCGCCACCCTTGAAGGCGGCCATGATCTCGGCTTTTTCGCTGGGTTTCATGCGCCCGTGAATCAGGCCGATCGATAGTTCCGGCAGACTCTCGCAGAGCGATTCCCAGGTTACTTCCGCGGCTTGCGCCTGCAACTGCTCGGACTCTTCAATCAGCGTGCACACCCAATACGCCTGCCGCCCCTCTGCGCAGCCGGCGCGTACGCGCTCGACCACTTCTTCGCGGCGGCTGTCGGCGATCAGCACGGTGTTCACCGGTGTGCGCCCCGGTGGCAGCTCATCCAGCACCGAGGTATCCAGATCGGCGTAGGCGCTCATCGCCAGAGTGCGGGGAATCGGCGTGGCGGTCATGATCAACTGGTGCGGCGAGAACTGCCCGGCGGCGCCCTTGTCGCGCAGCGCCAGGCGCTGTTGCACGCCGAAGCGGTGTTGCTCATCAATGATCGCCAAGCCCAGATTGTGGAACTGCACTTCGCCTTGAAACAGCGCGTGGGTGCCCACCACCATGGCAGCGTCGCCGGTGGCGATCATCTGTAGTTGATTCTGCCGGGCTTTGCCCTTGAGCTTGCCCGCCAGCCAGGCGACAGATATACCCAGCGGTGCGAACCAGGCGCTGAAATTGGCATGATGCTGTTCAGCGAGAATCTCGGTAGGCGCCATCAAGGCCACCTGCCAGCCAGCCTCCAGCGCCTGCAATGCAGCCATGGCCGCGACTACCGTCTTGCCAGCACCGACATCGCCTTGCACCAGCCGCAGCATGGGTTGGCGCTGCTGCAGATCTGTGCTGATTTCCACGCCAACACGCTGCTGAGCGCCGGTCAGCGGGAACGGCAGGCGTTTGAGAAACTGCGCTGTCAGCTCCCGGCTGGGCGGCATCGCTGGCGCCTGATGCGCACGGAATTCGGCGCGCAGGCGCAGCATGGTCAGTTGGTGCGCGAGCAATTCCTCAAAGGCCAAGCGGTGCTGCGCCCAATGTCGCCCGTCTTCCAGTGCCTGCAGATCCACCGAGGGCGGTGGGCGGTGCAGGGTGCGGATCGCATCGTGCAGGGAACCCAGCTGATATTCGTTGGTAATCTCTTCCGGCAACAGATCGAGCAAGCTGTTGCCCTGTGCCAGCCACGCTAGCGCTGCATCGGACAAGCTGCGCAGGCGCTGTTGCGACAGGCCTTCAGTGCTTGGATAGATCGGCGTGAGGGTGTCGGAAACGGGGAGCGGCTCCGAGCTATCCAGGTTCTGCAGCTCTGGATGGTAGATTTCCAGGCCGGATGCGCCTGGGCGGACTTCGCCGTAACAGCGCCAGCGACTGCCGCGCTGCAAGTTGGATTTCAGTGCGCCGGAGAAATAGTAGAACCGCAGGCTCAGCGTGCCACTGCCATCCTGAATCCGGCACAGCAGGCTTTTACGCCGGCCCATGACCACATCGGCGCCTTGCACTACGCCTTCTATTACCGCATCCATGCCCGGGCGCAGCGCGCCGATCGGCATGACCCGCGTGCGGTCTTGATAGCGCAGCGGCAAATGAAACAGGATGTCCTGTACCGATCTCAGACCCAGCTTGGTCAGCTTTTCGGCCAGCGCCGGGCCGATGCCCTTCAGAGCCGTTAGCGAGGTGGTCTCCGGCACAGGCGGCATAGGCTTATTTGCGTACCTTGGGCTGGCCTACAGAGCACAGACGAATCGAGTCGCTGAGAATTTCGATGGCCTTGGGCCGCGGGAAGCTGGCGCGCCAGGCGATGGCCACGGTGCGATAGGGGGCCGGGGTCTTGAACTGTTTGGTCACCAGCAGCTCGGAGCTGTAGTAACGATCATCGGCCGCGGACATCGGCAATACGGTCATGCCAATCCCCGACGCGACCATATGCCGAATGGTCTCCAGCGAACTGGATTCGATCGTGGTTTGCCGCGACTGCTCATCGTTCTTGCGCAGGCTGGGGCAGGCTTCCAGTACCTGGTCGCGGAAGCAGTGGCCCTCGCCTAGCAGCAGTAGCTTGTTGTCGTCGAGATCTTCCAGGCTGACATTGTCGCGGTCGGCCCAGGCATGGTTGGCCGGAATCAGCAGGCTGAATGGCTCATCGTAAAGCGGCTTGGTCAGTACATCCGGCTCGCTGAAGGGCAGCGCAATAATGATCGCGTCCAGGTCACCGTTGCGCAGTTTGTCGCGCAGTACATGGGTGAAGTTCTCTTCAATATACAACGGCATTTCCGGCGCCACGTTGTGTAGCTGTGGCACCAGATGCGGGAACATGTACGGGCCGATGGTGTAGATGGCGCCGACCTTGAGTGGGGCGGACAATTGATTTTTGCCGGCGCTGGCCAACTCGCGAATGGTCATCGACTCTTCAAGCACCTTCTGCGCCTGGGCGACGATGCGCTCGCCGATCGGCGTGACCCTGACCGCACTTTTGCTGCGCTCAAAAATCATCACGCCCAGCTCATCCTCAAGCTTCTTGACCCCAACACTCAGCGTCGGCTGAGACACGTGGCAGCGCTCCGCCGCGTGGCCGAAATGCTGTTCCTGGGCCAGGGTAACGATGTAACGCAGTTCGGTTAGAGTCATGGCGTATACTGCTCTCATATTCAATGACCCTAAGCATAGCGGGTTGATCGATAGAGGAAAACAATGAAACAGGTACTTATTGTCGGTTGTGGTGATCTGGGAACGGCTCTGGGCCTGCGTCTGGTGCAACGCGGTTGGCAGGTTACCGGCGTGCGTCGCGACCCTTCTGCTTTGCCTGCGGAGATCACCCCGTTGGCCGCTGACCTGTTGAAGGACGACAAACCCGCCGGCTGGCCGGCGCGGGTGGATTATCTGATTTACTGCCCCGCTGCCGGCAACCGGGACGCCGAGCTCTATCAGCAGTTGTATGTTGAAGGGTTACAGCGCGTATTAGGCTGGCTGGGCGACGGCCGCAAGCAGTTAGGCTATCTGCTGCAGGTATCCAGTACCGGCGTGTATGCGCAAAGTGAAGGTGAGTGGGTGACGGAAAACAGTCCGGCCCTGGCGAACAGCGACACTGCCAAAGCGTTGATTCGCGCTGAAGATGTTGCCCTGCGCAGTGGTGTGCCGGCTAGCGTGGTGCGGCTGGCCGGCATCTATGGGCCCGGTCGTACCAGGCTGATTGAACAGGTGCGCGGTGGATTATGTGTGCCGCAAGAGCCGGTGCAATACAGCAATCGTATCCACCGTGATGATGCCGCGGCGCTGCTTGAGCATTTGCTGTTGCAGGTCGAGGAAGACGAGTTGCTGGCGCCCTGTTATCTGGGCGTGGATGACGAGCCAGCGAGCATGTACGAGGTGGCCAGCTGGTTGGCCGCTCAGTTGGGCGTGGCCTTGTTGGCTGAAGGTGCAACCAGCGGCCGGGTCGGCAGCAAACGCTGCAGTAACGAACTGGCGCGCGAAACTGGCTGGCAGCCAAAGTACCCAAGTTTTCGCGAGGGTTATGCCGAGATGCTGGGCGTAGATTAACCGCTCAACGCGGTCCGCTCTGGCGCAATACCAGGCAGATGGACCGAACCGGGTTTTGCGTTGTCCCAACAGGACCGGAAGCTGGCCATCAGGCCGGCTTTCATCTGGCAACCTGAAAAGAGGACACGTCATGAATAAGACTGCATCAGCCCACTGGGAAGGCGACCTTAAAAAAGGTAAAGGCACTATCTCGACCCAAAGCGGCGCTCTGAAAGACAATCCCTACGGTTTCAACACGCGTTTTGAAGATGCTCCCGGCACCAATCCGGAAGAGCTGGTCGGCGCGGCACATGCCGGCTGTTTCTCGATGGCCTTCTCCATGCTGCTCGGCGAGGAAAACTTCACACCGGACAGCATCGACACCAAAGCCACGGTGACTCTGGAAAAACAGAGTGATGGTTTTGCCGTGACCGCTGTGCGGCTGGATATGCGGGCACGCATCCCCGGTATCGATCAGGCCAAGTTCGAAGAGATAGCCAATAAGGCCAAGAGCGGATGCCCGATATCCAAGCTGCTCAATGCCGAGATCACCCTGGACGCCACGCTGGAAGGTTAAAGCGCAGAGTGCTTCAGGCAGGCAGGGAGCCCCGAGCGGGGCCCCTGCTGATTACGCTCTTAACCAACTACCATCACTGCATCCATTTCCACCGGCACACCTTTGGGCAGTGCTGCGACGCCGATCGCGGCGCGGGCGGGATAAGGCTGCTGGAAGTAGCGGGTCATGACCTCGTTGACCAGAGCAAAATGCCCTAGATCGGTCAGGAAGATATTCAATTTGACGATGTCCTGCAGCGTGCCGCCCGCGGCCTCTGCAACGGCGCTCAGGTTGTCGAACACCTGGCAAATCTGCTTCTCCATGCCTTCCACGACTTCCATGCTGGTTGGGTCGAGCGGAATCTGTCCGGACAGGTACACGGTATTACCGACCTTGATGGCCTGGGAATAGGGTCCGATAGCGGCCGGAGCCCGGTCGCTGGTAATCACTTGCTTGTTCATTGATGCTCCAGAGGTAGTCAGTTTTTCAGACGGGTAATGCGCATCACGCCTTTCAGGGCACGGATACGCTTGATCAGTTGGGAAAGGTGCAGGCGGTCGCGAACGCGCACCACCAGTTGCACGACGCTGATACGGCCATCACGCTCGTCGACGCTGATCTTGTCGATGCTGGCGTCGGCCATGGTGATGCCGGCGGCCAGTTGGGCGATGATGCCGCGCTCGTTTTCCAGCTCCACCTGCAGCTCCACGGTAAATTCGCCGCTGACATTCTTGTCCCAGGTCAGATGCAGGGTCTTTTCATTGCTGTGGCGATTGTCCGCCAGCTTGATGCAGTTTTCCTGGTGAATGACCATGCCCTTGCCGGAGGACAGGTAACCGACAATCGGATCCCCCGGGATCGGGTTGCAGCAGCGCGCGAAACTGACCACCAGGCCTTCGGTACCGCGGATAGCCAAGGGCAGTTCGCGGATGTCGGTATCCGATGGCGTGTTGACGGAGGTGGTTTCCGCATCCGATTCGACCACGTTGGAGCTCGCCAGCAGGCGACGCGCCACCACATAAGCCATACGGTTGCCCAGGCCGATGTCGGCCAGCAGATCTTCCATCAGCTCCATGCTGCAATCTTTGAGCACTTGCTGAATGTTCTCTGCCGGCACGTCGGCCAGGCTGGTGTCGAAGCTCGCGAGTACCTTGTCGAGTAGACGCTCACCCAGAGCAATGGACTCGGAGTGGCGCTGATGCTTGAGGAAGTGACGAATATTGCTGCGTGCTTTGCCGGTGATCACGAAGCTCAACCAGGCCGGATTCGGACGCGCGCCGGGAGCGGTAATGACTTCTACCGTTTGCCCGCTCTGCAGCGGCTCGGATAACGGCGCCAGGCGGCGGTTTACTCGGCAGGCGATGCAGCTGTTGCCCACGTCGGTATGCACTGCGTAGGCAAAATCAACCGGCGTTGAGCCCTTGGGCAGCTCCATGATGCGGCCCTTGGGGGTAAAGATATACACCTCATCCGGGAACAGATCTATCTTGACGTTCTCGATGAATTCCAGCGAGTTGCCGGCGTTCTGTTGCAACTCCATCACGCCCTTCAGCCACTGGCGGGTACGCGCGTGGTGGCCGTTGATCACATCATCCTTGGACTTGTACACCCAATGCGCGGCAATGCCGTTGTTGGCCATGTCCTCCATCTCCTCAGTGCGGATCTGGATTTCGATGGGTACCCCATGCAGACCAAACAGTGTGGTATGCAATGACTGGTAGCCGTTGGCCTTGGGGATGGCGATGTAATCCTTGAAGCGACCCGGAAAGGGTTTATACAGGCTGTGCACGGCGCCCAGCACCCGGTAACAGGTATCGGGTTTGTCGACGATGATGCGAAAAGCGTACACATCCATGATTTCGGTGAAGGCTTTGCGCTTGCCGCGCATCTTCTGATAGATGCCATACAAATGCTTTTCGCGGCCCATCACCTTGCCCGGCATGCCTTCGCGCTCAAGGCAGCTTTGCAAGGACTCGAGAATCTTGTTCAGTAACTCCTTGCGATTGCCCCGGGCGCTGCGTACCGCGCGATCAATCATGTTGGAGCGCATCGGATGCATGGCCTTGAAGCCCAGGTCCTCGAACTCGGTACTCAGGCTATGCATGCCCAGGCGGTTGGCGATAGGCGCGTAAATCTCCAGGGTCTCCTTGGCAATCCGCCGGCGCTTCTCCGGTGCCAGTGCGCCCAGGGTGCGCATGTTGTGCAGACGATCGGCGAGCTTGACCAGAATCACGCGAATATCGCGGGCCATCGCCAGGGCCATCTTCTGGAAGTTCTCCGCCTGCGCCTCGGCTTTGGTCTCGAAGGTCATCTGCGTAAGTTTGCTGACGCCATCGACCAGTTCGGCCACGGTGTCACCGAACTGGGTGACCAAGGCATCCTTGGGAATGCCGGTGTCTTCGATCACATCATGCAGCATGGCGGCCATCAGGCTTTGATGGTCCATATGCATGTCGGCGAGGATATTGGCTACGGCAAGAGGATGGGTGACGTAAGGCTCGCCACTGCGACGGGTTTGACCGTCGTGGGCCTGCTCGGCATAGAAATACGCGCGCCGGACCAGATTGACCTGGTCCGGCTCAAGATAACGGTCGAGCCGTTCGGCAAAAGCTTCTATACCGGGCATAGGATTCTCCCGGTCACGCGTGCGCAGGCTTCGGCGCCAGTGGTTGGCACCCAGGGGTGGCCTGTCACCGACCTGCGCAAGGCGATTACTCGTCCAGATCTGATTCCATCGAGTACAGCGGTTCCTGCTGATCCTGAATGGCTTCCTGTGCCAAAATCTCGTTGGAAATCAGGCCGCCAGCGATTTCACGCAGGGCGACTACGGTGGGCTTGTCATTTTCCCAGGCTACCTTCGGCTCCTTGCCGCCGGTGGCCAGCTGACGCGAGCGTTTGGTGGCCAGCATAACCAGCTCAAAACGGTTTTCTACATTTTCCAGGCAGTCTTCAACGGTAACGCGGGCCATGGGTGTACTCCGGAACGGCTTTAATATCGTAACTCGACGCGCCCAGAACGGGTCGCCGGACCGTGTAGTGTACTGAATTGCGCCCTAGTCTGACAAGAGCGCTGCCAACATACCCTGATAGCGGTCCTGCTGGCAGGCCTGGCTCAGGCGATGACTGCGGAGGATGGATTTGAGGTCATCCAGGGCAGTATTGAAGTCGTCATTGATCACCAGAAAATCATATTCCACGTAGTGGCTGATCTCATCGCGGGCCTGGGACATGCGTTTGTCGATCACGCCATAGTCGTCCGTACCACGGTTGGTCAGGCGTTCGCGCAGCGCCTCGCGCGAGGGTGGCAGGATGAAGATCGAGCGCGCCTGGGGCAGGGCATGGCGCACCTGCTGAGCGCCTTGCCAATCAATCTCCAGAATCATGTCGTGGCCTTCAGCCAGGGTTTTCTCTACCGCGCTTTGCGAGGTGCCATAGAGGTTGCCGAACACTTCCGCGTGCTCGAGAAAGTCGCCCTGCTTGATCTGCTCAACGAAAACGTCACGGCTGACGAAGTGGTAATTGACCCCGTCCAGCTCCCCGGGACGCATGCTTCTGGTGGTGTGGGAGACGGAGACTTTAAGACTCTCGAGCTGATCAATCAGCGCCTTCACCAGGCTGGTTTTGCCTGCGCCCGAGGGCGCAGAAACGATATACAGGGTGCCAGTGGCTTGGGTCATCAGAGGGGTGTCCTGCGGGTCAACGGCTGGAATAATGCGGGTGATTATAGGGGGATTGCGCTCCCGCGTCATGATTCAGCACTTTACGTAGGCTTACATGCGGCTATTCTAGCGGGGCAAGGCGCTTGCGCCGTCCCTTTTCTGGAGTAATGCATGATTTCGAAATGGCAGTGGGTGCTGGCGCAATTGACCCGAATGCTTTGGGTGCGCGCCTCGCTGTTCGCCTTGCTGGCAGTGCTTGCGGCGCTGCTGGCGAGCGCCGCCGACCGGGTTATGCCCGAAGGTTTGCCGATCAGCATCGGCGGGGACTCGGTCGAGACCATCCTGCATATCCTCGCCTCCAGCATGCTGACGGTGACGACCTTTTCCCTGACAGTGATGGTCTCAGCCTATGCGGCCGCGACCACCAGCGTAACGCCGCGGGCCATTCGGCTGCTGATGCAGGACACCACCACGCAGAATGTGTTGGCCACCTTTCTCGGCTCATTTCTATTCAGCCTGGTCGGCATTATTGCCCTGAGTACCGAGATCTACGGCGAACGCGGGCGGATCGTGTTGTTCGCCTTCACCTTGCTGGTGATTCTGATGATCGTGATCACCATGTTGCGCTGGATCGATCATCTGTCTTCATTTGGTCGCGTTGGCGATACCACGGACCGGGTGGAGCAGGCGACGCTCAAGGCGCTGGTTGACCGTATCGACAACCCCTGTGTCGGCGGTCATCCCTGGCTGGATGGCAAGCTCCCGGAAGGCTGGGTTCCGCTGTATGCCGATAGTATTGGCTATGTACAGCATCTGGACGTTGAAGAGATATCGGATTGCGCTCAGGAACATGATCTGCAGGTGTATGTAAGCAGCTTGCCGGGCAGTTTTGTGCACGAGTCGCGGCCACTGGCGTGGGTCGATCCCCAGGCCGATAGCGCTCAGTTTGATACTCTGCGTGCCGCGTTTACCGTGGGCAAGACCCGCTCATTTGATCAGGACCCGCGCTTCGGACTGGCGGTGCTTGCCGAGATCGCTTCCCGCGCCCTGTCGCCATCCATGAATGACCCGGGCACGGCGATCGACGTAATCGGCCGGGCGGTGCGTATCCTCTCCCATTGGCCCGTCGACGCTGAAATTCACCAGAGCAAGGACGTGAGTTGCCAGCGTGTGTGGGTCCCGGCACTGCAGCTGGAGGAGTTGTTCGATGATATCTTCCCGCCTATCGCCCGCGACGGTGCCTCGCTGATCGAGGTGCAATTGCGCCTGCAGAAGGCCTTTCAGGCATTGGCGGAACGGGGCGGTCAGTTCCGCCCGGTAGCCGTGCGGCATGCTCAGGTGGCGTTCAGGCGCGCTGAAGCGGTGATGGTGCTGGATGACGATGTCGCCCTGCTACGCGAACTGGCTGGCAAGCTTCAAAGCTGAACAGGGCTTTCGGCGCGGCTTGCCGGTGAAGCATCTTCGAACCGATTGACCTGGCGCAAGGACTTGAAGCCCAGCGCCAGGCCGCTGACCACACCCAGTGTGCACAGGCTGCCGATCACCGCCGCCGGCACCACGCCAAACCAGGCGGCGCTGGTCCCGCCGCGGAAAACCCCGAGCTCGTTGGATGAGCCGATAAACAGCATGTTGACCGCATTCACCCGGCCGCGCATGGTATCCGGGGTAGAAAACTGGATGAGTGCCGAGCGAATGTACATGCTGACCATATCCGCGGCGCCGGCGACCATCAGCGCCCCAAAAGACAGCCAGAACAGCGTCGACAGCGCAAAGACCAGATTGGCGACGCCGAAAATGGCCACGGCAATAAACATGGTGCGGCCCACATTGCGGTTGAATGGCCGCGCACTCAGGTAAATGCCAACCATGATTTCGCCGATGGCCATGGCGCTGCGCAAGGCGCCCAGCCCCTCTGGCCCGACTTGCAGCACCTCCTTGGCATAAATCGGCAGCAGCGCGACCACGCCGCCGAGCAGCACGGCAAACAGGTCCAGGGAGATAGTGCCGAGAATGATCGGCCGCGAGCGGATAAAGCTGATACCAGCGGTAAAGCGTTTCCAGGCGGTGGCCTCCAGGATCTGCCGCTTTTCGGCGTAGAGCACCGGCACCCGCAGCAGTAGACCGAGACCCCCGAGAAAACAGCCGAGACAGACCGAATAGGTCAGCTCGCCGCCGCCCAGCGCAAACAGCACGCCCCCCATCACCGGCCCCAGAATGGTCGCGGCCCGCATGATCATGCTGTTGGTGGCGATCGCCTGGGCCAGATGATCACGCGGCACAATCTGCGGCAACAGGCTCTGCAATGAGGTGCCAATAAACGCCCGGGCGCTGCCGTAAAGCATCAGTGCCAGGTAAAACCAGTAGACGTCTTCAGCGTCTGTCACCGACAACCACCAGAGCGCAGCGCTGCACAGCGCAGCACCGCTCCAGGCCAGGGCCAGAATGCGCTTGCGGTCGAAGCGATCAATAAGATCGCCTGCGGGCATCAGCAGCAAAACCATGGGGACGAACTGAGCCAGACCGACATAGGCCAGCGACAACGGATCGTTGGTGATCTCGTAAACCTGCCAGGCCACGACAATGGCCTGAATCTGCATCGCAAACACCGCGATCAGACGGGCGATGACAAAGGGCAGAAAGCCCGGCTGGCGATAGACGTTTGGGCGGCTGAGGCTGGGGTCAGGGCTGTGGCTGGCCAAATGGACGCTCTAGTGGTTCAGGGGGTTGTTAGCCACATCATTCGATGTTCTGCACTTGCTCGCGCATCTGCTCGATATACACCTTCAGATCCACGGCAGCCTGAGTGCTGCGACTATCAATGGCTTTGGAGCCGAGGGTATTGGCTTCACGATTGAACTCCTGCATCAGAAAATCCAGTCGCCGGCCCATCGCCGCCTTGCCGCCGAGCACGTGGCGGGTTTCGGTAACATGGGTATCGAGCCGGTCCAGCTCTTCAGCAACGTCAATCTTCTGCGCCAGCAGTACCAGTTCCTGTTCGACCCGGGTACCGTCGAGCTCCAGGCGCGCCTCGTTGAAACGGTCGATCAGTTTCTGTCGGTGCGCTGCCAGCAGGCTGGGCATCATCTCGCGCAGAGTCTCGACCCGCTCGGAGATTGCCTCAAGCCGTTCTTCGAGCAGCTTTTTCAGCTCCGCACCTTCACGCGCGCGTTGGGTCTTGAGCTCGGCCACGGCCTGCTCGAACAGCTTGTTGGCCTGGGCCGTCATTTCCGCCTGGTGGTCCTGTGCGCCGCCCAGTACGCCGGGCCAAGCCAGCACTTCCAGCGGATTGATTGGCGCTGGGGTGTCCAATTGCTGGCTCACCTGTCTGGCGGCAGCAAGCAGCTGGCTGACCAGTGGCTGGTTCAGTTGCAGGCTGTCGACGCTCTGGTCGGCGGGGTTGAAGCGCAGGGTACATTCCAGTTTGCCGCGGGCGAACTCCTTGCGCAGACGCTCCCGCAGCGGGCCCTCCAGCTCACGAAAAGCCTCGGGCATACGCAAGCTCGGCTCCAGGTAGCGATGGTTGACCGAGCGGATTTCCCAGGCAAGGTTGCCCTGATCTGTGCTCAATTCGCAGCGCGAAAAGGCAGTCATGCTATACACCATCGGTGGGCCTCGTAGAGGGGAAACGGAAACGCATTGTACCCCTGCGCACTCTCAGGTGTCGCCCCGCCTGCTTGAGCCGTATAATCCCAGGCACACATACTTGCAGTACAAGGATTCAATAGATGAAACGTCCCAGTGGCCGCGAAGCCGATCAGATGCGTCAGGTGACCCTGACCCGACATTACACCAAGCATGCCGAAGGTTCGGTGCTGGTGGAGTTTGGTGATACCAAGGTGATCTGTACTGTCAGCGTCGAGGCCGGTGTACCGCGCTTCCTGCGCGGTTCTGGCCAAGGCTGGATTACCGCTGAATACGGCATGTTGCCGCGTTCGACTGGTGGCCGCATGCAGCGTGAAGCCAGCCGTGGCAAGCAGGGTGGGCGTACCCTGGAGATTCAACGGCTGATCGGTCGGTCACTGCGTGCCGCGGTCGACCTGAAAAGCCTCGGCGAAAATACCCTGTATATCGATTGTGACGTGATCCAGGCCGACGGTGGCACCCGTACCGCGTCCATCACCGGCGCCTGCGTGGCATTGGTCGACGCCTTACGGGTCATGAAACAGCGCGGCGCACTGAAGAAGATGCCCGCTGTACAGATGATTGCTGCGGTTTCCGTGGGCATCTATCAGGGCGAACCAGTGCTGGATCTGGACTACCTGGAAGATTCCGCCGCAGACACTGACCTCAACGTGGTCGTGACTGACAAAGGCGGCTTTATTGAAGTGCAGGGCACCGCCGAAGCTGCGCCGTTCAGCGCGGAAGAACTGAATGCTATGCTGGCATTGGCCAAGCAGGGTGTTGATCAGCTGTTTGCCTTGCAGCTTGCCGCGCTGGAAACCGAGTAACCGCGCCTGGCGCGGTTCGGTGACTCAGCTTATACAATGTCAGCCCATGATAGGGAGTTCAGGCAATGATCGATGAAGCTCAAACGGTAGTAGATGCCGGGTTGCCCGGTCCGGAAGCGCGTCAGTGGGCAATGTTTGCCCATCTCTCGGGCTTTCTGGGTTGCCTGATCCCCTTCGGCAGCCTGATTGGGCCGCTGTTGGTCTGGCAGCTGAAAAAGGATCAGGATCCCTTTATCGATGATCAGGGCAAGGAAGCGCTCAACTTCCAGATCAGCGTCGCGCTGGCGGGATTGCTCTGTGTACTGCTGATGGTCGTGGTAATCGGCTTTCTGCTGATCTGGGCGGTAATTATCGGGGCGGTAATCTTGATGATCATCGCCGCGATCAAGGCCAATGAGGGCAAGGCCTACCGCTATCCGTTCTGCTGGCGAATCATCAAGTAGCTACCAGCTCGCGCCGCGGGGCCGCGGCGCGAACAACGTCTCAGATACTCAACGTCCAGTCATAATCAATGATCACCGGTGCGTGCTGCGAAAAACGCGCGTCACGGGGGATTTGTGCATTGGTGACGAAACGGCGCAGGCCGGGGGTCAGGATCTGGTAATCGAAGCGCAAGCCCAGATTCAGGCTCTCGGCCTGCTCGCTATCCGGCCACCAGCTATACAGCTCAGCTTCGCGGGTCACTTCGCGCAGGGCATCGACATAGCCCAGATTGCCAAAAATCTCATCCATCCAGGCCCGTTCCGGGGCCATGAAGCCGGGCTCATTCTGGCAGTCGCGCCAGTTTTTTACGTCCAGCTTCAGGTGGGCGCTGAACAGCGAACCGCAGTAGATAAACTCGCGACGTTTCCGGCGCTGCTTGTTCAGGTAGCCGGTAAAGTCGTTCATGAACTTGAATTTCTGATTCAGGTCAGCGTCGCCATTGCGCCCGGACGGCAGCAACAGGCAGCCAATGCTGACCTTGTCAAAATCGGCCTGAATGTAGCGGCCGTAACGGTCGGCCAGCTCAAAATCCAGCCCCATGATGATCGCTTTGGGCGCGGTCTTGGTGTAGATCGCAACGCCGCCCTGGCTCGGGACTTCTGCTTCGAAGCAGTATTGCCAGTAGCCGTCGATCCAGTAGGGGTCCTGCTCAAGTTCGGGGGCGGTAACTCGGATGTCCTGCAGGCAAATCACATCAGCATCTTGTGTGCGCAGCCAGTCAAACAGACCTCGGGCGGCCGCCGCCTCGACGCCGTTGACATTCAGACTGATAATTCGCATACATGGCTCCCCAAAAATCGAACGTGTATGATAACCGAGCTTGAGGGGATTTTGTTAAGAAGAGGGTGGGGATGCACGAATATCAGCGGGAATTCATACGTTTTGCTCTGGACCGACAGGTATTGCGCTTTGGCGAATTCACGCTGAAATCCGGTCGCAAGAGCCCTTATTTCTTTAATGCCGGCCTGTTCAACACCGGCTCTGCGTTAGGGCGCCTGGGGCGTTTCTATGCCCAAGCCTTTGTGCACAGCGGGCTGGATGATATCGACGTGATTTTTGGGCCCGCTTATAAAGGCATCCCCTTAGCGGCCGTCACCGCGGTTTCTCTGGCTGAAAGTTTTGATCGCGATGTGCCATACTGCTTCAACAGAAAAGAAGCCAAGGACCATGGCGAGGGCGGCACGCTGGTAGGCGCGCCACTCAAAGGCCGGGTGCTGATCATCGACGATGTGATCACTGCGGGCACTGCCGTGCGAGAGGTGATGGAGATTATCAAGGCCGCTGGCGCCGAGCCCGCCGCCGTGATGATTGCCCTCAACCGCGAAGAGCGTGGCCAGGGCGAGCTGTCGGCAATTCAGGAGGTCGAGCGCGATTTCGGCATTCCGGTTGTCAGTATTGTTTCCCTGACCCAGGTTCTGGATTTTCTGCAAGAAGACGCCGATTTGCGGCATCACCTGCCAGCCGTGCAGGCGTACCGCGCTGAGTTCGGCATATAAGTCCCGGCAGCCCTGTCGCAGGTTGTCTGGTCGTACACTGGGAGCCATGGCTCCAAGGACAGGGGTGTTGATTTTATGCTGAGGTCGTTTTCCGGCGTGCTCGTCGGGCTGCTGATCAGTGTGGCTGCTTATGGTCAGCAGGCGCAGCTCTATCGCTACGTTGATGACAAGGGGGTCACCGTATTGGGCAATCGGGTGCCTCCCGAGTTTGTCAGCCGCGGCTACGAAGTGCTGGACAGCAACGGCCGCGTGCGCGAAGTCATTCCCGCTGCGCCAACCCCCGAAGAGCTCCAGGCCACCCGCGAGGCCAGGGAAGCACAGGCGCGTCAGCGCCAATCCGATACCACTCTGTTACGGCTGTACAGCAGTCAGGCGGATCTGGATCGCGCTCACGCACGCCAGTTGGCCCAGATCGAGAGCCTCATTCAGTCCGCTCGCGGTGAGATCGACGGAGTGCAGGATCGTCGCGAAGAATTGCAGCAACGGGCTGCGGTGCAGGAACGTGCTGGCCGCGAGATAGATGCACAGATTCTGCAGGAACTGGCGCATGCCGACGATGAAACCGAGCGTCTGGAGCGGTTGATTGAAGCCAAGCAGTTGGAAATAAAAGAAGTACGCGCCAGTTTTGTGCATCAGCGCGCACGTCTGGGTTACTTGCTGGGCGCCAGCGACAGCGATAGCTGATCACAGCTGAGCTGCCTCGCCTCAGTACTCTCTGCGCAAGCTCAACCACTCGGGCGCCGTTCAGGCGCCTTCGGGAAGCACTTTTTCGAATTCGCTGACTGCGCTACGAAAGCTGGCAGGAATCGGGCTCGGTCTGCGACTGCTCTGGTCGGCATGCACATAGACGATTTCGCCATTGACCAACAGCTCCTCAGCGCGATAAATCCCGATCAGAAACTGCATGCTCGAATTGCCCAGCCGAGCGATGCGCACATGCACATCCAGCAGCTCATCGAAGCGTGCGGGTGAGCGGTATTCCAGCAGGGTGCGCACGGCGAAGAAGTCGCTGCCATTCACGCCGGTTTCGCCGCTATAGGTCTGACCCATGGCGCGAAAATACTCGGTGATACCGACGTCGGCATAGGTCAGATAATGGCCGTTGAACACGATGCCTTGCATATCGGCCTCGGCCCAACGCACGCGCAGCGTGTGATGGAAGCGGAAGTCATCCAGTTGCATCGTTCAGTCCTGCTTCTGATTGGTAATCAGGGTGCCCACGCCGGTATCGGTGAAGATTTCCAGCAAGACAGCATTTGGCACCCGACCGTCGACGATGATCGCGCTGCTGACGCCGCCCTGCACCGCATCCAGTGCGCAGCGGATCTTCGGCAGCATGCCGCCATAGATGGTGCCGTCGGCGATCAGTGCGTCGACCTGAGCGGTAGTGAGCCCGGTGAGCACATTGCCGGCCTTGTCCATCAACCCGGCGATGTTGGTGAGTAGCATCAGTTTCTCTGCCTGCAGCGCTTCGGCAACCTTGCCCGCCACGAGATCAGCATTGATGTTGTATGAGGCGCCATCGCTGCCCACCCCAATGGGTGCAATTACCGGGATGTAGTCATCGCAGACCAGGCTATTGATCAGCTTGGTATTGATCTCCACGACTTCGCCTACGTGGCCGATGTCGATGATCTCCGGCTTGTCCATGCCGGGGGTGTTGCGCGTGACCTTGAGCTGACGCGCCTTGATCAGGCCCGCGTCCTTGCCGGTGAGTCCGATTGCGCTACCACCGTGCTGGTTGATCAGGTTGACGATGTCCTTGTTCACCAGGCCGCCGAGAACCATTTCCACCACGTCCATGGTCTGGGTGTCGGTAACGCGCATCCCTTCAATGAACTGGCTTTCAATATTCAGACGCTTGAGCAGATCGCCGATCTGCGGCCCGCCGCCATGCACTACCACCGGATTGATGCCGACGGTTTTCATCAGCACGATGTCGCGGGCGAAGCTGTTTTTCAGCTCGTCGCTTTCCATCGCGTTTCCGCCGTATTTGATCACAATGGTCTTGCCGGTAAAGCGTTGGATATAGGGCAGAGCTTCGGTAAGAACCCGGGAAACCTGGGTGGCGGCGTCACGACTCAACATGGTGGGTCTCATTCTCCTATCGATAAGATATTCAGTCCGGGATGCCGGGCATCACCGCTACGCAAAGCAAGGCCCGCCGCTGTATGACAGGGGCGGGCCGGTAATTGTTCAGAATGTTGGCTGTATATCGCTGGCGACCAGCGCCAGCTGCTCGCGGAACAGTTGCTGGATCCGCTCGAGTTCTTCGGCTTGATCGGCCTCGAAGCGCAGTACCAGCATTGGCGTGGTGTTGGAAGCACGTACCAGACCCCAGCCTGAGGGATAGTCGACGCGGATCCCGTCCAGCGTGGAGACCTTGCCGGTGCCCCATTGCGCCTGCTTTTTCAACGCCTCGATGATCTCGAACTTGCGCGCTTCGCCCACGCTCAGGTTGATCTCGGGGGTCACCAGGCCAACCGGGTACTTGTCGAAGATATCGGCGCTCTCGTCACTGTTGTGCGTCAGAATGGACATCAGCTCCAGCAGACGGCAGGCGCTGTACAGGCCATCATCGAAGCCGAACCAGCGCTCCTTGAAGAAGATGTGCCCGCTCATCTCGCCGCCGAGCATCGCGCCGGTTTCAATCATCTTGGCCTTGATCAGCGAATGGCCGGATTTCCACATCACCGGCCGGCCGCCCATGCGGCTGATCAGCATCGGCAAGCGCCGTGAGCACTTGATGTCAAAGACGATGTCGGCGCCGGGATGACGGGTGACGATATCTTCGGAAAACAGCATCATCAGGCGATCGGCATAGATCATCTCGCCCTTGGCGGTGACCACGCCGAGGCGGTCAGCATCGCCGTCCAGGGCTATGCCGACATCGGCGCCCTGACGGGCTACCTCGGCGATCAGGTCCTGCAGGTTTTCCAGCTTGCCTGGGTCCGGATGATGGTTAGGGAAGTTACCGTCCACCTCGCAATACAGTGGCGTCACTTCGCAGCCCAGGCTTTCGATCAATTGCTGGGCGATCACACCGCCGACGCCGTTGCCGCAATCAATGACCACCTTCAACGGGCGTACCAACACCACATCTTCGGTGATCTGACGACGATAGGCGTCCAACAGATCCAGTTGCCTGCGGCTGCCGGCACCTTCGTGCAGATCGTTTTCGCGCAGCCGCCGGTGCAGATCGCTGATGCGCTTTTCAGAGAGAGTTTCGCCAGCAATAACGATCTTCAAGCCGTTATAGTCGGCCGGATTGTGGCTGCCGGTGAGCATCACGCCGGAGGTGGCTTCACTAGTGTGGGTGCCGTAGTAGAGCACCGGGGTTGGCACCATGCCCAGATCGGTAACATGACAGCCGCTATCCATCAGGCCGCGAATCAGTTGCTCGCTAAGTGCCGGTCCGGAGAGCCGGCCATCCCGGGCGACCGCGACCTTGGCTTCATCCGCAGCGATGGATTCGCTACCGATAGCTCTGCCCAGCCAGTAAACGGCCTCTTCGGTAAGGGTTTTACCCACTACGCCGCGGATGTCATAGGCGCGGAAAATTTCGGCGGGGATGTCAGGAATGGCTGGGCCGGCAGGCTGCTCGCCCGACATGCCGAAGGCGTCGTCGTCACTGTCGACGATGTCGATGTCGAGTATGTCGCGGCGGGCAAGAGGCTGGTTGTCAGGCACTTCCTGACGCACCGGCTTGGAGGGCTTCCTGCCGGCATTCTCGCGCTCCGGGCTGGGGCCCAGGGTGCGACCATTGCCACTGGCCAGTTGCATGATGCTCTGGCCCACGGGCACTAACGGACCGAGCTGCAAGCCGGCGGCCTTGTGCCCATAGGTGAGCTGCGTCAGCACCTCGGCATCCGCGTTCAGCCTCGAGGTCCAGCTGCGCTGTAACTGCCACAGACCGATCATCAGGCCAAACAGAGCCAGTAGAACCGCTGCGAGCAACAGTAGCGGATTGACCAGGCCGGCGCTGAGCGCGGGGCCAGCCATGAACTGGATACTCCAGGCCGGATTGACGCTGGTGATCGACACCGGTTCGCCAAAGCCGCTGCCCGCCTGATATAGAGTTTGTGTCGTGGCGCCGGGAAAGGTCTGAGTCAGGGTAATCTGGCCACTGTCTTCAGGGAGGGCGGGGAGGGCGGAAGTAAGCCGCTGCAGTTCGAAAACGGCGATCAGCGTGCCACCGATGGGCGCGTTCTCTGAAGCGCGCAGGGGCTTGACCGCATACAGGCGCCACTGGCCGTCCACCGGATGCACTTCCATGGGCACCGGCATGTTGCGTTCGGCACGCCGAATCATGTCCAGGGCGGCAAAGCTGAGCGGCGCATCCTGCGCATCGGTCACTTCAGCACGGCCGACGGCGTTGGTGTAAATCGCCAGATTGCCGGCCAGGTTGTAACGCAGCAAGCGCTGCATGCTGGCGCTGCCGCCTTGCTGCAGCGCGACCTGCAACTGCGGATTGGCGGCCAGCCGGCTGAGGTCGGCATCCAGTTGACGAATGCTCTGGTTCAGCGCGCCGGCCTGTTGTGTCGCATAGGCGCTGGTCATGTCTGTGCGGTAGCGTTCACTGCCCATGCCGAACAGCGCGATCCAGATCGGAATCGCCGCCAAAGCCAAGCCTATCAGTGCCAGCAGCAACGGCGTCAAAGTACTGGGCAGGGTTGATCCTGCTTTGGCCGTCTTTTGTTTTTTTAGTTTGATCACTGCGTACCGCCTCCCTGCCCACTGCGTCGTGAATGGTTAATGGCTGCCAGTATGGCCGAATCCGCCAGCGCCCCGCTGACTGTTATCGAAGCTGTCGACGATGTCCAGCTTTGCTTGCAGCACCGGCACCAGAATCAGCTGAGCGATGCGTTCGCCGGGCTCTATGGTGAAAGCGTTGTGGCTGCGATTCCAGCAGGAGACCATCAGTTGGCCCTGGTAATCGGAGTCAATCAGGCCAACCAGATTGCCCAGTACTATCCCGTGTTTATGGCCCATGCCGGAGCGCGGCAGAATCATCGCAGCCAGGCCCGGATCGGCAATGTGGATGGCCAGTCCGGTGGGCAGCAGTTGAGTCTGGCCAGGCTCAAGTGTCAGCGGCTCATCCAGCATGGCGCGCAGGTCCAGCCCGGCGGAGCCTTCGGTGGCGTAATGCGGCAAAGGCCACTGCTGACCCAGACGCGGGTCCATTACCTTGGCTTGAAGTGTGTGCATGCGGCTTCCTTATGAAGTCTGGATCATGAAATCGTCAGTCACGGGTCTGAGAAGAGGGCTGCCGGGCAAGCTGCTCGGCTATAAAGGCAATGATCTGCCGGGCCAGCTTCTGTTTGCTGGCGTGCGGCAGGCTGTGCTGTTGCAGCGACCGGTCAATCAGAGTCACGGCATTGTCATCGCTGTTAAAACCAATGCCCGGTTGGCTGACGTCATTGGCGATGATCAGATCAAGATTCTTGCGCTGCAGTTTGCCCTGGGCGTAGCTGAGCACCTCATTGGTTTCAGCGGCGAAGCCGACGCACCAGGGACGTGCCTGGCCTGCTGGAGGCGAGGAGAGCGTGGCGAGAATATCCGGATTGCGTACCAGGCTCAGCGTCATGCCGTCTCCTGAATGCGGATCTTTCTTCAACTTGCTGTCGGCGCAGTGTGCAGGGCGGTAGTCGGCTACCGCCGCAGAGGCAATGAATACATCGGCGGGCAGGGCGTTCTGGCAGGCGTGGAGCATATCTTCAGCGCTGACCACGTCCACCCGTTGCACTCGTGGCGGGGTCGGCAGGTTCACCGGTCCGGCGACCAGGGTGACCCGCGCACCGGCTTCGGCGGCCGCTTCAGCCAGCGCAAAGCCCATTTTTCCGGAACTGTGATTGGAGATGTAGCGTACCGGGTCGATGGCCTCGCGTGTGGGGCCGGCGTTGATCAGCAGATGCAGGCCGGCGAGGCTGCCGCGCTCAAAACAGCCAGCGACCTTCATGGCAATATCCGTCGGTTCGAGCATGCGGCCGGGGCCGACATCGCCACAGGCTTGTTCGCCGGCTCCAGGCCCGAAGACGCTGACGCCGCGTTGCAGCAGGGTATCGAGGTTGGCCTGGGTCGCCGCATCGCGCCACATAGCCTGGTTCATCGCGGGTGCCAGGGCGATTGGCGCATCAGTAGCCAGTACCAGTGTGGTCAGCAGATCATCGCCACGGCCCTGGGCCAGGCGGGCCATCAGGTCGGCAGTGGCAGGCGCGATCAGCACCACATCAGCCCAGCGCGCAAGTTCGATATGACCCATGGCCGCCTCGGCAGCCGGATCGAGCAGATCACCATGCACGGGGTGCCCCGACAACGCCTGCAGTGTCAGCGGAGTAATGAACTCGCGCGCGGCCTGGGTCATGACCACCCGTACCTCGGCGCCGGCATCACGCAGCCGGCGAATCAGTTCCGCGCTTTTATAGGCGGCAATGCCGCCGCTGACGCCGAGAAGAACCCGTTTGTTGACCAACCGCTGCATGCTTGACTCCTGAGCTACGCCGAACTATGGCGAACACATTCCAGCCCAGTGATACTAGCACAAGGCCGCTATTTGGCTGCGCAGGCGGGTATCGACCCGCTTGTCGTCAGCTTTTATACTGCGCACATATTACACCGCACGAACAGGAAGTACGTGCCTGACTAGCAGGGAAATGCGCATGCCTATTACCGACTGGCCGCTCGCAGAACGTCCGCGGGAAAAACTCATAAAGCAGGGCGCCGCTGCGCTGTCGGATGCCGAATTGCTCGCGATCTTTCTCCGCACGGGTATTCCCGGTCGCAGCGCGGTGGACCTGGCGCGGGACCTGCTCAGCAGTTTCGGCAGCCTGCGTGCCCTGGTGCAAGCGGATATGCCCGACTTTTGCACGCATCCCGGGCTTGGTCCGGCCAAATATGTGCAGTTGCAGGCGGTGATGGAAATGGCCCGCCGGCATCTGTTCGAGGAACTCAAGCGCGGCACGGCGCTAACCTCGCCCGGTGCAGTGCGCCAATACCTGCGTAGCCGCATGGCGCATCTGCCGCATGAAGTCTTCGCCTGTCTGTTTCTGGATAACCAGCACCGTGTCATCGCGTTCGAAGAGCTGTTCCAGGGCACGCTCGATAGTGCCAGCGTTTACCCACGCGAAGTGGTCAAGCGCGCCTTGGCACTGAACGCTGCTGCGGTGATTCTTACGCATAACCACCCGTCGGGTGTGGCCGAGCCGAGTCAGGCTGATCAGATGCTTACACGGCGCCTGAAAGAAGCGCTGGGGCTGGTGGATATACGCGTGCTTGACCACTTGGTGGTGGGTGATGGGGATCCGGTTTCCTTTGCTGAACGGGGCCTGCTATAAAGTAGAAATAATCAAAAGTCGTTGCTTGCAGGGCCTGCTTTTGATATAAAGCTCCGCTCTTCTCGGGGCTGCGCCTGCACAGATGCATTTGCAGGTCGGCATAAAGGCTTGCCCCGGCTGGAAAACACATTTTTTATGGCTTCCAACCAGTTCGGGTTGGGCAAGTGGTTGGAGAGGGTTAACCATGTCTCGAGTATGTCAGGTGACCGGTAAAGGTCCAGTGACTGGGAACAACGTTTCCCACGCTAACAACAGAACCAAGCGTCGTTTTCTGCCTAACCTGCAGCATCATCGTTTTTGGGTAGAGTCAGAGAAGCGTTTTGTGCGTCTGCGCACGTCCACCAAGGGTATGCGTATTATTGACAAGCGCGGCATTGATGTCGTCCTGTCTGAAATGCGCGCCCGTGGCGAAAAAGTTTAAGGAGCAGTTCCATGCGTGAATTAATTCGTCTGATTTCTTCTGCCGGTACTGGTCACTTCTACACTACCGATAAGAACAAGCGTACTACGCCCGATAAGATCGAAATCAAGAAGTTCGATCCCGTCGTTCGCAAGCACGTGATGTACAAGGAAGGCAAGATCAAATAAGGTCTGCCTCCCACAACAAAAAACCCGCTTCGGCGGGTTTTTTGTTGTCTGGATTTTGCTTGGTATTGGTTGCCAGTCGGCTCTTAAGGCTCGCCGCCCACTGCAAAGTTGGGCAGCCGGTCCACGGCCTGGGTGAAAGCGAAGGGAATGGAGATGGTATCCAGCCCTACATTCTTCTGCACCACGAAATGCAGGTGCGGACCGGTACTGTTACCGGTATTGCCGGACTTGCCCAGTGGCGTACCGACATTCACACGCTGGCCTTCCTGCACCACCACCGAGCGGTGTTTGAGATGCAGGTACACACTCATGGTGCCGTCATCATGCAGCAACCTTACAAAGTTACCTGAGGGGTTGGTACCGCGGCCAGACTGGTTGTTTTCGGTTTTCACCACCACACCGGGGCGCGAAGCCACAATCGGCGTGCCTTCCGGCATGGCGATATCAATGGCGTAGCGGCCCTTGGCCCCGGTATGGCTATAACCGCCGCCCGGGCCCTGGGTCACGCGGAAAGGACCACCCTGCCAAGGCAAGGGGTAATCCTTCAACGCATGTTTAGCACGTGGGTCACCTACGGCGTGCCGCAGCTTGTAGCTGTAGCTGGGCGGCCCGGCACCGACTTCGGGAGCCAGGGTCAGCAGGCGCATCTGCTGGCGTGGTTGCAAAATCCAGCGCACCGGTTTGGCCGGTACGCCGATCAGATTTTTTGCCGACTCAATGCTCAGCTCAACTTCCACTGGCGCATACAGATCGTTATGCACCACCAGGGTTTCGCCGCCGGCATGCTTGTCGGTGGTGACGTAAACGTCTTTATCGAAGGTTTCGACCATGGCATCGCGAAACACGAATATCTCGGCGCCCTTGGTTTCCTTGTCGGTGTAGGTCACTACACCATTGCTGTCGACATATTTATAGATGGTCGATGCCAGCAGCACAGGGCTTGCCAGCAGCAAAGCCAGGCCGGTGAAGAAGGTCCGCATCCTTTGCAACCTCACATAATGCGTGTTGGCGAAAAACCCGAGTCTATCCTGTTGTGCGCGTGGTGGCGACACGCACAACAGGGCGCTGTGGATCAGCGTGCCATGCCCGGCGCAGGTTGCAGGGAATAGGTCCGCAGCGTCGCAGCAAAATCCTGCAGCGCCTTGATCCCACTGGTTTCTGCCTGGTGACACCATTCACGCAAAGCCTGCAGCATATCGTGGCCATTGGCACTGGTGCGCCCCCAGATCTGCTGTAGCGCCAGACGCTTCTCGTAGATCACTTTCAGTGCCTGACTCTCAGCCAGTACACGCTGCAGTTTTTCTTCATTCTGGCTGTCCATCAAACTGCTTTCGCGGCTGAGCAGGCGCTTGGCGCGACGAAACAGGTGGCGGACCGATTCATCAACCCGATGCATTTCCTGCTGCACCAGCGGTTTGATCACCAACTTGCGATACTGGGCCATGATCTGAAAGCGATTATTCAAGATCGCCATCGCGGTATCCATGTCCAGCGTCTGCTTGCCTTCGACCTGGTGCGCGATGGGCGCGGTACGCCGCACCTTGGCCAGCCCCAGCAGGCTGAACAGGCGGATCCACAACCAACCCATATCGAATTCCCACTTCTTCACCGACAGCTTGGCGGAGTTCGGGTAGGTGTGATGATTGTTATGCAGTTCTTCGCCGCCAATCAGAATGCCCCAGGGCATGATATTGGTCGCGGCGTCCTTGCATTCAAAGTTACGGTAGCCCAGCGCGTGGCCCAGTCCATTGATCACGCCTGCGGCCATCACCGGGATCCACATCATCTGCACAGCCCAGACAGTCAGGCCGAGCACGCCGAATAGCGCCAGATCAATGAACGCCAGCAGGGTCACGCCAGCAATCGGAAAGCGGCTGTAGAGATTGCGCTCGATCCAATCATCCGGGCAGTTCTTGCCATAGATACGCAGGGTTTCTTCGTTCTTGGCCTCTTCCATATACAGCTCGGCGCCTTTGCGCAGCACGGTGGACAGGCCTTTATGCACCGGGCTATGTGGGTCTTCCGGTGTTTCACATTTGGCGTGATGTTTACGATGGATGGCGGTCCACTCGCGGGTATTCATGCTGGTTGTAAGCCACAACCAGAAACGGAAAAAGTGCTGCAGCGCGGGGTGTAGCTCGAGCGCACGGTGGGCCGAGTAACGGTGCAGATAAACAGTGACGCTGACGATGGTGATATGCGTCAGAACCAGAGTCACGGCCAGGATTTGCCAGCCGTTGAGTTGCAGTAAACCTTGATACCACATAGGGGTTCTATTCCTCTTTCAGCATTTCCGGAAAAACACCGGAATTTCGATTATGGACCAGGACACAGCGAAATGACACGCCCGTCAGACAATCGGCGGGTGCTATATTGCTAACGAAGCCTGAATACAATACTGAGTAATGCATGACATCCAGCCGCAGTGCCTGGCACATCAGCCTTATATATATGGTAGTCGCTACCCTGTGGATTCTGTTCAGTGACAAGGTGTTGCTGTGGATGGGTGTGGAAGTCATCACCCAGCAGCGCTTGCAGACGATTAAAGGGCTGGTGTTCGTTGTCGTTACCGGCGCGCTGCTATTTTATTCAACGCGCCATCATCTGCGCGGCCGGCAGCAGCAGGAGCAGGCGCTGCGTCACAGCGAAGAACGTTTTGACCTGGCATTGCTGGGCTCCAACGACGGCGTCTGGGATTGGGATATGGTCTCCGGTGAGCTGTACTTTTCCGATCGCTGCAAGCTGATTCTTGGTCACCCGCCCGAGTTCAACATGAATCAACAGGACACCTGGCTGAAGCATCTGCATCCGGAAGATCGCCTGTCACTGCAGGCGGAGCTGCGCCGGCATATAAGGGGCGAAACCGAGCGTCTGGATCATGTGCACCGGATCCGCCGGCGCGATGGGTTTTACGCCTGGGTCCAGGCGCGCGGCCAGGCGGTGCGCAACGCGCAGGGCAGAGCAATCCGCATGGTCGGCATCGTTTGCGATGTGACCCAGCAGAAACTGGATAACGAGCGCCTGCAGCAGGCCGCGGTGGTGTTCGACAGTACCAATGAAGGCGTCGTGGTCAGCGATAGCCGTAATCGTATTACCAACGTCAATAACGCCTTCTGCCGTATTACCGGTTATACCCACGATGAGGTGGTCGGGCAGAAGCCCGGGTTGCTGAAATCCGGTTGGCATGACGAGCTGTTCTATCGGGAAATGTGGGAAACCTTGGCCCATACGGGTAGCTGGCAGGGCGAAATCTGGAACCGGCGCAAGGATGGCGAGATATACCCGCAATGGCAGGCCATCAATACCGTAAAGGACAGCAGCGGCAAGCTCACGCATTACGTAGCGGTATTCTCGGATATATCCGTGCTCAAGCAGTCGCGTCAGGAGATCGACTTTCTCGCGCACCATGATCCGCTCACACGGTTGCCGAATCGACTATTGCTGACCGAGCGGCTGACCAATGCCCTGGTGCGCGCCAAGCGCCGTGAGCACCGGCTAGGCCTGATCTTTATTGATCTGGACCGCTTCAAGACGGTTAACGATAGTCTCGGGCATACCGCCGGCGATGAACTGCTGCGCCAGGCGGCCAAACGCATGTCGCGTCTGTGTCGCGAAGAAGACACGCTAGCCCGTCTGGGGGGTGATGAGTTTGTCATGCTGGTGGAAAATCTTGCCGAGACTGACGACATCACGCCCATCGCGCAACGCTTGCAACGCGGCTTTGCCCGACCCTTCGACATCAACGGGCAACTCATTCACCTGAGCGCCAGCCTAGGGATGAGCATCTTCCCCGAAGACGGACAGGAAGGTGGCGAGCTGCTGACCAATGCCGATGCCGCGGTTACCCAAGCCAAGCAGAATGGCCGCAATACCTACGCTTTTTACACCCAGGCGCTGACCAACAATGCCCGCCTGCAGATGTCCCTGCAGGCGGACCTGCACCGGGCGATCAAGCTGCATCAACTGCAGGTGTTCTACCAGCCGCAGATCGACATGCACAGTGGGCGCGTCATCGCTCTTGAGGCGCTGGTGCGTTGGCAGCATCCGCAGCGAGGCCTGATACCTCCGGCGGAGTTTCTGCCGGTGGCTCAGCATGTCGGCTTGTTGATACCAATTGATGAATACGTGCTGCAGCAGGCCTGTCTGCAAATGCGTCAGTGGCTGGATGCGGGGTATCCGCTGACCTGCGTGGCGGTGAACATGTCCGGCTCCACGCTGGAACGTGGCGATGTGGTTAGCAACGTTAAAAAGGCGCTCGCGGGCGCCAATCTCCCCGCCGCACACCTGGAATTGGAATTGACTGAAAGCGAAATCATGCAACAGGACGATCGCTGTATAGATACTCTCGATGCCCTGCGTGGCATGGGAGTCCGGCTATCGATTGACGATTTCGGCACCGGCTATTCTTCGCTGCTCAGGCTCAAGCGCCTGCCGGTCGATACCTTGAAGATTGATCGCGGTTTTATTAACGACTTGCCGGGTTCGGCAAACGACAGCGCCATATCCCGGGCCATCATTGCCTTGGGCCAGAGTTTGCAAATGTCTATCGTCGCCGAGGGTATCGAGACTCAGGCACAGCACGACCTGCTCCGAGAGATGAAGTGCGATGTCGGGCAGGGCTATCTGTACAGCAAGCCACAGGATGTAACGACGATCACCGCCTATCTGCTCGACCACTTCAGCGCTGAGTTGAAATAGCCAAGGTGTGTAACATGGATTGTACATTGCGGAATTTATTGTACAGGTACTGTACAAAGATAGTGCAACTCACATAACACCCTCCTTGGAGAATACTATGTTTGCACTGACTCAAAACTTCACCCAACGCGCTCGCTACACCCTGCTGGCCATGTTCAGCGCCAGCATGTTGATAGCAGCTCCCGCTTATGCGGATCACCATGGCGACAAGAAAGCCGCGGCGGACATCGTGGATACTGCGGTAGCAGCTGGCAGCTTCGAAACCCTGGTCACGGCAGTACAAGCGGCTGACCTGGTGGACACGCTGAAAGGCGACGGCCCGTTCACCGTATTTGCGCCTACTGACGAGGCTTTTGCCAAGATCCCTCAGGCCGACCTGGAGGCCCTGTTGGCCGATAAGAAAAAACTGACGGAAGTACTCACCTACCACGTGGTGCCAGGCAAGGTGATGGCAGCCGACGTGATCAGCATGACCAGCGCTGAAACGGTGCAGGGCGGTATGCTGACGATTGATGCTTCTGACGGCGTGAAGGTCAATGACGCTACTGTTACTGATACGGACATCAAAGCCAGCAATGGTGTGATCCATGTGATCGACACAGTATTGATGCCGGGTATGTAAGTACGCGGTTGCATTACAGCGGGGCAGACTTTGGTCTGCCCTTTTTTATGGGCAGGGCTTTATGAGAACGGCGTGCTCACTTCAACAAATTCTCCTCATCCGAGGTGCGCAGTTCCTCCGCCACTTGCTTGTCTATGCTCAGATCGGTCGCGGTATCCATGGCGCTCGAGTGGGAGGCCGGCGCAGGATTGTTTGTGATCGCGGATGGAGGTGAAACAGACTGTGCATCATTGTCCAGCAGCACCCGGTAGGTCGCTAAAGGTGCGACTATCGCCGCCTGGTCGAAAGCCAGCTTCACGATGCGAATCGCTTCGCTGCGGGACTTGTGAAAATCACTCTCGCGTTGATCAATCCAGGCCAGAAAGCGCAGTTGCGCTGCGCTGTCACCCAGCTCCATGATCAGGCCCTGGGGTTCCGGATCATCGAGTACACCAGGGATGCCGCGAAGCGCGTCGAGCCCCAATTGGCGAGCCTGGGCCAGGTCGTGAGGGCTGGGGATGCTGATATTGAACTCAAAGCGGCGCAGCGGGTTGCGGGTGAAATTGGTCATTGCTGAGGTGATGATGACGCTGTTGGGGATGCGCAGATGGTTGCCGTCGCGGGTCATCAATACCGTATCCCGCGAGGTCAGACGCATGACCTTGCCGTTGAATGCGCCGACCTCCACCTGGTCGCCGATGCTGAAGGGATTGCGGGCGCTGAGCAGGATGCCTGCCAGGTAGTTCTCAACGATATTGCGAAAGGCAAAGCCCACGGCAATGCCGGCTACGCCGGCGATACCCAGAATGGCGCCTACCAATGCTGTGGCGTCCATGACCTCCAGAGCGATTAACACGCCTACAGCGGTGATCACCAGGCGAACAATCCGCTTGCCGAGGTTGGAAGCCAGCTCGGACAGGCCGATTCGTCGCAGCCATGCGTCGTGGTTGCCGGCCCAGCGACCGAGCAGCGCGAAGACGATAAAGATCGCCAGCGCCATCAGGCCCACCGGAAGCGTCTGCAATGCGCTGGCGCTCATGTCCCTGAAGCGGCGCGTTAACGGCTGAACGCGCGCTGAAATGTTCACATCATCTTCCAGGCGATTCTGAACGTAGACCACGCCTTCAACTCGACGGGCAATGTCGTCGATATCCCGAGCGACGCGCAGATTGCTGACATTGCCGCTCAGCGTGACCACGCCGGCACTGACCTGAATCTGAATGGCATCCAGGCCGTCAATCGCGCCGAGGACCTGGGTCAGGCGCTGCTGGATGGCCTCGTCCTGGGGGGCGTCGATGACGCGTATTTCCGCATCCAGATTAGCTCCTTGCTGACTCTGCGCCAGGGGCATCCAACTTAGCAGCAGGGCTAGGGTGAAGAGCAGTCGCTTGGTCATCATCAGACTCTTGACGGTTAAGTGATGGCATTGGAGCAAGTAGCTGGGCAGTTTAGAGCAAGAGCGCGGCGTCGCCTATTGGAACGAAAATCATCAAGTGTCAGTCACACATAGCGAATTGTTCTCAAAGAGGTTATTCATGCGACTGAAAATGCTGACACTGTGCTCTGCTTTGCTAATGACCTGTGGTGCTGCGATGGCCAACCAGCCAAACGTTTATGGGCTGAGTGAAAAGGCCTTGCTGCCGGAATTGGATCTGGAAGTACCTGCCAAGCTGGATACCGGTGCGGTTACCGCATCGCTCAGCGCCCAGAACATCAAGCTGTTCAAGCGTGATGGCGAGGATTGGGTGCGTTTCGAACTGGCGGTTGAGGGTGAGCAGGAAGGTAAAGAGCTGGAGCTGCCGGTAGTGCGCATCAGCCAGATCAAGCGCCGCGCAGCGGACATACCAGAAGGCGAAAGCAAGGATTATACGTCCCGGCCGGTGATCGAAATGGCCGTGTGCATGGGTGGTGTGAAAGAGAATATTGAGGTCAATCTGACTGACCGGACCTCGTTTTCCTACCCTTTACTGATCGGTTCGACTGCGTTACAGCAGTTTGATGCGATGGTTGATCCGAGCCTGGAATATTCTGCCGGCAACCCGGAATGTACATCATAGCGCTTGAGTCATAGCCGCTAAGGCTTTGTGAACAACGGTCGCCGTAGCACTGTCGTGCTCGGCGGCCGTTGTTGTTTCTGCTGCAGTTGCCCGCTTATTCCTCGGACCTTATTCCTCGGAACCCAGCTTGTACGCGAGTACATAGTCGCCAATGGTGGTGCCTACCGAACCATGTCCGCCGGCTACCAGTACTACCATCTGCTCGCCCTGGCTATTCAGATAGGTCATCGGCGTAGCCTGGCCGCCCGCGGGTATGCGCTGCTCCCAGAGCTGCTCACCGTCGGTAAGACGATAAGCGCGGAAGTAGTTGTCTACGCTCGCCGCCAGAAAGGCCACGCCACCCCGGGTGATGATCGGACCGCCGATGCCGGGCACACCCATCTTGATCTTCAGGGGCAATGGAGTCATATCCTGGACGGTGCCGTTCTTGTGTTTCCAGTGAGTTTCACCGGTACGCAAATCAGCGCCTGCCACGTAGCCCCACGGCGGTTGCTGGCAAGGAATGCCCAGCGGCGACAGGAAGGGGCTCAGCTCCACTGCGTACTCGGCACCGGCGTTCTCGTTAAGGCCCTGCTCGCCGGAATTGGTCGCGCCTTCTAGGTCTTTGCCCTCTTCCTTGGCGACCAGCTTTGATGTGAACGCCAGGTACAGTGGCATGCCGAACATGACCTGACGCTCGGGATCAACGGCAATGCTGCCCCAGTTGAACACGCCGAAGTTGCCCGGATATACCAGTGTGCCCTGCTCGGAGGGCGGTGTGTAACGACCCTCGTAATGCAGCGACTCGAACTGGATACGGCAGATCATCTGATCCACCAGGGTGGCGCCCCACATGTCTGCGGAGCGCAGCGGTTCAGGGGCAAAACTCAGCGCTGACACCGGCTGGGTCGGCGCAGTCCAGTCGCCTTCAATGGCGCCTTGCGGCGCAGGTACTTCGCTGATCGGCAATAGCGGCTCACCGGTTTCCCGGTTCAGCACGTACACATCGCCCTGTTTGGTCGGCACTACCAGGCCCGGCTGCAGCCCCTGTTCGGTCTGAATATCGACCAGGCTGGGCTGCGCCGGCGTGTCCATGTCCCACAGGTCGTGGTGGACGAACTGCTGCACCCATTGCGCCTGCCCGGTTTCCAGGCTCAGGGCCACCACGGAGCTGGCGTACTTTTCCTCTTCGGGAGTGCGGTACATGCCCAACTGGTCGGGGGTACGGTTACCCATGGGGAAATAGATCAGCCCCAGCTCCTCATCCGCGCTGGCAACGGCCCAGCTGTTGGGCGAGCTGGTGGCGTAGGTGTCACCTTCGGCGATCGGCGCGGTGTCTTCGGGGTTGGCTGAATCCCAGTTCCAGCGCAACTCGCCAGTGCGGGCGTCGTAAGCACGGATCACGCCGGAGGGAGCATTGATGTCGTAATTGTCATTCACCGCACCGGCGACCACGATCAGGCCGGCCGCGACCACAGGAGGCGATGTGGAGTAGTAGAAGCCGTCCTGGGTGTGGGGCATGTTGTGCATCAGATCGAGCACGCCGTTATCGGCAAAGTTGCTGCAACGGGCGCCTGTTTGCGGATCTACCGCGATCAGTCGTGCGTCCGAGGTAGGCATGTACAGCTGCGCATCACAGCGGATCGCAGCCAGGTCTTGGGCTGGCTCCGAGGCAGGCACGCTGGCGGTAGTGCTGGTGCGCTCCGCTGCAGGTGCCAGATAGGACACGCCGCGACAGGTCTGATGCTGGCGCTGGCTTTCGGCAGGTACCTTGGCGTCATACACCCAGAGTTCTTCGCCGGAGTCTGCATCCAGTGCTACCAGCCAGTTATGCGGTGTGCACAGAAACAGACTATTACCGATTTTCAGCGGGGTAGCCTGGTAGGTTGTTTCGGTCACATCTTCAGGGCCCTTCAGGTCGCCGGTCTGGTATTCCCAGGCCAGCTCCAGCTCGGCCACGTTGTCTGGCGTGATCTGCTCCAGCGGGGAATAGCGTTGGCCATAATTGCTGCGGCCATAGCTTGGCCAGTCGTTCTGATTCGCTGCCAGACCCAGCTCAGGATCGGTAACCACGGAGTCTGTCGTCAGTTCGCCTTCAATACGGTGGGCATCATTGAACAGGCTGCCGAGCAGCACCAACCCAGTCACCGCCCAAACGCCGAACAAGACCAGCGCCGGTGCCCGGCTTGCCTGCCTGGCCGGCCACAATAGCGGAATGGCGAGCAGCAATAGCACGCCTAGCCGGGTTGCCAGCGGCCACCAGTCGTATCCACTCTCCCACAGAGCCCATACCGCTGTACTGGCGAGTAACAAGGCGTAGATCAGTTGCGCTGCCGTGCGGCGCGAGCGCAGCAACATGGCCACCGCCAACAGGGCTGCGCCCGCGATAGCGTAATAGACGCTGCCCCCTAATGCGGCCAGCCAGAGACCTCCGGCCAGTAACGCTAAGCCGAGCAATGCAAAAATCAGTAAGAGGACAATCATCTATTGGCGCCTTGTTCCATGGTCTTTTTAAATCCGCTTGGGCTACGCACAAGGCGGAGCCAGCGTGCTGAGGTGCTGCAAACTACCAGCTCGGACGCAGGAAATCGCCTCCGGTTCCCTCACCAGCATAGACCACATGGGTTGCAGGATGGCTTGCGGCGGCACCTCTGAGTAAAAACGGCCGGTAATGGGGCTCTTCGAGCATTCTTGCCTATACTCATATCGAGTTCTGCCTGACCGCCCGCGGCCACGCAGAATCCTGCCCACGCAGCGTCACCCGGCTGCGGGTCAGTCCACCGGTCACAAGCTGGTGGATCAGGGGTCGCGGCCTACCGGCCGGACTGGCACTCGCCATCGGCAGCCACCAGAGCATGCCGATTGAGGAGATACATTATGTCTTTGACGGTAAACCTGCCTTACACCCGCCTGATCGACGATGAAGGCCAGCCGCTGGGCGAACTGCCAGCCTGGACCGCAGATCACGCGCTGTTGTTGTCGTTATACAAAAACATGCAACGCGTTCGCAGCTTTGACCAGAAGTGCGTGGCTTTGCAGCGCACTGGCCAACTGGGTACCTATGCCTCGACGCTCGGGCAGGAGGCGATCGGCTCGGCCGTCGGCCGGGCCATGGCTTCAGAAGACGTACTCATTCCCTATTACCGCGACACAGCCACCCAGTTGCAGCGCGGCGTGGCCATGCACGAAATTCTGCTCTATTGGGGCGGCGACGAGCGGGGCAGCGCCTGGGAAAATCCAGCGGTGGCGGAGGACTTCCCCATTTGCGTACCGATCGCCACCCAAGCCTGTCATGCCTGCGGTATTGCCGCTGCCTTTCGGATTCGTCAACAGCCACGGGTGGCGGTGACTACGTGCGGCGATGGGGCGACCAGCAAGGGCGACTTTCTTGAGAGTCTGAACCTGGCGGGCGTGTGGCAACTGCCGGTGGTCTTTGTGGTGAATAACAACCAGTGGGCGATCTCGGTACCGCGCAGCCTGCAGAGCGCCGCACCGACCCTGGCGCATAAAGCGCTGGGTGCCGGCTTGCCGGGCGAGCAAGTGGATGGCAACGATGTGCTGGCTGTCTATGACCGGGTGCTGCATGCGATTGAGCGAGCTCGGGCTGGCAAAGGCGCAAGCCTGATCGAGTGCGTCAGCTATCGGCTAGGTGATCACACCACCGCAGACGATGCCAGCCGCTATCGCTCCGATGATGAACTGAACGCGGCCTGGAAACATGAGCCGGTAGGCCGCATGCGGCGCTTTCTGCATGGCCAGCATCTATGGGATGAGGACAAGGAGCAGGCGCTGCAGGCCGAGCTTGGCGAAGCAGTCACTGCCGCGGTCGAGCGTTATCGCGGCACGCCGCCAGCAGAGGCCACCGCCGCCTTTGATCATTTGTTTGCACAGTTACCGCCTGAGTACGATCACCAACGTGCCGAGCTTGGCAAACGGGTGGCGTCGCTGAACGGAGGTGACCATGAGTGAGGACAAATCCCTGTGCATGGTCGAGGCCATCAACCTGGCGTTACATCGGGCGATGCAGGATGACCCGGATGTTGTAGTGCTGGGCGAAGATGTTGCCGGCAATGGTGGCGTGTTTCGCGCGACGGTGGGCTTGCACGAGCGCTTCGGGTTCCGGCGGGTGATGGATACGCCACTGGCCGAAACGCTGATTGCCGGCATCAGTGTGGGCATGGCTGCGCAGGGCTTGAAGCCGGTCGCGGAGATCCAGTTCATGGGCTTTATCTACGCTGGCATGGAGCAGCTGATTTCCCATGCCAGCCGTCTGCGCAGCCGCACCCGCAGCCGGCTAAGTTGTCCGATGGTGGTGCGTACGCCGCATGGCGCGGGGATTCATGCGCCCGAGCATCATGGTGAAAGTACCGAAGCGCTGTTCGCGCATATTCCCGGCCTGCGCGTAGTGATTCCGTCCTCGCCCCGGCGGGCCTACGGTCTACTGCTGGCGGCAATTGCCGATCCGGATCCGGTAATCTTTCTTGAACCCACGCGGCTGTATCGCTCGGTGCAGCAGCGGGTCCGTGACGACGGTAAAGCTTTGCCGCTGGATAGCTGTTTTACCCTGCGCGAAGGCCAGGATCTCACATTGATCAGTTGGGGTGCGGCGCTCAAGGAAACGCTGGAAGCCGCGGCGCTGCTGGCGGAGCAGGGCGTGGATGCAGAAGTGATTGATGTCGCCTGCCTCAAGCCGCTGGACAGCCAAACGCTGATCGCCTCGGTTAGCAAGACCGGGCACTGCGTGATTGTTCATGAAGCGGCGCGCAGTTATGGCCCGGGTGCGGAAATTGCCGCATTGCTGCAGGAGCACGCCTGGCAGGCGTTGCGCGCACCCATATTGCGTGTCACCGGGCTCGACTGTGTGATTCCCTACGCGCGTCAGGAGCTGGCCTATCTGCCCGACGTGCAGAGTATCTGTCAGGCCGCGCGTGCGGTAATGAACGGAGAACAGCTATGAAAACTTTCAAATTGCCAGACCTGGGAGAAGGGCTTCAGGAATCGGAGATTGTCGAGTGGCATGTGCAGGCTGGCGATCAGGTCGAGGTGGATCAGTTGCTGGTCTCGGTGGAAACGGCCAAGGCGATCGTCGATGTACCCTCGCCCCAGGCGGGCGTGATAGCGCGCTGTTTCGGTAAGCCGGGCGACCAGTTGCACGTGGGTGAGCCGTTGGTGGTTTTCGAGGGCGAAGCCGAAGACAGCGGTACTGTGGTTGGTGATCTTGGGGTTGGCAATCTGGACAAGGCGGATGCCAGTGCGGGCCTGGCCGCGGAGGAATTCCATATCGGCATGTCGCCCTCCACCCGCGATTATCAGCCCGCCAGAGCCACGCCCTCGATCCGCCGTCTGGCGCAGCAATTGGATGTGGATCTGGCGCGCCTGCATGGCTCCGGTGACAGCGGGCTGATCAACGAAGAGGATGTGCGCCGGGCCGCAGAGCCGCTTGGGCAGGGCCAGGGCGAAGCGCTGCGCAGCGTGCGCCGGACCATGGCCAAGAATATGGCCCGCGCGCATGCCGAGGTAGTGCCGGTGATGCTGGTTGAGGATGCCGACCTGCATGCCTGGACCGCCCCGGTGCGCGACCCGATGATCCGGCTGACCCGGGCCATCGCCATCGCCTGCAAGGCGCAACCGGCCTTGAATGCCGGCTTTGATGGAAGGCGGCTTACGGTACAGCCGCATGCGCAGATCGATCTGGGAGTCGCCGTGGATACGCCGGACGGGCTATTTGTGCCGGTGCTGCGGGATATTGCCGAGCGTGACCCAGACGACCTGAGGCGCGGCCTGGCACAGCTGCGCGAGGATGTCGCCAAACGTTCGATTCCGCCCAGGGAATTGATGGGCGCGACCATTACGCTGTCCAATTTCGGCACGTTGTTTGGCCGTTACGCCAATCCAATAGTGATGCCGCCGCAGGTCGCCATCATTGGCGCGGGTACGCTGCGTAAACAGCCGGTGGCATGGGAAGATCAGGTAGTGATACATCCTGTACTCCCGCTGTCACTCACCTTCGATCATCGTGCAGTGACGGGCGGCGAGGCCTCGCGTTTTCTCAAAGCGCTGGTGCTGGATTTGCAGTTGCCGGAGTAGGCTACTTTTTCTGTAACAAGCGCGGCCTGTCAGCGGTCGGTTTGGGAGTTATGCTGGCAACTCACTCATGCCTGTGGAGATCATCTTGTCCAGTTCCTTTACGCCGCTGAATATGGATCGCCGGCTGGCGGTACTGGTCCGCCCCGGCGATCAACATTGGCTGGATGCCCCCCAAGCACCAGTCAGACGCTGGCCACTGGAACGGGAAGCGCCGGAGAGCGGCGAAGTCACCAGCCTGGTCGAGTATCTGCCCGGAGCGCGCTTTCCCGAGCACCGTCACCCCAATGGCGAAGAAATACTGGTGCTGAGCGGCGTGTTCAGCGACGAGGGCGGAGATTATCCGGCGGGCAGTTACCTGCGCAGCCCTGCCGCCTCCCGTCACAGTCCGTTTTCACAGCCCGGCTGCCAGATCTTCGTCAAGCTCAACCAGTTTGCCCAGGGCGATATGACCACACTGCGGCTCGGGCCGCAGCAGATGCGCTGGCAGACGCTGAACCAAGGCATGGAGCAGGCCCAATTGCATACCTTTGCCAACGAATGCAGCAGCCTGCAACGTTACGCCAAGACGATGCGGGTTCCTTTGCCAGAGCAGAACCGGGGTGAAATTCTGGTGTTGGAGGGGAGCCTTACGCTGAATGATGAGCCCTTGCCTGCGGGCAGCTGGCTTCGCGCTCCCAGTTTTGATGCATTGTGTCTGACTGCGGCCGAGAACACGCTGATATTGGTTAAAACTCAGCTGGTAGGGGATTACCAGCTGTCGTAGGGAATGCCGTGGGCTTTGATATAGGCTTTCGACTCTTCGGAGAGAGGCAAGGCATAGCGGCCCTCCGACCTGCCTTGATCCGGACCCTCTGGGTGAATTTTGCCAACAAAACGGCCTATCTCAATGGGCTCAAGGCAACCGCCGATTAACCAGGCTTTGGCGATACCGCCTGGGGCGAGACCAAGAGTGACATTCTTCCGGTAACTCGTAACATTCTTGCCGTCAAACCGACAATAGGCCTCGTCAGGTTTGAGCATTTCCTCCCGCGCCCACTCGGGAATATTGATCCGAACATGGTAGGTCTGCGGCTCCACTAGGGATTGCCACCGTACAAAGATTATTTCGGGAAGGTCTATGTTTGTCATGGGTTTGAGCGCCCCGGAGCCCACACGCTCAGGCCAGCCAGTGGGATTGCCCCGATTATCCGGGGGGGTTTGAATTGAGGCCAACCCGCCGTGAACCCGGTAATAAGCAAGACCTCGCTGGTCCAAGACGTCGACACTTTCCACCCAGACCTCCATATAGTTCGGCGCCATCATTCCGATACTCCAGCGGTCGTAGGGTAGCTTGGGCGGCGGCGGATTAAGCGGGTCGCGAGCGCAGGCACTCAGACTGATGATCAGGCCGAGCAGCAGACAAAGCGATTTCATTGGGGATAACCTTTATGCGGTTGATCTGGATAAATAGCCCTACCGCCTGCCTTGGGGCGATTAAGTAGGAGCCCTCTTGACGTAGTCCAGTTGGCCGAGCGATGTATGTAATGGCCTTGAAGAAAGCGAGATTCATCGGGGGAGAGCGGAGCGACTATGCCGCGGAGTGCATGAGAAATAATGGTTTGTGCGATAGCTTGCAGCTCGCTAGGGAGTTTAAATTTTTCGGTATCGGGTATGCTTCTGAACGGTACCGAAAATTTCACCGACCATCCGTGCATTACCCGCAGCGCCACTCTCGACAATTCCCCTCTGACCTTTCGATCCAGCCCCAGAGTTAATACGGTATCGGTAGCGTCCAGATTGCGCTGATTCGGAGCGACTCGGCTGATTTGCTCTCGTTTAAACTCACCGGGCCCGGGCAGACCCAGCCCCATCAGTTGCATTTGCACGGTATTGCGTTCGTCCCACTGCCGAGTAGCGCGAATGGCATTTGTGCTGCTATTGTCTCCACCGCGTTGGAAAGGAATGACTCTGGGACGATCAACCAGCAGCCGCTCATGCATCATTGCTGGGTACCCACCCCCGATATCCGAATGCACACCCGGCAGGGCAATTTCCTCATGGGCGGGGCCAACCTGATTGAGGCTGAACAGATAGCGTTCCTCATGCTGAGCGGTCAGTTGCACTACCTTGCGCGCACAATCTGGCGGCAAATACAGATTGATACCTGGGTTTCGCGCATTTCCGGGATTCAGGTCGCCACTCAGTGGATCGACCATTGCAGCGACTGTATCAAATAGGCCAATAAAGTTGATGCAAACATGTTTAGCCCATTCAAAACCGGCTTTGTATGCGGGCGAATTCTGATTAAGTGTTTTGGATAGCATCCCCCCGTCAGGTTTCAGCAGCTCATTGGCAAAATGACGTGCCGCAGCGGCACCTCGACTAAAGCCAAAGATATCGAACTCAACGCGCTCGATAACAAGATGGGGGTTATTGGCAAGCAGTAGGCGTAGTTGTCCAATAATAACGTTAGGGCTTTGTGCCACACCCGCAATAACACCAGTGTCTCCCTGCCCGGTCGCAAGACCTCGAAGCGAGTCAGATCCGCCACTGCGAGTACCCGCACCTTCGATGTACGCCTTCAAATACGCCTGCTTGGCTGTGCTCTCCAACTGCTGATCTGCTTGATCTTCATAAAGATCAAACAACAACGCTACATTCGTCATGGCATTGCCATAACTGCTCCCCGGCATTTGGTCAAACAGCCCGTCACCATTGGTGTCGCGGTATTGTCGGGATTCACATAGCTGGGTAATGGCTTGCAGGGTCTCGGGGTCGAAGTCGTGCAGATCCTGACGCCTGCATTGTTCAGTCAGGGCGGCGTTGGCCAGGTTGTTGCCGGTGCCGTCGAAGAACATGCCCAGGCGCAGTGTGATGCGCTGCTCAAGCGGGAGCTCGGTTTCCTCTTCCTCCTCTTCGTACTCAAGCGTTTCTGCAAGCTGCTCTGATTGAAGGTTTCGACGCAGCTCCTGGGCGGTCGGCGCCAGAGCCTGGGTGGTGTGGGACTCTTCGGCATCCAGCGCAGCCCCGTTGCCAAAACTTACCGCGCCACCAATAACGATATTGCCCGATCCGCCGATTACCACGTCGCCATGGGCACCGGTACTGCCGGTCACCACCGCAGGGCGGCCGTTGATCAGTACGTTGGGTATCACCTGGCCGGTAATGGTGCTGCCACACGCGGTTTTATCGCCGAGGCGTGCGGCGGGCATGCCGTTGAACGATACATCCGGTGAGCCACTGACGATGGCGCTGCTGCCGTGGCCTTTCTTGGGGCATTGGGTGGCGTCGCCCTGACGCGCTGCGGGTTTTCCTGACATGGCCTTGTTCCCTGGCGGTGGATAATCCGTTACCTGTGCCAGGATGCTAGTGCCAGGAAAGGCCCTCTACAAGGCGGGCAGCCCCGGAATGTGAACCGGTAGGCATGCGGGCTACCTAGTCCTTTATCAGGCCCGCTAGCGTAGCCTGACGGTTCAGAGGAACATCCAGAGCAGCGCGACCCCCAGAATGATGCGGTAGATCACAAACGGCTGCATACCGATGCGATTGATAAACGCCAGGAAGAAGTGGATACACAGAAAGGCGCTGATACCGGAGGCGACTACGCCGCCGATCATGAAGGCCCAATCTACTGGCACGCCGGCAGTTGCGAGATCGAATGACTTCAGTGCGCAGGCGATCACGATCACCGGAATCGAAAGCAGAAAGGAAAAGCGCGCAGAGGCCTCGCGGCTGAGACCGAGCATCAGGCCAGCGGTCATGGTTATGCCCGAGCGGGAAGTGCCTGGGAACAGCGCCACGGCCTGGGCCAGACCGATGAACAATACATCCTTCCAGTTCATCTCCTCGACTTCACGCTCACCCTTGTGGCGCCAGTCGGCCCAACTCAGCAGCAGACCGAACACGATCAAACCGATCGCCAGATAGATGGGCGAGCGCAGCACGGTTTCGATACTGTCTTTGAGCAGCAGCCCGGCAATGCCGACAGGGATAGTGCCCAGAATAACCGCCCAGGCCAGGCGTGCGTCGCTGTCCATCTCCCGGTGGGTCACCGAACGCGTCCAGCTGCGGGTCATCTTGATCAGATCGCGCCGGAAATAGATCACCACCGCCGAAAGACTGCCCAAATGCAGCGCCACGTCAAAGGCCAGACCCTGGTCCTCCCAACTGGTCAGTGCGGGTACCAGAATCAGGTGGGCAGAACTGGAAACGGGGAGGAACTCGGTCAGGCCTTGCACCATGGCCAGAACAATGACTTGCAGCCAATCCATTTGGGTGTCCATCGGTAGTGAATAGAAGGGGTGGCAATTAAACCATGCCGGCCATATTCGCGGCGACAGCTGCACGCGGCTTTTTCGCGAGCGGTTGTTATGTTCATGCAACACCGGGGGTGATAAGCGTGACCGACGCCTTTGAGCATGGCATCTTGAGGGCTGAAGCCGCGAACGCAAAGGAGACGCTCATGCGCTGGAAAAACCGCCCGGAAGGGTCTAACTGGGGTGACTTTGGGCCCGACGATGAACTCGGCAGGCTTAATCTGCTCACCCCTGACAAGGTGTTGCAGGGCGTAGCCGAGGTACATGAAGGCCGCTCATTCTGCCTCAGCCTGCCGCTGGATTATCCCGGCGGCAACGCCCTGAACCGCCTGCGTCACCCTCCGCGGCGCTTTACCTCCGGGCGCGGTGACAAGCTCAACTACAATTTCGCCCTGAACCGTATCAACCCGAGCTTTACCGACGTGGTCAGCGACGATGCGGTGTTGCTGTTCACCCAGTATTCCACCCAGTGGGACGCGCTCTCGCATGTCGGCGCGCTGTTCGACGCGGACGGTGACGGCGAAGCTGAACCGCTGTACTACAACGGCTGGCGCGCCGGTGAAGATATTCAGGGCCCAAGTGGTCACGAGGATGCGCTGGAAGGCGTCTGCGCCAAGCGTCTGGGGATCGAGAAAATGGCCGAGACCGCGGTGAGCGGCCGTGCGGTGATGATCGATCTGGAAAAACATTGTGGCCACGAGCGGGTACTGGTCGATTACGCACGCCTGCAGCAGATCTTGAAACTGGACGGGGTGGTGATCGAACCGGGAGACATGGTCTGCCTGTATACCGGCTTTGCCGATGTGGTGCTGGGTATGCGCAAGAATCCGGATGCGCCCACGCTGGAAAACAGCTGTGCGGTGCTGGATGGTCGCGATCCATTGCTGCTGCAATGGATCACTGACAGCGGCCTGAGCGTGTTGATCGCCGACAACTATGCGGTCGAGGCCTACCCGGCGCGTGAAGGGCAGGGCTGTTGCGCCGCACTGCCGCTGCATGAGCATTGCCTGTTCAAGCTCGGCATTCATCTGGGCGAACTCTGGTACCTCAGCGAGTTGGCCAGCTATCTGCGCGCCAACGGGCGCTCGCGGTTTATGCTGACCGCGCCGCCGCTGCGCCTACCCGGTGCTGTTGGTTCACCGCTAACCCCGGTGGCGCTGGTTTAGCTAGCGATCCGTGCTGACCTGGAAGCTGTCGGACAATTGATGCCCGGCCAGCTCCTCAAGCCGGCGCCCAACGCCTATGCACAAGGCCCAGGGCAAGAGTCAGCGCGATCAGCCCAAAGGAGAGGATAAACAGGGTCTGCTCACTGATCAGAATATAGGGGTTGTGGGGCATCGCCAGGAACAGCCCGCCAACGATCAACCCCAGGCGCAATGGCCAGTGCAACAGTCCGCGCTCGGTAAGATCGCCGAGTTTCGGCAGGTAACCCTGCAAGCCCCCCGAGATCAGCACGATACCGCCCACAGCGCAGGCAATGGCGATGATGATTTCTGTCGCAGTGCCTTGCAGCAACAGGGCTGGCTCCAGCACGAAGAAGAAGGGGATGAAGTAGATGATGCTGCCCATTTGCATGGAAACCAGACTGGTCCGCATCGGGCTGGACCCCGCTACCGAAGCAGCGGCAAAGGCACCGATGGCCACTGGCGGTGTGATAAAGCTGAGCATGCCCCAGTAGAGGATGAACATGTGCACAGCCATCGGGTTCATCCCGCCATTGATCAAGGCCGGAGCCAGGGCAATGGCGAGGAAGATATAGGCGGCGGTCACCGGCATGCCGATGCCGAGAATAAAGCTGGTCAAGGCGCCCATGATCAGCAGCACCAGCATGTCACCACCAGCGATAAACAGCAGGTCGTTGGCAATGGTTCCAGACATGCCGGAAACCGCCAGCGCACCCATGATCAGGCCCACCCCGGCCATCAGGCCGGTCAGTTCGGCGAACAGCGCCCCGCAGGATTCGGCAAAGTCCTTGAAATCCTGCCATTTCCAGCGGCTGTGCTTGCGCAGCTGGTTGATCACCAGCAGCAGAGCGGTCGCATAGAACGGCGCAATCGCTTCCTGCTTCATGAATAGCAACATCCAGATCAGAAAAGCGAAAACGAAAATGTAGTGCCAGCCTTCGATCATGGTCTGTTTGATCTTCGGCAAGTCAATCGCTGGCAATCCGGCCAGACGATTGCGGGCTGCGTAGAAATCGATCTGGGTAAACAAACCAAAGAAATACAGGGCCGATGGTATGGCCGCGGCCAGGGCGATATCGCCATAGGGAATATCGAGAAAGGTCGCCATGACGAAGGCCGTCGCGCCCATTACCGGCGGCATCAACACGCCCCCGGTCGAGGCGCAGGTTTCCACGCCAGCGGCGTAGGTCTTGCTGAAGCCGACCTTGCGCATCGCCGGAATAGACAGCGGGCCGGTGGTCAATACGTTGGTCACTACACTGCCGGACATTGAGCCCATCAGGCCGCTGGAAAAGATCGAAACCTTGGCCGGCCCGCCGCGGACCTTGCCCAGCAATGCGAACGCCAGGTCGATAAAGAACTTGCCGCCGCCGGTGCGCTGCAGTGCGATGCCGAACAACAGAAAGCCGATCACCAGGTTGGCGAAGGCCTGAGAAGGAATGCCCAGCAGGCTCTCGTCACTGTTGGTGTGATAGATCGCGGCCAGATCGATAGGGGTGGAAATACCGGCAAAGCTGTCCGGCAGGTAGCCGGCGAATAGCGGGAATAGCGACGCGAGAAATACCACGATAAAGATTGGCCAGCCGCCGCAGCGACGCGTGGCTTCCAGCGCCAGGGCCCAGGTCAGCAAGCTGATGTAGACCACATTCTGCGGCGCGGCGTATTCCCAGCCTTCATCGACCGCTTCGTTGGAGTTGATGATAAAGAATATGCAGCACAGCGAGCTGGCCACTGCCAGAAGCCAGTCATACCAGGGCGTTGGCTCGATTCGGCGGCCGCGGGCTAATGGGATGGCGATAAATACCGTAGGCAGCATCATCGCCAGCAGCGCATAGATATATTGGCTGGTGAGCATGGTGAAGCCGGTGTAGGTACCCAGATTGAAGATCTGGTAGATAGCCAGGGTTGCGGTCAGCAGCGCGCCAATGGCTAGTATCTTGCCCGTCAGCGGGTTGCGCAGGTCTTGTTGTTCTTCTGACATATCAGCCTCATGGTCATACGTGGTCGAGCCAGCAAAAGCCGGCTGGCAGTCAAATCATTCGGGTGTGGTTAACGCTCAGCGCTGGAAACCCGGATCGAATCCGGCAGCGGTCAGCACCTGGCTGCGGCGCTCCATCCAGCTGCGTTGAAACTCGGGTAGCGGCAGGTCAGCCGAGGCAGCTAGCTGCTCTTCCCAGGCATCAAGCATGAGTTGCTGGCGCTGTAGCAGATTGTGGTTATGCGCTTCATGCGCCTCGGTCCAGACACCCGCTTCACGGAAATAGCGGATAGCCCCCTCGTGGTAGGGCATCACCCAGTCAAACACCTGACGACTCAACTCCCAGCCTTCAGCGCCAGGCGCCAGATTCTTGAATTCGTCGTAATGCTCATCGACAAAGCGCGTCAACGCATAGATCTCGTCAGTATCACGATCGGCATTGGTCACCAGAATTGGCAGAGCGTACCCACCACCGTGCCAGGGGGTTTCTTCCGAAACACCGGCGCCACGTGTTTCGAACTGTGGCAGGTAATAAGGAATAATCTGTTTTGCACGTGCCCAGGCAGCTTTCTCTTCCGGTGTTTCGTTGGGCATGCCCAGCCAGCTGATCCCGCGCGGGCTGGCGGCGATACGCTCCATCAAGGGGGTGCGAGTAGACATGGGCATGATGTCGGCATGGCCGTTGATCAGCGCTTCAATGGCTTCATTGGTGCCGGAGGCATCGACCCGGCGCACATCGTCCCAGGTGAGTCCGCCATAGGCCAGTACCGCGCTGGTGATCATGTTGATGGAGTCGGCGCCGCGGATAAAGATGATGCGCTGGCCCTTCAATTCGCTTGGATGCTTCAGGCCGGTATCGGCGGCGGCGGCCAGGCCAAAGCTCTGAGTGCCCTGTGATGCCAGGACCATACGAATTGGCTGCGGACCCCAGTCCGGCTTGTTGAACAGGAATATTCCCTCCTGGCCAAAGTAGCTGGCGATACCGCACAGGCAGTAGCCGGCGCGGCCGGTTTTAAGGGGGATCATTCGAGACACGTCATTGCGGCCGGGGAGGATACGAATATTGCTATTCTCCTCAAACTTCAGCAGCCCGCCCAACGCTGCAGCCTGGGCGTACCCGGCAGCGCCGGTACCATAAGCGGTCCAGACCATGACGCGGGGTAGAGCAGATTCGGCAACGGCTGCTATTGGCAGGGTAAACGCTAATGCCAGTGTGGTGGCGAGCCTGGAAAGAGAAATTCGCATAGAAGACGCCTTTTATATTCCGCTGTGCGGAACATTATTGTATTTATGTTTCGCTAATCAGAATGGCATTTTACTTTGCGTGAGACACATTGCAAAAGACTTGAGGTAATGAAAGGTTAATATGGCGGCATAAAATGACAATAAATGATACAGATTGTTGCGTATAACGGCATTCAGGGCTTCTGGATGTACAGTATTGCGAAGCGCACTTTTACACAGTTGCGGTAAATACAGACTCCGTCACGCCGCAATACCTCGTCATTCCCGCGCAGGCGGGAATCCATTTTGACTGTGACTTTGACTTCCCAAAAGCCCAATAAAAAACCCCGGCTCTCGCGAACCGGGGTTTTCCTAAGGCGTTTAGCGTAAAGCGGCTATTACACCTTGCTTTCCAACTCCGGAATCGCTTCAAACAGATCCGCAACCAGACCGTAATCGGCTACCGAGAAGATCGGCGCTTCTTCGTCCTTGTTGATCGCGACGATCACTTTGGAGTCTTTCATACCGGCCAAGTGCTGAATCGCACCGGAAATGCCGACAGCGATATACAGGTTCGGCGCAACGATCTTGCCGGTCTGACCGACCTGCATGTCGTTGGGCACAAAGCCTGCGTCAACCGCGGCACGCGAAGCGCCTACAGCCGCGCCAAGCTTGTCGGCCAGCGAGTACAGGTGCTTAAAGTTGTCACCGTTCTGCATGCCACGGCCGCCGGAGATCACGATCTTGGCACCGGCCAGTTCAGGACGGTCGGACTTGGCCAGCTCTTCGCCAACAAAGCTCGATACACCGGCGTCCTGGACGCTGGAAACCGCCTCGACGCTGGCGCTGCCGCCTTCGGCTGCAACGGCGTCAAAGCCGGTGGCGCGTACAGTGATGACCTTGACCGCAGCGCTGGACTGCACGGTGGCAATCGCGTTACCGGCATAGATCGGACGCTTGAAGGTATCAGCGCTATCGACCGCAATGATCTCGGAGATCTGATCCACGTCCAGTAGTGCAGCGACGCGCGGGCCGTAGTTCTTGCCGTTGGTGCTGGCAGCACAGAGGATGTGGCTGTGGCTCTTGCCAACTTCAGCAATCAGCAGTGCCAGGTTTTCCGGCAACTGGTGGCCGTAGGCAGCGTTATCCGCCAGCAGCACCTTGGTTACGCCTTCGGCCTTGGCCACTTGATCAGCGACTGCAGAGCAGCCTTCGCCAGCGACCAGTACGTCGATATCACCACCGATCGCTTTGGCAGCAGCCAGGGTGTTCAGCGTCGCGGCATTCAGTTCGGCGTTGTTGTGTTCAGCAATAACTAGAATCGTCATCTCAGATCACCTTGGCTTCGTTCTTGAGTTTGTCGACCAGCTCGTCGACGCTCTTGACCTTGATACCCGCGCTGCGGGCAGCCGGCGCTTCGACCTTGATGGTCTTGACGGTAGAAGAGACGCTCACGCCGAGATCTTCCGGCTTGAGGTTTTCCATCGGCTTTTTCTTGGCCTTCATGATGTTCGGCAGCGACGCATAGCGCGGCTCGTTCAGGCGCAGGTCGGTGGTGACGATCGCTGGCAGTTTCAGGTCAACCGTCTGCAGGCCGCCGTCGATTTCACGGGTGACCTTGACGCTCTCGCCGGAGACTTCCACAGCAGAGGCGAAGGTGCCCTGGCCGTAGCCGCTCAGCGCAGCCAGCATCTGGCCGGTCTGGTTGTTGTCGGAATCGATAGCCTGCTTGCCGAGAATGACTAGCTGGGGCTGTTCTTTATCGACAACGGCCTTGAGCAGCTTGGCAATGGCCAGCGAGCTCAAGTCATCGGCGGACTCGACCAGAATGGCGCGGTCAGCACCCAGAGCCAGTGCAGTACGCAGTTGTTCCTGGGCGGCTACGGGGCCGACGGAAACGGCGATCACTTCAGTCGCAACGCCTTTTTCTTTCAGGCGCACGGCCTCTTCCACGGCGATTTCGCAGAAGGGGTTCATGGACATCTTGACGTTGGCGAGATCGACACCGGAATTGTCCGCTTTGACGCGAACCTTGACGTTGTAATCGACCACGCGCTTAACGGCGACGAGGATTTTCATGGACGCTAGTCCTCCAAAGTCTGTAGGACGCCCGCAAGGGCGCTCGAAAGGGGTGCCATAGGATACCGAGCCTGAACCCTGGCCGATAGTACCTATCTAGTACCTATGTGCAATATGTGACGGCATAAGTGCCGGAATAACGGCTAATTTGCCGTTATTCCGCGAGTTGAAGCTATCAGGCAACGCTCATCTGATTGGCGTAGGCTTCCAGATGATGGTCGTCGTCACCCAGCTGGTGGCTGATCATGACCAGGCGCTTGGCGTAGTGAGCCAGGGAGTATTCCCAGGTCATCGCGATGCCGCCGTGCAGCTGAATAGCCTCTTCGGCGACCTTGCGGCCACAACGGTTGATCATGAACTTGGCCGCCGTCAGGGTGCGGGTGCGTTCAGCGTTATCGGCTTCATCAGCTACGCAGGCAGCCAGAATGGCCATCGAAGTAGCCTGCTCCAGCTCGGTACGCATATCCACCATGCGGTGCTGCAGTGCCTGGAACTTGCCGATCGGCACGCCGAACTGCTTGCGTGTCTTCAGGTAGTCCAGGGTGATGTCGCAGGCCACTTCCATCGCGCCGACGGCTTCAGCGCACAGTGCAGCCATGGCACGACCAGCCTGGTAGCTGATGGCGTCAAAGGCTTCGCCGGCTTGACCCAGCAGTTCGCCCTGGGCGTTGTCCAGGAACAGTTCGCAGGCTTTACGACCGTCTACGGTCGCGTAGTTGCGGCGGGTGACGCCAGTGCTGGCCGGATCAACGATAAACAGGCTGATGCCTTGCTGATCGCGCAGATCACCTGCGGTACGTGCAGACACCAGAATCTTGCCAGCGGTGTGGCCACCGATAACAACGGCCTTGCGACCGGTCAGGCTCCAGCTGTCGCCCTGCTGCTTGGCAGTGGTTTGCACTTCAGACAGCTGATAGTGGCTGTTGGGCTCGTCGAGAGCGACGGCCGCCTGCAGCTCACCGCTGGCGATACCGGCCAGCAGCTCGTCTTTCTGAGTATCGGAACCCAGCTGGGTGATCAGACCGCCGGCGAAAATCACCGACTCCATGTAGGGCTCCAGGCAGATACCGCGGCCCAGTTCCTTCATGATCAGCATGTTTTCCACGCCAGTGCCGCCGAAGCCGCCGAGTTCTTCCGGGAACGGAATCGCGGTCAGGCCCAGTTCACCCATCTGTTGCCAGAATTCAGGGCTGAAGCCGGTGTCGCTGGCGCTGGCCTTTTCACGCTTGTCGAACGTGTAGGTATCACGTACCAGACGGGCCGCAGTTTCCTGCAGCATCTGTTGCTCTTCTGTGAGTTTAAAGTCCATGACTAATCTCCTACAGTTCCAGAATCATTTTAGAGACGATGTTCTTCTGGATCTCGTTGGATCCGCCGAAGATCGACAGTTTGCGCATGTTGAAATAATCACCGGCCAGCGCTGGGCTGGACTCGCTGTTCAACATCTCGCCATCAAAATCGTATTCCAGCTCTTCCGGCAGGAAGGGCAGGGCGTAAGGGCCAACGGCCTTGCGCAGCAGGTTGGTGATCGCCTGACGGATCTCGGTACCCTTGACCTTGAGGATCGAGCTCTCGGCACCGGGTACGCCACCTTCACGGGCCGCGGCGATGATACGCAGCGTGCTCATTTCGGCTGCCATCAGCTGGATTTCAACTTCAGCTACCTGGGTGCGGAACAGGGTGTCTTCGATCAGCGGCTTGCCATTCTTCTGCTGCTTGGATGCAACCTTTTTCAGGTGCGTCAGCGCTGCCTTGGACGCGCCGATGCCGGCCAGGCCAGTACGCTCGTGAGTCAGCAGGTACTTGGCGCAGGTCCAGCCCTTGTTCTCTTCGCCTACCAGGTTCTCGACCGGTACCTTGACGTCGTCGAAGAACACTTCGTTGACTTCATGGTCGCCGTCCAGGGTGATGATCGGACGCACGGTAATACCCGGGGTAGCCATGTCGATCAGCAGGAAGGAAATACCGCGCTGCTGCTGGGCTTCGGGATCGGTACGCACCAGACAGAAAATCCAGTTGGCGTGCTGACCCAGTGTGGTCCAGGTTTTCTGACCGTTGACGATGTAGTGGTCGCCATCGCGCACGGCGCGGGTTTTCAGCGAGGCCAGGTCGGAACCGGCACCGGGCTCTGAATAGCCCTGGCACCACCAGTCTTCACCAGACAGGATGCGCGGCAGGTAATGTTCTTTCTGCTGCTCTGTACCGAACTTGATGATTACCGGGGCAACCATGTTCACACCGAATGGAATGGTGCGTGGCGCGCCAAAAGCGGCAGACTCTTCATCGAAAATGTGTTTTTCGACCGGGCCCCATGTAGTGCCGCCGTGCTCTACCGGCCAGCCGGGAGCGTACCAACCGCGCTTGGACAGAATTTTCTGCCAGCGCTGATGATCTTCCTTGGACATGTTCTTGCCATTTTTTACCTTGGCAGCGATATCTTCCGGCAGCTCGTTTTTCAGGAATTCACGCACTTCATCGCGGAAGGCGAGTTCTTCTGGGGTGTAATGAATGTCCATGTAAGGTCCTCGTTATAAAGCGAATACGAGCCCCCGGCACTCAGTGCTCGGGGGCCGATTTTATCTGTACTTATAAGTTCAGAGATCAGCGAACTTGCGACCTTCCTTGGCCAGCTTTTCCAGCAATGGGGCCGGCTTCCACCAGGCACCGTGCTGCTTGTGGAATTCGCAAATCCGGTTGTAAACATGATCCAGTCCAAGACTATCAGCATAGAACATCGGGCCACCCTGGTGGGCAGGGAAACCGTAGCCATTTATGTAGATCACGTCGATATCGCTGCTGCGCTGGGCAATGCCTTCTTCGAGGATCTTCGCGCCCTCGTTGATCAGCGCAAACAAGGTGCGCTCAAGAATATACTCGTCAGTCAGTTCACGGCGCTCGATGCCTTGCTCTTTTGAAGCAGCCTCGAGGATGGCCGGCAGTTCAGGGTTGTTCAGCGGGGTACGCGAACCCTTTTCGTATACATAAAAACCTTTGCCGGTCTTCTGACCGAGCATACCGGCTGCAGCCATCTTGTCCAGGATGGTCGGCAACTTGAACTCGGCCGGCAGGGTCTGACGCTGGCGGGTACGGATGCTCAGGCCAATATCCAGGCCGGACAGATCGCGCATCGCAAAAGGACCCATAGCCATGCCGAACTTGCGCAGCGCGCCATCGACCTGGGCCGGGGTGGCGCCTTCTTCCAGCAGGAATTCAGATTCGCGACCGTATTGGAAGACCATGCGGTTGCCGACAAAGCCGTCGCACACGCCCACCGGCACAGCCACTTTCTTCAGCTTCTTGCCGATCGCCATGGCGGTCGCCAGTACGTCGTTGGCAGTCTTCTCGCCGCGCACCACTTCCAGCAGGCGCATGACGTTGGCCGGGCTGAAGAAATGCAGGCCCACTACGTCCTGCGGACGCTTGGTGAACTCGGCAATCTGGTTCAGGTCCAGCGATGAGGTGTTGCTGGCCAGGATAGCGCCGGGCTTGCAATGGGTATCCAGCGCTTCAAAGACCTTCTGCTTGACGCCCATCTCTTCAAATACGGCTTCGACCACCAGATCAACACCGGACAGGTCCGCATAGTCGGTAACGCCTTCGACCAGGGTCAGACGCTTGTTCATCGCGTCTTCGGTCAGGCTGCCGCGCTTGACGCTCATCATGTAGGTATCGCGGCAACGCTCCATGGCTTTGTCCATGGCCTCGTCGCTGACTTCCAGAATCTTCACTGGAATACCGACGTTGGCAAAACACAGGGCAATACCGACGCCCATGGTGCCGCCACCGATAACGGCTGCGGAATTGATCTCGCGTACCGGGGTGTCCTTCGGCAGATCGTCGATCTTCGACGCCAGACGCTCGGTAAAGAAGGCATGCACCAGTGCGCTGCGCTGCGGCGATACCAGACACTCGCCGAACAGTTCGCGCTCGCGCTTGAGACCTTCTTCCAGCGGCAGGGTAAAGGACGCCTCAACAGCAGAGATGCAGCGCTGGGGCGAGAACAAACCAGGGGTTTTCTTCTCGACTTCGGCGCGCTTGGCGGCAACCAGGGCGGCATTGTCGATGCCATCGAGCTTGTCGGTGCGCTCGCCGGTGCGGCGTGCACCCTTGCCATCGGCAATCAGTTTCTCGGCGAAGGCGATGCCAGCAGCGGTCAGGTCGCCGTCAACCAGTTCATCAATCACGCCCAGTTCCAGGGCTTCGCTGGCGCTGATCGGGTTGCCGCTGACAATCATGTCCAGGGCTTTCTCGACACCGACCAGGCGTGGCAGACGCTGAGTACCACCGGCACCCGGCAACAGGCCGAGCTTCACTTCCGGCAGGCCGACCTTGGCGCTTTTCAGCGCGATGCGGTAATGGCAGCTGACTGCCACTTCCAGACCACCACCCAGTGCGGTGCCATGGATCACGGCGACGCTGGGCTTGCTGCCCGCTTCGATGCCGCTGACCACTTCGGGCAGGCCTGGGGATTTTGGCGGCTTGCCGAATTCCTTGATGTCGGCGCCGGCGATAAAGGTCGAACCCTCGCAGACCAGCACGATGGCCTTGACCTGCGGATCGGCTTCGGCTGCCTTGAAGCTGTCCTGAAGACCTTCACGCACGGCAATGCCCAGCGCGTTGACGGGTGGATTATTGACTCTGACGACCGCAATGGCGCCCTGTCTTTCCAGTGTGACCACGTCCGACATGCTAAATCTCCGAGTGTGAGCGCCTTTGAGTAATCCGCTGGCGGGTTATGAAACGCTGTAAATAAGTCGACAGCAGTTTGCAGCGGCTTGTTCAAATAACGCCTGATTCAAAAAGGTGTTTCACTATGCGAAATAATGAAACCGTGTTCCGCTAGGCAAAATACAAAAAAACAAAGCCGTTGTCGATGCCCGTGTTTTAGCGAAATGTATACAGATTAGCCAAGATGATGGTCAGCCCTCGCTCGCGAGGGCTGCGGCTCACACCCCGAGGCGTTCGATGTCGCGAGCGAGCATGGCCAACTGGTGCGCCAGCTGATTTTTGACCTTCTCTTCCGAAACCAGATAAGAGGGTGCGCCGCAGGTCAGGGCCATGATGGTGCCGTCCTGCAGAAACAGGGGTACGCCGGCGGCGTTTACATTACGGTCCCAGTTACCCAGCGACAGGCAGAAACCGTGCTGACGATAGTCTTCGAAACTGTCCATCAGCTGTGCATGCATTTCGGTCCAGTTATCCGGGTTGCGGGCGGCGAGGGCATCCAGCACGTGGCTGCGTTCATCATCTTTCATCGCAGCCAGGTAGGCGCGGCCGGCGGCGGTGGTGGCCAGCGGCAGGCGGACGCCAACATCCATACGCAACGAGGTGGATTCCGCCGGCCGGCAGTTCTCGACGTAGATCATCGACAGACGATCACGGCAGGTCAGGCCCACAGAGGTATTGGTCGAGCGGGCGAATTCATCCATATACGGCTTGGCCAGTTGGCGCACGCGCAGATTGGACACATAAGCATAGCCCAGCGCCAACACCCCGGAATCCAGCTGGTACTTTTCCAGCTGCGGCGAATAGCTCAGGTAACCCAGCTTGGTCAGGGTATAGGTCATACGCGATACGGTAGGCTTGGGCAGCCCGGTGATGCGAGCGATGTCCTGATTGCCCATGACCACCGCGCCCTGGCTGAAGGCGCGCAATACGTCCAGCCCGCGCGATAACGCCTCGACAAACTTGCGGTCCTTGGCTACAGCGGGTTCCTTGAGTAGTTCGAGATCGTCATTCATGGGGCATTAACCTTGTGATCTTATCAATCGAAACAAAGGCCTTGCTTGGGAGCCAGCACGTCTCCAAACCTATTGTTCGACATCAGTCTATTATTGTTGCACACAGAGTCAGAACCATAGCAGATATGGCCGTTCTGCATAGCGGTATGCAAGCAGTTTTGTCTCAATGATTGCACAGCGTTAGACGATAGAATAGCATCTTTTTGGTATTGTATTCCGCTGTGCAAAATAATGATTCGATAAGAGGTTTCCATGTCAACACCCGCTCATTCCCCTGTCGGCACTATCGTCAGCACTCAACTGGCGCAGTTGGGTCACACCAGCCTTGCTGATGTTCTGACCAAGGCCTGCCAGGACTACGCCGACAAGCCCGCCTTCTCCTGTGGCATGGACACCCTTTCCTTTAATGACCTGGATGCCAAGGCGGACGCGCTGGCGCGATACCTGCGCGGTCCCCTCGGCTTGCAGCCGGGCGAGCGCATCGCCATCCAGCTGCCTAACTTGCTGCAATACACCATCAGCATTTTTGCGGCACTGAAAGCCGGCCTGGTTATCGTCAACACCAACCCGCAATACACGCCGTTCGAAACCCGCCATCAGTTTGCCGATTCCGGCGCCCGCGCGCTGATCGTGCTCGACAAGCTGCTGCCCATGGTGCGCAAGATCCAGCCAGAGACGCAGATTGAAAAGCTGATCGTGACCAGCATGGACGATATGACCCAACCGGTGTTCGAGTCGGACGAGGCGGATCTCACGCGCTTTATGTTGGCCCTGCGCGAAGGCGCGCAGCAACCGGCCGTCAGCCCCGAACAGGGCCTGGATGATCTGGCGATTCTGCAATACACCGGCGGCACTACGGGCGTATCCAAGGGTGCGATGCTCAGCCACCGGAATATTCTCAGCAACGTGCTGCAGGCAGTCGATGTAATCAAGCCCGGGGATGTGGAGTACGGCAACGAAGTCCGCGTCTCGCCGCTGCCGCTGTACCATATCTTCGCTTTTACCGCGAACTGCATAGCCTCTGTATTCACCGGCTTCCACAGCATTTTGATCACCAATCCGCGCGATCTGGACGGCATGATCGGCGACCTCAAGCGGCATCGGATCACGCTGCTGACCGGCATCAATTCGTTGTTCGTGTCGCTGATGGCGCATCCGGATTTCGACAGCATCGACTTCTCGCATCTCAAGTGGGTCAACTCCGGCGGCGCTCCGCTGAATACCGAGATCGCACGGCGTTGGTTCGAGCGTACCGGCAGTGTCGTGCGTGAAGGCTACGGTCTGACGGAAACCTCGCCGGTGGTTGTCGCTTCCACCGCGTTCACGCCCTATAAAGAAGGCTTTATCGGCAAGGCGGTAATCGATACCGAGATGAAGACGGTCGACGACGATGGCCAGGAAACGCCCCGCGGCGAGCCCGGCGAACTGCTGATCCGTGGTCCACAGGTGATGCAGGGCTATTGGCAGCGCCCCGAGGCCACGGCCGAGACCTTCGCTGATGGCTGGCTGAAAACCGGCGACGTTGGCGTCATCGATGAAGAGGGCTTTCTCAAGCTGGTTGATCGCAAGAAAGACATGATTCTGGTCTCCGGTTTCAACGTCTACCCCAATGAAGTCGAAGACGCCGTCATGCGCCACGCTGGTATTCGCGAGTGCGTCGCTGTGGGCGTGCCGGACGAGAAGAAGGGTGAGTCGATCAAGCTGTTCGTCAGCCTGCATGATCCCAAGTTGGGCCAGGCCGAGATCATCGCCCATTGCCGCGAGCATCTGACCGGTTACAAGGTACCGAGCACCGTGGAAATCCGCGACGATCTGCCCAAGTCCACCGTAGGCAAGCTGCTACGCCGCGTATTGCGTGACGAAGCGCGGGCGGCCTCATGAGCGGCCTGAGCATGGCCACCCGTGATGGCATGGCCGAGATCACGCTGAATGACGGCAAGGTCAATGCCCTGTCGCAGGTGATGATCGAGTATCTGCTGGCCGCGCTGGATCAAGCTGCTCAAGCCGACTGCGCGGTGCTGATTGTCGGCCGCGAGGGTATTTTCAGCGCCGGTTACGATCGCAAGGTGATTGACGCGGGCGGCCCGGCACGCGATGCCATGCGCGCCGCCGGCGACCGGCTGACACTGGCGCTGCTCGATCACCCGGCCCCTGTAGTGATTGCCAGTACCGGTCATTGCATGGCCAAGGCGGCATTCATGTTGCTGCTGGCCGATTATCGATTGGGTGCTGATGGCGCCTTTACTACGGGCTTGAATGAAGTGGCGATTGGCATGAGCATGCCACCGGCGGCGATGGAGCTGGCCCGGGAACGCATAACCCCGCAATGGTTGTCACGCTGCGCACTGCAGGCCGAGTCGATGGACCCTGCGCAGGCACTGCAAGCCGGTTTTCTGGATGAGCTAGCCGCTCCTGATCAACTGCTGGGCAAGGCCCGCATCAAGCTCGCCGAATTGGCTGCGCTGGATCGCACAGCCTATCGGGAAACCCGCCAGCGCATGAACGCACCGCTGCGTGAGCGGATACTGCCCCTGCTGACCCTGAGCTAAATCACCAGGCCGAGATGGACCTCGGCCTGGTCGGAGCCTTTGTTGGGGGTGCTTTGTTAGCCGCGCTGATAAGTACCGATCAGCCGGTTCATCGCCAGGCAATGCGGTTCAACCTTTGCCAGCAGCTCCCACAATGTCAGCCCTTCCGGCAGATTCAGTTCGCTGTCCAGCGCCAGTACCCAGAAGTAATACTGATGCTTGCCATGGCCTTCGGGCGGCATGGGGCCGTTGTAACCGGTCTTGCCAAAGTTGTTCTTGCCCTGGGTATGCTGATCACAGCCTTCGGAGATCGAAGTAACCGAGCCCGGAATGTTGTAGTGCACCCAGTGTACGAAGCCGTAGGTGCCGTTGGCAGAGATCAGCGGCGCGTCCGGGTCATGGCAGACCACGGCATAGCTTTTGGTGCCTTCGGGAGCTTTCTTCCAGCTCAGCGCCGGGGAGACATCTTCACCCTCGCCGGTATGCTTGCTGGGGATAGCCGCTTCGTTACCGAAAGCACTGCTGCTCAGGTGTAGATCATTGCTGAATGCGAAACCCATAACGTTCTCCTCGAATAGTCCAGGTGAAACTCGGTTGGAATCAACTCCAGCGTATCAGTGCGCTAAGCAACCATAAACCCAGCAAGCACCAGATGACGCCGCCAAAAATGCGTTTGTGCAGGAAGGCGCGAACCCCTGCGTAAATCATGATCAGGCCAACCACCACAAAGATGACGGTGAAGATATTGCTGTCGACCCCCAGTGCCCGGGAGAAACCGTTTACAAAGGCGGAGCTGGCGCCAGCGAGCACGTCAAAGATCCATGCCAGGCTATCGACCAACAGGCGGATGACGGTACCAAAGGCTTCGCCGAGCCATTCAAACGGGTTGGAGTTCAGTTGCATTGATGCATTCACTATACGGGTGGATGTGGTGGAGCACTTTATCAGAAAACAAGGCGGGAGCTTAGTTCAGTGGGGCGGGATGGGTGCTTGAAGCCCTTCGCGGCGAGGCCGCGAAGGGTTTACGAACAAAACAGACAGGTATCAGACGCGCTCGATAACCGCAGCCACACCCTGACCCAAACCAATACACAGACTGACCAGCGCATAACGCTTACCGGTACGCTCCAGCTGACGCAGTGCAGTCAGGGTCAGACGCGCACCGGAGGCGCCGAGCGGGTGGCCGACGGCAATCGCGCCGCCGTTCGGGTTCAGGCGCGGATCGTCAAAGGCAATGCCCAGTTGCTTGGCGCAGCCGAGAACCTGGGAAGCGAAGGCTTCGTTGATCTCGATCACGTCCATATCATCCAGGCTCAGGCCGGCACGGCTCAGCGCCTTTTTGCAGGCTTCAACCGGGCCCAGGCCCATCACCCGCGGAGCGACACCGGACACAGCGCCGGCGAGAATCTTCGCCCGCGGCTTGATGCCGTACTTCTGGCCAATAGCTTCAGAGCCAATCAGCAACGCGGCTGCACCGTCATTCACGCCGGAAGCGTTGCCGGCAGTGACCACGCCATCCTTGAACAGCGAACGCAGGTTGGAAAGCACTTCCAGGGTGCTGTCTGCACGCGGATGCTCATCCTGATCCACCAGCTTGGCTGGCTTCTTGCGGCCCTGGGAGACTTCAATCGGGTGGATTTCTTCGGCAAAAAAACCATCGGCACGTGCTGCTTCATACAATGCCTGGCTGCGCGCGGCGTAAGTGTCGGCCTGTTCGCGGGTAATACCCAGATCGGCGGCAACGTTGTCGGCGGTTTGCGGCATGGTGTCATCGCCGTATTCATCTTCCACCTTGGGGTTGGGGAAGCGCGCGCCGATGGTGCTGTCGAACGCGCGGAAATCGCGTGAGTAGGCACTTTCGCTCTTGGCAATCACAAAGGGCGCGCGGCTCATGCTCTCGGCACCGCCAGCGACAAACAGCTCGCCTTCGCCGGTTTTCACCGCGCGCGAGGCATCCAGAATCGCCGCCAGACCAGAGCCGCACAGACGGTTCACGGTCACGCCAGCGACTTCTTGCGGCAGCCCGGCCAGCAGGCCGGCGTGACGCGCGATATTGCGCGCATCTTCGCCCGCCTGATTGGTGCAACCCATGATCACATCTTCGTAATCCCGACCTTCAAAACCATTACGGGCAACCAGCGCGCGCATGACTTCAGCGAGCAGGTCATCGGGGCGCACGCTGGCCAGAGCACCGGCGTGGCGGCCAAAGGGGGAGCGCAAACCATCATAGATATAGGCAGTCATTCAAATTACTCCTGGATGTCGGGTGTGGTCAGCGGCAGGTCAAGCTGCACGCGGCGTCGCAGCCAGGGGCTGGGACGGTAGCGCGGCTCGCCATACACGGCCTGCAGATTGTTCAATACGGTGAGAATGTTGCACTTCTTGTAATGTTCGCCGAACGCCAGTGGGCCTTTGGGGTAACCCAGGGCCAGTTGAATGGCACGGTCGAGCGTGTCCGGCGTGGCGATGCCTTTCTGCGCAATCTCGCAGCCAAGGTTGACCACGCTGGCCATCAGCCGCTGGATAATAAAGCCGGGCGAGTCGTTGATTACTTCCACCGGCACACCGTCGGCACTCAGCGCCTGACGGGCCTGGGCAACGATCTCGGCACTGCTGGCCGGGTTGCGCATCAGCACGCGGCGCTTGTCCCAGTCGGCAAAGCAGTCAATCGCGACCGTGCGCTCGGCCGGCAGCGCCTGGCGCGCCAGGCTGTTGGTGCAGTCTTCACCCAGGGGAGCAACCAGGCAAATCGCCTCGGGGCTGGGGATATTGGTGTCTTCCAGTGTGGCGCCAGCGGCGGAGAGGGCAGCAGATACATTGCTGCGCACCACGTCATCATGGCTGTCCAGCCAGAACGGCCGGTTGACGATCACCGTTTCCGGTTCGGCTTCTGGCTGCTCGATCTTCTGGCCATCTTCGTACCGATAGAAGCCCTGCCCGGTCTTGCGACCCAGCAAACCCGCGGCCACGCGCTGGGCGGCAATAAAGGACGGGGTGTAGCGCGGGTCATGGTAGAACTGCTCGTAGACCGACTCCATCACCGCGTGCGACACGTCCAGGCCAGTCAGGTCGAACAGCTCGAACGGCCCCATGCGAAAGCCAGGGCCATCACGCAGAATCCGGTCGATCTGCTGCGGTGTCGCCACACCCTCGCTGAGAATGCGCAGCGCTTCGGTGCCGAACGCGCGGCCTGCGTGGTTGACCAGAAAGCCGGGGGTGTCCGGAGTGATCGCAGCAAAATGCCCGGCGTTCTCCGCCAGCTCGACCAGCCCCTGCACATAGCGCTCATCGGTGCGCTCGCCACGGACCACTTCGACAATCTTCATCAACGGCACGGGATTGAAAAAGTGGAAACCCGCAACGCGTTCGGGCCGCTTGCAGGTACTGGCAATGCGCGTAACCGACAGGGAAGAGGTGTTGGTCGCCAGCACGCAGTCTTCGCGCACGATGGCTTCCAACTGATCGAACAGCTTCTGCTTGACCTCGAGCAACTCGACGATGGCTTCAATCACCAGATCGCAATCTTTCAATGCATCGAGTTCGGCGGCCGGCTGCATGCGCGCCATGGTCGCCTCAAAATCCGCTTCGCTGAGCTTGCCCTTGGCCACCGAGCGCTGCAGCAGGTTGCGATTAAAGGCGATGGCATCATCAATCGCTTCAGCCCGGGTATCGTAAATCAGTACCTGCTGGCCACTGCTGGCGAACAACTGGGCAATACCGCGACCCATGGCTCCTGCGCCGATCACGCCAATTCGGTTGAACATGCAATGACTCCTTATTCACCCTGTCAATTCCGCATGGCGGAATAGTATTTCGTTTAAGATGGTGCGAGATTAAATCCTGCCGGGGATCAGCGCAAGTTCGCTGGCCTGAGATGGACCGACGTACCGCAGGTCGGTATTGCCTGTGGCATAATTGTCTCCCGCTGGTACAAATCGAGCTCAACATACAAGCACGCCCGCCCTTGGCGGTTTGCGCCGCTGTCAGCTTGAATCTCTATCGGATGTGGCAGAAACGAGTGTAGTAACAATAGCGTAGTTAAAAAGGGTAGGTGTCCGTGAATAAAGACCAACAGCAAGCCGTAGAACGCTCCGTTACCGGATTCTTTCAGGATGTGGGTTGTGAGTTGCTGGAGTATTCCGAAGGCCGCGCCGTGGTCGGGCTGACGCTGACACCGCGACATATGAACAACGCCGGCAACCTGCACGGCGGCGTTACCGCCAGCCTGCTGGATATCGCCATGGGCTTGTGCGGCACCTGGGCACCGACCGCCGAAGAACGACGGGTAGCCATCACCCTGTCACTCAATGTCAACTTCTCTGCAACCGCGCAAATCGGCACCCAGGTACGCGCCGTAGCGACCTGCCGCAGCGCCGGGCACAAGGTATTCATGGCTGCCTGCGATCTGCTGGATGAAAACGACAACCTGATCGGCTTTGGCGAAGGCGTGTTGAAAAAGGGTGCCTACCGCAAGGACCTGCCGTGAGCCAACGCGTATGAAACTGGCGCTGCTGCCACTTGGAGTAGGCCTGGAGCTGACGGCACTGCTGCTGCAATTGCCGATGCTCAGCTGGCTGGCCGCCGCCGTGTTTCTGCTGTATTTCCTGCTGCATTTCAGCCGCCTTAATCGTTACCCGCAGTGGCTGGGCATTATCACCCTGGCGGTATTGATCGCCGCGGCGCTGAATGCGCGAACGGACGCGAGCTTGTGGCCCAAACTCGCCGCATCAGCCGCCTATTACACCAGCTTCCTCGCGGCGCTTGGCCTGATGCAGCTGCTGGCCAAGCGTCTGCCGCAGCTCAGCGAACTGCATAAGGCGCTGCTCTCCGGCTCCAAGGTCGTGCTCTACCCACGCTATGTGCTCACCGCCGGCAGCATCGGTTCGATTCTTAATTTCGGCATGATGAACCTGCTCTGCGGCACCCTGACCACACATCTCAAGCGCTATCCACTGACCGATGACCAGCGCCGCGACGGCCTGCGCAGTGTCATGGTCACCACGCTCCGTGGTTTTGCCTTGGTGCCGCTGCTGGCGCCGACCAGTGTGACCATTGCGATCATCTCCCGGGAAATGCCCGAGCTGTCCTGGAGCGCCATGCTGCCCTACGGAATCGTTGCGGCGGTAATGATGATCCTGGTCGGCTGGCGCCGCGAAACCCGCGGCCTGCTGGCGCTACGAGACAATATCGGCGACAGCACGCGTGCCGAAGGCATGATCAGTCTGCTGCTGGGCAGTCTGTTAGGTTTGCTGGCCATTGGCGCCATGGCGTCAGTCTCGGCCCTGACCGCGTCGCAATCGGCGATGGTACTGGTGCCAGTCGGAGTCATCAGTTACCTCCTGTGGCGCGATCGCTCACCCAAGCGCGCGCTGGAAGAAGTAGCCGAGAATATGGGCAGCATGCATAACGAAATGTTTATCTTCGGCTGTGCGGCGCTGCTCGGTGGTGCCCTCGGCGCCATCGCCCCGCTGGAAGAAATCGCCGCCTGGCTCGCCGCCGAACCCAAATACAACCTGTTGCTCGCTGTCGCCAGCCTGTTCAGCACCATTACCCTGGCAGTGATGGGAGTGGCGCCGATCGTTTCGCTGTCGTTGATTGCAGGCCTGTTGGCGCAACTGGCGGTGCTGGGCGTGCCGATCATGACCCCGGCGGTCGGCTTGATGTGCGGTTTCTCGCTGGCGATGATCTGCTCACCCTTCGGACCCTCGACGCTGATCCTGTCGCGCTACAGCGGCGAGACGCCATTCCGCGTGGCGTTCGGTTGGAACGGACGCTTCGTCATGAGCGTCATGCCCCTGCTCTTGCTCCTGCTGTTCGGAACCTACTGGCTGCATAGTTAGTAAAGCGGCAAGCCACGAGCCACAAGTCAAAAAGAAGAAACCAGAAAGCTTCAGAGGGCATGTTGAGCTAACGCAGCGTTATCAGGCGCCGGTCAGAAGTCCCGCTTTGCTGTACCGTCGGAGCCCATGGATGGGCGACGCCGAGCGCCCAGGGATGGGACAGCGTGTCAGCAAAGCGGGGCTGCTGATCGGCGCCCCGCACAGACCCAGTGCTCAACATGCCCCACCCGGACTCAGCGCTCAACATGCGCTCACGCAGAATCTCTAGCACGCTCCGGCGCATAACCTCTAACATGTCCCCACGCTAACGTCTTACAGGCCGCTAAATGCCCGAACTACCCGAAGTAGAAACCACCCGCCGCGGCATTGCCCCGCATTTGGAAGGTCGCAAGGTCACCCGGCTGATTGTGCGCGACAGCCGTCTGCGCTGGCCGATCCCGGAAGATCTGGCAATCCAAATAGAAGATCAAACCTTCAGCCAGATCCGTCGCCGGGCCAAATACCTGTTGATGGATATCGGCGGCGGCAGCCTGATCAGTCATTTGGGCATGTCCGGCAATTTGCGTCTGGTACCCATCGGCAGTCCAGTGGGCAAACACGAGCACGTGGATATCGAGCTGGATTCGGGCATGGCGCTGCGCTACACCGATCCGCGGCGCTTTGGCGCGATGTTGTGGATCAAGGCTGGAGAGATGCATCCGCTGCTGTCACGGCTGGGTCCCGAGCCGCTGTCGGAGTTGTTCGACGGCGAGCGGCTCTATCAATGCTCACGGGGCAAATCCATGGCCGTGAAACCCTTCATCATGGATAACGCCGTGGTCGTCGGTGTCGGTAATATCTACGCCACCGAAGCCCTGTTTGCCGCCGGGATTGATCCGCGTCGTGAAGCAGGGCGCATCAGCCGCGCGCGCTATCAGATACTCGCCGAAGAGATAAAACGCATCCTCGCCTACGCCATCGAACGCGGCGGCACCACCTTGCGTGACTTCCTCGGCGGCGACGGCCAGCCCGGATACTTCCAGCAGGAGCTGTTTGTTTACGGGCGCGGCGGGCAACCCTGCAAGGTCTGTGGCACAGAGCTTTCAGAGTGTCGGCTAGGTCAACGCAGCTCGGTATTTTGTCGGCGTTGTCAGCGCTAAACCGGTCGGATCCAGGACCTGGTTGGCAATTTTCACGCACCTGATTCCGAAACCGGCGTAATGTGCCTACAATGAAGGCTGAAGGCTACCCCGGATGGGAGTCTCTCCAAGAATAACGCCTATGGGCAACTACCAGGGATTCAACTATGCGCCTGTTACGTCACACTACCGCTCTCATGGCTGGCATGCTGCTCAGCGCCAGCGTTCTGGCCCAAGAAAACTCGCATTCGCCTTATCAAGATCATGTTGAGAACCCCGGCATATTTGCCATGATTGGTGACCTCGTGATTGCCCGGCCCTTGCTGTTGGGCGTGACCGCGATTGGCGCAGCTGCCTTTGTAGTCAGTCTGCCTTTCACCCTGGCGGGCGGGAATGTGACAGAAGCAGGTCAGGAACTGGTCTTGCGTCCTGGTACCGAAACCTTTGTACGTTGCCTGGGTTGTACAAAAAGCGGTTATGGCCGTAGCCAGCAGGATGAAAATCTCTAAGCAGATTTTCCGTTCGATATGAGTTCAGGCCGCTGATTGTCACGTTGGTGGCCTGCAGCCTCTTTGCAGAGAAGTAAGGCTGATGCACGTATTGTTCAAACCACTCTGGGTGCCCGTTGTTCTACTGGTGCTCGTATTCCTGTTCGTCTGGAAGCCCGAGCTGGCCACGCTGGCAGCGGGCATCGCGCTGTTCATGCTAGGCATGTTCCATCTCGAAGATGGCTTCCGCGCTTTTACCGGCGGCGCCCTTGAACGCTGGCTGAAGCGCAGCACCAATCGCCTGTGGAAAAGCCTGCTGTTCGGCATTACCAGCACCGCGCTGGTGCAATCCAGCTCCCTGGTTACCGTACTCAGTATTGCCTTCCTCAGCGCTGGCATGATCAGCCTTGTGGCCGGTATTGGCATTGTGTTCGGTGCCAACCTGGGTACCACCACCGGCGCCTGGTTGATTGCTCTGGTGGGCCTCAAAGTCGATCTCGCGCTCGTAGCCATGCCTTTGCTGGTGTTCGGTGTGCTGCTCGGCCGGCGCATGGAAAGCCTGTGGAAGGGCGCAGGTCAGGTACTGCTCGGGGTGGGTCTGCTGTTTCTCGGCATCGACCTGATGAAGGACGGCTTCGCCAGCTTCGATGGCCTGCTGGCGCTGGACGGCTTTGCGGTAGAGGGTTGGACTGGCGTGGTGCTGTATGCGCTGTTGGGCCTGGTAGCGACCATTCTGATGCAGTCCAGCCATGCGGCCATGATGATCACTCTGGCTGCGTTGGCCAGCGGCCAATTGGCTTACGGTAATGCGCTGGCCATGGCGATTGGCGCCAACTTGGGCACCACCGTCACCGCGCTGCTAGCTGCTCTGGGCAGCAACAACGCCGGTCGCCGCCTGGCGGCTGCGCATATTTTGTTCAACCTGGTCACAGCGCTGGTCGCCCTGGCGATATTGCCGAGCCTGACGCGCTCGGTAGACTGGCTGGCCGATGTGCTGGGCATAGCCGCAGATGCCTACACGCTCAAGCTGGCGCTGTTTCATACCCTGTTCAATGTCCTGGGCTTGGCGATCATGCTGCCCTGGATCCCGCTGATGGTGAAATGGCTGATGCGCTGGCTGCCTGACGCCACATCCGTTGGCAGCCCGCGGGAAAGGCATGCAGCCTTGAGCGAGCAGCCGCGCATGCGCGCACGCTTTCTCAATGACTCAGCCCTGCAGCATGCGGATACCGCGCTTAAGGTACTGGGCCAGGAAGTGCAGAATCTCGGCGCATTGAGCCGCCAGGTGATTGCCGCTGCGTTGTATCTGCCGCCGGGCAATCTCAGCGATCTGTCCCGTGAGCAGTTGCACAAGTTGGTACTGCGCGCCGTGCCTGAAGATCGCCGCGAGGATGCTGACGCGCTGTACGAGCGGCATGTCAAAGGCGTGTACGCGGACATTATCGACTTTATCAGTCGGATGGATCTGTCACTGCTGCCGGCCCAGCAGCAAGTTCTGATGGACTACAACGCGGCCGCCCGCGAGCTGATAGAAGCGGTAAAAGCGGCCAAGCATCTACAGTCCAATCTGCGCAAACAGATCGACAGCCGCCAACCGGCAATCCATGAAGCCTACGATCTGTTGCGTGAACAGGGCGGTCAGGCGCTGGTGGATATGGGGCGGTTGATGAACATGCAAGGCGACACGGAAGCGCGGGGAGAGTTGTTCGGCGCTTATGAGGAGCAGGAGCGGCTATTTGCCGATCATTTCCAGCAGACCATTCAGACGCGTCTGCGTAACCGGGAGCTGGACGGCTGGCAGGCCTCATCGATGCTCAACGATCTGCATTACCTGTTGCGCGTCCGTCAGCACCTGTACCGCGCGCATGCCGAGTTGCATGACCAGGATGCGCAGGTACTCAGTACTTCGCCCACCGGGCGTATCGAGCCATCGCTCAGTCTGCCGTAACCGCGCGCGGCTCAGCGTTACGCTGGGCCGGCTGCTCGGCGCGCGCTTTAACCTGAGCCTGGCCCACGCCGCGCGGATCACTGGCAGCCTGCAGTTCGCCGGTCTGCTTGTTCCAGTGCACTGCGTGCATATCGCCGTAATCCCGGCCCACCGGCTTGATGCTGTGGCCCAGCGCTTCCAGCTCGCTTTGCAGTTGCGGGCTGAAGGCGCCGTCTTCGATCTGAATATGATCTGGCAGATACTGATGATGGAAGCGCGGTCTGCTGACCCAGGCCTCTACGTTCTCGCCCTCAATTGCTTCCAGCGCGCCCAGCAGCACCATGGTGATGATGCGGCTGCCGCCCGGTGTACCCAGAATCGCCAGTTGCTCACCGCTTTCCAGCATGGTCGGGGTCATGCTGGATAACGGCCGCTTGCCCGGCCCGACACTGTTGGGTTCGCTGCCGGCCAGTTGATAGGCATTTTCGCCGGTGGGGTCGGTGGCAAAGTCATCCATTTCGTTGTTCAGCAGCACCCCGGTGCCGGGCACCGTGAAAGCCGCGCCGAACGGTAGATTGATGCTTAGCGTTGCAGCCACGGCATTGCCCTGGGCGTCGATCAGCGAAAAGTGCGTGGTATCGGTGCCCTGGCTGAACGGCGCAGGGTCTCCCAGCTCGCTGCTCGGCGTGGCTCTGTTCGGATTAATGCTGGCGGCCATGGCCTGGGCATGTTCGGCGGACAGCAGTCTTTCTGTGGGTACTTCAACAAAATCACTATCACCCAGCAGCATGCGCTCGCGGTAACTGCGGCGCATCAGCTCCACCAACTGGTGAGTCCAGGTGGTTGAGCCGGGAGTTGCCTGCGGCAATGCTTCGAGCCCCTGGAGTATGTTGGCCAGCGCAATGCCGCCGGCGGAGGGCAGGGGCGCGCTGAAGACTTGCATACCGAAGCTGTTAAAGCTGACCGGTTGGCGTTCAATCACCCGGTAATTATCCAGATCAGCTTGCTTCCAGGCTCCGCCGCCAGCGTGCACGGCATCCAGCAGTAGCTTGGCCACCGGCCCCTGATAGAAGCCCGCGTGGCCGCGTTCGGCCAGGGCGCGTAGGGTCAGCGCCAGTTCCGGCTGACGGATCAGCGTGCCCACGGCGGGGATGTCGCCCTCGCGCAGGAACAGCCGTGTGGTTTCAGCGTTGCGACGCATCGCCTCCAGTCTAAAACCACCAAGCATGCGGTAACGCTCGGTCACGGCAAAGCCCTGCTCTGCGGCGTTGATCGCCGGCTGCAGGCTCTGCTTCAGGCTCAGATTGCCATATTCCTCGGCCAGCAACACCAATGCGGCGGGCAGGCCCGGAATACCGGCGGCGCGGGGGCCGTTCAGCGCAGGGTCACGTTGAAACTTGCCGTCAGCATCCTGATAGAAGTCGCGCCCAGCGGATAACGGGGCGGTTTCCCGCGCATCGAGGAAGCGATAGTCGGTGCCGCTTTCAGCCTGCTGGCGCAGCAGAAAGAAGCCGCCGCCACCCAGCCCGGAGCTGTAGGGCTCGGCTACTGCCAATGTGGCTGCAACCGCGACAGCAGCATCGAAGGCATTGCCGCCCTGGTCGAGAATCTGATGGCCGGCGGCGGTGGCAGCAGGGTGAGCGCTGGCGACGGCTTGCTGGTTTGGAGTTTGCGCCTGGGTGAACGGGGCGAAGATCAGGGCACACAGCAGAAGCAGAGGCGCTACCTGACGCTGGGCTAAGAGCATCGGCTCAGTTGCCTGTCAGGATATGATATTTGGCCATCAGCTCCTCCTGGCTCTCCACATTTTCCGGATCCAGGGGAATACAGTCGACCGGGCAGACCTGCTGGCACTGCGGCTCGTCAAAATGCCCCACGCATTCGGTGCAGAGGTTAGGGTCGATCACATAGATCTCTTCGCCAGCCGAGATCGCCCCGTTGGGGCACTCAGGCTCGCAGACGTCGCAGTTGATGCAATCGTCGGTAATGATCAGCGACATGAATCGATAACTCCGTGGGCCGTTGGCCCGGTTACTCGTGGTAGCGCTTGATCAGCGCGGCGTTCACCGAAGGGTGCACGAATTTGGTAACGTCGCCATTTAGAGCGGCGATTTCCCGAACCAGCGAAGAGGAAATATACGAATATTTTTCCGACGGGGTCAGGAACAGGCTTTCGACATCGGGGGCCAGCACCCGGTTCATGTTGGCCAGCTGGAATTCGTATTCGAAATCCGAAACCGCGCGCAAACCGCGCAACAGCACATTGGCATCGACCTTCTTGACGAAATGCGCAAGCAGTTCGGAAAAGCCCACGACTTCCACGTTGGGTATGTGGCTGAGCACTTCCCGCGCCATGTTTACCCGCTCGTCCAGGGTAAACGCCGGATTCTTCTTGGTGCTGGCGGCCACGGCAACAATCACCTTGTCGAACAGCCGCGCGGCGCGCTCGACCAGATCGGTATGGCCTTTGGTGATCGGATCGAAAGTGCCGGGATAAAGAACCGTATTCATGCGCATGTTCCTGCAGCAGTGTGGATGGGGCAGATGGTAGCTGAATGGCGTCCCGGGGCCAACCAGCGTGATCAACCCAACGGCTAGGCCAGAGTTTTGGCCAGGTCCGTCGCCAGCCGCGCTACCAGGCCATAAATGGATAGTTGCGGGTTGGCGCCAATGCTGGTGGGAAACAGCGAGCCATCCAGGATCGACAGATTCTCCAACTGGTGATGTTGCCCTTTGCTGTTGGTCACCGCGAGCATCGGATCCTCGCCCATGGCGCAGCCGCCCATTACGTGGGCACTGGCCAGACGCACATCGTAGCGTGCGTAACTCAGGTTGTTCACCTGCTCCTGAAAGTCCTGCCAACTGCTGCTCAGGCGGCCCCGACTGTGGGTCGGCATCACCGCGGTGGCGCCAGCGGCGAACTGGATTTCACCCATGGCCAGCCAGGCACGGCGGGCGCCGTCCCAGATGTAATCGTCCAATGGGTAATCCAGCACCGGGCTGCCGTCATCACGCAATACGACTTCACCGCCCTGGCTGCGCTCGTCAAAGCCGTCACGCATCAGCGCGATCAGAATATTGCTCTGCGCCAGCTTCTGCATACGCTGGAAGTGGTCCTGGCCATAGCCCCCCAGCAGCGCAGCGGTGATGCTTGGCTGCATGGGCGGTACTTCCAGCTTGAAGCCGATCGGCCCTGTGGTGCCGTTGTTCCACTGAAAGTGGTCGGAATACACCGACTGCGGCGCGCCATAGAAACCATTGATGGTCTTGTCGTACTGGGCCAGGGAAAAATTCACCGGGTGCAAGAAGGTGCGTTTACCCAGCCGGCCATGGGGGTCGGGGGCTTTGGAGCGCATCAGCAGCGCCGGGCTGTTGATCGCGCCGCCGGCGAGAATCACATGGCGGCCACGCAGCCGAACGCTGCGGCCGTCTGCGCGGGTCATCTGTTCATTCATGCCGCGGCAGAGTACTTCTGTCACCTGATCACCCTCGAACACCAGTTGCTCGGCCTTGAGCCGGTGAATCAGGGTTGCGCCCTTTTCCAACGCGGCGGGCAGAGTGGTGACCAGCATTGATTGTTTGGCGTTGGTCGGGCAGCCGGTACCGCAATAGCCCAGGTTCCAGCAGCCGCGCACGTTGCGCGGAATGACTTCCCAGTGCCAACCCAGAGCTTCGCAACCGGTGCTGATCACCTCGTTGTTGGCATTCGCCGGCACCGCCCAGGGCGCGACGCCCAGGCGTTCTTCCATGCGCGCAAACCAGGACGCCATGCTCGCGGAATCCAGACCCTTGACCCCATGCACCTGTTCCCAGTGGGCGAGGGTCGGGTCTGGGGTGCGGAAGCTGCTGGTCCAGTTGACGGTGGTGGTGCCGCCCACGGTGCGGCCCTGCAGAATACCAATGCCGCCGTCCTGGGTGGCGCGGGCCAGGCCCTCCTGATATAGCTCGGCATAGGCCTTGGCCTCGTCATTCTTGAAGTCGCTGGAGGTTTTCAGTGAGCCTTCTTCCACCAGCAAGACCTTGAACCCCGCATTGGCGAGGATCTCGGCACTGGTGCCGCCACCAGCGCCGGTGCCGATGATAATCACGTCCGCCTCGAACGAGCGGTCGGCGTCTAGTTCGCCGGCATCAATTACTTGCCAGCCGCGGGCTATACCTTGCAAAAAAAGATCAGGAACGGGCATCTCGGGTCACCTGGGCAGTGGCGAAAAAGGGAGATTCAGATGGCTGGCGGGCCGGGGTAGCCGGTGGCTTCCCAGGAAACGGGCAGCGCGTACCAGGCCATCTGCAGCGCCTGGTTCAGCGCGCTGTGACCCTGGCGTAACATATCCAGGCGGCTGTCGCGCCAGCGCTCCAGAAACGCCCGCACCTCCGCATCGCTGGCGTTTTCCCAGCTTCCCCAGATCCCGGTCAGGGGGCCGCGGGTGACGCCCATGCTGAGCAGCCCGAACAGATCGGATACCTGCTTCTGCGCTGCCGTGGAGGTCCACGCCAGGGTCTTGTCCAGTTGCGCGATGGCAGCGTCCAGATTGGCCGGATTCAGCGCCGGGTGCGGGCCGACCAGCGTCTTCATGATGGCTTTGAGCATCGGAATATCGCTGTCGCGCAACACCTGAAAGCCGCTCGCCGGCGCGTCGCTGCTACAACCGGACAACGTGGCGGTCAGGCCCGCAGTCGCCAGCACTGCGCTGGCGCCGACACCGAGCTTGAGCAGGCTTCGGCGACTCAGCTGGATTGAAGCCCGCTGTGTTGAAGAGTGAGTCGACATGGTGTGCGTCTCATTTGTTTTTATGGGTTGAAACACGTTCTGTCAGTGCTGTTTGAGGTCACCGGATAAAGAGTTTGTACACCAGTTTCAGGATCATCCCGCCATAGGGAGGGTAGATCGGCTTGGCGCCGTTAAAGCGCTGCTTGATATACACGCCCTTGGCCTTGCTGAACGTCAGGAAACCCTCGTGGCCGTGGTAGTGGCCCATGCCGGATGGCCCGACGCCGCCGAACGGCAGGTCGTCCTGGGCCACATGCAGGATGGTGTCATTGATGCACATGCCACCCGCATGGGTCTGCTCCATCAGCCGCTGCTGTTCGGCCTTGTCATAGCCGAAGTAATACAGTGCCAGCGGCCGCGGCCGGTCGGCCACGTACTGCATCGCTTGATCCATGCTGTCGTAGGGCACGATCGGCAGCAGGGGGCCGAAGATTTCGTCCTGCATGACTTTCATGTCGTCGCTGACATTCAGCAGCAAGGTCGGGGCGATGACCCGTGTCTGGCTGAAATCTTCCGTGCGCGGGTTCAGCTCGATTACCTGCGCGCCCTTGCTGCGCGCATCGTTCAGATAACCCTGAATACGCTGATGCTGGCGCGGATTGATGATTTGCGTGTAGTCCGGGTTGGCCGCCAGGTGCGGATAGAGCTTGCTGAACTGCTTGCCCAGCGCGGTGACCAGCTCTTCTACCCGGCCGCGCGGGCAGAGCACGTAATCGGGGGCGACGCAGGTCTGACCAGCGTTCACGCCCTTGCCGAAGGCGATCCGCTCGGCGGCGTCATCGATCGGCACCTCGAGTGAAACAATCGCCGGGGACTTGCCGCCCAGCTCCAGCGTGACCGGGGTCAGGTTCTCTGCAGCAGCGCGCATCACATGGCGACCGATGCCGGTGCCGCCGGTGAACAGCAGATGATCTAGTGGCAATCGCGAAAAGGCCTCGCCGACCTCCGCCTCGCCGGTGATCACGGCAACCTGATCCTCGGTAAAAATCTCAGCCAGCATGCGCTCGAAGGCTTCGGCGGTGGCCGGGGTGGACTCGCTCATCTTGATCAGCACCCGATTGCCGGCAGCCAGCGCTGCCGTGAGCGGGCCCATGGCGAGATAGAGCGGGTAGTTCCAGGGCACGATTACGCCGACCACGCCCAGCGGTTGATAAATCACCTGCGCCTTGCCGGGCTGAAAGGCCATGCCGACGTGGCGTTTGGAGGGCTTCATCCAGCGTCGTACGCGCTTGGTAACGTAATTGATGCCTTCGATCGACGGCAGAATTTCCGCCAGACGCGTTTCGTCCGCCGAGCGCCGGCCAAAATCCGTGCTGATCGCCTCGATCAGGCTCTGCTGGTGGTCGAGCAGGGCACCTTTAAGCGCCTTGAGCATTTCAATGCGATTATCGGCGGAGGGCATTGGATGCTGTTTGAATGCCCGTTGCTGCGTGGCAAAAACCTGATGCATGCGGGAAATCGACTGCTGCTGGTCCTGCATATAGGCAATATCGGCTACCATGTGGCCTCCACAGAGTCCGCTGAACGGCTCTGGTTTTATGATGACTATTGAGCTTTTTAGAGCAATTGCTCTAAGCTGTCAAACAGACTTTGCATCATCCGCCCTGGCAGCCGGATCTCAGGTAATGGAAACAAGATAATGAAAACCCGTGATCGCATTCTTCAGGCTAGCCTGCAACTGTTCAACGAGCAGGGCGAACGGCTGGTGACCACCAACCATATTGCCCAGCATATGGGCATGTCGCCGGGCAATCTGTACTACCACTTCCGCAACAAGCAGCAGATCATCGCCGAGCTGTTCAGCCATTACGAAGCCCAGGTGGATGATTATCTGCAGGTGCCGGCAGGGCGTGAACTGGAAGTGGCGGACAAGGCGGTTTATCTGGAATCGATTTTCCGTGGCCTCTGGGAGTACCGTTTTCTGCATCGCGATCTGGAGCACCTGCTCAACAGTGACGCAGAATTGGCCGGCCGTTACCGGCTGTTTTCACGGCGCTGCGTGCAGAGTGGGCAGACGATCTATCAGGGGCTGGTGGACGCCGGCATTCTTTGCGCCGAGCGCACCGATCCGCAGGCGCTGGCGATCAACAGCTGGCTGTTGATGACCGGTTGGGTAGGCTTTCTCTGTGCCTCGGTACTGGATGAGCAACAGCCGGAACTGACCCCGGAGCTGCTGCGCCGGGGCGTGTATCAGGTGTTGTCACAGGAAACCGGGCTGCTGACCGAGCGGGTCAGGCCCGCTGTCGAAGCAATGCTGCGGGATTATTACGTACCGCTGAAATAGGCCTTGATCAGACGCGCGGCCTGGTCTCAGGTGCGCTGCCAGAGGCTGTACCACACCTGGCCGGCGCGTTTTTCGCGATGCAGGCTCCAGTTCGCCGGCCGCTCCAGCTGCGTAGGCCGCAATTCGCTTTCGGTATAAATCCAGGCGTTGGCGGTCAGCCAGCCGTTGGCTTCCAGCGCGGCGCAGCTGGGCGCCAGCAGGCCCTGATGAAAGGGCGGATCAAGGAACACCAGGTCGTAGGGCTTTTCCGGGCTGCCGGCCAGGAACGCCAGCGCGTCCTGCTGCTGGATATCCGCATGCGTGCAGGCCAGCGTCTGCAAATGCCCACGCAGGGTATTGACCACATCGCGGCTGCTGTCGCAGGCCAGCGCGTAAGCCGCCCCGCGCGACAGCGCTTCCAGCGTCAGCGCGCCGCTACCGGCGAAAGGGTCCAGGCAGCGCGAACCTTCTATCCGGCCACTCAACCAATTGAACAAGGTTTCCCGCACCCGGTCCGGAGTCGGGCGCAGGCCGGGTTGCTCGGTAAAGGTGAAACGGCGGCTGCGCCATTCACCGGCGATGATGCGCAGCTGGCTGGTTCTGGCGGGGGTGTGCTTCATGCTTCGGGCGCCTCCGTCGCTGCATCGCTTGTTGGCTCGGCGGGCGCATCCTCGGCGCTCATTTCCTGGTCTGCTTCCACTTCAGGCTCTGGTAACGGCTGGCCGACGGTGACGATCAACCGCTGCTCTTTGCTCAAGTGACGCTGAAACGCGGAACGCACATCCTCGACCGTGAGTTTCTCCACCTGATCCAGAAACAGCTGCAGGTGATTGAGCGGCAGATTGTAGAAGCCGATCATGCCCAGCTGACTAACGATGGCGCTATTGCTGGCGGTGGATAGCGGAAACTCGCCCATGATCTGGCGCTTGCTGCGGATCAGCTCGGCCTCGGTCGGGCCCTCCTCGATAAAGCCGTCCAGGGTGGTATTGATCACCTCCAGCGCCTGCTCGACCTGATCAGTCCGCGTCTGCATATTGATCACGAAGGGCCCGGTGGCCTGCATCGGCGAAAAATTGCTGCTGACCGAATAGGACAACCCACGGGTTTCTCTGATCTCTTCCATCAGGCGTGAACCGAAGCCCGAGCCAAGTATCTGATTCCCGACGTAGAGCGCCGGGTAGTCTTCGGCGCTGCGGCTGACGCCCAGCTGACCCAGCATGATATGCGTCTGTTGCGAATCGAAGTCCACATGCCTGCGCGCGGACTGGATGGGTTCCGGTTCCGTTACCGCTGGCGCTGCGGGCCCTTCCGGCAATGCGCTGGACAGGCGCGCGGCAATGCGCTCGGCCTGCTGACGGTCGACATCACCTACCAGTGAGATCACCGCATTGCCTGCCGAATAGTATTGCTCGTGAAAGGCGCGCAGATGCTTCGGAGTGATTTCCGCCAGGCTCTCGGGTTGGCCTTCCGGCAGGCTGGCATACGGGTGGTTGCCATACAATCCGCTCCAGAATGCTTCGCTGGCTTGTGCGGCGGGGCTTTGCAAACGGAACTGCAGCCCGGCCAGAAGCTGATTGCGCAGGCGCTGGTAGGCATCTTCGGGAAAGTCGGGCTGGCTGACCACCTGGGCGAACAGCGCCAGGGCCGGGTCGAGCTTGTCGGCAGCGGTCAGGCTGCGCACGCTGACCAGCGCCATATCCCGGTGGGAGCTGTTTTCGAACTCGGCCCCCAGGTTCTCGAAGCCGGCGGCGATTTCACCTGAATCCAGCCCGGCTGCGCCTTCATTCAACATGCCGTTGACCAGCGTGGCCAGGCCGGGCAGCTCGCCGTCGCGGCTGGCGCCAGCGGCAAACAGCAACTGCAGATCAAGCATCGGCAGCTCGCTGGCCTGCATGAAATACACGCGCGCACCTTCGGCGGTGGTCCAATGCTGCAGATCCAGAACGCGGCGGGCCGGAGCCTTGTCGCGGTCGATGCTTTGCAGCGTGGTCAGCGGCGGAATGGGGTCGAGTTCCGGATCCACATCCGGAACGCTGACGGCGGGTGTTTCGGTTGTGTCGGTGGTGGCCGCAGGCGGGGCGCTGGGCGCTTGATTGCGCTCGTTGATCAGGACGGCAACGATCAGAATCAGCACCGCCACAGCCACGATCCAGCGTAGTGGGGACATCGGCTTGGCGGACATCAGTTGCTTTCCTCTTGTGTGTTATTTGCGGCCGGCGACCCGGCGGCAGGCGACCCTGCGGCAGGCAAAATATGCCCACGGGTCAGGCGTTCGCTGACCAGATAGCGTCGGGCGACTTCGCTGACCTGCTCGGGCGTTATCGCCTCAAGCGCTGCCGCGTCCTCTTCGATCAACGTCCAGGGCAGGCCTACGCTTTCCAGCTGGCCAATCTGCGTGGCCTGATGGCTGATGCTGTCCTGCTGGTAGACATCCGCAGCAATCATCTGGGTTTTCACCCGGGTCAGTTCGGCGGAGGATGGCGGGGTGTTCTTCAGCTCGTCGATTTCCTTCCACAAGGCTGCTTCCAGCTGCTCGAGGCTGATATCGCGCGCCTGATTGGGCAGGCCGTTGAGGGTGAACAAGGTGTCGCCGCGGGTAAAGCCGCTGTAACTGGCGGACGCTGAAGTGGCAATCGACTCACCGCGTTCCAGCCGGCTGGCCAGTCGCGCGCTGTAGCCGCCATCCAGTACACCGCTGAGCAATCTCAGCGCATGCACTTCCCAGGCCTCGGCGGCGGTGCTCAGGCTTGGCACATTGAAACTCAGCAACAGGCTGGGTAATTGCACGTCCAGATGCATGGTCACTTCACGCTCGGCACCGCCGGGCAGTTCCAATGGCTTTTTGTGATCCGGCACCGGGCCAGCCGCGATGGGCGCAAAATGCTTTTCCACTAGCGGCTTGATTTCGTCCAGGGTCACATCGCCGACAATCACCAGCACCGCGTTGCCCGGCACGTAGTGGGTGGTGTACCAGGCGCGCAGATCCTCAACGGTCAGCCGTTCGATATCATGCATCCAGCCGATCACCGGCTGCGCGTAGGGGCTGGCGATATGCGCCTGGGTCAGATAGCGCTCATAGGCCAGGCTGTTGGGATTGTCATCGACGCGCAGGCGACGCTCTTCCTTGATCACCTCCATCTCGCGGATAAACTCATCTTCCGGCAGCGTGGCGGTATGCATTCTTTCAGCTTCCATTTCCAGCGCAATCGGCAGCTGGTCACGGCTTAACACCTGGTAATAGGCGGTGTAATCGCGGCTGGTAAAGGCGTTTTCTTCGGCGCCCAGGCTGCGCAGCACGCGCGAGGATTCACCCGGTCCGAGGTTCTTGCTGCCCTTGAACATCATATGTTCCAGCGCGTGGGAAATACCGGTCTGGCCGGGCGGCTCATAGCTGCTTCCGACTTTGTACCAGATTTGCGAAACGACCACCGGGGCGCGATGGTCTTCACGCACTATGACCTTCAGGCCATTGTCCAGCGTCAGCTCGTGAGTGGGTTGGCGGGCGTCTTCCGCCACAACCGGGCTGGCGAGAACCGCCAGCAGAAAATAACCAAGTGAAGTCTTCAGCCGTAACATGCATGCATCCTGTAGGAACTTACCGCCTGCGGCGGAAGTGGGGTAGGATAACCCAACCTTCAACGCGGTGGCTAAACAGCCGCCGCCAGCCATAGATAGTGATCGTCAATGTTTGGTTCCAAAGACAAGCCAGAACACCCCGAAGCACCCAAAAGCGCGCAGGACAAGGCCAAAGCCGAGAAAAAAGGCCTGTTTGGCTGGGGGCGTCGCAAGCAGGAAGAAGCTCCCTCCGCGCCTGCCAGTACTGAACAGCCGCCTGCCGCTGCTGACCAGGCACCCGCCAGCCATGACCAGGCGGCGAAGGACGCGGCTGCGTCGCTGTTCGCCGGCCTAGGCAGTGCCGAAACTGTGGAGCCGGGCACTGAAGCAGCCACGGAGCAGAGCAAAGAGCCCCAGGGCTTTTTTGCCCGGATGAAGCAGGGCCTGTCGAAGACCAGTGTCAATCTGGGCGACGGCATGGCCAATCTGTTCCTGGGTGAAAAGGATATCGATGACGAGCTGCTCGAAGAGCTCGAAACCCGTCTGCTGATGGCCGATGTGGGCATTGAAGCCGCGACCCTGATCATGGAATCGCTGCAATCCCGCGTGCGCCGCCACCAGCTGTCCAACCGCAAGGCGCTGTATACCGCGCTGCAGAATGAGCTGGAGGCCTTGCTGGCCAATGTGGCCAAGCCGATGGTCATCAGTGCGGATAAAAAGCCCTTTGTGATTCTGGTGGTGGGCGTTAATGGCGTGGGTAAAACCACCACCATTGGCAAACTGGCCAAGCGTCTGCAGGGCGAGGGCAAGCAGGTGATGCTGGCCGCGGGCGATACCTTCCGCGCCGCCGCCGTCGAGCAATTGCAGGTCTGGGGTGAGCGCAACAAGATCCCGGTGGTCGCCCAGCATACCGGCGCCGATTCCGCGTCAGTCATTTTTGACGCGCTGCAGGCCGCGAAATCCCGTGGTGCAGACGTACTGATCGCCGATACCGCGGGCCGTCTGCACAATAAAGACAACCTCATGGACGAGCTGAAGAAGGTCAAGCGTGTGCTGGCCAAGCTCGATCCGGAAGCGCCGCATGAAGTGCTGCTGGTGCTGGATGCCGGTACCGGCCAGAACGCGATTTCTCAGACCAAGCTGTTTGACCAGGCAGTGGGCCTGACCGGCCTGGCGCTGACCAAGCTCGACGGGACCGCCAAGGGCGGGGTGATCTTTGCGCTAGCCAAGCAGTTTGGTTTGCCGATCCGCTTTATTGGCGTGGGCGAGCAGATCGACGATCTGCGTCCCTTCACCGCCTCGGAGTTTGTCAAAGCCCTGTTTGGGCGCGATTAAGTCATGATTCGTTTCGATCAGGTCAGCAAACGCTACCCCAACGGTCATATGGGCTTGAACAAGCTCAGCTTGCATATCAAGACCGGCGAAATGGTGTTTATCACCGGGCATTCCGGCGCGGGCAAGAGCACGCTGCTCAAATTGATCATGTGCATGGAGCGTCCCAGCTCCGGGCAGGTGCATGTCGGCGGGCAGAATTTGGCAGAGCTGAGCAGTGATGACATCCCCTATCTGCGCCGCCAGGTCGGCGTGGTGTTCCAGAATCACCAGTTGCTGTTCGACCGCACGGTATTCGACAACGTCGCGCTGCCGCTGATTATCAATGGCACGCCGCCAGACGAGATCGGCCGTCGCGTACGCGCAGCCCTGGACAAAGTTGGCCTGCTGAGCCGCGAGGCGCTGTACCCGATTGCGCTGTCCGGCGGTGAGCAGCAGCGCGTCGGCATTGCCCGTGCGGTAGTGCACAAACCGGCTTTGCTGCTGGCGGACGAACCCACCGGTAACCTGGATCCGGAGCTGTCAGCCGAGATCATGGGGCTGTTTGAAGATTTCAACCGGGTGGGCGTGACGGTGATCATTGCCAGTCACGATCTACCCTTGATCGCCACGCTGGACCACCGCATGTTGACGCTCGATCAGGGCACTTTGCTCAGGGATGGTGATCAGCATGGCTGAAGACAAACGCAAGGCACCCGGTAAAGCGCTTGGCAAAACGGCTGATAAAGCCGCCGGTAAAACCGTCAAGCGCCCGCAAAAGGCACCGGCCAAAGGCGCAGCGCGCTCCGAGCGCAGCTGGCGGCATCCGCTGCGCAGTTGGGCCGGCAGCCACCGCGCCAGTGCCCGCCAGGCGGTTGATCGCGTACGCCATCACCCGCTCAGCAGCGCCATGACGATTCTGGTGATGACGATCGTGCTGGCTTTGCCCATGGGGCTGGCCGTGCTGATCGGTCAGGTCGAGCGCTTGGGCGTGGATTGGCAGCGGGCGGCGCAACTATCGGTCTACCTGCAGGACAGCGTCTCCAGCGAAGCGGCGGAGCAACTGCTCGGCGATATCCAGGCGCTGGAGGGCGTGGCCGAAGCCACCTTGCTCGACAAGGCGCTGGCGCTCGAAGAGTTTCAACAGCATTCGGGCATGGGCGAGGCGTTGCAGCAGCTGTCCTACAATCCATTGCCCTCGGTGATCGTGGTGACCCCGGCGAGTATCGACGGCGGCGCGGCGGCATTGGAGCCGGTGCGTGATCAGCTGGCCGCGCTACCCGGTGTGGAGCTGGTGCAGATTGATTTGCTCTGGATCGAACGCCTGACCAGCATCCTCGCCATGCTGGAACGCTTTACCGGCGGTCTGGCGGTATTGCTGGTGCTGGCGCTGTTACTGGTGATGACCAATACCATTCGCCTGGCGATTGAAAGCCGGCGCAACGAGATTCTGGTGATCAAGCTGGTCGGCGGCACCGATGCCTTCGTGCGCCGACCGTTCCTGTATATCGGCGTGCTCTATGGGCTGTTGGCCGGGCTGTTGGCCTGGTTGCTACTGGGCCTGGGCATGCTTTGGTTGAATGGCACCGTGCGCGAGGTTGCCGCACTCTATCAAAGCGACTTCGAACTGGCCGGGATGCCGGTGGTCGATGGCCTGAGCCTGGTGGCGGGTGCCATGCTGCTGGGCCTGGTTGGCGCCTGGTTGGCAGTCGGGCGTCATATCCGCGACATACAGCCGCAGTAAAATGCAGGTAAAACACTCTGTTTTTAGACGCAAGCTGTTGATTTATATGGCCATAGGTTGTTGTAAGGGAACTTATCCAAGGCATTCACACTCTTAGTCCGGAGTGATACACTCGGCTACCATTTTCTTGGAGTTCAAGCATGAGCACTGCGTTGCAGCCCATACACAGTCTGGTCCCAGGCGCGAATCTGGAGGCCTACGTTCAGACAGTAAGCGCCATCCCGATTCTGAGCGTCGAGGAAGAGCGCACGCTGGCTGATCGCTTGTACTACAACGAAGATCTCGAAGCGGCACGTCAACTGGTTATGTCGCACCTGCGCTTTGTCGTGCACATCGCGCGCAGCTACTCCGGTTACGGCCTCAACCAGTCCGACCTGGTGCAGGAAGGCAACGTCGGCCTGATGAAGGCGGTCAAGCGCTTCAACCCGGAAATGGGTGTGCGTCTGGTGTCCTTCGCCGTGCACTGGATCCGCGCCGAGATTCACGAGTTCATTCTGCGCAACTGGCGCATCGTCAAGGTCGCCACCACCAAGGCCCAGCGCAAACTGTTCTTCAATCTGCGCAGCGCGAAGAAAAAGCTTTCGTGGTTGTCCCAGGATGAAGTCGATGCGGTAGCGGCGGATCTGGGTGTGGCCACGCGCGAAGTGCGCGAGATGGAAAGCCGACTATATGGTCAGGATTTGGGCTTTGATGGCGCCCAGGACGATGAAGATGACACCGTAGCTTACGCGCCGGTGCATTACCTGGAAGACAAGCGCTACGACCCGGCGACCCAACTGGAGTCCGCAGACTGGTCCGACAGCTCGGTCCATCAGCTGCAGCAAGGCCTGGAACAGCTGGACGAGCGCAGCCGCGATATTCTTTACCAGCGCTGGCTGGCTGAAGAAAAAGCTACGTTGCACGAATTGGCAGCCAAATATCAGGTATCGGCTGAGCGCATTCGTCAGTTGGAAAAGAACGCTATGAACAAGCTGAAGAAGAACCTCGAGACTGAAGACGATCTCTGATTTTCCGGCCAGGCGTTGAATCAAAGGCATCCTTCGGGATGCCTTTTTTGTGGCCTGGCTGGCAGCTAACCCGTCCAGCCCGCATAATCCCCCGTTCAAACAACAATCGGAGCTTCACATGGCATTTCGCCCGCGCCTTGGTATGGCCACGTTTTTCAGTCTGATCATCATTGGTCTGTTTGCCCTGGGTAACTGGATCATGGACCGGCCCGGCGCGGAGCCCGAACCCATGCAGTGGCGAGCTACCTACGAGGAACGCCTCTGGGCTCCGCTGCGTGACGGCAATCTGACCCTGGCCGATGTGGTGGCCGTGATGGGCGAGACCGGCGAGCTATGGATGATCAGTGCCGACGGCGAACCGCAACTGGTCAGCCGGCATGTTATTCAGAGCGATGACGCCGACTGGCGGATGCAGGCGGTTATCAGCCTGGACGAGCAGCGTATGGAAAGCCTGAAGCAAGCGCAGGACTGGAAAGCCGACATGGCCGACCAATCCGTATCGCCGGCGGTCGCCGCCGCATTGGTTGGTCAGCCGGTGGAGCGCATGAGCCTGATGCCGTTCAAGCCGATTGAAACCCAACGTATTATCGCCACCCTGGGTGAGCCGGACATGCGCATGGAGGTCAGCGGCGATGATCAGGCCTGGGTTTACGGCCGTGCGGGCATCGTGGTGGCGGTGACCGGTGAGGAAGCCTACTCGATCATGTTCGGCCTGCGCGGTAACCGCTAAAGGGCTATACCTCGAGACGGTTGCGCCAGTAGCTCAGGCTCAGCCATTCCGGTAGCGGCCGGCCGGCTTCCATCTCGCGCAGGTAATGCGCGCCGCCCAACTGCCGGGACTGGCGTTGAATCCAGCTGGCGCGGCGCTGCACATGCGCCGGCGGGGCCGCCGCACTCCATTCGCGCGGATTCGGCAGTACCGCGGCCAGCTGCGCGGCATGGCGATCGGACAGGTAGCTGGCATCAATGCCGAAGTGTTGCTGGGCTGCGGCCTGAACACCAAACACACCTTCATCCCATTCGACAATATTCAGATAGATTTCCAGAATGCGCTGCTTCGGCCAGAGCACTTCGATCCACAGGGTGAACCAGGCTTCCAGTGCCTTGCGCGGCCAACTGCGCCCCGACCAGAGAAACTGATTCTTGGCTACCTGTTGGGTCAGGGTGCTGGCGCCACGCAGGCTGCCGCCCTGACGGTTATGCTCCACCGCCGCCTTGATCGCTTCCAGGTCGAAGCCGAAGTGCTCGGCAAACCGCTGATCTTCACCAGCAATCACCGCCATCTTCATACTCTCGGGTATGCTCTTGTAAGGCACCCACTGCCGGCGGATCTCGGTGGGGTTGTCGTCCTGACGAAACTCGAACCAGCGCTCGACCATCAGCGCCGAACCGGGGGAGGGCACCCAGCGCAGCAGAATGACCGGAATCAGGCTTAATGCCATGAGAATGATCAGCCATTTGCTGATCTTGAGAAAGAGTGTTTTCAACATGCGGTGAGTCGTCTGGGCGGCTTGACCCGCAGTATAGAACGGAGGATTCAAGCTTGGCCAAACTATTGCTTCTACTGGCGTCATTCAGTGGCTTTACCGGCGTGGCACTGGGCGCGTTCGCCGCCCACGGCCTGCGCAGCCGTCTGCCGGAAAATCTGCTCGGCGCTTTTCAGACCGGTGTGCAGTATCAGCTCTGGCACACTGCAGCACTGATGGGCGTGGCGCTGTTGTTGCTGCGCTGGCCGGAGGCAACGCTGTTCAAGAGCGCCGGGGCGCTGCTCGTGCTGGGTATGCTGCTGTTTTCCGGCAGCCTGTACGTGATGGCCCTGACCGGCGTGACCAAGCTGGGCATTATCACGCCCTTTGGCGGTGTGGCGTTTCTGCTCGGCTGGCTATGCCTGGGCATTGGTGTGTGGCGTCATCTTTAAGTGCGTATCATGCCGCGTGAGTTGGGCGCGGCGTGGCCACAGCGGCGCCCGTCGCGTTATAATGCGGCCTTTCCCGCACGACCACAGAGACCTTACCCATGCAGATCCAACTGAATGGCGAAGCCTGCTCCCTCGATCACCCGCTCAGTGTTACCGAGCTGCTTGAGCGCATGGGGCTGACCGGCAAGCGACTGGCCGTGGAACTGAATCTGGAGATCGTGCCGCGCAGCGAGCACGCCCAAACCCGGTTGGCCGAAGGCGACCGAGTGGAAATTGTCCAAGCCATCGGCGGCGGCTAGCCGCCCATCGGAGACCCTCATGACAGATACCAATCAGGACGCCTTTGAAATTGCCGGCGTGCGTTACCGCTCCCGTCTGCTGGTGGGTACCGGAAAGTACAAGGATATGGACGAAACCCGCGCCGCTATTGAAGCCTCTGGCGCGGAAATCGTCACGGTGGCGATCCGCCGCAGCAATATTGGCCAGAACCCTGACGAGCCGAATCTGCTGGATGTGATCCCGCCGGATCGTTACACCATCCTGCCGAATACCGCGGGCTGCTATACCGCCGAAGATGCGGTGCGCACCTGCCGCCTGGCGCGCGAACTGCTGGACGGCCACAAGCTGGTAAAGCTGGAAGTACTGGCCGATCAGAAGACCCTGTTCCCCAACGTGATCGAAACCATCAAGGCCGCCGAAGTGCTGGTCAAAGACGGCTTCGACGTGATGGTCTACACCAGCGATGACCCGATCATTGCCCGCCAGTTGGCGGAGATGGGCTGTGTGGCGGTGATGCCGCTGGCCGGCTTGATCGGCTCGGGTCTGGGCATCTGCAACCCCTACAACCTGCGGATCATTCTGGAAGAAGCCACGGTGCCGGTACTGGTTGATGCCGGTGTGGGTACTGCGTCTGATGCCGCCATCGCCATGGAGCTGGGCTGCGCCGGGGTGTTGATGAACTCGGCCATTGCCCATGCGCAGAAGCCGGTACTGATGGCTGAAGCGATGAAGCACGCCATACTGGCCGGCCGCAGCGCCTACCTGGCTGGGCGCATGCCGCGCAAGCTGTACGCCACGGCGTCGTCACCGCTGGACGGCACCTTCGTCTGAATCTTTTTTCCGGCACGCTCTGATCCCGTATCAGAGCAGCCTTTGCACGCAACCGAGCCCGACATGACCGACAACCACGATCTGCCCGACACCGCCGACCTCCCCGAGGCCGGTGCCGAATCAAGCTTCCCGCGCCGCGCCATCCGCAGCTTCGTGATGCGCGCGGGACGCATGACCGACGCGCAGAAACGCGGCATCGATCTGGGCTGGCCGCGCTTCGGGCTGAATCTGGAAAACGGGCTGCTGAATCTGGATGCGCTGTTCGGCCGCGAAGCGCCGCGCACCCTGGAGATTGGCTTCGGCATGGGCCAGTCCCTGCTGGAAATGGCCCAGGCCGCGCCCGAGCAGGACTTTATCGGTGTGGAAGTACACCGCCCCGGCGTGGGTTCGCTGCTCAATGGCGTACTGACCGCGGGTATCGACAACCTGCGCGTATTCGACTGTGACGCCATCGAAGTGCTCAACCAGTGCATCCCCGACGCCAGTCTCGACCGCGTCCTGCTGTTCTTCCCCGATCCCTGGCACAAGAAGAAGCACAACAAGCGCCGCATCGTGCAGCTGGCCTTTGCCGAGCAGTTACGCAGCAAGCTGAAGATCGGCGGCGTATTCCATATGGCGACCGACTGGGAAGCCTATGCCGAGCACATGCTGGAAGTCATGAGCGCTGCGCCGGGCTATCGCAATCTGGCCGAAGACGGCACCTACGTACCGCGCCCGGAAGAGCGCCCGATCACCAAGTTTGAGCGCCGTGGTGAGCGGTTGGGGCATGGGGTGTGGGATCTGAAGTTCGAGCGGATTGAGTAAGCCGACAGGGCTCGTCAATACGCCGAACCTCACCTGTCAGCCAGGCCAGCCAGCGATTAGCAATCGTCTGGCGTCCGGTCCGCTTTTATCGCTATTGATCACGCCTCATGGGTGCGGGCCTCTTCGGTGAGGGTGGGTTCGTCAGCCTCCTGTTCGGTTTGCGGTTCTTCTTTCTCGGGCTTGCCCAATGTCTTGTCGACATCGTCCTGCACGCCATCAATCGTTTCGTTCATCTGCTCCATTGCATCAGCAAGGGTCTCGTTAACCAGCTCACGGGCCGCTTCGGTCGTCTTTTCGACGGTCTCGTCGAACAGTTCCTGGGCAGATTGTTCTGCGGCCTCACAGCCGGTGAGTATCAGCAGCGCCAGACCAAGGGCTGGCAGTGATATGTAGCGCGTCTTGATATTCATGTTTTCACCTTCCAGATAGTTTGCCCGGGAGGCCAATCGGCCTCCCGAACAGCACTCAGACGTGGGGGGACCCGTCGATGACGTGCGGCGGCTGGCCGCGTGTTTTGTAGAGCGACACCAGCACACCACCAACCAGCAGAGCCAGGGTCACGCCGAGGGAAATGCTCGAGGGTATCTTGCCGATGATGCCGACCAGAAAGATCTTCGAACCAATGAATATCAGCACCAGTGCCAGGGCGTATTTCAGGTAGGCGAAACGATGGATCATCGCAGCCAAGGCAAAGTACAGAGCGCGCAGGCCAAGGATCGCGAAGATGTTCGAGGTGTAGACGATAAACGGGTCCTGGGTGATCGCAAAGATCGCCGGAACGCTGTCTATGGCAAACACCAGGTCCGCACACTCAATCAGGATCAGAGCCAGAAACAGCGGCGTCACCCAGAGCACGCGCTTGCCGCTGGCATCAGGCTGCTTGACGAAAAAGCGCTGTTCATGGAGCCGATCGGTTACCCGCAGATGCCGACGCAGGAAGTTCACGAAAGCATTCTTTTCAAGATCGGGATGATCATCCACCTTGGTGAACAGCATCTTCACGCCGGTGATCGCCAGGAACGCACCGAACACATAGAGAATCCAGCTGTACTCGTGGATCAGCGCCGCGCCCAGGCCGATCATCAGCGCGCGCAGCACGATCACGCCCATGATCCCCCAGAACAGCACCTTGTGCTGGTACTGCCGCGGGATAGCCAGAAAGCTGAAAATCAGCGCCATCACGAACACGTTGTCCATGGACAAGGATTTTTCGATCAGAAATCCGGTGTAGAAGTCCATGCCGGCAATACTGCCCTTCTGGGACCATACCCAAAGGCCAAACAGCAGACCGGCGCTAATGTAGCCGGCGGACAACAACAGACTCTCACGCACGCCAATTTCTCGATCATCACGGTGCAGTACACCGAGATCGAAGGCCAGCAGAGAGAAAACAACCGCGAGAAAGACCAGCCACAACCAGGTAGCCGTACCGAGAAAATCAGAAAACAGGAATAGTTCTAGGGCGTTCATGAGCCCCTCCTTACAGTCAAGTTGAATAGACTGTGATTCCGACATCGCGGTATTAACCGCCAGAGGGGCCCGGCTTCACGGCGCCAAAATAGCACTTCGCCGAAAGCGCACAAGCGAGCAGATGATACAGAATGTTTCATAAAGCTATCGTGACGAAAAAGGCGTTATTACCGAAAGCCAACAACCTCATTCTTGACCGCAGATCAAACACTGCCTAGGGTGGCGCTCGAAATTCAACCCGAGGCCTTCATGAGCAAGCGCTACACACTCCCACCCACCGTTTACCTGCTGTCGTTCACCATCTTCTCGCTGGTCACTGCCGAATTCATGGTCGCAGGCATGATGCCCGCGCTGGCGGATGCGTTCTCGGTCAGCATTGCCCAGGTCGGCAATTTGATCGCCTTTTACGCTCTGGGTATGGCGCTGGGTGGGCCGCCGGTCATCATGTTGCTGTTGGTACGGCGCGTGAGTAACAAGCACGCGTTGGTGGGGCTGCTGGTGCTTTACGTTCTTGCCGCTGCGCTTGCTGCCGCCGCGCCCACCTACCCTGTGATGCTTATAGCGCGCTGCCTTATGGGCATTTCCAGCGCTGCATGCATCGGCCTGTGTCTTACCATATGCGCCGCTTTGGTACCGGTAGACGCAAGGGGTCGCGCCATCTCCGTGGTGCTGGCAGGCCTGATGCTCGCGCCCGTCGCCGGCGTGCCGTTGATGGCCTGGCTTGAACAGCACTTCGGCTGGCGCGCCAGCGGTTGGCTGATCGTGGTGATGGCGTCACTCTGCACCCTGCTGGCGGCCACTCGTATCCCGAGGGTTGAGCCGGGCAGCGAACCCGCGTTGAGCCAGCAATGGGCGACATTGAACAGGCGCAGCCTGTGGGCAGCCTACCTCACCAGCGGCCTGATCATCGGCGCGACCTTCGCCGCGTTTAGCTACTGTGCGCCTATCCTGATTGATGCGGCAGGCTTGCAGCCGCGACATCTTGCACCCTTGCTAGCGCTTTATGGCATCGCCAACCTGTTGGGTAATTACGTAGTAGGGCGCATCGCTGACCGCTACACCATGCCCGCCCTGGGTTGGGGCCTGGCGATGCTGGTGGTCAGCTTGAGCGGCTTTGCCCTGGCCGGTGATCGGCTTTGGCTGAATATCGGATTCTTTATCATGCTGGGCCTGACCGGCGTCGCACTCAACCCGGCCATGGTCGCGCGCGTGATGAAAGCGGCAGAGCCAACTGCCCTGGTCAACATCCTGCACACGTCGGTGATTACGGGTGGGCTGGCGGTAGGCAGTTGGGCGGGAGGCGCGGTGATCGAAGCAGGTTATGGTCTGCGTGCGCCGCTTTGGGTGGGGGCGGGTATTGCACTGGTTGGGTTGGTCAGTCTTTGGCGTCCGTTTGTGGTTCGGCGGGAGGCGGAGGTTTGTGTTTAGGTGCGGTGGTGAATAGCTTAGTCACGACTCTAAATCGATCTGCCCTCATGTCGGTTAAGTGGCTAACTCCGCTTGGCCGGGCTTCCGGGGTAGGGCAGTGTTGGCTGACAGGGCACGCCGACACGCAGCAAGTACGTCCATGTAGCTCGGCGATGGCATCCCTGCCATCGACGGTCGGCTTAGCCCTATCAGCCAACACTGCCTGCTGCTTTAGTGTTGCCAGCAGGTAATTTTCATCTGACCCCGATTACCCAGATCTATCTCCCATAGATTTTATCTAGAACACTTCTAAACTCTAGGCCTTCCCATTCGGGACTACTCATGCTCAATAATTCGAATGTGTTTCCATTAGTATGTACTAACCATAAAACCTCTACTGGAGTGCCTGCCTTCCAAAACGCCTCACTAAACGCCGTCAATGCGGCCAAGAGATAGGGTTGATTGTTATCTTGGTCATCACAATTGGGCGAAATAACGCCCGACAATGTTGGTGTGGGATCGCACCGATATGCTTGGTTGAGGTCAAGAATCATTGTACTGTTGATCCTTTTGAAGTATTCAATTGCGTGCCACAACTGATTTTTATTTTCAAAATCAGCTTCTGGCCCTTCTTTTTTTATAAATAAATCTATCTTATAAGTTGCTTCGCGATGCAGCTTTTCAGAGATTTTTCCGGAGAATTTAACAATCCGCTCGCCTCTCTCTGTTTCATAGCTTTGCCATTCCGCTTTATCGAAAGATGCTGAAAACGCCTTGTCTATAGTAGTAGAGTTATAGTTCGAGATCGTGCCATTTCTGACTGTAGATATATCTGATTTTCCACAGCCAGCAATGGAAATAGCGATCACACAAATAAAAAGGACCATTCTTTTAAGCTTCATTTTATATCCTTAATAATAAATGCGTATGATTTAATTAAATATTGCTGGTAGCTATGGGTTTCTGAAAAATAAATATTCATCCACTCGCTAGGTATTAGCAGGTAAAATATTTGAACAGATAAATTGCTAGCTTGTTAGTTTTAAATTATATAGATGCTTCGGCACACAATGTCATTTCGTAAACTAGTGTTACCGCCGATAAAGCTGTTGCTATGATTTTCAGAAAATTTACGTAGTCAAGTATTGTTGATGTCGAGGGCCAGTCTAACTCCCCCGCAGGATGTGCGATTTTGTTCCGGAGATCCATTAACTCATTCAGCTTTTTCTTCGCCTTTGCTTCAGTTGTTCCGGTATCTAATTCCTGGAAATGATGCTTAACCGCTGCTTGCTCCGAAATCCTAAACCATACCTTTTCGGCACCCACCCTCGCGAATAGATCATTCAATGCTTCTGCCCGCATATTCGTATCAGTAATAGAAAGACATTCGTGATTAACTTTGCTGAAAGGGGATCTGGCGTCTAGGTTGGCGGCTAAGGTGGCCACAAATGAGCGAACGCCATTTTCTGCATGACCGTATTTTCGCGGCTCGGCAATTATTTTCGCCGTGTAGATGGTGAGATTGTCACGCATCTTTTTAGGTAGACTATCGAACTTATCAGCTTTTGAAACCAGTCTCTGGCATAAATCTTCAAACAGAGTTCGTGCCATCGATTCGAATCGCCCACAAGTGTACAAAATTAGAGTTCCACTAATTATGGGAAGGTGGTTGTGTATCAGCTTGGCATTGGCGTGGATATCTCGAGCTGCCGCTAGAAAATCATCATCTGTACCCTTGGGGACTAACGGCGAGCAGCTTGAAAAACTCCTAAGTTCATCAATGAAGTTAAGTTGGCTAACGATCGTCTCAAGATCTTTTCCAAACTCATTAACAATAATATCCATTTGTACTAGCCCGCCAGAATTTTTTGAGCTAGACCTACTCGGTTCTTAATCGAATCAAGCGTATTACCTCTTCCCACGAGTATTTCATACGACTCGGGGCTTGCTAAGGCGGCGTCTAATCTCGCGTGAATAGCTGGAGCATCATGCTGAAGATTTACGCTCGGAAGCAGGTGTGCTGCAACCAATATGGCATCATAAAGAGGTCGGCTCGCTTGCTTTCCATTGGGGAGGATATGAAAATCTAACCCTAACGCTTCAATAACTCTTGAAAGACTTTCATTAAATTGGCTCTCCAACGTCTCAATCTGAGAGGACGATGCTTGACTGTAACGCTCCATTGTTTTGTCAAATATTTGTCTTAATGAGCCTTTGACTTTTCCGTTAACTACATCAGATACCGAAAAAAATCTCAAGACTAGTTCGCAGTCCATCATGGATTTGTATAAAACGTTTTTTTGAAGGTTAGCAGGGGGGGCTTGGTCTTCTTTCGGGGTCTTTTTCGGTATCCGCCAAAGAGAAGTAAAGTTTTCACTTCGAGACAAAGTGTGCAACATCTCATTGAACGAACCTGGGTACAGAGCATTGCGCATTTCTTGCGCATTAAGCTTCACCCCACCTGTATTCAGGCGTCTAAAGAGAATGAGTCGTATATCGAAGGACTCATCACTTTTCTCAGTTTCCGCAAGTAGTACTACTGCATTGATAGTTCTGCGAAGCAAGCCACGCTGAATAGTACCCGGAAGATCATCGTACCTTCTCCCCTGAAGTTCAGGCCAAAACTCTAAGCCCGTAAGTGCGTATTTATTGTCTAGAAACTCCGAAATGGCCTCCAGCCGCTGGCGTCCGTCCATGATTTCATATTGATTGTAATCTTTTTCAAACAAAAAAATCGGTGGAATAGGGATATTCATCAAGAAAGATTCGATTAATAACGACTTTTTCTTTTTATCCCATCGGGCGCGGCGCTGGTAGCCCGGAGCAATATCAATGTAGTTTTTGTCTTTGATTGAGGAGGCTAGAGTGTGAAGCGTGAAATCTAGTGAGGAACGGACAATACGAATCTGTGATTCGGCATACTTAGTCGCTAACTCCTCGTCCGACAATGGTTCGCCTACTGTCGACTCGTCTTCCGTATCAAACCACAGCTCAATATCTTCCTCTGAAAGGTCATCAATGTTCTTATTAGAGCTAGGCATTTCCATTCCTTAGAACCTACGTTTTCGTGGTGAGATCTTGATTTTCCAGCCGGATATACCGGCGGTCTGAGATTGAGTTTACCTTAGTAGTCAGCCTTGTTGAAAATTATGTAGAAATTCCCATTCCGCAACTCTATATGACTGATGTTGCTTTTTCTCAAAGCAATTCCCGTAGAACTAGGCTAAAGCGTCGAGCTTATTTACCCTTGTGGCAGCTGATAAATCAGACACGCTGGTGTAGATGATGCAGGTTGTTATGGACGCGAAAAGTGATGAGCAGTGTCAATGAACCGGGCACAGATTAATTTCTGCTCTCTATATCACTGAAGTGTTGTCAGGCTGGAATGGCCAACACCTGGCTCTGCTGCCCAATATCTTAAGTCATCAGTGCCGACAGGGTAATCTCATCCACCCCAACAATACCCCCACATACGCCTCATAACTTAACTGGTCCCTGTGACCGGTCAGTTCTACACTGGGCGGCATCTGATCAACAGGGAGCACCCTCATGTCTTACGAAACGCTCGATTACCAGGTAAAGGACGGCATTCTCACGCTGACCCTGAACCGCCCCGACCGCATGAACGCCTTTAACGCTGCCATGTGCCGCGAACTGATCGCTGCTTTTGATGCGGCAGATGCCGATGACAATGTGCGGGTGATCATCATGACCGGCGCGGGCAAGGCGTTTTGTGCGGGTGCGGATTTGGAGAAGGGGGGTGACACCTTTAACCGCCACAAGCGCCAGAGTGAGCCTGAGGGTGACACGCTGCGTGATGGTGGCGGTACCGTTTCCCTGCGGATTTATGAGTGCACCAAGCCGGTGATCGGTGCCTTTAACGGCGCTGCGGTGGGTGTGGGTGCGACCATGACGTTGCCGATGGATATTCGTATGGCTTCGACCAAGGCTCGCTTCGGCTTTGTGTTTGCGCGTCGTGGTATCACCATGGAAGCTTGCTCCAGCTGGTTCCTGCCGCGTCTGGTTGGGCCGATGCAGGCTGCTGAGTGGGTATACACCGGTCGTGTGTTTGATGCTGAGGAAGCGCTGAAAGGCGGGTTGATTCGCAGTATTCATGAGCCGGAAGAATTGCTGCCTGCGGCTTATGCATTGGCGCGTGAAATTGCTGACAACACCTCGGGCATGTCTGCGCTGCTCAACCGTCAGTTGTTGTGGCGCATGATGGCGGCGGATCATCCGATGGAAGCGCACAAGGTTGATTCGCGGGCGATTGCCTTTATGGGCGAGTCGGCCGATGCCCAGGAGGGTGTACAGTCCTTCCTGGAAAAGCGTCCGCCGCAGTTCAAGCTCAGCCCGAGCAAGGACCGCCCGGCGTTCTACCCCTGGTGGGATGAGCGGCCCTTCAAGTAATTCCCCCTCCGCAGTGCAAACAATCGTTTGCACTTGCGCGCTTCGAGCGGGTCAATGTGAATGTTACTCTTGTAACCCTTTCCATTGACCTGCCCGGGAGCTATTACCATGAGTCGCCATTTTGAATCCGCTGTCGGACTCTGCGAGAACCGCGATCCGGCCACCGAAGGTTTCGTATTCAACCAGACCATGCTGCGCATCAAGTCGCCGAAAGCGACGCTGGATTTCTATACCCGCATTATGGGCATGACGCTGGTGAAGAAGCTGGATTTCGAAGAGATGAAGTTCAGCCTGTACTTCCTGGCTGCTATCGATACCCATGAGCTGGTGGACTGGTCGCACGATAACCGCGAGCGCCTGGTGCAGACTTTTGGCCGCCCGGCGATGCTGGAGTTGACGCATAACTGGGGCACCGAGGACGATGCCGACTTCAGTTACCACAACGGCAATGACGAGCCCAAGGGCTTTGGGCATATCGGCTTCGCCGTGCCGGATCTGGAGGCGGCCTGCGCGCGCTTTGAGGAGCTGGGGGTCAGCTTCGTCAAACGCCCGCAGGATGGCAAGATGAAGAATATTGCCTTTATCCGCGATCCGGATGGTTACTGGATTGAGCTGTTCACGCCGGGCGATCTGCCCGCTGTGTTGGGCTGATCTTCAGACCAGCAACTTCTCCAGCGCTGCGCGGGGCCCTGCGGGTATTGCGCAGGAGCGGTTGCTGGCGCGTTCGACAAATACATGCACGAAGCGGCCTGCGGCGCAGGCTTCTTCGACACCTGCCTTGAACACCGCCAATTCATAGTGCACTGAGCTGTTGCCGAGCTTGGCGACACGCACGCCGATCTCGATGGTTTCAGGAAAAGCGATGGGGGCGAAGTAGTCGCAGCCGGAGCTGACGACGAAGGCGATCTGATCGCCCTGATGAATATCCAGCCCACCCTGTTCGATCAACCAGCTGTTTACCGCGCTGTCGAAGTAGTTGTAGTACACCACGTTGTTTACATGCCCGTACACGTCATTGTCGTGCCAGCGGGTGGTGATGGGGTGTAGGTGGGGGTAGTCGCTGCGTGTTTGTTTTTCACTCATATCAGAAGTCTTTTCTCGGGAAACTTGGTTCAGCTGAAGGCGGTTTGACGGTGATGATGGATTCTATATACCCGCTGCCTTGACCGACACCCTCCGTAGACACGCCATAAACCCGTCCCTGGGGGCTCGGCAGCGCCCATCCAGGGCGCAGACGGTCTACTGCGGGTGTCGCCCAAGGCTGCTTTAGCGTTGAGCTGGCTGCGGGCAAAAACCTTTAAAATCAGTACGCCTTGCGATAAATCGCCAGCGCATCCGCCTCAGTCAGCTCCCGTGGGTTATTGACCAGCAGGCGCTGTTGCAGCATCGCGTCCTTGGCCAATTGCGGCAGCATATCTTCCGGTACCCCGGCGTCACGCAGGCGTGTCGGCAGCTTGCAGCGTGGGCTTAGCGCGGCCAATTCTGAGACCAGTTGTGCGGTCAGGCTGGCGGCATTGCCGGGCTTCAGGTCTTTGACCAGCAGCGGTGCCAGATCGGCGTACAGATCTTCTGCGGCCGAGGCGTTGAATTCGATTACTGCGGGCAAAACCAGCGCATTGGACAGGCCGTGGGGGATATGGAAATGCCCGCCCAGCGGATAGGCCAGTGCGTGTACTGCTGCAACCGGGGCGTTGGCAAAGGCCTGGCCGGCCAGCAGGGCGCCGAGCAGCATGCCTTGGCGGGCTTCACGGTTGCTGCCGTTGTGAACGGCTTCATCCAGATTGGCGGCTAGCAGGCGCAGGGCTTCGCGGGCGAGCATGTCCGATAGCGGGTTCTTTTTGACCTTGCTGGTGTAAGCCTCAATGGCGTGCACCATCGCATCAATACCGGTGGCGGCGGTGACGGCCGGGGGCAGGCCTAGGGTCAGGTCGGCGTCCAGCAAGGCCATGTCTGGCAGCAGGATCGGCGAGACGACGCCCATCTTGGTGGTTTCTCCGGTGGTGATGATGGAGATCTGCGTGACTTCCGAGCCGGTACCGGCGGTAGTCGGAACCTGGATCAGCGGCAGGCGCTGGCCTTTGGCATTGCCGACGCCGTAGATGTCGGCCAGTTGCTGCTGGCAGCCGGGGTGGGCAAGAAAGGCCACCAGTTTGGCGACGTCCATCGAGCTGCCGCCGCCGAAACCCACGACCAGATCCGCCTTCATCGCGCGGCCCTGTTCTACCGCTGCCATCACTACTGATTCTGGCGGATCAGCCTGCACGGCGTCGAAGATTTCCACGGCCATGCCGGCCTTGGCAAAGCCGGGCAGGATGTCATTGAGCATGCCCAGTTTGGTGATGCCCGGATCGGTCACGATCATCACACGATTGGCACCGCGCTCCTTGCAGAGTTCGGCCAGGCGAATGGCCGAACCGGACTCGCAAAGAATCTGGGCGGTGGTGGCAAACAGAAAGGGAGACATGGGGCACCTCTGTAAATGAGACAGTTTGCAATACTGTATGGGGGCAGAGCCCAAGCTGCAAGTTTCAAGCGGCAAGCTACAAGTTTAGACCAACGCGTTAAACCCTTCGCCGCGTAAGGGTTTGGCGTATGCCTAAAGAAACATCTCAAGCAGGTCATTGAGAAATAGCCGACCGCGCTCGGTCGGGCGCAGTTGCTGGTCCCAGGGTTCGAGCAGGCCTTTGCGTACGGCTTCGTTCAGCTGTGGCGCAATGGCTTCAATGGGCTGGCCGGTGCGCGCCAGATAGAACGCGGTAGGTACGCCGTCGCTCAGGCGCAGGGCGTTCATCAGGAAGTCGAAGGGCAGGTCAGCGGCTGCGATGACTTTGCGGCCGGCGCAATAGTCCTTGGCGGCGTCCAGATAATCTCTGGGTAGACGGGTTTTCCAATAGCGTTCGATACGACCATCGGCATGGCTCAGCTTGCCGTGCGCGCCGGCGCCGATGCCGAGAAAGTCGCCGTATTGCCAGTAATTGAGATTGTGCCGGGCCTGGCGGCCTGGCTGGGCATAGGCGGAGACTTCATATTGCGCCAGCCCGGCTTCGGCCAGCCTGGCCTGACCGGCTTCCTGAATGGCCCACAGGGTGTCTTCCACCGGCAGGATCGGCGGCTTGCTGTAGAACACGGTATTGGGTTCCAGCGTCAGCTGATACCAGGACAGATGCTCCGGGCCCAGCTCGATGGCCTGGTTGATATCTGCCATGGCGTCGTCCAGCGACTGATCCGGCAGGCCGTGCATCAGGTCCAGATTCAGGTTGTCGAAGCCGGCCTTGCGCGCCATGGCTACAGCGGCCAAGGCTTCCTTGTCATCGTGGATGCGGCCCAGCGCTTTCAGGTGTTTGGCGTTAAAGCTCTGAATGCCAATCGACAGGCGATTGATGCCTGCCGCGCGGTAGCCGGCGAACTTGATCTGTTCGAAGGTGCCGGGGTTGGCTTCCAGGGTGATTTCGATATCCGCGGCGAAGTTCAGGCGGCTGGCCATGGCATCCAGTAGCCGGCCGAGGCTTTCTGCAGAAAACAGGCTCGGCGTACCGCCGCCAAAGAAGATCGAGGTCAGTTCCCGCCCTTGGGCGCCGGGCAGGTCCAGTTCAAGATCGGCAATCAGCGCATCAATATATTCAGCTTCGGGCAGGCCCCGTTCGCTGACGTGGGAATTGAAGTCGCAATAGGGGCATTTGCGCACGCACCAGGGGATATGTACGTAGGCTGCCAGGGGCGGCAATACCAGGCTGGCAGCGTTAGACGGGGTCACGCCAATCCCAGCCGCGCTCGCAGCTGAAACATGGCCTTGGCGCGGTGACTCAGGCGGTTCTTGTCTGCCGGGCTGAGTTCGGCGCTGGAGCAGTTGGCTTCGGGTACCCAGAACAGCGGGTCGTAGCCGAAGCCGTGCTCGCCCCGGGCTGAGTGAAGAATACTGCCGTGCCAGACGCCTTCGCAGATGATCGGCGTCGGGTCTTCAGCGTGCATCATCAGTACCAGCACGGATATAAAGCGCGCGCCGCGTTGTTCGGGCGGTAACCCTTCGAGCGCTTGCAGAAGCTTGGCGTTGTTGGCTGCGTCACCGCCGGCACCAGCGTAGCGAGCGGAATAGATGCCGGGTGCGCCGGCCAGTGCATCCACGGCAATGCCCGAGTCATCCGCCAGTGCGGGTAATCCCGAGGCTCGGCAGGCGTGTCGCGCCTTGATAATGGCGTTCTCGACAAAGCTGAGTCCGTCCTCCACCGCTTCAGTGGCTACAAACTGGCTTTGTGGCAACACAGTCACCTGTTCGCCGAGCATCGCTTGCAGTTCCTTGAGCTTGCCGGCGTTGCCGCTGGCCAGGACCAGCTGCTGGAAGGGCAGGCGTGTATCACTCATCGGGGAAGAACTCCTGCTGGAAGCGCAGGGTTTGCGTGGTGCCGCCGGTGCTGGGGCGCACTTCCACTTCAAAGCGCAACAAGCCGCGCTGAGTAGCGGTGTAATTGGCGACGAAGTAGATCGACTCTTCTTCCTGTATGCGAATAAAACGCAGCGGCGATCTCTGCCCCAACAGGTTGGTCACGTTACCCGTAAGCAAGGCATCGACGGCGACGGGGCCGTCCTGCGTTTCGCGCTGGATGGCGATGTTGACGACGCCATGATTAGGTCCGCGCGTCAGCCCGGTGGTCGCGGCGATGTCCGGCAGCAGATAGCTGCTGTTGAAGGTGTTGTAGTACACCAACATATCGCCGAAGCGTTGCGGGCTTGTTTGCTGGGCGTTAGCCAGAGCAGGCAGCAGTAGCAGGCTCAAGAGCAGGGCGCGAAACATCATGATTCTCCTTTCAAAGGCCAATGGGCCTAGCGGGTAACCCGGTAAATGGCGATCTCGCCCAACAGATTCGGCCACAGACCGCTGAGCACTCCGCTGCGATGGGTCTGGTCGACCACTAATCGATCAAGGATGCGAATCGAGCGTTCGCGACACAGCGCTTCGAAATCCTTGAAAGTACAGAAGTGGATATTGGGCGTGTTGTACCAAGTGTAGGGCATGAACTCGGAGACCGGCATGCGGCCCTTTGTACCCAGATATAAACGGCAGCGCCAATGGGCGAAGTTGGGGAAGGTCAGGATCGCTTCGCGGCCGATGCGCAGCATTTCTTCCAGCACCTGATCGGGGTAATGCACGGCCTGCAGCGCCTGGGTCATCAATACGCTGTCAAAGGTATTGTCGCCAAAGTTGCTCAGGCCGGTGTCCAGGTTCTGTTCGATCACGTTGACGCCGTTGTCGATACAGGCGTTGATCTTCTCCGGATCGATTTCCAGACCGTAGCCGGTAACCTTGCGCTGCTCGGACAGGTAGCGCAGCAGTTCGCCGTCGCCACAGCCCAGATCCAGCAGGCGGCTGCCGGGTTTGATCCATTCCTGAATGATTTCCAGATCCGCGCGCATGCTCATGCATTCACCTCGATACGGTTCATGTACGCCTGCAGTGCCTGCACATAGCGGGGAATCGGCAGCAGGAAGGCGTCGTGGCCCTGGGCTGCTTCAATTTCCAGGTAGCTGACCTGCTTGCGAGCGGCGAGCAGGGCGTCGACCAGTTCGCGTGAGCGCGCCGGCGAGAAGCGCCAGTCGGTGGTGAAAGACATGACCATGCAGCGCGCCTGAATACCTTCCAGCGCTTTCGCCAGGTTGCCATCATGGGCACCGGCGGGGTCGAAATAATCCAGCGCCTTGGTCATCAGCAGATAGGTGTTGGCGTCAAAGCGCTCGGAGAATTCCTGGCCCTGATAGCGCAGATAGCTTTCCACCTGGAACTCGACGCTGGTGAAGTCGTAATTGAGCACATCGGTACGCAGCTCGCGGCCGAATTTCTCGCCCATGGAGTCGTCTGACAGATAAGTAATATGCCCGACCATGCGCGCCAGCATCAGGCCACGTTTGGGGATCACGCCGAAGGCGGCGTAATCGCCGTTGTGGAAATCCGGATCGGTAATGATCGCCTGGCGCGCTACTTCGTTGAAGGCGATGTTCTGCGCCGAGAGTTTCGGTGCGGTGGCAATCGCCAGGCAGTGGCGAATACGCTGCGGGTAGCTGATCGCCCATTGCAGCGCTTGCATGCCGCCAAGGCTGCCGCCGACCACAGCGGCCCAGGTGTCGATGCCCAGCTGGTCGGCCAGCAGCGCCTGGCTGTGTACCCAGTCTTCCACGGTCAGTACCGGGAAGCTGGCGCCATAGGGCTTGCCGGTCGCCGGATTGATGCTGGAGGGACCGGTGGAACCGTGGCAACCGCCGAGGTTGTTCAGGCTGACAACAAAGAAACGGTTGGTGTCGATCGCCTTGCCGGGGCCGATGCAGGCATCCCACCAACCCGGCTTGCGCTCATCGGCGCTGTGAAAGCCGGCGGCGTGATGGTGGCCGGACAGCGCATGGCAGATCAGCAGCGCATTGCTGCGGCTGGCATTCAGTTGACCGTAGGTTTCATACACCAGCTCGAACTGTTCCAGGGATTTGCCGCAGGCGAGTTTCAACGGCTCGCTGAAGCTAAGGCGCTGGGGTGTTACCAGTCCGACGGAGTCGGCAGGGAATGTCGACATGAATAGGCAGTTCCTTTATAGGTTGGCGGTGGCCAGCCAGGGGCGGTGCCAACAATCGAGGCGCCAGTCTAAAGAGCGCCATCGCTGGACGCAATATTTCCCGGCGGGGCTATGGCCAACCCCTCTGGCAACCGCTCGGGCGCCTGGACAAGTACGCGTTTCTGCCGGCTCTGCTGGCCGCTGAGCAGGCTGACCTGCTGCTTGCTGACGGCGAATTCCTCGGCCAGAAAGGCCAGCAGCAACAGATTGGCCTTGCCATCAACCGGTGGGGCGCTGATGCGGATTTTCAGCCGCTCGCCGTGTTGCCCGGCAAAGCCCATGGTCTTGGCGCCGGGCTGCAGGTGGCAATCCAGGATCAGATCGGCGCCGCGCCACTGGTAGAAAGACATCGCCGGATCAGATCGCCAGTGTCAGCCCGCGCGGCATGCCGGTGGCGGCGGCGATATTGGCGATGATCAGCATGTCGAACAGGCGCAGCGCGATAAAGCCGAAAATCGGCGACAGATCCAGCCCGCCCATGGACGGCAGAATCTTGCGGATCGGTGCCAGCACCGGCTCACACAGCTGGTGGACCAGCAGCGCCGCGGGATTGCTGCTGGTCGGTGCGACCCAGGACAGAATCACGCTGATAATCAGCGCGAAGAAGAAAATCTTCAGGAACAGCGCAGTCAGCGCGACCATCGACCAGACCAGCAATTGCAGCACGTTCGGCAACGCATAACCCATCAACTTGATGATCACGGTCATCAGCAGCATCTGCAGGATCAGCGCCAGTACCAGTGAGGCAAAGTCGATACCACCAAAGCCGGGGATCACTCGACGCAGGGGCATCAGCAATGGCTTGGTGGCGCGCACGATAAACTGCGAGACCGGGTTATAGAAGTCGGCCTTGACCAGTTGCAGCACAAAGCGCAGCAACACGATAAGCAGGTACAGACTGCCGAGGGTCTGGACGATATAGATGGCGGCCATATTAAGGCTGTTCATGCGGTTTCCTCAGGCTAGTTCTTTGGTCATTTCGGCGGCGCGTGCGGCGGCGGCCTGCATGGCGCGCGCGACGATCGCGGGTAGGTCATCTTCGGCAAAGCTGTTGATCGCGCGCTCGGTGGTGCCGCCGGGGGAGCAGACCCGGCGGCGCAGTTCGGCTGCGTCCACGTCACTGTGCACGGCCATGTCGGCGGCGCCCAGGGCGGTAAACAGCGTCAGGCGCTCGGCGGTGTCACGCGGCAGGCCGAGCTGCTCGCCGGCCGCGGTCATGGCTTCCATCATGTAGAAGAAGTACGCCGGGCCACTGCCGGATACCGCGGTGACTGCGTCGATCAGCTCTTCGCGCTCCAGCCACAGGCTGATGCCCACGGCGTTGAGGATAGCTTCGGTCTGTTGCTTTTGCGTGTCGCTGACCTGGGCATTGGCGAACAGGCCGCTGACACCTTGGCGGCGCAACGACGGCGTATTGGGCATGCAGCGCACGATAGCGCTGCCTGCGCCCAGCCAGTTTTCCAGGCTGGCACAGCTGATGCCTGCGGCAATCGAGATGATCAACTGGCCGGGTTTGCGCTCGGCCGGCAGTGCACGGCAAACCGCCTGCATCACCTGCGGCTTGACCGCCAGTACCAGCACGTCGCATTCGGCGGCGAGCAGGTCGTTGTCGGTGCTGGTACGAATACCGAATTGCTTGCCCAGCCGCTCGACCTGCTCGGCGGTGCGATCGCTGGCGAGAATCTGGCTGGCCTTGATGTTCTGCTGCAGCATGCCGCCAATCAGGCTGGTAGCCATATTGCCGGCGCCGATGAATCCGATGGTCGGAGTGCTCATGGGGTTTATCCTTGCGCGGATGGGGGTGGAGTGGGGTTGCGCTCGCCAAACAGCGCGGTGCCAATACGTACTTGCGTGGCGCCTTCCTGAACCGCTTCGGTCAGGTCATCGCTCATGCCCATGGACAGGGTGTCCAGCGGCAAGGGCAATGCTTCCAGAGCTTCGCGGAGTGCTTTTAACGGGGCGCGGCGGCCTACGCTGTCCTGCGCCGGCGCAGGTATCGCCATCAGCCCACGCAGCTTGATATTGGGCAGTTCGGCAACTTCGGCGGCCAGCGCCGCCAGCTCTTCCGGCATGACGCCGGACTTGCTTGGCTCGCGGCTGATATTCACCTGCAAACAGATGTTCAACGGCGGCAGCTCGGCGGGGCGCTGCTCGGACAGGCGCCGGGCAATTTTCAGCCGGTCTACGCCATGCACCCAGTCGAAGTGTTCGGCGATGGATTTGGTCTTGTTCGATTGGATCGGGCCGATGAAATGCCAGGTCAGCGGCAAGTCTGCCAGCTGCGCCTGTTTATCCAGTGCTTCCTGCAGATAATTTTCGCCCACATGGGTGATGCCGGCAGCCCAGGCGTCACGGATCGCGCTGGCTGGACGGGTTTTGCTGACCGCGACCAGCGTCACCTCCTGGGGATTTCGTCCGGCACCGACCGCAGAACGCTGAATACGCTCATGAACGTTTGCAATATTCTCTGCTATCGTAGACATTACGGACATTAATACCTGCCAATCTAATAAAATCTTCTGGCATTCTACATGCTTGCTGGTTGTTATGGGGAACCCTATGGATATTACCGAGCTGTTAGCCTTCAGCGCCAAACAGGGCGCGTCGGACTTGCACCTGTCGGCCGGACTGCCGCCCATGATTCGTGTCGATGGCGACGTACGCCGCATCAACGTACCGGCCATGGATCACAAGATGGTTCATGGTCTGATCTACGACATCATGAACGACAAGCAGCGCAAGGATTTTGAAGAGTTCCTCGAAACTGACTTCTCCTTTGAAGTGCCCGGTGTGGCGCGCTTCCGGGTTAACGCTTTCAACCAGAATCGTGGCGCCGGTGCGGTATTCCGTACCATCCCCTCGAAGGTCCTGAGCATGGACGATCTGGGCATGGGCGATGTGTTCAAGAAGATTTCCGATGTGCCGCGTGGTCTGGTGCTGGTCACTGGCCCGACTGGTTCGGGCAAGTCCACCACCCTGGCGGCAATGCTCGACTACCTGAACAACACCAAATACCAGCACGTACTGACCATCGAAGACCCGATCGAATTCGTGCATGAATCGAAGAAGTGCCTGGTCAACCAGCGTGAAGTGCACCGCGATACGCTCGGCTTTGCTGAAGCCCTGCGCTCGGCACTGCGGGAAGACCCGGACATCATCCTGGTCGGTGAGATGCGTGACCTGGAAACCATTCGCCTGGCATTGACCGCCGCGGAAACCGGCCACCTGGTGTTTGGCACGTTGCACACCACCTCGGCGGCAAAAACCATCGACCGGGTAGTCGACGTGTTCCCGGCCGAAGAAAAATCCATGGTGCGTTCGATGTTGTCCGAGTCACTGACGGCGGTGGTTTCGCAAACGCTGCTGAAGAAGATCGGTGGCGGCCGGGTTGCGGCCCACGAGATCATGATCGGCACGCCGGCGATTCGTAACCTGATTCGTGAAGACAAGGTTGCGCAGATGTATTCCGCTATTCAGACCGGTGGCAACATCGGCATGCAGACGCTGGATATGTGCCTCAAGGCCCTGGTTGCCAAGGGCCTGGTTACCAAGGAAAGTGCGCGCGAGAAAGCCAAGAACACCGACAGTTTCTAAAGCGCGGCCATTACAGCGGCGCAGGCGTCACTGCCTGCACTCGGAAGTGAGAAGAGGCACATCATGGAGTTTGAGAAATTATTGCGGCTGATGGTCGAGAAGGGTGCTTCTGACCTTTTCATCACCGCCGGCGTTGCCCCGAGCATGAAGGTCAACGGCAAGATCCTGCCCGTCACCAAGACGCCGCTGTCGCCTGAGCAAACACGCGAGACCGTGCTGGGGGTGATGACTGAATCCCAGCGCCGCGAGTTTGCTGAAAAGCGTGAGTGCAACTTCGCCATCAGTGCGCGTGGCATTGGCCGTTTCCGCGTCAGTGCTTTCTACCAGCGCAACCTGGTGGGTATGGTGCTGCGCCGCATCGAAGTTAATATCCCGAGCATGGAAGAACTGCGCCTGCCGGAGGTGCTGAAAAAGCTGTCTATGACCAAGCGCGGTCTGGTGATTTTTGTTGGCGCCACCGGCACCGGTAAATCTACCTCGCTGGCGTCAATGATTGGCTACCGCAACAAGAACTCCAGCGGTCACATCATCACCATCGAAGACCCGATCGAATTTATTCACCAGCATCAGAACTGCATCGTCACCCAGCGCGAAGTCGGTATCGATACCGATTCCTTCGAGGTGGCGCTGAAGAACACCCTGCGTCAGGCGCCGGATGTGATTCTGATCGGCGAAGTGCGGACCAAGGAAACCATGGACCACGCCGTGGCCTTCGCCGAAACCGGTCACCTGTGTCTGGCCACATTGCACGCCAACAACGCCAACCAGGCGCTGGACCGCATCATTCACTTCTTCCCTACCGAAATGCACCAGCAGGTGTGGATGGATCTGTCGCTGAACCTCAAGGCGATTGTCGCCCAGCAGCTGATTCCGACGCCGGATGGCAAGGGTCGCCGCGCTGCGATTGAAGTGCTGCTCAACACGCCGCTGGCCGCAGACATGATTCGCAAGGGTGAAGTGCACGAGCTCAAGCCGTTGATGGCGCGCTCTACCGAGCTGGGTATGCAGACCTTTGACCAGGCCTTGTACCGCCTCTACAGCCAGGGTGAGATTACCTATGAAGATGCCCTGGCACATGCCGACTCGGCCAACGATCTGCGCCTGCTGATCAAGCTGGGTTCGGAAACCGACGGCAAGCAGCTGATGGGCAGCAAGAACGACTTTGCCCTGGAAGAGGACGACGAGGACTACCGGCGCTGACCGAAGCGATCAGCTGGCGGCTACCGCCAGCTCGATGCGGTCGCGACCGGAACGTTTGGCCAGCAGCAGGGCCACGTCGGCCTGATTGATGGTATCTGAATAGCTGAAGCCCGGTTGGTACTCGGCCACGCCGATACTGGTGGTCGCACTGATGGTATCTTCGCCAATGCGCACGACCAGGCCAGCTATAGCTGAACGGATTCGCTCCATGACTTGCGCGGCTTTCTCCAGCCCGGTTTCCGGAAGTAGAACCAAAAACTCTTCTCCTCCCCAGCGCCCGCACAGATCCTGTTCGCGCACCTCAGCATCCAGTACCCGGGAAACTTCCACCAGGACCTGATCACCCAGCTCGTGGCCGTGCTCATCGTTGATCGATTTGAAGCGGTCGATATCCAGCATGGCGATACTGAACGGGCGGCTGTAACGGCGCGCGCGCTCGGTTTCCTCCTTGAGCCTCTCCAGTAGCAGCCGGCGGTTGCCCAAGCCGGTCAACGGATCATGGTTGGAGGCTTCGCGCAGCGCCAGGTTAAGGTCATGCATCATCTTCTGATAGTGGTCGGAAATTCTTGCCACCTTGCTCAGTTGACGCAGCTGTTTGTTGATGCGCTCGGTCAGGGACTGCTCTTTCTCCTTGGTAAGGCTCTGATAGGCATCCGAAATACGACTGATCCGATCAATCCGTCGAGCCAGATCGCGGTGCGTTGCCCACAGGTTTTCCAGCGGCGCGTAGAGCGGGTTGGATCGGTTGGCGTCGTCGCCCAGAAGCTCTTCCAGCTGTTCTTCGAGGGACTTGTTTGTGCCGGTCATAATCAGCCACTGAGGATGTCGAAGGGGAACGTACAATCTTCCTTGAACTCTTCAGCCAGCTCTGCGACGCGCTCGTTGCGCGGGTCGTAACGCCAGTTCACCTGAACACTCTTGCCCTCGCCATGGGCCGCTTCAAGCTGATCGAAGATGTCCATAAGCGCTTTGATGCTGCTGGTGTTGAGGTACAGCAAGTGCAGTTCAAGCGTTAGCGGACGGCCTGTTTCGCGCAGATATTGCTCAATCCAGTCCAGCACCTGGCCGAACAGCTCGAAGGAGTTTTCCGGATAGGAATCGCCTTGCATGTAAAGCAATCCGGCATCCCAGTCGCTGCGGATCTCTGGGGTGGATTGAGTGCCGGGTATTGAAAAATCAGTCATGTTATATAACTCGCTTACCTTCAGATAACAGCGCGCAGGCTGAGAAAACCACGACCCTCGGCCACTGGGCGCAAAGAGGCATGAAGCGGCTGGCTGGACTTGCGTGCGATGTCGATCAGGCCCAGTCCTGCACCAGTGGTTTTCTCTGCGTCACGCGGTTTGCGCAGTTGTTCCTTGTACCGAGCCTTGAGCTCGGTCTTGTCCAGCCCTGCCAGGTCTTCGACCGCTTGCAGCAACGCCTCGCCGTCCGCGTGCTCTACCAGATTGCCGGCCGAGACCACATAATGACCCTCTTCATCACGCGAGACGACGACCGTAGCGCCGGACTCCTGCTCGCTCCAGCCGCGAACCCGAGCATAGTGGCTGATGTTCTGGGTCATTTCGATATACACCGCGAATACATCCATTGCGGCGGAAGGGTGCGCGTGATCGGCACTGAGGTAATTGCGCAATGCATTGCCAATTTCCTCAATCAGACTGCGAGAGATAGGTCCGTTGAAGCACAGCATGATCTGCTGGTTATCGAAGCGCTCGCGCATGGCAAACAAGTCAATCGTATCCATCACTGCTCCATTAATGCACTGTTTTTATCGGTGGCCAGGACGCGTCCTGGCGGCTCAATCGAAACGAAAGCACAGCATGGTAATGTCGTCACGCTGAGCATAATCACCCTGGTAGCTAGCCAGAGTGTCACTGAAAGCGGTGTTCTGCTGCCCCAGTGGCAAGCGCGCATGCTGCAATAGCATATCGGCAAAGCGGCTGTTGCCAAAGCCGAATCCGTCTTCGCCGCCGGCCTGATCGAGGAACCCATCGGTGCTCATGTAGAAGGTGCGGCCGGTTTCCAGGGCGATGCTGTGGTTGGCGTATTGCGCCTGGCGCTTGTCACCCAAGGCCCGTTTGGCGCCTTTTACCAGATCGACGGTCTTGCCATCGCTGTAGTACAAGGCGATTTTGGCTCCAGCAAAGGTCACATTGCGCTGGTTCAGGTCGACGTAGGCAAGGCCTACGTCCATGTTGGTTGCCAGCGCCTTGTATTCAGGTGCATCACTGAGCATCTTGCGGATAATCTGGTCAGTCCGCTGCAGCACTCCCGCGGGGTCCTGCATGCCACAGTCGCTGATCGCCTGGTCCAGGGCAGCGTGCGCGAGCATGGTCATCAGTGCGCCGGGTACGCCATGGCCGGCGCAATCAACGACGCCAAGCAGGCAATGCTGGCCTTCACTGCGAAACACATAGAAGTCGCCGCCGACCACATCCCGCGGCCGCCAGAGCACGGCATGGTGTTCGCCCAGCGCATTAACCAGTTCACGGTCAGGCAGAATCGAGCGCTGAATCAGGCTGGCATAATCAATCGAGTCGCCGATCTTCTTCTGCGCGTGGGACATTTCCTGATTGGCCTGTTCCAGCTCGCTGGTGCGCTCCTGAACACGCTGTTCCAGCTCCAGAGTATTTTGTTTGACCTTGTTGGCCATGACTCCGAAGGCAGTGCTCAGTTCGCCAATCTCGTCATCTCGTGCGGTCGGCATCTGCACGTCATAGCGGCCTGAAGCCATGGCCTGGGCGCTGTATTTAAGCTGGCGCAGGGGCTTGAGCAGCAGGCGTTCGATCGCCAGTGCAAACAGCAGCATCAGCACCAGAATCAGGCCGCCCAACGCGAGCAGAATCGGTAGCAACCACTCGCCGTCAATGACCTGAGCACTATCCAGGTCCACGCCATTGGCGACATACCAGCCCAATTCCGGCAGGTAACTCAGCGCCAGCAGTTGGGGTTTACCGTCCAACGCCACCCGTACCGTGACGACGCTGTCTGGTTCCGCCAAAGCGGCTTGCATCGCACTGCGCACCTGATCGCGCTGAGCCTCGTCGGCAATCATCCCGAACAGACTGAATTGTTCCTGCGCATTGGCGTCGGCGCCGGAGTTGAGGGCAATCAGCGCGGCGTTCTGATGCGCCTGAATTGCGCCGTTGTGATCAAAGATCATCGGACTGACACCAGGGTTCTCGCTGGCGATAAAGTCTCGAACGAAGTCAGACAGGTCCAGGCCCGAGCCGGCCAGCCCGATAGTAGTGCCGTCGTGATCCTTGACCAGGATATTGAACCAGACCTTGGTAGTGTCCAGAGTTGGATTGAAATCGACGTTGATGTTGTATTTGTCGGTGTCGCGCAGGGAGCTGAAGAACCAGCTGTCGGCGGGTTTGTCGGCGTCCAGCACGTAGCGTGGTTCGGGATTGAGCGGCTCGTCGTTGCTGTTGAAGTAGTAGCCCTGGCTAGCCACGCTGCCAATAAAATAGGCATGATCACGAAAGTCCCGGCGGTAGCCTTCGGCTTCCATGAAGAACAGCTCGCTTTTGGCCTGGTCTTGCTCGTCCAGCAGCCATTGGCGGGTGACTTCCGAATCCGCCAGGCGCAGCGACAGTGCCAGCTCACGGGAAATAGGTGCGCGGATTTTTTCGCGATTCAACAGTGTGGCGTTGCGCGCATAAGCATCGCCGAAGTGCTCATGAATACTTTGCAGTGCCAGCCAACCAATGAGTGCCGCGGGCACCAACGCCAGTAGACATGCCAGCAGCAAGGCTAAAAGCGATTTACCGCGTAAGCCAAAAGTTGCCATCGTTCCCAACCCTTCCTTGTCGTTATCCTAGGCCTGATAGACCAGTTTTCCGTGACTGATGGTGTGCGTGACCTTGCACGGTGCACCCTTGCCGATGAAGGGGCAGTTGGCGCCCTTGGACAGCCAGTTGTGACCAATCAGGCTGGCGGCCACCGGGTCGAACAGGGTGATGTCCGCCCGTCCGTGCAAGCTGATGCTGCCTGCTGGCAGATTGAGCGCGGTGGCCGGCCCGCAGGTCAGCCGTGAGAGCAACGCCGGGAGCTCCAGCAGGCCGTCGGCGACCAGGGTCAGAGCCAGCGGCAGGAGAATTTCCACACTGCTGATACCCGGCGCGGAAGCGGCAAAGGGCACGCGCTTGGCTTCCTGTTCGTGCGGCTGATGGTGCGACGCGATCGCCTGCACCACGCCACTTTGCACCGCCTGGCGCAAGGCATGGCGATCCTGCTTGCTGCGCAGCGGCGGCTGCACGTGCAGCAGGCTGGAAAAGCCTTCCAGATCCTCATCGCACAGCAGTAACTGATACATCGCCACGTCGGCGCTGACGCGCAGGCCGCGGGCCTGGGCATCAGCGAGCATATCCATCGCCCGGGCACTGGTCAGGCCACTGAAATGTGCCTGCACGCCGGTCTGCTCGACCAGCAGCAGATCGCGAGCCAAGGCTACCGTTTCTGCGGTTTCGGGAATACCTACCAGGCCCATGCGTGCTGCAGTGGCGCCTTCGTGCGCGCTGCCGCCCTCGGCAATATCCGGATCCTGGGGCATGAAGACCACAGGCAGATCAAAGCCGGCCGCGTATTCCAGTGCCCGGCGCAGAATGCGGTTGCTCTTCATCGGCGCCAGACCCTGGGTAAAGGCGACGCAGCCTACGTCGCGCAGGGCTACCAGTTCACTCAGTTGCTCGCCATCCAGGCCGCGGGTCAACGCGCCAAACGGGAAAACGCGAACCTGTCCGGCTTGTTCGGCGCGGTCCAGAATCAGCTCGGCCACCGCAGGTGTGTCCAGTACCGGCAAGGTGTCGGGCAGGCTGCACAGGCTAGTCACACCACCTGCGGCGGCGGCGCGGGTTTCGCTGTCGATGGTGCCCTTGCGGGTGCGACCGGGCTCACGCAGGCTGACATTCAAGTCCACCAGGCCGGGACTGGCGATCAGCCCGCGAGCGTCGATGCGTTGATTGGCGCTGAAACCTTCCGGGGCCTCGCCGATGCCGACGATATGGCCTGCGGCGATGTGCAGGTCGGTGATCTGGTCAAACTGGCTGGCCGGGTCAATGACCCGGGCGCCTTCAATGGTCAATCGCATGCTGGGGTTTCCTGACCTGATTTCCTGGCCTGGTCGGCTGCCAGGATTTCCTGATTGTGCTGGCGCTGGGCGTTCTGTCCGGTCATGGCCATGGACATCACGGCCATACGCACGGCGATGCCGTAAGTGACCTGATTGAGGATCACCGATTGGGCGCCGTCGGCCACTTCGGATTCAATCTCCACACCGCGGTTGATCGGCCCGGGGTGCATGACCAGCGCATCCGGCTTGGCCAGTGCCAGAGTTTCCCGGGTCAGGCCGTAGAGCCGGTAGTATTCGCCCTCGCTGGGCAGCAAACCGCTTTGCATGCGCTCCTTCTGCAGACGCAGCATGATTACCACATCGACATCGCGCAGGCCGACGCGCAGATCGTTGAACACGCGCACGCCGTATTGATCGATGCCGGCCGGCAGAAGCGTCCGCGGGGCGATTACGCGAATGTCCGGACAGCCGAGAGTCTGCAGCGCCTGCATGTTCGAGCGGGCCACGCGGGAGTGCAGAATATCGCCGACAATCGCCACCGACAGCTTGGTGAAATCGCCGCGGTGCCGGCGAATGGTCAGCATGTCGAGCATCGCCTGGGTCGGGTGCGCGTGGTTGCCGTCACCGGCGTTGATGATCGCCACATCGGGGCACACATGGCCAGCGATGAAATGCGCCGCGCCCGAGTCGCCGTGGCGGACCACAAACATGTCGGCGGCCATCGCTTCCAGGTTGCGCAGGGTGTCGTACAGGGTTTCACCCTTGCTGGTCGAGGAGGTTTGAATGTTCAGGTTCAGCACGTCGGCCGACAGCCGCTTGGCCGCCAGCTCGAAGGTGGTGCGGGTGCGCGTGGAGTTCTCGAAGAATACGTTGCAGACGGTCTTGCCACGCAGCAGCGGGACCTTCTTGACTGCCCGTTCGCCCACTTCAAGAAAGGAGTCGGCGGTATCCAGCAGCTCGGTTAGCAGGTCGCGGGACAAGCCTTCGATAGTCAGAAAGTGCCGCAGCTGACCCTGGAAGTTAAGTTGCAAATGGCTGGGTGGGGTGCTCATGGGCCTCTCAGTGTTTGGCAACAGGGTTCAGGGTGAGCTGCAAAGGGTCAGGCCCCGTCAGCTTGACGCGCTGGCCGGCCGGCAGGACCAGGCTACTGCCCAGTACATCGGCGCGAATCGGCAGCTGCCGCGCTTCGATATCTAGCAGGGTTACCAGCGTAACGGAAGCCGGCCGGCCGTAATCGAACAGCTCGTTCAGCGCAGCGCGGATGGTGCGCCCGGTCATCAGCACATCGTCGACCAGAATCAGGTGGCGATCATCTACCGAAAAGGGCAGCTCTGAGGGTTGCACCCCGGGCTGCAGACCGTTCTGGGCAAAGTCATCGCGGTAGAAGGCGATGTCCAGCGTGCCCATTGGCGCATCGGGCAGGCATAGCTTGCGCAGCCGCTCCGCGACCCAGACGCCGCCGGTATGAATGCCGACAAAGGCCGGCTCGCTAATCTGACGCTGCTTCAGGTAATCGGTCAATTCGTCAGCCATGCGTTGCAGCAATGGGCCGACCTCGGGCAAGGCGCTCATGGCGTCTCCTCGGGTTGTTCGTTGAGCCAGGTTTCCAGCAGCAGCGCCGCAGCCAGGCTGTCTACCGGATTGTCGCGGTAGCTGGCCGGAGTGCGGCCGCTGTCACGCAGGCTCTGTTTGGCTTCGAAGGTAGAAAGGCGTTCGTCGATGCAGTGGACTGGCAGGTTGAAGCGGCCATGCAGGCGGCGGGAGAATTTCTCCGCGCGGCCGCTCATCTCGCTCGGGCTGCCGTCCATGTTCAGCGGCAGGCCGACAACTAATGTATCGGGCTTCCATTCGCTGATCAGGCGGGCGATGTCGTTCCAGTCGGGAACGCCATCACGGGCGCGCAGGACTGCAACGGGTTCGGCGCGGCGGGTCAGGGTCTGACCTACCGCCACGCCGATCTGCTTGGTGCCGTAATCGAAGGCCATAGCTCGCTGCAGTGCTGCCATCAAGCGTGTCCGGCCTGGCTGGTCAGTAGACGCAAATCGATACCCAGGCTGCGCGCGGCGGCTAACAGCCGCTCTTCACTGGGCAGTTCGAACAGAATATGCAGATCGGCCGGACAACTGAGCCAGACGTTCTCAGCCAGTTCCTGATCCAGTTGGCCTGCGTCCCAGCCAGCATAACCCAGCGCCAGTAATACCTCGGAAGGGCCAATGCCGTGCGCCATGTCGAGCAGGATGTCGCGCGAGGTAGTCAGCTGTAACTGTCCCAGATCCATGCTCGCTTCCCATTGTTCCGGGCCGCGGTGCAGCACGAAACCGCGTTCGGTCTGCACCGGGCCGCCGTTATACACAGGGAAGCTGGCAACCTTGCCGGGCAGGTCGACCGCCGGTTGCAGTTGTTCGAGGATGTCGGCCAGATGCAGGTCGCTGGGCTGATTGATCACCAGGCCCATGGCGCCGTCCTCGTTGTGATCACAAAGGTAAATCAGGCTATTGACGAAACGCGGGTCTGCCATATGCGGCATGGCTATGAGGAAGTGGTGCTTGAGGTAATTCGGTTTGGTTTGGCTCATGACCATAGTATTGGGCTTTGCGCGATAAGCTTCAAGCGCCAAGGGCGGCACGGGGTATGTCAGAAACTCGAAACCCGGTTGCCCGGCTCAAAGCGCCAGGTGCGTATGATTTCCAGCACATCGACGTCCATCAGATCCCCAGTGAAGGGTGCGTAGGGTGCAGCCAGGCGCACGATGCGCAGCGCGGCGTTATCCAGAATGCGGTGTCCGGAGGACTCCAGCACCTGCACTTCGCGCAGCGTGCCGTCGCGATTGATCGATACCAGCAGGCGCAGGCTGCCGTAAATGCTGTTGTCGCGTGCTTCGGCTGGATAGTTCTGATTGCCGATACGCTCGACTTTCCGCCGCCAGGCGTCTTTGTAATAAGCACCCTTGTCCTGCATGGTCGAGGCGGCGTTGAGGCGGTGCACGCGCGGGCGGTTGGCGTATTGCTGGCGCTCTTCGGCCAATTGCGCTTCCAAGCTGGCGATTTCCTGGGACAGGCGAGTGACGTCAAAGCGCTGCAGGGTCACGCTGGTATCCACCGGATCGGGGGTCGGCGGCGCCTTGGCGACGCGGTCCGGTTGCGGCGCGGTGGTGGTGACGACCTGTTGTTCGCGTACTGGCTCGGGTTCCGGCGCACTGGCTTCCTGCGGCGGTTCAACCTCATTGACCTCGGTATCCTGGAACACCGCCTCTTCGGTGGTGCTGGGTGCGGCCTTTTCCTCCAGCGTGCCGCTGCCTTCCTGATTCATCTGCGCCAGGTAGTCAGCTTTTTCCGGCTGTTGCTCGGAAGGCTGGGTAGCGAGTGTGATTTCCAGGGTTTTTGACAGTTCGCTTGGGGTGGGCAGATCGAAGGTGATACCCAGAATAACCAGAGCGTGCAGAACCGCCGCTAGAAACAGGGTAAAACCCAGGCGATCACGCGCCGTAACCACCGGTGGGTCGGGCTGCTTGGCGATTTCCGAGGGTGTCACGGCTTTATTCATGCTGTCCGTAGGCTGGCGGCGGCTGACATTTTCCTGCGAAGTCTGCCGCGCGCGCCGGAAAAAGTCTATGCGCCCCTGCGCGCTTTGAGACGTTGGTCAATCACGTCCATCAACTGCCCGCCAATATCGGTTTGGTAAGCGGCGTCGATTTCACGGATACAGGTCGGACTGGTGACGTTGATTTCGGTCAGATAATCGCCAATCACATCCAGGCCGACAAACAGCAGACCGCGTTCGCGCAGGCTCGGGCCTACCTGATTGGCGATCCAGCGATCACGCTCGGTCAGCGGGCGTGCTTCGCCACGCCCGCCGGCTGCCAGGTTGCCGCGCGTTTCGCCCTGCTGGGGAATGCGCGCCAGGCAATACGGCAGCGGCTCGCCATCAATCATCAGGATGCGTTTGTCGCCGTCCTTGATTTCCGGCAGGTAACGCTGGGCCATGATCTGCTGTTGACCGAACTGGGTCAGGGTTTCGATGATCACGCTCAGGTTCGGATCGTTCTCCTGAATACGAAAAATCATCGATCCGCCCATTCCATCGAGCGGTTTGAGAATGACGTCACGGTGTTTTTTTGCAAAAGCGCGCAAAATGTCGGCGCGGCGGGTGACAACATTTTCCGGGGTGCATTGGGGAAACTGGGTAGCAAACAGCTTTTCATTGCAGTCGCGCAGACTCGCGGGCCGATTGACCACCATTGCACCAGCGCGCTCGGCGGCTTCCAGAATATGCGTGGCGTAGAGAAACTCGTTATCAAAAGGCGGATCCTTGCGCATCAGGATCACGTCCAGATCGGCCAGTGGTGTGTGTTGGTGTTCTTGCAGATCGAACCAGTGCTGTGGATCGGCATGCACCTTCAGTTCGCGCATGTGGCCCATTGCCTGGCCGTCAGCAAGGTAGAGATCCTGGGGCTCCATATACTGCAGTTCCCAGCCGCGCTGCTGGGCAGCAAGCAACATGGCCAGGGAGCTGTCTTTCTTGTAGTGGATCGCGTGAATCGGATCCATGACGATGCCAAGACGAATGCGCATAAGGTGGTTGGTCCGCTATAGGTGAGCAACTTGGTTGAGCGATGTGGCTAGCAATATGGCTCAGTTTCGAAAGGCTGAGTGTACTCCCAGCTTTGCTCGCGATGAAAGGTTGACTAATGTTGACGGATGTCTCATATCTGATGCATTGCAGCAGAAAAGCGTGAAACGGTGCTGCCTCAATAGATTGGCTGCATAAACTATGTTAAAAGTACGCGGAAAAGGGATTGGCTGGTTGTGCGCTGGCAACAGGCCATTTGCGCTAACCACCCACCATCAATAACAAGGGCTGGTCATAATGGAAGAAAATTTCGAAAGCCTGAAAGTCATGGTCATTGACGACAGCAAGACCATCCGCCGTACAGCAGAAACCCTGCTGAAAAAGGTCGGATGCACAGTGATTACCGCCGTCGATGGTTTCGATGCGCTGGCCAAGATCGCTGACCACCACCCCGATATTATCTTTGTTGACATCATGATGCCGCGTCTTGATGGCTATCAGACCTGTGCGCTGATAAAAAACAACAGCGCCTTCCGGGGTACCCCGGTGATCATGCTGTCCAGCAAGGACGGGCTGTTCGATAAAGCCAAGGGGCGCATTGTTGGTTCAGATCAATACTTGACCAAACCCTTCAGCAAGGAAGAGCTGCTGGGCGCGATTCGTGCCCATGTTCCACAAACCGACGATTTAGCGGGTGCATCCGGCGCGTGAGCCGGTTGCAGCCTTATTGCCTTACCGGGGGAGTAAAATGGCCCGAATTCTTGTAGTAGATGATTCGCCTACTGAGCTGTACAAGCTGACTGGCATGCTGGAAAAACATGGCCACGAAGTACTCAAGGCCGAAAATGGAGCAGATGGGGTGGCATTGGCCCGGCAGGAAAAGCCGGACGCGGTGCTGATGGACATCGTCATGCCTGGCCTGAACGGTTTTCAGGCAACACGACAGCTGACCAAAGACCCTGAAACGGCGCATATTCCGGTGATTATCGTCACCACCAAAGACCAGGAAACTGACAAGGTCTGGGGCAAGCGTCAAGGCGCCAAAGACTACCTCACCAAGCCGGTTGAGGAAGATACGCTGATCAAGACATTGAAGTCGGTGCTGGGCGGCTGATTCAGCCGCTGGCATGTTGCCGCATAACAACCAGAACAGGCACGGCATGGCAGAATCAATTCATCCTTTCGATCTTCTCCAGCAGTTGGCAACGCAATGTCGCCGGCAGGCCATAGGTCTGCCAGCGCAGGACGTTGTCAGCGAGACCTGGAGTGGTGTGGGCTTTCGGCTCGCCGGGCAGCCTATGGTGGCGGCCATGGGCGAAGTCAGTGAAATCCTGCATGAACCTCGGTATACCGCATTGCCCCGGGTCAAGACCTGGGTACGAGGTGTCGCGAACGTGCGCGGACGCCTGTTGCCCATCGTCGATTTGAGCCGGTTCTTTGATTCCACTAGCAGCAGCCCCCGTAAGCAGCGACGCGTCCTGGTACTGGACCGCGATGAACTGTTTGTGGGCTTGCTGGTAGATGAGTTGCTGGGAATGCAGCATTTTCCCGTCAGCAGCTTCAGCACCGAATTGCCCGCTATTGAGGAAGGCTTCAGACCTTTCGTGGTGGGAGCCTATGTTCAGGAGTCGGTATCGTCACTGGTATTCAATTTCCGGGCGTTGGCACGCGATCAGGCGTTTCTCGACGTGGCGATCTGATTGAGGGAGGGGCGATGGCCGGCGTGTCGGTGTCGCGACTAAATCACGGGTAACGAGAATAATGTTGTAGGCCAGGTAGGGGCCAGATGATGAAAAAGTTCGATAAACAGATACTGTCCAACATGCGCGGTAACCGCACGCTCACCGGCCTGTTTGCCGCGCTGATCGTCTCGCTGTTGTTGCTCTTCGTCAACTTCCTGTACCTGAACATTCAGAGTGCCTACGACACGGAATACATCGGTCACGCCGGTGAGTTGCGGGTGCTCTCGCAGCAGATCTCCAAGTCTGCCAGTGAGGCGGCTACCGGCACGCCCGAGGCGTTTGGCCTGTTGCTGGAGGCGCGTAATGACTTCCAGCAGCGCTTCGAATATCTGACCAATGGCCGCGAGGAAACCGGTCTGCCGGCTACGCCCCAGTCACTGCAGGATCAGCTGCAGACTGTGCAGGCTAACTGGGACCGGGTGCGTAGCAATGCCGACGAAATTCTTGCCAGCGAAGCCACGGTTCTGTCTCTGAACGAAGTGGCGCTGACCCTCTCCGACACGATTCCGCAGTTGCAGGTCGAGTACGAAGACGTGGTAGATGTGCTGATCTCCAGTAACGCTGCTGCGGATCAGGTAGCGATTGCCCAGCGTCAGTCGCTGCTTGCCGAACGTATCCTCAACTCGGTAAACCGGGTACTGGCCGGTGATGAGGATGCGGTCATGGCCGCCGACAGTTTTGGCCGAGATGCCAGTCTGTTTGGTCGTGTACTGCAGGGCATGATTGAAGGCAACCCATCGATTGGTATTGAGCGGGTAACAGATCCGGACGCGATCATCCGGCTGAACGACATTGCTGATCTGTTTACCTTCGTTTCCGAATCGGTAGACGAGATTCTGTTGACCTCGCCCGAGCTGTATCAGGTGAGTCTGGCCGCGAGCGAGACCTTCACTGACTCCCAGCTGTTGCTGGATAACGTATCTGCACTCACCGCCGGTTTCGAGGCGCGCAGCGACGCGCGCTGGATCAACACCGTGCTGGGCTATGTGTTGGCGCTGATCGCGCTGGGTTCGATCCTGCTGATCGGTGTGCAGATGACTCGTGAAACGCGTATTCGTCTGGCCGAAACCGCCGAGAAGAACGACAAGAACCAGGCGGCGATTCTGCGACTGCTGGACGAAATTGCCGACCTTGCTGATGGTGACTTGACGGCCCAAGCGACGGTAACCGAAGACTTCACCGGGGCGATTGCCGACTCGATCAACTTCTCCATCGACCAACTGCGCGCGCTGGTACAGACGATTAACGAAACCGCGCTGCAGGTGTCTTCGGCTGCCCAGGAAACCCAGGGCACAGCGATGCATCTGGCCGAAGCGTCCGAGCACCAGGCGCAGGAAATTGCCGGAGCATCGGCAGCCGTGAACGAGATGGCCGTGTCGATTGACCAGGTATCAGCGAACGCCGCCGAATCCTCTGCGGTAGCAGAGCGCTCGGTAGCCATCGCCAACAAGGGTAACGAGGTGGTGCAGAACACCATCACCGGCATGGATACCATTCGCGAACAGATCCAGGACACCTCCAAGCGGATCAAACGTCTGGGTGAATCGTCCCAGGAGATTGGCGATATCGTAAGTCTGATCAACGACATTGCCGACCAAACCAACATTCTGGCTTTGAACGCCGCGATCCAGGCCTCCATGGCCGGTGACGCAGGCCGCGGCTTCGCCGTGGTAGCGGACGAAGTACAGCGTCTTGCGGAACGTTCGTCTGCGGCAACCAAGCAGATCGAAGCGCTGGTTAAGACGATTCAGACTGACACCAACGAAGCGGTTATTTCGATGGAGCAGACGACCTCTGAAGTAGTACGCGGTGCCCGTCTGGCGCAGGACGCCGGTGTCGCACTGGAAGAGATCGAGAAGGTATCGACCAGTCTCGCGGCCTTGATTCAGAACATCTCCAATGCCGCTCGCCAACAGGCTTCTTCGGCCGGCCATATCTCCAACACCATGAACGTGATCCAGGAGATTACCTCGCAGACGTCGGCAGGTACCACGGCGACCGCGCGCAGCATTGGTGAGCTAGCGGTGCAGGCCGAATCCATGCGCCAGTCGGTCGATGGTTTCACCCTGCCGCAGCAGTACTGAGAAGAGATGTCGGGCAGCCCCGAGGCCGCCCGTAAGCCGGCATGAGCAAGGGACATACTGTGCAGAGAACGCCAAACTGGTCATTGCAGCAACTGCCGGAGATGGACGCTGAACAATTCCATCAGTGGCAGGCGCTGCTTGAGTCGCGGACGGGTGTCTGCGTCAATGATCAGCGCAAGGTGTTCCTGCAGACCAGCCTCTGCGCGCGCATGCGCGAGCTGAGCATGGCTGACTACCAGGCCTACTACGAACATGTCACCCAGGGCCCGACCGGTGCGATCGAATGGTCTGCGCTGATTGACCGCCTGACCGTACGCGAAACCAGCTTCATGCGGCACCGGCCTTCCTATGATGCGGTGACCCGGCATTTGCAGGCGCAGCTTGCGGGGCGCACTCAGGAGCGTCCGCTGCAACTCTGGAGTGTTGGCTGCGCCAGTGGCGAGGAAGCCTATTCGCTGGCGATGGTCAGTGAAGAGGCCATGCAGCTGGCTGCGAACAAGCAGCCCGGCTACGCCATATGGGCTACCGACATCAGTCTCAAGGCACTGGAGCAAGGCCGTGCCGGGCAATATCCTGGCAGCCGGCTAGGCGGCCTGACCGACACGGAAAAGCATCAGTGGCTGCGCGCTGGCGACAAAGAAGCCTTCGAAATAGTGCCGGCGTTGCGTGATCGAATCTGCTTTACCAGGCTCAATATCCTGGACATGGCCCAGGCTCCGATTCAGGACCTGGATATCATCTTCTGCCAGAACCTACTTATCTACTTCCGACGTTGGCGTCGCCGCGATCTGCTGAACCTGCTGGCCAAACGGCTGGCTCCTGGCGGCATGCTGATGATCGGACTGGGTGAAATAGTGGACTGGAATAATCCCCTGCTGGAGCGGCTGCCCGATGACCGGGTGCAGGCTTACGTGCGACGGGATACTAATGGACGGCTGGAGTGAATATGGGTGATCGGCATGATTATGTCGCCCTCGACTGGGTCAAAGGCGAAATTTCCGAGACGCTGAATCAGGCGCGTCAGGCCCTTGAAGCCTTTGTTGAGAACCCGGGAGACTCGACTCGGCTGCGTTTCTGTCTGACCTATATTCATCAGGTCCACGGCACGCTGCAGATGGTCGAATTTTACGGCGCAGCCCTGCTTGCAGAGGAAATGGAAAAGCTCGCTCAGGCATTGATGCATGGCAGTGCCAGCCGTGAAGGCGAGGCGCTGGACGTGCTGATGCAAGCCATACTGCAACTGCCCACTTACCTTGACCGGGTCCAGAGCGGCCGCCGCGATCTGCCGTTGGTGTTGCTGCCACTGCTCAATGACATGCGCACCGCGCGCGGCGAAAAGCTGCTGTCGGAAACCGCGTTGTTCAGCCCGGACGTAGATACCGGCGAGCCGGTAGACGCCTCCGAGAGACTGACCAATTTCAGCGATGAACACACCGTATGGCAATTGCGCAAATTGCGTCAGGCCATGCAGATTGCCCAGGCGGGCATCATTCGTGGCCAGGACGTATCCGGCAATGCACGGCAGTTGGGCAAGGTCTTCAGTCGCTTGCAGGCGCAATGCCGGGGCTCTGCTTATGCCGATTTGTGGGCCGCCTATGCTGGTGTCGTCGAAGGGGTCGAGCACGGCACGATTGAAAATGGCGCGGCCATTCGGCAACTGTTGCGCCAGGCCGACCGCGAGGTACGGGTGCTGCTGGACCAGGGCCCCGCGGCGCTGGATACGCCGCCTGCGCAGGAACTGCTGCGCAACCTGCTGTTTTACGTGGCCAAGAGTCCAGGCGGCAGCCCGCGCCTGGATGCCCTCAAACAACGTTATCAACTCAAGGCCCTGCTGACCGAAGACGATATTGCCAATCAGGCCACCGGCTCACGCCTGGTTGGCCCTGATCGCAGCGCGATGCAGTCGGTGGTTGAGGCGTTGGGTGAAGAGCTGATGCAGGTCAAGGATCGGCTCGACCTGTTTGTCCGCAGCGATCGTAGCCAGATGGACGATCTTGCCACGCTGGCTCCGAATATGAAGCAGATCGCCGATACGCTGGCGATGCTCGGATTAGGTCAGCCGCGTCGGGTCCTGCAGGAGCAGATCCAGCAGGTCGAACAGCTGGCCAGCGGGCAGAGCGAAGTCAACGATGCCTCACTGATGGATGTGGCTGGCGCGCTGCTCTACGTGGAAGCCAGTTTGCAGGGTATTCTGGGTATCGAACGCAATGACGGCGGAAACGCTGGCGGCACCGACATGCAGCGCATGGCGGCGGCTCAGGACATGGCGCTGGTGCACCAGCAGGTGATACAGGAAGCACGCAACGCGCTGGAGCAAACGCGTGAAGCCATCAACGCTTTCATTGCCAGCCAGTGGGATCATGCCCAACTGGAACCCGTCAGCGAACTGCTCAACAGCGTCCGCGGCGGCCTGGGTATGTTGCCATTGGAGCGCGCCGCGGCGACCGTGCGTAGTTGTCGACAATATATCAACGACCAACTGTTAGGCCCCAAGGCGGTGCCGGACTGGGTCGCGCTGGATGCGCTGGCGGATGTGATCACCAGCGTTGATTATTATCTGGAACGTTTGGCGGAAGATGATGCCGAGCGCAGTGACAATATTCTCGCCGTGGCGGCAGAGCGCCTGCAAACGCTGGGCTATGACCTCAATGGCGTCATCGGTAACAGCGCCGCACCGCTGGCGCCGGAGACGGAGCTTAAAGAAGAAACAGCTCCTCCCGCCCTGACCCCCGAGCTCGACGACATGTCGTTCGAGGACCTGGACGAGAGTCCTGCCGAGACAGCATCGGATGCTGCGTTCGTGACTTCGCCCGAAGCGCTAGAGCCAGAGCAAGAGCAAGAGCCAGAGCCTGAAGAGCCGCTTCAGCCGGCTGCTGAGGTCGAGCCGTTGGTCGTAGAGCAGGATGATCAGGACGACGAGATGGACGCCGAACTGGTGGAAATCTTCGTTGAGGAGGCGGGCGAAGTACTGGACACGCTCAGCGAATTTACCCCGCTGTGGCAGGCCAATGATGATGACCACAAGGCGCGTGCGGAAGTGCGCCGTGCTTTCCATACCCTCAAGGGCAGTGGGCGTATGGTCAAGGCCGGCATTCTCGCCGAGCTGGCCTGGTCGGTAGAGAACATGCTCAACCGGGTGATTGATCGCAGCATCGATCTGTCACCGGCGATTTTCGAGGTGATTAATTCAGTCCGCGAGGTGATGCCGCGCCTGGTAGAGGATTTTGAACATAATCGTCAGCAGCCTTTGCCGGAGGTAGCCCGCTTGGCGGCGCTGGCCGATGCGCTATCTCAGGGTGAATCGGGTGAGGATTTGTTGTTCGATGTCCAGATCGAGGCTGAGAGTGCCGCTGACAACGAGCCGCAGATCGACGGCGATATCGAGGGCGCTGACAGCAGCGATCTGATCGGCGAGGAAGTCGATAGCGAGACCGAGCCTGCAGCGGAAGAGCCTGCTGAGCACCTTGAGTTCGATGCGGAGCTGGAGCAGCAACAGGAGCTGCCCGCCGAAGAGCCTGCACCCGAGTTGCCGGATACTGAAGAGTCAAAGGTCGAGCCAGCCGCTATACACACCACTGAGAGTGGTCTGGACCCGATACTGCTGGAGATCTTTCGCAACGAAACCCAGTCGCATATCGAACAGATCAATGCCTTTCTCGACAGATGCGCGGAAGCGCTGCCGAGGCCGGTCAGCGATGCATTGCAGCGCGCGTTGCACACGCTCAAGGGCAGTGCGCACATGGCCGGCATCCAGCCCATCGCCGTGTTGGCGACACCGCTGGAAAAACTGGCCAAGGATTTCAAGGCCAATCTGATTTCGGTCGACCAGGCGCTGGCCGATCTGTTGACCGACTCAGTGCAATTGATCGAGGCCGGCGTTGCTCAGCTCGACACCACGCCTGAACAGCCTATCCCTGGTACACCAGAGTTTCTCCAGCAACTCGACAAGGTGCGTGAACAAGGCATGGCGGCTCGTCACAGCGGCCGCGATGAACTCGAAAGCGGCGCCGCCAGCGTGGGTCTGTTGTCGATTTTCCTTACTGAAGGCATCGATCAACTGATGGATGCAGCGGATGTGCTGGAAGCGCGTCAGCGCGGTCAGGATGTCGAGCTGGACAGTCAGGAGTTGCGTCAGAGCCTGCGTGCGCTGGCTGATGTCGCCGGTGAAGTGGATCTGCCGCCGATTGAAGCCCTGGCTCAGTGCCTGGAAGACGTGCATGAAGCGCTGGTTGCCGGTCGTGTCGAGCTTGACGAAATGGCTATCAGCGCGCTTGCTGCTGGACATGAGCGCCTTATAGGCATGATGGATCAGGTCGCTGCGCATCAGCATATTCCGCCTGCGGTGATGGAAATTGGCGCGTTGCGCGAGCTACTCCCCGCGGCCGCGGCGGTGACTGTGGCGAAGATGGTCACGCCCTCGGCAGGTACCTGGAATCCGCAGGATGCAGTGACCGACGCCGAACTGGTAGAAATCTTTCTTGAAGAGGCGCAGGAAATCATCGATAGCGCCTCGGCGAGCCTGCAGCAGTGGATCGCTGACCCGGGTAACAGCCTGGCGGTCGAGTCGCTCCAGCGTGACCTGCACACCCTCAAGGGTGGCGCACGCATGGCCGAAATCCCGCCGGTTGGGGATCTCGCCCACGAGCTGGAATTCCTCTACGAAGGGCTGGCCGACCAGCGCTACCAGCCCAGCGACGGGCTCAACGATCTTCTGCATGCGTGTCACGACAGCCTGGCAGAAATGGTTGAAGGGGTCGTAGCGGGTCGAATCATCAGCGACGGCTCTGGATTGATCGCCGCGATCAAAGGTTTCCGTGCGCGGCCTGATCTCCCGCCTCAGTTGCCCGGGCAGGCGCCCATTGCCGCCGCGACAGACGCTGCTGCAGAAGCTGAATTGCGTCCAAATGAGCAGCCGACCGAGCCGGCGGCTGATCCGTTACTGGCGATGTTCCTGGAGGAGGCCGTCGAACTCATGGCGCCTTGCCAGGAGCTGCTGCTGCAACGGGACAGGGATCAAAAGGCGGGCGCAGACCTGATTCACCGGGTGCAAACCCTCAAGGGCAGCGCGCGTATGGCCGGTCAGACCGCACTGGCCGAGCAGGCTCGGGAGCTGGAAGCCGCGTTGCAGATGGACGGCATGCCCAGCGAAGCCTTGCACGATGGTCTACTGGCGCTGATGACGGCGCTGGAAGGATTGTCAGGTGGTGTGGATCTGGGCCCGGCTGATTGGAGCATGCCGGCTCTGCCGGTGGCCAGTCAGCCAGTGGTGGCTCCTGAACCGGCGCAGACGCAGACGGACTTGGCACCGCGGCAAACGCTGGCCCAGGTCAAGGCGATTCTGCAAAGCGCGATGCAGGCCAGTGAGGCTGGCGACGACAACCAGAACCGTGTCTCCGGGCAGGAAACCGTCAAGGTCTCCGCCAAGTTGCTGGAAGAGCTGGTCAACCTGGCCGGTGAAACCTCGATTTTCCGGGGCCGTATCGAACAGCAGGTCAGCGACCTGGGTAACACGCTGCACGATGTGGACGCCACCATCGAGCGGGTCCGTGACCAGTTGCGACGTCTGGACATGGAAACCCAGGCGCAGATTCTTTCGCGTCACCAGGAAGAGATCGAACAGGGTGGATACGAAGAATTCGACCCCCTGGAAATGGACCGCTATTCACAGCTCCAGCAGTTGTCCCGGTCGTTGTTCGAATCGGCGTCTGACTTGCTGGATCTGAAAGAAACCATGGCGGCCAAGAGCCGCGACGCCGAAACCCTGTTGCTGCAACAGGCGCGGGTTAATACCGAGCTGCAGGAAGGCCTGATGCGTACGCGCATGGTGCCCTTCGATCGCTTGCTGCCCCGGATGCGCCGCGTGGTCCGGCAGGTGGCAGGTGAGTTGGGCAAACAGGTGGTGTTGGACATCGGCAATGCCGAGGGCGAGATGGACCGCAGCGTGCTGGAGCGGATGATCGGACCGCTGGAGCATATGCTGCGTAACGCCGTCGATCATGGTATCGAGCTACCTGACGTGCGTGCAGCCAAGGGTAAACAGGAAGAAGGGCGCATCCGTATCGATCTGCACCGCGAAGGCGGTGAGATTGTGCTGCAATTGGCCGATGACGGCGCCGGCATCAATCTCGATGCGGTCAAGCGCAAGGCGATTGAGCGCGGACTGATGGACGCCGACGCGGAATTGACCGATCAGGAGATCCTGCAATTCATTCTTGAAGCGGGGTTTTCCACCGCCGACAAGATTACCCAGATCTCCGGGCGTGGTGTCGGCATGGACGTGGTCAATGCCGAGGTCAAGCAGCTCGGCGGCAGCATGAGTCTGGATACCGAGCCCGGGAAGGGCAGTGTATTCACCATCCGCCTGCCGTTCACCGTGTCGGTTAACCGCGCATTGATGGTTTATTCCGGCGATGACCTGTACGCGATCCCGCTGAATACCATTGAAGGTATCGTGCGCGTCTCCGGTTATGAACTGGAGGCTTATTACGCGCCGGACGCGCCGCCGTTCGAATACGCTGGCAAGCGCTATGATCTGCGCTACCTGGGCAATCTGCTGGTCACTGGCCAACAGCCACGCTTGAGCGGGCACACGTTGCCGCTACCGGTGATTCTGGTGCGCGGCGCCGAGCATACGGTGGCGGTGCAGGTTGACGCGCTAGCCGGTTCGCGCGAGATCGTGGTGAAGGGCCTGGGCAAACAGTTTGCCGTCGTGCCGGGGATCGCCGGCGCGACCATTCTCGGCGACGGACGGGTGGTGGTGATTCTCGATCTGTTGGCGGTCATTCGTGCTCAGTTGGCTTTGCAATCGCAACAGCGGCTGGCCGCAGAACGGGCGCATGCGATAACCGAGAAGGAAGACGAGCGCTCGACCCTGGTTATGGTGGTGGACGATTCGATCACGGTACGCAAGGTGACCTCGCGGTTGCTGGAGCGTCACGGCATGGAGGTGATTACCGCCAAGGACGGGATCGAAGCTATTGCGCGGCTGCAGGACGTGCATCCGGACATCATGCTGCTGGACATCGAAATGCCGCGCATGGACGGGTTTGAAGTGGCCACGCTGGTGCGCCACGACGAGCGTCTGGCGGATCTGCCGATTATCATGATTACCTCGCGAACCGGTGAAAAGCACCGCGAGCGCGCCCGTACCATCGGGGTGAATGATTATCTGGGCAAGCCCTATCAGGAAGCTCAGCTGTTGGAGGCGATAGGCAAACTGGTCAAGGTTCGTGGCTGAAGCAACTGCGCCCGCCATCGGCCTGTTGGCCGGTAATCCGGACAAGCGCCGGTTGTTGACCGAGGTGCTCCAGCACTTTGGCTACCGGATCAGCTTTTGCGCTGATCCCGGTCAGCTGGATTGCCAGCGGCTGGCCAGTATAAATACTGACGCCTGGCTGCTTGAGTTGCCGGAGGAGTCGGCGCTGTCAGACTGGTTACTTGAACACAGCGCGGTTCCGGTACTGCTCGGTGCAGGCGAAATTCCAGCGCCTGACACTGAAGATTATCCGCGTTGGGAGCGCCGCCTTTACAACAAGCTGCTGCCGTTATTGGGTCCTGCGCCCGCGGGTCAGTTGCCGAGCATGCTGACGGTCAGCGACACGGTCACAGACAGTCAGCCGGTCAGACCTCCCGCACGTTGTGTCTGGTTGTTGGGCGCCTCCCTGGGTGGTCCCGCTGCGGTAAAGGTCTTCCTCGATAGCCTGCCGGCGGACCTGCCGGTCGCCTTTATTTATGCGCAGCATATCGATGCCGGATTCGAAGAGCGGCTGCCAGGCATTATTGGCCGCCAGAACGACTGGCGCATCCTCAACTGTGTCGCGGGCAGCGGCTTGCATGACGGCGATGTGCTGGTCGCACCGATCAAACGTAGCCTGAGCTTTTCTCCGGAAGGTCGGGTGCGGCTCAGTGATACGCCTTGGCCGGGTCTGTATCAGCCGTCAATCGAGACGTTGCTGGACCAGGTGGGCGATGCGTTCGCGCCGGCCTGCGGGGCAATCATTTTCAGCGGTATGGGCGAAGACGGCGTGCAGGCTTGCCGGCGTCTGCGCAAGCAGGGCGTCGAGGTGTGGACGCAAGACCCGAATAGCGCCGCCTGCTCGGTGATGCCTGAAGCGGTCATGGCGGCGGGCTTCAGTAGCCGTCAGGGTACCCCGGTAGAGCTGGCGGCGGCGTTGCAGTCCTGGCTGGCGCAGGAGTGGCCGGTAGCGCTGTAAGCGCCGGTGAAAACCCATCAAGAGGAAAGGCTATGTCAGATGCACTGGAAAGTCTGAACGGACTGATTGTTCCGCTCGCCGAGCAGGGCCTGTTGCTGCCCAACGTCGCGGTAGCCGAACTAGTCAGCTTCCGCATTACCCGTGACGTGCCGGGTGCGCCAGCCTGGTTTCTCGGCTGGACGCGCTGGCGCGATCAACAGGTACCGCTGGTTGATCCCTATGCGTTGCTCGGCCAGGCGCAGGACAATAGCGGCCGGCAGCCCCGGACGCTGATCATGAATGCGATTGGTGACCGTGAGGGAGTGCATTTTATTGGCATGCGCGTCTGGAGTATTCCGCGCTCGCGCAAAGTGTTGCGTGGCGAAATCAGTGAGGCTGGCGCGCCGGGCCCCTACATCAGCCAGCGAGTGCAGTTGGCCGATGAACCGGAACTGTTGATGATTCCGGATCTGCAGGCGATCGAGTCAGCGTTGGACCAGGCCGGTTTATTGCGGGGTTGAGCGCCGGCTCAGATCGGAAAGCTGAGCCGTGCTTCGGTACCGCCGCCGCTGCGGTTGAGCAACTGCACCGTCGCCCCATGGGTTTCGGCGATGCGCTTGACGATCGCCAGACCCAGACCGGTGCCGGTAGTGGTTCTGGCCCGGTCGCCACGGGTAAAGGGCACGAACAGTGATTCGCATTCGGTAGGATCGATCCCCGGTCCGCGGTCCAGCACCGCCACCACCAGATAGGGTTGAGCTGCGGCCCGCGTGACATAGGTGCAGACCTCAATCCCGCTGCCGCCATGATGCAGTGCATTGTCGATCAGATTGCTCATCACCCGTTTGATCGACAGGCGTCTGAGCTTTATCTTGGGCACCGGCTCCAGGCACAGGCGGACTTTTTCCTCGCCGGTATTCAGCGGCGCGACCACCTCCATGATGATGTCGTTGATGTCCTCCGGCTCAACCGCCTCAGTACTGCCATCGCGCATAAATGCCATGAACTGGTCGAGAATGGCATCCATATCCTCAATATCGCGAATCATGCCCTCGGTCAGATCCGGCTCGGCGCTGGACAGCAGTTCGGTGGATAGACGCATGCGCGTCAGCGGCGTTCGCAGATCGTGGGAGACGCCGGCCAACAGCATCGAGCGATCACGGTTGGCTTGTTCGACGTCCTGGGCCATCTGGTTAAAGGCCCGATACACCTCGGCGATTTCCGCAGGACAGTTGGTGTCGAGCAGACGCACACTTTGCCCTCTACCGATACGTCGGGCTGCTTGTTCGAGCTTTTTCAGGGGTTTGTTCAACTGGCGGACGAATATCCAAGCGGCGGCAGTAGACAGAATGCCGATCAACACAAACCACAGCACCACCATCCAGATCCGCTGCCCACGCAGCGGGTGCGCATAGAGTGGTACTTTCAGCCAGTTGTCCTGATAGGCCGGCTGGTGCACCCAGATCGACGGCTCACCCTGAATACGTACGCGGACCTCGGTGCGATCCCCCAGCTCGGCGCGTAACTGATTGGTGAATATGCCGGTGTACGGCCAGTGCACTTCGCCGGGCGGTACCTGGTAGTGCGGGACCAGCATCATGCCGGTCATCTTTTCGATGTCGGCCCGGGTCTCAGGGCCCGCAGCCCAATAAGAGCCGATTAACATGGCAGTCCCGTGACTGTACTGGCGGTCGACCAGCAGATCCTCGTTGCTCATCAGATAGAACATGGTGAGCAACTTGGAGAACAAGGTGACCAGCAGAACCAGCAGGATGGTGCGGGCAAAGAAGCTGCGTGGCAGCAGCGGATGCCAGCCAGGGCCGCCCTTCACGAATGTTTACCGTCCGGCACAAATACGTAGCCGACACCCCATACCGTCTGAATATAACGGGGTTTGGACGGATCTGGCTCCAGCATGCGGCGCAGGCGGGAGATCTGTACGTCGATCGAGCGCTCCAGCGCATCCCACTCGCGGCCGCGCGCCAGTTGCATCAGCTTGTCGCGCGTCAGCGGTTCGCGCGGGTGCTGCACCAGCGCTTTGAGTACGGCGAACTCACCGGTTGTGAGCATGTGCACTTCTTCACCACGGCGCAGTTCACGGGTAGCCAGGCTGAGGACAAACTCGCCAAAGGTCACTTCTTCATCTTCGCCACCTGGGGCACCTGGTACCTGTGGCGCCTGGCGGCGCAGCACCGCTTTGATCCGAGCTACCAGTTCGCGGGGATTGAACGGCTTGGGCAAATAATCGTCAGCGCCCTGTTCCAGACCCAGAATCCGGCTGGCTTCATCGCCCTTGGCGGTGAGCATGATGATCGGGGTAGTGTTTTCCTGGTCACGCAGGCGTTTGCAGGCAGTCAAGCCATCTTCACCGGGTAACATCAGGTCGAGCACGATCAGGGAATACAGTTCGCGGGCCAGCAGACGGTCCATCTGCTCGGTGTTTTCCACCGCGCGTACCCGGTAACCCTGCTCGGTCAAAAAGCGCTCGAGCAGTCTGCGCAATCGAACGTCGTCATCAACAATCAGGATCTTTTCGCCTTCGCTGGTCATGCGCTTTCTCACCTTGTTCAAGTTGTAAGCATTGTGGCTGAAGCGGCCTGTTTGGGTGTTCAGGCATTGTTACAAGAGGTTTCTTTTGTACAAGTTTCGCGGCGCTTTGGCCAGAATTCTTCCACCCTCGGTGCTGTCACCCCATATCGGGTTTCGTCGGTTATACTGCCGGGCCTGCCAACTTTGATCTGGATACTTCAGCATGGAATCTATTGCCTCGCGCATCGCCAATGAACTGGCGGTTCGCCCGGAACAGGTCGACGCCACTGTCAGACTGCTTGATGAAGGCGCCAGCGTGCCGTTTATTGCCCGTTACCGTAAAGAGGTTACCGGTAGTCTGGACGATACCCAACTGCGCTATCTCGAAGAACGCTTGCGCTACCTCCGGGAAATGGAGGACCGCCGCCAGGCGATTCTCAACAGCATCACTGAGCAGGGCAAGCTGACGGCCGAGCTGGAGCGGGACATCCGCGGGGCTGAAACCAAGACCCGGCTGGAAGATCTGTATCTGCCGTACAAGACCAAGCGCCGGACCAAGGGCCAGATTGCTATCGAAGCCGGCCTGGAGCCGTTGGCCGACCTGCTGTTTGGCGACCCGACACAGGATCCCGAGCAGACCGCTGCCGGTTATGTGGATGCCGACAAGGGCGTTGCCGATACCAAGGCGGCTCTGGATGGCGCCAAATATATCCTGATGGAACGCTTCAGCGAGCAGGCCAGCCTGCTGGAAACGCTGCGCCGTGCGCTGCGGGAAGACGGCCGCGTGGTCTCCAAACTGGTGCCCGGCAAAGAGCAGGACGGCGCCAAGTTTCGCGATTACTTCGATTATTCTGAAGCACTGAGCAAGGTCCCATCGCACCGCGCGCTGGCGATTCTGCGTGGCCGCAACGAAGGCATGCTGAGTATCGCCCTGGAGTTGGGCGACAGCGATGCGGCTGCCGGTACACCGCACCCCTGCGAGGGCATGATTGCCCAGGCGTTTGCGATAAAGGACCAGGGCCGCGCAGCGGACAAATGGCTAGCCGAAGTGGTGCGCTGGACCTGGCGGGTAAAGTTGCTGGGCCATCTGGAAACCGAGCTGCTGGGTGATCTGCGTGAAGGCGCAGAAGACGAAGCGATTCGGGTATTCGCCAGTAATCTGAAAGATCTGCTGCTGTCGGCGCCCGCCGGGCCAAGGGTCACGCTGGGGCTGGATCCGGGTTTGCGTACCGGGGTCAAAGTGGTGGTGGTGGATGCGACCGGCAAGTTGGTCGATCACACGACGATTTTCCCGCATGCGCCGCGTAATCAGTGGAACGAGTCGCTGGCGGTACTAGCGGCATTGAGTAAAAAGCACAGCGTTACCCTGGTCGCCATCGGTAACGGCACCGCCTCGCGGGAAAGCGACAAGCTGGCCGGTGAGCTGCTGAAACTCTGCCCGCAGTTGCCGATGCAGAAGATCATGGTGTCCGAGGCGGGCGCCTCGGTGTACTCGGCATCGGAACTGGCGGCCAAGGAATTTCCCGAGCTGGATGTGACCTTCCGCGGCGCGGTGTCCATTGCCCGGCGTTTGCAGGATCCGCTGGCCGAGCTGGTCAAGATTGACCCCAAGTCCATCGGTGTAGGCCAGTACCAGCACGACGTGTCACAGGTGAAACTGGCGCGTAGCCTGGATGCGGTGGTGGAAGATTGCGTGAACGCGGTGGGCGTGGATCTGAACACCGCCTCCGCGCCCTTGTTGACCCGCGTCTCGGGGCTGAATCCGAGCATCGCGCAGAACATCGTCGACTATCGTGATCAGCATGGAGCCTTTGCCAGCCGCCGTGAGCTGCTCAAGGTCAGCCGTCTGGGTGACAAGACCTTTGAGCAGGCCGCAGGTTTCCTCCGGGTAATGAACGGCAGCAATCCGCTGGACGCCTCGGCGGTGCACCCCGAGGCCTATCCGCTGGTCGAGCGCATCGCCAGTCAGACTGGCCGGGATATCCGTAGTCTGGTTGGCGACTCGACGTTTCTGCGTCAATTGGAACCGTCGCAGTATACCGACGAGCACTTCGGTATCCCGACCATCACCGATATTCTCAAGGAGCTGGACAAGCCCGGTCGGGATCCACGCCCGGAGTTCAAGGCGGCGACCTTCCAGGACGGGGTCGAGAGCATTCGCGATCTCAAACCGGGGATGCAGCTTGAAGGCGTAGTCAGCAACGTGGCGAACTTCGGTGCCTTCGTCGATATTGGCGTGCATCAGGATGGGCTGGTGCATATCTCCATGCTCTCGCAGCAGTTCGTAAAAGACCCGCGGGAAGTGGTCAAAGCCGGGGATATTGTCCGCGTTAAAGTCATGGAAGTGGATATTCCGCGGCAGCGCATCAGCCTGACCATGCGCCTGTCGGACGAGCCCGGCGCCGCTGGTGAAAAGACTGGGCAGCCGTCAGGTTCGCAGGGTGAGCGCAATCGAAACCAGGGCAAGGGCCAGGGGCGCAATCAGGCGGGCGGGGCTGGTGCGCCAGCGTCGGCCGGTGGTACCTTTGCCAACCTGTTCGCCAATGCCAAAGACCTGAAGAAGCGCTGACCATGAGCCAACACCCGAATCTGCAAGAGATCGCGAGGAACCGCATGAGCCCATTTACCAAGATGCTGGGTGTGGAATTCAAGTTCATCGAGAAGGGCTTGTGCACCTTGTTGTTGCCCATCCGCGAGGAGCATTTCAACGGGACTGCGCGGGTTCATGGTGGGGTGATCTTCTCTCTGCTCGATTCGGCCATGGGCGCTGCCGCGTTCAGCGTTCTGGAGCCGCATGAATCCACTGCTACGGTAGAATGCAAGATCAGCTACACGCGCGCGGTGATTGGCGGCGAACTGGAGTGCTTTGGCAAGGTCGTACATGCTGGCACCCGCACCGTGGTGGTGGATGGGGAGATCTGGCAAGACGGCGCATTGGTGGCCAAAGCGCTGGGTACCTTTGCGCGGATCTGATCCATACTTATTCAAGTTCACGCTGGTGCGCAGATCGCGGCCAGCCTGACAGCTAGGAGTGGCAACCTTGTCACCAACGTTTAGCAATACCCTGGAACTGCTGGCTCAACCGATCTACCGCGAGCGGTTAAATGGTTGCCAGCACGGGATAGAGAAAGAAAGCCTGCGGACCACGCCAACGGGTGGCCTGGCAAGCACGCCGCACCCGCTGGCGCTGGGCTCGGCGCTGACACATCCGACCATTACCACGGATTACTCCGAAGCGCTGATTGAACTGATTACGCCAGTGAGCACCAGCCTGGACACCCTGTTCGAGCATCTGGACGTCACTCACCGCTTCGTCTACAGCCAGTTGGACAACGAGTTGCTCTGGACCGAGTCCATGCCGTGCAAATTACCGGCGGTGGATGCCGACATTCCGATTGCCTGGTACGGCACCTCGAATATCGGCATGCTCAAGCATGTCTACCGTCGTGGCCTGGCTATCCGCTACGGCAAGGCCATGCAGTGTATTGCCGGCATTCACTACAACTTCTCTTTGCCGCCGCAGCTATGGGCCGTATTGCAAGAGCAGGCCGGTGATGCGCGCTCGGCGCAGGACTATCAATCCGAGCGCTATATGGATCTGATCCGTAACTTCCGCCGCTATGCCTGGCTGCTGATGTACCTGTTTGGTGCCTCGCCGGCGGTCTGCGCAACCTTTCTGCAGGGCCGCGATCACAAGTTGTTGCCTTTGGGTGAGAAAAGTCTGTACCTGCCCTATGCGACCAGCCTGAGAATGAGCGACCTGGGCTATAACAACAACGCCCAGTCCGGCCTCAACGTCTGTTACAACAGCCTGGACAGCTACATCATCAGCATGCAGGAAGCCATCAGCCTGCCCTATGCGCGCTACGACCAGTTGGGGACGCATGATGCCCAGGGTCAGTGGCAGCAATTGAATACCAACCTGCTGCAGATCGAGAACGAGTTCTACAGCCCTATCCGCCCCAAGCGTGTCACTCGCAGCGGCGAGAAGCCGGTGTACGCATTGGCGTCGCGCGGAGTGGAGTACATCGAAGTGCGGTGTATGGATATCGACCCCTTTGTGCCGCTGGGCATAGAGCCGACCAGCGCGCGCTTCCTCGACAGCTTCCTGCTCTATTGCGCGCTGCAGGACAGCCCGGCGCTGACCGAAGAGGCCTGCACCGAGACCGGCGACAACTTCGCGCTGGCGGTCAAACGCGGGCGTGAGCCCGGTTTGCAGTTGGCCGATGGCGGCCAGCCACGGGAGCTGAAGGAGTGGGGCCTGGCGTTGCTGGAAGACATCGCCAAGTGCGCGAGCCTGCTGGATAACAGCCATCAAACCAGCGACTACAGCGCCAGCCTGGCACTGCAGCGGACGAAGCTTGAAGACGCCGCGCTTACTCCTTCCGCGCGGGTTCTGGAAGCTCTGGCCGAGCATGGCAACAGTTTCTTCCGCTTCGCTCTGGCACAGTCACAGGCACATGCTCGCGACTTTATCAGCCGGCCATTGGACGCGGAAACGTTGCGTGCGTGCAAAGCCCAGGCGGATAGCTCGTTGGCAGAGCAGGCGGCCATTGAAGCAGCGGATGAAGTGGATTTTGACAGTTTCGTCGAGGCCTATCTGAGCCAGCGCGCCTGAGATCCAGGCGCGTTGGCTCGGGCCACGTTGGTTCGGGCAGTGCGGTTACTGCGTCACCAGATTGGTAAACAGCAGATCATCTACCAGCGGCTTGCCTTCCTCTTCCTCCAATACCGCACGCACTGCCTCCAGGGCTTGCTGCTTGAGCTGCTCCTTGCCTTCCAGCGTCGCCAGCTCTTCAGGGGTCTGGCGCCCGAACAGCGACACCAGAGCATTGCGAATCAGCGGGTCATGATATTGGATGCGCTCCACCGCAGTCGGATCATTGGCGCGCAGCGCCACATCGACTTTCATATATTGAATGCGCGGGCCGGGACCGATGGTGCCGACGAACGATGGGTTCATTTCCACATACTGCGGCCCTGCTGGTGCGGCCTCTTCATTGGCCTGGGCCGGCAACGCGACTACAGCGGATAACAGCAGCGCATACAAGGTGGTTCTCAATCGCATCAGCTTTGACTCCCTTAACGTTGGCGTCAGGATAGCCGAGCGGGCCCGCGTCGCCAAACTTTCCTGCGGCGCCAGCTTCCCTGTCGCCTTCTTATGGGTATCAATCAATTCAAGGCATGGTCATTGACCCGGCGGCCCTGCATGCGACTAGACTGTGTGAAAACCTGATAACCGCCCTGATAACAATGGAGTCGTCATGAAAGCCGTATTGTGCAAATCCTTTGGACCGCCGAGCAACCTGGTACTGGAAGAGGCCGCTGATCCGGTCGCCAAAGCCAATGAAGTGGTTCTCGACATTCACGCTGCCGGGGTCAACTTCCCTGACACCCTGATCATTGAAGGCAAATATCAGCTCAAGCCGCCATTCCCGTTTTCACCCGGTGGTGAAGCGGCGGGTGTGATTTCCAGCGTGGGCGAGAAGGTCAAACACCTGAAGCCGGGTGACCGGGTCATGGGCCTGACCGGCTTCGGCAGCTTTGCCGAGCAGATCGCCATCGACGCGATGCGCGTATTGCCGATGCCCAAGGATATGGACTTCGTCACCGCCGCTGGTTTCAGCATGACCTACGGCACCTCCATGCACGCGCTCAAGCAGCGCGCCAATATCCAGCCGGGCGAAACCCTGCTGGTACTCGGTGCTTCCGGTGGTGTGGGTCTGGCCGCCGTGGAGATCGGCAAGGCCATGGGTGCCCGGGTCATCGCCGCTGCCTCCAGCGCCGAGAAGCTGGAAGTGGCTAAAGCCGCTGGCGCCGATGAGCTGATCAACTACAGCGAAGTCAGCCTCAAGGATGCGGTCAAGGAGCTGACCAAGGGCCAGGGCGCGGATGTGATCTATGATCCGGTCGGTGGCGATCTGTTTGACCAGGCGGTGCGCTCGATCAACTGGAAGGGTCGTTTGCTGGTAGTAGGCTTTGCCAGCGGCCGCATCCCCGAGTTTCCGGCCAACCTGGCACTGCTCAAAGGCTCGTCCATTGTTGGCGTATTCTGGGGCTCGTTCGCGGCGCGTGAGCCGCAGGCCAACCTGGAAAACTTCCAGCAACTGTTCGCCTGGTTCAGCGAAGGCAAGCTCAAGCCGTTGGTGTCGCTGACCTACAAGCTGGATCAGTACGAAGACGCCCTTGAAGTGCTGAGCTCGCGCAAGGCTGTGGGCAAGGTCGTGGTTAAAGTCCGCGACTGATCTTGATCAAAGCCCGGCGCCGGTAAAACCTTGCTGGCGCCAGGCTTCGTAGATCAGCACCGCAGCACTGTTGGACAGGTTGAGACTGCGGCTGCCGGGCATCATTGGCACGCGCAACACCTGGTCCTGCGGCAACGCATCGCGTATCTCGGCAGGCAGCCCCCGGCTTTCCGGCCCGAACAGAAACAGATCCCCCGGCTTGAACGCCACCTCACTGAATCCGTGTTTACCTTTGGTGCTCAGGGCAAAAACCCGCGCCGGCTGTACCGCTGCCAGACAGGCCTCGAGATTGGGGTAGGTCTTCACTGCAGCAAATTCGTGATAGTCCAGCCCGGCACGGCGCAATCGCTTGTCATCCAGCTCAAACCCCAGCGGTTCGATCAGATGCAATTGGCAGCCGGTGTTGGCACAAAGACGGATGATGTTGCCGGTATTGGGCGGGATTTCGGGTTCGAGCAGGGCGATATGGAACATGGGTGCGCCATTGGATGCGATGTGGAGCGCAGTCTAGGCGCTGGCAAGCTTAGCGGCAAGCCGCAAGCTAGCGCCTGCTTTTCCTTCGCCCATAAAAAAAGGCGACTCTGGCCTGCCTGAACCAGAGTCACCCCAAATACACCCACTATTACTAAAGCATCAAGCGTGCCAGTTTCGCATGGAGTGTCGCTTATTCGCTTTCGTCCTCGTCATTGCCGTCAATATTCATCCCCAGTTCCTTGATCTTGCGAGTCAGGGTATTACGGCCCCAGCCCAGTAACTGCGCGGCATCCCGGCGTCTACCGGCGGTGTGCTTGAGGGCGGTTTCGATCATGATGCGCTCGAATGCAGGTACCGCGATATCCAGCAGGTTGGACACGCCACGGGCCAGCTCCTGGTCGGCCCAAGTGCGCAAACTGTGCTCCCAATGCCCATCCGGCGCACTGTCCTGGTGCTGAGTGAGCATTTCCGGGGGCAGGTCTTCGATCAGCACTTCACGGCTTGAGGCCATGACGGTGATCCAGCGGCAGGTATTCTCCAGCTGCCGCACGTTACCCGGCCAGGGCAGGTTGCGCAGGTAATCCTGGGTTTGCGGTTTGAGGACCTTGGGTTCCACCGCAAGCTCCTGCGCCGCACGAGCAAGAAAGTGTTGCGCCAGCGCGGGAATATCTTCACGGCGCTCGGCCAGCTTGGGAATGTGAATGCGGATTACATTGAGGCGGTGGAACAGATCCTCGCGGAAACCGCCGGCCTGTACCAGACCTTCCAGGTTCTGGTGGGTGGCAGCGATGATGCGCACGTCGACTTTGATCGGCGTATGCCCGCCGACCCGATAGAACTCGCCGTCGGCCAGTACGCGCAACAGCCGGGTCTGGGTCTCGGCCGGCATGTCGCCAATCTCATCCAGAAACAGCGTGCCGCCGTCGGCCTGTTCAAAGCGTCCGCGGCGCTGCACGGCGGCGCCGGTGAAGGCGCCTTTTTCGTGGCCGAACAATTCGGATTCCATCAGATCCTTGGGGATCGCCGCCATGTTCAGCGCAATAAAAGGGTTGCGCGCACGCGGGCTGTGGCGATGCAGGGCATGGGCGACCAGCTCCTTGCCGGTACCCGACTCGCCGTTGATCAGCACCGTGATGTTGGAGTGCGAGAGGCGACCGATAGCGCGAAAGACTTCCTGCATGGCCGGGGCTTCGCCGATGATTTCCGGCGTGCGCGCCTGTGCGGGATCCGGCTCCTGGCCATCCTGCTCGCGGCTATGGGCCAACGCACGACGCACCAGCGCAACGGCTTCATCCACATCGAAAGGCTTTGGCAGGTATTCGAATGCGCCGCCCTGGTAGGACGCCACCGCGCTGTCCAGGTCGGAGTGCGCGGTCATGATGATCACCGGCAGTTTGGGAAACTGCTCGCGGATACTCGCCAGCAACTCCAGACCGCTGGTGCCGGGCATGCGGATGTCGCTGATCAGGACGTCCGGGTGCTGACGCTGCAGCCGCGCCAGAGCGCTGTCGGCGTTGTCGAAGCTGACCGGTTCCATGCCCTCCTGCTGCAATGCCTTTTCCAACACCCAGCGGATGGATCGGTCATCATCAACAATCCAGACATTTTCAGCTCGGCTCATAGGGTTAGTCTCCCGGTATGGGTTCCAGTGGCAGGAACAGGGTAAACACGGTGCGGCCGGAGGTGCTCTCACATTCAATCAGGCCCTGGTGCTGGCTGATGATGTTTTGTGTGATAGAGAGCCCAAGCCCGGTGCCTTCGGCACGGCCGCTGACCATGGGATAAAAAATACTTTCGACGATCTCGGCGGGAATGCCGGGACCGTTGTCGATCACTTCCAAGCGGCAAACCAGGCGATGACGCACCTGGCCGATAGTGAACTGGCGTAATGTGCGGGTGCGCAGGGTGATGCGGCCCTGGCGCAGTGCGCCGCTTTCGGCGATTGCCTGCATGGCGTTACGCACTATATTCAGTAGCGCCTGAATGAGCTGTTCGCGGTCGGCCATGATGTCCGGGATGCTCGGATCGTAGTCCCGGCGCAGGGTCAGTTCGCCCTGGGTTTCGGCTTCGATAAGGCTGAACACGCGTTCGGTGATCTCATGAATATTCAGTGGCTGCAAATTGGGCGGGCGATAGGGACCAAGCATGCGGTCGACCAGATTCCGCAGGCGATCTGCCTCTTCAATAATGACGTCGGTGTAGTCACGCAGTGACGGCTCCGGCAGCTCGCGGGCCAGTAGTTGCGCCGCGCCGCGAATGCCGCCAAGCGGGTTCTTGATCTCGTGGGCCAGGCCGCGGACCAGGACCTTGGTGACCTCCTGTTTGGACAGCTGTGCTTCTTCTTTGGTGATGCGCAGTAGGCGATCGCGGGGGTGCAGCTCCATCAGCAACCAACTGGTGTTCTGGTTGCCGATAGGGGTCACGGAATAATCCACCATCAAAGTCTGGCCATTGGTCAGATTGAGCTGGGCTTCACGCTTGGTAAACGGGTTGGCGCTGAGAATGGCTGCTTCCAGGGGTTGGATTGCCGCTTCAGAATCATTGAACAGCTCACCAAAATGTTGCAGCGCAACGCGTTGGCCGCTGACCGCGAGCAAAATCTCGGCTGCCGGGTTGATGTAATTCACGCGCAGCTCGGCATCCAGCATGATGACGGCTGTGGTCAGGTTATCGAGAATCTGGCGTAAAAATCGATCAGTCAGCATCACTACTCCCTTGGGTTGTGCAGACAAATGCAAGAAGCGAACCAATACAGGGCGTGGTCTCGATTGACGTGCGTCATGTCACGCTTTCGACGACCAATGGCATGCGGCTGGTTGCATGGAAGGGGCTGCTGCGCGACTACAAGGCCTGGCAGCAGGGTTTCCAACCTGCTTTTGCATCAGGTTGGTGCTCTGTCCGCCAGTCTCAGATTAGCGCATGACAAGCGCACTCCGGCGCCGAGGTATAGAGGCAGTGCACGGAAAAAGCTGCTCGCTTTCCGAGTATGCACAAAAATGGTGCGCCGTGATACGCGGCTGTGCGGTGGGCTGCCCTGGCGAAGGTCAGTTGCTGCCCGAGCCGCCGCTGTTTCCGCCGCCCGGATTGGGGTTGCCCGGACGTGGTGCCTGGTTGCTGCCAGTGCGACCGGGTTGATTCACTGATGTGCGTTGGATATGCACGGTAATGGCTGCGGTGCTCTGTACCACGTTGCCCCGCGCGTCATACACCACTGCGGCCAGGGTATGGCTGCCCCGATCTACGTTGTTCAGGTTCAAAGTTTGCGTGGCCTGGCCATTGCCCGCGACAGCTTCTTCGCGCAGTTCGCCATCCATCACTACGCGCATGAGATGCCCGCTGGACAGCGGTGGATCAGTATTGACTGTTACGCTCAGCGTGCCCTCGTTACTGCGAATGGCCTCATCATTCGCCGGGCTGGCGATCTGTAGATCGCGATAGCTGCGGCCCGAGCTCTGCTCATCGTCATTGCCGTTACCGGAAGTGTTGCTGCCTTGCGACGCTTGCGGGTTGGGCGGCGGCTGCACGGTATTGGTGGGCTGCAATTCGATGGTCTTGGCATTGGGGTGCGGCCGGTCACTATAGATAGTGTTGCCATCGGCATCTTTCCAGGTATAGATCTGGGCCAGGGCCGAGACGCTCGCCAGGGAGAGCAGCGCGCCCAACGCCAGGGACAGGTAACTACGCGGCATGACGTGTAACTCCTTTATAGTCTGCGTTAAGACTTGCACTCAATTGGATATCTGGCAAGGTCTGACGCACGAGTAAAAAAAAGGGCGCCCGAATGGGCGCCCTTTCTGGTATTACACCGCCTGGATCAGACGCTGTAGTACAGGTCATATTCCAGTGGGTGAACGAAGGTGCGAACCTTGAGTTCTTCAGCGGCTTTCAATTCGATGTAGGCATCGATCAGCTCGTCGGTGAACACGCCACCTTTGGTCAGGTACTCGCGGTCGGCGTCAAGGGACTCCAGCGCTTCTTTCAAGCTGCCGCAAACCTGAGGAATCTGGCTGGCCTCTTCGGGCGGCAGATCGTACAGGTTCTTGTCAGCTGCATCGCCAGGGTGAATCTTGTTCTGGACGCCGTCCAAACCAGCCATCAACAGTGCGGCGAAGCACAGGTAAGGGTTGGCAGCCGGATCGGGGAAACGAGCCTCGATACGGCGGGCTTTCGGGCTGGAAACGTAAGGAATACGGATAGAAGCGGAGCGGTTACGGGCCGAGTAGGCGAGCATGACCGGAGCTTCGAAGCCGGGTACCAGACGCTTGTAGCTGTTGGTAGACGGGTTGGTGAACGCGTTCAGTGATTTGCCGTGCTTGATGATGCCGCCGATGAAGAACAGAGCGGTATCGGACAGGCCGGAATAACCTTCACCAGCAAAGGTGTTCTTGCCATCTTTGGAGATGGACATGTGCACGTGCATGCCGGAGCCGTTATCGCCATACAGAGGCTTGGGCATAAAGGTAGCTGTTTTGCCGAATGCGTCAGCAACGTTGTGTACGCAGTACTTCAGCGTCTGCACTTCGTCAGCCTTGGCAACCAGGGTATTGAACAGTACGCCAATTTCGTTCTGGCCAGCAGTCGCCACTTCGTGGTGATGCACTTCGATGGTCAGGCCCATTTCTTCCATGGCATTACACATGGCAGTACGGATTTCGTGGTCGTGATCGACCGGAGGCACGGGGAAGTAGCCGCCCTTGACGCCTGGACGGTGACCCTTGTTGCCGGTTTCGATGTCGCCATCAGTGTTCCAGGAGGCCTGTTCGGAGAAGATCTTGAACATGGAGCCCGAAATGTCGGACTTGAACTTCACTTCATCAAAGACGAAGAACTCGGGCTCGGGACCGACGAACACGGTGTCACCAATGCCAGTGGACTTCAGATACTCTTCGGCACGCTTGGCGATACCGCGCGGGTCGCGCTCGTAGCCCTGCATGGTGGAAGGCTCGATGATGTCGCACACCAGAATCAGCGTAGGCTCTTCGGTGAAGGGGTCGATTACAGCAGTGCTGTCATCGGGCATCAGGATCATGTCGGAAGCTTCAATGCCTTTCCAGCCGGCAATCGAGGAGCCGTCAAACATTTTGCCTTCTTCAAAGAAGTCATCTTTGACATCACGAGCCGGCATGGTGACGTGCTGCTGCTTGCCTTTGGTATCGGTGAAGCGCAGGTCAACCCACTTCACGTCAAATTCTTTGATCAATTGAATCGCTTTCGACATGGTTTCCTCCAGAAGGAATCATTTGCCGGGCATCTGGCCCGGCGCTTCTAAATTCGAGCGGTATATACCCGCACAACCGCTTGCATTACCGCTTGCATTACAAGTGAGCAAAAGATGTGCCATTTCGGAGCATTCGCTGTAAACCGCGCTATAACGGGATTACAGCGTGTGAGCTGAATCGGTGCAATCTTTAAGCGCACCAAAATGGTGCCTTTATATAATTAGACGCCTTATTTTGGTGCTCTCTGGCCAGTGTATTTCCTGGCCGACATATAATGCGCTTATATGCTGTACCTTACATCACTCAGGCGTTTGTTTTCGGCAAATTACCCTCGCAAATAGCGGATTATCGGCTGATGCGTACAAAAAACATACACTGTCACCTCCGGGTCTGTATAATGCCCACCTCTTTTTTCAGTTAGCTCGACCGCGGTCGGGCAATCCAGGATGTCCATAGTGATCGAGAAACTCCGCAACATTGCCATTATTGCCCACGTTGACCACGGTAAAACGACTCTGGTTGATAAGCTTCTGCGCCAATCTGGCACCCTCGAGCGGAATGAGCTCGACACCGAACGCCTGATGGACTCCAACGATCAGGAAAAAGAGCGCGGCATTACCATCCTTGCCAAGAACACCGCGATCAACTGGAACGATCACCACATCAACATCGTGGACACCCCCGGTCACGCCGATTTCGGCGGCGAAGTAGAGCGCGTGATGTCGATGGTTGACTCCGTACTGCTGCTGGTAGATGCGCAGGACGGCCCCATGCCGCAGACTCGCTTCGTGACTCAGAAGGCCTTCCAGGCTGGTTTGCGTCCGATTGTTGTGGTCAACAAGGTTGATCGCCCAGGCGCGCGCCCGGATTGGGTTGTGGACCAGATGTTCGACTTGTTCGACAACCTGGGCGCCACTGAAGAGCAACTGGATTTCCCGATCGTTTTCGCCTCGGCCATCAACGGCGTTGCCGGTCTTGAGCATGACAATCTGGCTGACGACCTGACCCCGCTGTTCCAGGCCATCGTTGATAACGTCCCTGCACCTCAGGTTGACCGCGAAGGCCCGTTCCAGATGCAGATCTCCGCTCTGGACTACAACAGCTTCCTCGGTGTAATCGGCGTGGGCCGTATCGCCCGTGGCCGCGTCAAGCCGAATACGCCGGTGGTTGCTATCGATGTTGATGGCAAGCGTCGCAATGGCCGTATCCTCAAGCTGATGGGTCACCACGGCCTGCACCGCATTGACGTTGACGAAGCTGCCGCCGGCGACATCGTCTGCATCAGCGGTTTTGACGAGCTGTTCATCTCCGACACGCTGTGTGATCCGCAGAATGTTGAAGCGATGACACCCCTGTCGGTTGACGAGCCTACCGTGAGCATGACCTTCCAGGTTAATGACTCGCCGTTCTGCGGCAAGGAAGGCAAGTTCGTCACCAGCCGTAATATCAAGGAGCGTCTGGACAAGGAGCTGCTGTACAACGTGGCTTTGCGTGTGGAAGAAGGCGACAGCGCTGACAAGTTCAAGGTATCCGGTCGTGGTGAGCTGCACCTGTCGGTCCTGATCGAAACCATGCGTCGTGAAGGTTTTGAAATGGCCGTAGGCCGTCCTGAAGTCATCATCCGCGTGATCGATGGCGAGAAGCAGGAGCCCTTCGAGAACGTTACTATCGACCTCGAAGAACAGCACCAGGGCGCAATGATGGAACAGATGGGCCTGCGTAAGGGTGATCTGACCAACATGGTTCCAGATGGCAAGGGTCGCGTACGCCTGGAGTACACCATTCCGGCTCGCGGTCTGATCGGCTTCCGTAACCAGTTCCTGACCATGACTTCCGGTGCCGGTATCATGACCAGCATCTTCAGCCACTATGGCCCGTTGAAGTCAGGCGAAATGAGCGGCCGCCAGAATGGCGTACTGGTTTCTGTTGCTACCGGCAAGGCGCTGACCTACTCGCTGGAAACCCTGCAGGCGCGTGGTAAGCTGTTCCTGGGCCATGGCGATGAAGTGTACGAAGGCATGTTGGTGGGTATCAACAGCCGTGACAACGACATGGGCGTCAACCCTACCAAGGGTAAGAAGCTGGATAACATGCGTGCTTCCGGTAAAGATGAAACCATCGCGCTGGTACCGCCAGTACGCTTCACACTGGAGCAGGCGCTGGAGTTTATCGAAGACGACGAACTGGCCGAAATCACGCCTAAGTCGATCCGTCTGCGCAAGAAGCTGTTGTCCGAAAACGAGCGCAAGCGCGCTGGCAAGAGCTAAGCTTCAGTTAGCTGACCAAACCCGCCAGGGGTGACTCTGGCGGGTTTTTTATTGCGTGGGAGGTAGACTGGGCTCAATGCCTCGAGCTCTGGCACACAGCACCAAAGCTGATAGGAACGCTCTTGTGCTTACCCGTTCTTCACCCTTTAGCGAGAAGAGGCAGGATGAAAATTCAGACCCTGGCGATGGCGCTGTTGCTGACCGGTAGTGTAGCGGCAGCAGCGACGCCGAGCCCTGCGCAGGCAGTTGAGCAAGACCGTCACGCGCATGCCGATCAGCAGGTTGCGCCCTGGACTGAGCTGCGGAGCGCCCCGCGGATTGAGCTGGGACCACGCCCGTTCTGGCTGGCAGATGGCCTGGAGGAAGGCCCACTGAAGCGGTCACTGCAAGCCTGTGATACGTCAAATCTCCAGCCGTCGACGTTCTCCATTGGACACCGCGGCGCGCCACTGCAGTTTCCAGAGCATACTCTGGAGTCCTATGTTGCCGCGGCGCGCATGGGCGCAGGGGTTATTGAGTGTGATGTGGCCTTTACCCGGGATCGCCAGCTGGTTTGCCGGCATGCCCAGGATGACCTGCACACCACTACCAACATCGTCGCCGTGCCGGCGCTGAATGCGAAGTGTACCCAGCCCTTTATCCCAGCCGATCCAGACAGCGGGCGTCCAGCCCAGGCCGAATGCCGCACCAGCGACGTCACGCTGGCCGAGTTCAAAACGCTGCAAGGCAAAATGGATGCCTTTGATCCAACGGCCACCACGCCGCAGGCCTACCTCGGCGGCACCGCCGATTGGCGCACCGACCTGTATGCCGCGCGCGGCACTGTGCTGAGTCATCGCGAGAGCATCGCCCTGTTCAAACAGCTTGGCGTTGAGTTCGTCCCGGAACTGAAGACGCCGGTGGTGAATATGCCGTTCGAGGGCGAGTACACCCAGGAGGACTATGCCCGGCAAATGATTCAGGATTATATCGATGCCGGTGTCGCGCCCGCCGATGTGATGCCGCAGTCGTTTCGACTGGAGGATGTGCTGTTCTGGATTGATCAGTTTCCGGCATTCGGCCGTCAGGCCGTCTATCTTGATGATCGCGCGCTTACCGATGAGACCGTCTCGCTGGATTACATGGCGGACTTGAAAGCTCAGGGCGTTGCAATACTGGCGCCGGCCTTGTGGAAGCTGCTCACTCTGGATGATCAGCAGCGAATCGTCCCCTCTGAGTACGCGCGAAATGCCAGGCGTGCCGGGCTCGATCTGATTGCCTGGTCGGTTGAGCGCAGCGGTCCTCTGGCGCAGGGCGGTGGCTGGTACTACCAAAGCGTCCAGGAGGCGATCAACCGGGACAGTGATGTGCTGACCGTGATTGATGTGCTGGCGCAACAGGTGGGGGTGAAGGCGATCTTCGCCGACTGGCCTGCCACAACAAGCTTTTATGCGCACTGCATGGATGTGAACCAACCCGACAAAAGGCTGCAGACTGATGATTGATGAGATTAATCGATTCTGGTTTGAAGAGATCAAACCGGCCCAGTGGTGGAGGGTGGAGCTGGCGTTTGATCGGCAGATCGCCGAGCGTTTCGGTGCCGTGCATCGGCAGGCCGAACGCGGCGAGCTGGAAGGCTGGCGGGCAACGCCCGAGGGGCGTCTTGCTGAGATCCTGGTGCTGGATCAGTTCTCCCGGAATATCTGGCGCGACACGCCACGTGCCTTCGCCAACGATAGCATGGCGCTGGTGCTGGCGCAGGAAGCGGTGCGGCAGGGTGCTGATCAGGAGCTGCCGGTCGAGCGGCGGCGGTTCGTGTACATGCCGTTCATGCACAGTGAGTCGCTGCCGATTCACGAGATGGCAGTCCAGCTTTTTTCTGCCGAGGGTCTGGAAGACAATTTGAAGTTTGAGTGGAAGCACAGGGAGATAGTTGAGCGTTTTGGGCGTTATCCGCACCGCAACGCGGTCTTGGGCAGGCCTTCAAGCCTGGCGGAATTGGCCTTTCTCAAACAGCCGGGTTCGAGTTTCTGAGCGACGTCTATTTCCGGGAGCTATGCTGAGCCACAGGCGTTCCGATGCTGGGAGTTCACCATGTTTACCTATATCAGTCTGGGTACCAACGATCTGGAGCGTGCGGTGCGTTTCTATGATGCAGCGCTGGCACCACTCGGGCTGCAGCGCTGTGACCCGCAGGACGAGGATGGCTGGGAAGAGATTGCTGGTTGGGGCACCTACGAGGAAGACGGACGCCGGGAATTGGCGTTGTGGCTAGGCAAGCCGTTCAATGGCCAGCCTGCCACCTTCGGCAACGGCACCATGGTCGCTCTCAAGGCCGATAGTTGGGAGGCCGTGCGTGCCTTCCACGCCGCAGCACTGGCAGCAGGCGGCACCAGTGAAGGTGAGCCGGGATTGCGGCCGCAGTATAACGCTGACTTTTTCGCGGCTTATGTGCGGGACCCGGACGGCAATAAGCTGGCCGCCGTGTGCCGCGGGTTCACCAGCGAACAGGACGCTTGAGTCTCAGGTCTGCCTGTCCGCCAGCATTGCCGTGGCCACGGCTTCGGCGATCTTGATCCCGTCTACGCCCGCGGAAAGAATCCCGCCAGCGTAGCCGGCACCTTCGCCCGCAGGATACAAGCCACGGGTATTGAGACTCTGCAGCGAGATATTATCGCGCTTGATGCGCACTGGGGAGGAGGTACGGGTTTCGATACCGGTGAGCACCGCATCCTGGCGGTCAAAGCCGCGAATCTGTTTGCCAAAGGCCGGCAGCGCTTCACGAATGGCCTCAATGGCGTAGGCGGGCAGGGCGGCGGCCAGGTCGCCGAGCAGTACGCCGGGCTGGTACGAAGGCTGTACCTCACCGAGGCTGCTGGAAGCTTTGGCGCGAATAAAATCCCCGACCAATTGGCCGGGCGCGCAATAGTCGCTGCCGCCCAGTTCAAAGGCGCGGGACTCAAGCTGCTCCTGCAGTTCCACGCCGGCCAGCGGCCCGCCGGGGAAGTCCTGCTCAGGGTGGATGCCAACAACGATGCCGGCATTGGCATTGCGCTCATTGCGCGAGTACTGGCTCATGCCGTTGGTGACCACGCGCCCGGGCTCCGACGTCGCCGCTACGACCATACCGCCCGGGCACATGCAGAAGCTGTAGACCGCACGCCCGTTTCTGGCGTGGTGCACCAGCTTATAGTCCGCGGCGCCGAGTTGCGGGTGGCCGGCGTATTTACCCAGCCGGGCGGTGTCGATCAACGATTGCGGATGCTCGATACGAAAGCCAATGGCAAAGGGTTTCGCTTCGACATAAACGCCGCGCTCATGCAGCTTGCGAAAGGTGTCGCGCGCACTGTGCCCCAACGCCAGCACCACATAACGACTGCGCAGTTCTTCGCCATCGGCCAGTTGCACACCTTCAATGCGGCCATCGTTGATGAGGAAATCGGTCACGCGGCTATCAAACCGAACTTCGCCGCCCAGCGCCTTGATCTCTTCGCGCATGCTCGAAACTACACCGGTGAGCCGGAAGGTGCCGATATGCGGCTTGCTGACGAACATGATTTCCTCAGGCGCGCCAGCGCGGACGAACTCATGCATGACCTTGCGGCCATAGAATTTCGGATCCTTGATCTGACTGTAGAGCTTGCCATCGGAAAACAATCCGGCCCCGCCTTCACCGAACTGCACGTTGGACTCGGGCGAGAGCACCTTGTTGCGCCATAGCGCCCAGGTGTCCTTGGTGCGGCTGCGCACATCCCTGCCGCGCTCCAGCACAATCGGCTTGAAACCCATCTGCGCGAGCGTCAACGCGGCAAACAGCCCGCAGGGTCCAAAGCCGATCACCAGCGGCCGTTCGTTCAGGTCGGTGGGCGCCTGGGCCACCGGGTAGTAAGCGGTATCCGGAGCCGGGCGGATATTGTGATCCTTGGCAAAGCGCTTGAGCACCGGCGCTTCGTTGCTCAGCTCGACATCGAGAATGTAGACGAAGGTAATCTCGCTGTTCTTCTTGCGCGCGTCATAACTGCGCTTGAACACCGTGAAGTCCAGCAGTTCGGCGTCGGTTATCTTCAGGCGCGCGACTATGGCCGGACGCAAGGCTTCGGTGGGATGATCAAGGGGTAACTGCAGTTCGTTGATGCGAATCATGCGAGTGTCCTGGCCGGTGACTCCGGCAGAGGTGGAATACAAGAGAATAGCGGGGCAGGTTTCGGGCGGCCGCAGGCGCAGTAGTTTACCTTCGGTGCGCTACGCTGTCATGCGCGCGCGGGGTAGTGCATCAGTAAGCGGTGAATAGTTATTGCTGCTTTGGAGCATGCATTGTAAGAATGCTTGATCAAAAGCTAGCTGTTGCTCGCTTTCGATTGGGCAAGACAGGGGAACGCTGACCCACGGGAAAAGTCCTAGTTCACACTATTCAACCATTTACGTTTGCTTGTGGAGCAATGCCATGACGCTATTCCCAGTCCCCTCTGCGCCTGCCCCAATTCGCTGGGGAGTCGCCGCTACCGTGCTGGGCGCTTTGCTCCTGTTGGTGGGTTGTTCCGACGCGCCACAGGAAGTCAACGCGGAGGTTGATGCTCAGCCGCCGGCGGAAGCGCAAACCTCAGTGGTGGATGCCGATGACGATCGCATGGTGTTGCGTGGTCAGCTGGTGTATCGCTCCCGGGTCGCATTGGCACCTAACAGTCAGGCGTTGATCGAATTGCGCGACGTATCCGACTCGGCGTCACCGGATGAGGCGATGATTGCCGAGCAGCGGTTCAGTCTGAATGGCCGCCAGGTACCGCTTGAATTTGCCCTGGAACTCAGCGCCAGCGATCTATCTGAGGATGGCGATTACCAGCTCAGGGCGGCGTTAACAGAAGCCGAACGTACTACCTGGATTTCCGAGCCGATCAGTGTCCCCGCGCAGGCGGGCATACGCGACCTGGGCCAGGTCACGTTGATGCCTTATCGTGCTGCGGCATTCAGCAGCGTGTTGCAATGCGGGCGTCTGCAAGTGAGTGCCGGCTACGAAGGCGACACGCTGGTACTGGATGCGAACGGCGAAAAGCACATATTGCTCCCGGTAGAGGCGGCGTCAGGTGCGCGTTATGAAGCAGAAGGCGACCCCGATACGCGGTTCTGGAGTAAAGGAAACACAGCTGATCTGATTATCGATGCCGTGCGCTATCCGCTCTGCGTCCCGCCAGGGGAGATCATCGAGCCCTTCGTTGCCAGAGGCAATGAGCCTTTCTGGCGTGTCGACCTGGAGGCTGGTGCGCTACGCCTGACGCGGCTTGAGGAGGAGTTGATCGAGGCTGCCGAATATACCCAGGCAGTGGAGTCCACCACTAGCCGCTTGGTAAGTGCCGTAGCCGGCGATTCGCAGGTCGAGATGCAAGTGAACGAAGCGCTGTGCACTGACAGCATGAGCGGCATGCTCTACCCGCAGACAGTTGAACTCAGCTATGACGATCACAATTTCTCCGGCTGTGGCGGCGACCCTCTGCGGCTGATTCAGGGGGTGGAATGGGTAGTCGAAGACATTAACGAGGCGGGTATTATTGATCGCTCGCATGTGACGGTGAATTTCGGTCCCGATGGGCTGCTCTATGGCCAGGCGTCCTGCAACAACTACCGTGGCGAATACGCGCTGTCGGGCGAAGGACTGACCCTCTCCACGGCGGCTACCACCCGCAAGGCCTGCGCGCCGGCATTGATGCAGCAGGAGCAACGAGTGTTGGCCGCTCTCGCTTCGTTACAGCGCTTTGATTTCACTGAGGATGGCGCCCTGATACTCTACGCAGGTGCCGGGCAAAGCCTGACCGCCCGTGCGCCCTGATAAGCGCCTGTGCGTATAACCATAATGAAAAGGATGTATCCATGCTGGCTTTGGTGATTGGTTTGTTGCTGTTTCTCGGGGTGCATTCCACCCGCCTGTTCGCCGCGCAGTGGCGGGCCAGGCAAATCAGCAAAAGGGGCGTGCTGCCGTACAAGGGTGCCTACGCCATTGCGTCGCTCGCCGGCCTGCTGCTGATCATCTGGGGTTACGGTCAGGCGCGCCTGGATCCTACCTGGCTATGGGTATCCCCGGTATGGACGCGGCACCTGGCGGCATTGTTGACGGTGCCAGCCTTCATCCTGCTGGCTGCGACCTATATTCCTGGCACCCACATCAAGGCTCGCGTGGGCCATCCGATGTTGCTCGGGATCAAGTTCTGGGCCATTGCCCACTTGCTGGCCAACGGCACTGTGGCGGATCTGCTGTTGTTCGGCAGCTTCCTGGCCTGGGCTGTGGCGCTGTACGTGGTCTCGCGTCGCCGCGACCGGATGGCGGGCGTGACCTATCCCAAAGGCCGGGCGGCGATGGATGGAGCGGCAGTAGTCGTGGGTCTGGTCGCTTGGGTGATCTTCGCCATGTGGCTGCATGGCGCGCTGATCGGCGTAAAACCCTTCGGCGGCTGAATCTTTCCTTGGCGTAATAGCGATATCACCGGGTGGCCTATTTCCAGGTCAACCGGTGCAACTGCCAATCGCCGTCTTCTTCCAGCCAGTTCAGCGTCACCGAGTAGACCCGGGCGCTGTCTGGAATAAAGCGCTCGGCACCACTCAAGCTGACTTGCGCCTGCGTGACGGCTTGCCCGTCGTAGACCGGGTCAATTGCGGTTTCCTGATTGATTACCAGCACGTTGACCCGCTGGTTCTGCAGAAACATCAGAGTCATGGTACGCCGCGCCCAGTCGCGATCCAGCTCGCCTCTGGCCTGAAAGTCGCTGTGCAGTACGTCCATTACCCGGTCGGTGGAACGCGCCTCCAGACCGTCCTGAAGTTCGTCAAGCTTGAGATTCAGGCGCTCGTCGGCGCTTTGCGACCCACAGCCCGCAGTCATCAGTGCGATAGTGCCAACAGCCAGCCAACACAAGAGAATGCGACGCACGGGTAGCATAGACAGAGTGCCCTTCGGTCAGTAATGTTGTGCCTATCAGATAGCAGTCGGTTCCGGCTGCCCATCAGGCCAGGAGCGGTCATCATGCAGCTGTTGTACCCGGAGATCAAACCCTTCGCCCGCCATGAACTGGCCGTGGAAAAGCCTCACATATTGTATGTGGATGAAAGCGGTCAAGCCGATGGTTTGCCAGTGGTGTTTATTCACGGGGGACCGGGTGCGGGCTGCGACGGGTTGAGCCGGCGCTTCTTCGACCCTTCGGTCTACCGCATCATCACCTTTGACCAGCGTGGTTCCGGCCGCTCGACACCGCATGCCAGCCTGGAAAACAACACCACGCAACATCTGGTGGAGGATCTCGAGGTGCTGCGCAAGCATCTGGGCATAGAACAGTGGGTGCTGTTCGGCGGCTCCTGGGGTTCGACGCTGGCGCTGGCCTACGCGCAGACGCATCCAGAGCGGGTGTTGGGGATGATTTTGCGCGGCATTTTCCTTTGTCGTGATCAGGATATCCGCTGGTTCTACCAGGAAGGCGCGAGCCATGTTTTTCCCGATTACTGGGAGGATTATCTGGCGCTGATCCCAGAAGAAGAGCGCCACGATATGGTCGCTGCCTATTACAAGCGGCTGACCGGCGACGATGAGATCTGCCGCATGCACGCGGCCAAGGCCTGGTCGATCTGGGAAGGCCGTTGTGCCACCTTGCGGCCCAGCCCGCAGGTAGTGGACCGCTTCAGCGATGCCCGGCGGGCTTATGCGATTGCACGGATTGAATGCCATTACTTCGTTAATCATGCCTTTCTTGAAGCTGATCAACTGCTGGATAACATGGAATCCATCGCGCATATTCCCGGCATCATTGTGCACGGCCGGTACGATATGGTCTGCCCGCTGGATAACGCGCACAGCCTGCATCAGAAATGGCCTGGCAGTGAGCTGAAAATTATTCGCGACGCCGGTCACGCGGCTTCGGAAACCGGTATCGCTGACGCCCTGGTACGGGCCACCGAAACCTTGTCGCGCCAGCTGCTCAACCTGCCGCCGCTGGTGGAATAGGCGAGTAATGCAGCGATGAAAGCGCTGTTACAGCGGGTCACCCAGGCGCGGGTTGAAGTCGGCGGCGAGGTGGTGGGGAGTATCGATCAGGGCCTGCTGGTGCTGGTCGGTATTGAACCGCAGGATGACCGAGCCACCGCCGACAAACTACTCCAGCGCCTGCTCAAGTATCGGGTATTCAATGATGCCGATGGGCGGATGAATTGCTCGGTACAGGATGTTCAGGGCGGTTTGTTGCTGGTATCGCAGTTCACTCTGGCGGCCGATACACGCAAAGGCTTGCGGCCTGGCTTTTCCACGGCAGCTACGCCGGCGGCTGCGGAACAACTCTTTTCCTACCTGCTGGCACAGGCACGGCATGCCCACGCCGCCGTGGCCAGCGGACGGTTTGGCGCGGATATGCAGGTGCATCTGATCAACGATGGGCCAGTGACCTTTCTGCTTGAGGTGTAGCCCTGTTGAATGTCCTTAGCGGGCCAACGCCGCCTCGACAAACTCCAGCCGGTCCTGACCAAAGAACATCTCGTCGTTGACAAAGAAGGTCGGCGCGCCAAACACGCCGCGCTCGACTGCTTCGGTTGTAGTGACCTTGAGCTGCTCCTTGACCTGCGGATCGCTGATGCGCTGCAGTACGGCAGTGGGGTCGAAGCCAGCTTTGGCCAGCACTTTGCCGACCACTTCCGGCTGGTTCATATCCTGCTCATCCACCCAGATCGCGGTGAATATCGCTTTCAGATACCGGTCGAAGTCGTCGGTGCCGAGAAACGCTGTTGCGCCTCGCATCAACTGTAGCGTGTTGATCGGAAAATACGGGTTGTGGTTGAGCGTGACGCCGTAGCGCTGCGCATAGCGCTGGAAATCCTTGCGGGTATAGTTGCCCTTGGCTTCCACCGTGGCGGGTGAGCTATTGCCGGTGGCCTGGAAAACGCCCCCCAGCAGCATAGGCCGCCAGATAATGTCAGCGCCGGTACGGCTGGCCAATTCCGGCAGTTGCGTCCAGGCGAGATAGGTTGCTGGGCTACCTACGTCAAAGAAGAATTCAAGTTTTTTGTTCATTATGCCGTCCTTAATGCCAGGTTGTTCGGGTGTTCAAAAGGTTTCCATCCAGGGCCGCAGGTCCAGCTCATGGGTCCAGCTGTCGCGTGGCTGGCAATGCAGCTGCCAATATTGTTCGGCGATATGCTCAGGATTGAGAATGCCATCCTGGTCCTTCAGCGCATAGCGTTCGGGGAAGGTATCGCGGATAAAGGCGGTATCGATCGCACCGTCAATAATCGGATGCGCGACGTGAATGCCCTGGGGGCCGAGCTCGCGCGCCATGCTTTGCGCCAGTGCGCGCAGGGCAAATTTGGCCCCGGCGAACGCGCTGAAGCCCACGCCACCGCGTAAGGAGGCCGTCGCACCGGTGAAGATGATGGTGCCCTTTTGCCGCGGCAACATAGCCTTGGCCGCTTCACGGCCGGTCAGAAAACCGGACAGCGCCGCCATTTCCCATACCTTGCGGTAGACGCGCTCAGTGGTTTCGGTAATCGAAAAACGTACGTTAGCGCCAATATTGAATACCACCACTTCAATCGGGCCGATATCCCGTTCTATGTGCTCGAACAGCTCGACCATCTGTTCTTCCACCCGGGCGTCACAGCCAAAGGGATGTGCGGTGCCACCTGCGGCCCGGATCTCATCCGCCAGCACGGTCAGTTGATCGACATTCCGGCGGGTGACACACAGGCTATAGCCTTCACGGGCGAAGCGTTTGGCAATGGCACCACCGGTGGCATCGCCAGCGCCGATCACCACTGCAACAGGGGGTGTGGACATGCTCAGTTCCTCTTCTAGACTTTTACGACGCTGATGGTCGTTGTGTGTGCGTCTTAGTGAGTTCTTTTTTTGAACCTAGCTAATAGTCAGTTTCTTTTTGGAACTTGTCAAGCGGCGGCGTGGAGGCGAAGCATTGAGGTGCGGTAAAGCAGGGGACGTTATGCGCGAAGAGTGCGGCTGAGACGCCACAGTAGATGCGCCAGCCGCACCAGAGGGTTGCTCCGGTGCGGCTGGCGGCGAGGGGGTTAGAAGTCGATGGTCGTGGTCAGCAGGTAGGAGCGGGGTGCGCCGATTGCTGCGCGTGCGCCGGACCAGTTTGACGAGGTCGCATATAGCTCATCCGTGATGTTGTTGACGTTCAACCGCAGATCAATATTCTGGCTTACCTCATAGGATGCCATGGCATTGAACACGGTGTAATCCGGCAGTTTGCCGTAGCGACCATTGGGAATGATCCGGTCGGCATCATCCGGACGCCCCAGCCAGGACTCACTCACGTAACGTGCGCCACCGCCAATTGTCAGGCCGAATGGCAGTCGGTAGGTGGTCCACAGATTGGCGCTGGTATCGGGGGTAAATGCCAGCTCGTCGCCGCGGGTCGAGGTGAACGTGCCGTAATCCCCAGGACTCGCTTCCCGTCGGGCAGCGTCCAGATAGGCACTGTGCTCACGCTCGCTTTCCAGGAACACCACACCGCCAAACACGTCCCACTCTGGGGTGATCCGCCCGGTCAGGCCCAGCTCAAGACCTTGTACGATCTGCTTGCCATACCCTTTCAGTTCGGTTGGGCTGTCGGGCTCGCCTGGCGTTTTGCCGCTGATGGCTACATTGCGTCGCTCAGTGTGGAACAGCGCGGCGGTGGCAGACAGGCGGTCGTCAAACAGTTCCCACTTGGTGCCAATTTCGTAGTTGACCGCCTCTTGCGTCTTGGCGGCGTCGTTGTTCTGGCCGATCAAGCCGGGGAAAGCATTGTTACCGGTACGAGAAATATCCGGGTTGGAAAGATAGGAGCCTGGTGGCAAAGTGGATAGTCCAACCGAGGCGTAGATCGAACCGTTCTCCGCCGGTTTGAATACCAGGCCGAGTTTACCGCCCAAGGTTGTGTCCGAGAGGCTATAGCCGTCAGCGGGGCCTTGGGGCGTTCCATCGGCATTCAGGCTGTCGATTTCAACGCGGTAGTGTTCGGCACGCAGGCCGCCAGTGACTTGCCATTGCTCGTTCAGCTCAAGGGTGTCATAAGCGTACAAGGCGACAGTTTCGATGCTGACATCGTTGCTTTGCTGCGGCTCCGGGTTGAAGGCGTCCGAGCGTGAAGGATCCGGGTTGAACAGATCGGTTTCGCCAGCATCGTTGGTAGCATAACGCTCGCCGTCGGAGGTTTCCTGGCTTAGCTCTAGCCCGGTCGACAAGGTGTGTTTCAACCCGCCGGTCTGGAAATGGGTTACCAGGCTGGTCAGATTGGACAGGGTGACGTTGGTGCGGTCGTAGAACTGGGTCTGGGTGTCGACAATATTGGTGCCGGGAGTAAAGCCGAACGGGACGGTGTAGCGAGCATCACGTTTGTTCTGCGACCAGCGCAGCTGATTGCTGAACGTGGTGTGGTCGGAAATATCATGCTCGATACGCGCCATCAGGGCGTAGGACTCGGCATCGTCGTAATCGGATTTCAATCCGTAGAAATTATCCCGGTCGCGTTCACGGGTGACGCCATCGTAGTTGTCCATGCCTTTGATATAGGCGGTCGGTATACCCCAGTCCGGCACATCCTCATGTTTCACATACTGGTACGCGAGAGTGAAGCGGGTCGGCGTGTTCAGACCAAAGGAAATCGAAGGGGCGATACCGAAGCTGCCCAGCTCGGCATGTTCGCGACCCGCAACCCCGCCATCCAGCGCCAACAGGTTGACCCGGACGGCGGTGCCGTCGGCGATGACGCGATTGCTGTCCAGGGTGGTACGCACACGGTTGTCGGAATCGTAACTGTCAAAACCGAAGCCCACCGAGGCCTGATTGAAATTCTGCAGCTGAGGCGTCTTGGTGACCTGGTTTATATAGCCACCGGGGCCGCCGCGGCCATTGTCCGCTGCTGGACCCTTGAATACTTCGACCTGTTCGACATTGAAGATGTCACGGTTCTGACTGCCTGAATCGCGAACACCATCGACAAAGATGCTGCCGCTGGTATCGAAGCCGCGCAGTTGGAAATTGTTGGAGCTGGTTGCAAAGCCGTTCTCCCCGGCGTTGAAACTGATGCCGGGGGTGTTGCCGAGTACGTCGGTCAGGCTCTGAGCGCCCTGCTGAACAAATACCTGGCGCGGAATAACCTGAATCGTTTGCGGTGTATCCAGCACCGGCGCGGTAAACTTGTCTGAACTGACAACCCCGGAGGCCGGAGCGGTGCTGCCTGTCACTGACGTAGCGTCAAGCTGCAGCACGTCTTCGGCCGGTGTATTGCTGGTGTAGGCCTGTTGCGCGTGGGCGGGCAACATGGCGAAGGTGCCGGTAGCGCAGATAATCGCCGCCGCTAGCGGATGTATGCGCGGGGACTTCGCGCTTCGGGTCTTTGCAGTCATTGATCATTTCCTTGACGATTTAGTGTTGTATTATTTGCAACTCATTGTTGTAATCTATAAGCAAATGATAATAATTAACATTTGCTGTTGGATCAAGTGGAACGTGATGTTCCTTGTATTGGTTCGCTGCTGAGGGTTGAATGAGCGGGCGCCCAGTCGCCCCAGCGCTCAAGTGCCGGTGGCGTGTTGGATTTGCCATTGATGAATCAGAGGGAGCGGTTTTAGGTGATGCATATCATTCCCAGCCTGTTGAATAAGGAACAGGTGCGTCAGGCGCGCGAGGCGCTGGACCATGCGGCATGGGCCGATGGGCAGCTTAGCGCTGGGCATCAGGCGGTGAAGGCCAAGCACAATCAGCAGCTGGATCAGAGTGATCCGCTGGGGCAGCAACTGGGCGATTTTATTCTTGAGCAGTTGGGCGCCAATCCATTGTTCATGGCGACCGCGTTGCCCTTGAAGGTTTTTCCGCCGCGATTCAATCGCTATCAGGGTGGCGGCCATTACCAGACGCATATCGATAGTGCGGTACTCAGCGTGGCAGGAACCCCGCACCGAGTGCGCGGGGATATATCCGCCACGCTGTTTCTATGTGAGCCTGAAGAATACGATGGCGGTGAATTGATTATCGACGACACCTACGGACAGCACAGCGTGAAGCTGGCCGCAGGCGATATGGTGCTCTACCCCGGCAGCAGCCTGCACCAGGTGGCACCGGTGACAAGGGGAGCCCGACTGGCTTCATTCTTCTGGATCCAGAGCATGGTGCGCCAGGACGTGCAGCGTGGCATTTTGCTTAACCTGGATCAGGCCATTCAGGACCTCACCTCCAAGCTGCCGGATGACGCCACTCTTGCGCAGTTGACGGGCGTTTATCACAACCTGTTGCGGCAATGGTCCAACACCTGAGCGGTACACGCCAATGACCCATGCATTACCACCTTTACCGCGCATTCCCGCACATGTAGTCGCGCTGGATGATTATGCCGATCTCAGCCGCGAGCACATGAGCGAGGGCGCTCGGGCCTGGCTTGATGGTGGCGCAGCGGATGAACTGACGCTCAAGGACAATCGCGCGGCCTTTGCTCGGCTCAAGCTCAAACCTCGAGTGTTGCAAGGCATGCATGGCGGCCACACCGAACTATCGCTGTTCGGCCAGCGTTTCGCTTATCCGGTATTGTTGGCTCCGGTGGCCCATCAGCGCGCGGTGCACCCCGATGGTGAGCTGGCTACCCTGCTTGGTGCGTCAGCCATGGGCGCAGGCATGGTGGTCAGTACTCAGGCGAGCGTCGCACTGGAGGATCTGGCGCAGGCGGCTCACGCGCCCCTGTGGTTTCAGCTGTATATGCTGGCGGACCGCGCACGGACTTCAGCATTGCTCGCGCGCGTCGAAGCGGCCGGTTACCAGGCGCTGGTGTTGACGGTAGATGCCCCCGTGACGGGCGTGCGCAACCGCGAGCAACGTAGCGGCTTCGTCATGCCCGATACCGCAACGGCGGTGAATCTGGACGCGGGTGCGCCCGCGCATATAGCTCGGCCGGGTGAAAGTCCGTTGTTTGGCAGTCCGCTGGTTGCCGCAGCGCCAGGTTGGCGAGAACTGGAATGGTTGCGCGCGCAGACCCGCCTGCCCATCTTGCTCAAAGGGATCCTCAACCCGGACGATGCTGCGCAGGCGCTAGGCTGTGGCGTTGACGGGATTATTGTGTCGAACCACGGTGGGCGAGTGCTGGACGGTGTGCCTGCTTCCATCGACGCCTTGCCCGGTGTGGTCAGAGCCGTCGATGGCGCTGTGCCGATTTTACTGGACGGCGGCATACGCCGCGGCACTGATGTTTTGAAGGCGTTGGCGCTCGGGGCGCAGGCGGTGCTGGTCGGCCGTCCGTACATGCACGCGCTGGCGAGTGCCGGGCCGGCTGGGGTAGCCCATGTTCTGCATATGCTCAGAACGGAGCTGGAGATGGCGATGATATTATCCGGCTGCCGCACCTTGGCGGATATCGATCAACGGATACTCTGGCAATAACTCCCCTTCGCTGATTGAGCGCCAACCTGATCTCCGTTGCGGCGCAAGCGTCAGTTTCTTTTTAGAACCCGGCGAGCTACTCTAGATTGAAGTGATTATGAGGATAGTTCATGCGGTGGGAAGAACTGGACCAGCAACCCTGCTCGCTGGCGCGAACACTGGCGGTGATTGGCGACAAATGGACGTTGCTGGTGCTGCGCGATTGTTTTCTCGGTGTGCGTCGCTTCGATGAATTCGAGAAGCGCCTGGGCATCACTCGGCATCTATTGGCCGGGCGGCTGAAGAAGCTGGTCGAGCATGGCGTATTGGCCAAGGTGGCCTATCAGCAACGCCCGCTGCGCGAAGAGTACCGGCTGACGCCAAAGGGTCTGGACCTGCACCCGACCATTCTGACGCTGGTGAGTTGGGGGGATCGGTATATGGCGGATGAGCGCGGTGCACCGGTGCTGCATTTGCACAAGGGGTGCGGCCAGATCATGAAGCCGGTGGTGGTGTGTTCCGAATGTGCAGAGCCGGTGACGGCAAGGGACGTGCGGGTGCAAGCAGGTGCTGGCTGGACAGTGCCAGGGGTGTTACCGCTAGCCGTCAGAGGTGGAACAGACTAGCGCTGCGCCGGATCGCTCCGGCGAAGCGCTATTGGCTGGATCAGAGATCCAGTGGCGGGTTTGCCCAGTAGCTGCAACGGTGATAATCAGTGAAATCACTGCTGGCCACCGCCTCGGCGGACGGCACATCCAGTTGCAGCAGCTCACCGCTGGCAGCCTGGGGCCAGGCTGCGGCGACCCCGTCCGCAGTATCCGGGCTGCCGGTGCGGGCAAAAGAGGTCCAGTAGTCGACCATCTCTGTTGCGAGCGAATCCAGTTGTTGCTCATCCCCGGTATGCCGATCTCGCATCAACTGTTCGGGGTAAAGCACGTAAGGAATTTCGCTGGCGTGGCTGGCACCCATCTCGAATTGTATAAACTGCGGCGGCACCAGCGTGTAAGGCGCATCCTCATCGCGGAACCAGTACTGGAAGGTGTTCATCTGCGCAGCGGCAAAGGTGGCGGCGTGTAGGCTACTGTTGCAGGCAAAGGTGAACTCGGTCCAGATCGCCGACAGGGCCTGGGAAAGTGGACGGCCTGCGTTCTGATACAACGCCAGATAGTCAGTGGCGATCTGCTCGCTATCGTAGGGGACCTGGCTCTGATACGGCGCAAAGAACTCGTTTACCCGCTGGCGATAAACGGCTTCGCCAAGGTCTTCGAGCGGCCCGTCACTGAGCTCATCCAGCGCCACAAAAAGCGTGCCCTCATCCTGGTTGCTGCCGATCATCACATCCAGATCGGTGTTGAAATCCTGTTCTGCCAACGCCTGCATGATCGATTTCGGCAACAGGTCATCTTCGGAATCTACCGCAGGTATGCCCTGCGAGCCCTGCAATGCCAGCAGATCGGTCACGCTGGCGGAGCGCAGGCAACTGGCGATACTCGCCGGATCGCTACAGCCCAGAGCCGTTGCGATCTGTTGTCCTTGCGCCTGAGCCACTGCCTTGGGCTGCTGGAAGGGCGCATAGGAGCCGCTCTGGACAATCGCCCGTTGGAACAGATTTTCTGCAGTGGCCCGTGGCGACACAATGTGGCTCATGACGCTATGGCCGCCAGCTGACTCGCCGAACAGTGTCACGTTGTCAGGGTTGCCGCCAAATTCGGCGATATTTTCTTTTACCCAGCGCAGCGCTTGCTGCTGATCCATCAAGGCGAAATTGCCGGCGTCGTCTTCCAGCTCTGGATGGGCGAGGAATCCGAGGTTCCCCAGCCGATAGTTCAGGGTCACGACCACCATGTCCTCGGCAACCAGTCGGGTCGGATCATATTCGCCGCCGCCATTGCCAAATACGAAGGCGCCACCATGAATCCACACCATCACCGGCAGGTCATCTGCTTCGGCGGGGGCGTAGACGTTCAGAAACAGGCAGTCCTCATCACCCTGGACTTGTCGGGTGGTGATATTGGTCTGTGGGCACATATTGCCGAATGCATCGCTGAGCTCCAGTACCGCCTCTCGGGGCTCGGCTGCTACCGTGCTGGCGAAACGCAGCTCGCCGACGGGTGGCTGTGCATAAGGGATGCCACGAAATACGCGCATGCTTTCAATCTCTATACCCTGAATATCGCCTTCGGTAGTGGTGATTCGCAAGGGATCCGGGACGGGTTCCGGGGCAGGGCTGGCGCTGGAGCCACCCCCTCCGCCGGAAAAGCAGCCGCTCAAGGTCGCTAACATTAGCGCGGCGGTGAGCGCGGTGAAGGTGGGGCGCGCCGTGCTGGCGCTAATAGGCTTTTTCATTGTTGTTATCCTTTGCGGTGACTACTTCCGAAATAACAGACGCGAGCTGTGCGTGAGACAAACACGTAAAGCGTCTGCGATAAGGGCAAAGACTAACTTTGATGGACGCACTGTGCCATGCGCCCAAACGGGTGATGGTCGAGCTCGGAAAATTGCGATATCGAAGGGAATGGATGAGGTACCGGAAGCTTTAAAACAAACGTCCGATCAGCGCGGTAACCGCTGTTTCCACGCGCAGTATGCGCGCGCCAAGCTGCACTGACTGGAACCCGGCCTCTACCAGTTTGTCCACTTCATAGGGAATCCAGCCGCCCTCAGGGCCAATCGCCAGGGCAGTGGGTTGAGTGACCGCGCGCGGGCAGGCCGGGTAGTCGCCAGGATGAGCCACCAAGGCCAGTCGGTCAGCGATGAGAGCTGGCAGGCGGTCTTCCACGAAGGGCTTGAAGCGTTTTTCGATCTGTACCTGCGGCAAGATGGTATCGCGGGCTTGCTCCAGGCCAAGGAGCAGATTCTCTTCGATCTGCTCTGGTTGCAGAAAAGGCGTTTGCCAGAAGCTTTTTTCCACCCGGAAGCTGTTCAGCAGAATGATCTCGGCAACGCCCAGGGTGGCGCAGTGCTGCAGTATGCGGCGGAACATCTTGGGTCTGGGCATCGCCAATAGAAGCGTCAAAGGCAGTTTGGCGGGTGGCGGTTGGTCCAGTTGCACGCTGAGCTCGGCGTGTTCAGCGCTCAGCGCGAGCAGCTCGCCTCGGCCCATCATCCCGCCCAGTTGGCCCACCTTGAGGCTGTCACCCACAGTTGCCTGATGCACCTGCAGCAGATGCTGCAAGCGCCTGCCGCGTAGCAGAACGCGGTCCGCACCGACAAAGTCTTCGTCGCGCAACAGCAGCAGATTCATGCGGGTGGCTGTTCTTCCGGATCGGTCTCGGCAGCATCGCGCTGGATGGGTTTGAGCATCGAGCTGAAGAGGATGCCGACTTCATAGAGCAGCCACATGGGGATCGCCAGTAGCGCCTGTGAGATTACATCCGGTGGGGTGAGGACCATGCCGATAACAAAACAACCGACAATTACGTAGGGCCTGATCTGGCGCAGCTTGGCTACGTCCACAGCGCCGGCGAGCACCAGTAGAATGGTCGCTACCGGAATTTCAAACGCCAGCCCGAACGCCATGAACAGCGTCAGCACGAAGTCCAGATACTTGTTGATATCGGTCATCACCGCCACGCCCTCTGGCGCGGTACTGGTGAAAAAGCCGAAGACCAGCGGGAAAACCACGAAGTAGGCGAAAGCCATCCCCGAGTAAAAGAGCACTATGCTGGAGGCCAGCAGCGGCACGGCCAGGCGTTTCTCGTGCTTGTACAAACCGGGTGCGATAAAGCTCCACAACTGGTGCAGCACAAAGGGCATGGCGATAAACAGCGCACTGACCAACGCCAGTTTGAATGGCGTGAGGAAGGGCGAGGCTACGTCGGTAGCGATCATGCTCGTGCCTTCGGGCATGAAGGCGCGGAGCGGCTCGGAGATAAAGGTGTAGAGGTCGTTGGCGAAGTAGAACAGCCCGGCGAAAATCAGCATCCAGATTACGATGATGCGCAGCAAACGTGAGCGCAGTTCAGTCAGGTGGGCTACCAGGGGCATGTCTTCGGCCAACTGCGCCGGGGTACGCTTATCGCTCATGGTGTGGTGTCTGCGGCTCGGCTGCGGGTACGTTCGGATTATCCAGCGTGCCTGGGTGATCCGCTGTGCTCACGGGGTCGGTGGGCTGTAGCGCGGGCTGCTCATCCGACACGGCAGCTGTAGTCTGATCAGTTGCTGTGACACTTTCGCTGCTGTTGCGTTTCACATTCGAGACAGGCTTGCCTAGGTTCTTGTCCTGATCTTTGCCGCCTTTCTTTTCAAGCGAGGACATGATTTTTTCATTGTGCAGCTGCTGACGAATTTCATCCGCGCCAATCTCGCGCTCAACCTGCGCACGCACGTCGGCGAAGCCGCGCTTGGCGCGACCTATCATCAGGCCAACGGTGCGGATAAACCCGGGCAGGCGCTCGGGGCCGAGCACCACCAGGGCAATCACCGCAATCACCAGCAGCTCAAGGAAACTGACATCGAACATGAGGATCAGTCCTTGGTGTGCGATTCCTGCTTGCGTTGAGGCTCAACGTCGAGCGTGTCGGCGCTTTTGTGTTCGTGATTCGGCTTGTCTTCATCGGTGTTGATGGATTTGCGAAAGCCTTTGATCGCCTCACCCAAATCGCTACCCACGCCTTTGAGCCGCTTGGTACCGAACAGCAGTATGACGATCACCAATACGATCGCCAGTTGCCAAATGCTAATGCCGCCAAAACCCATTTCAGACCTCCAGGGGCGGATGCCCCATGAGCGGGCTAAGCCCTATGTTTGTGGTCGCGCGGCCTTTTCGGCAAGGCCGGAAAGGTCGAAGCGTCGCTCCAGTTCTTGCAGAATGTCTTCTGGCCCGAGGCCCAAATGGCTGAGCATCACCAGGCTGTGAAACCAGAGATCGGCGGTTTCATAAATCAGGTCCGATTTATCCTCGCTGTGCTGGCAATCCTTGGCGGCCAACAGCGTCTCGGTACATTCCTCGCCCACTTTCTCGAGGATCTTGTTCAGACCTTTGGCGTGCAGGCTGGCTACGTAGGAGCTGTCCGCATCGGCTTGTTTACGCTGCTCAAGGACTTCGGCGAGCTGGCGCAGTGTGTCAGTCATGTTTATGTTCATAAATCTGTTTTGGGTCCTTGAGTACGGGGTCAACGCTATGCCATTGGCCCTCTCTGAATACCCGGTAGAAGCAGCTTTCGCGTCCGGTGTGACAGGCCATGCCGCCCAGCTGCTCGACCATCAGAATAATGACGTCGGCATCACAATCCAGCCGTAGCTCGTGCAGCACCTGCACATGGCCTGATTCTTCACCCTTGCGCCAGAGCTTCTGCCGCGAGCGCGACCAGTATATGCCGCGGCCCTCGCTTGCGGTCAGCGCGAGCGCTTCGCGATTCATCCAGGCGACCATCAGTACCCGCTGGCTGTGCACATCCTGGGCAATAGCGGGTACCAGGCCATCGGCATCCCACTTGATCATATCCAGCCAGGCGCTGTTATCTGTCGAATCATTCATAGTCAGAAGTGTGCCAGTTATAGGTCAGGTCGCGCCAGTGGTTGTTACGTGGAGAGCGTCTATTCACCGCGTGGCATGCCACGCCGCAGCACCAACCAGCCACCGACGACGATCAGTAGCCACTGGGTGGGCTCGGCCTGGGTCCAGAGTGCCGGCTCGGCGCCCAACCCGCTGGCTCCGAGTAGGCCGAGCAACAAGCCGGCAAGTCGCAGCCCGGTATTGCTGCTGCGGGTCACCACCGGCTGCACCGGTTGCATTGCCAGCCGGTCCAGCGCCTGGCGCGTGCTGTGGAGCAACGGTGGTACCTGCTCGAGCTGTTGCTGCCAGTTGCGCAATTGATGCTGCGGCATGGCACGTTCGCGCATCCAGCGCTCCAGATACGGCTGCCCGGTGGCCCATAGGTCCAGGTCGGGATACAGCTGACGTCCCAGACCTTCGATATTCAGCAGGGTTTTTTGCAGCAACACCAGTTGCGGCTGGACTTCCATATTGAAGCGCCGGGCGGTCTGGAACAGGCGCAGCAATAGTTGGCCGAAGGAAATATCCTTCAACGGCCGCTCGAAGATTGGCTCGCAGACGCTGCGGATCGCCGCTTCAAATTCATTGATGCGGGTCTCGGCGGGCACCCAGCCGGAGTCGATATGCAGTTGCGCGACGCGGCGATAATCACGTTTGAAGAACGCCATCAGATTGCGCGCCAGGTAGTTCTGATCCTCGGGAGTCAGACTGCCGACGATGCCGAAATCGATAGCGATATATTGCGGTTCCCAGGGATGGCTTCGGGAGACAAAAATATTGCCCGGGTGCATGTCCGCATGGAAGAAACTGTCGCGAAACACCTGGGTGAAAAAAATCTCGACGCCGCGTTCGGCGAGCTTTTTCATATCGGTACGCTGGTCGAGCAGCGCCGGCATGTCCGTCACCGCCAGGCCGCTGATGCGCTCCATGACCATGACCTTGTGCCGGCACCAATCCCAGTAGACCTTGGGCACGTAGAGCAAGGGCGAGTCTTCGAAATTGCGCCGCAGCTGCGAGGCGTTGGCCGCTTCGCGGTGCAGATCCAGCTCGTCGAAAATGGTGTTCTCGTAATCACGCACCACATCCACCGGGCGCAGGCGGCGACCTTCAACGGAGTGGCGCTCAAGCATACGCGCGGCCAGAAACAGCCATTGAATGTCCTGGCCGATCACTTCGCCGATGCCGGGACGAATCACCTTGACCACCACTTCGGTGCCATCCATCAGCCGCGCTGCGTGAACCTGGGCAACTGACGCGGAGGCTAATGGCTCGGCGCTGAAGCTGGCAAAGATCGACTCGATGGGCTGGCCGAGCTGCTCTTCAATGCGCTTGCGCGCCTGATCTGCAGGGAAGGGCGGAACCTTGTCCTGCAAGCGCGCCAGTTCCAGCGCTATATCGTCTGGCAGCAGGTCGCGACGGGTCGAGAGAATCTGCCCGAACTTGATGAATACCGGGCCAAGGTCTTCACAGGCCAGACGCAAGCGCGCGCCGCGCGAGAGATTTTTCGGTGCCGGACGCAAACGCCAGGGGCCGACTTTCAATAGGAAGCGCCCGGCCCATGGCAGGGGGAAGGCACCCAGTAGTTGATCCAGCCGATAGCGAGTAAAAATGTGCAGAATGCGCATCAGGCGCAGCAGGGCAGTCAGGTTCATAGGTCGTGCGTTTCCGGGTCGGAGGCGTTAAGCCGGGCCAGGCGGGCTTCGAGGCGGTCCAGATCCAGACGCAGCTGATGAAGCTGGTCGGCGCTGACGCTGGCTTCGGCGTTGCCAACCAGTTGCCGGCCTTCTTCGGTCAGATACTCGGACAGGCTGCGACTCAGGCTGTGCTGCGCCTGTCCGCCCCATTCCCTGCCTGTGCGTAATAGATTGGCCACCGCATGCCCGGCCACCGGACCAATCCAGCGCGCCAGTTCCGCCTCGCCATCCAGGCGCAAGTCGCCCAGCGCATTCTGCAGACTGACCAGTACCTGGCTATCGCCACTCAGTTGTAGAGCCGGCTCCTGCAGCAGGCGCTGACGTTGGTCACTGACCATCAGCCTCGCGAGCAACACGCTGGGTGCACTCAAAGTGCAGTCGGGAGGCAGCTCAGACGAGCGGAGCAGTTCGATACCTGAGGTGCCGGGCAGTAAATAAACCTGCCATTCGGGGTCGCGTGCCTGAATCAATATCACCTTTCCGCTCAATCCAGCCAGGCGTTGAGCGGTCAACGGGTCACGCGCCAGCGCTGCTGTCAGGCTGCGCTGCACGCCGGAAAGCAGGGCCTGGGTGAGCATCAGGGCTTGATGCCCCGATGCAGTGCCACTACGCCGCCGGTCATGTTGTGATAGGTCACGCGGGCAAAGCCGGCTTCCACCATCATCGCCTTGAGGGTTTCCTGGTCGGGATGCATGCGGATGGATTCGGCCAGGTAACGGTAGCTTTCCGAATCGTTGGTCACCAGCTTGCCCATCAACGGCAGCAGGCGGAAAGAATACTGATCGTAAGCCTTGGACAGCATCTTGTTGCCGGGCTTGGAGAACTCCAGTACCAGCAACCGCCCGCCGGGTTTCAGCACCCGCAACATGGAGGCGATGGCGCGGTCCTTGTGGGTCACGTTGCGCAAGCCGAAGGCGATGGTGATGCAATCGAAATGATTGTCCGGAAATGGCAGAGCTTCGGCGTCCGCCTGCACGAAGCGCACGTTGCCGGCGACGCCCAGATCCAGCAGCCGGTCGCGCCCGACCTTGAGCATCGAATCATTGATGTCGGCCAGGACCACTTCGCCTTCGGGCCCCACCAGCTTGGAAAACTTGCGCGTCAGATCGCCGGTACCGCCGGCAATATCCAGCACCTTGTTACCCGGTCGTACGCCGGACAGTTCGATGGTGAATCGCTTCCACAGGCGATGAATACCCCCGGACATCAGGTCGTTCATCAGGTCGTAGCGTGCCGCAACCGAGTGGAATACATCGGCAACGCGTTTAGCCTTCTCGGATTCGGCGACCGTCTGAAAGCCGAAGTGAGTGTTTTTATCTTGCTGGTCTTTATCGCTCATGGGATCCGTCTGCCTGGGCAAATCAGCCCACATTCTAACCGCTTTTTCGGTGCCAGCGGGGGTTTTCAACAGGCCGTCGTGACGCACTGGCGGGTGACGCGTGGCGGCCTTTACGGCATGCTATAGGCTTGCTGAGTGTCCTACCTCCCATTAAAAGAAGAGAAACGAAAATGGCAACTGTCGATATCACCCGTGAACACAATCTGGGCAAGGAAGTGGCGCGCGAGCGCGCCCAGAAGCTGGCAGACAAGCTGGCGCAGAAACTCGACGCGAAATGCACATGGGAAGGTGATGATCTGCTGTTCAAACGCAGCGGCGCCGATGGCTGCATCAGCGTGTCGGAAGATCAGGTACGGGTGACGGTCAAACTCGGACTGATGCTCACGCCCATGGCGGGCATGGTCAAAGGCGAGATCGACAAGGCCCTGGACAAGTATCTGAGCTGATTCGGCGTTTTAGTATGTGTTTTCTAATTTAGCTGCGTAACTTGGCCAACAAGGGTCGAACACCGGCCCATAAATGTATCCATTATTCATTACAGGAATCATTACCATGGCTAAGAACACTGCAAAGAAAATCGAAATTGAAGCTGCCTCTTTTACTGGCGACGTAAAGAACTATGCTCACCAGATCTGGCTGGCAGGCCTGGGTGCCTATGCCAAGGCTGGTAAGGAAGGCGCTGATTACTTCAAGAAGCTGGTTTCCGAAGGCGAAGCTGTTGAGAAGCAAGGCAAGGAACTGGTCTCCAGCCAGGTCGAGTCTGCCACCAGCAAGGTCAACAGCAAGGTAGAAAGCTTCAAGGGCCGTATCCAGGCGCGCACTGGTGGTAGCCTGAACAAGGTTGAAGAAGTATTCGATGACCGTGTTGCTTCTGCCCTGAGCCGCCTGGGCATCCCGAGCAAGAAGGACATTGACCAGTTGTCTGCTAAGCTGGATGATCTGAGTGCTGCACTCAAGTCGATCGACAGCAAGTAAGGTCACAGAGGAGTTACTCCATGGCGGGCAAGAAAAAGCAGGACAAAGACAATGGTTGGGTCGGTGAGATAGAAAACTACTCACGTCAGATCTGGCTGGCAGGTTTGGGCGCTTATGCCAAGGTTGGCAAGGAGGGCGTCAAGCTCTTCGAAAACCTGATCAAGGACGGCGAGGTGGCCGAGAAAGCCGCCAAGTCCGAAATTGACAAGCAGGTTGGATCCATCAAAGGCAAAGCCAGTAAGAGCAAGAAGGATTCCGTTGCGGCGGCACAGTCCAAGGTCGACAAAGCCCGTGGACGCGTCTCCGGCAGATGGAACGAGCTGGAAGAAGCTTTTGACAAGCGTTTGAACAGTGCCGTGTCCCGCCTGGGAGTTCCCTCGCGTGATGAGGTCAAGGCGCTTAACAGCAAGGTTGACGAGCTGACTCGCATGATCAGCAAGATGACCGCTGGGAACGCACCGGCCAAGGCTGCGCCGAAAGCCGCAGCAAAAGCTGCGGCCAAGCCCGCTGCCACTCGGTCGGCAGCAGCCAAGCCTGCAAGCAAGCCCAAGGCTGCCGCTGCGAAAGCACCGGCCAAGCCAAAGACGGCTGCCAGCAAGCCAGTGACAGCTCGTGCGGCAGCCAAGCCGAAAGCAGCGCCGGCAGCAGCCAAACCGGCCGCGAGCAAAGCAGCACCAAAAGCGGCTCCGAAAGCCGCTGCGAAACCGGCTGCCAAGCCTGCAGCGAAAGCCGCACCCAAGGCTACGCCAGCAGCTAGCAAGCCAACGACAGCGACACCAGCGGCAACGCCGACACCCACGCCAACGGTTGCTCCTGCAGCGCCTGCGGCGGAAAAGCCTTCGAATTCCTGAGGCTTTTCGCACTATCGAAACCCGACCCGCGCAAGCCGGTCGGGTTTTTTATTGGCGGTCTTTTATTAGTATGTTTTTTCTAAAATGACTGGGTAGTCTCGATGATGTGGCTGGCAGTAATGGCAGCCAAACCCTTATCAGCAGGAGTGACTACCATGGCACAGGTTAAAAAAAAGCGTCTTATTGATTCGAGCATCAACGCCGCCACTGAGGCAACTGATAGCCTCAAGATCCAGGCGCGGCAGCTGTGGCTGGCAACCTTGGGGGCTTACGCGAAAGTAGGCAAAGAAGGTGCCGCGTATTTCAAGGAGCTGGTGAACGAAGGCCAGGCGCTTGAGACCCAGGGCAAGGAACTGCTTTCTGAGCAGGTCGACAGCGCTACCTCTAAGGTTGAGCAGTTCAAAGCCGGGTTCAAGGCGCGCGTCGATTCTGCCACTGGCGGGCGTTTGGAGAAGGTCGTCGGTTCGGTAGAGAAAGGCCGCGCGGAGTTGCTTGGCCGGGTGGGTATCCCCAGCCGCAGTGAGCTGCAAAAGTTGTCCGCCAAGCTGGATGAACTGAGCGCATCGCTCAAGGGCGCCAAGCTCGGCTGAGTACCAGGTTGTAGTCCCCTTTACCCGGCCACTGGCCGGGTTTTTTATGCGTAGCGGTTGATCAGCATCAGCATCCATTCGCGGGTATCCGCATCCAGATACGGCAGCAACAGCCCCAGGACCTGACGCACCCCCAGAGAAGCATCTTGCTGGTCGCCGCGGGTGATGCGTTGGTAATCCAGCCAGAACAGAAAGGTCTGGCAGAGCGTATCCAGCAAGCGCTCCAGGCTGTCGTCATCACAGTCCATATGGCCTTGCTCGCGCAGTGCCAGCAGCACGCGCAGCAGGGTCTTGCGCAGGGCGGCGATCCACTGTTGCATGGCGCGGTTGATGAAGGCGTAGCGTCCGCTCAGGTTGGATAGATCCTGAAACAGGAAGTGGTAACTGATGATCGATTCGAACAGCAGATGCAGGAACAGCCAGTAGTCTTCCGGGCTGAGTTCATCGGGGTCGATGTCCAGATGCAGAAGGCTCTGGGTATTGTCGATAAAGGCGTCGAGCAAGGCCTCCAACAGCGCCTCTTTGCCGCGGAAATGGTAATACAGATTGCCCGGGCTGATATCCAGCTCGTTGGCGATGTCCAGCGTGGTCACATTGGGTTCGCCGTGCTCGTTGAACAGCGCCAGCGTGCAGAGCAGGATACGTTCACGGGTTTTCATGCGCTTCCTTCAACAATCATGTACATAACGCCCGGGTGCGGCCCCCAGCGGCGGGTAATCGAGGTTACCAAGGTGTTCGGGTGCTGGCTGCATGGCCCCGCTGTGGCTTTGCAGCCAACTGCTCCAGTGTGGCCACCAACTGCCTCCTTGTTCAACACTGTCAGCCAGCCAGCTAGTCACATCACCGGTGACCGGACCGCTGCGCATGACCGCACCCGGATAGTCCGGTGGATTGATCAGACTCTGAATATGGCCGCTGTGACTCTGCACGAAGACCGCATCGCCGCCCAGACGTCCACCCGGAAAACAGTTGTTCCAGGGCACGATATGATCACGCCGAGCGCCGAGGTGCCAACTGGGCTGGCTACACGATTGCAGGTCGATGGGGTGACCGAGCAAGCAAAGGTGCCCCGGGCGGCTCAGCGGGTCGCGTTGAAACAGGTCGAGCAGATCTTCCACCAGGCGGGCGGGCAGCCGGGTGCTGTCCTGGCTCCAGTAGAGGATGTCGCGCTTGGCCAGCGGCTGATCGAGGGCATAGCGTGCCAGTGCCTGCGGCCAGACGAACTGTTCCGGCCGCAGCCAGGCGAAGCTGGCGGCCAGTTGCCGGGCACTCAGGTAACCCTGCTGCCATAGTCGTGAGCGGAGCCGTTGTTGCGTGGCCGGCCCACTCAGCCGCAGCAAAGGTGTTTCCAGGTGGGGATCGATGGGCGTTACCAGGTAGCTGACCGAGCAGAGTTTGGCGCTATCGCCCCTGGCTTGCAGCAGCCCCTGAAATAGCAGGCCGAGGAGTCCGCCGGCGCAAACGCCGAGCAAGCTGGCCTGCGGGCTGCCGCCAACAGAGCAGGTGGTTTGCAAGGCTCGATCGCAAGCTCTTACATAATGGCTGAAGCCCCATTCGCAATGTTCCGCCAGGGGATTGCGCCAACTGATCAGAAACACCTGCAAGCCCTGATCCAGCGCATGACGAACCAGGCTTTGCTGTGGATTCAGATCCAGCAGGTAGAACCGGTTGAGCGGCGGCGGAATCACCAGCAGCGGATGTTGATGCACCTGTGGCGAAGTCGGTTGGTACTGGATAAGTTCAAACATCGGGTCGCGCAGGACGACCTGCCCCGCCGAGCACGCCAGGTCGCGGCCAACCAGATAATCATTATCTTCAATCAGCGGTGCCAGCGGCCGCTCCAGCGCCAGATCCGCGGCCAGATGTTGCACGCCTGCCGCCAGATTTCTGCCCCGGCTACGCTGCAACTGGCGTAGAAAAACCGGGTTGAGCGGGCTGTTACTGGGCGCCAAGGACGCCTCCAGCTGCATACCTAGCCAGGCAAGACGGCTGCGGTCGACCTCATTGATCCTCAGACCTTCCAGCCAACGGCTATTTTCCTGTTGCCAGCTGAGCCAGGCTTTCAGCAGCCGCTGCTGCATCGGCCGCTGCCAGCCGGGATCGCTGAAGCGCTGATCCGCGTAGTCTACCGCCTGGCTGGAGTTGCCTGCCAACGCTTCCAGCAGGCGCCCGCCGAGCCTCAGCGTGCGGCGAACATGATGGCAGGGTTGAGCGGGGAGGGTGCGCAAAAGCGCCAGAAGGCTATCGGCCAGATCCCCGCTTGACGCGCTAGGTGAGGCGGGATCTTGTGTCGCGGGCATCCAGCAGTCCTTGTCCAGATACAGATTAGTAGCGAGTGATCAGTGTTTGATCACGGCGCTGGCCGGGGGCCGGATCACCGCCGGATGTTTCTCCTCGGCGAGAAAGCCCATGATGATTGGCGCTACCGAGTCGGCACGAGTGACCAAAAACAGATGCCCATCATCAATCACGTGGAGTTGCGAATTGGGGATGCGCCAAGCAAGCATGCGCATGTTGACCAGCGGAATGATCGGATCATCATCACCAGCGAGAATCAACGTGGGTTGCCTGATCTTGTGCAGCCAATGAAAGCTGGTCCAGCCAAATCCTGCGAATAGCTGCCAGTAATATCCCACCTTGCCGGAAGAGCGCACTTTGGCGGCATGCGAGCGGGCCAGGTTGGGGTCGCGGCGAAAGGCGCCACCGTAGATGTCCGGCGCGATTTTGACCACGTGGGAAGGTTGCAGGTAACGCCGCGGGCTAGCCATCTTCCACAACACATGCGGCCGCCCAGGCACCATTACCATGCCTGCGGCAGTGGCTGCCAGGATCAGCTTCTTGCAGCGTTCCGGGTAGTCATGGGCAAACTGCTGAGCCAGTGCACCGCCCCAGGAAACGCCGATCACATTGACCTGGGCATAGTCGAGGTAATCCAGCATGCGCGCTGCCAGCTTGGCCAAGCCAGGAAACCGAAAAGGAGTGGAAGGCGTAGAAGAGCCGCCCACGCCGGGTGCATCGAATACGATTACTTCCATTTCCGGATCCAGCGCCTGGACGAACGGAAATACCAGCTCCAGGTTGGCGCCAATGCCGTTGAATACCAGCAAAGGCGGCATATGGTCCTTGCCGGGTCGGACGGCCGTTCGCAACACCTGGCCATCCAGTTCAATGGTACGAAATACAAAAGATTGGGACATGTATGGGTCTCTTGGGAACGCTCCTAGCGTTCGTGGACATAAGTCCCTGGCGCCGCTTCCATCGGCGGGAAATCTTCGTCACCCAATACTGCAGGCGCTGCTTTGAGTTTGCCACCGCGGGCATGTAGCCAGTCACGCCAGTACTGCCACCAGGAGTCTGACTGTTTGGTAGCGGTTTCCAGCCATTTCTTGGGATCGTCGGGCATCTCGGTGTTGGTGAAGAACCGCGATTTCGGATTGCCCGGTGGATTAAGGATACTCTGGATATGACCACTGGAAGACAGGACAAATTCACATTTTCCGCCGAGCAATTTGGCGGATTTGTAACAGGCATCCCACGGAGTAATGTGATCGTTGAGACCGGCGATACAAAAGAAGTCGGCTTTGACCTGCTTCAGGTCAATCGGCGTGCCGCAGACTTCCAGCGCCTTGGCGCGAGTCAATGGGTTGGTCTTGAACATTTCCAGAAATTCGCCATGCAGCGCTGCGGGCAGCCGCGTGGTGTCGTTGTTCCAGAACAGGATATCAAACACCGGCGGCTCATTGCCGAGCAGGTAGTTGTTCACCCAATAGTTCCAGATCAAATCGTTGGGGCGCATCCAGGCGAAGATCTTGGCCATGTCCTTGCCTTCCAACACGCCGCTTTGATAGGACATGCGCCGCGCCGCCTCGATCGATTTTTCGTCGGCAAATAGCGCGACCTGAGTCTTGATGCCGGTATCCAGTACGCTGACCAGCAAGGTGAAGGAGCTGACCTTCTTCTCCTTCAGCGCAGCATAGTGGCCGAGCAGCGAGGCGGTAGTGATGCCCCCGGAGCAGGCGCCGAGCATGCTCAGGTCCTTGCTGCCGGTGATCTTCAGCACAATATCGATGGCCTCTTTCAACGCTTCGATATAGGAAGACAATCCCCACTCGCGTTGCGCCTTGGTCGGGTTGCGCCAGCTGACGACAAAGGTCTGCATGTGGTTGAGGGTCAGGTAGCGTGCCAGGCTCTTCTCCGGCGACAAATCGAATACATAGAATTTGTTGATCTGCGGCGGCACGACCAATACCGGCTTTTCGTAAACTTCTTCAGTCAATGGTTTGTATTGAATCAGCTCAAGCACTTCGTTGCGGAACACTACCGAGCCTTTGGTGATGGCCAGGTTCTTGCCCACTTCAAAGGCGTTCATATTGACCTGGCTGGGCATGCCGCCATTGTTGGCGATATCCTGCGCCAGATGGGTCATGCCGTCGAACAGGCTTTTGCCGCCGGTCTCGAAGAAACGTTTGATCGCCGCCGGATTCAACGCGGTGTTGGTCGGCGACATGGCCTCGGTCATCAGCGAAATCACAAACTGGGCACGTGCTACGTCTTGAGGGGGCAGGTTGGAGGTGGTAATCCAGCTATTGAGCTCTTTGCGCCAGGCCAGATAGCTTTGCATATAGCGCCGATACAGCGGGTTCTGATTCCAGGTCGGATCAAGAAAGCGCTTATCTGCGGGGTCAGGTGCTATTTCGGAACGCCCGATCAATACATCCTTGACCGCCAGGCCGAAGCGGCCGACATGTTTAAGACTATGCACTGGTTGCTTGATTGTTTGTCGCAGGACTTGCCGTGCGGTGCTGACGATATCGCGGGTTGGTGCGCCGATGATCGGGTTGGGGCCAAGGATATTGTCACTGGCCTGCAGGCCGAGCTCTTCGTCTTTTTTTTGGGCCATCTTGTGAAGCTCCGGTGCGTGACTGAACTGAGTCGGCAGAAAAACAGGTGGGATGCATCTGGGCAAAACATTTGGCGCAGTGATTTACCCAAGGTATCGACCTATTACTACAATCTGCATTGTCCTCGAAAAGTGATTGGATATGAGACAAGTTAGCACGCGCGGAGCTGGCTGTTAAACCGAATTTGCCGCAGGATCAACGATTAGTCTGATGTGCGCTGTAGCGGATATCCAGCGCTCTGGTTTAGTGCAGCAAGCGCACCGTCGAAGTATGCGGATCACGGCTGGCGCCGGCATCGGAGATTTGCTCAAGATAGGCTTTCCAGAGCTGTTCCTGCTCTGTAGCCAATTGATAAAGATAGTCCCAGCTGTACAGACCGCTGTCGTGTCCGTCATCAAAGGTCAATTTCAGCGCATAACGTCCCGCCGGCTCCACGCCGAGCAGTGCGACATGCTGTTTGCCGGTCTGCAGCACCGGTTTGCCGTGCCCACGAACCTCGGCCGACGGCGACATTACCCGCAAATACTCCGCCGGGAGAGTAAACGCCTGACCATCGGCATAGCCTAGCTCCAGCGTGCGGGATGCTTTGTGGAGTTTGATGCTGGTGGGAATAGGGGCGGAAATAGGGCCGGGCATTAGGATCATCCTCTCGAGTTTGAAGCCATAGTCCGTCATGCCCGCCAAGGCGGGAATCCATGTTGGGGAAGAAAGAATCCCGGTAGCGAAGACCGGGATTCAACTGTCAGCCTGCAACTTACGTTAAAGAATATACCGCGACAGGTCCTCGTTCACCGCCAGCTCGCCCAGATGCTCATCCACATAGGCAGCATCGATCTTGAGCGTTTCGCCGTTCTGGCTGCTGGCCAGGTCGCCAGCACTGAAGGAGACCTCTTCCAGCAGACGCTCCAGCACCGTATGCAGACGACGAGCGCCGATGTTTTCGGTTTTCTCATTCACCTGCCAGGCAATCTCGGCCAGACGCTTGATAGCACCAGCATCAAAATCGATGGTCAGGCCTTCGGTGTTCATCAGCGCGCGATACTGTTCGGTCAGCGACGCATCGGGTTCGGTGAGAATGCGCTCGAAGTCGCCGGGCGTGAGGGACTGCAGTTCCACGCGGATAGGCAGACGACCCTGCAGCTCGGGAATCAGGTCCGAAGGCTTGGTCAGGTGGAAGGCGCCGGAGGCAATAAACAGGATATGGTCAGTCTTGATCATGCCAAACTTGGTATTGACCGTGCAGCCTTCGATCAGCGGTAGCAGATCGCGCTGCACGCCTTCGCGGGAGACGTCGGCACCGCCGCCGCTATTGGCGCGCTTGCTGACCTTGTCGATCTCGTCAAGAAACACGATACCGTTCTGCTCTACCGCATGAATCGCCCGAGCCTTGAGCTCTTCCTCGTTGACCATGCGCGCGGCTTCTTCATCGCGGACCAGCTTGAGCGCCTCCTTGACCTTCAACGTGCGCGTCTTGCGCTTGTCCTTGCCGAAGTTGGAGAACATGTTTTGCAACTGGCTGGTCATTTCTTCCATGCCTGGCGGCGCCATGATATCCACGCCGACGGGAGCTTCGGCTACTTCGATATCGATATCCTTGTCGTCCAACTGACCTTCGCGCAGGCGTTTGCGGAACAGTTGACGGGTGCTGTTATCTTCGCGCGCAGGTTGATCGCCGGTTGCCGGTCGGGCCGGGGGCAGCAAGGCGTCGAGAATGCGCTCTTCAGCGGCATCTTCAGCCCGGTGACCCATCTTGGCAATTTCCTGCTCACGGAGCATCTTGATTGCAGCATCGACCAAATCGCGAATGATCGACTCTACGTCGCGGCCCACATAACCGACCTCGGTGAACTTGGTCGCTTCAATCTTGATAAAGGGTGCCTGGGCCAGTTTTGCCAGGCGCCGTGCTATTTCGGTCTTGCCGACACCGGTTGGACCAATCATCAGGATATTCTTTGGCGTGACTTCGGCGCGCAGGGCTTCTGGCAACTGCTGGCGACGCCAGCGATTGCGCAAGGCAATGGCAACGGCGCGCTTGGCGTCCTGCTGGCCGATGATATACCGGTCCAGTTCGTGAACAATTTCGCGGGGGGTCATGGACATGCTGGCGATGTTCCGGATGCCTCAGGGATTGGCATCCAGCTCCTCAATTGTCTGGTTGTGGTTGGTGTAGATACAGATTTCACCGGCAATATTCAAACTGGTCTCGACGATCTCGCGCGCTGACAGGTCGGTATGCCGCAACAATGCCATCGCTGAAGACTGGGCATAGGGACCGCCGGAGCCAATGGCGATCAGACCCTCTTCCGGTTCGATCACATCGCCGTTGCCGGTAATGATCAGCGAGGCGTCCTTGTTGGCGACGGCCAGCAGCGCTTCCAGGCGGCGCAGTGCGCGGTCGGTACGCCAATCTTTGGCCAGCTCAACAGCAGCTCGCACCAGATGGCCCTGGTGTTTTTCCAACTGGGCTTCAAAGCGTTCGAAAAGAGTAAAAGCATCGGCGGTGCCGCCGGCGAAGCCAGCAATGACCTGATCTTTGTACAGGCGGCGTACTTTACGGGCATTGCCTTTCATCACGGTGTTGCCCAGGGAAACCTGGCCATCGCCGCCGATCACGACCTTGCCATTACGGCGTACGGAAACAATAGTGGTCACGCGCAGCTCCTGATTGGCTGTTGTGGGAGTGGCCGACATGCTGCGCCGACCCATGTTTATTTATCTGGGGGCGCAGTGGGGGATTTCAAGGCTTGGTCGTGCGCGGAATCAAGACGTGATCGACAAGGCAGGTTTAACGAAGAGGGTCAGGCCGGAGTGAAGAGCTGCAGCCCGGTAGCGGGCTGCAGTCTATATTCAAGGTGTAGTGCGCTGCTGCAACAGCAGATTGTCGAAGCCGTTCCCGGCTAGCGTAGTTTGCGCACTGCTCAGAGTCGCTCGATCCTGGAATGGACCAACCTGTACCCGATACCAGATTTCACCGCCATCCAGGCGGGCGTTTTCCAGCTTCACATCCAGCCCGAGCAACAGGATCTGCGCACGGACCCGATCAGCTTCGGCGCGCTGTCGGAAAGAACCGGCTTGCAGGTAGAAGCGGGTGCCGGACGCGGAAGCGGCATCTTCTGGCTTTTTCTCGTCGGTGCTTTTTTCAGGCTCGGCGGTTTCCGGCACACTGCTCTGCGGCACTATGACTTCTGACTCGGGCAGCAAGGTATAAAAGTCATAGCGCGGCTGATCAGCCTTGCTTGGCGGCGGTGGCGTGACCGCTGGCGGTGGTGGCGTCTTGTCACGCTGCACGGACCCGCGACCAGGCTCCAACTGAAACAGAAAGGTTACAAAGACGCCGATCGCCAGCCCGGCCACCAGCCAGAGCCAGCCGGGTATGCTGCGTTTGGAGTTGGACTGCTGCCTGCTGGCGCCGCGCCGGGGGGCGGCCTTGCGTGCTTTTGCCATACTGCTTACATGCGCTCCAGTGTGTCGATGCCGAGCAGGGTAAGCCCCTGCCGCAGGGTGCGTCCAGTCAATGCCGCCAGACGCAGGCGGCTATCTTTCTGGGCCGGCTGTTCCGCGGCCAGAATCGGACAGAGTTCATAGAAGCTGGAAAAACGTCCTGCCAGCTCGTACAGATAGTGGCAGAGGACGTGCGGTGTGCCCTCGCGCGCGACGTATTCCAGTGTCTGCGCGAACTGTGCCAAATGCGCCGCCAGCTCAGCTTCGGCCGGCTGTTCCAGCTGCATCGGACCCAGATCCTCGACGCTGGTCATGCTGCGGTCCAGCTTGCGGAACACACTGGCGACGCGGGTATAGGCGTACATCAGATAGGGAGCGGTGTTGCCCTCAAAGCTGAGCATCAGCTCGAAGTTGAAGTTGTAATCGCTGCTGCGGTGCTTGGACAGATCAGCATATTTGACCGCGCCGATACCGACTGCACGGGCGATCTGCCGTAGCTCTGCAGCATCCAGATCCGGGTTTTTCTGCGAAACCAGTTGATGTGCGCGTTCTTCAGCCTCATCCAGCAGATCTACCAGTTTCACCGTGCCGCCATCGCGGGTCTTGAACGGCTTGCCGTCGGCACCGTTCATGGTGCCAAAGCCCATATGCTCGAGCTGCATGCTCTCGGGTACGAAACCGGCGAGCCGCGCCACGGCAAATACCTGCTGAAAGTGCAGGGCCTGACGCTGGTCCACGAAGTAAAGCACGCGGTCGGCGTGCAACTGCTCGTGGCGGTAACGCATCGCAGCCAGGTCGCTGGTGGCATAGAGATAGCCACCGCCTGCCTTCTGAATGATCACCGGCAGTGGGTTGCCCTCGGCATTCTTGAACTCATCCAGAAACACACAGCGGGCGCCCTGACTTTCCGTCAGCAGGCCTTTGGCTTGCAAGGCTTCGACGATGCTCGCCAGTTTGTCGTTGTAGGCACTTTCACCGCGCACATCGGCTGGGGTCAGGCTGACGCCGAGGCGGTCATACACGGCCTGGCAATGGCCCAGCGAAATACGGTTAAAGCGCTCCCAGAGTGCCAGACAAGCCTTGTCGCCAGCCTGCAGCTGCACCACCCGCTCACGCGCGCGGTCAGAAAACTCGGGGCTTTCGTCAAAGCGCTGCTTGGCTTGGCGGTAGAAGTTTTCCAGGTCGGCCAGCTCGGCCTCGGCCTCCACGCTCTGCTCTTCCAGGTAGGCCAGCAGCATGCCGAACTGGGTACCCCAGTCGCCTACGTGGTTTTGCCGCACCACCTCGTGCCCCAGGTGCTCGAGTACGCGCACTACGGCGTCGCCAATAATGGTTGAGCGCAAATGGCCAACGTGCATTTCCTTGGCCAGATTGGGCGAGGAATAATCCACTACGACTTTCTGCTGCGGCTCGGCCAGGGCGATGGCCAGGCGCGGGTCGGTCAGTGCCCGGTCCAGATTGGCCGCCAGCCACTGACGGTTCTGAAAGAAATTGATAAACCCTGGTCCGGCGATGGACACCTCGGAGATGGCTTCATGCTCAGGCAATGCCGCGATCAGTTGCTCGGCCAGGTCGCGCGGCTTCATGCGTGCGGCTTTGGCCAGGGTCATCGCCAGGTTGCTGGCAAAATCGCCATGGGCCTTATCACGGGCAATTTCTACCTGAATGGACGGCTGAATGTCGTCAGGCAGTACGCCCTGGCTTTGAAGGCTGCTGACCGCACTGGCCAGCAGTTGGCTGATAAGGTTTTTCATGATTGGGGATTCATCCGGCGAGTGCCTGTGGAAAACCCGCCATTATCCGCATTAAGTGTGCGGTTGCCAAATACAGCGCGCTAAAACATGTCCAGCGGGTCTACATCGATTGACCAGCGGACCTTGCGGCCCAATGGATGGCTCTCGAGCTGCGGCAGCCAGTGATGCAGCAATTGGTGCAAGGTCGAACGCTGCTTGGCCTGCACCAGCAGTTGCGCCCGGTAGCGACCTGCACGACGTTCCATTGGTGAAGGCACTGGCCCGAGCATATCCACTGCCAGTCCGAGTTGATCGCTCAGGTTCTCTGCCAAGGTACAGGCGGATTCGAGAAATTCATTGGCGACGTTGGCGTTGTTGGCTTCTGCGCGCAGCAGCGCGATAAAGCTGAACGGCGGCAGGCCAGCTCTACCGCGGGCATCCAGCTCCATGTCGGCAATCGCGCCATAACCCTGTTCAGTCAGGTTGATCAGCAGCGGGTGCTCGGCCATATGGGTCTGGATTAGCACCTGCCCAGGTTTGTCGGCGCGGCCGGCACGCCCGGCGACTTGTGTGATCAGTTGCGACATCCGCTCCGGCCCGCGAAAGTCGGCCGAGAACAATCCGCCGTCGGCATCCAGAATCGCCACCAGGGTTACATCGGGAAAGTGGTGCCCCTTTGCCAGCATCTGCGTGCCCACTAGTAAACAGGGAGCGCCGCTCTGAATGCGCTTGAGCATGCCTTGCATGGCCTCCTTGCGCGCCATGCTTTCACGGTCGATGCGCAACACTGGAAAATCCGGGAAGCGCTGCGCCAGATGCTCTTCGGTACGCTCGGTGCCGGCGCCGAGCTGACGTAGATCCTTGCTCAGGCACTTCGGGCATTCGTGCTCCTGCGGGCGCTGGGTATCGCAATGATGGCAGTGCAGGCGTGGCGGGTTCTGGTGTACGGTCATACGCGCGTCACAGCGGGTGCATTCGGCGATCCAGCCGCAATCGTGGCACATCAGCGTCGGCGCAAAGCCGCGACGATTGATAAATACCAGCACCTGGTTGCCCTGTTTCAGGTGCTCGCCAATGGCCTCGATCATCGGTCGACACAGGCCGGCTTCGAGTTTGCGGCTGCGAATATCAATACAGCGAAAGCCCGGCGGCTTGGCGTTACCGGCACGTTCGGTCAGGCGCAGATGCTGGTAGCGACCGCGGCGCACGTTATGCAGGCTCTCCAGCGACGGCGTGGCCGAGCCTAGGATGATCGGTGTGTCTTCCAGATGCGCGCGATACACGGCCAGATCGCGCGCGTTGTAGCGCAGACCCTCCTGCTGTTTGAACGACAGGTCGTGCTCTTCATCGACAATAATCAGGCCCGGGCGCGCCAGTGGGGTAAAAATCGCCGAGCGGGTGCCAATAATAATGCCTGCTTCCCCGTCACGTGCGGCAACCCAGGCATCCAGCCGCTCGCGGTCATTCAGACCGGAGTGCAGGATCACCACCGGAATGCTGAAACGTTTCTGGAAGCGCTCCATGGTTTGCGGGGTCAGGCCAATTTCCGGGATCAACACCAGTGCCTGCCGACCGGCGACCAGGCAGCGCTCGATCGCCTGCAGATAGACTTCAGTCTTGCCGCTGCCGGTGACGCCGTCCAGCAACCAGGCGGTAAATCCGCTCTTGCCGGCGATCGCCTCCAGCGCCGCCTGCTGTTCGGCATTGGCCTTCAGCGGTATGTCGCTTAATAAAGGTAGCGGTTCGGCAGTGTGATGCGGGGACTGGTGAATGCGCTGAGCCAGACCTTTGCGCTCAAGCGCTTCGAGTGCATCGCGGGTTAGCCCCCATTGGCTGATCAGCGCATGGGACAAGCCATGCGGATGCTTGGCCAGCACTTGCACTGCCTGTTTCTGCTTGGTCGCGCGACTGACCGCAGGATGTTCGGGGTAGGCGCCGGGCAGCAGTTGCCAGAGCAGGTCCTGCCGGGCGATAGCCGGCTCACCCTGGCGCAGCAGCGTCGGCAGCGCGCAACCCAGGGTGTCGCCCAGGCCGTGCTGATAGTAGCTGGCGGTCCATAGAATCAGTTGCCACAAACTCTCGGGCAACAGCGGCTGCAGATCGATGAGCTCCTGGGCCGGTTTCAGTTTGGCGGCAGGCACTTCGGTGGTGTCGCTGATACCGGCAATGACGCCGACCATCTGCCGCTGTCCGAAGGGCACACGTACGCGCTGGCCGATACACAGATCCTCGGCACGCACGCCAGCCGGACTGCGGTAGTCGAACAGGCGGCGCAGGGGCGAGGGCAGGGCGACCTGCAGTATGGGTCCGGGCACGCGTGGCTTCCTGTTGCTAGGCTGTTGGTAAGGCCATGTTGATGTCGCGCCATGGTAGCATTCCCATCCCTCGTGCATGAGACTTGCGTCTGGCGCGGATTCTGGTATTATCGCCGGCCTATTTATGGCCCCTGCGCATTCCGTGCTGGCGCCAAGCAGACCACCATAGCGTGCGGTGCCTGATCAGGTTGATCTGGTGGCGGCACACACAAAGAGGATTCACCATGAAAGCTGATTTGCATCCTGCGTACCAGGAAATCGAAGCCACCTGCAGCTGCGGTAACGTGATCAAGACCCGTTCCACACTGAAAAGCGGTATTCACCTCGACGTCTGCTCCGAATGCCACCCGTTCTACACCGGCAAGCAGAAGATGCTGGACACTGGCGGTCGTATCGAGCGCTTCAAGCAGCGTTTTGGCGCTGTCAGCTCCAAGTAAGACCCATGCCGGGCCTCGCGCAAGTGATGGCCGCAGTGCAAGGCAAGAAAAAGGCGCTCCTTACGGGCGCCTTTTTTATTGCCTGTCTGTTGGCCCCCGCCGTACACGCCGATGTTTGTCAGCTAGCGGATAAAGGTGAACGCGTCAGCAGTCGGGTGGTGATCGATGGCGATACGCTGGAGCTGAGCGATCAGCGCCGGGTTCGTTTGATCGGCATCGATACACCAGAAATTGGTCGGCGCGGTGAGCCCAGTCAACCTTTCGCCCAGGCGGCCAGAAAGCGCCTGGAGCAACTGGTTCGGCAACCCGGTTTGCGATTGCATGTCGGACGGCAGCCCAAGGACCACTACGGCCGCACGTTGGCGCATCTATACGGGCCAGACGGCCAGAATATTGAAGCGCAGTTGCTCAGCGAAGGCTTGGGTTTTGCGCTGGCGGTGCCGCCCAACAGTGCGTTGATTGACTGTCATCTGGCGGCGGAAGGGCTGGCGCGCCAAGCCAAACTTGGTCTGTGGCAGGATTCCCCAGTGCAGAAGGCGAGCCAGATAAAGTCGGGTGGCTTTGCACTGGTCGGCGGGCATGTGGTGTCGGCCAATGAAGCCGGGGGTTATCTCTGGCTGGAGTTGGACGGCCCTGTGGTGTTGCGTATTGCTCAGGATGAGCGCAGATTATTTCCTGCAGGTGCGCCCGGATCCTGGAAGGGCCGGCAGCTGGAAGCGCGCGGGTGGGTAATCGACCGGCGCGGTCAGCGTCACCTTAAATCCGGCCACAAGCCGTTCATGTTGCCACTGCGTCACCCCTCGATGTTGGAGCTACAATGATTTTTCGTCCTCTGTTGGTCTTCGTTCTGGCCGGGTTAGTGCTCGGCGGCTGCGCGGCCAACCCGGTCACCGGCAAGCAGAACTTTGTGATGATGTCCGAGGCCCAGGAGATGGCTCTGGGGCAACAGGCCAGCGAGCAGATCGCACAACAGATGAGCATGCTCAAGGATCCCAAGTTGCAGGCCTATGTGCAGCGCATCGGTACGCAGTTGGCCAACAAGAGCCATCGCAGCGGTATTCCCTATCAGTTCAATGTGGTCGATTCCCCGGACATCAATGCCTTCGCGCTCCCGGGCGGACATATTTATATCAATCGCGGTCTGCTGATCTACCTCAATTCCGAGGCGCAGATGGCTGCGGTATTGGGCCATGAGATCGGTCACGTCACCGCCCGTCATGGCGTGCGGCAGCAAAGTATCGCGATGGGCACGGGCCTGATCGGCCAACTGATTACCATAGGTACGGGCATGCCGGCGGCCGGTGATCTGAGCAATATGCTCGGCACTGCCATGGTCCGTGGTTACGGCCGTGATATGGAGCTGGAGGCCGATGGTTTGGGTGCGGAGTATCTTGCCCGTACCGGGTACCGGCCGGAGGCGGTGCTGGATGTCATCGGCGCGCTGAAGAATCAGGATACCTATTCCTCGCAGAAGGCCGCAGCCCAGGGTAAACAGGTCGAGAGTTACCATGGTCTGTTCTCTACGCATCCGACCCACGACCAGCGCTTGCAGCAGGTGGTGGCCCAGGCTCAGGGGCTGACAACCGGTGACGCGCAGCGGGTGGGCCGGGACGACTATTTGCAGATGCTCGACGGTATGATCTATGGCGACAGTCCGGAACAGGGGATTGTTCGTGGTCAGCGCTTCCTGCATACCGAGTTGAACATGGTGCTGGATTATCCCAAGGGCTGGGTGATTCTCAACCGCCCGGATGTGCTGCTGGCGCACACCCCGGATGAGCAAGGGTTTATCGCGCTGACCATGGAAAACCTCAGCAACACCAATGTATCAGCCGAAGAGTTGTTACGCGCCCGTGTCGGCAAGCAGCGACTGACCCAGGACCTGGCATTCAGCGGTACTGGCTACAAAGGCTTTACCGCGACCATTCCCGGGGATAATGCGCGGCGTGTCGCGGCGATAGTGCGCGGCAAACAGGCTTTCCTGTTTATCGGTGCATTCCGTGGTCGTGGCCCGCTGGAGCTCTACGACGAGCAGTTTGTGCAGACCATCCGCAGTTTTAGGCCCCTGACCGCCGCGGACAAGAAGAACGCGCAGCCCATGCGGATTCGCCTGGTGCGGGCGCGGCAAGGCGATACTTACGCCAAATTGGCAAAGGGCAGCCCCTTGGGGGATGAGGCCGAAGCGCGTCTGCGGTTGCTGAACGCGCAATGGCCGGAGGGCCAGCCCAAGGCCGGGCAGTGGCTCAAAGTTGTAAGATAATGTCCTTGACATTGATCTCGTGAATGATCTTGTTCGTATGGGTGGTTTTCTGTATTCTCATCCGCCCGCACAAGCAACTTGACCGGAAAACTGAACATGTCTGATTTGAGAACCGATGCACTCGACTATCATGCCAACCCCCGTCCGGGCAAGCTGAGCGTCGAACTGACCAAGCCTACCGCCACTGCACGTGACCTGGCTCTGGCCTACAGTCCTGGCGTTGCCGAGCCAGTGCGTGAAATCGCCAAGGATGCTCTCAATGCCTACAAATACACCGGCAAGGGTAACCTGGTCGCGGTGATTTCCGACGGTACTGCTATTCTCGGCCTGGGTAACCTGGGTCCGTTGGCGAGCAAGCCGGTAATGGAAGGCAAAGGCGTGTTGTTCAAGCGCTTTGCTGGTATCGATGTGTTCGATATCGAAGTCGAATCCGAAAGCCCACAGGCGTTTATTGACACCGTCAAGCGTATCTCCTGCACCTTCGGTGGTATCAACCTGGAAGATATCAAGGCACCTGAGTGCTTTGAAATCGAGCGCGCTCTGATTGAGCAGTGCGATATTCCGGTTTTCCACGATGACCAGCACGGCACCGCTATTGTTACCGCCGCGGCGATGATCAATGCGCTGGAACTGGCTGACAAGACGCTGGAAGATGCCAAGATCGTTTGCCTGGGCGCCGGCGCTGCTGCCATTGCCTGCATGAAGCTGCTGGTCAGCATGGGCTGCAAGGTCGAAAACATCTACATGCTCGACCGCAAGGGCGTGATCCACTCTGGCCGTGATGACCTGAACGAATACAAGGCGATCTTCGCGACCGACACTGAAAAGCGCACCCTGGCTGATGCCATGAAAGGCGCTGACGTGTTTGTCGGCCTGTCAGGTCCTAACCTGCTGCAGCCGGCCGAACTGAAGCTGATGGCTGAAAACCCCATCGTATTCGCCTGCTCCAACCCGGATCCGGAAATCGACCCCGAGCTGGCTCACGCTTCACGTCCTGACGTGATCATGGCCACCGGTCGTTCCGATTACCCGAACCAGGTCAACAACGTACTGGGCTTCCCCTTCATCTTCCGTGGTGCTCTGGACGTTCGCGCCACGCGCATCAACGAAGAGATGAAGATTGCTGCCGTACATGCGATCCGCAAGCTGGCCAAGGAGCCGGTACCGGAGTACGTATCTGCTGCCTACGGCGGTATTTCTCTGGAATTTGGTCGTGATTACATCATTCCCAAGCCCATGGACGTGCGCCTGATCGAAGAAGTGCCTGCAGCTGTTGCCCAGGCGGCTATCGATTCCGGTGTGGCTACCCTGCCATACCCGGCCCATTACCCGCTGAAGTCAGTCGAAGACTGCATCTGATCAGCCGGTAATTGAAAACCCCGCTTCGGCGGGGTTTTTTGTGTCAATCGTCCGGGCCTTTCAGGGTCAATCTCACCCTGTGTTGCGCATCCATATCAGCCAACAGCAGGCAGCCTGGCGGGCGATCGGGAGTTTGCAACAATGCGCGAGCCACCTCCGGCTCGAGGTGTTGGCGGAAGCTGCGGGCCATGGCGCGCGCGCCATAGCGTCGGTCAAATCCCTGCTGGCCGAGCCACGACTTGAGCTGCGGTTGCGCCACCAACTGGACCTGATGCCGGGCCAGGCGATTATTCAGCCGCTGCAAAGCCAGTTCCACCAGAATCATTATCTGATCGTCGCCCAGGCGCTGATAAATCAGTTGCTGGTCAATACGGTTGAGAAATTCCGGTGCAAAGGCCTTCTCAAGAGCCAGTTGTTGATGCTTCTGCTCTTGTCGAGCGCGCCAGGCTTCGGGTAACCAACGCCGCCAGCCACTTTGCTGGCGCTGTTGCCAGGCCCAGAGTGATTGAGCGCCGACGTTACTGGTCATGAAAATCAGACTGTTGCGGAAGTCGAGGGTGCTGGTGCCTGAGCTGAGCCTTAGCTGGCCGTTGTCGAAGATGTTCATCAGTGCGCGGATCACCGGTTCACTGGCCTTTTCCAGCTCGTCAAACAGCACGATGCCGGGTTTGCCGAAGCTGCCCTCGATGGCCTCGCGATCAAATAGTGTATTGCCCTCCTTGCTGCCAACATAACCTGGCGGCGCGCCGGTGAGTGAGGCAGCGTAATGTTCCTGGGCCAAAGTATTCATGTCGATGCGGCACAGCGCATCGGCGCGGCCATGAATGGCCTCGGCGAGCAGGCGCACGGTTTCGGTTTTGCCCACCCCTGTTGGCCCCATCAATAACATTACCGCCAGGGGCTTTCTCGGGTCGCCCAGCTCAGCTTTGGTCAGGGCCAGGCTCGCGGCGATAGCATCCAGCGCCGCACCCTGACCGGTGATGCGCGAGCGCAGCGACTGCATGACTTTGTCCAGATCGAACTGAAAGCGCGACTGGCGCATGGGCGGCGTGCTGCCGCCCATGCGCTGATTGTGCTCCAGCACTTCATTGATAAACGGCATGACCGATTCCCGTCAGCGGCGTCAGGCGCCGGCTTCCTTGTCCTTGCCCGGATGCGGCAGTTCACCGACCGGGCAATCCTTCACGCCGATGGTGCTGCGGGTCATTTTCTCCACATCATCGCGGGCCTTTTCCGCATCCAGTACCCAGGTGCGGTAAAAGTCGAATGGGCAATCGGCAACGCCGCGATCACCATCACCGGAGTTGTACACACCGGTGTAGCCACGGTGCAGCAGTTTGAACAGGTGGTTCTGTGACTGATCATTGGCCCGCGCATCGCGGATCTGCGATACCGACAGCTGGGCGTACTGAATACCCATATCCTCTTCACCGCATTCACCCAGCGTGCGACCGTCGAAGCCGATAATTGCCGAGTGGCCGAAGTAGGAGTACACGCCATCGAAGCCGCTGGCATTGGCCACCGCGACATAACAATTGTTGGCCCAGGCCATGCTCTTGGCCATCATCACCTGCTGTTCCTTGGCCGGGTACATATAGCCCTGGCAGCGCACGATCAGCTCGGCGCCCTTCATCGCGCAGTCCCGCCAGATTTCCGGATAGTTGCCATCATCACAGATGATCAGGCTGATCTTCATGCCCTTGGGGCCGTCGGATACATAAGTGCGGTCACCGGGGTACCAGCCTTCGATCGGGCACCAGGGTATGCACTTGCGGTATTTCTGTACTATCTCGCCCTGATCATTGATCAGTACCAGAGTGTTATAGGGTGCCTTGTGCGGATGTTCTTCATGCTGCTCGCCGGTCAGGGAAAAAATACCCCAGGTTTTTGCCTGCTTGCAGGCTTCGCTGAAAATGCGCGTTTCATCACCGGGAATGGTCGCGGCCGTGGCCATCATTTCATCGTGGTCGTACATGATGCCCATGGTGCTGTATTCCGGAAACACCACCAGGTCCATACCCGGCAAACCCTGTTTCATGCCGATGATCATCTCGGCGATATTGCGGGCGTTGGCCAATACATCATCGCGGGTGTGCAGCCGCGGCATCTTGTAATTGACTACGGCAACACCAACGGTATCGGGGCTGCTTGATATATCTCCATGACGCATGAGTATTCCTCCGCTTGCTTGATTGAATGGGGGTCAGTGCAGGTCGATACCCAGCTTGCTGACCCGGTAGCGCAATTGTCTGAGGCTGATATTCAGGCGCCTGGCCGCCTCGGACTGGTTATTGTTGGTGTCGACCAGCATGGCGCGGATATGCGCTGCTTCATCCTGGTTCACCCAGTTATATGAACGCCCGTAGGGCCGTTGACCGTTAACGCTCAGCGGCTGGCTGGCCAGCTCTGCCGGTGCAGGGTTAGGGGCTTTTTCGTGCTGGATATGCTGCGGCAGATTGATCGCGCTTTCCGAAGAGAGACTGCGCTTGATCTTGTCGCCGCTCAGCGAATCTGCGTCGCTGGTCAGCGCGGTGCGTTCCAGCACGTTCTGCAACTGGCGGATATTGCCCGGCCAGTCGAAGCGTTCGAGAATTTCGAAGGCGTCGGCTTCCAGGCTCCAGTTGCGCTCGTAGTGGTGGTTGAGCTCATTGAGAAAGTGCAGAGCCAATTGGCGTATGTCGTCCTGCCGCTCGCGCAGTGGTGGCAGGTGCACCGGGACCACGTGCAGGCGGTAGAACAGATCCAGGCGGAAGCGGCCCTGATTGACCGATTCCTGCAAGTTGACGTGCGTCGCGGTGATCACCCGAAAATCCACCGAGATGGCGTGATCACTGCCGACCGGGTCGACCTTCTTCTCCTGCAATACGCGCAGCAGCTTGGCCTGCAAGGCCAGGGGCATGTCGCCGATTTCGTCGAGAAACAGGGTGCCGCCGTCGGCCTGCAGAATCTTGCCCTGCTTGGCTTGTGAGGCCCCGGTAAAGGCGCCCTTGGCGTGGCCGAAGAGTTCGGATTCGAGTAATTCTGCGGGAATCGCCGCGCAGTTGATGCAGATAAACGGCTTCTCGCGCCGGTCGCTCTGCTGGTGGGTCATGCGCGCAAATTTCTCCTTGCCGGTGCCGGACTCGCCCAGGAGCATGACCGGAGCATCGCTGCGAGCGACCTGGATAGTCGAGCGCACCGCATCCATCAGCGCCGGACTGGTGCCCAGAATCCCATGCGCCAGGCTTTGTTTGAGCATCGCCTCGACCGCGATACTGTGCCTGAGATGCTGGTTTTCCTTGACCAGATGCGCGGTCTGATCCACCACGAACTGATGAATGCGCAGTACCTGGCCAATCATTGAGGCGGCGATGCGCAGCAGGCTGATATCGTCATCGAACGGGCGCTCGTGCAGGCCTTCGCGCTGTACCGAGAGCACGCCGATGGGTGTGCCGGACTCCAGAATGGGCACGGCAATAAAGGTCATGCGCCCGCCGGTATGATTGGACAGCTCAGCCACTCGGTAAATAAACAGCGGCTCCTTGCTGACATCCGGCACCAGGCCGATCGATCCGGTGCGCATCACATAGCCGGTGACACCCTGATTGATGTTCAAGTTGAAGCGGCCGGCCTTCAGATCTTCCGGTGCCAGGCCGTAGGAGTAGCGTACTTCCAGACTGTTGGTGGCAGTGATTGGCAGGCTGACCCTGCCGCAGTTCAGACCGTACAGCTGCGCCAGTAGCCGCAGAATCCCCTGGATGGTGCGCGGGGCGTCCAACGGCTTCTCCAACAGCTTGGCCATTTCCAGAATAACGACCAATTCACGCTTCATCTGCTGGGATGTCCGATCTGATAGGGTTATCACGGTATGCAGGCTCCTTCGCGCGGGTACAACTGATTCCCGTGGGCCTGCGTCGGTTAATGCCGCTGAACTCAGCGTCTCGAGTTCAGTGACTGATCATCCATGGACGACGCGGGCCACTCTGCTGCTTGAGGGCGGGCGGTTGACCGTCCTCACGGGGTTTATGAGTGCAGCTTCCAGAGCTGCAACAACTGTGCCCGTGGCTGACCTTGGGTTGGTGAGCGCTACGTTCATTGGTCTCATGCGCAGTGCGTTGCTGTGAACTGAGGACCTGCAGGCGCGGAGCGCTGATCAGGCGCTGCATGGGCTGGCCACAGGCCGGGCAATCGCGCGGCAGGTTGCGTTCGGCACTGGGTAGCAGCGCTTCGAAGCCGCCGCATTGTGGGCAATCAAAATCGTATAAGGGCATAAAATGCTCCCTGGGCGTGCGAACGAGGGGGTGTCGCCGCACCACAATGGTGGCGGCGACGCTGCAGACCTACTTGTTCCACTTCGATGTGGGCACTTCCGGGCTGTTGACCGAGATGGTCGGGCCGTCGGCGTTGGGCATGATGTCGAAGTCGAATATCTCGGTGGGGATCCACAGGGTGGCGCAGACGTTGGGTACGTCGACAATCCCGCTGATATGCCCTTGTACCGGCGCAGTGCCGAGCAGGGAGTACGCCTGGGCGCCACTGAAACCGAACTTCTTCAGATACTCGATCGCGTTCAGACACGCCTGGCGGTAGGCAACGTGCGCATCCAGGTAATGCTGTTTGCCGCTTTCGTCGACCGAGATGCCTTCGAAGATCAGGTGTTTCTTGTAGCTGGGTGCCATGTCGCTGGGCTGGAAGATCGGGTTCTTCACACCGTATTTCTTTACCCCGTCCTTGATCAGGTTGACGCGAATATGGATCCAGCCAGCCATTTCAATCGCGCCGCAGAAGGTGATTTCGCCGTCGCCCTGAGAGAAGTGCAGGTCACCCATCGACAGCCCACCGCCTTTCACATACACCGGGAAGAATACCCGTGAGCCTTTGGTCAGGTCCTTGATGTCACAGTTGCCGCCGTGTTCACGCGGCGGCACGGTGCGCGCGCCTTCGTTGGCGATTTTCGCCGCAACGTCACCGGTGGCGCGGCCAACGTGAGCAGTGGGTGCATAGGGTGGGTTGGCCAGGCCAGGTACGCGATCCGGATCGGTATCGATCAGCGCCTGCTCACGCTTGTTCCATTCGTCCAGCAGTTCCTGTGACGGCAGGCAACCGATCAGGCCGGGGTGCATCAGGCCAATAAATTCGACGCCGGGGATATGCCGAGACTTGGTATAGATGCCATTGAAATCCCAGATTGTCTTGCGTGCTTCAGGGAAATGTTCGGTCAGGAAGCCGCCACCGTTTTCCTTGGCGAATACGCCGTTAAAGCCCCACATCTGGTCGGCGAAGGCGCCGAGGTCGAGAATATCGACCACCATCAAGTCGCCTGGTTCGGCACCTTCTACAGCCACTGGGCCGCTCAGGTAGTGCACCTTGCTCAGGTCCACGTCGCGCACGTCATCAGCGCTGTCATTGTTTTCGATCTGCCCGCCGGTCCAATCCATGCATTCGATGATGAAGTCATCGCCTGGCTTCACGGTCGCGACCATCGGAACGTCCGGGTGCCAGCGGTTATGGATGATGTCGTGTTCCTTGGGGCTCTTGTTCAGATCGATCTTGATCAATGTCTCAGCCATGACGATGAATCCTCTGTGTGGGTGATGGCGTTCAAGGCCGGATATGGGCCAGTGCAATCAGCAGAGCAGATGCCGTGCCAGCTTTGTCATGCATGGTAAAAATCGTTGTTAATCAGTCTGTTGCGATTGGATGGTCAGTTATTGTCATATTGGGGATCCAGGCCGATGTGACAATGTCACGGGCTTGCGGCTGACAATGTCATGACAATGTCAGATCGCCTTGTGAGGGCTAACATTCTCGCTGAAGGAGGAAGCGCGCGCCTCGGTGCGGAGGGCGCGTGCAGGTCATTGATAAATAGCCATTTAAATAAAATACGTAATTCTTTTATGGCCATTTGGCGTTGATGGCACAAGGGTTGCTCAGGGGTGTGGTGACAGGCTGGCGAACTGGGGAGATGGGTTTGCTGGTCAGTTTTACCCACATCAAGGAGAACCACCCTATGCACGAATCAATACGCAAGATGCCCGCCTGGAAGCGCCATGTGTTGGCGTTGGCGCTGGGCTCTGGTTTAGGCTTCACCGGCCTCGCCGGCGCGGCAGATTTCCCTACCGATCAGGTCAATACCACCGGCCTGGCCGTGACCGATGACACCGTCAAGGTCGGCATTCTGCACTCCATTACCGGCACCATGGCCATCAGCGAAACTGGTTCGGTCGAGGCAGAAATGCTGGCGATTGAACAGATCAACGCGATGGGTGGCGTACTTGGCCGGCAGATCGAAATCGTGCAGGAAGATGGCGCCAGTGACTGGCCGACCTTCGCGGAAAAATCGCGCAAGCTGCTGACCCAGGACAAGGTTGCCGCGGTATTCGGTTGCTGGACATCTGCGTCACGCAAGGCCGTGTTGCCGGTCTTCGAAAAAGAAAACGGCATGCTCTACTACCCGACTTTCTATGAAGGGCTGGAGCAGTCCAAGAACGTAATTTACACCGGCCAGGAAGCCACTCAGCAGATTCTTGCCGGTCTGGACTGGATCGCCAAAGAGAAAGATGCCAAGACCTTCTACCTGGTCGGCTCTGACTATATCTGGCCACGCACCTCGAACAAGATCGCCCGCAAGCATATCGAAAACGTCCTGGGCGGCACCGTTGTAGGGGAAGAGTACTACCCGCTGGGCAACACCAACTTCGGTTCGCTGATCAACAAGATCCGTCTTAAAAAGCCTGACGTGGTGTATTCCAGCATTGTCGGTGGCTCCAACGTCGCCTGGTGGAAGCAGCTGAATGCTGCCGGCATCACTGCTGACCGCCAGACCATCATGACCATCTCTGTAACCGAAGACGAAGTACTGGGCATCGGTGGCGAGAATATGGTGGGTTTCTACTCCTCCATGAAGTACTTCCAGTCGCTGGAAAACGACAACAACTCCGAGTTCGTCAAGGCGTTCAAGGCGCGTTGGGGTGAAGACAGCGTGATTGGTGACGTAACTCAGGCCGCCTATCTTGGCCCCTGGTTGTGGAAAGCCGCAGTTGAGAAAGCAGGTAGCTTCGATGTGGATGATGTTGCAGCGGCCTCTCCAGATATCGAGCTGACAACTGCGCCTGAAGGATACGTGAAAGTTCACGAAAACCATCACCTGTGGAGCAAGTTGCGCGTAGGCGAGTGGCAGGCCGATGGTCAAGCCAAGGTCGTTTACGAGTCTGAGCTGATCGAACCGAACCCCTTCCCAGAAGGTTACCAATAAGTCGCTCCCGTCAGGGTAAATCAACACTGGTGCGGTCTTTGTTGACCGCATCTTACCGAATTAAGGAGAGCGATCATGGGCGGATATTCCTCGCAGGAGCTCACGGCCATCTTTGTTATGCAGGGCTTTAGCGGGCTTAGCTTGTTTTGCGTATTCCTGTTGATGGCGTTGGGTCTGGCGATCATTTTTGGACAAATGGGCGTGATCAATATGGCCCACGGTGAATTTCTAACCTTGGGCGCCTATATCACCTGGTTGGTGTCTGAGCTGGGTACCAGTATCTGGCCCTGGATGGAGCACATTTATTTCCCTATCGCCATACTGGCGGCTTTTACGGGAACCTTTATTTTGGGCTACCTGGTCGAGCGTTTCATGATCAGGCTGCTGTACAACCGGCCGTTGGATACCTTGCTGGCGACCTGGGGGTTGGGTCTTATCATGCAACAGGCCTTCCGCTCCGGTTTCGGCCCGCGCGAGGTCAGTGTCAGTTTGCCTGGCTGGTTGATGGGCTCCTGGGCACCTACCGACATTATCGATATTCCAATGAACGGCATGTTCGTCATGGGCATCACCTTCTTCATTACCCTGGGCGTCGTCATCCTGCTGTACAAATCGCGCTGGGGTATCAAGGTGCGCGCGACCACGCAGAATCGTGCGATGGCCAATGCTGCGGGTATCAATACCCAGCGGGTCGACCGCTTTACCTTTGCCTTGGGTTGCGGAATCGCCGGTGTTGCCGGTGCGGCCTTCACCACTATCGCCTCCACCGGACCGACCACCGGATCGCTGTATATCGTCGATACCTTCCTCGTCGTGGTGTTCGGCGGTGCAGCCAGCATTCTTGGCACAGTGGTTTCAGCATTCGGTATCGCCCAGTCGCAATCGATACTCGAGTTCTTCCTCAGCGGTTCCATGGCCAAGGTCATCACCCTCACGGTTGTGGTCGGCATTCTGATGGTTCGTCCCCAGGGACTCTTTGCAAGCAAGGTACGCCGGTGATTGGCGTGCCAGCTGGAGGTTATTGATATGCACAGATGGATAGCAGCATTCGGGGGAGGGCAACGCCTGCTGCAGTTGCTGGCGCTGGCCGTGCTGTTGATGGTGATCCTGCCTTTGACGCTGGATATTTTCCGCCTCAACCTGCTGGGCAAATATCTGACCTACGCCTTTGTCGCCGTGGGTCTGGTGTTGTGCTGGGGTTATGGCGGCATTCTGAGCCTGGGTCAGGGGATCTTCTTTGGTCTTGGTGGTTACTGCATGGCGATGTTTCTCAAGCTGGAGTCGTCAGCGCCCGAGTTCACCTCGATTCAGAGCACACCCGGCATTCCGGACTTCATGGACTGGAACCAAATCACCGAGTTGCCGATGATGTGGATGCCGTTCAACAGTCTGTTTCTGACGATTGTATTGATCCTTACCGTGCCGGCGATTGTGGCGTTCATTATCGGTTTCGCGATGTTCAAGCGGCGGGTGGGTGGGGTGTATTTCGCCATCATTACCCAGGCGATCGCCTCCATCGCAACGATCTTGATCATCGGCCAGCAGGGTTACACCGGTGGGATCAATGGCATCACCGACCTGCGTACGCTGTTGGGCTGGGACATACGTTCCGATAGCGCCCGTTACATCCTCTACTTTGTCTGCTGCGTAGCCTTGATCATCTGTTTGCTGATCGGTCAATTTGTGCTCAACAGTCGGTTCGGCAAGCTGCTGATTGCGATGCGCGACCAGGAAGACCGCGTGCGCTTCTCCGGCTATGACGTGGCCAATATCAAGATCTTCGTCTTCGCGTTGGCCGGGGTGTTTTCCGCCATCGGCGGCGCCATGTTCGCGCTGCAGGTCGGCTTCATGTCGCCGTCCTTTGTCGGCACCGTGGCGTCGATCGAAATGGTGATTTTCTGTGCGGTCGGTGGGCGGCTGTCGTTGATAGGTGCGGTCTACGGTGCGCTGCTGGTTAACCTGGCCAAGACCATGCTTTCGGAAACCTTCCCGCAGCTGTGGATCGTATTTATGGGCGCGCTGTTTATTGGCGTTGTTCTATTGTTCCCGCGAGGTCTGGCCGGCATCTATACCGATTTCGTCCAGCCGCGTCTGGACGGGGTGTTTGGCCGGAAACGCAAGAAGTCCAGCCAAACCGCTATCGCCCAGGAGGTGCAGTCATGACGTCGCCGATACTCTTGGCAATTGAAGATCTGACCGTTTCATTCGATGGCTTCAAGGCGGTCGATGGATTGAATCTCTACGTTGAGCGTAACGAGGTGCGCGTGGTGATCGGTCCAAATGGCGCCGGTAAGACCACACTGCTTGACTTGATATGCGGCAAGACCAGGGCGTCGTCTGGTTCCATCATGTTCAAGAATACCGAGCTGACCAAGCTGGCCGAGAATCAGATCGTCAAGGCCGGGGTCGGGCGCAAGTTCCAGACCCCTTCTATCTATGAAAACCTGACCGTGCGGGAGAATTTACAGCTTTCCTACCCTGGCGGGCGCACGGTATTCGGAAGTTTGTTCTTCAAGGTGACTGAAAAAGTCACCGAGCGCGTCCGCGAGGTGGCCGGCGAAATCTTCCTGTCCGACAAGCTGGAAACCAGTGCGGGCCTGCTGAGTCACGGCCAGAAACAGTGGTTGGAAATCGGCATGCTGCTGATCCAGGACCCGGAGCTATTGATGCTCGATGAGCCAGTTGCCGGCATGAGCGTTTCCGAACGCGAAGCCACGGCGGACCTGTTGCGGCGTATCAGCAACAACCGCTCGGTGATCGTCATCGAGCATGACATGGACTTCGTTAAGGACATTGCCAACAAGGTTACTGTTCTGCATCAGGGCAAGTTGCTGGCCGAAGGCAAGATGGAAGACGTGCAGAATAACGAGAAGGTCATCGAGGTGTACCTTGGCCACTAATATAAGGAGGCAACTATGCTGACGGTTCGTGATCTGCGGGTAAGTTACGGCATGAGCGAAGTCATCCATGGTATCTCGCTGGATGTTGGTGAGAACGAAACGGTGGCGATCATGGGTCGCAACGGGATGGGCAAGACTACCCTGTTCAAATCATTGATTGGCATGCATCCCAGCAGCAGCGGGGAGATTACCTTCAATGGCAAGGAGCTGAGCAAGGCGCAGTCCTACCAGCGTGTAGCAAGTGGCATAGCCTACGTCCCGCAGGGGCGTATGGTGTTTCCGACGCTGACGGTGGAAGAAAACATCATGGCTGGTCTGGAGGCCTCCGGGCGCAAGAAGGTGCCGGATGACATCTATGAGTTGTTCCCGGTACTGCTTGAAATGCGCCATCGCAAAGCGGGTAACCTCTCGGGCGGTCAGCAGCAACAGCTGGCTATTGGTCGGGCGCTGGCCGCAGACCCGAAGATCCTGTTGCTGGATGAGCCTACCGAAGGTATTCAACCTTCGATCATCAAGCAGCTGGCGACCACCCTGAACGAGATCAAGCAGCTGCGCAAAATCAGCATTGTGGTTTCCGAACAGGTGCTCAGCTTCGCGTTGGCCGTGTCCGACCGTATGCTGGTAATCGACAAGGGGCATATAGTCCACGAAGCCAGCGGCGATCAGATCGACCGCGCACATATCAGTCGTTACCTTTCGGTATAGAGTGTTGCGCCAGGCCCGCCGCCGGGTAAAACGGGCGGCGGGCTTTTTATTGTCTTAAATCCGTCATTAACCCTTGACGGTTTTTTCATAGCCCCTATAATGCGCGTCTGCCCAAACGGGGTGCTTTGAATAAAGCGCTTTACAATCAATAAGTTAGCGATAATTTAGGGGTTGACAGGGCAGGCGAGTAGCGTAGAATGCGCCGCTCACTGGGAAGGTCGGCAGGATCGCTTTTCCAGGCGCTGAGTTAAGTCAGCGAAGTTTCACGGAAGCGGTTGACAGGGGTTTTGGCTCCTGTAGAATGCGCCTCCCGGTCAC
>NZ_QOVF01000002.1 GCF_008365385.1 Halopseudomonas laoshanensis | reverse complement strand
CAGTTGAAAACGTACGACGTTGTCTTGTCATGGAACACCTCAGCTATGGCGGTAAATTTACCACCCATTTCGGTGTCCGGGATTAGTAGACCACTACACAGCCACCTGGCGTTCCGGTGGCCGAGGTGATTGTTCGCCCGGTGACGCCCTTTGCTGAGTTCACCGGTTCGCTGGCCGCAATTGAGCGGGTTGAGTTACGTCCGCGTGTCGCTGGTTATCTACAAGACGTTAGCGTGCCCGAGGGACGCTTCGTTAAGAAGGGCACCACGCTTTTTCGCATTGATCCCCGGGTGTTTCAAGCCGCAGTGAACGCCGCCGCAGCGCGGTTGCGGGAAGCTGAAGCAGCATTGAAGCTTGCGTTGACGGACCATGCACGAGCCGAGCAGCTATTCACCCAGAAGGTTGTCGCTCGTGATCGCCTGGATACCGCAACAGCCGCGTTAGAGGTAAGCAAAGCCCAGGTCGACGCCGCAAAGGCAGCGTTAGCCGCCGCCCAACTTGATCTGAGTTTCTCGCATGTCACGGCGCCTATTAGTGGGCGTGTCGGTCAAGCGCTCGTCACCGCGGGCAACTACGTCACGAGCGGCGTGACACCACTGACGACAATCGTCTCGATCGACCCGCTCCATGTCAACTTTGATATCGACGAACGCACGTATTTGCGATCTGTCGCCGCCAACCGGGAAATTGGCGACTCGCAAAGAACAGCATCGGAAAAAGTCATGGTGGCACTACTCACCGACGAGACGTATTCGCGCCCAGGCCGGATCGACTTCGTTTCCAACTCCACTGATCGTGGGACAGGCACGATACGTATCCGCGCTGTTGTCGACAACCCGGACGGACAATTGACACCCGGTCTTTTTGCCAAGATCAAACTCGAGACCGGTACACAGCAAGCCGCGGTTCTGGTTTCCGATCAATCGATACGAACCGATCAGGGCAGTCGCTATGTTCTTGTCGTTGGCAGTGATAATAAGACGGAGTACCGACCCGTAGTACTTGGCGCGATGGTCGACGGCTTGCGCGTAATCGAGCACGGTCTGCAGCCGGGCGAACGCATCGTCGTCAAGGGGATGGTGGGGCCGGGGATGCAGGTGACGCCGCAATCAACAGCGATTGAGGGTAGCCCAATTGCGGCGCTGCAAACTTCGGGGGCCGGGCAATGACGTTTCCACGTTTCTGCATCGATCGTCCGATCGTTGCCATCGTCCTCTCTGTTCTGATGATGATCGCCGGAATAGCTGCCTTCTTTCAATTGCCACTCAGTGAGTATCCGGCGGTGACGCCGCCAACCGTGCAGGTGACAGCCTCCTACCCCGGCGCCAATCCGAAGGTGATTGCTGAAACGGTAGCAGCGCCACTTGAGCAGGCGATCACCGGGGTCGAGGGTATGCAGTACATGTCGTCGCAATCGGCAACCGATGGCCGAATGATTCTAACCGTCACATTCGTGCAGGGGACGGATGCGGACATGGCTCAGGTCCAGGTGCAAAACCGGGTCTCTAGCGCCTTGCCGCGTTTGCCTGAAGAGGTGCGGCGTCAAGGCGTTATAACGCAGAAAACCTCACCGGACATCTTGATGGTCGTTCATCTGCTGTCGCCCGATAAACGATACGATCCTCTCTATATTTCCAACTACGCCTACCTACAGGTGCGCGACGATCTTTCCCGCATTCCGGGCGTTAGCGACGTCCTGGTTTGGGGCGCTGGCGAATACAGCATGCGGCTTTGGCTTGATCCAGACCTTATCGCCGCACGAGGGCTGACCGCTGGCGAGGTTATTGCCGCTGTGCGCGAGCAGAACGTGCAGGTAGCGGCGGGTTCCGTTGGTCAGACACCCGATTCCAACGCCGCATTCCAGGTGGCGGTGAACACGCTCGGGCGGTTGACTGACGAGGTACAATTCGGCGACATCATCATTCACACAGGCGACGGCGGCCAAGTAACGCGCTTGCGTGATGTCGCCCGCGTCGAAATGGGGGCCGATGCCTACGCATTGCGAAGCATGCTTGACGGCGAGCCGGCCGTCGCATTGCAGATTATTCAGAGTCCGGGCGCCAACGCACTCGACGTTTCGGAGGCGGTGCGGGCAACCATGCAACGGCTTGAAGGCAAATTCCCAGAAGGACTCAGCTCGCGCATCGCCTATGACCCAACGGTTTTCGTACGCGCCTCGCTAGAGTCGGTGGCAACCACTTTGTTGGAAGCGATCCTTCTCGTCGTTATCGTGGTAATGCTTTTCCTGCGCAACTGGCGGGCTTCGCTGATTCCACTCATGGCCGTGCCGGTGTCTCTGATCGGTACTTTTGCCGTGATGCATCTGATGGGCTTCTCACTCAATACCTTGTCGTTGTTTGGACTGGTACTTTCGATCGGGATCGTCGTCGATGACGCGATCGTGGTAGTCGAGAATGTCGAGCGTCACATCGAAAACGGCGAGGAACCCATGCAGGCCGCGCGGCTTGCCATGGACGAAGTCACCGGTCCGATCATCGCGATGACCTCGGTACTCGCCGCCGTCTTCATTCCGACCGCCTTTCTAAGCGGTCTGCAGGGTCAGTTCTATCAACAGTTTGCACTCACGATCGCGATTTCGACCATCTTGTCGGCAGTCAACTCGCTCACGCTCAGCCCAGCGCTCGCTGGGCTATTGTTGCGTCCGCGCCAGGCGGCAATCTTGCACGATCCGCGCAGTTTGCGTGGCCGCGCTGATCGGTTGTTTCGGACGCTTGGCCAACCATTCCAGCGTGCACCGGATGCATATGGCAGCACGGTGCGCAAAATAGTGGGAGTAAGCGGAGTCGCACTTTTGATTTACGGCGGGCTGCTCGCGCTGACCTTCTTCGGATTCAAGGTCGTCCCACCGGGCTTCGTGCCGATGCAAGACAAATATTATCTTGTCGCAATCGCCCAGCTACCAAACGCCTCGTCACTGGATCGCACCGATGCCGTCGTCAAACAGATGTCGAATATCGCGTTGACCGAACCAGGCGTCGAAAGCGTCGTTGCGTTCCCTGGCCTTTCTATCAATGGGTTCGTCAACGTGCCAAATGCTGCGGTCATGTTCATCATGCTCGACCCATTCAAAGATCGCACGACACCCGATCTAACCGCCACCGCAATTGCAGGGCGGCTGCAAGCCCAATTCGCCAGCATCCCCGACGGCTTCCTCGGCGTGTTCCCGCCACCACCAGTTCCTGGCCTAGGCGCGACGGGCGGATTCAAGATGCAAGTTGAGGATCGCAGTGGTGCCGGGCTCGCCGCCCTGATGCAGCAGACCCAGGTCCTGATGACAAAGGCTACCGAGTCGGGCGAGGTGGCCGGGCTTATGACCAGCCTGGACATCAATGCACCGCAGCTCGACGTGACCATCGATCGCACCCAGGTTAAAAGCCAGGGGGTTCATTTGGCGGATGTATTCGAAGCGCTGCAAGTCTATCTCGGCTCTCTTTATATCAACGACTTTAACCGCTTCGGTCGCACCTATAAGGTGACGGCCCAAGCCGATGCAGACCACCGCATGCAAGCTGAATCCATTGGCCGTTTACAAGTGCGCAACGCGGCCGGAAATATGGTGCCGTTGTCCTCGTTTGTCTCCGTGACGCCAAGTGCCGGCCCAGACCTGGTAATGCATTACAACGGCTACCCTACAGCCGACATCTCGGGCGGCCCGATGGCAGGCGTCAGCTCCGGCCAGGCGGTTGCGGTCATGGAACGACTGGCCAAGGAGGTTTTACCCGAAGGCATGAGCTTCGAATGGACTGACCTCACCTATCAGCAAAAGCTGGCCGGCGATTTGGCGCTATACATTTTCCCGTTGTGCGTACTACTTGCCTATCTCATCCTCGCCGCGCAATACAACAGCTGGCTGCTGCCCTTGGCGGTCCTGCTGATCGTGCCAATGTGTCTGCTGAGCGCAATTACTGGCGTCTGGCTGGCAGGTGGTGACAACAACGTCTTTGTCCAGATCGGGCTTCTCGTACTCGTCGGTTTGGCGGCCAAGAACGCGATTTTGATCGTCGAGTTCGCACGCAGCCTCGAAGTTGCAGGATCAAGTGCGCTTGATGCGGTCGTCGAGGCCTGTCGATTGCGGTTGCGGCCTATCGTGATGACCTCATTGGCGTTTATTGCTGGCGTTGTACCGTTGATATTGGCCAGCGGCGCTGGGGCGGAAATGCGTCACGCTATGGGGGTCGCGGTTTTTGCAGGCATGCTCGGGGTGACGCTCTTCGGACTGTTCCTGACGCCGGTATTTTATGTAGTTATGCAAGGCTTGTCGGCCCGCATTGAGCGGCGCCGTTCACGTTCAACGCTGCACGTGCGGGAGAGCAAATCATGAGGCGTCCAAGTGCAAAATTGTTGCTCCTGGTGAGTGGGTTTCTCTTTTTGGCCGGATGTGCGGCGGGTCCAAACTACTCGTCGCCCGCGCTACCTTCGCTACCTTCATCGCAGTTTCCTACAAGCTTTGGCGAAACGCCGGCAGGGCTTGCTGCTGGGGCCGTCGATGTAGCCTGGTGGCGAGCCTTCGACGATCCAGCGCTAGTCACGTTGATTAGGCGCGCGCTGGCAGTAAATCATGATATCGGAATCGCCGCCGCGCGGCTCGACGAAGCGAAAGCCCTTCTAAGTGAGAACCGTCAAGGGTTTCTGCCCGGCGGCGGTGCCACGCTTAGCTACGAAGACCGCCGCAGGAGTAAAGTCGAGACGCCGCCTGACCAGTCGCGCGGTAGTGAAAACTATCGCGGCACAATAGACGCCTCCTGGGAAATTGACCTTTTTGGCCGCGTGAGGCGATCTGTTGAAGCGGCTCAAGCTCAAGTGGGCTCGCGCGAAGCGTTGATGCGCAGTGTGCAGGCGGCCGTCGCTTCTGAGGTGGCCGCGACCTGGTTTGAGCTGCGCGGAATTGAAGCCGAAATCGCCGTCGTCGCTGGAATCACCCAAAGCCAGCGCGAAAGCCTTGCCCTGGTGGAACGCCTGGTTAGCGCCGGTTCAGCGAGCGAATTTGACCGGCTCCTTGCAGAGGCATTGTTGCGTAATGTGGAGGCGGCTGCGCCCGAACTGCAACGCCGGCGAGCGGTCGCCGCCAATGCTCTGGCTATCCTAGTTGGTGAAACGCCCCAGACGCTCAGATTGCCCCCAAACACGCCTGTGCGTGAAGCGCTTGAAGTCCGGACGATCGTCGTGGGCGATCCATTGTCACTCATTTCTCGGCGTGCCGATATTGTAGCGGCCGAACGGTCTCTTGCTGCGGCGACCGCTCGTATCGGTGTTGAGACGGCCGGGCTTTACCCTGACGTCCAGGTACAAGGATCAATCGGATTCGTAGCGGGTAGTCTCAGTGCGTTGAGTTGGGCAGGTGGCCAGTCGGGCTTCATCGCTCCGGTCATTCGTTGGTCTTTTCTCGATACCGGTCGCGTGCGTGCACGGATCGCCGCTAGCGAGGCACGTACCAAAGAGGCGTTGATCCTCTACGACCGAACCGTGTTGCGCGCATTGCAGGAAGCTGACGACGCCTTCAAGGCCTATGGCGCTGCGGGTAGCACGCTTGCGCTGCGTATGCAGGAGTCAGAGGCAAACCGCGAGACGGCTCGTCTTGCTCGCCTGCAGTTCTCAGCCGGTGAAGGTATCTACCTGGATGTGCTCGAAGCCGAACGGTCCGACTTAGCAAGCCGGCGTGCGCTGACAGCCGCTCGGACTTCCCAGTGGCTTGCCGTTGTTAGCATCTACAAGGCGTTGGGCGGCGGTTGGGAGGTCTGCGAGCAGTCGAATCAGGACTGCCGTGGCGCCGACGGCCTGAAATGACGCCTCGCGAAATAAATCACACATAGGCCTTGACCTTCCAATGTTGGGAACCTTTAGGCTTCTTTCACCACCAATATTTAAGGAGTAATGAAATGGCCTCCGTTTCCCGGCAACATCACGCCAATCCAGCAGTGTCAGCAGACGCTCGTTTCAGCCTGCCGGTCGAAGGCATGACCTGTGCATCTTGTGTCGGCCGTGTCGAGCGCGCGCTGAAAGCGGTCCCCGGCGTGCAGACGGCCTCGGTCAATCTCGCTACCGAGCGCGCTGACATCACTTTCACCGGCTTGGCCGATCCGCAGGCGGCTGTCCGCGCCATCGAGAGCGCCGGCTACACCGTTCGCGAAGAGACCACCGAGCTGGCAATCGAGGACATGACCTGCGCGTCGTGTGTGGGCCGGGTAGAGAAGGCGCTCGCAAAAATCCCGGGCGTACTCGAAGCCACTGTCAACTTAGCGACCGAGCGCGCGCGTGTGCGCTATTTTGTAGGGGTCGTCTCCACGGTCGACCTTGAAGCTGCAGTCCAACAAGCGGGGTACAAGTCCCGTCGCTTGTCCGCCGAAACGGCCAATGCTGGCGATCAGGACACCGAGCGCCGTGAGAGCGAGGCACGGGCACTGCGACGCTCTTTCCTCACTGCAGCCATTCTCACCTTGCCCGTCTTCATCCTCGAGATGGGCTCGCACCTTATTCCCGCCATGCATCATTGGGTGATGGGGGTCCTGGGGCAGCAGATCAACTGGTATGTGCAGTTCGCGCTCGCCACACTGGTCATGTTCGGTCCGGGTCTGCGTTTCTTCCGCAAGGGAGTGCCGGCGTTGCTGCGCGGTGCCCCCGACATGAACTCGCTTGTCGCGGTCGGCACTGCGGCGGCTTATGGCTATTCGATCGTCGCAACCTTCGTCCCTGAGGTACTGCCACAGGGCACCGCAAACGTCTATTTCGAAGCTGCCGCGGTCATCGTTACCTTGATCCTGCTAGGACGCATGCTGGAGGCGCGCGCCAAGGGGCGAACCTCGCAGGCGATCAAGCGACTCGTCGGACTTCAGGCCAAGACCGCGCGCGTCCAGCACAACGGCGAAACGGTCGAGATTGCTCTCGATCAGGTGACGACCGGTGACATCGTGCTCGTTCGTCCGGGAGAGAAGATTCCGGTCGACGGCGAAGTCGTCGAAGGTGCCTCTTATGTTGACGAGAGCATGATCACCGGCGAGCCGGTGCCCGTGTCGAAGGGGATGGGCGCCGGGGTCGTCGGCGGCACGATCAACAAGACGGGTGCTTTCAGTTTTCGTGTAACCAAGGTCGGGGCGAATACAGTGCTCGCGCAGATCATTCGCCTTGTTGAGCAAGCGCAGGGTTCGAAGCTGCCGATCCAGGCGCTGGTCGATAAAGTAACCATGTGGTTCGTCCCAGCGGTGATGGCAGCAGCCACGTTGACCTTTCTGGTCTGGCTAATTTTCGGCCCGTCCCCGGCGCTGACTTTTGCGCTCGTTAATGCAGTTGCGGTTCTTATTATCGCCTGCCCATGCGCCATGGGGCTGGCCACCCCGACCTCGATTATGGTCGGCACAGGCCGTGCGGCCGAGCTCGGCGTACTCTTTCGCAAGGGCGAAGCTTTGCAGGCGCTGCGTGATGTGAGCGTTATCGCGCTCGACAAGACCGGCACGTTGACCAAAGGACGCCCCGAGCTGACCGATCTCGTGCCCGCCGAGGGCTTCGAATACAACGAAGTGCTCGCTCTTGTTGCGGCCGTCGAGACCCGCTCCGAGCACCCGATTGCCGAATCCATCGTCACAGCCGCAAAGCAGTTAAACCTCACCCTGGCACCCATCGACAGCTTCGATGCCACACCGGGCTTCGGCGTGTCGGCCAAGGTCGCAGGTCGTACCGTCGCCGTCGGCGCGGATCGATTCATGACGCAGCTCGGTCTTGATGTGTCGAGCTTCCTGTCTACCGCCCAGCGTCTCGGCGAGCAAGGCAAGAGCCCACTCTATGCCGCGATCGACGGCCGCTTGGCAGGGGTGATTGCAGTCGCAGATCCGATCAAAGAGACGACGCCCGAAGCAATCAAGGCACTGCACGCGCTCGGACTCAAAGTCGCGATGATCACCGGCGACAATGCGGCGACCGCTGCGGCGATTGCCAAGCAGCTCGGCATCGATGAAGTCGCGGCCGAGGTCTTGCCCGACGGTAAGGTCGCGGCGCTGAAGCGGTTCCGCATCAATGGCGCGCAGGTGGCCTTTGTGGGAGACGGTATCAACGACGCGCCGGCACTCGCCGAAGCGGATGTTGGACTCGCTATCGGCACGGGAACCGATGTAGCGATCGAGGCGGCTGACGTGGTGCTAATGTCGGGCGACTTGCGTGGCGTGACGAATGCGATCGCGCTTAGTCAGGCCACGATTCGCAACATCAAGCAGAACCTGTTCTGGGCCTTCGCCTATAACGCTGTGCTTATCCCGGTGGCGGCGGGCGCGCTCTACCCGTTGAACGGCACCTTGCTTTCGCCGATCTTTGCAGCGGCCGCAATGGCGCTCTCCAGTGTCTTTGTGCTCGGCAACGCACTCCGGCTCAAGCGCTTCCGCGCCCCCATGTCGGTCGAGGCCCGCAGCGAGACGTCGGAGGGCGTGATCGCATCGCCCACGTCAGGTCTGGTGGATGGTCACTGATCCACGTCCGATTGACTGTCTGACTGGGCACCCAAACAAGATGAAGGAGGCCATCATGGCTAGCGCATCTCACCCCGAAGTCATCATCTACACGACACCGACTTGCCCTGACTGTTGGGCGCTGAAGGCCTGGCTCGAGAGAGAGAGAGGGAATCGCGTTCGAAGAGCGCGATCTCTTGGACCCCGAGATCATGGAGGAAGCCAAGGCGCGCACTGGTGTGCGTGTCGCACCGATCACCTTGGTGGCCGAAAAGGTCTTCTACGGTACGTTTCCTTCGCAAAAACCGGGCCTGGATGTCGCCGGGCCGCCACCAATGGGTGAAGCGGCTATGCTGATCTCTAGGGCACGCGGGCTGCAGTCTGAGGACCTGCATGCCGATGTGTTCTTTACGCCTGCAGAAGCATCGGCGCGCAGGTTAGACCCTCGGTTTTTCGGGTGACATTTGATTAATTCCCTAGGAGGATAAAAGATGAATATCGGTCAAGCGTCCAAGCTCTCCGGCGTCTCTGCGAAGATGATTCGCTACTACGAGCAGATTGGATTGATCCCGCAAGCCGTTCGTTCTGATGCTGGCTACCGACATTACAGTTTGCCGGAAGTGCATAGCCTTCGCTTCATCCGTCGCGCACGTGACCTTGGCTTTTCTGTCGAACAGATCTCGGCACTACTAGTCCTGTGGCGCGACCGTGACCGCGCGAGTGCTGACGTCAAGGCGATGGCGCTCTCCCATGCTGCCGGGCTGAAGGCGAAAATTGCTGAACTGCAAGCAATGGCGCAAACGCTCGAGCACCTGGCGGATCACTGCCACGGTAATCACCGCCCGGATTGCCCGATTCTTACGGATTTAGCTGCACCGGCTGCCGCAGCGGAACAGTGGTCACAGGCTCCAAATAGGGCGCCTCGGTTTGGGGTCGGCACACCCGCCTCGTCACGCCACCGCGCCGCCAAGGAAGCTCTTTCGTGAGCTCAGGTGAGCGCGCATCTCAGTTCTCAGCATCGCTCGTACCCAGCAGAGACCATCCTTCTTTGATGGTCATCCTTCTCAAACCCTGGGGCACGGATTTCAACATTGAATGCGGAGTGGAAAAATTCGTTAAAAAGTGTTTGACCTTACCATGCTGTCAAACCTCATATTGGTTCGACACCGTACCCAACCAGGAGATCAAGATGTTTCGTTTACACATTCCAAACATGACCTGCGGCGGATGCGCCAAGTCCGTTACCAGGGCGCTGCTGAACGTCGACCCGCAAGCCCGCATTGAAACCGACCCACCCGCGCGTGAGGTTCGGGTTAATAGCGACCTAGCGGAGAGCGCTTTTCTCGCGGCGCTAAGCGAGGCGGGGTATCCGGCCAAGCCGTGACTCTAAGCGATCACCAAGTGATCAGGAAATACGACTCGTGCACATCAAGCATCCTTTAGAGATAGGTGTGGCGGTGACAGACACTGCGCCACACTAGTCTTCATTGGCGACGAAGATCATCCTCAGGGGCGTCTTTGCCTTTGATCGATGGATGAGTCGGTTCTTGCGATGAGTAAATGATCTTCATGAGCTTTGACAAAGGGATGCGATGGGCTTTCGGTCCGAAGCGATCAGTGGGCTATGGACGCAACAGAGTGGTTTGCTTAAAAACGCTTCTTCCTATGGACATCCGCACGCGGACTGGATTGAAGGGCTGGCTGCGTTCGTGGTAATGACCAGACTTGTGACTCCAATCTGTCATTAGGTTTTTCGGTGGAAAACGATCGCAATTTTTAAGCCACCCAAGGAACTGTGTGAAAAATGTGTCTGCCCACTATAGCGTTCGACTATATCGCAAACGATTGCCAGTCCCAGGCCATGTCCGGGCGTCTGCTCGTCCAGTCTCAATCCACGTTTACCTAACGCACTTACCGCGTCTTGTGCAACGCCAGTGCCATCGTCAGCCACGACGATAAGCATCTGCTTGTTGTCTTCTCTAAGGGATAGGTCGACGAAGGTTGATGACCACTTGCCGGCGTTATCCAGAAGATTGCCAAGAATTTCGCTCAGGTCGTGTTCTTCAACAGGCCAGCGATGTTCTTCCGTCATATCTGTAGTTAACTCGAACGATTTTTCGGGATACAAACGACCAAACATCCATAAAAGATCCCTTGCCTGTTTCACCGGAAAAGCGCTTTTCCCGACCTGGGGTCCAGCAAAGCGGCTACGCCGCATCTCTGCCTCCAGTTGCTTGTCGATATCACCGAGTCGCGATCCCATTTCGCGCCTCAAGTCATCGTCCAGCGGGCGACTGGTGTCTTCCAGAATCTGCCTGACCGCTGCGATCGGCGTCTTGACGCTGTGGGACAGGTTAGCGAGCGCATCCCGCGAGCGTTCAAGGCGCCGGTCAAGAAAATCAAGCAGCTGATTGAGCTGTTTAACTAGAGGCTGTAGCTCCTCTGGCGCCTTGACGTGAATTCGCGATACCTCACCGCCTTGCAGTTTTTTCAGTGAAGCCTGGAGCGATATAACCGGCCGCATAGACAGGGTGATGCCAATCCAGATAACGCCCACGAGTAATAAAATCAGCATGATGGATACAATCGCCGTCCAGGCATGCAGCTCTGCCTGGCTGGCCTTCAGCGCTGCCATGTCTTCGGACACGATGACGACTAAAGGCTGATCATTCACTACGAATGCTTTTCTAAAGGCGATGACATCGGATGGCGCACCGGCTGCAGAGGTTTTACGCACTCTGATCGCGCCCTGTTGATCTGATTGCAGCAAGGGGCCTAGTAATGTCTCCCAGGTACTGGGTGAAATAATGGTCTGGGTTGGAGACTGAATGGCGAAAGAATGGTGAAAAACCTCTTGGAAATAGTCACCTGTGCGTAACGTGTCTATCTTGCCATCGGATTGGCGTATCTGCGTTTCGAGAAAGGCCACTTCATCTTGCAGCCGACTTTCAACAAAGTTCCAGGACATTCTCTCCAATAGAATACCGTGAACAAGCCAGGCGGTTGCCATTAGGGCTATACCCGAAGGTAGCAACAGCGCCAACAGTGTGCCCTTGACCGATGTTGGTTTTTTAAACAGCATCATCAAATAAATACCCCTGACCGCGTCGTGTCGCGATGGTATTGGCTCCCACTAATTTTCTGAGGCGGCGTATGTACGCCTCGATTATATTGTCGCTCGGGCTTTCGCTCAGGTTGTAGAGCTGCTCCATGAGCTGTTCCTTGGAAAAAACCTGACCAGGCCGGCTCATCAGACAGCGCAGCAGGCGGAATTCGGTACCGGTCAGGCTATGCTCTGAGCCATCTTTGATCTTCAGGCTTTGGCGATTTTCGTCCAGTTCAAAGCCGCCCGCTTTCACCGACGTGTGAACGCGCCCCTCACTTCGGCGCACGATGGCGTTAAGCCGTGCCACCAGCTCTTCCGTCCGGAATGGTTTGGTCAGGTAGTCATCGGCGCCCGCTTTCAGGCCATTTACCTTATCTTGCCAATCCCCGCGCGCCGTCAGGATCAATACTGGGAAGCTGGCGTTGCTGGAGCGCCAGCTGCGGAGTACATCCAGACCATTGCCATCCGGTAGCCCCAGATCCAGAACGCCCACCCTATAGTCTTCTTGCTCACCCAGAAGGATGGCTTCTTTAGCGGTTTGCGTCCTGTCCACGCTAAAACCCGCTTTCTCAAGCTGGCTGGCGAGCCCTTCGGCTAACAAGCAGTCATCCTCCACCAGCAGTAGTCTCATCAGTTGTTTCCTCCGCAATCTGAGCACAGTCGATTTGAGTGTCACTGATTCACCTGAACTCTGCCTGAATAGAAAACAGCTGGATATATTCAGAAAGGATTCAGGTTGATGGACGATGATAATCATCAATCTGGACGTACGTGCTTGCAAACAGCAAGCCCACAGCCCCTGACTGGGGCCAAATAACAGGAGAGGCTTTAATGAGCTTATCAAGATTTGCAGTAGCAGCAATGGCTATGTCGGTTTCGGTTCTGGCTCTTGGGGCTGGAGCTCACGACGGAGGACACGGAAAAGCCGTGAATATCGGTGAGGCGGCCAATGCCTCTGATGCAAGCCGCACCATTAACGTTGTGATGCATGACAATTATTACGAGCCTGAAGCCATTGACGTCAAGCCAGGTGAAACCGTGCGCTTTGTGATTGAGAACAAGGGTAGCCTGGTCCATGAGTTCAATATTGGCACGGCGTCTATGCATGAGGCTCACCAAGCCGAAATGATGATGATGGTTGAGCACGGGGTCATTCAGGGCGGTAAGTTGAACAAAGAGATGATGGGTATGGATCACAGCATGATGGGCATGGACATGGATATGGGCAAAGGCCACTCCATGAAGCATGACGATCCCAATAGCGTGTTGCTGGAGCCGGGTGAGAACAAGGAAATCATTTGGAAATTTGCAGAGAAAGGCGCCATCGAGTTTGCCTGCAACGTTCCCGGCCATTACCAGGCTGGCATGTACGGCGATGTGAATTTTAACTGATCGGTTTTCTAGCTAGATAAATGCCCGACATGTTGCATGTCGGGTAGATCTCTATGCATTCAAGCAGTTGGGAGTAGTGATCCATGAAGACAGCTCTTTTGGCAGGCGCATTGGGCCTGCTTTTGCCGGCTATTGGTCTGGCGGGTGAATACAGCCTTACGGTCGATCGAGTACAGATCGATACCGGCGACTTCGTTAAAGAAGGTATTGGTTACAATGGTAAATCTCCAGGGCCGGTTATGCGGTTCAAGGAAGGCGAAGAGGTGTCAATCAAGGTCACTAACAACCTGGATGAGATGACCTCCATTCACTGGCATGGCTTGATCCTTCCGTACAAGCAGGATGGCGTCCCGGGGATCAGTTTTCCGGGTATCAAGCCGGGCGAAACTTTCACCTATAACTTCCCCATCACACAGTCGGGAACCTACTGGTTTCACAGTCACTCTGGTTTCCAGGAGCCCGATGGCGCCTATGGGGCCATTGTTATTGAGCCTGAGGGGCGTGAACCCTTTCGATACGACCGCGATTATGTAGTGCAGTTAACCGACAAGCATCCGCATACCGGCGACCGCATCATGCGTAATCTCAAAATGATGCCGGACTATTACAACCGCGAGCAACAAACGGTTGGGGAGTTCTTTTCCGACGCGGCTGAAAAAGGCTTTATGAATACGCTGAAAGATCGCCTGGCGTGGGGCGATATGCGCATGATGAAAGCGGACGTCGAAGACCTGCAGGGTTTTACGGGCCTCATTAACGGCAAGGGTCCGGAGCAGAACTGGACTGGCATTTTTGAGCCGGGTGAGCGAATCCGGCTGCGCTTCATCAACTCCTCGGCCATGACGTACTTTGATATTCGGATTCCCGGACTGGAAATGACCGTTGTTCAGGCGGACGGCAACAATGTTCAGCCCGTCAGCGTTGATGAGTTTCGTATTGGCGTTGCCGAAACCTTCGACGTGATTGTTCGACCTAAAGACGCTCAGGCGTACACGATTTTTGCTGAATCCATGGGGCGTTCAGGCTATGCCAGGGCAACCCTTGCACCTGAAATGGGCATGGTAGCCGAAGTGCCAGAACTGCGTGAAGCTGCCCGGCTGACCATGGCCGACATGGGCGGCATGGAAGGTATGGATCACGGCAGCATGGCCGGTATGGAGGGCATGGACCACTCCAATATGGCTGGCATGGACGGCATGGACGGCATGCAGGGCATGGATCACTCCAATATGGCCGGCATGGACCATTCCAACATGGGTCAAGGATCAGCGATGGCTGACACTGGTGCCAGCGATCCCTTCTACGCTCAGGGCAGTGGCCTGATTCCAACGGCAGCCAATGGCGGCAAGTTTCTGTCTTATGCAGACCTGAAAGCTCAGAAGCCACTCTTTGAGGCGCGTGAAGCCACCCGGGAAATTGAAATGCGCCTCACCGGGAACATGGAGCGCTACACCTGGAGCATCAATGGTGTCAAATACGAGGATGCCGATCCCGTCCGTCTCCAGTACGGCGAGCGCGTTCGCTTCAAATTCGTCAACGAAACCATGATGACCCACCCCATGCACCTGCATGGCATGTGGTCCATTCTGGATGTTGGCGCCGGCCAGTTGAACCCAGTCAAGCATACGATCAGTGTTCAGCCGGGCACTACGGTCTATATGGAGACCGAGGTAGATGCGCCCGGACAGTGGGCATTCCATTGTCACCTGTCCTATCACGCCGCGGCGGGAATGTTCCGCAAGATTATTGTTGAAGGCGGACCTGAGACTGCAAGGGCAGCCGTGAGCGAGCAATCGGTCAAATTAGGAGGTGGGGCATGAGTTTTTTCAAGTCTCTGGCGGTGACCACATTAACCGGTCTGGTGATGATGCCCGCGCTGGGTCTTGCCCAGGAGCGGAGGCAGGACACAACCCCGCGTAAGGATCCCTTGAAGGTCTGGGGCGCTCAATTCGAAGAGTTTGAATACCGCTACAGTGATGACGATGAAGAGCTGGGTGTATGGAGTGGAGATTTCTTCTATGGCACAGACGATCTGAAAGTACGTTGGCTGACCAAAGGCGAATATGCCATAGAAGAGCAGGCTTATGAAAAGCTTGAGAATCAGCTGGTAGGGCAGATACCTGTCTCGGATTTCTTTGATGCCAAAGCGGGAATCCGGTTCGACACCCCGGAAGGTCCAGACCGTACCTATGCTGTTCTGGGTATTGCCGGCCTGGCGCCCCAGTGGTTTGAGATTGATGCCAACTTCTACGTGAGCAAGGATGGAGACACCTCCGCTGAACTGGATGCGGAGTACGAGCTGTTGCTGACCAACTACTGGATCCTGGCCGCCGCTTTCGATGCAACTGTCGCATTCAGCGAGGATCGCGAGATTGGTGTTGGCAAAGGTCTGGTATCGACTGAAACCGGACTGCGGCTGAGGTATGACCTGATAGATCGCTCTTTCTCCCCCTATATCGGCGTCGTACATGAGCGCAAGTATGGGGACACTGCTGACTTTGCTAGAGCCGATGGAGCTGGCACCGAACAATGGTTTGCCGTTATCGGCGCAAGACTGTCCTTTTAAGGGCCTGAACCGCTATTGGGCCTGCGCGGCCCGGGTTGAACAACCTCGGGTTGCTTGCTGTCCAAATATTCTGGTCATGAGTATTTAGCAGGAGGTTATATGAGCAAGGAGCAAGACAGGACCACGCATTACAACGAGGGTAGCCTGACACTGGCAGGTACTGTCATGTTGGGCACTGGCGTCATGATTGGCGCCGGTATCTTTGCGCTTACAGGTCAAATGGCAGAGATGACAGGTGCGCTTTTCCCCCTGGCCTTTTTGGCTGCGGCTGTCATTGTGTCTTTTAGTTCTTACTCCTACATCAAGATTTCCAATGCCTATCCGTCTGCTGGCGGCATTGGCATGTATCTGCACAAGGCATACGGTGATCGGCTACCAACCGCATTTCATGCCTTGCTGATGTATTTCTCGATGGTGATCGCCCAGAGTTTTCTCGCCCGTACATTTGGCTCCTATACGATGCAGTTGTTTGGCGGCGATGAGAGCGGACTTATGGTGCCGATTCTCGGGGTATCACTGATCCTGGCCGCATTTGTGATTAACCTGCTGGGCAACCAGATGGTTCAGGGCGTTGCATCTTTTATTGGTGTGTTAAAGATCACCGGTATTTTGATCATCGGTTTGGTAGGTGTCTGGTTGGCAGACAGTCTTGCTGTCGACTTTTCCAGCACGGGTGAGACCGGGGTCGCTGGCAACTTCTTGGGTGCAACTGCGCTGGGCATACTGGCGTTCAAGGGTTTCACCACCATCACCAACAGTGGGTCCGAGGTGAAGGACCCGCGTCGAAACGTTGGCCGCGCCATCATCATTTCCATTGTCGCCTGCGTGGTGATCTATACCCTGGTTGGCTTCGCTGTCGCCAGTAACCTGTCCCTCGCCGAGATTATCGAAACCCGGGACTACTCCTTGGCTGCCGCCGCTCGCCCGGTACTCGGTGAGTACGGAGTATGGTTTACCGTGGCAATCGCCATGATGGCAACAGCCGGCGGCATCCTCGCCAGTATCTTTGCAGTATCGCGCATGCTCGCCATGTTGACCGAAATGAAACTGGTACCGCATAGCCACTTCGGGATGTCGGGCAGCATTCAAAAGCACACACTCGTTTATACGGTGGTGTTGGGTCTGATCCTGACCGCCTTTTTTGATCTTTCCCGGATTGCGGCCCTTGGGATTATCTTCTACCTGATTATGGACATCGCCATTCATTGGGGGGTGTTGCGTTATCTGCGCGAGGATGTGAAGGCCGTGAGTTGGGTACCGGTAGTAGCCATTATGCTGGATCTGCTGGCGCTCGGCGGCTTTGTCTGGGTCAAGCTGAACTCAGATCCCTTCGTGCTGGGCGTGGCAGTTGTGGCCATGATCGTGATTGCGATTGGCGAGCAGGTATTCCTGACATCGTCAGCACGGAAAAAAGCGGTGGATGATGAGCATGCTCACGCAGACCACCATTGATATCTACGATTTGAAAAGGAGGTCAACACCATGATGAACGAGAGCATGTACGGAAATGCCATGTGGAGTGGGCACTGGCTATGGACGCTGGTGGTAGCCATCGTCGTCGTGCCGGTCTGGCAAATATGTCGGCGCACTGGATATCCGGGCTGGCTGGGACTGTTGATGCTGATTCCGATGGTCAATCTGGTTTTGTTGTACTTTATCGCTTTTGCCGACTGGCCAGCGCATAAAGCTGGAACAGGCAATGAGTGATCACCAGCACGATCATCATGATCATGAAAGCCGCGGCGAAAACGCTGTAAAAGACCCTGTTTGCGGCATGTCGGTCGATCCGCATACGGCAGAACATCGCAGCCAGCATGCAGGCAAGAGCTGGTACTTTTGCTCTTCCAGATGCCAGTCAAAGTTTGAAGACGATTCAGAGAAGTACCTCGGCGAAAAGAGTGCCGAGGCAGAGCCGGTTGCACCCGGTACCATGTACACCTGCCCGATGCACCCCGAGATCCGTCAGCAAGGCCCCGGTGATTGTCCCATCTGCGGCATGGGTCTGGAGCCTGAAGAAGTCAGCCTGAATGATGGACCTTCTGCAGAACTCACTGACATGACGCGTCGATTCTGGATCGGTCTTGTTTTGACGCTTCCGGTATTTCTGCTTGAGATGGGCGGTCACCTGACGGGGCTTGATCACATCGTGTCGCCGCAAATATCCAACTGGATTCAACTGCTACTGGCCACCCCGGTAGTGGTTTATTGCGGCTGGCCGTTCTTTGTTCGGGGCTGGAAATCTGTCCTCAGCCGTAACCTGAACATGTTCACGCTGATATCCATCGGTACCGGCGTTGCGTTGTTTTATAGCCTGGTCGCAACATTGATGCCGCAGATTTTCCCCGGCGCCTTCCGCCAGGAAGATGGCTCGGTCGCTGTGTATTTCGAGGCCGCGGCCGTTATCGTGGTGCTGGTGTTACTCGGACAGGTTCTGGAGCTGCGTGCTCGAGAGAAAACCTCTGGCGCCATCAAGGCCTTGCTTGATCTTGCCCCAGCAACCGCCAGAAAGCTGTCCGATGACGGTGACGAGTCCGATGTCACCCTTGAACAGATAAAGGTCGGCGACCGCCTCCGGGTGCGCCCCGGCGACAAGGTACCACTGGATGGTGAAGTCCTTGAAGGCAGCTCCAATGTAGATGAATCCATGGTAACCGGAGAGCCTTTGGCGGTCAGTAAAAAGGCCGGCGCCCAGGTGGTTGGCGGCAGCATCAACCAGCAGGGCAGTTTCATCATGCGCGCCGACAAGGTAGGCCGCGACACCATGCTCTCCCAGATTGTGCAAATGGTGGCAAACGCCCAGCGCAGTCGTGCACCAATTCAGGGTCTGGCAGATAAAGTAGCCGGTTGGTTCGTGCCGGCGGTCATCGTCATCGCCGTTATTGCGTTTGTCGTCTGGTCAATATACGGACCCACGCCGCCGATGGCTTTTGGGCTGATTGCCGCGGTAAGTGTATTGATCATTGCCTGCCCCTGCGCCCTTGGTTTGGCAACGCCCATGTCGATCATGGTGGGTGTTGGTCGTGGCGCTCAGATTGGGGTGCTGATCCGTGACGCGGAAGCCCTCGAGCGCATGGAGAAAGTAGATACGGTCGTGGTGGACAAAACCGGCACGCTGACCGAAGGCAAGCCGCAGGTGACCAAGCTGGTGACGGCTGACGGCTTCAGTGATGAGGACCTGATGCGCTACGCCGCTGGTCTTGAAAAGGGCAGTGAGCATCCGCTGGCACATGCCATTATCGAGAAAGCCAAAGCCATGCAGCTGACGCTCTCTGATGCCTATAATTTCGACTCCCCAAACGGTAAAGGAGTGACCGGCAAGATCGATGGCAAGCGGGTCCTGCTCGGCAATCGGCTGCTTATGGAGTCTGAGGCTGTCGATACTTCCGCTTTTGACAAAGAGGCAGACGAGCTTCGTAAAGACGGAGCCACGGTGATTTTTGCCGCAGTGGACGGGAAGATCTGCGGGTTACTTGCGATCGCCGATCCGGTTAAGGAGACCACCGCAGCGGCTATTGCAGCGTTACAAAATGAGGGCGTTCGCGTGGTCATGCTGACGGGCGACAATCGCACCTCCGCCGAGGCTGTAGCCCGTAAACTGCGTATTGATGAGGTAGAAGCAGAAGTGCTGCCCGAAGACAAAGGCAAGATCGTCCAGCGTCTCAAGGATGAAGGCCGGATTGTGGCGATGGCCGGTGATGGTGTGAACGATGCCCCCGCCCTGGCCACCGCAGACGTTGGTATCGCTATGGGCACGGGCACGGATGTCGCCATTGAAAGTTCGGGCATTACGCTCCTGCGCGGTGATCTGATGGGGATTGTTGAAGCACGGAAGTTGTCACGCGCTACGATGCGCAATATTCGGCAAAACCTGTTTTTCGCCTTCGTTTACAACGCTGCGGGAATACCGGTTGCGGCGGGGCTTCTGTACCCATTTACCGGCATTCTGTTGTCGCCAATCATTGCGGCAGCGGCTATGTCGTTGTCTTCGGTCAGCGTGATCACCAATGCCTTACGACTGAGGGTTATCAAGCTGTAAGCAAAGACCAGCGATGCCCCGTCAGTGGAGCCTCGGAGAAAACTCACCACTCGGTTTTCCTTGGGCTCCACATTATCCAAAGACAATTCCAAGAAAAACCGGGTGACTTCCTGCATTGAAGAACACCAGGCCGTCCCGCCATGGGCATTTGCAATCGATAAGGTTATAGCCAAACCCAACCCAGCGCTGCCAGCACTGAATAGCCCCCAGATTCATAGACAGTTTTGAGCGGCTGCTCTTGGCCGGTTAGCGCTTTTTGCCATTAAGGGGCATGGTTATCCTCCATAACGTGGAGGACAAGCCATGAACACCAGTGTTGCTCGTGAACCCTGGAATCAAGGCAAGCTAGTCGGGCAGAACCCGCCGCTTCGACTCAGAGATATCTGGTCTATTCGAGTAAGGCTCCAAATTGCTGAAAAAACTCGATATCTAGCTCTTTTCAATTTGGCAATCGACAGCAAGTTACGGGCCTGTGATTTGACGAAGCTACGGGTGCGCGACATCGCCCATGGTGCACAAGTATCGTCTCGGGCAATTGTGATGCAGCAGAAAACTCATCGACCAGTCCAGTTCGAAATCACCGAACAAACCCGGACGGCTCTAGAAGCCTGGATACATAAGGCCCAACTGCGAAGTGAGGATTTCCTGTTTCCGAGCAGATTGCACGCCTCAGCCGACCTTTCCATCAGACAATACGCTCGAATCGTCAAAGCCTGGGTAATAACCATTGATCTTGATCCGGTCATGTACGGCACCCATACGCTAATGCGCACCAAGGCTTCACTGATCTACCGTAGGACGAAGAGCCTCAGGGCAGTTCAGCTTCTACTGGGCCAACGAAGTTGGAAAGCACGGTCCGGTATTTAGGAATCGAAGTGGACGACGCTCTTGATATGGCAGAACAGACCGAAGTCTGACCAGCGATAGCGCCGGCTTAACCAGACCGGCGCTATCCGGCCAATAGCGGACGTCTCTCGCATATGCATGATCAGTCCGATTAACCTAGAAGCCTCACAAATAAGCAGACCTAGAATGATGGCATAGAAATTACAACTTGTTGCGTCGGCAACTGGATAAATATGGCCGTCAGCGGTAATCTCCGTATAACAACTCCATCAGGGTGCTTGATGAAAACTGGCGTACTACGTACCTGTCTGCTTTGGCTGATGATCTTGATCATCCCGGCCCAGGCAGTTGCGGGTGCGTTTTCTACGTCTTGTGCAGCTACACCTCCTGCCACGCAGCAGAACGAGATGCCAACTGAGCATGCCCATCATGCGATGGCCGAGCAGAGCCATGATGACACCGGCGAAGTGGTGCATAGCGGTTGCGTGCTTTGCGCGATCAGTTGTCATGGCATCAGCGCCCTGACCAGTTGCAACACCGAGCCTTTGGCTGAGTTTGCTCCGGTACTCTCTGGCGTGCCGGCCTATTTATTGTTTGTCGGGCAAACACCCGAGCCACTCAAACGACCTCCCCGCACCGTCCTCCTCTGAAACGATAACGGCTCCTGTTGAGCTGAACATTTCTGATCGGTAACACCGATCTGATCGCAGAGGTGGTCATGTTTTCCCCAACGTATTGTATTGGCGGCTTATTAGCCGTTCTGGCGTGGCACAGTCACGCCCAGGCAACTCAGCCTGATCCATCTGGCGCCAACGTCGTCCCGCCAGTGACTTACCAATCTCCATTGCACAGCTATCGAGGCTTTGAGCACCAGACTCCCGGCGACTGGCGTGAGGCCAATGCTACCGTCGGCCGTATAGGCGGTTGGCAAGCCTATGCGGCAGAGGTATGGGAGGCCAGCCAGTCGCAAGATGATGACGCTGATGCCGACATTGATAACGCTGCCGATGCCGGCGGCGACGCCAATCCGCATCAACATCATTAAGGAGCTGGTTATGAACAAGACCAATACGGCTCTCGCGCGTTTGGGTTCCACCGGCGTGCTGCTGTTGACCCTGGCGGGCTGCGCGGGGCTGGCGCCTCAGAGTAGCCTTGAACAAGTTCAGCAACAGAGCGCCGAGCTGACCGGGCAGGATTCGCTGCATTGGGCCACCGAGCAGGATCAGCCGCCGGTGGTCCGCGAGCGGATCGCCGAGCTTCTGGCCGAGCCGTTAGCGCTGGAAAGTGCAGTGGAAATTGCGCTGATGAACAATCCGGGGCTGCAAGCTCGCTTTTTTGATCTGGGTATCGCTGATGCGCAGCGGGTACAGGCGAGCCGCTTACCGAATCCCGGCTTTTCCATCGGGCGCATGACGCGTGGCAGCGAAGTGGAGTGGGAACGCGGGTTGCACCTTAATCTGGGCAGCTTGATCGCCTTGCCCTTAACCCGTCGCATAGCTGAGGGCCAGAATGCGCAGGTACAGCGGGAAGTCAGCTTGTCGGTAATGCGGTTGGCAACGGACACGCGTATAGCCTGGTATCGCGCGGTCGCAGCGCAGCAGAGTCTGGCTTATAGCGAGCAGGTTCGGCAGGCGGCTGATGCAGGCGCGGAAATGGCTCATCGTATGGCCGCCGTGGGTAATTACAGCGCCTTGCAGCAAGCCCGTGAGCAGAGCTTTTACGCGGAAGCAGCACTGGCTCACCTGCAGGCCAGACAAGAGCAGGTCGCAAGCCATGAGCGGCTGGTTCGCTTGCTTGGCTTATGGGGAGAACAGACGGATTTTACCCTGCCAGAGCGGCTGCCGGACGTGCCTGCTAAGCCATTGGACCAGCCAGATATCGAGCAGCAGGCCATGGCCAGCCGCCTGGACGTGAGGGCTGCACAACAGGGCGCCAAACGTCTGGCGACCAACTTGAAGCTGGGCAAGGCAACGCGCTTTATCAATGTGCTGGAATTGGGGGTCAGCAATAACAGTTCCAACGAAGAGCCCGTGCAGCGCGGCTATGAAGTTACCGTTGAGCTGCCGTTGTTTGATTGGAGCGGAGCTCGCATGGCCGGCAACGAGGCGCGGTACATGCAGCAACTGCAGTTGACCGCCGAAGTGGCAATCAATGCGCGCTCGCAGGTACGCGAAGGTTATCAAGCCTACCGTACTGCATGGGATGTGGCAGCGCATTACCGGGATGAGATTGTCCCGCTGCGCAAGCGTATCAGTGAGGAAAACATGTTGCTCTACAACGGCATGTTTATCGGTGTATTCGAGCTACTTGCTGATGCGCGAGAGCAGATCTCCACAGTCAATCGTTATCTGCAGGCCCAGAGTGACTTCTGGGTGGCTCAGTCTGAACTGGACCTGGTTCGTTTTGGGCCAGTAACGCCGAGCGAGGCCAATAGCGCTTCCTCCGCACCCGCTTCCCCCGCCGGAGGGCACTAACATGGTTTCACGACGTGATTTCTTCATGGGCGCGGGTGCCATAACGGCAGCCGTTGCTGCTTCTTCGGTCAGCCGGGTTTCTTTGGCGGGGTTGCCCGAGCCGGTAATTCAGGGCAGTCCGGATACCATGGCGCCACTGGAGCCGAATACTGGCAGGCCTTACAAGCCGGTGGTGACGCTCAATGGCTGGACGCTGCCCTGGCGCATGAATAACGGTGTAAAAGAGTTTCACCTGGTTGCGGAACCGGTAGTGCGGGAGATGGCTCCAGGCTTCAATGCCCATCTCTGGGGCTATAACGGCCAATCGCCTGGGCCTACGATTGAAGTGGTAGAGGGTGACCGAGTCCGTATTTTTGTTACCAACAAGCTGCCGGAACATACCAGTATCCATTGGCATGGGCAGCGGTTGCCCAACGGCATGGATGGGGTGGCTGGCCTGAATCAGCGTGCTATCCCGGCGGGCAAAACCTATGTGTATGAGTTCGAAGCCAAGCGCCCCGGGACCTTCATGTATCACCCGCATGCGGATGAAATGGTGCAGATGGCTATGGGGATGATGGGTTTCTGGGTAACCCACCCGCGCGATAGCCATCCAAACATCGATGAGGTAGACCGCGACTACTGTTTTCTACTCAACGCCTATGACGTCGAGCCGGGAAGCTACACGCCCAAAATCATGGAGATGCTTGATTTCAACATCTGGACGTTCAACAGCAGGGTCTTTCCCGGGATTGACCCTCTTGTGGCACGTAAGGATGACAAGGTGAGGATCCGCGTCGGCAATCTGACCATGACCAATCACCCCATACATCTACACGGCCATGAGTTCGAGGTCACCGGAACCGACGGCGGACCGGTACCGCGCAGTGCACGCTGGCCGGAAGTGACCACCGATGTGGCAGTGGGTCAGATGCGGCAGATCGAGTTCATCGCCAGCGATCTCGGTGACTGGGCTTTTCACTGCCACAAGAGCCACCACACGATGAACGCCATGGGCCATGACGTGCCGACGATGGTTGGCGTTGATCACCGCAAGGTGGTTACGCAGATCAATGATCTGATCCCCGATTACATGGTGATGGGCGAACGGGGCATGGCCGATATGGCGGAAATGCAGATGCCGCTGCCGGAGAACACCATACCGATGATGACCGGTGACGGGCCCTTTGGCTCGGTGGAAATGGGCGGCATGTTCACCATGCTCAAAGTACGTGCAGATCAGCCTGCCGGTGATTACCGCGATCCTGGTTGGTATCGGCAGCCGGAAGGCACCCAGGCTTTCGAGTGGACCGGGCCTCTGGCCGAGCCGGCGCGTTTCAAGTCCGAATCGACTACCGGCAAGCCGGCGGTTGAAGTGCAAGTACGCAAACCCACCGGGCATTCCGGACATTAATCTGCAACGGGAGATATACAGATGAACACGTTAATACGGATAACAGTCATTGCGGCGCTAAGTACGCTGTCGTTCGGCGTATTGGCGCATGGCGACGCCGAAGATAGCGCGCGCAGTGCGATGCCGCCGGAGCAAAAGGCCTGGGGCATCGGCGCAAGCGAGGACCAGGTAGATCGCGAGTTAGTCATTCGCATGAACGACAACATGCGCTTTACCCCGGATCATTTCGAAGTGGCTGAGGGTGAGACGCTGAAACTGGTAATTAAAAACGAAGGGAAAATGCTGCATGAACTGGTATTGGGCACCGCTGCGGAGCTGAAAGAGCATGCCGCACTGATGGCCAAATTTCCGGGTATGGAGCATGACGAGCCCTATATGGCGCACGTAGCAGCGGGGCAAACGCAAACGCTGATCTGGACCTTCAATCGAGCCGGGCGCTTTGACTTTGCTTGCCTGCTGCCAGGGCACTTTCAAGCCGGCATGGTTGGCGGTCTTGAAGTAAGCACGAACTGAGCTATTAACCTTGAGTAACAGGAGCAATACGATGAAAAAAGTAATGATGTTCTTTGTGGCATGTGCGCTTACTGCCACCTCCGCCATGGCAGACGAGCATGACGCCATGACCGAAGGTGAGCTGAGAAAGATTGATCAGGCTGGGCAGCGTGTCACCTTGCGCCACGGCCCGATCGACAACCTGAAAATGCCTCCCATGACCATGGTGTTCAGGGTCGAGAATGCGGCGGAGCTGGAAGGGCTGACTGCCGGGGACAAGGTCAGATTCCGTGCTGACAAAGAAGGTGGTAACTACATTGTTACCGAGCTTGAAAAGGCCGAGTGACGCTAGCTGTCGGTCGTCAGTGTCGGAAACGTGCTGACGGCCGTCAAAAGGTTTGTAGTAGTTATCATGAACTGCTGCGCCACAGCTGTCAGCGATAGCAACGCTATTAGCCGCCGAGTGTTTGGTCCTGATTTTTAAACCAGGCCAGCGCATCTTCAAAATGCTGCGGAGCAAAGTCTGGCCAATATTCATCTCTGACATAGAGATCGGCATAAACCGACTGTACCGGGAGAAAACCGCTCAATCGTGACCCTCCTCCCCAGCGAACGATTAAATCCAGACGTGACACTTCATTCGAACGCAGGCTACCTTTTTGAAGGCCGGTCAGATCCCATTCCCAACCATAGTTGACGAGTAAATTTACCTTCATTCCAACGCCTTGGCGCTGGCGGAATTCTTTTAATTCCTCGGGAAATTGCGCCGAGGTCTCATCGCCGACAACAAGAAGCGCGGCTCCACGGCGTACGATCTCCAACGCAAATGTAACGGTGGCATCGCTGAATGCCTTTTTCTGAATGGAAGGCCGCTTGGTGTTGTCTTGGGTAAAGCAGAAGATTGATGTTTCCTTGACTCCGTATTCTTTACATTTCTCGTACAGCAGCAATCCCGGGGCGATGCCATAAGCATATCCCGCTTCCTTGGGCAGGTCATGATCCGCCGCCCAGCGGCGGTTTCCATCGGGAATGAAACCGACATGGCACGGAGTAGTGTTTTTCGCCATTGCAATTATCCTTTCAATATCCCGCAAACGGTCATCGCGAACGCTCACCCGATCCAATGCCTGTTGCTTAAGATGACATTTTTAGGGGAGCTGAGCGTTACCCTCATTATTAGTACTGGTTGTCACAGTACACTTTTATCCTCTCAGCGCGCTCAACGAAGGTACTAATTGAACATGTCACTCACCCGATTGGAACATTACAGTTTTGTCAGGTTGTACTTGTTCAGAAACTTCTCAACGGATCTGTCAGTCGACTAAATGGAGTGTCTTGTCCTGGCTTGCTGGGGCAAGGCGCATTCAAATCGCTAATTGTGGAGATAAACGTATGCATACCCAATATGAATCCTGCATTCAAGCCTGCAACAACTGTGCAGTCGCCTGTCAAACCTGCGCAGCAGCCTGCCTCAACGAAGACGACGTAAAAATGATGGCGCAATGTATCAAGCTGGATATGGACTGCGCTGAGATCTGTCAGGTCGCCGCCGCTTTTATGGCAAGAGACAGCGACTATGCCGCTGAACTTTGTCGTATCTGCGCCAAAATCTGCCGCGCCTGTGGCGAAGAGTGCAAGAAGCACGAAGCGGACCATTGTCAGCGCTGCGCCGAAGCCTGCATGGCCTGTGCAGATGAATGTGAGCGGATGGCTGGTTAATCGCTTGGCGCGCTCGGGGGCAATCCCCGACGCGCCAATCCGTTCGACGCGCTAACACTTGCTGTGTGTTGGATCCTGTCGATTACATTTCTGACAGGTAATAGCATCTCTGTGCTGAGAACTGCACAATGAGCTGTTGCATAGGCAGGAGCTTGATTGTGAAAATATTGGTTGCAGAAGATGAGCCGAAGACCGGCGTTTACCTGAAACAGGGTTTGGCTGAAGCCGGGTTTGTAGTCGACTTGGTCACGAATGGTATTAATGCAGTCCAGCAGGCGCTTGATGAGGAATATGATCTGCTGATTCTAGATGTGATGATGCCGGGGCTGGACGGCTGGCAGGTGCTTGAGCGGGTGCGTGACGCAGGTAGTGAGACGCCTGCACTGTTTCTGAGTGCTCGAGATCGAGTGGAAGATAGAGTAAAAGGCCTAGAGCTCGGGGCAGATGATTATCTGATCAAACCTTTTGCGTTCTCCGAGTTGCTTGCTCGGGTGAGGTCGCTTCTGCGTCGGGGAAACGGTGCTACCGTCCAGACTACCCTGGCCATTGAGGATCTTCAGGTGGACCTGCTCAAGCGCAGAGTCGAGCGCGGTGGAAAGCGCATTGATCTGACCGCAAAGGAGTTCATGTTGCTTGAGTTCCTGCTTTGCCGGCGGGGTGAAGTGTTATCCAAGTCGCTTATCGCATCGAAGGTATGGGATATTAATTTCGACAGCGACACCAATATCATTGAGGTTGCCATCCGGCGGTTACGCGCGAAAATCGACGATGATTTCCCGGTCAAGTTGATTCACACAGCGCGGGGCATGGGTTATTTTATCGACGGCACTCAGTCCGACTAGACGTGGCGTTGCCGGCTCAGGCTACCGGCAATCTTATCTCGAATGTTGTGATTCCGACCGCAGACCTGCATTCGACTGCCCCCTTGTGGGCCTCGATGATTGAGCGAGTGATAGCCATCCCCAGCCCCGCATTCAAGGTGCTGCCCTCACGTCGCGCAGTATCGATCCGGTAAAAGCGGTCAAAGAGCTTGTCGATATGCTCGGCAGGAATGACAGGGCCTTGGTTGCTCACCTTCAAGAGCACCCATTGATCCGCTCTCAATACATCAATATCGATAACAGAACCTTCGTCCGCATAACGAACTGCATTGGACAAGATGTTCGAAACTGCCCGCCGCAACATGGGGTTGTCACCTTTTACCCAAGTGGCGCCTTCGGCACTCATGACCAGTTTTAAGCCCTTTTCGTCGGCCGCATATTCGTAGTATTCGAGCACGCTCGATCCGATAGTTGCCAGGTCGTGATTCTCGAAATCGGGGGTAATCATGCCGTTGTCGGCTTTGGCCAGAAATAGCATGTCGTCAACCATACGCGACATCCGGCGGAGCTCTTCCAGCGTCGACAACAGGATGTCCTTGTAGTTTTCGTCAGAGCGATCCTTCATCAGCGCGACTTCAGTTTGTGTCAGCATGCTGTTTAGCGGCGTACGTAGCTCATGCGCGATGTCCGCTGAAAAGGCCGATAGGCGAAGAAAGGAATTATCCAATCGCTCAAGCATGGCGTTAAAACTGTTGACCAGTTCGTGCAGTTCGGTTGGCACCGATTCGGTAGGGATTCGAGTGTCCAGGCAATGGGCAGTGATGGTGGAAGTCGTCTTTGACAGCCTGGATATCGGCTTGAGCCCTCGACCAATAAAGGCAAAGCCAAGCAGGCCGCTGAGAATTGCGCTGATTATCAATGTATAAATAAACCACCGCCGAATCATTTCAAAAAAGTGGGTGCGGTGCGTGACGTCTAGGGCCAGGTGAATTGTCCCTTCTCCATCCGCCCATTCACCGATCCGCTGGGTAGTTCCCGTGTAAAGGTTGGGGCCCACTTGAATTAGCCACCCGCCAGCATTCCCGGAGTTATGTACAGGCAGATATTGTTCGGACAGGTTGTGATGTGAATAAACGACGCGATCTCCGGCTTTAATCACGGCAGCAAAGCCAAATGAAGTGTCAAGCAATCGGTCGATGTCGGGCACCATGGATGACTCAAAACTGTCTTTACGTGTCAGAACCGACTTCAGCGTCTGAATTTTGTGCTGGAGAACCTGTTCATCCTGATGCTCAAAATGCAGGCGACAAAAAAAATCAAAGCTCACGGCAGCGAACGCCAGAACGGTTGTGACCACTATTATAAAAAGGAGCGCCATTCTGCTTCGCAGGGACAAGCTGATCATTCCTGTTTCCCGTTCATGGCCAGACAATCCCAAGATACCGCTTCTTGGGGCATGGAACCATACGCAACGGAGCCATCCTGCGATAGAGCAAGGATAGCTCCGGCTGCATCAAATTCTCGGCGACATTACTTGTTTGCTGCCGGGTTCCCCATAGCGTGCATCTTCCCAGCGCAAACTTTCGTCATCATCTCGCATTTCATGCGTGGATTCTCTGCTTTTTGCAGAGTGCCTGCGTCAGCCGCCCCAACAAAATAGGAATTTTGGTGCGTTGACGGTGGCACCATTTTTGCCGCTTGCGCTCGGGGTGCACTACTCAGCGCGTAATCACTGCCGTCTTCCGCCATTGCAAATGAAGACGCGATCGCCAAGGCCAGGGGAATAATCATTTTAGTTAAAGTTAGCTTTTTCATGTGTCACCTCATTGTTGGGAATGTATGCAGATTAACCGTATGAGGCTGACAGGAAGCTGTTGGAAGGCTTACAAATGAGTAAGGCATAGTCAGCATGGCTACCGCACCACAAGGGTCGATAACCATGGGCGCTGGTTAAAGTTGCTTGATCGAAGTGATGGTAGAATTCATCCCTTGTGAGGTGAATTCAAACTCGATCTCGTCCCCTTCGCTGAGCTCCTCAAGCTGTTCAGGCGTTGCCTTGAACCCCATGGTCATAGCGGGCCATTCAAGTTCTGGTACGGGCCCGTGGGCGATAGTGACAGTACCTTTATCCAGCTTGATGTTGCGCACGGTACCTGTCGCCTTTGCGCTCTGCGCAGCGGTATCCGTTTGCTCCATCTTCATATTGTCCATAGGCATGCTGTGCTTCATGTCCATACCTTTCATCTCTTCAGCAAAGGCTGCTGGAGTCAGTGCGAGGGCGAGAACGAGTGCCAGTTTGGCTTTCATAGTGAATCTCCAGATTGTGGTTTGGCTTGCTTAATGGACCGGCGTCTCATCAGGAGATAAGCCGCCGGGAGTACGAACAGGGACAGAAGCGGGGCGGTAATCATGCCCCCTACCATTGGTGCAGCAATACGGCTCATGATTTCACTACCGGTACCGCTGCCAAGCAGGATTGGAAGCAGGCCAGCTATGATGACTGCCACGGTCATCGCCTTGGGCCTTACGCGCTGCACGGCGCCCTCACGAATTGCTTCAAGGAGTGCCGGTCGGTCCGTACGCCCTGCATTCACCCGCTCGCTCCAGGCATTGGTCAGGTATAAGAGCATGATCACGCCAAACTCGGCCGATACGCCTGCCAGCGCAATGAATCCCACGCCAGTTGCTACCGACAGGTTGTAATCAAGCAGGTAGAGGAACCAGACACCGCCAGTCAGAGCGAATGGCAGCGTCGCCATGATCAGTAAGGCTTCGCTGAACCGGTTGAAAATGAGGTAAAGCAGCACAAAAATGATTAGTAGCGTAGCCGGCACCACCATCTTCAGTTTGGCATTGGCGCGCTCCATAAACTCGAACTGGCCGGAGTAACTAATGCTCATGCCTGATTCCAGGGGCACGTCGCTGTCGATTCTGGTACGCAGGTCGTTCACCACCGCAGCCATGTCGCGATCGCGTACGTCTATGTAAACCCAGCCAGTAAGACGGGCATTTTCGCTCTTAAGCATCGGCGGACCATCCGTCACACTGACCTGTGCCACCGTTCCGAGGGTGATCTGACTTCCCTCGGGTGTGTAGATCGGCAGGTTGCGCAAGTCGGTCAATGAATCACGCCATTCGCGCGGGTAGCGCAAACTGATGGGATAACGAGCCAGCCCTTCTACGGTTTCGCCAATGTTGGCACCGCCGACGGCGCCCGCCACGATCGACTGCACTTCGGAAATGTTCAGCCCGTAACGTGCAGCCGCGCTGCGGTCAATGTCGACATCGATATAGCGTCCACCGGTGAGTCGCTCGGCGACAGCCGAACTTACGCCTGGAACCGTCTTGGCGATGCGCTCGACCGCTTGCGTGGCCTTGTCAATCTGTACCAGGTCCGAGCCGTACACCTTGACCCCGATTGGACTCTTGATGCCGGTGGCCAGCATATCGATACGGTTGCGAATTGGCGGTATCCACAGGTTGGCCAGCCCAGGCACCTGCACTGCCTTGTCGAGTTCTTTTACCAGTTTTTCAGGCGTCATTCCCGGACGCCATTGGTCCCGGGGCTTGAACTGGATGGTGGTCTCGAACATGGTCAGCGGTGCCGGATCGGTCGCAGTGTCGGCACGACCCGCCTTGCCGAAAACGCGTTTTACTTCAGGCACGCTTTTGATCATGCGGTCGGTCTGCTGCAGCAGTTCCGATGCTTTCTGAACAGACAGACCGGGTAACGCCGTTGGCATGTACAGCAGGTCACCCTCATCCAGTGGCGGCAGAAACTCCCCACCCAGCCGGGAGATCGGCCAAAGTGCCGTCAGAAAAATAACCAATGCGATCACGATGGTAGTTTTCGGCCAACGGAGCACGGCTTCGAGAGCCGGCTGATATATCCAGATGAGTCCGCGATTGATTGGATTGCGATGCTCGTCGGGAATCTTGCCGCGGATCCAATAACCCATCAGTACCGGAACCAGGGTGACCGACAGCCCTGCGGCTGCCGCCATGGCATAGGTCTTGGTGAAGGCAAGCGGGCCGAATAGCCGGCCCTCCTGGGCTTCCAGTGTGAAAACCGGAATAAACGACAAGGTGATGATAAGCAGGCTGAAGAACAGTGCCGGACCGACTTCGGTAGCTGCATTGGTGATAACTTTCCAGTGCTCGGCGCCCTCAAGTTTCTTGCCCAGATTTTTCTTGTGCCAGGCTTCTATGTGTTTATGGGCATTTTCGATCATCACAATCGCAGCGTCGACCATGGCGCCGATGGCGATCGCGATTCCCCCCAGGGACATGATGTTGGCGTTCACCCCCTGCCGCTGCATGATGATGAAGGCGATCAGGATACCCACCGGCAAAGAGACAATCGCTACCAGCGATGAACGCAGGTGCCAGAGGAACAGGGCGCACACCAGCGCGACAACAATGAATTCTTCCAGAAGCTTAAAACTGAGGTTGGAAACGGCGCTGTCAATCAGCTTGCTGCGGTCATAGGTAGTGATCACCTCAATTCCATCAGGGAGGCTCTTCTTCAGCTCTTCAAGCTTGGCCTGCACTGCGGTGATCGTTTCGCGGGCATTTTTTCCGCTGCGCAAGATCACCACGCCACCGACTACCTCGCCTTCGCCGTCCAGCTCGGCAATCCCCCGGCGCATCTCCGGTCCCAATTGAATATGCGCGACATCGCCAAGTGTTATCGGCGTGCCAGTAGCGCCCAAGCCGAGCGGAATGGTACGGAAATCTTTCAGTGATGAGAGATAGCCCGAGGCGCGAACCATAAATTCGGTTTCGGCAAGCTCCAGTACGCTTCCGCCCGTCTCTTGGTTGGCCTCTTCAACCGCCTGCCTGATCTGCTGCTGAGTGATCTGCTGACTGGCCATCCTTATCGGATCCAGCACTACTTGGTACTGCTTAACCATACCTCCGATCGGCGCGACCTCTGCAACATTGGGGAGGGTTTTCAGCTCGTAACGCAGGAACCAATCCTGCAGCGACCGCAATTGAGCAAGGTCGTGCTGGCCGGTGCGATCCACCAGAGCGTACTGATAGATCCAGCCTACTCCGGTGGCGTCAGGGCCCAGCGCTGGCGCAGCGCCTTCGGGAAGCCGGCTCTGCACCTGGCTGAGGTACTCGAGCACCCGCGATCGCGCCCAGTACAGGTCTGTATCGTCCTCGAAAAGAACATACACATAGCTGTCGCCGAAGAATGAATAGCCCCGCACGGTCTTCGCCCCGGGAACCGACAGCATGGTCGTCGCCAGCGGGTAGGTGACCTGATTTTCAACAATCTGCGGCGCCTGCCCGGCATAGGGTGTGCGGATGATGACCTGAACGTCGGACAGGTCAGGCAGCGCATCAACGGCGGTGTTCTGGATCGACCATATGCCCCAGGCGACCGAAAACAGCGTCGCCAGCAATACCAGAAACCGGTTTGCGACTGACCATCGAATGATGTTGGCAATCATGGCTGATCTCCGAGTTGCTCGATCCGCTCGATAACAAGACCTTCATCGCTTTCGCTGACGCCTACCTGTACCCGCTCACCTTCTTTGAGTCCTTCCAGGAGGACCGGGTCTGCGATCGGAAATGCCATCGTCATGCCCGGCATGTTCAATGTCTTGAATGGACCGTGAGACAAATTGACCATGCCATCTTCTATACTCAGGATGGTGCCCTCGGCCTCGTGCAAGGCCGGTCCGGTGTCTTCTGGCGATTGCTCTGGTTCGGTGGTCAGTCCGCGCAGGCTGGCTTCGGAATCAAGCAGGAACTGCCCGGACGCAACCACGCGTTGGCCCTCCTCAAGACCCGACAACACCTCTGTCTTGAAATCGGTTTCGCGCCCGACCCTGACTTCTACTGGCCTGAACTTGCCCTCACCCTCGGCGACCATAACCAGGGTGCGCCTACCTGTTCTGATCAGTGCTTCAGTGGGTACCACCAGGGCTTCGTCTTCGTCACGGCTCAAGGTCACGTCGGCGGTCATGCCGGGGCGCAGGAGTTGATTGGAATTGGGTAACACGACTCGAACCCGAACGGTTCGGCTATCCAGGTTGGCCTGGGGTAAGATCGCCTCGATAATCCCTTCCAGGCTTTCGCCCGGGTATGCAGGCAGTTTGGCCTCGACCTTTTGCCCTACCTTCAGGTTCCTGACCTGCGCTTCAGGGACGGCAACATCCAGCCAGACCTTTTCCAAGCCATTGATGCGGGCAAGGGATGCGCCCGCAGGCAGCGTCATACCCTCTCGGACATCAAGCGAACGAAGTACCCCGCCGATAGGGCTGGTAATGGTCCAGCTCGGGCTTGCCTTGCCGCTGCGCTCCAGCGCTGCAATGTGTTCGGGTGGCATGCCGGCAATACGCAGACGCTGACGAGCAGCAGCCAGTAATTGCGGCTCGCCCATGCCACGCAATGCCAGATATTCCTCCTGTGCGGCCGACCATTGGGGGAAGAAAAGGTCGGCCAGTGGCGCATTTTCTGGGATCACGTCGTCTGGGGCCAGGTCGTAGACTTTCTCGACAAAGCCGGCGCTGCGTGCCTGGACAATGGCTACGTCACGCTCATCGTAACCCAGCGTGCCTACCGCTTCGACGGTCTGGCTGATGGATTCTCGGGTAACCGGAGTGACCCGCATGCCCAGATTCTGTATCACTGTAGGATCGATGAGCATGGAAGCACCATCCCCCCCTTCATCGGCATAACGAGGCACCAGGTCCATGTCCATGAACGGCGATGGGCCAGGTGCGTCAAAGCGTTGCTGCGGATACATAGGATCGTACCAATACAGCACTTCTTTCTCGGTCTGCTCGGCAGACTGAGCGTGAGTGCTGCTTGCCACAACTGAGAGGCTCGCAGCTACAGTGCTCGTTATAAACATGGGCAGGCCAATCAGTAGCGCCAGTCGCTTGATCTGAAGTGTCATGGCTGGGTGTCTCCAAAAGAGAAATGTAAGCGGGCGTTGGTTAGCGAGCGGTCACGGGCTAGATCGACAAGACGCAGGTGCATTTCTACCAACTCCTCGCGCGCTTTAATCACCGCAGTCAGTTCACCTTTGCCTGAACGGTAATCGGCCATGGCCAAATGGACTTTTTCATCGGCGAGAGGCAGCAGCGTTTCTTCGGTACGATCCAGCGCCCGTTCCAGACGTTGGAACTCGGCAAGGTCTGCTGACAGCTCCTGCCTGAGCTGACGCAGCCGATCCTGGCGCTCGGCTTCCAGCCCCTCCAAACGCGCGCGCTCAGCGCTGATCTTCGGATCCTGTCTGGATCCTGCGAAAACCGGCAGATCGAAGCTGAGGTTGAGGCTGATCATGTCGCCAAAGCCGCTTGCTCTATTCTGGTAGTCCACGCCCCAGGCCCAGTCGGGTGTTTTTTCCGAAATGGCCTCGGCAATCTGGGCTTCGGCTCGGCTGGTCATCGGGCCAAATTCCAGTAGCTCCGGGTGGCGGGGAAAGTTGTTTAGATAACGCTCGGGGCTGCTTCGCCATTCCGGCCAGTCGCCCTGCAGTGGCTGGGTTGCAGCCTCGCCGATCCAGCGTTGAAGCTCGGCCCGGGCAACCGCTTCATTGCGGGCCAGGAGATCTTCCTGTTCGGCCAAGAGCGCGGCTTCCTGCCTGGGCAATACGCTATCGCTCGAGAGTCCGCCAGCGCCGGCGATTTTCGCCTTGACCGCTTGAGCCAAAAGCCGATTTTCGGCGTAGAGCTGGTTAAAAATTGTCAGCTTGCGCTCGGCAGCCAGGGTGGTAATCCAGGCCTCGGCGGTCATCTGGCGGACCTTGAGCCGCTCGACCCTCTGCTGCACCCGGGCCAATGTTACGGTGGCTTCGGCGCTTTCCACGCGTGCACGGCGTTTGGCACGGTTGGGGACCTCCTGCATGACGCCGACCATCTGCATGGTCATCGCCTCTGCACCCAATCGCAGTCGGGACTCACCTTCGATAGGCAGATTCTGAACGCCCAGTTTCAGCCTGGGGTCCGGCAGTTCGCCAGCGGGCGTGACCGAGTCTTGGGCTGCTTGCAGGTTCGCGCTGCGCGCACCCAGGGAAGGGGCTTGGCGCTCTGCCAGATCAATGGCTTCTGCAAGGGTCAGTGCTGCTGACAAGCCTGGTGTTGCCACCAGGCCAAAAAGCAGCGCGGCCGCGTATAGACGCGTTCCGTGATTGCGCTGATTCATGAATTTGATTCCGTTGATGTTCTAGCGCATGCCAGAGACATGCCTAAACCGCCTGTTCCTACAGCTCAGGCGACACTAGGGGACACAAACAAAATCAGCTGCGCGGAGGGTGCCAGACAACATCAGGCGCGCGAGTCGGGGCCCGACCAGGGAGGAGGGCGGAAGGGCGAGGGGAGAGCGCTGGCGATACGACCTTGCCGAGCGCGAGTTGGAGCAAACTGCTGGTTTTACATTCCTGCCCGTTTTCGCAGACTGACCCAAGCGCATCTGGATCACAGCAATCATGCTCAGACGTATCCAGTTCCGAAGCAGCGTCGCTGGACGCCATGGCCGACGGGCTCATAGCATGCCGCGTGTCAAACGTCATGGTTTGTGCCATCCCGCTGACAGGAAGCACAAGAATCATAAGCAGAACGATAAATACATTCCGACAGGTCATCATAGGCTCAGGCTATTGGAAAGCGAAACGGGGTGCAACCGGCTCTGCCTTCCCTTTCTCCCTCAAGGTAATGCCATAATAGTAGCAGACCTCGCTGACGCACAGCTGGATTGAAGATTACATTTATGTCAGTTTTGCGCTTTCATGGTTATTCGATCTGGGCGCGCTGCAAGAGCGGCGCGTTTCTCTGTTTATCCCTTGAAAAGTTTGCCGGGAACCCACCACAGGTAAAACACCATCCCGAAGAGCTCAACTAACGATTGCACTACGATCACAACGGCAGTCACTTCCCAGCCAGCCGGCAGCGACAGAGCAAAGGGTAGCACCACAAAGGAGTTGCGTGTGCCCAAACTGAAGGCAAGAGTGCGGCTTTGATCGGCGGGCAGCGCCATGAGCTTGGCTAACCCTTTGGCGATCAGTGCGGCCAACAGCAGGAAGACCACGAATAAAGGCACAATCAACGGAAGCAACCTCAGCGCACCCTGCACTGCGCCCACCTGAGCACCCGCGATCAGAAAGACTACCAGCGCAAGTAATGGCACTGGCCACCAGGCCAGGCTGTTGCGAAAGACCTCTCGCTCTGCCCGGGCGTCAATCCAGCGTTCTGACAGTGCGGCGGCGGCGAGCGGTGCAAGAACCACAACCCATGCGGGCCAGATGTCGGCCGGTGCCAAGGCTGCCGAAAGGTCGGATCCCAGCATGAGCCACAGATAAAATGGCAGTAGCAGCAGCTGCAAAAGAAGGTTGATGGGTGTCACCGCTATTGCGCGAGGCACGTTGCCATGCCCCAACTGGCTAAAGGTGATAAACCAATCGGTGCATGGTACCAAGAGTACAAGCAGAACCCCGAGCCGCAACGCGGGATCAGCGGGTAGCCATTGCACCAACAGCCAAGCCACGACCGGCAGGACGATGAAGTTTCCCACCAATACGGTTATGACGAACCTTCCGTCCCGTATTGCATCACGAAGATGCAGCAGTGGTACCTGCAGGAAGGTTGTATAGAGCAGCAGTATCAGCGTTGGCCAAAGCAGCATCTCAAAGAAGCGGCTGGTGTTGGCCCACGTGCTGCCTACTAGCAAACCGCCAAGGATAGCTGACAGGTAGATCCATACTTGGCGACGTTCGAGTGTTAAGCGATTCAAGCAGTTTTTCCTTTGCTCAGGAGACACATCACCCTGTGTAATCTGACATGCGTTAGGGGTTGGCGTTGAGTCAGAATATGTGCACGCGCCAACCATTGAAAGGCATCTCCAGCTTTCCTGTTCTATTTTTTAAGGAGACGCAGGCCATTGAACACTACCAACAAACTGACGCCCATATCAGCAAATACCGCCATCCACATGGTGGCGTGGCCCGATAGCGTAATGGCGAGAAACAGTGCCTTGAACCCCAGCGCCAGAATGATGTTTTGCTTGAGGATGGCTGCGGTTTGCTGAGACAGACGGATGAAGGACGGGATTTTGCGTAGGTCGTCATCCATCAAGGCTACATCGGCAGTTTCGATGGCCGTGTCGGAACCAGCGGCAGCCATGGCAAAACCAATTTCAGACTTCGCCAGGGCTGGCGCATCGTTGATGCCGTCGCCGACCATGCCGACAACATAGCCGCGTGCTTGCAGTGCTTCAACGGCTTGTAACTTGTCGACCGGGAGGAGGTTGCCGCGCGCCTCGTCAATCCCCACCTGCTTGGCGATGGCCTCAGCGGTGTACGGATTATCGCCGGTCAGCATGGTTGTCTTCACTCCCAACGCGTGAAGCTCCTCGATTGCCTGACGACTGGAGTCTTTGACGGTGTCGGCAACGGCGAACAGGGCCACGGCACGCTGCGCATCGCACAGTACTACCACCGTTTTGCCCTGGCGTTCGAGTGGCTCCAGTAATGCTTCGAGCTCTGGTGAGCAGAGGCCAAGCTCTTCCACCAGGCGGTGATTACCCAGGTGAAAGTCCTCGCCCCCAATGTTGCCCCGTACACCTCGTCCCGGCAGAGCTTCGAATCCATCCACAGCTGAAAATGTCAGCGCGGTATCATGGGCATGCTTGGCTATCGCTAATGAAACCGGATGATCAGACCGGCTGGCCAGGGTGACTGCTTGGGCGCGATAGCGCTCCGAGTCCTGTTCGATCAAGGGGATGTAATCGGTCTGTACAGGCTTGCCGTGGGTAATGGTTCCGGTTTTGTCGAGAGCCAGGAAGCCAAGCTTGCCACCGATTTCAAGATACACACCGCCTTTGATCAGAATGCCTTTACGCGCTGCGGCAGCCAGGCCGCTGACGATGGTGACGGGTGTCGAAATGACCAATGCGCAAGGGCAAGCGACGACCAGCAATACCAGGGCGCGGTAGATCCAGTCGTACCAGGCTTCGGCCATAAACAGCGGGGGGACGATGGCGATAGCCAGCGCAAACAGAAATACCACCGGCGTGTACACCTTGGCGAACTGATCGACAAAGCGCTGGGTCGGTGCACGTGAGCCCTGTGCCTCTTCAACCGCATGAATGATGCGGGCCAGCGTCGTATCAGCAGCGACGGCGAACGCTCGGTACTCCAGTGAACCGCTTTGGTTGATGGTCCCGGCAAAAACCGTGTCGCCGGGGGCTTTCTCTACCGGCAGGCTCTCCCCGGTAATGGGCGCCTGGTTAATGGTGGAGTGGCCGGAAGTGACCTCACCATCGAGTCCGATGCGCTCGCCAGGCCGAACCCTGAGCACCGCTCCCACGGCAACGGTTTTTACGTCGACTTCCAGCCATGTGCCGTCGGACTGCTTCACCGTGGCCTGCTCAGGCGTCAAATCCATCAGCCCGCGTATGGCATTGCGCGCTCGATCAAGCGATCTGGCTTCAATCAGTTCGGCGACAGCAAAGAGAAACATGACCATGGCTGCTTCAGGCCATTGTCCTATCAGCAACGCGCCGGTCACCGCGATACTCATAAGCGCATTGATGTTCAGGTTACGGTTCTTCAGGGCGATCCAGCCCTTCTTGTAGGTTGTCAGCCCACAAAGCAATATGGCTAGCAGCGCAACGCCAGCCACAACCCATTCTGGTGCCAACTCGGCGAAGTGCAGCAGTTCGGACGATACGGCGGCCACACCTGATAACGCCAAAGGCCACCAGGCCTTCTTGTGGGGGGCAGCTTGCACCTCTTCGTTGGCCGTTGCTGATCCCTCAACCACAGGAGTGAAGCCCAGGTCCCGAATTGCGGCAAGTACTCCTGGCAGTGCACTTGCAGAGTGCCTGACGGTAAGTACGCGTTGAAGCAGGTTGAACCCCAGCTCCGTGACACCCGATATTGACGCCAGCTTGTCGCGGATCAGCTTTTCTTCTGTGGGGCAGTCCATCTGGTCGATTCTGATGCGGGTTTGGCCTTCAGTGGAGCCGGTAGATGTACCCACGGTTGAGGCGGCCGCAGAGGAACGTTTCACTGCTTCGCTGGTGTCACAACAGTCGCTTTGCATAACTGCTTGAGTTTTGTGGGCGTTATCGCAGCAGCCAGTCATGTGGGTATCCTCGTTGATCATGTATGCTAAGTGAACACCCTGAAGCCGCTACAGGGTCAAGCGTTTATCGAAGAGGTAGGTCATGAAAATTGGAGAGCTGGCCAAGCTTACTGATTGTCAGGTTGAAACGATTCGCTATTACGAGCATGAAGGGCTGTTGCCTGCTCCGGCGCGCAGCGAGAATAATTATCGGCTTTACACCAGTGAGCATCTTGAGAAACTAACGTTTATTCGTAACTGCCGAACACTAGACATGACGCTGGACGAAATCAGAAGCTTGCTGGCGCTGATGGATCAGCCGAGAGAAAACTGTGGGGATGTTGATCGTTTAGTTGACGAACACATCCAGCATGTAGATTCGCGTATTAAAAGTCTGCTCGCATTGCACCAACAATTGGTTGACCTGCGTCACCGCTGCGCTTTTGGGCGCGGGGCAGAGGCGTGTGGGATACTTCAGCGCCTGACTACCTCAGGCGGCGTGAATGCGCCTGCAGAAAGTAATCACTCCCACGTGGGGAAAAGCCACCGTCACTAACAATCAGTTGCAGTGATTGCTGGTCAGCGTGCCGCAGTTTCTGCATCGGCAGGCTAGGTCCCGTTATCAAGTAAAAGGATGAATAGATGAGTTCTAAGGAGTCTATACGTGACGCGAACCGCTGGGGATTATTGCTCGCCGCCTGGCTACTGGCAGTTGCAGCGACTTTAGCCGCGCTGTTTATTGGCGAAGTCATGGGCAAAACCCCGTGTGTGCTGTGCTGGTTCCAGCGGATTTTCATGTTTCCGCTCGCAGTCATGTTGACTATCGCGTGCTATCGGGCTGATTTCACCGTTTGGCTATACGCGCTGCCGCTGACCGTTATCGGCTGGGGGTTCGCCCTGTATCACAGCCTGGTTTTCGTCGGGGTGATTCCGGAGGCGCTAAAACCATGCAGCGCCGGGACCTCGTGTTCCGGCGCCGATATGCTGATCTTCGGTAGCGTGCCGCTGCCGTTGCTTTCACTGGCGGTTTTTACCGCCATTGTCCTGCTTCTTGCCATGATTCGCCGGAGAGCCCTTGTATGAACAGACGTGCCCTTGTACTGACCATCAGCGCAGTCATCATTGCCGGATTTGTTGCTGCAGCACTGCTTTATCAGCGCTCCTCTGCGCCACAGGATGCGCCGACAGTCACCCAGACGACCGGCTCGCTGGTACGTTTTCATTCACCATCACTCGGGCCAATCAATGCGCCGGTCACTATCGTCGAGTTTTTCGATCCTTCGTGTGAGAGCTGTCGGGCATTTTATCCCTACGTAAAACAGATTATGGAGAAGTACCCTAAGGACGTGCGTCTGGTCGTGCGCTACGTACTCTTTCACCAAGGTTCAGAAGAGGCAGTGCGTCTATTGGAGACGGCACGCATGCAGGGGTTGTACGAGCCGGTATTGGCCGCAGTACTGGAAGCACAACCGTTGTGGCATGACGACGCGACAGCGCAGAAAGCCTGGGAAGCAGCTGCAGCAGCCGGGCTGGATATCGAGAAGGCGCGCGCCAGTATGAATTCGTCAGCTATCGATGAAATCCTGGCCAAAGATGCAGCTGATGTACAAGAGGTTGGAATTCAAGGCACGCCCACGTTCTACGTCAACGGGAAACTCCTGACCGAGTTTGGTCCGGGGCCGTTGTTGGAACTGGTGGAAAGTGAGCTAGAAAACGTGCGTTAACATCAAACGAGCGTGAACGCGCGCCGCGCTGTCGGAACTCTTCGTTCGGCACTGGCGGCGCTCATTTTGGGATCAAAGTGCTGGCTCAATGGCTGGCCTGTTCAGCCTTAACGCTCCGATCTGGAAGCTCAACGCTGCAGTACATTGAGGAGATGGGCAAAGATCTCCTATTTTGCTATTTGACAGGCTGTTTCTGTTCGACTATCGGAAAGTTAAGGCTAAAAACGGTAATCCCTCCTGGGGTGCTGCTCACTTCGGCAGAACCGCCATGTAAACTCATGATGGAGCAAATGATTGCCAGCCCAAGACCGGTTCCGCCTTCGGAGCGGGAACGGCTTGGGTCAACTCTGTAAAAACGCTCAAATAAATGCGGAAGATGTTCGGCAGCAATTCCTTCGCCTGGGTTGGATACCGACAAAGAAATAATCTCCTGTCGCCTTTCTATCGTTAGATGCACATCTGATTCCGTTGGGCTATGCCTGATGGCGTTGGACAGCAGGTTGGATATTGCGCGCTGGATCATCAGCCGATCACCAAGGATAGTGCCCATGCCATTGATATTGAGTCTGATCTGCTTTTCTTCCGCTGGAATACTAAAAAGATCAGTCAGGCGGGCAACCTCCTGTTCCAGCCGAATCGGCTCGAAAGGTATCAGGGTGGCTGGGTGGTTCGTCTGCGCCAAAAACAGCATGTCAGATACGATTCGAGAGACGCGCTCCAGTTCCTCGGTACAGCATTCAAGCACCGCTTTATATTCTTCTGGCGGGCGTTTCTTGGACAGCGTCACTTGGGCTTTGCCCATCAGGTTGGCGATAGGTGACCGCAGTTCGTGGGCGAGATCATCAGAGAACTGTGAAAGCTGCTGAACGCCGTCATCAAGTCGATGGAGCATAAAATTGATGGCATGTGCCAATTCACTCAGTTCCTGGGGTAGCTTATCTACGGATATTCGGTGCGTGAGGTCTTGAGTGGATACGAGTGATGCGATATGCCGGAAACGTCTCAAGGGCGCAAGGCCCCTTTGCACAATCCACCACGCGCCAAAGCCAATCAGCGCTAAAAGTGCAGGTAAAAATAATAAGGCGGATTTAAGGTACATCTCAAGTAATGTGCTGTCTTCGGATCTATCGACGGTCAACAATACTTTTACCGCGTTGCCGTCCTTAAGCGAGATTATTTTCGAGACGGTAAGGTAATCAACGCCCTCAGCATCGGACCACTCGGTCAATCTACTATTGTCCGACACAGGGATGCCCGAAAGATATCGAGCGGCTGACTTGTCTCCAAGCGCAAGCAGTACTGTGGAGCGAGGCTGTAACGTGGCTATATTCAGACTTAAATTGTCGTGCCCCATGACCATATCCAGCAGCGCATGCGGATGCTGCAGAAGTGCGTGAGCGGTCATGTCCGCGTTCAGGCTGTGTTCAACTTGTCCTAGTTTGCCATCCAGATTGTTTTTGGCTATTGAGTCGAGTTGATGGTCAAGTACAGCATAGGTTAACGCGGCCAAGATGACGATCAATGCCGCACCCATAAGGCTGACTGAAAGTCCCAGGCGCAGAGATAAACTCGGCGGCTTCATCCTCTGTCCTCAAGAACATAGCCAACGCCTCTTATGGTATGGATTAATTTTATATCAAAGGGCTCGTCTATCTTTGCACGCAGTCTGCGTATAGAAACTTCAACAACATTAGTGTCGCAATCAAAGTTCATATCCCATACTAAAGAAATAATCTGAGTGCGTGATAGTACTTCACCAGACCTTCTCATCAGCAAGTGTAAAAGAGCAAACTCTTTGCTGGTAAGATCGATACGTTGAGGTCCTCGAAATGCGCGGTGTCTGGCAGGATCCAGCTCCAGATCGCTTACCTTTAATACCGAGGGTACGGGCATCTGCTCGCTACGTCTAAGCAAGGTGCGGATGCGGGCGAGTAACTCGGGAAACTCAAAAGGCTTGACTAAGTAGTCGTCGGCTCCCAGATCCAGGCCCTTTATTTTGTCAGCCAGCCGGCCTCGTGCCGTGAGCATGATAACGCGCGTGCCGCTGCGGCCCCGAATATACTTGAGAACATCCCAGCCATCGATTTCAGGTAGATTGACGTCAAGTATGACCAAGTCATAGTTATGCTGGTTCACCAAGTGAAGTCCATCTACGCCATTCGAGGCCTTATCTACTACATAGCCACTTTCGCTCAGACCCTGATGTAGATAGTCTGCGGCTTTGGGCTCGTCCTCAATAATAAGGATACGCATTGTAACGACCTTTTATATAGTGCCCACTAACGAGACACTATTGTTTGATGTAAGTTGTTAATATATTTAATTGAGCAATGCGATGCACTCATTCGGTTAATGCCGCCCGCCCGGCACATCGGGCTGACCAGGCACATGCGGAGTGACAATATGCCGCATTGTATTTTTTGACCATTGAATGATGTTTTCTTTGATCAATCCAGCGTGGGTAATATTAATATAACTAATGTTGAAATAGTCCCACATAACATATTTGTAATTATATCGACACCTCTGTGATAGCTCCACAACGCTAACGTTCCAGACAAGTAGCGTTCGGCTCCTGTTTTCAACGGTCTCTTTAGATTTCCGGGTTCAGTGAGTCTGACGGTTTGTTTGAGTAGCGGTTGAGGAGAATTTCCAAGTGCATTTAGAGAATATTGTGCCCTACGGGCAATGCCGAGGGTGGCGTTGCATCGTCGGGTTGTTGGCTCTGTTGCTGGTTCCTTTTGACGCGATGTCTGCGGTGCTATCGCGAGAATCGCTGACAATTCAGGAAGCGATGGCGGTAGCGTTTGCGGAGAACCCAGATCTAGCAGCAGCACGATGGGAAGCCGACATCGCAAAAGGGTCCGTTATACAAGCCGCTTCACTGCCAAACCCAGAGCTGTCCGTGGCTGTCGAAGATACCCGCCGTGAATCGAGCCTGACTAGCGTTGAGTTCACCCAGCCAATTGAATTGGGGGGTAAGCGTCGTGCTCGCACGACCTTTGCCGAGCGAGATCGAGATGTGGCTTTGATCCAGACAGAGCAAAAGGTCAATGAATTGCGCTCCGCGGTCATTCACGCATTCTATTCAGCGCTTCGTGCACAGGAAGCGTTTGAGCTATCCGGTAAGGCGGTAGAGCTAGCCACTCGTGGTGCTGCAGTTGCGCAAGGGCGAGTTACCGCAGGCAAGGCCTCTCCCATGGAGGCCACCCGCGCACAACTGGAGCTGTCAGACATACAGCTCAAAATGGAAAGCGCTAGATTTGACCTCGAAAATGCCTATTCGATGCTCGCCCTTGTCGGTGGTCAGGGCGCGCCGTTCTTCAACTCAGTGGAGGGAAGCTTTGAGGCTCTTCCCGCGCTGCCAGCCTCGGAAATAATACTGTCGCGTGTGGAAGGGGTACCTGAAGTCAGGTTGGCCCGCATGAATATTCTGCGGGCAGAGGCCAATGTGGGTGTTGAGAAAGCGGAGCGAATACCCACGGTGAGTCTCAGCGTGGGTAGCCAATATGATCGTGCGTTGGGGCAGCGAGTCAACCTGGTGGGTGTATCAGTGCCGTTGCCGCTGTTTAATCGCAACCGCGGAGCGCTACTCTCCGCAGCGCGAGGCGCTGACCAGGCCAGAGATATTGGGCAGGCAACAGAGTTGCGTATGCGTGCGGAAGTTCGGCGCACGTTAGAGCAATGGAAGTATGCAAAAAGAGAAGTCCATTCGCTTAATACGCGCCTGCTTCCTGACTCAGAAAATGCGTTGGAGGGCGCCGTTCGCGGTTTTGAAATGGGAAAGTTCGCGTTGATAGATGTGCTTGACGCTCAGCGTACATTCTTTGCGGTGCAGTCCCGATATATGGACTCGCTCGGAAGAGCGATTGACGCCTGGGTCAAGTTGGAAAAAATCTATGGTGTTGAGCTCGGTGTTGAGCTCGATGCCGAGTTTGATCGCTAGTTGTAAAACCTTATTACGTCGCCCGCCTTATCGGCATTGAACTGCTTCGAGTCAGGGGCAGTTGTGTGTCACGGGTTTTTATAATTACTTTATTACTGGAGTGTCAGATGGCATCCACAAATCCCAAAAAGCAGTATTTGATAATAGCAGTGGTGCTCGCGGTGGGATTGGTTCTCGCTGGTTTGATGGTAAGAGACGGTGAGGAATCGGTCGAAACTGATGCGCATGGCCAGGAATCGAATCATGAAGATGCGGCAGGCCACGATGACGAGGAGCGTCGCAACGGATCTTCGGCTACTGACGGCGCTGATCCGGAACATCAGGAGGCCCTCGAAGCTGTGACCGGCCCGAAGGGCGGCAAGCTTTTCACAAAGGGTGACTACGGCGTTGAGGTGACAATATTTGAAGAGGGCGCGGACCCTGAATTTCGGGTTTATACCTATCTTGATGGTGAATTGCTGGACCCGGCCAAGAGCACAGTGGAAATGCAATTGCACCGGCTTGGGCAAGATGCGCAGGTCATACAATTTACCCAGATGAACGACTATCTTTTGGGCGATCAGGTCGTAATTGAGCCTCATTCCTTCCGGGTTGACCTGGACGTTCAATACGGGGGATCCACATTCGCTTTTAGCTACGAGCAGGTTGAGGCACGTGTAACGCTTAGCGATGCGCAGCTTGAGCAGGGTGGCGTCAGCGTGGCAACCGCGGGTCCGACAACAATCGCGTCGCTTGTTCAGACGTTGGGTGAAGTTCGCTACAACAATGACAACACTGTCCAGGTCGTGCCTCAACTCTCGGGGCGCGTTACGTCGGTGTCGGCTAATGCCGGTGACAAAGTTCGCAAAGGCCAGGTTCTGGCAACGGTTACAAGTCAGGCGTTGGCAACAGTGCGCGGGGAGTTACTGGCGGCACAAAAACGATCCCAGTTGGCGCAAAGAACCTTTGATCGGGAACGGCAGCTTTGGAAAGAAAAAATCTCCGCCGAGCAAGACTTTCTTCAGGCGCAGCTTGAGCTGCAAGAAGCCAATATTGCGGTCCAGCGCCTTCAGGAACAGGTTGCATGGGTGGGTGGGTCTGCTGCGGTGAGCCTGACCGAGTTCGGGATCGTCTCTCCAATCGACGGTGTTATCACAGAGAAAAAAATCTCGGTGGGCGAGATTGTAAACGAGGCATCTTCTGTCTTTACCGTGTCCGACCTGTCTTCAGTCTGGATAGAGGCGACCGTCTCGGCAAAGGATCTTGGTGCCATAGCCGAGGGGCAGCGAGCGATGGTAAGCGCCAGCGCTTTTTCCGCAACCGCCGAGGGGCACATATCTTACATCAGTGCGTTGGTGGGGGCTCAGTCGCGCTCCGCCGTAGCGCGTATTGTTTTGGATAATGCCGACGGCATCTGGCGTCCTGGTCTTTTGGCTACTGTCGATATTGTCACTGACGAGACGACTGTGCCGATCGCGGTATCGACCGATGCCGTGCAGACGATCCGAGACTGGTCCGTCGTGTTTGGACGCTTCGGCAGCTTTTTTGAAGCGCGGCCAGTTGAACTCGGGAGGACTGACGGCCGTTTTGTAGAGGTTCTATCGGGGCTCAAGTCCGGCGACCAATATGCGCAGGACAATAGCTTCCTTGTAAAGGCCGAGCTTGGAAAAGCCGGCGCGAGCCATGACCATTAATCTGGAGTCATCCGAGATGAAACAAGTTACAGCCATTGTCCGGCCTGGCCGGCTTGAAGCGGTAGAGCAGGTGCTTCACGCGTTGCCGCACCTTCCCGGGTTCACCATTGTGCCGGCGCAAGGTCACCCGCGAGGCCATGGAGAAGGCCATCGGTACATTGCGGACGAATGGGATCCGGACGCTCACCAGCATTTTATGCTTCTGATTTTTTGTTCCGATGATTTCCTCGATGATGTTCTTCAGGCGATAGAAAAGGCAGCACATACGGGTATCCCTGGGGACGGCATTGTCGCCGTTACCACGCTGACAGATGTGTTACGCATCCGTACCGGAGAGCGTGGAAATGAAGCGCTTTAGGAGTCAAAAACATGTTTGAAAGAATAATTCGATTCTCTATTGATCAGCGCTGGCTGGTCATTCTGGCGGTCTTGGGTATGGCCGCTCTGGGGATCTATAGCTACCAGAAGTTGCCGATTGATGCAGTTCCCGATATCACCAACGTACAGGTTCAGATAAATACCGCAGCTCCAGGCTACTCGCCATTAGAGGTAGAACAACGGGTTACTTATCCGGTAGAAACGGTCATGTCTGGCCTACCCAACTTGCAGGAAACGCGTTCTTTATCTCGTTACGGGTTGTCTCAGGTCACGGTTATCTTTGATGAAGGGACTGATATCTATTTTGCACGTCAACTCGTCAACGAACGCATACAGGAGGCAAGAAGTAACCTGCCTGGAGAGCTCTCGCCTAAAATGGGGCCGATTGCTTCCGGTCTGGGTGAGATCTACATGTGGACCATTGAGACCGAGCCGGATGCAAAAAAACCGGACGGCAGCGATTATACGCCGATGGATCTGCGGGAGATCCAGGACTGGATTGTAAAGCCTCAATTGAGAACAGTACGAGGCGTAACAGAGATCAACACGATTGGCGGGTTCGCGAAGGAATTCCAGGTGTCCCCTGATCCCGCGCTTCTGGTCGCTCACGGTTTAACGTTAAACGAGGTGATAACTGCTCTGGAGCGCAATAATGCCAACGTGGGAGCAGGCTACATAGAGCGCAACGGAGAGCAATATCTCATACGTGCGCCTGGTCAGGTTGGTGACATAGCGGATATCGGCAACATCATCATTAAAAACGTCGATGGGGCGCCGGTTCGTATCGCGGACATAGCCGAGGTGGGGTTAGGAAAGGAGCTACGCACGGGCGCCGCCACCGAAAATGGCCAGGAGGTGGTGTTAGGCACGGCGTTTATGCTCATGGGCGAAAATAGCCGTTCCGTTGCCCAGGCCGTTGACCTGCGACTGAAAGAAATAAACCGCAGCCTGCCGGATGGTGTTTTTGCGAAGACAGTATATGACCGAACCATCCTGGTTGATAAGGCCATCAGTACGGTGAAAAAGAACCTCATTGAGGGCGCTTTGCTTGTTATAGCGATACTTTTTCTTTTCCTTGGCAATATTCGGGCCGCGATTATTACCGCAATGGTGATTCCGCTATCGATGCTTTTTACTTTTACTGGAATGGTCAACAACAAGGTAAGCGCCAACCTGATGAGTTTGGGCGCGCTGGACTTTGGCATCATTGTGGACGGCGCGGTGGTTATCGTCGAAAACTGTGTACGTCGCTTGGCTCACGCGCAAACAATTGCTGGTCGCGCATTAACCCGGAACGAACGCTTCAGCGAAGTGCTCGCTGCGTCCCGAGAGGCACGTAGGCCGTTGCTCTTCGGACAGCTGATAATCATGGTGGTGTATTTGCCGATTTTTGCCTTGACTGGCGTAGAGGGCAAGATGTTTCACCCTATGGCTTTTACCGTAGTAGCCGCGTTGCTTGGCGCCATGATTCTTTCGATTACTTTTGTCCCGGCAGCGGTTGCGCTCTTTCTTACCGGCAAAGTGAGTGAGAAGGAAAGCCGTGTTATGGCTTGGGCCAAGCGAGGATATGCGCCATTGCTCGACTGGGTTCTGGTCAGCAAACCCCTGGTACTGACTGTGGTAGTGGTGTTGATCGGGCTGTCCGCCTTGACTGCGTCCCGTATGGGTAGTGAATTTGTACCTAGTTTGGATGAGGGCGACATAGCGCTGCACGCGCTGCGAATCCCGGGTACCAGCCTTACACAGGCTATTGAGATGCAAGCTCAGCTCGAGCGGAGAATCATGTCTTTTGCTGAGGTGGATACGGTGTTCGCCAAGCTGGGTACGGCAGAGATTGCCACCGATCCCATGCCTCCGAACGTCGCAGATAATTTTGTAATGCTCAAGCCGAGAGAAGAGTGGCCAGACCCTGAGCGAGCAAAATCAGATCTGGTTTCAGAGATGCAAAAAGCGGTAGAGGAGGTGGCGGGCAATAATTATGAATTCACCCAGCCCATTGAAATGCGCTTTAACGAGCTTATATCGGGCGTGCGTAGTGACTTGGCTGTTAAAGTTTTTGGCGATGACATGGACATTATGAACGAAACGGCCGAAGAAATTGCCGAAGTTCTCGAAGGTATCCCCGGAGCAGCTGATGTGAAAGTAGAGCAAACAACAGGCCTGCCGATGCTCAGCGTTGAAATTGATCGTGAAAAGGCGTCGCGGTATGGCCTGAGTTTGTCGGACATACAGGATGTCGTGGCGATATCAGTCGGTGGCCGCGAGGCAGGTGTGCTTTTTGAGGGGGATCGCAGGTTTGAAATAGAAGTGCGGTTGTCCGATGAATGGCGAAACAATGTCGAAAGAATCGAACAACTTCCCATACGGCTTGCAAGTGGCGACCAGGTCGGAGGCTCGAGTTTCATACGTCTAGGTGACGTGGCGACGGTTATTTCGACCCCTGGACCAAACCAAATCAGCCGGGAAGATGGCAAGCGAAGGGTGGTCGTTACCGCAAACATCCGCGAACGTGATATCGGATCTTTTGTGGCGGAGGCGAAAGCGCGTTTAGACGAGTCTGTAGACGTACCGCCAGGCTACTGGACGGCTTGGGGCGGCACGTTTGAGCAGCTTCAGTCTGCGGCAAAACGGCTGCAGATTGTAGTTCCAGTATCGCTATTGTTGGTATTCACCCTGCTCTTCATGATGTTTGGCAATTTCAAGGACGGTTTGCTTGTCTTCACTGGCGTACCTTTTGCGCTGACAGGGGGGATAGCTGCGTTGTGGTTGCGTGATATTCCACTGTCAATTTCAGCCGGGGTCGGTTTTATCGCCCTTTCAGGGGTCGCCGTATTGAACGGGCTGGTAATGATCTCTTTCATTCGTATGCTTCGCGAAACCGGATTAGGTTTGGATGACGCGATCAGGCAAGGGGCTTTGACTCGGTTAAGACCGGTTCTGATGACGGCACTGGTTGCTTCTCTGGGGTTTATTCCAATGGCGCTGGCTGTTGGTACTGGTGCCGAAGTGCAACGGCCTTTGGCGACAGTCGTCATAGGGGGAATACTGTCTTCGACGGCGCTGACACTGCTGGTGCTACCAGTGCTTTACCGATTGGCTCATCAACGCTCGGGCATACGCACGTAGAATGGCAGGCGACGCCGTTGTTGTGTCACACGGCGTATGCTGCCTGGTTTTTCAGAAGCTGATTTGATTAGCGGGCGCTGGCAGTTTCAGTTGAACTGCCGGTTGGCTCTGGGTTTTGCTCGCAATTGCAAACAGTTTGCAATGCCCTTTTGAGTCCTGCGCCAAAGCCGTGGATCGCTAGGCTGGATAATTGAAGGGGGGCTGGCGTGGGATAAATGCCGGGAGATGACCATTAACAAAAAAGCCAACTAGATAATCATCTAATTGGCTTGTTGAGCAGCTATGAATAAAACCGCTTACTCGATTTGTCGCACTAGGACAATACTCAGTCTTGAGTGTCAGCGCTCGCTTTTGCCTCCTCCTTACGCTTGCTCTCCTCCTGCTTTGCCACATAGGAATTATCACGATCACTTTGGATATGTTGCGGAGCTCTAGCGGATGATACACCGCTAAGTGCGCGATCACTGCCATCCTCAGCCAGTACGTTAGCCGACATTAAAGCGATAACAAATGGTATAGCCAGTTTACTGATTGCTTTCATGGAACCTCCTCGTTTGTATACCCCATAGCTTACCGAAGATGAGTAACAGCAAGCTGAACGCAAAATGACAAATTGGTTATTATTGAGTTATGTCCGAATAATTAAAGCGTTCTTGTGTTTGATGCGTCTTTTATGACGAAGTCCTGCGAATTTCATGTTTATGTCAAAATTGTAATGTGACCGTCAGTTGGGTGTTATTTTAATCCGGCATACTCCGCCTTATAACCATTAAACAAATAAAGTCTTATCGCGATGTATGCCACAGTTAAGGAGCAACTGATGAATAAAAGACAAATCCTTTTTCCTGCTTTGGTTTTGGCTATCGGTTCGGGTAGTGCGCTGGCTGCTGAGGAGGCTGATGGCTTCGTTGAGGGAAGTAGCCTGGACCTGACCAACCGAAACTTTTACTTCAACCGTGATTTTCGCAACGGCCAGTCCAGCCCTGTAGGTAATGGCTATTCTGAAGAATGGGCTCATGCGGTTATTGGAGAATTTCGCTCTGGCTTTACTCATGGCACCATTGGCTTCGGTGTCGACGCCTTTGCCATGTTGGGGCTCAAACTTGATTCAGGTGGTGGCCGCTCAGGCGCAGGTGGCTCTGTCGACCTTCTGCCCTATGACAGTGCGGGCCGTGCTGAAAATAGTTACTCCAAAGTAGGAGGTGCGGTAAAGGCAAAATTTCAAGATACCGAAATAAAAATAGGCGATGTATTTCCGCAGACGCCGGTAGTGTATTACGGCGATTACCGGTTATTGCCCCAAAGCTTTCGGGGTGTCAATCTGGTCAGCACTGAGGTCGATAAACTGACCATTCAGGCGGGCCGCCTGCACTCCATGAGCCAACCCAACACAAGTAGCATGCGAGACGATTTTGCTACGTTCTATGCAGGCCCGGTCAGTTCGCCTTGGGTTGCTTATTTTGGCGGGGACTATGATCTGGGTCGTAACGTCAATGTCAGTCTTTACACCAGTCGGCTCAAGGATGCATGGGATCAACATTACGCCGGCACATCATTTACATATCCGTTGGCAGATAATCTGACGCTGATGGGCGGCCTTAACTATTACCGCGCGGTTGATCAAGGTCGGGAGTTGTTAGGCCGTTTCGATAATGATATTTACAGCGGTAATGCCGGTGTGCAGTTTGGTCCACATACGGTCACTGTTGCATTACAAAGAAATAGTGGCGATGACGATTTTGATTATCTGCGTCAGTCCGGCTCTATTTATCTGGATAACTCGATTCAATATAGTGACTTTAACTCGCCCAAAGAAAACTCCCGGCAGATTCGGTATAACCTGGATATGACGACGTTTGGCTGGCCCGGGCTAAGTTTAATGACCCGTTATGCACAGGGGCGAGATGCAAACTACTCCGGCGCTAATGATATCTATGTCCGTCGTGATGGAAACGGTGTGCCATTGACGAATCAAAAGCGGTGGGAGCGTAACGTGGAAGCTAGCTATGTTGTTCAAGGGGGAGGAATGAAAGGTTTGACCTTCAGGCTTCGCCAGGCTACGACCCGTGCTACCGAATTTGAATCCGACCTTGATGAAGTTCGTCTGATTGTAGAGTACCCACTAGAGGTGCTCTGAACGGCTTGGCGGCCAAGCGTGGGATCGTACTTGCTCACGCTTGATCGCGCCGCAGAGCGCATGAGCTAGAGCCTGTGTTGAGAGCTACATTGGTTTTTGATCTTGCGACCAAGCAATGATTTATTACCGTCTTCATCTCTTGCAGCAATTTGCTCCTTCAAAAAGAGATGTTTTAGCGCCTTAACCGGCGCTTTTTTTGCTTTACGATTGTCGGCAGGGCGGTCTCAGAGGCCAACCCAACCCAGGGTCAGCGCTGCCAGCAACAAGTAGCGGGCAGCCTTGGCCAGGGTAACGATCAACAGAAAACTCCAGAAAGGTTCGCGCATGACGCCGGCGACCACGGTAAGTGGGTCGCCAATGATCGGCACCCAACTGAGAAGTAGCGACCAGCGACCAAAGCGATGATAAGCCCGCTGTGCCCGTTCCAGCTTGCCTTCGCTGACCGGAAACCAGCGTTTTTGCCGGTAGCGTTCGATGGAGCGGCCGAGTAGCCAGTTGAGCGCGGAGCCAAGCACATTGCCGATGGTCGCTACCGTCAATAATGCCCAGGCAGCATAATGGTCTGTCAGCAATAATCCGACCAGCACCGCTTCTGACTGCATCGGCAATAGCGTGGCAGCGCCGAATGCTGCGAGGAAAAGTCCAAAATAGCCGGAAAGCTCAAGCCAAATGTCAGGCATTTAGCCCGTTCCAGCCGTGAATGCCGATATATATCCCCACGCCGATGATCAGTACGCTGGAAAAATAAGGGGCGCGGCGTGCTACGGTGCTGAGCCACGGCCATCGATTGGACGCTTGGCGTGCGCCGATGGCGGCAGCGGCGCCAACAGTGACCAGCGTGATTGCCAAACCAATACTGAAGCACAGCACCAATACAGCTCCCAGTGTGACTTCTTTCACCTGCAGGCAGAGCAGCAATACGGTAATCGCCGCCGGACAGGGGATCAAACCCCCAGTCAGCCCGAACAGAATGATCTGGCCGGTGCTGACATTGCCATTGCTGAAACGCGTGCGGATATCCTCGGCATGCGCTCGTTCGTGGGCATCCTGATAACCTTCCAGCGACAGCTCAAGCCCTCCAGCTTTGACATGATCATGGTTATGGCCATGTTCATGTTCATGGTGATGCTGATGCGCACTAGCCGCCTCGAACTGCCATGTTTGCTCGCCCTGCCAGGTGCGCCACAGCATCCACAGGGCGATGAGAATAATGATGGCGGCGCTGGCGAGCTGGAAGTAGGGTTCGGTAGTGTCAGCGTCGAGATTCTGCCCCAGATACATGCCAAACATGGCCACTAACCAGACTACCGCCGTGTGAGAAATCGTCGCTGCGAAACCAAGCAGCACGGCCTGTTTCACCGTGCCGCGAATCGCCACGATAAACGCCGCCATCATGGTTTTGGAGTGTCCCGGCTCCAGGCCGTGCAGAGCGCCCAGTAAAATGGCGGTGGGAAAATATAACCACGCCTGGGAGGCTCCCTGTTGCAGTAGTTCGGCGAAACTCGACATGGGAGAAACCTGCTGGGAAAGTTTTAGAGGTATTTGGTGATTTGCTTGAAATCTTCCAGTGGTGCACGTTCACCGCCGGAAAGCGCTTCTAACGTGTGCTCCAGACAGTGGTCAATATGGTCCTGAATAAGCGTTCGCTTGGCTTGGCAGACGGCCTTTTCGACCGCGTGCAACTGTTGTGCAATATCGACACAGGGGCGGCTGCTTTCAATCATGGTGATGATGCTGCGTAGGTGACCCTCTGCCCGTTTCAATCTTTTGACGATATCGCCATGGCTTGCGTGCTGGTGGCCCTCTCCGTTTTCGCTCATGTATTGAGTCTCATGTCTCGATGGATTATGCTCGTATCCTATCCCCCTGGAGGGGATACGGTCAATCCGTTGAATCAGCAAGAATCACCAGCCCCAGGCACCGGACCCTCAAGATATGCCCAGCAAGCCCATCAGCGCCAAGGTGATATTTGCCCTCGCTCTCGTCGTATTGATGGCATGGGTCGGGCACAGCTCGGCATTGATGAATGGCGCAAGCCCGCCCGCCTGGGGCGACAAACATGCTCACGCGCATTCGCACGGTAACGACGTTCCCATCTGCTCAATCTGTGCGGATCACTTCCATTCATCGCTGACTGCCGATCACGTGCACGAAACGCCGCATCTGAATACGCCTCTTGGCGTAAGTGCTCAATCGAAGAGTCCAGCGCTTCTGCGTGACGCAAGCAGTTTTGTGCCTGCGGCACCGATTTTTTTATTCAAGCGGCCTCCCCGTCCTGACCTGGTGTGCTGACAACGCCGCCTCGCGGCTTATAACCACTGTCATTCAGGACTAAATCATGCATTCTTTTCCAGGAAGCGATCCGGGCAGATTCCTCGTACGCTCGAATCGCCCGCTATTGCTGTTATTACTGTTCATCACGCTGTTGCTTATAGGTATGCCTGACGCATTTGCCCACGCTGTCGCCGAAGGCGATAAGGGCTACATTCAGGAAATCACTGGCGTGAACCTCATTGCCTTCATGTACCTCGGGGCCAAGCACATGGTCACCGGCTATGATCATCTGCTGTTTCTGCTGGGGGTGATTTTCTTCCTCTACCGCATGAAACATATCGCTATCTATGTAAGCCTGTTTGCTGTTGGACACTCGCTCACCATGCTGCTGGGCGTGTACTTCAATATCGGTATCAACAGCTACATCATTGACGCGATCATCGGCCTTTCTGTGGTCTACAAGGCGCTGGATAACCTGGGCGCTTACCAACGCTGGTTTGGCTTTCAACCCAACACCAAAGCCGCCACCTTGATCTTTGGTTTGTTTCACGGCTTCGGTCTGTCATCGAAGATTATCGAATACGACATCTCCCCGGATGGTCTGGTCCCGAACCTGCTTGCGTTCAATATCGGCGTGGAAGTGGGTCAGCTGATTGCCTTGGCCATGATCCTGATTGCAATGAGCTTCTGGCGTAAGACTGACGGCTTCTTCCGTCATGCCTACACCGCCAACGTGGCCATGATGGGCGCGGGATTTCTGCTCATCGGCTATCAGCTCACCGGCTACTTTATTGCTTGATTCTGGAGACACTTATGTACAACACCGATATGCCCTCACGCGCCGAACTACCCAGTACAGCAAAACTGATTCGCTCTACCATCATCTCCGCCATCGTTGCATTGGTGCTTCTGGTGACCGTGGTCATGCCAGCCGAATACGCGATGGACCCGACGGGTGTAGGCCGTTTGTTGGGTTTGACTGAGATGGGCGAGATCAAACAGCAACTTGCCGATGAAGCCGCTGCGGATGAAGCCGCGCAGTTGACGGCGGTACCTACCACCACTGAAGCGTTTTCACCCGAGCCCGTTGCACCTGCTCAGCAGGCCGCGACCTTCCCTGAGCCACAAATCGAAGCCACTGCCTCAACCCCTGCGCCCGCAGCTGCGGCGGCGCCCGAATGGAAAGATGAGGCACAGTTTGTCCTTACTCCTGGGGAAGGCACAGAGTTCAAGCTGACGATGGAGGACGGGGCGGTTGCCAGTTTTCACTGGGTATCCGATGGGGGGGCGGTGAACTTTGATACCCACGGTGATGGCAGTGGCCAGTCGATTTCTTATGAGAAAGGGCGTGGTGTAGCGGAGGATGAAGGTGAACTCACGGCGGCGTTCACCGGCAATCATGGCTGGTTTTTCCGTAACCGGAACACTGAGGATGTCACGCTGATTCTCCGCACTCGTGGCAACTACGGTGAGTTAAAGCGGGCGATGTGAAGCGGAAGACATAATTAATTGCAGTCTCGCCAGGCCAGTCTCGAATTGAGGCTGGCTTGGCGTGGGGACCATAAACGTGTGCTTCTGGTAGATATTGAAACCTTCCTCCACACCTCTTGGACTGCTGGCCGCTCTTGGCCGAAAGCAGTCTGGGCGGACAGGCTGTTAACGGCCAAAAAGCGGTGGAATGCCCCGGGTTACCTGGACACTTCTAGCCTATTATTTGAGCATAGGAGGAAGTGATGAGTAACCAGCGATATTCACCCGAATTCAAAGACGAAGCGGTCCGGCAGGTCGTCGAGAGGGGTTACCCAGTAGCCGAGGTCTCGGAGCGACTGGGTGTCTCTGCCCACAGCCTTCACAAATGGGTCAAGGCAATCAAGCCAAGTAAATCCGACGAACAGACCTCAGAGCTCAACGACGCAAAGAAGGAAATTCTTAAGCTGCGAGCCCAGCTTCGACGAACTGAGGAGGAGCGAGATATCTTAAAAAAGGCCGCTCGGTACTTCGCAAGCCAACCCGAGTGAAGTACCGATTTGTTGCTGACCACAGTAGCGAGTTTCCGGTGCGCACCATGTGCAACCTGCTTGATATCTCGCGAAGCGGCTACTACGCATGGCGTTTCCGGCCGTTGTCCGACAGAGCTGTCGAAGATGCTCGGCTGCTGCCTTTGATACATGCTTCTTACGGTGCCAGCTTTGGCGTCTATGGCTATCGGCGGATATCAATGGACCTGAAAGAGACTGGTGAGACGTGCGGTAAGCACAGAGTCCATCGCATCATGAAGACCAATAATATCAAAGCGATACACGGTTATAAAAAGCCAAGAGTTGTGAACGGCCGACCATCGATCCTGGCACCCAATACGCTTAACCGGGAATTCAAGGTGACCACACCAGACACCGCTTGGGTAACCGATATTACTTACATTAGGACCTGGCAAGGATGGCTATACCTGGCAGTCGTACTGGATCTGTTCTCACGCAGAGTAGTGGGCTGGTCCATGAAACCGACGCTAGCACGCGAGATCGTTCTAGACGCTCTCATGATGGCTGTCTGGCGTCGCAAACCCACTAGCCGAGTGCTGGTTCACTCAGATCAGGGGTCTCAATATGGCAGCGACGACTGGAGACGATTCTGTCATCACCACAACCTTGAGCCAAGCATGAGTCGACGCGGCAATTGTTGGGACAATGCTGTCGCGGAGTCATTTTTTAGTAGTTTGAAAAAAGAGCGCATTAAGAAGCGCATCTACAAAACCAGAGACATAGCTCGCGCAGATATCTTTGATTACATCGAAGTGTTTTATAATCGAAATCGGCGCCACAGCCATCTCGGCGGCTTAAGCCCAGAGGCTTTCGAGGCCGCTTCAGCATGAGGCTTCAACGTGTCCAAAAACCCGGGGCATTCCATCATTTACGTCCTTACAGCGCTGTCCATCGGAACGCTTCCTCAGGCTTGAACGTTACGCTAAACCAGATCAACGCGAACTCCTATGACGGAAGCAAGCTTGCTGAGGTGGTCGCACAACTACCTCTTAGGGACTCAAGCGGAATTCCAGTCCTTGTTAGTTACGATGGAGGCATAGCAATCCCTCAATGTGATGACTTCCCTAGTCGGGTTCATGGCGTGCGCAAGCTCAATGAGATACTTTGCAGCCTGCTTCTAGGCGGCATACATGTTGAAGTTCTTCGCTCTGAGGAACTCGTTATTGGGGCGTTACACGATAAGGCCAATCTCGTTGCATATACCCCATCACTCCACGCTAACCTTCGTTTGAACTGGGCTGCTCCGACAGATCGTATGGGGCCTTTGATTCACCCAAGAGTCCTCATGGTGGATGAGATGCACAAGGCATTTCACCAGGGACAACAGGTCATTCAATCGATGCTGTCTTTTTCTTCGCTCTTCCTACTGAGTGGCTACACGGCGATGATGTATCGGAATAACAGCGATGCACTCAACAACCTCTGGATAACTGTGGAGCAGCTTACGGAGCATATATGGCGTGAGCAGTACCTAAAGAACAGGAGCAGCTTTCCAGTCTACGTTGCGAAAGCTCACTCGAAGCCAAGGATCAAGAAGAGACTTGGCAGCATTTCCACGAAGCACAAACTTCTGTGCTTATCGAATATTTTCAGCAAAGATTGCTATCGTGTCCTCAATCGTGCGCGGCGAAAACGCAATCACCTCGCGCATAGTGGTGTCGTACCCGAATCCAACCTTATCGAGCAGTTGTGGAGTGTGCTGCCTGAACTAATCGAAGTGGCCTCTGATACTAAGCATCTGGGATTGAGGAGGCTCAGTGGTGGTGCGATGGAGAATTGGGATATTCCGGCGAGAACAGACTTCGAAGAGTGGGTAAACCTTGCGAAGGCTCTTTAACTGACCTACTGCCAGTCAAGTATTGATGGCAGCTTCGCTCTAAAAACTGTTTTGTAAGCTCTGTGGTGGGGGTTTGGGGAGCAATGGAACCAAAAACCAACGTAAGCCTTACCACCTCCGCTCAGAGCCCTCTTCCCAGGCATCCGCCTCGATAAAACAATTGCGCATCTCGGCTTCCTGGCTGATCTCGGTCAGCAGATCATGTACCGTCTTATCCAATGCCTCATCATTGCGATATGGAATGCTCAGTGCGTAGTTGCCCGACTCCAGTGGCTTCATGCCATAGGGTTCCAGGCAGTAACGCTCGATGTTCTCTTTTGCCCGCTTTTTGCCACGCACGAACTTGCTGTTGTTCTCGACGGCCAGGCGCAATATGACCGTCGCGATCCGTTCGGCATCGTCCACTGCCGGTGGGACTGTAATGTCGAGATGCAGGGAGATTTTTGTGGGTACGCCGATCGTTATGCCGCGATGCCGGAGGTAGCGGTAAAGCGTACTTTTGGAGATGTGCAGTTTCTTGCCAATGGCGCTCACACTTAACCGTCCCTCGCGGTACAGCGTTTCTGCGGCCATAGCTGTCGCTTCGGCTTGAGCTGGCAACCCCTTCGGACGGCCACCGACTCGACCACGTGACCGTGCAGCGGACAAGCCGGCCTGTGTGCGCTCACGAATCAACTCGCGTTCGAACTCTGCCAATGAAGCGAACAGGTTGAACACAAAGCGCCCTTGCGCGTGAGTGGTATCGATGGGGTCATTCAGACTTTGCAGGCCAACGTTACGAGCGGCCAATTCACCGACCAGTTCGACCAGGTGCTTGAGTGAGCGTCCCAGACGATCCAGCTTCCAAATCACCACGGCATCACCGGCTCGCACATGAACCAATAATTTATCCAGTTCCGGACGTGCGCTTTTTGAGCCGCTGGCAACGTCTTGATAGATCCGCTCGCAGCCTGCCTTTTTCAGAGCATCGATCTGGAGGTCTGCGTTCTGATCCCGAGTACTCACCCGCGCATAGCCAATTTTCATCAGAAGTACCGTTTACTCAACAGATAAATTGAAAATAGAACCTTGATTAACGATACCAGTATTTAAAACCATAATGAGGCTTAACTCAGAGCAGGGCTGGTCTTCCGTTAAAGTTCTATAAAACGAGGGTTTTATCGAACCATTGCGAAGCGGCAAGGAACGGGTGTATAAACACACAAACACCTGTTATTGGAGAAGTCATGAACACCACTCGCTGGAACGTCGCCGTCTCTACCGACACCGACCAATCGCTTCGCATGTTTCTGGCCAGCCAAGGCGGTGGCCGTAAGGGCGACCTGTCGCGCTTCATCGAAGAGGCGGTGCGGGCACACATCCTGGAACTGAGCGCTGAACAGGCCAAGGCTTTCAACGTCCATCTAAGTGAGGCAGAGCTGACCGACGCGGTTGATGAAGCGCTCGACTGGGCACGTAAACGCTGATGCGGGTTGTATTGGATACCAACATTCTATTCAGCGCGCTGATCTCACCGCATGGGGCCCCTGATGTGATCTATCGGGCCTGGCGTTCGGCTCGCTTCGAGGTAGTAACCTCACGGGCACAGCTCGATGAGATTCGGCGCGCTAGTCGATACCCCAAGCTTCAGGCCATCCTGCAGCCTGCCAAAGTCGGAGCCATGATCAACAACCTGCAACGCGCAGTAGTATTGGAGCGCTTGGTCATCGAGGTTGAAGCCGATGATCCGGATGATTCATTTCTGCTGGCCATGGCCTTGGCGGGCAATGCGGACTATCTGGTGACCGGTGATCGCCGCGCCGGCCTCTTGCAGCGCGGGCATATCGAACGCACGCGGATTGTCACCCCCGCGGTGTTCTGCGCCGAGGTACTGTGATCCATGCCGGTCGGCTTTCTGACCCAGGAGCAGCGCGACGGCTTTGGTCGCTACATCGAGGCACCCAGCCGTGATGAACTGGAGCGCTACTTCCACCTGAGCGATGAAGACCGTGAAGCCGTCCAGGTACTACGCGGCAACCATAACCGCCTGGGCTATGCCGTTCTGCTGACTACCGTTCGCTTCGTGGGTGTTTTGCCGGACAAGCCCGTTGCTGTGCCGGTGGAAGTCCTGCATGTACTTTGTCGGCAATTGGCAATCGCCGACCCTGACTGTCTTGCGCGTTACAGCGATCATCGTCGCTGGATACATACGGCCGATATTCAAGAGCGCTATGGCTATCGCCACTTTACAGACCCTGGCATCGGCTTTCGTTTGAGCCGATGGCTGTATGCCCTCTGCTGGACAGGCACAGATCGGCCTGGTGTGCTGTTTGAACGAGCCGCCTCATGGCTGTTCACACAGAAAGTCCTATTGCCTGGGGTTTCCCAGTTAGAGCGTTTCATTGCCCAACTGCGTAGCCGCGTTGAAGAACGCCTCTGGTACACCTTAGGCCGCAGCGTGACCGAGGAACAGAGACAACACCTACAAGACTTGCTTCTGGTGGCTGAAGGCAACCGCAGTTCCCGGCTGGATCAACTACGCTCCGGCCCGGTGATGGTCAGTGGCCCTGCTCTGATTCGGGCGCTGCGTCGGCTGGATGATGTGCGTGGGTTGGGTATCGCCTTGCCGCCGGCTGCACATATCCCGCCCAGCCGTATTGCAGCCCTGGCCCGCTTTTCCAACACGGCCAAGGTCACGGCCATCAATCGACTGCCGGCGTCGCGCCGGTTGGCGACGCTGGTGGCGTTCGCGGTTTCCCTTGAAGCCAGTGCGCACGACGATGCGCTGGAAGTTCTGGAGGCGCTACTACGTGATATTTTCAACAATGCGGAGAAGGCTGACAAGAAAGCCCGGTTGCGTAGCCTAAAAGACCTGGATCGCTCGGCGGCAACACTCGCTGCTGCGTGCAAGGTCGTGCTGGATAGCTCGATCAGCGATGACAACGTCCGTTCCCAGCTGTTCAACGACCTGCCACGTGTCAGGCTGGAGAAAGCCCTGGAAGAGGTCACTGCGTTGATCCGTCCGGCCAACGATGTATTTTACCTCGCCCTGGAGGAGCGCTACCGCAGTGTGCGCCGCTTCCTTCCCGATCTTCTGAAACATATTCGCTTCGGCTTCAGTCCCGCCGGCAAGGGGGTGGCGGCTAGTCTGGACTGGTTGCAACTGAATCTACCTCGCAGGAAGCCCGAGGATGACGCGCCGCAGGAGATTGTTGCCAAGGCCTGGCAGAACCACATCACCCGCGAAGATGGCTCCCTCGACATGGGCGCCTATGTCTTCTGCACGCTCGATGCACTACGCACGGCCCTACGCCGCCGCGATGTCTTTGTTGCACCCAGTTGGCGCTATGCCGACCCGCGTATCGGTCTGCTCGATGGCGCAGAATGGCTGTCGGCGCGACCGATCATCTGCCGCTCACTGGGCTTGACCATCGACGCCAAAACCACTTTGGACGCTTTGTCTGCTGAGCTGGATTCAACGTGGCAGGCGGTTGCCGCCCGACTTCCCGACAACCCGGCCATCCAGCTAAGTGAGAGCGCAGAGGGTAAAACCGAGCTGTCCCTCGGGGCGCTGGACAAGTTGGAGGAGCCAAACTCGCTATTGCAACTGCGTGCAGCAGTGGCCGACTTGATGCCGCGTGTCGATCTGCCGGAAATCCTATTGGAAATCGCGGCCCGTACCGGCTTCGCTGAGGCCTTCACCCATGTATCCGAACGCAATACGCGGGCCGACAACCTGGTGACAAGTCTGTGCGCCGTGCTGCTGGGAGGCGCCTGTAACACCGGCCTGGAGCCATTGATCCGCAACGATAACCAAGCGCTGCGCCGTGATCGGCTGTCGTGGGTCAGCCAGAACTATCTCCGTGACGACACCCTGTCAGCAGCCAACGCCATTCTGGTGTCGGCGCAAAGCCAACTGGAGCTGGCTCAGATCTGGGGCGGCGGCGAAGTGGCCTCCGCCGATGGCATGCGTTTCGTCGTACCAGTGCGCACCGTGCATGCTGGGCCCAACCCGAAATACTTCGGTACCGGCCGGGGCGTCACCTGGTACAACCTGATTTCCGACCAGTTCTCCGGCCTGAACGCCATCACAGTACCCGGCACCTTGCGCGACAGCCTGGTACTGCTTGCGGTTGTGCTGGAACAACAGACCGAATTGCAGCCCACACAAATCATGACCGATACCGGTGCCTACAGCGATGTGGTGTTCGGGTTGTTCCGTTTGCTCGGTTATCACTTCTGCCCGCGCTTGGCCGATGTCGGCGGCACCCGCTTCTGGCGCACACGCCCAGAAGCGGATTACGGCAAGCTCAACGGACTCGCCCGGCAGTCGGTCAAGCTCGACCTGATCGCGGAACACTGGGATGACCTACTACGCCTAGCTGGTTCACTCAAGCTCGGTCGAGTGCCGGCGACCGGCATCATGCGCACGCTGCAAACGGGAGATCGTCCGACCCGCCTGGCCCAAGCGCTGGCAGAGTTTGGGCGGATCGAGAAAACCCTGCACACACTGACCTACATCGATGATGAGTCCAAGCGCCGCGCCACCCTGACCCAACTGAACCGAGGCGAAGGTCGGCACAGCCTGGCCCGTGCCGTGTTCCATGGCAAACGCGGCGAGCTTCGCCAGCGCTATCGCGAAGGTCAAGAGGATCAACTCGGTGCTTTGGGCCTGGTGGTGAACATCATCGTGCTGTGGAACACCCTCTAAATGACGGCAGCTGTGGAACGGCTAAAGCAGCACGGCTACCCGGTGCAGGAAGAGGATCTGGTTCGGCTGTCGCCGCTGATCTTCGAGCATATCAATATGTTGGGACGGTACTCCTTCGCGGTACCGGAAGAAGTCGCCCGAGGTGAGCTACGGCCACTGCGTAATCCAGAGGAAGACCTGTAGCTGTTTGTGATCGAAAGCGGCCATGCCCAGGCTGACGGTTATTTATTCTCAGGTAAAGAACTCAACCTCTCCACCCACAAGCTTATACATAGCGCCTACAATTTTTATTTTCCCATCCTGCTCGAGCTTATTCAGGGTGGGGCTGTGTTGACGGATATCGGCCAGCGTCATCTTGATGTTGGTGCGGGCAACGGAATCGACAAAGTCATAGTTGTCAGCCGTACGCTCACCTGCGTATGCCGTTTCAGTAATTGCCGGTTTAATTTTGCTCAGCAATCCAGTCAGGTTTCCCAGTTCGGCGTTGGCAATGGCACCCTTCACCGCACCACAGGAGGTATGCCCCATCACCACTATTACCTTGGCCCCTGCCAGAGCACAGGCAAATTCCATGCTGCCGAGAATGTCTTCGTTTTCCACATTGCCAGCCACACGGCAGTTAAACGTTTCACCAATACCGGCATCCAGCAGGATTTCCGCCGGAGCGCGCGAATCAATACAGCTTAAAATTACCGCTGACGGATACTGCCCCTTTTGACTGGCGCGCTTTTGCGCCAAATAGTCATGCTGCTGCATTTTGCCTTCACGGAAACGCAGATTGCCAGATTTCAGGCTTTCAATGACCTCATCCGGCGTCATTTTATCTCGCTCTTCTTTGCTAAGCGCTGCGGCAAAAGACACTGAAGGCACAGTTAACCCGGCCACTCCAGTAATCGCCAATGTGGAAAGGGCAGCTCCGCGCTTGAGCAGCATGCGGCGGGATGGGTGTTGCGGGTCAGATTGGCTCATTGTTCAGCTCCTAGATTGTGGTGTTGGGCCACATTAACTCAGATGCACATTGCCGTCAGCAATACTTTCGAAAAGTACGGAAGATCAATCGAGGGAATTGCCTAGGAAGAAGGCTCTGAGCGGAGGTGGTAAGGCTTACGTTGGTTTTTGGTTCCATTGCTCCCCAAACCCCAATAACCTCTCATGCTTCACTTCTTTCCGCCCCCAGTCTCTCTGCTCTTCGATCAGCTGACGCGACAACTATCCTGACACCGGGGGCTAGCGGCGGAGCAGCACCTAGCAAAACACTTTATGGCTTGGCTGCTAAACCAGCTAACCCTCACAAATACTTAGAACATCAATGCTGTCGACGTTATGATAGCCGTGGGTGATAAGTTGGCTGCGGTATTACAATGAGATGAGCGCGTCGTGGAAGTTGAATCTACTATCCACGATTTTATAAATGTAATGATTTTTACAGCTAAAATCATTACTCTGTTTTGCGACATATTCACATTATAAGGTAACAACAATGAGTGCCGAAGATTCGGAATTGATAAAAAAAATGGATTTGATAATACAGTATGTTGCAAAAACGATTGCCGTAATCATGGTGGTTGTCATCATGTGGGGGGTTGCGGACATAGTTTATGTTCTTTATCAAAGACTTATGGCTCCACCATTTATGCTATTGGAAATAAAAGACATCCTTGCCACGTTTGGTGCTTTCATGGCCGTTTTAATTGCAATTGAAATTTATCACAATCTAATTCTTTACGCCCACGACAGCCACAATTCAAGGCTTGCGGTGGAGATAGTTTTAGGCACTGCGCTTATGGCCGCAGCACGGAAAGTCATTATATTTGACTACAATGAGATGGATTACAATTATGTCTATGCAACTGGAGCGGTGATTCTGGCTTTATCTATTGCCTACTACTTCATTGTTATCGTTCCAAACAAGAAGCATGGCTTGCCGAGTAACGAATAATGTTAAAGGGCGGAACTGTTTTGTGAATATGAGCGATTTGGTATTGTCTAGACCAAGCTTAAGAATGGATTTTTCGCTTAAAGCATTATCCCTTTCGAGTGTAATTTTAATTGGTTATTTGCATTTTATAGTTGGTCCCTCATTTGAGTTTCATCTTTTTTTTTCTTATTCCTATTATAGTTGCCTCATGGTTTGCTGGCGCATTGTTCTGTTTTTTTATTACGATCTTGGCAATTCTTTCATGGACTATTAGTGATTATTTAATAGCACATGGAAATATTGATGTATTTTCGTTTCTATTTAATTCAACAGTTCATGCGCTCATTTTGGCTTACGTAACTTACCTGCTTCGTTATATTCGTCGACTGTTAATCAGGGAGTCACAATTAGCGCGCGAAGATAGCCTTACAAAAATACCAAATAGAAGATCATTCTATGAAAATGGAGAGGTTGCATTTTCAACCGGTAATCGTCAGCAGTTGCCAATAACAATTATTTTCATTGATGTTGATAACTTTAAATCCATAAATGATGTATATGGCCATAAAATTGGTGACAAGCTCTTATTCGAAGCAGCACAAGTAATGAACGAGAATATCAGAAAAAATGATGTTATAGGTCGCCTGGGGGGAGATGAGTTTTGTTTAATTCTTTTGAGTGCTGATAGAGAGCATGCACTAATGTATGCCATCAATTTAAGAAACAAACTGAACGAAAGAATGTTGAAACACAAATGGCAAACAACCTTTAGTATGGGTATTGTAACTTACGCTGTAACTCCGCCCGATTTTTTAAGAGCTATCGAGGATAGCCGATAAGCTAATGTATCGAGTTAAGACAAATGGGCGGAATGGATTTTCACAAGAATATTACCCATGATGATGCCGCCTAGTTTGATAATGAAGGTGAGTCGGACGTGGTTTTAGGATTGATTGGCACCGGCCTTTATAATGTTTTACTTAGCTGAAATTCTGAATCGCCCCGGGTTTGTCGGAGGCTAACTTTCTTGAGAGAATTAGCCTATGAAAATTCATGGTTTTATTCTCGGGGGAAAGGTCACCACTACGATGCGTTGCAGTTGATTCTTCTTCAAGGCTTTTTCATCAAACGCAATGCGCAAGCTTTCTTGTAACAGCTTCTCAAAGAAACTTTCACCTACGCGTTTACGCCAATGGGTTATGGAGGAACGTTCAATCGGAAACCGATGCTGGAAAAATTCTTCACCGCAAAAATATTGGTAATAGGGATTTTCAATCCAGCGTTCACACACGGCTTCATCCGATAAAGCGTACATACTTTTTAACAGATGCAACCCCACCATCAAACGGGATGGAATCGCGGGGCGACCTTCAACGGAAAAGAACGGTTGACATTGGCTATCGATATGCGCCCAATCAATACGGTCAGTAAGTTTGACTAATTCATGCGACGTGTTGATGATGGGGGGTCAGGCGCGAGCAGAATAAATCGTCGTTTTTTACTTCTTTTGGATGACGAGGTTTCACAATAATCACACTCCAAATTGCAAGGTTTTGCGTAGTAAAAAACGCTTTTCTTGCAATTTGCAGTGCATTTTTTTGAATTATTATCGTTACAAATTAATGTCTTAATCAGTTGTTAACGGGCGACTAAATAGAAATCAAGTGCTAACCAAATAGCTGACTGCTAGTTAGCATATTGCAATAATCTATTCTAAGCTAATAATGTCATAAAATAGATAGACGCCAAATGAGCTGGCAAGAATTCCAGCAAAAAACAACGAACAAATAATGAAGAGCTTGGTACCGCCTGCGCGCTGAATAAGAACCAATTTCACTATCATGTTTGCTGCCATTGCAATAATAATTGCGATGGCAGCCATCGCAATTAAAATTTCGCCTGAACTCGCCAGCTCTGAAACAGAGAAAGTCACAACCCTTAAGCTTGTCGCTCCGCCTAACGCCGAAGTTAAATACAAACCAACTTCACCAAACCAGCGCTGAGCTAGTGCAATCACAACCAATCCTGTTGATATCATTAATGCAAAGCTAATAGTTTTCTTTAAAGATATTGGATTCTCAATGCCAAGCTCGATTGTATTTTCTTCTACCATTTTTCCTAAATATAGTGTAATTAGAATTACAAAAAGTCCACCGACAAGGGCTGGTATCCCTAAATATAGCGCTAAAGACGTAGACACTTCAGGCGCGATAACCATTAACACCACTAATTGCATTAATAACGAAGTAACGTCTGCCAAGATAATACCGCTTGTTACCAACCATAGGGCTTGAGGCTGGTTTTTAGCATGTCGGGCTAGGGTCAATGTTGTAGCAGTTGCGGAAGCGAACCCGCCAAACAAACCGGTAATGATTAACCCTAATTTTGTTCCTACTTGACGTAAAGCAATGTAACTAGCAAATTCAATACCTGCTATAACTACAAACAAAAGCCATATTCGTGTGGGGTGAATCAATTTCCAAGGGTCGACAAACTCATTAGGCAATAGCGGTAGAATAACAAAAGCACTCATAAGAAAAGTGAGTACGGCATTCATTTCTTTTTCACTGATGCCTGATTGAGCAAACATACGTAACTGCTTTTTTATCGCTAATAATACAAATACAATCACGGTCAATATCAATGCTATCTGACTATTAGAATTTGCCAAATAGCCAAGAATAAAAGTTAAAACAACGGCTACAGCTGTTGTTGCTCCAAATTTAGAAATATCAGAATTAAATTTCCTTATACTGTGCATATGGCTTAAAAGAACAAGAGTACACACAAATATACTTATGATAATAAGAAGGGGTTCATTTCCAATATGCGCAGAAACCACACCCAACAAAGCGATCAAAGGAAAAGTACGAACACCAAATATTGTTTTTTTACCGTCCTGGTTTATTGATCGTTCTCTCTCAACACCAACTAATAGTCCGATGATTACAGCGGTGAGAAAAGGCATAAATTCTTGAAACATATCGTTCGCCTTTGTTTATTTAGTTTTGGAGTTTTATTAAGAATTAGCATTTAGGCATAACGAAAGCGGCGTTTTTCAAGGTAGTTGTCGCGCCAGCTGTTAAATTCATGCCGCGTAAGGTCCTGCTACCGTCCTTTTTTGCCTCCACCCCTATCACTATGAAAGCGGTATGGTCGCGGGGAGTATTCGCCATAGATATTATATCCTTGGCGAATTTAGCTCGATTGACATTGGACTCATACGAGTCGTTATCTGAAAATGAGTAACCCTGTGATTTAAAATCTAGAGTGTCAGACTCCGACCGCTTGAGCAGCTGTTCGAAATGCGCTTCATCCATGGTGACGTTCCGTGATCGTGCGAATTATATTAGTAGAGCTAACCCTACCCTGTCTTTATGAGGCTGCCTTATTAAAGTAAACCAATCAACAGTTTTGTGCATGGCTTGAAGGTCTTCTGAGTCACCTCTAAATTTGTATGCGCTGAATGACGGTTTCTGGCCGAAAGCAGTCTGGGCGGACAGGCTGTTAACGGCCAAAAAGCGGTCCTACGCGATGTGTCTAGAATACGTGGGGCAATTCACTATGGTCCTCTTCGTAATCATCGAACATGGAGCGCACCAAACGCTCGCGCTTGACGTCTGCAAGTATTCTGAAAAAGCACGTTTCGCAGAGCCGGAGCTCGTAGCTCTCGCCATCATGGGAAGAGCCGGGCCCCCAGTTTGCTCGGAGCACCCCGAACTCGGGAGGTAGCTCTCCTGATCGAAGGTCTTTGTCACAGAAATCGCAGTTCAGGTCATGGACCGGCTCCCTTTGTTCCTCTGTTTCAATGTTCATAGATTTTCCTCACGTAGCAATGCTACTTTTTTTGAGTTTATCCTATCCCAGCTTTGAGCCGGAAAAGCTCTGGCGTTTCTCGGCCCGCGGGAAACGACTGAGGCCAAAAGTCTAGATTCATCGTTAAAGAGCGATGTCGCTGCTGATGATTGCTTCTGCGTAGTGAGGATTAATAGTCCGTTCTCCTTACTTAGCTTCCTGCCTTACCCATGCAGCTGCGGCCTTGCGAGGACTGTATGTGGATTACGTGGATGAGTGAGTTCGCCATTGCTTTGCTTGCACATTACCAATGAGAGCGTCACTGTGCGGACTCTTTGCCTGGCCGAACGGCTTGGCAGTCGCATGTTAGGGTGCGGCAGTTAGCGCTCCCCGAGCAGCCCAAGCGAGCGAAGTAGCGGCCGTGAAGGCTGACGAAGAATGTGCTTGCTGTAGGGTTGGCTCTGACCGTAGCTCGTGCGGCTAGGAAGCTTGATGTTTTGGGCGGACACGGTACGTCGCGATTATTACCATAGTGTGGCCAAACCGGCCAATCTATGGTTCTAAGAACAATAGGGTCTGATTGCGCAATATAATGGTGGGCCCAGTAGGACTTGAACCTACGACCAAGCGATTATGAGTCGCCTGCTCTGACCAACTGAGCTATGGGCCCACGATAGTGCGAACGCCGCGAATTATACGTATTGAGACGGCTGCTGACCATAGTTATGCACTTCGGAAATAAAAACGCCCGGCATAGCCGGGCGTTTTCGTCACTGCAGTGCGCTTACTCGTCGAGGAAGCTGCGCAGGTGGTCGCTGCGCGTGGGGTGACGCAGCTTGCGCAGCGCCTTGGCTTCGATCTGACGAATACGCTCACGGGTTACATCAAACTGCTTGCCGACTTCTTCCAGCGTGTGGTCGGTATTCATATCGATACCGAAGCGCATGCGCAGGACTTTGGCTTCCCGTGCGGTGAGGCCGGAGAGAACTTCGCGAGTGGCTTCCTTGAGGCTTTCCACGGTAGCCGAATCAATCGGCGATTCCATAGTCGAGTCCTCGATAAAGTCGCCCAGATGCGAGTCTTCGTCATCACCGATCGGCGTTTCCATGGAGATCGGCTCTTTGGCGATCTTCAATACCTTGCGGATCTTGTCCTCGGGCATTTCCATGCGCTCGCCCAGCTCTTCAGGAGTAGGTTCGCGACCCATTTCCTGCAGCATCTGCCGCGAGATACGGTTGAGCTTGTTGATCGTCTCGATCATGTGCACCGGGATACGAATGGTGCGTGCCTGGTCGGCAATCGACCGGGTGATCGCCTGACGAATCCACCAGGTGGCATAGGTCGAGAACTTGTAACCGCGACGGTATTCAAACTTGTCCACGGCCTTCATCAGACCGATGTTGCCTTCCTGAATCAGATCGAGGAATTGCAGGCCGCGGTTGGTGTACTTCTTGGCAATCGAGATCACCAGACGCAGGTTGGCTTCGACCATTTCCTTCTTGGCGCGACGGGCACGGGCTTCACCAATCGACATGCGACGGTTGATGTCCTTGACCTCGGAGATGGTCAGGTCGGCTTCCTGGGCCAGGCCAGCGAGCTTCTTCTGCGCGCGGATAATGTCGGGCTTGCGGTCTTCCAGGGCTTCAGCGTAGCGCGGCTTGTCGGCCAGCAGGCTGTCAACCCAGTCGGTGTTGATTTCGTTACCGGGGAAGCCGCGCAGGAAGTCGGCGCGGGGCATGCGTACGTCACGCACACACAGCTGCATGATGGCGCGTTCCTGGGCACGGATCTGGTCCTGGGCACCACGAACCCGCTGAACCAGCGCTTCGTATTGCTTGGGAATCAGCTTGATCGGCATGAACAGCAGGGCCAGCTCTTCCAGCTCAGCAGTCGCCTGCTTGCTGCCACGGCCGTGCTTTTTCAGGGCTTTCTTGGTCTTGGCCAACTGATCGGCAATGGCGGTAAAGCGCAGGCGTGCGACTTCAGGATCAGGACCGCCGTCGCCTTCTTCCTCGGCGTCGTCGTCGCTGTCGTCATCGTCGTCTTTGTCGTCCTTGTCCTTGTCGTCGGTCTTGGCTTCGGCAGGGGCTTCTTCCACTGCGGGCGCGCCACCGGACAGACCGTCATCATCAGGATCAATGTAACCGCTGAAGATATCGGACAGGCGACCGCTCTCTTCAACTACACGATGGTAGTCGGCGAGAATGCCGTCAACGGTACCGGGGAACATGGAGATGGCAGCCATGACTTCACGGATGCCTTCCTCGATGCGCTTGGCGATTTCGATTTCGCCTTCGCGGGTCAGCAGCTCGACTGTACCCATTTCGCGCATATACATGCGCACTGGGTCAGTGGTGCGACCAATATCGCTTTCAACGGCGGCAAGGGCAGCAGCGGCTTCTTCAGCAGCGGCTTCGTCGGCATCGTTGTCTGCCAGGAGCAGGGCATCGGCATCGGGCGCCGTCTCGAAGACGGTAATCCCCATGTCGTTGATCATGCGGATGATGTCTTCAACCTGCTCCGGATCGGAAATATCTTCCGGGAGATGGTCGTTGACTTCCGCATACGTCAGATAGCCTTGCTCGCGACCGCGGGCAATAAGCTCTTTCAGACGGGATTGCTGTTGCGCTTTTCCGGACATAACAACCCTTTGGATGCCTTGGTATACAAAAAAGTAAGCTGCGGATTATACCCTGATTTCCGGCCGTAAAGCCAGTTGGGCAGTCCTTAGCTTGTCTGATTACTGATCTGGAGCGTGCGCTGGGCGCCTGTGCAGGAGCTCGCGCAGTTGTTGCTTTTCCTCGGTGGTCAGCGGTGTATGCGCTGATTTGTCGAGAAGCTGTTCGATGCGTCGCTCGGTTTGTCGTGCTACCAGACTATTAATGGTGTCGAAAAACTGTTGTTCAAGGTTGGCGTCAGGAATATTCAATAACCATTCCTTTTCTGCCAGTTGACTGAGCTGCTCGCCCATCTCGGTACCATGCCAGCGCGCAAGTAATTGCACGGTACTCAGTGTAGGTGTTTTCTGCAGCGCTTCAATCAAGCCGACCAGCAATTGCGCCTGTTCACCCTTTTCATCGGCAAACTGGTTAGCTTCTTTAACCAGCCCAGCCAGCTGTGGGTGATGCAGCAGGGTCCGCGCGGCATTCAGTAACGGGTTCTCCACGCCGGCGCGTTCAGCTTTACGTGGCTTGTTACTGCGCTGGGCTACACGGCGCGGCTGATATTCCTGGCTGTCGCCCCAGCTCTCGGGCTCTACGTCCTGATAGTCTGCATACTCGTCCGTTGCAGCAGGTGGGGGAGGCGGTGGCGGCAGGCTGTCCAGATCCATCCCGGTCAGCTTTTCCAAAGATTGGCGCAGTAAACGTTTGAGCATGCTGCCGGGGATTTGTTCAATCAACGGCAGCGCCAGGGTCGCCAGGTGCGCTTTGCCTTCCAGGGTATTCGGGTTGGCTTCCTCGGACAGGTGGCGGAACATGTAATCGGTCAGTGCCTGCGCCTGTTGCGCCATGCGCGCGCGGAAAGCGTCCTGCCCCTCACTGCGGATCAGCGTGTCTGGGTCCTGGCCTTCAGGCAGGAACATGAAGCGCACATGACGACCGTCCTCGAGTACTGGCAAGCAGGAATTCAGTGCACGCCAGGCTGCTTGGCGCCCGGCCTTGTCACCATCGAAGCAGAACACCACAGTGTTGACGATGCGAAACAGCCGTTTGAGGTGCTCTTCGCTGGTCGCGGTACCCAGTGTGGCTACCGCGTTCGTCACGCCGTGCTGGGCGAGGGCGATAACGTCCATATAGCCTTCAACCACGAGGACGTCGTCCAGTTGACGATTCTGCTGGCGCGCTTCAAACAGGCCGTAGAGTTCACGGCCCTTATGATAGACCGGGGTTTCCGGGGAGTTGAGATACTTGGGCTTGTCGTCGCCCAATACCCGCCCACCAAATCCCAGCGTACGGCCGCGGCTATCGCGAATCGGAAAGATGATGCGATCACGAAACCGGTCATAGCGTTTGCCGCTGTCGGGGTTTTCCACCACCAGACCAGCTTCGATCAGCGCCTTGACCTCGGTGCTGTCCTTGCTCAGGTGGTTCATCAGATTGTCCCAGCCGGGCGGAGCAAAGCCGATATCGTAGAGTTTGGCAATCTGGCCGGTCAGGCCGCGCTGTTTCAGATAGTCGACTGCGCGGCGTTTTTGCGCATGATGGCGCAGTTGCTGTCGGTAATAGGCGGCGGCTTGCTCTAGTAGTGCGTAGAGCGGGCTGTCCTGGCGCGGCGCGCGGGGCTCCCGGCGTGAGCCTGGGCGCTGTTCTTCGCGCGGCACATCAACGCCGGCATGCCGCGCCAGCTCTTCGACCGCCTGGGGAAAGTCCAGCCGCTCGAAATCCATGACGAAGCTCAGCGCATTGCCGCCGGCGCCACATCCGAAACAATAGTAGAACTGCTTGTCTGGGCTGACGCTGAAAGAGGGCGATTTTTCGTTATGGAATGGGCACAGGGCCGAGAAGTTCTTGCCGGTTTTCTTCAGCTTCAGGCGTGAGCCAACCACCTCAAGGATGTCTGTGCGGCCGAGGAGGTCGTCAATAAAGCCTTGAGGAATCAAACCTGCCATCGGGACTGCCTTGCGATGTCGATATCCGCCGCAGTAAGTAGCGCGGCTCTCGTCTTTGCGCGGACTGGTTGGGTCGAGTTACGCCATCTCGGGGTGCGTTCGGCCTGATCATGCCAGCCTCCACGCGCCACTTTAGCAGCCAACGAAATCAGCCAAGCACAAAAATCCAGCCCATTCCAATACGTTGGAAGGCCGGAAAGATGCGTAGAGCTTAGCAGTATCAGCCTGTCTGGATCACTACCTTGCGGTGCAGACCCGGCGAGCCCGATCGGACTCGCAAACAGACAGACTGAAACTCAGTACAGGCGTACGTGACGACGCTGTTCGCGCTGAAGCTTCTTGGCGTGACGCTTTACAGCGGCAGCAGCCTTGCGCTTGCGCTCGGTAGTGGGCTTCTCGTAAAACTCGCGGCGGCGGACTTCAGCCAACACACCAGCTTTTTCGCAAGAGCGCTTGAAGCGGCGCAGTGCGACGTCGAAGGGTTCGTTCTCTTTTAATTTGACGGCAGGCATTTCGTACCTTTCTGACAATGTGCTGTGGGTCATAACCCTCGGCCGTGGCCGTGGGCGATTGCATTTCTAAGGGGAGCGGATGTTACCGCCTTCATTCGGGAAATGCAAAACAAGATTCGATGTCAGTGTGAAAATCCCGCTGGCAGATGGGCATCGACACCCGGAAAGTCTGGTCTGGCGGCCAAGGGGCGATTATCATGCATGCCCACTTTCCTGATGTCCATCGGTAGCTGATTTATTATGCGTGTTCTGGGTATAGAAACTTCCTGCGATGAAACCGGCATTGCGCTCTACGACAGCGAGCGCGGGCTGCTGGCGGACGCCTTGTTCAGTCAGATCGATCTGCATCGGGTGTACGGCGGCGTCGTACCCGAGCTGGCGTCGCGTGATCACGTGAAGCGCCTGGTACCGCTGATGCGGGAAGTATTCGCGAGCGCTGGCGTGGCCGAGGGTGATGTCGACGGCGTGGTCTATACCGCCGGCCCCGGCTTGGTAGGTGCGCTGCTGGTGGGCGGCGCTTGCGCGCGGGCGCTGGCGTTTGCCTGGGGCGTACCGGCCTTGGGTGTGCACCATATGGAAGGCCATCTGCTGGCGCCGATGCTTGAGGCGTCCCCCCCGGCCTTTCCCTTTGTTGCGCTGCTGGTGTCAGGCGGGCATACCCAACTGGTGCGAGTCGACGGTATTGGCCAGTATCAGTTGCTGGGCGAATCTCTCGACGATGCCGCCGGTGAAGCCTTCGACAAAACCGCCAAGCTGATGGGGCTGCCTTATCCCGGCGGCCCGGAAATCGCCCGATTGGCTGCTTCGGGCACCCCGGGTCGCTTTGTCTTTCCACGCCCGATGACCGATCGCCCCGGTCTGGATTTCAGCTTTAGTGGTCTTAAGACCGCTACCTTGAACGCCTGGCAGCAATGTGTCGCTCAGGGTGATGCTGGCGAGCAGACGCGCTGTGATGTGGCGTTGGCCTTTGAACAGGCGGTGGTCGACACCCTGACAATCAAATGCAAGCGCGCGCTCAAGGCCTGCGGGCTGAATCGCTTGGTGATCGCCGGCGGCGTCAGTGCCAATCGGCACTTACGCGCGTCGTTGGAGGCCATGGCCAAGGGGCTCAAGGGCGAGCTGTTCTATGCGCGCCCGGAATTCTGCACGGATAACGGCGCGATGATCGCCTACGCTGGTTGTCAGCGGCTGATGGCTGGCCAGCACGATCAGTCTGGTATCGAGGCGCGGGCGCGCTGGCCGATGGAAGAGCTACCGCCCATTAACTGAGCGTGACGCTAGTTCTTGAAGTGATTCTCGCTGCCGGTCAGCAAGCGGCCAATATTCAGCCGGTGACGCAACAGAATCAACAGCACCATGATGCTGCAGGGCAGTAACAGCTCTGGTCGCTGCCAGGCGAGCCAGGGCAGCAGACATACGCAGGCCGTTATCGATGCGACGGAAGCTATGCGCAGGGTGGCAAAGGTGGCCAGCCAGATTGCACTGACGACCAACGCCGCCGGCCAGGACAGGATCAGCAGTGCGCCTGCCGCAGTGGCAACACCTTTGCCGCCGCGCAAACGATGGAATACAGGCAGGATATGGCCGGTAACCGCAGCCAGCGCGATCCAGCCTTGCGCTGCAGACTCAAGCCCTGCACGCTGGGCCAGCCAGACGGCCAGCGCGCCTTTGCCCAGATCGCCGAGCAGGGTAGCCAGCGCCAGGGATTTGCCGCCCACCCGCAGCATATTGCTTGCGCCGGGGTTGCCGGAGCCCATGCTGCGCGGGTCCGGCAGCCGCCGCAACAGGCTGATAAGCACGGCGAAGGAAACCGAGCCGAGTAGATAGGCAATACACAGCAGCAGGATGAATGAAGTGGGCATGGCTCTCGCCGTGATCAAAATTCGATTGTAGTCGACCCGATGGTATTCGGCTCGCTCATGCTCAACACGTTTGTAGAACCCTGAGCGAAAAAACTGGAGCGTCCTGTGGATCAGGTATTTATCAAAGGGTTGTCAGTCGAAGCCGTCATCGGCGTTTATGACTGGGAGCGGACCATTCTGCAACCGCTGGTGCTCGATCTGGAAATGAGTTGGGATATTCGAGCAGCTGCCGCGGGCGATGATTTAAGTGCGACGCTGGATTATGCGGCGGTCAGCACACGGGTGCTTGAGTATGTAGCCAGCAGTCAATTTCAACTGGTCGAAGCCCTGGCCGAACATGTCGCGGCGCTGGTGATGCAGGAATTTGCTGTGCCCTGGTTGCGCCTGCGCGTGACCAAACCGGGTGCGATAGAACAGGCTAGCGGTGGCGTAGGCGTGCTAATCGAGCGCGGGGCGCGTCCCGTATGACCATGGTTTTTCTCGGCGTGGGCAGCAATACCGATCGGGAGCATTTTCTCGGTCGCGGCCTGGATGCGCTTGAGCAGTTATTGGGTCCACTGGATGTATCGCCGGTATTTGAAAGTGACGCGGTGGGCGTATTGGGCCGTCGTTTTCTGAACATGATTGTCGGGGCCGAAACGCACCTGCCGCTGAGCGATCTTGCTTCCGGACTCAAGGCGATTGAGGCAGCCTGCGGCCGGCGTGATTCGCCTTCGCCGAGCCGCATTACGCTGGATATCGACGTTCTTACCTACGGTAATCTGGCGGGTGAGCATCAGGGGCTGACCCTGCCGCGGCCGGAAGTCCGGCGTAATGCTTTTGTGCTCTGGCCCTTGGCCCTGCTGGCCCCGCACGCGATATTGCCTGGCAGTGGCCACACCCATGCCGAGCTCTGGGCAGACTGGCAAGGTAATCAGGCATTATGGCCGGTGGCGTTTGAATGGCGCGGCCGGGCTTTGACGCCGGTGGAATTAATTCAGGCGCATGCTTTGCGCTCGACTTTGGGCAGGTAAAGGTTGCCCGTTCAGTCTCGTTAGAGCGCCCGTATTCGGCCTGATTTTGAAGCTTGCCGCGGCCTGGCGGTGGCCGTCATGAAGCTGGTTTTCAACTGACGATATACTCAGCTTTGAAACCGGCAATCGCTTTTTCCCGTTCACGCTCCAGCCCTTTCCCCAGGTCAGCCCCCTCCAATCCTTGTGCCAGCAGCGATTCGACACTGACACTGCGTGCTGCCGCGGCAGCTGCGCGTAGATAGGCTGCCTGGGGATAAGGCTCGTTCTCCAGCCCGGTGCGGCCGTGGGCATCGGCTTCGCAAGCACCGAGAAACTGCTCAAAGCGTTCTGGCCGGCGGTAGATGTCGAAGGCCTTGAACAGTTTGAGCAATGTACCGGGCTTGAGCTCCAGCGCGCGGTGGCAGTGGGTGTGGTATTCACAAGTGAGCAGCGCCAGTTCCTGACATTCGCGCGGTGCCTTGCAGCGCTGATTTGCCGCTTTTACCGCGGCCAGACCCTTGGTTTCATGGCCATGGTGCTTGGGCCAATGGACGGGGTCGGTCAGCCCCTTGCCCAGATCATGCAGCAGGCAGGCCCAGCGGGCAGCCAAGGTCAGTTGCATCCGGGCGGCGGCTTGCAGCACCAGCAGCAAGTGCTCGCCGGTATCGACTTCCGGATGGTGGACCTTGGGCTGGGGCACGCCGAACAGGCGGTCTACCTCCGGCAGGAGCTCGGCCAGCGCCCCGCAATCACGCAGTACCCGGATAAAAATCTCGGGGTTGGGTTCCATCAGCGCTCGGCTGATTTCCTTCCAGCTACGCTCCGCGGTCAATGCCTGTAGCTCGCCGCTCTCCGCCAGCTCACGCATCAGTTGCATGGTCTCAGGGGCGACCTTGAAACCCATGCGGTGATAACGGGCGGCGTAGCGGGCAACGCGTAACACGCGCATCGGATCTTCGACAAAGGCGGGGGACACATGCCGCAGCAGGCGAGCGGCGAGGTCGCGTTGGCCCCCATAGGGGTCTATCAGCTTGCAGTCGGCGTCCATGGCCATGGCATTGATGGTCAGGTCGCGGCGAATCAGATCCTGCTCCAGCGTCACGTCCGGGCTGGTGTGGAAGGTAAAGCCGCCATAACCCTGGCCGCTTTTGCGCTCGGTCCGCGCCAGCGCATATTCTTCGCCGGTTTTTGGATGCAGGAACACCGGAAAGTCCTGGCCAACCGGTCGAAATCCGGCTTCGAGCATGGCCTCCGGCGTAGCGCCGACGACTACCCAATCATAATCACTGAAGGGGTGGCCAAGCAGTTGGTCGCGCACGGCGCCGCCAACCAGATAGGTGGAATAGGTAGATGACATTGAGTCTAGGGTCTCGAACCAGTTTTCAGCTTCAAGCTTCAAGCTTCAAGCTGAAAACTGCAAGCTTCTCCCTCTAGGCAGAGGTGTTGCCTTTGCTGGGGCTGGTTAGATAGGCGGAATATTCAGATCGAAGCGCGGCAGCTTGTCACTCGGGCTTTCCGGCCGCGGCGGGACGTGCATCTGGGTCATCATTACGGCGCCATCCAGGCTGTGCAGGTGGATATCAAAGCCCCACAACCGGTGCAGATGCTTGAGCATTTCCCCAGTGGACTCGCCCAGAGGCTTACCGTCGTGACGCTGGTGGTGCAGGGTGAGTGACCGGTCACCGCGGCGGTCCACTTCCCACACCTGTATGTTGGGCTCACGGTTGCCCAGGTTGTATTGGGCGGCCAAGTGTTCGCGTACCGCCCGATAGCCGCTGTCGTCGTGAATGGCTGAAACCTGCAGATGGTCATCGGATTCGTCATCGGCTATGGCGAACAGCTTCAGGTCACGTATTACCTTGGGCGAAAGGTATTGCAGGATAAAGCTCTCGTCCTTGAAGGTGCGCATGGCGAACTTGAGTGTTTCCAGCCAATCACTGCCGGCAATGTCCGGGAACCAGCGGCGATCTTCTTCGGTGGGCGCTTCGCAGATACGCCGGATGTCCTGCATCATCGCAAAGCCCAATGCATAGGGATTGATACCGCTATACCACTGGCTGTCGAACGGTGGCTGATAGATCACGCTGGTGTGCGACTGCAGAAACTCGATGATGAAGCCTTCTGTGACCTTGCCCTCGTCATACAGATGGTTGAGCAGGGTGTAATGCCAGAAGGTGGCCCAGCCTTCATTCATCACTTGGGTCTGGCGTTGCGGATAGAAGTATTGCGCGACCTTGCGCACGATACGCACCACTTCACGCTGCCAAGGCTCGAGCAGCGGCGCGTTCTTTTCGATGAAATACAGCAAGTTTTCCTGTGGCTCGCTAGGGTAACGCGGCTCCTGAGCCAGCTTGTCCCGCGCGCTGGCACTGACGGGGATGGTGCGCCAGAGCTCGTTGACCTGCCGTTGCAGATGCTCCTCACGTTCCTGTTGGCGCAGGCGCTCTTCTTCGGCTGAGATGGGATAGGGACGTTTGTACCTATCAACCCCGTAATTCATCAGCGCATGGCAGGAGTCGAGAATATCCTCGACGGCATCGATGCCATGACGCTCCTCGCATTCGTTGATGTAATGCCGGGCGAACACCAGGTAATCGATGATCGCGCTGGCATCGGTCCAGCTGCGGAACAGGTAGTTGCCCTTGAAGAACGAGTTGTGGCCGTAGCAGGCATGGGCGATGACCAGCGCCTGCATGGTCATGGTATTTTCTTCCATCAGATAGGCAATGCAAGGATCCGAGTTGATCACGATCTCGTAGGCCAGGCCCATCTGCCCGCGTTTATAGTTCTTTTCGGTATGCAGGAAATGCTTGCCATAGGACCAATGGTGATAGCCCAGCGGCATGCCAACGGAGGCGTAGGCGTCCATCATCTGCTCAGCGGAAATCACTTCAATCTGATTGGGGTAGGTGTCGAGTCCGTAGACATCGTGGGCGATACGACCAATTTCCTGGTCGTATTCGCGGATCAGGTCGAAGGTCCATTCCGATCCGGTGGAGATAGGTTGCCGGGTCATGTGGCCATCCTCTTCTGAAACAGCTTGCGAAAGACTGGGTAGATATCACCCGCATCGACTATCTGTTGTTGAGCGAAACTGTCGGAGAACATCTCGGTGACTTGCTCGTATTCGTACCAGAGAGCCTGATGCTCACGCGGGGTGATTTCCACATAGCAGTAATATTGCATGGCCGGCATGATCTGCTTGAGCAGCAGCTCGCGGCAGATTGGCGAGTCGTCGTTCCAGTTGTCGCCGTCCGACGCCTGGGCGCAATAAATGTTCCATTCTCCGGGCGCATAGCGTTCATCAACGATCTGCTGCATCAAGCGTAGAGCGCTGGAGACGATAGTGCCGCCGGTTTCGCGAGAGTAGAAGAACTCTTCCTCGTCCACCTCCTTGGCGCTGGTGTGGTGGCGAATAAAGACCACCTCGATCCGCTCGTAATTTCGCCGCAGAAACAGATAGAGCAGGATATAGAATCGCTTGGCCAGATCTTTGGTCGCCTGGGTCATCGAGCCGGATACATCCATCAGGCAAAACATGACGGCCTTGGAGCTCGGGTTGGGCTGTTTGGTAATCAGGTTGTAGCGCAGGTCGAAGGTATCCAGAAACGGGATCCGGTCAATACGCTTTTGCAGGGCGTCTATTTCCTCCTGCAGTACTTTCTGATCTATCAGATTGTCAGGTTGTTGCTGGCGCAGTAACTCCAATTCCTTGGTGGCTTCACGCAAGCGACGGCGGCTGCTGCCGCTCAACGCGATACGCCGGGCGTGTGAGGCGCGCATAGAGCGCACTATGTTGATCCGGGACGGATTGCCTTGCTGGCTGATACCGGCACGCACTGGTTTGAAGGTGTCGGTGCCGGTCAGGTGGCGCTTGACCAGATTGGGCAGGGCCAGATCTTCGAACATGAAGTCAAGAAACTCGTCCTGTGTAATCTGAAATACAAACTCATCCATCCCTTCGCCGCTGTCACCGGCCTGGCTGCCACCCTGGCCGCCACCGCCGCCATCTGGCCGGGGAATGCGGTCGCCAGTGCTGAAATCACGGTTGCCAGGATGCACACCGGTCTTCCGCCCACCCTGGCCGTGGTGGAAAATCGGCTCATCGATATCCCGGCCAGGAATGCTGATCTGCTCGCCGCCAGCGATGTCGGTAATCGAACGGCGACCCACGGCTTCTTCGACCGCTTTCTTGATATGGGTCTTGTAACGGCGCAGGAACCGTTGCCGGTTCACTGTGCTCTTGTTCTTGCCGTTTAGGCGACGATCGATAACGTAGCTCATGACCCCTCCGGGCCAGCGCCGAGTTGCAGCTTCAAGCCTCAAGCTTCAAGCGACAAGCCAAACGCTGGCGGTGTCTTGCTCAAGTGACTTCTGCGTGTGCCGTCTAGGTTTGCTTGCAGCTTGTAGCGTCAAGCTTGCAGCGGCCCAATAACGACTTTGCCGTTATTGGGCCTTACGCACGCGCAGATACCATTCCGAAAGCAGACGTACCTGTTTTTCCGTGTAGCCACGCTCGACCATGCGGCTGACAAAATCGCCGTGCTTCTTCTGATCTTCTTTGGAGGCCTTGGCGTTGAAGCTGATGACCGGGAGCAGATCTTCGGTATTGGAGAACATCTTCTTCTCAATCACTATCCGCAGCTTCTCGTAAGACAGCCAGGATGGATTCTTGCCATTGTTTTGCGCGCGGGCGCGAAGCATGAAGTTGACGATCTCGTTGCGGAAATCCTTCGGGTTGCTGATGCCGGCGGGCTTTTCGATCTTTTCCAACTCCTCATTAAGTGCGACGCGGTTGAGGATTTCGCCGGTGTCCGGGTCGCGGTACTCCTGGTCTTGAATCCAGAAATCGGCGTACATCACGTAGCGATCAAAGATGTTCTGCCCATACTCGCTGTAGGACTCCAGATAGGCGGTCTGGATTTCCTTGCCGATAAAGTCGACGTAACGCGGCGCCAGGTATTCCTTGATAAAGCGCAGGTAACGCTCGCTGACATCGTTGGCGAATTGCTCCTGCTCGATCTGCTGTTCGAGTACATACAGCAGGTGCACCGGATTGGCCGCGACCTCGCTGTTGTCGTAGTTGAAGACCTTGGACAGGATCTTGAAGGCAAAACGGGTCGACAGACCGTTCATGCCCTCATCCACACCAGCGGCGTCACGGTATTCCTGGATTGACTTGGCTTTGGGGTCGGTGTCTTTGAGGTTTTCACCGTCGTAAATCCGCATCTTCGAGTAGACGTTGGAGTTTTCCGGTTCCTTGAGGCGTGACAGCACAGTGAACTGCGCAAGCATTTTCAGCGTATCGGGGGCGCAGTGTGCGTGGGCCAGCGAGCTGCTGGTCAGCAGCTTCTGATAGATCTGAATTTCGTCCGTCACGCGCACGCAGTAGGGCACCTTGACGATATAGATGCGGTCAATAAAGGCTTCGTTGTTCTTGTTGTTGCGGAAGGTATGCCATTCGGATTCGTTGGAGTGGGCCAGAATCACGCCGTTAAACGGAATCGCACCGAGGCCCTCGGTGCTGTTGTAGTTGCCCTCCTGGGTAGCCGTCAGCAGCGGGTGCAGCACCTTGATCGGCGCCTTGAACATCTCGACGAATTCCATCAAACCCTGGTTGGCACGGCACAGCGCGCCTGAGTAGCTGTAAGCATCAGGATCGTTCTGCGGGAATTCTTCCAGTTTGCGGATATCCACCTTGCCAACCAGCGCGGAGATGTCCTGGTTGTTTTCATCACCTGGTTCGGTCTTGGCGATGGCGATCTGCTGCAGGATCGAGGGGTACAGCTTCACCACCCGGAACTGGCTGATATCGCCATTGAACTCGTGCAAGCGTTTTACCGCCCAGGGCGACATGATGCTGTTGATGTAGCGTCGCGGAATGCCGTAGTCCTCTTCGAGAATCGCGCCGTCTTCATCGGGGCTGAACAGTCCCAACGGCGACTCGAATACCGGCGAACCCTTGATCGCATAAAAGGGTACCTGCTGCATCAAGGATTTGAGTTTTTCCGCCAATGACGACTTACCGCCACCCACCGGACCCAGCAGATAGAGGATCTGTTTGCGCTCTTCCAGACCCTGGGCGGCGTGGCGGAAGAAGGAGACAATATGCTCGATGGCGTCCTCCATGCCGTGAAAATCCGCGAAGGCAGGGTAACGTTTGATCATCTTGTTGGAGAAAATGCGTGAAAGCCGGGGGTCCATTGAGGTGTCAACCTGCTCCGGCTCACCAATGGCGCGAAGCAGGCGCTCTGCTCCGGTGGCGTAGGTGAGCGGATCGGTTTTGCAGAGGTCGAGATACTCTTGCAGGCTGTACTCTTCCTGCCGGGTGGTTTCAAAACGGTTCTGGAAATGACTGAATATGCTCATGACTGACCTCTCTGATACCTGAATGAGGTCTGCGACTTCCGGCCATAGGCCAGCCTGACGGCCGTTAAAGGGCGACAGCATTTCCTTGATGCAATAATCCCCCAGTACCAACGCGCGCAGGCATGGCGGGGAGTCTGTCGGACCGTCCAGCGGGCAGGATATGGCTCCCCGGCGGGGTCCGGCAGGCTCCCGTTTTATCGGAAGCCGGCAGACCGGCTTTCATGTAATGAATGCCTCAGCTACAGAATAGAACGTTTAGCCGGTACTGGCACAACCGTTCGGAAAAAAATGCGGGAAAATAATATTGCCGGGTATTTGTCAGCGAATTGTCAGCTGCTGCTGATATTGCTTGGATACTGCGCGCGCCATAATTCGAATCCACCGTCCAGGCTGTAGACATGCTCGAAGCCTAAGCTGGCTAGATAGGCCGCTGCTGGCTGGCTCGAATTGCCATGGTAGCAGCAGACTATCAGCGGGGCGTGCTTGTCGGCTGTGGCGACGTAAGCGGGCAGGCTGTCGTTATCCAGACGCACGGCGTCGCTGATATGGCCCTGGGCGTAGCTCTGAGGATCGCGGATATCGACCAATGCTGCGCCCTGCTCCAGCAGTTGGTTGGCCTGTTCGGGGCTGATACGTTGAAACTCGCTCATGTCGGTTCTCCACAGCTGCACTGGTGACGCTCACCGGTATCCAGATTCATCAAGGTCATACTGTTGCCCCAGACGCAGCCGCTGTCCAGCGCGTGAATACCCGCTACGCCGGTTTTTGCCTCCAACGCGGCCCAGTGACCGAATACCACCTGGGTCTGGGGATCGCGCCGGGGATAGGTAAACCAGGGTGCGAAGCCTTTGGGCGCGGCGCCGACGCCTTCCTTGGTTTTCAGATCCAGAGTGCCATCGGCCTTGCAAAAGCGCATGCGGGTCAGATAGTTGGTTATGCAGCGCAGGCGTGCCGGGCCGGTTAGCGAGGGCTTCCAGCGGTCAGGCTCGTTGCCGTACATTTCATCCAGGAACAGCGGCAGACGCTCGTCGCAGCGCAATACCTCTTCGACCTCGGCAGCACGTTTGAGCGTTTGCTTGACGGTCCAGGTGGGCGGTAGTCCGGCGTGCGTCATCAGCACACCCAGACGCTCATCCCAATGCGCCAAGGGGCGCCGACGCAAGCTGGTTAGCAACTGCTCACGGTCATCGGCCTTGAGAATCGGCAACAGCGTGTCGGATTTACGCAGGCGGCTGGCGTCGCGGCTGGCTGCCAGCAGATGCAGATCGTGATTGCCCAGCACGGCAATACAGGCGCTGCCCAGGCTATCGATAAAACGCAGGGTGTCGAGCGAATCCGGGCCGCGATTGACCAGATCGCCGACCGACCAGAGCACGTCGCAGGAGCGATTGAATGCGACCTCGTCGAGAAGGCATTTAAGGGGCTTCAAGCAACCCTGAATGTCGCCAACGGCGTAGGTAGTCATAGCGTTGCCTTGTGGGCGGTGGCGTTAGCAGTATCTGAGTCAGTTCAGGGCGTTGGGTTTGGCCAGGCGGAACAGCGCGATGGGCGCGGCAAAGGTGTGACCGTCTTTGGCACGCATACCATAGCTGCCCTCCATGGTACCGACTGGGGTTTCCAGTAGGCAGCCGCTGGTATAGGAGAAGCTGGCGCCGGGCTCCAGTAGCGGCTGTTCGCCTACCACACCGGGACCCTGCACTTCCTTGAGCTCGCCATTGCCGTCAATGATCTTCCAGTGCCGATCAATCAATTGCGCCGCGATGGCCCCCGTATTCTTGATGTGGATCGTATAGGCGAATGCATAACGGCTGGCACTGGGGTCGGATTGCTCGCGCAGGTAGCGACTCTCGACTTTAATCTCGATGGCGTAAGCAGTATGGGTGCTCATTGTATAGTCCTGTCTCTGGCTAACCGATTGGCCAGACGTACGAAACCGGCCAAGTCTATTTGTTCCGGTCGCAGGGTTGGGTCTATGCCTTCAGCCTCAATGCTTTCAGCATTGATCAAGGATTTGAGTGTGTTGCGCAGGGTTTTGCGGCGCTGATTGAATGCCTCGCGAACGACCAGCTCAAGCATGCCGACATCATCAGCCGGGTGCGGCAGTTCTGCATGCGGCGTGAGGCGAACGATAGCCGAGTCGACTTTAGGCGCCGGGCTAAACGCGCCGGAACCGACATCGAACAGGTGCTCTACCTGGCAGTGATACTGCACCATGATGCCCAGACGGCCGTAATGATTCATGCCGGCCCCTGCGGCCAGGCGCTGCACCACTTCTTTCTGCAGCATGAAGTGCATATCGGCGACGCAGTCGGATTGGGCAATCAGGTGAAACATTAGCGGTGTTGAAATGTTATACGGAAGGTTGCCGACAATACGCAGCTTTTGCCCCGTTTCTGCCAGCGCCCGGAAGTCGAACTTCAGCGCATCGCCCTTGTGCAGGGTGAACTGCGGGCTGGCGCCAAAACGGGCCAAGAGCAACGGATGCAGGTCATGATCGAGTTCGACCACATCCAGCTGCGCGCCACTGGCTAACAGGCCTTCGGTAATAGCGCCCTGACCCGGGCCGATTTCTACCAGACGCTGCCCCTCTTTGGGGCTCACGGCACGCAAGATACGGTTGATCACCCCGGCGTCATGCAGGAAATTCTGGCCAAAACGCTTGCGCGCCCGGTGCGGGGCAAACTGATTCATACTGACTCCGTGGCGTCGATCATGTCGATGGCGGTGTTTAATGCAACATTCAGGCTACCGACATCGGCTTTACCGCTGCCGGCAAGATCCAGCGCGGTACCGTGGTCTACCGAGGTGCGGATAATGGGCAGGCCCAGAGTGATATTGACGGCATTGCCGAACCCCTTGTGCTTGAGCACAGGCAGCCCCTGATCGTGATACATGGCGAGCACCGCATCGGCCTGATCCAGATGTTTGGGGGTAAACAGCGTGTCGGCGGGCAAGGGGCCCTGAAGGTTCATGCCTTCAGCTCGCAGCCGCTCCAGCACAGGGGTTATGACATCGATTTCCTCGCTACCCATATGCCCGCCTTCACCCGCGTGGGGATTAAGCCCGCAGACCAGAATACGCGGCGCGGCGATGGCAAATTTCTGCTGCAGATCCTGGTGCAGTATGCGGGTGATCTGTTCCAGCAATGGCTGAGTAATAGCATCCGCGACAGCGCGCAGTGGCAGATGCGTTGTCACCAGCGCCACTCGCAGACCGGGGCAGGCGAGCATCATCACCACCAGCGGCGTACCGGTGAGTTCGGCAAAAAACTCGGTATGCCCCGAGAAACGGATGCCGGCGTCATTGATAATGCCTTTATGCACGGGGGCGGTGACGACGGCGGCAAAATGCCCTGCCTCACACCCGTGGCCCGCCAGGCGCAGGGTATCCAGCACGTAGTGAGCGTTGGCTGGATCGAGCACCCCCGGCTGGCACGGAGCGGCCAGCTTTACGGGCAGAACACTCAACTGGCCAGCGGCCTGAGCAGTGGGAGTGGTGGACGGATCAAAAACGCTCAGTTCGATGTCTAGGCCCAGCAAGCGGGCGCGTGCGTTCAGCAGGTCGGGGTCAGCGATGACTACCCTCTGGTGCTTGCAGGGTTGTATCGCAAGCATCAGACACAAATCCGGGCCAATGCCCGCCGGCTCGCCGGCGGTCAGGGCGATGGCTTTGCAAGACACTATATCTTGATCTCGACATAGGCTTCGTCACGAATTTCCAGCAGCCAGGTCTGCAGTTCCTGCTCGTATTTGCGATTGCGCAACAAGCTCATTGCCTGTTGTTCACGCATCTCGGAGGTCATATCGACGTTGCGACGACCCTGGACTTCCAGGATGTGCCAGCCAAATTCAGACTGAAAGGGTGCGGAAACGGTATTTTCGCTGATCTCGGTCATGACCTCGCGGAACTCGGGCACCATGCTGTCGGGCATAACCCAGTCCAGCGATCCACCGTTCAGGGCAGAGCCCGGGTCTTCGGAAAATGCGCTGGCCAGAGTGGCAAACGACTCGCCATTGCGGATGCGCTCGTAGATGCGCTGAATCAGCTGCGCAGCTTCCTCCTCGGTGCGAATTTCGCTGGGCTTGATCAGTATGTGGCGAACGTCAAACTCTTCTACCATCTGACCTTCACCGCCCCGAGTCTCCAGCAACTTGAGAATATGGAAGCCAGCAGGCGAGCGCAGTGGTTGGGTCACTTCGCCGGTGTCCAGCGCCGCTACGGCGCTAGCGAACGGGCCGGGCAACTGGGCACTGCGGCGCCAGCCAAGCTCGCCGCCTTCCAGCGCTGTATCGCCGCGGGAGCGGGCGACCGCCAGATTGGTGAAATCAGCTCCAGCGTTCAGCTCTTGATAGATATCGTTGGCGGTTTCACCGATCGCGCGGACCTCATCCGGGCTCGCGCTTTCCGGGATCGGCAGCACGATCATCGCCAGGCGGTACTCTTCTGCCGTTTCCAGGCGACCCATTTCCGAGTCGAGGAAGTTGCGCACCTCCTGATCGGAAACCTGGATACGCTCTGCAACGCGGCGCTGACGCACCCGGTTGATGATCATTTCGCGACGAATCTGTTCACGCGCCTGGTCATAGCTAATGCCATCACGCTCGAGTGCCGCGCGGAACTGCTCAGTCGTGACATTGTTGCGCTGGGCCAACTGCTCCATGGTCTGGTTCAGCGTGGCGTCATCGATACGAATGCCGGCACGCTCGCCCATCTGCAGCTGGATGCTTTCGACCACCAGGCGATCAAGCACCTGTTGGCGCAGAACGTCGTCAGGCGGCAGTTGGGTGCCGCGCTCGCGCAGCTGACGTTGCAATTCTTGCATACGTTGATCCAACTGGCTGGCCATGACCACGTCGTTGTCGACGATGGCCGCGACCCGGTCCAGTGGTACCACCTGGGCATGCAGCCCGGTGCTGAAAATCAAGCCTGCGCACAGACTGAGTAAAGCGGGATATAACTTAGAAACTTTTACCTTAAAAACCATTGTTTTCACGCTCTCTGTAACCAGGGATGCCTTGATCGAACAGGCTTTCGACACGGTTGCCGGTGACATTGCCCAATCCCTTGAGCACGATCTGAATGAAAATGCCACGGTTGCTTGAATCGTCAGTCACCGTCTCATATTCGTCGTAGTCTACCCAGTACCGGTTGATGACACGGACCTTATAGCAGCAGCTGTCGTACTCCAGACCACCGAATGCTTCCAGGGTTCGGTCACGGGTGAAATCGTGCTGCCAGCGGGCAATAACGCTCCACTGATTGTTGATTGGCCATATCGTCGACAAGTCTGACTGATCGATACGGTCGTTGGCATTGCGCCTGAAGGTACCAGACAGGGCATCGAAGGTATTGATGTTGTTTCGGAACCGGTAACCCGCGTTGATGATTTTGCGGGGCTCTGGCTGATAGTTGAAAATCGCGCTACCGGCGTCCTCGTTGTTGTTGTCCGGATTCCAGATGACATCGCTGCGGAAGCGCCATGCATCACTCATCTGGTACATGAACTCGCCAGCGTAAGCGGATGTTGATTGCGTTGGATCGGTAGTCGCTCCGGCGCCATCGGGTAGCAGCGCAACATCGCGATCACTTAAGTAAAAGATCTGGCCCAGGCTGCCGCGGATTCGCTCACGCCCAGCGTCATCAAGGAATCTGCTGGTGGCACCCAGGGTGAATTGATTGGCGTCACTTATACGGTCGCTGCCACTGAAGCGGTTGTCGCGGAACAGCGAGCTGTAGCTGAAGGCAAACTCATTTGTGTCAAACAGAGGCTGGTCGCTCTGGTCGCGATAGGGTGCATAGAGATAATAGGCCCGGGGTTCAAACGTCTGCCTGAATGTCTGCCCGAACCAATTCGCTTGCCGATCGAAATACAAACCGCCATCCAGGCTCGCAAGAGGCGTGACGTTGCCCGGGGTTGTTTCAGCGCCGGCGTAGTCAAAGCCGTCATTTCTATCATCGAAGTCGAGGTCATACTGAGTCATAACCGCCTTTACGGTGGGAGTCAGGAAGCCCCAGCTGGTGGTCATCGGGTATTCAAGTGCAGGCGCTGCTACTACGCGGCTGCCGGTGGCCCGCTGCAAGCCAACAAGGCTTTCGTCGGGTTCGCGGATGCCAATATTGGCGTCATCAAACTGAACGCCGTCGCGGCCCGAGAGCAAACCGCTGTTAAGGTCACGGTCAAAGTAGCTGTACTCGGTGCGATAGTTGAACCTTAGGCCAGTGCCGGCTATGCGGTTGGCGCCATCCAGGCGTAGCTGGGGCAGCCGGTCATAGGGCGTGACTGAGGTAATATCAGCCAGCTCGTAGCTATGCACCGCGGCCTCAAAGCGCCAGGTATTGCCCGCGTAGGTGCTGCTGACACGCTGATTGACGTAGGTGTCCGGCCGCGACTCCAACGATGAGTTGAGGTGCTGGAAATAGAAGGGATCGCTGATGTCGCTGTAATCGACATTGGCTCTCCAGCGTGGTGCCAGCAGGTTGTCATGTCGCAGCTGGTACATCCAGCGCGTATCGCCGAATTCGCTGTCATCAAGGTAGGCGGCGTTGATCTGTGACTGGCTCTGCTCGTTCATATGTCGAGCTTCACCCTCCATCAGCAGGCCGCGCTTGCTCATGAAGCGTGGATACAAGGTGGCGTCGTAATTGGGCGCGAGATTGAAATAGTAAGGTACGGTCAGCTCTGAGCCGCTATCGGTGCTGGAGGCAAAGCTTGGGGTCAACAGGCCTGATTTGCGGCGATCATCCAGTGGAAAGTTCATCCAGGGCGTATAAAAAACCGGTACATCCTTGACGCGGAGAGTGACGTGCTTGGCCTCGCCCCAACCCTCTTCGCGATTCAGCTCAATGTCTTTGCTGTGCAATGCCCAGGTGTTTTCGCCAGGCTCGCAGGTGGTGTAGGTCCCGTCGGTCATGACAATCACTGCGTCATCACGGCGCATCAGCTTGGTTGCAGTGCCCCGCGCACGTGATTCATGCACGACGTAACGCACTTGGTCGATGCGAGTTTCACCGGTATCGATCTGCATCCGTGCGCTGTCGCCCAGAACCAGCACTCCCTGGTCGCGCAGGCGGACATTGCCATCCAGCACAATCAGATTATTGGCTTGATCGAAGCTGGCCTGATTCGACTGAGCCTGCAGGCGGCCCTGTTGCAACAGGACGTCACCTTCCAGCGTGCCGGTCTGACTGCCCTGCTCAAAACTGCTGGAGTCCGCGGCAGCGGAAACGGGCAGCTCATTAAAGGGCGTTTCGTTATCGCGGCCTTCGCGTTCGGGCTCCACATACATGCCGCCGCAATAGGGCGCGATGGCTGCCTGCTGTTCGCTGCTGAGCTGCTCGCGGGGAACCCAGTCCAGCTCGCTGTAGTCACCCGTTACAGCAGGGCGGCTGGCAGGGGTCGCCGCGGTGACGCTTTCAGGCGCTTCGACTGGCGCGGGTTCTGTCGCGCGCGGCGCTGGCTGCACTGCCTGAGCCGGCCGGGGCGGCAACGCCGCCGGGGCGGACATCGGGGAGCAATCCCAGCCAGCGCCGCTGCTGCTGGCGCGGCATTCAACCTGATTAGCGGCCACGCTGCTCAAGGGCTGGGCTAACAGCAAGCCACTGACCAGCAACATGGGAAAGGTAGGGCGAAACGGTGGTGTGCGGTAGGCCATTGTATGTTTGTCCGGGCTTCCAGTCGGTGCGCGCAACGCTTGTGCGAGAAGAATGCTATATGCATGCTGCGAGTAATCAGCAAGATAGGGGATAATAAAGCATTGTAGGACGCCAGAGCCAGCGTCCGTCTGAATGGGATGGAAATGATGGATTCTAGAAAAGCACAGCTGCACGCCTGGTTGCCCTCGCAATTGGCTCAGACCTACGCCACGCTGGGCTGGGGTGAGGTCGGCTCGGGCGAGCTGTCGGCGGCCAGTGCGGATGCCAGCTTCCGCCGATATTTTCGTTGGGTGGATGGTTCGCGCAGCATTATCGTGATGGATGCCCCGCCAGAGCAGGAGGATTCTGCACCTTTTGTCAGAATAGCCGCGCTGCTGGCAGAAGCGGGAGTGCGCACGCCGCAAATATATAGCGCCGACCTGCAGAAGGGTTTTTTGCTTCTGGAAGATATGGGTGCCAGTACCTACCTGCAGAGCATTCAACAGGGAATCGACGACGCCACCATCGAGCAACTGTATGCAACTGCGATCACCACGCTGGTGCGTTGGCAGCAAGCCAGTCGGCCGGGGGTATTGGCCGACTACGACGAAACTATCTTGCGCCGAGAACTGCAGTTGTTTCCCGACTGGTATGTCAGTCGGCATCTGCAGCGTCAATTCAGCAGCGCCGAAGAGCAAGACTGGCAAGCACTGTGCAGTCTGGTCCTCGACAGCAATCTGGCCGAGCCGCAGGTGTTCGTGCACCGAGATTATATGCCGCGCAATCTGATGACCGCCGACGGTGAGCCGGGCGTGCTTGATTTTCAGGATGCGCTTTACGGCCCTTTGAGCTACGACGTTACCTCGCTGTTGGCTGATGCCTTCTTTACCCTGCCGCTGAGTCAGCGCGAAGCCTGGTTGGAGCGTTATTGGCAGCAGGCTCGCGAGGCCGGCTTGCCGATGCCAGCTGATTTCCAGACCTTTCGGGCGCAATCCAGATTAATGGGCGTGCAGCGCCACCTGAAAGTGTTAGGTATTTTTGCGCGCATCAATTACCGCGATGGCAAAGCCCATTATTTGAGCGATACGCCGCGTTTCGTCGGATACCTGCGCGAAGCCTGCGCCCAAGATCATCGGCTGGCGCCACTTGAGCGTCTGCTGGACAGCCTGGGTTTGCACGCATGAAAGCGATGATTCTGGCCGCCGGCAAAGGTGAGCGCATGCGTCCCCTGACCCTGCATACCCCCAAGCCCCTGCTTCCGGTAGCAGGTAAGCCTTTGATCCAATGGCATATGGAAGGCTTGAGGCAGGCGGGGGTGACCGATCTGGTGATTAATCACGCCTGGTTGGGCGAGCAGCTGGAGGCGCATTTTGCTGACGGAGCGGCCCTGGATGTGACGATTAAATGGTCCCCGGAAGGCGAGCCGCTGGAGACCGGCGGGGGTATATTCAAGGCATTGCCGTTGCTGGGTGACCAGCCGTTCGTGCTGGTGAACGGCGACATATGGACCCCATTCGAGTTCGCTGGTTTACAGCTGCCGGCGGGCAAGCTCGCGCATTTGGTGCTGGTAGATAATCCCTCCTTCAAGACCCAGGGTGATTTCGTGCTGGTGCAGGGTGACGTACGCAACCCCTCTGGTTCGGCGCAGGCGCTCACGTATTCCGGGCTAGCGGTGCTGCATCCGCAGTTGTTCGAGGGTCAGCAAGGTGGTGCCTTTGCTTTGGCGCCGCTGCTGCGCCAGGCCGCCGACGCTGGTCGGGTGAGTGGCGAGTATTTCGCCGGCCCCTGGGTTGATGTGGGCACGCCCGAACGCCTGGCGGATGCCAGTCGCCTGGCCCAGGGAGCCTGACGCCTGTGCTGTGGCCGGTGACGGTAATCGGTGCGGCGCTGGGCGGCAGCATTGGCGGCGTATCTGGCGGCATTTTTGGCGCTGTACTGGGGCATGCGCTGGATCGTCACTGGCAGTTGCAGCGCTGGAGCGATCTACCGAGGCGCTGCCGCGAGTTGCTGGGCAGAGAAGCAAGTTTCGAACAGGTGCTGTTTCTTTGCCTGGGCCGGCTAGCCAAGGCTGACGGCCGAGTCTTGCCTGCGCATCTGCAGTTGGCTCGGGACTTGATGCAGCAATACCGCTTTGATGACGCTGCGCGCTTGCAGGCCATGCAGTGGTTCAATCAGGGCAAGTTGCCGAGCAAGCGGCTGACGCCGCTGGTGCGGCGACTACTCAAGCGTGAGCCCGCCCGGATCGCCGAGTTGCTTGACTGCTGCTGGCGGATGGCGTTGGCCGATGGCGTGCTCGGGCCGCAGGAACGGGCGCTGCTGGATGAGTGGGGTGGCCAGGCCGGAATGGGTCGGGCAGAGCAGCAGCGTATGCATCAACGGCACCAGCGGGGCTATTCCCGCAGTGATTCCGGGTCAGCTGGAGCTGGCAGCCAGTCCGGCGTGGGCAGTGCTCCGGTGGCTAATCGAGACCGTTTAAAGGAAGCCGCCAGCCTGCTGGAAGTCGGTCTGGATGCGCCGCCTGAGCAGATCAAGCGCGCCTACAGGCGGCAGCTTAGCCGGCATCATCCGGACAAACTGATTGCCCGTGGCGGCAGTGAGCGCGACCCCGGGCTGGCCGGCGAACGCATCCATCTTATTCAGGAGGCCTACGAGCTGATCAAGCGTTACCGGGGGTTTCGCTAAGCGCACGTTTCAGCCATCCGCCAACGCGCTTGATGAGCATCTGCTGTTTCAGATCAGAGTGCCCGCTTTGCGGCCAGATAAGTTGCTGGTAGCGGTTATGAGCCAGGCGCCTGGCTTGCAGTTTGCGCGCTTCAGCGTGTTCGGCGGGAGATATGAGGATATCGTAGGTGGGCCCGGCCCACTGCTCAAGCAGCAGCGTGCTGGTTGTTTCGCCCTCGGCGTTGTGCGGTAGCTCCTGCAATATCAATGCGGCCGTCGGCGGGCTGCCTGTCTCCGCCGCAGCGATCAGCGCCCAGAGCGCACCTTCGCCGCGACCCAGCAGCACGATGGGCAGATTCTTGTCCGCTCCGCCTTCAGCCTCCAGCACTTGCCTCGCCGCCTGAATCCGCGCCAATACCTGGGTTCGATACTGCAGCTCTTGGCTCGTGCTCTGCTCATCGCCCAGGCCGGGCTCGGCGGAGCCGCGCTCAGGCAAGCTGATGGCCAACGTGTGCCAGCCCTCGGCGCTTAGCTGGCGCCGGGCTGGGCCAATCAGCACCGGCCAGTCGGCGTGCTCATCCTGTCCCGCAATAAGAATAATACTGCCCAGGGCTTTGGGCCGCGCAGCAGGAAGAAACAACCCCAGAAAAGCTTGGTCGTCGATGTCCAGGCGCCGCTGTTGAGTAGCTGGGAGCAGTCTTTCCAGACTTTGTTCCTGTACCTTGCTGCGGCTGGGTGCGCTTGCGGTGTCCGTTGTGGCGGTGTCTGTGGGTGCCAGGGGTTCAGCATCGGATTCCTGAGCGCACGCCATTGATGCCATGGCGAGCGTCAGCGCCAGGCCAGCCCAGAGCCTCTTTGCGGGTAGACAGAGCAGAGGTGATGAATGTTGCATAAGCTGGCGTCCCTGGGCATTTCCTCCGAGTATAACAGGGCAGCGCGGGCCTGCTTGGGGTAGACTATGGCCGTTCCGAATTCACTGCTGAGGTCCGTCATGCCTGATTATGCGATTGCCCCTTCGATCCTGTCCGCCGACTTCGCCCGCCTTGGCGAGGAGGTCGACAAGGTGCTGGCCGCCGGTGCCGATATTGTCCACTTCGACGTGATGGACAACCATTACGTACCCAACCTGACAATTGGCCCGATGGTCTGCAGCGCATTGCGCAAATACGGCATTACCGCACCCATCGATGTGCACTTGATGGTCAAGCCGGTGGATCGCATCATCGGTGATTTCCTCGAAGCAGGTGCCTCTTTTATTACCTTCCACCCGGAGGCTAGCGAGCATATCGACCGCTCGCTGCAACTGATTCGTGAAGGGGGTGCCAAGGCCGGGCTGGTATTCAATCCGGCTACCTCGCTGGACAGCCTCAAGTACGTGATGGACAAGGTCGACATGGTGCTCCTGATGAGCGTCAACCCGGGCTTCGGCGGACAGAAATTCATCCCCGGCACGCTGGACAAGCTGCGTGAGGCGCGTGCGTTGATTGATGCCAGCGGCCGCGATATTCGCCTGGAAGTCGACGGCGGCGTCAGCGAGCAGAATATTCGCCAGATCGCCGAAGCGGGTGCCGACACCTTTGTCGCCGGCTCGGCGATTTTCAATAAGCCCGATTACAAGGCGGTGATCGACCGCATGCGTGCCGAGCTGGCCCAGGTCGCACGCTGATGTTGGAGCAGTTGTTCGGCGGACGGCTGCCGAAGCTGGTGATCTTCGATCTGGACGGCACGCTGCTTGACTCGGTGCCGGACCTGGCTAGCGCCATCGATAGTATGTTGCTTGACCTTGGTCGCCCGGCTGCGGGTATCGAGCGCGTACGCGATTGGGTGGGCAATGGTTCTGCGGTACTGGTGCGGCGCGCGCTGGCCGGATCCATCGAGTATGCCAGCGTCGATGAGCAAGAGGCCGAGTTGGCGCATCAGGTTTTTTTGCAGGCGTATTCCGGTGGCCACGCACTGACCGGTGTCTACCCTGGGGTAATGGCTTTTCTCGATGCCCTTAAAACGCGGGGCATTGCGATGGCGGTAGCGACCAACAAGCCGGAACGCTTTGTTGCGCCGCTACTGGAAGAGAAGGGTATGCTGGGTTATTTCGATTGGCTGGTGGGCGGCGATACGCTGCCGGTGCAAAAGCCCGATCCCGCCGCCCTGCACTGGATCATGCAAAAGGCGGGCGTGGCGGTTGCGGATACGCTCTTTATTGGTGACTCACGCAATGACGTGTTGGCCGGTCAGGCGGCCGGAGTGAAAGTGGTGGCGGTCAGTTATGGCTATAACCATGGCCGCCCGGTCAGCCTGGAAAACCCGGATTTGCTGGTTGATTCACTCGACGTGCTCATATAACCTTTCGGTGTTCCCACACCTTACCAAGACGGATCAGCCGTGTTTGTCAGCAACCGCAAACTGATGAGAGTGATCAAGGCCCTCGCCCGCTGGCGTTGGCGCACCTGATTCTGCCTGCCTGCGTCTAGCGCGGGCCTCCTGTGTTTGTGTGACAATTTCCCGCCCCATGAGGCTGATCATGACCCGAGAAGAATTTCTAAGCCTGGCTGCCCAGGACTTTAATCGTGTACCCGTGGTACGCGAAGTGCTGGCGGACCTGGATACACCGCTGTCGACCTACCTGAAACTGGCTGACGCCCCCTATTCCTACCTGCTGGAATCGGTACAGGGCGGCGAGAAATGGGGCCGTTACTCGATCCTTGGCTTGCCCGCCCGTACGGTGCTGCGCGTCTATGGCCATAGCGTGCATGTGCTGGTTGATGGCGTCGAAACCGAACAGCATGATTGTGCCGATCCGCTGGCCTTTGTCGAAGAGTTCAAGGCACGTTATCGCGTGCCGAGCATTCCCGGTCTACCGCGTTTCAATGGTGGGTTGGTTGGCTATTTTGGCTATGACTGTGTTCGGTACGTCGAGCCACGGCTGGCGCATTGCCCCAATCCCGATCCGCTGGGTAACCCGGACATCCTGTTGATGGTCTCGGACGAGGTGGTGGTATTCGACAATCTGGCGGGCAAGCTGCACGCCATCGTCCTCGCCGATCCGGCAGACGACAGCGCTTTCGATGGCGCCAACGCCCGCTTGGAACAGATACTCGACAAGCTGCGCCAGCCGCTCGCCCAGCGCAAACCGCTGTCGCTGGACAATCCGCCCGACCGCGACCTGGATTACCGTGCCAGTTTCACTCGCGAGGATTACGAGCGCGCAGTGGATACCGTCAAGGAATACATTCTTGCCGGTGACTGCATGCAGGTGGTGCCCTCGCAGCGCATGAGTATCGATTTCAAGGCCGAGCCCATTGATCTGTACCGGGCGCTGCGCAGCCAGAACCCCACGCCTTATATGTACTTCTTCAACTTTGGCGATTTCCATGTGGTCGGCAGCTCGCCCGAGGTGCTGGTGCGCGTGGAAGAGGGTGAAGTGACCGTGCGGCCCATCGCCGGTACGCGCCCACGTGGCGCCACCGAAGAGGCCGATCACGCCCTGGAAGTGGATCTACTCTCTGATGCCAAGGAAATCGCTGAGCATTTGATGCTGATTGATCTGGGCCGCAATGACGTGGGCCGCGTAGCGCAGATTGGCAAGGTGCAGGTAACCGAGAAGATGGTTATCGAGCGCTACTCGAACGTGATGCACATCGTTTCCAACGTGAAGGGCCAATTGCTGGGTAATCTGAACGCGATGGATGCGCTGCGCGCGATCCTGCCCGCGGGCACGCTGTCGGGAGCGCCAAAGATCCGCGCGATGGAAATCATCGACGAGCTGGAGCCGGTCAAACGTGGCGTCTATGGCGGTGCGGTGGGTTACTGGGCGTGGAACGGCAATATGGACACCGCAATTGCGATCCGCACCGCCGTGATCAAGAACGGCGAGCTGCACGTGCAGGCCGGTGGCGGGATTGTTGCCGACTCGGTGCCCGCGCTGGAGTGGGAAGAGACCATCAATAAGCGTCGTGCAATGTTCCGGGCTGTGGCCCTGGCCGAACAGTCAGTCGAGTGAGGGAAAAGACATGTTATTGATGATCGACAACTATGATTCCTTCACCTACAACGTGGTGCAGTACCTGGGCGAGCTGGGTGCCGAGGTCAAGGTTATCCGCAACGATGAGCTCAGCGTGGCCGAAATCGAAGCCCTGCAGCCTGAGCGTATTGTCATTTCACCCGGCCCTTGTACACCGAATGAGGCGGGCGTATCGGTGGCGGTGCTGCGGCATTTCGCCGGCAAGCTGCCGATCCTGGGTATCTGCCTCGGCCATCAGGCGATAGGTCAGGCCTTTGGCGGCGAAGTTATTCGCGCGCGCCAGGTCATGCACGGCAAGACCAGCCCGGTATTTCACGAGCACCAGGGTGTTTTTGCCCGGCTGGATAATCCACTTACCGTAACTCGCTATCACTCCTTGGTGGTGCGTCGCGAGCCACTGCCGGACTGCCTGGAAATCACCGCCTGGACCCAGCTCGAAGACGGCTCGATTGATGAGATCATGGGTGTGCGTCACCGTGAGTACATGATCGAAGGCGTGCAGTTTCACCCCGAGTCGATTCTGACCGACCAGGGACACGAGCTGCTGGACAACTTCCTCAAACAACAGGGCGGCCTGCGCGGCTAAGCGGACAAGGAGCGAACATGGATATCAAGACAGCGCTGGCGCGCGTGGTCGAGCAGATCGACCTGAGTACCGAAGAAATGCGCGAGGTCATGCGCGACATCATGACCGGGCAATGCACCGATGCGCAGATTGGCGCCTTTCTGGTCGGCCTGCGCATGAAGGGTGAAAGCATTGATGAAATCACCGGCGCGGCCATGGTCATGCGTGAGCTGGCCTCTGGCGTGAAGGTTAGTGGTGAGCGGGTGGTGGATACCTGCGGCACTGGCGGCGATGGCGCGAACATTTTCAACGTATCCACGGCGGCGGCGCTGGTCGTTGCAGCGGCGGGTGGCAAGGTCGCCAAACACGGCAACCGCGCGGTGTCCGGCAAGAGCGGTAGTGCTGATCTACTGGAAGCTGCCGGCGTCAACTTGGCGCTGACGCCGGAGCAGGTCGGGCGTTGCGTCGAGGCGGTCGGCGTCGGCTTCATGTTTGCGCCGGCGCATCACAGTGCAATGAAACACGCGGTCGGCCCGCGCAAGGAGCTGGGCTTGCGCACCCTTTTCAATATGCTCGGGCCGATGACCAACCCCGCCGGGGTCAAGCATCAGGTTATCGGGGTGTTCACCGACAAGCTCTGCCGGCCCATGGCCGAGGTGCTCAAGCGTTTGGGCAGTGAGCACGTGCTGGTGGTCAGCGCCCGCGACGGTCTGGATGAAGTCAGCCTGGCGGCGCCGACCCATGTGGCTGAACTGAAGAACGGCGAAGTGCACGAGTATGATATAAGCCCCGAAGAGCTGGGCATTCCCAGCCGCAGCCTGATTGGCCTGAGTGTGAATGATGCGGCTGGATCCCTGGCGCTGATCAATGACGCGCTAGGTAAACGCAAGACCGAGGCCGGAGAGAAGGCCGCAGACATGATCATTCTCAATGCTGGCGCAGCACTGTATGCCAGTGATCAGGCCTCCACTTTCCTGGAAGGAGTGCAACTGGCCTCTGATGCCCTGCACTCCGGTCTGGCTCGCGAAAAGCTCAATGAGCTGATCGCCTTTACCGAGATATTTCGCGAGGAAGCTGCACAATGAGTGTGCCAACGATTCTGCAGAACATCATTGCGCGCAAGCATGAGGAGGTGGCCGAGCGCCGACCTCGCGTCAGCGTCCAGGAGCTTGAGCGCCTCGCCGCTGCCGCTGAGCCGCCGCGCGGTTTTGCTGCGGCATTGCAGCGCTGCGCTGAGGCCCGCAGGCCCGGTGTGATCGCCGAGATCAAGAAAGCCTCGCCGAGCAAGGGTGTGCTGCGTGAGGATTTCGACCCTGCAGAGATTGCCCGCAGCTACGAGCTGGGTGGCGCAGCCTGTTTGTCCGTGCTGACCGATGTCGACTTCTTTCAAGGCCATGACGACTATCTGCGCGCCGCACGCGCAGCCTGTAGCCTGCCGGTGATCCGCAAGGACTTCCTGATTGATCCGTATCAGGTGCTGGAAGCCAGGGCGATGGGTGCTGACTGCATTCTGCTGATTGTCTCGGCACTGGATGACGGACTGATGGCCGAGCTGGCCGCCGAAGCGCGGCGTCTGAAGTTGGACGTACTGGTCGAAGTGCACGACGGCGATGAGCTACAGCGAGCGCTGCGCCTGGATACGCCGCTGATTGGCATCAATAACCGTAACCTGCATACTTTTGACGTCACGCTAGTAACCACCCTGGATCTTCTGCCCCGAGTACCTGGCGACAGGTTGCTGGTGACGGAGAGTGGTCTGCTCTCACGCGCTGATGTGGATCTGATGCTGGCTCACGATGTGTACGGCTTCCTGGTCGGTGAAGCCTTTATGCGGGCAGCCGATCCAGGGGCGGAGCTCAAACGACTGTTTTTCTGAGCCTATTTTCTGAGCGTCAGTAGTGCCCAACAATGGCCCCAATATAGAGGGCCATTTTTTTGCGTTCTCGAGAAAGCTATCTGTTTACCGGATGATTCAGAACCAAATATTGCGCTTTTTGTTTGGTTGATTCGATGTGAGAATCCCCCTCATTGACACATTGGACTGAAGTCATGCAGATCAGGAACACGTCTCGCAGCTACGGCACTGCCGCCATTGTTCTCCATTGGCTGGTGGCCGTGACGGTCATTGGTCTGGCTATCCTCGGTCTGTGGATGACCGACCTCACCTATTACAGCCCTTATTACCGCAGCGCGCCGTTCTGGCACAAGAGCATCGGCGTTTCGCTGGCGCTGCTGATTGTGCTGCGTTTGCTCTGGCGCTGGGCAAACCCCAAGCCCGCGCATATTCCCGGTCACAAGCCCTGGGAGCTACGGCTCGCCAGTCTGGTTCACGGACTGCTATACCTGTTACTGATTGTGATCGTGCTCAGCGGCTATCTCATCTCTACCGCAAAAGGGCAGGGCATCGACGTGTTTGGCTGGTTTACGCTGCCCGCACTGATTACCGGCCTGCCAGAACAGGCGGACCGCGCCGGTCTGGTGCATTACTGGCTGGCCATCAGCGTATTGGTGTTAGCAGGCCTCCATGCACTGGGTGCTTTGAAACATCACTTTATCGACCGCGACAATACTTTGCGACGCATGCTTGGCTTGCGTCAGCATTCACCTGAGGAGCATTGATATGAAAAAAACATTCGTCGGCATCGCGCTGGGCGGCTTGATGGCATTAAGTGGCAGTTTGCAGGCTGCTGACTACGTTATCGACAAGGAAGGCCAGCACGCCTTCATCAATTTCAAGATCAGCCATCTGGGCTACAGCTGGCTGTATGGCCGTTTCAACGATTTTGACGGCACCTTCAGCTGGGACGCGGACAAGCCCGAAGCCAGTGAGGTGAATGTCACCATCAATACTACCAGCGTTGACTCCAATCACGCCGAGCGCGACAAGCACTTGCGCAGCGATGATTTCCTCAACGTCGACAAGCATCCGCAAGCCACCTTCAAATCCACCGCCGTGGAAATGACCGGTGATGACACCGCCAATATCACCGGCGATCTGACCCTGAATGGCGTGACCAAGCCCGTGGTGCTGGAAGCCAAGTTCATTGGCGAGGGTGATGACCCATGGGGCAATTACCGCGCTGGCTTCGAAGGCAGCACTACTCTGCGTTTGAAAGACTACGACATTTCCATGGACCTGGGGCCGGCGTCGGAGGAGGTGGAATTGATTTTGTCAGTGGAAGGTGTCCGGCAGTAAATTGGTAATGATGTGCATGAACGGCGAGCCTTGGCTCGCCGTTTTTGTTAGCGCGATCGGCTAAGCCGGGCTTTGGGCGTCGCGATAAGCGCTGGCTTCCGCGACCAACCAGTCCCTGAACGCCTGCAAAGTTGCCGACTCTGCTTTGCGCTCGGGAATCACCAGATGGTAGGCATGGTCACTGTCAAAGCTGTGCGGGCAGGGCGTGATCAGCCGTCCGCTGTCCAGTTCGTCGCGAATCAGGAAAGGCGGGATCAGGGCTACGCCCATGCCATGCACCGCGGCTTTGGCGAGCATGGAAAACAGTTCGAGTCGCGTACCGTTCAAATCGTGCGCAACGCGCATATCTACCGATGCAAACCATTGGCGCCAGGCGTATGGGCGGGTGGTCTGCTGTAGTAACGGCATCTGGCTGACCTGTTCTGCCGTCAGTGACAACTGTGGTGCGATCAGATCCGGGCTGCACACCGGCACCGGAGACTCCTTCATCAAAAAATGCGCCTCGGTACCAGACCAGTCACCATCGCCGAAATAGATCGCGGCATCGAATTCCGTGTCAGCAAACAGAAAGGGCCGAGTGCGGTTGGTCAGGTTGATCGATACATGTGGGTGGGCGTGAAGAAAGCCCTTGAGGCGCGGCAGCAGCCATTGGGTACTAAAGGTAGGAACTGCGGCCAGTTCCAGCGTTGCCGTGCCCTGGTTGCCCATTACCGACAAGGTGTCTCGCTCTACAGCGTCCAATCGGCTGCTGATGCGGCGGCTGTATGTTTCACCCGCCTCGGTCAGTTTGACACCGCGCCGAGTACGGCGGAACAGTTGTACATCCAGAAATTCTTCCAGATTGGCGATCTGTCGGCACACAGCGCTTTGCGTCAGGGCGAGTTCCTCTGCCGCTTTGGTAAAGCTTTCATGTCGGGCCGAAGATTCGAAACAGATAAGGGCCTGGGTAGGGGGAATCTTGCGGCGCATGTTGCCTCCTCTGGAGCAGTTTCAAGCGGTAAGCAGCAAGTTGGTCCGCGCAGTGCCAATACAGTGTGCTTGGCGCGAATGAGGGGTACTTGCAGCTTGACGCTTGTAACTTGCAGCTGTTTTACGGAGTTCCAAAATAGCACAGGTTGCTGAATAAAACGCGTTTGCTGTGTGCGCTAAAGGGGTCTAGTCTTATTGCCACTCGATAGCATCTCCACGATGCTTACCTCATATATCACTACGGAGTTCCCATGGCCGATTCCAAAGCTAGTTTTAACTGGATTGATCCACTGCTGCTTGATTCTCAGTTGACTGAAGAAGAGCGCATGGTGCGTGATTCTGCCGCGCAGTATTGCAACGCCAAGCTGATGCCGCGGGTGCTGGAATCGTTTCGCCATGAGAACACTGACGCGTCGATCTTCCGCGAAATGGGTGAGCTGGGTCTGCTGGGTGCGACTATTCCTGAGCAGTACGGCGGAAGCGGGCTGAATTACGTTTGCTACGGTCTGATCGCCCGTGAAGTAGAGCGCGTTGATTCCGGCTACCGTTCCATGATGAGTGTGCAGTCCTCACTGGTTATGGTGCCGATCAATGAATTCGGTAGTGAAGAGCAGAAACAGAAGTACTTGCCCAAGCTGGCCAGCGGCGAGCACATCGGCTGTTTTGGTCTGACCGAACCTGATCACGGTTCCGATCCGGGCTCGATGATTACCCGTGCACGTTCAGTGGACGGTGGTTATTCGCTCAAGGGCGCGAAAATGTGGATTACCAACAGTCCCATTGCCGACATCTTTGTCGTTTGGGCCAAGACTGATGACGGCGTGATTCGCGGCTTTATTCTGGAGAAGGGCTGGAAAGGTCTCAGTGCTCCGGCGATCAAGGGCAAGGTAGGTCTGCGTACCTCCATTACCGGCCAGATCGTGATGGAAGATGTGTTTGTGCCCGAAGAGAACATGCTGCCGAACGTCACCGGCCTGAAAGGTCCGTTCACTTGCCTGAACTCCGCGCGCTACGGTATTTCCTGGGGTGCTCTGGGTGCTGCAGAGTTCTGCTGGCACACCGCTCGCCAGTACACCCTGGATCGCAAGCAGTTTGGCCGTCCGCTGGCGCAGACCCAGCTGATTCAGAAGAAGCTGGCCGACATGCAGACCGAGATCACCATGGCGTTGCAGGGCTGCCTGCGTCTGGGTCGCATGAAGGATGAAGGAACTGCGGCGGTCGAAATTACCTCGATGATGAAGCGCAACTCCTGCGGCAAGTCGCTGGATATCGCTCGCGTTGCCCGTGACATGCTCGGCGGTAACGGTATTTCCGACGAGTACGGCGTCATCCGTCACGTGGTCAACCTGGAAGTGGTCAACACCTATGAAGGCACTCACGATGTGCATGCGCTGATTTTGGGTCGTGCGCAGACCGGCCTTCAGGCTTTCTTCTGAGGGTATAGGCAAACCGGGCCCAGGGCTCGGTTTGTCGTGGCTGATCTATTGGTTTTCAGGCGCTCTCCAGGGGCGCCTTGTTGTTTGCATTGGTTAGACTTTCCTCAATTCGCACGGCCAGCTTGCCTCTTCAGCAAGCTGGTTGTCTGGAGCTGCTGTTATGGGCGCACTGTCCGGTCTGAAAGTTCTTGATTTATCCCGTGTTCTCGCTGGCCCCTGGGCGGGGCAGATGCTGGCCGATCTAGGCGCTGACGTCGTCAAGATCGAGCGACCGGTGATGGGCGATGATACTCGTGCCTGGGGGCCGCCGTATCTCAAGGATACGCAGGGACGAGACACCTCGGAAGCGGCCTACTATCTGTCGGCCAACCGTAACAAGCGCTCACTGGCAATCGATTTCACCCAGCCGCAGGGGCAGCAGAGCTTGCGAGAGTTGGTAAAGCACGCGGATGTGCTGATCGAGAATTTCAAAGTTGGTGGTTTGGCAGCTTATGGGCTCGATTACGCCAGTCTGCAGGCGATCAATCCGCGGTTGATTTTCTGTTCTATCACCGGCTTTGGTCAGGATGGGCCTTATGCCCAGCGCGCTGGGTACGACTTCATGATCCAAGGTCTGGGTGGTTTGATGAGTGTTACCGGCCGCGCGGATGATGAGGCGGGGGCTGGGCCGGTCAAGGTTGGCGTGGCGTTGACGGACATTCTCACCGGGCTGTATGCCAGCAACGCGATTCTGGCTGCGCTGGCCGAACGGGAGCGCAGCGGGCAAGGCCAATACATCGATCTGGCGCTGTTGGATGTCCAGGTTGCCTGTCTTGCCAATCAGGGCCTCAATTACCTGACTACCGGCCAGTCTCCGCGGCGCATGGGCAATGCGCATCCGAATATCGTGCCTTATCAGGATTTTCCCACGGCCGATGGTGATTTCATTCTCACGGTGGGTAATGATGCGCAGTTTGCCAAGTTCTGCGGCGTCGCTGGCCACCCTGAGTGGGCTCTGGACGGTCGATTTGCCAGCAATGCCGCGCGGGTTGCGCACCGGGTCGAGTTGATTCCACTGATACGACAGGTCACGGTATTTCGTACCACTGCGCAATGGATTGCTGATCTGGAGCAGGCTGGTGTGCCCTGTGGTCCGATCAATAACCTGGAACAGGTGTTCGCTGATCCGCAGGTGCAGGCGCGTGGCTTGAAAATCAGGATGGAGCACCCTTTGTCCGGAGAGCTGGAGTTGGTCGCCAATCCGATTCGCCTGTCGCGAACGCCTGTCAGTTATCGCCTGCCACCACCCATGCTGGATCAGCATGGGTCGGAGGTCCTGCGTGAATGGCTGGTAGCCCAGTGATCCTGTCAGTAGTTGAGTTCAGAGGATTGCAGGGCGCCGCAGTCCGCCGAGACCCAGGTGGATTTCTCACTATGCTCAATATTCACCGGCTCGCCGGTGGCCACGTGCTGCAAATGTTCCGGTGCCTGCTCGGCGTCTAGCTGCATCACCCCCTGACCGGTGAAACGTGTGCGCATTTCTCGCGGGCTGACCATGGTCAGTTCGCCATGCATGTCGCCGTTAAAACCGTCGCTTCCGGTGCAATTGCCGACCACCCGCAGGCTGGACTCGCTGGCTTCCTCCGCTTGCAATGTGCATTCGGGCATGTCCTTGCGGGCGCTGTCGATCAGCTTCTCGGGGTTGGTGAGATTGCGCGCGTCCTCGGCACTGATGCACTCCATGCCCACACCTATCTCGGGTGGGTCGCCGAGCGCTTCACGCAACATCGACCGTTGCTCTTCCGGTAAGTCCTTGAACATATCGTCCTGGGCGGAGCGCAAGGCTGCCTGCAGATCCTTGCCGTTGATCAAGGTAGTCGCTTCGCTGCGCCATAAGCCGGGCTCCGGCTGTGGCGAGATGCTTTGCGCGTGCAGGCCGGTACTCCATAGACCGAGCAGCAGTAAAGTGAAGGCAGATCTTGATGCAATAGGCAGCGCCAAACCAGGCCGAGCCGCTTCTGACCGAGCCACGTCAGGCCGAGCCAGGTCAGGCCGAGCCGCGTCAGGCCGAAACATTCCATGCTTTACGTGCATCACTGGATGCTCCTTTATCGTCGTGTTTGTCTTTGCACGTCTTTCGGGGCTGCGTCGGTAGCATCCCGCCTGATAACTATAGCTGGTGATTTCCCTGTGTGTGGTGGCATGGCCTACGCAGGGTGCCGCTGGCCGTAAACTGTCTATACTTTAGCCGGAGCTATTTCTATCCATTGATTTTAACGGAGGTACGCTACATGCGCCGCATTGCCATATTCTTCGTCACTGCCTTACTGAGTACGCCATTGTTTGCCATGCATTGCCCTGCCGACATGGAGCGCATTGATGCCTTGCTTGAGAGCAATCCACCTGCGGATCCTGCGGTTCTGGAGCGCGTTCAGGAATTGCGCGCTGAGGGTGAAAGTCTGCACAAGGCGGGTAAACACAGCGAATCGGTAGAGGTGCTCGGCGAAGCGCTTACCTTGCTGGAAGAATAAGTTGCACTAGCGTCAACAGCAGGTTGTCTAATCCTGCAGTGGAGCCGCCTTGCTTTGGCGGCTCTTTTTGTTTTGGGCGCCAAAAAAATGTCTTATGCGGCCCTAAATAAATAAAGCGTCAATTTAGTATCATTCCGCGTTACAATTAATAATACTATAGTATTGTCTTGATACTAATAAGCCATCACGGATCGTCGTGCATGGCTCTTTGCTGTATTTGCGCGTTACAAAAGGAGTGACCGATTTGCTCAGTAACTTAGCAGGGAGGCGAGTTATTGCTTGCTGTTTCTCCTTGGGTTTGACTTTGGGCTCCAGTCTTGTCTGGGCTGATCAGGCTTATGTTGATCTGATAGAACGCGCTCGCCTTGGCGACCAGCAGCCTGCATTGGACTACCTGCGCCAACTCCCCTCGCTGACCCCGGTTCAGCAAACAGATCTTCTACTGATAGCCAGTTGGGCTGGTGAAGACGACGAAGTGTTGCGGCTCTATCAGTCCAATACCGCTTTCTATGCAAAAAATCCCGATACCGTAGCGGCAATGGCGCGTGCCCGGCGCAATCGCGGCGAGTGGGAAGAGGCGGTGAATGGCTTCCTGCTAGCCCGCTCTCTAGCGCCAGCTCGAGCCGATCTGCTGCAGGCGCAGTTGATGACCATGGCCGATATGGGCCAAACGCCGGCTGCGATCAAGCGTGCCCGGGTTTGGACTGAACAGGCTCCCAAACAGTTGGAAGCGCGCTTGGCACTGGGTTATGCATTGATGCATGACGGGCAGCAGCATGCGTCGTTGGCGGAGTATGACCGGGCGTGGAAATTGGCCCCCGGCCGGCGCGATGTGTTGCGCGAGTATCTGTTCGCGCTGCAGCGCGCGGGTCTGCCGGTGCTGGCTCTGGGCATTGCCGAGCAGCATCCTGAACTGCTCGGCGACGAGGAGCTCCGCATCATGCGCGCCGACGCTCTGGCTGAGCGCGTGCGCTTGGCCGACACCTCAACCCGTTCCGAATCAGAGCGCTTTGTGATTGCCGACCGGGCACTGGCTCAGGCTGACGCAATGATGCAAGAGTGGGAAGCCTTGCCCGAAGCTCAGGCCGAAGTCATTCGTGTGCGGGTTGACCGTATGGGCGCCTTGCATGCCCGAGTGGACATGCAAGGTGTTGTTGATGAGTACTATGCACTGAAAGACATGCAGGTCGCCCTGCCGCCATATGCGTTGCGCTGGGCCGCCAGTGCCATGCTCTATCTACGCCAGCCTGAACTGTCTGCCGAGCTGTACCGTGAAGTCATTGCTGCCAGCAATGACAAGGACCAGAGCTGGTTGAGTGATCACCAAAGCCTGTACTACGCATTGATTGAAAGCGAAGAGCTGGAAGAGGCTGATCGGCTCAGCAAGCAATTGGCCGAGGCGCAGCCTGAACGCATTTATCCTCTGGGCGTACCCGAGGGACGGCCGAACAATAAATGGCTCGACAGTCAGATTCTGGTCGCCAATAACGCTCTTTACCGTGACGACTTGCCGGCAGCTCAGCAGGCTTTTGATAGCTTGTCCGACGCTGCCCCAGGCAACGTCTCATTGCGCACCAGCCGCGCCAGCGTTTATGCCGCCCGAGGTTGGCCACGGCGCGCTGAAGAGCAGTTGAAGATTGCTGAGAACACTGCGCCCAGAACCGTAGACGTCGAAGCGGGCCAGGCCCTGAATGCCCTGACGCTGCAGGAATGGCGGCAAGCTGATGTGCTGGCCGACGACCTGGTTGAGCGCTTTCCGGAAAATCTTCGTGCTCAACGCGTAGACCGCTTGCGCGACGTTCATCACATGGCCGAGTTGCGGATTGCCGGGTATCGCGGCAAAAGCGATGAAGACAGCGTTTCTGGCGGCAGCGACTTTGGCCTGGAAACAGTAGTGTACAGCTCGCCATTCAAGGAAGACTGGCGGGTGTTCGCCGGCGGTGGTATCGGCCGCGGTGAGTTCGAAGAGGGTGATGCGGATCACGACTGGCTGCGTGCCGGTATCGAGCACCGCATACGCAACAACACCTTGGAGGCTGAATTCTCCAGTCACGAATTTGGCTTTGGCCGCCGCGCGGGCGCCAGGCTGTCGGGTGTCCACGATGCCAGTGATGTCTGGCAGTACGGCTGGTCAGCTGAACTGCTGTCGGCATCAACGCCACTTCGTGCTTTGAACAGCAACATCGACGCAGACAGCCTCACGGGCTACGCGCGCTGGCGTGAAAGCGAGCGGCGGGAAGTCAGCCTGACTGTCCTGCCGATGTCCTTCAGTGACGGTAACGACCGCTTGAGCCTGGTGCTAGACGGCAGTCAGCGGGTATTTACCGCCCCCCGCATGATCCTCGACGCGGGTTTGGAGTTATCCACCAGCCGCAACAGCCAGGGCGGCGAAGGCCCGTACTTCAACCCGGAGTCGGATGCCAGCGTGCTCTCTACGCTGAATCTGTCGCACATTCTGCATCGTCGCTACGAGACGGTCTGGAGTCAGGATCTGCAGTTCGGCCTGGGATATTACGATCAGCGCGACTTCGGTGGCGGCGGCATGGGTTTGCTCGGTTATGGGCAGCGTCTACGCATGAATGATGTGTTTGATAGTGGCTTCCTGCTGTCTGCCTTGAGCAGACCCTATGATGGGGATCGCGAGCAGGAATACCGGCTTGTCCTCGACGTCAACTTCCGATTCAAGGGACTGTGATGATAGTGCTCGGTCGAATTTTCCTGTTATTGACCCTGTTGTTCAGTGCCGCTTGTGCGCAACAGACGATACCTTTCACCGCCCCGCAGGATCGACCGGAAGCACTCGGGGAAGCTGAATGGCCAAAGAACCATGTTCTGGCGCTGGTCTACCACGATGTGCAGGATGCCAATCCGGACAACGCCTTCCTGTCAGTGCGCACCTTGAACATGCTCGACCAGCTTGCCTGGTTGCGCGAGAACGGCTATCAGGCCGTCTCTATCGATCAGATTCTTGAGGCTCGTCAAGGCGGCGCGGATCTCCCGGCAAAGGCTGTGTTGCTCAGCTTCGATGACGGCTTCAGCAGTTTCCGGGAGCGGGTGCTGCCGGTACTCAGAGCCTATCAGTGGCCCGCCGTGCTGGCACCGGTGGGTGCCTGGATGGATACGCCGGCCGATCAGGCGGTTGATTTTGGCGGTCTTGCCGTACCGCGTGAACGTTTCGCCACCCGCGCGGACATTCGCGAGATAGCCGACTCGGGATTGGTCGAAATTGCAGCTCATACCGATAACCTGCACTTCGGTACGCTGGCTAACGTGCAGGGCAACATGCTGCCTGCAGCGGCCAATCGCCAATATGATTCGGCCACCGGTCAGTACGAAACAGTCGAGGCCTATAAGACCCGGTTGAATACCGATGTTCAGCGGATCAGTCAGAAATTACGTGAGGTCACCGGGCGCAGCCCGCGGGTCTGGGTATGGCCGTATGGCGCTGCCAGTGGCATGGCGCTGGAAGTGATAGACAAGAACGGCTACCAGATGGCGATGACGTTGGAAGGTGGTTTGGCGACGGTGCAGAACCTTCGTGATACCGGGCGTTATTTGATCGGGGAAGATCCCAGCACCCAAAGCTTCGCTGCGGCCGTCAGCGGTATGCAGAATACCGCGGCAAAGCGGATTGCTCATGTGGATCTGGATTACGTTTATGATCCCGACCCGGTGCAGATGGAGGCTAACCTGGGCGTGTTGATTCAGCGTATCGCCGATCTGCGCATCAATACCGTATTTCTGCAGGCTTACGCTGATCCCACCGGCGACGGCACGGTCAAGGAGCTGTACTTCCCCAACCGTCACTTGCCTATGCGTGCTGACTTGTTTAATCGCGCTGCCTGGCAGTTGCGTACCCGGGCGGGCGTTGATGTCTTTGCTTGGATGCCGGTCTTGAGTTTTGACCTGGATCCGGCGCTGCCTAGGGTGACCGCGATTGACGCTGCCGGCGGTAGTGAGGCGGCAGTGAACCCGGTGCAGTACCAGCGGCTTTCACCATTCGATCCCAGGGTGCGCAAACAGGTAGGCGAGATATATGAAGACCTCGCCGCAAGTGCAAGTTTTCAGGGCCTGCTGTTCCATGATGATGCGCTGCTTTCGGATTTTGAAGATGCCGGTAGTGCCGCACGGGAGGCCTATGCGGCAGTAGGTTTGCATTCGGATTTGAATGCGTTGCGGTCTGATCCGGAGCAAATGGCTGCCTGGACGCGTTTCAAGAGCCAGTACCTGATCGATTTCACGCTGGAGCTGGCGGATAAGGTCAAGGCCATTCGCGGGCCGCAGGTGAAGACGGCCCGGAACATATTTGCCATGCCGATCCTCGAGCCGGAAAGCGAGGCCTGGTTCGCGCAGAACATGCATGACTTCCTCAACAACTATGACTGGACCGCCATCATGGCGATGCCTTTGATGGAAGGGGTCAGCAAAGCAGATTCCGACGCCTGGCTGTCGCGTCTGGTGCTACAGGTCAAGCAGTACCCTGATGCGATGAACAAAACCATCTTTGAATTGCAGGCCCGCGATTGGCGCGTGGGTAAGGAAGGTCCGATCGATAGCGAGCTGCTGGTCAGATGGATGCATCGTCTGCAATGGGAGGGAGTACGTCACTTCGGCTACTACCCGGATGATTTCCATACTGATAATCCGCGCCTTGAGCTGATACGCCCTGCATTGTCCAATGCGTGGAGTACCCAGCGATGAAAGAACGGATCATTGCCATTCTGGTGTTAGTGCTGGTGTTGCTGGGCCCTTTGGCCCTGGCCCTGGCCATCACCGGCACATTGCTGCTTAACTTCGTGTTTTTCTACCCGCTGCTGATGTCTGCATTGTGGATAGCCGGGGGGCTGTTCTTCTGGTTGAACTGGGAGCGCAAGTGGCCTTGGTCGCGCGATGGTGACGTGCCTGCTCCCGAGTTAGTGGGCAATCCGCTGGTATCCATCCTGATACCCTGCTTCAACGAAGGCCCGCGCGTGGCGGAAACCGTTGGGGCGGCGCTAGCGCAGCGCTATGAGAACATCGAAGTGGTCGCGATCAACGACGGCTCCAGCGATGACACAGGTGAATTGCTGGATCAGCTTGCCGAGCAAAATCCCCATTTGCGCGTGGTGCATCTGGCCAAGAATCAGGGCAAGGCCGTCGCTTTGCGTATGGGTGCACTGGCTGCGCGCAGCGAATATCTCGTCTGTATTGACGGCGATGCTCTGCTAGCCGAAGACGCCGTTGCCTATCTGGTCGCGCCACTGATTGAGAATCCGCGTGTGGGCGCAGTGACCGGTAACCCCCGGATTCGTACGCGCTCCACGTTGATCGGGCGTATTCAAGTCGGCGAGTTTTCCTCGATTATCGGTTTGATCAAGCGTACGCAGCGAGTGTATGGCCGGGTGTTCACGGTCTCGGGTGTGGTCGCGGCGTTCCGCCGCAGTGCATTGGACCGGGTCGAGTATTGGAGCCCGGACATGATCACCGAAGATATCGACATCAGCTGGAAGTTGCAGCTCGATCACTGGTCGATTTTCTATGAGCCGCGGGCACTGTGCTGGATCCTTATGCCGGAAACGCTACGCGGTTTGTGGAAGCAGCGCTTGCGCTGGTCACGCGGCGGCGCCGAGGTGTTGCGCAAGAATATCGCCAGTATCTGGCAATGGCGTTTCCGCTATATGTGGCCGTTGCTGATCGAATTCTGTCTCTCGGCGGTATGGGCTTTCACCTTCGCCATCACCGTTGTGCTGTGGGCACTGGGCTTGTTTTTCGTGCTACCCGAGAGCCTGCAAGTGGTGCGCATCATACCGCCAGGGTTCACCGGTCTGGTGTTGGCCTCTGTCTGCCTGATGCAATTCAGCCTTAGCCTGTTCATTGAGCGTCGCTATGAGGAGAAGCTCGGGCGCACGCTGTTCTGGGTTATCTGGTACCCGCTGGTGTTCTGGACCATCACGTTGTTCACCACCCTAGCGAGCTTTCCAAGAGTCATGCTCAGGCCGCGGCAGGAACGCGCGCGCTGGATTAGCCCGGACCGCGGTATTGCGAGGAGCGAAAAATGAATCTGATACATACGCCGCGGCACTGGTTGCCCCGCCTGGTTGATATCATCCTGACGGTTATTGCCTGGGTGGTGTTCATCTGGTTGATGTACAACGGCATTATCGACTTGATCGACGATCAAAAGCAGGGACCGCGAATCGAGATGGGTACACAGCTCCTATCGGGGCTGGACAGCTTGCTGTTGTATCTGGTCCTGAGTCTGTTGGTGGCTTGTATCCTCAGTATCTGGGCGACTTATCGCAGAAAGCAGGCAGCCGGTTTCGAGCGCCGTAAGCGCGTGCCAATTATGAGTGATGCAACCCTTTCGAGCAGTTTCGGGGTGGACCCGCGCTTGACCAAGCTGCTCCAGGAGCAGCAGGTGCTGACCGTCCATAATGATGAAGACGGGCACTTGTTATCGGTGGAGATGCCGGACCTGAACAAGCACTATGCCGCTCGCAAGCAGCAGGCAAAGCCGGAGTTGGTAGGCGAACGCACCTGATGCAATAGTAAAGGTGCGCCAGCCGAATCGACATCCGATTGGGCCGGCTGCTGGAGAACTGGAAGATAAAAAAACGGGCCATTCAAGGCCCGTTTTTTTTGCAGCTAGATTGGCTTAACGGCCAAACAGTGCAGGTTTTTCACGCTGTGGTCGATTGCCAGCTGGCTTTCGCGGGCTATCAGTACGCGGCGTGCTTGGCGCAGCCTTGTTGCCGTGAGCCTGATGCCGGCGCTCTTCACTCACGCTGTCCTGTGGCTCGCTATTGGGGCGAGCAGCACGCGGTGGCTGGTTGCTGCGTGGGCGATCACTACGCGGCTTGTCGCTGCGTGGCTTTTCCGAGCGCGGTTTGTCGCTACGGCCTTGGCCACGACCGGCACCTGCACCATTACCGGCGGGGCGTTGGCCTCGGCCGGCACTGGGCGCACCGCGCGCACGTTCGGGACGATCACTGTTCAGTTCGCCCTGCGCCGGTGGCTCAAAGCCTTCCAGCGTGCCTTCGTCAATCTGCTGCTTGGTCATGCGTTCGATGGCCTTGAGCAGTTTCTCTTCGTCCGGGCTGACCAGCGACACGGCGCCGCCGCTGCGACCGGCACGACCGGTACGGCCGATGCGGTGCACGTAGTCTTCGGAAACATTGGGAAGCTCAAAGTTGACCACGTGTGGCAACTGATCGATATCCAGACCGCGTGCGGCGATATCGGTAGCGACCAGAATACGCAGCTTGTTGGCCTTGAAGTCGGCCAAGGCTTTGGTGCGAGCGCTCTGGCTCTTGTTGCCGTGAATCGCTGCAGCGGGCAGGCCGTTCTTGTCCAGGTACTCGGCGAGGCGGTTGGCGCCATGCTTGGTACGCGTAAAGACCAGTACCTGCTCCCACGCGCCCATGGTGATCAAGTGAGCAACCAGCGCGCGTTTGTGGCCGGCAGGGACACGATAAACCGTCTGTGAAATGCGTTCGACCGTGGTGTTAGGCGGGGTAACCTGAATCCGCGCCGGATTGTCCAGCAGCTTGTTGGCCAGCTCGGTGATCTCTTTCGAGAAAGTTGCCGAGAACAGCAGGCTCTGACGCTGACTGGGTAGCTTGGCGATGACTTTCTTGACGTCATGCACAAAGCCCATGTCGAGCATGCGGTCAGCTTCGTCGAGTACCAGGATTTCTACTTTGGACAGATCCACGGCGCGTTGGCCGACCAGATCCAGCAGGCGACCGGGGCAGGCAACCAGCACATCCAGGCCGGGAGCAATGGCTTTCATCTGTGGGTTAGCGCCCACACCGCCGAAAATGCAGGCGGTTTTCATTGGCAGCTCGCCGCCGTAAGTCACAAAGCTTTCATGCACCTGAGCAGCCAGTTCGCGCGTGGGTGTCAGTACCAGTACGCGAACCTGTTTCGGCGCGCGACGGTGGGTAGAATCGGGGTGTCCGCCAGGGAACAGCTTTTCGATGATCGGCAGAGCAAAGCCTGCGGTCTTGCCGGTACCGGTTTGAGCGGCGACCATCAGGTCGCGACCTTCAAGTACGGCGGGGATGGCTTGGGCCTGGACGGGAGTAGGAGAGGTATAACCAGTGGCAGCAACGGCGCGCACGAGCACGTCGGAGAGACCGAGAGTAGCAAAGGACATTCAGATAACCCTGTGATGGCCGTTGCGAACAGGGGTTGTCCGTGCGGCCGATAATGAAGAGCGCGGAGTATAACAGAAAGCGCGCTACAGCGCAGTGCGGTCTGCCCGGCGGTTAGGGGGTTGCCAGGCTCAAGAAACCGTCATCGGACTGAAGGCCGTATTCCTGAAGGATTTCGTGGTACTGCTTGGTTTTCTTGAACTCCCGTAATGCCCGGGAAAACTGCTCACTGGGGTCCTGCCATTTTTCCGCACGATGAAACGCCAGATAAAAATCGCTGCTACTCAGTGGTTGCCGATGGAAACTGATCTGATTTTCGATGCCTAGCGTGCGACTGGTGTAAATGCCGACCGGGCGACTCATCGCCACCAGATCGACACGGCCGCGCAGAAGTTTTTGGAAATTGGCTTCGAAGCTGGGCGCGGGCTCGCGGAAGAAGGCGTCTGAACCGATGAATTCGGGATTGTTGTATAGGTAGCCAGGGGATACGCCAATCACCAAGCCGTTTAGGTCGCCGAGATCATTGAAGGCGAAAGGACGCCGCAGATCATGGAACAGCACGGTTTCGTGGCTGGATAACGGCTCGCCAGTGAACAGATATGTGTCCTGGTGATCCTCGTGCGGAGCTATGTCCAGAATCGCATCGGCAGTCCCGGTCGCTACATCGTGCAGTACCCGTCGCCAGGGCATCAGTTGCCAGGTTACCTGGTAGCCAAGCTGGTTGAGCACCTGCTCGGTAATGTCTTTGTCGGCCCCTTTTATCTCGCCGTCTTCTGCGTAAATAAAGGGTGGCCAATCCTCACTGACAATATGCACTGATCCGGCTTGCACGTTCATGCAAGCCATCAGCCAGAGCAGTATCGTCAGAGAGAACAGCTTCATACGGTCGTTTTGCACTCATGCCTGATGGAACGCTTGAACCGTATTACTTGCCGTGCAGATTGCGCCATACGGCCAGGCTCGGTTCTGCCTGGTTCAGAGTATAAAAATGCAGGCTTGGCGCGCCGCCGTCAATCAGACGTTGGCATAATTCGGTAATTACTTGTGTACCAAATGCGGCGATGCTTTCGCTATCGTCGCCGTAGGACTCAAGCTGCTTGCGAATCCAGCGCGGAATTTCAGCGCCGCAGGCGTCAGAAAAGCGCGCCAGCTTGCTGTAATTGGTGATCGGCATGATGCCCGGCACAATCGGAATGTCCACCCCGGCCTTGCGCACCCGATCGACAAAGTAGAAATAGCAGTCGGCGGTAAAAAAGTACTGGGTGATGGCGCTATCTGCACCGGATTTTGCCTTGCGAATGAAGTTCTCCAGATCCGCTTCAAAATGCCGGGCCTGGGGATGGGCTTCGGGGTAGGCGGCCACTTCGATATGAAAGTGATCACCGGTCTCGGCACGGATAAATTCGACCAGCTCGTTGGCGTAGCGCAGTTCACCAGAGGCTTGGCCCATGCCGGAGGGCAGGTCGCCACGTAGTGCGACGATACGCTTGATGCCTGATTCGCGGTACAAGGTCAGCAGGCTGCGCAGATCTTCCTTGCTGTCGCCAACACAGGACAGATGCGGGGCGGTAGGCACCTGCACTTCCTGATCCAGTTGTAATACGGTCTTCAACGTGCCGTCACGGGTAGACCCGCCAGCGCCATAGGTGACCGAAAAAAATTCGGGGTTTTCTGCTGCCAGCGCCTTGCCGGTAGCAATCAATTTTTCGTGTCCGGCTTCGGTTTTGGTGGGAAAGAACTCAAAACTCACCGGTTTCTTTGTTTCTATACTCATGCTCTGTCTCACGCGAGCTTCAGGCCAGGGCATCAGACTTCGTGTGAAGTTTGATGCCCTGGCCTGTCGCTGATTTTAGTAGCGGTAGTCTTCCGGCTTGAACGGACCGTCGACGCTGACGCCGATATAGTCGGCCTGCTTGCTGGTCAGCTTGGTGATCACGCCACCAAAGCCCTTGACCATTTCCAATGCGACTTCTTCGTCGAGCTTCTTCGGCAGTACTTCAACACGCAGCAGCTCGGCTTTCTTCTCGGCTGACAGCTTGGCATAGCCCTGACCGAACAGATGGATCTGCGCCAGTACCTGGTTAGCAAAGGAGCCATCCATGATGCGGCTGGGGTGGCCGGTGGCGTTACCCAGGTTAACCAGGCGGCCTTCGGCCAGCAGGATCAGATAGTCGTCATTGCTGGCGTCGAAGTTGTCCTTGCCGGTGCGGTGCAGCTTGTGAACCTGCGGTTTGACTTCTTCCCAGTGCCAGTTGGCGCGGGTGTAAGCGGTATCGATCTCGTTGTCGAAGTGTCCGATGTTGCAGACGATCGCGCGCTTCTTCAATGCCTTGAGCATATTGGCGTCGCAGACGTTGACGTTACCGGTGGTGGTCACCAGCAGGTCGATGCGGCCGAGTACGTTGGTGTTGATGCACTCGGCAGTGCCGTCGTTGATGCCGTCTTTGAACGGTGAGACCAGCTCAAAGCCGTCCATGCAGGCCTGCATGGCGCAGATCGGATCGACTTCACTGACTTTGACGATCATGCCTTCCTGGCGCAGTGACTGCGCTGAACCCTTGCCCACGTCGCCGTAGCCGATAACCAGTGCCTGCTTGCCGGACAACAGGTGGTCGGTGGCGCGCTTGATGGCGTCGTTGAGGCTGTGACGGCAACCGTATTTGTTGTCGTTCTTGCTCTTGGTCACGGAATCGTTAACGTTGATTGCCGGTACCTTGAGCGTGCCTTTTTTCAGCATGTCGAGCAGGCGATGCACGCCAGTGGTGGTTTCTTCGGTTACGCCGTGCACGTTGTCGAGAATCGCCGGGTATTTGTTGTGCAGGATTTCGGTCAGGTCACCGCCGTCATCCAATACCATGTTGGCTTCCCAGGGCTGGCCATCCTTGAGGATGGTCTGCTCGATGCACCATTCGTACTCTTCTTCGGTTTCGCCTTTCCAGGCAAAGACCGGAACGCCGGCGGCAGCGATGGCAGCTGCGGCGTGATCCTGGGTGGAGAAGATATTGCACGAGGACCAGCGCACTTCAGCACCCAGAGAGACCAGTGTTTCGATCAATACGGCGGTCTGGATGGTCATGTGGATACAGCCAAGAATCTTGGCTCCCTTGAGTGGCTGCTCGGCGTTGTACTTGTTGCGCATGGCCATCAGCGCGGGCATTTCCGATTCGGCGATGATGATTTCACGGCGACCGTAGTCGGCCAGGCTGATATCGGCAACCTTGTAGTCAGTAAAGTTCTTGTCTTTCATTACAGCACTCATGCGATTACTCCATTCGTAGTTAGCGAATGGGCGCGGTTGTTTCTTTAACGACAACGCTCGAGCCTGACGACCTCTTTTGCCTTTTGCTGGCATCGTGCCCACGTGGAGGCTCGGGTTCGGACACGCCGTGAATACGTCCCTGTAGGCTCATCGATGGCATCCTTGCCATCGACGGTCCGACCCCGAGCCTCCCCGGAAGCACTTGGTGCTGGCAGAAAAGCTGCTGGTCGCTGCAGCGCCCCTCGAGCGGGGTCAAAATCGATAGGTCAGGCACATGCTGAAACAGCGCGTACTTGGCCGGCTTAACGGGAGCCGTGATACTGTCCCCCGCTTTTTGTCTCACCTCGGGAAGAAACCATGCAGCCAGTCCCCACCCTGAAAATTTTGTCTTGCCTGTCTTTGTCGCTATTGCTGGCGGCCTGTGGCAATCAGCAAGCCGACCCGGATTCGCCCGAAGGCCAGCGCCAGGCCGTGTTCCAGCAATTTCTGCAGCACAGCGAACCCATGGGCGGCATGCTCGCAGGACGTCTGGCCTTTGATGGCGAAGCTTTCGCCGGCCATGCAGAGCAGTTGGCCGGATTGGCCGACGCCCCCTGGAAGCATTTTTCTGAACCTGACCAGAACAATCCTCAGCCCAATGCTGCGCTGCCCGAAGTCTGGTCCGACGCCGACGGCTTCGCCGAGCGCATCGGTCAGTATCAGACCGCCGTAACGGACCTGAACCTCATTGCTGCCAAGGGCGTCGACAGTCCCGAGCAGGTCGCTAGTGCTATGCAGGCGGTACAGCAGGCCTGCAAAGCATGCCATGACGGCTATCGCCGTTAGTCTTCAGTGTTAAAGGCTGGCGCGTAACAGCTCGGCCTTGTCGGTCTTTTCCCAGGGGAATGCGGTAAAGGTATCGCCTTTGACCGTCATCTCCACCGGCGTGCGTCCAAAGTGGCCGTAGGCAGCGGTGGCGCGATACATCGGGTGCAGCAGGTCGAGCATGCGCGTGATGGCATAGGGGCGCAGGTCAAAGTGCTCGCGGACCAGTTTGACTATCTTGTCGTCGCTGATCTTGCCAGTGCCAAAGGTGTTGATCGATACGGAAGTAGGTTGCGCCACACCGATAGCGTAGGACACCTGAATCTCACAACGCTCGGCCAGGCCGGCGGCGACGATGTTCTTGGCCACATAGCGCCCGGCGTAGGCTGCACTGCGATCGACCTTGGACGGATCCTTCCCGGAGAAGGCACCGCCACCGTGACGAGCCATGCCGCCGTAGGTGTCGACGATGATCTTGCGGCCGGTCAGACCGCAGTCGCCCACTGGGCCGCCGATAACGAAGTTGCCGGTCGGGTTGATGTGGTACTGGGTGTCGGCATGCAGCAGCTCGGCCGGGATCACGCTCTTAACGATCTCTTCCATCACAGCTTCGCGCAGATCTTTCAGGCTGATGTCCGGGTTGTGCTGGGTGGACAGCACGATGGCGTCGATACCCACGACCTTGCCGTTATCGTAGCGGCAGGTTACCTGGGATTTCGCATCCGGGCGCAGCCAGTTGAGCGTGCCGTCCTTGCGAACTTCAGACTGACGTTCCACCAGGCGGTGGGCAAAGGTCACCGGCGCCGGCATCAGTACATCGGTCTCATTGCTGGCGTAGCCGAACATCAGGCCTTGGTCACCAGCGCCCTGGTCTTCCGGCTTCTGACGGTCGACGCCCTGGGCGATGTCCGGTGACTGCTTGCCGATGATGTTGATCACACCGCAGGTATCGCCGTCGTAGCCGACGTCGGAGGAGGTGTAGCCGACGTCCTTAATTACATTGCGTACCAGGTCTTCCAGGTCAACCCAGGCGCTGGTGGTGATTTCACCGCCAACGATGGCGACACCGGTCTTGACCATGGTTTCGCAGGCAACGCGGGCAAATTTGTCTTCGCTGATGATCGCGTCGAGTACGGCATCGGAGATCTGATCGGCAAGTTTGTCCGGATGGCCTTCGGAGACGGATTCGGAGGTAAAAATGGAGTAATCGCTCATGCTGCGGTCCCTTCTGTTGGGAAAACGTGTTCAATAAGTGGTTTGCTGAACTGCTGAAGCTGAATCTGAAAGCCATTACGCAGGCCGATATACAAACTGTTGCCGGGCACTAGTCCGGCTTCGCCGGCCCAATAGCTCAGGTCAAGTTGGTCAAAACCGAGCCACAAGTCGCCACAGGTTTCGCGTACCCAGCTCTGGTTGTGACTGCATAGCTCGGTGAGAATCAGGCTGCCGCCGGGTTTGATCAGACCGGCAAAACGCTTCAACGCTTCTGCTGGGGCGGGCATATGGTGCAGCACCATATTGCATACCAGGCAATCGGCCGGCGCTAACGGCAGCGGCTGCAGCGCATCGGCAAGCAGGCATTCGACATTGTTCAGGCCGGCGTCGGCACATTGCTGGCGGGCGCGGTCGAGCATCGAGGGCGCGTTATCCAGCCCCACGACTTTTTCAAAGCGGCTGGCCAGGTCGGGTAGAAAGCCGCCTTCGCCGGGGCCGATTTCCAGCGCCAGGGCATTGGCCGGCAGGTTCAGGCTATCAATCAGGCCGAGCAGCGGTTCGCGGTACAGGCCAAAGTGGGCAATCAGATCCTGCTGGGCTGGGGTGCCATCGGTAAAGCGAGCGAAAAACTGCCGTGACAGGTCGGCGCGCTGGCTGTGCACTTCGGCTATCGCCTCGGCCAGTGCCGTTTCCAGTGGCAGCGCATCTATACCGCCCAACAGTTGGCTGTGCACGCCGAACCAGGGCTGGTTGGTATCAGGCAGGCTGCGGCGATAGAAGATCGAATTGCCTTCGCGCCGGGTGCTGACCAGTCCGGCATTGGCCAGCACCTTCAGGTGGTGGCTCATGCCGGACTGGCGCATGGCGAAAATTCTTGCCAGCTCCAGTACGCCGAAGGAGTCATTGCGCAGCACCCGCAGAATATCCAGGCGTAAAACGTCGCCCGTGGCCTTGCAGAAGGTGGCGAGCTGTTCGGTGGCGCTGGAGGCGGGCGGCGCTATGTGCGCTATCTGATTCATGCAGGCAGTGTAGGTGGGTAAGGGGAGGCCTGCAAGATCTATATCAAAATTAATTGATATAGATTGGCGCGGTCGACGTGCGTGTGCATTTTCAGGCGCGGGTGGACCCGGTGCGGGTTTCTCGGGGTTTTCATTGCCCATGGACGCTGTTTGCGCGAAAATGCCCGGCCTTGTTATTGGACTGCGGCCCGAAACGGCGCCCGGTTCATCTGTCTTGTCAGCCACAGGAGTTACCCATGCCCAGCCGTCGTGACCGTGCCAATGCCATCCGTGCCCTCAGCATGGATGCCGTGCAGAAAGCCAATAGCGGCCATCCCGGCGCGCCCATGGGCATGGCGGATATCGCCGAGGTGCTCTGGCGTGACTATATGAAGCACAACCCGGTTAATCCGAACTGGGCTGATCGTGATCGTTTTGTCCTCTCGAACGGGCACGGCTCGATGTTGATCTATTCGCTGCTGCACCTGACCGGCTATGACCTGTCGATCGATGAGTTGAAGAACTTCCGTCAGCTGCACAGCAAAACTCCAGGGCATCCCGAATTTGGCTACACCCCGGGCGTCGAGACCACCACCGGCCCGCTGGGCCAGGGTCTGGCCAATGCGGTTGGCTTTGCACTGGCGGAAAAGATCATGGCCGCGCAGTTCAATAAGCCCGGGCATGACATTGTTGATCACCACACCTACGTGTTCATGGGCGATGGCTGCCTGATGGAAGGTATTTCCCACGAGGTCTGTTCACTGGCGGGCACTCTGGGTCTGAGCAAGCTGATCGGCTTTTATGATGACAACGGCATCTCCATTGACGGCGAAGTGCATGGCTGGTTTACCGATGACACGCCCAAGCGTTTCGAGTCCTATGGTTGGCAGGTGATTCGCAACGTCAATGGTCACGATTCTGACGAGATCAAGACTGCAATCGAGACCGCACGCAAGAGCGATAAGCCGACACTGATCTGCTGCAAGACCATCATCGGTTTTGGTTCGCCGAACAAGCAGGGCAAGGAAGACAGTCACGGCGCCGCGCTGGGCGATGCGGAAATTGCCCTGACACGGGAAAAGCTCGGCTGGAATCACGCGCCTTTCGAGATTCCCCAGGATATTTATGCCGAGTGGGATGCGCGTCAGGCAGGTGGCAAAGCTGAAGCCGCCTGGGATGAGCGCTTTGCTGCTTATCAGGCTGCCTTCCCGGATCTGGCCAGCGAGTTCAAGCGGCGCATGGCCGGCGAACTGCCTGCCGATTTTTCCGAGAAGGCCTCGGCCTTTATCCGCGATGTGGCGGACAAGGGCGAAACCATTGCCAGCCGCAAGGCCAGCCAGAACTGTCTGCATGCCTTTGGTCCCTTGCTGCCGGAGCTGCTTGGCGGCTCCGCCGATCTGGCCGGTTCCAACCTGACCCTGTGGAATGGCTGCAAGCCGGTGACCCAGGAAGACGCCTCCGGCAACTACATGTATTACGGCGTGCGCGAGTTCGGCATGAGCGCGATCATGAACGGCGTGGCGTTGCATGGCGGTCTGATTCCCTACGGCGCGACCTTCCTGATGTTTATGGAATACGCGCGTAACGCGGTACGCATGTCCGCTTTGATGAAAGTGCGGGTGCTCTATGTATTTACTCACGACTCTATCGGTCTGGGTGAGGACGGCCCCACGCACCAACCGGTCGAGCAGCTGTCCAGCTTGCGCAGTACGCCGAACCTGGATACCTGGCGCCCGGCAGACACGGTCGAGTCGGCTGTTGCGTGGAAGTACGCAGTAGAACGCAAGGATGGCCCCAGCGCGCTGATCTTCTCGCGGCAGAACCTGCCTTATCAGATTCGCGACACTGAAACCGAAACGGCGATTGCCCGCGGCGGCTATGTGCTGAAAAACTGCGCCGGCGAGCCGCAGCTGATTCTGATCGCGACCGGTTCCGAAGTGGGCTTGGCGATGCAGGCCTGCGAGAAACTCACCGAGCAAGGCTACCGTGTACGGGTAGTGTCCATGCCGTGCACCAGCGTATTCGACCAGCAGGATGCCGAATACAAGCAGGCCGTTCTGCCGCTGGAAGTCGGTGCGCGGATCGCCATCGAAGCTGCGCATGGCGACTTCTGGTACAAGTATGTAGGCCTGGATGGCCGCGTGATCGGCATGAACACCTTCGGCGAGTCGGCGCCCGCGCCGGCATTGTTTGAAGAGTTCGGCTTCACTGTCGACAACATTCTGGCTGCGGCCGAAGAGCTGTTGGAAGACTAATTTAGCGACAAGCGGCAAGCAGCCTGGTGTAGCTTGTCGCTTTACCTTGTAGCTTGAAGCCTAACGGAGTTGCTTGAATGCCTTCCCCCGGTCCTTACCGCATTGCGCTCAACGGCTACGGCCGTATTGGCCGTTGCGTGCTGCGCGCGCTGCATGAACGCGCCGGGGCTGGTATTCAGGGCGCCGGCATGCAGATAGTCGCGCTGAACGATCTGGCCGACCAGGCCAGCATCGAATACCTGACCCGATTCGATTCCACCCACGGGCGTTTTCCCGGAGAGGTCAGGGTTGAGGGTGATTGTCTGATGATTGATGGTCAGCCGGTACAGGTACTCAGCCAGCCGCAACCCGAGACGATCGACTGGAAAGCGCTGAATATCGACCTGCTGCTGGAGTGCTCCGGGCAGTACACCTCGCGTGAGGAAGCTTCGCGTTTTACTCACGCGGGCGTGCCCCGGGTGCTGTTTTCTCAACCGATGGCCAATGAGTCTGCGGTGGACGCCACTGTGGTATTTGGCGCCAACCACCAGCAGCTCGATCCCCAGGCGCGCTTGGTTTCCAATGCGTCCTGCACGACCAATTGCAGCGTACCGCTACTCAAGCTGCTAAATGAACAGATCGGCCTGGAATATGTCTCAATTACCACGATCCATTCGGCAATGAATGATCAACCGGTGATTGACGCCTATCATCATACGGATCTGCGCCGCACGCGGTCGGCCTTCCAGTCGATGATCCCGGTATCCACCGGTTTGGCGCGAGGTATAGAAAGGCTTTTGCCGGAGCTGGCGGGGCGGGTTCAAGCCAAGGCGATCCGTGTGCCCACCCTGAACGTGTCGGCATTGGATATAACCTTGCAGACCCAGCGCGACACCAGTGCCGAAGAAATCAACCGCCTGCTGCAGGCGGCGTCCCAGGGCACTTTCAAGGGACTGGTGGATTACACTGAATTGCCGCACGCCAGCTGTGATTTTAATCACGATCCGCATTCAGCGGTGGTGGATGGCAGCCAGACTCGGGTATCCGGACCGCGCATGGTGAATTTGCTGGTCTGGTTCGATAACGAGTGGGGTTTTGCCAATCGTATGCTGGATGTTGCCGACTACTGGCTACAGATCGCCAGCCGGGACTGAAGAACTCACGATCTGAGTGCGTTTGTTACGCCCTCAGCGCTGAAACAAAATTGATTGGTTTTACTAGGAGCAGGGCATGAGCGTATTGACCATGAACGAGTTGGAGCTGAAGAACCAGCGCGTCTTGATCCGCGAGGATCTGAATGTACCCGTCAAGGATGGCAAGGTTAAGAGCGATGCGCGCATTCTTGCTGCCCTGCCCACCATCAAGCTGGCCCTGGAAAAGGGTGCGGCAGTGATGATCTGTTCGCATCTCGGCCGGCCGGAAGAGGGCGTATTCAGCGACGAAGACAGCCTGGCGCCGGTAGCCGCCTATCTGTCCAAGGCTTTGGGTCGTGATGTGCCGCTGGTGAAAGATTATCTGGCGGGCGTCGAAGTGCAGCCCGGTGAGCTGGTGCTGCTGGAAAATGTGCGCTTCAACAAGGGCGAGAAGAAAAATACCGATGAGTTGGCGCAGCAGTACGCGGCGCTTTGTGATGTGTTTGTGATGGATGCCTTCGGTACTGCGCACCGAGCCCAGGGTTCTACCCATGGGGTTGCGAAATTCGCCAAGGTCGCCTGTGCCGGCCCGCTGCTGGCCGCCGAGCTGGATGCGCTGGCCAAGGCACTGCTCAAGCCGACGCGGCCGATGACCGCCATCGTCGCTGGCTCCAAGGTGTCTACCAAATTGGATGTGCTTAACGCATTGTCTGAAAAATGCGATCAACTGATTGTCGGTGGCGGTATCGCCAACACCTTCCTCGCCGCGGCGGGCTATCCGGTGGGTAAATCCTTGTATGAGGCTGATCTGCTGGAAACGGCGCGTGCGATCGCCGATAAGGTCAGCGTGCCTTTGCCTATCGATGTTGTGGTAGCCAGCGAGTTCGCCGAGAGCGCCAAGGCGACCGTCAAGCTGGTAGCCGAAGTAACGGCGGATGACATGATTCTGGATATCGGGCCGCAAACCGCCGCGCATTTCGCCGAGCTGCTCAAGTCCGCCGGCACCATTTTGTGGAATGGGCCCGTGGGTGTGTTTGAGTTCGACCAGTTCGGCAATGGCACCAAGGCGCTGGCGCTGGCGATTGCCGATAGCCCGGCGTTCTCGATCGCCGGTGGCGGTGACACCCTGGCGGCTATCGACAAATATGGCGTGGCCGAACAGATTTCCTATATTTCTACTGGCGGCGGTGCTTTTCTGGAATTTGTCGAAGGCAAGGTGCTGCCTGCAGTCGCAGTGCTGGAAGAGCGCAAGTCCGGCCAATAACTTGCAGCCTGCCGCCCGCTGCGGCAGGCTGAAACACGGTTTTATTAATGATTACTGGAGAATATCAAATGGCTCTTATCAGCATGCGTCAGATGCTCGATCACGCTGCCGAATTCGGTTACGGCGTACCCGCGTTCAACGTCAACAATCTGGAACAGATGCGCGCCATCATGGAAGCGGCTGACAAGACCGATTCGCCTGTTATCGTTCAGGCCTCGGCAGGTGCGCGCAAGTACGCTGGCGCACCCTTCCTGCGGCACCTGATTCTGGCCGCGATTGAAGAGTTTCCGCATATTCCGGTGTGCATGCACCAGGACCATGGCACCAGCCCTGCGGTATGCCAGCGCTCGATTCAGCTGGGCTTTTCCTCGGTGATGATGGATGGCTCGCTGGGCGAAGACGGCAAGACCCCCACCGAATACGATTACAACGTTGACGTCACCCGTCGTACCGTGGAAATGGCTCATGCCTGCGGTGTGTCGGTTGAGGGTGAGTTGGGTTGCCTGGGCAGCCTGGAAACCGGCCAGGCCGGCGAGGAAGACGGCATCGGCGCAGAAGGCACTCTGGATCACAGCCAGATGCTGACCGACCCTGAAGAAGCCGCCGACTTTGTCAAAAAGACCCATGTGGACGCCTTGGCCATCGCCATCGGCACCAGCCACGGTGCCTACAAGTTCACCAAGCCGCCAACGGGCGATATTCTGGCCATTGACCGCATCAAGGCGATCCACGCACGCATCCCCAATACCCATCTGGTGATGCATGGCTCCTCCTCGGTACCCCAGGAGTGGCTGGCGATCATCAACGAGTACGGTGGTGACATCAAGGAAACCTACGGCGTGCCCGTGGAAGAAATCGTTGAAGGCATCAAGTTCGGCGTGCGCAAGGTGAATATCGACACCGATCTGCGTCTGGCCTCGACCGGTGCAATGCGCCGCCATATGGCTAAATACCCCAGCGAATTTGATCCGCGCAAGTTCTTCGGTGAAACCGTCAAAGCCATGCGCGATGTCTGTATCGCTCGCTATGAAGCCTTTGGCACCGCTGGCCATGCCTCGAAGATCAAGCCGGTTAACCTGGAAGCGATGTTCGCTCGTTACGCCAGCGGCGAACTGGACCCCAAGATCAACTAAGTAGGAGAGGGGGAGTTCTCCCCCTTATCCGCCCCGCCCGAGATACTCATAATGCAACCACCCCAAGACAACGGTGCCAATGACGAACAGGCCGATGAGATCTTTGCCCATGAGCGTTTGCTTGAGGCGATTGAAAAGCAGTTGGCCAGCAACGAGCCGGCGTTCGCCCAGGCGACGCTGAACAAGCTCACATTGGTAGGCTACAGCCGCGAGGACAGCATGGACTTGATGGCTGCGGTCCTGGCCCATTGCATCGGCGTGATGCTGGACACTGATCAGCCGTTTGATATGACCGCATACGAAGCAGGGCTGCGCAATCTGCCCGAGTTGCCGTCCGCCAGTTGAGCCAACGTACATATCAGGTTACAGGCCTGACGTGTCTGCGGGTCTTTTGAGTGCCACACTTTCAACAATAAACAGGATGTCCTCGCGATGTTGATAACCGTTCTGCGCGTGTTGTTTTTCTTCCTCCTCAGTGTGCTGGTGGCTACCGTTCTGGGTACGCTGATGCAGAGCCAGTTGAACCTCTATGAGCTGCAACAATTGGGTACCCCGATTTCGATGGAGCAACGCATGCTCACCAGCCTGCGGGATCTCACCGGCTTTACCCCGATCTTTGCGTTGATGGTGACGGTCACATTTATCTGTGCGCTGCCTGTGGCTGCGGGTATGTCGCGTATTTTCAAACCCTGGCGTGGCTTGTTGTTCGCGCTCGCAGGCGGCGTTGGCATTTGGGTGGCGTTCCGAGTGGCGGATCATTTCCTGCCAATGCCGACCTTTATCGCGGCCACCCGTGAAACAGCAGGCTTGCTGTTGATGATGGCGGCAGTCGCGGTGGGTAGCTGGTTATTCGGTCGCCTGACGCGTCCGGTGGTCAAACGCGGCCTACGGGTTCTGGGCTGATTTCTCTTAATTGCACCGATTGAACTGGAGGTTTATGACATGTGGAAAAAAAGCGCCTTGCTGGCTGCCGTGACAATGGCCTCTGCCTGGAGTGTTCAGGCCGCTGATTACCGTGTCGAGACGCTCGCCGAAGGCCTTGAAAATCCCTGGTCATTGGCCTTTCTGCCGGACGGCGGCATGTTGATCACCGAGCGCACGGGTCAGCTTCGGTACATCAATGCCGCGGGCGAGTTGCAAGCCGAACCGGTTAGCGGTGTGCCTCAAGTTTATGTATCAGGCCAAGCCGGTCTGTTCGAAATCGCGCTGGATCCCGAGTTCGCGCAGAACAAGCGCGTGTTCCTGAGTTACGCCTGTGGCACGGCCAAGGCCAATCATGCCTGCTTGGCTAGCGCTACGTTCAATGGCCAGGCGCTGACGGAGGTCGACGAGATCTTCCGCGTTACGCCGGCCAAAGCAGGCTCGGCGCATTACGGCGGCCGGATCGCGTTTCTGCCGGATAATACCTTGTTGCTGGGACTGGGCGACGGCTTCAACTACCGGGAAGAGGCACAGAAGACCGGCAGCCATATAGGCTCGATTGTGCGTCTGAATCGCGATGGCTCGGTCCCGGAGGACAATCCCTATGTCGGTCAGGACAATGCGCTGTCAGAGCTTTACAGCGTCGGCCATCGCAACGTGCAGGGGCTGATCTATGATGCTGAAGGCGAGCGTGTGCTGGCCCACGAACACGGACCACGTGGGGGCGACGAGATCAACCTGATCGAACCCGGTAATAACTATGGCTGGCCGAAAATTACCTATGGAGTGGACTACAGTGGCGCGGTTATCAGCCCGCATACTGAGTTGCCGGGGCTGGAGCAACCCCTGCTGCAATGGACCCCGTCCATCGCCCCGGCGGGCTTTGCGCTCTACCGGGGTGACCTGTTCCCCGAATGGGATGGGAGTCTGATGGTTGCCACCCTGGCAGGTATGGAAGTGCGCAGGGTGGAGCTCAACGGCAACGAAGTGGTTGCGCAGGAAAGCCTGTTCAAGGAGCTTGAGAGCCGGTTCCGCGATGTCCGCAGCGGTCCCGATGGCGCTCTCTATCTGTTGACCGACGGCGCTGAAGGCAAGCTGCTGAAGGTAGTGCCGGCTAACTGAGCGGACGCTGAGGTATTGACTGGTTCAGGCCAGCTGGTCAATGCCTTGTTCCTGTGAGTAGAAGCTGACACCGCCGCGCCCGCTGCGTTTGCGCTTGTACATGGCCATGTCGGCCTGGCGCAGCATTTGTGCCACATCCAGCTCGGCGGACAGGGTCATACTGACGCCAATGCTGGCGCCCACTGCGACGCTCTGCACGCCCATGTCGATGGTCATGCTCAGTGTATCGAGGAAGCGTTCGGCCAGCGTGTGGGCCTGCTCTGGCGTGCCGACGTCCTCAGCCACCAGCACGAATTCATCCCCTCCCAAACGTGCGATAAAGTCCGTTTCCCTGGCGATACTGCGTAGCCGATCGGCTATGGTGCACAGCACCTGATCGCCGGTTTCATGGCCTAATTGATCGTTGATCTGCTTGAAGCCATCCAGGTCGACAAGCATGACGGCCAGCGGTATGCGCCGCCGCTGTGAGCGGCGTAAGGCCTGACTCATGTGGGTGTCCAAAGCACTGCGGTTGGCTAGCCCGGTTAACGGGTCCTGCATGGCCATGGCCGCGAGCCGGGTATTGGCTATTTGCAGTTCTGCGGTGCGTTGCTGGACCTTGTCTTCCAGTTCCAGCTCGTGAGCCTTAAGCGCGTGGACCAGGCTTTCTTGCGTTGCTTCCTTCTGCTTTTTAAGCGTGTTGAAGCGGTCTGCCAGTGCAAACGACAGCAACAGCATTTCCAGAGCTGAACCGACGTGCATGGCGTAGGTAGTCACCAGATTGGACGGAATGACGCCAAAGTTGCGCAGCGATAGCAGCACCACGCCGACGATCATGCATGCCCAGGCGGTCAGGAATATCCGCGCGCCGGGTACTCGAAAGCGCGCCGCCAGCAGTATGCAGCCAAAGGTTAGCGGCGCGCCTATCATGCCCAATACCGACATGCTGAGAATCACCCAGTGCACGGGCAGTACGAGACTGGCCAGGGTCAGCAGCAGACTGGCCAATATCAGACCTGTCAGCAGCCGGTGCCCGGCGGGCATATGTTGGCGGGTATTCAGAAAGCTGCAGGTAAACAGCGTGCCCACGGTGGCGGCCAGGCACAGCCCGAGCGGTAACAGCCGTCCGCTCCAAGTGCCCAGATCGCTCCAGATATACCGGGCACCTAATCCAGTAAAGGCCAGCACGCCTACGCCAAAGCTGACAACGAAGCACACGTAATACAGGTAGCTGCGTTCACGCAGTACAGTGAAGAGCAACAGGTTATAGCTAGCCAGCGCCAGTAGCATGCCGCAGTACAGCGCCAGTAATGCGCTGCTGTTGACGCTGAAGCTGGCAAAGGCAGGGCTGGACCAGATCTGGCTGGTGAGCGTCAGGCTGCCTTCGGACTCGGCGCGAATATACAGCGTGGTCTGCTCGCCTGGCGCCAGGCGCAGGGAAAAGGCCGGATCGCGGTGAGCCAGGTCGCGCTGGCTCAGCGGCACCACGGCGCCGCTGGTTTTCACGGCAGCCCCCTCCTGATAAATGTCGACTCGGTTCAGTGACGAGTAGGGGAAGTGCAGGTGCCAGAGGGTATCGCGTTGGGCGCTGGAACTGATGCTCAGCTTGAGCCAGACCGCATCCTGGGTGTAGCCGAAATTCATGTCGCTGCGGTTGGAGCCTGCCGTCCATATTTCGTGGCTTTCGAGCAGTTGCTCATAGGTCAGGTCACGCGGCGTTTGCCGGTATTCTACCCATGGCTGCAGCGGGATATGCTGCTCGGTCCCGGTCAAGAAAAGCGTGCCTGGCGCCGCGTACAGTGATGAGCTGATACAGGTCAGCCACAGCAAAATGAATGGCTTTAGTGCGTCACGCAGAAAAGCTCCGAATCTAGCGCTCACGTAGTTTGTCCGGGGAAAAAGGTGAGTCGGCTAGCGGGTTGTAGAGTACGACGCCGTTACGGCCGCTGCGTTTACGCTGGTACATGGCCTGGTCGGCATGGCGCATCAAGGTTTCAATATCGGGCTGCACGCCGTTGGTCAGACTGATGCCAATGCTCGCACCAATGCTGATGCTGCCGTCGCTCAGGCTGATCGGCAGGCTGAGCGCATCCAGCAGCCGTTCGCCGAGCATGAGCGCGTCATTCTGATCAACAATACCCTCACTGATCAGGATGAACTCGTCGCCACCCAGGCGCGCAACCAGATCGGTTTCCCGTGCACATCCGCTTAATCTTGCGGCCACCTGTTCGAGCACCTGGTCACCCGTGTCGTGGCCCAGCTCATCATTGATCGCCTTGAAGCTGTCGAGGTCGATGAGTACCAGGGCCAATAATTCATTACGACGCTCGGTACGCGGCATGGCTTGCTGCAGATGTTGGGTGAGGGCGGTGCGATTGGCCAGCCCGGTCAGCGGATCCTGCATCGCCAGCAGCTCCAGGCGCGCATTGGCCTGGGCCAAGGCCTCGGTGCGTTCGGTCACGCGTTGTTCGAGAATTTTTTCCTGCTGCAGCAACGACACCAGCACCTGCTTCTGCGATTTCAGCGCCTGGCGCTGGGCTGATTCCTTGAGGCGCTTAAGTTCGTTGAAGCGTGCCGCCAGTCCGAGTGACAGCAGCAGCATTTCCATGGCAGAGCCGATCTGCATGGCGTTTACCGTGAAGAAATTCGACGGAATCACGCTGAAGTTACGCAGTGCCAGCAGCATGCCGCCCGTCAGCAGCATCAGCCAAGCGCAGACAAAAATCAGCGAGCCGGGAATCCTGCGCATCGCGCAGAGAATACCGGTGACGAACAGCACCAGCGTGGTGAACAAGCCGATCACCGACATCAATTGCAGAGCGCGCTGTCCGTCTGCAACCAGGGTGATCAGCGTGGCCGTCATGGCGACCCAGGCCCAGATCGATAGAAAGCGATTCAGGCCCTCTGCGCGTCGCGCCGTGTCCAGAAAGGACTGCGCAAAGAGAATGCCTATGGTGGCAGAGAGGCTGAGGAAAAACGGCAGTATTCGATTGCCTATCTGGCCCAGGTTGGGCCAGAGGTATTGCGCGCCCAAGCCGTTGATGGCCAGCACGCCGATGCCAAAGCTGATCACGAAACAGACGTAGAGCACGAAGGAACGCTCGCCGAGCACCGCAAACAACATCAGGTTATAGCTGGCCAGGGCCAACAGCATGCCAAAGTAGATAGCCAGCAATACATAGGTCATCTGGCTCTGCTCATGAAAGGCGGCAGTATTCCAGAGCTGGTTGTCCAGGGTCAGGCTGCCTTCGGAATGAGCGAGCAGGTACAGACTGCGTTTCTCACCGGGCGCCAGTTCGATCTCGAACACCGGGTTGCGGTGGCCGATGCTGCGTTGCTGGTAGGGTAGGGTGTCCCCGGCGTGCTGTTGGGTCATGCCGTCAGCGCCAATATTGAACAGGCTGACCCGGTCCAGCGAGGCGTAACGCATTTCCAATATCCAGGTGCGCGGCTCTTGGGCGGCTGACTGGATGTCGATCCGCAACCAGACATGATCACGGGTATAGCTGAAGTTCAGATCGCGACGTTCACTGGCAGGACGGAAATCGGCAGCGCGTGCGCGGACGTCGTCGATGCCGAGCATGCCTTCGGGATCGCGCAGGTAATAGGCATGCTGTTGCAGACTGATACCGGTTTCAGAGCCATCGAGAGTCAGTACGGTGGGCTGGCCCAGAGCAAGGGTCGACACACATAGCAGGCAAAACGCAGATAACAGCCTGTACAGGCAGAGCATGCGGGCCGAAAGGCGGGTGCGGACGGACGCTGGAGATCCGGGCAGACTATCTGCGCTAGTTGCTGAAAAGACCATTTTCGGTGCCTGACCTGCTTCCCTGGCGTTTTTCGACGGCCTTGAAGTCAAGGTGTTAGTCGATCATCTATGCTGATTCCGTGACACTGTTCTCAGATTAGTGAGCAACTATAGGTGGGGTGAGGGCGTGGCGTCAAACTCTCCCGAGCGCACCCGTGCTTGCTGCCGGAACCCGCGTGGCGTCACGCCCAGCCAGCGGCGGAAGGTGCGACTGAAGTTGGTTGGATCCAGGTAGCCGAGCCGCTCTGCGACTGCTTCGATGCTCATCTCGGTTTGCGCCAGCAGCCAGCAGGCCAGATCGCAGCGTACGTCATCCAGCAAGGTTTGATAGCGCACACCTTCATCGTTCAGGTGGCGTATCAGCGTGCGCGGTGCCATATGCTCCTCACGGGCCATCTGCTCCAGGGTTGGATAACCTTCCTGGCAGGCCAGCAAACGCTGTTTGATCCGCTCACTGAGCGATCCACCGCGCAACAGCCGTTGCAGTTGGTTCTCGCAATCGCGCAGTGCCAGGCGCTCGGCATCCGGGTCGGCGGCCAGGCAGGGCGTTTGGAAATAATCGTCGGGTAATACGATGCGCAACTGCTGGCTGTTGAATACGACCCTGGCTGCAATGTGCGTGTACGCCTCCGACCAGGGGGTTTCCGGCATTGGCCAGTGCAGAGTGATCTGGTCGTACAAGGGCAGCCCGGTGGCGGTTTCCAGCAGGCGCAGCATGGCCGTGGTGAAGTGCCCCAAGAGATATTCACGCAGCGCCGGCAGTATCAACTTCTCGTCGAGTACCAGAGCGCTGGTGGTGCCGGACTCGATCTCGAACACCGCAATATTCTGCCGCAGGCTGGAATACCGGTGCAGCGTGGCGATCGCCAGGCCGACGTTAGGCGCTGCAATGCTCGCATAGCCAGCGGTGCCGTGCGCAGACACATCGGTATGCTGCCCCACTTCAATACCCAGCCAGGGGCACTGGCTCAGCTCCAGCGCATGCAGCGCGAGACGATGCATCTGATCAAAGCTGAGGAAGCGGTTGTTGTGATGAAGGGTGTCCCAGCTCAGGCGGGTATCGGCGATGATCTGCTCGGTAGTGAAACCGCGGCGGCGCAGCTCGGCGCATATCAGTCGGGCGTAAACAGGGTGAACAGAGGGGCTGAGCCATAATTGTTGGGAAAGCATGTTTGGCCGTCTGCGCGGGATGTGTTGTCACATTATGACGATTTATTGCCCGTTGCAACGGTAGGTTTTCGTTTGAGGCGGGAGCAAGATCGAGTGGTTAGTGGATGTCTTATCACAATAATAAAAGAGTGCCCGCCCATGAACAGTGCCGCCCAAGCCGCGCCGCCGGCTAGCGATTATGTTGACCGCAAACGCCATCTTTGGCTGTTCTCTCTGCTGGTGCCTTGCACTGCGTTGATAGGTCCGCTGATGTATATGTTGGTATCGCCCAAACTGCTGTGGTTATGGATGCCGACATTGTTTTCCTACACGGTCATTCCGTTACTGGATGCACTGATTGGCGAGGATCGCAGTAACCCGCCGGAAGAAGCAGTGCCCGCCCTGGAGGCTGATCGCTACTACCGTTACGTCACCTATGCACTGGTGCCGATTCTGTGGCTCAGCTTTCTGGTCAGCGTGATCTTTCTTGGCACCCACGAACTGCCCTGGCATGGCACACTGGCGGTGGTTCTCGCCGCTGGCGGTACCTTGGGTTACGGTCTGAATCTCGGGCATGAGATGGGCCACAAGAAGACCACGCTTGAGCGTTGGCTGGCGAAGATCACGCTGGCCCTGGGGTTCTACGGGCATTTCTTCGTCGAGCATAACCGCGGCCATCATCGGGATGTGGCGACACCTGCAGACCCGGCCTCTGCGCGCATGGGTGAAAGTATCTACCGCTTTGTCTTTCGGGAAATGCCCGGCGCGTTTTTCCGCGCCTGGGATCTGGAAGCGGAGCGTCTGGATCGCTGTGGAAAGTCAGTCTGGAGCCTGGACAATGAAATCATTCAGCCGGCGCTGATCAGCATCGCACTCTACGCAACGCTGATCGCGATCCTGGGGCTGGATATTATTCCGGCTTTGTTGCTGATTGCATTCTGGGGTGCATTTCAACTGACGCAAGCCAACTATATCGAGCACTACGGTCTGCTGCGTCAGCAATTGCCCAATGGACGTTACGAGCGCTGCCAGCCTTGGCATTCCTGGAACAGTAATCACCTGTTCTCCAACTGGGCGCTATTCCATTTGCAACGTCACTCCGACCATCACGCGCATCCGACCCGGCGCTATCAGTCACTACGTGATTTCCCTGATCTGCCGCGCCTGCCCAATGGTTACTTTGGCATGTACCTGGTCGCCTATTTCCCACCGCTCTGGTTCAAGCTCATGGACAAGCGCCTGCTGGCCGCCGTGGGGCGGGACCCGGCCAGAATCAATTTCGAGCCAGCCAAACGTGACCGGCTCATGCGTCAATACGCGCTGGGTGACAGCGGGCATGCCCAGCCGGATACGGAGGTAGTGGCATGAAGGTGTATCTGTGCCCTGAGTGCGGCTACGAGTACAGCGAGGCAGCCGGTGATGCGCACATGGGCTTTGCTCCAAGCACGCGCTGGGAGCAGGTGCCTGAGGAATTTGTCTGTCCGGATTGTGCGATCAGTTACAAGGAGGACTTCAGCTGCCGGGATGATGCGGCCGCTTAAAGCGGCCACACCAGCAACAGGATGGGAATGCTCACGGCGATCACCAGCAGCTCCAGCGGCAACCCCAACCGCCAGTAGTCACCAAAGCGAAATCCGCCGGGGCCGAGGATCAGTGTATTGTTCTGATGGCCGATCGGCGTGAGGAAGGCGCAGGACGCGCCAATGGCAACAGCCATCAGGAAGCTGTCAGGGTTCACTTCCAGTTGGCTGGAAATACTCAGCGCGATCGGACACATGACGGCGGCGGTGGCGGCGTTGTTCATGAAATCGGATAGCGTCATGGTGATGACCAGCACCAGCGCCAAGCCAATGATCGCGTTGCTCTGCGCGACATTTTCCAGCAGCGTCCTGGCCAGCAGGTCGGCCGCTCCGGTGTCGGCCATCGCTGCTGCCAGCGGCATCAGGGCCCCAAGCAGCACAATGATCGGCCAGTCGACCGCTTCATAGATGCGCCGCAGTGGTATCACCTTGGTCAGCATGTAACCAATGACCCCGAGCGTGAACGCGAGGGCGGCGGGCAATAACCCGGTAGCCGCGAGCAGGATGGAGCCGAACATGATGGCAACGGCGGTAATCGCTTTGCTTTTGTCGGGAATCAGAATGGCGCGTTGGGCCAGCGGAACGCAGCGATACTCGAAGGCGAACCCGCTGATCGACTCTGGCGAGCCTTGCATCAGTAGCACGTCGCCGGCGTTCAAGTTGGTCCAGCGTAAGCGTTTGATCGAACGATGGCCCTGGCGGGAAATCGCCAGCAGATTGATGCCGAATCGGGTGCGGATCTGAATATCGGTGGCGCTGCGGCCGGTCAGCAGTGAACCCGGTTGAACGGCGAGCTCCTGAATGACAATTTCTTCATCGGCGCCGTTGCTACTTTTTTCCGCTTCCTTGGGCTTTTCCTGCTGCTCCTGTTCATCGCTATCGGCAGCTACCATCTCGGCTGCCTGCCCTTTGCTGTTGCTTGGAGACTGTGCTTGGGCGTTTTCTGCCTGGGTATCTTCGGCGGGGCGGGCTTCATCTTCAGTCGAAGGTTCAGCTTCGCCCAGATCTTCTTCTTCCTTGGGCGGGGACATCGGCACTGCTTCTTCCAGCTTCAGACCCAGCCGGGTCAGCGTGCCACCCAGTGCTTCGGGGTCGGCTTCGATTACCAGAATATCGCCGGCCTTGAGCACTCTGCCGGGGAAGGGCGCAGTGACGCGGAAATCATTGCGCACCATGCCGACGATCTGGGCATCACTGTCATCCAGCAGTTTCTCGACCTCACGCAAGGTTTTACCTGCGACCTTGGCATTTTCTTCAATGCGTACTTCGGTGAGATAGGTGCCGGTATCAAAGCTGTCCGCATCCTGTTTGTTGCGGTTCGGTACCAGCCAGCGTCCGGCAAGAACACAAAAAACAATGCCGATAGCCGCCACTGCCAAACCTACCGGGGTGAAATCGAACATACTGAATCCTGAGCCAGTTTCGGCGGCGCGGAAGTCGGCAACGATCAGGTTTGGGGGCGTGCCGATCAGCGTGGTCATGCCGCCCAGGATGGTGCCAAAGGCCAGGGGCATCAGCGCCTTGCCGGGTGCTATGCCCTGGCGCACAGCCACCTGCATGGCAATCGGCATCAACAGCGCCATCGCGCCGACGTTGTTCATAAATGCCGAGAGGAAGGCGCCGAGCAAGGTCAGTACACCAATGCTCAGCAAAGCGCCGCCGCGCTTGGGCAGCACCTTCTGGGCCATGGATTCTACCGCGCCCGTGGTCTGAAGACCGAAACTCAGAATCAACACCGCAGCCACAGTAATGACCGCAGGTTGCGCAAAACCGCTGAATGCTTGATCGCTACTGACCACGCCAGCGAAGACACAAGCCATCAGTGCGATCAGCGCGACAACGTCATGCCGTAACCGGCCCCACAAGAACAGGCCGATAGTGGCCCCCAAAATACTGAAGATCAGTGCCTGATCCGTGGTCATGTCGCGATTCCAGAGCTAGGGGCTAGGTTGGTAGTGCAGTTTCAGAGCAGGCGAATCTTGAACCGCCGGCCTTTGATCTTGCCCTGCTCCAGTTTCTGCTGGGCAACAGGGGCAAGATCACGGCGAATAGCGACCAGCGCCTGATAATCGGTAATGCTGATTTTGCCGATGGCATCGGCCGGCAACCCGGCTTCACCGGTCAAGGCGCCAAGCAGATCGCCGGGCCGCACCTTGTCCTTGCGCCCTCCGGCAATGGCCAGAGTGCGCATGGGCGCGACCAGCGGCTTGTCCAATGTCGCCGGCAAGCCAGTCAGATCGCACCAGGTCAGTGGAGTTCCCTGGGCTGCTTCAATACTGCTGGCGCGGCCGCCCTCGGCAGGTGCGACCAGACTCAAGGCCAAGCCCGGCTCACCCGCGCGGCCACTGCGGCCAATGCGGTGCGTATGCAAGGCTGGATCTGGAGACAGTTCAACATTGATCACCGCCGCTACGCCGGCCACGTCAATGCCTCGGGCGGCGACGTCGGTAGCTACCAGCACGCTGCAGCTCTGATTGGAAAATAAGGCCAGCACTTCATCGCGTTCGCGCTGCTCCATGTCGCCGTGCAGGGTCAGCGCACTGATCTTGTTGGCCTGCAGGTGTTGAAGCAGATCCTGGCATTGTTGGCGGGTATGGCAGAAGGCAATACAGGGCTGTGGCCGTTCGGCGGCGAGCAGGCGTACCACCGCCTGCAAGCGCTCACCCGGGGTGATTTCGTAAAAGCGTTGCTCGATCGGATTGAGCGGCTCGGCCTCGACAATGCTGACGCGCTCGGGGTTTTGCAGAAAGCGCCCCGCCAGGCTGTCTATTGAAGGTGGATAAGTCGCGGAAAACAGCAGCGTCTGCCGGCGCCTGGGCGCCAGACTGATAATCTCGGCGATGGCGTCGTAAAAACCCATATCGAGCATACGGTCGGCTTCATCCAGCACCAGGCAGTTGAGCCCGCTCAGTTCAAGGGTGCCGCGATCCAGGTGATCCTTGATCCGCCCCGGGGTGCCGACGATCACGTGCGCGCCCTGTTCCAAGGAAGCCGCCTGGGGCCCAAAGGGCGTGCCGCCGCACAAGGTGATGATCTTGATGTTGGGCAGGCCCCGAGCCAAGGTGCGCAAGGTCGTGGCGGATTGCGCAGCAAGCTCGCGAGTAGGGCTCAGCACCAGCGCCTGACAACCAAAAAAAGCTGGGTTCAGCGGGGTCAGCAAGCCAATGCCAAAGGCCGCAGTTTTACCGCTACCGGTGCGTGACTGGGCGATCAGATCCTTGCCTGCGAGGATCACCGGCAATGCCTGCGCCTGGATCGGCGTCATTTCGGTGAAGCCCAGATGGTCAAGGGTGTCTAGAATTGGCTGGGGCAACGCGAGGCTGGAAAAGGAAGTCGGATTCACGCAAACAATACCTTGGGAAACGGGTGCTCAGTGTAACAGAGCGGCCCCGTTCAGGCTGTGTGGATATCAATACAGGTCGGAGTTGCTGCCGCGCTAGGGCGCTTCGGCCTGAGTGGTGCAATTGCGACCCTTTTCCTTGGACTGGTAGAGCGCCTTGTCGGCCACTTCAATCAGCTCCTGATGGGTGGTCATGCCTTCATGCAGTTCGGTGACACCCAGGCTGACGGTGACCTTGAGAACCTCATCCATATGATCGATGTTCAGTCGTGCCACGGCGTGACGCAGGCGCTCGGCAAACTGCATTGCGCCCTCAATTGCCGTATCCGGAAGCAACACGACAAACTCCTCGCCACCATACCGCCCGGCGAAATCGGTTTCGCGGGCCAGTTGCTTGGTAATCCGCGCTACTTCACGGATCACTTCGTCGCCCAATTGGTGGCCATAGGTGTCGTTGAAGCGCTTGAAGTGGTCGATATCGAACATCACCAGGCTGCCTGGGCTTTGATAGCGCATATGCCGGGCGAACTCGCGCTCCAGGCATTCTTCCCAGTAGCGGCGATTGAGCAGCCCGGTCAGGCCGTCGCGCAGCGCCAGTTCACGCAACTGGGTATTGGCCGATTCCAGTTGACGTTTGTTGATCGCCACGCCGGTTACGTCATAAATGATCAGGCACACATGATCGGTAATGCTGCTGGTGCTGCGCAGCGGCAATATGGTGACGTTCTGGTACATTTCGTCAGCCAGCCCGGTAATGGGCTGGTAGCTCTTGAAATGCACCAGGTTCGGCCGCTGCTCCCAGATGGTGAACGCGCGGGTGCCGAGCATGACGGCAGTTTCGACCTTCTTCTTGAACCAGTTCGGTTCTATTTCCGGGAACAGCTCGAACAGCGATTTGCGCGCCGCTTCGTCCGAGCCAATGCCGGAATGGTTCTCCATGAAGCTGTTCCATACTTCGATCCGGTAGTCTCGATCCATGACCACGACTCCAACATCAATGCTCTGGACGATATCCAGTAACCAGTGGAGTTCATTGATGTCAAATTGAGCGGGCATGGCAGGAGTCCTATGGGGCAATCAATCTAAAGGGCGTCAATCGATCATGAAGTCGAGTTTTTCACGCAGCCGAGGGAGGGAATCTTCGGTAAACAGCAGCAACAGGTCGAAATGGATATCCATATCTTCCAGGCTGTAGCTGATTTCCACTGCCAGGGTACGCTTCCAGCGGCGCTGGTTGATGCGGATCAGATCTTCTATCGGGCAATGCTGGCCGAGCACCAATGGGTGGCCCTGGGATAGATTGATATTGAGCTGTTCAGACAAGCCATTCAGGCAGGCGCCGATGATGATGCTGGCCAGATCCAGCAGCATTTCCAGCTTCGCTGACTCATCTTCCTGAGTGTTCAGCAGCTTGGCGACATCGTTGATCTCGGCATCATGAAAGACCAGCAATGCTTCGCCAGCAATACCGCCGCCGATGTAGCCCTGGCAGATTGCCGACAGGCGTTCGCCGCGCTGGGCATCGGCGAGGGTCATATGCAGCTCGCCGACTTCCAGAATATTGACATTGGGAATAGGCAGTTGGATAAACACGCCGAGCACGCGCCCGAGCAATTCGGCTGCGCGGCCCATGGCGATGTTGGTGACCTCGCGGAAAGCATCGCGGAAGGACACGTTGGGCAAATCGGAAAATGCCTCCGCAGGAGCGGAGGGTGCTCTGGTCAGCGGAATATCAACACCCAGCGCGTTCAATGCTTCGGCGAGTTGCAGCGGGTCTGCCGGCTTTTTGATAAATGCCTTGGCACCCAGCGCTTTGGCCCGGCGTACGGCTTCTTCCTGAACATCACCGGAGACCACGATGACATCGACCTGCAGGCCTTCTTCGCGCAGTTTGGCCAGCACGCCGAAACCGTCCATTTCGGGCATGGTCAGGTCCAGCAGCACAACCTGTCCCAAGCCCTCCCTGATCGCCTCCAGACCTTCGCGGCCATTGGTTGCCTGGGAAATGCGAAATGGCCAATTGGAAGGTAATGCACGGATAAGCTGCTTGCGGGCCATATTGGAATCGTCGCACACCAGCAGGGGTATGGTGCTCACATCCGCTATCCTTGTTACGTCAAAAGTTACGTGAAAAGTTACACGAAGACCAAGTGTCTTGTTTCGAGTCGGTTAAAGAGATAATTGAAAAAGAAGGCATTTGGCCATATTTTGCACAAGCATGCCAATATATTGGCCTATTGAGAAGTCATTATGTGCAGATGTCGAGTTTTTTTACTGTGACGCAGGGCAAAGGCCGAATATCATTCGAGCCACGATTGCCGGGACACTCTGTTGCATAATAGATAATAAGGCGAGGGGGGTTAGGATGCCTGAAGCGCTGGAAACCAGTCAGCAGCACCGCAGGCTGGTGCTCAAGGCTTTGCTGTGGCTCACCGTCGGCGGAGGGTTGGTCTTCGGTGCGGTGAATGTCGGCAGGGAGATGTGGCTGCTGGCCGGCCTGGAAATCATTTACGCCATATTCGCCCTGAGTCTGCTACGCATCGTTGATACCACGCCGCATCTGCGGATGTGGACGCTGATATACCTTTTCCCTTTTTTCGCTCTGATGACCTTTGCGCTGGTACTGCCCCGCACCTCCTTTACCGTTTTTGCCTGGATCCAGACGGTACCGATCATCTGTTATCTGCTCCTCGGGCTGCGCGGTGGCCTGTGGATGTCATTGGGGTTTCTCAGCCTTGGGGTGGTGGCTTTTAACTACCGCTATATGACCGATGACTCCTGGCTGAATATTATGGTGGCAGCTAACGTCGGTTTGAGCAGCGCTGCCATCCTGCTGTTCTCGCACATTTACGAACGCAGCCGGGTGGCCAATGAGGCGCGCCTGCTGGAGCTGGCCAGTACCGATACGCTGACCGGACTGGCCAACCGCATGAAGCTTGCCGAGGTTTTTCAGCGCGAGCGCAGCCATGCTCTGCGTGACAACAACCCGTTGTCACTGATTATTCTGGACCTGGATCATTTCAAGCATGTGAATGATCAGTTCGGCCATGAGGGCGGTGACCGCGCTCTGCGTCATATCGCGCAGCTGTTGCCCCAGCGCCTGCGCGATACTGATCTGTTTTGCCGACTGGGGGGTGAAGAATTTGCCGTTTTGTTGCCCGGCGCCGATCTTGCGCAGGCGGCGGAACGGGCGAACAACCTGCGCGAGTTGTTGGCCGAGCATCCGCCGCAGATTGCCGATGCCAGTCAGGTGATGACCTTCAGTGCCGGGGTGGCGACATTGGGCGAAGATGGGCAGAGTCTGGATAGCCTGATGGTCATCGCCGACCGGCGCATGTATGAGGCCAAAGGCGGAGGGCGTAACCAGGTGGTCGCCGCCGGCCAACAGTACCATCTAGCACCGATGTCATCGGGCCGTTGAGACGCGCTTTTGGGTAGCACCTTCTGTTGATAATAATTTACGACGTGTAAATTTAATTGAATATCTGGCCAAGCCTTCTAGACTGAAACTGAGCTATTTGGCTTAACTCAGGAGGTGATGTTCATGCATGTCGGTGTCCCCAAGGAAATCAAGAATCATGAATATCGTGTCGGCCTGACACCCGCGGCGGTGGCTGAGCTGGTGATGCACGGTCATCAAGTGTCCATTGAGCATGATGCCGGCGCTGCCATCGGCTTTAGCGATGCAGACTACCAGCAGGCCGGTGCCCAGTTGGCCGATGTAGGTACGCTGTTCGCCGAGGCCCAGTTAATCGTCAAGGTCAAGGAACCGCAGGCCGCCGAGCGCGCACGGTTGCGCGAAGGCCAGATCCTGTTTACCTATCTGCATCTGGCACCTGACCCGGAACAAACCAATGACCTGCTTGCGAGCGGCGCCACCTGTATTGCCTATGAGACGGTGACCGATGCGCGCGGACATCTGCCGCTGCTGGCGCCGATGTCCGAGGTCGCCGGCCGCATGGCAATTCAAGCGGGTGCAGGCTGTCTGGAAAAGGCCCGGGGCGGGCGTGGGGTATTGCTCGGCGGCGTACCGGGCGTGCCACGTGGCAAGGTGGTGATCCTCGGTGGCGGCGTAGTGGGCAGCAATGCGCTGGCCATGGCGGTAGGGGTGGGTGCGGAAGTGACGGTGCTGGACAAGAGTCCGGATGTGCTGCGCCGGCTGGATGCCGAATACGGCAACCGGATTCAGACCCTGTACTCCACCGCGACCACGCTTGAGCAGGAAGTCATTGCCGCTGACCTGGTGGTAGGCGCGGTGCTGATTCCAGGTGCAGCAGCGCCCAAGTTGATCAGTGCCGAGCTGATCGCACGAATGCAGCCTGGCGCCGTACTGGTTGATGTTGCAATCGATCAGGGTGGCTGTGCGGAAACGTCGCGGCCGACAACCCACGCCGAGCCGACCTATATAGTCGATCAGGTGGTGCATTACTGCGTTGCCAATATGCCCGGCGCCGTTGCCCGTACCGCCACCCAGGCATTGAACAATGCAACCTTGCCATTCGTGCTGGCGTTAGCAAACAAAGGTGTCAGGCAGGCGCTGGAAGACGATCCGCATTTGCTCAACGGGTTGAATATTGCCCAGGGTAAACTGACCAATGTGGGCGTCGGCGACGCCTTGAATATTGCCGTTCAGCCTCTGGCAGACGCATTGGCGGCGCTGTCTTGAAGGTGGATTTCGGCGCGTAACGCGGTGAGCCGCCGGTCCTTGTCGAGCCATAACTGGTTAACCCAGTCCTGGACATGCGCGCGAAAGTGCGGGTCATTGCTGTAGTCGCCATCGAACAGGGTGGAGGACAGCTCCATACCGCGGATATCGACGATGACCCGCTCTACTCGGCCGCACAGTAAAGCCCAGAAGCCCGGTGGCTCGCCCTCCGGGTAGAGAATGGTGACATCCAGCAGGGATTTCATCTGTTCGCCCAGCGCGGCCATGACGAATGCGATACCACCGGATTTAGGTTTGAGCAGGTTGGCAAAGGGTGAGCGTTGCTGGCGGTGTTTCGTGTCCGTGTAGCGCGTCCCTTCGATAAAGTTGACTACCGTGACTGGCAAGTCCTGAAATTTCTCGCAGGCCTGGCGGGTGATCTCCAGATCCTTGCCCTGGTCCTCGGGAAAGCGCGCCAGATGCGCTTTGCTGTAGCGCTTCATGAAGGGGTAGTCCAGAGCCCAGAATGCCAGGCCGAGGAACGGGATCCAGACCAGTTCCTTCTTCAGGAAAAACTTGAAATAAGGTGTCTTGCGATTGAACGCCTGCAGCAGAGCCGGAATATCCACCCAGGACTGATGGTTACTGACCACCAGGTAAGAATGCTGTGGATTAAGCGGCACGTCGCAGCGAATATCCCAGATGGTCGGAGTCATCCAGTTGAACGCCCATTTGACGCTTTCGGCCCAGCTTTCGGCAATCCACATCACCGCCCTTGAGGAGGCACGGCGCCAGACGGGAAGGGGGATGAGGACTTTGATCAGCGCGAATATCAGCATCGGGCCAATGCCTATCAGGGTGAACAGCAGAATCATCAGGCACGTCAGAGTGCCGGTTAACCATGGCGGCATAGGTTCTCTTCCCATTGATACTATTCAAGAATACCGATTTTTCGGTGGCTTGACAGGCTTGATGCTAAAAACGCGGCCGGTCTTTTCACCCGAACAGGGTATTGCTCCCATCCGCCCCGCTGACTAAGGTTTTGACGTTCTGGCTATTGGCGCTTTCGTCCTTTAGCAGACACTGGCCTGTTTGGAGATAAGAGATGCCCCGGCTTGATCCCGCTTCTTCAGCTCTGGATATTCCGCTGAGTCGATCTGAGCTGGCCACTCTGGGATGGTTGCCGCGCGTATTGCTGGCGCTGGCCGGTGGATTGTTGATGGGCCTTCCCTGGTTTGATCAAGCCATGTACTGGACCGCCTGGTTCGGCAGCGTTCCTCTGCTATTTGCCTTGCAAGGTGTGCGCTGGTCTTCCGCGCTGCTGTTGGGCTCGCTGACGGGTGTGGCCTATTTCTCCATTGCCAGTTACTGGATTATCCAGTTTCTGATCAATCTGCGTGATTTCAGTTGGCCGATCGCCGCGCTTCTCAGCTCGGTTTTCTGGTGTTTTGCCGGCTTCTCCATAGGCCTTTCCTGTGCGCTTTTCCGCTGGTTGTCGACACGCTTGCCGACCTGGGACTTGTTGAGCTTTCCCCTGTGCATGGTAGTGATGATGAGTGTCTACCCACTGCTTTTTGGCGCCTACTATGCCGAGCCGCAGGCGCAGTTTCTAATGGCACTGCAGGGCGTTTCGCTGTTCGGTGTACAGGCGCTGGATATGTTGATACTGATGACGGGTGTGCTGGTCTTTCAATTCATCATTGGCCAGGGGCGAGGCCAGCGCTTTGGGCAGTTGCTGGCTTTGGCAGTGTTGGCAGCATGGTTCATTTATGGATTGATCAGCCTGCATCACTGGGATGATCTTATGGGCGGCTGGGACGTTCGCCGTGTCGGCCTGGTGCAACCTGATGATGCAGTAACCCTGGCGGTACCTGAACCGCCAGCGGGCTTTAGCCGCGAGTACCCGCCGGAAATGGCTGCTGTTGAGCGGCTAGCGCAGGCGGGCGCCGAGTTGGTGATCTGGCCTGAAGCCCGGTACAAGGGCTATTTTGATAACTATAGCGTGCGGTTGAGCTATGCCGAAAAACTGCGGGCGAGCGGCGTTTCACTGATTTTGCATGACGCCGAACGAGCGTGGGAGGGCAGCCAGAAACTGCATTTCAATGCTTTGGCCTACCTGGACGGGGATGGCGAACAGCGTGGGGTCTACCGAAAAATGCGGCTGATGCCCTTCGGCGAATACCTGCCGACCTTTTTCCACCTGCCGGGTATCGGCTGGTTGACCAGGACGTTCTTCGGTGAGTTTTTGACCCCGCTGGAACCCGGGCAGCGTCACGAGATTTTCAATGTCAACGGCATGCGCATCGTACCGAAAATCTGTTACGAGACGGCGTTCCCAGCATTTATCGCCAACTCGATTGGCCAGGACGCTGCGGGAAAGGTGCTGCTGTTCGTCTCCCAGGATAACTGGTTCGGTGAAACCACTCAGCCGTTCCAGCACAGCGCCATGTCTGTCGTGCGAGGGGTGGAAAATCGCGTTCCAATGATTCACCTGATCAACAACGGGCCATCGGTAGTGGCCGCGCCGAACGGACGCATCATTGCTGAGACAGATGCCTTTACGCCCGCTGAATTGCTCGCTGCAATACCCCATTCTGTTTCTGCCGGCGGGAGTTTTTACAGCCGCTACCCCTGGCTCTTGTCTGCGGCGCTGTATGTCGGGTTGGCCTTGCTGGTGCTTATGGCGCTAGGTCGCAGGCAGGTGCCTAGGCGATAAGCTTTTTCTGCTGCGTGATGTCATGGCACCAGGTTGGCGCAAAGATCAGGCGAACTGCCCGGCGCTGTAGCCGGAGGACCAGGCCCACTGGAAGTTGAAACCGCCCAGGTGCCCGGTGACATCCAGCACCTCACCAATAAAATACAGCCCCGGCTGCTGTTTGGCCTCCATGGTCTTGGAGCTGATGCCCGCGGTGTCGACACCACCCAGGGTGACTTCGGCGGTGCGATAGCCTTCGGTGGCTGAAGGCTTGAGTTGCCAGGCGTTGAGCAACTGGCCGATGCGTTGCAGGTCCCGGTCGCTGAATTCGGCCAAAGGGGCTTCTTCTTTGCCGGGCCACCAGAGTGTCTGTAACTCGCTGACCAGGGCTTTAGGCAAGGGCTGTGACAAGAGTGTTCTCAGCCTGCTGCGACCCTGCTCCTGCTTGTGTTGCAGCAACCACTGCGCGGCATCCTGCCCTGGCAACAGATCAATGCTGATGGTGTTGCCCGGGTACCAGTAGTTGGATATCTGCAACATCGCCGGGCCGCTGAGGCCGCGGTGGGTGAACAGCATGGCTTCGTTGAAGGTGGTGCCATTACAACTGACACTGACTTCCAGCGCTGTGCCGCTCAGGCGTTCACACAGGTTCTTGATGTTGTCGGTGAACATGAAGGGCACGAGCCCGGCACGCCTTTCAGTCACTGACAGCCCGAACTGGCGGGCAATCTCGTAGCCTACACCGCTGCCGCCCAGGGTCGGCACTGACAACGCGCCGGTTGCAACAACCAATGACTGGCATTGCAGTGTTTGCGGTCGACCATCATGGTGCAGCTCCAACTGGTAGCGACGGCTGTTGTCGTCCAATGCCCTGATGCTATCCAGTTCACAATGGCTGCGGACCTGGGCGCCGGCCTCGGCGCACTCATCCAGCAGCATGGCGACGATATCCTTGGCTGAGTCCTTGCAGAACAACTGGCTGTGCTTGCGTTCTTCGTAGGCGATCCCGTGCTTTTCCACCAACGCAATAAAGTCCCATTGGGTATAGCCCTTGAGCGCCGACTTGCAGAAATGCGGATTGGCGGAGAGAAAATTGTCCGCTTCGACAAAGTGATTGGTGAAGTTGCAGCGCCCGCCACCGGACATGAGGATTTTCTTGCCGACCTTGTTGGCCCGCTCGAGGATCAGTACGCTGCGCCCGCGCTGGGCTGCGGTAAAGCCGCACAACAGACCGGAGGCGCCGGCGCCGAGAATGATGACGTCATGGTATTCGCAAGCGGGTGGCACGGTGGTGTATTCCTGAAGGCAGAGAGAGGTTTACTGAGGGGCGGGTTGTTTGACCCGCACACTGTTATTGGTATCGCGGCTGCTGCGAATCAACGCATCACTGCCCTGCGCCCGCGCCGATTTTGCCAGCCGATCGTAGAGCACTACATTGACGGTTGCCGCGAGGTTCATGCAGCCCACCGTTGGCACGTAAACCACCGCATCGGCATGGTCGACCAGCGCCTGATCCAGGCTGCCGTCCTCGGGGCCGAACACATAGAGCGCGTTGTCGGGGTGCACGAAAAGCGGCAGGGCGGTAGCGCCTTCGACCAGCTCTACACAGACCACGCTAGTGCCATCCGGCAGATCGCTGAGCAGGTCAGTCACGCCTGTGAGCGGAATGCTCAGGCTGACGTTCTTGGTGTCGGTATGAAAGCGCGCGGCGCGGTCATAGCGACCGCCGGTATAGCGCACCTCATTCACCTGATAACAGCCGGCGGCGCGCATTACCGCGCCGACATTGCTCGGGCTCTTGGGATCGATCAGGCCAATACTGACAAAAGATGCTGGCATGCAGGGCTCGTGTGCTGGGTGCTGGCCGCTGAGATGCTGTGTCAGCAGCGCTTGCCCGTGAAGCCCGGGCCGGATAGGCGTATAGTGTGCGGATCGCATTCTACCACGGACCGCCCATGAAACTGCTGATTCGCAATCTTGCCCGTACCACCACTGAAACCGAGCTGCGCACCTTGTTTGAAGGGCATGGCCTGGTGACCGAATGCACGCTGGTGCTGGACAAGGTCACTGGCGGTTCCAAGGGCTTCGCTTTTGTCGAAATGCCCAAGCACGATGACGCCAAGGCGGCGATCAAGGCATTGAATAATCTGGAAGTGGGCGGCAGTCGCATCCGGGTGAAAAAGGATGAATCCGCCGAGGCTGCGCAGGGTACTCCGCGTGGCTGAGCAGCATCATGCTGACCCGCTGCACGGCGTTACCTTGAAGGTAGTCGTCAGCACCTTGGTTGAACGCTATGGCTGGGAAGAGCTTGGGCAGCGGATTAATATCAAGTGCTTCACCACCGACCCAAGCATCACTTCCAGCCTGAAATTTTTGCGCAAGACGCCTTGGGCGCGGGAAAAGGTCGAATCGCTGTACCTGTACACGCTGCGTCGCGACGCTTGAGGCTTGGGCCGGCGACAATACTCTTTGCTAGCGGCCCATGTTATCCGAGCGATCTTTTTTCACCGCGATTTCAAAGCGGTTGCCGCCACTTTGCTTGGCGTAGTACATCGCTCGGTCGGCGAGATTCAGCAGTTCGTTTTGCTCGTCCGCATGTTCGGGGTACAGCGCAATGCCGATACTCGGAATCATCATCAGGCTGTGCTCGGCCAGATGAAAGGGCATGTTCAACTGCGCACGAACCTTTTCCGCGACCAGTAACGCGTGCTCTGGCTGATTGATGTCTTCAAGCAAAATCACGAACTCATCCCCGCCCACCCGTGAGACTGTGTCGACTTCACGGACACACTGGCGCAGGCGATCCGCCACGGCTCGCAGCAATTGGTCGCCAACGCCATGGCCGTAGGTGTCGTTGACCTGTTTGAATTTGTCCAGATCCAGATATAACAGCGACACCTTGCCGTTTTCCCGTCGCGCTCTGGCCAGCGCCTGCTCCATGCGATCGAAGAGCAGGGTCCGGTTGGGGAGTTCGGTCAGATGATCATAATGCGAGAGAAATTGCAGCCGCGACTGCATTTGCATGCGTTGTACCGCAGAGGCGATCTGCGTAGAGACATAATGCAACAGCTCCAGATCCCTGCTGGTGTAGCGCTGGGTAGTGGAGCTGCTGTGCAGGAGCAAGGCGCCGAAGGTGCCGCGGGTGGCAATCAGGGGTACCCCGAGCCAGTTCAGCGAGCTGGTGTCGCTCAACGCGCGCAGGCCTATGTCATCTGCTGGAGTGTCGGCGGTGAGGAGCAAGGGGGCGCTTGAGGTAATGATTTCTGCACCAAGCGTTCTAGCGTCGACCGATTCTCTGGCGTCCGGTGAGCTATGCTGATCGGCGTAATAAGGGAAGTTCAGCGAGCCAGTGTCTTCTTCGCGCAGGGCGACACAGAACAGATTCAACGGCAGAAGCCGGGCGACAATCTGGTGAATCAACAGGAACAGAGCGGCCAGGTCCTCAGCGCTATTGGCCGCCTCGGAAATTGCGTAAACCGCAGCCTGTAGCGCTTCGGTTTTTTTCTGTTCAGTCACATCATGAGCGACGGCGACGCGTAACTGCTCCTCTTCAGACCAGCTGGCCGACCACATGATGTGCACAATCTGCCCATCCTTGCGGACATAGCGATTCTCGAAATGATTTTTCTGCTGGCCGAGCATGACCTCCCTGGCGGTGGCCAAGGTCTTTTCACGATCATCGGGATACACCAGATCCATCATTGATGTGCCGACCAATTCTTCGCAGGTATAGCCGAAAATGCGCTCGCATGCACCACTGATGTAGACGAAGCGTCCCTGAGGATCTACCACGCAGATAGCGTCGAGTAACAGGTCCATTACTTTGGAAGAGGGGGAATACAAGTCAGGACCCTTTGCAGCAACTGAATCACGTATTGGCATCGCGTTTGCCCTGTTGACGGTAAGGCAACTCGCCATGGTCCAAGGATAGTCGATGTGCGCTGGCGTGGCTATCCGCCTTTCGGCGCTGCCAGCCAGCTGGGGGGGCAGTCGCCGGATGCCCGATCAGTGCCGCCCGGCGCGCTCCTGGGCTTTGCGGTAGAGCGCTCTCAAGGCCTTCGCTGGCTTGGTGGGGCCGCTACCGTGGGAGGCGAGCACACGGGTCCAGATCGCGTGTTTGTCCTTGTCCGAGAGTCGTTTCCAGGCCTTCTTTTCCTCATGTGTGCGCCCGCATGCTTTGCAAATATCGTGCTTGTTGAATTCGCAAATATCGATGCAGGGCTTTTTGGTGATGAACTCGGACATGGGTGCTCTGGCTGATGCCTCTCTGTCTATGTTGTCAGGCTGGATTGCGGCTGAGGGCTACGGCAGTGCTGCGTGCCGATTCAAAGCGTTGTGAGGTCTGCGAGTAATCCCAGCGTTCCACTACGCACTGGGGCTGGCCGTGAACGTGTTGGTAACTGATCAGATTCACCGAGTTGGAGATATTGCCGCGTACCCGCTCGGACACCGCAGTACCGGCCTGAACCGTCCAGGCTTGGCGTCCCTCTTTGCCCTCTTTGCCGTATAAAGGCAGCACATAAGGCAAGTGAATGTGCCCGCCGAGAACCAGATCCATGCCAGCGTCGACCCAGGCTGGTACAGCTTTTTCACGGTTTATCATCAGGTTGGCGGTATCGGTGGCTTCCACCGCGCGAACTGGGTGATGTTGAACCACCACCCGCAGCTGGTCTGGACCGGCTTGCCGCAGCCGACCGGCGACGCGCTCGATCTGCTCATCAGTCAGCTCGCCATTCTTGTGTCGACCAAGACGAGTGCTGTTTACTCCGATCACCAGCATGCGATCGGTCTCGAATTCAGGTTCAAGTTCATCACCAAAGTACCGGCGATAGTTGCGGTAAGGGCTGAACAGGCGCGCCAGTAGATTGAATAGCGGTAAATCGTGGTTGCCTGGCACGCTGAGTAGCGGTGCATTGAGCTGATCAGTGAAATCCTTGGCCGCCGCGAACTGCACGCGCCGCGCACGCTGGGTGATATCGCCGCTGAGGATCACCAGCTCGGGCGCATGCTCTCGGCACAGTTGCCTGATTGCTGCCATAACCTCTGGTCGTTCGGTGCCAAAATGCGTATCGGATATTTGCAGCAGCTGAATCATGCAATCTCCCGCAGTTCAGGATCGCGGGCGACCAGCAGAGGCAGTTGATGTTCTGCCACCTTGAATATCAGGGGGGAGCGCATATAGGAAATTTCGCCGTCCATGGCCACCTTGGTGCGTTTACGGCCTGCCCCCAGGCGCACAGTCATGGTGTTGAAACCGAAGCTGATCACGTGCTCATCCTCTCCCAGGCGACTCAACAAACCGCGTAGCAGGATGCCATACAGGTTCAGCGTGCTGAGTGGTTTGGAAGTGATTGCGACCAAATGACTGTTGCTATGTTTCACCTCGGGTTTGCGATCCAGCCCCATGTGCTTGAGCTGGAGCGCGTTGTTGTCGACGACGATGGTTGGCGTGCGTAAGACCTCGCGCTTGCCTTCATGATCTATCTGTACCTTGAGTTGGCGATGCGCTCTGAAGAGAGTCGCCAAAGCTGACCAGAGTGCAACCAGCCTGCTGCGACCAAAGCGCTGCTTATAAGCCTCGCGGTCTTCCAGCAGCTGCGGATACAACCCCAGGCTGGCGTTAACCAGAAACACCTTATCGTTCAACAACCCGACATTGACCGGCTGGATCCGGGCATCAACGAGACAGCGAGCGGCGATCTCGGTTTCTTGAGAAATGCCATAGGCGCGGCCAAAATAATTGAATGTGCCCTGGGGCAGAATTCCGAAGGGCACACCTGAGCCCAGTACCACCTGACTGACAGCGTTAAGGGTGCCGTCGCCGCCTACGGCGACCACAATCCCGCCCTGCTCCCTGGCCAATGCCACTGCTTTTTTAGCGGTGGGTATGAGCTCTGCTCCATCATCAACTGCCATCAGCTCATATCGACGGTTGGATTCCTGCATGACGCGGGCAATGGTGTCCTGGATGTCCTGCGCCTTCTGACTGCCGGATCCAGTATTCATGACCATGAAAAAAGGTTCGTTACCGGTCAATTCCGGCATGGGTTCACGCGCTTGTTCTTCTTCAATGTTGTCTTCGCTGACATTGCTAGGTTGTGTCATGCAGTTCTGATATCCCTTGAAAAGTGAATGGCGTATCGCTGAACCGAATCAGCGCAGCTGGCTATCCTTGCTGCCGCGACGGTTATAGCCGCCGTGCTGGGCCTGGGCATGATCCTCTGCGGCCTGGCAATTGACGCACAACCGCACGCCGGGCAGGGCCTTACGCCTTGCCTCCGGTATGGCCGCGCCGCATTCTTCGCAGTGGTGCAGACTTTCGCCTTTGGGCAACTGGCTGCGCGCGCGCTGTACCGCCTCATCGACGGTATCATCAATTTGATCCTGTACGGCGCCATCTTGCGCCCAGCCTGTAGCCATGAAATCCTCCGATTGACCGTTATGAACTTGCTGCCGTGGCGGTCGGTCCAAGATGAATCCTCACAGAGGATAGACAGCAAAACGCCACAACAATTCGCAATCACTTCGCAAGGAATATGCAATGAACATCGCTTTGACGCCTCTGATATCTCTGATTGCCGGTATCCTGATCTTGATCATGCCGCGGTTGCTGAATTACATCGTCGCTATTTATCTGATCATTATTGGTTTGGTTGGTCTGTTTGGCGGAGGTCTGAACTTCCGCCTGTGAGCTGGGGGCTACCAGCCATTGCGGTGGCTGGTAGCCTGGATGCGTCTAAAGACTAATTGAAAGCCTGTTGTCCAGAGTCTAGGGTTGTCGATTGTTGACGACCGGACCGTCGCCATGACTCACGCCGTACCTCTACGCTTCGTTTTGCTCACCTGCCTGGCCATGCTGGCGTTCGCCGGCAATTCGCTGTTGTGCCGACTGGCCCTGCGCGATACGGACATAGACCCTGCCAGTTTTACCGCCATTCGCATCGTCTCCGGAGCACTCACGCTGCTGGTGCTGCTGTATGCCCGAACCAGAAGCGAACCCATGGCGGGGAATTGGCGTTCCGCGCTCGCGCTCTTTGTTTACGCGGCGGCATTTTCATTGGCCTATGTTCATCTGCAGGCAGGGGTCGGTGCCTTGCTGCTGTTTGGTGCCGTGCAGCTAACGATGACCGGATGGGGGCTGGTGCGTGGTGAGCGGCTTAGAACCGTGCAAACGCTCGGATTGATACTGGCAGTGGCCGGCCTGCTGATCTTGTTGCTGCCCGGCGCCGATGCGCCACCTCTGCTAGGTGGCAGTCTGATGCTGGTATCTGGCCTGGCCTGGGGGATTTATTCATTGATCGGGCGCGGCGCAGGCGACCCGTTAGCGGCCACTGCGGGAAATTTTCTACGCGCGATGCCCTTTGCGTTGCTGTTATTGGTGCCCTTTTTCGGCAGCCTCAGCGTGGATCCGCCTGGTCTGATTTACGCGCTGCTGTCGGGCGCGCTGACCTCTGGTGTCGGATACGCCCTCTGGTACAGCGCACTGAAGGGATTAACCGCAATTCAGGGCGCCAGTGTGCAGTTGAGTGTGCCGATCATCGCGGCGCTGGCAGGAGCCTTGCTGCTGAATGAGAGCATTACGGTCCGCCTGGTCCTGGTCGCTGTCATGACTCTGGGCGGCATCGCGCTGGTGGTCTGGGGCCGGCAGCGCGTGCCGAGCTAAGGCCCCATGCTCGCCGAGCAGCTTGGCCGCGGGCTTCTATAGCCTTACCCCTGATCAGCCCACTGGTCTGAAAATGCGCTTTCAAGGATATTGCCCGCGTGCAGCAAGTTGGTTCCGCGTTTACGCTGGAAGGGCATACGAGGAGAGCGCTGGCGTATGGGTTCACCACTTCAACATTTGTTCAACGTACGCCGGGAAGAAATCTGGCCGGTGCTTCTTGCTGCCAGCTTCTTTTTTTGTGTGCTGACCGCTCTGATGGTGCTTCGCCCCGCCCGTGAGTCCCTTGGCATGCAAGGTGGCATAGAGGCGGTGCGCTGGCTGTTTATCGGCACGGCGCTGATTACATTGTCGCTGAATCCGTTATTCGGCCTGTTGGTCAGCCGTTTGCGGCGCATGCAGTTTATCAGTGTGACTTACCTGTTTTTCGTCTGCAGTCTACTGACGTTCTACCTGATCATGCTGCTCTCACCGCAAGTGATTGGCGTCGTCACCGGTCAGATCTTCTATGTATGGTTCAGCGTGTTCAATCTGTTTGCAACCATGCTGTTCTGGGCGTTAATGGCGGATCGTTTTTCGCTGGATCAGGGCAAACGGTTTTTCGGTCTGATTGCGGTGGGCGGCACCTGCGGAGCGATTTTCGGCCCCTGGCTGGCGTCCATGTTGGCCAGCCCGTTGGGTACGCCAGCGCTGCTGCTGATTGCCAGTGGCTTTTTGCTGTTGGCGCTGGCTGCTGCCTGGGGGATCTCGCGCATTCAGCCGGAGCAAAGCGCCGCAACCGTCACCGCAACCGTCGCAGCAGATGAGCGCATCGGCGGCAGTGCGTGGGAGGGGTTCAACGCTGTATTCAGGTCATCCTATCTATTGGGTATCACCGGTTACGTACTGATCCTGGCGGTCATGGCGACCTTTATTTATTTCACCAAATTACAGATGGTGGCCGATCAGAACGCTGGGCTTGATAGCCGTACTACACTGTTTGCACAGATCGACCTGATAACCCAGATTGCGACCTTGGTGATGCAGGTTGTGGTCGCTGGCCACCTGATGAAGCGGGTGGGGGTGCCGGTTACGCTGGCACTGTTGCCACTCACCGCGCTCCTGGGTTTTGTCGGATTGGCGCTGGTTGGCTCGCTGGCTGCGCTTATCGTATTCGAGGCCAGTTTTCGCGGGGTTCAGCGAGCAATCATGCGTCCCGCGCGGGAAACCCTGTTCACCGTGGTGCGGCGTGAAGATAAGTACAAGGCCAAGGCCTTTATCGATACCTTCATCTATCGTGGTGGTGATGTAGCGGGTGCTCAGGTCGAGGGGCTGCTCGGGCGCCTGGGCATGGGGTTGGCTGCAGTGGCCAGTGTAGCGGTGCCGCTGGCTCTGGTATGGGCAGTGCTGGCGCTGTGGTTAGGCCGTACTCAGCGTCGAATTGCCGCGCAAACCCGGGCCGACAGTATCGGCAATGAGGAAGCTGGCCATATTCGTACGCTCTGAATAAGAGGACTCATCATGATTTCGCGTCGCGACTATCTGAAACTGGCTTTGGCGACTGGAGCCGCGATGGCTTTGAAGCCGGCCTTGCTCTGGGCTACAGATGCCCCCCTGGAGTTGATTACCCGAGCGATACCGTCCTCTGGCGAACGCCTGCCCGTAGTCGGGCTGGGCAGTTCTGCGACCTTCTCCAGTGCCGCCAGTAGTGAGGATCAGCAAGCGTTGCGGGAAGTCTTTCAAGCGCTGGTCAGCCAGGGCGGCAAGGTCTTCGACACGGCACCAAGCTACGGGGCGTCGGAAGCGGTTGCGGCTTCTATCGTGCAGGAGCAGGGCATCACCGACCAAATATTCTGGGCGACCAAACTGAATGTGGCCGGGCGCGGTGGCGGCACGGCAGATGAAGCACAGGCGCGCGCCCAGATAGAGACCTCGTTCGAGCGCATCGGCACGCCAAGTATCGATTTGATTCAGGTCCACAACCTGGGTGATGTGCCTATGCAACTGGGCATGCTCAAGGCGTTGCGTGACGAAAAACGCGTGCGCTATATCGGTGTGACTACCACTTTTCCCCGGCAGTATCAGGAACTCGAGCAGGTGATGGAGCGCGAGCCGCTGGATTTTATTGGTATTGATTATGCGATTGATAATGTGACCATGGAGCAGCGGATCCTGCCGTTGGCCCGGGACAAGGGCATCGCTGTACTGGTGTATGCGCCTTTTGGGCGTACCCGCCTGTGGGACAAGGTGCGCAATCATGAGGTACCTGAGTGGGCTGCCGAGTTCGATGCGCACTCATGGGCGCAGTTTTTTCTCAAGTTTGTAGTGGCTCATCCGGTGGTTACCGCGGCCACGCCTGCCACCAGTCGGGCCCGGCATATGGTCGACAATATGGGGGCGGCGATGGGCACATTGCCGGATGAATCGATGCGCAAACGCATGATTCAGCACATGGAGCAATTGGCTTAATAACAGACGCTCAGAACTTCTAGGGCAATGCGGGTGTCTGAGGTAGTGTTCGTCCTACATATTATAAGGAGCCATCATGGCAGTTACAGCGACTGATCCAATCAAGATTATCTTCGCGATCCTATTACCTCCGCTCGGCGTATTTATGGAGGTGGGCTTCAAGGGTCACTTCTGGCTGAATATTTTGTTGACGTTGTTCGGCTTTATTCCGGGCATCATTCACGCGTTGTATGTGATCCTGAAGCACTAAAAAGGCCGAGCCGGACAGGTATCGAGCGTAGTGGAACCGATCCGTTCCCGCTTCTGCATCAGATATCTATGGCCAGATGCCAGCGGACTTGATGCTGATTTAGCGTTTCAAGTATCTGCTGGTATTCGCTCAGGTCCTCCATGACGTCCTGCTGCTTCTCCAGCACATCTGGATGTGAACCCAGATAATCAGCCAGCGCGCGCACGGTTATCAGGCCATCGGCCGCCGCAAACCATTCTTCTTCCGGTGTGCTGAGCGGTTCTTCGTCACCGCCCAGATAAGCTTCCAGAAGCGCTTCTGTCTCCTGCGCATCGACACTGAAAAAATCCATTAATGGACTGACGCCCAGCTTTAGACAAAGCTGTTCGAGGCGTTCCTCATCAGTGTGCGCAATGGATTTGCCGTTAACGAATATTTCCAGACCGGCTATTTCTTGTTCTGCGGCTATATACCAGGCCAGACCCATAGGTGCTTCCTCAAAACTATATGATTGCCCGCATGATGCGCTTTTGTCGTTAGCCTGTTCAAGCGCGGGAAGTGTGCGCCAAGTCGTGGTTTTTGATTAATAGCGCGCAAATAAAAACCCCCGGACGGGCCGGGGGTTTTATCGAGGGTCTCAGCCGCTCAGGTCTTAGAGACCGAAACGCGCCTTGAACTCCCGACGGCGGCGGTGCAGAACCGGCTCGGTATAACCGTTCGGCTGCACGGTGCCTTCAACGCACAGCTCAACCGCTGCCTGGAAGGCGATGCTGTCGTCGAAGTCCGGCGCCATCGGCTTGTAAGCCGGATCGTTGGCGTTCTGACGATCCACCACCGCGGCCATGCGCTGCAGGGTTTCCATCACCTGCTCCTTGCTGCACACGCCATGACGCAACCAGTTGGCGATATGCTGGCTGGAAATACGCAGGGTGGCGCGGTCTTCCATCAGGCCGACATCATTGATATCCGGTACTTTCGAGCAACCCACACCCTGGTCGATCCAGCGTACTACGTAACCGAGGATGCCTTGGGCATTGTTGTCCAGCTCCTGCTGAATCTCGGCGGCGGACCAGTCGGTGTTGGGCGCCAGCGGGATGGTCAGGATGTCATCGACTGATGCCGGGGTGCGCTTGGCCAGTTCGGCCTGGCGCTCGGCGACATTGACCTTGTGGTAGTGCAGTGCATGCAAGGTCGCGGCAGTGGGCGAGGGCACCCAAGCAGTATTGGCGCCAGCCATCGGGTGGCCGATTTTCTGCTCGAGCATCGCCGCCATCAGGTCGGGCATGGCCCACATGCCTTTACCGATTTGTGCACGGCCCTTGAGGCCGGTTGCCAGGCCGATATCGACGTTGTTGTTCTCGTAAGCACTAATCCACACGGCGCCCTTGATATCACCCTTGCGGATGAAGGGACCGGCTTCCATGGAGGTATGAATCTCGTCACCAGTACGGTCGAGGAAGCCGGTGTTGATGAAGGCCACGCGCTCGCTGGCTGCTTTGATGCAGGCTTTGAGGTTGATGGTGGTGCGACGCTCTTCATCCATGATGCCGACTTTCAGCGTGTTGCGCTGCATGCCGAGGATGTCTTCGATACGGCCGAACAGCTCGGTGGTAAAAGCCACTTCTTCCGGGCCGTGCATCTTCGGCTTGACGATATAGACCGAACCGGTGCGGGTGTTCTTGCGGCTGGTGTTGCCATTCAGGTTGTGCAGCGCGATCAGGCTGGTGAACGCACCGTCCATAATGCCTTCCGGCACTTCGTTGCCATCCTTGTCGAGGATCGCATTGTTGGTCATCAGGTGACCAACGTTACGGATGAACAGCAGCGAGCGGCCATGCAGTGTCAGCGTGGAGCCGTCTGCCTGGGTGTACTCGCGATCCGGGTTCATGGTCCGCGTAAAGCTGCTGCCGCCTTTGGCGACGCTTTCCGCCAGGTCGCCCTTCATCAGGCCCAGCCAGTTGCTGTAGACCACGGTCTTGTCGTCGGCATCGACTGCAGCGATGGAGTCTTCGCAATCCATGATGGTGGTCAGGGCGGACTCCATGAGCACGTCCTTGACGCCGGCAGCATCGGTCTGCCCGACATTGCTGGTGGGGTCGATCTGGATTTCGAAATGCAGGCCATTGTGCTTGAGCAGCACGCCCTGAGGCTGCTCAGCCTGGCCGATAAAGCCGATAAACTGCGCGCTGTCCTTCAGGCCGGTTTCGCTACCGTCCTGCAGGGTCACGGCCAGTTGGCCGTTCTTGATCACATAGGCGCTGGAGTCGACGTGGGAACCTTTGGCCAGCGGTGCTGCCTCATCGAGGAAGGCGCGGGCAAAGGCAATCACCTTGTTGCCGCGAATTTCATTATAGCCAGGGCCTTTGCTGGCGCCATCGGCTTCGGAAATCGCGTCGGTGCCATACAGGGCGTCATACAGCGAACCCCAGCGAGCGTTGGCAGCATTCAGCGCAAAGCGTGCATTCATGACCGGTACCACCAACTGCGGGCCGGCCATGCGTGCGATCTCTTCGTCGACGTTGGCGGTAGTCGCTTGGAAGTCATCGGGTTCGGGCAGCAGGTAACCGATTTCAAGCAGAAAGGCCTTGTACTCAGCGGCATTGTGCGGCTGACCGTTGCGGCCCTGATGCCAGGCATCGATTTTTGCTTGCAACGCGTCGCGCTTGGCGAGAAGGGCCTTGTTTTTAGGTGCCAGGTCATTAATCAGCGTTTCAAAGCCGGCCCAGAAGGCGGCGGCATCGACGCCAGAGCCGGGGATGGCTTGTTGGTTGATAAAATCGTGGAGAACCTTGGCAACTTGCAGGCTGCCGACTTGGACGCGTTCAGTCATGGAATACCCTCACTCTGCAGACAACCTGCGCGATCGCGCAGGACGTGGAATTTGGAGAGGCAGCATGTTACACGATGATGGGTTGCAAATCATGTTCGAGGCGTGGAATTCTGTCGCGCTGCGTAGTCGGCTCGGCAAATCCGGGTCACCGCTCTTTCGCCCAATGGGTATGTGAATGGATCAGGCTTTTTTGGATTTGCTCGTCGAGCGGCTGCCGTTACTGGAGCCGGGCCGTCCGCTGGATGATCCGGCGCGGCGCTACGCCGGGTACTACGGCATTGACTTCAGCGACCACTCACCTCAGCACCTGGGGCGTATTCAGGTGGATGAATTTGCCGTGGCCGTGCAGGTATGGCGCCCGGCCCAAGCCCATGGCACCTTGATCATCCTGCATGGTTATTACGACCATATGGGTTTGTACAAGCACTTGATCAGCTGGGCGTTGCAGCGCGGGCTTGCGGTGCTCGCCTTCGATCTGCCCGGTCACGGGTTGTCCAGTGGTGAGCGTGCCAGCATTGATTGCTTTCTGCGTTATCAGAAGGTGCTGGATGCGGTGCTGGATCATGCCGCGCAGTGGGAACTGCCTGCGCCCTGGCACCTGCTCGGGCAAAGCACCGGCGGCGCCATTCTGATTGACAAGCTATTGCATGGGCCGCTGCCTAGCGAGCTGGGCCGTACTGTGCTGATGGCTCCCTTGGTACGTCCGCGGCAATGGGGCATGTCGCAGATGAGCCTGCGTCTGCTCGGTGGCTTCGTGCAGCAGCTGGGGCGCAAGTTTACCGACAACTCCAACGATCAGGCCTTTCTGGATTTCATTCGCGAGCGTGATCCCTTGCAGCCACAGGTGCTGCCCGTGGCCTGGGTTCAAGCCTTGGAAAAGTGGATCCCGCGGATCGAGTCGGCGCAGAGCAGTACGCACTCACCGCTGATCATTCAGGGGCGAATGGACAAGACCGTGGATTGGCAACACAACCTGCGGGTGCTGGAAGACAAGTTCAGCAGCCCGGAAGTCTTCTTTCTGCCCAAGGCCCGGCATCACCTGGCCAACGAGGGCGAATCCATTCGCCGTGAATATCTCGCCTGGCTGGGCGAGCAGCTGGATGAAGTGGAGGCCTGAGCCTCCGAATCACCCAACCCTCAGGGATTCAACGCGTCCTTCGCTGCCAGCTCCATCGCCCGGCTGGTATTTTTCCCGGCGTCGGACTGAACCCACTCCAGGTATTGTTGCAGCTGCGCATCCGTCAGGTCGCGATACACGTAAGCCAGGGTGTTGGGCAGATCAGGCTGCATCTGTCCGCGCAAGGTGTCGCGACGATTGTCGACCATATTGCCTGGCACCTCAAACAGCCCGCCAAGCAAATCATTGGCGCTCTGGGTAGCGAGGTTGGCCAGTGACATCGATACTTCTACCCCGAGCTCCAGAGCCGGCAGGCTGACGCTGAGTTGACGGAGGGTGTTCAGGCGTTCGGTGCTGACGTCCATTTGCGGTATGCCGCGTTGCATGGTGGCTACCGAGGCGGCAGACGTCGCCTGGGTTTCAATAGCGACGATCCGCCGACCCAGTTCACTTTGGTAGAAATTCACTGCCTGGCGGTGACTGGCTTCATCCAGTGACAACGCCAGACGCGCCTGTGCGCGGTCGGTCATTGACTGGGGGGCGAAGCGCTGATTGCTCTGACGTACCAGGCTTTCGTAAACATTGCGTGGCAGTTGCTGGGCATAACGCTGCTGGGCTGCGGTCAACGCATGCTGAAAGTGGGTCTGATGGGTGGCCATACCAGACAGCTGGTACAGCTGGTCGGTGTTGGCGCGTACGCTCATGGTGGTCAGCGCCAGCGCGGCGAGTAATGCCATGATTAACAGGTGCAGGGGTTTCAGGCGCATAGAGTCTCGCATTAAGAGCTAAAAGGGGGCTTGCCGGGTTGCGTGCAGTGGATACAATGCGCGCAGGTTCGTGACTGTTTCAACGGGCTGTGTCAGTGGTGTCCGGGTTGATCTCCAGCCCTCCTTTTGAGTCATTTGCCATGTCCGAGTTCCCTGAGCCGCAAAACGCCTGCTTTGTGCGCGTGTCTGATGATCTGGCGGCGCAAGGCTGGTCGGTGCAGGAACAGGCTTTGCCGGTTGAGCTGGTCAGTGATCTCGCTGCCCAATGCCGCATGCTCTGGCACAACGATGTGCTGACGCCCGCGGCGGTAGGCCCCCTCGGCGAGGAGCTGTTGCTGCCCTCGGTGCGCGGTGATTATACCCGTTGGCTTGATCAGTGCCCGTCCAGCGCAGCAAATAGTCTGTTTCTGGAAACGATGGAAGCCTTGCGCGTGTGGTTAAACCGCAGTCTGTTTCTCGGGCTGGACAGCTTTGAAACCCATTACGCTCTGTATCCGCCGGGCGCGGGTTATCGCAAGCATCTGGATCGCTTCAAAGGCAATCCATTGCGCACTGTGTCAGTGGTGGCTTATCTGAATCAGCAATGGGAGCCAGGCGATGGTGGGGAGCTGCGGCTGCATTTGCCGGAAGGAGCGCATGACGTGGCACCCTTGGGTGGCAGTCTTGCGGTGTTCATGAGTGACCGTATCCTGCATGAGGTGCTGGCCGCGAACAAGGAGCGCGCCAGCCTGGTCGGCTGGTTTCGCCGTCGGCCGGACAACCCGCTACTGCGCTAGGTTGGCCGGCCTGTGGCTGGTGTGCGACTTAGAACAGTACGCGGCAACGAATAGTGCCCTTCACGTGCTGCAGCTTCTCCAGCGCCATGTCGGAATCCTCGGCATCCACATCCATGACCACATAACCGACCTTGTCATTGGTTTGCAGAAACTGGCTGCAGATATTCATCTCGTTCTCGGCGAACAGATGGTTGATCTCGCTGAGCACGCCGGGAATGTTCTGGTGGATGTGCAGCAGGCGGTGCTTGCCTGGGTGCGACGGCAGAGCCACTTCCGGGAAGTTGACTGAGGTGATCGATGTGCCGTTATCGCTGTAGCGCACCAGCTTCTCTGCCACTTCCAGACCGATGTTGGCTTGCGCTTCCAGGGTCGAGCCACCTACGTGCGGAGTCAGGATGCAGTTGTCGAACTCGCGCAGCGGGCTGACGAACTCTTCCTTGTTGGAGCGTGGCTCGACCGGGAATACGTCAATCGCGGCGCCATTCAGGTGTTTGTCACGCAGCGCGCCCGCCAGCGCATCGATATCCACCACGGTGCCGCGGGCGGCGTTGATCAGGATGCCGCCGGGCTTCATGGCGCGGATTTCCTTCTCGCCCATCATCCATTTGGTCGCGGCGGTCTCGGGTACGTGCAGGGTGACAATGTCGGCCATGCCGAGCAGTTCGGTCAGCGAGCCGACCTGTACCGCGTTACCCAGCGGCAACTTGGTGACTACGTCATAAAACAGTACCTGCATGCCCAGGCCTTCGGCCAGCACGGACAATTGCGTACCGATCGAGCCGTAACCTACGATGCCGAGCTTCTTGCCGCGGATTTCGTAGGAGTTATCCGCGCTCTTGATCCAGCCGCCACGGTGGCAGGAGGCGTTTTTCTCGGGAATGCCGCGCAACAGCAGAATCGATTCTGCCAGTACCAGCTCCGCTACCGAGCGGGTGTTGGAATAGGGTGCGTTGAATACCGCGATACCCATCTGCATGGCAGCGTCCAGATCGACCTGGTTGGTACCGATGCAGAAGCAACCTACTGCGACCAGCTTCTGCGCGTGGCTGAAAATCTCGGCAGTCAGCTGGGTGCGCGAGCGAATGCCGATGAAATGCGCGTCGGCAATGGCTTCTTTCAGCTGTTCTTCCGGCAGCGAGCCAGTGTGATACTCGATATTGGTGTAACCGGCTGCCTTCAGGGTATCGACGGCGGTCTGGTGTACGCCCTCGAGGAGCAGAAACTTGATCTTGCTTTTGTCCAGCGAGGTTTTAATCATGGTGTCTGGTATCCGCAATGCTGATTAGGATGAGCCGGCAGGAATCTGTGACTTTATTTGTCGCAGCAAGAGTCCTGTTTCGGAAGCCGCGTATGCTAGCATAATCTCCCTTTTTGATGCCTGTCCCTGCATGAAAAGTCTTCAGGTACAGCATGAATCCTGTTTGAGAGCCGCCCATGACCCCAGATGCCGTGATTGAAACCCTCAAGACCCTGGTCGAGCCGGATAAGGTACGTACCGACCCGGAGTCACTGAATACCTGGGGCAAGGACTGGACCAAGCATTTCGAGCCAGCGCCGCTGGCTATCGTGTTTCCGAAAAATGTCGAGCAGGTGCAGGCGATAGTCCGCTTTGCCAACGAGCAGAAGCTGGCGCTGGTGCCGTCCGGTGGTCGCACCGGGCTGTCCGCCGCCGCGGTGGCGGCCAATGGCGAGATCGTCGTGTCCTTCGACTATATGAACAAGATTGTCGAGTTCAACGAGTTCGACCGTACCGTGGTTTGCCAGCCGGGCGTGATTACCGCGCAACTGCAGCAGTTTGCTGAGGAACAGGGGCTGTATTACCCGGTGGACTTTGCCTCGGCTGGCTCAAGCAATATCGGCGGCAATATTGGCACCAACGCGGGCGGCATCAAGGTCATCCGTTACGGCATGACGCGCAACTGGGTTGCCGGTATGAAGGTGGTCACCGGCACCGGTGAACTGCTGGAACTGAACAAGGACCTGATCAAGAACGCCACAGGTTATGACTTGCGGCAGTTGTTCATTGGCGCCGAGGGCACGCTGGGCTTTGTCGTCGAAGCGACCATGCGCCTGGAGCGGGCGCCGAAGAATCTGACGGCCATGGTTCTCGGCACCCCGGATTTTGATTCGATCATGCCGGTGTTGCACGCCTTCCAGGGCAAGCTGGATCTGACTGCCTTCGAATTCTTCTCGGACAAGGCCATGGCCAAAGTCATGGATCGGGGCGACGTACCGGCGCCGTTCGAGACCAGTTGCCCGTTCTATGCGCTGCTGGAGTTTGAGGCGTTGAACGAGGATATTGCCAACGAGGCGCTGGCAACCTTCGAGCATTGTGTCGAACAGGGCTGGGTGGTCGACGGCGTCATGAGTCAGAGCGATCAGCAGCTGCAGAACCTGTGGAAACTGCGCGAGTTCATCTCCGAAACCATCTCGCACTGGACGCCCTACAAGAACGATATCTCTGTCACCGTCGGCAAGGTCCCGGCCTTCCTGCACGATATTGATGCGATTGTCGGCGAGCATTACCCGGATTTTGAAATCGTCTGGTTCGGGCATATCGGCGACGGCAACCTGCACCTGAATATCCTCAAGCCCGAGACCATGGCCAAGGACGAGTTCTTTGCCAAATGCGCCACGGTGAACAAGTGGGTGTTTGAAATCGTACAGAAATACAACGGCTCGATTTCCGCCGAGCACGGTGTAGGTATGACCAAGCGCGATTACCTGACCTACAGCCGCAGTGCGGCGGAGATTGCCGTGATGAAATCGATCAAGGCGGTTTTCGACCCTAACGGCGTGATGAACCCCGGCAAGATATTCGCGTTGGAGAGTACTCACTAATGGAGCAGAGAATGTCTTACCAGCACCAGTTCTCAGACGGTTCGCTTGCAGATTTGCCAATGGGTAAGGTCGTTTGCGTAGGCCGCAATTACGCGGAACACGCCCGTGAACTGAATAACCCGGTGCCTGCTGAGCCGCTGCTGTTCCTCAAACCCTCCACTTCAGTGGTGCCCTTGAGTGAGCCGCTGGTGCTGTCGGCCACACGCGGACCGGTGCATTACGAAACGGAAATCGCGCTGCTGATCGGCCAGCCGTTAACTGGCAAGGTGGATGCCGAGCAGGCGCAGGCGGCGATAGCCGGCATCGGACTGGCGCTGGACCTGACGCTGCGCGAGCTCCAGGATCAACTCAAAGCCAAGGCGCATCCATGGGAGCGCGCCAAGGCCTTCGACGGCGCTTGCCCGCTGTCGGCATTTATCACGCCGGACAAGACCCCCGCACTGGATGCCTTGACGCTGGAATTGAAGATCAATGGTGAAATACGCCAGCAGGGCTCCAGCGCCGACATGATTACGCCGATCATTTCCTTGCTGCAGCAGATTGCAACGGTATTCACCTTGCTGCCCGGAGATGTGGTGATCACCGGTACACCTGCGGGTGTGGGCGTACTTAACGCAGGTGATCGGTTGGAGCTGGATCTCGCTGGGCAGTTACAGGTTGCGACCAGCGTAACGCATTAAACCCTTCCAGGTTTGGCATTACCCCGCTGTTTAATTGGCCTGTTTTGGAGTCTGCGCCATGAAAACCAAGCTTCTGTTCGTTTGTCTCGCTGCGCTGCTGGCCGGGGTGATGACGCTGCATGCGCTCCACTTGGATGTGCTGTTCTGGCAGAACTGGAAACTCAACCGTCAGGTCATGCCTGAGCAAGCGTTCAATCTTGGTCGCTACCGCGCGGATATTGACGGGCTGGCGGTCGACGGCATCGATGATGATCTCTCTGCGCTGACCTATAACCCGGAAAGCAATACGCTGTTCGCTGTGCTCAATGGCCGCCCGCTGCTGATAGAGCTGTCCCTGGAGGGTGAGCTGATCCGGCAGATCCTGGTCGAAGGGGTCAGCGACATGGAGGGTTTTACCCATGTCGCCGGGGATCTGTATGTGGTCGCTGAGGAGCGCACTCAGCGACTCATCCTGACGCGGCTTGCGGACGATCAGCAGACACTCGACTTGAGCGACGCTCCGAGCTTGACCATTGGCCTGGACTCGGGCGGCAACAAGGGTTTTGAGGGCTTGTCATGGGATGACGAAGGTCGCCGCCTGCTGGTGGTCAAGGAGCGCGATCCGCTGCGCTTGCTGACGGTGGAAGGTTTTGTCGACGCCCTGGCGGGGCAGCGGATGAATATTGCCATTCGCGAAACCGGCATGGCCGACTCGCCCGCGCTGTTTATGAATGATCTGTCGTCACTGACGATGCACAGCCCGACCGGGCATATGTTGTTGCTCAGTGATGAGTCGCACATGGTGGTTGAATACGATGCCAGTGGCGAGCCTGTGAGCCTGCTCGGGCTCTGGCGTGGCATGAGCGGTCTGAAGCAAACTGTGCCACAAGCTGAAGGCCTGGCGGTGGATGATGCCGGGCGGGTTTATGTGGTGAGTGAGCCTAATCTGTTCTATCGCTTTGTGCCTGCCGAGTGATGCCTGACCCGGCAGGTTGGAGCTAGCTTAGCGCTCGCGTTTCAACGTCTGCACGCCACTGGCGGTACCCAATAGCAGTATGTCCGCAGGCCGGGCGGCGAACAGGCCATTGCAGACCACACCGACGATGGCGTTGAGCTGCTCTTCGAGTTTGCGCGGGTCGTGGATCTGCATATTGTGCACATCGAGAATCACGTTACCGTTATCCGTCACACAGCCCTCGCGATACACCGGATCACCGCCTAACTTGACGATCTCGCGCGCCACGTGGCTGCGGGCCATGGGGATCACCTCGACCGGCAGCGGAAACTCCCCGAGAGTGCTCACCAGCTTGCTTTCATCGGCGATGCAGATAAAAGTATTGGCCACGGCGGCGACGATCTTTTCCCGCGTCAAGGCTGCGCCACCACCTTTGATCAGCTCCAGATGTTTGTTCGCTTCATCGGCGCCATCGACGTAGTAATCGAGCTGGTGCACGCTGTTCAGGTCGTAAACCGGTATGCCATGGCCCTTCAGCCGATCGGCGGTGGCCTGCGAGCTGGCCACGGCGCCATCGAAAAAGCCCTTGTGGCGTGCCAGTGCGTCGATAAAACAGTTGGCGGTCGAGCCAGTGCCGACACCGATGATGCTCTTGTCTTCCAGTGTGGGCAGCAATATGTCTACCGCAGCCTGGCCGACGGCCTGTTTGAGTTCATCTTGAGTCATGGACCGGTACCTTTAATGCCATTGTGTTAGTGCCACGTGAAGTCACAGATTATACGCGCCGCAGCCGCTGCACGTGTAGTCGGCAGACGGCTGATTCGCTAGACTGGCGGTTTTATCCCAAACAAATAGAAGCCCTCATGCTGGAAACCTACGTCAAGAAGATCCTCAGTTCCCGCGTTTATGACGTCGCCGTGGAAACGCCTATTCATGCCGCACCCTTTTTGTCTGAACGTCTGGACAATACCGTGTTGCTCAAACGTGAAGATCTGCAGCCGGTTTTTTCCTTCAAGATTCGCGGGGCCTATAACAAGTTGGCGCTGCTCAGTGACGAGCAGAGGGCCTGTGGTGTGGTCACCGCCTCAGCCGGGAATCATGCCCAGGGCTTGGCTTACGCGGCGCGGCACATGGGCGTGAAGGCGACCATCGTGATGCCGCGCACCACGCCGGAAATCAAGGTGCGCGCGGTGCGCGCCCGGGGCGCCAAGGTCGTCCTGCATGGGGATGCTTTTGATGAGGCACTGGCTTACTCGCAGAAACTGATCAAGGAAAAGGGGCTGGTCTATATCCATCCCTATGATGACCCGGACACCATTGCTGGCCAGGGCACCATTGCGATGGAAATCCTGCGTCAGCACCAGGGCCGGCTGGACGCGATCTTCGTACCGGTCGGTGGCGGCGGCTTGATTGCGGGGATCGCAGCCTACGTAAAATATCTGCGCCCAGACATCAAAGTGATTGGGGTCGAGCCGACCGAGTCGGCCTGCTTGAAAGCAGCCATGGATGCCGGTAGCCGGGTGGTGCTTAGCCAGGTCGGGCTGTTTGCCGATGGCGTGGCCGTGGCGCAGATTGGTGAGCATACTTTCGAGGTATGCCGGCATTACGTGGATGAGGTCATCACCGTCTCGACTGATGAAATGTGCGCGGCGATCAAGGACATCTACGACGATACGCGCTCGATCTGCGAACCAGCAGGTTGCCTGGGCGTGGCGGGCATCAAGAAGTATGTGGAGCGCGAAGGCTGCAGCGGCAAGGTGTTTATCGCAATTGACTCCGGCGCCAATGTGAACTTTGATCGTTTGCGCCACGTGGCCGAGCGTGCGGAAATCGGCGAACAGCGTGAAGCTTTGCTGGCGGTGACCATTCCGGAGCGCCCCGGCAGTTTCAAAGCCTTCTGCCAGGCTATCGGCAAGAGGGCGATTACCGAATTCAACTACCGATATCATGACGCCAGTGAGGCGCACATTTTTGTCGGTGTGCAAACGCATCCCGAGCAGGATCCGCGTAGCGAGCTGGTGGCAATGCTGGGTGAGCAGGGCTTCCCGGTGATGGACCTGACCGATAACGAGCTGGCCAAGCTGCACATTCGGCATATGGTTGGCGGGCATTGCGATCAGATCAGCGACGAGATGGTTTATCGCTTCGAGTTCCCGGAGCGGCCTGGCGCCTTGTTCAACTTCCTTAACAAGCTGGGTGGGCGCTGGAATATTTCCATGTTCCATTACCGCAACCATGGCGCGGCTTACGGCCGAGTAGTAGTGGGTCTGCAGGTGCCGCTGGCGGAGCGCGACAAGGTGCCGCTGGCGCTGGATGAAATAGGCTATCAATACTGGGACGAGACCCATAATCCGGCTTATCAGCTGTATCTTGGCTGATCAGCCCGGATCGTCCGCCCCGTACAGGAAGGTCTGATTACGGCCAGCCGCCTTGGCTTGATACAGCGCCTTGTCAGCCAGGCTTATCAGGCTTTCCGGGTGTTCCCCTTCAACCGCTGGCAGGCTGGCGGCGCCGATGCTCACGGTCAGCCAGCTCTGCCGACTGGAAGGATGGGCGATCTGCAGTTCCTTGACCGCTGCATGCAGGTGGCGTGCGACCTCAGCGCATTGGCTGATATCGGCGCCCGGCAGAATCACAGCAAATTCCTCCCCACCGTAACGGCAAACCGCTTCGCCTTCACGTAGCAGGTTTTCGCTCATGGCCTTCGCCAGTTGCTTGAGTGCATCATCGCCCGCTTGATGACCCAGGCTGTCGTTGAACGCCTTGAAGTGGTCAACATCCAGCATCAGTAGCCCTAGGGGGCCGGATTGCCTGCGGGCTCTGCGCCACTCCCTATCGAGTGCTTCGTCAAAGTAGCGGCGGTTGTACAGTCCGGTCAGCCCATCCTGCTGCGACAGCTGCTGCAGGCGCGCAGCAACTTCCAGCTGCTCACTATTATTGCGGCCCACACAGATCAGATAGGCGCGTCCATAGCGATTCAGGTGCTGAACACTGATTTCCAGAGGGATGGTTTTGCCTTGCCGGGTGGTCACGTGTTGCTGATAAATCGAGTTTCCGCCGCGCTCTGCCAGCTCGCGCAGTTCCAGAGACCAGCGCAGGGCGTCCGGCATGATATCCGCGGGGGCAATGGCGATGATCTGGCGCAGCTCTTCTTCGGTGTAGCCCAGACTTATCCAGCAGGTACGGTTGAGATAGACCAGTTCCTGCGGATTCATGCCAATGATGAACAGCGCATCATGACTGTAGTTGGTCATGTCCAGCAGCAGCTTATATTGGGCCTGGTTCTGGTGCAGGCTCTCCTCGACACTTTGCCTGCGCACGATTTCCTGTTGCAGTTGGTGATTGCTGGCACTCAGGGCCTGGAGTCGCTGCGCGCTCAGCAGCGCCAGCCATAGCGCATAGCACAGCGAGACGCAGGCCAGCAGCCCGCTGATCAGAATCAGCAGCGGCAAGTGGGTGGTGCTACTGGCCATCAGGCTGGCAGTGGGCATCGCGGTGATGTGAAAGCCGGAGTTGCGGCCCAGTAATACCGGGCTACTGACACTCCAGCTTTTTTGCAGAGTATCTTCTGTTCGGTGACTGAACAGCAGTTGCTCCTCGTCGCGAAAATCTATACTCAACTGGTAGTTGCGCTCTTCGCGCAGCAGGTCGGCAAGCAGGACTTCGACGCGGAAAACGCCAATGAGAAAGCCATCGAAGCTGGCTGGCTCATTGGTTGTGCGATATAGCGGTACGAAATAGGCTAGCCCGTGGCCACCCTGAAGCAACGTGAAGCTATTGCTCAGCAGCGGAGTTTGGGTGTTTTGTGCCTGCTTGAGTACCGAGTAGTTTGAATGAGCGGGGGTATACACGAAGTCCACCGCTTCTTCATTGCCGGCCAGCGGTTCAATCCACTGTAGCCGATATTGACTGTCCAGCCATTCGATTGCCTGGAAGTTATTGAATCCTGTCAGCAGGGCACGGACATCTTGCTCCCAGAAATGCCGATTGTCGTGATGCAGTGGCCAGCGGTCGCCAAGCCTTTGCAGTGCCTGTGCCTGCATTTCGAAGCGGATTTGCAGCTGTTCGGCTATCGCGTCGGTTTCAAGCTGCAGACGAGCCTTGGATTGCTCCTGCTCCGCATTCAGCATGGCCTGCCATCCGCTCAGAATGCCGGCGATCAAGGTTACGAACAGCAGCGAGATGATCGCATGCGTAACTTGGGGATGGCGGGAAGCGCGCTGGGCGAGCATGGTTTAATCCTGAAAATCAAGCATCACTGATAGCATATCGCCTGCTCTTAAGCCAGCAAGATAGGGCGCTCCAGAGGATTTAGGTCAGTTTGCGCGGGTTCTGGCTCGATTTGACAGATGCGAACCGCTGGTCTAGAAAACATGTCCATGCAGTGACCTGCATTGCTGAGTCAAAATCGCTGGTTGATAGATGCCGGTGCATAGAATCTGGCAGACATCAGGGGCAAAGGTTCAACAACCAGACCAATTAATTCGTTCGCAGTATGCCTGCCAAGGAGGTTGAGGTGCGTCGCAAACCTGATCTGTTGTGGGTATTGATAATGGTGTTTTGCGTCGGTGTGGTCGCTACCGGCTACACCCATGGTTATCTTGAGCAATCAGAGCCGGCGCAGCTGCGCTTACCCTGAACCAGGGATGCCTGACTCAGCGCAACGAGATGAACTCCTGGTCGGTCATAATGGCGTCCAGCGGGATGTCCCAGGAAGCCACCGGCAGAACCGCAACTTTCTGGCAATCGTGGGCCAGGCCCAGCAGGCGTGGGCCGACCCAGGTGCGGCGGCGCTGGCGGTAAGCCAGTGCGCGGTCATAGAAGCCACCGCCCATGCCCAAGCGGTTACCCTGAGGGTCGAATCCTACCAACGGCATCATCACCAAATCCAGCCGCCATGCGGGGGCTTGCAGCCGCGCATTGGCCACCGGCTCCCTGATACCAAAGCGATTCTTGTGCCAGCGTTGGTCAGGAGTGAGGCGTTGAAAAGCCATTTTCGTGGACGGCCAGCGTCGCAGCACCGGCACATAGCAGATCTTGCCCAGCTGGCGGGCGTGCTTGAACAATGGCGTGGGATCGATTTCGCCGTCATTGGCCAGGTAAAAAGCAATGTGTTGGCTACGTCGGAACAGCGGATGCTGGGCCAGGCGACGAAACAGCTGGCGGCTGGCGTGACGTTGTTGGCTGGGGGGGAGCGCCCGACGGGCGGCGCGCAACTGGCTACGCAGCGCGCTTCTTGATGCTGTATTCAAGGTAGAGTCCCCGGAAATGCCGCTGTCGGGTTAGCCCTTGAACCCGAAAGTTCAAGGTGGGGGACACGGCACTGCCTCAGGCTTTCCGTCATGCGGACATGCACACTGGCAGCAACGCGTGGCCTCCTTCTACAGGAGTATCGGCTCAGGGACATCACCGACTGGCAAACACCCCAGGGACAGAAGCCACTATACAGGTTTCTCCCCGCACTTTCATGGCCGATTGGGTCTGACTGCTCAGGGCTGATGGCGTGCCAGGGCCTGATCAAGGCGGCTAACCAGGTCATTGATGTGCTTTTGCTGGCTGTCCAGCGTGCTGTCCTGCTGGCGCGTACCGGTAAGCATGTCGTGGCTGATATTCAGTGCGGCCATGACTGCGATGCGCTCGATACCAATCACTTTCCCGCTGTTGCGGATGTCGCGCATGGTGGTATCCAGATGGCGCGCAGCCTGTTCCAGATTGCTGCGCTCTTCCGGCGGGCAGCTGACGCGATATTCCTTGTCAAGGATGTGCAAAGTGACAGTCAGGGCGGTGCTCATGAATCATGCTCCAGGGATTTGAGACGCGATATCATGGCTTCGACCTTCTGACGGGCCAAATCGTTCTTTTCAATTAACTGCAATCGTTCTTCACGCCAAGCTTTTTCCTGGACATGCAGATGCTGGTTCTGTGCCTGGAGTCTATCGCACAGCTCGATCAACTGGCCCACTTTGAGGGTCAGCGTATTGATATCGGGTTCTTCCATTTGCGCCATTCTGTCATCCCGGTTTTGGCCAACTATAGTGGGGCTGTTCAAGGCGGTCAAACAACGGTTCCTGCTTGGCGTGTGTGCCAGCCTGGTGCTGGCTGGTAGACTGGACCCTGATGCTGTTGCGCAGTAGATTACACAACAATGGAAACATTTCCTGCAAAGTTATCTGCTTACCCTGCTTATGCCCCCCGAGAGGCCCCGATATTATGGCTTTGATGCCTGCCGTTTTTGACTTCGACCGCTACACGCAACTGTTCAACGATCTGGGTGCGGCGGGTTTCCCTGCCGAGATGCACGGGCACCTGGTTGGGCGGTTGTCCGCTGGTGCACGTTACGACCATGGGACCTGGTTGAATGTCGCCAGTGAGTTGCTGGACGCCCGCGGCACTGTGCCCGAAGCTGGCAAGGTGCAACTGATTCAGCTGTATGACGCCAGCCTGGCAGAGTTGTCCGGCGGCGGCTTCGATGTAACCTTGCTGTTGCCGGACGACAGCGCCACGGTAGATCACCGCACTCAGGCGTTGGGCCAATGGTGCGAAGGCTTTCTTGGCGGTTTCGGATTGGTCGAGCGTGAGGGCGAGCTGAGCGAGGAGGCCGATAGCGCGCTGCATGATTTTGCCGCGATCGCTCAGGTGCAAACGGATCTGGAAGAGTCAGAGGCCAATGAGGTCGATTTCATGGAGGTCATGGAATACGTGCGCATGGCAGTGCTGATGATCTTCAGTGAATGCCAGCCCGAGGCGGACAAGCAGGCCAAGCCGCCAGCGGCGCTGCATTGATTTATCGCTGAACGTTAAGTACCGAACACTCCGGCTAATAAAAAGCCCGTCACGAGGTAAGCATGCATATATCCAGGCAAGAGTACGCGCGCCGTCGCAAGGCGCTGATGGCGCAAATGGAGCCCAACAGCATTGCCGTGTTGCCGGCTGCGCAAGTCTATGTGCGCAATCGTGATGTGGAGCACCAGTATCGCCAGGATAGCGATTTTCAGTACCTGACCGGCTTTCCCGAACCCGAAGCGGTGGCGGTGCTGATTCCCGGCCGTGAACATGGCGAATATGTACTGTTCTGTCGCGAAAAAGACAAGGAGCGCGAGCTCTGGGATGGCTACCGGGCGGGACAGGAGGGCGCGGTCAGTGAGTACGGCGCAGACGATGCGTTCCCGATCAGCGATGTCGACGATATTCTGCCGGGCCTGATCGAGGGCCGCGAGCGGGTCTACTACGCGATGGGTGCCAACCAGGATTTTGATCGGCGGCTGACCAACTGGATCAATGTGATCCGCAGCAAGGCTCGCCTCGGCGCGACACCGCCCAACGAATTTGTCGCACTGGATCACCTGCTGCATGACATGCGGCTGTACAAGAGTGCGGCGGAAATCAAGGTAATGCAGGCTGCCGCAGAGATCTCGGCGCAGGCGCATATCCGCGCGATGCAAGTGTGCCGGCCCGGCGCCTACGAGTATCAGCTGGAAGCCGAATTGCAGCACACTTTTATGCGCCATGGCAGCCGCTCGCCGGCCTATTCCTCGATTGTGGCTGCCGGGCGTAATGGCTGCATCCTGCATTACACCGAGAATACCAGCCAGATCCGCGACGGTGACCTGATCCTGATCGACGCCGGCTGTGAACTGGATTGCTACGCCAGCGACATTACCCGCACCTTTCCCGCCAACGGTCGATTTAGCACTGAGCAGCGGGCGATCTACGACATAGTACTGGCTGCCCAGCACGCAGCATTCGAAGTGATCGCTCCCGGTCGCCACTGGAATGAATCGCATGAAGCTACTGTGCGGGTCATTACTGCAGGCTTGCTGGAGTTGGGCCTGCTCAAGGGCGATCTGGAAGAGCTGATTGCCAACGAAACCTACAAGCGTTTCTACATGCACCGCGCTGGTCACTGGTTGGGCATGGATGTACATGATGTCGGTGATTACCGGGTCGGCGGCGAATGGCGCGAGTTGGAGGCGGGTATGGTCATGACTGTGGAACCGGGTATCTATATTGCTCCGGACGACGACAGCGTGCCGCGAAAATGGCGCGGCATTGGTGTGCGTATCGAAGACGATGTGGTTGTGACCAAGTCCGGCTGCGAGATTCTCAGCGGCAGCGTTCCCAAGGATCCGGATGAAATTGAAGCGCTGATGGCTGAAGCCCGTCAGGATGCCGGAGTGCCTGCGTGAGCAGCCAGCTGAGTATTGTCGGCGGCGGCATGGTCGGCGCTTGCCTGGCGCTCGCCTTGCAAGCTTTCGCCAAACAGGCGGGCTGGCGAATCAGATTGGTGGAAGCGCATCCGCCTGGCGAGGGTCAGCAGACCAGCTACGATGCGCGCGCCACGGCACTATCCCATGGCAGTCGTCTGCTGCTGGAGCGCCTTGGCGTGTGGGCCGAGCTGGCCAAGGGGGCCGAGCCGATTCGGCGGATTCACGTGTCCGATCGTGGTCACCCTGGCGTCACCCGGCTGGAGGCACAACAGGAAGGCGTGCCCGCGCTGGGTTATGTGGTGGAAAACGCGTTGCTGGGCAAGGTGTTGCTCGGTGCGCTGGATCATGACGTAGTGGAGTGGCTGGCGCCGGCGCGGGTCTCCCGGGTGCAGCCGCAGGTGGGTGGTTACACGCTCGATGTCGAGCATAACGGCGTTACGCAGCAGCTGGGTACCGACTTGCTGGTCCTGGCTGACGGCGGGCGTTCCGGCTTGCTCGAACAGCTTGGCGTGCATCGCGAGGTTAAACCCTACGGTCAGATGGCCATTATTGCCAATGTCAGTTCTTCCGAGGGGCACGATTCGGTCGCTTATGAACGCTTCACCCAGTCGGGCCCGCTAGCCCTGCTGCCGCTGTCGGGCAAACGCTGTGCATTGGTTTGGACTTTGCCGCAGGAAGAGGCTGCAGGCGTCGCGTCTCTTCCTGATCAAGCCTTTTTGGCGCGCCTGCAGGAAGCCTTTGGCTACCGTATGGGGGCGCTGACCCAGGTCGGTAGTCGCGCATGCTACCCATTGCAACTGATAGAAGCGCAGGAGCAGGTACGTCCGCATCTGGTGGTGCTGGGTAACGCGGCGCACAGCCTGCACCCGATTGCCGGACAGGGTTTTAACCTGTCGTTGCGCGATACCCTGGCACTGGCTGATACCTTGATCGCCGCAGGCCGCCAGCAGCGTTTGCCTGGTGAGTTGGCGACGTTGCAGCAGTATCTGCAGCGCCAGCAGCAAGACCAGCGTCAGACGGTCGCTTTCAGTGATTATCTGACCCGGCTGTTCAGTAATTCGCAGCCATTACTGACCATGGGGCGCAATCTCGGCTTGTTGGGTCTGGATATGCTCCCACCGGCGCGGCGCCTTTTTGCCCGGCGGGCTATGGGCTTGAAAGCCTGATTAGGCATCTTGAGGAGAAGGTCTTGGCCCAGCAATATGATCTGATAATCGTCGGCGCGGGTATGGTCGGCGCGACACTGGCCGCAGCCCTCGCCGAGACGTCGTTGCGTATTGCGGTGCTGGACGCGGTGGCGCTCGACCAGCCATTGAGCGGCCAGCCAACAGCCTCTGGCTACGATCCGCGAGTCAGCGCGCTCAGCGCCGCCTCCGAGCGTATTTTTACTCAGTTAGGCGTGTGGCCCCTCATCCCTGCCGAGGCGCGCTGTGCGTATCGCCATATGCACGTGTGGGATGCGGAGGGTACTGGGGAAATTCACTTTGACGCCCACAGTCTGGACGAGCCACGCCTGGGGCATATCGTCGAGAATCATCGCATTCAACAGGCCTTGCTGGATACATTGCGCGCTTCCCGGGTCACCCTGTTGGGCGGCCGGCAAGTCGAGGCTCTGGTCCGCGAAGAGGATGGCTGGAGACTGGGTCTGGTGGGCGGCGAACGTTTGTATGCGCCACTGATCGTTGCCGCAGATGGGGGCAAATCGAAGCTGCGTGAACTGGCGGGTTTCGCCATGCGGGAGTGGGATTATCTGCATAGCGCGGTCGTGACCACGGTGCAGGTCAGCCAGCCGCATCAGGACACTGCCTGGCAGCGTTTTCTGCCCAGTGGGCCGCTGGCTTTTCTGCCACTCCCGGACGTGGAGGGTCGGCATTACTGTTCAATTGTCTGGTCGCTGGTGCCGGATCAGGCTCAGCGGGTGATGGCGCTGACCGATGACGCCTTTGCCGCTGAAATTGCCGAAGCCATTGAGCAGAGGATGGGCCAGGTGTTGGCGGTGGATCCCAGGCACTGCATTGCGCTGCGCCAGCGCCACGCAAAAGACTACGTGATGGACGGTCTGGTGTTGGTCGGCGATGCGGCACACAGCATCCACCCGCTGGCAGGGCAGGGTGTCAATCTGGGGTTGCTCGATGCGGCTGAATTGACCGATGTATTGAAGGCAGCGCTGGGGCGCGGCGAAAGGCTTTCCGATCTGGCGGTATTGCAGCGCTACGAGCGCCGGCGCATGGGCGCCAACCTGGGCGTGATGGCAGCAATGGAAGGCTTTGAGCGGCTGTTTGATGCCAATGCGCTGTCTTTGCGCTGGCTTCGCAACGCGGGTATGCAATGGCTGAATCAGCAGGGCACGCTGAAATCCATGATTATTCGGCGCGCGATGGGATTGACCGGCCGCTTGCCCCCGTTGGCTCGGCACGCGGAGGAAGATGCCCACACAGAGTAACGGTTGATAAACTAAATCTGAATCATTACCATCTTGTCTCGATTTTCATAATCTGAGGCGTGTCCATGTCCTTTATCCGTTCTGTTGCTGCCGTAAGTCTGGCGCTGACTGCTTTCACTGGCGTCGCCCAGGCCAAGGAACTGGTGGTGTACTCATCCCGCCAGGAACATCTGATCAAGCCGGTATTCGAGCTCTACACCGAGCAGACTGGCGTCAAGATCAACTACATAACTGACAGCGAAGCGCCTTTGATGGCCCGTCTGCGCGCTGAAGGAGTCAATACTCCCGCTGATATGTTCATCACCGTGGATGCGGGTAACTTGTGGCAAGCCGAGCAAATGGGGCTGTTCCGCGCGGTCAAGTCGGATGTCATCGAGGGCAATATCCCTAGCCAGTACCGGGCAGAAAGTGGTCAGTGGACCGGTCTGTCATTGCGCGCCCGCACCATCGTCTACTCTACCGAACGGGTTGATCCTGCCGACTTGAGCACCTATGAAGCCCTGGCGGATGACGATTGGAAAGGCCGCTTGTGCCTGCGTACCTCGAAGAAAGTCTATAACCAGTCACTGGTCGCCACCATGATCGAAACTCTGGGCGAAGAGCGCACGACAGAGGTGGTCAAGGGTTGGGTAGGCAACCTCGAGACCCCGGTATTCTCCAACGACACGTCCTTGATGGAAGCGATCGATGCCGGTCAGTGTGATGTGGGTATTGTTAATACTTACTATTTCGGCCGTCTGCACAAAGACAATCCGGACGTGAAAGTGGCGTTGTTCTGGCCGAACCAGGATGACCGCGGCGTACACGTGAATATCTCGGGTGCCGGCGTGACCAAGCACACCAAGCAGCCGGAAGAGGCGATCAAGTTCCTGGAGTGGATGACCACCCCGGAAGCGCAGCGCATCTTCGCCGACGTGAACCAGGAGTTCCCGGCTAATGAGTCGGTCAAACCCTCTGATGAAGTGGCGGCCTGGGGCGACTTCAAGAAGGACACCATCAACGTTGAAGTGGCCGGCCGCCGTCAGCCCGAAGCGGTTATGCTGATGGATCGCGAGCGCTGGGACTGATTCGCTCGGAACTCATGGCCGGCCGACTTTCGCCGGCCATGAGTCACAACTGGTTTTTCTCGATATACTGCGCGCCCGGTCCTGAACCGGGCGTGTCCGTTTCCGATTATCGACTTTCAAACCAACAGGAGCGGTTGTGCCCAGACGCCTGATATCCACTATGCCCCGCTGGCGCTGGGTTGCTTATCTTTCTGCTGCGTTGGTCATCATGCCTTTGCTGGTGCTGCTGTTCAGTTGGCAGGCAGTGGATGGTGAAATATGGTCTCACCTGCTGCAAACCCAGTTATTTCGTCTGATCGGTAATACGCTGACCCTGGTCGTCGGCGTGATCATCGGTGTGTTGATCCTGGGTGTCAGCCTGGCCTGGCTAATCAGCCTGTGCGAATTCCCCGGGCGGCGCTGGCTGGATTGGGCGCTGATGCTGCCCTTTGCCATCCCTGCCTACGTGCTGGCCTTTGTGATGATCGGTGTGCTGGACTTTGCTGGCCCTGTGCAGACCTTTCTGCGGGGATGGTTAGGCAGCGATTTCCGCATGTTTTCAATACGTTCCACCGGTGGCGTGATTACCGTTCTGGTACTGGTGTTTTACCCTTACGTCTATCTGCTGGCGCGCAGCGCCTTTATGGCGCAGGGCAAGGGTTTGATGGAAGCCTCACGCATCCTCGGCCAAACACCCTGGCAGGGCTTCTGGCGAGTTGCGCTGCCTATGGCTCGACCGGCGATTGGCGCTGGTACCGCTCTTGCGGTGATGGAAACGCTGGCGGACTTCGGCGCGGTATCAGCCTTTAACTACGACACCTTCACCACGGCTATCTACAAGACCTGGTACGGATTCTTCAGCCTGCAAACAGCCACTCAACTGGCCAGCGTCCTGCTGCTGTTCGTGTTCATGGCGTTGTTCGCTGAACGCCGCGCACAAGGCAGCAAGCGCTTTCCCGGCATTGATCGGCCGCGCCAGGGCGCCATCTACCGTCTGCGCGGCATCAAGGCGGCGCTAGCAACGGGCTTTTGTCTGCTGATACTGTCGATCGCTTTTATTATCCCTGTTATTCAACTGACCTATTGGCTGCTGCGCAGCGGTTTGAACGATCTGGATGAGCGCTACTGGTCCTTGATCCAGAACACTCTGCTGTTGGGCGCCATGGCCGCGTTGATGACGGTAACGCTGGGCATTCTGCTGGTCCTGGCTCGACGCTTTCAACCCGTACGCAGGGTGCGCAGCGCCGTGGCCGTTGCCAACCTGGGTTATGCGTTGCCGGGGTCGGTGTTGGCGGTGGCGATCATGTTTGCGTTCAGCATCGCCGACAATCACTTGCTGATTCCCCTTCGCGGCTGGTTGGGTGAAGAGCAACCGGCGCCGCTGTTGCTGGGCAGCCTGTTTGCCCTGCTCTTGGCCTACCTTATCCGTTTTATGGCGGTGGCCTTCGGTCCGTTGGACACCTCACTGGCGCGCATCCGCCCGTCGCTGCCGGAAGCGGCGCAAAGCCTTGGGCAGTCGGGCTGGCGTGTGTTCATCCGGATATATCTGCCGTTGCTGCTGCCAGGTATTCTTAGTGCATCGCTGCTGGTGTTCGTCGATGTTCTCAAGGAAATGCCGGCTACACTGCTGATGCGCCCCTTTGGTTGGGACACCCTGGCAGTTCGTATCCATGGTCTGACGGCTGAAGGCGACTGGGCCAGAGCCTCCTTGCCGGCGCTGACATTGGTGCTGGTAGGCTTGATTCCGGTGATTGTGTTGATCCGTCGATCAGCGCGGCGTTGAATCTGGGTCAAAAGCTGCAAAAGCGCTGCGTTTATGGCTACAATTCACATCCTAATACACTCCCTCAGCATTGAAGGACGGCCGCATGGGTTCGCGCACTCCGCTATATGATCAACATCTTGCATCCGGCGCCAAAATGGTCGATTTCGGCGGCTGGGATATGCCCCTGCACTACGGCTCGCAAATGGAAGAGCATCATCAGGTACGCCGTGATGTAGGTATGTTCGACGTCTCGCACATGACCGTAGTAGATGTGACCGGCAGCGAAGCCAAGGACTTTCTACAGTACCTGCTGGCTAATGACGTGGCCCGGCTGACCACGGCTGGCAAGGCGCTATACAGCGGCATGCTCAACGAGCAGGGCGGCGTTATTGACGATCTGATTGTGTACCTGGCCGACAATGGCTATCGCGTGGTGGTCAACGCGGCCACTCGCGAGAAAGACCTGGCCTGGATGAACAGTCAGGCTGATGGCTTTGCGGTCAAGCTTACCGAGCGTTCCGATCTGGCTATGCTGGCCATTCAGGGCCCGCGTGCGCGTGCAGTCACCGCCAGCGTGGTCAGTGATCGTCGCGCCTCGCTGATCAACGATCTGAAACCCTTCCAGGGGCTGATCGAGGATGAGTGGTTTATTGGCCGTACCGGTTATACCGGTGAGGACGGTCTGGAAATCATCCTGCCAGCCGATCAGGCCCCCGAATTCTGGAACGCACTACTGGCTGCTGGCTGCAAGCCCTGTGGCCTGGGTGCGCGTGACACTTTGCGCCTGGAAGCCGGCATGAACCTCTACGGCTCCGATATGGATGAGACCATTTCGCCATTGGCAGCCAATATGGCCTGGACCATTGCCTGGGAGCCGGCGGAGCGCGACTTTATCGGCCGCAAGGCGCTGGAGGCTCAGCGTGAAACGGGTGATCAGCCCAAGCTGGTAGGTCTGGTGATGCGTGAGCGCGCGGTGCTGCGCGGCCATCAGAAGGTCATCGTCGAGGGCGTGGGTGAGGGCGAAATTACCAGCGGCAGTTTCTCTCCTACACTGGGTTGCTCCATCGCCCTGGCCAGAGTGCCCCGCGCCACCGGTAACAAGGCGCAAGTCGAGATTCGCGGCAAACTGATGGACGTGCGGGTGATCAAGCCCGGTTTTGTGCGCCACGGTCAGGCCGTATTCGAATAAGTTTTCCCTTTTCTGTTGAGGATCATCCCATGAGCAATATCCCTGCTGATCTGCGTTACGCCGCCAGCCACGAATGGACCCGTCAGGAAACTGATGGCACCGTTACCATCGGTATTACCGACCACGCTCAGGACTTGCTGGGTGATGTGGTCTTCGTTGAGCTGCCCGATGTCGGCCGTACCGTTAGCGCCGGTGAAGAGTGCGCTGTGGTCGAGTCGGTGAAAGCCGCCTCGGACATCTATGCCCCAGTCAGCGGTGAAGTGGTTGCGGTCAACGAAGCCCTGGCCGACGGCCCGGAGCTGGTTAACAGCGAGCCCTATGAGGGCGCCTGGTTCTTCAAGATCAAGCCGTCTGACACCAGCGAGCTGGACAAGCTGATGGATGCTGATGCCTATGGTGCGTCCATCTGATTGCCGTGATTGACGAGCGATAGGTGTGCAAACACTGATTGATTAGGGTGTGGCGCTGGCGCCGTTGAGTTCGGCCTGTTCCGGACACGCTACAAGCACATCCATGTGGGCTCGGCGGTGCCCGTCCAGGGCACCGACGGTCCGAAACAGGCCGAACTCAACGTCGCTTGTGGGTCTAGGTGTGTAATCAGTGTTTGAGCGACTCCTCTGCAAGCTGCGACGAGCTGGTCGCGTGGTGCTGCGATGGCAGACCGTCGATGGCATGGATGCCATCGATGAGCCTACAGGGATGTATTCACGGCGAGTCTGACATCGCAGTACCACGCAGACACGCAACCTCGGCAGACACGATAAACAAAGTCTTTATTCAACAGGTGCCCCCATGAGCCGTACCCCAAGCCTTACCGATCTGGAACAGACCGATGCCTTCCTGCGCCGCCACATCGGCCCGGATGCCGCTGAGCAGCAGGCCATGCTTGATACCCTCGGTGTCGAATCGCTGGATGCGTTGATCAACCAGACCGTGCCGCAAAGTATCCTGCGCAAGGACCTGTTGAACATGCAGGCACCTCGCAGCGAAGCGGAAGTGCTGGGGTACCTCAAGGGCGTGGCGAGCAAGAACGAAATTTATACCTCCTGCATCGGCATGGGTTACCACGGCACTCTGACGCCGACGGTCATCCTGCGTAACGTGCTGGAAAACCCCGGTTGGTATACCGCCTATACGCCATATCAGCCGGAGATTGCCCAGGGCCGTCTGGAGTCGCTGCTGAATTTTCAGCAGGTGACCATTGATTTGACGGGCATGGAGCTGGCCAGCGCCTCCCTGCTGGACGAAGCCACCGCCGCCGCCGAAGCCATGGCACTGGCCAAGCGTGTAGCCAAGAGCAAGAGCAACCTGTTCTTTATCGATCAGGATTGCCATCCGCAGACCATTTCCGTGGTCAAGACCCGGGCCGAAGCCTTCGGCTTTGATGTCGTTGTCGATGATGTCGCCGACCTGGGTCAGCACGAAGTATTCGGCGCGCTGTTTCAGTATCCGAATACCTGGGGCGAGATTCGTGACCTTAAACCGCTGATTGATACCGTACATGCGCAAAACGGCCTGGCTTGTGTCGCGGCTGACCTGCTTAGCCTGGTGCTGCTGACGCCGCCCGGCGAGTTGGGCGCGGATGTGGTCTTTGGTTCGGCGCAGCGCTTTGGTGTACCCATGGGCTACGGCGGGCCGCATGCGGCTTTCTTTGCCACTCGTGATGCCTACAAGCGCGCAATGCCGGGTCGCATTATCGGTGTGTCGATCGATACCCGCGGTAATCGTGCGTTGCGCATGGCGTTGCAGACGCGCGAGCAGCATATTCGCCGCGAGAAGGCTAACTCCAACATCTGTACCGCACAGGTGCTGCTGGCGAATATCGCCAGTTTCTATGCGGTGTACCACGGGCCGGAAGGCTTGAAGACCATTGCCCAGCGCATTCAGCGTCTGACCGGAATACTGGCTACCGCACTCGAAAATCGCGGTATCACCCGGCAGAATCAGTATTTCTTCGACACCCTGACCTTCAAGGTCCCGGGCAATGCATCAGAGATTGTTGAACGCGCTCGCGATGCGCGCATCAACCTGCGCCTGATCGACGCCGATCATCTGGGCGTCAGCCTTGACGAGACCAGCACCCGTAGCACCGTAGAAGCGCTGTTGGCGTGTTTTACCGGTGATCAGCAAAGCCAGGATCTGGCCGCGCTGGATGATCAGGTCGGCGCTTCCGGCCTGGGCATTCCCGACGCGCTGCGTCGTCAGTCGGCGTTCATGACGCACCCGGTGTTCAACAGCTATCACTCCGAAACCGAGATGCTGCGTTATATCAAGTCACTGGAAAACAAGGATCTGGCGCTTAACCACGCGATGATTCCGCTGGGTTCCTGCACAATGAAACTCAACGCCACTACCGAGATGATTCCGATCACCTGGCCCGAATTCGGTCAGTTGCATCCCTTTGCGCCGCTGGCGCAGGCCCAGGGTTACAAGATCATGATCGACGAGCTGGAAACCATGCTGCGCGAGATCACCGGCTTTGATGCCATCTGCATGCAGCCCAACTCGGGTGCGCAGGGCGAGTACGCCGGCCTGCTGGCGATCCGCAAATTCCACGAGGCCAATGGCGACGATCACCGTAATGTGTGTCTGATCCCGACCTCGGCTCACGGCACCAACCCGGCATCGGCCATGATGGCGAGCATGCGCGTGGTTCTGGTCAGCTGTGATGAACAGGGTAACGTGGATATCGCCGATCTACGGCAGAAAGCGGAAGACAACGCGGGTAACCTGTCGTGCCTGATGATTACCTACCCGTCCACTCACGGCGTATATGAAGAAGGCATTCGTGAGATCTGCGACATCATTCACCAGCACGGCGGCCAGGTGTATATGGATGGCGCCAACCTGAATGCCCAGGTAGCGTTGACCCGTCCGGCGGATATCGGCGCTGACGTGTCGCACATGAACCTGCACAAGACCTTCTGTATTCCGCACGGCGGTGGTGGCCCAGGCATGGGCCCGATTGGCGTCAAAGCGCACCTGGCGCCTTTTGTCGCCAATCACCCGGTAGTGCCATTGGACGGCCCGAATGAAGAAAACGGTGCGGTCAGCGCGGCGCCCTGGGGCAGTGCGAGCATTCTGCCGATCAGCTGGACCTATATCGCGCTGATGGGCGCGCAGGGGCTGCGCCAGGCGACCGAGGTCGCGATCCTCAATGCCAACTACCTGGCCAAGCGGCTGGGCGAGGCCTATCCGGTGCTGTATAGCGGCCGTAATGGCCGGGTGGCGCACGAATGCATCATCGATATCCGTCCGCTGAAAGCGGCTTCCGGGATCAGTGAGGAAGACGTGGCCAAGCGCTTGATGGACTTCGGCTTCCATGCGCCGACCATGTCCTTCCCGGTGTCCGGTACGCTGATGATCGAGCCAACCGAGAGCGAATCAAAGGCTGAGCTGGATCGTTTCGTCGATGCGATGCTCACCATTCGCAGTGAAATCAGCCGCGTGGAGAAAGGCGAGTGGAGTGCCGAGGATAATCCGCTGCGCAACGCCCCGCATACCTTGGCTGACATTACTGGGGAATGGGAGCGCAGCTATTCGCGTCAGGAAGCGGTATTCCCGCAGCCCTGGGTCGCGGCCAACAAGTTCTGGCCGAGTGTGAACCGCATCGACAACGTCTACGGCGACCGCAATCTGTTTTGCGCCTGTCCGCCGATTGAAGCCTACGAAGAGTGACGCTCCCCGTCAGGCCGCCATTCGGCGGCCTGACTCATTTCAAACCCTGCTGTTACGCGGCCGGTGATCTTGGCACTGGCATAGCGCTGCGGTTACATTAAAACCACCTGCACAATGTGTACCCGCTTGTAACATAGGGTGATTTATTACTCTTCTTCGGCGTCTGAACACTGTCCCGCCAGTTTGCCTTCAGCATTACAGGAGTATCGTTTTTGAGCAGTGAAGACCGGGTAGGCGGCTCTCATACCGCCATTCATACCGCACAGGATGCGGTAATTGATGCGCTTAGCAAAGGCAAGCACAAGCGCTTGCGCAAACTGCTGCGCGCGATGCACCCGGGAAAACTTGCCAGCCTGCTCGAAGCGCTGGACAGCGAGCAGCGTCAGGCGGTCTGGCAGCAGGTCGGCGACGATCAGGAAGCGGCTGTGCTGCGCCACCTCACTCCCCAGCTGGCCGCCACACTGCACCGCGATCACGACGAACCCGGCCTGGAAGAGGCGCTGGATGCGGGTGAAGAGCACCTATACACACAGATCAGTAGCGTGCGTGAGGCGTTGGAAGCGGGCAAGTTCAAGCGTATTGGGAAGGTCTTCCGGCATATGCATCCGGCCAAGGCCGCGGGCTTGCTTGAGGCCTTGCCGCCGGATGAGCGCAGCGCGGTGTGGGAAACGCTGGATAACGAACGCGCCGGCAAAGTGCTGGTGCACCTGCACGACGAGGTGCGGGCCAATCTTGCTTTGGAGATGGATGAAGACGAGCTGGTTGCCGCCGCGCGCAAGCTCGATCTGGATGACCTGGTTGACCTGATTCAGGCACTGCCCAAGGGCTCGGGCCGGCAACTGTTGCTGTCGATGGACGAAATCAAGCGCCAGCAACTGGTGGCGATGCTTTCCTACCCGGAGGACAGTGCCGGCGGTCTGATGAACACCGACCATATATCGGTGCGGGCAGAGGTCAAGGTCGGCTCGATTCTGCGTTATTTGCGTCTGCTGGAAGATCTGCCGGACCACACCGACAAGGTCATGGTGGTGGATCGCAAGAATCGCTACCAGGGCGTGTTGCGTTTGAGCCGGTTGGTGACCAGCTCGCCGGATGCCAAGGTCAGCGAGGTCATGGACGCGGATTTCAAACCGCTGGACGTGGAACTCAGCAGCCAGGAAGTGGCTCGGCGCTTCGAGGATCTGGACATGTTGTCCGCCGCGGTGACCAACGAGCAGGGCGAGTTGCTCGGGCGTATTACCGTGGATGACGTGATGGACATTATCCGTGAGGATTCCGACCGGGCGATCATGAATATGGCCGGTCTGGATGACGAGGCCGACATGTTTGCGCCGATTCTCACCAGTACCCGGCGCCGTTCGGTGTGGCTTGGCATCAACCTGATCACTGCCTTTCTCGCCGCCTGGGTTATCGGCCAGTTTCAGGGCACCCTGGAGCAGATCGTGGCGCTGGCGGTACTGATGCCCATCGTGGCCAGCATGGGCGGCATCGCCGGTAGCCAGACCCTGACCCTGGTGATTCGCGGTCTGGCGCTGGGCCAGGTCGAAGGCGGTAACGCCAAGGCGCTGCTGGTCAAGGAAATGGGTATCGGCCTGCTCAACGGCCTACTCTGGTCTGTGGTGGTCGCGGCTCTGGCGGTGATCTGGTTCGGCAGTTGGAAGATCGGCGGTATCATTGCTGCGGCGATCCTGCTTAATCTCTTGTGCGCCGCATTGGCTGGCTTGACCATACCGCTGATCCTGCGCAGGTTTGGCATCGACCCGGCACTGGCTGGCGGGGTGATCCTGACGACCGTGACCGACGTTGTTGGCTTCTTTGCCTTCCTTGGCCTGGCGACGCTGCTGCTGATCTAACGTTATAACCCTGGGCCTGCCGCCTCTACCCGCGCGGCGGCTCAACGTTCTTCCTTGGTTTTCGTCTGCACCTGACTGGCATCAGCACCCCTTGCTCGCCTTCCCACCCCCGCTCGTCGTGCCCACTCCCGCTCGTCGTTCCCATCCCCAATCGTCATTCCCGCCCCCTCGTCATTCCCGCGAAGGCGGGAATCCAAGCGAACTCAAATTAACCCACGCTTCAATTAAAACCACGCCTCCCATACCCACCGCTTATATTCACTATTCCATATATACGAAATTTCATATATGGTTTGTGCAAATGAACACGGAGTGCCGGTGGATGCAGTTGTTACCCCTCAAAGTCTTCAAGTGCCTGGCTGACGAAACGCGCCTGCGCTCGATGCTGCTGATCGCCCGCGAAGGCGAGCTCTGTGTGTGCGAGCTGACCTGTGCCCTGGACGTCAGCCAACCGAAAATCTCCCGCCATCTGGCCGAACTGCGCCAATGCGGTCTGTTGCAGGATCGTCGGCAGGGCCAATGGGTGTATTACAGTCTGGCGGCGGATTTACCCGAGTGGGTTACGCAGGTACTGCAAAGCACCTTGCAGGCCAACGCCGATTGGTTAGACACCAACCTTAATCAACTCGGGGCCATGGGCGATCGCCCGCTACGTCAGTCAGCCTGTTGCTGATCACCCAGGAGCCAAACATGAACGATGACCTTCCTGCCCTTGAAGCTGATCAATTGCCAGCGCCTGATACTGATCAGCTCGGGCGAACGCTTAAACTGCAACATCCGCCGCGTATTTTGCTGCTGTACGGTTCCAATCGACCTACTTCCTTCAGTCGTCTGCTGACGGAGGAGGCCGCGCGGCTGCTGCAACACCTGGGCGCGGAAACGCGTATTTTCGATCCGTCGGGTTTGCCGATGCCCGATGACGCGCCGGACACTCATCCCAAGGTGCAGCAACTGCGCGAGTGGATGCAGTGGTCCGAGGGCCAGGTCTGGTGCTCGCCAGAGCGCCACGGGGCGATGACCGGTGTATTCAAGTCCCAGATCGACTGGGTGCCGTTGGCGCTGGGCGCTGTGCGCCCTACCCAGGGCAAGACGCTGGCGGTGATGCAGGTATGCGGTGGTTCGCAATCGTTCAATGTGGTCAATCAACTGCGCGTACTGGGGCGCTGGATGCGCATGGTCTGCATCCCCAACCAGTCTTCCGTACCCAAAGCGTTTCTGGAGTTTGAGGGTGGCCGCATGAAGCCCTCAGCTTATTACGACCGGGTGGTGGATGTGATGGAAGAGCTGATGAAGTTCACGCTGTTATTGCGTGAGCAGTCCGATTACCTGGTCGACCGCTACTCGGAGCGCCGCGAGTCGGCTCAAGCGTTATCTGCGCGGGTTAACCAGCGCAGTATCTGAGCGCGGCCATACTCATTTCAGCGAACCCGCATTGCGGGTCAGCTATTCACTTGTTCGGGAGATTGATATGACTATCAAGGTAGGAATCAACGGTTTTGGCCGCATCGGCAAGTTGTTGGTGCGCGCTGCCTGGGACTGGCCGGAGCTGGAGTTCGTGCAGATCAATGACCCGGCGGGTGATGCTGCGACCCACGCGCATCTGCTGAATTTTGATTCGGTACACGGGCGCTGGCAGCAGAAAGCCGCGCATGAAGCCGATGCACTGGTCATTGCCGGCAAGCGCATCCGGCTGACGCAGAACAAGGCCATTGCCGACACTGACTGGTCGGGCTGCGATCTGGTGATCGAGGCCAGCGGCGTGAACAAGACCGTCAAGGCGTTGCAGGCTTATCTGGATCAGGGCGTTAAGCGCGTAGTGGTCAGCGCTCCCGTCAAGGAGCCGGAAGCCCTTAATGTGGTGATGGGTGTCAACCAGCACCTTTTCGATCCGGCGCGGCACCAGATCGTTACTGCTGCGTCCTGCACCACCAACTGCCTGGCCCCAGTGGTCAAGATCGTGCACGAAAAGCTCGGCATCAAGCACGGCTCTATTACCACCATCCACGACCTGACCAATACCCAAAGTATTCTCGACCAGCCGCACAAGGATCTGCGCCGGGCGCGTGCCTGTGGCATGAGCCTGATCCCTACCACCACGGGATCGGCAACCGCAATTGCCGAGATCTTTCCCGAGCTGCGCGGCAAGCTGAATGGCCATGCGGTGCGTGTGCCGCTGGCCAATGCGTCGCTGACCGACTGCGTATTCGAGGTCGAGAAGGCTACCAGTGTCGAGGAGCTGAATGCCTGGTTCAAGGCTGCCGCCGAGGGCGAGCTGAAGGATATTCTGGGCTATGAGGAACGGCCGCTGGTGTCGATTGATTACCGTACCGATCCCCGTTCTTCGATCATTGATGCCCTGTCGACCATGGTGGTCAACGGGACTCAGGTGAAGATCTATGCCTGGTACGACAATGAGTGGGGTTACGCCAACCGTACCGTCGAGCTGGCTCGGCTGGTCGGTCAGGCGAACTGATGATGGGCATGCTCGCGCGTCTCTCGCCGGATGTCCGTCAGTATCTGGTGGTCACCGGCAACTACTGGGCTTTCACCCTGACCGACGGCGCGCTGCGCATGCTGGTAGTGCTGCATTTCTACAGTCTGGGTTATACACCGCTGCAGATTGCCGCGCTTTTTCTGTTCTACGAAATATTTGGCGTGATTACCAATCTGGTCGGCGGCTATCTGGGCGCGCGCATAGGCCTGAACCGGACCATGAATATCGGTCTGGCCTTGCAGGTGATTGCGCTGTTGATGCTCACCGTGCCCGCCGAATGGCTGACAGTGTTGTGGGTAATGGCGGCGCAGGCGATGTCCGGGGTGGCCAAGGACCTGAACAAGATGAGCGCCAAAAGCTCGATCAAGCTGTTGGTGCCGGACAGCCAGCAGGGCGCTTTGTATCGCTGGGTGGCGCTGCTGACCGGGTCGAAAAACGCGCTCAAGGGCGTGGGCTTCTTTCTTGGCGGAGGTCTGCTGGCGCTCCTTGGATTTGCCGGCGCGGTGCTGGTGATGGCACTGGTGCTGGCCGCAGTATGGCTGGCGAGCTTGTTTCTGCTGAAAAAGGATCTGGGCAAAGCGACCGCCAAGCCCAAATTCCGCGAGTTGCTGTCGAAAAGCCGGCGGATCAATATCCTGTCTGGCGCGCGCATGTTTCTCTTCGGCGCTCGAGATGTCTGGTTCGTTATTGCGCTGCCGGTCTACCTGAGTAGTGTATTCGGCTGGGACTTCTGGATGGTTGGCGGCTTTATGGCGTGCTGGATCATCGGTTACGGCATCGTACAATCGGTTGCGCCATCGATTACCGGAAAAGGGGCAGGAAGAGTGCCGGGGGGGAGGGCTGCCTTTGGCTGGGCTGCCGCCTTGGCGCTACTGCCCGCTGCGATTGCGCTGGGTCTGTACTCCGAGCTGAATGCGCAATGGGTGCTGCTGGGCGGGTTGATGCTGTTTGGCGTGCTGTTCGCGGTCAACTCCTCGCTGCACAGCTATCTGATCGTGTCCTACGCCCAGGCTGATGGCGTTTCTCTGGATGTGGGCTTTTACTACATGTCCAATGCGCTGGGCCGTTTGATCGGCACCCTGCTGTCAGGTTGGGTGTACCAAGCCTACGGGCTGGAGGCCTGCCTCTGGGTGTCCAGTGCTTTTGTTGCGCTGGCAGCGCTGATCTCGCTCGGGCTGCCGAAGGCAGCCCGGTAACAGGATTCAGGCAGCGCTCTGGCTGGCCATGCCGACCGGACTGGCCTGCAGCAGGCGCGCACAGTACCAGCCGATCATCGCCACGCTGGCCCCCGCCAGGCCAATCATCGGCATGGAAAAGGCCTGGGTGACCTGGGCGCCGATGGCTGCACCCGCGCCCTGACCGAGAAACATCATCGAGCCATTCAGCGCCAATGTGACCTGCCTGGCATGGGGCGCTGCTTCAAGCAGTTGCGCCTGCATCAGCGGGCTCATGAAGAACAGCGCCGAGGCACCGAAGACCACGGCAAAACTCAATCCCAGCCAACTGATCACGCCCAGCCCGGGTAGCCAGATCATCGAGGATGAATACAGTATTTGCGTAGCTGCCACGACGACGAAAGCCCGCTTGAGTACCCGGCCGGGATTGCTCGGTGTGCCAAGCCGCCCCGCAATCACCACACCACAGAGTGCGCCAACACCGACCAGCATCTGCGAGAAGGCCACCCATTCAGTGCTGCCGATGATGATATTCATTACAGGCGCGATAAAGGGCACTACGCAGAAGGTCGCGCAGAACGAGGTCAAGGTCATGATCAGCAGGCGGCGCACCGGCGGATGCCAGCCCAGTTTCAGCAAACGCCAGCCGCTCTGATCCTGGCTGGTCACCTGCGGTAGTACCAGCCGAATCGCCAACGCCGCGCCTATGCACAGCACCGCAGCAAGAACAAAGGTGGAGCGCCAGCCAAACTGCGCGCCGATCAGACTGCCCAACGGCATGCCGAACATAAAGGCCAGTACCATGCCGCCCATGACCATGGCTAGCGCCGGGCCGCGGCGCTCCGGTGGTAACAGGCTGGCGACCACGGCGGGCACCACGGGTGTAACCAGGGTGGCACCCAGCCCGGCGAGGATGCGCAAGCTGATCAGTTCGGTAAAGGTGCTGGCCATTGCGGCGCAGAGGTTGATCAAACCCAGCACCAGCAATGAAACCCACAACAGCCGCCGGCGTTCCAGTTGCCCGGTGCGCAGGGCGATAAAGGGCGCGGTGAAAGCGTAAGTCAACGCGTAGGCCGCCGCGAGATAGCCGGCGACAGCGACCGTGATGCCCATATCCGCAGCCAGCTCAATCAGCAGGCCGGCGAAAACGAAGGTTTGTGTGCCCACTGCGCAGGTGGCCGCGGTAAGTACCACTACATTTCTGTTCATGACGGTTCTGCCTGGCTTAGACCCGCATAGCTCTGCTCAGCGCTATGCGGGACGCTGTTCTGAACAGCTGACTGTGCGAATCGAGGATGATAGCGCAGTCCGGATGGGTGACGGTTCTTGCGTCTGGATATTTTCAGGAAATCGATGACAGAGCCGATGACCAGCGGATCGCCGAGCGGCCGGTTATGGCCGCCCTGGTCCAGCCAGAGTGTTTGCGATGCCCTGGCGGCGGCGTTCTTTTGCGCAGCCCGTATCGGCACCACCCGGTCGTCGTGCGCATGCACCAACAATACTTGGCAATCAATGCGCCCCAGCCCACGGTCGACCTGAAAATGCTCCAGGGGCGCCGCCAGGCGATGTTGCAACTGGCGCTCCATGCGCTTTATCGCCCTGCTGGACAGCCCGCTAGCGAGCGCTTGACCTATCGCCTGCTTACTGGCCGCTTGGGGTGCACCAATCAGCACCAACCTGCTGGCATTCAGAGCATACTCTTCCATGGCCAGTACGCTGGTGGCGCCCCCCACTGAATGGGCGATTACCGCGTGCAGCGCCGGTAAGGCCTGCCCGACTGCAGCAATGGCCTGGGCCATAAGTGGCAGCGGCGCGGTTTTACCATCGGCCTCGCCATGCGCTGGCAGGTCCAGTGCGGCTACCGAGTACCCCTGGTCCAGCAGCGGCTGAACAAAGCCGCCCAATGCAAAGTGGTCATTTTCCCAGCCATGTACGAGCAGTATCTGCGGTCCGCTGCCCTTGTGCCAGAAGGGGATGCGTAGCCCCTGTACCTCAATCACGGACTTATCAAAGTCCGCAAAAGCATCCTGCCAGCGGGTAACGGGTGCGGCACGTTGGGGCTGAAGAAACAGACGGGTACCAATAGCCCCGAAGTACTCTGGAAATACCCATGAGAGCCCTTGAATCAGCTTGAAGCGCATTACCTGAGTGACCGAGTGGCTATTCATCAATCTTCTCCTTATCTACCTACCAGTAGGTAGTCTGTCGACGGGTAAAAAAAGCCCTTGATGGGCTATGGTGACTACTAGTGGATATCAGCTAGCGCTGGTGGCTCGTGCCCACTCAGTGCGCATTAGCGCGATGGTGCGTTCTAACGGCAGGGGACTGCTCTGCACTCTGGAAAGCAGCATGGCGCCCTGAATTCTAACCATAATCTGTTCTGCCCAGGCCTCCGCCTCGGCTGCGTTATGGGCAAAGCCGGCCAATTCGGCAATTCTCTTCAGCCAGGCAGTTTGCTCGTTGAGCAGCTCCAGGGCCCAGTGCCGAGGCTCTTCTCCCAAATGGTCCCAATCCCCGGTCACGCCGCTGACGGAGCACAGGCGGCTGCCGGCACCAATACGGCGTTGGTAAATATCCAGGAAAGCATCCAACTGGCGCTGGGCGGGCTGGTTGTGCATGCTTTCCACACGCGTGCGAAAGCCATTCAGGCTATTCTCCAGCACATCGGCGACCAACGCCTCCTTGTTCCGATAATGGTGGAACAAGCTGGCCTTGCGAATGCCCACCCGATCAGCCACATCCTGCAGGCTGAAACCGTTTACGGTTTGCCGCTGGAGTAGATCGGAAGCGATGCTGAGTATCTGCGTTTTAGTGTCCATGCGCCTACCATATGGTAGGTAATGTCGCGCCGTCAACTATTTTTTCTAGCGCCGTCTGTATGTCCGCCGGGCGGCTAAGCCGGTTAAATATTTCACCTTTAACACGAGGCTGGCATACTGCCGGGGATTTCGTCGGAACATGACGGCTTTGCTAGTGCTGTACCCTGATAGCCTTAGGCGAGGCTGCGGGGGAGGGTGGCGGCAACCGGGAGTGATGTAACGACCACCTTATATTGCATGGACAGGAGAGCGAGATGGCAGAAGTAACACTGGTTGTCGACGACAATGGTTATGCGGACCACAAGCTGGCCTGGCTGGATGCCGAAGGCAAGATTCAGACGCTGAAGATCCCGACCATTATTGGTACCGACAGGTTGAGTTCCAACAGCGGTGAAACTGTAGACCGTTACCGTGCAGATGGCGTTGATTACACCTGCAAGCCGTCTGTGCGTTCACCAATTAACCTGCGCAATGCCAACTACCCTGCCTCCGTCGAGAATCGCGTGCTGGTAACCCATGCGCTGCGCAAGGCAAAGTTGCTGAACAAGCCCCTGCACCTTGGCGTTACCCTGTCGTTTCGTGACTACTTTTCCGAGCAAGGCTCGCAAATTACCGAAAACAAGCAGGCGACCATCGCCAACTTCAATGGCAGCAAGGGTACTGTTGAGGTGATCGGTAGCGAAGACAAGCTGAACATCACTCAGGTCGATTGCTATTCCGAGGCACTGTCGGCGTTTTTTGACTTTGTTCTGGATGATCAGGGCGAATTCACCGACGCGGCCAAGTACACCAAGGGTGATGTGGCGATTATCGATATCGGCGGCTCGACCACCGATGTGGTCAATCTGATCGTGGATGACAGCATTACCATCAACAACAGCTACTCGGGCACCGACAAGGTCGGCGTACTGGACCTGAAATTTGCGCTGGAAAAGGCTATCAAACAGGAATTGATCGATCTCGGCCTGATCGAAAATTCGCATGATGCCGAGATTCCGCCGAACCTGGTCAGCGAAGTACTGGAAACCGGTTCGACCTTTTTTGCCGGTGAGATGCGTAATTTCGAAGTACTGCGAGACGATGTAGCCTCTTCCGTGGCGACCAAGATCATCAACAACGTCAAATCCCGACTCGGCTCTATCGGCATCTATCGCGCGATCATTATCACCGGCGGCGGATCTGTGGTGTTCCACCACTGGCTGACCAAGGCTTTCCCCAACCCGGTGATGCTGGATGAATTCTCCAACGCCCGTGGTGCGCTGAAGTTCATGCGCAATGTCGCCGCTGGCCGGGTCAAATCCAAGGGTGGCAAGGCCACGCCGAAACAGCTGGAAGATGTCTGACGCGCTGGGGTTGGTGTCCTGATGATACCAACCCTGTGCAGGCACCCCGTTAGCTCACGCCCACTGTTGTTCCAGGAGATTTCATGACTGCTGTAAGTTCACCTTCCCTTGCTGGTCATCCGCGGATTCAGTCCGCCTGGCTGGCCGCCATCCTGCTTTTCTGTGCTGTGATGGCGCTGCCTGCGCAAGCACAGGACTCCCCGTTCGACGATAAAGTCGCGGTCATCACCGGCAGCAGCTACGGTCTGGGTCGCGAGCTGGCGTTGCTCGGCGCTGCCGAGGGCATGAAGCTGGTGCTGGTTGATCGGCGCCCTGCGCCTTCCCAGGAGTTGGCCGAACAGATTCGCAGCCAGGGCGGTGAGGCTATTGTTGTCGAGGTTGATCTGGCTGACGCCGACCAGCGCCCCAGAGTAATCGACCAGGCCATGGAAGCCTTTGGCCGCATCGATTATTTGTTCAACAATGCGGGTTACTCCTACCTGGCAACGCTTGAGCAGATGGATATCGAGCAGGCCAAGGACATGTTCGAGGTCAATTACTGGGCCTACGCCGATCTGGCGCAACGGGTCATACCGATCATGCGCAAGCAGGGCGGCGGCACCATTCTTAACGTCTCATCGATTCTTGGTATGAGCGCTGCGCCCCCCGGGTTGGGGCACTACGCGGGTAACAAGCATGCCCTGCACGGGCTGTTTCAGAGCGCCGCGCAAGAGCTGAAAGCAGACAACATCAAAGTCTTTATCGCCGCACCGGCCGGTATGCGTACCATGATCAGCCAGCATTCAGTCGGCCCGCTGGCCAATCCGGAAAACGACCGTGCCGCTGATTGGGAAGATCCAGCCATTGCCGCCCGGGATATTTTCGACAATATTCAGCGCGACAAGGTCATCTTCAATCCAGGCTATATCGGCCGCCAGTAGGTTTCAGTGCGCTGAGGTCCCGGCTTGCCGCGGGGCTTCAGTCGTCCTCCGCTACTCCCTTCAATCCATGCCGTCGGCCATTTCCAGAATCGCGCCGACGATATCGTTCATGGTAATGATGCCCACCAGCTCATTGGCGTTGGTTACCAGAATGCGCTGGATGTTCATGTTGACCATCAGCCGCGCGACGTATTTTACGTCCAGCTCACGGGAGACAATCAGCGCCGGCTTGGTGCAGATGTCATACACGTTGATAAGGTCAATATCGCCTTCCTCGGCGACGATGGTCTTGAGGATATCGTTATAGGTGACCAAGCCATAGGCGTCGTGTTCGTTACCCTTGTCGACCACCAATGATTTGATGCCGTGCAAGCGCATGATGTGCATGCCCTCGCGTACGGTGGCGAAGGCCGACACCGTGACGACGTTGGATTTCATGATGTCTTTGACCAGCATGGCAGTTGCTCCTGGTGAGGTCAGATTTCGTTCTTGATCAATTGTTCGAACTGGGCAATCTGGCGGTGATCGATCCCGGCGATATGTTCCAGCGGCAAGGTGAACACCACCCCGCGGCTGTGATTATTCAGATCCAGGTCCTTGACCAGTGATTTCATTACGCGCAGCGACAGCTTCTTCTCCAGCACCAGAATCAGCACTGACTGGCTGCCCTCGTAGGTCAGGCCAAAAAACGTTTTCTTTGGCTCGGCACCCAGCCCGCGACCATTGAGGATGGTCATGCCACCAGCGCCCGCCGCCTTGGCTGATTCGATTGCCTGCTCTTCGAGGTCCTCAGCCAGCATCGCGACCAATACCGAGAATTTCATGTTGTTTCTCCTGTGTCTGGCCTGATCCACTCCATGACGATAGCGTAGAGCATGACCGTAATAATGGGGAAGATCGAGGCGAAGGCGATCAGACCGAAACCGTCAATCAGGACGCTACGGCCTTCTATGTGGGTGGCCAGCCCGATACCCAGCGCGGTAACTAATGGCACGGTCACCTCGGAGGTCGTGACGCCGCCGAGATCGTAAGCCAGTGGCACGATGAAGCGTGGAGCGATAAACGTCAGGGCAATCACCAGGGCATAGCCACCCATGATGTAAAAATGGATGGAGTCGCCGACGATGATGCGGTGCACGCCAATGCTGATGCCGATGGCCACGCCGAGCGCTACCAGCAGGCGAATATGCCTCGCGTCCAGCTTGCCGTGCGCTGCTTCTTCCGCCTGGGCGCCAATGGCGATCAAGGCCGGTTCGGCCATGGTGGTGGCGAAGCCGATAGCGAACGCGAACAGATACACCCACAGCAGCGTATCCAGGCCAATCAGCTGTTCGGCCATGCTGCGGCCTACCGGGAACAGCCCCAGCTTGAGGCCGACCACAAAGGCATACAGACCCAGTATCACCATGGCGAAGCCGAGCACCACCCGGCGCACGTAGGGTATGGGTTTGCGGATCACGGCATATTGAAAAAATACAATGACCAGAATGATCGGCAGCACATCCCGCAGCATGCTCAGCAGGTCCACGAACATGATCAAGGCTTGGCGTCCGGCTGTTCTGCTGGACGGGGCCTGTGCCAGGGTACGAGCGGCTTCAGCCGTCTCCAGCGGCGCTGGAAGCAGTGTATAAACGACAATGCCATACAGTTGCACGGCAATCATCGGCACCATGACCGCCAGCGCCACCAGCCCAAAACCGTGGGCCAGCGGGTTACGACCCTTGATCGACGCCGCCAGGCCCACACCCAGGGCGGCAATCAGGGGCACGGTGACAATGTTGGTGGTCACGCCGCCGGAGTCGTAAGCCAGGCCGACAATTTCTTCCGGGGCAAAAAAGGTCACGCTGACGACCAGCAGGTAGCCAATGATCATGTACCAATGCAGAGGGTGGCCGAGCAGGGTGCGTAACACGCCCAGGGCCACCACGGCTCCAACCGAAAAGGCCACCAGCAAACGCAGGGTCAGGGCGTCAATGCGCCCGGCGCTGATCAGCTGTGCCTGTTCCGCCACTGCTATGAGCGCGGGCTCGGCAACCACCGCGGCAAATCCCAGACTGAAACCGAAGGTCATCAGCAGAGGCAGGGAGCCGCGTCGGGCAAAGGCATTGGACAAGCCCTTGCCGACTGGAAATATCCCCAGATCCAGACCCTGAAGAAAAACCGCTACACCGAAAACCACGATCCCCAGACCCACCAGCATGGTGCCCAGGTTGTCTGGCACCTCACGGATGATCAGCAACTGAAAAATGCCGACCACCAGCACAATCGGCAGCAAGTTGCCAAAAGAATGCTTGAGAGTGTGCCAGAAGGTCAGAAGATGATTCACAATAGTGGCGGATCCTTTCGCTGGCTTGCTTGGTATATCAGTTCCGATAGTAGCAGGGGCCTGGTGTGAAGAAGCTGACCTCTATCAATGGACAGGTATAACATGGCCAGAACTGATTCAACCAACCTGCGCAGCTGGATGTGGCGGGCTTTTGTCCAGAGTGCCCTGATTCCGCTGCTGCTGGTGGAAACGGTTCTGGTGGCGGCGTACCTGTTGTCCAACACGGCCATCCGTGATGCTCAGGTTGAGCACCTGCGCAGCACCGCGCAGAGTGATATGCAAACGGCCGCAGCGCAGGAAGCGCATCTGGTTAATCAACGTCTGAAGAGTGTGGGGGAACTGGCCAGCCTGTTTGCCGGGCAGGTCGGCTCTGCCTTGAGGCGAACGGACGTACCACAAGATGCACAGGAAGCTGATTTGCTCGTGCGGTCGGCGTCTGGCGTACTGTATAGCCAGCGCGACGAAGGCCGTGCGGCTTCCTTCTACTCGAACGTCACTCCTCCCAGCCAGCAGGATCGGAGCAAGGTCATGCGCCTGGCGCAGCTTGACGAGCTGATGAAGGGCATCGAGCAGAACAACACATTGGTCAGCGCGGTGTATTTCAACACGCATGACAGCTACAACCGCATCTGGCCCTGGTTTTTTACCCCCGAGCAGTATCCCCATGATATGGATATCCCCAGCTACAACTTCTACTACCTGGCCGATGCGGTAAACAATCCGTCGCGTGGCGTGACCTGGACCGACGTCTACGTGGATCCAGCGGGGCAAGGTTGGATGATGTCGGCATTAGCGCCGGTTTATACCGACAATTTTCTCGAAGGCGTGGCAGGCCTGGATATCACCATTGGCAGTATTCTGGAGGAAATATCATCACTGGCGGTGCCCTGGGGCGGGTATGCCGTACTGGTGAGCGAGGATCTGAATATCATGGCGCTGCCGGAAACAGGCGAGCGTGATCTGGGGCTGAACGAGCTGACCCATTTCAGCTATGCCGAAGCGGTGCGCAAAGAGATATTCAAGCCCGGCGATTTCAACCTGGCCAACCGCAATGACACCCGTGAGCTGGCCGCGCTGGTCGACAGCGAAAGCCAAGGTGTCATGCCGCTCGAACTGGGCGGACGTTCGCAACTGGCGGCCTGGGCGAGCATACCGGAAACCGGCTGGAAGCTGATTACGTTGGTGGAGGAAGCCAGTGTGTTCAGCCGTACCAATGCACTGGCCACCCAGTTTCGGCAGATTGGCTATCTATTGATTGCCGGTCTGGTGCTGTTCTATCTGTTGTTCTTCGCTGTTATGTCGCTGCGTGCGCGGCGGCTAAGCCAGGCCCTGGAGGCACCGATCAGCGGCATTAGCCGGATGATGGAAGAAATTGGTGAAGGCAACTGGCATCCTCAGCCCCACCGCTCGCCGATCACAGAGCTCGACTTCATGGCCAGCAATACCTCGGCGATGGGCGACAAGCTGGCGGACAGCGAGCATTCCAGGCAAGAAGCCATGCAGCATCTGGAAAGGGTGTTGGACTCGACGACCGAAAGTATCTGGGAGGTCGAGGTGGCGCAGAAGCGGATTCGCTTCCAAGGTCGGCTCAATAAGCGTTTTGGTTTGCCTGCCGGTGTTATCAGCCTCGACACCTTCTTGCAGCGCGTGCATCCCGATGACCTGGCTGCAGCGCGTAACAGCCTGCTGCCGCGCAGCGCGCAGCAGAAGCTCGAGGCTGAATATCGCTTACGCGATGCCGCTGGTGACTATCACTGGCTACTCGGCCGTGGACGGATCGTGGAGATGGACGGACGTTTCCAGCGCCCGCAACGCGTCGCCGGCACCCATGTGGATATCGATGCAATCAAGGCAACTCAGGAAGCTCTGCGGGCCGCCAGCCTGCAGGCCCAGTCAGCCAATTTGGCCAAGAGCCGCTTCCTGTCGAGCATGAGCCACGAGTTGCGCACGCCGTTGAATGCGATCCAGGGCTTTGCGCAACTGCTGTCACTGGACCTGGAAAAAGACGCTGGCAACACCACGTCTCAAGCTGGCTCGCATCAGGCAAGCGTTCAGCAACAAACCATGCAGCAGCAGGTCTACGAAATATTGCAGGCCAGTCAGCACTTGTGTTTGCTGGTTGATGATGTGCTTGATCTGGCGCGGATTGAAGCCGAGCGCCCGGTTGTGCAACTGGAGCCTGTGGATGCCTGGCAGACACTGTTGGCCTGCGCGGAGCAGGTCCGGCCGGAGCGCGAAATGGCCGGGCTGGCTCTGCATCTGCACAGGCCTGAGCGGCAAGCCATGGTGCTTGCTGAGCCACGGCGTTTGCGGCAGATTTTACTCAATCTGCTGAGCAACGCGGTCAAATATAACCGGCCGAGCGGCAGTATCACGCTGGACTGCGTTTCCGTCGGCGCAGGCTGGCAATTGCGCGTGGCCGACACAGGGCGTGGCATTAGTCAGCAGGACCAGACCAAGCTGTTCAAACCATTCCAGCGGCTGGGGCATGAGAACAGCGCGATCAAGGGCGCCGGCATTGGTCTGGCGTTGAGCCGGGAACTGGCAAGTTTGATGAATGGTGAGCTGGGTTTCAGCAGTGAGCCAGGGGTGGGCAGCTGCTTCTGGCTGCAGCTGCCGGGCGCAAGCGCCGCGGGCGCTACGGAATCCGGTAGCCAGGCGCGGAACGACACCGATCTTCTGGATGTGATCTACGTGGAAGATGATCGCGCCAGTCAGATACTGGTGCAGCACGCATTGTCTGCGGTGGCCCAGGTAACGCTCATCGATAATGGGCTGGAAGCCTTGCACCGCATTACCGAGCGGCCACCGCAGGTACTGCTGCTGGATATTGATCTACCCGATATGCAGGGCGACCGTTTGCTGCGCTCGTTACGCGGTAGCGTGCGCACCCGGGATCTGCCGGTAATTGTGATCAGCGCCGGTGCGCTGCCGGCTGACCGACAACGCGTCAGCGATCTTGACGTCGCCTATTACCTGACCAAGCCCCTGCAGATACAGGATCTGCTGGATGCGCTAAGTCGAATTATGCGTGCGCCCTGATCCGGCGCAAGGGTGATTCAGCGTTCGCTAAGCTCGACCATCAGGTCATCGGCCAGGTTTTCCAGATCGCTGCGCAGAGCGTCTAGGTCCGTTTGCGGATAGATGCCCAGATCCGCCTGCGCCTTGAACAGCAGGTCAGAACTCATCGGCGCCGCAGTACATTCGGTATCCAGTTTTTCCACGTTTACACCGTGCCGGGCGAGGATCTGTGACACCTCATGCACAATCCCCGGCCGGTCGTTGCCCAACAGGCTCAGATGCAGGTGCGTCAGCTGCGGATCGTCAGCCTGGCCGCTCACTGCCACCTGCACATTGATTCCCAGATGCGTCAGCCCGTCTAGGTCAATGCGCAGCGCTTCGACATTATCCGGATGGATGTCCACGCGCAGAATCCCGGCAAACTGCCCGGCCATTCTGGCCATGCGACTTTCCAGCCAGTTGCCGCCGTGGCGATTAATGACCTGGGCAATACTTTCGACCAGGCCAGGTTTGTCGGCGGACATTACGGTCAGTACAAGCGGGGTAGACATGCTCACTCCTCAATCTGCTGCCTCAGTCCTGATAATAGCGGCCTTCGCCACTGGTCATCATTTCTCGGCAATTGAATTCAATGTTTTCGAAATCGTACTCGGTAAGGCCGACATATTCGAGTATACGGCCGCCGACCGCGTTCCATTCGTGGTCTACCGGCTGATTGGCCAGCACCTTGTGTGCCCGGCAGATATGCTCGGCCATCTTCAAGATAGCCAGCAGGTTCTTTAGCCCGGCATCGTGGTGATCTTCTTCGCCAAAGATCTGCTCGGCGTTGTGATGGCTGGCGATGGCATCACAGAGATGCTTTGGCAATAGCCAGGACTTGGCGGTGAAATAGCCGATGACGGCATGGTTGGTGTTCAATCGCTGGTTTTCTACATCGACGATGCGCTGGCCAGGCTGCGCGTAGGACTCTTCCAGCACTTCAATATAGTACGGAAAGCGTTTGAGCATCAGCGGAATGCCGCAGTTGTGGAACAGCCCCAATGCATAGGCCTCGTCCGGTTCAACACAACCAATCTTTTTCGCCAGCGTCATGCACGTCATGGCGATATCCTGGGCGCTATCCCAGAAGCGGTTGAGGTTGACGATGTTCTCGTCGGTCATTTCGCCACGGATCGATTGTGCATTGACGATGTTGATCACCCGGCGCACGCCGAGCAGATTCACCGCTTGCTGAATGGACGAAATGCGATTGGCCAAAGCAAAAAACGGCGAATTGACTATTTTCAGCAGGCTGCCAGCCAAACCGGGGTCCTGGCTGATAAGCCGGGCGATGACTCTTAGGTCCGGGTCCGGCATCACCTGTTCCATCTGCAGATCGACCATGATCTGGGGTTGCGGCGGCACACTGATGCCTTGCAAGGCGTGCTTGATCTGCTCTTCCGTAAGATCCTGAGTCATGCGCTGTGGGTCCAATCTCGTGCGGGATATTGGAGTTTAGCCGCAGACTGGCGGGCTGGACACCCTGTATAATGCTCGCCCGGCGGAATCACCTGCCGCCCGAGAGTAAGGAGCTCCCATGACGCTGCCAAGTCTGCGCCTCAAATCCAACAGTGACAGGCGCATCAAAGCCGGCCATCTCTGGGTATTCAGCAACGAAGTGGATACCGCCCAGACCCCGCTGACCGGGTTCGAACCCGGCCAGGAAGCACAGCTTGAGAGCGCCTCAGGCAAGCCTCTGGGTCTGGTCTGCATGAGTCCGACCAATCTGATCTGTGCACGCATGCACAGCCGCGATGTGGGCCACGGCCTGGACAAGTCCTTGCTGGTTCACCGCATTCAGGTAGCGTTGAGTCTGCGCGAGAAACTTTTTGACAAACCTTTCTACCGCCTGGTTTACGGCGACGCGGATTTGTTGCCCGGTCTGGTCGTAGATCGCTTTGGCGATTACCTGGTAGTACAGATTGCTACGCCGGGCATGGAGCGTGTGCGCGAGGCGATTGTCGAGGCACTGGTTCAGGTGCTCAAGCCTGCAGGCGTGCTGTTCAAGAATGACAGTGGCGCGCGCAAGGCTGAGGATCTGCCGTCCTACGTCGAGGCTGCCTTTGGTGAAGTGCCGGAGCGTATTGCGCTGGAAGAAAATGGTGTGCGCTTTGAAGCGCCGGTCTGGACTGGACAGAAGACCGGCTGGTTCTATGATCACCGCATGAATCGCGCGCGTCTGGCGCCCTATGTAAACGGTAAGCGCGTATTGGATCTGTATTCCTATATTGGCGGCTGGGGTGTGCAGGCGGCGGTGATGGGCGCGACTGAGGTCATGTGTGTCGACAGCTCGGCGCCGGCGCTGGATATGGTCGAGCACAATGCCGGTCTTAACGGTGTAGCCGAGAAGATGGCGGTGGTTGAAGGTGATGTGATGGATGCCTTGCGCGAGCTGAAGTCGGCCGGCGAGAAATTCGATGTGGTGATTGCTGATCCGCCGGCCTTTATCAAGAAGCGCAAGGATGTACGCAATGGCGAAGCGGCCTACCGCCGTTTGAATGAACAGGCGATGCGGCTGCTGAACAAGGATGGCATTCTGGTTTCGGCTTCCTGCTCCATGCATCTGGCGGAAGAAAATCTGCGCGAGATTTTGCTGGCCTCCAGCCGGCATCTGGATCGTCACCTGGTGATTACCGAGCGCGGTTTTCAGGGTCCGGATCACCCGCTGCATCCCGCGATCCCGGAAACCGGTTATATCAAATCGCTGTTCTGTAGAGTGCTGCCGGTTTAGGTTTCAAGAAGGGGTTGGGGTTGGGAAAGCAAACTCCGCCTCACTCGGAAGTGATTTAGCTCTCGGTCTGATAGGGCGGAGAAAGTGTCGATAACAGGGATGTTATCGTCAAGCCTCCAGGGATGGATTCACGGCGTCTTTCGGAGTCCTCTCAGACCGAGTGCGGCCCCCACTCGGGGTTGTAGTGGCGCTCGTGCCAGGCCGCCGCAGCCCGACTGGTCACGCCGACACGCAGCAAGTACGTCCCTGTAGCTCGGCGATGGCATCCCTGCCATCGACGGTCGGCTTAGCCCAGTCGCGCTGCGACGGCCACCGGCTCCAAAGTGTTCCGATGGGAAACCCGAACTAATCTCTCAGGCTTAATATCGGCCAATCATGCTCCTGCGCATGCGCACGCAACACCTCATCAGGATCAACCGCTACCGGGTTATCCACCATATTCAACAGCGGCAGATCATTCTGCGAATCGCTGTAAAAGTAACTTCCATCGAGTTTCTTCCCGTTCTCCATCAGCCAGCGCTCAAGGCGCGTCACTTTGCCTTCGCGGAAGCACGGGATGTCGGTAGTGCGGCCGGTGTAACGGCCATTGACGCGCTCGCACTCGGTCGCCAACAGAATGTCGATCCCCAGGCGTTCGGCAATCGGTGCTGTGATAAAGCGGTTGGTGGCAGTAATGATCATCAGTGTATCGCCGGCATTGCGGTGTTTCTCGATCAACGCCAGTGCCTTTGGCAGCACGATGGGGTCGATGCGCTCGGCCATGAACTGCTTGTGCCAGGCGGCCAGTTGCTCGGGTTCATGTTCGGCCAGCAGCTGCAGGCAGAAATTCAGGTAAACCTGAATATCCAGGCGCCCGGCCAGGTAGTCATTGAAGAACTCATCGTTGCGCGCCTTGTAGGATGCGCCGTCGACGATGGCGTGATCGACAATGAACTCGCCCCAGGCATGGTCGCTGTCGCCGCCAAGCAGAGTGTTGTCCAGATCAAAGATGGCCAGAGGCAAGGGGTATCTCCTGTGTTGAGGTGCCGGAGGCGCAAGGATAATCCAGCCTGCGGGCAAATGCTTGCGCTGTATCGGCGGGCTGGTCAGGCAATCAAGGTACGAATGCTGAAGGTGTGCTTATAAGGCACTGAAATGCCTGTTACTCTGCAATTGCTGCTTCGCGCGTCTTTGTGGAACAATGCAAAGGACAATTAATCAAGGATACCGGCTGTGATCGACCCTGATGGCTTCCGTCCCAATGTAGGCATCATCCTGACCAATGGGTCCGGGCAGGTGCTGTGGGCGCGGCGTATCGGCCAGGATGCATGGCAGTTTCCGCAGGGCGGTATTCAACGAAATGAAACGCCTGAACAGGCGTTGTACCGCGAATTGCATGAAGAAGTCGGCTTGATGCCCGACGATGTTGAAATTCTTGCCTGCACCCGTGGCTGGCTGCGCTACCGTTTACCCCAGCGATTGATTCGTAGCCACTCGCAACCTGTATGTGTGGGTCAGAAGCAGAAATGGTTTTTGCTGCGGCTGACCGCCGATGAGCAACAAGTCTGTATGACCAAGACCCCTAAGCCCGAATTTGACGGTTGGCGTTGGGTCAGTTACTGGTATCCGCTGGGCCAGGTGGTGGCTTTCAAACGCGACGTTTATCGTCGTGCCATGAAGGAATTGGCGCCGAGACTGCCGCTGGGTTTGGACGCGAGCGATTGGATGGAAACGACTGGATGGAAACGTGAGTAAACAGACGTGAGCATGCTCAATACCCTGCGGCGCATTGTTCAGGAAGTGAACTCCGCCAAGGACCTGATCACCGCACTGGACATCATTGTCCAGCGCGTGCGTGAGGCCATGGGTACGGAAGTGTGTTCCGTTTATCTGCTCGATCCAGGCAGTAGCCGTTATGTGCTGATGGCCACCCAGGGCCTGAATAAAGATGCGGTAGGCATCGTCAGCATGGCCAACAACGAAGGTCTGATCGGTTACGTGGGCGCCCGTGAAGAGCCGGTAAACCTCGAAGATGCCGCCGCTCACCCGAAATTCCGCTACTTCGCCGAGACCGGCGAGGAGCGCTTTGCCTCCTTTCTAGGTGTGCCGATCATCCACCATCGCCGGGTCATGGGCGTGTTGGTGGTCCAGCAGAAAGAGCGCAGGCAGTTCGACGAATCTGAAGAATCCTTCCTGGTCACCATGAGCGCTCAGTTGGCCGGGGTTATTGCGCACGCTGAGGCCACTGGCTCGATTCATGGTCTGGGTTGGGCTGGCGAGGCGATTCAGGACACCCGGTTTGATGCGGTACCCGGTGCGCCTGGCGTGGCGATCGGCCAGGCGGTGGTGATTCTGCCGCCGGCCGATCTCAAGGCCGTGCCGGATAAGCATGTCAAAGATATTGACGTGGAAGTGTTGCGCTTTCGTAGCGCGATCGAAGCTGTTCGCCAGGACATGCATGACATGTCCGCCAAACTGTCTACTCAACTGCGGCCCGAAGAGCTGGCGCTGTTTGATGTGTATCTGATGATGCTGGATGACGCCGCCCTTGGTAACGAGGTATTGGCGGTCATTCGCGGCGGGCAATGGGCACAGGGCGCTTTGCGTGAAGTGGTCAATGCCCATATCAACCGTTTCGAGATGATGGACGATCCCTATCTGCGTGAGCGCGCCTCGGACGTCAAGGATCTGGGCCGGCGCATCCTCGCGTATCTGCAGGAAGCCAACAAGGAAGAGCGGGTCTTCCCTGATCAAACCATTCTGGTCAGTGAAGAGCTATCGCCGGTGATGCTGGGTGAGGTGCCGAAGGAAAAGCTCGTGGGCCTGGTCTCGGTGCTTGGATCGGGGAGCTCGCATGTGGCCATTCTGGCGCGCGCCATGGGCATCCCGACTGTTATGGGGGCAGTGGACCTGCCGTATACGCGCATGGACGGTCTGGAGCTGATTGTTGATGGTAACCATGGGGAGGTTTATTCCAACCCGTCACCGGAGTTACGTCGGCATTACCTGGAAATAGTCCGCGAAGAGCTGGAACTGGTGCAGGGGTTGGAGAAGCTGCGCGATGTGCGCTGCGTGACCACTGACGGCCACCGCATGCCGCTGTTTGTGAACACCGGCTTGCTGGCCGATGTTGCCCGCTCGCTCGATCGTGGTGCCGAAGGCGTAGGACTGTACCGTACTGAAGTGCCGTTCATGATCCAGGATCGCTTCCCCAGTGAAAAGGAGCAGCAGGCGACCTATCGTGAGCAGCTGGAAGCCTTCCACCCGCTGCCGGTGACCATGCGCAGCCTGGATATTGGTGGCGACAAGGCCCTGACCTATTTCCCTATCCGCGAAGACAACCCCTTCCTCGGTTGGCGCGGTATTCGTGTAACGCTGGATCATCCGGAAATCTTTCTGGTGCAGACCCGCGCCATGCTCAAGGCGAGCAAGGGGCTGAATAATCTGCGCATCATGTTGCCGATGATCAGTAGCGTTTATGAAGTGGAGGAGGCGCTGCATCTGATTCACCGCGCGCACAGTGAAGTCTGTGATGAGGGTATGGAAGTACCGATGCCGCCGGTGGGGGTGATGATTGAAGTGCCGGCGGCTGTCTACCAGGCGCGTGAGTTGGTGCAGATGGTCGACTTCCTCTCCGTGGGTACCAATGATCTGACGCAGTACCTGCTGGCGGTCGATCGCAACAATCCTCGCGTGGCAGATCTATATCATTCGCTGCATCCGGCGGTGCTGCAGGCGTTGATCAAGGTCGCCACCGCCTGCCGCGAAGCCGGTAAGCCAATGAGTGTGTGTGGCGAAATGGCCGGTGATCCGGCGTCTGCGGTGCTGCTGATGGCAATGGGTTGTGATGTGCTATCGATGAACGCGACTAACCTGCCGAAGGTTAAGTGGTTGTTGCGGCAGATTTCCCTGAGTGATGCCAAAGCGCTGCTCGATGAAGTCATCGGGCTGGATAACCCGCATCTGGTGCAAAGTACACTGCACTTGGCGCTGCGCAATATGGGGCTGGAAAAGGTTCTGCGCCAAGGCCGCTGAACAGCTAATCGCCAGCCAGGTGCCAGCAGGATTCACCCAGCGCCGCGCCGGCGGCGGCAAACCTGCGTTCAACGAAAACGATGCCTCCCTGCTTATCCAGTTTCAACAGGCTGCTGGCGCGTGTTCCATAGTCTTCGCCGAGAATAAAAGTGGCTGAGAGCAGCCGTTCCCACTCCAGGCTCACGCCGGTTTTTGGCAGTTGCTGATCGGGGTAGGTCTGCGTGTCGCTCAGCAGGTCCAGTAATACGTCGGCACTGGCATTCAGATTGTCCCCCAGGCGGGCCCGCAATTGTTGCAGCTTTGGCCAGTCGCTGTTCAGCGCGCCGTTGGATAAGCCGTATACACCCGGGGGGAGCTGCTGCGGCTGGTTGGCCTGGCTATTGAGATGCCACAGCTCCTGCAGATCGCCGACCAGTAAATTGAAGTCGGCATAATCGTCGCGTCTGGATTGCAGCTCTTGCAGGTATTCCCCTGGAGCCTGTTTGCCGGCCAGATAGTCCAGGGCCAGGGCGCCGCGTGACTGCGGGCCCTTGCGGGCTCCCGGCGCACGAATATTGGTCAGTGCCGCGAATCGGCCGCGACGGGTGACGCCGAGCCATGTTCCCCCGGCTTCCAGATCCTTGCCCGCGAGCAAGTCCGGCAGGCCTTCCTCAGTCCAGAAGCCAGCGGCGCGAGTGGGCCTGGCATGGAACTCGTCTCGATTTCCCAGCAGGATGAGCGGGTTGCCGCCGGTTTGCCAGGCAAAAGCCATCAGACACATAGTTGTTCCCCCTGTAATGCGCCTAGTGTACGGGTTTTTGCATGCGAGGCAGTGGCCCGCGCGGCCCATTGACGGCGATAGGCGGCACGTTCGACCACGCCTGGAATATGCCGCGCAGATGACTTTTCGGACACTCATCGGCGCTGGTTTCGGCTACACTAGCGGCCTGTCTGGCCAAGCTGATGCAATTCAGCGAGTAGCCATCGAATAGGTGGGGGTACGCGTGGAGTTTCTGATTTATCTGGTACTGGGCGGATTCGCAGGCACGCTGGCGGGTTTGTTCGGTGTGGGCGGTGGCATGATCATCGTGCCGGTGCTGGTTTACAGCTTCACTCTGCAGGGATTTGCGCCCGAAGTGCTTACGCACATGGCGGTAGGCACTTCGCTGGCGACCATCGCTTTTACCTCGATTAACGCTATTCGTGCACATCATCTCAAGGGCGCGGTTCGCTGGACCCTGTTCGTATGGATGGCGCTGGGGATCATTTTTGGTACGGTGCTGGGCGCGCTGACCGCCGCTCTGATTCAAGGCCCGATATTGCAGAAGATCATCGGCGTGTTTGCCATTGCCGTGGCCATCCAGATGGCTTTTGATTTACGTCCCAAGGCCTCATCCGCTGTGCCCGGCAAGCCGGTGTTGACCCTCGCGGGCGGGGTCATTGGCTGGGCCTCAGCCATTTTTGGTATCGGTGGCGGCTCGCTTACCGTCCCTTTTCTGGTTTGGCGCAGTGTGCCCATGCAGCAGGCGGTAGCAACTTCTTCAGCTTGCGGCTTGCCTATTGCCCTTGCCGGTGCAGCGAGCTTTATCTGGACTGGCTGGGCGGTCACGCCGCTACCTGACTGGAGCTTCGGCTATGTTTATCTGCCGGCGATGATCGGCATCGCCGCTACCAGTATGCTGTTTGCCGGATTCGGCGCGCGCCTGGCACATCGGCTGTCACAACAATTGCTCAAGCGGCTTTTTGCCCTGTTGCTAGTGGGCGTGGGCATCAACTTCTTACTCTAGGGAGCATTCATGCTGGCTTATCCGCAGATTGATCCGGTGGCGTTGTCGCTCGGGCCTATTCAGATTCACTGGTATGGTTTGATGTACCTGATTGGTATTGGCGGCGCCTGGTGGCTGGCCAGCCGCAGGGTGAATGCCTTCGATCCAAGCTGGAACAGTGAAAAGCTCTCGGATCTGGTGTTCTGGGTGGCGCTGGGTGTGATCGCCGGCGGCCGAGTGGGCTACATCCTGTTTTATGATCTGGCGTCCTATCTCAACGACCCAACACTGATCTTCCAGGTATGGAAGGGCGGCATGTCGTTTCATGGCGGCCTGCTGGGCGTGCTGCTGGCGGTCTGGTGGTTCGCCCGGCGTAATGGCAAACGCTTCTTCGAGGTGATGGATTTTGCCGCACCCATGGTGCCCATTGGGTTGGGCGCGGGCCGCATTGGCAACTTCATCAATGCGGAGCTGTGGGGCAAGGCAACCGATCTGCCCTGGGCGATGGTATTCCCCACCGATCCTCTGCAATTGGCGCGACATCCGTCGCAGCTATACCAGTTTGCAATGGAAGGCGTGGCCTTGTTTATCATCCTCTGGCTGTACTCGGCCAAGCCGCGCCCGACCATGGCGGTCAGTGGACTCTTTGGTGTCTGTTACGGCATTTTCCGTTTCCTCGCCGAATTCGTCCGCGAGCCGGATGCGCATCTGGGTTACCTGGCGTTCGGTTGGGTCACCATGGGGCAGGTACTCTCCCTGCCGATGATTCTGATAGGCGCCGCGATGATGGCGTGGGCTTACCGTAACGGAGGCGTAAAGCGTGAAACAGTATCTTGATTTGATGCGCCATGTGCGCGACCACGGCACGTTCAAGAGCGATCGGACCGGCACGGGCACCTACAGCGTGTTTGCCCATCAGATGCGCTTTGACCTGGCCGACGGCTTTCCGTTGGTGACGACCAAGAAATGCCATCTCAAATCCATTATCCATGAGCTGCTGTGGTTTCTTCAGGGCGACACCAACATCGCTTATCTGAAAGACAATGGTGTCTCTATCTGGGATGACTGGGCGGATGAAGAAGGTAATCTGGGGCCGGTCTATGGCTACCAGTGGCGTTCCTGGCCAGCGCCGGATGGCGAGTCCATTGACCAGATCAGCAAGGTGCTGCAGATGATCCGCAGCAACCCCGACTCGCGGCGGCTGATTGTGTCGGCGTGGAACCCGGCGCTGGTCGATGAGATGGCCTTGCCGCCCTGTCACGCGTTATTCCAGTTCTATGTTGCCGATGGCAAGTTGAGCTGCCAGTTATACCAGCGCTCGGCGGATATCTTCCTGGGCGTGCCCTTTAATATCGCCAGTTATGCGTTGTTGACACTGATGGTGGCGCAGGTTTGCGGACTGCAGCCGGGCGAGTTTATCTGGACCGGAGGTGACTGCCACCTGTATGCCAATCATATGGAACAGGCTGAGCTGCAGCTTTCTCGCGAACCTTACCCGATGCCGCGTATGCGCTTGAATCCTGAGGTCACGGATCTGTTTGCCTTCACCTTTGACGACTTTACCCTGGAGGGCTACCAGGCTCATCCGCATATCAAGGCACCGGTGGCGGTATGACGCAGACGAACACGCCGCGTATCGCGTTAATCGCCGCGATGGGTCGCAATCATGTGATTGGTCGCGACAACCAGTTGCCCTGGCATTTGCCGGAAGATCTCAAGTATTTTCGTAGCATGACCTGGGGCAAGCCGATCGTCATGGGTCGCAAGACCTTTGATTCATTGGGCAGACCATTGCCGGGCAGAACCAACATCGTCATAACCCGCCAGAGCGGCTTGCAGTTGCCTGGTGCCTCGGTTCAGGGTTCGGTGGACGCCGCCTTGGAACAGGCCGGTCGCCAGGCGCTGCTGGATGGCGTGGATGAGATCATGGTGATTGGCGGCGAGAACCTGTATCGGCAGATGCTTGATCGAGCGGACCGACTTTATCTGACGCTGGTTGACGCTGAGCCGGAGGGCGATGCCTGGTTTCCGGCAGTCGATGGCGCGCAGTGGGCCTTGGTGGATGAGCGCGTAGTAGCAGGCGGCGCAGATTATCCTGCGCATCGCTATCAGGTGCTGGACAGGGTCAGAGGCTGACCCATCACATCTTCCAAAGGCCGAGGCTTGCCGATCCAGTAACCCTGGAGGAAGTCTCCGCCCCAGCTGGACAATTGCTCTGCGCAATGGGCATCTTCAACGTAATTGGCCGTGACCTGCTTATCCATATCGCGCGACAGGCCGATCAGGTTGCGCAGGTAGCTGGCGTAATCCCCATCATCGGCCATTTTACGCGCGTCCAACTTGATGCCCTTGATCGGTAGCCGGGCCAGGTAGCTCATGGCGCCGTACTCTTCGCCGAAGTGATCAAGCCAGATATCCACCCCGAGCGCCGCGAGCGACTTACATAACTTCTCTGCCTGGCTGGCGTGTTTCAGCAGCGCGTCTTCACGCAACTCCAGTTGAATGACATTCGCTGGCACGCCGCTCTTGATCAGCAGTTGGCGGAGTTGGTCGGCGAAGCGCGGTTGCTTCAGTTCGCGATCACTCAGGTTGATCGAAAGCCGGCAGTCCACCCCAGCGCTGCGCCATTTCTTGATTCCTTCCAGCGCTTTGCCAATGACCCAGTGCCCCATGGGCAATATCAGGCCGCTGTGTTCAGCCAGTTTCAAAAAAGCATCTGGCGTCAGCAATCCCAATGTCGGATGTTGCCAGCGTAACAAGGCTTCCCAGGCATGGGTGTGGCCATTGCGGGTGTCTACGATGGGCTGGAAATGCAGGCGAAACTGGCCCTCGAGCAAGCCGTGGCGCAGGCCCTGTTCGATATCCAGATTGTGTTGGGTTTGCGCATCCTCTTCCGGGCTGTAGAAGCTGTAGCCGTTACGGCCGCCGGCTTTGGCCCGATACAATGCCTGATCGGCGTTGTTCAACAGCTCGGACGCGCTGCTGCCATGCTGGGGATGCGTAGCAATGCCGACGCTGGCGGAAATCAGCAGGTGATGCCCGTTCAGTGTGATGGGTTCGCTGAGGGTGTGGATGATCTTGCTGGCAATCAGCGCGGCATCATTCGCATCATGCAGGTCGGTCAGCAGGGCGACGAATTCATCACCGCCAATGCGGGTGATCATATCCAGATCGCGCATGCTGCGACGCAGCCGGTTGGCGATAACCGCGAGCAGCAAATCACCCAGACCGTGGCCAAAGCTGTCATTGATCTGTTTGAAGTAATCCAGGTCGATATACAACAGCGCGAAGGCCGTCTGGCTGCGCTTGCTGCGCAGCAGCAGCCGATCAAGCTCCTCTTCGAGCATCGCGCGGTTACCCAACCCGGTGAGCGGATCCTGCTTGGCTTGCTGGGCCAGTTTGCCGCCACTCTGGCGGCGGAAGCCGGCGTGTTCCAGGGCGCGGCGCAGGCCCTCGGCGGTCAGCTCGGAGCGCAGCAGGATATCGTCGGCACCATCGTGAATCGCCGTGCTGTCGTGTTCGGGCTCGCTGGCGTCGCTGATCAACAGGCACAGGGTATCGTTGGCAACGCGGCGCACGTCACGCAACAGGGTCAAATCATTGGGGATAAGGCAGGCACTGAATCCGCCACTGGCCAGCCGGTTGACCGCTTCCTTGGGTCGCGTGCAAACCTCGACGTCCAGCGGGGCATCGTCTTTGGACCGGCAAAATGCGAGCAGTTGTTCGCGTTTGACCGGATCCATCTCAACCAGCAGCAGTTTGCGCGCAGTTGTGTCCATCGGAATCCATGCCCGGCAGAGAGGAACGCCGTGTATTACGCTCCATGTTGCGATTATGTTAACGCCATCACAGTTTATGCACAGCATTATGGAGTGGCGAACGGCCAGTTTGTCCGACCAATGGTATGACTGTTTTACCAATCAGACGTTCAATTGACTCTTTTTTTGCTGTCCGGATAACGTGCCATTATTACGGCGCGATATTTGATCGCGAACCGGCATTAGGCGCAGGCGAATAGCCATCTTCAGGGGCGGCGTACTGGGTCAATCAGGGTTAGGGAGGCGACTGAAAGGGTACATAAGAGCCACCCCGCTTGCGCGGGTGACTCTCATGTTGGGTACAGACATGATGGCAGTTGTCACTTTTTCGGGCTAGGTTCAGCCAGGGCAGCAGCGGCTCAGCCGTCGAGCATGGCCTTGTCGCGCACCGCACCTTTGTCCGCGCTGGTCGCCAGTAGTGCGTAGGCCTTCAGTGCGGTGGTTACTTTGCGTGGACGGTACTCGACCGGCTTCCAGCCCTTCTTGTCCTGATCGGCGCGACGGTGTGACAGCTCTTCATCGCTGACCAGCAAGTTGATGCTGCGGTTAGGGATATCGATCAGCACCTTGTCGCCATCGCGTACCAGGCCAATGGCACCGCCCGCTGCAGCTTCCGGGGAAGCATGACCGATGGATAGTCCCGAGGTGCCACCGGAGAAGCGACCGTCGGTCAGCAGCGCGCAGTCCTTACCCAGCCCCTTGGACTTCAGGTAGCTGGTCGGGTAGAGCATTTCCTGCATGCCAGGGCCACCCTTCGGTCCTTCGTAGCGAATGATGACGATATCGCCAGCCTTCACTTCGTCGGCAAGGATGCCTTTCACTGCGGTGTCCTGACTTTCGTAAATCTTGGCATTGCCTTCGAATACATGGATCGACTCATCCACGCCGGCCGTTTTCACCACACAGCCGTCCTGGGCGATGTTGCCATACAGCACGGCCAGACCGCCCTCGGCGGAATAGGCGTGCTCAACGCTGCGGATGCAGCCCTGTTCACGGTCCAGGTCCAGCGTGTCCCAGCGTGTTGACTGGCTGAACGCGGTCTGGGTCGGTATGCCTGCGGGGCCTGCCTTGAAATAGGTATGCACGGCTTCATCGTCGGTCTGGGTGATATCCCACTCGGCAATCGCCTCCTCCATGCTTGCGCTATGAACGGTCGGCAGGTCGGTGTGCAGCAGGCCGCCGCGGGCCAGCGAGCCGAGGATGCTGAAAATGCCGCCAGCACGGTGTACGTCTTCCATATGGTACTTCTGAATATTCGGTGCCACTTTGCACAGTTGCGGCACCTTGCGTGACAGCCGGTCGATATCGCGCAGGTCGAATTCGATTTCACCTTCCTGAGCCGCAGCGAGCAGGTGCAGGATGGTATTGGTCGAACCGCCCATGGCGATGTCCAGGGTCATGGCATTCTCGAACGCCTTGAAGTTGGCGATACTGCGCGGCAGCACGCTTTCGTCGCCGTCGGTGTAATAGCTTTTGCACAGCTCAACGATGGTGCGTCCGGCGCGCAGGAACAACTGCTCACGGTCGCTGTGGGTGGCCAGCAACGAGCCGTTGCCCGGCAGCGCCAGGCCCAGGGCTTCAGTCAGGCAGTTCATCGAGTTGGCGGTGAACATGCCCGAGCAGGAGCCGCAGGTCGGACAGGCGGAGCGCTCGTATTCGGCGACTTTTTCATCGGAGTTGCTTTCATCTGCGGCTACCACCATGGCATCGACCAGGTCCAGACCGTGGCTGGCGAGCTTGGTCTTGCCGGCTTCCATCGGCCCGCCGGAAACAAACACCACCGGTACGTTCAGGCGCAGAGCCGCCATGAGCATGCCGGGTGTGATCTTGTCGCAGTTGGAGATGCAGACGATGGCATCGGCGCAGTGGGCATTGACCATGTATTCCACCGAGTCGGCGATGATCTCGCGCGAGGGCAGGGAATAGAGCATGCCGTCGTGGCCCATGGCAATGCCATCGTCCACGGCGATGGTGTTGAATTCCTTGGCTACGCCACCGGCGCGCTCAATTTCACGCGCGACCAGTTGGCCCATGTCTTTCAGGTGCACGTGGCCGGGGACGAATTGCGTGAAGGAGTTGGCCACCGCAATGATGGGCTTCTTGAAATCCTCGTCCTTCATGCCGGTGGCGCGCCACAAGGCGCGGGCGCCAGCCATGTTGCGGCCAAAGGTGGATGTTTTTGAGCGATAATCGGGCATGGAGATGATCTCGTTGTGCGTTGCAATCGAGCAAGCATATCAAGTTGGCGACAGGCATGCAGCCCGCGCCACCAGATGGTTGGCTGGCGCGGACGGAATAGAGGGCTTACAAGGTCTTTTCGAAGACCTTGGAGTTACGCTGATAATTGTATAGCGAGGCGCGTTTCGCGGGTAGACGCTCCACCGAACTGGGTACGAAGCCGCGCTCGCGAAACCAGTGCGCGGTGCGCGTGGTCAGCACGAACAGGGTATCGATTTTCATCACCCGGGCCTGGGATTCAATATGCGCAAGCAATTGGTCACCGCGGCCGCCGTGCCGATAGTTCGGGTCGATCGCGACGCAGGCCAGTTCGGCCGAGCTGGAGTCGTCCAGCGGGTAAAGGGCCGCGCAGCCGATGATCATATTGTCGCGCTCGATCAGGGTGAACTGGCCGATTTCGGTTTCCAGCACTTCGCGCGAGCGGCGCACCAATATGCCCGCTTCTTCCAGCGGACGTAGCAGTTCGATCAGGCCGCCGACATCCTCAATGGTGGCGGTACGGATCTGCTCGAAGGCTTCCTGAGTGACCAGCGTGCCGCCGCCGTCGCGAGTAAAGAGCTCGGTCAGCAGCGCGCCATCGTCGCAGAAGCTGACGATATGACTGCGTCTCACGCCCTTGTCACAGGCCTTGCAGGCGGCGCTGAGCAGCGAGCCGGGCAAACTGTTGCCCAGGGCGTTGAGCAGCGGCTGCGCGCGGGTCGGCTTGAGTTCGCGCAGCAACTGGCCTTCAGCATTGAAAATACCGGCATCGGGACCGAACAGGATGAGCTTATCCGCTTCCAGTGCGGCGGCGGTGCTGGTGGCAACGTCTTCACAGGCCAGATTGAATACTTCCCCGGTCGGCGAGTAACCCATAGAAGAGAGCAATACGATGGACTGCTCATCCAGATGCTGGCTGATCGCCTTGCGATCGATCCGCCGTACTTCCCCGGTGTGGTGAAAGTCCACACCATCGACCACGCCAATGGGTTTGGCCGTGACGAAGTTGCCACTGACCACGCGCAGCCGCGAGCCTTGGCCTGATGCGGTAGGTGCCGTACACAGCTGAGCCTCAATGGCGATGCGCAGGCTGCCCACCGCATCCATCACGCACGCCAGGGTGTCGCTGTCGGTGATGCGCAGATCGTTATGGTAGTGCGAGCTGATCCCACGGGCGCTCTGGCGCTCCTCAATCTGCGGACGCGAGCCATGCACCAGCACCAGTCTCACCCCCAGGCTGTTGAGCAGCATGATGTCGTGGACGATATTGCTGAAATTCGGGTGCGCTAGTGCCTCGCCGGGCAGCAGCACAACAAAGGTGCAATCTCGGTGGGTATTGATGTAAGGCGTCGAGTGGCGGAACCAGTTGACGTAGTCGGTCATGGGTGGCAGTCCGGGCAAAACAGCAGTTTAGGGACTTTGCTGGATACGCTTCAAGCGCTGATTGCACTCGCTGCTCGTGGGGCTATGCCCTTAGCGGCGATTGCAGGCAAGATAAGGCATGTTTTATCGATAGGAGAGCATCCTGTGAGCCTTGATTCAATCGCGTGCCCCGTTCCCTTTGTCACCGTCAGCAGCCCGGAAGAGGCGGTCGAAAGACTGGACGCTTTATACCGGCAGGCGACCGGAGCGCTGGGTCTGTCGTTACAGGCATACCTGAAGGACCGTACCCGGCCGGATGCCGATCAATTGGCCATGTTCCGTTACCCGGAGCTGCGCCTAACCTACCGCTGCAAGGAAGATGTGCCGCGCACCGTGCGCGCCTATGCCAAGGTGCAGGTGCCGGGCACTTATAGTGTCACCGTGACCCATCCGGAAGCGTTCCGCAGCTACTTGCTTGAACAACTGCGCCCACTGATGAACGATTTCACCCTGCATATTGAAGTGGGTTTGAGCGAGCAGGCGATCCCCTATCCGTATGTAGTGGAGCAGGGCGATGAGCTGGCGGGCTCCGGGGTGACCGCCGGTGAGCTGGCGCGGGTGTTTCCGAGCACCGATCTGTCAGCGGTCACCGATGGCACCGTCGACGGCTTGCTCGATTGGGAGCAGCTGGACCCCATGCCGCTGGCCCTGTTTGATGCGGCGCGTACGGACTTCTCGTTGCGCCGTCTGGTGCATTACACCGGCAGCGATTGGCGGCATGTGCAGCCGTGGATCCTGTTGACCAATTACCATCGCTACGTGGATCAGTTTGTCCGCCACGGTCTGGATATGCTGCAGGGCGAATCGCGTTTTCAGCGCATGATCATGCCCGGCAACATCATTATCGAGCGGAGCATGAGCGCCGAGCAAATGCAGGCGCTGGTCGATACGGTGGTCTGGCATCGTTACCAGATGCCGGCCTATCACCTGCAAGCCAATGACCGTGACGGCGTCACCCTGGTCAATATCGGCGTCGGCCCGTCCAATGCCAAGAACATTACCGATCACCTGGCCGTACTGCGCCCGCATTGCTGGTTGATGATTGGCCACTGTGGCGGGCTGCGGCAGTCGCAGAGCATTGGCGACTATGTGCTGGCCCACGCCTATATGCGCCGCGACGGGATTCTCGATCGCGTACTGCCACCGAATATTCCGCTACCCGCGCTGGCTGAAGTGCAGATGGCCCTGCAGGAGGCCGCAGCGACGGTCACTGGCGAGCGCGGCGACGATCTGAAACGACGTCTGCGCACCGGCACTGTACTGACCTATGATGATCGCAACTGGGAATTGCGCTGGGCGCAGGAGCGGCCGCTGATCAACCAGGCCAGGGCGATTGCGGTGGATATGGAAAGCGGTACCGTCGCCGCCCAGGGTTATCGCCTGCGCGTGCCCTATGGCACCTTGTTATGCGTGTCGGATAAACCATTGCACAGTGAGATCAAGCTGCCGGGCGCCGCGGGCGCCTTCTATGAGCGCGCTGTGACTCAGCACCTGCATATCGGCATCGCCGCGTTGGATCTGTTGCGCAGCCAGCTTAATTCGCTGCATTCGCGCAAACTGCGCAGTTTTGACGAGCCGCCGTTTCGCTGAGCAAGCGGTAGCCTATAGGCAGAACTTTTCGATCAGCCCGCGAAGTATCTTCACCGTCGGGTCTATACGGTCCATCGCCAGAAATTCATCGGGCTGATGGGCCTGGTCGATATCGCCGGGGCCGAGAATCAATGTCTGCATGCCGATCTGGTTCAGGTACGGACCTTCGGTGGCAAAAGCCACGCTGCCGGCGCTGTAGCCGGTCAGTTGCTCACAGGCGGCGACGATCGCTGCGTCGGCTGGTGTGTCCAGCGGCGGTACGCCAGGGAACAGCGGTTTGAAGCTGATATCGACCTGATGCTCGGCGGCGATAAGCTGCAGGCGTTCATTGATATCGGCGCGCAGCGCGTCGGGATCCATGCCGGGTAACGGGCGAATGTCGAACTCCAGTGCGCATTTGGCGCAGATGCGATTCGGGTTGTCGCCGCCATGAATACAGCCCAGGTTCAGGGTTGGGGTCGGTACGCCAAACAGCGGATTGTTCCAGCGCTTCTGCCAGCCAGCACGCAGCTCCAGCAGGTCACTGATGACCAGATGCATGGCTTCCATGGCGTTGCGACCCAGCGACGGGTCCGAGGAATGCCCGGCCTGGCCGGTGATATCGACCCGCTCCATCATGATGCCTTTGTGCACGCGGATCGGCTTGAGGCCGGTCGGCTCGCCGATGACGGCGTGCCGAGCGTGGAACAGGTCGCTGGCCACCAATGCCTGGGCACCGCTCATCGAGCTTTCCTCGTCGGCGGTGGCGAGGATGATCAGCGGTTGTTTAAACGGTTTGTCTGCGTAGTCCTTCAGAGCTTCGATAATCAGCGGAAAGAAGCCTTTCATGTCGCAACTACCCAGCCCGTACCAGCGGCCGTCGGCTTCGGTCAGTTTGAACGGATCGTGCTGCCAGCGCTCTGGATTGCATGGCACGGTATCGGTGTGCCCAGCCAGCACCAGGCCGCCCGGGCCAGAACCGAGAATCGCAATCAGATTGGCCTTGCCCGGCTCATTCGGAATGTCCTGGATGGTGCAGCTGAAACCGAGCGCGTTCAGCCATTCGGCCAACAGATTGACCACGCCCAGATTGGACTGATCCATATCGGCCTGAGTACAGCTGATGGAGGGGACGTTGAGCAGGGCGTCGAACTGGGCCCTGAGGGAGGGGATGGCCATTGAAAACTCCTGGCGGCGTAAGCGGTCGATCAGTGTCGGACCAGCTTACGCTGCCAGGTAGTGAGCGTCAGCCGAAAATCCCGCTGAGGATAAAGAAAAATACAATTGAAAGACCGGCGCCGGCCGGCAGGGTAATCAGCCAGGAGCTGAAGATGGTGCCGATCACCCGCAGGTTCAGGGCGCCAATGCCGCGGGCGATGCCCACCCCAAGTACCGCACCCACCAGCGTATGGGTGGTTGATACCGGCAGGCCTGCGCCCGAAGCGCCGACCACGGTGATAGCGGTCGCTAGCTCAGCGGCAAAGCCGCGGCTCGGTGTCAGCTCGGTAATATGCTTGCCTATGGTGGCAATCACCCGGTAGCCGTAAGTGGCCAGACCAATCACGATACCGATACCACCGAGCAACAGCACCCAGCCAGGCACCAGAGACTGGTCGGAAATAGTCCCGGTCTGCAATACGCCGACAATTGCTGCAAGCGGGCCCACAGCGTTGGCAACGTCGTTGGAGCCGTGGGCAAAGGCCATGGCGCAGGCGGTAAAGATCATCAATATCGCAAAGACTTTCTCCACGCTGGCGAAATGGAAGTCCTTGTCGGCCTCGGGATCGGCTTTGACCCGGGTCAGCAACACCACGCCCAGCGCGGTAACCGCCAAGCCCGTGCCCACCGCCAGGCCAAAGCTCTGCAACGGGCTCAGGTCCAGGCCCACGTGCTTCAGGCCCTTGGTCACGGTCATCAGGGCGACGAAAAAGCCCACGGCGAACATATAGAAGGGGACGTACTTTTTCGCGTTTTCGAAAGGCTTTTCGGTATCCAGAATCAGCTTATGCACGCTCATGAATACCAGGAAGGCAACGAAGCCCGAGAGCGTCGGTGATATCACCCAACTGGCAACAATGGGTGCAACCCCGCCCCAGTTCACCGCATCCATCGACACGCCAACCGCACCAAAGCCGATCACCGCACCAATGATGGAATGGGTTGTAGAAACGGGCCAGCCCTTCATGGATGCAATAAACAGCCAGGTGCCGGCAGCCAGAAGGGAAGCGAGCATGCCGAAGATCATTTGCTCGGGACTGATCATCTCCGATTCAAGGATGCCGCTGCGGATGGTCTGGGTGACCGAACCCCCGGCCAGGTAGGCGCCGAGAAATTCGAAAACCATGGCGATCAGGATCGCCTGTTTGATCGTCAGTGCTTTGGAGCCGACCGACGTGCCCATGGCGTTGGCGACGTCGTTGGCACCGACGCCCCAGGCCATGAAGAAACCGAAAGCGCAAGCTAGTACCAGCAGGATCGTGCCATATTCTGCAATCAGGGTCATGGTGACAATACTCTGTTTGGGTGCATGTTAAAGCGGTTAGAGCTGACCACTAGCGGGCCATAAGTTGTTCCAGGCGATTGCCTACACGTTGGGCACGGTCCGCTACATCGCCGATCCATTCGATGATCTGATAAAGGAACATGACGTTAACCGGGGGTAGATCTTTTTCCAGTTTGAACAGGTCCGCGCGCAGTTTGATCTGCAGGGTATCGGTGTCATGCTCGATCCGGTCCAGCTCCTCGATCAGCGTTTCCACCAGGGTGACTTCGCGGCCGGAAAAGCCGGTTTCCAGCAGTTCATCCAGCTCGTTCATGGCCTTCAGGGCCTGGGCCGCAGCATCCACAGAGCGCTGTACGAAGAACTTGAAAGAGTCCTGGATCTGCTCGGGAATGGCCATCTGACGGCCAAGCATCAGCCCGGCTATATCCTTGGCGCGGTTGGCTACTTTGTCCTGTACACTCAGCAGCTCCAGCAGGTCCGAGCGCGGAACCGGCAGGAACAGGCTCTTGGGCAAGTGAATGCGCACATCCTTTTTCAGTTTGTCGGCATCACGTTCCAGCTGCGATATATGCAACTGCAGGCGTTCCGCCTCAACCCAGTCGTTGGCGATCACGGCGTCAATAAAGGGCACCAGTTGCGCCGCACATTCGTGGGCCTTGCCAATATGCTGCTGCATGGGCCCTATGGGCGAGCGACCAAACAGATTGAGAAACGGATTACTGGGCATGGGGCCTCCGATGCGGGTTCGAGCCGCGAATTATAGGTGCTGAAGTCCCGGTCGTCATTAAAACGACATAAGACGGTCACAAATTAGTCATTTTTCCTCAGGGGCGGCCAGCGAGCCGACCTGTTTATTGCGAGAGTCAGTCATGGTCAAAGAAACCGAAATCAAGTTGCGCGCCACACCCGAGACATTGGCGGCTGTGCAGCAGCATCCCTTGATCAAGGCACGCCAGCAGGGCGAGTGGACCCAGGGCACTCTGTACAACCAATATTACGATACGCCCGCCCGCGATCTCGCTGCGGCCAAGGTGGCATTGCGCTTGCGGCGCGACGGCGAGCAATTTATCCAGACATTGAAAAGCCGTGGCCAAAGTGTAGCCGGGCTTTCCGAGCGCAACGAATGGGACTGGCACTTGCAGCAGGATGAGCTGGACATGGCGCTGCTGGACGACACGTGCTGGCCTGAGGCCCTGGCCAGCCTGGACAAGAGCCAGCTGCAGCCGGTGTTCACCACCGATTTCCAGCGCACCAAGGTGCTGCTGCAGTGGGAGCGAGAGGGCGAAGCGGTCGAAGTGGAAGCGGCGCTGGACCAAGGGCGAGTCGTTGCTGGCGCGAACGAAGAAGACATTTGTGAGCTGGAACTGGAAATTCGCCAAGGTCCTGCGGCGGCGCTGCTGGAATTGGCGCTGGAATTGAGCGCCGAGCTGCCGTTGATGCCCTGCGACATCAGCAAGGCCGAGCGCGGTTACCGGCTGTTCGAGGCACGCAGTTACGACCTGCGGCTCAACGCCGTGGAGTGGCACGCGGAAACGAAAGTCGATGAAGTGATAGCCGGTGCCGGTACCCAACTGCTGGGGCATAGTCAGCGGCTGGCGGAACAGTATCGGCATGCCGGGCAATGGCGGCTGTTCCGCGAGATGACGCTAACCCTGACCGCGCTTCGCGCCTCTTTCGGGGTGTTCGACCTGGCATTGCCGCGCTCCTCGGTGCAGGATTTTGTCCAGCCATTGGACCAGTTGCTGGCTCAGTTCAAACCGCTGGTACTGGCTGGTTGGGCAGATGATGAAACGGGTCAGAAGGCGAGAGCGCATGCCGCCGAGGTCTTTGCCGACGCCGTTAACGATCCTGCATGGGGGATGCTGTTTATTGGCCTAGCCCTATGGCTGCAGCGTCGGGGCTGGACACTGAATCGTCCACCCAAGGGCCAGCGCATCGGCGACCTGACTCTGCCGCGCTGGTTGCTGGCTGCAGTGGCGAAGGAAATCCAGGAGCTCAAGGTGCCGCACACCAATGACCCGGATTCGGCGGTCAGTATCTGGATGGATCAACAGCCGCGGCTGGCACGTTTGTACTATCTGCTCTCGGGCTTTCGCGGCTTTCTGCAGGTGCCCGAGCCGGATCGTCTGTTTGGCGAGTTGAACAAGCTGCAGGCACTGCTCGAACAATACCCAATGGTGGAAGAGGAACAACGCCCCTTGCTGATGGATGCCCTGCGCAAGCAGGGGCAGCGGCTGCGTAAACTCAATGCCTGGCGTGAATTGAACGGCTGATCACGCTAATCTGAGCGCAGTCATGGATTGAACGGGGGATAGAATGAGAAAGCTGGCTGACCTGGCGATACCGGGGAGTGACCGACTACTGGATTTGGCCGACCTGCTGAATGTGCTGGTAGAGCAGGGCCGGTTGACCCAGGAGACAGCCGAGCAATTGAGCATGCTGCGCCGTTCGGCCACGGGCGAGACGGCCAAATTGCATCCGCTGGAATTTATCGCTGGGCAGGCGCCCGATGATCTCAGCCGTCCGGGCAAAAAGCTCGATCTGGATATTCTCAGCCGCTGGTTGGCAGTTGAAGCCGATCAGCCGTTTTATCGTATTGATCCGTTGAAGATCAATGTCGCGGCAGTGACGCCGCTGATGTCCTTCGCCTTCGCCCAGCGCCATCGGATTCTGGCGGTTGAACTGAGCGAGCGCGAGGTCATCATCGCCAGCGCCCAGCCGTTTGTCAGCAGCTGGGAAGCCAACCTGGTGCACGTACTCAAGCGCGAGATCAAACGTGTTGTTGCCAACCCAGCCGACATTCAACGCTATTCGGTGGAGTTTTATCGCCTGGCCCGGTCAGTCACCGGCGCCAATTCCAGTGACCAGAAAAACAGCGCCATTGGCAACTTCGAGCAATTACTGAATCTGGGCAGCATGGGTCAGGAGCCGGATGCCAACGACGCGCACGTGGTCAACATCGTTGACTGGCTATTTCAGTACGCGTTCGAGCAGCGCGCCAGTGATATTCATATCGAACCGCGCCGCGAGTCCGGTAGCGTACGCTTTCGTATCGATGGCGTGCTGCATACGGTGTATCAATTTCCGCTGCAGGTGGCCATTGCCGTGGTCAGCCGGCTGAAGACCCTCGGCCGCATGAACGTGGCGGAAAAGCGCAAGCCGCAGGACGGGCGGATCAAGACCAAATCGCCGCAGGGCAACGAGATCGAGCTGCGGCTGTCGACCTTGCCAACCGCTTTTGGCGAAAAGATGGTCATGCGAATTTTCGATCCGGATGTGCTGCTGCGCACTTTTGATCAGTTGGGTTTTTCCGCCGAAGATCAACGCCGCTGGCAGTCCATGGTCCACCAACCCAACGGCATTGTGCTGGTGACCGGGCCGACCGGCTCGGGCAAAACCACCACGCTGTACACCACGCTCAAGCAGCTGGCGACGCCCGAGGTCAACGTCTGCACCATTGAAGACCCGATCGAGATGGTCGAGGACAGCTTCAACCAGATGCAGGTGCAGCACAATATTGACCTGGATTTTGCCGGTGGTGTGCGCGCCCTGATGCGTCAGGATCCAGACATCATCATGGTCGGCGAGATCCGCGATCTGGAAACCGCCGAGATGGCGATTCAGGCTGCGCTCACCGGTCACCTGGTGCTCTCGACGCTGCACACCAACGATGCACCCAGTTCGGTCAGCCGCCTGATTGAGCTGGGCGTGCCAGCTTATCTGATCAAGGCTACTGTGCTCGGCGTGATGGCGCAGCGCCTGGTGCGGACGCTGTGTTCGCATTGCAAGGAGCCTGCGCCGGTGGATGAAGACGCCTGGCGCGAGCTGACCAAGCCCTGGAATGCGCCTTTGCCAACCCAGGCGCATCGCCCGGTTGGCTGCCCGGAGTGCCGGGACACGGGTTATCGCGGCCGCGCCGGGGTGTATGAGTTGATGCTGCTCAGCGACACGGTCAAACCGCTGGTGCAGGCTGATATCGACCTGAATGCGCTGCGCCGTCAGGCGTACAAGGAAGGCATGCACAGTCTGCGCTTGTCCGGCGCGCAGAAGGTCGCCGCTGGGCTGACCACCATTGAAGAAGTGCTGCGGGTCACGCCCACCAGTCAGCAAGCTTGAGCTGGTGCTGGCCCGCCCATAGAATGCCGCCGACTTTTTAACGGAATCTGACATGAATTATCGCCACAGCTATCACGCCGGCAATCACGCTGATGTGTTCAAGCATGCCATCCTGCTGCGCATGGCCCACCTGCTGCAACGCAAGGAGGCGCCTTTCTGCTACCTGGACAGCCACGCCGGCACCGCCATGTATGACCTGCAGGGCGATGCGGCGGGCAAGACTGGCGAATATCTCGACGGCATTGCCCGTTTGTGGAAGCGCGATGACCTGCCCGAGATGCTGCGTGATTATTGCCAGATCGTGGCTAGGCACAATCCGGATGGCGACCTGCGTCATTACCCGGGTTCGCCGCAGTTGATCGCCGACGCGCTGCGTCTGCAGGACCGAATGATCCTGAGCGAGCTACATCCCGAGGACGCCGCTACCTTGAGCGCGCACTTTGCTGGCGCGCCGGAAGTGGCGGTGCACATGCGCGATGGCTATGAGTTGGCCAAAGCTTTTTTGCCGGTCGCAGAAAAACGAGCGCTCTGGCTGCTGGATCCGCCGTTCGAAAAAACCGATGACCTGGCACGCTGCCTGAAGGCCATGCAGATCGGCATTCAGCGAATGCGCCAGACGATTATTGCGCTCTGGTATCCGATCAAGGACGAACGCCTGTTACGCGATTTTTACCGACAGGTCAGCAACTCGGGTCTGCCGAAGGTGCTGCGCGTTGAACTGAATGTTCGGCCAGCCGATAACACCATGGGGCTGAACGGTTCCGGTCTGATGCTGGTCAATCCACCTTGGCCCTTGTGGGAGGAGCTGGAAATGGTGTTGCCCTGGTTGGCGGCCGTATTGGCGCAGTCCGGGTCGGGCGGGTACCGGATGGACTGGTTGGTAGGGGAGCCCTGAGGCGCTGCTGGCTAAAGCCCCTCGCGGCCACCTGGCCGCGAGGGGCATACTGCAAAATCAACTCTCCAGCTTGAACGTCAGCCCGGCATGCTCAACCAGTCGCTTGATCAACTTGTCGCCCATGGCTGGCGCTGTGGTCCAGATGCCGCCCGCGGTATCGGTGGCATCGCGCACCAGGCAGATTGCGCTTTCAGCAATCATCCGCGAGGTGGATCCATAGCCTGGGTCCTTCTTGCCGGACACGCTGGCCATCAGCGTCTTGCCGTCTTTTTCGCCGATAAAGAGCACATCGTAAAAGCCGTTTTCGCGCTCTTCCTTGCTTGGACCTTCGCCCGGCTTGGGCGCACTGTCGCTGGATAGTGAGCGGTCGGCGGCTACGCCTTCGGCGATGGCTTTGCCCTTGTCGCCAGGACCGGTCAGCAGCATTTCGTCATAGACGAAGTCTTCACCGTAAGCGTGGCCCAGCAGCGCATTGGAGCGGTGCACATTGCGGGTGTTGATCGCCGCCATGATAAAGGGCGCGGCCCAGGTACCCAGCGCTTCGTCGTATTCTGGTTTGCTCGCCGGCGGCTGGGGCGCGCCAGTGAAGCCGGGCGTCAGGGCGAAATGGTTGTTGAGCAACTGCAGAATTTCCGGATTCTTTTTGGCGGCAACCATGGTCGCCTTGAGGCTGGCAGCCGTGCCGCCAGAGAAGGTGCCCTTCATCTTGCGTACGCGGGCCTTGATTCGCGGCAACGGGCCGCCCAGTTGTTTCTGCGCTTCCTGCTGCAAAAAATACACGCCAAGATCAAAGGGAATAGAGTCAAAGCCGCAGGAAAAGACAATGCGCGCACCGCTCTTTTCCGCGGTGGCAGCGTGCGCGTCGATCATCTGCCGCATCCATGCCGGCTCGCCGCACAGATCGACATAGTCGGTACCATTGGCGGCACAGGCGGCAACCAGTTCTGCGCCATACAGTTGGTAAGGCCCCACGGTGGTCAGCACCACGCGGGTGCGTTTGACCATGGCGGCAATGCTCGCTAGGTCCTGCGTATCGGCGACTACCAGCGGAATATCTGCAGGGGCGCCAATTTCGTCGCGCACTGCGGCGAGCTTTTCTGCGCTACGACCGGCCATGGCCCAGCGCAGGTTTTTATCTCCAGCATATTCCTGGCTCAGGTACTCGGCGACTAGCCGGCCGGTAAAGCCTGAGGCACCGTAAACGATGATGTCGAACTCGGTTTGTTGCTTATCCATTTGCTTTGTCTCCCAGGGGGTATTTGGATGGATTCTGCCAGAAGTCGAACTTATGTCGCTCCGCCGCTGTCTGCTAACTATGTACCGCCTTGTATATCAGGATGAGTTGTTTAGGCCCAGGGTGCAAAGTGTCGGGGGCAGTTTCGGGTATGCGAATGCCCGGTCATATCCCGCCATGAGGTCATCGCCGCGACTGTGAATTCAGTGTAGTCGGCTTTTGTGTGGACCTTTGGGCACGAATCGCTCACTCTGGTTAGTCAGGGATCACGGACATTTACAATCACAGGAAGGAGAAACACATGACCACAGCTAACGATAATCAGGTACAGCAGCAGGAAATTGACACTGGTAAAGAAGCCGTACTGTCCGCGTACAGCAAGCTGATTGAAGCCAAGAATCATTTCAAGCATGCCGCTGAAACTGCCGGTGTTGATCTGAAAAATGACGCCGTGGAACAGCTGCTCAAAGGTAAAGGCAAAGCTGAAGAATTGGGCAATGACGCTTCCCGCTTCATGCATGAGAAGCCGCTTGCTACTGTCGGTATCGCGTTCGCTGCAGGCTTTCTGTTCTCCCAGTTGATGTCTCGGAAGTAATCGGCATGGTTGAACAAACCGACTCCGGCCGGCCTCAGGGCCAGCCGGAGCAGGCTGCCGGCGCTGCTGGCCAAGACGCTTTGCACGAGTGGATGGAACTGGGTAAACAGGCGGGTTCAACTGCCGGTACCTTTGGGAAATTGCTCAGTGCGGAGCTTAAGCTGGCGAGTGGCGACCTGGGTCGTCTGATTGCCGTGGGCTTAGCGTTATTGTCGCTCGGATCCATCGCTTGGCTGGGTTTGTCTGTCTTGCTGTCTTGGTTGGCATTCCAGCAATTGGAGTCGGTGACATTGGCTTTGCTGGTGTTTCTTGGCATTCAAGCGTTGGTGATTTTGCTATTGGTAAAAGCAGCTAACACGTTCAAGCGCAGCTTGAGTCTGCCTGCTACCAAGCGAAATTTCCGGGCGTTAGTGAACAGTGCAAGCTCAAGCAAAACGGACGCTGGTCAGTTAAAGGAGAGGACAGATGGCACGCAAACTACAAGTGCTTGAAATCCAGAAGCTTGACGCGGAGCTTGGCATTCATCGTCTAGCGATGGAAAGCGTTGGGCATCGCCGTATGGAGCAGTTGCGTGGAGTCCCATCCTATTGGCTGGTTGCTGGCGGCGCTTTTGCGGGCGCGCTGGTGCAACGAGCTGGCTCCATGGATAATGTGGTTTCAAAGCTGGGTTCGATGGCTCTGGCCGGCTTACGGCTTTGGCCGTTGATTTCCGGCGGTACAGGCGCGGGGAGCGCGGTGAGCGACTCAGTTGAGTGACAGATAAAAAATGACAACGGATATTACTGCGCCCGAGAATACTGAACTGCCGGGCGTAGCATCCCCGGTGCATAAGACGCCGAGATTTCTGCGGGTTATGCAGTGGCTGCTGGCACTAGCTTTGCTGTATACACTTTATTTTGCCAAATCCCTTCTTATGCCCATTGTGGTCGGGCTTCTTTTTGCCTTGCTGCTCAGTCCCCTGGTCAGCGTTCTAAAGCGGCTCTACATACCGCGAACCATGTCTGCGATATTGATCCTGTGCCTGATAGGCGGCCCTTTCGGGGTTGTGGTCTCGCAGTTGGCTGAGCCTGCCCAGCGCTGGGCAAAAGCGATTCCCGAGCTGTCGGAGAAGCTCACTCAGCAGGTTAGCAGCCTGACGGGTGATCTGGAATCCGAACAAATCACAGTGCCTCAACCACAGCCTAAAGCAGAACCCCGAAAGTTTCGATTCTTCGGCTGGTTCAGGGATGACGAAGAGGAAGATCAGCAAGCCCCTAGTCGCCCCGTGCAGGCCGCCAAGGACGACGATAATGCGGTCAGCGACCGGATCAAGCAGGGTAGTCTCGAGGCTATGGTCTCCGCGCTGAGTGCGGCGCCGGTGATGATTGCGCAGCTGATGACCTCGATTATTCTAATCCTCTTTCTGCTGGTGTTCGGCCCGCGTCTGTTTGCCGCCTTCGTGAATATCTTCCCGCAGGTGCATGATAAAAGACGCAGTATCCTTCTGGTCAGGACCATTCAGGTCGAGCTGTCGCGCTATATCCTGACCGTCAGTATCATCAATACTTGCCTGGGTCTGACCACGGCTGCGGCATTGTGGTTGCTGGGGGTGGAAGATGCCTTGCTGTGGGGGGTGCTGGTCGGCATGCTCAATTTTGCTCCTTACGTAGGGCCGTTGATTGGCACTGTGATCCTGTGTCTGGCCGGCGTGGTGCAATACGGTACCGTCGCCTTTGCGATGGTGCCTGCCCTGGTCTATTTCGGCATCAATATGCTGGAGGCGCAGTTTGTGACACCGCTGGTGTTGGGCCGCAACATGCGGCTTAACCCGCTGGTGATCATGTTGTGGCTGATCATTTGGGGCTGGATGTGGGGCGTCGTGGGCGTGCTGCTCGCGGTCCCTATATTGGTGTGCTTGAAGTTGGCAGCCGCCCAGCTAGGTGTGATGACCAACTGGGTGCGTTTGATAGAAACCCGCGCCTGATCAGGCCGAAACAGTAGCCGGGGTCTGGCGGCCGTCTTATGCGGGTTTGGGGCTGCGCTGGACCAACGCCAGCGCCGAGACGATCAGTGCTCCACCGAGCAGCATGCGCAGGGTAGGCTGCTCGGCAAACAGATACCAGGCAAATAGAATTCCGTAGACCGGTTCCAGCGCAAAAAACAGGGACGCAACACGGGCTTTCAATACGCTCAGGCTGGCGACGAACAGGCCGTGGGCGAGACCGGTGCAGAATAACCCGAGCAGCGCGATCCACAGCCAGTCCAGTGGGGCCATGTCGGCCACGGCTCCGACGCTGAAAGGCAACAGACACACCAGAATCACAATATTCTGCCAGCACGCGATTTGCACCGCGTGCAGATCGCCGCTGGTATAGCGGTTGCCTACCGACACGGCGGCAAAGCAGAAGCCGGACAATACAGCCCATAACAAACCAGTAGTGGCGCTATTATTCAGGTCGAAGGTAGGTGCAACCAGTACCAGGCCAGCGCACACCAGGCTCATCTTGAGCATATCCATACGACTGGGGCGTTCTTTCCAGAGCAGCATTTCCAGCAGTACTACGAATGCCGGAAAACTGGCAAATCCCAGGGTGGCGATCCCTACGCCGGCAATTTTCACCGCATGGAAAAACGTCAGCCAGTGGATGCCCAACAGCAAGCCGCAGCCGGCCAGTTGCAGCAAGCGAACCCGGGTCACACCCAATAAGATGGGCCGTGAAAATATCCGCGCAAATACCAGCAGAGCCAGTACCGCGAAAAACGCTCGACCCAGCACTATGGCCAGCGGCCCCGCTTGCGCCAGTTTGCCGAAAATCCCCGTCAGCCCGAACATGAGTGCCGCCACATGCATGCTGGCGAGGGCGCGGGAATGAGTCATAGTCAGCATATAAGCAAGGGATCCGTCAGCGACATGGCATATTAGATGGAGGACGCAGTCTACCCGTTGCGCGCAATGGGGTAACGGTACAGTTGCTTATCGACCTTGGCCCATCGCAGCGGGTTGGGGTAGATGTTATATTGATATCATTTGTTACATTTAGCTTACGGATGCCGGCATGAAAGAACAGACGCATGGGTTGCGGCAATGGGTTGCTCAACTGAATAAAGCTGAGCTGCCGGCGATGGCCGTGGTAGTGCATGACCTGCTACGTCTGTCGCAATCGCAAACCGCCTCGGTCAGACAGCTGGCAGAGGTGCTGCTGCGCGACGCGGCCTTGACCTCCAAGGTGCTGCGTGTCAGCAATAGTGTCTACTGCAATCCCGGCCGCGAAGTGATCAAGACCATTTCCCGCGCGGTGGTGGTCATCGGTTTTGATCAGGTCCGGATGATCGGCCTGTCGGTCAGCCTGCTGGATGGTCTGCTCAAGGATTCTCCCCGCCATCAGCTGCAGTCATTGTTGGCGCGGTCCTTTCACGCAGCGATGCAGGCGCGCAATCTGGCGGACTACAACGCCTTGCCGGAAAAGGAAGAGGTTTTCATTGCGGCGCTACTGCGCGACCTGGGCGAAATGGCATTCTGGAGCCAGGGTGGTGAACAGGCAGATGAGTTGGCTGACGCGCTGGCCGTGCCTGGAGTGGATCAGGACAAGGCGGCGCGGCGTATTCTGGGGACCGGTTTCGATCAGTTGACCCTGGGTCTGTTGAAAACCTGGAATCTGGGTGAAATCGGCCAGTTGGTGCAGGCCAGTCATGGCTCCTCCGGCCCGGCCGCGCGGGCGGTCAGCCTGGGCGCAGCGATTGCCGATGCAGCTCAACATGGTTGGGCCGGACGCGAAATGCAGGCGTTGATCGCGCCCGTTGCAGAGCTGACCGGCATGACGCCGGAAGAATCCATGCAGCAAATTCTCGCCAGTGCGGACGAGGCGGTGCGGGTAGCGGGTACCTGCTCGAATGCCGATCTGCAGGCCTGGATACCGAGTACCGATGATTTGCCGCTGGATCTGTCCGAACTGCTGCTGATGGATGCCGTGCCTGCGCAAGCTGCTCGATCAATGGTTCAGGAACCGCTGCTGCAACCCAATCTGGAAATGCTCAAGCTGTCCTTACAGAATATGAAGCTGATGGTCAGCAGCCCCATCAATATCGACAATACGCTGACGGCGGTGATCAACGGATTGCATTTGGGTGCCGGGTTGGAGCGCGTGATGCTTTGCGTGCTAGCGGATAATCAGACACGCTTTCGCGCGCGCAAGGTAGCTGGCAAAGGGACCCAGAGTTGGTTACAGGATTTCAGCCTGGCCTGCGGCGAGCAGCAGCATATTTTCAGCTACGCGCTGCACCAGCACCAGCCGCTCTGGATGGGCACGCCTGCGGCGGCCAATCTCCAGGATATGGTGACGCCAGATATGACCAGTTGGCTAGGCGCTGGACCGTTCTTTATTGCTCCGGTAGTCGCCGGGCAGCGCCAGATAGGGGTGCTTTATGCGGATATGCGCCTGTCCGGCCGAGCTCTGTCGGACAGTCAGTTCACCGCGTTCAAGCGTCTCGCGGATATGACCGGTCAATGCCTGCAAGCACTCAGTCGGCGCCGCTAGCTGTGGTGGATTACTGCCACCTCAGCTCGGCGGCAGGCAGATACCGGTGCCTGCCAGATTGCAGTAGCCACCGGGATTCTTGTGCAGGTATTGCTGATGGTAGTCCTCGGCGTAGTAAAAGGTCGGCGCCTGTCTGATTTCAGTTGTCACTGGCTCCTTCCCGGCCTGTAACAGCAAATCGGCGAAGCGTGCCTTGCTGACTTCGGCCGCCATCTGCTGGGCGGGATCGGATACATAAATGCCGGAGCGATATTGCGTACCCAAGTCGTTGCCCTGACGCATGCCTTGAGTCGGATCATGGGACTCCCAGAAGGCTTTCAACAAGGTATCCAGGCTAACCTGTTCAGGATCGAATACCACCAGAACCACTTCGTTGTGTCCGGTCATGCCCGAGCAGACTTCTTCATAGGTCGGGTTAGGTGTCAGCCCGCCGGTGTAGCCTACCGCCGTGGTATACACGCCGGGAATTTTCCAGAACAGCCGCTCGACACCCCAGAAACAGCCCATGCCGAGTACGATCTGCTGCATACCTTCAGGGTAGGGCGGTTGAAGCGGGGTGCCCAGCACGCAATGAGTGTGGCTGGTGGGGATAGCGCTGCTGCGCCCAGGCAAGGCTTCGTCGGCGTTGGGCAGGCGCAGTTTGTGTTCGGGGATGCGGCGTTGAAACATCGCGTGCTCCTGATGGGAATAGTGAAGCCCATGATGCGCCGCTCCGTAGAGCGCTGTCCAGCTAGTGAATTGCCGCACTATTGCCGCGTGTGTCTCGCGCCGTTGGCTTTTCAGGCGCCCAATTGCAGGCTTGCGAGCAGCGTGGAGTCTATCTGGCCAAGGGCAATAAAGTGCGGGTTCAACCAGGTGCTACGCTGCGGGTAATCAAACCGCCGGCCATCCAGGCCCAGCACTTGTCCACCGGCACCTTCGAGCACGGCCTGCGCTGCGCCGGTATCCCACTGGCTGGTCGGTGCGTAGCGCGGATACAGATCCGCATTACCTTCGGCAATCAGACAGAATTTAAGCGAGCTGCCGATATTGACCCTTTGAATATCGCCGTGGCTGGCCAGGCGGGCAAGTAGCGCCTCTTGCTCAGGGCTGGTATGCCTGCGGCTGGCGACAACGACCATTGGGCTACCCTGAGGGCGACACTGGATTGGCTGGGCTGCTTGATGGCCCAGGCGGCGCCAGGCACCCAGGCCCTTGCCGCCCCAGAACAGGCTGTCGCGGGCGGGTACGCCGACCACACCAAAACGCACCTGGCCCTGCTCAATCAGAGCAATGTTGACGGTAAACTCATCGGTGCCGGTGATAAATTCCTTGGTGCCATCAAGTGGATCTACCAGCCAGTACCGCTGCCAATGCTGGCGGATGGCGAAGGGCGTCTCGGCATCCTCTTCCGATAGCACGGGAATATCCGGCGTCAACTGCTGTAGCCCCCGGGCGATCAACTGGTGGGCGGCAATATCCGCCGCGGTGACGGGCGAGGCATCAGCCTTGTCGGTCACGTCCAGATCGCTGCGCCACCATTTGAGCGTTTCAGCTCCGGCGCGGCTGGTCAGCTCAAGCAGGCTATCAAGATCGAACGGCAGCTCGTTCATCGGTGCAGCTCGCCTCGCTGTTCGAGCAGATCGCGCACCAGATACAATGCGGCCAGGGCTCGGCCTTCGGTAAAGTTGTCGCGGGCAATCAGATCGCTGAGCGCGTACAGATCGACGCTGTCGACGCGGATCGGCTCGGGCTCGTCGCCGGGCAAGCGTTTCTCGTACAGATCGCGCGCCAGTACCACGGCGATGGATTGGCTCATATAGCCGGGCGACAGCGACAGATGAGTGATGTACTCCAGGCGTTCGGCGCCGAAGCCGGCTTCTTCCATCAGCTCGCGGTTGGCGGCATCCAGTACGTCTTCGCCCGGCTCGACCAGACCTTTGGGAATCGATAGCTGATAGTTGTCCATGCCGCCGCAGTATTCTTCGATCAGGAGTACCGTGCGCTCGTCCTTCATCGCGACAATCATCACTGCCCCGTAGCCCTGGCCCTTGTTGACCAGGCGTTCATAGGTGCGCTCGACACCGTTGCTGAAGCGCAACTGCACCTGCTCTACCGTAAATAATCGGCTTTTCGCAACGATGCGTGCTTCCAGGGTTTCGGGCTTCTGTGGCATGGGGGCTCCGTGGTTAACAGCAAATAGCTTGGGTATCATAGCGGCACACGCGATCAAAGCCCACACGGCGCGCTTTGCTCACCCTGATTTACAACAAGGCTTCTTTTCGCATGCTGAACTGGAACACCATCGATACCGTGCTGCTGGATATGGACGGTACCCTGCTTGACCTGCACTTCGACAATCATTTCTGGGTGCACTACCTGCCACAGCGCTATGCGGACCATCATGGCCAATCCCTGGAATGGGCCAAGGCAGAGATCTATCCCCTGATGCAGGCCAAGCAGGGGCAGCTGGATTGGTACTGCCTGGATTTCTGGACCCGCGAACTGGGTTTGCCCATCGTCGAACTCAAGCGCGAGATCGCGCATCTGATCAGTCTGCGTCCGGATGCGGAAGGCTTTCTCCAAGCTCTGCAGAATAGCGGTCGGCAGGTGATTCTGATTACCAATGCGCACCGAGGCTCGCTGTCGTTGAAAATGGAGCGCATCGAGCTGAAAACCTATTTTCAGCGATTAATCAGCTCGCATGATTTTGGCTTTCCCAAGGAGGCGCAGGCGTTCTGGCAGGCACTGCAAGCGGAAGTGCCGTTTGACCCGGCACGCACGCTGTTTATTGATGACAGTCTGAATATTTTGCGTGCGGCGGGGGATTATGGCGTGGCGCAACTGCTGGCTGTCAGGCAGCCTGACAGCCAGGGTGAGCTACGCGATACCGAAGAATTTGACGCGGTAGAGGATTACCGCGTGCTCAGCGCACAGCTGCAAGCCTCAAGCACCCAGTCGAATTGATCCTGCGCCGGCCTGGATGGCCGGCAGCGACTATTGCTTGCAGCTTTGCTGCTAGCCCTTGCCCTTGGTGCGCGTCTGATTCGGCCTGACGTTCTTTTCCATATGCTCGATGATCAGTCCGGCAATATTGCGCCCAGTGGTGGACTCAATACCTTCCAGCCCAGGGGAGGAGTTGACCTCCATGACCACCGGGCCATGGTTGGAACGCAGGAGATCCACACCGGCGAGATTCAGGCCCATGACCTTGGCTGCACGCACGGCGGTCATGCGTTCTTCCGGGGTGATCTTGATCAGGCTGGCGCTGCCGCCACGGTGCAAGTTGGAGCGAAACTCGCCAGGCTTGGCCTGGCGTTTCATCGCCGCGATGACCTTGTCACCCACCACCAGGCAGCGGATGTCGGCGCCGCCGGCTTCCTTGATATATTCCTGCACCATGATGTTGGCCTTCAGCCCCATAAAGGCTTCCAATACCGACTCGGCCGCCTGTTCGGTTTCGCACATGACTACGCCGATGCCCTGAGTGCCTTCCAGTAACTTGATTACCAGCGGCGCGCCGTTGACCATATTGATCAAATCAGGGATGTCGTCCGGGGAATGCGCAAAGCCAGTCACCGGCAAGCCTACGCCTTTGCGCGACAGCAGTTGCAGCGAGCGCAGCTTGTCCCGCGAGCGGGTGATGGCCACCGATTCGTTAAGCGGGTACACGCCCATCATCTCGAACTGACGCAATACCGCGGCGCCATAGAAAGTCACTGAAGCGCCGATCCGCGGAATGATGGCGTCAAAGCCTTCCAGCACTTCGCCCTTGTAATGGATCGAAGGCTTGTGACTGGCGATGTTCATATAGGCGCGCAGGGTGTCGATCACCCGCACCTCGTGGCCGCGTTCACGTCCCGCTTCCACCAGACGGCGGGTGGAGTACAGATTGGGATTGCGCGACAGTATCGCGATCTTCATGGGGTTGATCCTTCAGGCTTTGGCGTAAATAAATTGGTTTGCGGCTTGTCCTGCACAAAGCGCGTCCCCGGATCGATTACCAGCTGACCTTCCAGCATGGCAGTGCAACCCATCAGTACTCGGTAACGCATGGATTTGCGACAGGTTAATGTGAAATCCACCCACCAGCAGCGGTCGCCGAGGACCAGTGGTGTGCGGATGACATGTCGCTCCTGTATGTGACCGTTGGAACTTTTAATCGTTTTATATTCAATCAACGGCGCTTCACATAATTGCTTGCGTTGCTTTTTCAGGCTACCGACGTGGGCGTGGAAGCGCACCCAGGTCTGGTCGTTGCGCTCAAACGTTTCGATATCACTGGCATGCAGAGCCGATGTTTTTGCGCCACTGTCGATCTTGGCCATGATCTGGTCAATGCCCAGGCCGGGCAAGCCGATCCACTCGCGCAGGCCAATCACGTTGAGATGGTCAAACGTCTTCATGCAGAAACTCCTGATGCGGCACGAATGGCGCGCATCATGGGGCAAGTCATGCGCTTCGACAAGCCTGATACACTCCGTTCAGCACAGGAGTACAGACCCTATGACAGAAGAGTGCAAGGTAAGACTGGATAAATGGCTTTGGGCGGCGCGTTTTTACAAAACGCGGGCACAGGCCAAGGCGGCAATAGAAGGGGGCAAGGTTCAGCATCGGGGTGAGCGTTGCAAGCCCGGCAAGGAGCCCAAGGTAGGTGATGCGTTTCAGATTCGCCAGGGCTTTGATCAGCGCACCGTGGTGGTCAAAGCGTTGTCTGGTCAGCGGCGCAGCGCTCCCGAAGCGCAGTTGCTGTACGAAGAAACGCCAGAGAGCCAGCGCCTGCGTGAAGAAGCTGCCCTCAAGCGCAAGGCCATGGGGCCAGGCATGTTGATCAGTGAGCATCGGCCGAGCAAAAAGCAGCGTAGGCAGATTCACCGCTTCCGCAACCTGCACGATACCCCCAGCGGCGGCTCGGAGGTATAATCGACTTTTTGTCGGGGCTTATCGCATGTCGTTTCAGGATACCACCCAGCGTTTCATGTTTGAGCACGCCGATGTGCGTGGCGAACTGGTCTCATTGGATCAGAGTTACCGCGAGCTGTTGGCCAAGCATGACTACCCGGAATCGGTAAAGGCATTGCTGGGCGAGATGCTGGCAGCGACAGTGCTGCTGTCGACCACCATCAAGTTTGAAGGTCTGCTGATATTGCAGGCGCGCTCGTCTGGCCCACTATCGACGCTGATGGTCGAGTGCTCGAGTGACCAGGCAGTGCGCGGTATCGCCCGCTACAGTGAAGACTTGCAGGGCGACACGCTGCCCGAGCTGATGCCCGACGGCATACTGACCATCACCATCGATCCCCAGGAAGGCCAGCGTTATCAGGGCATAGTTCCGCTGGAGGGCAATTCACTGGCGGATGCTCTCAGCGCGTATTTTGATAATTCCGAGCAGCTGCCTACGCGCTTCAGGTTGCAGGCGGACGGCCGCACCGCCCGTGGTTTCCTGCTGCAGGCTCTGCCCGCCGATCGGCAGATTGACCCTGAGGACCGTGATGCTACCTGGGAACATCTGAGCATTCTGGCCAATACTCTGACCGCGGAAGAGCTGTTGTCATTGGATAATCAGACGCTGCTGCATCGGCTATTCCATCAGGAAGACCTGCGTCTGTTCGATCCGGCAAAGGTGCGATTTGAGTGCAGCTGTTCTGCAGAGCGCTCAGGTAATGCCCTGGTCAGCCTCGGCCGTGAGGATGCGCTGGCGCTGCTGGCTGAGCAGGGCGGCGAAATAGAGGTGGATTGCCAGTTTTGCAATGCGCGCTACCGGTTTGCCGAGGCCGAGCTGATTGGCCTGTTTACCGCTGCACAAAGGCACGCACGCAGCCTTCACTAAAGGTTCTGAAGCGCCCGTTTTATGGGCGCTGCATTCAAATAGCCTATAACTATTGCAGCCATGCAAACCGCTCGGCTAACAGACTTAGCGCGCTGAGTCTTTTTTTGGCATAATGGCGCGCCTGAGCGCTGAGCCAGCGTACTTTCAAGCGTAATTACAGAGCTGAGACCGAATGACCGGTCTTATTAAGATTTCGGTCACAGCCGAAGAGGATGAGTTTCGATGACGCAAAGTATCCACACCGTTCACACCGATCTGAGCATCGCTCATCTCATCGAGTTGGCGATTCAACGCAATGAAGGCCAGCTGGCTGACAACGGTTCGCTGGTTGTCAAAACCGGTGAGCGTACCGGTCGCTCGCCAATGGACCGCTTCATTGTGGAAGAGCCCTCCACCCAGGCCTCCATCGCCTGGGGGCCGATCAATCGACCCTTCCCGGCAGACAAGTTCGATGCGCTGTGGAAGCGCGTTGCTACCTACCTGGCCGAGCGCACCAGTTTCGTCTCCCATGTGCACGTAGGTGCGGACCCCGAGCATTATCTGCCGGTGGTCATGGCGACTGAAACCGCTTGGCACAACCTGTTCGGGCGTACTCTGTTCATCAATCCCGAGCAGTTCAATCCGGCTGCCAAGGACCGTTGGCATATCATCAATGCGCCGCACTTCGTCTGTGAGCCAGAGCGTGATGGTACCAACAGCGATGGCTGCGTGATCATCAATTTCGCCGAGCGCAAAGTGCTGCTCGCCGGTATGCAGTACGCCGGTGAGATGAAGAAAGCCATGTTCTCGGTACAGAACTTCCTGCTCCCGGCCAAAGACGTACTGCCGATGCATTGCGCCGCCAACGTCGGCGACGAAGGCGATACCACTCTGTTCTTCGGCCTTTCCGGCACCGGCAAGACCACACTGTCTGCCGACCCGGCGCGTAACCTGATCGGTGATGACGAGCACGGCTGGGCTACAGGTTCAGTGTTCAATATTGAAGGCGGCTGCTACGCCAAGTGCATTGATCTGTCGCAGAAGAACGAACCGGTAATCTGGAATGCGATCAAGTTCGGCTCCATCGTAGAGAACGTAGTAATCGATCCACAGACCCGTGTGGCCGATTACGCCGACGTCAGCCTGACGCAGAACACCCGCGTCGCCTACCCATTGGAGCACGTTGAAAAGCGCGTGGAAGCCAACCGTGCGGGTGAGCCGAATGCGATCATTTTCCTGACCTGCGACCTGACTGGCGTATTGCCGCCGGTATCGATCCTGAACAACGAGCAGGCCGCGTATCACTTCCTGTCCGGCTACACTGCATTGGTCGGCTCCACCGAGATGGGTTCTGGCGGTGGCATCAAGTCGACTTTCTCCACCTGTTTCGGCGCACCTTTCTTTCCGCGTCCGGCCGGTGAGTATGCCGAGCTGCTGATCAAGCGCATCAATGCCTTTGGTAGCAAGGTCTACCTAGTCAACACCGGTTGGACTGGTGGCCCGTACGGCAAGGGTAACCGTTTCAGTATTCCGACCACGCGCGGCATTATTGCTGCCATTCAGTCCGGCGCGCTGATCGGTACCGAAACCGAGCATTTGCCGGTGATCAATCTGGACGTCCCCACCTCTGTGCCGGGCGTTGAGACTGTGCTCTTGAACCCGCGTAACACCTGGACCGACAGTGCGGAGTACGATGCGGCCGCTACTGCTCTGGCAACGCTGTTCGTTGAGAACTTCAAGAAATTTGAAGTGGCTGACGAGATTGTTGCGGCGGGTCCGAAGCTCTAAAGGGTTTCAGTAGCGACAGAAAAACCCGCTTAACAGCGGGTTTTTTGCGTTCCAGGAGATGGGTTTGCAGTGGTCCGACTCGATTGTGCTCTCGCATAACATAGCTCAAGGGCGCATTTTTCGGGGTGTATTCAGATGTTGTTGGTTAATGCATCATTTTGGGGTTGACAGTCTGACGCTGGCCGGTAAAATGGCGCGCCTTGACAGGGGATATGTAACGCAACTTACCTACTGCTGTCAGGGTGTTAGAAGTAATTCCGCGATAGCTCAGTTGGTAGAGCAAATGACTGTTAATCATTGGGTCCCAGGTTCGAGTCCTGGTCGCGGAGCCACTTAGAACATGATCGGGGTATAGCGCAGCCTGGTAGCGCGCCTGCTTTGGGAGCAGGATGTCGAGAGTTCGAATCCCTCTACCCCGACCACTTTTTTTACCGGTTTTTTGAGCATGGGTCGTTAGCTCAGTTGGTAGAGCAGTTGGCTTTTAACCAATTGGTCGTAGGTTCGAATCCTACACGACCCACCACTCAAAACCGTTCTCTGCTTCCCGCGCCATCCCCCTCAATTTTATTTCTCTGGCTATCCGCGATTGCGCGTGTCTGGCTTGTGCCCTTGTTGCTCAGCCTCTATGGTATCCCCACTGATTTGTGGAGAGTGCCCGCCTTGTATTCAGCTTTGTATTTCGAATTGCCCTCATGCATATTCTGACTGCCGACAGCGCCAGCCACTTTGCGCAAATTGCTCTGGGCCATGTGCGCCGCGAGTATCCCCATTCGGGAAATCTGCGGTTGAATTCGCCCGGCGACCTGGCCCTACCGCATCAGCAGCATCCGATTTTCTATGGCAGCTATGACTGGCACTCCTGCGTACACAGCTATTGGCTGCTGACGCATCTGCTGCGCATTCATCCTGAGTTGCCTGAGGCTGAGGCGATTACCGAACTGTTTAACGAGCAATTGACGGCCGATAAGGTGGTTGGCGAGCTGGAGTACTTTATGCTGCCGGGCCGCCAGGGCTTTGAACGGCCTTATGGCTGGGCCTGGTTACTGAAGCTGGCCCACGAGCTGGCGTTGTTGCCAGCGGGCGCTGGTGAGCGCTGGAGACGCAATTTACAGCCGTTGGCAGAGGAGCTTGCCGGGCGCTTTACCCGCTACCTGCCGAAGCTGGCTTTTCCGATACGCAGCGGCAGCCATTCCAACACCGCCTTTGCCCTGACGCTGGCGCTGGACTACGCGCATCAGGCAGGCGATCAGGCGTTACAGCAGGTCATTTGCGCCAGAGCCCGGCGCTACTTTGTTGACGATCAGGATTGTCGACCCTGGGAGCCCGGCGGTGAGGATTTTCTGTCGCCCAGTTGGCAGCAGGCATTATTGATGCAGCGCGTCCTGCCGGGGGCGGATTTCGGGGTCTGGTTCTCGCGGTTTCTACCGGATCTGGCGGCGGGACAGCCGAGCTGCTTGTTGAGCCCGGTGGGCGTTACCGATCGCAGTGATGGCCGGCTGGCGCATCTGGACGGATTGAATTTGAGCCGGGCCTGGTGCATGCGCCGGTTGTCGGCTGAATTGCCTGCAGCCGACGCTCGTAAAAAGCTGCTCGAAAGTGTCGCCAGCGCCCACTTGCAGGCGGGGCTGGCACATCTTCAGGATGACTATATGGGCGAGCATTGGCTGACCACTTTCGCGCTGCTGGCACTGGCGGACTAAGTCCGCCAGCGGCCCTCAGTGCAGCTTCAAACGCGGTTCGGTACTACGGCCTATGCGATCGCTGAGCATCAGCAACAGAGTGCGTGGCACGCCGTACAGCGCCATCTGATGCATGCGGTACAGGGAGATATAGAACAGCCGCGCCAATTTACCCTCGAGCATGACGCTGCCGGTCAGGTTGCCCATCAAGTTGCCGACGGCGCTGAAGCTGGCCAGCGAGATCAGCGAGCCGTAGTCGCGGTACTTGTAGGTGAGCAGGTCATCGCCTTCGATCAACCGGGTCAGGTTCTTGGCCAGCAAGGTCGCTTGCTGATGAGCGGCCTGGGCACGCGGCGGTACAAATTTGCCTTCTTCACCGGAGGGGCAGGCGGCGCAGTCACCGAAGGCGAAAATACGAGTGTCGAGGGTCGTTTGCAGGGTGTTGTACACCGCCAGTTGATTGATGCGATTGGTCTCCAGGCCCAGCTCGGTAAGAAAACGCGGGGCCCGGATGCCTGCGGCCCAGACCTTGAGAGAAGCGGGGATGCGCTCGCCATTGTCCAGCAGCAGGCTGTCGGCAGTGACTTCTTTGACCGGTGAGCCGGTATGCAGCTTCACCCCGAGCCTTTCCAGTGTGGCGGTGACTGGATCGCTGATGCGTTCGGGCAGGGCGGGCAAGACGCGGCCGCTGGCTTCGATCAGGTTGATGTTCAAATCTTCAGGGCGAATGCGGTCCAGGCCGTAGGCCTGCAATAAACGGGCGGCATGATGCAGTTCCGCTGCCAGCTCTACGCCGGTCGCGCCGGCACCGATAATGGCAACGTTGATCTTCTCGCTGCCAGACACTCCTTGCGCGCCAGTCAGTTGAGTGCTGAGCGGCTGAGCGCTGTCTTGCTCGCCACTGGCCTGGGCTTTCATGTATTGGTTGAGCAGCAGCCGGTGAAAGCGTTCGGCCTGAGCGCGGGTGTCAAGGAACAGGCAGTGTTCCGCTGCGCCCGGGGTATTGAAATCGTTGGTCGTGCTGCCGACTGCCAGCACCAGATAGTCGTAACCTATTTCCCGCTCGGGGATCAGTTCCTGGCCCTTTTCATCGGCTATCGCGTGCAGACGTATGATGCGTCGCTCGCGATCAAGGTGGGTCATGGCGCCGAGCTGAAAGTGGAAATGATTCCATTTGGCCTGGGCGACATAGTTGAGCTCATCGTCCGTGGAGTTCAGCGAGCCGGCGGCCACCTCATGCAATAGTGGCTTCCAGATATGCGTCATGTTGGCATCGACCAAGGTGATGCGGGCGCGTTTCTTTTTGCCTAAACGGCGACCCAGGCGGGTTGCCAGCTCCAGACCTCCGGCGCCACCACCTACAATCAGTATGCGGGGTAATGCAACCTGCGATTCAGCGTACGACGATTCTGCGTGCGACATGGACGTGACTCAGTAAGAAATAAACCGGGCGTCAGTACAAGCGCGGGGAGCACAGATGCTCGGCCGGCGGGCTTAGCTCAGTACCAGGTTGCCGAGCAGGCGCGAGAGCAGGCCCATACCGATAACCGTGCCAAGAATCACCAGCAGCAGCAGCCAGACCTTGAAGGGTTTGCGCTCAACTTTCTGGGCTGGCAGATTGAGATACTCATCTACCTTTTTCTGGTCTTCGGGATACAGGCGGCTGGGCATGTTGTGACCTTTTTTATCAGGGTGCAGTACGTTGCTGCGTTCAGGCTTGACTGACTATGGGCTCATTCTAGTCTCTGGCCGCGTGGAATGCATCCGTTGCTTTGCTCGCCGTCGCAGCAGCGCGCGGATGGCGCGCAAACCCAGGCTGGCCCCTGCGACAACCTGTCAGTGAGATGCGCTGGCGGTGCTGCTATCATCCTTGGATTAGTCAGCGCAGAGAGCAAAGTATGTTGGCAGCCAGTTTGTTGACCACCACCCAGTGCGTTTTGGCCATGCTGCTGTATGGCGGCGCGGTGCTCTGGGCGTTGTTCAGGGTGTCGTGGATAGAGCTGCTGGCGGATAATCGCCGTCAGCATTTGCTGTTCGGCAGCATGTTTCTGCTAGCAGTGTTGTGGCTGGTCCGGCGCGACTTCGACAATGGCCTGACCTTTCATTTTATCGGTTTGACTGCGGTCACGCTGCTGCTGAACTGGCAGCTTGCGATCATTGCCGGAACGCTGGCGCAGCTTGGCATGGTGGTGATTGGCTGGGACGACCCTGCGGCCCTGGGTGCCAACGGCATTCTGCGTGTGTTGCTGCCGGTAGCGGTTACCCTGCTGATCAGTCAGGGGCTGGAACGCTTCAAGCCCAGCAATCTGTTCATGTACATTTTTATCAGTGGCTTTTTTGCCGCCGGTGTCAGCGCCGTGGTGACTATTCTCGCGGGTATGGGAATGCTGACCTGGTCCGGCGAGTTGGTCATGCCGGCGCCATTGCTGGAGGTGTTTGGTTATCTGCTGCTGGTGGCGTTCCCCGAAGCCTTTATCAATGGCACCGTAGTGGCGGGCCTGGTGGTCTTCTACCCGGACTGGGTCGATACTTTCGATAGCGACCGCTACCTGCAGGAACCCTTCGATCCGAATGATAAAAGCTGAGCCAGATCAACATCCTCGGGCTCAATAGTGTGCTGAAATAGGCTTTTCAACAGGAGGGCTGATCATGTCGGTATATAAGTTGGCGGCGCAGTTGATGCAGGACAATCTGGCAACGGCGCAGGCGCAGGGCTTCAACGAGCAGGAACTGGCCAAGGCGTTGATGAACGAGGTGATCGCGGTATATCGCCGTGAGCGCAGCATCAGCGATATTGCGCATGAGCTGCACTTCCTCGCCGAGAACCTCGACGAGGATGCGGATTACGCTTTTATGCGGCCATAAGACAGGGCGAAAGGTTCAGGGCAGATCGACTTCGATGATGCCGTCGGCACTGACGGTGACATCGGCCTGCCCACCTTCAACCGAAGGGCTGGCTGACTCGGCGTCGGCCATCATGGCCATTTTCGCGCCGCGATACATCGGCGGCTGCATGAACTGACTGTTCAGGTTCAGATTGACGATCTTGTAGTCGGTCCCGCCCAGGCTGCGGGTGGCTATATCGGCACGGGCCTTGAAGGCTTCTATGGCTTCGCGAATCAACTCGTCTTCGGTGCTGCGACGGCTCTCGGGGGACAGACTGAATTGCATGTCGTCCAGGTTCAGCTCATCCATCAGTTTGCCCGTGAGCGTAGACAGGCTGGCGAAATCGGTGCTTTCGAGCAGAATGTCGCCACGCTCACGCCAGGCAATGATTTTCTCCCCTTTTTCGTCATAAACCGGTCGGCTACTGCGATTGCCGCTGGAGACGCTAACGCCTTCAGTCTGGCGGGCAATATCCAGCGCTTTGTTCAGGCGTTCGGTGATGCTGGTAGCGAGTTTGCCAGCATCCTTGGCTTGTTCTTCGGCATACAGGCGGACCTGGAGGGTGTCGTGGCTGACCGCCTGCTGCACTTCGGCGCGCAGGGATACCTGGTTGTAACGAACTTCTTCTGCCAGCAGACCCTGGGCGCTGAGCGCCAGCCCCAGGCCAAGACAAATCGGTGCAATTGTTGCTAAGCGCATAGAGTAAGTTCCTTCTGAGGTGAAATCGGGCTTCTGATGTGGCGTAGTGGCCCGTAATGCAGTCGAATGTAAGACCGGCACCAGGCCTGATAATTCCGCGCATCTGGTAACAGCTCAAGCGTACCCCGCCAAGGTTTTTTGTGCGACGCTGTTAAGCTCATGCTCTGGTATCGTACGCCATTCATTTCAGGAGTTTGCTACGTGCCCCAACGGATGTTCATGAGCCCCAACACACTGGCGCTGTCACCCACCCGGCAGAATCTGTGGCGATTGATATTGATTCGCTTGCTGGTGCTGCTGGTGCAAAGTCTGTCGGTGATGGGAGCCTACGTCAGCGGTTGGTTCGAGCTGCCGTGGACGCCTTTGCTATTGATCCTTGGGATCTCGGCGATGGTCAGCATACTCACGTTGTTGAGACTGTCGCGGCGCTGGCCGGTGACGGATTTCGAATACGGGGTACAACTATCCTTCGATATGCTGGTGCACAGTGTTCTGCTGTACTACTCGGGCGGGCCGACCAACCCCTTTGTTTCCTATTATCTGGTGCCTCTGACCATTGCTGCGGCGACCTTGCCCTGGTTCTACACTGCGGTATTGGCGGGGTTGGCAGTATCGGCCTACAGCGTGCTGCTGATCTGGTACGAGCCGCTGGCGGCTTTCGAGTTCAAGCTCTCTACCGGCTTGATCAATCTGTACATGATCGGCATGTGGCTGAACCTGGCGATGAGTGCCGGCCTGATAAGCTTGTTTGTGGTGCGCATGGCGGCTGCGCTGCGGCGGCATGCGGAACATCTGGCCGAGCGGCGCGAGCAGAGTATTCGCGATAATCAGTTGTTGGGCATCGCCAGCGTTGCCGCCGGCGCGGCGCATGAGCTGTCCACACCGCTATCGACCATGAGCGTGCTGCTCAAGGATCTGCGTACCGACTATCCCGATCCTCAGTTGCAGGAAGACCTGGCCCTGCTGCAGGAGCAGGTGAAGATGTGCAAGGACAGCCTGCAGCATATGGTCCGCCGCGCCGAGCACAGCCGTCAGCAACCGCATCATGATGAGCCGGTCGGTCTGTGGCTGAAAAGCCTGTTGGCGCGCTGGCAGCTGATGCGGCCTGAGGTGTCCTGGCAACTGCTGCCGCTGCCGGAGAAGGCTGCGCCGCTGATCAAGGCCAGCCCGGAGCTGGGCCAGGCGGTGCTCAACCTGCTGAACAACGCCGCGGACGCTTGTCCTGAAGGCATTCAGATAGCGCTGGAGTGGGATCAGCGCCGCCTGCGTCTGTCGGTGCGGGATTTCGGCCCCGGCGTGCCATTGCATATCGCCGAGCATATCGGCACTGCCTTTGTGACCACCAAAGGCAAGAAGGGCTTCGGTCTAGGCCTGTTCCTCAGTCATGCTGCGGTTCAACGTCTGGGCGGCAGCGTAAAACTTTTCAACCAGGATGGCGGCGGCACGCTGGCCGAAGTGATCTTGCCGATCGCATGGGAGACAGAGAATGAGTGAAGTACCAGAGCAGGAAGAGCAGCCGTTGCTGTTGCTCGTTGACGATGACCCCACCTTTACCCGCGTAATGGCCCGGGCCTTGTCGCGGCGCGGGCTGCGGGTGAATACGGCCGGCGGTGCCGAGGAAGCCATGCAGCTGGCGCGCGCGGAGCAGCCGGATTACGCCGTGCTGGATCTGAAGATGGAAGGGGATTCAGGGCTGGTGCTGTTGCCGCAGCTGTTGGAGCTGTATCCGGAGTTGCGAGTAGTGATTCTGACCGGCTATTCCAGCATCACCACCGCGGTCGAGGCGATCAAGCGTGGCGCCTGCAACTACCTGTGCAAACCTGCCGATGCGGATGATGTGCTCACCGCCCTGCTGTCTGAGCAGGCCGACCCGGACACCCTGGTGCCGGAACATCCGATGTCGGTCGACCGGTTGCAGTGGGAACATATTCAGCGCGTATTGGCCGAGCATGAGGGCAATATCTCTGCAACCGCGCGGGCGCTGGGTATGCACCGGCGCACCCTGCAGCGCAAACTACAGAAGCGCCCGGTAAGACGCTGAAGGGACTCGGCGAATACTGACTATAGCTTGGGGTTTGGCGTTAAAGCAGCTAGGGTGATACACAGGTTCTCTGAGCAGGGCGGTGTCATCATGTTTGCAGCGATGCGTTCCGACAGGATGCAGGCGGTACATTTGTTTGCCGATGAGCAGACAGGTCTCGAAGCCATTATTGCCATTCACAATACGCGTCTGGGCCCCGCCCTGGGCGGCTGTCGCTATATGCCTTACGCCACTACCGAACAAGCTGTCGCCGATGCGATTCGGCTGGCCCGGGGCATGAGTTACAAGGCTGCGCTCGCCGGGCTGGAACAGGGTGGCGGTAAAGCAGTGATCCTCCGCCCAGCGCATGTGCCCAACCGCGCCGCGTTATTCGAGGCGTTCGGGCGTTGTATCGAGTCGCTGCGCGGCGGCTACATCACCGCCGTGGACAGCGGCACCAGCCCCGAAGACATGGATTGCATTGCCCAGCAGACCGGGCATGTGACCAGCACCACCCAGGCCGGCGATCCGTCCCCGCATACCGCGTTGGGCGTACTGATGGGCATTCGCAGCGTCGCGCGGGCCAAGCTGGGCCGGGATGATCTCAGCGGAGTGCGGATCATGCTGCAGGGTCTGGGTAACGTCGGTTATGCATTGGCCGAGCTGCTGGTAGCCGAGGGTGCGGACCTGCTGGTGTCTGATCTGGATGCTGGCAAGGTCCGGCTGGCGGTGGACGAGCTGGGCGTCAAGCCGGTTGCGGCCGACGCGGTCTACGAATCGCCCTGTGACATCTTCGTGCCCTGCGGCCTGGGCGGCGTGCTGGATTCGCATACCATCAACCGGCTGCGTTGCGCTGCGGTGGCCGGTGCGGCCAACAACCAACTGGTGGATCGGGACGCGGCGGATCTGCTGGATGCGCGAGGCATCCTTTATGCGCCGGATTATGTGATCAACGCGGGCGGGCTCCTCTACGTGGCGTTGACCCACCGGGGCGTCGCAGCTGGCGACATTGCCCAGCGGGTCAAGCTGATCGGGGCGCGCCTGGACAGTATTTTTGCCCAGAGCATCGCCGAGGGACGCTCGCCCGCGGAGATCGCCGACCATCAGGCCGAAGCCATCCTTTACGGTGATTGAGCGGCCGTTGGTCAGCCTTCAGGTATAGGTCTTCAGGACTTGCTCAGGCCAAAGCGCTTGAGCAGCCGGGCGTCGAGTATCGAGGTCGGCAACCAGCGCTTTAGCCGCACCATGTTTCTGCTGTTGGCGCCGATCAACACGATTTCGGGACGCAGCGGACTGTTGACGTAGCCCATTAACTCCTTGGCAAAGTCCGTCGCGCTGGTTGAGCTGGCTTTCTGCGAAGCCTGAGCGCGCGCCTGCACCGCTTTTTCCCAAGGCTTGTACCAGGAGTCAGCGGCCATGGTGATAGCCGCGCTGGCATTGTTGCCGAAATCCGAAGCGATAGCGCCCGGCATGACCGTCAGCACGCCAATGGAGAAGGGCGTCAGCTCCAGCCGCAATGCATCCGAAATGGCATGCAGGGCGGCCTTGGACGCACAATATACGCCGGAAAATGGCGTGGTGGTGACGCCCGATACACTGCCGATATTGACGATCAGGCCCTTGCTGTCGCGCAACAGATCCACAGTGGCACGGACCATCTGCACCGGTGCAAATACGTTGGTATCGAACTGCTTGAGCAGGGTGGCGTGATCGGCATCCAGCATCGGACCCATAGCGCCGTACCCGGCATTGTTGACCAGCAGATCCAGACGCCCCGCTTCCTGACGCAAGCGCTCGGCACAGGCAGCAATCTGCTGTGCATTGTTGACGTCCAGCGTAACGGCTATGGCGCCCTTGGCAAGCAGCGGCGCGAGGCTCTCGGGATTACGGGCGGTGGCCCAGACCTGATAGCCCTGTTCAAGGCAGGCAAAGGCCAGCGCCTGGCCGATGCCGCTGGAGCAGCCGGTAATCAATGCAACAGGTTGAGTCATGTTGTTCTACCTTATTTTATGACAGGGTTTTTGGCGTGCCGCCGTGGCATTAATCCTGAAAATCCGCATTCAGCCGGTCCAGCCGGTAATCCAGGTCGGCCGCGTGAGCGCCGCTACGCAGAGGCGGTACTCTATAGCAACCTTGCCATTGCTGGCCGGGAGGCAGCGCCTGCTCGGTCTGGTAGGTAGCGTCGGTGATGCCGATATCCACCAGGTTGGTATTGTAGTCTGGCTGGGTCGCGGTCAACTGCCAGCGAATTAGAGTGGCAGTACGATCACTGCGATTTTCGATCAACACGCGCAGCGGTTTGCCGAACGCACAGTCATCGGGTTGGAAGGCGACGCTGGTATGCAGGTGATCAACCAGATTGCCGGTGTACCAGTGACGCAATCCCAGCGCTGCTGCCACCAGCAACGCTAATGCCGCGACTGCGCCGCTGATCGGCAGCATGATCCTAGGAAAACGCAGCAGCAGAACTACCCAGATCAGAAACAGTGCAATGCCTAAGGCCACGCGAATCTCCTGTTTGCAACTCGATGCAGGCATAGGCACTGACTCTACCAGACCCGTGGGCTCAGATCACCGCAGCGGTGGGCCAGCCGAATAATTCACAACTGTTATGCAGGCAAGCCTGGGCAAAAATTTCAACCGGCTCGCCTCGCAGAGCCGCCAGTTCACGGCAGATTTGCGGCAGATATTCCGGGCTGTTTCGCTGGTGGGCGCGAAAGTGTGGTGTCATATCCGGCGCGTCGGTTTCCAGCACCAGGCTGTCGATCGGTAGCGCGGCCAAGGTACGTCGCAGCTTCGTCGCCTGCGGCCAGGTAGCCGCGCCGCCCAGTCCGAGCTTGAAGCCCAGGCGGATATATTCCTTTGCCTCTTCCAGGCTGCCAGCAAAGGCATGCACTATGCCGGCGCGCGGCAGGCGGTGACGTTTCAGCATGGCGATGGTGTCGGCGTGCGCGCGGCGCACATGGAGCAGCACCGGCAGATTGGCGCTGGCGGCAAGGCTTAGCTGGGCGTCGAGGAGCGTCTGTTGGCGCTGGCGATCCAGCTCAGGCAGAAAGTAATCCAGGCCGATTTCACCCACGGCGCAGCATTGCGGATGCGCTGCCAGGCGCTCCAGGCGCTGGGCGAGATCGTCCAGATGGCTCGGCTGGTGTTGCTCCAAGTACACCGGGTGCAGGCCAAAGGCGCCGAACAGGCGACTATCCGCTTCAACCAACTGCCAGAGCCTGTCCCAGTTCTTCTGGTAGACACCGAGGATGATCAGCCGATCGACGCCCGCCTGTTCGCTGCGTTGCAATACCTGCTGGCGGTCGGCATCGAAGTCGGGAAAATCCAGGTGCGTATGGGTATCGATATAGCGCATAAATCAGGCGGGATTGCGGCTGGCCGGGGGGATCTCGGTGGTCGCCAGCAGTTGTTCTAGCAGAATGGGTTTGCCGAGGTGAAAGCCCTGGGCGTAATCCACCCCAATCTCGGTGACCAGATCGAGGATGGCTTCGCTGGATACATATTCGGCGACGATGGACTTGTCGAGAAAGTGGCCCATCTCGGTGATCGAGCGCACCAGCGCATAGTCGAAGTCATCCTCGGTAATCTGCCGAATAAAGGCGCCGTCAATCTTGATAAAGTCCACCGGCAGCTGCTTGAGGTAGGCATAGGATGACTGGCCGGCACCAAAGTCATCCAGCGAGAAGCGACAACCGATTTCCTTCATTTCGTTAATGAAATCGGCAGCGTCGGCCAGGTTGTCAATCGCCGCGGTTTCGGTGATTTCGAAAATCAGCTTTTCTCTCGGCACGTCGTAGCGCACCAGCATCTCGAACACATAGTCGAGGAAGGATTCGTCATTCAGCGAGCAGCCAGACAGGTTGATTGAGAAACCGCCGAAACGGGCCAGCTTCTGCGGATTGGCCACCATCCATTGCAGCACGGTGCCGATAACCCAACGATCCACCGCACCCATGCGGTTGTATTCTTCTGCCGCCTTGATGAAGTCGGAAGGCGCCAGGTGTTCGCCGTTATCATCAATCACGGTGAGCAGAATTTCATAATGCGTATGCACCGGATCAGTATCGCCGATCGGCTGGATTTTCTGGCAGCGCAATTTCAGCCGATTTTCATCCAGCGCGCGGTTGATGCGCGTGACCCAGGAAATCATGTCATCGCGTTCGCGAAAGCGTGTATCGCCGGGTTTGATCACCTGAATATCTTTATGCCCGGATTTTTTACACATGTCGGCGGCGGACTCGACCATGCGCAACAGCTCCATCGGTTCGGGGCTCTTGTCGTCAACATTGATCAAGGCTACCGCCGAGGAGATGATAAAGCTGTGCTGGCCACTCTCGAAGCGCTGTTCTTCCAGCGTCGCCTTGAGCTGCATTGCCAGCATAAAACCGTCGTTGTAGGTGAGTGATGGCAGCAGTACGGCAAACTGGTCGACACCAACGCGTCCGGCAATGGCGTTCTTGTCGAGCCGGCTGAGAATCTGTTCGGCAATATTGCGCAGAAAGGTATCGCCGACCTCATAACCGCAAGTGTTGTTGATCAGTTTGAATTGCAGAATGTCGATAAAGATCAGGCTAAAGCGATCACTGCTGTCCCGCGCGCGGGTCACACTCTGAGTCAGCCAGCGGAGAAATTCACGCCGTGCCTTCAGACCGGTTAGTTGATCCTGCGCGGCGTCCAGCGCCAGCTTGTCATAGACTTTCTGCACCAGGGCATCCAGGCCCTGCTCCAGAGCGGGAGCACCGGCGTCATTGAGGACTGTCAGGTTGCCGTCACGCAGCAGATGCGCGACCTGATCCAGAGACATCTCCTCGGCCTTCATCCCGCGGTGATTGCTGAACACGTAGCGGCTGAATTCATCGGCCACCCAGGTCAGATAGTACAGCTGGGACTCACTACCGAGAACGTGACGCTGCAACCACTGGCCGACCTGGAGCGCCTTGGCGCGCTTGATCCAGCGTTGCAGGGTTTTATCCGGTGGGACCTCTGCTGATTGCCCGGCGATCGAGTTGTTGCTATGCAGCGGGCTGACATACTGAACCGTGGCAAAATCCGTGCTGTGCGGGTAGTCCAGCAACTTCTCTAGATTCTGCACCACGGTTTTATGGCTGGCATTGGAGTCGGGGATTTTCGACAGGCCCTTGCGAATCAGCGTCAGCAACTTGTGACTGCTGAAGCGCAAGCGCGACTCGTCCCAGGCGCCGGGTACGGTGCGCACGATCAGTTGATCAAGCACCACCAGGGTCATCTCCCAGGCCAGGCTGGAGGTGCCCTCGCGGAAGTAGCTCAGGCGCATCAGTTCCTTCCAGCCCTGGTTGACCAGATCCAGTATCGGTTTACCTACCGGTTGCGGTGCCAGCAGCCGGTCCAGCTCCCATTCGATCAACAGATTGGCTTGGGTAATGCGTTGCTGGCCTTCGCAAGCCTCGGTTACCCGGGTAAGGTTGCGTTCGAAATAATGTTTTTCCCGGCCTACCAGTTCGTCCAGATCCCCGAGTACCTGTTTGAAGCCTTCATCTTCTTCACCCTCGTTTTTCAGGATGGTGCTGATGGCGTCGATAATGACCGGGCGGTTGTCGACAATATTGATGCTGCGCCGATCGGACAACAGCGCCAGGTAATTCACGGCCTGGCGGGCCGGATGGTATTCGGCGGAAAACAGCTCCGGGTCGCGCAGCATGACCTTGAGTATCGGTACCTCGAGCTTGCGCAGCTCGGCGCGCAGATCGTCCAGCACCCGCTCGTTGTACACGATGTTGTCAAACAGGCTCTCGACCATATCGGCTGAGTCCTGCTCGTACTCGCTGATGCCACCGGCAGCATGGCCGGCCTGCATCAAATACTGTTTGAGTGCGCCCGGGCTACCCAACTGGGCGTTGCCGTCGAGCAGCTGCTTTTGCAGTTGTCGCAGCGCATCCTGAGTGTCGCGGGCGGTAATCTGTGGTGGCAGGATCTGAGCTGACTGCCGCAGCTCTTCCGGATGCTCGCTATGCAGCTGGCGCTGCATGCTCCACAAACGTGAGACGGTATTAAACGCCGCCTTGATCCCCTTGCCGACGCGATTGCCGGAGGTTTCGCTGCTATTACCGTCGTCGCGGCTCGTCTGGCTGGTATCGGGTGCCGCCGAGTGTGACTCGGGACTGCTCTCCTTGACCTCAAAGTGCTGCTGATGAGTTTCAGTGGCGGCCTTGTCGCGCTTGAGTTTTTGCTGAGCCAGGTAGCGGGTGACATCAATGTCAGGAAGAATGCCGGTCTCGATAAACAGCTTGTTCAGTGACACATAAGCACTGTCCAGTTGCGCCAGCACGTTATCGTAAAACAGACCAAACACGACCCGTAGCAGGTCGTTGCTCAGCTGCAATGGGCGCAGCGTCGCCGCCCAGCCCATCGCCAGAGCTGCGGGGGAATAGGGGTTATAGACCGCCGCGGCGCCAGAGGTGAGCAGGGCGGCGTCGAGTCGCAACTGCAGTTCCAACAGCAGTTCGCGCAGTTGGACTTCTGCCTTCGAGATCGCCACACGCACCACGAGCCAGTCCTCAAACTCGTCTTTCGCCACCAGGGAAAGGGCACTGGCGGACGCGGTGTCGGCTAGATCGCCCTGGGCGTCCATTTGCGGCTCGGGACCCAGGCCCTTGGCTACCGCGTCTGCATTGGCGGTGATGCCGGCAATGCAGTGCCGACTCAGTTTGGCCTTTTGCGCCCGAATCAGCGTCATCGCATCGAGAAAGGCCTGCTGCCCAGCGTGGGTTTTCTTGTAATCCGCTTCCTGTAACAAAGTGAGTTCAAGTTGGCTGAAAAAGCCTTCGAACTGAGTATCGAGAAAGCGGCTGATAATACTGTTGGCTGACTTGATCAGCGTGATTTTTTGCGCGGGTTCAAGCAGTGTTTGGCCTGCCGCAGGATGCCAGGAAAGCTTCGACTGATGTTCGCTTGCTTGTTGAGCGGCCTGCTGCAACATCGCCAGATCGGCGGGGCGATGTTCACGCATGCGCAGGCCGATGCCGTGCTCGGACACATGAGCGACCAGAACATTGATGCTGACGCGGCGATTGTGCAGGCGAAAACTGACAGTGGCAGGGGCGCCCTTGCGCCGTGGCAAAGACAGCAGGGGGTCGGCCTGAGGGGGCAGGTCGAGGGTGATAAGCATGCCGCCCTGGCTGAAATCGCGTATACGGCAGCTGCGGTCATTTCCTGAGCCGAAATGACACTCGGCATCAATAGAGACGCTCTGACGGGCGAATTGTCGCTTATCCACAGCTCGACACCTTGGCAAACTGCCGTGAAAACTTCATTTCAGGAGTTTAGACGCATTGGGTGGAAAAAACAGTCAATTCGCGTCCAAACCTGACAAAACTAAGGGAGTACAGCGCGATCCTCGGGAACTCAGTGGTGCTCCCTGGTAGCCAGGAACCGGATGTCTGGCCAGCGCTCTTCGGTCAGGCTCAGATTGACCCGGGTCGGGGCCAGATAAGTCAGATGGCCGCCGCCGTCTATCGCGAGGTTCTCCATCGCCTTGTGGGTAAATTCCTCGAGCTTTTTCTTGTTGCTGGAATCGACCCAGCGCGCCGACCAGACATTGACCGGCTCGTACAGGCATTCGACTTTATATTCTTCCTTCAGGCGGCTGGCGACCACGTCGAACTGCAGCACACCCACCGCGCCGAGAATGATTTCATTGCTGCGCTCGGGGAAGAACACCTGCGTGGCACCTTCCTCCGCCAGCTCCTGCAGACCCTGACGAAGTTGTTTGGACTTCAGCGGATCTTTCAGCCGCACGCGGCGAAACAGCTCTGGCGCAAAGTGCGGAATGCCGGTGAACCCGATGCTCTCGCCCTGGGTGAAGGTGTCGCCAATCTGAATCGTGCCGTGATTGTGCAAGCCAATGATGTCGCCGGCCCAGGCCTCTTCCAGGTGTTCGCGTTCGGCGGCGAAGAAGGTCAGGGCTTCAGGAATGCGCAGTTCCTTGCCGGTGCGCACGTGGTGCAGTTTCATGCCCCGCTCATACTGGCCTGAACAGATACGCATGAAGGCGATGCGGTCGCGGTGTTTGGGATCCATGTTTGCTTGGATCTTGAACACGAAACCGGTAAAGGGCTCTTCGGTGGGTTCCACAGTGCGTTCATTGGCCGGACGCGGCAGAGGCGCGGGCGCCCAGTCGACTATCGCGTCCAATACCTGATCGACGCCGAAGTTGCCCAGTGCGGTACCGAAAAAGACCGGGGTCATCTCGCCGCGCAGGAATGCCTCGCGGTCAAATTCGTGACAGGCGCCTTGTACCAGTTCCAGCTGTTCAACGAAATCATCATAGAGATCGTCCAGGTGTGCTCGCGCCTCATCCGAATCCAGGTGGCGGATGATTCTGCTTTCGGTGCGTTCATGGCCATGACCGGTGGCATAGACGATGATCAGGTCCTGTTCCAGGTGATACACGCCTTTGAAATCGCGATAGCAGCCGATGGGCCAGGTGATCGGTGCGGCCTTGATATTCAGCACGGCCTCGATCTCATCCAGCAGTTCGATCGGGTCGCGGATGTCGCGGTCGAGCTTGTTCACGAAGCTGACAATCGGCGTGTCGCGCAGACGGCAGACATCCATCAGCGCGATGGTCCGCGGTTCTACGCCCTTACCGCCGTCCAATACCATCAGCGCCGAATCCACCGCGGTCAGTGTCCGGTAAGTATCTTCTGAGAAGTCTTCGTGACCGGGGGTGTCGAGCAGGTTGATCATGCAATCCCGGTAGGGAAACTGCATGACCGAGGTGCTGACCGAAATCCCACGCTGCTTTTCCATGGCCATGAAGTCGGAAGTGGCATGCCGGTCGGACTTGCGCGCCTTAACCGTACCCGCCACGTTGATCGCCTGACCCATCAACAGCAGGCGTTCGGTGATGGTGGTCTTGCCCGCATCCGGGTGAGAGATGATGGCGAAGGTACGACGTTTGGCGACTTCAGCAGCGTTGTTGCTCATTGAAAACCTTGCGGATGGAATAACGGGTGGGATTCGACCGGCGATTATAACCCATTGGGCCAGATCATTCGTCGGCAAACCGCTATGGATTTTCTGTCTCTACCGGGGCGGTGGCGCGGCTGCCAAGCAGTTGCGCAATCTTGTGCTCCAACGCCGGATGGGCCGACTGTTGCAGATGCAATCCCAGCTTGGTGCGCCGCCACAGAATGTCGTTGACAGTGCAAGCCCATTCTTCGCGCACCAGATAGCTGACTTCCTGCTCATACAGCCCCGCGCCATAGTGCTCGCCAAGGCTTTCCAGGCTATCGCAATCTGCGAGGATATGCCGGCACAAGGTGCCATAGGTGCGCACCCAACGTTTGAGTACTTTGGCCGGTAGCCACGGATATTGCTCGGCGAGCTCGCGTTGCAGGCTGGGTTGATCGAGAAAATCCCCGCCGGGCAGCGTCGCCTTGCTGGTCCAGGCCGGGCCGGCGTCGGCAAAGAACTGGCACAGACTGTCCGTCGCGGCTTCTGCCAGTTTGCGATAAGTGGTGATTTTGCCGCCAAAGATCGACAGTAGTGGCGCCGCTCCTGCTGGTGCGTCCAGCTCGAAGCTGTAGTCGCGCGAGGCTTTCTGTGCGGTGGCCGACTCGTCGTCCATCAGCGGTCTGACGCCGGAAAAACTCCAGACGATGTCACTGGCGCTGATGGTGTCACGGAAATGGCTGTTGACCACCGCCAGCAAATAATCGATTTCCTCGGTGGAAATGCTCACCTGGGAGGGGTCACCCTGGTAATCGACATCGGTGGTGCCGATCAATGAAAAATCATCCTCATAGGGAATCACAAACACGATACGGCCATCACTGTTCTGCAGAATATAAGCGTGCTCGCCGATGTTCATCCGCGGCACGACAATATGGCTGCCCTTGACCATGCGTATCTGTTTGGCCGCAGTCTGACCCACGGCTTGAGTAAGTACCTTACTGACCCAGGGCCCCGCGGCGTTGACCAGGGCGCGGCACTGGTATTCGGATTGCTCACCGCTATGCAGGTCTTCCATCAGCACCCGCCACAGCGTGCCTTCGCGCACCGCACTGACACAGCGCGAGCGGGTGCGGATGACTGCACCCCTGGCGGCTGCAGCCTTGGCGCAAAGCACCACCAGACGCGCGTCATCTACCCAACCATCGGAATACAGGAATCCACGGGTAATGCTCTTGACCAGCGGGCTGTCGGTGTTGAAACGGATGCCTTTCGACGCCGGCAGCAGTTCACGGCGGGCCAGATGGTCATACAGGAACAGACCGATACGGATCATCCAGGCCGGGCGCAGGTGGGGCTGATGGGGCAGGCAGAAACGCATCGGCCACATGATGTGCGGTGCATTGCGCAGCAGCGATTCGCGTTCGGCCAATGCCTCCCGGACCAGGCGAAATTCATAGAACTCCAGATAACGCAGCCCGCCATGAATCAGCTTGCTGCTGCTGGAAGACGTGGCCGAGGCCAGGTCGTTCATCTCGCAGAGCATTACCTTGAGACCGCGGCCGGCTGCATCCAGCGCGATGCCGGTGCCGTTGACGCCACCGCCAATAACCACTACGTCTAGGGGGGCTGGATTCACGGAGTCTTGCTCTGAAGTGGTCATGGGTCAGCTCTGAAACAGGGTAGGCACTGGCCCAATAGTACACAGCAAGTGATGGGTGGTCATGCTGCTACACGTCTGGTAACGGTTGTATGCCTGGTGGGCCGCCAGGCATGCGCTCAGGCTCAGGCCGGTTGCTGCGCTAGCGGGCTTTTCAGGTCCAGATTATCCAGCAAGCCCGGCAGCCCATGCACGTGGCCTTGAGCGTAGTCCACGCCAATGCTCCTGACGGTTTCCAGAATATCTTCGGCGGCGACGTATTCAGCAATGACTTTCTTGTTCAGGTAGTGACCCATCTCGGTGATCGAGCGCACCAGTGCGAAGTCCACATCGCTGCGGGTGATGTCGCGCACAAAGGCGCCGTCGATCTTGATGAAATCCACCGGCAAGCGTTTGAGGTAAGAGTAGGAGGACTGGCCCACGCCAAAATCATCCAGGGAAAAACGGCAGCCGATACTGCGCATCTCGTTGATAAAGTCGGCGGCGTCTTCCAGATTGGCCACGGCGGTGGTTTCGGTGATCTCGAAAATCAACTTGTCCCGCGGTACCTGGTAGCGCACCAGCGCGTCAAACAGGTAGTCGAGGAACGAATCATCGTTCATCGAATGGCCCGACAGGTTGATCGAGAAGCCGCCGAACAGGTGCATCTGATCCTGATGTTCCATCATCCAGCGCAACACGGTTTCGATCACCCAGCGGTCGACCGAGCCCATGCGATTGTAATCTTCTGCCACCTTGATGAAGTCCGCCGGCGGCATGTGCTCGCCCTGGTCATCAATCACTGTGAGCAGCACTTCGTAGTGGGGCAGAGCGGCGTCCTGCTGATGCAGCGGGGCGATTTTCTGGCAACGCAGTTTCAGGTTGTTTTCATCCAGCGCCCGGTTGATGCGCGTGACCCAGGTCATCACCTCATCCAGCTCTTCGAGGCGTTCATCACCGGGTAGTACCAGTTGAATGTCCTTGTAGCCGGAACGTTTGGATATTTCAGCGGCGGCTTCAACCGAGCGCAATAAATCCATGACCCGCTGATTCTCATGATCGAAGCCCAGCATCGCCACCACAGTATTGATGACGAAACTGTGATGCTCATGTACGAAACGTGTGGTTTCGATCGCGGTTTTCAGGTCGGTGGCCAACCGGTAGCCTGCTTTGTCCGCTTCCATGGGGGCGAGAATCGCGAACTGATCGGGGCCAACCCGACCGACCAGCGCCTCGGTGTCGACAAAGCTGCTGATGCGCCGCGCCAGTTCGTTGAGGAAGCGGTCGCCGGTTTCATAGCCACAGGTATTGTTGATCACCTTGAACTGCTGAATATCGAGGAAGATCAGCGTGTAGGTGGTCTGCTCCTGCTGCGCCTGGGCGACACACTGAGCCAGGCAGCGGGAAAATTCCTTGCGCGTCAGCAGGCCAGTCAGTTGATCGTGAGAAGAATCGAAGGCCAGCTTGTCATAGATCTTCTGCACCAGCGCATCCAGCCCCTGTTCAACGGCGGGCATGGCTGTGTCGTGAATCAGCTCCAGGTGGCCGTCGCGCAGCAACTGGGCAACCTGCTCAAGTGACAGTCCTACGGTTTTGGTGCCGTGGTGATTGGCGAACATGAACTGGCTGGCATCATCGGCCATCCATACCAATTGGTACAGCTGAGTGGGTTGCTGATCCCGGGTCAGCTCGAACCACTGCGAGACTTTCAGGTTGCGGGCGCGTTTGAGCCAACGTACCAGCCCCATATCGGTATCGACTTGGGCAGCCAGACGCGCATCCAGCACATCGCTGTTAAGCTCCGCAGAGCTGTAGAGCGCCATCGGTGTGGTGTCTTGTATTCCGCTGCTTAGCAACTGGGCAATCTGCTCGATCATGTCGGCGTGCGCGTAACCGTCTTCGGGCACTTTGGACAGCCCCTTGCCCAGCAGTTTGAGCAGCTGGTCCGGGGTTTGCAGCGGTTGCCGTGCCTCGTTGCTCTGCGGCAGCAGATGCCAGAGCAATTGGGTTAACACTGTCAGGCTCATCGTCCAGGAGGCACTGCTGATCCCTTCGCGCAGGTAGCTCAGGCGCATCAGATCCTTCCAGCCGTGATTAACCAGATCGATCAGCACGGTCGGGACCGGACGATCAAACAGCTCGCTCAGTTGACGCTCGATCTGCCGGTTGGCCTGAATCAGGCGTTGCTGACCTGCGCAGGTTTCGCGAATACGGCTCAGGTTGCGCTCTATAAAGCGTTTTTCCCGGGAGACCAGCTCATCCAGATTTTCCAGGCTCTGGCTGAACGCCTGAGTGTCGTCCTCGCTCTCCAGAATATGTCGAATGCTTTCAAGTATCGGGCCTTTATTGGCTTCCAGGTTGATACTGCCCTGATCCGATAGCAGCGCCAGATAATTCACTGCCTGGCGCGCTGGATGAAAATCGCCACTGAACAGCTCCGGATCCTTGAGCATGATCTTCAGCAGCGGTACCTGCAGTTTGCGCAGCTCCTCCTTGAGGTCACTCGCTACCCGCTCGTTCTGCACAATGCTGTCAAACAGCGTTTCGATCATTTCGACTGAGTCATGTTCGAACTCGCTCAGCTCCATCCGCGTCCCGCCGCTGGCCTGCATCAGTTGCTGCTTGAGCGCACCAGGGCCAGTAAAGCTGACCTGGCCTTGCAGCATCCGCGCCTTCATATCATTCAGCGCGGTTAGCGCGGTGGAGGATGGTTGCATACCCGTGATCGTGCTGTTCTCAACCAGTTGCTGGCGTGGGTGAGTCAACTGCCGCTGGATGTTCATCAACTGGCTGGCTGCACCGAACGCCTGGCCAGTGCCCGATGCAGGGTAAGCCTCTGAGGCGGACTCCGGTGGCGACTGGTGGCCCTCAGCGGCCGTTGGCTGTGGCGCCGACGCAGGGGCGGCAGGCGGTTCGGCCATGTTCTCTGCTGCCGTCACCGCGGGGGCGGGCGGGCGTGTCGACCGAGGTTGCTGAGCTTGCGAAGCCAAATAGTGATTAACGTCCAGACCGGGAAGAATATCGGCGTCGACCAGAAGCTTGTTGAGTTCCTGATAGGCAGTGTCCAGCTGCGCAAGGATGCGCTCTTGCAGCACTTTGAAAACCACCTCGATAACCTTGTTGTTAAGCCCGAGATGACGAATGACTTCGAAGAAGGTATTGCACAGCGCCGAGGGTGAGTAAGGATTGAAGGTACGGCTGGCGCCGCGATTGCCGAAAGCGGCATCAATACGCAGTTGCAGTTCTATCAAGCTGTCGCGCAGCTGCAGCTCAGTCCGCGATATGGCGACCCGCACGACCAGCCAATCCTCGAAATCATGCTTGTCGACCAGCGCCAGCGTGTGCACCTTGCCCTCGTTCTGCTCGGCGACCTGCTCGGGTACCTGCCGGCCCAGCGCAATATCCAGTGCTGTTTCGCCTATGCGGTTGACCGTGGCGCCAAGCACCCGCTGGCGTTGCTTGCGAAATAGCGCGATGGCATCAAAGAAGGGTTGTTGCAGGGCCTGGGTCTTTTGCCGGTCTGCTTCAATCAGCAGAGCGGTTTCCAGCTCGCCGAAATAGCCGGTGAAGTGATCTTCCAGAAACAGCTTGAACGCCAGATTGGTGGTCTTTGCCAGGTTCTCCCGGCGTTCCGGGCTGAGTTGCTGCTGCCCGGCCAACAGCTTGCGCGGTAGCGCTGCGGAGCTGGCGCGGTTGCCTTGGGTCGCTTGCTGTAGCGCGGTGTAGTTTTCCTGGCTTGGCACCACCAGCCGCAAACCTGCGCCCTGGTCGGTGAAGCGCACCACCTCCACATCCATCGCAATGCTGCGGTCAGGCAGTTCCAGACAGATACTTGCGGGCCTTGCTTGGCTTGACCCCGTGCTGCGTTTTAGCCGAGCCAGCACCAGATCGTCCAGGCTGACGAGCATGCCGGCCTGACTGAAATCACGAATGATGCAACGGAAGTTGTCATTCAGACTCAGGCTGAGTACGGCATTAAACTCGGCGGCCTTTCGTGGCCATCTTCTCTTTTCCATGACTACACCATTGGCAGGACTGCAAGTCGTTCGCCCAGTTTAGATGTGAACCGGGCAAATGTCCCTTGCTGCGACGCAAGCAATCGGGCTGCTGTTCTCTAGGTAGTCACTTTGGCGCGGTCGGTCAGCCTGGTTTGCTCAACCTTGCTTTATGTTCGCAACCGTCCCGTCCAGCCTGTGGCGGAGACTTTCTGGCATCTCTGTCTTATGTGTGAGTCGCGCTGAGTTATTTGCATGCAGATGAAATTTTTTTGACGAATAGATTGCCTTTGAAACGAAGTGATACTATTTTGGCATCGTGGCAGTTAGCTATGACATTTTTCTTTGGGGGCGGGAGCAGGGTTTTCTGTCACGCAGTCATAAAAATCAGAATATAAACAAGGGACTCGAATGGCCCCGAGTAGTTTAAGCCAGGCAGTAACCAGCATCGGAAAGCTGGTCGGTTTGCTGATAACAGTATTATTTTCGCTCGGAGTGGTCGCCGCACCATCAAAGTCCGTGCCTGCAAGCGTTGCCTTCTGGTATGCCGACAAGCCGCCGCTCGGCGAGCTTGCGCAGTTCGACTGGGTGGTTTTTGAACCGGAGCATATGACGCCCGCTGACGTCTCATTTGTCGTCGCGCAGGGGTCGCATCCGTTCGCCTATCTTTCCATCGGCGAGCTGGACGAGCATCAGGCGCAATCCCGTCCCGATTTGCTCGAGCATGCCGCGGAACAAACGCGCAATCCCGGCTGGAACAGTCATGTCATGGACCTGACCAGTGCCGGATGGCGAGATTATATTTTCAGCCGCGCGGCCGAGCTTGAGAAGCGTGGCTACGCCGGCCTGTTTCTGGATACCCTCGACAGCTTCACGCTGCTCGCCGAAGACCAGCGTCCTGCGCAGCGCGATGCGCTGCTGGCGTTGTTGCGTGATCTTCACCAGCGTTACCCGCAATTGAAATTATTCCTCAACCGTGGCTTTGAAGTGCTGCCTGATCTCAAGCAGGGCGTGGCAGCTGTGGCGGTTGAATCGATTCACGCCAGCTGGGACGCGCGGCGGCAAGTGTACCGGCCGGTACCGGAGCAGGATCGCGCCTGGCTTACCGAACAGTTGAAGTCGGTGCGCGAGCGCAGTATTCCGATTGTGGCGATTGACTATCTGCCTGCCGAGAGGCGCGCTGAAGCGCGTAAGCTCGCCAGTCGGCTGGTCGGCGAAGGATATCTGCCGTATATCAGTACCCCAGGGTTGGATACGCTGGGTGTGGGTAGCATCGAAGTGCAGCCCCGGCGCATAGCCGTGCTGTACGACCCGCGCGAAGGCGCACTGACGCGTACCGGTGGCTTCAGGTCCTTGGGCGGCCTGTTGGAATACATGGGCTATCGGGTCGACTATCTGCCCGTTGATGACTCGCTCCCTACCTCGACGATGACCGGGCTCTACGCCGGGGCAATCGTGTGGATGACTTCCGGGGTGCCGGAAGCCAGAGGCGTGTTCAACAGGTGGATAGACAATCGGTTGGAGGAGGGCACACCGCTGGCGTTCTTTCAAGGTTTGCCGATTGATGACGCGGCGATTCTCACCAAGTTGGGTTTGCAGCTTAACGGCATGCAGCCCATCTCAGGTCTGGAAATAGTCAGCCAGGACCGGGAGCTGATCGGCGCATTCGAAGCGCCCTTGGTAGTTCGCTCGCGTGGGCTGGCAGCGATCGGTAGCCAGTCCAGCGCCAACAAGACCGGGCTGGTGCTGGTTGATGCAGCAGGGCGTGAGCATACCCCTGTAGTCACCGGTGACTGGGGCGGGATTGCGCTGGCACCCTATGTGTTCGAAGGCGAGGACGACACCCGGCAATGGATCATCGATCCCTTTGCCTTCCTGCAACGTGCTCTGCAGCTGGCTCCGTTGCCTGCTCCCGACGTAACCACCGAGAACGGGCGGCGTATTGCTACGGTGCACATCGATGGTGATGGATTCCCGTCGCGAGCGGAGATTCCCGGCACGCCCTATGCCGGAACCACGGTGCTTAACGACTTCATCAAACCTTACCCGCTACTGACCTCTGTTTCGTTTATCGAAGGTGAGATCGGTCCGCAGGGCATGTATCCCTATCTGGCGCGCGAATTGGAGCCGCTGGCACGGCGTATTCTGTCCCACGAGCGGGTAGAGCCGGCCACCCACACCTTCAGCCATCCGTATTTCTGGCAGGCGGAAAGAGACAGTCAGCAGGAAGGTTTTCAGGCCGACTATGGCCTTAAATTGCCGATCCCTGGCTACGACAAGATCGATTTCAAACGCGAGGTGTTCGGTTCGCGTGATTACGTACGCGATCGCCTGGCGCCAGCGGACAAGCCGGTAAAAATGATTTTCTGGAGCGGCGACGCGATACCGGATGCGCCGACTATCAAGCTTGCGTATGACGCAGGATTGCTCAACGTCAATGGCGGCGAGACCCGCCTGACCCGTGCCGATTCGTCGCTTACTGGTCTGTATCCGCTGCTGCGTCCCACAGCTGGAGGCCTGCAGGTTTACGCGCCGATCATCAATGAGAACGTCTACACCAATCTGTGGCAAGGGCCGTATTACGGTTTCCGCGATGTGATTGAAACCTTCGAGCTCACCGACTCGCCACGACGTATGCGCGGCCTGCACCTGTATTACCATTTTTATTCCGGCACCAAAATGGCCGCCATCAAGGTGATGGGGGATGTCTACCGGCACATGATGGATCAGCAGCCGATCTCGCTGTGGATGAGTGACTATCTGCTGCGCGCCCATGGTTTGCATACAGCTTCCCTGGCTCGTACTGCTGGCGGGGCATGGCAGATCCGGGCGCTGCAGGGTTTGCGTACCGTACGCCTGGACCCATCGCTGGGTTGGCCGGATATGTTGGCATCGGAGGGTGTTGCTGGTGTCGTCGATCTGCCCCAGGGGCGGTATGTGCACCTCAGCGCGGAGCGCGCGCTACTGACGCTGCAGGCCACCCGTGATACCGCTCCCGCTCTCGAACAAGCCAACGTGCCGCTGACGGCTTGGCGTTACCTTGATGAACGGCGGGTAGAGCTTTCTTTTGCCGGTGAATTCCCTATCGCTTTCTCTATTCGCTCCAACTCGGCTTGCCGTCTCGAAACGGCCGGACAAAAGGTCAGCGGGCGGGCAGCGAATGGACTCTGGCACTTCTCCTTATCGACTAAACAGGTGAGTAATGCGCAACTCGTCTGCGAGTAAACCCGTCCGGCTGATCAGCCCCTGGACGCTGGCGTTCTCCGCCGCGGCTATTGGCGGCGTGCTCGTGTTGACCTATAACAGCGAGGACGTGTTCCTCCCTGACGACCAGGAGCGCGCTGACGATGTCTCCGCCAGCTACGCCGAGGTTTTGTTGGCCTCACGTCCCGAGGATGATGAGCTGCGTCTTGATCTGGTCCAGCTGCTGGTGGACCTCGGGCAATACAGCCGGGCCCGGCGGCATCTGCTGGCTTGGGAAAATGCCGACCCGGTGCAGCTGGAGTACCACCGGCGGACCATTGATGCACTCAGTGCGATCAATGGTACCAGTCCTGATCGCATAGCCCAGGCTAGCGAGCAGATGATGGAGTTTGATCACGGTCAGCTGTCGGTTGAGCAAGCGCGATCCTGGGCCGAGCTGGCGCTGAAGATGGAAATGCCCTGGCTGGCGGCGGATGTTTATCACTCGCTGGCGCATCGGGTTCCGGAAGAACATCTCGCCTACCTCAAACTTGCTGCGCGCTGGTACCTCGCCAGTGGGCAGTCGGGCAAGGCAGCGATGATCTATCTGGATATTCTGGCCGCCAGCGAGAAAGTAGAAGACCGCCGTTATTACCTGCGCGAAGCCTACGACGCCCTGCTTGCAGTGGGCGCCGGGGACCAGGCGTCCAGGCTCCTGGTCAGGGAGCGCGATGAGCTGACCGCCGCCGACGCTGCCTGGCTGGAGCAAGGTGTGCAGATGGCCACTGGCAGTCAGCGCATGGATCTGGCCACTATTCTGGTCACCCGCTGGCGCGAGCTGCAGCCCTATCAAGCAGAACCGGTGCAGGCGCAATTTCGCCTTGAGTTGGCCTCGGGTGATCTGCCTGCCGCTTGGCAAACCGGTAACACCCTGTTGGCCTTGCGCCCGATCGATACTGAACTCCTGGTACAGATGGCCAAGCTGGGCGAATGGCTGGGTCATAGCCAGAAAGCGCTGGATTACTGGATCAGATACCTGAGCCTGGAGGAGGATCCGCAGGCGCGTGAACACGCCTGGAGGCTCGCATTCCAGTTGTATGATTACGAACGTGGTATCGCCTTGCTGGAGCCTGCTGCGCAAGGTCAAAGGCTGTCTGATGAAAAGCTCGATGCCTTGGTGTTCGGCCTTGAATCGCTGGGTGAGCCGGACCGGACCGAAGCCTGGTTGCGTCAGTATCTGGACAATTACCCTAATCACCGGATGGCCTGGCTGCGGCTGGTGCAGAGCCTCGAGCACACGCAGCAGTTTGAAGCGCAAACGCTGGTGTGGGAGCGCATGTCCAAGCAGTTCGAGCTGAGTACTACCGAGCGCATAGAATGGGCCAGCGCGCATTGGCGCATTTCCCAGCCGCAGCGCGCCTGGGACATTCTCGATATCGACAATCGTGATATTGATGACCCCGAGTACTGGCGCACCGTTGCCGGGCTCGCGTGGGAACTGGAACGTGACGACGAGCTACGCATCGCTTACGAGCGCATGTTGGAGCAGGGCATCGCGTTGAACAGTAGTGAACAGAATCAGCTGATCGAGTTCTACCGCCTGGAGCAGCCGCGCAAGGCGCTGGATATGCTGCTGCAAGGCTGGCGTGAACGCGGTGACGCAGAGTACCTGATCCTGGCGCTGGAAATGGCCACCGTGCTGGGTGATATCGATTTGTTACGCGAGTTGTTGGCGGAAGCCGACGAACAGCCGAACGTTGGACGTCAAGCCGGTGTGCTGCTCGCCAAGGGTTGGCTGGCGGAGCGCGACGAGGACGTTGACGAGGCGGCCCGTATTTACCGCTCCGCTCTGGCCCTCTACCCCAACAACGCGCTGGTCCGTGAACGCCTGATGTGGTTTTTTATCGATCATCGGCGCACTGCTGACTTGCCCTTGATGACCCACCGCTGGCGAGCTTTTGCGCGGCGTAACGGCAATATGTGGCTACCGTTCGCGGCGGCCAATCAGATGCTCGGTCGACACGAAGAAGCGCTGGCCTGGTACCGCATGCATTTGCGTGCCAACCCCTATGACTGGCTGGCCCGCGCCGCCTATGTTGACGGCCTGGAAGCGGCCGAGCGCTTCGATCTGGCCCAGCGGCTTCGGCACCAACTGGTCAAGGAATTCGAGAGTCGGCCCGGCGACGGAGCGAACATGGTGTTCGAGTCGCCGGAAGCCGCGCCCCAGCGTTATGCCGTCTGGCTGCGTCTGTTGGCCAGCAGTCACTCGGGATTGCGCTCCGAGCGTCAGGCCATGCAATGGCAGGACGGCTCACCAGCGATGCTGCAGTTGTGGTTCGATCGTATGCTCACCCAGCTCGACATGGTCAATCAGTCGTCGCAGAAAGACGCCTGGCAAGCCTGGGGGCGCAGCCACGGCCTTGAGGTCAATGCCTATCACAATATGCAGGAAGCGCTACGCAATTATAACCGCGACATGCTCACCGAACTGGTAGCCAGAGGTGAGCTTGATCCTGCACAGAACGTCGAAGCGCTTGATCGTCTGGGCGAAGAAAGTGCCGCGCTCGGTTTGGCGCTCAGCCATCTGGGTGCGCAAAACCCGACGATTGTCGACATTCAGTTGCGTCGCCAGGCGGTGGATATTCAGTCGCGCGTTCCGCAGGGTGCTCGCATAGGTTGGATGCGCGAGGATCTTGGCGGTATAGAACTCAGTGGTACGCACGCTACCCTCGCCGGTCATGTACTGGATGACTGGTATACCAGTCTCGATCTCAAGCGTCAGGATTACACCGCTGACGAGCTCGACACCAGCGAACTGGGCACCGAAAACACCGCAACCGTCACACTGAGTCGCAAGCTGGCCAACGGTCGGGTTGCGGTCGCAGTTGACAGCAGCACCCGTGCTGACGAAGACCGGCAGGGCGTGGAGATATCTCGCTCGTGGCAGTTGGGCGCGCGTGATCAGATCGAGGTTGGACTCGGCTGGAACCAGGAAAGCCTCGACAGCGGATACATGCGAGCGGTGGGTGAACAGGATGCAATCTGGATCGCCGGCATTCACGGTCTGTCATCCCGCGATCAGCTCTCATGGTCAGTCGAGCGGCGTGCTTATGGCACACGCTATGGTCATGACCTGGGTAATGGCACCGCCTTCAATCTCGAGTTCAATCAGATTCAGCAGTTTGAGGGTCCGACCTGGGTGACGCGCGCGGGTATCGATTATCAGCGCAACAGTTTGAGCGGGGGTGAGCTGGACGGCCTGACGGTAGCCGATGGCGGGCCGATCGAGCTGGAGGCTGTTGAAGCCTCCACCCTGTTGCAGGAAGAGTACGGCCGGCTGTATGCCGGCAGCTCGTGGCGTCGCGGGTTTCCCGGCGCGCTTAATCGTGACCAGCCGGATTATACCTGGCTGGTAGATGTGCAAGCAGGATGGGATTGGGTTGATAGCCAGTTCACCTATGGCCTCAGCACCGGGATCGGTACGCGGGTGTTCGGTGACGACGAGCTGGCCTTCAACCTGGGCTACCAGTCAGCGCCGAGAGGCACTGATACCGAGTCTGGCGGCATGCTTGGACTGACCTATAGCAAGAGATTTGGACGCTGATCATGTTATTCAAACAGGAGAGATTCATCATGCAATCGAGAGCGGGCCTGGCCCTCATACTGGCACTGACCTTAGTGACCGGCTGTAGCACCTTTACCGGCAAAGCCGGCAATACGCTGCCGCGGGACGCCCGCTGGGGGCTGGTGCCAATGGTTAACTATTCACAAACACCGCAGGCGGGTGAGCGCAGCGAGCAAATTCTGCTCAGCGTTCTCAGCCAGCGTGGCTTGCAGCCGGTTGTCTATCCAAAGGCAGATCAGGAAGAAACCATGCTGTTTGACGACAGCGAGCGCCTGGCCCCCGGGATGGAATGGGCGCAGCGTCAGGGCTTCGACTATGTGATCAGCGGCAGCGTCGAAGAGTGGCAGTACAAGAGCGGGCTGGATGGTGAACCTGCCGTGGGTATCAGTCTGCGCGTACTCGAGTCTGCTACCGGTCGCGTTCTCTGGAGCAATAGTGGCGCCAGGGCTGGTTGGTCGCGCGAAAGCCTGGCCGGCACCGCGCAGAAAGTGCTGCGCGAGCTCACTGACGACATGCGGCTGGAATAATGTCTACCGACTCTCCGTACAAGGACTTTACCCTCGCGGCGCGTGCGACTGAACTCGCCGCCTGGGTTGAAACGGTCCTTTTAACCGCACTGGCGGTGGGTCTTGGCATCTACTTTGTGCCTGAAGATCCCTTGCAGGTGTACGAGTTTCCATGGCCGATGTTGGCCCCCCTGCTGGTGGGCCTGCGTTACGGGTTCGTCAAGGCGCTGGTGAGCGCCTGCCTGCTGGTGGCGGCGGTACTGCTGCTGCGTGAATCCGGCTTGCCAGCCTACGAACGGATGCCTGGTACCTGGATCATCGGGATGCTGGTGATCAGCATGGTCGTCGGCGAGTTCCGCGACCTCTGGGATAGACGCTTGCAGCGCTTGCAGATGGCCAATGAATATCGCCAGTATCGTCTCGACGAATTTACCCGGGCACACCAGATACTGCGCATATCCCATGACCGGTTGGAGCTGCGGGTGGCCGGCAGTGACCAGAGCCTGCGTAGCTCATTGCTGATCCTGCGTGAGCGTATGCGCGAACTCAAGCCACAGGGCGACCCACTGGTAACGATGGCGCAGCCGATCATTGCACTGCTTGGCCAGTACGGCTCGCTGGGCATTGCCGGGTTGTACAAGGTCAAGGAAGGGAAGATGGTTTCCCGGCCGTTGGCGACCCTTGGCGATATGGAAGCGCTGGATCCCGATGACCAGATGGTGCGTTTGTGTCTCGAGAAAGGTGACTTGATCAGTATTCGCGAGGAGCTGCTCGAGCGTGGCGATCAGAAGCAGTTTTCGTCGCTTCAGGTCTGTGTGCCGTTGATCGATACCGAGGACAATATTCTCGGCCTCCTGGCGATTCGGCAGATGCCGTTTTTCGTCTTCAACGATCGCACCCTCAGTCTGCTGGCTTTGCTGGCGGGTCATGTGGCGGATTTGCTTGGCAGTGATGCCAGCGCATTGCAGCTCAATGATGCCGACGCACAGAGCTTCTCACAGCAATTGCGACGCTCGCTGGTTGATGTCGAGCAGCATGATCTGGACGCCAGCCTGTGCATGTTCGAGCTGACCGATCCCAACCAGGAACTGCTGCGGTTGTTTGCCGATAGTCAGCGCGGCCTGGACCTGCAGATCCATCTGGTTAACAGCCGGGGCCATGACTGCATTTTGGTCTTGATGCCGCTGACCTCGACAGAAGGCTCGCGCGGTTACCTGACGCGCCTGCAATATCAGTTGGTCGAACGTTTCGGCCAGGGGCGCACGCTGGAGAGTGTTGGCGTACGAGCGATGTTCTTCGAGATGGACCCGTCGGGCAGACGCGAGGGGTTACGTAGTTTCCTTTATCACGAGTGTGGGTTGAATGATCAACAAGTTGCTATTTAGCGGCGCGCTGGCGTTCGAGTCCCTCAGTTGGGCGATGATCTTCCGTGAGCCGACGCTACTCGAGGGTATGCTTTATATAGTACTGCCGCACGCGGTGGCCTGTGTATTGCTGGCGTTGGCTCTGTGGGCCTTCCTGCCCAAGCGTTACAAGTCGCCGCTGCCCTGGGCGCCATTGTTTCTGTTCAGCATCGCCTTTTTCATCCCTCTGCTGGGCATGATCGGGGTGATATTTTCGGTGTTTCCGGCGCTTTATCTGCAACGTCAACGCGACGAACAAGTGTGGCAGACCATGGGCGTGCCGGGTTTGCCGTTTCGCCCGCTGGAGCGTAGGCACTCACCCATGTTTCAGGACGGTGGCCTGCAGGACGTGCTGTATCTTGCCACCGATCCGGAACGTCGGCTTAACGCACTTCTGGCTACTCGTCGCATGCCTTCACATGAGTCGGTGCCCATCCTCAAACTGGCCTTGCGCGACCCTGCTGATGATGTCCGTCTGCTTGCGTATTCGATGCTCGACCAGAAGGAAAGCGGCATCAATCAGCGGATCGAGCGCTTGCTGGATCGGCTCAACCAGAGCGATGAGGCCAGCGCCGAAGAAAGCCGCGAAGCCATTCATGCGGGGCTCGCGCGCTGGTACTGGGAGCTAGCCTATCTGGGTTTGGCCCAGGGTAGCGTGCTGGACCACGTGCTGGGCCAGGCACGCAAACATGCCGAACAATCATTGGCGCTGCAGTCCAACCCGGAGATTCATTTACTGGCAGGGCGTATTGCGCTGGAACAAGGCGATTTGCATGCCGCCAGAACATTTTTCCAACAGGCGCAAACCGGTGGCATTCAGTTCGAAAAGATCGCGCCTTTCCTCGCCGAGGCCGCTTTTGCCGCCGGTGAGTATGATCAGGTACCTCGATTGCTGGCCAAGCTGCCCGAACATGCCCTTACCCGGCCGCCCTTTGCCGCTCTTGCGAGGTACTGGTTATGAGTGATCGGCACAAGACGGGTCAATTGGTTGCTCATGGCGGTCAGGCGGATGTATGTCTGTTGCTCGAAGGCACCTGGCCCTATGTTCGCGGCGGTGTATCGAGCTGGATCAATCAACTGATCCTTGGTCTGCCTGAGGTGACCTTCTCGGTTCTGTTTATTGGTGGCCAACGCGAATCCTACAGCCAGCGCCATTATGAAATGCCCGCCAACGTGGTGCACATCGAAGAAGTCTTCATCGAAGATGCCTGGCATTTTCCAGCGCGCACCGCCAAGCAGGCCTCGGAGGGATCGGTACAGGATCTGGAAAACATGTATCGCTATTTCCACCATCCGCAGAAACCAGAGGATGCAACCGGCGATGCGGTACTCGATGCCCTGGCCAGCGGTCAATTGACCATGCAGGACGTATTGCGCAGCAGAGCCAATTGGGAAGCCATTACCGACGGCTATTTGCAGCATTGCAGTGATCCGTCATTTATCAACTATTTCTGGACCATGCGCACCATGCAGTCGCCCATGGTCATGCTCGCCGAGACGGCGCGCCGCATGCCCAGGGCGCGGCTGTTACACGCCATATCGACCGGGTATGCAGGTCTTGCCGGCTGTATTCTCAAGCAGCGCTGGCAATGCAAGTTCATCCTCAGTGAACACGGCATCTACACCAAAGAGCGCAAGATCGACCTGGCCCAGGCCAGTTGGGTAGCTGAAAACGCTGATGAAGCGTTGAACAGCAGTCTGGATCCCAGCTCAGGTTACATTCGCTCGCTATGGATCCGGTTTTTTGAACGCATCGGTTTGCTGGTCTATCGCAACGCCGATCCGATCATCGCCCTGTATGACGGTAACCGTCAGCGTCAGATCCTTGATGGAGCCGATCCAGAGCGTACTCGCGTTATCCCCAATGGCATTGATCTGCCGCGCTGGAATCCGTTGCGTGAAAGTCGTCCGCCGGGTATCGCCCCGGTGGTTGGCATGATTGGCCGGGTCGTGCCGATCAAGGACGTGAAAACCTTCGTTCGCGCCATGCGCTCGGTGGTCACCGAGTTGCCTGAAACCGAAGGCTGGATCATCGGGCCTGAGGACGAAGATGCCGAATATGCATCCGAGTGCCGCAGCCTGGTCAGCAGCATGGGCCTGGAAAACAATGTGCACTTTCTCGGGTTTCAGAAGATCGATGAGATCATGCCCAAGCTCGGCGTCATGGTCCTGACCTCGATCAGTGAAGCGCAGCCGCTGGTGATTCTCGAAGCCTGGTGCGCCGGAACGCCGGTAGTCAGTAGCGATGTCGGCTCCTGCCGCGAGTTGATCGAAGGTGGCACCGCAGAAGACCGCGATCTGGGTCAGGCCGGCGAAGTGGTCGCGATTGCCGATCCTCAGGCCACAGGCCGTGCTGTCCTCGGCTTGCTGCGTAATCCTGACCGCTGGAAAGCCGCGCAAACCGCGGGCGTCGCGCGGGCCAACCGTTACTATGGCGAAGCGTTGATGCTCGAGCGTTACCGCAAGCTTTACAGCACCTCAATGGGGACTCTCTAAATGGCAGGGATCGGTTTTGAACTGCGCAAGATTCTGGCGCGGGATTCCTACTCGTCTACGCTGCGGGCCTACGTCTACGCGGGTTTGCTGAGCGCGGGCCCCTGGGTCCTGTCGATCATCAGTGTGATGCTGATTGGTATCATGAGCATCGGCGTGGTGTTCCCGGAGTTGCTGGTTCGGCAATTTCTGGTCACCACGACTTACCTGTTCGCCTGTTCGCTGATTACCACTGGCGGGCTTCAGGTATTCTTTACCCGGTTTGTCTCCGACCGCCTGTTCGAAAAAAAGCCCCAGGCAATTCTGCCGAACCTGCTGGGTATCATGCTGATAGCCACGATAGGCGCCGGCTTGATCGCCTTTGTGCTGCTCTGGTGGTTGTTTGATCAGCCGTTTCTCTATCGCCTGTTGGTGCTCACCAACTTCGTCACCTTGTGCAATTTGTGGCTGGTGATCATTTTCCTGTCGGGCATGAAGCAGTACAACCGTATCCTGCTGACGATGCTTGGCGGCTACTCACTGATGGTCGTGTGCTCGTTCCTGTTGCGCCCGTGGGGGCTCAACGGCCTGCTGTTCGCGCTGTTGCTGGGTCACGCTACGCTGCTGTTCGTGTTCCTGTTCGACATCCTCCGGGAATACCGGTCGGACCGGCTGATCGCATTTGATTTCCTTGATCGTAAGCAGGTATTCCTCAGTCTGCTGTTGACTGGCGTCTGCTACAACATGGGCATCTGGGCCGACAAGTTCATCTTCTGGTTCAACCCGATGACCTCTGAGCAGGTTATCGGTCCACTGCGCGCTTCCATGTTGTACGACCTGCCGATCTTTCTCGCGTACCTGTCCATCATCCCGGGCATGGCGGTATTTCTGGTGCGCATCGAGACCGACTTTGCGGAGTGGTATGAACGCCTGTTTGATGCCGTGCGTGAAGGGCAGACCCTGCAGCATATTGCCCAGTTGAAGAGCGAAATGACGGTGGCGATCCGTCAGGGTTTGCAAGAGATCTGCAAGGTGCAGGGCATCACCGTGGTGCTGTTGTTCCTGTTTGCCCCGAAGCTGCTGGAGTGGTTGGGTATCTCGCATTTTTACCTGCCACTGTTCTACATCGACCTGATCGGTGTGAGTTTCCAGATGCTGCTGATGGCATTGTTGAACGTGTTTTTCTACCTGGACAAGCGCGCCATCGTCCTCGAACTCAGCGCGCTCTTCGTACTGCTTAACATCGCTCTGACGCTGCTCAGCCAGTACCTGGGGCCAAGCTTCTACGGTTATGGCTTTACTGTCTCGCTGGCCTGTTGCGTGCTGCTGGGCATGATGCGTCTGAACAAGACGCTGGATGATCTGGAATACAACACCTTCATGCTCAGCCGCTAATGCGCTGACGCCTCGCAGAACCCGATCAGCATGGGTTTTGCGAGTGCGCAGGCTATTGCTGTGTAGACGTCAGTCCTTGAAATCGGCCTTGTCCAGGCCATGCCTCTTCATCTTGTCGTAGAGTGTTTTGCGTGCCAGGCCGAGCTGCATCATCACTTCCTTGATGCTGCCCTGGCAGGCTTGCAAGGCGCTGGAAATCAGACTCTGTTCATAGGCATCAAGCATCTCTGCCAGGGTTTGCTGGTTAGAGCCGCTGGCCGGGCGATCAGATTGCGGCGCCGTCAGCGCCGAGTCGCCCATCAGGACGTAGCGTTCAGCCAGATTGCGCAACTCACGGACATTGCCCGGCCAATCATGCTGCATCAATGCCGCAGCCTGGCTGGCGTCCAGCGGAATGCTTTCGCGGTCGTAGCGAGACGCGGCAATCAGTGCAAAGTGGTGGAACAGCAAAGGCACGTCCTGCTTGCGCTCGCGCAGCGGCGGAATATCGATCTGCACCACGTTGAGCCGGTAGAACAGATCCGCGCGGAATTCACCGGCATCGCTTTGCGCCTTCAGATCCGATTTGGTGGCGGCGATGATGCGCACGTCCACCGCTATCTGCTGATTGCTCCCGAGTCTTTCCACCTTGCGCTCTTCCAGAACGCGTAGCAGTTTTACCTGCAGGGCCAGCGGCATGCTTTCCAGCTCGTCGAGAAACAAGGTGCCCTTGTGTGCGTATTCGAACTTGCCGATCCGGCGCTTCTCGGCACCGGTAAAGGCGCCGGCCTCATGGCCGAACAGCTCGCTCTCGATCAGGCTTTCCGGTACCGCGCCACAATTGATGGCAACGAAATTGTGCTCGCTGCGATTGCTGTTCTCATGGATGTAACGGGCAATGGCGTCCTTGCCGGAGCCGGTTTCGCCGCGCAGCAGGATATCGGCATTGGTGTCGAGCAACGGATCTAGCATGGATATCACCCGCTGCATGCTCGGCGATGATCCGAGCAGCCGTGGGCCGGGTCGGGTCAAGGTGCGTAGCTGCGCCTTGAGCTGCCGATTCTCCAGCGCCAGTTGGCGCTTTTCCAATGCGCGCTTGAGTATTTCGATCAAACCGTCATGGTGAAAGGGCTTCTCGATAAAGTCATAAGCGCCCTGGCGCATGGCGCTGACGGCAGTGCTGATGTCGCCCTGGCCGGTCAGAATAATCACCGGGATACTCGCGTCCAGCGCCTGGACCGCCTGCAGTACGGCCAATCCGTCCAGGCCGGGCATGTGGTAGTCGCACAGCACGATGCCGGCAAATTCCCGGTCGATATAAGCCAGCGCGCTGGCGCCGTCGCTAAAACAGCGGACGCTGAGATCCTCAAGCGACAGGGTTTGCGCCACAACCTGGCGAATGTCCGCATCGTCGTCGATAAAGAGGATGTCTGGTGCTGGCATGGGTTAATCCGTTTTTGAGCGCGTTTGAAAGGTCAGTATAAACTCGGCGCCCTGGGTATCTGGCCGATTCTGCCCAACCAGTCTGCCACCCAAGGCATCCATGATCTGACGCGAGATCGACAGCCCCAGACCCAGGCCCTGTTTCATCGACTTGGTAGTGAAGAACGGCTCGAAGATCTGTTCGGTATTGGCCGGCAGGCCGGAGCCATTATCACGCACCAGACACTCGATCTGCTGCCCCTGGACCTTGAGCTGTATATGAATCTCGGGTGCGGTGCTGCGCTCTACGGCCTGAACCGCGTTGGCGATCAGGTTGACCATTACCTGCTCTATGCGGATCAGGTCACCGTGCACCATCACCGCTGTAGCGGGGCGCTGCCACTCGATCAGTATGCCATTGCTGCTGTCCTGGGCGCGGATGATCTTCAGTGCGGCATCAATCGGCAAACGCAGATCCACCTGGGATGGCAAGCCTTCGGATTTGCGCGCGAATACTTTGAACTGTCGGGTCAGCTCGGCCATCTTGTCGCACAGGCTGACAATCTCGCCCAGATTCGCATCCACCACATCCTGTTCACCACGCTGCAGAAAACGCTGGCTGTTGCGCGCATAGGCCTGAATGGCGGTCAGCGGCTGATTCATCTCGTGATTCAAGCCTGCGGACATCTGCCCCAGCACCGCCAGCTTGGCGGCCTGAATCAGTTCGCGCTGGGTTTCCTTCAACTCGTTCTCCGCGCGCTCGCGTTCGCGGATTTCATCCAGCAGTTGCTGGTTGGATGCCTTGAGATCCGCGGTCCGTTCCTTGACGCTGCGCTCGAGTTGTTCACTGCGTTGCGCCAGTTCGGCCTCGCGACGTTGCCGTTCGCGCAGGTACAGCCAGGCCAGTATCAGCCCGGACAGCAGAATCAGCCCGGTGATCAGAAAGCGCACCTGCGTCCAGAACACCGAGCGCGTGCCGATCAAGACTCTCAGCGTCCAGTCGCCGTTGGGCAGTGGGGTTTGCAGACTGAGGTAATCCTGATGCTCGCCTTGTTCTTCTATGACCACCCGCTCGACGTTGGCTGATGCGCCCAGCGGCGTGCCAAGCCGAGTGATGTTCATTGGTCTGAGTTGCTGTGCGGCGTAGCGTTGTTCGCTTTGCAGTACCGCCTGACCTTCATCGGTCAGGGGTTCGAAGGCGCGGTACAGCCAGTTCGGCCGGCTGGCGAGGAAGCTGATGCCCTGGGCATCGGTGATCAGCATTTCTGCCTGATTGAACGAGGTCGGCCGGCGCCACTGAGCCTCCAGCTCGGCCACCTGAATCTTCATCGCGATTACACCGATAGGCCTGGTGCTGTCATCGGGCGCCATTACTGCATGGGCAAAGTACAGGCCGCGCATATCCGAGGTAGTACCCAGAGCGAAATAGAATGCCGGCGTGTTGGATTTGAATGCATTCTGAAAATACGGGCGGAAGCTGAAGTTCTGGCCAATGAAATTGGCACTTTGCTGGTAATTGCTCGCAGCGATAGTCAGGCCCTGATGATCCATCAGGTATACATCGGAGCTGGCGACGATATCCGCCATCAGTTGCATGATCTGGTTGGCTGTGTCGATCAGCGCGGGGTTTTCTGGAGAGGTCAGTGCCTGGCGCAGCTGTGGATGTTGCGCGGCCAGGGTGACGATCGGCTCATAGCGTTTGATTTCGTTACTGATCAGTTGGCTGTAGCGAAACGACTCGTCCTGGCTTTCGCGTTCAACCTGCCGATAGCCGAACAAGGTGCCGGTCTGCCAGGCGGCAAGGCCGGCCAGACTGAAGCACAGGGCAATCCAGAACGGATGTTTCATTTTTCTTGGCCCAGAGAGAACAGGGCTGAGATTAGCTGGCCCTGAGGGTATGAACAACCCGCCAGCCAAGCTGACGGGTTGTTATCTGGCTAGAGCGTATGAGGCGTGACAGTGCGGCCGCGCTTTTTCTGGAGAGCAAAAGCGATCAACGCTGCGCCAACACCCAGCACGTCGGTCAACAAGCCGCCTTCGATCATCAGCAGCGCGGCGGCTACCAGCATCACTCGCACCAGCCAGGAAGCGGCGTGATTGGCAAACCAGCCCTGCACCGCTGCGGAGAGCAGATACACCCCTACGGTCGCGGTGATCAGTGCTTGAGCAATGGCCAACCAGGTATCGTTCATCAACAGCGCGCCGTTGTAGAAGAACATGAACGGCACGATAAACGCGGCCAGGCCGATCTTGAACGACTCCATCGAGGTTTCCATCGGGTTCGCCCCGGAGATCCCCGCTGCGGCGAAAGACGCCAGCGCCACCGGCGGCGTAATGGCCGACACCACCGCGAAGTAGAACACAAAGAAGTGCGCGGTCAGGGGGTCGATGCCCAGCTGAATCAGACCGGGAGCAACCACCGACGCGGCCACCGCATAGGCTGCCGTGGTGGGCATGCCCATGCCCAGCATGATCGAAATCAGCATGGCGAACACCAGCGCCAGGAACTGACTGGCGTCGGCGACGCCGAGCAGCAGGGAGGAGAAGCGTGAGCCCACTCCGGTCAGCGAGATGACCCCGACAATGACGCCGGCACAGGCGCAGACCACGATGATCTGAATCGCCATGATGCCGGCCAGTTCCAGGGCCTTGAGAATGCCAGCCAGCCCCATCTTGTTCGGCGACAGCCAGCTGACCACGGCCGCAGAAATGGTCGCCAGGGTGCCCGCACGGATCACCGAGTAGCCCATGAACAGCGCGACAATCAGTATCACGATGGGGATGAACAGATACACCTGGCGGATCAGCTTGCCGAGTTGCGGCAGCTCATCCTTGCGCATGCCGCGCATGCCGGTTTTCGCGGCTTCGAAGTCGACCATGAAGTACACGGAGACGAAATACAGAATGGCCGGAATTACCGCCGCCATGGCGATTTCGGTATAGGGAATGCCAGTGATCTCGGCCATGATAAAGGCGCCGGCACCCATGATCGGCGGCATGATCTGTCCGCCGGTCGAGGCAGCGGCTTCAACCGCACCGGCAGTCTTCTTGCTGTAACCGACCTTCTTCATCAGCGGGATGGTCAGCGAACCCGTGGCGACTACGTTACCCGCGCTGGTGCCGTTGATCATGCCCATCAGACCGGAGGCGAAAATCGATACCTTGGCCGGTCCACCGCGTGAACGACCGGCACAGGCAAAGGCGAAATTGACGAAATATTCGCCGACTTTTGATGCCTGCAAAAACGCGGCAAAAATGATGAACAGAATGATGTAGGTGGAAGATACCGCCGTAGTCGGTCCGAGCACGCCGATATCGGTGTAGACCTGGCTGAAGAAGCGCTTCACGCCGAGCCCTGGGTAACCGAGAAAGCCGGGCATGTAGGGGCCGCTGAACACATAGGCGAGAAAGCCCAGAGCAATGATGACCAACGCCATGCCGGCCACCCGGCGGGTCATTTCCATGATCAGCGCGGTTCCGGCCACGGCGGCGAAGGAAATGCCCACCGGCGAGAAGGAGGTGCCGGTGCTCATCCGCAATGGCGAGTTATAGATGATCAGCAGATAGCTGGCGGCGGCGATCGAGCAGATGATCAACAACAGGTCGGGCAAGCTGAAACTGGCGCGTTCGCGGCGGTGAAACCAGCTCAAAATGATCCCCAGCCCGGTAGCAGCCAACAACGGCCAGCCGTAATGCCAGGATTCCAGTTCAGGGGTCATGCGCATGGTGCCGCTTTGCATCAGACGATACATCACCCCCGTTTGCACCAGAGCGTAGGTCGCGGGAACCATCAGCGCCAGGGCGGCAAAATTGGTCCAGCGCTGCGCAGGCCGGCCGTCTTCGGGGGTAGCAAAGCGTGAGCCGGAGAAAAACAGGTAGCCCAGAATCAGCGCGCCGGTGACGTGGACAATACGAAAGCTCCACGACTCCATTGGCGAGATATTCAGTACATATAGATGAAAAGCCGAGTAGAGAATGGCCAGCGCCGTGACGGCGCGTAGCATCCAACCACCAAACAGTCGGCGATTGGATTCCACCGGCTCATCATCCACGCCTTCAATCACGATGGGCGTCAGCGGCTCGCCATGGGACGGAATCAGCGGCTCATGCTCGCTGACAGCTTTGTGTGTGTTTGTCATGGTGCACCTGTAAACCGGAGAGGTGAACGGGCCGGCAAGACGTCGGCCCGCTGATCACGTGAGCTGTTGGCGAATCAGTCCTTGATTGGAGCCGAGTCGATGTTGTGGCCGTTCTCGGTAAAGTAACGCGCCGCACCGGGGTGCCATGGCAGCACGGTATTCTTGTCCAGGTGCTCGGGAGTGCTGGTCACGGCAGCCTGGTGAATGGACTGCATACGCTCGTTGTTTTCCATGGTCAGCTTGGTCACTTCATACACGAAGCTGTCTGGCAGATCACAATTGGCAACGGCGAAGTTCCACATCGACACAGCATGTGAATCCTCGGTCAGCGAGCTATAGGTGCTGGCGGGAATGATGAATTCAGAGACCGGAAAAGTCTTCAGAATGGTCGCCATTTCCTCTTCATTGAAGCCGATGATGTTGACCTCGGTCTGCACTTCGAGCTGGCTCACGGTAGGAATGGGTATGCCCGCCGCGAAGCCGACCGCATCCAGCAAACCATCCTGCATCTGGCTACCCAGATCGTCCCAGCTGCCATTGCGGCGCTCGAACTCAACGCCCAGGCTTTCCAGCATTTTCGGGAAATATTCATCCGAGCTGGAGCCCGCCGGACCAAAGCCGATGCGCGCGCCGGGCTTTATATCCGAGATGCTCTTGATACCTGAGCCAGCCAATGCAGCCATGGAGAATGGCGTTTCGTACAGCGGGAACATCGCGCAGACGTTATCCATGGCCATACCCGGTGCCAGAGGGCTTTTGCCTTCGACCGCGTCCTGCGCGGGGCCCATGGTGGTCATGCCGAAGGCCAGATCGCCGGTATGCACCAGCGCCATATTCTGCACCGGCCCGCCGGTGACTTCCGCGCCACCGGAAACGCCTGTCTGCTCGGCAATGAAATTCGACCAGCCAGAACCGTAGGCGAAATAGGTGCCGCCTTGGCTGGCAGTGCCGATGGTGAAATTGGATGGCCAGCCGGCGCGATCTTCGGCAATGGCCAGGCTGCTGCTCAGCAGGGCGGTGACGGACAGTGAGGCGAATGCCAGGGTGCGAAGCTTGTGCATGTTTGACTCCAGAGTTTTTGTCTTTGTTGGGTCTGTCGGCGCGGAACGCAGGTCCGACGCGTCAGGGAGTCATTGCAAGCGACGGGCCAGATCCAAAAACGACCGTGCTAGAGCGGTTTCGTGATTTTTACGACGGTGTTTTGGGTGGCAGCCCACCCATGCCTCTCGCGCCGATGGGTTGCCAGCCACCCATCAGCTGCCGCGCCGTACTGAGTGCAATTGGGACTTGGCCGAATGTGGCCTAATCTATATGATAACCATTATCATTAAAGGCGACTTGTTCGCGTACGTGCCGGGAGTACTCATCGCATGCTGCAAAGTCCATCGCGGATTCTGATCATCGAGGATGATCTGACATTGTCTGCGCAACTGTGCAGCCTGCTCAAAACCCAGGGTTATCTGACCCAGACCAGCCACGAAGGCGAAGCCGGGTTGCAGATGGCGTTGAATGACCGCGCCGATCTGGTGCTGCTGGATGTAAAGCTTCCTGACCTGAATGGCTTCGCCTTGCTGCGCCGTCTGCGTGAACACCGGCAGTTGCCGGTGATCATGTTGACGGCCTGTGGGGCCGAAGAGGAACGCATTCGCGGCTTGCGCCACGGTGCTGACGACTATCTTTCCAAGCCGTTCAATCTGCTGGAGCTGCAGCTACGCATTGACGCCGTATTGCGCCGCACCCGTTCGCCTGAATCGCAACGGCTGGAGCAGCAGTGGCGCCTGGATGTCGATGGTCTGACGCTGGACCGCCGCATAGGGCAAGCCAGTTATGGTCAACGCTCCCTTGAGCTGACGCCGATCCAGTTCAAACTGCTCTGGCATCTGCTCACCCACCGTGGCGAGACGTTGTCCAAGCCCTATCTTTACCGCAGCGTGCTGGAGCGCGAGTTCAGCCGCTATGACCGCAGTCTGGATATGCATATCAGCCGTATCCGGCGGCGCCTGACGGATATGGGTATGGCCGCGGATCGCTTGCAGACACTGCACGGTCGGGGGTACAGCTTCGTATGAAAAGGCGCTTGTTCTGGACCTTCTGCGCCGTGATCGGCTTGGGTACCGTTTTGCTGTTCTGGGGTATTTCTCGCCTGGCCTGGCAGACCGAAGAGGCGATGAGCTTTATCGACAGCAATCATCAACAGACACTGCGGCACTATGCTGCCCAGGCCGAAGCCTTGTACCTGAGTGGTGATGAGCAGGCGCTGGCGCGCTGGATGCAAACATTGCAGCAGCAGGAGGGCACCTGGGCGGCGGTGGTGCGTGCCAATGTCGAACCGTTGGGCGGCACCCAGTTGTCCCAACGATTTCAGCAAGGCTTCGGCCTGGGCCGCGACCTGTCGTGGAAGATTCACCTGTACTTCGAGGAAAATCCGATCATGGATATTCCTTTTACCGACGACTCGGTCCGTTTTCTGATTCAGCTGCCGCAGCGCATGCGGCCCGGGACCTATTGGTATTCCTCGCGCGTACTCTTGCAACTGGTGCTGCCGCTGATTCTGCTGTTGCTGGTCTGTGCGCTGCTTTACCGACACTTGATGCAACCGCTACGGCGCCTGGAACAGGCCACCCGGCAGTTCAGCGAAGGGCATTACGACGTGCGCGTGCGGGCGCTGCTGGGCTCGCGCAAGGACGAGCTGGCCAGCCTGGCCGAGACCTTCGACGCAATGGCCGAGCGCACCGGTCAATTGATTCTGTCGCAGCGCCAGCGTCTGGCGGATATGTCCCACGAGCTGCGTACCCCTCTGACCCGGATCGATATGGCCGTCAGTCTGGCCGAGCAGGAGGCTGGCACATCCCCGGCCTTGCTAGAGCGCATCCGCACTGATTGCGGCGGGATGCGGCAACTGGTGGAGGATGCGCTGACGCTGGCCTGGCTGGAAAACGAATCGCCGCGCTTGCGCGATGAAAGCCTGGATCTTACCGACCTGCTCGACAGTATTATCGAAGATGCCCGCTTCGAGTACCCCGAGCACCACATCGAGATGCGGCTGCCCACCGCCGCTCGGCTGGCGAACAGTAGCCACAGGGCGCTGGGTCAGGCCATCGAGAATGTGGTGCGCAACGCTTTGGCCTATACGCCCAAAGGAGGATGCGTACGAGTGGTGCTGGAAAGCAGCGTCACCCGTTACACCCTGGTAATCAGCGACCAGGGGCCGGGAGTGCCGGATCAGTGGTTAACGCAGATATTCGAACCTTTCTTCCGCATTCCCGGCCAGATTCAGGATGATCCGCATGGTTACGGGCTGGGTTTGGCGCTGGCCATGCGGCAGATCAATGCTGCCGGTGGCAGCATGTTGGCGCTGAACCTTCCCGAGGGCGGGCTGGCGGTCGAAATTCAGTTGCCGAAAACGTAACAAATGTAAAAGTGATGTGCGCCGGGTGGCCTGAATGAGAATCTTGCGTAAATGCGAAGTATTCACATAAAGGTAGCCCGATCCATGAAAACGTTTCCCGCAGTCCTGCATCCGCTGGCCAGTGCCGTTTCGATTGCGACGCTGCTGGTCGCTGTGCCCGCCCTGGCGCAAAGCACCGGTACCGATCCGATCACCCTGAATCCGACTGAAGTGACCGGTGAAATCGGTGCTCGGCAGGTCGAGAGCGTGGAAGCCGTCACGCTGGAGCGTTTTCAAGCCACTGACCTGGAAGACGTATTCGCATCCCAGCCCGAGGTCTCGGTTGGCGGTGGGCACAGCGCTGCGCAAAAACTCTATCTACGCGGGATTGAAGATACCCAGCTGAATATCAGCATTGATGGTGCCACGCAGGCCGGCCAGACCTTCCACCACACCGGACGCATCAGCATCGAGCCGGAGCTGCTCAAGCGCGCTGAAGTGCAGGCTGGCACTGGCGATGCGACTGCGGGGCCGGGGGCACTTGGTGGTAGCATCCGTTTCGTCACCAAGGACCCGGAAGACCTGCTGCGTGCGGGAGAATCCGCTGGCGCGCTGGTCAAGGGCACCTATTTCAGCAATGCCGAAGGGTTCAAGGTCAATACCAGCCTGTTTGGCCGGCTGACTGACAGCTGGTCTGGCATGCTGGTAGCAACCCACCAGGATCAGAATGACTATGAGGACGGCAGCGGTGATGAGGTCTTCGGCACCGGCAGCCGTCAGGATCTGGGCTTCGCCAAGCTGGTCGGTAAACTCAGCGCCGACCAGACCCTGCGGTTCAGCTACGACCGCCGCGTAGACCGTGGGGAACGGACCCAGCGTCCGCAGTGGGTGGTCAGCAGCTTCAATCCAGCCTATCCGCTGGAATCCCAGCGCGACACCTACACCCTGAACTATGACTGGGATCCCACTGGCAATCCGCTGCTGGATGTTCAGGCCACGGTATTTCATACCGAAATGGATCTGGAACAGAATGTTTTTGATCGCTGGGGTTTGTACTACGGCAATGTCGAATCTACCGGGCTGGATCTGCGTAACACCAGCCTGCTGGGTAAGCACAGCCTGACTTACGGTGTCGACCACCGCGAAGATCAGGTCACAGCCGGGCCCGGTGGTGATCAGACTGCCTATGAGGAAGACGGCAGCATAACCGGCCTGTATGTGCAGGACAGCATCCGCTTGAATCCAAAGCTGTTGCTCGGCCTCGGCGCTCGGTATGACCTGTATCGGCTGACCGACGCCACCGATCAGGATTTCCGCGATAGCGGCATCAGCCCGAACGTCAATCTGCGCTATGAGCTGAACCCGAACCTGAGTCTGCTTGCCGGTCACAGTCGTGCCTTGCGGGGGCCGCGCATCCGGGACGCGTTCAAGCTGGACTCGGCGACCAATGACCCGGATCTGAAAGCGGAAAAGGCGCGGACCACGGAAGTGGGCTTCGAATACGAGCGTGGCGGTCTGAGTCTCGGCGGCAAGGTCTATCAGACCGAGATCGAGGACATCATCGTCGACTTTATCGGCGGGCCACGGCTGTATGAAAACAGCGGCGATCTGGAAAGCCAGGGCGTGCTGCTGCAGGCCGGTTACCACTGGACCCGGCTGAGTACCGGCATCAGTTACCACCACAATGATGCCGAGCTGGAAGGCGAGCCTTTGAACGTATACGAACACAACGGCCTGGGCACCAGTATCGGTGATACCTGGATGCTGAATGCCGACTACCAGTTCAACCAGCATCTGGAGCTGGGCTGGCAAGGGCGTTTTGTGCAGAGTATCGACTCCCTGCGCACCAGCGTCGGCCGCGTCGACAAGCCCGGTTATGGCGTCCAGGATCTGTATGCCCGCTGGCAGCCCATGGCGGATGACAGTCTGACGCTGTCGCTGACGGTCAAGAACCTGCTGGACAAGGACTATCTGGATCACGCCAGTAATGAAGATTTCCAGGCAATACCGGATTACGAGGGGATTGTCGGCTCTGCCGAGCCCGGCAGGGAGTTTCGCCTGGGCGTGGCGATGCGGTTTTGAGCCGGCTGCTGGTAACAGCCAGGCGAACAGCGCGCTGGCTGGCGCTAACGGTGCTCTGTTCAGCGCTGCCGTTGCAGGCGGCAACGCTGGAGGATCTGGCTGGCAGGATGGTCACCGTACCTGATCGGGTTGAGCGAATTGTCTTGGGCGAGGGCCGCTTGTTGCCCGCGCTGGCGATACTCGAAGGGGATCAGTTGCTGGAGCGGATTGTCGGCATGCCTGAAGATTTTCAGCAGGTTGATCCCGGCAGCTATCGTCAGTATCTCGCGGCCTTTCCGGCGCTGGGTGAGGTGCAACGCATCGGCCAGGGCGCAGCTGACACCTTCAGCCTGGAACAGGTACTGAGCCTGAAACCGGATCTGGCGATTTTCAGCCTGTCCGGGCACGGTCCTTCCAGCCGGCATGGGCGTTTGATTGAACAGCTTGAACGGGCGGGGGTAGCGGTTATTTTTGTCGACTTCCGCGAACAGCCGTTGCGTAACACCCCACCCAGTATGGCGCTGCTGGGAAAGGTGTTGGGGCGGGAGCCACAGGCGCAGGCTTTCATCACCTATTACCAGCAGCAACTGGCGCTGGTCAGCGAGCGGCTCGCCAAGGTTCAGCAGCAGCCGCGGGTGTTTGTGCACAGCCGTGCAGGCCTGTCTGACGCCTGCTGTGAAACCATGGCCAGGGGCATGATGGCTGCCTTGCTGGAGCAAGCTGGAGGCGAGAACGTGGGCAGTGACCGCCTGCCCGGTGCGGCAGGTATGTTGAGTCTCGAATACCTGCTCACCGACCCACCCGACGTATATGTCGCTACTGCGATAGGCTCGGCGGACAGTCTGGCCCAGGGAGCCGACTATATAGCTCTGGGGCCGGGTGTGCAGGCAGACGCAGCACGTGCCTCACTGACCGCGCTGACGCAGCGTAGCGGGCTGAGCAATATGGCGCCGATTCGCGCCGGCCGCGCACACGCGATCTGGCATTCGTTCTACAACAGCCCGTTCAATGTTGCCGCCGTGCAGGTGCTGGCGCAGTGGCTGCATCCGGAGCTCTACGCCGATCTGCAGCCAGAGCAGACGCTGGCGCATTTGTATCAGCAGTTTCAGCCGGTGGCGTTGGAGGGAACGTTTTGGATCAGTCAGTGACCTCGAGCGTTTCCGGCGCCAACGGCACCCACGGCACGCTGGCCGGCAATTATCGGCGGTTGGTTTGGCGACGCTGGCTGTGTCTGGGTGTCATGCTCGCTGCCCTGATGGCAACGCTGATCTGGGATCTGTCTACCGGCCCGGCAGATCTGGGCTGGTGGGATGTCTTTCTTGGTCTGTTGGATCCCGACGCGCTTGAGCCGTCCATGGACGTCATCATCTTTGATATCCGCGCTCCCTATGCACTGATGGCGTTGGTCGTAGGGGCGAGTCTGGGGCTGGCCGGTGCGGAGATGCAGACCGCGCTGAATAACCCGCTGGCCAGCCCCTTCACCCTGGGTATCGGCGCGGCAGCCACGCTGGGCGCGTCCCTGGTGATCGTGTTCAATCTGTCGCCGTTCGGCCTCGGGCACAATCTGATGCTGCCGCTGGGCGCCTTTGCATTTGCCGGCTTGTCCTGCGCCATTCTGATGTTGGTAGCGCGGGCGCTGGGCACCGCGGTGCATACGCTGGTGCTCTTTGGCATCGCCTTGTTGTTCGGGCTGAATGCGCTGGTCGGGCTGCTGCAGTTCATGGCCGATGCCGATGCGCTGCAGCAGATTGTATTCTGGACGCTCGGCAGTCTGGCACGGGCGGATTTGCCGCGCGTCGGCATTGTCACGCTGGTGCTGGGTCTGTGCATGGCTTTGGCGATGCGTCAGGCCTGGGCCATGACCACCTTGCGCGGCGGTGAAGATCAGGCGCGCAGCATGGGTATCCGCGTCTCGCGGCTGCGTACCGGCGTGCTGTTACGCGTCAGTTTGCTGACCGGTGTGGCCACCGCCTTTGTCGGCGAAGTGGGTTTTATCGGTCTGGTCGGGCCGCATATTGCGCGCCTGATGCTGGGCGAGGATCACCGCTTTTTCCTTCCTGGCAGTGCGTTGGCCGGCGCTCTGTTGCTGTCCATATCTTCGGTTGCCAGCCGGGCATTGTTGCCTGGCGTGGTATTGCCGGTGGGGCTGGTTACTGCGGTGGTGGGTGTGCCGCTGTTTATTGCTCTGATTCTGGCGCGTGGTCGGAGTGTCGCGCAATGAGCCTGCTGATCAGGGACACTGCGGTCGGTTACCGGCGGCGCAAAGTGCTGGAGAATCTGCAGCTGGCACCCATTGAAGCGGGAAGCCTGGTCGCCGTACTGGGCCCCAACGGTGTCGGCAAGTCGACGCTGCTCAAGGGGTTGGCCGGTCTGCTGCACTGCCAGGGTACCCAGGAACTGCACGGTGAAACCTTGCAGCATTTGCCCCACTGGCGGCGTAACCAGTTGATTGGCTACCTGCCGCAAAGCCTGCCTCAGGCGACCTCGCTGGTGGTGTACGAATGTTTATATGCGGCGTGCAGAATTGGGCTGGCGGATATAGACGGGGCGGCCATAGAGCAACGAATCGAGCAGGTAGTAGCGGAGCTGGATATTCACAGCCTGGCGCTGCGACGGTTGTCCGAACTGTCTGGCGGGCAGCGGCAGATGGTTGGGCTCGCCCAGGTACTGGTGCGCCAACCGCAACTGCTGTTGCTCGACGAACCCACCAGCGCGCTGGACTTGCGCTGGCAATTGACCGTGCTGGAAAGGGTGAAGCGTGTCAGCCGAGACACAGGGGCTATTGCGCTGGTAGCCAGCCATGATCTGAATCTGGCGCTGCGTTTTTGTGATCAGGTACTGCTGTTGGGGCCGGGCGGCGCTTGCCAAATGGGTCGCCCTGCCGAGGTGCTCACAGCCGCCAGTCTGGCGCAGGCCTATGGTGTGTCGGCTCGTATGGAGCAGTGTTCGTTGGGCTTTCCGCTGGTGCTCGCCGACCGGCCGCTGGATACACCATCAGCCTGAGGCGAAATGCCTGTCAGCCAGGCAGCTAACAGGCGGGTTTCATCAGACCGTCAAATACTGCTGCACCAACTCGTCACTCAACGCGCCAATCGGCCCGTCCGCTACCACGCGGCCGCGCTCCATGATGAAGAAATCATCGGCAACGCGGCGGGCGAACGGCAGCTTCTGCTCGACCAGCAATACAGTAAGACCCATGTCATTGTTCAGCTTGCGGATCACGTCGCCTATATCTCGAACGATGTTTGGCTGAATGCCCTCGGTGGGTTCGTCCAGAATCAGCAGTTTGGGGTCCAGCACCAGTGCTCGGCCGATCGCCAGCTGTTGCTGCTGGCCACCAGACAGATCCCCGCCGCGGCGGTGTTTCATTTCCTTGAGCACCGGAAACAGCTGGTAGATCTGCTCGGGTATCTGCCGGGCGCGATCCGGTCGCGCGCCGAGGGAGATTTTCAGGTTCTCCTCGACTGTTAACAGGGGAAAGATCTCCCGACCCTGGGGCACGTAACCAACGCCGCCGCGGGCGCGGTTCTCGGTGGACATCCGGGTGATGTCAGTGCCGTTGAGCAGTATTTGCCCCTGGCGGATCGGCAGCAGCCCGGTAATGCACTTGAGCAGGGTGGTCTTGCCCACACCATTGCGGCCCAACAGGCAGCCGCAGGTGCCTTCCTTGAGATGCAGATCCAGATCCCAGAGGATGTGGCTCTGATTGTAAAACTGATTTACTGACTGAATATGCAGCACCGTCATTCTCCCAGATAGACTTCGATCACCCGCGGGTCGTTCTGCACCTGATCCATGCTGCCTTCGGCGAGCACAGATCCCTGATGCAGCACCGTCACCTTGCGGGCAATGGAGCGGACGAAGGCCATGTCGTGTTCGACCACGATTACCGAATGCCGGCCAGCCAATGAGGTCAGCAGTTGCGCGGTGTGTTCGACCTCCTCGCCAGTCATCCCGGCGACCGGTTCATCCACCAGCAGCACACGCGGGTTCTGTACCAGCAACATGCCGATCTCCAGCCATTGCTTCTGCCCATGGGACAGCGCACCGGCTTCCTGCTGGTAGTGCTCGGTCAGACCGATCTGCTGCAGTACTTCGTCGATGCGGTCGCGCTGCTCGCCGCTCAAGTCGTGGTTCAGGGTGTACCAGACCTTCTTGTTCGAGGCGGTAGCCAGCTCCAGATTCTCGAACACGCTCAGGGCTTCAAAGATGGTCGGCTTCTGGAATTTGCGACCGATGCCGCCGCGGGCGATTTCATGCTCGGCGCGCTTGAGCAGATCGATGCGCTGGCCGAACCAGATGCTGCCGGTGTCGGGTTTGGTCTTGCCGGTAATCACATCCATCATCGTGGTCTTGCCGGCGCCGTTGGGGCCGATGATGCAGCGCAGTTCGCCATCGTCGATATACAGGTTGAGATTGTTCAGCGCCTTGAAGCCGTCAAAGCTGACGCTGACATCCTCAACATAGAGAATCGGACCATGACTGGTATCGATGGCCTTGTCGAAGGCCGGGGTTGGCTGGACAAAATCGAAGACCTGATCACGGCGCCAGGTTTCCCGCAGTTGCTCTATGCTTTTCATGGTTTGTCTCCCTTGCGGCGTACGCGGTCGAGCAGGCCGACCAGGCCCTTGGGCAGCAGCAACGTCACCAGCACAAACAGGCTGCCGAGGATGAACAGCCAGGTTTCCGGGGAAAAGGTGGTGAAGAAGGTCTTGGCGTAGTTGACCGCGAAGGCGCCGATGATTGCGCCGAACAGCGTACCGCGCCCGCCGGTGGCGACCCAGACGACCATTTCGATGGAGTTCAGTGGCGAGAACTCGCCCGGGTTGATGATGCCCACCTGGGGAACGTAAAGCGCGCCAGCGACACCGGCGAGCATCGCCGAAAACACGAACAGCCAGAGCTTGTAGGACTCGACCTTGTAACCAGAGAAACGCGTTCGGCTTTCAGCATCGCGTATCGCGATGATCACCCGGCCCATGCGCGAGGTGACGATGTAGCGGCAGGCCAGGTAGCCCAGCACCAGAGCAATCGACGAGGCGATAAACAGGCCGACGCGGGTGGTCTTTGCCGCCAGGTCGAAGCCGAGAATGTCCTTGAAGTCATTCAGACCATTGTTGCCGCCAAAGCCCATCTCGTTACGGAAAAACGCCAGCATCAGCGCGTAGGTCAGTGCCTGGGTAATGATTGCGAAATACACCCCGGTGACCCGCGAGCGGAACGCCAGCCAGCCGAACACCAGGGCAAGCAGTCCCGGCACCAGCAGGATCATCAGCGCCGCGAACCAGAACATGTCAAAGCCCTGCCAATACCACGGCAGTGATTCCCAGTTGAGCACCACCATGAAGTCCATCAGCTCCGGGTGGCCATAAACGCCGCGGTCGCCGATCTGGCGCATCAGGTACATGCCCATGCCGTAGCCGCCCAGGCTGAAAAACGCGCCGTGGCCCAGCGAGAGAATCCCGCAGTAGCCCCAGATCAGATCGACGGACAGCGCGAGCAGGGCAAAGCACAGAAACTTGCCGAGCAGGCCCACGGTAAAGTTAGAAACGTAAAACGGTGAATCGGTTGGCAGCGCCAGGTTGCAGAACGGCACGATGATCGCGGTCAACACGACCAGGCCGAGCACCACCATACCGCCGCGGTCGCTGAGTAATAAACGTTGGGTCAGCATACTTCCCTCTCGATAGTCATTGGCTTGATTGGCAGGCGGACGAGTCAATACTCAATCCGCCGCCGCCCGTCCTTTTTGTGGGAAGAGACCCTTGGGTTTCTTCTGAATGAACAGGATCAGCATGATCAGCACCAGCACCTTGGCCAGCATCGCGCCGGCATAAGGCTCGAGGAAGTTGTTGATCAGCCCCAGACTCATCGCGCTGACCAGCGTGCCCCAGAGGTTACCCACACCGCCAAACACCACGACCATGAAGGAATCGATGATGTAGGCCTGGCCCAGGTTCGGGCCGACGTTGGTGATCTGTGACAATGCCACGCCGGCGATCCCGGCAATGCCCGAGCCCAAACCGAAGGTCAGGGCATCCACCCAGCTCGAGCGCACGCCTACTGCTCGGGCCATGGCGCGGTTCTGCGACACGGCGCGGACCTTGAGGCCCAGCGAGGTACGTTTGATCACCAGCAGCAGGGCGAAGAACACCATCAGGCCAAAGAGCAGGATGTACAGCCGGTTGTAGGTCAACGACAGCACCGGGTTGATTACCAGCGTACCGCTGATCCAGTCCGGTGAACTGACCGAGCGGTTCAACGGGCCGAACAGGCTGCGTACGGCTTGCTGCAGCACCAGACTCAAGCCGAAGGTCGCCAGCAAGGTTTCCAGGGGGCGGCCGTATAGAAAGCGGATCACTCCGCGTTCGATCAGAATGCCAATCAGCCCGGTAACCAAAAAGGCTGCGGGAATGGCGATCAGCAGGCTCCATTCGATCAGATTCGGGAACAGCACCTGTACACCCCAGGTGGTATAGGCGCCGAGCATGATCAGTTCGCCGTGGGCCATGTTGATCACGCCCATCACGCCGAAGGTGATGGCCAGACCGATGGCTGCCAACAGCAATACCGAGCCGAGGCTCAGACCGAAGAACAGGTTTTCGGTAAAACGGTAGAATTTGATCCGGCTCTGAATCGAGGCAATGGCCTCTTGAGCGGCGACACGCAACTGCGGATCGGCGTCATTGTCGGCCACGTCGTTCAGCGCAATGCGCGCCTCCTGCTCCAGCGATCCGCTCAGCGAGTTGATCGCTTCCAGACGCATGTCGCGGTCAACGCCCTGAATCTGAAACAGCGCCAGCGCGGTATCAATGGCGCCCAGCACCAGTCCGGACTCTTCTTCTGCCTGGCGCTCGATCAGCATGGCCATGCCTTCGGCATCAATGCCGTCGCGAATAAACCGGCGTACGGCGTCATAGCGCACATCGGCGCTTTCGTGGGTCAGGTTCAGTTCGGCCAGCTGGCCACGCAGTTGGGTGCGCAGGCTGTTGTTGACTGGCACGCGGCGCAGACCTTCGTCGCTTTCCAATGTCGCGCCGGTCAGCGCGTTGGTAATGCTTTTGCCCTGGCGGATGGCCACGGTCGGTGGATCGTTCCGGTCGGCAAGCAGATCGCCTTCGACCAGAGCGTTGAGAATATCGATGAGACGTTCGTCATCCTGCTGGAATAGCTGGCTGACGGTCTCGGCACGTTGGCGCAGGTTGCCCTGGACCAATTGCTGTACCTGTTGCTCGAAGCTGGCAACCTCGGGTGGCTCGCTATCTGCGGTTGCCTGGGCGCTGGCGTGCAGCGGCAATAGGGCTACGATCATCAACATGAGCCAAAGGCCGACGGAGGTGAGCGCAGGCCTGAATGGTGCTCGGCAGTAAGTGGTCATAACACTTGTCCTGTTAACTTTGGCATGCCCGTATTCGGCGGGTGGGGCCGAGGGCTAACGCCGTCATTCCCTTGGTACGCAATGCATGGGAATGACGGGCTTTCAGCGTGGGTGCTAGCCAAATGGTTTATTCGGCGGTAACGCCCTGACAGGTTTTGGTTTTGGTGTTGTAGTTGCCGCAATTGATGGGTGCGGTCCAGTCGGATTCCAGGTCCTTGCTGCCTTCCAGGAAATCGGACCAGGCATCACCAGGTACCAGATCATCGGTGCTGGACACGGTCAGGAACTGGCCATCGTCCTGAATCTCGCCAATCAGTACCGGTTTGGTGATGTGATGGTTCGGCAGCATGGTGCTCATGCCACCGGTCAGGTTAGGCACTTCAACCCCGACCATGGCATCGATCACCTTGTCTACGTCGGTGGTGCCGGCTTTCTCGACTGCTTTTACCCACATGTTGAAGCCAATGTAATGCGCTTCCATCGGGTCGTTGGTGACGCGGTCGGTATCCTTGGTGAACTCGTGCCAGGTCTTGATAAAGGCTTCGTTCTCTGGAGTTTCTTCACTCATGAAGTAGTTCCAGGCGGCCATGTGGCCGACCAGCGGAGCGGTGTCGATACCGGACAGCTCTTCTTCACCCACTGAGAAGGCGATGACCGGAATGTCTTCAGCCGACACGTTCTGGTTCCCCAGTTCGCGGTAGAAGGGCACGTTGGCGTCGCCATTGATGGTGGACACTACCGCAGTAGCTTTGCCGGTGCTGCCGAAGCGCTTGATCTCGGAGACGATGTTCTGCCAATCGGAGTGGCCGAACGGTGTGTAGTTGATCAGGATGTCTTCTTCGGCCACGCCGTTGGCCTTCAGATAGGCCTCCAGAATGCGGTTGGTGGTGCGCGGATACACATAGTCGGTGCCGGCCAGTACCCAGCGCTCGATGCCCAGTTCATCCTTCAGATAATCCACTGCCGGGATGGCCTGCTGGTTCGGTGCGGCGCCGGTGTAGAACACGTTGCGTGAAGACTCTTCACCTTCGTACTGAACCGGGTAGAACAGAATGCCGTTAAGCTCTTCGATGACCGGTAATACGGATTTGCGCGATACCGAGGTCCAACAGCCGAAGATGGCGTCGACTTCATGCTGCTCCAGCAATTCGCGAGTGCGTTCAGCAAATAATGGCCAGTCAGAGGCGGGGTCCACGTCCACGGCTTCCAGTTGCTTGCCGAGCAGGCCGCCCTTCTTGTTCTGCTCTTCGATCAGCATCAGCATGGTGTCTCTCAGAGTGGTTTCCGAAATGGCCATGGTCCCGGTCAGTGAATGCAGTACGCCTACCTTGATGGTTTCCTCGGCCTGCACTGCGAGGGCGCTGAGCGCCAAGCTGCAGGCTACGCCCAGGGCGCCAGCGCGTTTTACCAGTTTCTTCAGTTTCATCGGTCGATCTCCGTTTTTATGTTCATGTCCACTGTGTGATCAAGCTCTATAACTGCGGGTGCATCCTCGTTATGTCGGGGTGATCGGTGTGCCGTCAGCCCTTCTTTTTCGGCTACCCACTGCTCAGGGGTTGGCCGGTGTTCAGGTGTTCCCGGGCCTGAAAGATCATGTGCAGCGTGATCTTGCGGACTTCGGCCTTGCTTTCCTCTATATGCGCTTTCATCAGCTGCTGGGCTCGGTCGGCCTGCCGCTCGATGATGCTGCGCAGAATCTCGCCGTGTTGCTCATAGGTGGCGGTGATACGCGCGCGCTGCGTGAAATCGATGCGCCGTACCAGTCGCAACCGTTCGGTAATGTCGTGATGAATGCGCGCCAGTTCCTGGTTGCCGGTGGCCTCGACCAGTTGCTCGTGAAAGCGTTCGTCCAGCGCGCAGACGCTGGCACCGTGACTCAGGCGTGCGTGCGGGGTGATCAGCCAGATGCGCTTGAGTGGTTCCAGATCAGCGGCCGGATGCATGGCGCACAGGCGTTTGATCGCTTCGAGCTCAAGCACGATGCGTACATCGTAGAGCTGCTCGTACTGTTGAAAGTCGAAGGGTTTGACCTGCCAGCCGCTGCGGAACGACACCTCGACAAAGCCTTCGCGCTGTAAACGGTTCAACGCTTCGCGCACGGGTGTGCGGCTGGCATTGACCAGCTCGGCCACTTCGCTTTCGGTAAAGCGATCACCCGGGAGCAGTTCGAAATCGAACAGGCGCTGCTTGAGCTGGCGATAGATCCGCTCGGGCAGGTTCTGTCGTCGCTCGCCGGTCTGCTTCGACTTGAATAGGGGGTGGGCACCGTCCATGGCTGCGTTCATCAGTTCCGTGAGGCGATATAGGCGCGCCAGCCGCCCAGATGAGTGATATCAGTAGCGCCTTCCACTGCCGCGCCTTCGCAGATAAAGCCCTTGACCTCGCGGCCGTCCTGCAATGTCAACGTGCCGATACCCAGCGGGGCAGGGACCAGCGCGACGAAGCTGCCAAATAGCTCAAGGGGTACATCCCAGAGTTCCACGGCGATCGCCGCACCCTCGGCCGAGCGGATCAGCCCGGGTTTGGGTGGCGTGGTGTTGGGCAAGGCGTAAAGGCGGTAGTTGTCGGCGCTGAAAGTGCTTTCAACGAAGCGCGCATGGCGTTCGGTCAACTGCGTATTCAGTGGCATGCCGCTGAGGTGCGCGCCGACCACGGCCAGACGCACATGGCCTGCTGGCGCGTTACTCACAACGCTCGGTGCAGGTAGCTCTCGATCCGTCGCCCCGGCTTTCCACGGCGCGAACGCCTGCCAGCGGCGGCCAAATTCGGCCAGGGCGCGATCCTGCCAGGCGCTGCCAATCAGGGTGATACCAAAGGGCAGCCCGTCCTGGCGAAAGCCTGCGGGCAGCGCTAGTGCCGAGCAGTCCGCGAGGTTGACGAAATTGGTCCAGGTGCCCAGTTGGCTGTTGACCGTGACCGGGTCCTGTTCGACCTGGGCGGTGGTAGGCATGCGCGGCGCCGTAGGCACCAGCAGCGCATCGACCGATTGCACCAGCGTCTGTATCTCGCGGGCCAGATCGGCGCGGCGGTATTCCGCACGGTAAGTGTCAGTGGCGCTGAATTTCTCCGCGTTGGCGAGAATGCCGCGCACCACCGGGTTCATCTGGTCGCCATTGGCGTCCATGAATTCGGCAATCGCGGCGTAGCGTTCGGCCACCCAGGGGCCGCCATACAGCAGTTCGGCAAGTTGCTGCATCGGGGTGTAGTCCAGCTCAATCAATTGCGCACCCATTTCGCGCATCTGCGTCAGGCTGGCCTGCCAGGCTGCTTCAGCCTGGCTATCGCCAAACCAGGGCAGGCTGGCGGGAATGCCCAGGCGCGGTTTGGCACCAATCAGCCGTGCTGATGGAGGCGCTGCCCGCGAGTAACCGTCGGCGGCATCGAAGCTTTGCATCACGTTCGCCACGGTTTCGGCGTCGTCGATGTTCAGCGCGAAAATGGAAACGCAGTCCAGGCTGCGGCAGGCCGGCACCACACCACGGGTACTGAAGCGGCCGCGGGTGGGTTTGAGACCGACCAGATTATTGAAGCCGGCAGGGACGCGGCCGGAGCCAGCGGTGTCAGTACCCAGGCTGAAAGGCACCAGCCCCCGCGCGACACTGACGGAGGAGCCGGAGCTGGAGCCGCCGGAGATGTATTCCGGGTTGAAGCTGTTGGGCACCGCTCCATAGGGTGAGCGGGTGCCCACCAAGCCGGTAGCGAATTGGTCCAGATTGGTCTTGGCCAGCACGATGGCGCCGGCCGCGCGCAGCAGCGCTACGCAGTGGGCGTCTTGATCAGCCACATAGCTGAAGGCAGGGCAAGCGGCGGTGGTAGGTAGACCGGCAACATCAATGTTGTCTTTGACCACGCAAGGTATGCCGTACAGAGGCAGCTGTTTCGCCTCGGGCAGAGCTTCCAGGTGCGCGAGTTGGGATTCCAGCTCAGCCGCGGTGACAATATGGATAAAAGCCGGGTCCTCAGCGCTCAATTCGGCGAGCAAGCCTGTTAACGCATCCTGTGGAGCCAAGCCTGTCTGATAGGCCTGCTGCCATTCGCTGATTGTCCATCCATATTGCTCTGACATCGGGCCTCCCCTGAGTGATCGAATATCGCCTTGTATACAAGAACGTATTCAGCAGGGACCGTGCCAATATGTGACATTGTCAAATTCGTATCTAATAAATCTATTAAAAACAATAGTTTGGATTGGCGGAAGGTATTGCTTTGGCTCGACGTTTTGTTGTTCGCGCGGGAATGTCGCAGCCAAGGGTGTGCAGAAACGGTGCCGTCCGCTTCGTTTTGGTGCGCTCTTGTTGGTAGAGACCGGTTAATAGAACCTGTGCGTCATGACGGAGTCTAGTCTGTAAGGGTAGCGTCATAACCAGGTGAAACAATGCAGGAATTGATCAGCCCCTATTGACCCCGGAGTCGCTTGGTTTTAAGGTTCGCGTCGAACGTTGAGGCTGGCACGATCCATACGGCTCAAGTACTGACGACGAGACAGCAAGACCGGCGCTTTTCCGGACTTATTGCTTTCGGCGCACGCCTTGGGAAGTAGGCGAACCAAAGTGGGGATACTGATCAGACGTTCGCACCCCCGGGTTGTGTGTTGGCCATGACATTCAGTGCCTTTCCGTCGGAAAGTGCTGCGCCTTTTCTGCATTGCAGATCATGGGCCGCACTTGTCTGCCCTGCATCTGATCAGTCTCGTCCCCACGCGCCCCGAACCCAGAAATGTTGCTTTGGAGCCGAACCATGTCCATCAAGTTAGACGAATACTTCGACCGCGAAACCTTCAGCCGTATCAAGGCCTGCGCCGATCAGCACGAGACCCCCTTTCTGGTCGTTGACCTGAAGACCATCGACCGCGCCTATGACGAACTGGTCGAAGGCTTCCCCTTCGGCAAGGTCTACTATGCGGTCAAGGCCAACCCCTCCAATGAAGTGCTGGGGCTGCTGAAAGACAAGGGCGCCAATTTCGATATCGCCTCGATCTATGAGCTGGAAAAGGTCATGGCGCTGGGCGTCAAGCCCGAGCAGATCAGCTTCGGCAACACCATCAAGAAGTCCAAGCATATCCGCGCCTTCTACGAGAAGGGCGTACGTCTGTATGCCACCGACTCCGAGGCCGACCTGCGCAACATCGCCAAGGCCGCACCGGGCTCCAAGGTTTACGTGCGCATCCTGACCGAAGGCTCCACCACTGCTGACTGGCCGCTGTCACGCAAGTTCGGCTGCCAGACTGACATGGCTATGGATCTGCTGGTGCTGGCGCGCGAGCTGGGCCTGGACCCCTACGGTATCTCCTTCCACGTGGGCTCGCAGCAGCGCGATATCGGCGCCTGGGATGCGGCCATCGCCAAGGTCAAGGTGATCTTCGAGCGCCTGAAGGAAGAAGACGGCATCACCCTGAAGATGATCAACATGGGTGGCGGCTTCCCGGCCAACTACATCACCAAAACCAACACCATGACTACCTATGCAGAAGAGATTACCCGCTTCCTGCAGGAAGACTTCGGTGACGATCTGCCGGAAATTATCCTCGAGCCAGGCCGCTCGCTGATTGCCAATGCCGGTATTCTGGTCAGCGAAGTGGTACTGATCTCGCGCAAGTCGCACACCGCGCTGGAGCGCTGGGTGTACACCGACGTGGGCAAGTTCTCCGGCCTGATCGAAACCATGGACGAGTCGATCAAATTCCCGATCTGGACCGAAAAGCAGGGCGAACTGGAAGACGTCGTCATCGCCGGCCCGACCTGCGACAGCGCCGACATCATGTACGAGAGCTACAAATACGGCCTGCCGCTGAACCTGGCCATCGGTGACCGCATGTACTGGCTCTCCACCGGTGCCTACACCACCAGCTACAGCGCCATCGAGTTCAACGGCTTTCCGCCGTTGGAGGCTTTCTACATCTGATGTAGACGTCCAGCCACAGGCTGACCGAGTAAAGCCCGCCCCTGTTCTCAGGTGCGGGCTTTTTTATGCCCGGGGTATGAGCGCATAAGCAAAAAGCCCGCGCTGTCTCCAGCACGGGCTTTTTTCATTCTTCGACGGCGAGCTTGAAGCCTGCCGCTTCCAACTGAGCCGTTAGGCGAACTTCTGGATATTGGCCATCAGTTCACGCAGCGCTTCGATGTTGTCCTTCGGATGCACGGCGCCTTCGAAGTCGCACAGCTTGTCGAAGTTGGCCGCCACGTCTTCCGGGGTGAAGCCTTCATCGGGGTTGAAACCGATACCCAGCGAACGCTCCCAACGTACTTTGCCCATCCAGCCGCCGCCGACTTCGAACAGGCTGCCGGTTTCCTTGCACTCGTCGGAGCACAGGAAAGCCACCAGCGGACTGACCAGCTCAGGCTTGAGCTTGTCGAACGCACCTTCCGGGAACAGACCTTCGGTCATGCGCGTACCGCCGGTGGGGGCGATGGCGTTGACGAAGATGTTGTTCTTGCGGCCTTCGATCGCCAGGGTACGGGTCAAGCCGTACAGGCCCAGCTTGGCCATGCCGTAGTTGGCCTGCCCGAAGTTGCCGTAGATGCCGGAAGTGGAAGCAGTGAAGATAACGCGACCGAAGTTGCTGTCCTTCATATGCGGCCAAGCAGCGTGGGTGACCTTGTACGCACCTTCCACGTGAACGCGATAAACCAGATCCCAGTCGGCATCAGTCATTTTGGCGAAGCTCTTGTCGCGCAGGATGCCGGCGTTGTTCACGACCACGTCAACACGACCGAAGTTGTCCATCGCGCACTGCACGATTTTCTCGCCGTCGATCACGTTGTCCGGGTTGGCTACTGCAGTACCGCCAGCGGCCTTGATCTCTTCAACGACTTTCAGTGCAGCATCGCTGTTGGAACCTTCACCCTGAGTGCTGCCACCCAGATCGTTCACAATCACCTTGGCGCCATGTTTGGCGAACAGCAAAGCGTGGGCACGGCCGATGCCGCCGCCGGCACCAGTAACGATGACGACCTTGTCGTCAAAACGGATATCGCTCATGAAAAGCTCCTGTCTATATGGGCGGTGAAAAAAGGACTGCCAGTGTTAAACACTTGTTTCAATTCGGCAAGGGGCAGGGTGAAGGTGAATGGTGCTGCATAATCAGTAACAAGCCGAATTCAAGGCCCCGGTAGCTTGGCACCGCTTGAGCAGCGGCTATAATCGCCTCCGATTGGCAGGAGCGAGGAAGTAGCTTCCGCCGCAGCTCCTTCATCCTGCTGTGCTTCTGGAGAATCACCATGGCCTCACCACTTGCCCGCTTGTCTACGTGCTTCTATGTGCAAATCCGCGCAAGCCGCCTGACTGTTACCAATACCACCACAGGCGAGCGTTGGGATCAGGCCCCGCTACTGGCTCTGGAAAGCAATGCGAAGGGCGGTAAGACCTTGCTCACGATAGGCGACGAAGCAAAAAAGCGAGTGGGCGCGGGTATCGAGCTGGTTAACCCCTTCGCCCATCCGCGCACACTGATAAGCGACTTCTCACTCGCGGAAAAGCTGCTGCAGGAAGTCTTCAAGGCCATGAGCAAGAACCGCCTGATGCCAGCTTCCCCGGCGGTGATCATGCAGCCATTGGAAAAGCTCGAAGGCGGGCTTACCCAGATCGAAATCAGAGCCATGAGAGAGCTCGCCCTGGGCGCAGGCGCCAGGGATGTGCTGGTCAGAGAGGGTAGTGATCTGACCGGGCGGAACATCGATTTCGCTGAACTGCTGCGCGAAGAGCAATGCCTTGACGGCGGAGAGCGCAGATCGCGTGGGCGGGGATGGATGCTGAATATCATCTTTGTCGCGGTGGCTGTTTTCCTGGCCTGGCGCTTCAATAACGGCTGATTAGGCAGCCCGCGGCCAGCATTTTGCCACTGCGAAGAACCCGTGCTATACCTGAGCCACTGGCCAAGCTTGCTTGACAGCACTCCTTCCTTTTTTGGCACGGACTGCCGACAACTCCCGCTTGCGTAAAAAATACCAGGTATACACCCCACAAAACGACAGCGTGCAAGGGTGGGGCGGTAGCGTGCCAAAAGGGTCTCGCCTATGTTGGAGATGGAGTTTCAGCACGGCAGTGGTCGGAAAAGTGATCGCTGTAAACCATATCTGAGAGTGAGCCGATTCAAAGTCATTTTATTAAATAAAATCAAGTTGTTGGCGGAAGCCTGGAATATTTGGTTATGAGTCGTAGCGACCGTTTGGTCGATTGGGTTCAGAACGAATATCGATTGAAAAGTGCGGTCTCTAAAGGTGTTTTGCAGGATTTGAGTTTAGAGTTCGAAAATAAAAAATGATCACCGAAATATTGGACGGTGTGACTATTATAAAAATGTTATTCGGCAAGGGGAAGTTAGTGGATAAGCGGGAAGAGCGAGTAATCTTTGACATGATATACAGTGCTTCTCCTGAGCTGCAGGTTGAGGAGCTTGAGAGACCGGATTTTGTTGTATTCGGCCTGGATCGGTCAGTTGGAGTGGAAGTTACCGAGCTTTATCGTCATCCCGTAGACGCAAAGATGAGTAAAGTGCCTAATTATACTCTTGGCTTGCTCAATGAAACGCAAGCTATACACAGAAAAGATCGCGAATATATAAAAGTCGACCAAGTAGAATTAAAAGACGAAAATGGCCAAAGCCAGGGAAAGCCGATGGCCATCATTACGGAAATGCCTTCCATTAAGGAAAGGGTTGAGTTGCTAATGGAGGTAATTAAAAGTAAAGAGCAAAAGGCCAGAGGCTACAAAGAAAAATGTGACCTTGTAGACCTAGTGATTTTAGATGCGTCTTCACTATTTATGCATAATAGCTTCGACGAGTTCTTCAAGCCATTTTGGATTATGTGTGATAATGGTTTAATAAAGAATTCTTCTTTTCGAGAAATATTTTTGATTTCTAGTGAGTGCGATAATAGGTCGGTAGCTATACCATTGCGGGCAAACTTGTTTTTAGCGGACTGTTTTGCATTTGAGTCTTTTATTAACGACGCTAAATTAAAAGAAAAAGAAAGTCTCAAGCCGTTAGATGTACTCTTGGCATCGCTATATATGTCTGGCCACCAAGATATCCGCATTTCTGGAGGTACAGACAATTTCAGTCTACATTATGGTGCTTGGGAGCTCTTATACTCTGATGAAGGGAAGTGTATCCGGGATAGGACGTTAGTTTCTGAAGATTTTGAGTTCGAGTTGTTGAGAGAAATATATGGAAGGTTTTCAAATGAGGTCGTTTCTGAAGCCGAAAATTTCTTGGGAAAGAGAAAAGGCGTATATGCAGCAATTTCTTTGTCCTTCCCAGTCAGGGCTAAATAACAAGGCAATGCACGCGACAAGCGCGTGATTGCAGCGTCAAAGTCAGGAGCATTCATGAAGAAGGCTGATATTTTCATATTATGTGTGGAAAATGATTCCGTTCCAGAGGAGGCCCTTGCACAGTTCGAAGATGAGATAAGCGTTGACGGGCTTAGTGTTGTTATTGAAAAACGAAAACCCCTTGGGCCGATGGCGTGCTTGGAGTGGTTTGTTGTCCCCGCAGTGCTTGTGTATATAGCCAAAAGTTACTTAGATGGGTTTTTAGGTGAAATGGGGAGGGAGCATTTCCAGTCTCTTAAAAAAAGTCTGTCGGAACTTTCTAGCTCAGTAATGAAATCACCAAGAATTGAGCCAACCCTTATAGGGTCAGAAGGAAAATTAACCGGAAATAACCCATACTCTATTGCGTTTTCGATAATGGCCGACGCTGAAAGCGGCTATAAATTCAAACTGCTAGTTCCGAAAGCAACAAGTGAGTCTGGTTGCAAATTGATCACGAATAGATTTATGGAGTTTCTTGCTGATTACGGCTCAGGACTGCAGGATCTAGAGTCTATTGGCTGTGCTTGGCCTGGAACACACCCTCCAAGCAAAACCATTTTTGTGCATTACAACGTCGATAAAGATGCTATTGAGTGGTTAGATGATAGAAAATTTCGTTGACCCGCATTATAACAATCGGCTGTTGTCGCCCCTTCGGGGCCGCGACGACTTTTCCGCTGCTTCGCGGCTACAAGTCCGCCCCTAAGCCGGGCGTTAGAACTTATGTCGGAGTTCTGCTATCTCTGCGGAAAACCAATGGGGGACTCGCGTGCGAGCGGGGATCATGTGGTCCCGGTTGCGCTTATTGCTCGCAATCAACCTAAGGCGCGTGGCTTTGATTACGCCGGGAAGCTTCCGACGCACGAAGAGTGCAACAACCGATTCGGTCCAGAGACGTATATGGTTAATGCCCTAGAACTGCTCGAGTTTTTGGCGGGTAACAACGGCCACTCAACGTACCAGCACAGGACTCGCCCAGAGATACTGATCCAAGCTTGGGACGCGTCAAAGCTGCCGAACTTCACTGAGAGGGTCCTTTCGTTCTTCAAACTTATAGACGTTCGCGAGTCTGATGCTGCAGCGTGGTCAGAGCCTGAGTTCTTTCGCGATAAATCAAGAACCAACCCGACACGTGACGCGCTGCATGTCGCACTTTCCGTGCTGACAAAAAGTGCAGCGGCGCTGTTGATAAAACGCAAGATTCATACTGTCCCGCCCACTTGGCAGGTCTATGCCATACCCTACTCTGGAGCGACGGACGCCCTAGACTTCGACCATTTGCTGGGCGATACAAAGCCATTTGAGGCTGGGGTCAAGGTTTGGCTCCATCAATTAGACGGCGGACCTGACTGGCTGGTGCTCTATAGGGCTAAGTCTGTTCTTGTATACTTGATTTTCGTCTTTGGACATCACAATGCGCTCGCGACTCTCAAGGAGCATTTCCCTGAGGCGGACATCCACGAGTTCGTCGGCACTGCAATCAATGACCTTTTGACAGTTGGCTGGCATAAGGTCTGACAAACCATTCTAGCCGAAACCGCTTCACGATTCGGTTTAATTCAGGCGTTAGTCAGTCACGGAGTCTCATGAAAATTCCTAAATCGAAGAAGGCCAGAGTTCGCGAGCTAATCTCTACATGTAAAAAGTATCAAGGGGAATATCTGCCAAACACCCACGGCTCTGGCAGTTGGGCAACAACTTATTCGCGAGAGTTCATCTGTGCAGCCGCTGAGCTTTATTTGATACTCGAAAAATCAAGCTCACCATGGCCGATAGATGATCTATCGCAGCTATTTATGGAAAGCAAAATTCCATCATGCCGTGGCGCACAAATGACGCGGGTGAACGTCGAGTATCTCTACAAGCACCACTTAAAGTATGAGTAGAAAAGCTACTAACAGTCGGCTGTTGTCGCCCCTGCGGGGCTTGGACGGCCTCTCCTTTGCTTCGCGGCTACAAGCCCGCCCCCAAGCCGGGCGTTAACTGTACGGAGGCAGCGTGTAGGTAATTGGGGTCAGATGAACATTAATCCGATGAGCGTTATTTCGTCTGATTTTTTGCTGGTCGTCCTGGTTTTCCTGCACTGACCGATTGCCCACACAGTGCTTCTATTTCACGCTTGAACTTGTTGTTACCCAGGACTGAACCACTGAGGGTGGTGGCGCGAATCGAATCGACCAGCTCGTCTTGCAAAATTTCCTTGAATAATGCGCGATAGGCTGATTGGCGTTCCGCTGGGGTGCTACCTAGTTGTTGGTAAAAAGCATGGGACGACACCAGTCGTGAAGCTTTGCCAAAGGCGTTGGTTCGGTAGCTGCTCCATCGGTACTCGCCGGGGGCGGTTACCTGTCCTGTAGATAGTCCCCCACTGGCCCAAGAACGCCATACCCGCTAACCTCCCTGCACCAGCCCCGATCAAGATCACCATATGACGCTTACTCTGCTGCGCCCCCTACGACTAACCCTGTCATTGACTGCCGTCCTGCTGCTTGCTGCCTGCAACCCGGCGGAGATGTTGGCGCCGGATGCGCGGCTGCCGGACGGCAGTACCTATTCCGGGGAGATTCGCGACGGCCTTTTTCATGGTGACGGCGTTCAGCAATTTGCCAGTGGCATGATTTACCGCGGTCAATTCCATGAGGGTTACTGGCATGGTGAGGGTGTGCTGGAGTCGGCCATGGGTTGGCGTTACGAAGGCGAGTTCCAGAAGGGCCTGATGTCGGGGCAGGCCGTGCTGGACAATGACGGCACCCGCTATGAAGGTGCCTTTGTCAAAGGCAAGTTCAATGGTCCTGGCCGCTATGAAGTGGGTGATAGCGTCTATGTGGCCGAATTTGCCGAGGGTTTGCCGGTACGGGGTGAGCACATAACCGAATACGGCACCTATGCGGGGGAGTTTCTCGACTGGCAATACCACGGGGAGGGTACCTACACCCCGGCCAACGCCCCAGCGGATATGAAAAGCCTGAGCGGAACCTGGGAATACGGCATGCTGGCTGAGGGTAATGGTTATGCACAGCAGGAGCCCTCAGCCCGGCCGGCACCACTCACCGAGCAAATTCTGGTCGAGGATCGCGAGCGCCTGAACAGGCAGATTGAGGCCCTGGAGGCGGAGCGCCCTGGTGTGACGGATGTGTATTTTCTCGCGGTAGGGGGCGACGGTACGGAATCTGTTTTCATGCGAGACATTGAGGTCGCCAGAGCGGGCCTGCAGACGCAGTTTGATCTGGAGCGTCGCGCGATCATGCTGCTCAACCACCGGGACTACGAGACCTTGCCTCTGGCTACTCGCCCTTCCATCGCCACGGCGCTAAAGGCACTGGACGAGCAGATGAATCCGGAGGAAGACCTGCTGGTGGTGCACCTGGTCAGCCATGGTGGTGAAGACGGCGAGCTGTTGCTGAGCCAGCCAGGGGTAGAATTGCCCAACCTGTCACCCCAGGCCTTTGCGGACATGCTCGAACCGCTGAGCGCGCGTCGAAAAGTGCTGGTGGTCTCTGCGTGTTATTCCGGCCAGTGGCTAGACGAATTGGCGGACAGTGACACCTTGATCCTGACCTCCGCCCGTGCGGATCGCACGTCCTTTGGCTGTGGTGATGACTCGGAAATGACCTGGTTCAGCAAGGCGCTTTACAAGAGCGTGGGCCTGTCGCTGACTGAACCCGACGCCATGTTCGAGCAGGTCACCGAGCAGATACGCTTGTGGGAGGAAGAGATCGGGATGGAGGAAGAAAGCTGGTCATACCCCCAATTCCATCTCGGCGACAACCTGCGGCAGTGGTTGGAGCAGGACGCGTTCAGCAAGCAGTAAGGCGTTTACAGCACCAGTGAGGTAGCCAGAAACAGCATCAGCCCCATACCGATAATATCGGTAAAGGTAGTCAGGAATATGCTGCTCGCGGTGGCGGGGTCGGCGCCGAAGCGTTTGAGTAGCAATGGTACCGCGACACCGAAGATACCGCTGGTCATGCAGGCGCCGATCATCGCGATAAAAATAACGAAACCGAGCATGGCCGGGTTGGCGGAGTCTGTGAATAACGCATAAGCGAACATCGCCACCCCAGCAATCACGCCCACCGCAGCGCCATTGAGCGCCCCCAACAGGATTTCCTTGCGCAGCAGTTGACTGATTGGGTAGTCCTGAATTTTGCCCAAAGTTATACCGCGAAGGGTAATCGCCATTGCCTGACAGCCGGTGTTACCGCTCTGGCCGGCGAGCACGGGCAGGAAGGCGGCGAGGGCGACTATTTGCGCGATGGTGCCCTCGAACATGCCGACAACGAAGGCGGCAGCAAAGGCGGTGATCAGGTTCACCTGCAGCCACGGATGGCGCATGCGGAAGGCCGTCAGCACGGGCGTATTGATCTGCTCTTCCTTGTCCACGCCATACTGGGAGCCTGCCTGGGCGCTAAGCTCCGAGACGATGCGCTCATATAGCTTCCAGCCGCGCACCTCGCCCACCACACGCTGCTGATCATCCACTACCGGGTATATGCGGTAATGCCGATACAGCACTTCACTGACTGCGCTCTTGATCGATGTGTCCTCATGAAAGGCGAACGGTTCCAGCACCATGATGCTGGCCAGAACTTCGGAAGGCTTGGCTAGAATCAGGTCGCGCATGCCCACCAGCCCGACCAGGCGATCTTCCTCGGTGATAAAAATGTAGCTGATCTCGGAGACGTCAGCGCTCTTCACCATGAACGTCAAGGCCTCGGCGACGGTGTAGCTGGAGGGCAGGGTGGCCGTGGCGGGCGTCATCAATTCGCCGATGGTCTCCTCCATGCCGGACAACACTACGCGGGTGGCAGCCTCGCCCGGCGCTGCCGCTTCGCCGAGGTGAGAGGCTATCACCAGAGCCTGTTCGGCAGGCAGGCGCGAAAGAATAAACTGGATGTCATCCGCGGGCAGCCGGACCAGTTCCTCGGCAGCGTCCAGGGCGGTCAGTTTGCGGATATGCTCAATGCGCTCGGTCAATCCCATACTGTGTGACATTTCTCGGCCTGCCATAGCGGTCTGTTTCCAGACTATAACAGGCGGGCTATGGTGCGGCGACTCGTCCTCGTGGCTTTGCCGACAACGCAATGCTAGCCAACATCAGAGGTTAGATGGCATGGTACGCATGTCACCACACAAATCGATGTAACCACTCGTTAATACAGGATCTTTATCGCCTGACCGCCTCTATTTAAGCTTCCGGTATCTTGTTTTGTCGGTTGCCTGGAGCCTTAGCTAACAATGAATAACAAATATAAGTTAGGCGGCGTCGTACTGGTTTTCGCTGCCATAGCATGCACCGTTGCCGTGATGTTTTGGCCTTCGCCACCATCAACTGACCCACAACACCCTCCAATGCGCATTGGTGCCTATTATTGGCCGGGTACATATTGGATCGATATCGCGCATAGCAAGGGCTGGTTTGTTGAGGCCGGCCTGAATGTTGAAATCATTGATGCCAACCAGGACTACTACGGGGCGGTGACCGACATCCACGAAGGTAACCTGGATACGCTTACGGTTTGGCTGTTTGACGTGGTAAAGCGCCGTCAAATGGGCGAGAAGCTGGTGATGGTCCTGGCCACCGACGAATCTGTCGGGTCAGAAGCCCTGATTGGTGCGGGCTCCGTTGATTCTGTTGAGCAGCTCAAAGGCGGCCGAATTGGCGTCCCCTTTGAATCGGCCATGGTCTATGCGCTTGACGAAATACTCTCCCATTTTGGTATGACGCTGGATGACGTGGTTCTGGTCGATATGGTCCCTGAAACGGCTAGCGAGGTATTGGCTGCAGGCGAAGTCGATGCAGTCATGACATGGGAGCCTTATGCCACTCGGACGGAGAGGACAGGCGGAAACCGGCTTTACGACAGCTCACAAATGCCAGGGCTCATCATGGCGGGGATGATCTTTCGGGACGATTTTATTCAGGGTCGCCACGATGAAATCCTGCGCATGCTTCGGGTATGGCATCGGGCAACCCAGTACCTTCAATCACATCAGAAGGAAGCGTATCGCATCGTTGCTGAAGTGAACGGGGCGACCACCCAAGAGGTAGCCGACTTTGCGAAACACAGTCATATCATGAATCTTCAGGACAACGTCCAGGCCTTCACCTATGCCTCGGGCGTGGAGTCGCTCTTTGGTTCGGCGCGTAAAATCAACCGCTATCTGATCAGGAAGGACAGTGCGGTGGCTCCTCTGATTGAAGAAACGGATCTGGTGAAGGGCCGGTTCGTGAGGGCGCTGGTACGAGAGGAGGAGGACCTTTGAAACAGCAAAGATTCGCTCACAAGTTAGTGCTGGTTACCGGGTTGGCAAGTGCCCTGGTCTTGCTGCTGGTTGGCGGAATGGCTTTTTATGTGGGTGAGCAGAACATCAGAGATCAGTTGGCCGAGTATCAGGCCGACAGTGCGTTGACCAGGATGCAGGGCGTGGATCGTACCCTGTTCACCGCGTACCAGGGTATCAAGGTGTTGGCCAAGGACAGACGGCTGATTGATCTAGTGGGCGGTGATCTCGGGACCCTGGGCAACAGTCGAGAGAATGAGGTCTCCGACTATCTTGAGGAGATTAGCCTGTTAACCGGTCCATGGCGCGTGGTCAGCTTGCTGGATACTGAAGGCAATCTGCTGGTGTCGAACATGCCGAATGAAACCGGGGATTTAATTGGCGCGCATCCCGAGTATGAGTCGGCATTTCAGGCCGCCATGGAAAAAAGGCTCTACAGCTCGGATTTGCGCATGATCGGTGAGGAGAAAAATCGATCGATGATTTTCGCGGCGCCAATACACGATGGTGGCCTTGAAGGGGCACAAGTCGTTGGCGTCGTGATGGCGAGCTACGCATGGCCAGTGGTCGTTCAACTACTTGATGCCGTGTCACCGGAGGTTAACGTAACGCTGTTGCGCGATGACGGAACGGTTATCGGCACGAGCTCCGCGCAGAGCGATCGGGTTGGCTCCGAATACCTTAACTGGGAATCCGTGCAGTCGGGCATCTCCGGTTCGCGCAGCAGAGCTGTGGGTGACATTACAGACGAAGACGGCACCAATAGCTTGATCGTAGCGGCTCGCCAATCAGGGTACCTGGGGTATGCCGGGCATGGGTGGACGCTGGTGATGGAGGTGCCTTACAAGGTGCTGCTCGCGCCGATGTATACACTGGCTTGGCGAGTGGGTGTGACGGGCCTGGTCGGCGTCCTGTTGCTCTGCCTCGTACTCTATATCACCGGCATGTATCTGGCCCGCCCCATTACCCGTATGAGCCAGACTGTCAGGACGTTCTCCCGCGGGGACATGACCTCTCGGGTAGAGATCGCACCCGGAGGCAACGACGAAATCGCTGAGCTTGGCCGAGCCTTTAATGCGATGGCAGAAGACATTGATTTTTATGTTGAACAGGTCAAAGAGAACAGCAAAGAGGTTCAGGCTTTTGCCTATATTGTCTCTCATGATCTGCGCGCGCCTTTAGTCAATCTCAAGGGATTTTCAACTGAAATCGGTTATTCCATGGACGAGCTCAAGGCGCTGTTGGGCCCGGCCATTGCAACAATGAATCAACAACAGCAAGCTGAGGTCCTGGCAATACTGGATGAAGATATTCCCGAAGCGCTGCAGTTTATCGGCTCTTCGGTGGAAAGGATGGATGGCCAGATTCAGGCGGTGTTGAAGCTCTCTCGCTTGGGTCGCAAGGAACTTACCTGGGAGCAAGTTGATAGCGCTTTGGTTGTGAAACAGGTGCTTTCCTCGTTAAAACATCAGTTGGAAGACAAGCAGTTCGTGGTGAAAGTCAGAGATCTTCCCTCGGTGGAAGCGGACGCCTTCGCGCTGGAACAGATCTTTGGCAATTTGCTGGATAACGCCGTTAAGTACCAGGCGGACACACCAGGTCAACTCGAGATCTGGAGCACGGAAGCTCTGCAGGAGATCACATTTCACATCCGTGACAACGGACCGGGAATTGATGAAGCCAATATCCACAAGGTGTTCGAGCTCTTCCGACGGGTCGGTCGTGCCAACATCCCGGGCGAGGGTATGGGCCTTGCCTATGTAAAAACCTTGGTGCGTCGCCATGGCGGCCGTATCTGGTGTGAGTCGGTGCTGGGGAAGGGCAGTACCTTCAGTTTCAGTCTGGCGCAAAAGCCCAGTGCCCAGCCTCGTGAGCTAGCCTAAATCATACATATCAACAGGAGCACTATATGGAGCCTGTGACCATTGCGATCGTCGAGGACGATGACGGCCATGCGCATCTGATCCAGAAAAATCTGCGCCGCGGCAATATCAACAATCCCATTAGCCGCTTTGCCAACGGTCGGATCTTTCTGGATTACCTTTATTCGGAGGAGAGCAAAAAGAAACAGCACCTGGTGTTACTGGATCTGAATATGCCTGAGCTGGATGGCTATGAAGTGCTCAAGCGTATGAAAGAGGATGATCGCTATCGGCGCATCCCGGTTATTGTTCTGACCACCACGGATGATACGCGCGAGATCGAGCGCTGTTATGACGCTGGGTGCAACGTTTACATCACCAAGCCGGTGGAGTATCTCAAATTCTCGGAAGCGATCAGAGAACTCGGTCTTTTGCTGAATGTCATGGCTGTGCCCTGAGAAACAGCAACAGCAACTCACCAGTTCCGATCTATTTGGGGCAGATGATGAATAATTCGAAGACTCGCATTCTATGCATAGAAGATGACGCGGGCTTGGCGCGATTGTTGGAGAGACGCCTGAAGCGACATGGGTATGAGCTTGAATGGGCTGCCGATGGCATCGCCGGCCTGGAACGCATGGCGCAAGCATCCTTTGATGTCGTGGCAATAGATTATGAAATGCCAGGGCTTGATGGCCTGACAGTGCTTGAAAGGATGAAATCCCTGAATGGAGCGCCGCCTGCGATCATGATTTCCGGCGCCGGGGATATGGATACCGCTATTGCCGCCTTGAAGGCCGGTGCGGCTGACTACGTGGTAAAAACCGTTGATGGCAATTATATCGATCTGCTGCCCCGAACCATTGAACGGATACTGGAAACGGAGCGCCTGCAGGCCCTGACTTACGCGGCGCAATTGGCGCTTGAAGAAAAAACGAAGTTGCTTTCACTGACGCTGAGCAGCATTAGTCAGGGGCTGACCGTTTTTAACAACGACCTGCATCTGGTCACCTGGAATGAACTGTGGCTCAGCCTACTCGATGTTCCGCGTGATTTTGCGCAGGTAGGTGCGCCTCTGGATTCCTTTGAGCAGCTCCACGCTCATCTCGGCGACGGCTGTGAAGAAGCGCGTATGGTGCAGTCTATCCGGAAGGTGCGCGACAACGGTCCTCAGGTGGGGGAGTACCGCCTGCATACCGGTATTACTCTGGAGGTTCGCTCCAGTCCGATGCCCGATGGCGGTGTCGTCACCGTTTACACGGACATCACCGATCGCAAGCTTGCTGAAGAAGATCAGCGAGTAGCCGCGGCGGTCTTTCAGACAACTGCGGAGCCCATGCTGATTACCGATGCAAAGGTGCTAACGGAGCGTTGCAATCCTGCCTTCGAAACATTATTAGGCTATTCCGAAGAAGAGCTGGTAGGTCGTAACCCCGGATTTTTGGCCTCGGACAATCACGATCCTGCCTTCTTCAAAGAGCTTTGGAGGTGTCTGCACGCTGATGGGCATTGGCGCGGCACAATCTGGAATTGCCATAAGGACGGCCGATTGCTGGCACAACAGGTGACTATTTCGGCCATCGACAATGGGCGTAAGCAGATTGGGCACTACGTGGCGGTCTACTCGGACGTAACTGAGCAGGTCCGCCGTGAGATGGAAGTGCGTCATCAGGCCCATCACGACGCTCTCACCGGCTTGCCCAATCGTAGTCTGTTAATGGATCGCATTGACCAGGCGGCGGAGGCAGCGAAACGCGACCAAAAGGGTTTCGCATTGCTTTTTCTGGATCTCGATGGCTTTAAGCCGATCAACGATGACTTTGGCCACCATGCCGGTGACCGGTTGCTCAAGGAAATTGCTCGCCGATTGGTCGCGCGCTGCCGGGACAGTGACACAGTGGCACGTTACGGCGGTGATGAATTTGTCATCCTACTGCGCAATGCCGACGACATGAGTGCGGTGAGCGCGGTGGCCGAGTCATTGATTGAGCAGATCGGGTCACCGGTCACCATTGATGACGTCTTGCATAAAGTAGGGGCAAGCATAGGCATAGCGCTGTATCCGCAGCATGGGAATTCCACCAGCACGCTCCTGAAGAACGCGGATGAGGCGATGTATCAAGCCAAAGCAGCAGGCAGAAGTCGGCATAAAATTTATACCGCTTTGGCGTGAAAGGGCTAGATTCAACTGGATATTCCTGGCTTTACAGCTGCGATATCAATTTGAATTTGCCCATTAGCTTGTAGCTGCCGGAGTGGGGGTCCATGCTGGTCCCTCATGTTTTCTGGGTATTGCTTAATGCGTGTTTTCTCCAATCCGGTGGGTGCCGGCTCCCTCTGGTTCGACAATCTTGCAACAGCGCAGGGGATACCCGTTGCCTACGACCCTCAGGCGCGGGCATTCATACCGACGCCACCCTTCTGTGCAAACCGGGACGTGATCGGCTGTAACTGGATAGCGCCGGCTGAAGGTGAGTTTTGCCGGTCGTGCAGCATGACCGGTTTGGCGCCGGACACCTCCATTGCCAACGCTATTCCCAACTGGGCGAAAACCGAGGCTGCCAAACGCTGGGCCCTGGATAACCTCGGGCGCTGGCACTGGTTTCGGCCAGAGGATCCGGGCGCGCGGCCGGTATTTCATTTGCTCGCCGAGGGCGCAACGCCCGTGCCTATGGGGCACGCCGGCGGCGTCGTGACCATCAGTGTGGCCGAAGTCGATCCCGTGTTGGTGACCACCCGGCGTGAAGCGCTGGAAGAGCCCTATCGCACCATGATTGGCCATATGCGCCACGAGGTCGCCCATATGCTCTGGTGGCGGCTAAGTTTGCGCGAGGACTTTCTTGAAGCCTTTGAGGCCATGTTTGGTGATGTGATGATTGATTACCCCGGGGCACTGCAGCATCACTATGCCAACGGCCCGCCGGAGAACTGGAAAGAGCATTACCTGACCAGTTACGCCTCCTCACACCCGCATGAGGACTGGGCGGAGACGGCCGCCCATCTGCTGCATCTGACTGATATCGCGGACAGCTTCGTGGCCACAGGTCTCTCATCCCCGCAGATACCCGACGCCGGCTGGGATCCATACTCTGAGCCAGACGCCGAGCGGCTGATTCATATTGCCGCAACGCTCACCGTGGGTGTCAATCACGTCAATCGCGCTATGGGCCTGTCCGATATCTACCCCTTCGTGCTATCCGACCACGCGCGGCAAAAACTCGCGTTTGTGCATGGCTGGCTGCGCCGAGGTGCTTTGGGGCTCTGAGCGGTAGCCATTTCCGAATCCAGGCGGTTATCCGTGCTCTTGCCGATATCCGCCTGTCTGCCCAGGTACCTTTCTTCGCCACAAAACGCTAGAATGCCGGCCGCGCGCAGCCATGTCGGTTGCGGCAATGGGTTCCCTAACCCCATTTCACCCTAAAAAGGACATCACATGCCGTTGATATCTTCTTCGGTCAGCCGCTCTGTTGTAGCCGGCCTGATCGCGTTTCACATTCTTATCATTATCGTCAGCAACTATCTGGTGCAGCTGCCGATCACCTTGTTTGGCTGGCACACGACCTGGGGTGCGTTCAGTTTCCCGTTCATTTTTCTGGCTACCGATCTTACCGTGCGGCTGATGGGCAAGGGCGCGGCGCGGCGGGTGATTGCGCGGGTGATGCTGCCGGCGTTGGTGGCGTCCTACGTGGTCTCAGTACTCTTCCACGAGGCGCGCTTCGGTGGTCTGGCGGTCCTGGGTGAATTCAACCTGTTTGTGTTTCGCATCGCGGTGGCGAGCTTTCTGGCTTATGCGCTCGGGCAGTTGCTGGATGTGCAGGTGTTTGATCGCTTGCGGCAGATGCGCCAGTGGTGGATAGCGCCTGCGGCCTCGACAGTGCTGGGTAATCTGCTGGATACCTACCTGTTTTTCTCGGTGGCATTCTGGCGCAGTGATGATCCGTTTATGGCGGCCAACTGGGTGGAAATCGCGACGGTCGATTACCTGATAAAACTGGTGATCAGTCTGGTGCTGTTTGTGCCGCTGTACGGCATGCTGTTGAGCTGGCTGGTGAGGTTTTTTCAACCGCGCCCGCTTAGTAGCGGTTCGGTCTAAGGCGCTGTTGAGGGAATACAAAAAGGCAGGTTAGCGATAGCCTGCCTTTTTTATGCGCTTAGATCAGTTCGATAGCTACGGCTGTCGCTTCGCCGCCACCAATGCACAATGACGCCACACCGCGCTTGCCGCCGGTTTTCTGCAGGGCGTTGATCAGCGTAACGATAATCCGTGAGCCGGTGGAGCCGACCGGGTGGCCCTGGGCGCAGGCGCCGCCGTAGATGTTGACCTTGGCGTGGTCCAGGCCGTGTTCGCGCATGGCCAGCATGGTGACCATGGCAAAGGCTTCGTTGATTTCAAACAGATCGACGTCGTCCTTGTTCCAGCCGGTCTTGTTGAACAGGTTGGTCATGGCGCCGATGGGCGCGATGGTGAACTCGCTCGGATCCTGGCTCTGGGTCGCGTGGCCGACGATACGGGCCAGCGGCTTGAGGCCGCGCTTTTCGGCTTCAGCGGCGGTCATCAGTACCAGCGCGCTGGCGCCGTCGGAGATTGAACTGGCGTTAGCGGCGGTGATGCTGCCGTCTTTTCTGAACGCCGGCTTCAGGCCGGGGATCTTTTCCAGGTTGGCGTTGTGCGGCTGTTCGTCGTCCTTGACCAGAGTTTCGCCCTTGCGGGTGGTCACGGTGACCGGGACGATCTCGCTATCCAGCGCGCCACTTTCAATGGCTTTCTTTGCCCGGGTTAGCGACTCGATGGCGTAGGCGTCCATGTCCTCACGGTTGATGCCGTACTTGTCTGCGGTTTCCTGGGCGAAGGAGCCCATCAGCCGGCCGGTGCGGGCGTCTTCCAGGCCGTCAAGGAACATGTGGTCCTTGATCTCGCCATGGCCCATGCGCAGGCCGCTACGGGCTTTTTCCATCAGGTAAGGCGCGTTGGACATGCTCTCCATGCCGCCGGCGACCATCACCTGGTTGGTGCCGGCCTTGAGCAGGTCGTGAGCCAGCATCACGGCTTTCATGCCGGAGCCGCACAGCTTGTTGATCGTGGTGCAACCGGTCGCGGCGGGCAGGCCGGCGTTCAGGCTGGCCTGGCGGGCTGGGCCCTGCTTCAGGCCGGCGGGTAGTACGCAGCCCATGATCACTTCCTGCACATCTTCGGCGGCGATGCCGGCACGCTTGACCGCTTCGGCAATCGCCAGCGCGCCCAGATCCACAGCGGGTACGCTGGACAGGCTGCCCTGAAATCCGCCCATGGGCGTGCGTGCTCCGCTAACGATTACAATGCTGTTGTCGGACATGTTTGCTCCTGAAAATGACTGATGTTGGTTTGATGGTCATATAGCGACATTTTGCGCAATTATACGCTTAAAAAAGCGCTGCATCCCGAGTGTGATCCGGTTCATACTTTGGAGTGATAGGTCGCCCGACCCCTGCTTGGCTATAGTGCAGCGCAACGATAGGCCTTGATGCCTGCGACCAGACCATACAAGCCCAACAAACAGGTCATACATTATGCTCAATACCCGCGTGATCAAACCGACGCCCGGTGCTCATTCGACACCGCTGCTGATCAAGAACATCCTGCTCTCAGGCCAGCGCTATGAGCGCAGCCAGGAAATCGTCTACCGCGACATCAGCCGCTACGACTACGCTACCTTCAATCAGCGTATCTGCCGCCTGGCCAATGCCCTGAGCGCCGCCGGCGTGAAAGCCGGTGACACCGTGGCGGTGATGGACTGGGACAGCCATCGCTATCTCGAATGCATGTTCGCCATCCCGATGCTCGGCGCGGTACTGCACACCATCAACATTCGCCTGTCGCCCGATCAGATCCTCTACACCATGAACCACGCCGAAGATATCTTCGTGCTGGTCAATGCCGAGTTTGTGCCGATCTACAAGGCCATCGAGAACGATCTCACCACCGTCACCAATACCATTTTGCTGACCGATGGCGACGAGAAGACCGCCGATCTGCCGGGTCTGGTAGGTGAGTACGAAGAGCTGCTCGCCGCCGCCGAGCCGACCTATGAGTTCGCCGATTTTGACGAGAACTCGGTAGCCACCACCTTCTACACCACTGGTACCACTGGCAACCCCAAGGGCGTGTACTTCACCCATCGCCAACTGGTGCTGCACACCATGACCCAGGCGGCGCTGATGGGCGGTCTGGACAGCATGCGCCTGTTCGGCAACCGCGATGTGTATATGCCGATCACGCCGATGTTCCACGTGCATGCCTGGGGCATTCCTTATACCGCGACACTGCTGGGCACCAAGCAGGTCTACCCGGGTCGTTATGAGCCGGAAATGCTGTGCAAACTGATCAAGCAGGAGAAGGTCACCTTCTCCCACTGCGTACCCACCATTCTGCAAATGGTGCTCAATGCTGAGGGCGCGCAGGATTACGACTTCGGCGGCATGAAAATCATCATCGGCGGTAGCGCGTTGAACCGCAGCCTCTACGATGCAGCCAAGGCCAAGGGCATGAAACTGTCTGCCGCTTATGGCATGTCCGAGACCTGTCCGTTGATCTCCAGTGGTTACATCAACCTGGAAGTGGAGCAGGGCAGTGAAGACGAGCAGGCCGCTTACAGCATCAAGGCCGGTGTGCCGGTGCCACTCGCGGAAGCGCGCTTGATGGATCCCGAAGGCAACTTCCTAGAGCATGACGGCAAGACCCAGGGTGAACTGGTGCTGCGCTCACCCTGGCTGACCCAGGGTTACTACAAGGAGCCTGAAAAGAGCGACGAGCTCTGGGCCCACGGCTGGATGCATACCGGTGATGTGGCTTCCATCGATGAGATGGGCTTTATCGATATCCGCGACCGGATCAAGGACGTGATCAAGACCGGCGGTGAGTGGATTTCGTCGCTGGAGCTGGAGGATCTGATCAGCAAGTGCGCCGCCGTGAAGGAAGTCGCCGTGGTCGGTGTGCCTGACCCGCAGTGGGGCGAGCGTCCCTTCGCGCTGATCGTGCCGCATGCCGGCAAGGACATGGATGCGCGTATTCTGCGTGACCATCTCAAGCAATATGCCGACGAAGGGCGCATCAACAAGTGGGCCATCCCCACGCAGATCGCCTGTGTTACCGAAATACCCAAAACCAGCGTTGGCAAGCTGAACAAGAAGGTCATCCGCGGCGACATCGCACAATGGCAGGAGGCAGAAGCACCTTTCCTTTCAACGCTTTAATGCGCTTCAGCGGCAATTTGGCGCGGTAACACTTAGCGTCAAGCCGCTGGCGGGCTCAGTCGAGGGATGGCAATTCATGCCATCCCTCTGACTTTTCGGGCCTCCTTGTTGGTGTTTTTCCCCATTCCTGCGTGAGACAAAATCATACTTTGGACGGATCACCCCCGGGTGGCGCTTGGCTATAGTGCGCGGCTGTTCGTGGACGTGTGCTTAACTGTATTGTCATATGCAGGTTTTCTCGGCCCGAACGACCGATCACTGTGTCGGCATTTATTGCCGGCCTCAGCCAGTAGAGAAAGATTATGAAACTGAATTTGGTCTATAGCGCCCTGGTAGCTTCTGCCATGGCCTTCAGCGCCTCCAGCGTGGCCGCCACTGCAGAGCAGGCCGCCGAGCTGGGCAATAGCCTCACGCCCATTGGCGCCGAGAAAGCCGGCAATGCGTCCGGCACCATTCCCGAGTGGACCGGCGGTTTGGCCACTGACGCCGCGGCCATTGATGCCAAGGGCTTCAGCGCAAATCCTTACGCCGACGACAAGCCGTTGTTCGAGATCACCGCGGCCAACTACGAAGAGTATCAGGACAATCTGGCCCCCGGTCAGATCGCCATGTTCAAGCGCTATCCTGAAACCTTCAAGATGCCGGTCTACGAAAGCCGCCGCAGTGTTGCGCTACCGGACGCCATCTACGAAGCCGCCAAGCGCAACGCCACCAACTCCAAGCTGGTTCAGGGTGGTAACGGTGTGACCGGTTACGATAAGGCCATTGCCTTTCCGATCCCGTCCAACGGCCTGGAAGTGATCTGGAACCACATCACCCGCTACCGTGGTGACTCTTTGCAGCGCATCGTCACTCAGGCGACGCCGCAAACCAATGGTAACTACACCATCGTCCGTTTCGTTGAAGAATACGTGCTGCCCCAGGGGCTGACCGATTACAACGCCGACACCATGGGTAATATCCTCTACTACTTCAAGCAGCAGGTAACTGATCCAGGCCGTCTGGCTGGGAACGTACTGCTGGTGCACGAAACAGTTGACCAGGTTGCCACCCCGCGTATGGCGTGGATTTACAACGCCGGCCAACGCCGCGTACGTCGCGCTCCGCAAGTGTCCTATGACGGCCCGGGCACCGCAGCTGACGGCATGCGTACTTCCGATAACCTGGACATGTACAACGGCGCACCTGATCGTTACGACTGGGAACTGGTTGGCAAGAAAGAGCAGTACATTGCCTACAACAGCTATCGCATGGGTTCGCCCGACGTGAAGTACGATGACCTGATCCAGCCCGGCCACCTCAACCCCGAGCTGGCGCGCTATGAACTGCATCGCACCTGGGAAGTGGTTGCCACCGTCAAGGAAGGCGAGCGTCACATTTACGCCAAGCGTCACTTCTTCATTGACGAGGATTCCTGGCAGGCTGGCCACATCGATCATTACGATGGCCGTGGCGAGCTCTGGCGTGTAGCCGAGGCTCACGCTCTGCATCGCTACAAGGCGCAGGTTCCTGGCTTCGCCGCCGAGACCCTGTATGACCTGGTTGCCGGCCGTTACCTGGCCATGGGTATGAACAACGAGGAGTCTGGCGACTACAACTACGAGCACAAAGCCAGCTCCACCGACTTCACTCCCGCAGCTCTGCGTCAGTCCGGCGTTCGCTAAGACTGCATACGGCTAATGCCGATTGACCCCAGCCAGCTTGATGCTGGTTGGGGTCTGTTACAAATCGACAAGACAGCCTGAGGACCATGCCGATACACTTGGCGGCATGGCTACCTCGATCGCACCCATCCCCGGCAAGATATTTCGTCCGCCGCTTCCACCGGACCATTTGTCACGTCCTGCACTGGTAGCCCTTCTACAGCAAGCCGCCCAACGTCGGCTGATTCTCGTCTGCGCCCCCGCCGGTTTTGGCAAAACGACTTTAGCCATTGAGTATTCCGAACAGCTATCTGCGCCCTGGCGCTCTATCTGGCTGTCTCTGGATCCCCAGGATGGCGAGCAGGGGCAGCTACTGCGTAGTTTGATTCAGGGGTTGCGCACGCTCTACCCCTCGTTGGGCGGCAAGGAGCTTGAGCTTCTCGGCCAGCAGCAGAGTCATCAGCCGCTGGGTAGCGAACAATTGGTCACCTCGCTTCTGCAGGATCTGCGCCGTGTGCATAACGCCGATACGCCAGTGCTGCTGGTGCTGGATGATTACCACCTGATCTGCGGGCCACAGACCGACCGGCTGTGTGCGCTGCTGCTTGAGCAACTGCCCCAGGGCTTTCAGTTGTTGATCACTGGCCGACGGCGGCCGGATTGGCATCTGGCCCGTTTGCGGCTGGGCAACCAACTGCTGGAAATCGGCGAAAAGCACTTGCGTCTGAGTCGCGAGGCGGCGGCCGCCTTTCTCGACAGTGCTGGCCTGGCTGGCGCCGAACCACAATGGTTGCGGCACATTCTGCAACGCAACGAAGGCTGGATTGCCGGGCTGCGGTTATTGGCGATGACCGCGCAACAGGCGGACCATGCGCGCGGCGGTCGACACCATTTGCGTGATGCAACGGATACTCAGCCCGAACAGTTGATCGGCGAATATCTGCTGGAAGAGGTCATTCTGCATCAGCCGCCGGCAGTGCAGCAGTTCCTGCAGCAAATAGCCTGGTTTGATCGTTTCACCATCGAACTGTGCGACCACGTGCGGCAGGCGCAGGACAGCCAGCAGATCATCCACTACCTGACCCAGCATCAGGTGTTTCTGGTGCCGCTGGATCGCGAAGGCAAGTGGTACCGCTTTCATCATCTGTTCTCCGATGTGCTGCGCGAGCGCGGCGCGAGCGAACATCCGCGCGAGCGATTGCAGATGCATCTGCGCGCCTGCGACTGGTTCCGCCAACAGGGGCGGATTGCCGATGCGGTAGAGCAGGCGCTTGCCGCTGAGCGTCCGGATGAAGCGGCCAGCCTGGTACAACACTTGTCGCTGGATCGGTTATTGGCCGAGCAACATGTCGGCACGCTGCTGCGCTGGAAGGCGGAGTTACCCGGGGTCTTGCAGGGCAGCTCCGCGCGGTTGGTGATGGTGCACGCCTGGACTCTGGCGCTGGCCTGCCAGTTGGAGGAGGCGCAAGCGATGCTGCAACGGTTGCAACATTTTTTGCCGCAGCCGGATGCCTATCAGCAGCGCTGCCTGCTGGGCCAGGCATTGGCCCTCAAGGCGTTTCTGGCACGCTCTGCCGGGCATTTGGAAGAGGCCATGCTCTGTGCTCATCAGGCCCTGGCCTGCCTGGATGATCGCGAAGCGGGCAGCCGGGTGATGGCGATGCTGACCTTGGCCGATAGCGAGCTGTGCGCGCAGCACATAGATGCCGCGCGGCATTGGGCACGCTCGGCGCTTGAGTTGGCGCAACGGGTGACTGATCCGTTGCTCGAAGCGCAGGCGGTGCTGATGCGCGCACGCCTGATGCAGGCGCGTGGCCAGGTCGCCAGGGCGTTGCAAGCGGTTGCCGGTCAACGCCGGTTGCTGGCCGGCATGGTCCATCCGCAGGGTTTGCCGGTGCGCGCGCGGTTAACCGTGTATCACGGTTATCTGCTTGGCCTCTTGGGTGACAACGACGAGGCCATGGAACTGCTGCGCCAGGGCATTGAGGAAGCACGGGATTGTCGTGATGTGCACGTGCTGCCGGGTTACTGTCTTCTGGCCGGCATGCAAGCGCAGATGCGCGGCGGAGATGGACTCGCGTTCGAAACCCTGACCGAGGCCGAACGGCTGATGCACCAGTGGGATATTCCGCCGGTGTATTACCTGGGTTGGGGTACCGCGCTGAAAAGCGATCTGTGGATTACCTCCGGCCGTCACGACCTGGCCGAACATTGGCTGCCGCGTCTGCGTCAGACTTATTGCCTGGAAAATCCCGCCGCGCCGCCGATGTTTTTTCATGCCCTGCCGGTGTTGATTGAACGTGTGTATGCGCGGCTGCTCTGGTCACGCGGCGAGCAGGTGGCGGCCGAAAGCGTATTGCGCGCACTGTTAAGCCAATTGCAGCACGGCGGGCAGCATCTGCAGGCGCTGTCGGTGATGGCGCTGCTGGTGCGCATGCTGTATCGCCTGCAGCGGCCGATGGAAGCGGAAAAGATCCTGTTAGCCGCACTCGCGCTGGCGGTCGAAGACAATATCAGCGGACCCTTTCTGCCCCTGCTGCATCAGGCACCACCTGGCCTGGTGGATTCGTTAGCGCGCGCACCGGCATCGCGTCTGCGTGACCGGCTGCTGGGTACGCTGCCGACCATCGACCGGCCGGACGGGCAGACTATCGCCGCCACGCTGCAGGACTCACTCAGCACCCGCGAGCTGGACGTGCTGCGCTGTATCGCTCAAGGCTATTCCAATCAGCAGATCAGCGAGGCGCTGTTCATTTCGCTGCACACAGTGAAAAGCCACGCGCGGCGTATCAATAACAAGTTGGGTGTGGAGCGGCGCACTCAAGCCGTGGCACAAGCCAAGGTGCTGGGTCTGCTCGAGTAGCGCCGCGCCATGATTGCGCAACCTGGCTGCAAGCGTTATAAAGCAGCGCCTGATTCTGATTGAAGGCGTCTAGACAAGTCATGTTGGCCACCCATCTCACCTCCGAAGTCGTTGCTCCCCGTTCCGCCGGTCGCCGCGAGTGGTGGGGCCTGGCCGTGCTGGTTCTACCCACACTGTTACTGGCGCTGGACATGACCGTGCTGCATCTGGCGGCGCCGCATCTGAGCGCCGATTTGCAGCCCACCAGCTCGCAACTGCTGTGGATTCTGGATACCTACGGCTTCATGATTGCCGGTTTTCTGATCACTATGGGCACACTGGGCGACCGCATCGGCCGGCGTAAACTGCTGCTGATGGGCGCCGCGGCGTTTGGCGTGGCTTCCGTACTAGCAGCCTTTTCCACCTCGGCCAATATGCTGATTCTGACCCGCGCTTTACTGGGTATCTCCGGCGCCACGCTGATGCCCTCGACGCTGTCGCTGATCCGCGAGCTGTTCGAGGTGCCGTCAGAGCGCACCTTCGCGATTACCGTGTGGATGACCGGCTTTCTGGTCGGCAGCGCGCTGGGACCACTGGTGGGTGGCGCCTTGCTGGAGTTCTTCTGGTGGGGTTCGGTGTTTCTGTTGGGCGTACCGGTCATGCTGCTGTTGCTGGTCGCCGGGCCATTGCTGCTGCCCGAATGCAAAGATAGAAAAGCCGGGCGGCTGGATATCACCAGTGCGCTGCTCTGTATCTCGACCTTCCTGTCTCTGGTGTATGGCATCAAGGAGCTGGCACGCGATGGCATCAGCCTGGTGGTGTGCGTCGCGGTGCTCGCCGGGGTGTTGATCGGCTGGGTATTCATCCGTCGTCAGCGCGCTCTGACGGAGCCGATGTTCGATCTGCGGCTGTTCGCCAATCGTGCTTTCAGCACCTCGGTGGTCGCCATGATGCTGACCATCCTGGCGTTGTCAGGGACCTGGCTGATGGTCTTTCAATACCTGCAGGGTGTACTTGGGTTGTCTCCCTTATGGGCAGGCGTGCTGATGGTGCCCTCGGCGGTTATCCAGGTGCTGTTGTCGCTACTGGTGCCGCGCATGGCGCGGCGGATCAAGCCGTCGCATCTGGTCAGCGGCGGTTTGCTGCTCGCGGTGCTTGGCTTCGTGTGCATGATGCTGGTCAATGACATGGCCACCGTCTGGTGGTTGGTGGCCGGCACCATCATCATGGGCGTGGGCATCATGCCGATGATGATCCTGGGTACTGATCTGGTAATAGGTTCGGCGCCAGCCGAGAAAGCCGGAGCGGCTTCGGCAACCTCGGAAACTGCCACGGAGCTGGGTATGGCCATGGGCATTGCGGTGATCGGCAGCATCGGCGCTGCGGTATACCGTCGACAGATGACCGACAGCATTCCTGCCAGCGTACCGGTGGATCAGGCTGAGATCGCCATTGATACCATCGGTGGTGCGTTGGGCGTGATTGCCCGATTGCCGGCCGAGTCGGCGGCGGATCTGCTGCTGGCTGTGCAACAGGCCTTTAGCGCCGCCCTGCACACCAATGCCATCATTGGGGCATTGATCATGTTCTTGACCGCTGTATTAACGGCGCGCTTTCTGCGTCACTTGCCGGTGCTGAGCGCAACGCATTAAGCCATGCAGGCCAATTGATGTATTCTTGAAATTCCTTTGAAATGAATAATTCGCCAGACCCGCGGAGAGCGAGCCCATGCCCAGCCTGAATCGTCAGATACTGATTGCCGCCTGTTTGGGTGTTCTGATTGGCTGGGGGCTGGGCTTTTTGCCTGCCGAGCAAGGTGTGCGTTCGGGTGTGCTCTACGCCAGCACGCTGATTGGCAGCATCTTCATCGGCATGTTGAAGATGATTCTGGTGCCGCTAATCTTTACCTCCATTGTCGTCGGCGTCGCCAACCTGCAGGCCCATCATCAGGTCAATCGGGTGTGGATCACCACGCTGGTGTATTTCGTCATTACCCTGTCACTGGCGATGCTGGTCGCGCTGCTGGCGGCGAATATCTTCAAGCCCGGCGCCGATCTGCCCATCACCCTGTTTGCCGATGCGATGGACGCGTTCGAGGCCCGGCAACTGACCATGCCCGAGTTCTTCCTGCACTTTTTTGCCAACCTGTTTCAGAATCCCTTTGCCGCCTTCGCCAACGGCAGCATCCTTGCGATTGTGGTGTTCGCGCTGTTTATCGGCATTGCGCTGGTAGCGGGCGGAGAGCGCTATCAGGGCATATTGCGCCTGATGCAGGAGTTTCTCGAGTTGCTGCTGCAGGTGATCGGCTGGATCATGCGCCTGGCGCCGCTGGGGATTCTGGCACTACTGATCCGGCTGGTAGCGGAGCAGGACGCCTCGTTGTTGGTGACCATGCTCGGCTTTATCGTGCTGGTGTTCGCCACCACGCTGTTCCACGGCATCGTCATCCTTCCGGGCATCCTGTTCCTGGTTACCGGCAAGTCGCCGCTGTGGTTCTGGCGTGGCTCGCGCGAGGCGCTGATTACCGCCTTCGCCACCAGCTCCAGCGCCGCCACACTGCCAATTTCATTGCGCTGCGCTGAACAGAATCTGCAGGTGCGGCGCAGCATCGCCGGCTTTGTCCTGCCGCTCGGAGCGACCATGAATATGGATGGCACCGCGCTCTACGAAGCGGCAGCGGCACTGTTCGTCGCCAATCTGGTTGGCATCGAGTTGAGCTTCGCGCAGCAGATGGTGGTGTTCTTTACCGCGATGATCGCTTCCACCGGCGCTCCCGGCATCCCCAGTGCCGGCATGGTGACCATGGTCATGGTGTTGCAAGCGGTTGGCCTGCCCGCCGAAGCCATTGCCATACTGCTGCCAATTGATCGCCTACTCGACACCGTGCGCACTGCGATCAACGTCGAAGGCGATATCGTTGGTAGCCTGGTGGTAGACAAGCTGGTGCACCGGGGCGAGGAGAGTTGATGAAGGCGCTGAAAACAGGAACTGAAGGACTATGACAAACGCTGCCGCGCTGATCCGCGAAACCTTCCCCGTGGGCCCGTTGCAGTGCAACTGCACCATCATCGGCGACCCCGTGAGCAAGAAAGCCTTGGTGATTGATCCAGGCGGCGATCACCAGTTGATTCTTGATCGGCTGGACGCGCTGGGTTTGAAGGTAGTGAGCATCATTCATACGCATGCCCACCTCGATCACTTCCTGGCTTCCGGCGAGATGAAAAAGGCCACCGGCGCCACACTGCATTTGCACAAGGAAGACCAGTTCCTCTGGGATAACCTGGAAATGCAGTGCAAGTTGTTTGGCGTGCCCTATGTGCCGGTTCCGGCGCCGGATCACTGGTTGAGCGATGATGAGGAGCTGGCCTGCGGTTGTGGGGTGGCCTTGCATACGCCAGGCCATACGCCGGGGTCGATGAGCTTCTGGTTTCCGCAGGACAAGCTGCTGATTGCCGGTGACACGCTGTTTCGCGGCGGTATCGGCCGCACCGATTTGTGGGGTGGGGATTATCGGCAGATCGAGAAGTCTATCCGCGAGCGGCTTTACCGTCTGGACGAGGAGGCCGTAGTGGTGACCGGGCACGGCGCCGATACGCGGCTGGGCGATGAAATGCGCAGTAACCCGTTCATCCGCGCGTGAGTTCAGGAAATAAATGCCGGCTTTGTGGTCTGTATATCAGCGGGCCAGTTGATTGGCATGCTAACCTCTGGACACGAGTACTCAAAAAACAAAGGATTCATTCATGAAATTCAACGCCACGAAAACCCATGGTTTGATTGTTGCCGGCTTCTGCTCTGTCTTGCTGGTCGGGTGTACTACCAACCCCTACACCGGTGAGCGCGAAACAGGTAAGTCAGCCATCTATGGTCTGGGCGGTGCTGCTGCTGGCGCCGTGGTGGGCGCAGCGACTTCGAGCAAGAGTGACCGTACCAAAGGCGCACTGATTGGTGCGACCGTCGGCGGCGCTGCCGGAGCGGGTTATGGTTATTACGTTGATCAGCAGGAAGCTCGTCTGCGCCAGGAGTTGAGTGGTACAGGTGTGCAAGTGGTGCGCAACGGCGACAACCTGCAATTGGTTATGCCGGGCAATATCACTTTCGCCAGTAACTCATCCGACGTATCAAGCAGCTTCTACCCAACGCTGAACTCGCTGGTCAAGGTGTTCAAGGAGTTCGACAAGAACGGTATCGACATCGTTGGGCATACCGACAGCACTGGCGGTGCGGATCTGAACCGTCGTCTGTCTCAGGAGCGCGCTGGTAGCGTTGCTTCTTACCTGACCAATCAGGGTGTCTCAGGCGCTCGCATCAGCAGCCGTGGTGCTGGTCCGGATCAGCCTATCGCCAGCAATGATACCCAGGCCGGCCGGGCTCAGAACCGCCGCGTGGAAATCAACCTGCGTCCGCTGTAACCAGGTAATAGGCTCTACCGCGGAGTTCCTTGCGGTAGAGCCAGTACTGATTCAGTGATTGCTTTAGCATCCCGGCGGATAGTCGTGGTGCAATTTGTCCAGCAACAGATCCTTCTCTTCCCAAAGACGGTTTACCCAACGCTGAAAGTCGGCGCGGAAGACTTCGTCGTGGCGATAGTCGCCACCCAGCATCTCAGTTGGGATCGGCTTGATCTGACAGCGCACCACTACCTTCCTGATACGTCCGCTGAGCAAGTCCCAGAAAGTCGGGCTGCCGTCGGGGTAATGGATGGTGATATCCACCAGTGAACGTAGCTGCTCCCCCATCGCATCGAGTACAAAGGCGATGCCACCGGATTTGGGTTTGAGCAGATGCCGGTAGGGTGACTGTTGCTCGGCATGCTTGGCTGGCGTCAGTCGGGTGCCTTCGAGAAAATTGAATACCGCTACCGGGGTAGTCTTGAATTTTTCACAGGCCTTGCGCGTGGTTTCCACATCCTGCCCGGCCTTTTCCGGATGCCGTGCCAAATAGGCCTTGGTGTAGCGTTTCATGAACGGGAAATCCAGCGCCCACCAGCAGATGCCAATGATCGGCACCCAGATCAGTTCCTGCTTGAGAAAGAACTTGAGCATCGGCATGCGCCGATTGAAGTTGTGCTGCAATACCAGAATATCGACCCAGGTCTGATGGTTGCTGGTGACCAGATACCAGCCGTCGTAATCCAGCCGTTCGCGGCCCTGAATATCCCATTCGATGTTGCCGGTCAAAGCCATCCAGCCGCTGTTGCAGGCCATCCAGAATTCGGCGATGCGGATGATCTGCCGGGTGCAGAATACCTGCAGGCTTTTGATCGGCAGCAGTTTGATCAGCGATAGTGGAAACAACACGCTGAAACACAGGAGTGTATTGAGGATCAGCAGCAGCGCCGCGAGGGCGCCGCGTAGGCTATGAGGCAGAAAACTCAGCATTCTAAGGGCTCACTCAAAAGGCCAGTCTGTAGTGCTGGCTCGAATCTATTCATTCATCTCGGCCTGAATGGCGGTCAGAGCGATGGTGTAGACAATGTCATCCACCAGCGCGCCGCGAGACAGGTCATTTACCGGCTTGCGCAGGCCCTGCAACATCGGGCCGACACTGACCACGTTGGCGCTACGCTGCACGGCCTTGTAGGTCGTGTTGCCAGTATTCAGGTCGGGGAACACGAACACAGTGGCCTTGCCGGCCACCGGGCTGTCTGGCGCTTTTTGTGCGCCGACGCTGGCGATGGCGGCAGCATCATACTGAAGCGGACCGTCGATCAACAATGCCGGCTCGCGTTTTTTGGCTATCTGCGTGGCTTCGCGTACTTTCTCGACATCCAGGCCGGTTCCCGATTCGCCGGTCGAGTAACTGATCATCGCCACCCGCGCCGGAATGCCGAAGGCTTCTGCCGAGCGAGCACTTTGAATGGCGATCTCGGCCAGTTCTTCGGCGTTCGGGTCAGGATTCACCGCGCAGTCGCCGTAGACCAGTACCTGTTCGGGGAGCAGCATGAAAAAGATTGAAGACACCAGGTTGTAGCCGGGTGCTGTCTTGATCAGCTGAAAAGCAGGGCGAATGGTATTGGCTGTGGTGTGGATGGCGCCGGACACCAGGCCATCAACTTCATCCAGAGCAAGCATCATGGTGCCCAGTACCACGTTATCTTCCAGTTGCTGCAAGGCCATGGGTGCATTCAGACCCTTGCCCTTGCGCCTCTCGACCATCGGCAGCACGTACCGCTCGCGCACACTTTCCGGATCAATGATCTGCAGACCCTCGGGCAGGGTGATGTGCTGGGCGCGCGCTACTGCTTCTACTGACTCGCGTTTGGCCAGCAGGATGCACTGGGCAATGCCGCGGCGTTGGCAGATGGCAGCGGCCTGTACGGTGCGTGGTTCGTCGCCTTCCGGCAGCACGATGCGTTTTGCCGCTTGCTGGGCGCGGCGCATCAGTTGGTAGCGAAAGGCCGGGGGTGACATGCGCAGCTCGCGCGGGGTGTCACAGCGTTTGGCCAGCCAGGCATGGTCTATGTGTGATGCTGCGTACTCGGTTACCAGCTCGGCGCGCTCCTGATCATCCACCGGGATTTCACGATTCATGCGATCCAGGCGGGTGGCGGAGTTGAAGGTGTTGGTGGCCACGGCGAGCAGCGGCAGGCCGCCATCCAGTGCTGGCTGGCACAGCTGCATAACTCGGGCATCTGGAGTGAAATCGCTGGTCAGTAACAGCCCGGCCAGTGGCGTGCCGGCCAGCGCGGCAAGGCTGGCGGCGATGATCACGTCATCGCGATCGCCCGGCGTGACGATCAACGTGCCGGGCTTGAGGCGTTCAACAATATTCGGCACCGTACGCGCACAGAGAGCAATGTCCATCACGCGGCGGTGCTGCATGTCGCCGGGATGCAATATCGTCGCGTCGAGTAAGGCGGCGACGTCGGAGGTACGGGGCGCGTTCAATTCGTCCTGCCAGGGTACGCAGCCGATCAGACGAAACTCTTCGGTATTGAGGACGCTTGATTCCTGCTTCAGTGCCAGCGCGTACTCTTTCAGTGTGCGCTTGAGCGCATCGCGGTCCGATGGCGGATCTTCGCGCATTTCCAGATTGCGCACCTTGTTGACGATTACGCCAAGCACCTTGGGGTGGCGTGGCCCACCGAAGCCCTGGGCGTGGATCTCGATACGATCGGCCAAGCTGGCCATGTCCTGGTCATCCGGCGCGGTGACCAGGATCACATCGGCGTCCAGGCTGCGCGCCAGGTGCTGATTGATGCGGGCGGCGTAACTGGCCTGCCGGGTCGGCACCATGCCTTCGACAATCACCACATCGGCGTCTGCCGCGGTTTGCTGGAACAGGCTGATGATATCTTCGAGCACTTCGTCGAGCTGACCATTGGCCAGGCGATGTTCGACTTCAGGCAAGGTCAGCGGTGTCGGCGGAGTCAGGCCGAGCGTGCGGCTGATCAGTTCGCTGGACCGTTCTGGGCCGGTGTCACCCGGGTGTGGCTGGGCGATGGGTTTGAGAAAATGTACGCGCAGGCCGGTGCGCTGCAGCGCGCGAATCAGGCCCAGGCTGATTGAGGTCAGGCCGACGCCGAAGCCGGTAGGAGCAATAAAGAAGGTATGCATGTAACGTCCTGTCTGGTGGGGCGTGTCAGTGTGGGATCAAGGCCAGGCTCTCGTCCGCGATCTGGCGCTCTTCGTCGGTGGGTATCACCATGATAGCCGGTGAGTCGGAATGATTGATCATGCATGCCTGACCCCGCGGCGCCGATGTATTGCGCTCTGTGTCGAGTTTGAGCCCGAGCACGGTCATATGTTCCAGCGTTTTGCCGCGCACCAGGGCGGAGTTCTCGCCAATGCCGCCGGTAAAGATCAGGCCATCAAGACGCGGCAGTGCGGCGGCCAGTCCCATCAATGAGCGTGCCAGACGATAACAGAATACGTCGATCGCCAGCGCCGCGCCTGTATGGCCTTCACTGCGCGCCTGCTCCAGTTGGCGCATGTCATTGGTCAAACCGGAGAGGCCTAAAAGGCCGCTTTCGCGGTTAAGCATGGCTTCAATACGCGGCAGATCCCAGTTCAGGGTTCTGGCCAGATGGGCATGCAGGTTGGGATCGACATCGCCGCTGCGTGTGCCCATGACCAATCCCTCCAGCGGTGTAAGCCCCATGCTGGTGTCCTGGCTGCGCCCGTCGAGCACGGCGCAGCTGGAGCAGCCGTTGCCCAGGTGGGCGCTAAGCCAGGCGCCATTGTTCGGCTGCAGGCCGGCAAGTTTGCTGGCCTGGGCGCTGACATACTGATGGCTGGTGCCATGAAAGCCGTAACGGCGAATGCCATGCTCGGTATACAGCGCCTCGGGCAGAGCGTAGCGGTAGGCATGCGCGGGCATGCTCTGATGAAAGGCGGTGTCGAAGATCGCCATATGCGGGATCTGTCGGAACACACGCATGGCGGCTTCGATACCGGCCAGATTGGCCGGGTTATGCAGCGGCGCCAACGGGGCGTTGGCGCGGATGGCGTCGAGTACCTGCTGATCGATGATCTGCGCCCCGGTAAAGTGCTCACCGCCATGCACCACCCGATGGCCGACGGCACTGAGCGGCTGCCTAGCGTGGCGCTCGATCAGCGGCAGCAGTGCGGCCAGCGCGGTCGCGTGTTCGCCGTCCGCCAGCGCCAAGGTTTCCTTGTTATCTGCATTCTGCCAGGTCAGCGTGGCCTTGTTACTGCCCAGACGATCGGCCAGACCACTCAACAGCGCTGAGGAGTGAAGCTCGCTGCGCAAGGCGAATTTGATCGACGAACTGCCGCAATTGATCACCAGGACCAGTCGGTCTGACATTGATTGATAACTCCCTTCCAGCCAGCTTGAGTGCGCATTGTGGCACCGTTTCAGTCATCTTCACGGGTGGCCGTGCATCGGTCAACCCGTGCGTTATGGGGTCAATTGGCGTAAACTGGCGCGCTTCACGCAAAAAGACAGGTATCAGATTATGCAGATTGCTGCCAACAAAGCCGTATCGATTGAATACACCTTGACCAATGATGCAGGCGAAGTACTGGATTCTTCCGCTGGTGGTGGCCCGCTGGTTTACCTGCATGGCGCGGGCAATATTATCCCCGGTCTGGAGCAGGCGCTTGATGGCAAGCAGGTCGGCGATGAATTGAAAGTTTCCGTTGAGCCAGAAAACGCCTACGGCGAATTCAGTGCTGAACTGGTCGCTGTACTGGGTCGCAACATGTTCGAAGGCGTCGACGAGCTGGAAGTCGGCATGCAGTTTCACGCTTCCGGTCCTGACGGCGGCATGCAGATCGTCACTATTACTGCCGTAGAAGGTGACGAAGTGACTGTCGACGGTAACCACCCGCTCGCAGGCCAGCGCCTGACGTTTGAAGTTAAGGTCGCCGGCGTACGCGAAGCCACTGAAGATGAGCTTGCCCATGGTCATATCCATGGTGAAGGCGGCGTCGAGCACTAAGTTGCCGCGCTAGCTTCAAGCTCCAAAAAGACCGGGATATTCCCGGTTTTTTTATAACTGAATTCATCCCATGCACGGCCCGTGGCTTAGCGCGCATTATTTTCCGCCATCAATCAAATCAATAAAACCATATGGCGCTATAAATAAAACATGACCGGTCGTATAGTGATTGGCATGAACGCTATCCAGGATAAACGTGCACGCATTCTTGCGGCCGGAACTGAAGTCATGTTGCTCAAGGGTTATAACGGTACTGGGGTACAGGAAATTACCCAGAGCGCCGGTGTGCCCAAGGGCTCTTTCTATCATTACTTCGAGAGCAAGGAAGATTTTGCCATCCAGGCGCTGCATTACTATTACACCCCGCGTCTGGAGCGCTTTGCCGCTGCCTTGCAGGCCGAGGACGCTTCGCCGCGCGAGCGGGTGTTGCGCTTCTATCGCGACCTGGTCGGCTATTTTGCCAACCAGATCGAGCCGAGTCATCAGTGCTTCATCGGTAGCCTCTGCCATGAGAAAGCCGGTGACAGCCAGCCGATAGGTTATGCCGCCAGCGCCATCCTCAACCGCTCCAGCCAGGTATTGGCTGATTGTCTGGCGCAGGCCCGGGACGCCGGTGAACTGCCTGCTGACCAGGACCCCCAGGCCCTGGGCACTTTTATTGGTGCAGCGTGGGAAGGTGCGTTGCTGCGCATGAAAGTAGACCGGCAGATTGCCCCTTTGCGGGTTTTTATCGCTCAACTGGAAAGATTATTACGTCCCTGAACTGCCCAAACCCGAACAAGACGACCGGTCAACCATCTGTCGTATTAGACGATTAATTATATACGGAGTACTTGTATGTCCGCTGATACCAGCCCGCTTTTCGCCTCCTTTGAACTCGGCCCTTTGAGCCTGAGCAATCGCATCGTCATGGCGCCGATGACGCGCAACTTTTCGCCCAACGGCGTCCCTGGCGAACAGGTAGTGGAATACTACCGTCGCCGTGCTGAATCAGGTGTTGGCCTGATCATCACCGAGGGCACCACGGTAGGTCACAAGGCCGCCAATGGCTACCCGGATGTACCGGCGTTCCATGGCGAAGAAGCCCTGGCCGGCTGGAAGAAAGTAGTCGATGCCGTACACGCGGTGGGTGGCAAGATTGCTCCGCAATTGTGGCACGTAGGTAATGTGCGCCGCTTGGGCACGCCACCGGACGGCGATGTACCGGGTTACGGCCCGATGGAGAAGGTCAAGGACGGTAAAGAGCTGGTGCATGGCATGACCCACGACGATATCCAGGACGTGGTCAAGGCCTTCGCCCAGGCAGCCAAGGATGCCAAGGAAATCGGTTTTGATGCTATCGAGCTGCACGGCGCGCACGGCTACCTGATCGACCAGTTTTTCTGGGACGGCACCAACCAGCGTACCGACGAGTACGGCGGCAGCATGGAAAACCGCGCGCGCTTCGCGGTTGAGATCATCAGCGCCGTACGTGATGCGGTCGGCCCGGATTATCCGGTTATCTTCCGTTTCTCCCAGTGGAAACAGCAGGACTACAGTGCGCGTCTGGCACCCACGCCCGATCTGCTCGAAGCCTTCCTCAAGCCATTGGCTGATGCCGGCGTGGATATTTTCCATTGCTCACAGCGCCGTTTCTGGGAGCCGGAATTCGACGGTTCACCGCTTAATCTGGCGGGCTGGACACGCAACATCACCGGCAAGCCCTGCATTACCGTCGGTAGTGTGGGTCTGGATGGCGAGTTCCTGGAGTTCATGGTCAAGACCGACAAGGTCGCCGAAACCGCCAATATCGACGGTTTGCTTGAGCGCCTGGGTCAGGGCGAATTCGATCTGGTTGCCGTGGGTCGCGCTTTGATCGTTGATCCGCAGTGGGCCGACAAAGTGCGCGAAGGCCGCTTTGCCGACATTCTGCCGTTCAGCCGCGAAGCGTTGAAAACTCTTGCTTGAGCTGAAGGCTCTGGCTCAAGTTGAACTACTGCCAGCGCTACTTCCCCAGTAGTGCTGGCAAACCTGCGGGCTGCCTGGTGGCAGCCTTCAGCAAATACCCCTCGAAACGTTGTACCACGTCGCCCCAACCCAACTGGCTGGCGCGATGCCTGGCGTGCATACGTATGCTGCGCCGCCCCTCTGCATCTTTGATCAACCAGTCCAGGTTTTCCAGGAACAGACTTTCATGGCCCTCCGCCGCCAGGCAGCCACTGAACCTGTCTCTTATATGCTGGTGCGCGGCTGCCAGGTCGAAAGCGCATACCGCCAGGCCCGAGGCCATTGCCTCGGTGACGACATTGCCGAAGGTTTCGGTCACGCTGGGGAACACAAACAGATCGGCACTGGCATAGGCCTGTGTGAGCGGCTCGCCGACCAAGGCGCCGGTGAAAACAGCATCAGGCAACTGCCGCTGCAGGTCTGCTCGCGAAGGCCCGTCACCGACGATGACCAGGCGCAAGCGGGGTGAGCCGGGCACCTGGTTTTGCTGCAGCCGTTGCCAGGCCTGAACCAGTAAGCCCAGATTCTTTTCCGCCGCAAGGCGCCCCACATGCAACAACACCAGGTCAGTGTCAGCGACTTGCCAGCTGGCTCGCAATGCGCTGTTGCGGTGGCCAGGATGGAAGCGCTCGCAGTCCACACCGCGTCCTAGCAGCGCCAGATTCTGCATGCCGGCACGCATAAGCTCGCGTTGTTGGGCAGGGCTGGCGGTCAGCGTGAGCTGTGTCCGGCCGTGGAACCAGCGCAAATAGCTCATCATCGGTTTGTGAAACAGGCTCAAGCCGTAATGATCACTGTATTGCTGAAAGTTGGTATGAAAGCCGCTGATCACGGGGATACCCATGCGTCGTGCCACCCGCAGAGCTGACCAGCCCAGCGGACCCTCGGTGGCCAGGTAGATCGCGTCAGGTCTTTCGCGCCGCCATAAACGCTGCAATTTGACGCTGGCAGGTAAACCCCATTGCAGCTCGGGATAGCCAGGGATAGGTAGCCCGCGCACGCGCAGTTCGCTGAAGGCCCCGCGTAAGTCGCGGCCGATGGTTTCGCCGGTCTGGGCCGGGCGCACAAGCTGCACTGCGTGATGGCGCAGCAACAGGCCGTCGACAAGCCGGCCAAGGGTGTTGGCCACGCCATTGATTTGTGGTGAGTAGGTTTCAGTCACCAGCGCAAAGCGCTGGTTTGCCGCAATGTTATCGATCATGCCGATATTGTCATGTGAGCCAATGATGCCGGTGTGACAATAGCGTGACAGATTTATGGCAGCGGCTGGGGCCGCTCGCGAATCCACAGCAAGGTGGAGCCGGCCACGGCTGCAGGCATGACCAGCAGATTTACCAGCGGTATCAGCATGCCGAAGTACACCGGCAGGCCGAAGCTCAAGGCCAGGGTGCGCCTGCCGCGCATCCAGCGCAGCATATCGATAAAGCTGACTTGATCGTTATCCGCCTGGTAGTCAACGTACTGCACCGCCATCATCCATACGCCGAACAGCAGCAATAGGGGTGAGGAAACAAGATTGACCACTGGAATCAGCGTCAGCAACAGCAAGCCGATCAACCGCGGCAGGTAGTAGCTGATCTTGCGCAGTTCGCGGCCCAGGCTACGCGGCACTACCAGCAGAATTTCCTTGTACCCCGTGGGCGGACTGACCAGCCCACGTTCCTGCTCGGCCACCTTTTCCGCGAGGAACCCGTAGAAGGGTGAGGCAATCAGGTTGGCCACCACGCTGAAGCCGAAGAACAGCACAACCAGCACGACCAGGGCAAACAGTGGCCAGAGCAACCACTCGATAAAGGCCATCCACTCCGGCAGAGTGCCCATCAGGCGAGCCATCAGCAGATTGAACTGGGTTACGCCCCAACTGATCAAGGCGATGAATACGCCCAGGTTGAGAATGAGCGGTATCACCAGAAAACGCTTGAGCCCTGGCTGGCGTATTCTGTTCCAGCCCTCGCGCAGGTAATCAGGGCCGCGCATGGGGATGATGAGTTCTGGCATTGCTACTGTCCTTGAGTAAATGGATCGCTGCTAAGTCGGGTTTGCTCAGCATCGTCTGTGCATTATCACTATACCTGCCCTATAGGGGTAAACTATCCGGCTGATACAAGCTTTGGCATTTTCAAAGGCCCGTCGCTGCCCTAACATGCACGCAATCAAAAACCATGGTCCTGACTTGTTGTTTGGTCGTCAGGTTACCAGCCGTACCTGGCTGGCGGGTCGTTAGTTTAATTATTTGCACCGCCAGCGCGGTGTTCTGGAGGCAGTATGTCTGAAGTACGTCACACCCGGCTGATCATCCTGGGTTCCGGCCCGGCGGGCTACAGCGCCGCTGTTTATGCGGCACGTGCCAACCTGAAGCCGGTGCTGATCACGGGTATGCAGATGGGCGGTCAACTGACCACCACCACTGAAGTGGATAACTGGCCGGGCGATGTCGAAGGTCTGCAGGGTCCGGCGCTGATGGAGCGCATGCGTGAGCATGCCGAGCGTTTCGAGACCGAGATCATTTTCGACCATATCAACAAGGTCGATCTGAGCAAGCGTCCCTTCAGCCTCTGGGGTGACCAGGGTGAATATCAGTGCGACGCGCTGATCATCGCCACTGGCGCCTCTGCGCGCTACATCGGTCTGCCATCCGAAGAAGCCTTTATGGGCAAGGGTGTCTCCGCCTGCGCCACCTGTGACGGGTTTTTCTATCGCAACCAGGATGTCGCAGTAGTCGGTGGTGGTAACACCGCTGTTGAGGAGGCGCTGTACCTGGCCAATATCGCCAAGAAGGTCACGCTGGTGCACCGCCGCGAAACCTTCCGCGCAGAAAAGATTCTGATCGACAAGCTGATGGCCCGGGTTGCCGAAGGCAAGATCGAGCTCAAACTGAATGCGACGCTGGATGAAGTGCTCGGCGATGCCAGCGGTGTCACCGGCATGCGCCTGGCGCTGAATGCTGGTGGGACCGAGGACGTGAAGCTGGCGGGCGTGTTTATCGCCATCGGTCATACGCCGAATACCAGCCTGTTCGAAGGTCAGCTGAACATGAAAGATGGCTACCTGAAGATCCACAGCGGTACTGAAGGCAATGCCACTGCGACCAACGTGCCGGGCGTATTTGCCGCGGGCGATGTGGCTGACCACATTTACCGCCAGGCAATTACCTCAGCCGGTGCCGGCTGTATGGCCGCATTGGATGCCGAGCGGTATCTCGACGAGCAATAAGCGGCGGTTTGGTCAGCTGTGAATAAAGCCTCCTGCTATGGAGGCTTTTTTTATCGGCTACTCAGTCCAGAATAAAAACCCTGGTCGGCTGCAACCCGGGGAACAGCGTTGCAGGGTTGGGGTGGGGGCTCATTCGGCCCTCGCTGACTAAGGCCAGTGTCCATTGATCGCCCTGCCAGACTGCGCAATCCAACCTGCGCTCGGCGAGGGTATGTAAGCGCATGGCAAACAGGTTCTCTGCAGGATGCGGGGTGTGGCTGGCGTGTTTGAACAGCGATTCGTACAACGTCCAGCTCTGATAGAAAGCAGATACTCTCGAGTCGGCTTCACGTATGCGCTGCCTGACCCAGGGCTCCGGCAGTTGGTCGATCAGCGCGTCAAGCCGGGCAGTGCGGCGCGCTGCCGCGTATTCCAAATCAATCCCGAAACAGCGATCGGCCAAGCCGACTACTACCCGACCCTTTTTGTGGGTGATATTGGCGTACCATCCCGAATGCAGGCCAGGATGGGTGGGCTTGCCATGGCCGCGAGCGCTCCAGAGTGCAGGGGGGCAATGCATGCCCAGTTGCGTAGCGAGCTCGCTGAGAAGCTCGCGGGCGTAGCTGGAGTAGGCTGGTCCGTTGTGGCTGGCGGCATGCTCGTTGACCAGGTCGCCGCCAGCCAGTAACAGCCGTGGAGAGCTTTCCTGGAGTTTATTCAGCGAGGGTGACAACGTCGCCCCGTAGTGCGACTCCAGCCATGATCGCTCCGGCGTGACACTCGAATTCGGTGCGCGACACGTTCGGCTGCTGCTTGTAATAGCTTTCAATGTTGATAACCGCATTGCCGCCTTCCGTTCTGACGCGGTCCTGCAAAGACAGCAGCGCGGACAGCATCACCCAGTTGCAGGCGGCCTGATCGCTTTTGCCAAAGGCATTGGTTTTCTTGTTGGTAACAAAATTGCCGTGCTCCTCAAGCACCTTGCCGTGCGGGGCGTCGGCGAAGATGAACTTGATCGACGGGTCAAGCTTCTGTTTCGCATCAGGCGTATTCATGGCGGATTCCACCGACAGCATATGCACCGTGTCCCGCGCCTGTGCCGATGGCGCCAGCAACGCGATCAGCAGACCGCCGATAGCCAATGACAGCGTATTCATTCCTTTATGCATGATTATTCCCTTTTGTTGGTTTTCAGGTTGGCGGAGCGGAGTTCAATCCCAGCGACCAATAATGATTGAAGTATTGATACCGCCGAAAGCAAAATTATTGCTCATCACGTACGGGCAGTCGAGCTGCCGCGGTTCACCGATAATATAGTCCAGCGGCGCGCAGGCGGGGTCTGGGGACTCCAGATTGGCGCAGACATGAAAACGTCCGCTGCGCTGCATCTCGATCGCGGCCCAGGCTTCCAGCGCACCGCAGGCACCCAGGGTATGCCCGGTAAAACTCTTGAGTGCACTGATGGCTGCGTGTTGGCCAAACACGGCGTGGGTGGCTTGGCTCTCGGCAACGTCCCCCAGACTGGTAGCAGTGCCATGTGCGCTGATATAACCGATCTGCTCCGCACTCAGGTTGGCATCTGCCAGGGCAAGTCGAATAGCCTGCTCCATCATCGCCGCATCGGGTTGCGTCACATGCCGGCCGTCGCTGTTGGTACCAAACCCTAGAATTTCCGCGTGAATGGTCGCGCCGCGCGCCAGCGCATGCTCCAGCTCTTCAAGAATCAGCGTACCTGCACCTTCACCCACCACCAGACCATCTCGATCCTTGTCGAATGGCCGAGGCGAGGTGTGGGGTGCGTCATTGCGCGTGCTGGTAGCAAACAAGGTGTCAAATACCGCGGCTTCAGCGGCAGAAAGCTCCTCGCAGCCGCCGGCCACCATCGCTGTTTGTCGACCAAAACGGATCGCCTCGTAGGCATAGCCTATGCCCTGACTGCCCGAGGTGCAGGCGCTTGACGTGGTATGGATGCGGCCGCGCATGCCGAAAAACACGCCGATGTTCACCGCTGCGGTATGCGCCATCATGCGTATATAGGAATTGGCATTAAGACCGTCGGTGGATTTGTTCAGCAGCATATTGCCGAAGTCCGCCACTGCATCGGGTTCGCCGGCTGAAGCACCGTAGGCGATGCCCATATCGCCGCTGGTGAGCAACGGGCTGTCGAGCAATCCGGCGTCGATCAGCGCCAGTTCCGTAGCACGGGTGGCCATCTGGGCGCCGCGGCCCATGCTGCGCAACACCCGCCGGTTGTACTGCGCGGGCAAACTGAAATCACTGACCGGCGCGCCGAGCCGCGTGTGCAGGCCGTCGTATTCCGACCAGTCGGGCATATAGCGTATACCCGTTTCGGCGCGATCCAGTCGGCCCTGAATCGTCGCCCAATCATTGCCTATCGGGGAAAAGCCAGCCATACCGGTGACCACTACGCGGCGTCCAAGCCCGTCCTGGCGTCGAGTATCAGTCATCAGCACATGCCTCCGTTAACCGAAAAGACCTGCCGGGTAATGTAACCGGCATCCGCCGAACATAAAAAGGCGACGGTGGCGGCGACCTCTTCAGCGGAACCCAGGCGCTGCATGGGAATGGCCTTGAGCGCTTCGTCGATCACATGCTGCTCGACCATCTCGGTATCAATCAGCCCCGGGGCGACACAATTGACAGTGATTTTGCGTTTCGCCAGCTCTACTGCCAGGGCTTTCATCGCGCCAATCAGGCCCGCTTTCGAGGCGCTGTAATTGACTTGCCCACGATTGCCCATGATGCCGGACACCGAAGACATGACCACGATACGCCCTGGCTTGCGCCGCCGTATCATTGGCATGCACAGCGGCTTCAATACGTTGTAGAAACCATCGAGATTGGTGTGAATGACGCTGTCCCAATCGCTGTCGCTCAGGGCAGGAAAGGCGCCGTCGGCGGTGATGCCGGCATTGCATACCACACCATAATAGGCGCCGTGTGTTTCCACGTCGGCTTCCAGGGCTGCACAGGCGGCCTGGCGATCAGCGACGTCAAAGCAGAGTATGCGCGCCTGTCGGCCGAGGGCTTCTATCTCTGCTGCCACTGCTGCTGCAGCGTCCTTTTGCTGTCGGCAATGCAGGACGATATCAAACCCGTCACGTGCCAGGCGTAACGCAACGGCTCTACCGATGCCGCGGCTGGATCCCGTTACCAGTATGGTATTGCTCATGGTTGTTCTCCTTTTTGCATTGCTGCCAGCGCCTCTTCCGAATCAGGCTGGAACACACTGAGTACGGCGCTGGCCAACGGGTTTTCATGTTCATCCAGCAACTGGCAATGAAAGGCCGCCAGGCCGTTGGCGGCTCTGAAGTCCTGCTTGATATCGACCAATACCGGGCTCCCGAACGGGAAATATTCGCGGCTGCAGTCATAGCGCCTGCTGCCGAGCAGGAAACCAACCTGGGGAGGGCGATCTTCTGCCCGCTCCTGCACGCCGGCCCAGGCGGCAACGGCCTGGGCCATCCACTCCAGGCCTACCCATCCTGGGATGCCCCAGGCTGTGGCAAATACGTCCGCTTTGGTCGGCACTACCTGGGCGCGCAGACATTCCGCATCAACGCGCAAGATACTATCCAGCAGGCACATGCCGCGCTGATGCGGCACATAGGGGGCAATAGGGCAGGGCAGCGTCACATTGGCATGGTAGGTGGTGGTCATTCGCAGCGCTCCAGAAGCAGGGCGATGTTATTGCCGCCGAAGGCAAAGGAGTTGCTCATTGCCCGGTGATAACGGCGCGCAGGTTCAGCAGCGGCGGCGCCTACGTAGGTGAGCAGTGGTATTTCTGCATCGATGGGGCCGTCATGCACCTGCGGTGGCAGCTTGCCCGCGTGCAGCGACAGCCAGCAGAATCCTGCTTCCAGCGCGCCGCAGGCGCCCAGGGTGTGGCCGGTCAGTGCTTTGGTGGAACTGCAAGGCAAGGCGCCGCCGAACACCTGATCTACCGCCAGAGCTTCCATGGCGTCGTTCTGGCGTGTCGCGGTGCCGTGCAGGTTCAGGTAATCGATCTCGGCGGCCGGTACCTGCGCCATGTGCAGAGCCGCCTGCATGGCGGCGATGGCGCCTTCCCCGCCGGGATGCGGTGCCGAGATATGGTAGGCATCACTGGTTTCACCATAGCCGGCCAGTTGTATGCCACCGGTCTCTTTGGTAACCAGAAAAAGCGCGGCAGCTTCACCGAGGTTGATCCCGTCGCGGTCACGGGTGAAGGGTTGGCAGGGCTCGTCACTCAGCGCCTGCAGTGAAGCAAATCCGTTGACCGTCAGACCGCACAGGCTGTCCGCTCCGCCAGCAATCACCGCATCGCAGAGCCCGGCCGCGAGCATTCGATAGGCGCTGGCCAAGGCGCGGGCACTGGAGGTACAGGCGGTTGAAAGGGTATAGGCAGGTGCATCTGGTAGCTGCAGCCACTCAGCGACAAAACGGGCGGGCGAGCCGATCTCATGGCGTTGATAGCGGAAATCAGTCGGCCAGCTCTGGTCTTGCAGGCGTTGGCGCAGGGCTATTTCGGTTTCGCCGATCCCCGACGTGCTGGTGCCGAGAATCACGCCGATACGCGCCTGTGGCTGGCGCAGGCGGAAAGCCTCGAGCTCGGGCTGCAGTTGTTCAAGGGCTGCAGCGAGTAGCTGGTTGTTGCGCGAGCGGTGCTCTGCCGGCCAGCTGGCCGTGTCCGGCAGATCTGCCAGCAGCCGCCCCAGGGGTAGGGGGCGGCCAGGGGTAAAGCCATCGTCGTGGGTAAAGCCGCGGGTGCCGCTGAATAGCGCGCTGCTGATGCTGGCGAGATCGCTTCCCAGCGAACAGATCAGCGCGGGGGTTGATAGGCGGCATGGCGTCAAACGGGTGGACATAAAAGCTCTTTATTTTGACCGGCTAATTCAATCGGGATGATATACAGGCGATGACCTGTCTGAATGTCGTCGATAAGTTTGCATTGCTCAGACAGCTTGATACTGGCCACCCTTTGACCCCGATGATAAACGCTGTGTCCCGAATCGTCTCGCCGCACGGACCAGGCGCTGTGTTGGAACTGGTTTTCCAGCTCCGCCACGGGCCAGAGGGTCCAGGCCAGCCTGCTGGCAAGCCAGTGTGCGGAAAACGGCGGCTCGAAAAGCGCATCGGGCAAAAATCTTGCGCCGTCGCTGTCCATTACCAGCGTCAGTAGCCGCTGGCCTTGCGGGCTCAGCAGGGCCATGCGCAGCGAGTCATGGTCGTGCTGAATGACGCCGAGCAATTCCTGATTGTGCTTGGCTGATTCAATAATCAGCCGTTCCATGCGTTTTGGCTCCGGGGCGAGCCTCGTCAGGTCGGGCAAGGCCGCCTGCTCGGCTCTGCCGGCGCAACCGGCCAGCAGTATCAGCGCCAGGACACCAAGGGCGCAGGCCCGGCGGGCGAACCTTGGAAGAACTGCGGCCATGATCATGTGTCCGGTTGCTGCGCAGCGGGCACGGACGACTCGGTCACTGAGGCGGCCAGTGCGTCAAGCCGACGCTTGCTGGCGGCAACCAGGGGGTTGGCTAGATCCCAGGCGTAGCCGGCCAGTACCGAGCTGATCAGTTGGCGAATACGGGGCGGCTGGTTCGCGCTGAATATGATGCGCGGCAACCGCCCGTCGTACCAGGCTTCGACAAACTCGCGGAAGGTGGCGACCCCCCGACGTAGCGGTTGCTCGAATTCAGTCTGCCAATCCACGCTGTCGCCGTGCAGTTGGCGCTCCACCAGCGGGGCTGCGCGCAGAGCGGAATCAAGCGCAATGGTTACCCCCGAAGAGAAAACCGGATCGAGAAACTCGCCGGCATTGCCGAGCAACGCGAATCCGGGACCATGCAGGCTTGTGACGTCGGCAGAATAGCCCTCAAGCCTGCCGGTATCCCGTACCGGGGTCGCGCGGGCTAGCAGTGCGGCAAGGCGCGGCTCCTGACCGATAAAGTGCCAAAGCCGGCTTTCGTCATCTGCTCCTGCGGCTTGTAATGCTTCCTGGCTGGCGACGACGCCTACCGAGGCACGGCCGTTGCTGAACGGGATCAGCCAGTACCACACGCCCGCGTGCTGCGGATGCAGCCCGATAAGGATTTTCTCCCGGTCATAGTCGGAACAGTCAATCCGATCTTCAATGTGCGTGAACAGAGCGCATCTGGACTCCAGCGTCGATGCTTTGCTCAGCCCGGCCAGCCGCGACAGCACCCGGCCATAGCCACTGGCGTCGAGAACAAAGCGTGCCTGTAACTGGCGGCTGTGGCCCTGGGCATCGACCAGGGTAAGGCGGGGCGCCACCGGGTCGGCATGAAAATCTTCGACCCGCGTATCGAACTCGACACTGGCGCCAGCGGCAACGGCGCCCTCAATCAGGCGCTGATCGAAGTCGGCACGTTCCACCTGCCAGGTAGTGCCGGGTCCGGGGCTAAACTTGTCACGGAAATCGATAGCAGTGTCCGAGCCCCGCCAGGTAAAGGCGGCGCCATTTTTGACCTGAAAACCGCCCGCGGTTGCGGCTTCAAGCAGGCCGCAATTTTCCAGGTGCACCATGCATTGCGGCAGCAGGCTTTCGCCGATGGAGAAGCGAGGAAACTGCGTGCGCTCGATCACATGCACCCGCAGGCCTTTGCGTGCCAGCCATGCCGCGGCAGCGGCACCGGCAGGGCCAGCGCCGATGATGGCGACGTCCGTGTTTTCAATCTGCGCTGCGGGCTTGTCCATACTGGTGGCTTTCCTGTCAAAGGGTGGATGAATGTGCTGATGAACGATCGGGTAAATGCGCCAGCGTTCCGCCGGCCCTGGCGAAAGGTACCAACAGCCAGGTGCAGGTCAGGCCAATCAGGCAGGTAGTGCCCATCTGCGCCAAGGCTGGGGTACTGCTGAGTGCCAGTAATCCGAACGCCAGCAGGCTGGAGCTGCAGGACAAGGTTACCGCCAGCCAGGCTGCGCGGCTGTCTGCGTGCTCGACGCTGAAGATGCCAGCGTCCAGGCCAATGCCCAGTACCAGGAGTAAACCCAGCAGGTGGAATAGCGTGAGACCGGTAGACCCGGCAGCAAAAATGCCCAGGGTCAGAAGCACCGCGCCTACCGGCGGCAAGAGGACGCGCCAGGCTGCCGTGCGATAACGCCAGGCAAACACCAGGGTCAGGCCGAGGACCGCAGCGGCCAGCCAGAGCGCGATGGTGTTGCGCAGATGGCTGAACTGCTGGCTGAGCCGCTCCAGCGTATCCTGAAACACTACGCCATCCTGTTGCGCCAACTGTTGAATCTGGCCCAGCGCCGCCGAATCCATGTCGCCCAGCGCGATGATCGCCGCTGGTGTGGTCTCCGCCGTGGACGCAATCCACAACGCCTGATCACGCTGGCCCAGCGGCGACGCCAACCACTGTTCAATAGTCAGGGGGTGAGCTTGCTCGTTGGCCTGCATCATCTGTTCGGCCATGGCAGGCGCAAGCCCGGCCTGGCTGACAAACAGTGGCAATGCGCTCACGTAGCGTTGTTTGATCAGCTGAAGATTGTCCTGCTGGGTGGTGGCGGACGGGACCGCCTGGGCGATATGCCGGTAGTAGTCGAGTGTGCCGTTGGCGGCCAGATCGGCGAGCACGGTGTCCAGCTGTTCGAGTTTTTCCAGCACAGCGGTTTGATCCGGCGCACTGACCAGCAGGTAGCGCCGGCCACTGGGTCCGCCGACCATGGCCTGAACCTTTTGCTGTTCGTTGATCAACTCGACGGGTGAGGTATTGAGCTGCCGCAGGTCATTGCTACCCTTCAACCCGGTAAGTATCAGCGCTGCCGAGAGAAAAGCCAGCGCGGCCAGTATCTCCCACGGATAGCGCGCGCCGGCGGGCAACTGCAACAGAGCCAGGTTGTTGGCCAGGCGCAGGGTCGCGGGGTGATGCTGCACTGAGAGCCGGGGTAGCCAGAGCCGCACGGTGATCCAGGAGCCAAGCAATCCCAGGAGCGCAAAGGTCGCCATCTGCCGCAGACCCGGCAGTGGGGTCGCTAGCTGCACCAGGTAAGCCGCCAAGCTGGATAGCAGCCCCAGGGCAAGGGCCGGCCAGAGCCGCGACAAGGGTCGCTCGGGATTCAGGCTGCGCGCGCATTGCAGGTGCAATGCGTAGTCGATGGCGACGCCAATCAGGCTGGCGCCGAAAGCCAGCGTCAGCAGATTCAGCGTGCCAAAAATCAGCCAGGTTAAAGGCAACGCAAACAACAGCCCGCATGCCAGGGGCACCAGCAGGCTGAGTAATGTACGAACATGGCGGAACACCAGCCACAGTAGCGCGAGGATGCCCAGCAATGAGCCTAGGCCGATGCTGGATATTTCCTGGCGAGCCTGCGAGGCGCCGGCAGCGGCGTGAAAAACCAGCCCGGCACGTAGCAGCGGTGTGTCGGGATAGCTGGTCTGGAAGGCTTCCAGGCTAGCGCCGAGCCGTTGCTGCAACTGCAGATCATAAGGGCTGCCGGTCAGCAGGCCGAAGACCATCAACCACGACTTGCCGTTCTGGCGGAATGCAGGGAATTCACCGGTCAGTTGCAAAGGCCCCAATTGCTGATTGATCCAGGCGTCGAGCAAGCCGAATGGATCGTTTCGCAGCTCGCTCTCTAGCCCCGGGGTATACAGGCGGCTGATGGCCCGATCAGCCCAGGTTTGCGCATCAGCATCGGCCAGGGATTTGGCCAGCAGATGGTAGCGTTGCGCTGACAGTCCGGCATTGGGCGGCGCTAGTTGTTCCGCCGGGGCAGGCTGCAAAACTCGGTTGGTGCGCAGCTGTTGCAGCAACTGGCTGGCCTGGTCTGCGGAGGCGTCGCCACCCACCAGGATGATCAAACGGTTTTCGAACGCGCTGGTCAGTTGGCCCTCGGCCTGCTCGACCAATATCGTCTGGGGGCTATCCGGTAACAGACTGGTGATGCGCGTGTCCCAGGCTGAACCGGTAGTGATCTGAATGCCGAGCAAGAGAGCACAGGCCAGCAGAATACTGGCCCACAACCAGGCACCTGCGCGTTCTGCCGGGCTGGCCTGCAAGTCGCTCTGGGTGCTTTTGCTCATGGTGCCTGCGGCGCTGGGTCCGGCTCGCAGGTGGCCGGGGTCAGTTCGATATTCAGGCGATCGCCGTCAGCGAAGGCCATGGCGATGTGTTGGAGTTGCTGGCCACCTTTTACCTGAATCGAGGGCAGGGTCGCCGCCACGCGGCTATCCAGGGGTGTGAGCTTGGCAGCCCAGCTTGAAAGTTCACCATCGGTGACTATCTGGAAGTGGTCCTGCAAACGCTGCCAGTCGCCCTCAAGCAATGCGGTCATCACCGGTAGCAGCATCCGATAGCCGGGAGGGAGTTCGGCATTGTCCTGGCTCAGGAGGATCTCGGTGCGGACCGGTGTTTCCGTGCGCCAGATGAGCGCCTGGTCCAGACGCTGAAAGCTTCCGCTGCTGGGCAAATCCAGCTCGAAGTCGGCAAGCCAGCGGTTCTGCTGAAAAGTGCCGCACTCAGGGCTGTGTTGCGCCAGTTGCCGACTCAAAGCCGCGGCATCCGGTGCGGCCTGGGCCATCGTGGCGACCATGATGCTGCAGGCGAACAGGATCGCGGGGTGCGCGCAGCGATGGGTAAAAGTCGTCATGCGGCAGTGTCCTGCCAGGCCAGCAACCGGTCGATCAGAATCTGCGGCGAAGCCAGGCGCATTTCCATATCCTCGATGCCGACGGCGACCTGCACGCTCCAGGCACGGGTCAGGCGTTTGCGCGTGGCCGCGTCGCGAATGGTGTAATCGATCTTGAGGCGATGCTCCCACTCGACCAGTCTGGCTTCGATGATGATTTTCTGAGTAAACGCCAGCGGTGCGGCGTAACGCAGGCGCAAGTCGATCACCGGCCAGGCAAAGCCGGATGCGCGCATTTCCATATAGTTGTAATTGATCCGATCCAGCAGCGCGCAGCGGGCGATCTCGAGGTAGCGCACATAATGTCCGTGCCAAACGATCTGCATCATATCCACATCGTGGAAAGGGATGGTCATGTCGATTTCGCAAACGGGTAAGGGTCTTTGGTCAGGCGTCATAGAGGTTCCAGCAACGTTGGCGAATAAGATCACAGAGCAGACGCAACTCGCGCTCCAGGGCGCGGTCCTCGGCTAACGGAGGAAAATGCGTGCGGCACTGGTGCACAAAGGATTGTAAATCGGCAGGCGGCGGTGCGGTGTCCTGCAATTGGCTGCGCAGCTCCACGCCCTGACAGGCTGCGTGCAACGAGGCCGCGGCGACCTGCTCTACCAAAGTGAGCACGCGAAGCGCATCGCGGGCGGCGATGGTGCCCATGCTCACCTTGTCCTGATTGTGGCATTCGGTGGAGCGCGAAAACACGCTGGCCGGCATGGTCAGTTTGAGCGCTTCTGCGGTCCAGGCCGAGGCGCCGATCTGCACTGCCTTGTAACCATGGTTGAGCGCTGCGCGCTCGGGGCTTGCACCGCTGAGATTGCTTGGCAGACCGTGGTTGAAGCGCACGTCGACCAGTTGCGCCAGTTGGCGATCGAGCAGGTCGGCGATATTGGCACAGGCCTGCTTCATGCTGTCCATCGCGAAGGCGATATGGCCGCCATAGAAATGCCCTCCGTGCATGACTTTCTCTTGCTCGGCATCAATCAGCGGATTGTCGTTCGCGCTATTCAGTTCGGTTTCCAGAAACTGGCGCCACCAGGGCAGCGCGTCTTCCACTACGCCGATCACGTGGGGTGCGCAGCGGGTGGAATAGCGGTCCTGCAGCCGAGCGGAATTGCGAGGCGTGCTGGCTGCGTGCAGATCAGCGCGTATGCGCGCAGCCACACGGTTTTGCCCCGGGTGTGGCTTGGCAGCAAACAGATCCGCGTCGAAATGGTAGGGGTTGCCGTCCAGTGCATACACGGCCATGGCAGTAATCCGCGAGGCCAGTTGCGTCAGGTAGCTGCAGCGGGTGAAAGCCAGCACGCTCAGCGCCGTCATCACCGCAGTGCCGTTCATCAGCGCCAGGCCTTCCTTGGGCTTGAGGCGGTAAGGCGTTTGCCCTAACTCGGCGAACACCTCGGCAGTGGGCCGCCGCTCGCCGCCGACCAGCACTTCGCGTTCGCCACAGAGTACTGCGGCCAGATACGAAAGAGGCGTCAGGTCGCCGCTGGCGCCAACCGAGCCTTCCTCTGGAATTACTGGCATGACGTCGTGCTGCAACAGCCACACCAGGCGCTCGAGCAGTTCCACGCACACGCCGGAATAGCCGCGGCACAGCGATACCAGGCGCACCATCACCACGGCGCGTGCTGCCTCGTGCGAGAGTACTTCACCGAGCCCGCAGCCGTGAAAGGTGTACAACTGGCGCGGCAGGTCTTCCATGTTGGCGCTGGGTACAAGCCGGGTGCAGGAGTCGCCATAGCCGGTAGTCACGCCATAGATGACGCCATCTTCAGCCAGCAGTCTTTCGAGGAAGGCGCTGCCGCGCGTGATGCGTTCCAGGAAGGCTGGCGCGGATGACAGCACCACCTGGCAGCGGCCTTCGGCAACCGCTTGCACTTGCTCCAGGCTGACCTCTGAGCCGTCGAGAATCAACACGGCGCTTGTAGTCTGGGGATCAGGCAATATCGTCATTGGGGTGTCCACTATCTTTCAGCCAGAAGGGGTAGAAGTTAAACCATTGCAGCGGATGGCGGCGGACGGTGACCGCCAGCGTGTCGGCGTAGCGCTGCATCGCGCGGCCAATCCAGGCTTCGCGCTCTTTGCGCGGCAAGGCGCAGGTATCATCGAAAGGCGTGAAGTCGATCTGGAAGTGATTGCCGTCGCGCACACAACTCAGCAGGTACACCGGGCACTTGAGCAATGCGGCGAGCAGAAAGGGGCCTTCGGGGAAGAGTGCCTGATCGCCGAGAAAAGATAGCGCGCGCATCCGTTCGCCGGACACCGGGATACGATCGGCGGCAATCACGATGAATCCACCGCGGCTGATGCGTTCGGCCATCTCCTGCGCGGTAGCGGGGGTGATTTCCGTCACCTCAAGTATGTCGGGCCGCGCCTGACCGGTGACCTTTTCCAGCATCAGGTTGAATTTGCCGGCATTGCGCGTGTGCATCAGCACCGTCATATCCAGAGCGGGATGGTAGCGGGCCAGCGAGTTGGCGATATCCAGGTTGCCGTGATGGGCTACCAGAACGATGCCGCCACGCCCCTGCGCAATGCTGGAGCTAAAGCGGTCAAAGCCGTCACCACGCAGACGCTGCTTGGCAATTGCGCCGCTCCAGGCCTCGACCTTGTCCATCAGCGCACTACCAAAGCTGAGAAAATGCCGGTAGCTGCGCCACCAGCGTGCCGCAGGTTGGTGGGCCAGTTGCGGATCAAGGCGCACCAGGTAGCGTTGCGAAGCCTGTCGAGCGGTCCTCTGTGTGAGGAAATACCACAGAATGACCGGCCAGAGCACGATCTGGAAGGGCCACCGGCCTAGCCGCCGCTGCACAAAGACCATGATCTGCATGCCAACAATGGTGCCGCTCTCGCCGATTTTCGCCCAGTGTGTACTCATGCTGCGCTGCGCTTGAAACGCTGGTGCAGTAACCACGGCAAGCGCACCAGCATGCCGAAAAACAACCGCGCATGCATGGCGCTGATCAGTGCGTTATCGCGCCAGAGCTGAAAGTGGCTGACCCCGTCCAGCGGGTAATGTACGCGCACGGGAAGGTTGGCAACCGCCCCGCCGGCCCAGTGCCAGCGCACCAGTATTTCGGTGTCAAAGGCCATGCGGTTGCCACAGGGGGTTTTGGCCAGCAACTGATTGACGGCAGCCACGGGATAGAGTCGCGCGCCACACATGGAATCGCGGATATCCAGCGAGAGCGTGTTGATCCAGACCCAGATGTGAGTGGCGTAGCGACCATAAAAGCGAATCGGCGACACGCTCTGGTCATAACGCGGGTAGCCGATCACCAGCGCTCGGGGCGTACTGGCGAGTTGCTGAATGAACGCTGGCAGATCATCCGGGGCGTGCTGACCATCAGCGTCGATCTGCAACGCATGAGTAAACCCCAGTCGGCCAGCTTCCGCCAACCCGGCGCGTACTGCCGCGCCCTTGCCTTGGTTACAGGGCAGACGCAGCAGATGGCACTGCTGGCTGGCCAACTGGTCGAGCACCGCGGCACAACGACTGTCGCTGCCATCGTCGATCAGCAGGATGGGTAGCTGCAGAGAACGCATTTGCTCGACGACCGCCGTGATGCTGTCCGGGTGGTTATAGACCGGAATAAGGACGCATATCTTCAATGCGTTCAAGGCTGCACATCCAGCGCGGCGAGTCGGATACGACCGCCGGCATGCTGCCCTTCCGCGGACTTGTACACAAAGCCAATGCCGTTTTCACGCCTGGTTAGCTCCAGGTGGAAGCGCATACCGGAGCGCAGTGGCCGCTGAAATTTCAATTGGTCAATGCCGTGAAAGCCTGCACGCTCGCCAAATGCCTGCTGGGCCAACAGCATTGCCCATTGGACCAGGACCACGCCGGGCACCAGGGGGAATCGATCAAAATGCCCGTCGAGGTAGATCAGCTTCTCGGGTACCTCAAGCGTGAGCATCCGCACATCCTGGCTGATCATGGTTTCCGCCAGCCAGCGCGGGCTCTTGTGATCATCTATGTCGTTGAACAATCGCTGGATCAGCCCGCGGTCCAGTTTACCCTGTGCATTGCTGGGTAGCTCTTCCACAAACCGCCAGTAGCGGGGCAGGGTCACGGTTTCGAAGTGCGCCGCCAGAGCTGTGCGCACCTGTTGAATCAGCTGGCGTCGAGCTTCATGGTCCTGCGGCGCCTTTGCCGAGACCTTGATAACCGCGCCAAGTCGACCGTCAGGGCGGCCGAGTTCGACGCAGCGCGCTGCTTGAATGCCGTTCACGGATTGCAGCACGCTTTCCATTTGGTCCAGGGACAGGCGTTTGCCAGCCACTTTCACCAGCCGATCTTCCCGGCCCATCAGCATAAAGCCCTTGTCAGTCAGCGAGACCCTGTCCGGGTGTCGCCACCAGGTGTGCGGTGACTCAAGAAAGGGTGAGGTGAGTGCCAGACAGCCGTCATCGACGCGAACGTTGACGCCGGGCAGAGGCGTCCATTGCAGCTCGGACTGTTGACGCCGCCAGGCAATGCCGCCGGTTTCGGTGCTGCCATAAATTTCGATCACCGGCGCTTTCAGCAGCTGTTCGGCATGCGCGGCGTGCTCCTGCGCCAGCGGTGCGCCGGATGACAGTATGCGCGACAGCCTGCCTGGCTCTGGCCATGGCGTGTGAGCGGGCAGACGCGATAGCTGGGGTGGCGAGCTGACCAGGGTCACCTGCAATTGCGCTGCGCCGGCTTCGGCCAGCCGTTGGGCCAATACCTCGGGGAAATGGCAGTCCTTGCTGCAAAATGGCCGCCCGCTGCACAGTGGATGCAACACCCCGGTGAGCAATCCATAAATATGCTGGTGACTGACCTGGGAGATCACCCCGGCTGATTCGTCCAGCGGCCACAGCTGGGCGTGCACGCGGAGCTCTTCATCCAGTTGCTGGAATGTTTTTGCCAGCGCCAGCGGCTCACCGCTGCTGCCTGAAGTAAACAGCACCAATGCCCTGCGCTGATTGTCCAGGTGACTGGGCACTTGCGGCAGATGTTGCGCGATAGCCGGCCCGGGGGAATGCGGAATACGTCCATCTATGCTGCTGTGTATTCGCGCCAGTGTTTCCGGCCGATCATCGGCTGATAACACCGCTACCCGGCCGGTTTCCCAGAGCGCGAGCAAAGCACTGCTGAAGGTCAGCGGGTCACGCTCGCATAAAAGCCAAGCGCCCCCTGGCTGGTCTGCCAGCCAGTTCCGCCAGCGATCTGTTGCTGCCGCCAGAGCATCACTGTGCACCCAGTGATCCGGCAGGGTCGTTGTGGTTTTTGCTCGGCGCCAGGGCAAGGCGCTGAGTGGCAGGAAGCTCATACTGCTATCCTGCGTACGCGCCGCCGAATCAGCCACTCTCCGGCAAACATCAGGCCCATCAGCACATAGCTGATCAGGCCGTTATACAGCGCCCAGGTAGCCAGGTCCGCATACAGGACCGTCCAAGTGGCAATGCCGCCATTGATGACGAAGAAGCCGCACCAGGCCCAGGTCACCTTCCGGGTGTAGCGCACGCCCTCGGCAGACAGATCCGGCTCCCGCAATCGAGCCAGTTGCTCGATCATGGGTTGCCCCTTCAGCAAGCTGGCGAAGAACAGGCAAAACATCAGGGTATTGACCGCGACCGGATAAGCGCGCATGCCAAACTCGGCGCGGCTGAACAGGCCCAGGACTATCAGCGCCGCTGCCGCGACCAGTGCAAGATAGCGCGCCTGGGGTACCCGCCAGACCAACAGCAGGGCGCCGACGATCAGCAGCGGCCAGCTGCCGACTGAGTCGTGCAGCAGGTAGATCGCCAGCGGCCACGCCAGAATGGCCAGCCCGCCCAGCGCTTTTTTCAAACCTGCGTGCATGACTACTGCTGCATCAGTCGGGCGACGGCATTGACCACGTCATCTACCGTGCGCACGGCTTTGAAATCGTCCGGATTGATGCGCCGACCGGTAAACCGCTTGAGCTCGACGACCATATCCACGGCGTCGATGCTGTCGATATCCAGGTCTTCGTACAGGCGTGCGTCGGGACGGATGGCGCTGGGGTCGATCTCAAACAGCTCGACCAGGGTGCCGCGCAGGAAATCGAATATGGATTGGTTGGAATAGCTTGCTTCAGTTGACACGGCGGGCCTCCACGAGTGCAGTGAGTGCATTCAGGCTGGCAAAGTGGCTGCGGGTATCTTCGGCTTCCGCATCCAGTTTGATGCCATAGCGCTTTTGCAGGGCCAGGCCTAACTCCAGTGCATCTATCGAATCAAGGCCAAGCCCTTCACCGAACAGTGGGGCTTGCGGATCAATATCGTCCGGGGTGACGTCCTCAAGCTCCAGAGTGTCGATAATCATGTGCTTTATTTCCAGCGACAGGTCTTGTGTCTCGCTCATGGCGGAACTGCTCCAGTTCTTTGTTGAAATAATCGTTAAGCCAGCGGGTCAGTTCTACGGCCTGCTGTCTGGGCGGCTTTTGTTCATCCTGCTCAACGCGAAGATCTTCCATCACCTTCAGCTTTATATGGATCTGTTTTTCCGGGATGTGATACCAGGGTTCGCCCTTGGTCAGGGTAACCGGCTCACAGAGAATCAGCACCGGCGTAATTGACGTGCCTGTGCGCAGAGCGATATTGGCGCCGCCGCGGCGGCAGTGTACCTGGCCCCCGGGCGCGGTACGGGTGCCTTCGGGAAACAGGATCAGCGAGTTGCCCCGAGCCATGCTCGCCTTCGCCGCCGCTAGCACCGTCTCGGGGTCTTTATTGGTGATATAGCCGGCTGCCTTGATCGGGCCGCGGGTAAAGGGGTTGTGCGCCAGGGCACCATTGACGATGCAATCTGCGTGTCGGGTATAGGCTACAAGGAAAATCACATCGATGAGGGACGGATGATTGGCCAGGATCAGCAGTCCTGGTCGCTGCAGCAAATCGATGTTTTCCATCTCATATCTGAGCACGCCCACACTGCGCATCAAGCCGATAAAGGCGCGGAAGGCCAGCTGGATCAAGCGTCGCATCCAGCGACGTCGCAATTCGGTAGCAGGTACCAGCACAAACAGTAGCGGCGCGATGACCACACCAATTATCACGCCCCCCAGCCCGAAGGTGGTGAAGGAAAGGGCAGTGCCTGCTCCGCGTCGCCACTGATCTAACGTCACTTTGTCTCCAAACGCCAGCATTGCCGGGCTGTCAGCAATGCGTCAGGTGTACCTAGCCAAGCGATGATGTCGAGTGGCGTGGGTCGGGATGGCTGGGTGCCGGGGCTGCAAATCAGGCGCTGGCCGCGGCTTGCTGTTAACCGCAGGCCTACGACGCCAGGGCATTCGCCAGACTCGGCAAAGTCAGCATACTCGGAGGGCATCTCGCCTTCGGAAAATACCACAATCACTCTGCTATGGCCGGTTGCAAGGTATCCGAGAGCTTCGCACATCAAGGCTTCAAACTCGTCTCCCGTAGCGCCCAGCGCTTGTATCGGACTGTGATGTTTACGCGCTATGGAATAGACGCCCATCACCGCATTGTGCACCGACATGGAAAAGCGTGCGGGTGAGAGCGCTTCCCCTTCAGCCAGGGAGGTCAGCATCTCCAGCGAACCTGTAACATCACCGTGGCGAGATGCGTAAATAATCGGACAATCGCCAGCATCGTCGAGTAGTGCCAGGATCTCACAGACTGCTCTGCCGGCTTTGTCCAGGCGGCGTCTGAGCATGGCAGGCAACAGAGGAGTCCCGCTTCGCGCTTCCAGGTTGTGCGCTGGGTCTGCTGGCAGGTACTGTTCGGAGGCGCTCCAGCCTACCCAGTCCTCAAGATGAAGAAATTGGCTCATCCGTGATACTACTTCTGGTGGCGGCAAAAGGTCGCCAAGTTTAACTGGTTCAGGTTCGCGATGGCCAGTCGGCCGTTATTACATTTTGTCATAATCTTCCGGGCAGATTGAGTGGGTCATTTACCGCGCATAAATCTGCCTTGTAACTCAGAACTTTAAGGTGCAAGCAAAGTCAGATTCAATAACCGGGGGCAGGCTGTGGGTTGTTATCGAAGCCTGCTTGCCGGACCAGATATTTGGGCAACGTCAAATTGATCGCCGGTGGCATGGTATGCAGGCTAGACTGGTGGCGAGTAAACCGATAAACAATCGGTGAGTTGGTCCGTAATAAGCGGGCTTGATCTTTATTAAGGAGTTTTCATGAAAATTCGTTCTGTAGTTCTTGCTGCTGGTTTGATCGGTTTTTCTGCGGTGGCCTCCGCCTCCAGCTTTGTTGGCACGACCAACGCGATAGGCTCCATCCTGGCCAATACGGCTAACGCCTTAGGTGACAGCACTGCCTCCACTTTCGGTTCAGACAAGGTCGTATTGCAGGCTCGTGAAGATGCAGCCAGCTTCGTTGGTAGCAACGGTGATCTGCGCGGCGTCAATCTGGAAGCGGCGCTGGGCCATATTCGCCACCAGATGCCAGAGCTGCAAGCCAGCGATATGCAACTGGCCGAGGCCATTCTTGCATTGTGATTACAGCCCTAGACGCCCAGTCTGATCAGGGCGCCAGCTCCATTGTTCTGTGATACACGCCCCGCCCTCTGGCGGGGAGTTGCCTTGTGGGTCATTGCGACTAGCCTGGCGATGTTGCTATGGGCCCCTGTCGCCCATTCGGCGCTGACTGTGCACTTGGATAAGGCTGAATTGAGCGCTGAGCAGCTCCAGGCGGCCCGGCAGCTGCTTGACGCCGCGCTGAAGGCATTACCACCTCAGTTGGTGGCACAGCTGGACCGCAAGATTAATGTGCGCTGGTCGTCTGGTCTGCCAGAGAGCGTCATGGGTCGAGCGGGTTTTGACGGTCAAATATTGCTCAATCAGCGTTGGCTCGATGCACTCGTGCAGGCGGATGATCAGGCGCTGCCAGCGGGCCGTCAGCACGACACGCTGGAGCGAGAACTGCAGGCGACACTGATACACGAGCTCGCGCACTTTTATGATCGCGGGCAGTTCTGGGATGAAGAAGAGCGTAGGCAAGCGCGCTTTTGCGGCCAGCAGCACAGCAGTCTTGGCCCGGTTGGGTTACCCGTAGCCTGTCAGGGCAACTCTCAGCGGCAATTTACCCTCAGTGACGACCCCAGGCTGCTTGAGCTAGCCGGCTGGCCTGCGCGTATCGGTGGTCGAGGAAAAGTGGAGCGGCAGAACGATCAGTACCTGCGCACGCCGGATGCCTATGAGCTGAGCAATCCGCGCGAGTTTGTTGCGGTCAATCTTGAATATTTTCTGCTTGATCCCGAATATCGCTGCCGGCGGCCGGCGTTGCATGATTTTTTCACCGAACACTTTGGCTGGGCGCCCGGCGATTCAGCGGACTGTGCTCCAGGCTTGTCTTATGTCAATGGCGGCATGGATCTCAATCGGCCGGCTTTGGGGCAGCTCGATCCAGAGCGCATCTACCAGGTGCATTACCTGCTGGCCGAACCGGATGGCGCCTTGGTCAGCCGCTGGGGGCACAGCATGCTGCGGGTGGTCATGTGCGCGCCCGGGCGAGAGCTGGGGCCTGAATGCCTGATGGATCTGGAACATCATCTGGTCCTGTCTTTCCGTGCTTTCGTTGATGACGTTCAGTTATCCAGTTGGGATGGTCTGACAGGGGCTTATCCGTCGCGGTTGTTCATGCTGCCATTGAGTCAGGTAGTGGATGAATACACCAAGGTGGAGTTGCGGTCGTTGCAATCTCTGCCCCTGCGCTTGACCCGTGAGCAGCAGATCAGCCTGGTTCAGCGTGCCGCCGAGATGCACTGGGGTTACGACGGCACCTATTACTTCGTCAGCAACAACTGCGCCGTTGAGACGCTGAAGTTGTTACGTAGCGGCACCGATCGGCTTGATATTCGCCGCATGGAAACAGTCACCCCTACCGGGCTGCGGGCGCTGCTCCAACATGCAGGTCTGTTGGACGGCTCAGTCGTGCAGGATCAGGCTGAAGCCCTGCGTCAGGGCTATTACTTTGATTCCTACCGTGAACGTTATCAATTGATGTTCAGCTTGGCGCGCGAACGCTTGGATCTGCCGCAGCAACAGGTTGAGGATTGGCTTGGGTTAGCCCCGCAGGAGCGGCAGTCCTGGTTTAATCGTGCGAACTATCGCACTGCTGCGGCCCTCCTGCTGCTGGAGCAAGCGGCGCTGAGGCGCCAGATATTGTTGATCAAGCACGAGTTGAAGGACCGCTATGTGTCCGGCCGGCGCATGGACGATGCCGCTTTAAACGAGACCGGGGAGCTTATGAGCGAGTTGCTGCGAGAAAGTGGCTTTCTCAGTCGTCCCGCAGAATTGTTAAACACCGGCTATGGTCTGCCGCAGCACCAGGAAAGGCAGGAGTTGAAGCAGATCACTGACGAGCGTCAGCAGGGGTTGCACGGGCTGGCGGTTTTGTTGGATGAGCGTGCTCTTGAGATGATCAGTGTTGAGCACCGCAGCGCGGTAGAAGCCAACCAGCAAAATATCACTCAATTGGGCGCGCGGTTGCGCCAATTGCATCATGAGTCTGGCGGGCTGGTGTTGCCTTAATGCGAGTACCCCGGTTTTAGCGCGGGCAATAAAAAACCCGCTCAAGGCGGGCTTTTCGGGGTGTTATGGGTCTTGCTGATACCACCTGAAAAGATCAGATGGTGCCTCGAGGGAGAATCGAACTCCCACTCTGTCACCAGAAACGGATTTTGAATCCGCCGCGTCTACCAATTCCGCCATCGAGGCCTGTGCTTTCCAACAGACGGCGCGGAGTATACGAATCCCCAGGCTGTTCGGTCAATGCTGCTGAGTGAATAAGAGCGCTTTCTTTGGCTCGACCCGCGCATTTCCGCTACCATATGCCACCTTTTTACCTTCCGGAACCGCCGCCTGCATGCGTGTCAGTGATTTCCAGTTTGAATTACCCGACCGGCTGATTGCCCGTCATCCCCTGGCCGAGCGCCGGGCCAGCCGGCTGTTGTGCCTGGATGGCCCCAGCGGCTCGCTTGAGCACCGGCACTTTGCCGATCTGCTGGATTATCTGCGGCCGGGCGATCTGATGGTGTTCAACAACACTCGGGTCATCCCCGCGCGGTTGTTCGGGCGCAAGGAAAGCGGCGGGCAGTTGGAGATTCTGGTCGAACGCGTACTGGATGGCCGCCGTGTACTGGCGCATGTGCGTAGCAGCAAATCGCCCAAACCCGGTAGCCGGATTGTCCTGGACGACGGCACGCTGGCGACCATGCTGGCGCGTCACGACGCGCTGTTTGAGCTGGAGTTCGCCGAGGACGTGCTGCCGTTACTGGAACGCATCGGCCATATGCCGCTGCCGCCCTATATCGATCGCGCCGACGAGGCGTCCGACCGTGAGCGTTATCAGACTGTTTATGCCGCCCGAGCCGGTGCGGTAGCTGCGCCCACGGCGGGGTTACATTTTGATCAGGCGTTACTGCAGGCGATTGCCGATCAGGGCGTGGAGACCGCGCAGGTCACTTTGCACGTTGGCGCTGGCACTTTTCAGCCGGTGCGGGTCGAGCGTATTGAAGATCATCACATGCACAGCGAGTGGCTGGAGGTCGGTCAATCCGTGGTCGACGCGGTGCGCGCCTGCAAGGCACGTGGCGGCAGAGTAGTGGCTGTGGGTACTACCAGCGTACGCTCGCTGGAGACAGCCGCACGCTCGGGTGAAATCGAGCCTTTTGCCGGCGATACCAATATCTTCATCTATCCTGGGCGGCCCTTTCATGTGGTCGATGCACTGGTAACCAATTTTCACCTCCCGGAGTCCACGTTATTGATGCTGGTCTCTGCCTTTGCCGGTTATGCCGAAACCATGGCTGCCTACCGCGCCGCGGTCGACAATGAATACCGCTTTTTCAGTTACGGTGATGCGATGTTCATCACCCGCAATCCGGCTGCGGCCGGCCCCGAGGATGCAGCATGAGTCACATGAGTTTCGAACTGCTGGCCACTGACGGCAAGGCCCGTCGCGGTCGGCTGACCTTTCCGCGCGGCGTGGTGGAAACCCCGGCCTTTATGCCAGTGGGCACCTACGGCACGGTAAAGGGCATGTTGCCGCGGGATGTAGAAGCCATCGGCGCGCAGATCGTGCTGGGCAACACTTTTCACCTGTGGCTGCGGCCCGGCACGGAAGTGATCAAGGCTCACGGCGACCTGCATGACTTCATGCAATGGCAAGGGCCGATACTCACTGACTCCGGTGGTTTCCAGGTGTTCAGTCTGGGCGCGATGCGCAAGATCAAGGAGGAGGGCGTGTATTTCTCCTCGCCGGTGGATGGCGCCAAGGTATTCATGGGCCCGGAAGAATCGATGCAGGTGCAGCGGGATCTGGGCTCGGACATCGTGATGATCTTCGATGAATGTACGCCTTACCCGGCCGACGAAGATACCGCGCGCAAGTCTATGGAGCTGTCCCTGCGGTGGGCCAAGCGCTCCAAGGACGCGCATGGCGATAATCCCTCGGCGCTGTTCGGTATCGTGCAGGGCGGTATGCATGAAAACCTGCGACTGCGCTCGCTTGAAGGGCTGAATGAAATCGGCTTCGACGGGTTGGCGATTGGTGGGCTGTCGGTGGGCGAGCCGAAAGAAGAAATGATCAAGGTGCTGGATTATTTGCCCGGGCACATGCCCGCGGATAAGCCGCGCTACCTGATGGGCGTGGGCAAACCGCAGGATCTGGTGGAAGGGGTTCGTCGCGGTGTCGATATGTTCGATTGTGTTATGCCCACGCGCAATGCCCGCAACGGTTACCTGTTCGTCGATAGTGGCGTGATCAAGATCCGTAACGCCGTCCATCGGCATGACACCAGCACGCTGGATCCGACCTGTGATTGTTACACCTGTCTGAATTTTTCCCGGGCTTACCTGCATCATCTGGATAAATGCGACGAGATGCTCGGCAGTATGCTCAATACCATCCATAACCTTCGCTACTATCAGCGGGTTATGGCTGGTTTGCGCGGTGCCATTCAAACAGGTACATTGAGCGCCTTTGTGGATGACTTCTACGCCCGCATCGGCCTCCCTGTACCTGAACTGGAGGTTTGACGTGCGCTCGGAAAGCCCCATTTACCCGTCTTCGCCGTTTCTCATCATTAGGAGTATTACATGAGCTTTTTCATCCCTGCTGCCATGGCCCAGACTGCCGAAGGTGCTGCACCCATGGGTGGTGGTTTTGAGTGGATTTTCCTGGTCGGTTTCCTGGTTATCTTCTATCTGATGATCTGGCGTCCCCAGGCCAAACGCGCCAAAGAGCACAAAAACCTGCTCGGCGGCCTGACAGTTGGTGATGAAGTTGTGACCGGTGGCGGGATTCTCGGCAAGGTCAAGAAAGTCACTGACGAGTTCATCGTGCTGGAAGTGGGCGACGGTCAGGAACTGAAGTTCCAGAAAGGTTCCGTTGTGGCAGCATTGCCCAAGGGTACTTTGAAAGCCATTTGATCCTTACTTCTCACTTTATCCGGGCGCCTTCAGGCGCCCGGGTTGTTATCGGTCTTTGATATGCTCAACCGCTATCCCCTCTGGAAATACCTGCTGATTGTGGCCGTGCTGGTGCTGGGCCTGATCTATGCGATGCCTAATTTGTATCCGGATGATCCGGCCATCCAGATCTCCGGCGCCAGCTCTACTCAAACCATCGGTCAGCAGGATCTGGACCGTATCGAAGCGGCGCTAGCTGAGGCAGACATTGCCACCAAAGGCACGGATCTTGGCGACCAGGGTCGCTCCGGTCTGGTTCGGCTGATTAATCGTTCGGATCAGCTCGGCGCTCAGGACGTGGTTCGGGACGCACTGGGTCAGGAGTTTGTCGTCGCGCAGAACCTGGCGCCGACCACTCCTGAGTGGTTGATGAATATCGGTGCCGGTCCAATGAAGCTGGGTCTGGATCTTTCCGGTGGTGTGCACTTCCTGCTGGAAGTGGACATGGACAAAGCCGTCGAGGCGCGGGTCAATGTGTATGAAAGCGAACTGCGCAACTTACTGCGCGGCGAGCGGGTGCGCTATCGCAGCATGCCGAATCAGCGCAATGTACTGCAGTTCGGTTTTACCGATGCGGAACAGCTGGATGACGCTCAACGCTTGATTTCCGCTGAATATAATCAGTTCCAGATGAGCACCACCACGCGTGATGAACTGGAAGTGCTGCGTTTGACCCTGACCGATGCCGAGCTCGCAGAGATTCGCGAATACGCCATCAGCCAGAACCTGACGACAGTGCGTAACCGGGTAAACGAGTTGGGTGTGGCCGAGCCGCTGGTACAGCGTCAAGGCGCCAACCGGATTGTAGTTGAGCTGCCGGGCGTGCAAGACACCGCCGAGGCCAAGCGGATCCTGGGCAAGACGGCGAACCTTGAGTTCCGCCTGGCGGCCGAGCCGAATGCGCCCCGCGCGACAGTGGAATCATTCGAGTTCCGAGGCGGCGCGCGCCCACCTGCGGATGTCGAGCGCAGCATTATCCTCACTGGCGATCAGGTGACTGACGCCCAGTCGAATTTCGATGAAAACGGTCGCCCTCAGGTCAATATCGGTCTGGACGGGCACGGTGGTGACCTTATGACTCGGGCCACCCGCGATAACATCGGACGTGGCATGGCAGTGATCTTTATCGAGCAGCGTCAGATTGCCCGCGAGGTTATGCAGGAAGTTGATGGCGAAATGCAGAGGGTGGAAGTTCCGGCCTTCGTCGAAGAGAAAGCCATCATCAGCCTGGCGACCATTCAAAGCACGCTGGGTAACCAGTTCCGGATTACCGGCCTGGATTCGCCGGGTGAAGCTTCAGAATTGGCCTTGCTGCTGCGTGCCGGTGGTTTGGCCGCGCCAATGTATTTCGTTGAAGAGCGGACCATTGGGCCAAGCCTGGGCGCAGAGAACATCGCCAAGGGCATCACCGCTACTCAGGTAGGTTTCCTCCTGGTGCTGGTGTTCATGGTCGTGCTGTACAAGGGTTTCGGCGTCTATGCCGGCATCGCCCTGAGTTTCAACCTGGTATTGCTGCTGGCGCTGATGTCTCTGCTCGGCGCAACCCTGACCCTGCCGGGTATTGCCGGTATCGTCTTGACCCTGGGTATGGCGGTGGATGCCAACGTGCTGATCTTCTCCCGGATCAAGGAGGAAATGGCCTCTGGCGCCTCCGCACAACGGGCGATACACGAAGGCTATGACAAGGCGTTTTCGGCCATTGTGGACGGCAACCTGACCACGCTGCTGGTGGGTGTGATCCTGTTTGCCATGGGCACCGGCCCAATCAAAGGTTTTGCCGTGACCCTTTCACTGGGCATCATCACATCCATGTTCAGCGCGATCATGGTCACCCGCGCAATGGTCAACCTGACCACCGGCGGACGTGACATCAAGAAGCTGTGGCTGTGAGGAGCGCATCATGATTACCGATAAAACTATTAACTTCATGGCGCTGCGCAAGTTCTTCTTTGCCGTCGCTGTTGTACTGATGATTGGCTCAATCGCCAGTCTTGCCATCAAGCAGCTGAATCTGGGTCTGGATTTCACTGGCGGGGCGCTGGTCGAATTGAACTACACCAGCCCGGCCGATCTGGAAGCTATTCGCGCCACCCTTCGTGAAGAGGGCTGGGATGACGCCATCGTGCAGAACTTTGGTGCTTCGACTGATGTGCTGATTCGTCTGGCCAGTGATGATCCGGATCTGGGTAGTCAGATTGCACGGCTGATACAGAACGAAGACGGTAGCGACGTCAGCATCAAAAGGGTCGAGTTTATCGGCCCACAGGTAGGCGAAGAGCTGCGCGACAAGGGGGGGCTGGGCATGTTGCTGGCTATGGCCGGTATTCTGCTCTACGTTTCCCTGCGCTTTCAGATGAAGTTTGCGGTCGGCGCCATTGTTGCGCTGGTGCATGACGTGATCTTCACACTGGGCTTTTTCTCTATCCTGGGGCTGTCCTTCGATCTCACGGTGCTGGCCGCGTTGTTAGCGGTGATCGGTTATTCGTTGAACGACACCATCGTGGTATTCGACCGGGTGCGAGAGAATCTGCGGATGATGCGCAAGGCTGACCTGGAAGAGATCATCAACGTATCTACCACGCAGACACTGGCACGGACTCTGGCCACCTCCGCCTCTACACTGCTGGTACTGTTGGCGCTGTATTTCTTCGGCGGCGAGAACATTCAGGGCTTCGCGCTGGCGCTGATTGTTGGTGTCGGGGTGGGTACTTATTCTTCGATCTACGTCTCCAACGGTCTGTTGATGACCATGAACCTGACCCGCGAAGATCTGATTCCGCCGCAGATCGAAGAGGCGGTGGACGATCGGCCCTAGGGGTTAGCTACCGCTTCAAGCTTCAAGCCTCAAGCGGCAAGAGCGTTCAAAACCAATAGCCCGTACTGACTCCAGTGCGGGCTTTTTTGTGAGCAATAAAAAGGCCCGCATTGGCAAGCATGCGGGCCTGATCATAACTGCTTGTAGCTTGTAGCTTGTAGCTTGTAGCTTGTAGTTTGTAGCTTGTAGCTTGTAGCTTGTAGCTTGTAGCTCTGAAGCGCGTTAGCGCTTCATGACCGGTGTCAGGTGCGGCTGGATCGCGGTCAGTACGGCTTTGAAGCACTTGGGGTTGCCAGCGACCAGATGGCCCTTGTCGAGGAAGTGGTGGCCGCCGGTGAAGTCGCTGACCAGCCCGCCTGCTTCCTGAATCAACAGGCTACCTGCGGCCATATCCCATTCGGCCAGGCCGAATTCCCAGAATGCGTCGTAACGGCCAGCCGCCACGTAGGCCAGATCCAGACTGGCTGCACCACAACGGCGGATGCCCGCAGTCTGGCCGACCAGGCTCTTGAACATGCCCATGTAGTTGTCCAGCGACTCCACCTGGTCAGCCCGGAACGGAAACCCGGTACCCAGCAGCGCGCCATCCAGCGTTTTGCGCGAGCTGACGCGCAGGCGCTTGCCGTTCAGTGCGGCGCCGCGACCACGGCTGGCGGTAAATTCTTCCTGACGGACCGGGTCGAGCACCACGGCGTGCTCGATTTTGCCTTTAATGCGGCAGGCAATGCTGACGGCGTAGTGCGGCACGCCGCGCAGAAAGTTGGTGGTGCCATCCAGCGGGTCGATAATCCAGACAATGTCTGCACCTTCGCCCTGGCCAGGTTGAAAGCCTGATTCCTCGGCGTGGATGCCGTGATCAGGGAAGGCCTTGCGCAGCTGCGCAATGATGGTTTGCTCTGCAGCACGATCCACTTCGCTGACATAATCGTTGGCTTCCTTTTCGTTGACGGTCAGAACGTCAAGCCGCTCCACGGAGCGATAGATCAGTTCTCCAGCGGCGCGGGCGGCGCGCAGGGCGATGTTCAACATGGGCTGCATACGGGTGTCTCTGCTTGGGGGATTGTGAAAAGCCGGAAATTGTAGCAGATAAGCCGGCGAACATGAATGCATCATGGTCTTTGCTTCTTGGCTTTTGTAAGATGTTGGGTTCCTCGCCTCAGGGCAGCGCTGTTTTGGGAGTCTTCTGTGCTCGACAATGTACGTGTGGTTCTGGTCAATACCAGTCATCCCGGTAATATCGGTGGCGCAGCGCGGGCCATGAAAAATATGGGTGTCAGCCAGTTGGTACTGGTTGATCCGCGACGTTTCCCTGACCAGCAGGCCAGTGCCCGGGCTGCCGGCGCTGATGATATTTTGCAGAATGCTCGAGTGGTCGCCACGCTGGAAGAGGCGTTGGCTGACTGCGTGCTGGTATTGGGTACCAGCGCGCGAGACCGGCGCATACCCTGGCCGGTGGTCGATCCACGCGAAGCCGCCGACAAGGTGCTCGACCAGCTCGCTGAGTTGCCTGATTGCCAGGTGGCCCTGGTATTTGGTCGCGAAGACGCCGGCCTGACCAGCGAGGAGTTGCAGCGCTGCCAGTTTCACGTGCATATCCCGTCCAATCCGGATTTCAGTTCACTGAACCTTGGCGCGGCGGTGCAGGTGCTCAGCTATGAGCTGCGCATGCAGAGCTTGCAACGCCAGGGTCAGCCAACCAGCAAGCAAAAGGTCGAAACGGCCAATAGCCAGAACGAAATGCCTGTCACCGGCGATGAGATGGAACAGTATTTTGTACATTTGCAGCAGGTGCTGGTTGAAATCGACTTCCTTGACCCTCAACAACCAAGACACCTGATGCCGCGGTTGCGTCGCCTTTACGGGCGCATGGGCATCAACCGTATGGAAATGAATATCCTGCGCGGTATCCTGACCCAAACCCAGAAAGCCATCGGTATGAAATCAGCCGGTGAGCGGAGACGTTAAGCATGATCAAGCGCATGAAGGAAGATATCGCCAGCGTATTTCACCGGGACCCGGCTGCGCGCTCGACGCTGGAAGTGCTGTTCTGCTATCCGGGGCTGCACGCGATCTGGCTGCATCGTCTGGCACACTGGTTATGGCAGCGCAATGCCCGGCTGGTAGCGCGTATGGTGTCGAATTTCGCGCGCTGGGCTACGGGTATCGAAATTCACCCGGGAGCACGTCTGGGGCGGCGATTCTTTATCGATCACGGCATGGGCGTGGTCATCGGCGAAACGGCTGAGATAGGCGATGATGTGACGTTGTATCAGGGCGTGACCCTGGGTGGCACCAGTTGGGATAAGGGTAAGCGCCATCCGACTCTGGAAGATGGCGTCGTGGTGGGTGCTGGGGCCAAGGTGCTTGGGCCTTTTATCGTAGGCGCCGGGGCCAAGATTGGCTCCAACGCGGTGGTCACCAAGGCGGTGCCGCCTGGTGCTACTGCGGTGGGTATCCCGGGGCGCATTATTCTCAAGGAGGCCGATCGCTCTGCGGATGATCAATGTGCCAAGCGTCAGGCGATGGCCGAGAAGCTTGGCTTTGATGCATACGGTGTGACCCGGGATATGCCGGACCCGGTCGCCCGCGCGATTGGCCAGATGCTCGATCATCTGCATGCGGTGGATGGCCGGCTTGAGGGTATGTGCAGCGCGTTGAGTGAATTGGGCAGCGATTATTGCGCCAAGGATTTGCCAGCGCTGGATGCGGACGATTTCGAATTGCTCAAGACCGATGTGGCGGCCACCAAAACCCCGGCCGAATCCACGGACGCCGATCAGGGCGCCGGACGCTGAGGTATTTGCCATGATGCAGCCGATATATCTGGATTACGCCGCCACTACACCGGTCGACCCCAAGGTCGCGGAGAAGATGGTCGCCTGTCTGACGCTGGACGGTAATTTTGCCAACCCGGCGTCACGTTCCCACGTATACGGTTGGCGGGCAGAGGAAGCGGTTGAGAATGCCCGCCGCCAGGTAGCTGATCTGGTCGGCGCCGATCCGCGCGAGATCATCTGGACCTCCGGCGCGACCGAGTCGGACAACCTGGCGATCAAGGGTGTTGCCCATGCGCGGGCTGCCCGTGGCCGGCACATCATTACCTCGCAAATTGAACACAAAGCGGTACTCGATAGCTGCCATCAGCTGGAGCGCGAAGGCTTCGAGGTGACCTATCTGAAACCCGGTGCTGACGGTCTGATCACGCCTGAGCAACTGCGCGCTGCGCTGCGTGAAGACACCGTGCTGGTGTCGCTGATGCACGTCAACAATGAAGTTGGCACCATCAACGATATTGCTGCGCTGGGCGCGGTGGCACATGCCGGCGGCGCTCTGATGCATGTAGACGCAGCGCAATCGACCGGCAAGTTGCCGATCGACCTGCGCAACCTGCCGGTGGATCTGATGTCGTTCTGTGCGCACAAGACCTACGGCCCCAAGGGTATCGGGGCACTCTTTGTGCGTCGCGACCCGCAGCTCAAGCTAGAAGCGCTGATTCACGGCGGTGGGCATGAGCGCGGCATGCGTTCGGGTACGCTGGCGACGCACCAGATTGTCGGTATGGGTGAATCCTTTGCGCTGGCCGCGCAATTGATGGAGGCAGACAATCAGCGCATTGCGCAGTTGCGTGATCGGCTTCTGGCGGGGCTGGCGGAGCTGCCGGATGTCAGTCTCAACGGTAGCGCCGAGCAACGTGTCCCGCACAATCTTAATCTGGCGTTCGCCGGGGTGGATGGCGAGCTGCTACTGTTGGCGCTCAAGGATCTGGCGTTGTCTTCCGGTTCCGCCTGCAATTCTGCTTCGGTAGAGCCTTCCTTCGTATTGCGCGCGATGGGCGTCCCGGATCCGTTGGCGCACAGTTCGCTGAGGTTGTCGTTGGGTCGCTTCAGCACCCAGGACGACATTGATCAGGCAGCGACCATGCTGTGCCAGGTGGTTACCCGTCTGCGTCAGGCGGCCTGAACCCGGGCGCGGATGCCCTGGACCAGGCTTTTCCGTAGCCTGTTATGTATTTGCAACTAACCTGCGTATAATCCGCAGGTTAACAATTCCTTTTTAAACCCTGAATCCACCCCCTGATTTTTCTGGAGAGTTTTTTATGGCTGTAGAACGTACTCTGTCCATCATCAAGCCTGACGCCGTTGCCAAGAACGTTGTCGGCCAAATTATCGGCCGTTTCGAGAAAGCTGGTCTGAGCGTCATCGCTGCGAAAATGGTTCAGCTGTCCCAGTCCGACGCTGAAGGCTTCTACGCCGAGCACAGCGCACGTCCTTTCTTCAAGGATCTGGTCAGCTTCATGACTTCCGGTCCGGTTGTTGTGCAGGTGCTGGAAGGCGAAGGCGCTGTATTGAAAAACCGTGAGCTGATGGGCGCTACCAACCCCAAGGAAGCTGAAGCCGGTACTATCCGCGCCGATTTCGCTGAATCCATCGACGCCAACGCAGTACACGGTTCAGACTCCACCACTTCCGCTGCCCGCGAAGTGGCCTACTTCTTTGCTGAAACCGAGCTGTGCCCCCGCGCCTGATCTGTTTCTCGCCACCAACCAAGTGATGTGACCGCCATGACCAATGCAACCGGCAAGATCAATCTGCTGGGACTGACACAGCCGAAAATGGAAGCCTTCTTCGAAAGCCTTGGAGAAAAGCGCTTCCGTGCCGGACAGGTCATGAAATGGATCCATCACTTTGGTGTCGACCGCTTTGAAGATATGACCAATGTCGGCAAGGTGTTGCGCGAAAAGCTCGACGCCTGTGCCGAGATTCGGCCGCCGGAAGTGGTCAGTGAAGATATTTCCAAGGATGGCACCCGCAAGTGGGTGATACGTGTTGCCTCTGGCAGTTGTGTAGAAACGGTTTATATTCCGCAGAATGGCCGCGGTACGCTGTGCGTATCCTCTCAGGCTGGCTGCGCGCTGGATTGCAGTTTCTGCTCTACCGGCAAACAAGGTTTCAATAGCGATCTGACCGTAGCCGAAATCATTGGCCAGGTCTGGGTCGCCAACAAGTCTTTTGGCACTATCCCAGCCAAGTCCGACCGTGCCATTACCAACGTGGTAATGATGGGTATGGGTGAGCCGCTGTTGAATTTCGATAACGTCGTGGATTCCATGCTGTTGATGATGGACGACCTGGGCTATGGGATCTCCAAGCGCAAGGTCACGCTGTCGACCTCTGGCGTGGTGCCGATGATCGAAAAGCTCGGCGAAATCACCGACGTGGCTTTGGCCCTGTCGCTGCATGCGCCGAATAACGAGCTGCGCAATCAGTTGGTGCCGATCAACAAGAAGTACCCGCTGGAAGTCCTGCTGCCTGCCTGCAATCGCTATATCGCGCGTTTGGGTGACAAGCGGGTGTTGACGATCGAGTACACCATGCTCAAGGACGTCAATGATCAGCCTGAGCAGGCCAACGAGATGATCGAGCTACTGCGCAATACGCCGTGCAAGATCAACCTGATTCCGTTTAACCCCTTTCCGCATTCGGGCTACGAGCGGCCCAGTAACAACAGTATCCGCCGCTTCCAGGACATGCTGCACAAGGCGGGCTATCAGGTGACCGTGCGCACCACTCGCGGGGAAGACATCGATGCCGCTTGCGGCCAGTTGGTCGGCCAGGTCATGGACCGCACTCGCCGCAGCGAGCGTTATATCGCCCTACGAGAGCTGAGCGCTGACGAACCTGTCACAGTGCAGCCATCTGTTTCAGAACGATAAGTATCCAAACGGGGATCGATTGTGATGAGAAGAACCAATCTGGCAGTGACACTTTTGCTCGGCCTGGTGCTGAGTGGCTGTGTTACTACATCGGACCAGCCGCAGCGCGCTAAGGATCCGGACGCCGCCAGAGACGCTTATATCCAGTTGGGTTTGGGTTACCTGCAGCAAGGTGAAACCGAGAGCGCCAAGGCGCCGTTAAGCGAAGCATTAAAGATTGATCCGGGTTCTGCGTCGGCCAACATTGCCCTGGCAATGGTATTTCAGCGCGAAGGCGAATATGAATCGGCCGACAAGCACTTTCGAGCTGCGCAAGCCAGCGATCCGAACAACCCGCGGATTCTGAACAACTATGGTGTGTTTTTGCTCAATCAGGAACGCTACCCGGAAGCGCTGGAGGCATTCCAGAAAGCGGCGCAGGATAACTTCTACGGCGAACGCTCACGGGTGTTTGAAAACTTGGGCCTTACCTATGCTCGTATGGGGCAGGTAGAGGAGGCCAAGAGCAGCTTTGAGCGCGCGCTCCGGCTGAACAGTCGTCAGCCGCTGGCCTTGCTGGAAATGGCCAAGATCGAATTTACCGCGCAGAACTATGTGCCGGCCTGGGAGTATTATCGGAACTTTACCGAATATTCCGGGCAGGATGCCGAAAGCCTGTGGCTGGGCGTGCGCTTGGCTCGGCGCTTTGAAGATCACAATCGTGCAGCCAGTTATGCCCTGCAATTACGTCGACTTTACCCGGCCAGTGCGCAAGCGCAGGCTCTCGAGGCTTCAGAATAGTTATGACTATAGAAGAGCGTGACACCTTGGTGGAACTGCTCCCCGAGCAGAGCAAACAGAATCCCGGCGCCACACTGCGTGACCAGCGTGAGAAACAAGGTCTGAGCACTGCGGCGGCGGCGGCCACTCTGCGTTTGCCGGAAAAGATCCTGCTGCATCTGGAGGCAGGTCGGTTTGATCAGTTGCCGGGCGATACCTTTGCCCGCGGCTACGTGCGCAGCTATGCGAGCATGCTGGGCCTGGACCCCAATCGTCTGGTGCTTGAGTACGACAGCTACGTGGGTGTAGTGGTGCGTGAGCGGAGCGTCAGTGGTATCGACAAGCTGACCCCGCCGGGCAAAACCGGGCACATGCTGGTCACCTGGTCATCGGTGATTATCGCGTTGATCATTCTCGCCTCGGTGCTGGTGTGGTGGTATGACAGCCGGCCGGTGCAGACTCCAGCAGAAGAAGTGACCGGCGCCGAGCCGTTGATTGACGAGGTAGAAGTTGATGCGCTGGCTCTGCCGGTCAGCATGGAAGAAGACATGCAATTGCAGGCTGAAGCGACTGCGAATAATGACCAAGCACCACTAGATGCGCCGTTGGAAGATGAACTGAGTGGCGCTGAAACGCCGGCCGAGCAGGTGCCTCAGGGCACCGAGGGCGAACAGCCCGTGGCGCCGGCTTCCGAGCCGGCTGTTACGGAGGCCAGCGAGCCAGTCGCGGCATCCGCGGCTGATACTGAAACAGCCACAGGCGCTTTGCAGATGCGCTTTACCGGTAACTGCTGGTTGCAGGTAACGGCGGTGGGTGGTCAGGTGTTGCACAGCAGCCTGATGCAGGCGGGGCAGGCGTTGAATATCGATCATGATGGTCCGGTAGATGTGGTCATCGGCGCCGTGGAAACGGTCGCGCAAATTGTTTTCCGGGGTGAACCGGTGAATATGCAGTCCTACAGCCAGTCGGGCGTGGTCCGGCTGCGTCTGGGCCAGTAAGGGGTAAATCAGCATGCATCAGGAATCTCCCATCAAGCGGCGTATTTCCCGGCAGATTCGCGTCGGCTCGGTGCTGGTAGGCGGCGATGCGCCGATCTCCGTGCAGAGCATGACCAATACCGAAACCTGCGACGTGGCTGCCACTGTCGGACAGATCAACCAGCTGCAGGCGGTAGGCGCGGACATCGTACGGGTGTCGGTACCCAGCATGGAGGCTGCCGAGGCTTTCGGCGAGATCCGCAAGCTCGTGACCCTGCCGCTGGTGGCGGACATCCATTTTGACTACAAGATTGCCCTGCGGGTGGCTGATCTGGGGGTTGATTGCCTGCGCATCAACCCCGGCAATATTGGCCGTGAAGACCGTGTGCGCGCGGTAGTGGATGCCGCGCGGCATAATGGCATCCCGATCCGTATTGGTGTGAACGCCGGGTCGCTGGAAAAAGATCTGCAGAAAAAATACGGAGAGCCCACCCCCCAGGCGCTGGTAGATTCGGCGCTACGGCATGTGGATTATCTGGATAAACTGGACTTCCAGGACTTCAAGGTCAGCGTCAAAGCCTCCGACGTGTTCATGGCCGTAGGGGCTTACCGGCTGCTGGCGGCGCAGATCGAGCAGCCGCTGCATCTGGGTATTACCGAAGCCGGTGCGCTGCGTTCGGGTACGGTCAAGTCCGCAGTTGGTCTGGGCATGTTGCTGGCTGAAGGCATTGGCGACACCATTCGCATTTCACTGGCGGCAGACCCGGTGGAAGAGATCAAGGTGGGTTTCGATCTGCTCAAGTCGCTGCACTTGCGTTCGCGGGGCATCAATTTCATTGCTTGCCCCAGTTGCTCACGGCAGAACTTCGACGTGATCAAGACCATGAACGAACTCGAGGCGCGCCTGGAAGATGTGGTCGTGCCCCTGGATGTAGCGGTCATCGGCTGTGTGGTCAACGGCCCCGGCGAAGCCAAAGAGGCCGATATCGGCCTGACCGGCGGTTCGCCAAATAATTTGCTCTATGTCGGTGGCGTCCCGGACCAGAAAGTGGACAATGCCCACTTGGTCGATACGCTGGAAAAAATGATTCGTGACAAGATTGCTGCCAAGCAGGCGCTGGAAGCCAATACCATCGCCCGTGGTTGATAAAGGAAAGACGCTTTGAAGAACTTGCAAGCCGTGCGCGGCATGAATGACATACTGCCCGCCGACACCGCCCTTTGGCAGTATTTCGAGCGCAGCGTAGCGCAGTTACTGGGCAGCTACGGTTATCAGCAAATCCGCTTGCCGATTGTCGAGTCGACTGAGCTGTTCAAACGCACCATCGGTGAAGTGACGGATATCGTCGAAAAAGAGATGTACACCTTTGACGACCGCAACGGCGACTCCCTGACACTGCGGCCTGAAGGCACCGCTGGCTGTGTGCGAGCGATGCTCGAGCACGGTCTGCTGGGCGGTGGCGTGAGCCACAAGGTCTGGTACAACGGCCCGATGTTCCGTCACGAGCGGCCGCAGAAAGGGCGTTATCGCCAGTTCAACCAGATCGGCGTTGAAACCTTCAATCTGAGTGGGCCGGATATAGACGCCGAGTTGATTTTACTCAGTTGGCGGCTGTGGAAACTGCTGGGCCTGCAAGATGTTGTCAGTCTTCAGCTCAACAGCCTGGGTAGTAGTGCCGACCGTGCTCGCTATCGGGAGGCGCTGGTCAGCTATCTGCGCGAGCGCTATGACCAGTTGGACGAGGATAGCCAGCGCCGGTTGGAAACCAACCCGCTGCGCGTGCTCGACAGCAAGAATCAGACTACCCAGGCGCTGTTGAGCGACGCGCCAAAGCTGGCCGACTATCTGAATGATGAGGCCCGCGAGCATTTTGCGGGCCTGTGCGCGTTGCTGGATGCGGCCGGCTTACCCTATGAGATCAATCCGCGGCTGGTGCGCGGGCTGGACTACTACGGCCTGACAGTGTTCGAATGGGTGACTGATCAGTTGGGGTCGCAGGGCACGGTATGTGCTGGCGGGCGTTATGACGGTCTGGTTGAGCAATTGGGCGGCAAGCCGGCCCCGGCAGTCGGGTTCGCGATGGGCATCGAGCGCTTGCTGTTGTTGATCCAGACGCTGGATAAAGTGCCCGCTGAACTGGCCAGACAGGTTGATGTCTATCTCGTGACCCTGGGCGCCGGGGCTGACAAGGCCGGCTTCCGCTTGGCGGAACAACTGCGTGATGCGTTACCCGGCATGCGGCTGGTGGTGCACTGCGGTGGTGGTAGCTTCAAGAGCCAGTTCAAGAAAGCCGATAAGTCAGGCGCGTTGTTCGCGTTGATCCTCGGCGAAGATGAAATTGCCGCTCAGCGGGTGGGTATAAAGCCGTTGCGCGTGGAAGGTGAGCAGGAAAATATAGCCTGGCAAGATGTGCCGGCACGTCTAAAACAATTGTTGTAAGCGGTCCAGTACCGTTTTGCGCAGGTAAGGAGACAAGGGTGAGTTACCAGACAGAAGAAGAACAGGTAGAGAAGATCAAGGAGCTCTGGAACCGCCACGGTATCCCGCTGCTTACCGGTGTGGTTATCGCTCTGGCCGGGGTATTCGGCTGGCAGGGTTGGACCAATTATCAAGATACCAAGGCTGCCAATGCCTCGGCCTTGTATCAGAACATGCTGGAAACGGTTATGGCGGGCGAAGGCGAAGAGGCGCGAGCCCGCAGTGCCGAACTGGCCGAGCAGATTCGCAGCGAGTATGCCGGTACCCGCTACGCCCAGTTTGCCGGGCTGATGCAGGCCAAGATGGCAGTGGAAGCTGGCGACATGAGCGGTGCCGAGGAGGTTCTGCGCGAGGTGGCCGATGAAGCCGGCGACGAGACGCTGCAGGAAGTGGCCCGTCAGCGCCTGGCCCGTGTGTTGGCCGACCAGGAGCGAGCTGAAGAAGGTTTGGAGCTTTTTTCCGGTGAAGTGAACGGTGCCTTGCTGGCTGGGCGTGAAGAAGTTCGCGGTGATCTGTTGTTGGGCCTGGGACGTGTTGATGAAGCGCGTGCGGCTTATACAGCAGCCATGGAGGCGATCGAAGATCCACGTGATCGTCCGCAATTACAGTTGAAGCTCGATGATCTGGCGGAGGAAGCCTAGTGAACCTGAAGTTCCGATATCTTGCCATAGGCCTTGCCGCAGCACTGGCAGTTGGCTGCAGTAGCTCCGGCAAGAAAGAGTTGCCCCCCGCTGAGTTGGAAGACTTTACCGCCGAGCAGGAGCTGGAACGCAGCTGGGAGCGTAATATTGGCGTGGGCCAGGGCAAGCTCTTTACCCACCTCAGCCCGGTTATCGACGGGTTGACGCTGTATGCCGCAGACGCCAAAGGCCGTGTGGTCTCGATGGACCGCGACACCGGTGAAGTGAACTGGCAGGTCAAGCTGGACGAACGGCTCTCGGGCGCAGTCGGCGCGGGTGGTGGCCGGGTCATGCTCGGGACTCTGGATGGCGAAGTGATCGTGCTCGCCGAAGCCGATGGTGAAGAACTCTGGCGCGCCCAGGTGTCCAGTGAAGTACTGGCGCCGCCGCAAACCAATGGCGACGTGGTGGTTGTACAAACCCAGGACGACAAGCTGACTGCGCTGGACATCAGTTCCGGCGAGCAACGCTGGATCTACGAATCCAGCTTGCCGGTACTGACCGTGCGCGGGCATAGCACCCCTGTTGTCAATTTGCGCCGGGTGTATGCCGGCTTGGCCAGTGGCCGTGTGGTCGCTCTGGCTGCCGATACCGGCTTGCCCCTCTGGGAAGAGCTTGTGGCGCAGCCTCAGGGCCGCTCCGAACTTGAGCGCATGGTGGATATCGATGGCGACTTGCTGCTTCAGGATGATGTGCTCTATGTCGTGAGCTTCCAGGGCGTCATGGCTGCGCTGAATGCCGAAACCGGCAGTCAGTTATGGCAGTACCCGGCATCCAGTCATGCCGGCATTGCCGAAGGTTTTGGCAGCCTGTATGTGACCCATGCCGATGGCAAGATTGAAGCCGTCGACCGCAACCGCGCTGAGCCCTTGTGGACCAACGAAGATTTGCTGCGGCGTAATCTGACGGCGCCAGTCGCTTTCAGCAGCTTCGTCGCGGTGGCTGACTTCGAAGGCTATGTGCACCTGCTCGCACAAACCGATGGCAGGCTGGTCGCACGCAAGCGAGTAGACAGCAAGGGTGTCCGGGCGGCACCGATTGTTATTGGCGATACGCTCTATGTATACGGCAACAGCGGCGATCTGGTAGCCCTGAAGCTGGAATAAAGTAAAAACGCTATACTGTTTCGGCCGCTGCCCGACTTATCTGGCGCAGCGGCCTTTTTGTTTATTGCGCGGTGATCCGTGCGCGGAGTGATCATGGTTCCTGTTATTGCCCTGGTGGGTCGGCCGAACGTCGGCAAATCCACTCTTTTCAATCGTCTGACCAAAAGTCGTGACGCGATTGTGGCCGACGTGGCCGGCCTGACCCGTGACCGGCAATACGGTGAGGCGAGATGGCAGGGCAAGCCCTATATTCTGGTCGACACCGGCGGTATCACCGGTGAAGAAAGCGGCATCGACATGGAAATGGCCGGACAGTCATTACAGGCGATCGAAGAAGCCGATGCGGTGCTGTTTCTGGTCGATTCGCAAGCGGGCAGAACCGGCGGCGATGAACTGATTGCCGAGCATCTGCGCAAGCGCAACAAGCATACCTATCTGATCGCCAACAAGATTGACGGCTCGGATCCGGATTCGATACTCGGTGAGTTCTCCGCGCTGGGTTTGGGAGCGCCTATTGGTATTGCTGCTTCTCACGGCCGCAACATCAATCCGATGCTTGAGCAGGTCATGGGTGAGCACGGTATTGCCGCGCTGATGGCCGAGCGGGCAGTCGAGGGCGAGGATACCCAGGGTCGCCGCATCGTTGAAGCCATCGGCACCAAGATTGCGGTCATCGGTCGTCCCAATGTGGGCAAGTCGACGCTGGTCAATCGCATGCTGGGTGAAGACCGCGTCATCGTCTTCGATCAGGCCGGTACCACGCGTGACAGTATCTATATTCCCTACGAGCGTCATGAGAAGCCCTACACCTTGATCGATACCGCCGGTGTTCGGCGTCGGGGCAAGGTGTTCGAGGCGGTTGAAAAGTTTTCGGTGGTCAAGACCCTGCAAGCAATCCAGGATGCCAACGTGGTGATCTTCGTGGTCGATGCCCGCGACGGGATTGTCGATCAGGATCTGCACCTGCTGGGCTTCGCGCTGGAAGCTGGACGGGCGCTGGTGATCGCGGTTAACAAGTGGGACGGGATGGACGAGCGCGAGAAGGACTACGTCAAGATCGAGCTCAAGCGTCGCCTGTTCTTTGCTGATTTCGCCGATCTGCATTTTATTTCTGCATTGCATGGCAGCGGTGTTGGGCTGCTTTACAAGTCGGTCGACAAGGCGTTCGCCAGCGCCATGACCAAGGTGCCGACCAACCGCATGACGCAGATTCTCGAAGATGCCGTCAGCGAGCACCAGCCACCTATGGTCAACGGCCGTCGGATCAAGATGCGCTATGCGCACCTGGGTGGTTCAAACCCGCCGATCATCATCGTGCACGGCAATCAGCTGGAAAAGGTTCCTGGCTCCTATACGCGGTACCTGGAAAATACCTTCCGCAAGGTGCTGAAGTTGTCAGGCACGCCGATCCGGGTCGAGTACAAGTCAGGTGAGAATCCCTATGAGGATCGCAAGAACACGCTGACCGATCGACAGGTCAACAAGAAGCGTCGGTTGATGAGCCACCACAAGACCGCCGAGAAGAAGCGCCGCGACAAGCGCTGATTATGAGGTGTTACGCCGCAAAAAAAGGCTGTCGTGTCATTCACGGCAGCCTTTTTCTTTAGCGGTATCAGCCGTTCAAGGTCGGATAGTCGGTATAGCCGATTTCAGCTCCGCCGTAGAGGGTGGCTGGGTTGATATTGTTCCACTCGGCCCCGGCTTGGATACGTGCCACCAGATCCGGGTTGGCAATGTAGGGCCGGCCGAAGGCGACCACATCAGCCAGACCGGAATCAATCGCTTCGGCTCCACTGCTGGCATCCATTCCGCCGCAAAGAATCAATTGTCCGGTGTATTGCTCACGCAGGGCCTGAAGCAGCTCGTCGAATCCCTCGTAAGTGCCGCCAACCCAGTCAGGCTTGTTGACGTGCAGATATGCCAACTGACGGCTGTTCAGCTCCTTGATCAGGTGGCTGAAAGTCTCTAGCGGGTTCGCGTCATCCACACCGTTGAATGTACCCATCGGCGAGATGCGGATGCCCACCCGGCCGCTGTCGCCTACTGTGCTTACAGCAGCGTCAACTACTTCCAGTACCAGTCGCACGCGATTCTCGACGCTGCCGCCATAGTTATCTGTGCGCTGATTGCTGTCTGAACAGAGAAACTGGTCCAGAAGATAGCCATTGGCAGCATGCACTTCGACGCCGTCAAATCCCGCTTCCATGGCGTTGCGAGTGCCTTGGGCATAAGCCTCGACGATGCCAGGCAGCTCTTCTGTTGGCAGTGCGCGGGGCATTGACGTGGGTGCTTTATGGTGGCTGCCATCGGCTTCCTGCACATAGCACTCGGCTTTGGCCTGGATCGCCGAGGGCGCTACCGGGGCCGCGCCGTTTGGCTGCAGCAAGGTATGGGAGATGCGTCCCACGTGCCATAGCTGCATGAAAATGCGCCCACCCGCCTTGTGCACCGCATCGGTGGTCAGCTTCCAGCCGGCGATCTGCTCGGCACTGTGTACGCCCGGTGTCCAGGCATAGCCCTGGCCTTCGGCGCAGATCTGCGTGGCTTCGCTGATAATCAGGCCGGCGTTGGCGCGTTGAGCGTAGTAGGTGGCGTTCAGTTGGTGCGGAATGTTACCTGGCTGCTGCGCGCGCTGGCGGGTGAGCGGGGCCATGATGACGCGGTTGGGAAGATCCAGAGTGCCCAGGCGTATGGGCTTCAACAATGTGTTGTCAGACATCGACAAATTCCTTAAATGGACGGGCCAGTTTTAAAAAAATCCTGGATTCTGCGCCATTATGGGTGCGACGTGCATTTTCGCAACTCGGTTATGTATCGGATTGTCGCGGGAGCAGGGGCATGGCAGTAGGGACTAGCGCAGGAAGGACGGAGTGTCTTTCCTGCGCTTATGCGGTGGATCAAGCGGCTTGTTGGTCGGCTTGACGTAGAGCTCGGTTCAAGGCGCTGAACAGCGCGCGGAAGCTGGCGGTGGTCAGGTTCTCGTCAATGCCGATGCCGTGCAAGGGTCGGCCATTGTCCAGGCGGATTTCGATATAAGCCGCAGCCTTGGCATTGCTACCTGAGCCGATGGCGTGTTCGTGGTAATCCATGATCTCCACCTTGACCGGCAAACCGGCGACCAAGGCTTCCAGCGGACCTTTGCCAAGACCGCGCCAATGCTGAGTTTCGCCCTCATTCAGCACCTCAACATCCACCGCACTGGTGCCATTCTCTTCCTGCAGCCGATGACGAATCAGCGTATAGGGATCGCTGGCTTGCAGATATTCACGCTCAAGCAGATCGTGGATCTGTTTTGCGCTCATCTCCAGACCCAGCCGGTCGGTTTCGCCCTGAACTACCTGGCTGAACTCGATCTGCATGCGCCGCGGCAGGCTGATGCCGTATTCCTGCTCCAACAGGTAGGCGATGCCGCCCTTGCCAGACTGACTATTGACCCGAATCACCGCCTCGTAGCTGCGGCCGATATCCGCGGGGTCAATCGGCAGGTAAGGCACCTCCCAGAGGGTGTCGCTTTTCTGCTGGGTGAAGCCCTTGCGAATCGCGTCCTGGTGAGAGCCGGAGAAGGCGGTGTGGACCAGATCCCCGACATAGGGGTGACGTGGGTGTACCGGCAGCTGGTTACACTCTTCGACCACCTTGCGCACGGCATCGATATCGGAAAAGTCCAGTTGCGGGTTGATGCCCTGGGTGTACAGATTCAAGGCCAGAGTCACCAGGTCCACGTTACCGGTGCGTTCGCCGTTTCCGAACAGGCAACCTTCGACCCGATCCGCTCCGGCGAGCAGTCCCAGCTCGGTGGCTGCTACGCCGGTGCCGCGATCGTTATGCGTGTGCAAGCTGATCAATACATTGTCGCGACGGCTGATGTGGCGGCCGAACCATTCGATCTGATCGGCGTAATGATTAGGGGTAGCTACTTCTACCGTGGCTGGCAGGTTGAGAATGACCTTGTTGTCTGGCGTTGGTTGCCACACATCCAGTACCGCGTCGCAGACTTCGACGGCAAAATCCAGTTCGGTAGAGGTGAAAATCTCTGGCGAGTACTGGAAGGTCCACTGCGTTTCTGGCTGCTGGGCGGCATGTTCCTTGATCAGCTTGGCGGCATTCACGGCAATATCCACCACGCCTTTCTTGTCCTGGTTGAAGACGATGCGCCGGAAGCTCGGGGCGGTAGCGTTATAAACGTGGACGATGGCTTTCTTGGCGCCGCGTACCGATTCAAAAGTACGGGCGATCAGGTCGGCGCGGGCCTGGGTCAGCACCTGAATGGTGACATCGTCAGGGATGTGGCCTTTTTCGATCAGCGTGCGAACAAAGTCGAAGTCGGTTTGCGATGCCGATGGGAAGGCAACTTCGATCTGTTTGACGCCGATTTTGACCAGAGTCTGGAAAAAGCGCAGTTTGCGTGCGGGATCCATGGGTTCGATCAGCGACTGGTTGCCATCGCGCAGGTCGGAGCTGCACCACACCGGAACCTCGGTAAGGGTCTTTGATGGCCAGGTGCGGTCGGGGATGTCGACCGGCTGAAAGGCTCTGTATTTGCTGGATGGGTCTTTGAGCATGCTCATGCTGAATATCCTGTACTGATCGGCGCCTTGTGAGCGCGTCGGTGCTATAAATAGGGTGTTGTTGCAGCAAAGTTAGTTGTTTGGGTTTTTTATTGCAAGGCTAATTAGAAATTCGCTATTTAGTCGCGAATTATTGAGTTCTTTGGCATGTATGTCGACCGAATTGGGCCGATTTGAGGGTTTTTTGCGCGGATTGCTGTTAGCCGATTGGCGGTGTTATTGCCGCACTCAGCCTGGCAGGGTTCCGAAAGACGCCGTAAATCCATCCCTGGAGGCTTGGAGATAACGTCTCTGTTATCAACACTTTCTCCACCCTGACAGGCTGCATGCTATTTCGGGCTTTGGGGTGAGGCTGGGTTGGCTGTCCCAAACCCTAACCGGACTTAGCCTAGCCGGCCTTAGATAAAACCTTAATGCATGTATGCGCCGATAAAGATGGCCGGGTCGACCCTGGCGTTGTTCAGGCTGACGTTCCAGTGCAGGTGGGGGCCGGTGGCGCGACCGGTGGCGCCGACCTTGCCCAACACTTCGCCCCGGTCCAGTTCATCACCTACCTTCACGCCGATCGATGACAGGTGGCAGAACATGCTGATCAGCCCCTGGCCATGATCGACGAACACGGTTTTACCGTTGAAGAAGTAATCTCCCGTCAGTATCACTTTGCCTTCGGCGGGCGATTTGATCGGAGTGCCGCTGGGCGCGGCGAAATCCAGACCCGAGTGCGGGTTGCGCTCCTCGCCGTTAAAAATCCGCCGCAGGCCAAAGGCGCTGGACAGACGGCCGTCAACCGGGCGGTCGAGCATCAGGTTGCTCGGCTGTCTGGGGCTGAAAGTTTTATAGGCGGCGATTTGCTCGTCCAGTTCGCGCTGAATCCGCTTGAGGTGTGCGGGGTCAGGTGTGACGTGCTGCTGATTCTTCAGGGTGATGCGCTGGGCCGGGTACTCGCGGCTGCCGACCTGGAAGTCGAGCTTCTGGCCATTGTCCAACTCCAGCTGTTCGGTCCCTGGCTTTACCGTTAGCGGGATGCCGGTTATCGCGATCCAGCGCTGGCCATCCTCGCGAATGACCAGTACCGACTGGTCCTGGTAACGCACGCGGGGTGCGCTGTCCTGTTCTGGTAGCTTGACCACAGCTACGCCGCCGGGCACGGGTTTGTTCAACAAGCGAGTAATAAAGCCTTCAGCATGCGCGGGCAGGCTCAGGCAGGCCATTATCAGCAAGGCAAGAAAGGATTTCATCTAAAGGTCAATCCAGCAGCGGAAGGGTGTGGGGTTGGTCGAGGTCATCCTCGACCCTGAGTGCAAGGCGGCCGTCGGCCAGGCGTGCTTCGACGCGTTGCCCGGGTTTTGCGTCGGCGTGGCTGCGCAGTGCGCGGCCCTGTTGATCAAGTAGAATACTGTAGCCGCGGCCCAGCGTCGCCAAAGGGCTAACCAGGTGCAGGGTCTGCCCCAGGTTATCCAGCCGTTGGCGCCGTTGCTGCATGCTCAGCGTCATGGCCCGAGGTAATCGCTGGTCGAACTGGTCCAGCCGTTGACGCAACAGCGCGAGGTGCTTGCCCGGGTGCTGCGCTTGGAGGCGAGCCAACAGGCGCTCATGGCGTTGACCCAGCAGCGTCAGCTGTTGGCGCAGCGCTCGCTTGAGTCGCAACTCGAAATCGTCCAGCCGCTGGGCTTGTTGCGCCAGACGTTCACCTGGATGGCGCAGGCGTCGGCGCAGGCTATCCAGACGCAGTTGTTCGCGAGCCAGACGTTCGCGCATGCGTTGATGCAGATGGCGGTGGGCGCGCTCCACCTGCTGCAGCATCGCCTGCTGGTCAGGGCTGAGCAGCTCAGCCGCTGCGGAGGGTGTGGGTGCGCGCACGTCGGCGACGAAATCGCTGATCGAAACGTCGGTCTCGTGCCCGACCGCGCTGATGGTGGGGGTCTGACACGCAGCCAAGGCCCGGGCGACCATCTCCTCGTTGAACGGCCACAGATCCTCCAGTGAGCCGCCGCCGCGCGCCACTATCAGTGCGTCAAAGCCGGCCCGGTCAGCCTGTTGCAGCGCTTTGACGATCAGCGGTGCTGCCTCACGGCCTTGCACGGGCGTGGGTACGATGACCAGTTCGATAAAGGGCGCGCGGCGACCAAACACGCTGATTATGTCGCGCACCGCCGCGCCGCTGGGTGAGGTGATCACGCCTATGCGCTTGGGATGGGCTGGTAGCGGGCGCTTGCGTTGGGTGGCGAACAGACCCTCATCGGCCAGCTTGGCTTTCAGCGCGTCGAAGGCCTGGCGCAGCGCGCCATCGCCGGCGCTTTCCATGCTGTCGACAATCAGTTGGTAGTCACCACGCCCTTCATACAGGCTGACGCGGCCGCGCACCCGAACCTGCAGGCCGTCACGCATGTCCATGCGCACGCGGCTGGCGTGCTGGCGGAAAAACGCGCAGCGGATCTGCGCTTTACTGTCCTTAAGGCTGAAATACAGGTGCCCGGAGGAAGGCTTGGCCAGATTGGAGAGCTCACCTTCAACCCATATTTGTGGAAAGACATCTTCCAGCAAGCTGCGGGCGCGGGCGTTGAGCTGGCTAACGCTGAGCACGTCGCGCTCGGCTGTCAGGCGTTTAAATAGGGTGTCATCAGTCATGCGCCCATCTTAGCCTGCCTGGCTCTCTCAGAGAATAATTCCGTTGCAGGGTTGATAGCGATTGAGGCTGATGCCGGTGATAGGTATAATGCCCTGCTTCCATTTTCCCGCTCGGGAGCCCTGCTATGCTACGTGTAAGCCAAGAAGCCCTTACCTTTGACGATGTTCTGCTCGTGCCCGGATATTCCGAGGTCATGCCCAAGGACGTCAGCCTCAAGTCCCGGCTCACCCGGCGCATCGAACTTAATATCCCCCTGTTGTCCGCCGCCATGGACACCGTTACCGAAGCCCGCCTGGCCATTGCCATGGCGCAGGAAGGTGGCATGGGGATCATTCACAAGAATATGACCGTCGAGCAGCAGGCTGCCGAAGTTCGCAAGGTGAAGAAGTTTGAATCCGGTGTGGTCAAGGATCCGATCACTATCGATGCCGATGCGACTGTCGGCGAGTTGGTCGAGCTGACCCGCGTCAACAATATTTCCGGCGTGCCGGTTCTTTCCGGTGGCGAACTGGTCGGTATCGTGACCGCGCGTGATGTGCGTTTTGAAATCCGCATGAATGCCAAGGTGCGTGAAGTCATGACCAGCAAAGAGAAGCTGGTTACCGTCAAGGAAGGCGTCAGTGCGGGTGCGGTGCGCGAGTTGCTGCATCGCCACCGGATCGAGAAAGTGCTGATCGTTGATGACAACTTCGGCCTCAAGGGCATGATGACCGTCAAGGATATCGAAAAAGCCCGTGCTTACCCGAATGCCACCAAGGATGACCAGGGTCGCCTGTTAGTCGGTGCTGCGGTAGGTACAGGTGCCGATACACCCGAGCGGATTGCTGCGTTGGCCGCTGCCGGTGTCGATGTGGTGGTAGTCGATACCGCGCATGGTCATTCGCGCGGTGTGATTGAGCGGGTGCGCTGGGTCAAGGAAAACTATCCGGGTATTCAGGTGGTCGGCGGCAATATCGCGACCGCTGAGGCGGCATTGGCACTGGCTGAAGCCGGCGCTGACGCGGTCAAGGTCGGTATTGGTCCCGGCTCCATCTGTACTACCCGTATTGTGGCGGGTGTTGGCGTGCCGCAGATATCGGCGATTGCCGATGTGGCAACGGCGCTCAAGGGTATGGACATGCCCGTGATTGCCGACGGTGGTATTCGCTTCTCCGGTGATCTGGCCAAGGCGATCGCTGCGGGCGCGTCGGTAGTAATGATGGGTTCCATGTTCGCCGGTACCGAAGAGGCGCCGGGTGAAGTTGAGCTGTTCCAGGGCCGTTCCTACAAAGCTTACCGCGGTATGGGCTCTATGGGAGCCATGGCGCAAACCCAGGGTTCATCTGATCGCTACTTCCAGGACTCCAGTGCCGGTGCCGAGAAGCTGGTACCTGAAGGTATCGAAGGGCGTGTGCCTTACAAGGGTTCGCTGGCTGCGATTATCCACCAGTTGATGGGTGGCCTGCGGGCGTCCATGGGCTATACCGGCAGCAGCGATATACTGGAAATGCGTACCAAGCCTCAGTTCGTACGTATCACCAGCGCTGGCATGAGCGAGTCCCATGTGCACGATGTGCAGATCACCAAGGAATCGCCGAACTACCGCGTCGGTTGATACCAGAATGTCTCAGGCGCTGGAGGCCTGACGCTGAAGCCGGACGTCATTGCGCCGGCTTCAGATTTTCTGCTTCCAGCTTTCAGCTTCAAGCTCTTTCCGAAGGAAAGCCCCATGCTCCATCAAGACATCCATGCTCACCGCATCCTGATTCTGGATTTCGGCTCCCAGTACACCCAGCTGATTGCCCGCCGAGTGCGCGAAATCGGCGTTTACTGTGAGATTCGTGCCTGGGATATGGACGAGGCCGAGATCAGCGCCTTTGCCCCCAAGGGCATCATTCTGGCGGGTGGCCCTGAGTCGGTACCGCAGGCAGGCTCGCCCCGGGCGCCGGGAATTGTCTATGAGCTGGGTGTGCCGGTACTGGGCATTTGCTACGGCATGCAGACCATGGCCGAGCAGTTGGGCGGTCAGGTGCAGGGTTCGGAAAAGCACGAGTTTGGTTATGCGCGGGTAGATATCGTCGGCAAGAGCAGCTTTCTCTCCGGGATCGAAGATCATATCGACGACGACGGCTTGTTCAGCCTGGATGTCTGGATGAGCCACGGCGACAAGGTCATCGAGCTGCCAGAGGGCTTTCATATTCTGGCCAGCACCCCCAGCTGCGCGATCGCCGCAATGGGTGATGAAAGCCGTCACTTCTATGGTGTGCAGTTCCATCCGGAAGTAACGCACACCCGCCAGGGCCAACGCATCCTGTCGCGTTTTATCCTCGATCTGTGCGGTTGTGAAGCGCTGTGGACGGCCTCCAATATTGTGGAAGATGCGGTGGCCAATGTGCGTGCCCAGGTGGGTGAGGCCAATGTTCTGCTGGGCCTGTCTGGCGGCGTGGATTCTTCCGTGGTTGCGGCGCTGTTGCACGAGGCAATTGGCGAGCAACTGACCTGTGTGTTTGTCGATAACGGCCTGCTGCGATTGCACGAGGGCGAGCAGGTGATGGCCATGTTCGCCGAGAACATGGGCGTCAAGGTGATTCGCGTCAACGCCGAAGACAAGTTCCTGTCGCGCCTGCTCGGCGTGACTGACCCGGAAGAGAAGCGCAAGATTATCGGCCGCACCTTTATCGAGGTCTTCGACGAAGAAGCGACCAAGCTCAAGGGCGTGAAGTACCTGGCTCAGGGCACTATCTACCCGGATGTGATCGAGTCGGCCGGTTCCAAGAATGGCAAAGCGCATGTGATCAAGTCGCACCACAATGTCGGTGGCTTGCCGGACGATATGGCCTTCGAGCTGGTCGAGCCGTTGCGTGAATTGTTCAAGGATGAAGTGCGCAAGATCGGTCTGGAGCTGGGCCTGCCCTACGACATGGTCTACCGTCATCCTTTCCCCGGCCCGGGTCTGGGCGTGCGCATTCTGGCGGAGGTCCGCAAGGAATATGCCGATATTCTGCGCCGCGCGGATTACATCTTTATCGAAGAGCTGCGCAAGGCCGACCTGTACCAGAAGGTCAGCCAGGCCTTTGCCGTGTTCCTCCCGGTCAAATCTGTGGGTGTGGTCGGCGACGGCCGCCGCTACGAATGGGTAATTGCCCTGCGTGCAGTGGAGACCATCGATTTCATGACCGCGCGCTGGGCGCACTTGCCCTACGAGTTTCTTGAGACGGTGTCCAACCGCATCATCAATGAGATTACCGGTGTATCGCGGGTGACTTACGATATTTCCAGCAAGCCGCCTGCGACCATTGAATGGGAATGATCGCGTTAGACGCTGGCCGGTATTAGCTAGCACAAAAAACACACTTAAGCCCATGTTTTAATGGGCTTTTTGTCTGGCATGCGCTGATCGCGCAGAAGGACGCTAGCGCCTCTCAACGATACTAAACTAGAGGTGTGTGTTGAGAATTACGCTTCCCTTCTGGCGCTAGCTCTGCATATTCAATCGGGGAATAGGTCGTTCCTAACAACGTGACCTGCAACAGCGCTGACCTGGTCCGGTAAGGTTAAGCGGACATCGACTAGCAAAGTAGCTGTCCGCCTCTCACTATGTCTTAGTCGGCGCTCAGGTCAGCGTGCCTCCATCAACGGTCAAGATGGTTCCGGTGATTTGCCTAGCCGCACCAGAAGCGAGGAATGCTACTGCAGCGGCGATATCCTCCGGCTCACCGTAGCGGCCGAGCGGTATTAGAGCTCGCTGGAAATCGCCGAACTCGCCCTCGGCCGGGTTCATCTCCGTGTTGGTCGATCCTGGCTGGATGAGGTTGACGGTGATGTCGCGGGGTCCAAGCTCTCGCGCCAGACCGCGGGTGAAGGATTGAAGTGCCGATTTGGTCATAGAATAGACCGTCGACGGTCCCACGATCCGTTCAGCGCCTGCGGAACCAATTGTGACAATCCGGCCGCCCTGGCTGAGGTAGGGCATGGCGGCTTGAGATGCCAGGATCGGTGAGCGCGCATTGACAGCGAAAAGTGCGTCGATCTCGGCGACGGTGAAGTCCGCCACGTCCTTGTAAATCGCGATCGCCGCGTTGTTCACCAGGATGTCGAGACCGCCCAAGGCCTGGGCGGCTTCATCGACCGACCGCTTAACCGCCTTGGGGTCCATGCTGTCGGCCTGGATCGCCAACGCCTTGCGCCCTTTGCCCTCGATTGTCGCTACGACTTGCGCTGCTCGATCGGCGGCGCGTTCGTATGTAATCGCCACATCCGCTCCCTTCTCAGCCAGCGCGATCGCGATAGCCGCTCCGATGCCGCGCGACGCGCCGGTCACCAGAGCGCGTTTACCTGTTAGTTCACTCATCAATCATTCCTCTTTGTGTCGGCAGGGGACATGTTTCGCCCCGCCGCGACGCGGCGGGCGTCCGTGCGGCCTGCCGCCGCACGATTGTTCCGGGTCAGGCGATCAGGACGGGCAGACCGCTCAGGCGGCGGTTGTCCATGTCGTCATGTGCGCGGGCTATCTCGTCGAACGGATAGCGGGCCGTTTCGAGATCGCTGAAAACGCCGGAGCGCATCGCATCCCATAGCTGCGAGGTCGCGATTTCGACAGCCGGTCCGCGGACATATTGCGGTGAACCGCCGCTGCAGACATCCACGCCGCGTCGTGCGAGATCGTAGGACGGCGCGGGCTGGCCCGACGCGGCTCCGATCGCAGCAATCACGCCACCGTCGCGGATGCTGGCCGCGCCCAGCGCGAAAGTTGCCTGCCCCACCAGGTCATAAACCACATCGACACCGTCTGGTGCGATCGCACGGATCCTGGCGGCGATGTCCGGCTCTCCAGTGTGGAAGGCATGGGTAGTACCTGCCGCGACCTTGTCGAACTTGTCAGGCGATCCGGCCACACCGATGACCGTTGCGCCTAGTGACTTCGCCCAGCGAGACAGGATGGCCCCCACGCTTCCCGATGCGCCCAGTACCAGCACCGTGTCGTTGGATTTGAGATGGTGGAGCCCGCGCAGGCCCATCCATGCCGTTCCACCCTTTGCCAGAAACGTCGCCGCTGTCTCGTTCGAGATATCGGCAGGCAGGCGAATGAGCGGTGCGGTCGAGATGATCCTCTCGGTGGCATATGCGCCTTCAGAAAAGAAATAAGCAACGCGGTCACCGACCGACAGCCCCTCCACGTCGGGTCCGACCTCGGTGACCGTTCCAGCCGCTTCGAAACCGGGGGCCGCCGGCAACGCCATCGGATATTCGCCCCTTCGTATCATCGTATCGACGAAGTTGAGGCCTATCGCGTCTTGCGCGAGCCTCACCTCGCCGGCGCGCGGCGCGCTGAGGTCCCTCTCGATGATCTGCAGTACGGAGGGAGCGCCGATCGACCGCATCTGAATGATTTTTGTCACGATATTGTCTCCGGCCTCGGACGCCGCGCGGCGCGGCGCGTCCGATGAACTAAGAGGTGGGCGCAGCGATGCTCAGTTGAACTTGACGAGGTTGAGAGCAGGCAACGGACCGCCGGGGTACTGAATCAGTTGGCCGCCGCCCGAGAGGGAGCCGAGATCGATCACGGCTTCGTTGCCTGCCTTTCCAAGCGCCATGGCAAACGCACCTCCGATATTGCCGGCTCCGATGGTTCCAACGATCATGATCCAGTCCTCCCAGGCCAGTTAGCGGTCCTTCTGCTCCATCCTTGGCCTGATGCCGCTGGCGTCGCAGAAATCCGGTGTTGCTGTTGAACCGAGTATTGCTGGAAAATAAACTCAGCATAAGTCATAAATGGGTTGTTTTAGTTTCAACCAATGCTTGAAGGCTGGTGTTTATGGAAACCCTTGCAAACCTTGAGGCGTTCGTCCGGAGCGCAGAAGCAAGCAGCTTTTCCGGGGCTGCGCGGCGTCTCTCGATCACTCCGGCTGCCGTTAGCCGCAATGTTGCGATGCTGGAACGGAACCTCGGCATTCGGCTGTTTCACCGCTCGACGCGGAAGTTAACATTGACCGAAGCGGGGGAGTCTTTTCTGGCAAGCATCGGAGAAAGCCTGAACCACCTTCAGGGGGCTATTGATGGGGCATCACAAACGAAGGGTGAGGCTGTCGGCGTTCTGAAGGTCAGCATGAGTTTGTCGTTCGGCATGGGATACGTTCTTCCCGCATTGCCCGATTTTCTGGCGCGCTATCCGGGCGTCAGGCCTGACTGGCATTTCGATAGCCGCAGGGTCGACCTGATTGCGGAAGGCTTCGACGTCGCGATCGGTGGTGGCTTCGACCTCAATCCAGGCATCGTTGCGACGACGCTGGCACCGGTGCACGTTATCGCGGTCGCATCGCCCAGCTATTTTGACGAGCGTCGGCGACCCACAAGTCCTGCCGATCTGGTCGATCATGCGGGGATACTGATGCGGTCCTCGAATACGGGTCGGATCAGGCAATGGATGATGCGTGACGCCCAGGGGCGCGAAGAGCACGCGCTGCTCAAAGAGACGGTCGTGATGAGTGACGCCGTCCCCATGGCGCAAGCGGCGATCGCGGGGCTCGGCATTGCGTTGCTGGCTGTGCCCGATGTGTTGCCGGATCTGGAAAGCGGTGCGCTCGAACGTGTTCTCCCGAACTGGTATGCCGATGCCGGATCAATCTCGCTCTACTATTCAGGCCGCGCGCTCCAACCGTTAAAGACACGCGCCTTCATTGATTTTTATACTGAATACTTCCGCTGCGAGCGTCTCAGCGCCCGGTTCGCAGGCAACCTCATATAGTGACAACGCGTCCTTCTAAGCTCTGCAAGCTTCGATCGCTTCTGCCGTCATGCGGTGCAAGCACAATTGCAGACTTCTGCAAAACCGCGGGACCCCCAGGTCGCCTACACCTATCGCGGATCGCATGAGAGGGTCTAGGAAGTCACTGTCGCAATCGAACAGCCAGGGGGCGCGCGCTGGCCGTCGCGGCTGATGCTGCAGATCCGGATGCCATACGCTCCGCTGTCGCGGAGACGATCAATAAGTTCGGCGGCCTCGATATTCTGGTCAACAATGCCGGTATCGCCTTTGCTGGGCCGATCGGAAAAATCGCATTCGATGGCTATCGGGCGCTCGCGGTTAACGTAACGGGCGTTTTTGTTGCCACGCAGGAAGCCGTACGGCACGTGAAGGACGAGGCACTGACCAAAGCTTTCGTGGCATCTCTTATGCAGTGGTCTAAAGTTTTTGAAAAATACAGGAATTACAGTTATTTATAATCGAATGAGGGTAGTTCTTAGGCCAGCAATAAAAAGCCGCCATCCGGCGGCTTTTTATTGTGCAGAATTTGTTTACTCCGCTTCGTAACCCTCAAGGCTTTCAGCAGTCCAGGCGATCACCTGTTCGGCCAGTTCATCCGAGGCCAGTTTAAGCGCCTCTACGACGCCGGGTGGCTGTGGGTTGTCCAGCGGCTGCTCGACCAGAAAGCGCCTGGCAGCGAGGACTTCGCGCGAGTTGGGGTTGACCAACCTGGCATCCAGCTCAATGACCGCGACAGGCTGCAAGCCATCATAGCGTACCTGGAACTGCTGCAGGTCGCTGCCCAGGTGTACGTCAGCGTGTAGCGCATGTTCGTCAGTGCTGACACGTGCCGGTGAGCCTTGCTGGGTAAAAGCTTTGGCCAGGTGTTCGCGCAGTACCACCGGCACCGGATCAGTCCAGCGCGCTCCCTTGTAGCTACTCACCTGATTGCCGTCGGGCTTGACCAGCATCCGCGGCGTACTCAGCGCGAAGCCGGTTCTCGGCGTGTTGATGCGCAAGGTGGGTAAGCTCTGGCCGGCGGCTGAAGGCTGCATCTGCGGCGCGGGCAGTTGGTAGACCGACAGCGGCTCCGACTCAGGCAGGATGGTGCAGGCGGATAGCCAGAGCGCAGCAAAGGCTAACATCGTCGTGCGGGTCATGGTGTGTCGCTTGATCACGGCTCAAATTCCTCGATGCTGTCGCGACCCAGTAGAAAGCGGGTCGGGTTGTCTTCCAGACGACGGGTGAGACTGCGCAGTGCGCCTAGGCTGCCGCGTAACTCGTTGATAGCCGGTTCCAATTGGCCGAGCCCCTGCATGCCGCTGGCAAAGGCCTCGCTATTGTCGGTGAGCATCTCTTCAAGCACTGCGCTGGTCCGAGCGATAGAGGCCAGTGCTTGTTCGGCGCCATCAAGGGTGCGAGTGCCCTGATCATTGAGCAGACTGTCGGCGCTGGCCATCAATTGGTTGGTTTGTTCCAATGTTTCGCCAGCCTGGCGGCTGACTATCGTCAGTTCGTCGATCAGCAGGGCCAGATCATCGCCCTGATCGGCCATGGTGGTGGTGGCTCGGTCGATGGACTCCATGGTGCGAGTGAAGCTATTGACGTTTTCCTTGGAGAGGATGCTACGGGCGCTGGACATGAGCTGATTGATATTGGTCATCAAGTCCTCGCCATCAGCCAGTAAGGCCGAGATGGGCGAAGGTGATGCAACAATGATCGGGTCCTCCCCATCTTCGCCCACCAGCGGCGGGCTGGTGGGGTGACCGTGGCTCAGTTCGATCACCGAGTTGCCGGTGATACCGGTGAAGGAGAGCTTGGCGCGGGTGTCTTCCTTGATGGGGATATCCGCTTCCACACGAATGCGCGCCAGTACGCGTCTAGGATCTTCCGGGTCCAGACTCAGCGAGCTGATATCGCCGATCTTGATCCCGCTGTACTGCACGGCGCTACCGCGGGAAAGCCCGGTCACTGCCTGATTAAATACCACCGTATAGTTCTTGTATTCTCTGCTGGTGCTGGTATTGCTCAGCCAAATCGCAAAAAACATCGCTGCGGCGGCAGCGATCAGGGTGAACAGGCCGATCAAAACGTGATGGGCTCGGGTTTCCATTAGCGGCTGGACTCCAACTGGTGTTGACGATTGACGGCTTCAGCCGCAGCGCGGCCGCGGGGGCCATGAAAGTACTCCTGGATCCACTGGTTCTCGGTGGCAGCGACCTTCTCCAGCGTGTCCGCTACCAGCACCCGGCGATCTGACAGTACGGCTATGCGATCGCAGATAGCATACAAGGTATCCAGATCATGGGTGACCAGGAACACCGTCAGGCCCATGGCGTCGCGCAAGGTCTTGATCAGATCGTCGAAGGCCGCCGCGCCGATCGGGTCCAGGCCGGCAGTGGGTTCATCCAGAAACAGGATATCTGGATCCAGCGCCAGGGCGCGGGCTAGCGCGGCGCGCTTGACCATGCCGCCTGACAGCTCGGATGGGTATTTATCGCCGGCCAGGGCGGGGAGGCCGGCCAATGCCAGTTTCATTTTAGCCAGGTGCTCGGCGTCTTCTCGGCTGAGGCCGGTGTGTTCGATCAATGGTAGGGCGATGTTCTCCGCCACCGTCAGTGACGAGAACAAAGCGCCGCGTTGAAAAAGTACCCCGAAGCGTCGTTCGTACTTTGTGCGTTCTTCCTGGCTGAGTGCCTGCAGGTCTTCACCAAACAGGCGGACGCTGCCTGCGTCCGGACGATGAAGGCCGACTATGGAGCGCAGCAGTACCGACTTGCCGGTGCCTGAGCCGCCTACCACGCCGAGTATCTCGCCTTTATAGATATCCAGATCGAGGTTCTCATGAACCGTTTGTGTGCCGAAACGATTCAGCAATCCGCTGACCTGAACCAGAGGTGCTTGGTTCGTGGTATTCACCAGCCCATCTCCATATAGAACATCGCTGCCATCGCATCGACCAGAATCACCACGAATATCGATTGCACCACACTGGACGTGGTGTGCTCGCCCACCGATTCGGCGCTGCCGCTGACCTTCAGGCCTTCCAGGCAGCCAATTATGGCGATTAACAGGGCAAACACCGGCGCCTTGGCAATGCCAAGGATGAAGTGCCGAGCGTCGACATTCTGTTGCAGCATGCTGAGAAACATTGTCGGCGATATATCCAGCGCCAGGGCGCAAACCAATGCGCCGCCGAACAAACCGGACAGCATTGCCACCAATGTCAGAATCGGCAAGGCAATCAGCATCGCCAGGACTCTGGGCAGCACCAGAATGTCCATTGGGTTCAGGCCCAGCGCGCGTATCGCATCGATTTCTTCATTGGCCTTCATCGAGCCAATCTGCGCGGTAAAGGCGCTGGCAGTTCTCCCGGCCATCAAGATGGCGGTGAGCAGCACGGCGAATTCACGCAGAAAGGAAAAGGCGACCAGGTCGACGGTATAGATGCTGGCTCCGAAACTGCTCAGTACCGTTGCCCCAAGGAAGGCAATCACCGCGCCGACCATAAAGGTTAGCAGGGCTACAATAGGCACGGCGTTCAATGCGGTCTGTTCTATCTGGGCGACCACCGCGGTCATGCGCCAGGTACGCGGGCGCAATACATTGGCTGCGAGGCTGGCCAGTGTCAGACCGGTAAAGCCGAGCAACTCTACCAGATGCCCCCAGAAAACAGCGGTAGCCTTGCCGGTGCGCTCAAGCAGCTCGATCAATAGCGAGCTGCCGCGCAGGCGTTGCGGCTCTTCATTATCCAGGCTCTGCGCCACACGGCGCAGCAATACGCGACGTTCTTCGGGCAGTTGACCGGGCTGTTCGGTCAACTTTTCCAGTTGCGCCGGCCCCAGCAGCTCCGCGAGCAATTGGGCTCCGGCGGTATCCAGCTTGTTCAGCTGATCCATTTGTACATCGGTGACCGCCCCGGCGTGCTCTTCAGCTGCCGCGGTCAAGCGCCGCAGATGACTGTAATGCGCAAGTAACCAGTCACCAGAAATGACCAGCACACCGGGTTTATCGTTGGGGAAGGAAAAGAATGGGTTTTGGTCAGTGACCGGCATGCTGGATGTTATCCGGACGAGTTACCCGCGACGAGGTCGCGGGTGGGGTTGAATCAAGGCTTGCGCTTGATGCCATAATTTTCCGACAGTGTGCCCGGCATATCCTGCATTTTTGGCGCGTAGTCACGCGGCGGCTCCAGGCTGTCAAATACTGGCTCTGAACTGGTGCGCGTACTCATGGAGGGGCCACTTTGCTCCTCCAGCGCGGCCAGCAGGCGTTGACGGGTCATGTCGTCAGGCGACAGATCCATTGCGCCCTGCGTCAGGTGCTCCTGAATATCCTGATAGCTGCGGTTCAGACGCGATACCAGATTGGCGGTGGTTTTGAAGTGGCTGGATACATCCTGCTGATACTCTTCAAAGCGCAGTTGCAGGCTCTCAAGCTGGGCCTGAGTGCCAGTCGCGCTGCCGCCGCTGACCCGACGGGCCAACTGGGTAAGAATGATGCCAATGACGATGCCCAGTGCCAGGGCAATCGCTACTGCAATCCAGAGATTTTCGCTTGCTTGCACCTTGGGTCCCTCAATGATGTCTGCGTGATCGGATACTTTGATATAGACGTTGTGCTTTAGTTCTAACGGTAACGGCATTTCATTGCCAAGGCTAGTGCTGCGCGTGTTGCTTTGGTCAAATTGACTTGCTGGCTGCCTGCCTTGACGCTGTATCTGCTACCCTTTTGCGACGACAGTTGTCGCTTGGCAGTCACGGGAGAAGCAGTAATGAGCAGCAATAGCGAAGAGCGTCTGACCATCGAGGGTCCTGCAGGCTCGTTGGAAATGTTGGTAACGCGGGTCGAGAACCCGACTGCGGTGACTGTGATCTGCCATCCCAACCCGGTGCAGGGTGGGACCATGACTAACAAGGTCGTGCATACATTGATGCGCGCGGCCCGAGATCAGCACTTCTGCGTCGTGCGCTTCAACTTCCGGGGAGTGGGTAAAAGTGCCGGCGAGCATGCCAACGGTGAGGGCGAAGTGGATGATTGCCTGGCGGTAATCGACTGGGCATTGAAAGAGTTCGAACTACCGCTTTGGGTTATGGGCTTTTCTTTCGGTGGTTATGTCGCTGCCGCAGCGGCAGCGCGCATGGATCCGGCTCCAACACGCCTGTTGCTGGTCGCGCCTTCTGTTGAACGTCTGCCCTTTGCCGACCTGATCCCTTTGGCCTGTCCTGCGGTGGTCATGATGGGTGAAGACGACGATGTAGTAGCGCCTTCGGCGGTATTTGAGCTGCTTGACGGGCAGCCGGGAGTGGAGGTCCAACGCTTCGCCGAGACCGGCCATTTCTTCCACGGCAGACTCGTGGAATTGAAAGAGTCTGTGGAAAACGTCCTTACCTTAGGTTAATTGCCAAGCCTCATGCTGGGCGGTAAAGTACCGCCCCCAATCGACCTGGCCCAGGGTTACCCGCCTATGACACCCCTTGAACGCTATAAGGCTGATCTTCAGCGTCCGGATTTTGTCCGGGATCCCGCTCAGGAGCAGGCTGTACGCCATTTGCAGCGCCTGTTCGACGACCTAGTGGCGGCAGAGTCTAGCAAGTCCGGCTTGTTGGGAAAGCTGTTTGGAAGAAAGCCCGAGCCGGTGAAGGGCTTGTACTTCTGGGGCGGGGTAGGGCGGGGCAAAACCTATCTGGTGGACACCTTTTACGACGCGCTACCGTTCGAGCGCAAGATGCGCACCCATTTCCACCGCTTTATGCAGCGCGTTCATCATGAACTGAAGGGGCTCAAGGGCGAGAAGAATCCGTTGACCCTGATAGCCACTCAGTTCGCCGAGGAAGCACGGGTTATCTGCTTCGACGAATTCTTTGTTTCGGATATCACCGACGCGATGATTCTTGGCACTCTGATGGAGGAGCTGTTCAAGAATGGCGTCACGCTGGTGGCGACGTCCAATATCGTGCCGGATGGTTTGTATAAGGACGGCCTGCAGCGGGCGCGCTTCCTGCCGGCCATCGCACTGCTGAATAGCCATACCGATGTAGTCAATGTCGACAACGGTGTAGATTATCGGTTGCGTGCGCTGGAGCAGGCCGAGCTATACCACTGGCCGTTGGATGACGATGCGGATGCCAGTTTGCAGCGCAGTTTCGCCAGTCTGGTACCCGATATGAACGAGTCCGTGGAAGGTGAATTGCTGACAGTCGAGAATCGGCCGGTGCAGTCGGTGCGTGTATGCGAGGATGTTGGCTGGTTTGAGTTTCGCGAACTCTGTGACGGCCCGCGCAGCCAGAATGATTACATTGAATTGGCCAAGATATTCCACGCGGTACTGATCGCGAATGTGGAGCAGATGGATACCAGCAAGGACGATATGGCCCGGCGGTTTATCAATCTGGTCGACGAGTTCTATGATCGTAACGTCAAGCTGATTCTGTCTGCCGAGGTTGAATTGAAAGACCTCTACACCGGCGGCAGGTTGAGCTTCGAATTCCAGCGTACCCTCAGCCGCCTGCTGGAAATGCAGTCCCACGAATTCCTCTCCCGGGCGCACAAGCCCTGAGAGGGTGTTGCCCGGAGGAATTGGGGTACGGTGGCCAGTTACTGGCTGGAATGTTGAAACTGTCGGCGGTACTGGTTGGGTGACAAGTCCGTATGCTGGCGGAACAGCCGCGCAAAGAAGCTGGCGTCGTCATAACCTACATCGTAGCTGATGGTCTTGATGCTCCGCCTTGTGGTGCTCAGCAGGTTTTTCGCCGTTTCGATGCGCAGGCGCTGCAGGTAGTGCAAAGGCTTGTCGCCGGTGGCCGCCTGAAAACGACGCATGAAGTTACGAATGCTCATGCCGTGCTGACTGGCGACGTCCTCAAAGCGGAATTTTTCGGCAAAGTGCTCCTCCAGCCACTGCTGGATTTGCAGTATCGCCACGTCCTGATGCAGTTTCTGCCCGCCAAAACCGATGATGCCGGGGGTATAGTTGCGCTGCACCTCGTATAGAGTGTCGCGCGCGACTGCTTGCGCCACCTCGCTGCCACAGAGCCTTTCGATCAGATGGATGGCCAGGTCGCAACCTGAGGTGATCCCGGCCGCGCAATAGATGTTGTCCGCATCGGTGATGTGTTTGTCCTTGCATAGAATTACATCGGGAAAGCGCTCGCTGAACTCTTCGAAAAAACGCCAATAGGTGGTGGCTTCCCGCCCGTTCAGCAGCCCGGCTGCGGCGATCCAGAATACCCCGGTGGCTTCAGCACTGATCAGTGTGCCTCTGGCATGCTCTGCTTGCAGCCACGGGATCACATCCGGATAGCGTTCAAGCATCTGATCAAAGTCACCCCAGAATGCCGGCAGCATGATCAATTGTGGCCTTAGCGCGCTCAAGGTGGCATCGGTGGCGATGCGGTCCTGGCTGAAGCTGGTAATCGGCAGCGTGTCTGGCGCAACGATGGAAGTGCGAAAGCCTGGCGTGAGACCCTGGCCGCGGCGTCTACCGTCGCGCAGGCTGGCCATATGGAAAAAATCCTTGGCCTGCATCAGGGTAGAGGCGATCACTCCGTCAGTGGCCAGTATGGCGACTTGGCGAAGGGGGATTAGGGATGGATGGATCGGTGACATCATCTAGCTCTTATTATAGGTTGTATCGGCCAGTATATGACTAAAGCATCTTAAGGAATGGCGCAAGTGTCCTGTTGCGCCGTATAAATAGCAGTAATGATGCTGGCAAACTTGCGCCGCTGGCCTGAGTCAGGCGCAGCGGCAGCTATGCGTCTGAATCAGGGGGCCGGGTTGGGCTGGCTCTGATGGATATCGGCAATGGCTTCAAGTATCGCGTCGGTCAGTCCCATGTTCACGCTGCTCAGGTTGCGATTGAGCTGGTCCATGTTGGTCGCGCCAATAATATTGCTGGTCACGAAGGGTTGCCGGGTGACGAAGGCCAGCGCCATTTGTGCAGGATCCATCCCATGCTCACGGGCCAGTTGAACATAGCGAGCGCAGGCCTTTTGAGCCTGAGGATTGGTATAGCGGCTGAACCGGCTGAACAGGGTCAGGCGGCCTTTCTCCGGCTGCAGGCCATTCAGGTATTTGCCGGTCAGGGTTCCGAAAGCCAGTGGCGAGTACGCCAGCAGCCCGGTCTGCTCGCGCAGGGACATTTCCGCCAGACCAATCTCATAGCTGCGATTTAGCAGATTGTAGGGGTTCTGGATGGAAGCGATGCGCGGCCATCCGCGGCTTTCGGCCAGATGCAGGAAGCGGCTGACGCCCCAGGGTGTTTCGTTGGACAGGCCAATGTGTCTGATCTTGCCGGCCTTGACCATGTCGTCGAGGACTTCCAGGGTATCTTCGACCGGCGTGATCAATTCGTCCGGGTCGTGGCGATAGCCGAGTTTGCCAAAGAAATTGGTGCTGCGATCTGGCCAGTGCAGTTGATATAAATCGATATAGTCGGTTTGCAGGCGCTTCAGGCTGGCGTCAAGCGCGGCGGTCAGATGCTCGCGGGTGAAGCGGGTCTTGCCGTCGCGGATATGCGGCAGCCAGTCACCGGGGCCGGCCACCTTGCTGGCCAGGATCCAATCCTCACGGGTGCCCCGCTCAGCGAAGAAGTTACCGATGATGCGTTCGGTTTCGCCATAGGTGGCAGCTACCGGCGGTACCGGGTACATCTCGGCAGCGTCAATAAAGTTGACCCCTGCATCCTTGGCCCGATCAATCTGGGCAAAGGCTTCCTTCTGGGTGTTCTGTTCACCCCAGGTCATGCTGCCGAGGCAGAGGGCGCTGACCTTGAGTTTGCTGCGGCCGAGTGGGCGGTATTGCATGTGCGTGCTCCAGTGGAACGATGGTGGTCTCATTATTGACCATAGGCTGGGCTAAAGTTGCGGTAAATGTAAATAAGGGTTGTAATTTTTAGCTCCCTTGGCATAATGCCCGCCACTTTCGACAGGATGCCTAGCCTGTCGTTGTTGTTTACAGCGCAGATGCCACCCAGACCCACGCAGCCCCCACTGAGTGTCTGTTCTAGGCTTTGTTGTCTTGTAAAAACACATTTCATTCTGTAAGATTCGCCCTCTTCTAAACAAGAGTGGCCTCTGAGGCTAGGATTAATGAAAACCTTCAGCGCCAAACCTGAAACCGTAAAACGCGATTGGTACATTGTAGATGCTACCGGTCTGACCCTGGGTCGCCTTGCTACCGAAGTGGCTTCACGCCTGCGCGGTAAGCACAAGCCCGAATACACGCCTCACGTGGATACTGGCGATTATATCGTCATCATCAACGCGGAAAAGATTCATGTGACTGGCAACAAGGCTCAGGACAAGATCTACTACAGCCACTCCGGTTTCCCGGGCGGCATCAAGTCGATCAACTTCGAAAAGCTAGTTGTACGTGCTCCAGAGCGCATCATCGAGTCAGCCGTCAAAGGCATGTTGCCGAAGAACCCCTTGGGTCGTGCAATGTACCGCAAGATGAAAGTGTACAAAGGTGCAGTTCATCCGCATGCGGCTCAGCAACCCCAAGAACTCAAGGTCTAAGGAGCATACTATGTCGGCGACACAAAACTACGGTACTGGCCGTCGTAAAACTGCCACCGCTCGGGTGTTCCTACGTCCGGGTAATGGCAACATCCAGATCAACAACCGCACTATCGAGAACTTCTTCGGCCGTGAAACAGCTCGCATGGTTGTTCGCCAGCCGCTGGAACTGACCGAAAGCGTCTCCAAGTTCGACGTCTACGTTACCGTCAAGGGCGGTGGTACTACCGGCCAAGCCGGCGCCATCCGTCACGGCATCACTCGTGCCCTGATGGAATATGACGAGACTCTGCGCGGCGTATTGCGCAAAGCGGGCTTTGTTACACGTGACGCTCGTGAAGTTGAACGTAAGAAAGTGGGTCTGCGTAAAGCGCGTAAGCGTCCTCAGTACTCCAAGCGTTAAGTCGCAAGACTTTTCCGCAGAACGCCCGGCATCCTATTGGACTCCGGGCGTTTTTGTATCTGCGGCAAAATGCCGCTTGCGCTCTAGGGCGCTGGAAAGGCCCGTATTTCAATGTGTTCCGCCGCGTCTCTATGGTTGATGATGAATACTTCACCTTGTCAAAAAAGGGGTTTTTCATTACCATCGGATTCATTTTGTGCATGCGGATTAAAACTCTTAAAAAGCCTTATAAAAAGGCCTGAATTAGCAGATGGGAGACGACTGGATGAGTAATGACGGCGTAAATAATGGCCGGCGTCGCTTCCTGGTAGCAGCCACAGGTGTTGTGGGTGCGGCCGGAGCCGTAGGGGTAGCAGTTCCCTTTGTGGGGTCTTGGTTCCCGAGCGCCAGAGCCAAGGCGGCAGGTGCGCCGGTCCGGGTGAATGTCAGTAAGCTCGAACCGGGACAGCAGATCGTAGCTGAGTGGCGCGGTCAGCCCGTGTTCATTTCACGCCGCACTCCTGAGGCGTTGGCGATTCTCGAACAGAATGTCGACATTCTTGCCGACCCTGAATCCGAATCATCAACGCAGCCCGACTATGTAGACCTGCACACGCGAGCCATCAAGCCTGATGTGCTGGTCGTGATGGGCATCTGCACGCACTTGGGTTGCTCGCCGTTGTTTCGCCCTGAGGTGGCTTCTGCCGAGATGGGGAATGAGTGGAAGGGTGGCTATTTCTGCCCATGCCATAGCTCCCGATATGACATGGCCGGGCGCGTCCACCGCGGGCAGCCTGCCCCGTTGAACCTGCCGGTTCCCCCCCATTCCTATGAGTCCGATGAGATTATTATCGTCGGCCTGGATCAGGAGTCTGCCTGATGAGCAAGCTGAATAACTGGATTAACGAGCGGATGTCAGTCAATCGGGTGGTCGAAGACCACCTGACCAAATACTACGCTCCCAAGAACTTCAACTTTTTCTACTTCTTTGGCTCCTTGGCCATGTTGGTACTGGTCAACCAGATCATCACCGGCATCTGGCTGACCATGAGCTACGAGCCGTCGGGTGAGGGCGCATTCGCTTCCATCGAATACATCATGCGTGATGTGGAATATGGCTGGCTGTTGCGTTACCTGCACTCCACAGGCGCGTCTGCCTTCTTTGTCGTCGTCTACATGCACATGCTTCGCGGCATCATGTACGGCTCCTATCAGAAACCCCGTGAGCTGATCTGGCTGTTCGGCATGACCATTTATCTGGTGCTGATGGCTGAGGCTTTCATGGGCTATTTGCTGCCCTGGGGGCAGATGTCCTACTGGGGTGCGCAGGTGATCATCTCGCTGTTCGGGGCCATACCCTTTATCGGGCCTGACCTGCAGCAGTGGGTGCGCGGTGACTATCTGATTTCCGGGATTACCCTCAACCGCTTCTTCGCGCTGCATGTGGTTGCGCTGCCGATCGTTCTGCTCGGTCTGGTAGTGCTGCACATCATTGCCCTGCACGAAGTGGGTTCGAACAACCCTGACGGCGTAGACATCAAGAAGCACAAGGACGAGAACGGCAAGCCGCTGGATGGTATTGCCTTCCACCCCTATTACACGGTCAAGGATATTGTCGGTGTTGTGGTCTTCCTGTTCGTGTTCTGCATCGTGGTGTTCTTCTTCCCGGAGATGGGGGGTTATTTCCTTGAGAAGCCCAACTTCGAAATTGCGAACCAGTTGAAGACGCCTGATCATATTGCGCCAGTTTGGTACTTCACACCTTTCTACGCCATTTTGCGCGCCATTCCGGCTATCGGCGGGTCTGCTTTCCCCGGTGTGTTGGCGATGGGTGCTGCGATTGCGGTGCTGTTTGTATTGCCATGGCTGGATCGGAGTCCTGTTCGTTCGATTCGCTACAAGGGCTGGATGAGCAAGGTATGGCTGGTGATCTTCTGCGTATCATTCGTGATACTCGGCATCCTGGGTGCTATCCCAGGTAATGATTTCCGCACCCTGGTCTCGCAGATCTGCACCTTCCTGTATTTCGCCTTCTTCATACTCATGCCGTTCTATACCCGCATGGAGAAGACTAAACCCGTTCCGGAGAGGGTTACTGGCTAATGAAAAAGCAATTGATTGCTCTGATATTTGCACTTGTTCCTGGTGTTGCCCTGGCTGCGCCGAGTGGTGCGCACCTGGAATCTGCCAATATCGACCTGACCGACAAAGCGTCGCTGCAGGACGGCGCCAGGACCTTTGCCAACTACTGCATGGGCTGCCATTCGGCTCAGTACCAGCGCTATGAGCGCGTGGCTACTGATCTGGATATCCCGCCGGAGATTATGTTGGAAAACCTGGTGTTTCCCGAGGGTGTACTGATTGGTGAGCATATGGAAATCGGCATGCGTCAGGCTGATTCCAAAGTATGGTTCGGCGCTGCGCCGCCGGATCTGACCAACGTCGCTCGCGTGCGTGGCGAAGACTGGTTGTACACCTACCTGAAGACTTTCTATGAAGATCCTTCGCGTCCTTACGGTGTCAACAACGAGGTTTTCCCGAACGTCGGCATGCCAAACGTGTTGGAAGAGCTGCAAGGGCGTCAGGTCATCGGCTGTAAGGGTATGCCGGTGACTGACGAGGATGGCAACATCCAGCGTGACACGCTGACCGGTGAAACCGTCAAGGATGAGAAGTGCGATGTGCTGACCATTGTTGAAGGTACTGGTAGCCAGTCTGAGGAAGAGTTTGATACCACCGTGCGTAACCTGGTCAACTTCCTGGCTTACTCGGCTGACCCGATCAAGCTGGAGCGCCACCGCATCGGTACTTATGTGCTGCTGTATCTGGCCTTCTTCTTCGTGTTTGCCTACCTCCTGAAGCGTGAGTATTGGAAAGACGTTCACTAACGAACGCTTTTTCAGGATCAATTGCGCGCCCTTTGGGGCGCGCTCTTGTTTCTAGGGTATAATCCCGAATTACCAGACAAGACCAGTCCGCTGGTCTTCCGTACGCGCGCAATTGCGCGATCAGTTGTTTACCGCAATCCGTTAATGGATGAGGGTTGATTTATGGGCGTTACCGCCAACAAGCGTTCTTCGATGGCTTTTTTCTCCGATCCACGTGACCACTACTGTCATCGTGTCCGTATTGTTCTGGCGGAGAAAGGCGTTACCGTTGACGTCATCAACGTTGAGCCCGATAACCATCCTGAAGAGCTGGCCGAGAACAACCCCTACAATAGCGTCCCAACGTTGCTGGATCGTGACCTGGTGCTTTATGAGCCCAACATCATGATGGAGTATCTGGACGAGCGTTTTCCGCATCCGCCCCTGCTGCCCGTTTACCCGGTGGCCCGAGCCAATACCCGTTTGCTGATGTTTCGTGTGCAGCGTGACTGGTGTGGGCTGGTCGATGCTATCACCAACCCCAAGACGCCTGCTGCAGCCGTTACCAAGGCGCGCAAGGAGCTGCGAGAGAGCTTGATTGGTGTAGCGCCGGTTTTTGTGGAGATGCCCTTCTTCATGAGCGAGGAGTTCAGCCTGGTCGATTGCTGTATTGCTCCGATCCTCTGGCGCTTGCCGATGCTCGGTGTTGAGTTGCCGAAACAGGCCAAGCCGCTACAGGATTATATGGACCGAATTTTTCAGCGTGAGGGCTTTCTTGGCAGCTTGTCTGCCGCTGAAAAGGAAATGCAGTAAGAATTCACCACAACATAGGAGGCCGCATGGCTCAAATGAGCTCAAGCCGACCCTACCTGATACGTTCGCTTTACGAATGGATACTCGATAACCAGTGCACGCCCTATGTACTGGTCAACGCCCATTATCCAGATACAGTGGTTCCAGAGTCCTTTGTAGAAGCAGGTCAGATCGTTCTCAATCTGTCGCCGAACGCGATACGTCACCTGGAAATGGATAATGACAAAATCTGCTTCGATGGCCGCTTTGGCGGCGTTGCTCAGCAGGTTTGGTTGCCCGCCCAGGCAGTGATGGCGATCTATGCTCGTGAAAACGGTCAGGGCATGGTGTTTGAGGTAGATCCGGCGCCTGTCCCACCTTCCTCTGAAGAGGGCGTGGCGAGCAGCAGGAGCCCCGCTGGCGGTAAGCCAAAGCCAGCCAGGCCGGCGCTGAAAGTCGTCAAGTAAAGTTAACTAGTCACGATCGGTTAGCACAAAAAAAGCCCGGCCCCGGAGTAATCCGGGGCCGGGCTTTTTGCTGCCGCTTCAGGCTGTGTGAGAAAGTCGCTTCAGTCGATATATTCGAACAGTTTCACGATACGTTGCACGCCGCCTACCTGCTGCACTGCGTTCACCGCCAGATCAGCTTCACTGCGACGCACCAGGCCCTGCAAGTAGACTATGCCAGCCTCGGTGGTGACCTTGATGCGGCGCCCAGGAATGGCGCTGTCACCGAGCATACGCGCCTTGACGCTCGTGGTGATCAAGGCATCGTTATTACGCGCAAGTAAAGCCAGGTTTTCACCTACGGTAAGCTCGTTGTGGACGACCTTGACGCGTTGCACCTGCTTGGCGACATTCCCGGCCAGGTCCTTGAGTTCCTGTCGCGGTACCTGTCCGGCAAGCAATACCACACCGTTATAACTGGTCACTGAAACGCGAGACGACTGTTCGAGGTCCAGATGGGCTTTGGCGATATTGACGCTGGCACGAGTTTCAATCAATTGATCGTCAATCGTGCTGCCAATGGTTCTGGTGCCCTGGTTGCCTTCCATAGGCGTGTCACGTGTGGCGGTCAACACCGAGCTGCAGCCAGCGAGTACCAGGCTGGTTAGCAAAAGGATTCCCAGACGCTTCATTCTTCGCTCCCGAACAGTTGGCGGTCAATTAGATCACAGAGGCAATGGATAGCCAGCAGGTGCACTTCTTGAATACGTGCTGTAGAGCGCGCCGGTACGCGAATCTCGGCGTCTTCTGGCAGCAGCAGCGAGGTCATGGCACCGCCGTCACGGCCGTTCAAGGCAACGACCAGCATATCCCGGTCATGTGCCGCCTGAATCGCCTGCAGCACATTGCCTGAGTTGCCGCTGGTGGAGATCGCCAGCAACACGTCGCCGGGTTGACCCAGTGCGCGAATCTGCTTGGAGAAAATCTCGTCGTAACTGTAATCGTTGGCGATCGAAGTGATGGTCGAGCTGTCAGTGGTCAACGCCAGCGCCGGCAGGCTGGGGCGCTCGCGTTCGAATCGATTGAGCAGCTCGGATGAAAAGTGCTGGGCATCGCCAGCTGAGCCGCCATTGCCGCAGGTCAGGATTTTGCCTTCATTCAGCAGGCAGTTGACCATTAACTGGCTGGCTTGCTCGATGCTTGGCCCTAACACATCCATGGCGCGGGTCTTGGTTTCGATGCTGTCGGTAAACAGCTGCCTGATTCGGTGTTGCATATCCATAGGGATCATGACTCGCTAGCAGGTGAATGCTTCTCGGATCCATTGATAAGAGGCGGGATCCGCTGGGTTGCCTTGCGCGGCGATAACATCGAATCGGCAAGGCTGATTGGCCAGATGGGGGTGGGTAAGCAGGTAATGCTGGGCTGCGGCGATAACGCGTTTCTGCTTGCGCCAGTCAATCGTTTCCGCAGCATTGCCCCATCGGGTACTTCGTCGGTAACGTACTTCAACAAATACTACTGTATCAGCATCGCGCATGACCAGATCAAGCTCGCCTTGCTTGCAACGATAGTTTCGCGCCAGCAGGCGCATACCAGAGCGCAATAGCAGTTGCTCGGATTGGCGCTCGGCCTGGTTGCCGAGCACCTGCTTGTCGGTCAGCGATGTCACGGAGCGGGGAGTAGGGCCGGTGCCTGAGTCAACCGACCATCCTCAATCACACCCCAACTGAGCTCACGACTGACACGCCCGTCTGGGGATAGAGACAGGATGCCGGTGGCGCCGTTCACTGTGGTTTCCGGATACTGTTGCATCTGCGGTAGCCGGGTAAATATGCGTTGGGCGTCTATTCCCATGGCGTACAGCCGGCCCAAAGCGCCGCCGGCTTGCGGCCAGTTCTGGGTGACCGACTCGTAGAGACTATCCGAGCGACTCACCAGCCAGGGGGTTTCCGCGACGAGAATGCCATCCAGATCGTTGTTCTGATCACCGCCTACCTGATAGACGTGTGAGGTGGCATACACAGGCAAGTCGCCCGCATATTGAAACGCCAGCGTCGGCATGATCTGTCGGGCCTGCAACGGGCCAGCGGTGATGAAGAGTGCGTCCAGATCCTGACGCGGGGTAGGTTGCACCACTACGCTGTTGCCCAGCGCTCGTTGAATCTGCTGGCCCCGCTGTTCGCTCTGACGAATACGCAGCAGCTCACCGATCTGGCCCGACATAGCCGCGGGCTCATCGACCACTTCGCGCCCAATCAGCACGCCACCCATTTCTTGCCAGGATTGCTGGAAAGCCTGGTAGGCACGTTCGCCCCAACCGGTGCTGGCAGTCAGTGCTGCCATCCGGCGATGGCCCTGGGCCCACGCCTGCGCGGCCGCGGAGCGCGCTTCATCTTCGGGAGCCAGGCCAAACTGGAACAGCGCTTTGCCCTCTGTTACGGGGCTGTCGGTGTAGTTCAATGCCAGTGTCGGCAGCGGTAATTCAGGCATGGCGGCGATGCGGCTGACCTGCTCGCGCTCCAATGGTCCGATGACCCATTCCACGCCGTCCGCGATCGCCTGGCGATAGAAGGCGTCAAGATCGGTGTAGGCAGTGGAGTCGTAGAGGCTGACCTCGGGTTGATCCAGCCCTTCACTGTAAGCCTGGTATTGAGCAGCAAGAAAGCCGTCACGCAGTGCCTGGGCAGCGGCGGCCAGTTCACCCTGAAAGGGCAGCAGCAAGGCGATATGCTGTGGCCGGCTGCTGTGTAGTTCGATCAGTTGCGACAAGGATGCCGGTAGCTGTTGCGCCGCAGGGTGATCAGGATTTTCTTGCTGCCATTGCTTCAGCGCACGGACCTGCAAATCCAGGTTGTTCAGCGTCTGATCAATCAGAGCCAGTTCCACCCAGGCTGCCAGCTCGCCAGTACTGGTGGCTGCGGCTGCCTGCAGCTCCTCGGGCGACATCTGGCTGATGCCTTTCCAGATCGCCTCCTGGTTAGCGGGCTGTGCGTTAGCCGGAAGCAGGCCATGCATAAAGATGCGCTGCTCTGCGGCTTTCAGGTGGTCTCCAACCTGATCATTGGCTTCGGCCTGCAGCCGCTGGATGTGCAATTGTTCGTCCAGTGGCAGGGTGTCGATCGAGCTGATCGAAGGATGCTGCAATGCGCGCAGGGCAATTTTTGGCTCATTCAGCGCCATGGCGCTGATGGCCTGCAACTGGCTGAAACGGATCTGCTGGTCGAGCGGCAGGTCGCTCTGCGGGATACGCTGAAGAATGCTCATGGTTTTTTCGTGGGCGCCAGCGTCACTGGCCGCCTGAGCCGCATACAAACGCAGCAGATTGGCTTCTGCGCCGGAATACCGGTCCGCATCTTCGAGGATCTTGTCCGCAGAGGCCTGCGGTGTACGTGGTAAATCACCCAGCTCTTGCGGGGCGGAGGCACAGCCGGCAATCAGCACAGCCAGGGTCAGAGGTAAAAACGGCAGGCGATGGCTGCGTAGCATGCGGCGGTATCCTTGCGCTGGGGACGCAGACGTGCGTGGCCCGTGGGATTTAAGCCGCCATTGTAACCAAGGGGGCCGGCAATCGCCATGCGCTGCATCACGTCCTGTACAATGGTCGTAACGTCCAGCCCAGGAAAAGTCATGTCCGGTACTCTTTATGTCGTCGCCACGCCTATTGGCAATCTGCAGGATATGTCGCCCAGGGCACTGGAGGTATTGCGTACGGTGGCGCTGATCGCCGCTGAAGATACGCGTCACAGTGCGCGCTTACTGCAGCACTTTGGTGTTTCGACGCCCACCACAGCCTGCCATGACCACAACGAGCGGGACAAAAGCGTCCGCCTGGTCGAACGCATGCTCGCGGGCGAAGACATGGCGCTGATTTCCGATGCGGGCACGCCGTTGATTTCCGACCCTGGCTATCACCTGGTGCGCCAGGCCCGTGAGGCGGGCGTGCGGGTATGCCCGATCCCTGGTGCCTGCGCGCTGATCGCCGCGCTGAGTGCGGCGGGGTTGCCGTCGGACCGCTTTGCCTTTGAAGGCTTTCTGCCGGCCAAAGCCCACGGCCGGCGTCAGCGACTGCAGGCGTTGGCGGTAGAGCCGCGCACCTGGATGCTCTATGAAGCGCCGCATCGGTTGCTGGAATGCCTGGAAGACATGCTGGATATTTTTGGCCCCGAACGGCAGGTGGTATTGGCGCGCGAGTTGACCAAGACCTTTGAAACCATCAAGGGCGCGCCGATTGCCGAACTGGTTGAATGGGTGCGCGCGGACTCTGATCAGCAGCGCGGCGAGTGTGTGTTGATTGTCGAGGCGATGCCTGCGCCTGAAGAGAGCGAAGGCTTGAATCCGGAAGCGCAGCGGGTACTGGATATTCTGCTCAGCGAGCTGCCGGTCAAGCAGGCCGCTGCACTGGCAGCGCAGATCACGGGCGAAAAGAAGAATCGGCTTTACCAGGTAGCCTTGGGTAAGGGTTGAGGTAAAACGACAGGACGGTGCAGCACTCCCTTGCTACACCGCCCGCGTCTGATGCTCAAGCCTGTTGCAGTACCAGCACCCGCTGGCCCGCACGTACCGCGGAGCCGGGCTGAACGTGGATTGAACTGACTACCCCGTCGCAGGGCGCGACCACGGGTATTTCCATCTTCATTGATTCCAGAATCACCAGCACATCTCCGGCCTTGACCTGAGCGCCTTGCTCAACCTGAACCTGCCACAGGTTGCCGGCGATATGGCTCTCGACCCCCTGTTGATCAGCCAGCAGCGGGGCTTCTTCAGTGGCTTCGGGGGTGGCTTCTTCACTTTCGTAATTGGCCTGCCCGTTGGCGATCCAGCGCTCCCGCTCGGCCTTGAACGCGGCCTGCTGTTGTTGGCGAAATGCCTGAATACCGTCTGCCTCCTGATCGAGAAAAGCCTGGTAATCATTCAGGCGCAGTTCGGTTTCTTCGATGCGCAGCGGGTAGCGCCCCAAGGGGAACTCGCGGCGAATCACCTGCAATTCATCGGCGCTGACGGGGTAAAAGCGGATCTGGTCGAAAAACCGCAGCAGCCAGGGCATCCCGCCAAAGGCTTCGACTTCACGGTAGCGATTCCACATCTGCAGCGTGCGGCCGACGAACTGGTAGCCGCCAGGCCCTTCCATGCCGTACACACACATATAAGCGCCACCGATACCTACCGAGTTCTCCGCAGTCCAGGTGCGGGCCGGGTTGTATTTGGTGGTGACCAGACGGTGCCGCGGGTCCAACGGTGTGGCGACTGGTGCGCCCAGATAGACGTCGCCCAGGCCCATGACCAGATAGCTGGCCTCGAACACGGTCCGGTAGACCTCATCCAGATTCGGCAAGTCATTGATGCGGCGGATGAACTCCAGATTGCTCGGGCACCAGGGAGCATCCTTTCGCACCGTAGTCATGTACTTGTCGATGGCCAGTTGGCAGGCCGGATCGTCCCAGGAGAGCGGCAGGTGCACAATGCGCGAGGGCACCTTGAGATCTCGTGCAGCACAGACCGCTTCCCAGGCATCCTCGACGATGCGCAGCAACTGATCTATCGGGAGCGTCTCCGGCTGATAGTGCACCTGCAGCGAGCGTATGCCTGGCGTCAGATCGTTCACGCCCGGTAATTGCATTGCCTCCAGCGATTGCATCAGCGCATGCCCGCGAAAGCGCAGCACCAGGTCGAGCTCTGGCTGGCCAATTTCCAGCAGCAAGTGGGTGTCGCCGGACAGGCGCGCGACCAGACGCGTATCGTCCTCGCCGATATCCAGCACAATCGGTGACTCCGGCGCGACCGCAGTGCTGCTGGCGGGGCATAGCGGCTGCAGCTGGTGGATGGCCTGGTCACGCAGTAGCGCCAGTTCGCGTGCGGTTTCCAGCGCTACCGGGATAAAGCGTACCCGGTCGCCAGCCTTGAGCTGGCCCATCTGCCACAGATCGGCTTCGATGATGCTGACCGGGCAAACAAAGCCGCCCAAGCTCGGCCCATCCGGACCGAGGATCACCGGCATGTCGCCGGTAAAGTCCACGGCGCCGATGGCGTACGGGTTGTCATGAATATTCGAGGGGTGCAGCCCGGCCTCGCCGCCGTCCTCGCGCACCCACTCGGGTTTGGGGCCGATCAGTCGTACGCCGGTACGGCTTGAGTTGAAGTGCACTTCCCATTCGGTATCCAGAAACCGCTGCATATACGCCTGGGTAAAATATTCTGGCGCCGCGTGCGGGCCGTAGATCACGCGCAGTTCTCTGACGGCCGGCAAGGTGGTGCGCATGTCCTCGGCCAGACTCTCGCCTGCGTGGGCATCAGTCAGTGCCGGTAGATGCAACACATCGCCCGCGCGCAGCGCGCGACCGGCATGCCCACCAAACTGGCCCAGGGTGAAGGTGCTTTTGCTGCCCAGATAATTCGGCACCTGCACGCCGCCACGCAGTGCAAGATAGCTGCGCGCCCCCGTGCCAAGAATGGTGCCCAGGGCCAATTGGCTGCCAGCCTTGATCAGCAGGCTGGTATGCATCGGCTGCGGCTCGCCATCAACGTGCAGCGGGATCTCGGCACCGGTTACCGCGATCACCGCATCGGTATTGAACTTCAGAGTCGGGCCGGTCATGGTGATTTCCAGGCCGGCGGCGTCGCTCGGATTTTTCAGTAGACGGTTGCCCAGTCTTAACGCGAGATTGTCCATCGGCCCGGAAGGCGGTACGCCGACAGCCCAGTAGCCGAGACGACCGGGTACATCCTGCACGGTGGTTTGCGTACCACCACTGACCACTTCGAAGGTATTGGCCTGGTAACTGAGCTCCTCCAGACAGCGGGTCCAGGGTTCGCCACTGGCAAAGGGCGTATCCAGCAGAATCTGGCGAATATATTCGATATTGGTTTCCACGCCATACAGCTGCGTGGCGCCGAGGGTGCTGTGCAGGGCGGCGCGGGCTGCTTCTCGGGTAGGTTCCCAGCAGATGATCTTGGCAATCATCGGATCAAAGTAGGGCGGGATCTCGCAGCCGGCTTCTACCCAGGTATCGACGCGCAGCGCTTGCCCGTCGGCGCCCGGAAAGTTAACCGCTGTCAGCAAGCCGGGGCAGGGCTGGAAATCGCGGCCAGGATCCTCGGCATACACCCGTGCCTGGATGGCATGGCCCTGGGCTTTCAGGTCCTTGCCTAGCTCGGCCAGCGGCGGCAGGTCGCCGGCAGCCAGCTCGATCATCCAGCGCACCAGGTCCACACCCCAGACCTGCTCGGTAACGCCGTGCTCCACCTGCAGACGGGTGTTGACCTCGAGGAAATAGAATTGTGCGGCTTCGCTGTCGTAGACAAACTCCACAGTACCGGCGCTGCGGTATTGCACGGCGCTGGCGAGCTGGATCGCGGCCTCGCACAATGCCTCAGCCATGCCACTCGGCAGATTCGGTGCGGGGGTTTCCTCTACCACTTTCTGGTTGCGGCGCTGCACCGAGCAGTCGCGCACGCCCAGAGCCAGCACGCCGCCCTGGCCATCGCCGAATACCTGCACCTCCAGGTGCCGAGCACGCTGAATATATTTCTCGATAAACACGCCAGCGTCGCTGAAATTGTTCTGACCCAGACGTTTGACCGTTTCAAAGGCATCACTCAACTCGGTGGCGTTCCAGCACACACGCATGCCGATGCCGCCGCCACCTGCGGTACTTTTAAGCATGATTGGGTAGCCGACCTGCTCGGCAGCGGTGAGCGCTGCAGCCACGCTGTCCAGTAGCTCAGTACCTTCGAGCATGGGAACACCATGCTGTTTGGCCAGCGCGCGGGCGGTGTGCTTGAGGCCGAACACTCGCAGCTGTTCCGGGGTCGGGCCAACAAAAGCGATACCCGCGGCCTCACAGGCCTCGGCGAAAGCGGCGTTCTCCGAGAGGAAGCCGTAGCCTGGGTGAATTGCCTGGGCGCCGCTTTGCCGGGCGGCATCGAGGATTTTTTGAACATCCAGATAAGTCCCGGTTGCGGCGCCATCGCCGAGGGAGATCGCCTCTTCGGCCTGCTGAAGGTGCAGGCTCGCTGCATCGGCTTCGGAATACACGGCCACGCCGCGAACGTCGAGGCTTTTCAAGGTGCGCAGGATGCGGCAGGCAATGGCGCCGCGGTTGGCAATCAACAAGGTATCGAACATGGTTGTTCCTCGGCCAGGTCGTCCTGGTTCACTACTTAATGCTCCCTGGGTCGTCCCGGAGCTATACCGTTGTTAGCTGGAGGCGCGCGACTTACTGGTCCCAGACCAGTATTTCCGCCGGCGTCGGGTTATAGCCGTTGCACGGATTATTCAGCTGCGGGCAGTTGGAAATCAGGATAATGATGTCCATGTGCGCGACCAGCTCGACGTATTTGCCCGCGCCGGAGATGCCATCTTCAAAGGTAAGGCCGCCTTCGGGGGTGACCGGCACGTTCATGAAAAAGTTGATATTGGCGCTGATGTCGGCCTTGGTCAGGCGCCCGTCATGCAGGCTGGCGCGCAGAAAGTTGTCGCGGCAGCTGTGCATATAGCGGGTGTTCAGCGCATAGCGCACGGTGTTGCTTTCCTGGGCGCAGGCGCCGCCGAGGGTGTCGTGGCGGCCACAGGTGTCGGCGCTGATGGTCAGCATCGGGTTGCCCATGTTGCTGTAGAGCACGCTACCCGTGGTCAGGTAGACGCTGTTCTGGCGGCGCAGGGTGCGTTGCACGTCATAGCGCTCGCGCGGGTTTTTGGCGCTGTAGAACAGGGTATCTACTGCCTGATTGCCTTCCAGGTCCAGCAAGCGCACGGTCTGGCCGGCCTTGATGTCGAGCATGAAGGGTTCGCCAGCGGCAATGTGGCTGCGCAAGCTGGCCTTGTCTGGCTGTTTGTCGCTGTGGGTCAGTGTCATGGTGTGGCCCTCAGAGGTGAATGCGATCGGTGTTGTACAGACCGCGCACATTTTCTGCGCGGGTGTTGCGGCAGAGCACGGTGATGCCGTCATCGGCTACCTGATGCCAGCTCAGCTGTACTGGTTTAGGGGCGTACTGCGGGTTCGGGTCCATGGGGTGTTGGAGTGCGGTCAGTACCACGAGAGTATCCATCGGTGCGTAGAGCTCTATCAGATCGCCGGCAGCGGAATTATCCGCGTGGAATTGAAAGCGACCTTCCGCATCGATGGTGACCTTGCTGAACAGGTTCAGCGTCATCAGCAGATCCGCGAGGTTCATGTTCCACTTACCCATCTCCACCAGCAGATTATCTACACCGTTGCGGAAGAAACCGTTGCGCAGTTCCTGATAGCGGCCTTCGCCATAGTGGGCTTTGACCTCCTCGGCATTCAGTACACCGCCGAAACTGTCACTCCAGCCACAGGTATCGGTGACGATGGCGGCCAGCACCCGGCCCATGTCGGAATACAGGCAGTGGCCAGCAGTGAGTTTGGCGGTGTGCTGGCACTTGAGGCTGTCCGGCAGGTTCAGGCGCTCACTTTTTTCATGGGCGTTGAACAGCATCATGCTGATGTTGGCGCCGCCTTCTATATCGGTCAGGCGTAGCAGTTGGCCGCGCTTTAGCACGAACGAGGTGTGGCCACCACCGGGCAGTGTTTCTTCAAATAGTGTGGTGCGCAGAGGCGCTGGGATAGTCATGCAGAAGCTCCTTGCAGATCAGGTGTCGCCGCTTTGCCAGTAATGCGCTCCGGCAGCGCATCCAGTGCGGCGCGGGCTGCCAGTCGATCACTGTTCAGGGGAATGTCGTAGGTGATGCGCGCGCCATAGGCACCGGGGGCCTGCGGGTCGATACGGGTCTTGTCGAACACCATCAGGCGGGTACCCAGGGTGAAGCCTTCGGTCAGGTCATGGGTGACCATGAATACCGTGAGGCCGGATTTCTTCCACAGGGACAGCAAGAGCTCATGCATGTCCTTGCGAATGCCGGGATCCAGTGCGCCGAAGGGTTCATCCAGCAACAATATGCGCGGCGTTTTGACCAGCGCCTGGGCGATCGCCAGACGCTGTTGCATACCGCCGGACAGGGCATGCGGATACTGATTTAGCGCATGACCAAGGCCGACCGACTCGAGTATGGCCACGCTGCGATCACGGGCCTCCTTGCGCTGGCTGCCGAACAGGCGTCCAAGCAGCGGCGAGCTCTGTAGTTCCAGCCCGAGCATCACGTTGCCCAGTACCGTCAGGTGCGGGAAGACCGAGTAGCGCTGAAATACCACGCCACGCTCCGGGCCGGGTTCGGCAGCCAGCGGCTCGCCGTCCAGCAGGATTTGACCCTTGCTGGGTTTTTCCTGACCCAGCAGCAAACGCAGGAAGGTCGATTTGCCGCAGCCGGAGGCGCCAACCATGGTGATGAACTCGCCACTGGCGACGTCCAGGTTAAGGTTTTCCAGCACGACGTTATCATCGTACTGCTGCCAAACGTTCTGAATGGAGATGGCGCTCATATCAATGCGCTCCCTTGGGTTCGAACCAGGGAAAGAGCGCCCGGCAAATGCCTTTCAGCGCGCGATCCATGATGAAGGCCAGCAGTGTGATCCAGGCGACATAGGGCAGAATCACGTCCATGGCCAAGTAACGGCGGACCAGAAAGATGCGGTAGCCCAGGCCGTCGGTGGAGGCAATGGCTTCCGCGGCGATCAGAAACAGCCAGGCCGGCCCCAGTGCCAGGCACAAGCCCTGCAGAAGCCGGGGCAGCAGTTGCGGCAGCACGACGCGGATCAGTACCTGCCAGGTATTGGCGCCCAGGGTCTGCGCCTTGACCAGCAGCTCGGTGGGTATCTCGCTGACCCGTTGTTGCATATCGCGGATCAGCACCGGAGTTATGCCGATGACGATCAGCATGACCTTGGACAGTTCGCCCAAGCCCAGGACGATAAACAGGATCGGTAGAATCGACAGCGGCGGAATCATCGAGATTACCGTTACCAGCGGCGACAGCGGATTGCGCAGCAGTGGAATCAACATGGCCATGCCGAGCACCAGACTGGCTACTGCCGCGATGCCCAGACCGGTGCCCAGACGTTTCAGGCTGGCGCTGGTGTCGTCCCACCAGAGATAGGCGCCAGTGCGTTTGTCCGGGGTAAAGGCCATGCGATCGACCGCGTCGGCCATCTGGGTAAAGCTCGGTAACAGCTTATCGTTGGGATTATCTGCCAGGCGTGCCTGCGAGCTTGCGAGGTATAGCAATAACAGCAGGGCGAAGGGTAGCAGCACCAGACCCAGATGCAGTACGCGGCCAGGTTTGCGGTTCATCAGACGTGACATACACGGCTCCCTGCCAGAGGGAAAGTGCGCAGCGGCGAGACAAGCTGAGATAAAGGTACGGCAGGCATGGCAGTCTCCACGGGTTACAGGTAACGAGATCTCAGCTGTCTGAGGCTCTCCCGGGCTTTTATCCCGCCGTGTAACCCCCTCGCGGAGGTCGACAACTCTCGGACCAGTCATCTGCCAGGCAGATCGGAACCCTAGTTGTCCATTGGTGCCAATTTGTATTTAACCTGGGGGCGAGGCCCGGCCAGGCTAGGCTACGTTGTTGGGGTCAGACAGACCCGGATCTCGTATGCGGGGTTAAACAATGCAGAGGTTGTGCCAACGCTAACAATTGCGGGGTTCGCGGGGGCTGCACTGCAATGGAGCACGAGGCGCCGAGGCGAACCGGGGATTTTCTGCATCGAAGTGGTGCGCTGTAAGCACTGTTGTGGTGCGCTTTCATACTCCGCTTGCCGCTGACGCCGAACCCGGCTAACCTTGCTCCCAAGAGTTGGCTGGACAGTCGCCGTATCGCTTTGCGGTAGGGAGGAAAGTCCGGGCTCCATAGGGCAGAGTGCCAGGTAATCCCTGGGGGGCGTGAGCCTACGGAAAGTGCAGCAGAGAGTAGACCGCCGATGGCCTCGCAAGAGGATCAGGTAAGGGTGAAAGGGTGCGGTAAGAGCGCACCGCGCGACTGGTAACAGTTCGTGGCATGGTAAACCCCACTCGGAGCAAGACCAAATAGGAACCCTTGGGTGTGGCCCGCACTGGGTTCGGGTAGGTTGCTAGAGGCAGTCAGTGATGGCTGTCGTAGAGGAATGACTGTTCACGACAGAACCCGGCTTACAGGCCAACTCTTATTTTTATTTCTCGTCGTCAAAACCCTCCTGTTAGATCAAAAAAATCTTAATCGTGATAATTCACTTTAACTATGGATGGCATCCGTCTGTAGGTTATGAAGTTGATCCCCGACAGTTAAGGTCATATCTCTTCAATACCCCTGTTTTTGCTACTAAACCCCTGCCACATAACACTTTTTTCGTGAACTCCTTACTTGACGGTGCCTGCGTCGGGTTCCTATAGTGTGCCGAAGTGGTATGAAGTGGGTAAAAGTGGGTTGTTTTGGTAAAAGACGCCCGATAAGCAGCATCGTCATCAGGGGAAGCGATCAACGTGTTCCGAGGAGCCAACGCCATCAATCTGGACGCCAAAGGGCGACTGGCGATGCCTGCGCGTTATCGCGACCGGCTCCTGGGCGCTTGCGGTGGTCAATTGGTCGCGACCATTGCTCTGGAAGATCGCTGCCTGTGGATCTACCCCCAGGCTGAGTGGGATGAGATCGAAGAAACCCTCGGCAACCTGCCCAATATAAATCCTCAGGTAAAGCGCATGCAGCGCCTGTTGATCGGTAATGCCAATGATATCGAGCTGGACAGCAATGGCCGCTTCGTTGTGCCGCCGCTGTTGCGCGAATACGCCGGGTTGGAGAAGAAGGTCATGCTGGTTGGCCAAGTAAACAAGTTCGAGCTCTGGAGTGAAGATGCCTGGGAGGCTACCACCAGTGCCTACCTCAACGAAGTGCAGGACGTTGGCGCGATGCCGACCGAACTGCATACATTGAGGCTCTGATTATGGAAACGCTTTACGGACACGTCAGTGTACTGCTCGATGAGGCCCTTGATGGTCTCGCAGTACGCCCCGGCGGCCTTTATATAGACGGCACCTTCGGGCGCGGCGGACATAGCCGCGCGGTGCTGGCAAGGCTCTCCGAGGAGGGCCGGCTGATCGGCTTCGACAAGGATCCGGAGGCTATCCGGGTCGGTGAACAGCTGGCGGCCGAAGACGGCCGCTTTGTCGTTATACAACGCTCTTTTGCCGACATGGCCGAAGAGTTGCGCCAGCGCGGTTTGCATGGCCAGGTCGACGGCGTGCTGCTGGATCTGGGCGTGTCCTCGCCGCAGCTGGATGATGCCGAACGCGGCTTCAGCTTTATGCAGGACGGCCCGCTGGATATGCGCATGGATCCGACCAGCGGCCAGAGCGCGGCCGAGTGGATCAACAGTGCAGCGGAAGAAGACATCGCCACCGTGCTCAAGGAATACGGCGAAGAGCGCTTCTCTAAACGCATGGCGCGGGCGGTAGTGACGCGCCGCGCGCAACAGCCATTTTCCCGCACGGGCGATCTGGCTGAAGTGCTGAAGGAAGCCAATCCCGCCTGGGAAAAGCACAAGCATCCGGCTACCCGCGCGTTCCAAGGCATCCGCATCTTTATCAATCGCGAGCTGGATGATCTGGCGGATGGCCTGAAGGCCGCGCTGGACGTGCTGGCGCCGGGCGGGCGTTTGGCTGTAATCAGTTTCCACTCCCTTGAAGACCGCATGGTCAAGCTGTTCATGCGGCGTGAAGCCAAAGGCGCACCGTTGCCGCGCGATCTGCCGATCCGCGACGCCGATATTCAGGTCAGTATCAATCTGGTGGGTAAGGCGATCAAGCCCTCTGCCACCGAGGTCGCAGGCAACCCCCGAGCCCGTAGCGCGGTGCTACGCATCGCGGAGAAACGCTGATGAGCAGCCAACTGCCACTACTGGTCGAGCGTCATCGCCTGCCGCGTAGCAGCGGTTGGCTGGCAATCGTCTGGGTATTGGTCGTGGTCAGCGCGCTCGCCGTGGCCTACAGCGCCCACTGGAGTCGGGTCATGCTCAATGATCTGGCGGCGGAAATGTCCCAACGTGAGAAGGCTCAGGCAGAGTGGGGGCGCTTGATTCTCGAGCAAAGTACCTGGACCGCGCACAATCGTGTCGAAACGCTGGCCGCCAGCCAGTTGAATATGCGCGTGCCCGAGGCCGTTGAAGTGATTCTGGTGAAGCCATGATGAAGTTCAAGCCGAGCCTCACCCTGCCGCCGTGGCGCTTTCTGGTGGTTATCGGCGTATTGGCGATATGTTGCGTGGCGATCTCCTGGCGCATTGTCGAGCTGCATGTGCTTGATGATGGTTTTCTCAAAGGCGAAGGGGACAAACGCAGTGTCCGCCATACCGTTATTCCCGCGCATCGTGGCCTGATTACCGACCGGCATGGCGAACCCATGGCCGTCAGTACGCCCGTGCTGACGCTTTGGGCCAATCCGACCCAGTTGATCGGCCATGAGGCACGCTGGCCCGAGCTGGCGCGCGCACTGGGGACCGATCCTGCGACTTTCGCCGAACGCCTGAAAGCCAATGCCTCACGCGAATTCATCTATCTGCGCCGACACATGACGCCACAGGATGGCGAGAAGGTCGTGGCGCTCAAGATACCCGGCGTTTACAGCATTGAAGAATATCGGCGTTTCTATCCTACCGGCGAAGTGGCGGCGCATCTGGTGGGTTTCACCAACGTCGACGAAGCCGGTCAGGAAGGTCTGGAACTGACCTATAACGATTGGTTGCAAGGCGTACCCGGCAAGCGCCAGGTGTTGCAGGATCGTCGCGGCCGTCTGATCAAGGATGTGCAGGTCGTCAGCAATGCGCGGCCGGGCAATGATCTGGCGATGTCCCTGGACCTGCGTCTGCAATATATCGCTCATCGCGAGCTGCGCGAGGCGCTCAAACAGTTTGGCGCCAAAGCCGGGTCTGCCGTGCTGGTGGATATCCGCACTGGCGAAATTCTGGCTATGGCCAATCACCCCAGCTACAACCCGAATAATCGCTCCAATCTCAAGCCCGATATGATGCGTAACCGCGCGCTGATCGACGTGTTCGAGCCGGGCTCGCCGATCAAGTCGTTCACAGTAGCCGCAGGTCTGATGAGTGGTCGTTACCAACCGACCACGGTAATGGACACCCGCCCGGGCACCATGCGCGTGGCGACCATGACGGTTAGGGATTTCCGCAATTACGGCATGCTTGATCTGTCCGGTGTGATTCTGAAGTCGAGCAACGTCGGGGTGGTCAAGATCGCCTTGGATATTGGCGCGGAAAGTATCTACCAGTTGTTGCATCAGCTTGGATTCGGTGAATACACAGGTCTTGGCTTCCCCGGCGAAAGCACCGGCAGTTTACCTGCCCGCCGCCGTTGGCCGCCGGTCGAAACCGCTACGCTGTCCTATGGTTACGGTCTATCGGTAACGGCCACACAGTTGGCTCAAGCCTACGCTACCTTGGCGAATAATGGCCGTCGTCTGCCGCTATCGCTATTGAAAGTGGACCAACCGCAGATGGGCGAGCAGATTCTGCCCGAGGACGTCAGCAAGCAACTGCTGACTATGTTGCGTGGTGTTGTCGATGGTGAAGGCGGTACCGGTTCGCGCGCGCGGGTGCCGGGCTATCAGGTCGGGGGCAAGACCGGGACCGTGCACAAGTCCATCGCTGGCGGTTACGCTAAAGACCGTTATCGCTCGGTATTTGCCGGCATCGCGCCCATCAGTAACCCGCGCTTCGCCGCGGTGGTAGTGATCGATGAGCCCAGCAAGGGCGACTATTACGGCGGCCTGGTCGCGGCGCCGGTATTTGGCGAAATCATGTCTGGTGCATTGCGACTGATGAACGTGACGCCGGATGATTTGCCGGCGTTGCAGCAGGTCGAGTTGCCACCAGCCAAACCAGAGGAGGGGTCACGCGGATGATACCTCTCAAGCAGCTGTTTCCAGATTGGCACGGCGAGTCGGTGATGATCGACGGTCTGGCCCTGGACAGTCGTCAGGTCAAGCCAGGTGTGTTGTTTCTGGCTGTGCCCGGGTTGAAGCAAGACGGTCGCAAACATATTCCTCAGGCGCTGGCCTGTGGCGCGGCGGCGGTAGCCTACGAAGCTGGCGGCGCCAATGTACCTGCCGCGTCCGTACCGATGCTGCCGATCAGCGGCCTGGCAGCGCAATTGTCGGATATCGCCAGCCGTTTCCATCAGCAGCCCAGCAAACACCTGCGGGTGATCGGCGTGACCGGTACCAACGGCAAAACCAGCGTCAGTCAGATGTTGGCGCAGGCTTTGGGCTCGCTGGGTAAACGTTGTGGCGTTATCGGCACTTTGGGCAGCGGCATGCCGGGAGACCTGTCTGATCACGGCATGACCACGCCTGACGCGCTGCGCGTGCAAGAACAACTCGCCAGCCTGCAACAGCAGGGTGCGGGTTGGGTTGCCATGGAAGTGTCTTCCCATGCGCTGCAGCAGGACCGGGTTGCTGCAGTTGAATTTGATCTCGGCATATTTACCAATCTGAGTCGCGATCACCTGGATTACCACGGCGATATGGCCAGCTATGCTGCGGCCAAGGCGCGTTTGTTCGAGCGCCCCCTGCGCGCGGCTGTCATCAATCTGGATGATGCCTTTGGCGCCGACCTTATCGCTCGCTGCACCTGCAAGGTCACTACCTACAGCCTGGACAATACCCGTGCCGATATCCACTGCTCCGCTATTCAATATGGTCAGCAGGGCATGCAAGCGCTGGTGCATGTAGCAGGCCTGTCTGCGCCGCTGCACAGCCCGCTGCTCGGCGCGTTCAACCTGGCCAATTTGTTGGCCGTGCTGGGCGGTCTATTGGCAATGGACATCCCGTTGCCTTCTGCTGTAGCCGAGCTGGCCAAGCTGCAGGCGCCGGCTGGGCGTATGCAACGCCTTGGCGGTGATGGCAAGCCGTTGGTAGTCATTGATTACGCGCATACCCCGGATGCACTGGAGAAGGCTCTGGGTGCTTTGCGAGCGCATGCAGACGGCAAGCTGACCTGCGTGTTTGGCTGTGGCGGCGACCGGGATACTGGCAAGCGGGCTTTGATGGGCCAAGTGGCTGAGCAGTTGGCCGATCAGTTGGTGGTTACCGATGACAACCCGCGTAGCGAGGCGTCTGCCACCATTATTGCCCAGGTGCTGCAAGGTGTTGAACGGGCTGAGGCTGTGCGCGTCATAGCCAACCGTGCGCAAGCCATCAGTGACAGCATCACCCAGGCGCAGGCCGGTGATCTGATCCTGGTGGCCGGCAAAGGTCACGAAACTTATCAGGAGATTAACGGGGTGCGTCATCCTTTCAGTGATATCGAACAGGCCGAACGTGCCTTGCAGCAGTGGGAGCTAGCCCATGCTTGAAGCCATGCAGCTATCGCAACTGATCAAACCGCTGGGCGGCAGCCTGGTGAGCATTGATGCGCGCTTTGACAGTGTCAGCATCGATGCCCGCCGCATGCAACCTGGCGGGCTGTTTGTTGCGCTCTCAGGCGAGCGTGTAGACGGTCACGATTACGTGGCCCAGGCGCGTGCTGCGGGGGCTTCAGCTGCTCTGGTATCGCACAGCGTGAATGATCCGCTGCCGCAATTGCTGGTGCATGACTGCCGCTACGCCTTGGGTCAACTCAGTGCTCTGGCCCGTGAGGCATTTCAAGGGCCGGTAGTCGCCATCACCGGTTCCAGCGGCAAGACCACTGTTAAGGAAATGCTGGCGGCTATCTTGCGTGAACGCGGCCAGGTGTTGGCGACCCGCGGCAATCTGAATAACGAGCTCGGCGTACCGCTTACTTTGCTTGAGCTCGGTGCTGAGCATCAGTTTGCAGTGATTGAAATGGGCGCCGCTGCTTTAGGCGATATCAACTACAGCATGGGGTTGGCCAAACCTACGCTGAGCGTGTTGACCAACGCCGGTATGGCGCACGTTGGCCGTTTCGGTAGCCCAGAAGCCATCGCCCGAGCCAAGGGTGAAATCATTACCGCGCTGGGCCAGGAAGGGCAGGTGGTGATCAATCTGGATAGCCCCTGGTTTGAAGAGTGGTACCAGCAGCTTGGCAAACGTAAATCTCTAGCCTTCAGCCTGGATAACCCGACAGCCGAGCTGCGGGCTGAATCCGTTGAGCTGGACGAACGCGGCTGCCCGGGCTTTTTGCTCGTCACCCCGCAAGGCTCGATCACCGTACAGATGAATCTGCTCGGCCGGCACAATATTGCCAATGCACTGGCGGCGGCTGGTGCAGCGCAGCTGCTAGGCACTGACCTTGAGCTGATCCGCCGCGGGCTGGCACGCGTCAAGCCGGTGGCTGGCCGGGTAACACCGCTTGAAGGTAAGCAGGGTTCCTGGATCATAGATGACAGCTACAACGCCAACCCGGCATCGGTGAAGGCCGCTATCGACATTCTCGCTGATCTGCAAGGCACACGCATCCTGGTCCTTGGCGACATGGGCGAGCTGGGTGAGTGGGAAGAGCAAAGCCATCGCGAAATCGGCACCTATGCTCGCGAACAAGGCCTGGATGGTCTGTATGCCGTGGGCCGTCTTTGCGCGCTAGCTGTGGACAGTTTTGGCGCTGATGCGCGGTTGTTCGGCAGCCGTGCAGAACTGATCGAAGCGCTTGCACCTCAGCTTGATGCCAACACGCGAGTGTTGGTCAAAGGTTCGCGCAGTGCTGGTATGGAAGAAGTGGTCGCCGGTCTGCAGGCGACACATCAATCCGATAATAACAACGACAAGGCCCGCTGACATGTTGCTGCTGCTGACCCAATACCTGCAACAGTTCTACACCGGATTCTCAGTATTCCAGTACCTGACGCTGCGCGGCATTCTCGGCGTATTGACCGCATTGGGTTTAGCCCTGTTTCTTGGCCCTTGGATGATTCGTACGCTGAGTTTCCGCCAGATCGGCCAGTCGGTGCGCAATGATGGCCCCCAGTCACATCTGTCCAAGGCCGGTACCCCGACCATGGGCGGCGCACTGATCCTGATGGCCATTGGTGTCAGTACCCTGCTGTGGGCTGATCTGAGCAACCTGTATGTATGGGTTGTGCTAGGTGTGACCTTCGCATTTGGTGCGATAGGCTGGGTGGATGACTACCGCAAGGTGGTTGAGAAAAACTCCCGTGGCCTGCCCTCGCGCTGGAAGTATTTCTGGCAGTCGGTGTTTGGCCTGACTGCCGCGGTTATCCTGTATATGGCCGCCGACTCGCCAGTTGAAACCACCTTGATCGTGCCCTTTTTCAAGCAGATCGAATTCCAGCTGGGCGCACTGTTCATTCTGCTGACCTATTTTGTCATCGTCGGCTCCAGCAACGCGGTCAACCTGACTGACGGCCTGGATGGGCTGGCGATCATGCCTACGGTGATGGTTGGCGGCGCGCTGGGGATTTTCGCCTACCTGTCAGGTAACGCGCGCTTTGCCGAGTACCTGCTGATTCCATATGTTCCCGGCGCTGGGGAGCTGATTATCTTCTGTGGCGCGCTGGTTGGTGCCGGCCTTGGCTTTCTCTGGTTCAACACCTATCCCGCTCAGGTATTTATGGGCGACGTCGGTGCGCTGGCGCTGGGTGCGGCCCTCGGCGTGATTGCCGTAATCGTTCGGCAGGAAATCGTGCTGTTCATTATGGGTGGCATCTTTGTGGTGGAAACCTTGTCGGTGATCGTTCAGGTCGCCTCGTTCAAGTTGACCGGGCGCCGGGTCTTTCGCATGGCGCCGATTCATCACCATTTCGAACTGAAAGGCTGGCCGGAGCCGCGCGTCATCGTGCGTTTCTGGATCATTACCGTAATCCTGGTGTTGGTCGGTTTGGCCACACTGAAACTGCGTTGAGGAAATACTGGTGTCATTAATAACCACGGACAAACAACGGATCATCGTCGGCCTGGGTAAGACCGGGCTGTCGGTCGCCCGTTATTTGGCGGGCCGTGGTTTGCCCTTTGCCGTAGCCGACACCCGCGACAATCCTCCAGGCCTTGATCAGCTCAAGCGCTTTGCCCCTATGGCTGATCTGCATCTGGGTGAGCTGGATGCGGAAGTCTTGTCCAGGGCATCCGAACTGGTGGTCAGCCCCGGTATTGCGTTGTCCACGCCTGCGCTGGTCAAGGCAAAAGCGGCGGGTGTGAGCCTGGTTGGCGATGTCGAGCTGTTTGCCCGTGAGGCCAAAGCGCCGATCGTTGCGATCACCGGTTCCAACGCGAAAAGTACCGTGACCACGCTGGTGGGCGATATGGCCACAGCAGCCGGTAAGCGCGTGGCGGTGGGCGGCAATCTGGGCACACCGGCATTGGATCTGCTGGATGAGAATGCCGAACTGTATGTTCTGGAGTTATCCAGTTTCCAGCTGGAAACCACCGACAAGCTGAATGCCGAAGTGGCCACTGTTTTGAACGTCAGTGAAGACCACATGGATCGTTATCCGAGTCTGCTGGCCTACCACCAGGCCAAACATCGCATATTCCGCGGCGCCCGCCAGGTTGTGGTGAACCGCGATGACGATCTTTCACGCGCCCTGGTCGCTGACCAGTTGCCTTGCTGGACTTTCGGCCTCTCGCGTCCGGATTTCAAGGGTTTCGGTCTGATGGAAAGTGATGGGCAAACCTGTCTGGCGTTTCAGTTCGATGCGTTGATGCCGGTGACTGGATTGAAAATCAAGGGTGCGCACAACCAGGCCAACGCGTTGGCCGCTCTGGCGTTGGGACATGCGGTCGGATTGCCGATGCCGGCGATGCTGAACGCATTGCGTGAGTTTGCCGGGTTGCCACATCGTTGCCAGTGGGTGGGTCAAGCCGCTGGCGTGGATTACTACAACGATTCCAAAGCCACCAATGTCGGTGCCGCCTTGGCCGCGATTAACGGCTTTGCCGCCGAGATTACCGGCAAGCAGATACTGATTGCCGGTGGCGATGGCAAAGGCGCTGATTTTGCGCCGCTTAACGGCGCGGTGCAGCAACATTGCCGAGCGGTGGTGTTACTGGGCCGCGACGCGCCGCTGCTGGAACAAGCCCTGGCGGGCGAGGTTCCACTTATCCGCGTGACTAATCTGGAGGAGGCGGTCACCGCCGCTGCGCAGCAAGCCCAACCTGGCGATATGGTGCTGCTGTCTCCGGCTTGCGCCAGTCTGGATATGTTCCGCAACTTCGAAGAGCGCGGCGACGTGTTCGCCAAAGCCGTAGCGAGGTTGCCGGCATGATCGGGTTACCTACTCTCATGCAATCTGCCGCGCCGTTGGTAGGCCAGCGTCGGTTCGATATGGACATGCCGCTGCTGATCGCCGCCATCTGTTTGCTTGGGCTAGGCCTGGTGATGGTGTCGTCTGCTTCAATGGAAGTTGCCGCCGGCCAGCTGGGTAACCCGCTGTTCTACATGATCCGCCAGGTGGTTTATCTGGTGATCGGGCTTGGCGCGCTGGTCGTCGTGCTGTCGACGCCTATTCGGTTGTGGGAACAATTCCGCTTCCCCTTGCTGTTTCTTGGCTTTGCCTTGCTGATCGCGGTGCTGATTCCTGGCATCGGCAGGGAAGTAAACGGCAGCTGGCGCTGGATCGCCGTAGGGCCGATCAATATCCAGCCCTCGGAATTGGCCAAGCTGTTCGCCGTGGTCTTCCTCGCAGGCTATCTGGTGCATCGTCAGGAAGAGGTCAAGGAAAGCCTTTGGGGCTTCGTCAAACCCTTCATGGTGTTGTTCCCCATGGCCGGCCTGTTGATCGTCGAGCCGGACTTCGGTGCCACCGTGGTGCTCATGGGCGCCGCCATTGGCATGCTGTTCCTCGGCGGTGTTGGCCTGTTCCGCTTTATTACTCTCTTTGGTTCACTGGCTGCCGCCGGTGGGCTGTTGATCCTTAGCGCGCCTTATCGTCTGCAGCGCCTGACCGGCTTCCTGAATCCCTGGGAAGATCCCTTCGGTACCGGTTATCAGCTGACTCAAGCCCTGATTGCCTTTGGCCGCGGCCATTGGCTCGGCGTGGGCCTGGGCAACAGTGTTCAGAAGCAGTTCTACCTGCCGGAAGCACACACCGATTTCGTGTTTGCCGTGCTGGCCGAGGAACTCGGCTTGATTGGCGCTTTAGGTGCTTTTGCACTGTTGGTCTTTGTTGCCGTACGCGCGTTGTATATCGGCTTGTGGGCAGAGCGCGCCGGTCGGTTGTTCTCGGCCTATCTGGCTTACGGCCTGGCGATCATGTGGATTGGTCAGATACTGATCAACGTCGGCGTGAATGTCGGCCTGCTCCCCACCAAGGGCCTGACGCTGCCGTTTCTCAGTTACGGCGGCAGTTCGCTGGTGGTCTGCTGCATCAGTCTGGGTATCTTGCTGCGCATCGACTGGGAGCGCCGTCAGGCGCTGCGGGAGGCGGGCGATGAGTAAGAATATTCTGATCATGGCTGGCGGTACCGGTGGGCACGTGTTCCCAGCGCTGGCTTGCGCTCGGATGTTCGCTGACCAGGGTTATCAAGTCCACTGGCTGGGCACCCGCCGGGGCATAGAAGCGGAGCTGATTCCCGCTGCTGGCATCGCTATCCACTACATAGATGTGCAGGGTCTGCGTGGCAAGGGCAAGCTCGGTCTGCTCAAAGCGCCGTTGCAGCTCCTGCGCGCGCTGGGTCAGAGCCTGCGTCTGCTGGGCGAGCTCAAGCCGGTATGTGTATTGGGTGCCGGTGGTTATGTAACCGGGCCGGGCGGGCTGGCTGCGTGGATCAAGCGTATCCCGCTGGTGATCCACGAACAGAACGCAGTGGTCGGAACGGCCAATCGTTTGCTCGCGCACCTCGCTGTGCGCCGCTGTGAAGGTTTCCCTGGCAGTTTTGCGGATGACGACAAACGCCGCAGTACCGGCAACCCGGTGCGTGAAGAGATCGCCCGGGTAGCGCCAATGAATTGGACTGGCGAACGGCGGCCGCGTTTGCTGGTACTGGGTGGCAGCCTGGGCGCGCTTCCGCTGAACACGTTGCTGCCGGAAGCGGTCGCCATGTTGAGTGGAGAGCAGCGTCCGGAAGTCTGGCACCAGTGCGGCAAGCAGCATCTGGACATCAGCCGCGATGCCTACCAATCCGCTGGCGTGCATGCCCAGGTCGACGCCTTTATCGCCGATATGGCGGCGGCTTACACCTGGGCTGATCTGGTGGTTTGCCGCGCTGGCGCTTTGACCGTTTGCGAGCTGGCGGCTGCCGGCCGCCCCTCACTGCTGATTCCGTTGCCCCATGCGATTGATGATCACCAGACTGCCAACGCTCGGTATCTTGCGGACCGCCAAGCTGCGGTATTGCTAGCCCAGGCCAGCCTGACCAGCACGCTGCTGGCTGAGCAAATGAAAACTCTTTTTTCCCAACCGGAGACGCTGCAAGCGATGGCTCAGAACGCACGCCGCCAGGCCACACCCAACGCTACCGCCGACGTCGTTCGCGCTTGCATGGAGGTCGCCCGTGACCACTAAGACTCGCCAGAAAGCGACTTTCAGCCTGCCGGAAATGCGCCGTATTCGCCGCATCCACTTCGTTGGTATCGGTGGCGCCGGCATGTGCGGTATCGCCGAGGTGCTGTTGAATCTGGGTTATGAAGTCTCCGGGTCGGACCTTAAACGTTCGGCGGTGACTGATCGCCTGGAAAGCTTTGGCGCCCGGATTGATATCGGACATCGTCCGGAGAACCTGCAGAGCGCCGATGTCCTGGTGGTCTCCAGCGCCATCAATACCAGTAACCCGGAAGTGGCTGCGGCCATGGAAAAGCGGGTGCCGGTAGTGCCGCGTGCGGAGATGCTGGCCGAGTTGATGCGCTATCGCCACGGCATTGCCGTCGCCGGCACGCATGGCAAAACCACGACCACCAGCCTGATCGCCTCGGTCCTGGCGGCAGAAGGCATGAGCCCAACGTTCGTGATCGGTGGCCGGTTGACCAGCGCCGGTACCAACGCTCAGTTGGGTGAGAGCCGCTATCTGGTCGCCGAGGCGGACGAGAGCGACGCATCCTTCCTGCATCTGCAGCCGATGGTCGCCATCGTGACCAATATCGATGCCGATCACATGGCTACCTACGAGGGTGATTTCAACCGCCTCAAGCGTACCTTCGTCGAGTTCCTGCACAACCTGCCGTTCTACGGCCTGGCTGTGCTCTGTATCGACGACCCGGTGGTGCGCGAGATTCTGCCGCAGATCAATCGTCAGGTGATCACCTACGGTCAATCAGAAGATGCCGATGTACGTGCCATCAATATTCATCAGCAGGGCATGCAGACACATTTCACTGCGGTGCGCCACGGGCATGATGATCTGACGGTGTCCGTCAACATGCCAGGAGTGCATAACGTGCTGAATGCGCTGGCGACCATCGCCGTGGCGACCGATGAACTGGTCAGCGACGCCGCCATCATCAAAGGTCTGACCGGCTTTGAAGGGGTTGGCCGGCGTTTCCAGGTTTACGGCGATTATCCGCTGGGTGACGGCGAAGTCATGCTGGTCGACGACTACGGCCATCATCCGCGCGAAGTGGCGGCGGTGATCAAGGCCGTACGTGCCGGGTGGCCTGAAAGGCGTCTGGTCATGATCTATCAGCCGCACCGGTTCAGCCGCACTCATGACCTGTACGAAGATTTTGTGCAGGTGTTGGCCGAGACCAACGCACTGCTGCTGATGGAAGTTTATCCGGCCGGCGAAGAGCCGATTCCTGGCGCTGACAGCAAGCACCTGTGCCGCAGCATTCGCCAGCGGGGCCATCTGGATCCTATTTATGTCGAGCGTGATGCCGATGTGATGCCGCTGCTCGAAGCGGTATTGCAGCCAGGCGACATTCTGCTGACCCAGGGTGCCGGCGATATCGGCGGCTTGGCCGTGCAGTTGGCCGAAGCACTTCATCAGCTCAATGGCCGGGAGAACAAAGTATGACGATCGATGTGAAGGCCTTTGGCAAGGTGGCTGTGCTTTACGGTGGTCGGTCAGCCGAACGCGCGGTGTCGCTCAAGTCCGGCAATGCGGTGCTGGAAGCTCTGGTAGGCGCCGGTGTGGATGCTTACGGCATTGATGCCGGGGTGGATCTGGCTGAGCAGTTGATCAAGCAACGGCCCGACCGCGTGTTTATCGCATTACACGGTCGCGGTGGCGAAGATGGCAGCCTGCAAGGTCTGCTGGAAAGCCTGCAGCTTCCTTATACCGGTAGCGGCGTAATGGCTTCGGCACTGGGCATGGACAAGCTGCGCACCAAGCTGGTTTGGCAAAGCCTTGGCCTACCGACACCGGCCTATGGTGTGCTGCGCGACAAAAGCGACTGCCAGGCCATCGTTGACAATCTTGGCACGCCGCTGATCGTCAAACCGATCCACGAAGGGTCGAGCATTGGCATGGCCAAGGTCGAGAGCTTGACGCAGCTCGAAAATGCCTGGGCAGACGCGCAGCAGTACGACGACGTGGCGCTGGTAGAAAAGTGGATCACCGGTGCCGAGTTTACTGTCGGGATTCTGGATGGCAAGGCACTGCCGGCCATTCGTCTGCGCACGCCGCACACCTTCTATGACTACGAAGCCAAGTACCTGACCAATGACACACAGTACATCTGCCCGTGCGGATTGACTGAGGAGCGCGAAGCTGAGCTGGGCGAGCTGTGCTTGCAAGCCTTCAATGCGGTTGCCTGCCGTGGCTGGGGTCGGGTCGATGTCATGCAGGATGAAGCGGGCCAGTTCTATCTGCTGGAGGTCAACACCGTGCCCGGTATGACTGATCACAGCCTGGTGCCGATGGCCGCTGCGGCTGCGGGCATGACATTCACTGATCTGGTACTGGCGATTCTCGCCAGTGCCCGTTACTGAGGGCAGACCATGCTAGGGGCAATGATCAGAGATCCACGTGCCGGCAAGGCCACGACTCGACGCTCCGCGTCCAGTCGCGGTGCCGTGCGTGTGTCTCAACCAGCCCCGCGCACATGGCCGAGCCTGTCCTTGGGCAGCCTGTCGCTTGGAGGCGCCTTTGGCCGTGCGCAGCAGATTCTTTGGCCTGTGCTGTTGCTGGCGCTGGGTATTGGCTTGTACGAGTTGGGCAGCCGTCTCTGGCCACTGGCGGACCGGCCGATTGATCTGGTCAGTGTGCAGGGCGAACTGCAGTACATCGACCCGACGTCGGTACAGGCGGTCATTCAGCCATACCTGAACGAAAGTTTTCTGGGTATCGATCTAAGCGCCATGCGCAGCGATCTGGCCGCTATGCCCTGGGTTGCTGGCGTATCGGTAACCCGCGTCTGGCCGGATCAGCTGATTGTGCATCTGGACGAGCAGATGCCGGTCGCCCGCTGGGGCAGCGATGCGCTGCTGAACAATGAGGGCAAGGCATTCAGCCCGGAAGACATCAGCCGCTTTGCCGATCTGCCGCAGTTGTCCGGGCCGCAACGCGCCCAGCAGCGGGTAATGCAGTATTACCAGCAGTTCAATCGCTTGCTCCGGCCCTACGGTCTGGGCGTTGCCGAGCTTGAGTTGCGCGAGCGCGGCAGCTGGTTTCTGACCACCCAGGACGGCATGCACGTGCTGCTCGGGCGGGACAAATTGGTAGACAAGATGCAACGGTTTCTGACCATCGACCAGCACATGCTGTCCGAGTATCGGGAACAGATAGAGCGGGTTGACCTGCGCTACAGCAATGCAATGGCAGTGGCCTGGCGCGAGCCGGTCGCACAAGCATCAACGGGGGAGTAACGGGATCTTATGGCGAGCAAGCAGGGTAGCAGAATGATTGTTGGACTCGACATCGGCACATCCAAGGTCGTGGCACTGGTCGGCGAGATCGGCGCAGACGGCGAGCTGGAGATTGTCGGTATCGGTTCGCACCCTTCGCGCGGGCTGAAGAAGGGTGTGGTGGTCAACATCGAATCCACCGTGCAATCCATCCAGCGCGCCATCGAAGAGGCTGAGTTGATGGCCGGCTGCCAGATTCACTCGGTGTTTGCCGGTATTGCAGGTAATCACATTCGCAGCCTGAACTCCCACGGCATCGTTGCCATTCGCGACCGTGAAGTGGCGCAGGCGGATATCGAGCGCGTGCTGGATGCCGGTCAGGCGGTGGCCATTCCCGCGGACCAGAAAGTGCTGCACATCCTGCCGCAGGAATACGTGATCGATAACCAGGAAGGCGTCCGTGAGCCGCTTGGTATGTCCGGTGTGCGTCTTGAGGCCAAGGTGCATCTGGTGACCTGCGCACTGAATGCAGTGCAGAACATCGAGAAATGCATTCGCCGCTGCGGTCTGGAAGTCGAGGACGTGATCCTCGAACAACTCGCTTCCAGCTATGCGGTATTGACCGAAGACGAGAAAGAGCTCGGCGTGTGCATGGTGGATATCGGTGGCGGCACTACCGACATCGCGATCTTTACCGAAGGTGCGATTCGCCATACAGCGGTGATCCCGATTGCCGGTGACCAGGTGACCAACGACATCGCCATGGCCCTGCGTACGCCGACCCAGTACGCCGAAGAAATCAAGATTCGCTACGCCTGTGCGTTGGCCAAGCTGGCCGGCCCGGAAGAAACCATCAAGGTACCGAGCGTCGGCGAGCGGCCACCGCGTGATCTGTCACGGCAGGCGCTGGCTGAAGTGGTTGAGCCACGCTACGACGAATTGTTCACGCTGATTCAGGCCGAACTACGCCGTTCCGGGTTCGAAGACATGATTCCGGCGGGCATCGTCCTGACTGGCGGCACCTCGAAGATGGAAGGCGCGGTCGAACTGGCGGAAGAAATTTTTCACATGCCAGTTCGCCTGGGTATGCCACAGGAATTCAAAGGTTTGACCGACGTTGTGCGCAACCCGATCTACGCCACCAGCGTAGGTTTGCTGCATTACGGCAACCGCCATCACGCACTGGCGGCGAGCAGTTCAGAACAGAGCAAGGAGTCAGCGCTTATACGGGTCAAGCGCTGGTTCAAAGGTAATTTTTAATAGACCCGCTTTAAAGCGGGCAGGCCTCGCGCAAGCGAGCAAACAGCTGTAAACGAAACGAACGAAACGAGACAGTTCTCAAGGAGATGGGCCATGTTTGAATTAATTGATAACGTTCCGCAAAACGCGGTAATTAAAGTCGTCGGTGTGGGCGGTGGCGGTGGTAATGCCCTGCAGCACATGGTGGTCAATAACGTCGAAGGCGTTGAGTTCATCTGCGCCAATACCGATGCCCAGGCACTGAAAAACATCAGCGCCCGCACGGTACTGCAGCTGGGTCCGAATGTGACCAAGGGCCTTGGCGCTGGCGCTAACCCGCTGATCGGCCGTGAAGCGGCGATGGAAGATCGTGAGCGTATCGCCGAAGTGCTGCGCGGCGCCGACATGGTGTTCATCACCGCCGGCATGGGTGGTGGTACTGGTACTGGTGCTGCTCCGATCGTTGCTGAAGTAGCGCGCGAAATGGGCATCCTGACCGTCGCTGTGGTGACCAAGCCATTCCCTTTCGAAGGCCGCAAGCGTATGCAAATCGCTGAAGAAGGCATTCGCGAATTGAGCCAGCACGTTGACTCACTGATCACCATCCCGAATGAAAAGCTGCTGACCGTGCTGGGCAAAGACGCCAGCCTGCTGGCCGCCTTCAGCAAGGCTAACGATGTACTGCTTGGCGCAGTACAGGGTATTGCTGACCTGATCATGCGTCCGGGTATGATCAACGTCGACTTCGCTGACGTGAAAACCGTGATGAGCGAAATGGGTATGGCGATGATGGGTACTGGCCACGCCAGTGGTCCGAACCGTGCTCGTGAAGCGGCCGAAGCGGCGATCCGCAGCCCGCTGCTGGAAGACGTGAATCTGATGGGTGCGCGCGGTATTCTGGTCAACATTACTGCCGGCCCGGATCTGTCACTGGGTGAGTTCTCTGAAGTGGGTAACACCGTTGAAGAGTTCGCGTCCGATACCGCTACCGTGGTGGTGGGTACCGTTATCGATCCGGAACTGCGCGACGAATTGCGTGTGACCGTTGTTGCAACCGGCCTGGGCGCCAAGACCGACAAGCCAGTCAAGGTGATTGATAACACCACTGCGACTGCAGCGCCAAGCCGTCAGCAGCCTGCGGAAGGCACTGCGCCGAACTACCGCGATCTGGACCGTCCAACGGTTATGCGTAATACCGGGCAGGGCAACAGTGCAGCGGCAGCACGGCTGAATCAGCCCGCGGAAGACCTGGATTATCTTGATATTCCAGCCTTCCTGCGCCGTCAAGCTGACTGATCCTGATAGGGTCAGTCAATTGACTGGATAGGGCTGATTGGTATTCAACAGAGGCGTACTTTGCTATTATGCACGCCAATTTGTTGAAAATAATTCGCAACTAGAGCGGAAGCCATGTCAAGCATGATCAGACAACGCACACTGAAGAATATCATCCGGGCCACCGGTGTTGGCCTGCATTCGGGTGAGAAGGTCTACCTCACGCTGAAGCCGGCGCCGGTAGGTACGGGCATTGTGTTTGTGCGGGTAGATCTCGACCCTGTGGTCGAGATTCCTGCACGAGCCGAGTTCGTAGGTGAAACCACCATGTCGACGACCCTGGTTAACCAGGGCGCCAAGGTGGATACCGTCGAGCACCTTTTGTCCGCCATGGCGGGCCTGGGTATCGATAACGCCTATGTTGAGCTCAGTGCGCCAGAAGTGCCGATCATGGATGGCAGCGCCGGTCCATTTGTGTTCCTGATCCAGTCTGCTGGGATCCAGGAGCAGGATGCAGCCAAACAGTTCATTCGCATCAAACGTGAAGTCACCGTGGAAGAAGACGGCAAGACGGCCAGCTTTTTACCCTTTGAAGGGTTCAAGGTGTCCTTCGCCATCGATTTCGACCACCCGGTATTTCGCGGTCGTAGTCAGTTTGCCAGCGTGGATTTTTCCAGTACTTCCTTCGTCAAGGAAGTCAGTCGCGCACGGACCTTCGGGTTTATGCGTGATATTGAGCATCTGCGCTCACAGAATCTGGCGTTGGGCGGTAGCGTGGATAACGCGATCGTGGTGGACGAGTACCGTGTATTGAATGAAGACGGCCTGCGTTATGAGGACGAATTCGTCAAACACAAGATTCTCGATGCCATCGGCGATCTGTATTTGCTGGGCAAGAGCCTGGTGGGTGAGTTCCGCGGTAATAAATCTGGCCACGGCTTGAACAACAAGCTGTTGCGTGCCCTGCTTGCCAATAAGGAAGCCTGGGAAGTTGTGACCTTTGACGACGCTGGCACTGCGCCCATCTCCTTTATGCGCCCGGCAGCCGCCGTCTGATATAGGGTTTTGTGCTAAATAGTTTCGTTTCGATTTGAATGGTCACCTCGGTGGCCATTTTTTTTAACCAAAATTTCTTTTACTGGCCTTGATGATGCTTGGCCAGCCTCTCTAGCGCGGCCTTTAGCGTCGGATCCGTAATCTGTTCCGCGGTGGCGGCAAGGCTCTGCGCAGCCACTGTCGATTTCTTCATTTTGTGAACCGGTGGTGCTTTTTTGACCAACGGCGGTTGTACCTTGCAGTGTATTTTAGTTAAGGTTGCGAATTCGTTAAACGCCTGCAGCTGACGAATAAGGCGTTTTTGCTGGTAACGCATCCGCGTAGCCCAGTGACTGTCGGTCACAATAAGCTTGAGTACGCCTTCGCGTAGCGTAGCGATTCGGCAGTGTTCACGGGCAGCCGGCTCCAGTAGCGTATCCAGCAGAATTTGCAGGCGCTCCACAGCATTGGCTTTGGCATACAACCCCTTGAGGGTTGCATGGGTGCGTATCAGGTCGCCGGGGCGACGTGCATCCAGGGGATGAAAAGACATGGCGTATGCCGATTGACGTAATTAGATAGCGGTCATCCTATCAGAACCGCTTGTCTGGTTGCTTGGGGAATCGCAGTTTGGGGGCTTTCGTTTGAATATCATTATCTTAACCGACCGGCACGGTGCGGCTCGAGCGTTGACGCTGAGTTTGCCGGTACTGCTCGCCGCCGGTGCGGCATTAATAGCCGTGCCGGTCATGGTGGTTGTACTGACCTGGTCAGTACTCACTGACGCACCTCAACCGGTCCTTGCCACTGACGCAGACCTGGCTTGGCAGGAAACCTTGACTGATGTTGAAGTCGAAGACGCTGCCAGCAATGAGTCACAGGCCCAGTTGGAGCACATGACTCAGCAGCTAGCCCGTCTGCAGACGCGGCTGATGCGCCTTGACGCTCTGGGTGAACGATTGACCGAGCTGGCCGATATGTCAGACGGCGAGTTCGATTTCAGTAATGACCCTGGCGTAGGTGGTCCGGAGCTGTTGAATAATAGTCTTGAGCATGAAAGCCCCGATGTGCAATCGGTGCTGGATAAGATGGCTGACCGTATAGACAGTCGTACCCAGCAGCTCAAGCTGCTTGAAGAGCTGATGGTTAATCGCAGCGTTGACAGCAACGCGCTGCTCGACTTCAAGCCGGTACATCAGGGACATATCTCTTCCGGCTTCGGCCGCCGCAGTGATCCCATGACCGGGCGCATTGCGATGCATACGGGTCTGGATTTTGCCGCCCCGCGGGGCACGCCGATATTTGCTGTGGGGGCAGGGGTAGTTACCTTCGCAGGACGCAACGGCGCCTATGGCAATATGCTGGAAATTTCCCATGGTGATGGCTACAAAACCCGTTACGCCCACGCGCAGACGTTGGATATCAAGAAAGGTGACCTGGTCAGCAAAGGGCAACAAGTCGCTACAGTGGGTTCAACAGGCCGCTCTACCGGGCCGCACCTGCACCTTGAAGTGTTCCGTAATGGTATGGCGGTCAATCCTGCCCGCTATATTGCTCTCAAATAATATCCCCAGAGCGCAGGTTGTAGCCTGCGCTCGCTGAACAATTTGTCTGGCTGAAGGCCTGACTCCCTTCTTTTCACTTCCGCATTGCTGCACTACCTGACGCCAAGCGGGACTGTTTCCAACCCTTTGTTCAATAAGGTGCCTGCGCGCGCTATAAAAGTCCGCACGGTTTATTGTCTCGGCTGATTCAGAGTAGAATGCTTGTTTTGCGGTAATGGCCCGTTGACCACGGCCAGACCTGTCAACCCTCAAACGGATATCAAAGTCGACTATGTTTGCGCCTTTATTGAAGAAACTGTTTGGTAGCAAGAACGAGCGTGAGTTGAAGCGCATGGGCCGGATCGTTGGAACGATCAACTCCCACGAAGAGAAACTGAACGCGCTCAGCGACGAGCAGCTCAAGGCCAAAACAGCCGAATTCAAAGACCGGGTTGCCCAGGGCGAAAGCCTCGATGCCATTCTTCCCGAAGCCTTTGCGCTGGTGCGTGAAGCCAGTAAGCGGGTGATGGGCATGCGCCACTTTGACTCGCAGATGATTGGCGGCATGACCCTGCACGAAGGTCATATCGCGGAAATGAAAACCGGTGAAGGCAAGACGCTGGTAGCGACCTTGTCGGCATACCTGAATGCGCTGTCCGGCAAAGGCGTGCACGTGATCACGGTTAACGATTATCTCGCCCGTCGTGATGCTGGCTGGATGCGTCCGCTGTATGAATTTCTCGGTATGACTGTTGGGGTCGTAGTGCCATTTCAGGATCCCCAGGCCAAGCGTGACGCTTACCGTTGCGATATCACCTACGGTACCAATAACGAGTTCGGCTTTGACTACCTGCGCGACAACATGGCCTTCAGTATTGAAGACAAGTTTCAGCGTGAACTGAACTTCGCCATTATTGACGAAGTCGACTCGATTCTGATCGACGAGGCCCGTACGCCACTGATCATCTCCGGCCCATCCAACGACAGCTCGCAGCTCTATGAGGCGATCAACAAGTTGATTCCGCAGCTCAAGCGTGGCTACTTGCCCGAAGAGGGGCAGGAAGAGGTGGAAGGGCATTACTACATCGACGAGAAGACCCGTCAGGTTGAACTGAACGAGTCCGGTCACCAGTTCGTCGAAGGCTTGCTCAGCAAGGAAGGCCTGTTGCCGGAGGGCGACAGCCTTTACGCGGCACAAAACCTGAACCTGCTGCATCATGTGCATTCAGGTCTGCGTGCGCACGTTCTCTTCCATCGCAACGTCGAATATATCGTGCAGAACAACCAGGTGATTCTGGTTGATGAGCACACCGGCCGTACCATGCCGGGTCGTCGTCTTTCCGAGGGCCTGCACCAGGCCATTGAGGCGAAGGAAGGGCTGAAGATTCAGGCAGAGAGCCAGACGCTTGCCTCTACTACCTTCCAGAATTACTTCCGCTTGTACAACAAGCTATCCGGCATGACCGGTACGGCCGATACCGAGGCGTTCGAGTTCCGGCAGATTTATGGCCTGGATGTGGTGGTTATTCCGACCAACAAGCCGATGGCACGTAAGGACTATAACGATCTGGTCTACCTGACCATTGAAGAAAAGTTTGCCGCTATTACCGCTGACATCAAGCAGAGCATGGGTGAAGGCCGGCCTATCCTGGTGGGTACTGCTTCTATTGAATCCTCCGAGGCGGTTTCGCGGCTGCTGGATGCCGAGAAGATTCCGCACAAGGTTCTGAACGCCAAGCACCACGAAAAAGAAGCCGAGATCATTGCCCAGGCCGGCCGCCCGGGTGCAGTAACCATCGCCACCAACATGGCTGGCCGTGGTACCGACATCATCCTCGGCGGTAGCTGGGAGGCAGAAGTTGCCAGCCTCGAGAATCCAACTGAAGACCAGGTTGCGCTGATCAAAGCCGAATGGCAGCAGCGTCATCAGCAGGTGCTGGAAGCCGGTGGTTTGCATATTATTGCCTGCGAGCGCCATGAATCACGTCGTATCGACAACCAGCTGCGCGGTCGTGCGGGACGTCAGGGCGATCCGGGCTCCAGCCGCTTCTACCTGTCGCTGGAAGATAACCTCATGCGGATTTTTGCCTCTGACCGGGTGAAGAACTTCATGAAGGCGCTGGGGATGGAGAAGGGCGAAGCCATCGAGCACCGCATGGTCACCAACGCTATCGAAAAAGCCCAGCGCAAGGTTGAAGGCCGCAACTTCGACATCCGTAAGCAACTGCTGGAATACGATGACGTCGCCAACGAGCAACGTAAGGTGATTTACGGCCAGCGCAATTCGGTACTGGCTGCAGAGAATGTGGCCGAGACGATCCAGGCGATCCGTGAAGACGTAGTCGCAGACGCCATCAGCCAATACATTCCGCCGCAGAGTTTGCCTGAGCAGTGGGATATTCCCGGTCTGGAGCAGCACCTGAATGCTGAGTTGGCGCTCAAGGCGCCGGTGCAGGAATGGCTGGATGCTGACGACACCTTGCATGAAGAAGGTTTGCGTGCACGTATTCTGGAGGAATTGCTCAAGGCCTACGCCGAGAAGGAGGAGCTGACTGGTTCCGACGCTCTGCGTACATTCGAAAAGCAGATGCTGTTGCGGGTGCTCGACGATCTCTGGAAAGAACATTTGGCGACCATGGACCACCTGCGCCAGGGCATCCATCTGCGTGGTTACGCGCAGAAGAACCCCAAGCAGGAGTACAAGCGTGAAGCCTTCAACCTGTTCGAGGAAATGCTCGAATCGGTCAAGCGTGACACCATCCGTATTCTCAGTCATGTGCAGGTGCGCCGCGAAGACCCAGCCGAAGAAGAAGCGCGCATGCGGCGGCAGGCGCAGGAAATGGCCCAGCGTATGCAGTTCAAGCATGAGGAAGTAGCGCCGGTTGGCGCTGACGAGTCGGAAGAGCCGGAAGAGCAACCCGCTACCGCACCCGCTGCGCCGGTCACTCGCGAAGGCCCCAAGGTCGGTCGTAATGACCCGTGCCCTTGTGGGTCTGGCAAGAAATACAAGCAATGCCACGGTAAGCTCGACTGAGCTGCCGGGAAGGCCGAGGGTTCTCCTCGGCCTTCTCAATCAGTTAACTCCAACGCTTAGTTAAGTCGGGTCACGCTACCAATATAATGGCCTGCTTGACTCTGCGCGCGCTATAAACTGCTGCTACAATCGCCTGACTTTTTCCTTCTAGCGGAGATTCTCCATGCCCGTCGGTCTTGGCCCCTTGCCTGTATTGCACCCCGTTCCCGGCTTTCGTCTGGGCATTGCTTCCGCTGGTATCAAGCGAGCTGGCCGCAAGGACATTGTGGTGATGGAAGTGGCTGAAGGCGCGAGCATCGCAGGAGTATTTACGCTGAACGCTTTCTGCGCCGCACCCGTTACCTTGTGCCGTGAGCATATCCAGCACGCGCCACGTTACTTGCTGGTCAATACCGGCAATGCCAACGCCGGTACCGGCAAGCCCGGCATGCAGGCCGCGTTTCAGACCTGCGAGGCGCTAGCACAACTGACGCAAGTGCAGGCTCAGCAGGTGCTGCCGTTCAGTACCGGTGTGATCGGTGAGCTACTGCCTGCGACCAAGGTGATAGCTGCGCTACCCGCCGCCTTGGACAATCTGGATGCCAACCACTGGGCGCAGGCTGCGGAAGGCATCATGACCACCGACACCCTGCCCAAAGGTGCCAGCAGACAGGTCGATCTGGACGGCCAGACGATCACCATTACCGGTATCTCCAAAGGCGCCGGCATGATCAAACCCAATATGGCGACCATGCTCGGCTATATAGCCACTGACGCCAAAGTGGCGCAGCCGGTGTTGCAGGCACTGTTGCGGGAAGCCGCAGACCTGTCTTTCAATCGCATCACCATCGACGGCGACACCTCTACCAACGACTGCTGCATGCTGGTCGCGACTGGCCAGGCTGCGATGACTGAAATCAGCACTACAGATAACGCGGACTACCAGCAGCTGGCTAGCGCAATCAAATCCATCATGCTGGAACTGGCTCAAGCAATCGTGCGCGACGGCGAAGGCGCCACCAAGTTTGTCACCATCCAGGTCAATGGTGGAGGCAATCGTGATGAGTGCCTGGACGTAGGTTATGCGGTGGCGCACTCCCCGCTGATCAAGACCGCGCTCTTTGCCTCAGACCCCAACTGGGGGCGGATACTCGCCGCCGTCGGCCGTGCTGGCGTGCCGGATCTGGATGTGGAGCGCATAGACGTTTATCTGGACGACGTCTGTATTACCCGTAACGGCGGGCGTGCCGAAGAATACGTTGAAGAGCAAGGCGCGCGAATCATGGCGCAGGAAGAAATCACCATTTGTATTGATCTTGCGCGCGGGGATTTTCAGGAAACCCTGTGGACCACGGATCTGTCCCATGAGTATGTCAGAATCAATGCGGAATACCGCACCTGAGCAGCTGGGCCTGTTGACAAAAGTGAATGATTTAACCTGCCTGCGCAATTGACCTCTCCACTCACTCCCGCGAAAGCGGGAGTCCAATCGGTCCTTGCCATTCATCGCTAAGGCATATTTAGCCTACCTTTCGTCAATGGTGGCTATGTGCTTTTGTTGTTACATTGTTAGACTATACTGAATGCCGAAACTTTGACGCCTCTATATTGTCCATAGCGATACCATATTGAGACCTCAGAGGTGATAGGTCTGAGTGCCCAGTGGGTTTGTATAGGATCTAGTGTTCAAGAATGAAGCGACGTATAGGTACTACCAAAACCCTGCACCAGATTCAGGTCCCTGTTTCCCAGTTGAGACTGGGCATGTATGTCTGCTTGTTGGACCGTCCATGGCTGGAAACACCTTTTCTTTTCCAGGGCTTCCTCATTAATGAGGAAAAAGAGCTTCTGACCCTGCGCACTCTTTGCAATTATGTTTTTATCGATGTGCTGAAAACGCACGTCGATGTGAGCGACCTTTCGAATGCGCCGTTACAGCCCGAAAAGGCCCAATTCGCCTATCCCGTAGCGACTGATGTGCAGCTTGAGCTTGGAGCTGCCGCAGGGCATTACGGAAAGGCCTTTTACGAGATAAAAAACATTCTCGACGCGGTATCGCGTGGTGACAGTTTCTCCACTGCGGAGATGATCGAGGCGGTGCGTGACTGTCTTGATTCGGTAATACGTAATCCTTCTGCGTTGATGTGGCTAACGCGTATTAAACACGCGGATCAGTACACCGCAGAGCATTGTGTCAATGTGGGTATCCAGGCGATGACATTGGGGCGGCATCTGGGTCTTGGGCTCAAGCATCTTGAGTTGCTGGGGCTCTCTGGGATGCTGCACGACGTCGGCAAGATGGATATTGATCCCGATATCTTGAATAAACCTGACAGGCTCACCGCAGAAGAATTCGAGATTGTAAAAGAGCATGCGCTGTTTGGTTATCAGGAGTTGAGCAAAGACAAGGACTTGCCCGAAGAAGTCAAGAACGTTGCCTATAGCCATCATGAGCGACTGGATGGAAAAGGCTATCCACGCGGCTTGCCAGGGCATGCCCTGGATTTTTACACGCGAGTTATTACCATCGTCGATGCGTATGATGCTATCACCAGTAAGCGGTGCTATAGCCCGAGCAATCCGTCGGCGAAAGCTTTAAAGATTCTCTATGATAGCCGTGGCGTGCAGTTTGATGAGGCGTTGGTGGTCAAATTCATCGAATGCATTGGAATCTATCCGCCAGGCACGCTGGTACAGATGAACACAGGCGAAGTAGGGGTGATTCTATCGGCAGAGCCAGATCATCGTCTCGCTCCTAAAGTTGCCCTTGTGCGCGACTGTCACAAGCAACCGATGGAACAGCTGATTGTAGATCTGCGCCACGAGCCAGCGGGGCCGCAGGCATTGCGAGTAAAAAAAGTATTGGTGGACGGCTCCTACGGAGTCGACCTGGAAAGCTTCACCTTAGAAAATATCCATCTCGGCTGAGACCTGAGTTCATTCTCTCACTAAAAACCGCAATAGCCTGACTTGATGGGTCCGCTTTCCACCCGCCAACGCCCTACCTGATTGATCGTGACCCGTCGGCCATGTTCGCCAGCAACCTTGGGGCAGAAGCGAAAAGTCCCGGCCTGGAAGCCACCATTGAGCAGTTGGCTTTCACCGCGCCCGTTAAAACGTACATAACGCGATACCGGCGTGTTGGCGTCGATACGCAACACCGCATCTGCAGCAATCTCACGCAGCAGCTTTTCATTCTCATCCAGCTGCCCATTGCTGTTGTTATCCAGAAACATCCTCCAGCCATTGTTCCAATCTCCTTCGATGGCGGTCAGCGTCACGGGACGATTACGTCGTACCGCCTCCTGCTTGGCCATGTTCAAACTGCCGGTAAGCGCGCTCAAGCCCGAGTCCATACGCTGCTGATCAATCATGTTGCCAAAAGCCGGCATTCCGATGCTGATGAGTATTCCAAGCACTACAAGAGCAACCAACAGTTCAATTAAAGTAAAGCCGCGCGATGCCATACCTCTTCCTCCCTGATGCTTCAAAAATGGGCTACTCCTTGTATGCCCCCGACGGCATTAACACCTGTCGTCATGAAGATAGTACCGGTTATCGCGCGCAGGAAGACGTGGACGGAGTCGCTTTTTATAGTGCATGCACTGATAGGAGGGTGGTTTTGATGAAAAGTGTGAAGGGTTTCACTCTGATTGAGCTCATGGTGACCATTGCGGTGGCGGCCATTCTCATAGGTATAGCAGTGCCGTCGTTTCGAGGGCTGATTATTAGTAACCGTATTAACACTCAAGCCACAGAAATTGTCGACGCCCTCAGCTTTGCCAGGTCTGAATCTATAAAGCGTAATCGTAGTGTCGTCTTATGTCGTGCTGCGACAGCCGGTGCCACTAGTTGTACATCCGGCAGTCCATGGGTTAACTGGGTTGTGTTGGCGGGTAATGAAGTGTTGCGTCAGGGCACTATTAATACCTTCAACAACAGTGTCCGGGTTACCTCTACCTTGACCAACAACCGAGTATCTTTTCGTGGTGACGGATTGGCGCGTAACGGTAACGCCATTATCACCGGTGAGCAAAGATTCACCGTTTGTGCCACATCAGGCCCTGAACCCATTAGACGCATCAGCTTCGGCGCTGCCAGCCGCGTATCAGTAACCAGACTTACAGGTACCTGCTCATGATGATAGGAATCCAGCCTCCAGTCTCCAATCAATCTCAACAGGGTATTAGCCTGATTGAAGTGCTTATTACTGTGCTGGTACTGTCCGTCGGCCTTTTGGGCCTGGCGGGGCTGCAATTGACCTCGTTACGTAACAACCAAAGCGCCATGGAGCGTTCAGTAGGAGTGGTGCAGTCGTACTCCATTATCGAGGCGATTCGCGCCGATCCCGATTCTGCTAAAGCGAATCGTTTCGATATTGCGTTGGACGCTGCTGACCCTACCGGGAATACCTTTCCTGCAAACTCATTGAGTATTTGGCGAGAGCAAATCCAGGAAAATCTTGGAGCAGATGCAGTTGGCGCCGTTAGTTGCAACAACATCCGATGCACAGTCATTGTGCAATGGGACGACAGTAAAGGCACCGACGGCAGGGCCACTCAGCAGATCATTACCGAGGTGCACTTATGAATCGCAAAACCTCACGTCGGCTGACGACAATGGTGATTTACAGCCGAGGCTTGGCTTTGATCGAGCTGATGATCGCAATGGTCTTGGGTTTGGTCATTATCGGGGCCGTTACTGGCATCATGCTGTCCAATATTCAAGGGTTCCGCACCACTCGGGGACTGTCTCAGATTCAGGATAGCGCCCGGGTAGGTTATGAGTTACTTGCTCGCGACATACGCCAGGCAGGTAACATTCCCTGTGGTAATGATATGGAAGATGTCGTCAATATCCTGAATGATGCTCAAGGACCTGCCGCCGATGTTCCCTGGCAGTACGATTTTAATAATAGGTTCATCGGTTTTGATGGAGAGAGCGCACTGAGCGGCGTGAGTAACCAGATTGCAGGTACTGAATCTCTCGCCATGTTATCCGGTGATACCACTGGCGCCTTTATGCTTAATTACAGCGCAGGTAGTAATGGCGCCAATTTTGATATAGGAACACCCAATAATGTTCCCCATGGGTTTACTACGGGCAACATTCTAATGGCGTGTAATGAGCAGCAGGCTACCATTTTCCAGGTGACCAACGTCAATAGCGGGGGGAATTTGGTTGTCAATACCGGTGGTTCAACCAGTCCAGGGAATTGCACAAAGGGATTGGGAATAATTGAACCAGGCAGCGGTAATCAATTATGTAGCACAAACGGCAACCCAGGCCCTTATGGCCCCAATACGGTGGTGGCCACACTCAACAGCACTGCCTGGTACATAGGAGATAATGGTCGTCCTGCTGAGGGTGGGCGATCTCTGTACATGGCACGACTGGATGCCAGTGGCACTGGTGCGGCGATTAATCAGATAGAGATTGCCGCAGGCGTCAACGAAATGAACCTCCGCTATCGCCTAATAGATACATCAGATTTTATTGACGCAAGTGCCGTTGGCAATCGTTGGGCCGACGTTAATGCAGTGGAGGTCAGGCTTGAGTTACTTAGCCAGGATCAGGATATATCCACTAACACTAGTGTTAATCAGGGCCGATTAGATCGCGGTTTCACCAGTGTTGTTGCCATTAGGAATCGGTCCTTATGATTAATGCACTTAAACACAGGCAGTCCGGTGCTGCTCTTCTGGTAGCTCTGATAATGTTGCTGGTATCTACGCTACTTGGGCTGGCATCGATTCGAGGTACGACGCTCAACGAAAAGATGAGTTCGAATATGTATGACCGTTCGCTCTCTTATCAGGCCGCTGAATCAGCATTGCGTGCAGCTGAAGTAGCTTTGCAAGCAGATACAACATTAGGCATTGACTGTACTAATATCAACGAGCGTTGCCCGCCCATACCGGAAAATACTTTCTCAATGTCGGATGTAGACGGCTGGGAGAACGTTGACGCCTCGTACTTAGTCAATGAAGACCTTCTGGGCGATTCATCACCTCAATACTATATCGAGAAGATGGGTGAGGTTGGAGGGTCTGCTGGGCTTGGTCAGGATAGCGATCCACGTTGTAATAGTTACAATCCACCGTCGGGGTGTATACCGCCCCCTGCGGCGCAATTTCGTATTACCGCACGAAGTGGTGTGCCGGCCGCAGACGGACGGTCCGTTGTGGCGCTACAAATTACCGTGAAGCAGAACCTGTGATGATTCAGAAAGGAGCAACGTATATGTATACTTTCATGCCCTATCGGCTGCTGGCTAATAGCGCTTCCTTTTTGGCTTCATTTGTTTTGGCCGCTGGCAGCGCATACGCCAGCGTGGAAATTGCTCAGCAGCCTTTGTTGGTGGCTCAGCCGGTCCCTGGCAATATGGCGGTTATCGGGTCTTTCGAATTTCCAACGATGGTAACCCGGGCTTATAAAGGTGGGTATGTTAGTAGTGGCGATTACGTGGGCTATTTTGATAGTGCAAAATGCTATAGGTATGTTTTTAATACAAATGAGGCCAATCGGCATTTTGAGCCCACTAGGGTAGCTTCGAATTGCACTGGGACTGGGGAGTGGAGCGGTAAATATCTTAACTGGGCGACCATGCAATCAATTGATATTTTTCGTCATATCCTGACTGGTGGCTACAGACATTTAGATACCACCACCGAAACCTGGTTAGAGAAAGGAGTACAAACAGGGCAAGGTAATTCGAGTAGCAACTTTCCTGATGCAAATATTAATTCCGGCCTTGGTACATCGACGCCGGTGCCGACCGCTAATTGGAGCTCCGTGAACACCCGCATAGGTGTTGGAGGTACTCGCATGGGTAACATCATGCGCTTTACTGGAAGTGGAGGCCTCAATAGTGCTACTCGCGTAGCCTACAACCCGGCAGTCCATAATAGCGCGTCTAACTTCTTACCTGGCACTGTGTATGAAGTCTCCGTTAGGGTCAAAGTGTGCGTGGCAGGGTTGCTTGAAGCCAACTGCAAAAGATATGGGGATAACTATAAACCTGAAGGATTGATTCAGGCAAACTCCGATAATATGCGATATAGCGCCTTTGGCTATCTGAACGATAACTCATCCCCTAACCCCAATCGTGATGGCGGGATTATGCATGCCCGCATGAAGTATGTTGGACCAAGCCGAATTAATGATCAAAATAATGCAGTAAGCAACGCTAACGCAGAATGGGATGTCGATACTGGCGTTTTCGTGCAGAACCCTGATCCGAACGACGCTAGCGCTACTACGTCAAGATATTCAGGATTGTCTGAGGTCAGGCATAGCGGGGTCATTAGCTATATCAATAACAGTGGTCAGATCGTGCCGGACACCTTGTTCAAACGCTACGATAATGTCAGCGAACTTTTTTATACAGCTTATCGCTATATGCGCGGTTTACCAAACCGCTCAGAGTACATAAACATCACTCAATCAGGTGGTGCGTTAGATCGCTTGGTCGGTGGCTTGCCAATCATTAACTGGACGGCTAGTGAAGAAGATGACCCTCTTCAGTTCGCCTGTCAGAAAAACTTCTTTCTGGGAATTGGTGACACTAACACACATCCTGATACACGTGTGCCTAAACCAGATGATGGAGCGGATATTGCCGCTCGGGTGGCAAGAATAAGTGCGTTGGAAGGTGGTCTGAATATAACGGGTGGGCGGTCCGCATTGATAGCGGGGTTGGCATTTGATGCCAATACTAAGGACCTGCGTCCTGATATGGATGGCAAGCAGACTGCAGCAACATACTGGATCGACATTCTCGAAGGTGGAGACCTTAAAGGAAGAACGTCAAATCAATACTGGCTTGCAGCAAAGTATGGTGGTTTGAAGGTTCCCGACAGCTTTAATCCGGACAGCGATCCTATTCAGGAAGATATGTGGTACACCAATGGCGAAACACTTAACTCGCAGGGATACAAGCGTCCGGATAACTTTTATGTTGTAGCTAGTGCCCAAGATATGGTGGACGGCCTAACTCAGGCCTTTACTGACATCCAATCTGAGCAGGCCGGTAGTCGATCGTCGTTAGCCCTGAATTCGACTTCGCTTGAGTCGGGGTCTGCCACCTTCCGCGCGCAATATACCTCCGGACTCTGGACCGGCGACCTCAGTGCTTTTACCGTCAGTGAAGAAGGGCTTCTCAGCTCAGCTCCAGCGTGGACAGCTGCATCCAAATTGCCGGCTCCTGCTAATCGTAATATCAAGACTTGGAATGGAGCCGCTTTCGTCAATTTCGCTACAGGTACTGGTGGAATAAATAATACGACGCTTACTAGCGCGTTAACCAGCGACACTGGAGGCACGGCCGAAAACGTAGTCAACTATCTGCGCGGTGTGCGCACCAATGAGAATAATGCCACAGGTTTTCGCGTACGTCAGAGTGTGCTGGGAGATATTGTCAACTCCCAACCGATTTTCGTGGGCAGCCCAACAGTTGGCCTGTTTCGTAATCAGACTTTCAATGGCTCAAGTTCTTATGCAGCTTTCGCCAGTTCTAAGAGCACAAGAACACCAATTGTTTACGTCGGTAGCAACGACGGTATGTTGCACGGCTTTAATGCAACCACAGGGCAAACCGCCAGTGGTGTTGAAACTTTTGCCTATGTGCCGCGCACTGTAATAAACAATGGAATGGGTGAGTTAGCCAGCCCGGCTTACGAACACCGCTATTTTGTGGATGGTGAGCTAACGGTGGCTGATGCATATGATGGTTCCAACTGGAGAACTATTCTGGTCGGCACATTGGGTGCAGGTGGATTAAATAAAGCCAGGGATGGTACCAATAATGCGATATTTGCACTTGATGTGACTGATCCCGCAAATGTCCAGTTTCTTTGGGAAAAGAACTCGGCCGAGATTCCAGCACTGGGTAATAACTTGGGGGAACCCGTTATTGCTCAGATTGCCAATGGCAGTTGGTCCGTTTTGTTGGGTAATGGTCCGAATAGCTCTGCAGGCACCGCTTCGTTGATAAGCCTAAACCTTTTTTCTGGTGTTTCCACGATCACGACTATGTCTACTGATGTTAACAACGGATTGTCCGCCATAAGAGCATGGGACAGCCAAGGTGATGGTATCGCCGACGTTATTTATGCTGGCGATTTGCAGGGCAATCTGTGGAAGGTGACGGGGTTGTCGAACAATCCCCGCAATATAGTTAAATTATTCCAGGCACGTGACCCATCCAACAATCCGCAACCTATCACATCAGCTCCCTTGGTAGGTCGATCACCTTTCAGTCAGGAGTTATGGCTCTTCTTCGGCACCGGGCAATACCTGAACAATACTGATCTGACCGACACGCAGGTGCAAAGCTGGTACGGCATCAATGATAACGGTGGCTCTACTACGGCCACGCGTTCAGCTGATTTGCTGGAAAGGAGGATTTTGGCAGATGTTGCGGTGTCTGCCGATGTGACGGCTAGGGTAATTGAAGCCGGTGCTCGTGAAGATCTTTTAGGCAAGCGTGGCTGGTTTATCGATTTGTTTCAAGTTGGCACTAATGGGTCAACGGCGGCACTTGGCGAGCGAATGATTACCCCAAACCAGTTCTTGGGCAGGACTTTGATCGGTAACACGCGAATTCCAGATGCTAGTGACCCCTGTGCCCCTACTGGTCGTGGCGTGATCATGGCTATTGATCCTTTTACGGGTGCCAGGTTGACCGATACCTTTTTCGATTTGGATCGCGATCGCGCCTTCGATAATGTGGATATGGTTGAAATTGATGGAGTGCTGACATTTGTCTCTGGTATGGGGTTGAATGCAGGATTTAGTAATCCGTCCTTCCTTGACGATAATATGTTTATTCCATTTGATGACCTTAGTGATGGTGATGGTGGTGATGGTGGTGATGGTGATGGTGGCAGAAAGGTGAATTTACAAAAAGTAGCACCAGCCAGGACGTCATGGCGCGAACTTATCAATCCGGCCAACTGAGATGAAACTTATGATGAAGTTAAGCAGTACGCACAAGACGTCCCAGTTCGGTTTCACCCTTATTGAGGTCATGATTGTTGTTGTGGTGATAGGTATTCTGTCAGCTATAGCTATCCCTGCCTATCAACAGCACATAATGCGTACTTATCGCGACAGTGCAAAAGCCTGCTTGACTCAGCACGCGCAGTTTATGGAACGTTACTACAGCACTAACCTAACTTATGTAGCGGCCGCGCCTACCTTGGGCTGCACTACCGAGTCAAATATGGATAGTAGATATACGTTTGCATTGAGCAATGTGGCTCGAGCGACTTATACCGTCACTGCCGCTCGAGTTGATGGTTCCCCGCAGGCTAATGATACCTGCGGTGATTTAGGCCTTACTCATACAGGCGCGAAAACAGCAGCGAATGCTACATGTTGGTAGTGGGGTTAGTACGGTAATGATTTAAAAGGTGCAGCGTTCAAGCTGCACCTTTCTCTTTATCAACCCTGCGGCCTACCCTGATCCGCCTGGCTATAGTCACACACCCCCTGCGGGAAGATCGCCTGCAACTCCTCGATCTGATCACTGGTTGGCGTCCAAGCTCCATAAGTGCCGTCAGACACGGCGGTGGTTACCGGCTTCAGAGAGCATTTGAAAATACTCCCTTCAATCGGCCCGCCCGCGACCATTCTAGAAGTGGTATAGGTCGGGAAACGCTGTGTGCAGGCGCCTGGTGCGTTGCTGTCGATAATGCCGTCCCATACATTCTCACCGGCTGCTATCAGTTCGCCGTTGGTTTCAAAGCAACTATCCACGGCAGCGGCGGGCTTGTTCTCCGCAATGCTCGCTTCCGGGTTTTCACGGATATTGGTTATCCATTCGTGAAGTACGTCCAGCGCCTGCCAGGTCTGGTCGAAATCGTCCTGTGGCCGTGGGCGATTCGGGTCGCTGGTGTCGGTCGGGCGGGTGTCGGTAAACCAGATCACTTGATTGTCCGAATGGCCCATTTGGTTGCGGATCCGCTGGCGGCCAGAGAAGGACTGGTGGCTGTTGTGCATATCCAGTACTTCTTCCAGATAATGCCGCCAGTCGATCACCGGAATATTCAGCTCGCCGTCGAATACCATGCCCGAGCTGTATGCTGCATTGATGGCCAGCAGGTCGCCTTCGGTTCGCGGGGCAGGTGCACTGCCATCCGGGCTCAGGCGCATATTACGCCGGCTCCAGGGGTCGAAGCGGCTGGGATCCTGGAGTACATCGCTCTCGCTTCCGATAAACGGGAAGCCTTCCTGCACCATGTCTTTCGGGTGTTTCCAGCCCCCGATCTGTGAGTTGAGCTTGAGAAACTCTGCTGGAGTGATGTTGCCATCTGTGAGCGCCTGAAGGCCATATTGCACGCCTACATTATCGAACAGGGTACGCGGTTGACCGTCTTCATCTACGCCATAGATATTGCGCAGATCGTCATAGTGCGTCCATTGCACGGTATCCATGATCCCGGGAGGTTGCATTTGCTCCTGATTGCGTGCCTGACCATAAAGCGGGTTCATGACCAAGGGAGTGAGACCTCGCCAAGCGGGGATGCATTCGGTCATGCCGGGAGCGGTGTTGTAGCCGAGCATCAGCTTGGCGGAGGCAAACGGATCTGGATAGGCATCAGTGGAGTTCAAACCAACCAGCCAGCTGCGATTCTCGGTAGTGGTCCATAGATTATTGTCCTTGTCGGTCACGTCCATATAGTGTTCCAACAATTCGCAATCACCGATATGGATAGTCTGGGTCACCATGTCGGGATAGGAGTATTGCGGCACACCACCGTCCAGTAGCCCAGGATGGTTTTGCGCGTAGACATATTGCTGGATCGCGCCACCGGAGCCGCCGATCGCGACGGTGTATTCGGGGGTACCAAAGCGTTTGACGAAGTGCTCTTTCACCATCAGTGCGGTTTCGCCGCCGACCTGAAGGTTGTAGTGGGAGTTGGTGCGGGTGCCGGTCGAGAAGAGCACAGCATAACCTTTGCCGAGCACTTCCGGCGACATGGACCGATTGTTGTCGATGCGGCCCTGGGTATGCCCGATGGCAACGCCACCGAGGAAGTGGAACATCGCGCGGCCGTTCCAGAGCTCGGTTGAGGCCGCATCGGGGGCGTCATTCAGGTTCGCCAATGTCGCGTAGCTATAGATGAAACGGTTGATGGTGCCCACTTCGCGGCGCACGATAAAGTCGACCACGCGCCCATCTGTGAGCGTGGTGGTGGCGAGGTCCGCGGGCCTGCTGCGGTCATCGGGCAGAGGTTTGTAGGTATCATCGGTCGCGCGATAGAAGAACTCGACATAGGGTTCGATCGAGCAGTCTTTGCTGAGGCCAATTTGCGTGTTGTTGGCATCGTAGACGGGGAAACCCATACCATCGTCCGTATCTACCAGCGGCTGCTTGTTCAGCTCGGTGCTGACGGTGCAAACGAAGGGGTATTGCTGCGGGCCTGAGAAGATGGGTCCAGTGATTGGGTGATTGGTCAGTGTCACGCTGGAAAGCGGTCCATCCTCGGCATGATGCAGCTCTAGTATGTTCTCGCCCAATGCGAGTCCTTCTACCAGCACCTCCAGGCGACCATTACGCCGGGTGATACGTTCAGGCTCGATTTCCTCATCGTTGAGCCATACTTCCAGTTGATCCAGCTCGCTGTCGATCTGAGCCATGTCACCTTCTACGGAAATCAGAACGTCGCCGCCGCTTACCTGATCGGGCGCGCTGGAGAGTACGCTGAGTGTGAAGTCTGGAGGCGAATCACCGGGACCACCTGAGTCAGAGTCGGAGCTTGATCCGCCTGAGCTGAGGCAGCCGGTTAGGGCAAGAGTGAGTAGGCTGGTTGCGAAGGGTGTTGATAAGCGCGTAATGGCGGACATTTTGAATCCCTCTATGACCTTTTTGTTGTGATTGTCGGGCATAGTCATGCTAAGACGCTGGTCATGGGGTAAACAGGCACAGATTCGCTTAAAGCATTGGTACAGATCTGCAGAGGGAAAAGTCGGCGTGCAAACGGCAGTGCGAGATGGTCAGAAAGCCCGCGCCATTTCACCCAATTGATTGATCGCTTGGTGCAGCCTGGCATTGATGGGCGTGCCGGCATTCAGACGTAAATAATTGAAGTGCCTGGGTCCCGCGGAGAACACATTACCGGGGAAGATATGAATACCGTTCGTCAGGGCCCGGTCAAATAGCACCCTGGAGTCTATACGGTTCGGCAGGCCTACCCAGAGTACGCATCCACCGGTGGGGGTATCGATTCGGGTACCGGCTGGGAAAGCTTCGAGTACCGCAGCGGCGGTCTCTCGCGTTTGCACCGCCAATTGGCGCCGCAGTTGCTGGACATGTTGCGCATAGAAGCCGCTTTCCATAAGCCTGGCCATCAGAAGTTGTGGCGCTGATGCGGTGGTGATGCTGCTGATCTGTTTGAGTTCGCGCAAACGGTGGTGGAAGCGGCCTGGCGCCACCCAGCCCAAGCGCATGCCTGGCATCAATGACTTTGAAAAAGAATTGCAGTAGATCACCATGCCTGCTTCATCGTAGGCCTTGGCTGGTAGCGCGTTACCGGCGTAGACGGTGTCACCCCATATGTCATTCTCGATCAAAGGTACGGAGTAGCGTGTAGCGAGTTCGACGAGCTTGCGTTTGCGCTCTGCGGACATGGTAAAGCCCAGCGGATTCTGTGCGTTGCAGGACACCAGGCAAGCGCTGACTCGTCCATGTTTGAATGCCTGCTCCAGCGTATAAAGACACATGCCGTCGCGATAATGGGTGGGAATTTCCAGCGCCTTGCGTTGCATCACTTCCAGCGCAACCAATGCTCCGTAATAAGTGGGTGTTTCCACGGCTACGGTATCGCCACGACGGGTAACTGTACGCAGGGCCAGTTCAATGGCCTCCATGCAGCCGTTGGTGATGATTAAGTCTTCCTGCGTGATGGGCACAGGGTAATTCAGGCTGCGTCGTGCCAACTGATGAGTAAAGGCATCATGGCCATGTGGGTGCATGTAATCCCAGGCCTGCAGCGCATGTTTGCGTGTCACCTCGCGCAGGGAGCGCAGAATGCGCTCTATAGGCATGATCTCGCGTGCGGGTAACGCAATGCCCAAATGCACCAGATGCTCCTCCATATGCGGTTCCATGTAGTGGAGGATGTCTTCGCTTAGTGAGACTTCAACGGGCAAGGAAGGGAAATGCGTTACGGTAGTGGGTTGGTGTCGTGCTGCGGAAGCGCTTGCGACAAAAACGCCAGAACGCGGCCTGATATCGATAATTCCGTCTATCTCCAACTGCCGGAAACACTGCACAACGGTGTTAATGCTTACACCAAAAACCTGGCTGAGGCGGCGCACAGAGGGTAGGCGCTCACCCGCACGATAGGTGCCACTGCGTATCTGATTGCGCAACTGCTGACTGATGCTCTCGTACAGAAAGCGTTCATGTGCCATGCGTCCAGTGCCTCGACTGTCAGCGTTGAGCTTCGCTGATTTATTTTTGTAGGGTCGATCACGAGAGTATAGGACAGGATAAATGGGTGCGCCAAAATGGTGCTAGAGCGGAGATGGGTAATAGTGGTCAGCCACGGTCAGAGGTCAGATCTGCCGTGGCGATAAACTGCAGCGCTATCTGCGCTCTAGCAACACCCCTGATTCCATATGGTGGGTGTAGGGGAACTGATCGAATAGCGCGCAGCGCGTTATGCGGTGGGTGCTGTCGAGTTCGGCGAGATTGTTCGCCAGTGTCTCCGGATTGCAGGAGATGTACAGGATGCGCTGGTATCGTCTGACCAGCTCCAGCGTAGCCGGATCCAGTCCAGCACGTGGGGGGTCGACAAACACGGTGCCGAAGTCGTAGCTGCTCAGGTCAATGCCCTGTAGGCGCCTGAACTCGCGTACGCCCGTTAGGGCTTGGGTGACTTCCTCACTGGCCAGGCGGATCAGGGTGACGTTATCGACCTGATTCATTTCCAGGTTAGCGATAGCCGATCTGACGGAACTCTTGGACAGCTCGGTGGCCATGACCTTGCGAAAGCGGGTGGACAGCGGCAGGGTGAAATTGCCGTTGCCGCAGTACAGCTCAAGCAGGTCATCGGTATTTTCGCCTACAGCGTCAAGCGCCCAACTGAGCATATGCTGATTGACGTGACCATTGGGCTGGGTAAAGCCTCCCTCCACTTGCTGATAGCTCCAGGTGCGGTCCGCGACCTGCAGCTCTTCGACCACATGATCGCGCTGCAGTACCCGCTTACGACCGCGGCTGCGGCCGATCAGCATGATGCCCAACTGCTCGGCGAGCACCTGCGCAGCGGCGTCCCATTGCTCGTCGATAGGGCGGTGGTAACACAAGGTTACCAGCGCTTCGCCGGATAAGGTGGTCAGAAATTCAATCTGAAACAACTTGCGGCCTAGCAGCGGCTCCGCTTTGCAGGCCTCCAGCAGCGGGCCCATCAACTCGTTGATGCGGCGGCTTGCGATCGGCAGTTGTTCGATCAATACCGCTTTGTATTTCTCGCCGGGCTCGAACATCGCATAGTGCGCCTGGCCATCCTGATACCACAGGCGGAATTCAGCGCGTAAGCGAAAGTGCTCTGTGGGTGAAGAGAACACCTGGGGCTCGGGCGCGTTGAAAGGCACAAGCAGGTCAATCAGGCGCTGGCGTTTGGCGGCGAGCTCCTGATCGTAATCGGCGGGGTTGAATGACAGGCCCATTAGTTGAACAACGCTAGTTTGATGACGAACAGGCCAGCCAGAATATACAGGCTAGGATTCAGATCCTGCCAGCGCCCGGCGAACACCTTGATCACCGTCCAGGCGATAAAGCCCAGGGCGATGCCGTTGGCGATAGAGAAGGTCAGCGGCATCATGATCGCGGTAATAACTACTGGCGCGGCTTCGGTCAGATCATCCCAATTTACTTGGACGAGTCCGCCCGTCATCAGCACGGCGACAAATAGTAGCGCCGGCGCAGTGGCGAAAGCGGGTACTGCGCCAGCCAGTGGCGAGAAAAACAGCGCCAGCAGAAACAGCAGCGCTACTACGCAGGCCGTCAGGCCGGTGCGGCCACCTGCCGCTGTACCTGCCGCCGATTCGATATAGCTGGTGGTGGTTGAGGTGCCTAGCGCGGCGCCAGCCATGGTAGCAGTACTGTCAGCCATCAGCGCGCGACCCAGGCGCGGCATCTTGCCGTTCTCGTCGACCAGGTTGGCGCGTTGGGCGACACCGATCAAGGTGCCGGAGGTGTCGAACAGGTCGACGAACAGGAAGGCAAAAATCACGCTGAGCATGCCAATTTCAAACGCACCACGAATGTCCAGCTGCATGTAGGTAGGGGCCAGGCTGGGTGGCGCGGACATGATGCCGCTGGCCTGGCTCAATCCGGCAATCAGGCTGATGCCGGTAATGATCAGAATGCCGATCATGACCGCACCAGTCACCTGCCGGTAGGCGAGGGCGACGATGATGGCAAAACCCAGCGCGGCGAGCAGGGGGGCGGGTTGGGTCAGGTCGCCCAGCGCCACCAGGGTCGCGGGGTGGTCAACCACCAGGCCGGCGTTCTTCAGCGCAATCAGTGCTAGAAACAGGCCGATACCGGCGGCAATCGCTGAACGCAGCGCCATGGGTATGCTGTTAATGATCCATTCTCGGATCTTGAAAATGCTCAGCAGAAAGAACATGAAACCGGAAATAAATACTGCACCCAGCGCCACTTCCCAGCTGTAGCCCATTGAGCCGACAACGGTATAGCTGAAAAACGCATTCAGCCCCATGCCTGGCGCCAGAGCGATCGGGTAGTTGGCCCACAAGCCCATGATCAACGAACCGATGGCGGCAGCAAGACAGGTGGCTACAAACGCCGCGCCCGGATCAATACCCGCGTCAGCCATCATCATCGGATTGACGAAAATGATGTAGGCCATGGTCAGGAAGGTGGTCAGGCCAGCGATGATTTCGGTGCGCACGTTGGTGCCGTGGGCTGATAGTTGGAAAAGTTTTTCCAGCATGAGGGAGTCTCTGATTGATAGGCCTGAAAAGCCGGGCATTGTAACGGAGTCGCTGGCGTTGGTGAATTCTTCCTGACTTTATGTCAGGCTGGACGGCCATTTTTTCTAGCGGAGCACCGCCATGAGCAACACCTTCGATACTGACGAACAGCGTGTGAGTTACGGCATTGGCCGGCAGATGGGCGATCAGCTCGGTAGCAGCAATATACCGGATCTGAGCATTGATCTGGTGGTCGCTGGCCTGCGTGATGCTTTTACCCAGCAGCCCAGCCAGGTCGATGAAGCCGCGCTGCAGCAGGCTTTTGCCGGCTTGCAGGCGAAGATGCAGGCGGCGGCTGAAGCTACGGCCCGTGAAGCGGGCCAGGCCGGTGTTGAGTTTTTGATCAAGAACGCCGAGCGTGAAGGCGTGATCACCCTGGACTCGGGTCTGCAGTATGAAGTGGTCAATGAAGGCACTGGTGCTACGCCGCAGGCCAGTTCTACCGTGCAGACTCACTACGAAGGTACGCTGATCACCGGTGAAGTGTTCGATAGCTCCTACAAGCGTGGTCAGCCAGCGGAATTCCCCGTCGGTGGCGTGATCGCCGGCTGGACCGAAGCGCTGCAGCTCATGCAGGAAGGTGCGAAATGGCGTTTGTATATTCCGTCCGACCTGGCATATGGCGCTCGTGCTGCAGGCAGCATTCCGCCGCACAGCACATTGGTATTTGATATCGAGTTGTTGAAGGTGCTTTAAAGCTTTTTCGCGGCCAGGCGGCCGCTCCTACCTGGGATTTGGTGTTTTACATTATGGTGGGAGCGGCCGCCGGCCGCGAAGGGGTTTGCGCGAAGCCTGGCCCTCAGTACGCCCGCTCTACCGCAAAACGTGCCAGTTGTTCCAGCGAATCCCGGTAGATTGACGGCGGCAGGCTTTGCAGCAGGCGCACGGCTTCTTCAGACTGCTCCCGTGCTAGCCGCGAAGTATATTCCAAGCCACCACACTCGCGCACAGCCTGTTGAATAGCCTGGATATCGTCAATCCCACCTTTCTGAATGGCCTTGCGCACCAACGCTGCCTGTTCGGCCGTACCTTCGCGCATGGTGTAGATCAGCGGTAAGGTGGGTTTGCCTTCGGCCAGATCGTCACCCACATTCTTGCCCATCGCCTGCGCATCGCCGTTGTAATCCAATACGTCATCGACCAGTTGAAAGGCAATACCCAGCGCGTTGCCGTAACCACGAAGGGCTTCTGTTTGCGCAGCTTCGGCGCCAGCCAGCAGTCCGGCACTGTGGGTCGAGGCTTCAAACAGCATGGCCGTTTTGCTACGGATCACTTCCATATAGGTCGCTTCATCAGTGCTGGCGTCGCGCACCTTGGACAGCTGCAGTACTTCGCCTTCGGCGATGACGTTGGTGGCATTGGCGAGCACGCGCATGATCTGCATGTCGCCGAGCTCAACCATCATTTCGAAAGCGCGGGAATAAAGGAAGTCGCCGACCAGTACGCTGGGCGCATTACCCCAAAGTGAGTTGGCAGTACTGCGGCCACGGCGCTGGTCGGAAATGTCCACCACGTCATCGTGCAGTAGGGTGGCGGTATGCAGGAATTCGATAATCGCTGCCAGGCTGTGCTGACGTGCGTCTTCCAGGCCGCAGGCGCGGGCGCTGAGCAACACCACAAGCGGGCGCAGGCGTTTGCCGCCGGCGCTTATAATGTAGTGGCCGATCTTTTCGACCAAGGGTACCCGGGAATGAAGCTGGCGCATGATGAGCGCATTCACGTCATCGAAGTCCTGGGTGACCGCGTCATAAAAGGGCAGGCTGGACATTAACTGCAAATTCCTCAAAGGTTGCGCGGCATGCTATGTGGCAGGCCCTTTGCTGTCAAGAAAACGGGCTGTTTTCACCGGCTCGGAGCGCGCTGCAGCACGCCTTTCGTGCTGTGTTGATTAGCAACGGTTAAAGCTTGCGCAGCGCCGCTTCTTTGCGTAGAATTTCCGCCCCTGAAAACCGTATTTACGTGTCTACGTATTTACGTATAAGCAGATTTACAGCATCCCTGTTTTGACAATGGCAAGGTAGGGCCCGATAGGCGGGTCCACTTGCAGCCATGCCGGCCACTAACCATTATACCTAAGCGCCGGGTGAGCAGGATTACGGAGAAAGCATCATGTACGCAGTGATTGTTACCGGTGGTAAGCAGTACAAGGTCACCGAAGGTGAATACCTGAGAGTAGAGAAGCTGGACGTGGAAACCGGTGCCAGCATCGATTTCGACCGCGTGCTGCTGATCGGCAATGGCGACGACATCAGCATCGGTGCGCCGATTGTTGAAGGTGCCAAGGTGACTGCTGAAGTCAGCGCTCATGGCCGTGGCGATAAGATCCGGATCATCAAGTTCCGTCGTCGTAAGCACCACATGAAGCGTCAGGGCCACCGTCAGTGGTACACGGAAATCAAGATTACCGGCATCTCTGCCTAAGCCCATTGAGGAGATAAATACCCATGGCACACAAAAAAGCAGGCGGTTCCACGCGCAACGGTCGCGATTCAGAATCCAAACGCCTTGGCGTTAAAATGTACGGCGGTCAGTCCATCATTCCTGGCAACATCATTGTTCGTCAGCGTGGCACTGAATTCCATCCCGGCAAGAACGTCGGCATGGGCAAGGATCACACCCTGTTCGCTAAAGCGGCTGGCGTGATCAAGTTCGAAGTGAAGGGCAAGTTCGGTCGTCGCTACGTGAATGTCGTAGAAGCCTGATACTACCCTGGTTCGAAAAAGCCCTGTCTGACGACGGGGCTTTTTTGTTTGTAGTAACCTCAACCCATCCCATGTTGGGAGGGAGCTAGATGAAATTCGTTGATGAAGTATCCATTACGGTCAAGGCCGGCGATGGTGGCAATGGCTGCATGAGCTTTCGCCGGGAGAAGTTCATTCCCAAGGGCGGGCCTGATGGTGGTGATGGTGGTGACGGCGGCTCGATCTATCTCGAGGTAGCCGACAACTACAACACCCTGGTGGACTACCGCTATACCCGTCGTTTCAATGCCAAGCGCGGCGAGAACGGCAGCGGTAAGGATTGCACCGGTAGCAAGGGCGAAGACATGATCCTCCCCGTGCCGATCGGTACCACGGTGATCGACGCCGGTACCCAGGAGATCATTGGTGACCTGACCGAGCCCGGCCAGCGTTTGCTGGTGGCTCAGGGCGGTTTCCATGGCCTGGGTAATACCCGTTACAAGTCCAGCGTCAACCGTGCGCCGCGCCAGACCTCCAATGGCAGCCTGGGCGAGCAGCGCGATCTGAAGCTGGAGCTAAAAGTACTGGCCGATGTCGGTTTGCTCGGTTTGCCGAACGCAGGCAAGAGTACCTTTATCCGCGCCGTCTCTGCGGCCAAGCCGAAAGTGGCTGATTACCCGTTTACCACCATGGTGCCCAACCTGGGTGTGGTCGATGTGGGTCAGTTGCGCAGCTTTGTGATCGCTGATATTCCCGGTGTGATTGCTGGTGCTGCTGAAGGCGCTGGTTTGGGTACGCGTTTTCTCAAGCACCTGTCGCGCACGCGGTTGCTGCTGCATCTGGTCGATATGGTGCCGCCGGATGGCAGTGATCCGGTGGAGGCGATCGAAACCATTATCCACGAGCTGGGCAAATTCAGTCCGGCCCTGACCCTGCGCGAGCGTTGGTTGGTGCTGAACAAGTGCGATCAACTGCTGGAAGATGAGCAGCAGGCGATGCTGGATGACGTGGTTGAGCGGCTTGAATGGGAGGGTCCGGTATTCGTGATCTCCGCTTCAGAGCACCAAGGCACTGAAGAGCTGGCCAAGGCCGTGATGAACTGGCTCGACGAGCGCAAGCTGCGCATGCTTGACGATGAGGAGTATGCCGCTGAAGTGACTGAACTGGATCAGCGTATCGAGGAAGAGGCTCGCGCGCATATTCAGGAGCTTGACGACCGCAAGGCGCTGCGCAAGCAGGGTCTGTTGAATGATGACGAAGATGAAGATGACGACGAAGATGATGAAGATGGTCCGGAGATCATCTACGTGCATTGATGTGGTTGTTTGATTCCGTAGTGCGCCGAAGCCGGCGCTCTTGCATGGCATTGCCATTGTGGGAGCGCCGGCTTCGTTGCGAATGGGTTAGAATGCAGTGATTCAACTGACACTTTGCTTCTGGATCGAATATGCGTGACAAGGTAACCAATGCCCGTCGTTGGGTAGTCAAGATTGGTAGTGCGCTTCTCACCGGAGATGGGCGCGGCCTGGATAAGGACGCTATGGCGGTCTGGGTTGAGCAACTGGTCGCTCTTCGCAAAAGTGGCGCCGAGCTGGTGCTGGTGTCCTCCGGCGCAGTGGCGGCGGGCATGAGCCGCCTGGGCTGGACCGAGCGGCCCAAGACGATTCATCAGATGCAGGCCGCTGCCGCCATTGGCCAGATGGGCCTGGTGCAGGCTTGGGAGTCGAGCTTCCAGGCGCATGGACTGTCCACTGCCCAGGTGTTGCTGACCCACGATGACCTCTCTGACCGCAAGCGCTACTTGAATGCGCGCAGCACCCTGCGGGCGTTGCTGGATCTGGGCGTTATTCCGGTGATTAACGAGAACGATACCGTCGTTACTGACGAGATCCGTTTTGGAGACAACGATACGCTGGGCGCGCTGGTGACCAATCTGGTTGAAGGTGATCTTCTGGTGATTCTCACGGATCGTGATGGCCTTTATACGGCCGATCCGCGGAATAATCCTGAGGCCGAACTGGTCAAGCAGGCCATGGCTGACGATTCATCGCTGGACCAGATGGCGGGTGGTAGTGCTGGCGCCCTTGGTCGTGGCGGAATGCTGACCAAGCTGCGTGCAGCGCGGCTGGCGGCACGTTCGGGTGCGGGTACTGTGATTGTCGGTGGGCGCATCGAGCGTGTCATAGAGCGGCTACAGGCGGGCGAGGAGCTGGGGACGTTGCTGTTGCCTGAGAAGGGCATGCTGGCAGCGCGCAAGCAGTGGCTGGCCGGGCATCTGCAAACTCGTGGGCGACTGTTGATTGACGAGGGCGCGGTCAAGGCGTTGGCATCGGGTCGCCGTAGTTTGCTGCCGGTAGGGATCAAGGCGGTGGAAGGGAGTTTCCGTCGCGGTGAGATGGTTGTGTGCGTCGGCCCGGATGGCCGCGAGGTGGCTCGCGGGCTGGTTAACTACAGTGCTCAGGATGCGGCGCGTATTTTGGGGCAACCTACGGATGCGGTAGCGAAGATTCTGGGTTATCTGGATGAGCCAGAGATGGTGCATCGGGATAATCTGGTACTGGTCTGACTTGGGTCGATGTCTGTGGCTAGTCCGTTGAATTGATCCCCGCGTTCACGAGGATGACGGGGTAGGGCAACAGTTTGGATGTCTGATTGGATTGGTGTGATAGGTGTTAGATGTTTGGGAGCAGAATTTAGTCCGCTTGGATTCCCGCCTGCGCGGGAATGATGGGCCTCTCTTCGGCGAAGGTTGGCACTTTCTCAGTCATCCGTGTCCCCACCGCTATCTAGACCCAGACCGTTATCCGCGACCAGCTCCGCCATCCCCTCCACATCGTCATTCCCGCGTAGGCGGGAATCCATTCTGACTCGCAGGTGGCTCAATAAGCGTGCCAACCTAAAATCAATCCAGCCACGCTTCGCCTCAGCGCCAGATCCGCCCCTGCCTCAGCCCCAGCCCCCGGCCAGTCTTCCTCGCCCCGTCTCGTCATCCTCGCGAAAGCGGGGATCCATTGTGGCTCAAAGTGCCTGCGTGGTATCGCCAGTCCTCAGGTCTAGGCAATCCCTGGCCGTCCATCACTAAATCTCAGCCACAAAAAAACCGGCTCGTAAGCCGGTTTTTTCTACCACAAGGAATGCAATCAGGCGGCGGTAGCCATTGCCTTGATGTGTGCATTCAGACGGCTCTTATGACGAGCGGCCTTGTTCTTGGGGATGATGCCCTTGTCAGCCATGCGGTCGATGACCGGTACTGCTGCAGTATAGGCGGACTGTGCTTTCTCGAGGTCTTTGGCTTCGATAGCCTTGACTACGTTCTTGATATAAGTACGAACCATGGAGCGCAGGCTTGCATTGTGATTGCGGCGCTTCTCGGCCTGCTTGGCGCGTTTCTTGGCTTGAGGTGAGTTGGCCACCGTCGTGCTCCTCAGAAAAAATCGTAATGAATAAGGTACAAATAAGGCCGCGTACTATGCCGCCGAGATACCCTAATGTCAAGGGTTGATAACAGTAGCGGGCAGGTTATGAAAAGCCGCAGGCTGAAGGCCGGAAGCTTGAGGCTTTTAGCGCCTTACTACAAGCCTTTGCTGCGCCAGACCCTCGCCACACTATGGTCGCGGAGGCTATCATCGCGGTTTTACCCGGCGGCCTGACGTATGACTGACTCCACCCCTCCTGCGGCACCTGATCCCAAAGCCCCGACGCTGCTGCGCTCGGGCATGGTTGTAAGCATCATGACCATGCTCTCTCGGGTGCTGGGTATGGTGCGCGATGTGGTGGTGGCGGCCTATTTTGGTTCGCAGTCCGAGGCGGATGCGTTCTTTATCGCGTTCAAGATCCCGAATTTTTTGCGTCGCCTCTTTGCCGAAGGTGCTTTTGCCCAGGCGTTTGTACCGGTTCTGTCGGAATACCGGGCCAAGCGTACCCTGGCAGAAGTAAAACAGTTGGTGGACAGGGTAACGGGTACGTTGGGTTTGACCCTGGTGGCTATCACCGCCGTGGGCGTAGCGGGTGCGCCGGTGCTGATCACGCTGTTTGCACCGGGCTTTCATGGCGAGACGGAAAAGCTCGCTCTCGCGACTGACATGCTGCGCATCACCTTCCCTTACCTGCTGCTTATATCGCTCACCGCGCTCTGCGGCTCGATTCTGAACAGTTATGGGCGGTTTGCTGTGCCGGCTTTTACCCCGGTATTGCTGAACCTGAGCATGATCGGCGCCACGGTGCTGATGACGCCCTATTTTGATCAGCCGATCATGGCGCTGGCTTGGGGTGTATTTATCGCTGGTGTCCTGCAGTTGCTGTTTCAACTGCCTTTTCTGGCGCAGATCAAGTTGCTGCCGGTGCCGCGGCCGGATCGCAAGCACGAGGGCGTCAAGCGCATCATGACTTTGATGCTCCCGGCATTGTTCGGTGTATCAGTCAGCCAGATCAACTTGCTGTTGGACACGGTGCTGGCTTCGTTCCTGGAAACCGGCAGTATTTCCTGGCTGTATTACGCCGACCGCCTGTCGGAGTTGCCGCTGGGCGCCTTTGGTATCGCCATTGGCACGGTGATCCTGCCGGCATTGTCCCGCCAGCACGCCGGTGAAGATCCCAAGGCCTTTGCCGCAACGCTGGACTGGGCGGTGCGTATGGTCATGCTGGTCGGCGTGCCAGCGGCGTTGGCCTTGCTGCTGTTGGCTGAGCCGTTGATAGCCACCCTGTTCCATTATGGCGCGATGACCGAGCGTGACGTGGTGCAGGCGGCCGCCGCGTTGCAGGCCTATTCGGTAGGGGTGATGATCTTTATGCTGATCAAGGTGCTGGCGCCCGGTTATTTTGCCCGCCAGGACATCAAGACCCCGGTGAAGATTGCGATCATCTGTATGGTCGTGAATATGGTGTTGAATCTGATCTTCATCTGGCCGTTGGCGCATGTCGGGTTGGCGTTGGCCACCTCCATTGCGGCGATGTTGAATGCCGGGCTGCTATGGTGGGGCTTGAAGAAAATGGGTGTTTATCAGGCGCAGCCTGGCTGGCCGCTATTTGCGCTCAGATTGGTAGCCGCCTGTGCTGCCATGTCCGCAGTGGTGATCTGGATGGTCCCCGAGACCGAGCAGTGGTTTGCCTGGGGCTGGCAGAACAAGGTCTGGGAGATGACCTTGCTGGTGGTGGCGGGCATCGGCATGTTTGTCGCTACTTTGCTGGGAACTGGCATGCGCATGCGGCATTTGCGCCACGGTTAAACTCGCGTGATGCAGGCTGGATTAACTCGGCGCCCGCGCATGACGCGCGAGGCGCTAACCCTGTATACTTGCGCGTTTCGACCCTTTAAGCCAAGCATCGAGCATTATGGAACTGGTCCGCGGCATACAGAATCTGCGGCCCCGGCATCGGGGCTGCGTGGCGACAATTGGCAACTTCGATGGCGTGCATGCCGGGCATCAGGCGATTCTCAAGCGCCTGCGTGCTGACTCTGCACGCATGAATCTGCCCGGCTGTGTCGTCATATTCGAACCCCAGCCACGCGAATACTTTTCGCCGGGTGATGCACCGCCGCGCCTGACGCGCCTGCGGGACAAACTCGCGCTGCTTGAGACGCAAGGTGTCGACCGGGTGTTGTGCTTATCATTCAACCGGCGGTTGCGCGAAATGAGCGCCGAGCAGTTCGTGCAACAGATACTGATCGATGGCCTTGGCGTAAAGCATCTTGAGGTGGGTGACGACTTCCGTTTCGGTTGTGATCGCTCTGGCGATTTTGCCTTTCTGCAGGGTAGCGGTGAGCGCCATGGTTTTACGGTGGAGGCTGCCAACACTGTCGCTGAAAGTGGCGAACGGATCAGCAGCACCCGCGTGCGTCAGGTACTGGCTGAGGGCGATTTTTCCCTGGCTGAACGTCTGTTAGGCCGGCCTTTCAGTATCAGCGGTCGGGTGCTGCATGGCCAGAAGCTGGGCCGCCAGTTGGGCGCACCCACTGCCAATGTCCAGCTCAAACGTCTGAGAGCGCCGCTGCAGGGTGTGTATCGCGTCAGTGTCGAACTGAATGGTGTGACGCAGAAGGGCGTGGCCAATATTGGCTCTCGGCCAACGGTCGATGGCGACGGTCAGGCCCATCTGGAAGTGCATTTGCTGGATTTTGACGGCGACCTTTATGGTCGGCGAATTACCGTGGTATTCCACGAAAAACTACGCGATGAACAGCGATTCGATTCGCTGGACGCGCTGAAGGCGGCAATCAAGGCAGATTTTGCTGCCGCCCGAGCCCAATGGGGCCTGTGACTCCAATCAAGTGAGCCTGGAAAGAAGATGACTGATTACAAAGCGACGCTGAACCTGCCGGAAACCGCCTTCCCGATGAAGGCCGGTCTACCCACCCGTGAACCGGAAACCCTCAAGCGCCTGGACAGCATCAACCTTTACCAGAAGATTCGCGAGATCAGCCGTGGACGGCCAACCTTCGTCCTGCACGACGGCCCGCCCTATGCCAATGGTGATATTCACATTGGTCACGCGGTAAACAAGATCCTCAAGGATATGATCACCCGCTCCAAGACGCTTTCCGGTTTTGACGCGCCTTACGTGCCGGGTTGGGACTGCCATGGCCTGCCGATCGAGCACAAGATCGAGGTCACCCACGGCAAGAATCTGGAGCCGGGCAAAACCCGGGAGCTGAGCCGCGCCTACGCCGCCAAGCAGATCGAAGGTCAGAAGGCCGATTTTATCCGCCTGGGCGTGCTCGGCGAATGGGACAACCCGTACAAGAGCATGGACTTTGCCAACGAGGCCGGGGAAATCCGCGTACTCGGCAAGTTGGTCGAGAAAGGTTTTGTGTTCAAGGGCCTGAAACCGGTCAACTGGTGTTTTGACTGCGGCTCAGCCTTGGCTGAAGCCGAGGTGGAGTACGCCGACAAGCAGTCGCCTACCATTGATGTGGGCTTTCCCTGCGCCGAGCCGGAGAAGCTGGCCGCGGCCTTTGACCTGAATGAGCTGCCCAAGCAGGCGCAAATGGTCATCTGGACCACTACGCCCTGGACCATCCCCGCCAACCAGGCGCTGAACGTCCATCCGGAATTCAACTATGCGCTGGTCGATGCCGGCGATCGCCTGCTGGTGCTGGCCGAAGAGCTGGTGGAAAGCTGCCTGGCGCGCTATGACCGCACCGGTGAAATCATCGCGCGCACCACCGGCGACCGCCTGGAACTGATCAACTTCCGTCACCCGTTCTATGATCGTCTGTCGCCGGTTTACCTGGCTGATTACGTTGAGCTGGGTGCGGGCACGGGTATTGTGCATTCAGCGCCGGCCTATGGCGTTGACGACTTTCATACCTGCAAACGTTACGGCATGGTCAACGATGACATCCTGAGCCCGGTTCAGGGCAATGGTGTATACGTCGATTCGCTGGAGTTCTTCGGCGGCCAGTTTATCTGGAAGGCCAACCCCAACGTGGTGGCCAAGCTGGAGGAGGTCGGTTGCCTGCTGGCGCACGAACAGGTCAGCCACAGCTATATGCATTGCTGGCGCCACAAGACTCCGGTTATCTACCGTGCCACCGCCCAGTGGTTTATCGGCATGGACACGCAGCCGCACGAAGGTTTGCCGCTTCGTCAGCGCGCGCTGGCAGCCATTGAAGAAACCGAATTCGTTCCGGCCTGGGGCAAGCAGCGCCTGCACAACATGATTGCCGGTCGGCCTGACTGGTGTATCTCCCGCCAGCGCACCTGGGGCGTGCCGATTCCGCTGTTTCTGCACAAGCAGACCGGTGACCTGCATCCGCGCAGCATTGAGCTGATCGAGCAGGTTGCGCAGAAGGTTGAGCAGGGCGGCATTGAAGCCTGGTTTACCATGGATGCCAGCGAACTGCTGGGCGCCGAAGCGGATCAATATGACAAGATCAGTGACACGCTGGACGTGTGGTTTGATTCCGGCACCACGCATATTCATGTTATGCGCGGCTCACACCCCATGGGTCATCAGGAAGGTCCGCTGGCCGACCTGTACCTGGAAGGCTCTGACCAGCATCGCGGCTGGTTTCACTCCTCGCTACTGACCGGTGCCGCGATTGACGGCCACGCGCCGTACAAGGGCCTGCTAACCCACGGCTTTGTTGTCGACGAGAACGGCCGCAAGATGTCCAAATCCTTGGGCAACGTGGTCGCGCCGCAGGAGATCAACAACAGCCTGGGTGCAGATATCCTTCGTTTGTGGGTGTCCTCGACCGACTATTCCGGCGAGATGGCGGTATCCAAAGTCATTCTGCAGCGCAGTGCAGACGCTTACCGGCGAATCCGTAACACCGCGCGCTTTCTGCTCTCGAACCTGAATGGCTTCGATCCCAAGGAGCATCTGCTGGCGCCTGAGCAGATGCTGGATCTGGATCGCTGGGCTGTCGACCGTGCGCTGTTGCTGCAACAGGAAATCATTGAAGCTTACGACACCTACAAGTTCTGGAACGTGTACCAGAAGGTGCATAACTTCTGTGTGCAGGAGCTGGGTGGTTTCTATCTGGACATTATCAAGGATCGCCAGTACACCACTGGCCCAGACAGCACCGCGCGGCGCTCCTGCCAGACGGCGATGTACCATATCGCCGAAGCACTGACGCGCTGGATCGCCCCCATTCTGTCGTTCACCGCAGAGGAGTTCTGGCAGTACCTGCCGGGTGAGCGCGGCGACTCGGTCATGCTCACGACCTGGTATGACGGGCTTACCGCGCTTCCGGAAGGCATTGAGCTGGATCGTGCCTATTGGGATGAGGTTATGGCGGTCAAGGTCGCGGTCAACCGTGAGCTGGAAAACCAGCGTAACGCCAAGGTCATCGGCGGCAACCTGCAGGCCGAAGTGACCTTGCATGCGGATGAATCCCTGACCAACACGCTGGCCAAGCTGGGCGACGAGTTGCGTTTTGTATTGATTACTTCCCAGGCCGGTCTTGCTCCACTGACGCAGGCCGGTTCAGACTGCGTTGATACTGAACTGCCTGGCCTGAAGCTGAAGATCGTCAAGTCGACTCACGCCAAGTGCGCGCGCTGCTGGCACTTCCGTGCGGACGTTGGCTCGCACCCAGAGCATCCTGAGATCTGCGGTCGCTGCGTAGATAACATCCAGGGCCCGGGCGAGGTGCGCAAGCATGCCTGATCTGCGTAACGGCAGCCTGCGCTGGCTGCTCTTGTCGGCCCTGGTCATCGGCCTGGACCTGCTGAGCAAATGGTTTGCCGAGGCCAACCTGCAGATGTATCAGCAGGTGCCGGTGATTGATGGTCTGTTCAGCTTTACTCTGGCCTACAACCCAGGCGCCGCCTTCAGCTTTCTGGCCAATGCCGGCGGCTGGCAGCGCTGGTTCTTCGTTGCCATTGCGGTCGGCGTAAGCGGTATGCTGATCGTCTGGCTGGCGCGGCTGCCGCGGCAGAAAATCATGGAGCCGTTGGCGCTGGCACTTATTCTGGGCGGTGCCCTGGGCAATCTGTATGACCGTATCGTGCATGGTCATGTGGTGGATTTTATTCTGGTGCATTGGCAGCAAAGCTGGTTTTTCCCGGCTTTCAATATCGCCGACAGCGCCATCACCGTAGGTGCCGCGTTGTTGATTCTGGACATGTTTTTTGGTGGGAAGAACAAGGCTGGGGCTAACGCTAAAGTTAGCTGATACTGCCGCAGCCTTGCCGCAACAGCATTACCTGGCACCACCGGCACAACCCAAACTCGAGGCAAGCTCATGACCGACATTCGCATCAACCACGACACGGAAGTGACCCTGCATTTCACCTTGAAGCTGCCCAACGGCGACGTGGTGGATACCACCACGGACAAGACCCCTGCCACATTCAAAGTGGGTGACGGCAGCCTGTTGCCTGGCTTCGAACAGAGCCTGTTCGGCCTCAAGGCGGGCGATCAGCGCAGCTTCGCTATCGAACCCGAACGCGGCTTCGGTCCCGGCAACCCGCAGAATATCCAGACCGTTGCTCGTGATCAATTCAACGAAATGGAACTGGAGCCCGGCCTGCTGGTGATCTTCCGCGACGCCGCCGGCGGCGAACTACCCGGTGTGGTCAAAACCATCCACGAAACCACTGTAGACGTGGACTTTAACCACCCGCTGGCGGGCAAAGTGATTACCTTCGACGTTGAAATCATCAAGGTGACTGCGCTCTGAAAGGTGCTACATCGCACGTCATTTCTCGGATTCCGTCATCCTCGCGAAGGCGGGAATCCAAGCGGTCTATCATCAAACCACGCCAGCCGTCGATTTACCCAACCACATCATGGATAATGGCAGCTAATACTCATCCGTAAGCCACCCACAACCGAGGCTCCCATGCAGATCAAACTGGCCAACCCCCGCGGCTTCTGTGCCGGCGTCGACCGTGCCATCGAGATCGTCAATCGCGCGCTCGAGGTCTTCGGCCCGCCGATCTACGTGCGGCATGAGGTGGTACACAACAAATTCGTCGTTGAAGACCTGCGCAACCGTGGCGCCATCTTCGTCGAAGAAATCGAGCAAGTTCCTGACGACGTCATCGTCATCTTCAGCGCCCACGGCGTTTCCCAGGCAGTCCGCAAGGAAGCCAGCGATCGCGGTCTGAAGATCTTCGATGCCACCTGCCCGTTGGTGACCAAAGTCCATATGGAAGTCGCGCGCTACAGTCGTGATGGTCGTGAGTGTGTATTGATCGGTCACGCCGGCCATCCCGAAGTGGAAGGCACCATGGGTCAGTACGATGACCGCAATGGCGGCGCTATCTACCTGGTAGAAGATGAAAACGACGTAGCCAAGCTCAACGTCCGCCATCCGGGAAGTCTGGCGTTCGTTACCCAGACCACTCTCTCGATGGATGATACGGCGCGCGTCATAGACGCGCTCCGAGCGCGCTTCCCGGCAATTGACGGACCGCGCAAGGACGACATCTGCTATGCCACTCAAAACCGCCAGGATGCCGTCAAGCAGCTCGCTAGCGCCTGTGACCTGGTGCTGGTGGTGGGCAGCCCCAACAGCTCCAACTCCAACCGGCTGCGCGAATTATCCGAGCGCATGGGCACACCCGCCTATTTGATTGACGGCGCGGATGAGATTCGCACGGAATGGCTGGAGGGCGTCAAGCATATCGGCATCACCGCAGGCGCCTCTGCGCCGGATATCCTGGTACGCCAGGTAATCAGGCACCTGCATGGTCTGGGCGCCCAAGGTGAGGAAGAACTGGCCGGGCAGGAAGAAAATATCGTCTTCAGCATGCCCAAAGAGCTGCGCGTGGTATCGCTGGACTGACGTGGGTGACGGGTTGGTCTAGCGGGGTTTCAACGCCGGCCATAATCCGGAAATCCCGGCAATGCCTTGAGCGCCTATCTCCTGAGCGCGCTCAAGATCGTCCAAGCTAAGGCCGCCCAACAGATACACCGGCATATTTGCCATCGCTGCAAGCTCTGCAGCCCTATCCCAGCCAAGATGCGCAGCCCCGGGATGGCTTTGTGTAGGGAGCACCGGTGAGAGGGTGACAAAGTCAGCGCCGATATCGTTCGCCATCTGCAGTTCTTCCGCGTTGTGGCAGGACGCGGCCAATAACCCATCCCAAGTCTCCTCGCACTCAGGCCGTCGCTCCAGCTCATCAGCACTCTGTAGGAGCGAGGGTCCCGTCGCGAAACGCTTCCCCTTGCACCACCCAACCGCATGCAATTCCCGTAGCTGCGCCGACGTCACATGCCAACCAGACCCCTTCAACGGTGGCTGCTCCCCTTTCAATATCCACATAACCGCTTCGCCGGTCTTGGCCATCAGGGTCGTAGCCAAGTTTGCATAATCAGTCTGACTCAGCTCAGTCTGCCGCAACTGAACCATCCGCACGCCCAGTCCGCTGGCCACTCCCAGTCCAGTAATCAACTGGTCTGCATCGTAGTTATCAGGCGTAATCAGATAACGTTGGGGGAGGGTAGCAGCAAGAACAATAGGCTTATTCGCAGCTGGAAACGCATATTGCCCGAGGTCTTGAGGTGCCACCCACCTTACCTGCTGTCCCTCGGCACCATGTGCTTCTCCGCTAAACGCAGAAACGCTCCACACATCCAGGCGTATGGATTTGTCAGGATAGTCATGGCGGATATCAATCAGCGGACGAGCGTTGGTAATGTGAATCCCAAGCTCCTCCTGCAGTTCGCGCGCGAGTCCATCCAGGCGAGGCTCACCTTCTTCCAGCTTGCCCCCGGGGAATTCCCACAGCCCACCCTGATGTGCGGCATCAGGGCGCTTGGCAATCAAAATGCTGCCATCCGCTCGGCGAATCACTGCGGCCATTACATGGATACGACGCACGGGATCAGCGGCTCATTGCTGGGGCAGATCCCCTGAATACAGATCCTGTTCCAGCTCTTCGCCCGGGACCACATGTTCTTCAGAAGCCCACGCGCCTAGATCGATTAAACGACAACGGTGCGAACAGAAAGGGCGGTCCGGAAAGCTGTCATCCCAGGTCACCGGGGCTTTGCAGGTAGGGCATTCGACGCTCAGGGTCATGGAGTGGCTCCTGTAGTCATGGCCAGGTAGCGTTCATGCAGCGCGTCAACTTGTGCGTGCAGTGTCGCGAGATCCTGGTCATTTAGAATAATGTCATGGGCATGCCTCAGGCGGTCTTCACGCTTGGCCTGGGCCTGCATGATAGCCTTGATCTGCGCGTCAGGCACGCCGTCACGTTGGCTGGTACGCAATATCTGCGTCGCCTCGGGCACATCCACGACGATGATACGCTCAGTCATGGCATGTTGGCCGGACTCAACCAGCAGCGGCGAAACCAGTAGCGCGTAAGGCGACGTCGCAGAGGCCAGGTCATTGGCAATTTCTTCGCGAATCAGCGGATGCAGAAGTGCTTCCAGCCACAGACGCTGATCAACATCCTGGAACACGCGCTCACGCAGTGCTGCGCGGTTAAGGCTGCCGTTCTCAAGCAGTATGTCAGAACCAAATCGATCCACAATATGTTGCAGTGCGGGTCTTCCGGGTTCCACGACCACGCGAGACTTGATGTCGGCATCCACTACATGAATGCCGTGCGCGCTGGCAAAGCGGTCAGCCGCAGCGCTCTTGCCGCTGCCGATGCCGCCAGTCAAACCTATGATCATGTTTAGAATCCGGCGAATTGAAGATATGTGCCGGTAATTGTGTCACCCCAGATCAATGCAATCCACCCGGCAATCGCCAGATAAGGACCGAAGGGGAGGGGAGTTGCGTTGGACTGGCCGCGGGTTTTCAGGATGATGACGCCCAAAATGGCGCCCACCAGAGAAGATAGCAGGATGGTCAAAGGCAAAATCTGCCAACCACCCCAGGCGCCGAGCATAGCCAACAGCTTGAAATCGCCGTAGCCCATGCCTTCCTTGCCGGTAACCAGCTTGAACGCCCAGAATATGATCCAGAGCGTTAAATAACCTACTACCGCGCCCCAGAGCGCAGAGCTAAGGTCAGTCAATAGGCCGAAGCTGTTGATGATCAACCCAAGCCACAGCAGTGGCAGTACTATCGAGTCGGGTAGCAACTGGGTATCGGCATCAATCAGGCTGAGGCTGATCAGCCCCCAGGTCAGTACCAGCATGGCTCCAGCAGCCCAGGTAAACCCGAATTGCCACGCCACAACCATGGACAGCACAGCCGTCAGCAACTCCACCAACGGATAGCGCGAACTGATTCGCGCCTTGCACTGGCCACAGCGCCCGCGTAACAAAACATAGCTCAAAATCGGCAGATTCTGCCAGGCTTTGATCTCTGTGTTGCAATGCGGGCAGTGTGAGTGCGGCAGGATCAGATTGTAGGTCGGTTCTTTCGGCTGTTCAGCATCAGGTTCTAGCATCTCCCGGGCTTGTCTGAGCCAATCGCGTTCCATCATCCGCGGGACGCGATGGATGACGACGTTGAGGAAGCTACCAACCACGAGGCCTAATAAGCCGGCGATCAAAATAAAGGCCAGCGCTTGGCTGGCCAGGTATTCGAGAATGGGCATGGTTTAAACGATATTACCCAGTTGGAAGATCGGCAGGTACATGGCGATAATCAAACCGCCGACCAATACACCCAGAACCACCATGATCATTGGCTCCATCAAGGTCGTCAGATTGTCCACCGCGTTGTCGACTTCCCCCTCGTAATAGTCGGCTACCTTGTCCAGCATGCCATCCAAGTTGCCCGACTCCTCACCGATGCCAGCCATCTGAATAGCCATCGAAGGAAAGACATTTGTAGTGCGCATTGAAAAGTTCAACTGTGAGCCAGCCGAAACATCTTCTTTAATTTGCATGACAGCATTGTAAAAAACTACGTTACCCGCAGCGCCGGCCACCGAATCAAGAGCGTCTACCAAGGGGACCCCTGCGGCGAACGTGGTAGACAGGGTGCGTGCGTATCTCGCCACTGCTGCCTTATAAATAATGTCGCCGATCACGGGAGCTTTTAGCAGGAACCGATCTTGGGCGTCACGAAATTTTTTCGATCTTACATGTACCTGGGTGTAGACGTAGCCAAGCACAATAAGCCCAATAAGGATGAGGAACCACCAAGATTGGAGCCATTCGGATAAGGCGATGACCATTAGCGTGAACGCCGGTAGGTCCGCACCGAAGCCAGAGAACACCTCTTTAAACTGTGGTACGACCTTTAGCAACAATATGGCGGTTACGACGATGGCAACCACTATTACTGAGATTGGGTACGTCATCGCTTTTTTGATTTTAGATTTTAGAGCTTCAGTCTTTTCTTTGTACGTGGCAATACGGTCCAGTAGCGATTCAAGACGGCCTGATTGCTCGCCGGATTCGACCAAGTTGCAGAAGAGGTCATCGAAATATTTTGGGTGTTGGCGCAGTGAATCTGCGAGGGTGTTACCTGCAGCTACATCAACTTTGATCTCGTTGACAAGTTTCTGGAGATTAGGGTTCTCTGTGCCTTCGGCAATGATGTCGAACGACTGGATAATCGGTACGCCCGATTTCATCATCGTGGCCAGTTGGCGGGTGAAAAAGGCGATGTCCAGCGGCTTGATCTTTTTGCCCTTGCTGCTGAATAAGGTCGACTTTTTGCTTATTCTGGTAACCACCACGCCCTGCTTGCGCAACTGTGCCTTGATCAACGCAGCGTTGGTTCCTTGAAGCTCTCCAGCAACTTTGGTGCCTTTACGATCCTTACCTTCCCACTTGAATGGGATGGTCTTGGGCTCTTTTTTGGCAGCGGGCTTTTTTATAAGGGCCGTTTTCCTTTTTACTGCTGCTTGTTGCGCCATGACTTAATCCTTGGTCACTCGGTTGACTTCCGCCAAGCTGGTTACGCCCTGTTCGACTTTTAATAGTGCGGACTGACGCAAGCTCCTGAATCCCTCACTCTGGGCGACATCGGCAATCTCAATGGAATTGCCATCTTCCATGATAATTCGCTGCATCGCCTGGGTGATTCTCACTACTTCGTATATCCCCAATCGTCCTTTATATCCGTCTTTACAATTTTCGCAACCTACAGGGCCATATATTGTGAAGCCAGCATCAATTTTTTCTTGGCTGAAACCTTCTTCGCGCAGTACTTCTTTAGGTACATCCATCGGCTGCTTGCATTGCTTGCAGAGCTTACGTGCCAGGCGTTGAGCGATGATCAGGTTGACCGAGGTGGCGATATTAAAGGACGGGACGCCCATATTGCGCAGTCGTGTCAGGGTTTCGGCAGCACTGTTAGTGTGCAGGGTCGAGAGCACCATATGTCCGGTTTGAGCTGCTTTAATAGCAATTTCCGCAGTTTCCAAATCACGTATTTCCCCCACCATGATTATGTCTGGATCCTGCCGCAGAAAGGCACGCAGTGCTTTGGCGAAATCCAATCCTTGCTTGATATTGACGTTAACCTGGTTCACGCCCTCGAGGTTGATTTCCACCGGGTCTTCAGCAGTAGAAATGTTGCGCTCAACCGTATTGAGAATATTCAAACCAGTATAAAGGGAGACGGTTTTGCCTGAGCCTGTTGGACCAGTAACCAAAATCATCCCCTGCGGCTTGGCTAAAGCGCTCAGATACATCTGCTTCTGATCTTCTTCGTAGCCTAGCGCATCAATACCCATCTTGGCGCTTTCAGAGTCCAGAATACGTAGCACCACCTTCTCGCCCCACAGGGTTGGCAAGGTGTTTACCCGAAAATCGATGGCCTTGTTCTTGGATATCTTCATCTTGATACGGCCATCTTGAGGCTTACGTCGCTCGGCCATATCCATAGCGGACATAACCTTCAAACGGGCGGCAATTCGCACCCCAAGCTGCACCGGAGGCTTGGCAATCTCATGCAGAATGCCGTCGGTGCGAAAGCGCACACGGTAGACCTTCTCGTAAGGCTCAAAATGCAAGTCGGACGAGCCCATGCGGACGGCATCTAGCAACATCTTATTAACAAAACGCACGATCGGGGCGTCATCTGCATCACCGCCACTGGCGCCCTCCGCTTTGTCATCGTCTCTGACTGTCTGAACATCGAGATCATCGAGCTCTGCGTCAGTCATGTCCCCCAGGCCACCAGTGGGGCTGTCGAGGAATTTGTCTATAAGGGCGTGTAATTTGTCGTCCTCAACAATTACGGCATCTGTCATCAAGCCAGTGCTGAATTGTACGTCGCTTAACGCCTGTTGATTCGTGGGGTCCGATATTCCAAGAAATAGGCGAGAGCCCCGTTTGAATAGCGGTAAAACCGAATGTTGGCGAATGAGCTTTTCGCTAACCAGATCTTGCGGTTGTGATTCCTTGTCGATGGCGTTCAGGTCGCAGTACGGATACCCAAACTCTTCAGCGCAAAGCATCGCCAAGTCGCGTGAGTTCGCGAGCTTATTTTGTACGAGGTAGGTAATAAAGGGGATCTTGTCTTGTGTGGCCTGCTTGCTGGCCTTACTGGCGACCTGAGCGTCCAGTAGCTGATCCTGAACGATACGCCGGGCCAAACCGGAGAGCGCGGGGGTATCCATAGGCTAGATTAGGTCTCAACGTTGTGTTTATAGGCTATTGGTGCCGACTATAGTACAGAGCGCATGCTGTGCACACCTGCTGGGCTTAAAAAAGGATTGCCGGTAAAGGGGGTGACAAAAAATGTCAGTGGGTGACAAATATCATCGTATGTAGTAGCGCTTCAAAAATCATTCCAGCTAAAAAAGCTCCGCATTTCGGGCTTTCAGCTACTTGGCACGGGTTCTGCATCATGATGGTCAGCCCCACAGGCTAAATCACACTAATGGAGTAGCATATGAAAGCTCAAACGCAGAAAGGTTTTACTTTGATTGAACTGATGATCGTGGTCGCGATCATTGGTATTTTGGCGGCTATCGCTCTGCCTGCATATCGCGACTACACTCAGCGAGCTGCTAACGGTGCTTGCTTGGCTGAAGCCAAAGCTTACATGGGCGGTGCAGTTGCTGATGCAGCGGATCAGCGTGAGCCGGCGGCTTTTGAGAATGAGGCCTGTGCTTCAGGTCCAGATATGACCGTTGCTAATTATAATGCTGATGCTCCACTAACATTCGTTCCTCAAACTCAGGGCAACGCGACTATTTTAGAGAATACAACCTGCCAGTCTGGTACTGGTACATGCGTACTTGCTGGCACAGGCACCTAAACCCAAGTAATAGATAGTCGGGCATTTTCAATGGCACTGCTAGTCATTATAAATGCGGCTCCCTAATGAAAATCCCCGGCTTGCCGGGGATTTTTGTTTCTGTCTGTTAGTGTCGCTAGATATAGCTGCGAAGTCTCCTGTATTGGCTCTATTTTTCATTTCAGCTAGATGTTTAGCATGAGAATTAGTCATGTTCAGAGCTTATTAAAATTAGCTGCGTCATTACCTCATCATAGCCTCGGGCAGTGGGCCTGGAAGGGACTTACTGGTAGCCTGAGTCGTCCTCGTAACTATAAGTAAAGTAATCTTCGTTGCTTGGTAAGGTCGCTTTGGTCATGGATGGAGTTAACTAACGATGGATGGTAATGTGCAGATGTATAGGCTTTCGACTTGGATTAAAAGATACTGCAGGATTATGTGGGCTGGTCTGCTTTTACTTGTTTTTATTTTTTTTGCTTTTTCGGCGGTTGTTGCTTGGCATCCGGATTTTAACTGGCACGATCAGCAACGGGTTTTACAGCTATTATTATTGGTGATCGCCGCTACGGGGCTCTTTTTTTTGCATCCGATTGCTCTGCCGCCCTTTGTATTTTTACTTGTGTTAGCAATTTTCACGCTTGGTCTTTTTTCGGTTCTTTCTTCTGAATGGCCTAGTTGGGCTTGGAAGGAATGGGGCCGGTATCTTGGTCTGGTCATATTAGCGCTTGTATTGGGAAGAGCGGCCAAGAAGGCCTGGATAGTAAAATTAGTGCTGGGAACCATGGTGTGTATTGGGTCGTTGCATGCTTTTCAATTTATGGTTTATTACACAGCAGCCTTTATCTCTGGCATATATATGCTGGATTCAAATATTTTATTTAATGGATTTTCTAATCCTCGTTTTTTTGCACAATTTCAGGTTCTGCTTATGCCGATTTTGGCTTGGCTAGCTTGGTATCTCAAACCTAGAAATCTTGCGCTCAGTATTCTATTTTTAGCGATTTTAATGACTCAATGGTGCATGACATTTGCGTTAGGCGGCCGTGGTCTGTGGTTCGGGCTTTTAGTTTCTTCTATTATGCTACTGCTATGTTCTCCTAGATACTGGCGTTTAATAATGGTTCAGGCTGCGGCAGGTCTGGCGGGCTTTGCTATCTTTGTTCTGCTCTTCTACTTGATCCCTACTTGGCTGGACATTTTGCCGGAGCGGCTAAGCAATCTCCGTACCAGCCTATCCGGGCGAGACCTCATATGGTTCTGGGCGTGGGAGATGGTGCAAGATAATCCTTGGCTGGGCGTTGGTCCGATGCATTATTCTGCAGTCTATAACCCGATCGCCGCGCACCCTCACCAGGTTCTATTGCAATGGGCTGCTGAGTGGGGTTTGCCCGCTGCCATTATGACATTGGTGCTTGCTCTCTGGGGTACGGTATTTGGTATGAAGGAACTCCGCCAAGGCCCTATAAATTTCATGCATGCGTCCGTCTGGTTGTCGATCTGTGGAGCGCTGATTTTAGCGCAGGTGGACGGAGTTTTCGTCATGCCCTATATAGAAACTTGGTTAGCGATTTTAGTTGGGCTCGCCTTGGCATTTTGGGTAAGACCAATAGATGCTCCTAAGCTGCAGTTGACTTTTTTTCGTATTATGGCGATTCCGGTGCTGATCATTCTGGGAAGTGTCCTTGTTTACGAGGTCCCAACGGTACCGCAAGCTAGCGACCGCTACATGCGCGAGCACAATACCAGCTTATTGCCTCGTTTTTGGGCTCAGGGCTGGGTCCCAATGGATCGGGCAGACTGAAGTTTTCAAAACGATATCGTGGAGGCAACACAGGAGATTAGACGTTTCTTGATTCGGCATTGAATTTGCCGAAGCTAGGCTCGGATGAACACTTCTTGTCTAGAGGTGGTAAGAGAGATATCGCCAAACAGGGTGATTTGAGAAAAGAGTTTGTAAGCTAAAGCGCATAAATATGAGAGTAGCTATGAAGTCTCTAAAAGGTTTCACATTGATCGAGCTAATGATCGTCATCGCGATCATAGGTATTTTGAGTGCCATCGCGTTGCCCGTTTACCGTGACTACCCCCAGCGCGCGGCTAACGATGCTTGTTTGGCCGAAGCTAAGGCGTATATGGGTGGTGCGATTGCCGATGCCGCTGACGGTCGTGAGCCTGCTGGTTTTATAGCTTCTGCCTGTGAGTCCGGCGCTGATATGTCCATTGCTGCTTTCAATGCAGACAGCGCGTTGACATTCTCTACTAAAGTGAGAACCAATCCAGATATTGTAGAAGATACTTTGTGCCAGGCAGGCACGGGTTCATGCGAATTTGTAAACCTTACCTCCCCGTAAGCGGTGTTTCGCTCAGGGTGACTTGGACCAACCAACTGTTGATGTCCATCCTAAATTTTTGATGGTCTACCAAAGCTGATTCTACCTTAAGTAAGATTCATTCTCGTGCGGTGCGCTCCACCCTAATTCTACAGTCAGTTATCACCGCTTCACGATTGGCATTTTCACACGGCTGAGTGAAACCACCGCTAGTCCACCCCCACACCTCTCCAGTAGACTGACCCCAAATAATCCGGGGAGAAAATATGCGGCACCGTCCATGGGTTCTCCTGGGTATTGCGCTGGTGGCGCTGGCCTGGTTGGCCAGCGAGGAGATTCAGCACTCCTACTATCAATCCCGGTTCGTCAGTGAGTACGCGTCGCACCTTACCTATGAGCTGATGGATGGCCCGAGTGAGCGGGTCATCTACCCCGAGTACGGCCCTTTCGATCACCGCTACGGTTATACAGCGCTGCCCGCTTTGCTGCCGCGTCTGCAGTCGCTAGGTTACTCTGTCGTGTCCCAGGCGCAGTTTTCCGATCCGTTGCTGCGGTATGTCGAACAAGGCTTCTACCCCCCTTTTGATGAAAAGACTCAATCCGGTCTGACAATAAACGACTGCCGGGGCGAGCCGGTGTTTTCGTTTCATTACCCCGAGCGTTATTACGAGAGCTATCAGCAAGTCCCGCCCTTACTGGCCGAGGCGTTGCTGTTTATTGAAGATCGTGAGCTATTGAGTGATGAACACCCTAACGCCAACCCAGCAGTGAACTGGTTGCGTTTGGCTGGCGCGTCCGTGTCGTTGGCGGGAAGCCGGTTTAACGCGGACCGTTCGACACCGGGCGCGAGCACCATCGCGACGCAGATCGAAAAGTTTCGCCATTCACGTGAAGGTCGAACCCAAGGCCTGGAAGATAAGCTGATGCAGATGGGCTCTGCCAGCGTGCGAGCCTATAGGAATGGCCCCAATACCATGGAAGCGCGTCGTCAGTTGGTACTGGACTATATCAATACCGTGCCACTGGCGGCCGCCCCTGGGCATGGGGAGGTCAACGGCGTCGGTGATGGGTTGTGGGTATGGTTTTCGGAAGATATCGAGCGCTTTAGCCGTCGTTTATCTGGTGCTGAAGACCTGACTGGCCAGGCGGTCGCGCTGCGTCAGGCCCTGGCGCTGATGATTGCCCAGCGTCGGCCATCCTACTATCTACTGCAGGGGCGGGGTGACCTCAACAGTTTGATTGACAGTCACTTGCGGCTTCTGACCCGTGAGGGGCTGATTGAGGCGGCGCTGCGTGACGAGGCTTTGGCCCAGCCCCTGGTGTTTCGTAACTGGTCGGAAGAGCCGCTGCGACAGCGCTTTGCGTTGGACAAGGCTATTACTGTAGCCCGCGCGCGGTTGTCTGGTTTGCTGGGACAATCGCAGTACGCAGTGGACCGCTATGACCTGCAGGCCGAAACCAGTCTGCATGGTGAACTGCAGCAGCAAATCAGTACTTATCTGGAAAGCTTGTCGACCCCGGAGATGGCCGGGCAAATCGGTCTTTTGGGTGAGCGACTTCTGTCGCCGGAAAAGGTCGGGGATGTGCGCTACAGTTTCACGCTGATGCAGCACGGCGCAGACGGCAATCAAGTGCGCGTGCAGACAGATAACACTGGGCTGCCATTTGATTTGAACGAGGGTAGCAAGCTGGAGTTGGGCTCTACTGCCAAACTGCGGGTGCTGGCGACTTATCTGGGAATTATCGCTGAGCTATATGAGCAGTTGAGCGAGTCAGACCAACAGGCGCTGACAAAGCTGCGCGCTGACAACGAGAACGTTTTGGCGGTGTGGGCTGCAGGTTACTTGAGTGCCAATCCTGAAGCCACCTTGGCGCAAACGCTGGAGGCCGCGCTGGAGCGACGTTATTCGGCCAGCCCGGACGAACGGTTCTTTACCGGCGGTGGCGTACAGCGCTTTGGCAACTTCCTGCGCTCGGACAACTACCGTAACCCGACGCTACGTGAATCCCTGCGCGAATCGATCAACCTGCCCTTTGTGCGTTTGATGCGCGACATTCTGCGCTATGCCATTTACCAGTCACCGGACAGCAGCATGAACGTCATGCGCGACGACGGTGACCCTGCGCGCAAGGTGTACCTGCAGCGGTTTGCTGACAAGGAAGGTCAGACTTTCCTGCTGCGCTTCTGGCGCAAATACTCAGGCTTGACGGAGCAGGAGCGGCTTGATGTCTTCCTTGACGGCTTGCGGCCCACGGCTACGCGCCTGGCGGCGGTGCATCGGTATTTGTACCCGGATGCAGATGAGACAGCGTTCCAGGCTTTTATGCAGACCCAGCCTGGGATGAGCGAACTGGGTAGCGCTCGGCTTGGCAGTCTGTACCGTGATTACGGTCCGGGGCGTTACGATCTGCCGGACCAAGGCTATATCGCCCGGGTGCATCCGCTAGAACTGTGGTTGGTGGGGTATTTGCGCCGCCAGCCTGAGAGCAGTTTCAGTGACGCAGTCCAAGCCAGTGAGGCTGAGCGGCAAGAGGTTTATGGGTGGCTATTTCGCACCCGCCATCGCAGTGCGCGGGATTCGCGCATCCGTACCATGTTGGAAGTAGAAGCCTTTCTGGAAGTGCATCGGCGGTGGAAGCAGATGGGTTATCCATTCGAGCATCTGGTCCCCTCGTTGGGCACAGCCTTGGGAAGCTCCGGTGATCGTCCTGCTGCGCTGGCTGAGTTGATGGGGATTATCCAGAACAACGGCATGCGTTTCCCCAGTCGGCGCATCAATGATCTGCATTTTGCTGCAGGCACGCCCTATGAAGCCCGATTGCAGCGACCTGAGGAGGTCGGCATACAGGTGATGCATGCTGATGTGGCAGCGGCGTTGAAGGGCGTGCTGTCCGAGGTGGTTGATGGCGGTACTGCGCGGCGTCTGCAGGGTACTTTTGTCGGCGTGGATGGGCAGGCCTTGGCATTAGGTGGCAAGACAGGCACGGGCGACAATCGCATTCATAGCATGTCCGCTAGCGGCCGGTCGACCAGCAGCCAGGTGATGAACCGTACCGCGACTTTTGTGTTTTTTCTCGGGGATGACCACTTCGGCACTCTGACGGCTTTTGTGCCAGGCAAAGCAGCAGACGGCTTCCGCTTTACCTCTGCATTACCTGTGCAGGTGCTCAAGGGGATGGCACCGATACTGCAGTCTTATTTGCAGGAGGGAAGGGCGGTTTGTGAGGTGGCGCGGGACTGACAATTCGGCCTTGACGCCGTCAAGCCGCTTCACCTCGTCGAGCCCGCTCCGCGTCGTCATTCCCACGCTCCTTCTCGGCATGCCCGCCACACTTCGTCATTCCCTCCCGCTACCCCGTCATTCCGGCCCCACCCCGCCATTCTCGCGAAAGGCGGGAATCCAAGCGGTTTCGCGGTTCACTCCCGCCCCCTTACCCAGCCGAAAAGCCGAATGGATCCCCGCCTTCGCGAGGATGACGATTCTGGGGGATGCGAGTACTGTTTGTCGGCCAAACCGTAGAGCCAACCTAATACTCCCGTCATTCCCGCGCAGGCGGGAATCCAAGCGGTCTGGACCAGTCACACACCCTCCCCGTCATCTCGTCATTCCCGCAAAAGCGGGAATCCATTTTGACCTTGGTTTTTATTGTCTTTCGGCCCCAACGGATCACTACCTGCGCAACTTCTTGCGCACATATCCCCTTGATCTGATTGATCTTTCTACCAGCCTAGACCACCCATTTTGCCGACTGGCTCACATAACTCCACACCTCTATCTGCGATAATCTGCGCGCGCCCAGCACGGCCGCTTTCGCTCTCAGCCCTACCAGCACAAGGAACATCGGATGTTCGCCGCCGCCAACCAGGCCCACTTCACCCTCGATATTCCCGGCCTCAGCCACGACTTCAAAGTCCTGTCCTTCGAAGGCGTCGAGCACATCAGCCAGCCCTACCATTTTCAGCTGGAGCTGGTCAGCGAACGCCCGGACCTGGATATCGACCGCCTTCTGCAGCAACCGGCCTTCTTCAACTTTGCAGGGAATGGCAAAGGCATCCACGGTCTGATCCACCGCGTCGCCCAAGGCGATGCCGGCAAACGCCTGACGCGCTACCACATAGATCTGGTCCCGCATCTGCTTTACCTGGGCCACCGCACCAACCAGCGCATCTTCCAGCACCTCACCGTACCGCAGATCATCGCCCGAGTATTAAGCGACCACGGCATCCAGGCCGACACCTACCGCTTTCAGCTCAACAGCGAATATCCCCAGCGCGACTACTGCACCCAGTACGACGAAACCGACCTGCACTTTGTTCAGCGCCTGTGCGAAGAAGAAGGCATCCATTACCACTTCGAACACAGCACCGATAACCATCTTTTGGTCTTCGGCGACGACCAGACCGGCTTCCCGAAACTGGATCGCCCCACCGCGTATACTCAGGACAGCGGCCTGGTCGCCGATGAGCCAGTCATAAAGCGCTTCGCCATGCGCGTCGAAACCCGCCCCAGCCGCGTCACCCGCCGGGATTACGACTTCGAAAAGCCCCATCTGCTGATGGAAGCGGCGCACAAGACCGAGCAGCCGGTCGAAGGGGAACAACCGCCCGTCCCGCTACCCGACCTGGAAGACTACGACTACCCCGGCCTGTTCAGCGAACGCGCCCGCGGCAAGCACCTGGCCAAACGCAGCCTGGAACGCCACCGCAGCGATTACCGCCTGGCCGAAGGCAAGAGTGATGTACCTACGCTAATCAGCGGGCACTTCCTCACGCTGTCCAACCACCCCAGAACCGACTGGAACGACCTGTGGCTGATCACTGGGATTCAACATGAAGGCAAACAGCCCCAAGTGCTGGAAGAGTCGGTCACCAGCGACGTCAAAGCATCAGACGGATTCACTCAGGGCTACCGCAATCAATTCACTGCCACCCCGTGGGACGTCCCTTTCCGCCCGCAACTGAACCACCCAAAGCCAAAAATGCTGGGCAGCCAGACCGCCGTCGTCACCGGCCCTGAAGGCGAAGAAATCCACTGCGATCAATACGGTCGCATAAAGGTCCAGTTTCACTGGGATCGCGAAGGCCAGGGCAACGACCAGACCAGTTGCTGGCTCAGAGTCTCCTCCAGCTGGGCCGGCAACCAATACGGCGGCATCGCCATCCCCAGAATCGGTATGGAAGTCCTGGTCACCTTCCTCGAAGGCGACCCCGACCAACCCCTGGTTACCGGCTGCCTATACCACAAGACCCACCCGGTTCCCTACGAGCTACCGGCACACAAAACCCGCAGCGTATTCAAAACCCTGAGCACTGCTCCGGGCGGCGGTGGCGACGGGTATAACGAACTGCGCATCGAAGACAAGAAAGGCGAAGAACAGATCTACCTGCACGCCCAGCGCGACTGGGACGAGAACATTGAGAACGACCAGAAGATCCGCGTCGGCAACGAACGTCATGATCGCGTCGAAGCCAACAGCTACACGGAATTTCTGGCTGAAGAGCATCACACTACTCACGCAGACAGAAAGACCGAGATCAAAGCCGACGACCATCTGACCGTCGGCAATAATCAACACATCAAGCTGGGTACGGGCCAGTTCCTTGAAGCGGGTAACGAGATCCATTACTACGCCGGTAGCAAAGTGGTTATCGATGCAGGCATGGAGCTGACTGCCAAGGGTGGAGGCTCCTTTCTAAAACTCGACCCCAGTGGTGTTACGCTCAGTGGCCCGGTGATCAAGATCAACTCCGGAGGAGCGGCGGGTAGGGGCGGCGGAATTCGATTATTGCCGGCGGTGCTACCTTTGGTTGTTGATCAAAGCCGTGCAGGCGATCTTCTGCATAAATTCAGTCATGAATATTTTGACGAGCAATGCCGTTTTATTACTTGTCATGGGGCCCCAATCGCGGGCCTCGACGGGGCGATCTCCTTGCCTGGAGAGTCTATGCCAAGAGTGTTCCAAACGGGGAGAGAGGGGAGGTCGGAACGCTTTCAGACTGAGCATGCTGAAATTTTGCAGGTTTATCTGCGATGGGATGAGCTTGAAGTATCTGACTCCGCTGACGATTACCTGGCAGGTAGAAACTCATGACTGAAGCCGTCACTACACTTAATACCAATAGAGTCCGCGACTCTGTACAAGATGTAACGCTGGAGTGCAGGGAGTTATGGTCTGTGGGGCAGCAAGAGGCGATACGCAGATTGAGTGAAGAGCATTCGCCTTGGTACTCACGGTCAACCAAGCGCCGCTTGATTCCGGATTTCAGCGCTAGAGCTGCACGCATTGCTGCCAGCTATGCGCGATTTTATTTGGAAATTGAAGAAGGCGGAATGCCGGAGCACAAGGGTCGCTTTTACTGGATGGGCTTAGCCGCGTTTGCCAGTAAACAGGTTAAGTGTGCTCTCGATTTTATTCCCGAAGACCCTTTGTTTCACTTGTCAGTAGTGCCGGGGGCGAGTGTCAGCAAGAACGCTCTTGGCCAGGGAAACTTTTGGCTGTTCCAGGATATTTTTGTTTGGCATTGGTTTTATGCGCGCTTTCCAGAGCAGTTTGCCTACTGCTCGCCGAAGCGAGATGCGTCTGATGCGGTAGACCCTGTAAATACCAACATGACAGCATTACCTTGGGCAGCTGAGTCTTTGTCGACGCTAAACAATCTCCGGCTGACTAATGAGATTACTCAGGCATTCAATGACATTCGAGCGTTTGAAGTAACCACGGACATGGAATCTAAGCGAGTCCTGCAGCTCAGTTCGCTGATGGTTATTGCCAATCATGAACAGCTCAATATCCTGCAGCCGTTGATTTATGAGAACTGGGCTTTCAAGCGTTCACTGGATATGCAGTCATTGATTGAAGGCGTTCCTCTGGTGCCCAAACGAGTCGCTTCCTTTACGACTACATGTGATACCGACAATGGCGAGCGACGAGTGCAAATGCGTGAAGGCAATTTGTACGAAGAGGCTGACCGGATGGATTTCATCGCTTCCATTGCCGAGCGCTATCATTTACTGATGCAAAGGCAAAAGCGATACATGGAGGAGGTAATATCCTCAATAGCTGCATGGGGTTCTGTTCGGTGAAACGATTTATTTGGATTCTCCTCTTTACCTTAACTCTTAGTGCCTGCAATGAGGGGCAAAGCCTGGCTGCTGAAGGAACAGAGATGACAGCTAAAACCAACGTCAAGATAAATTTGGGCCAGCCCATAAACGACCTGCTTGATAATAGCCCTCATCCATTTGAGGAAGACTGTCTGGCACACGTTGGGTTGTGCTGGTATGAGATCAAGAAGCGCTTTGCTGAGGCGGACCTGCCTTCGGTGACAGTGTTCCAGAACGACACCTTACTATTGGCGTTGGACGACGTTGGGCGTGTCTCCGCGGTTGTTGATGAGACTCAAGGGCGTCTTGTTGAGCAGGTAACGCTGAGCGTGCGCGGTCTTCCTGACAATAGTCTGCATTCTGAGCAAAAGGGGTTTGTTTATCAGTTGCTGAACACCTTGCTCGGGAGTGGTTGGACGCATTTCTATCGATTCCCGGCCGCGCGTATTTCTGGCGCTGATGCTCACAAGATCGTTGTGCCGGATGAGGTAATGGGTATGCGCGTCATCGCTCACCCGTGGTTTGACCCCCGCTATGAAGCATCTCTAGAGCAATGGTTAAGCGCCGGCAGCACATACCATTGGTTCTTTTATCAAAGCGGAATTTATCTGCATGTATCGGTGCAGCGGAGCAACTCGCGGGATGCCCCGGCAGAGCGAGGGACTTACCTGATCAAGATGGAGCTGCAAACTGAGCTCGCCTATTGGCCTCAACATTTCAGCGAAGAAGATCAAAGCGATTGGCGCAAATTAATGCCTGCGTTGTTGGAGCAGTACGCTCAGCAGCGAGCGAAGCTTGAGAGGGAAGCTGAGGCTGCTGGTATAAAGATCGAAGACAGTTACCGAGATCCGGCGATCAAACTGCTTGGCGAGTAAACTCGCTGTGTAAAGGGGACATTTGCATCTGCGGTCTAGGGTAGATTCTCACCTGTTGTGAGAATCTACCCGCCAGATTGAGCGCCTTCTACATTTTTAGAATCAACCCCTGGTCCGGGTTCACCTTGCCCTGTAGCGTCTGCTTGTAGGCCTCTTCCACGGCATCACCGCCTTCTACTTCCGTCACCTTCATCCACTTCTGCACTGACGCAACCAGCGGCGCCCACAGCGTGGCGAAGTTCTGCATCAGCTGCGCGTTGCCAATTTCCTTACCGCGTTTTTCCCAGTAACCGGGGGCAAAGAAGACTTCCGGCTTGGCCCCCGGCAGGTTCTTGTCGCCGCCGCGTGAGTCCCAGTGCGCGGCACCGACCAGGGAACTGAACAGCATGTTGTCGGCGAAGTGTTTGTGCAGGCTTGCCAGGATTTCACCATTGCCAGCGAAATCCACCGATACGGTGCTTTGGCTAGCGTCGAGCTTGTCGATATCGGCATAGCTGACCACCTTGTCGTAGTAACCCAGACTCTCGACAAAATCGGTGTTACCGGGAGAGGTCAGAGCGGTGATGGTCAGTGGTTTACCGCGCTGGCTACGTTGGTGCTGGAGCATAAAGGCCAGACCCAGCGCGGTTTTGCTGGAGGCGCTGGTGAGGATGATCTGCTCGGCCTCGAAGAAGTTGTTCACCGCAAGGAAGTCGTCCAGCAGAAAAGAGGTGATCAACAGCGGCCGCAGCAGCATTTGCAATGCTTCATGCTCGGGTTGGTAGGCTGGGTCGGTGTCAGTGAACTGGTACTGGTTATAGGCTAATGCCAGGTGCTGGCGATGTTCGGCGGTATCGATGAAACTGCTTTTACTGACTTTGCCAGGTTTGACCCGCAGCTGGCGCGCCATCGGCAGGTAGCCGTACAGGCGTTTGCCTACGGGCACTTCGGGATGCCGTGACGCAGCTACATCGGCAAAGCCCCAGACGGGAATCTGGCCCCACGGCGCTTCGGCGGGGAAAAAGGCCCAATACTTGAAGCGTTTGCCCAGCGCGGCGTACGTAATGTTGTTGGCGGTAAAAGCAAAGTGGTCGACGGCCAGGAGCACTTCGCCGTCATTCAGCTCGTCTGCGGTGATTGCGGGCAGGGGGAGCGTCGCGCAGTGATCCAGGTTGTCCTGATCGACCACAAAAGTGGGGTTGGCGTTAGTCATGATTGGCAGGCTCCGGCGAGGTTGGATTTTCAGTCTAGCTTGCCTGAGCGGGACGAGAGGGTCTGCGTTAAACCATCTGCCAAATACCGATTGATAATGCCAGGCGAGATAACCGCCGGATTGAGATGCCGAGTCGCGTAATATGTTGTATCCGGGCCCAGAGCGGCCCAGCCATGCTAGATTGACGTGCCAGCATCTGCTGGCGCTGCCGCCCCGCAAGGAGGGGGTTTAATCATGAGTTTGACTGTTATTGTCCTGTTCGTAGTGGGGCTTGTTCTGCTGGTTGCAGGTGCTGAGGTGTTGGTCAAAGGGGCTTCGCGCTTGGCGGCCGGCTTTCGCATTTCCCCTTTGGTTATTGGTCTTACCGTAGTTGCTTTTGGCACCAGCGCGCCCGAGTTGGCGGTCAGTACCGGAGCAGCCTTGGGCGGCCAGGGCGACATCGCGCTGGGTAACGTGCTGGGCAGTAATATATTCAACGTGCTGTTTATTCTTGGTCTTTCGGCGTTGATCGCACCGCTGGTGGTATCGCGTCAGCTGATCCGTCTGGATGTGCCCTTGATGATCGGCGCGAGCATGCTGGTTATTCTGCTGTCGCTGGACGGCAGTCTCGGCCGTTTTGACGGTATCTTGCTGTTTGTATTGATTGTTGCCTACACCTTGTTCTTGATCATTAGCAGCCGGAAGGCCAATACGCCCAGCGACGCTGCCGATCTGGGCGTGCCGGATGCAGAACACAGCGGTTCCGTGATGATGAACGTGCTGTTTGTAGCTGGCGGCCTGGTGATGCTGGTACTGGGTGCCCGCTGGTTGGTCAACGGTGCGGTAGTGATGGCAACCAGTATGGGTGTATCCGAGCGAGTAGTGGCATTGACTATCGTCGCGGCGGGTACCTCCCTGCCTGAGGTGGCGACCTCTGTGATCGCGAGTATTCGCGGGCAACGCGATATCGCTGTGGGCAACGTCGTGGGCAGCAATATATTTAACCTGTTGGCGGTGCTGGGTGTCGCGTCCTTCCTGGCTCCAGCCGGTATCGCAGTGTCGGAAGCGGTGCTGCGCTTTGACATGCTGGTGATGTTTGCTGTGGCCCTGGCGTGTTTGCCGATCTTCATCAGCGGCATGCGCATAAACCGCTGGGAAGGGTTGCTGTTTATGGCCTACTTCGTCGTCTACAACATTCATGTTGTGACGACGGATGGCGGCGCCAGCGGCATTCCGGGACTACCTAGCGCGATGCTGTTCTATGTAATGCCACTCACCGCGGTTACCTTGCTGGTTATTCTTTGGAAGGGCGCGCCGCGTCACTAAGGTAGTTGTAAGTCAAAAAAGAGCAGCGGCTTGACCGGCTGCTCTTTTTTTTGCCCTAAATGGGTGCGCCCGCTTAATGTCCTGAGCGCTTGCGCTGTGCGCCATATCTTGTTGGCAATTAATTTTCCCCCTTTCTGATCCTCATTCCAGAGCTTTCCCATCAATCGTCGATGACGTTTGAGCTAACAGTGCAGGGTTCTTTTTTCCTTCTCGTGACTGTATGGTCATATAATTGCATTATTAATTAATGTCTCATGATCGGGTTGTCGTTATGGCTGATAAAATCTGGAAATGACCGAAAATATTGATCTCTGTGCTTGATGGAGATCAATGCGTCATTCCGCAGAAGAGTCAATTATCCGAAGTGTTCATGATTTCAATACACCCACCTGAATTGCTCTGGCACCGAGGAAGACTGTAATGAAGCAACTGACACCCATGGATTCGCACTTCTTCTATTTTGAGGGTCCCAATCAGCCGATGATGATCGGTAGCCTGTGGTTATGTGATCAGACAACCGCGCCAGACGGCATTGTGCGGCACAAGGATATTCTGCAGTACGTATCGGACAGGTTGAATACGACCTCGTATTTCCGGAGGCGGTTGGAGCAGGCACCTTTTCAGTTGGACGATCCCTACTGGCTGGAAGACGAGAATTTTGATCTGGAATATCACGTTCGGCATGTCGGCTTGCCCCAGCCTGGGGATTGGCGTCAGTTGTGCATTTTTACCGCGCGGACGATGTCGCGCAGCGTCGATATGGAACGGGCGCCCTGGGAGATCTACATCATCGAGGGCGTCAACAATGTGGAAGGCGTGCCGCCCAACAGTTTTGCTGTGCTGATTCGGTTTCATCACGCCTATGTGGATGGCAAGTCCAGCCTCGAACTCAGCACGGCGATGATGGAAGAAACCGCGGAACACGAATACGGTCGGCGTGACAGAGTCGAGGTCGCCGAACGTGCGCCCACGCGTCTGGAAATGTGGGCTCGCACGGCGCCGCGAATGTTGGGGCAGTCTGTGCGCAGTATGCGAGCTGGCCTGCTGTTCGGTCGCAAGAGCCTGGAGTTGGCGCGTCGTTTGCGGCAAGACGGTTTGCCGGAGCAGCGACGGGTACCGCGGACGATCTTCAACGTCACGGTTACACCGCACCGTTCCTATGGCGGGCACTCGTGGCAAATCCCTGACCTCAAGCGGATGCGTCAACTGCACCCCGGTGCCAGTCTTAATGATGTGATTCTGGCGGTCATCGCCGGTGGTATGCGGCGGTATCTGGCCGAACATAAACAACTGCCGGTTGATCAGTCCCTGATCTCCATGTGCCCGGTTTCCATACGTCCAGAGTACGCCCGCTCTGAAACCGGTAACCTGATATCGGCGATGTATATTGCCATCGGTACCAATATCGAGGATCCGACCAAACGTCTGGCCGCGATCCAAGGACGCACCCATCGAGGCATCCCTTTGGCCCGCGAAGTGCTCTGTGACCTGACCAACGCGGCGGGCGACATGGTGCCACCCGCCATCCGCGCTCTGGGTGCCTGGTTCCAGAACCGCACGCATATGGCCGGCACCTTGCCGCTGATCAATACGGTGATTACCAACGTGCCCGGTATCCCCGGCATGCATACCCGCTATTTTGCCGGAGCGGCCATCCGCGAAGTTTTCCCCCTGGTTCCGGTATGCGATGGCATGGCCATCAGTCACGGGATCACCGGCATATATGATCGCCTGAACCTGGGCGTGGTGGCTGACCGCAAGGTGGTACCGGATATGGATTTCTACATCGCCTGCATGGAGGCGTCGACGAAGGAGTATTTAGCCTGCGTAGCAGCGCTGGAGTCTGCCCAAACCAGTACTGCGCAGGAGCGCACGATCGACTCTGGCAAGCCCAACGCCAGGCAGCCAAGCAAAGCCGCCGCAAAGACTCAGAGCAACGCGACTGTCGCCAAAACCACCAGTAAGCCCAAGAAGCGGGTCAAAACCAGACCGGCCGCGAGCAAATCGGCGGGGGTAAAGCTTGCCGCCGCCAATAGCTCGCCCAACACATCTGTTGCAGAACCGCTACCGGCTGAAAGTAAGCAAAACTGATTCACGATCATACTCATTTGAGGGGTAGCCAATGAAGCTCTTTGAACGCCCGCGCACCAAGCAATTGTTAAAGGACATGGAGCAGGCCGAGCATTACCAGGATTGGGCCGAGATGGCGGCTGCCTGGGATGAAGAGCATGGGCTGGACGAGTGGAAGCAGAACGATGCCTGCGAGAGTTACGACTACCGCTCCATTCGCCAGCGTCTGGACAAGGTGCGGGACCTGCGCTTTCGCCGCGAGTATCACGACCTGCTGTTTGTCCTGAACGAAGGCCTGCACGGGAATCTGGGCGGCATGGGCAAACCGGCGCTGTATAACAAGGCAAAGCTCGGCACCAAGAACCTGATCACCCGGTATGTAGAAGAGATATGCGGTGCGCTGGATGATCTGAATGAAGTTGATGACAGCATCATTGCGCTGGAAGAAAAGCAGGATTTCTTTTTACGTGCCAGCCATTGTTACGGGCGTTCGGCGTTGATGCTCAGCGGCGGGGCAGTGCTGGGCTTTTTTCATGCGGGGGTGGTCAAGGCGCTGTTTGATCACGGTTTGTTGCCCGAGATCATTTCCGGCTCCAGCGCTGGGTCGATCATCGCTGCAACTGCTTGCACGCATGTGGATGATGAGCTCCAGCACCGGCTGAGCCTGGACAACCTGCACCACGAGGTGGATGAGACCACCGCGATACGCCCGGCGCTGTCCTTGTTTGGCAATCCCAGGCCGAGAATGGATGCGGATAATCTCAAGGATTATCTGGCGAAGATTATTCCTGATCTGACCTTTCAGGAAGCGTTCGAGCTGACCGGGCGCAAACTGAATATCACCGTGACTGGGTTGTCTCCACGTCAGGCGCCGCGCTTGTTGAACGCCATCACCTCGCCCAATGTGCTGATTCGTTCTGCGGTCACCGCTTCCTGCGCGATCTACGGCATTTACCCGCCGGTCACGCTGATGTGCCGCAATGCCGCTAACGAGACGGTGCCTTACCTACCTGACTTGAAATGGATTGATGGCTCCTTTGCCGACGACCTGCCGGCCAAGCGCCTGGCGCGGTTGTTCGGCGTTAACCATTTTATTTCCAGCATGACCAACCCTGCGGTGCTGGCGATGACCCCGGATCCGGATGCACCCAGTAATCCGTTCCGCACTCTGCTGACCTATCAGGCGCGTTTTCTGAAAATCACCACCGCCGAAGCGATGCGCTTCAGCCGCGACAACATCCGCATCAAATCGCCGGTGATCAGCTTGATGCAGCATCTGACCTACGGCGTGCTGCGCCAGGAATACACCGCGGACATCAACATCTTCCTGCGCAACCGCTGGGACCATCCGCTGCGCCTGCTCGCTGCGCCCTCGCGGGAGGCTATGCATCGGCTGCTGCACGAGGGGGAACGTTCCACCTGGGAGAAGGTGGAGATGGTCCGTAACTGCACGGCTATCAGCCGCAAGCTGGATACCATCGTGCACGGCCGGGGCTGGGAAAAATAGCCAGTGCAAAAATGCCGTAGGGAAAAGTAGCGCGCAGCAGCGCTTTTCAATGCGCCCGCTGCGCAGCACAATGGGCTTTCATTTGCCTGTGAGCCATCCCATGACCGACGCGACCTTGCCCCTGACTGGCCGTTACATTGCCTTGCCCGAAAGCCGTGAGCTGGATCTGTTTGCGGCTATGCTGGTCAAACGCGGTGCCGAAGTACTGCGCTGTCCGCTGGTGTCCATTCACGATGCTCCGGATCAAGAGCCCGTACTCGCCTGGATCGCCGACTTTATTGCGCAGCCCTATGATGACTTGATCCTGCTGACCGGCGAGGGTTTGCGCCGTTTGCTGGCTGCAGCCGAGCGTGCCGGCGGCAGTCTGCGCGATGATTTCATTACCCAGTTGGGCAAGGTACGCAAGCTCACTCGCGGCCCTAAGCCGGGCACTGCACTGCGGCAGATTGGCCTCAAGGCGGATCTGGTCGCAGTAGAGCCGACTACCGAAGGCGTGATCAAGACGCTGGAAGCTGGCGATCTGTCCGGCCGGCGGATTGCCGTGCAGTTGTACGGCACAGAGCCTAATCGGTTATTGGTAGATTTTTTAGCTCACGCGGGAGCTCACGTCAGTACCGTTGCGCCTTACGTGTATGCCGACGATGTCGAAGATTCGAGAGTAGAAGAGCTGGTGACGGCGATCCTGGCTGGGCAGCTTGATGCGATTGCCTTTACCAGCGCCACTCAGGTACGCCGCCTGTTTCAGATTGGCCGCCGGCAATGCGGTGAGCCTGCGTTAATTGCGGCATTGGCCAAGCTTAAGGTGGCGGCTGTGGGGCCTATCGTGGCTGATGAATTGCGTGAACGCGGCGTTCAGGTTGATCTGATGCCGGAGAGCAGTTTCTTTATGAAGCCGCTGGTGCGTGAGCTGGTCAAATCGCTGGGTGTGCCCGGGGTGGAAGACAACGATTCAGATTGAGGCAAGCCTGGGGCTTCCACGGGGGCGAATTGCCCCCGATGCTGCGGCAGCTTGTCAGCCGGGCATATCACTTATAGCCGGCCATTTATTGGCCCAGGGTTGGGCCGCTTCCAGTTGGCTGGCCAGTTGCAACAGCAGCGCCTCGCTGGCGGATGGGCCGCAGAATTGCACGCCTAGTGGCAGGCCATCGGCGGTCCAGTGCAGCGGCACGCTCATTGCGGGCGTGCCGGTCAGGTTGGCCAATTGGGTAAAGGGCACGTAGGTCAGATTCTTGCGCGCCATGTCACTGACCATATTGTCCAGCGCCCCCCAACGCGCCAGTAACGGTAGCAGGCCGGTGTTCAGCAGCAGCTCGATCACTCGCGTCTGTTTGCGCGGCAAGTTGGCTTTCTCGTGGCGGATAGGTGGATGTGCCAGAGCTGGAGTCATAAACAGGTCGTGTTGCTGATAGAAGCTGCCCAGCGCCTGGCTAAACTGATTCCACTGCCGGTGACTGTTGATATAGGTTGCGCTGGACATACTGCGCCCGAACGCAGCCAACGTGCGTGTGAGTAATTCGAACTCTTCATCCCGTGCACCCATTTCCCGCGCCTGGTCGAGCGTTGCAGCCACCTGCCCGAAGTACATGTTCAGATAACAGCGCGCCAATGCCATGCCGTCGTAATCAGGCTCGGCTTCTACCACTTCATGACCCAGCGAGCGCAGTAATTCGGCGGCATTCTCTACCGCACGTATGGCCTCGGGGTGTACCGGCGTGTCAACCGGTGAGCGGGTGCTATAGCCGATGCGCAGCACGCCAGGCTCACGCTTGGCCAGATCACGAAATGGCAGGGCTTCGGGCGCCAGTAAAAAGGGATCGCCGCGATTGGGACCGGCCAGTACGTCCATGGCCAAAGCCGCGTCGCGCACGCTGCGGCACAGCACCAGGTCACTGGAAGCGCCCTCCCATATCTCGCCATGTGCCGGCCCAACCGATACCCGCCCCCGCGATGGACGCAGGCCGAACAAGCCGCAACAGGCCGCGGGGATGCGGATCGAGCCGCCACCGTCGTTCGCCCCGGCCATTGGTACCATGCCAGAGGCCACAGCAGCAGCCGAACCGCCACTGGATCCACCGGTGGTATGTGCCATGTTCCAGGGGTTGCGGCTTGGGCCGAAGGCTTCGGGATCGGTGACGCCCTTGAGCGCCAGTTCGGGTGTATTGCTTTTGCCCATAATAACCGCCCCAGCGTTGAGCAGGCGTTGGACGATATGCGAATGCTGGCGTGCAGGAATACGGCTGAATACCTTGCTGCCATTGCCGGTAGGCAAACCTGCGTAATCCTGGATGGCATCCTTGATCAATATAGGCACGCCTGCCAGCGGGCCGGCGAGTGGTTGTTTGACGCGCTGACGGGCGATCTCGAACATCGGCTGACAAACGGCATTCAATTGCGGGTTGAGGCGGTGGTATTGGGTGATGGCAACGTCCAATAATTCCGCTGGCGTGGTGTGGCCTTCAGCTATTTGACGGGCCAGCTCCGTGGCGTCGCTACCCATATACTCTTGTGGGCTCAAAGACATGACATAACCTTTATGGATCTTGTTGGTGGTTGAGCAAATACTCTAAACCATTGGCAAACGCGACACCATTGCTGTTCACGCAGGATTGGGCTTGTCACTCGCAGCGGCGGGGGCAACAATGGGCGTCACCTTTTAGAAGCCGCCCCCGTTTTCAAGGATGTTTGATGAGCAATAAAGCCGCTGCCATGCGCCTGACCCCTGAACAACTCACTGTGCCCATTGATCTGGATAGTCTCGGGTTTGTCACCACCGATGAGCTTGAGCCGTTTCGCGGTATTCTTGGGCAGGACCGAGCGGTGGAGGCGATGCAGTTCGGGGTGGCCATGCATCGGCCTGGGTATAATGTGTTTGTGATGGGCGAGCCGGGCACCGGGCGCTTCTCCTACGTGATGCGTTACCTGAAAGCCGAAGCCAAACGCCAGATCACGCCGCAGGATTGCGTCTATGTAAACAACTTTGACGAGCCGCGTGAACCCCGTGTGCTCAGCCTGTCACCGGGTACCGCGGGGGCATTGCTGGCGGATATCGACAAGTTGATCGATAACCTGCTGGCGACCTTCCCTGCGGTATTCGAGCATCCGGCTTTCCAGCAGAAAAAAAGCGCCATAGACCGCGGCTTTAACCAGCGATATGACCGCGCCATCGATTCGGTGGAGCGCAAGGCGCTGGAAAAGAACATCGCGGTTTACCGTGATGCGCAGAACATTGCCTTTACTCCCATGAAAGATGGCAAAGCGCTGGACGAAGCCGAGTTCGCCCAATTGCCGGAGGAAGAGCGCGAGCGCTTTCATGTGGATATTTCGGCGCTGGAGGAAGTACTCAATGAGGCCCTGTCCAGCCTACCGCAATGGAAACGGGAAACCAGCAACCAGCTTCGTGAGCTGAACGAGCTGACGATTACCGAGGCGATTCAACCGCTGCTTGATCCGCTGATCGAACAGTACGCCGGTAATGAGGGCATCTGCGATTACCTGCACGCGATGCGGCAGAATTTGCTCAAGACGGTGATTGATCAACTGGTCGAGGAGCGCGCGCCCGAGGCCCGACCGGAAGCGTACAAAAAGCAGATATTGACTGAACAGTATTGCCCAAGCCTGGTCGTCGGCCATCCGGACAGCGGCGGCGCGCCGGTAGTGCATGAGCCGCACCCTTCCTACGACAATCTGTTTGGCCGTATTGAATACAGCTCCGATCAGGGTGCGCTGATCACTAATTATCGGCATATTCGTCCCGGCGCATTGCACCGGGCTAACGGTGGTTACCTGGTGCTGGAAGCAGAAAAACTGCTGGGCGAACCCTTTGTCTGGGACGCTCTCAAGCGCGCGCTGCATTCCCGCCAGCTGAAAATGGAATCGCCCTGGGCCGATATGGGTCGGCTGACCACGGTCACCCTGACGCCGGAAGTGATTCCGTTAGCAGTCAAGATTGTGATCATCGGATCGCGCCACCTGTATTACACCCTGCAGGATCTTGATCCTGACTTTCAGGAGATGTTTCGCGTACTCGTCGACTTTGATGAGGACCTGCCGCGTACGCTGGACAGCATCGAAAGCATGGCGCAGTTGCTTAAAACCCGTACCTTCGAGGAAGGGCTGGCGCCGCTCACCGCAGCGGCGGTCGCGCGGGTGCTGACTCACAGCGCGCGCCTGGCCGAACACCAGCAGCGCTTGTCGGCGCGCATCAGTGATATTTTCCAGTTGGTCGCCGAAGCCGATTTTACCCGGCAGTTGGCGAATGACCCGCTGATCGATACCGCTCACATCGATCGCGCGCTGCAGGCCAAGGAGATGCGTACCGGCCGCGTCAGTGCCCGCATACGCGAGGACATGCTGTCAGGGGTCATCCTGATTGATACCCAGGGCGCGGAAGTCGGGAAATGCAATGGCCTCACAGTGCTGGAGGTCGGCGACTCGGTATTCGGTGTGCCGGCGCGGATCAGCGCCACGGTTTACCCTGGTGGTAGCGGGATTGTGGACATCGAGCGGGAAGTTAATCTGGGCCAGCCGATTCATTCCAAGGGAGTGATGATTCTGACCGGTTATATGGGCAGCCGTTACGCTCAGCATTTCCCTCTGGAAATCTCCGCCAGCATTGCACTTGAGCAATCCTATGGTTATGTGGATGGCGACAGCGCCTCGCTGGGTGAGGTTTGCGCGCTGATCTCGGCGTTGTCGCGCATCCCTTTGAAGCAGGGCTTCGCCATTACTGGCTCGATTAACCAGTTTGGTGAAGTGCAGGCGGTCGGTGGTGTTAACGAGAAGATCGAGGGGTTTTTCCGGCTGTGCCAGGCGCGCGGCCTGACTGGCGAGCAGGGTGCAATTATTCCGCGCTCCAACGTACCCAATCTGATGCTCGACGACACCGTGCTGGAGGCCGTACGCGCGGGCCAATTCAACATCTATGCGGTGAGTCACGTCGATCAGGCCTTGGGTCTGCTGGCGGGGGACGAGCCGGGCACAGCGGATGATCAGGGCCATTTCCCCGAGGGCACTATCAATGCCCGAGTGGTTGATCGGCTTCGCGAGATTGCTGAGCGTGATGATGAGGAAGAAGAGAGCGAGGAAAGCGCCAAGTCCGAGGCGAAACCGGACAGTCTACTTTGATCAACGCGTAACCAATTGGCGCTGAGCCCGGAGCTATAGGCCCTGGGCGTGGCTCTCCCGAATCTATCTACAGAGTTATCCACAGATTTTGTGGGTAGTTCACACCGCTGGTGAATTTTGTGACATTGTCAATAACCGATTCAGGGAAAAAAATACCAGCGGCTGGTTTGCCCTTTTTTTGTTATAAGGTGGCGCTACAGGCGCCATATACCGTCGCCTTGTACAGGTTCTGTGCAATATAGTCGGGCGCACTGGTTGTTTTTTGCACGTTGCCTGCCAAGCCTTGTTCTTCATGGGCTGGGGTGGCTTGCCAAGCTACTGCCCACAGAGTTATCCACAGATACTGTGAACAACTGTAGCGGCGGTTTCAGAATGTCCAATTTGAGAGGGTCAAGGTGGTATGGAAAGGTTACTGGAAAATTTGTTGTACTCGGCGCGTTGGATTCTGGCGCCCATCTATCTGGGTTTATCCCTCGCGCTCTTCGCGCTGGCGGTGAAATTTTTCCAGGAAGTGATCCATCTCATCCCCAATCTGTTTGCGATTGCCGAGGCCGATCTGATTCTGGTCGTATTGTCGCTGGTAGATATGGCGCTGGTGGGTGGGTTGCTGGTGATGGTGATGATCTCCGGTTATGAGAATTTCGTGTCTCAGCTGAACATCGATGAAGGCAAGGAAAAGCTCAGTTGGCTGGGCAAGATGGACTCCGGCTCTTTGAAGATGAAAGTGGCTGCGTCGATCGTCGCGATTTCGTCAATTCACCTGCTGAAAGTCTTTATGAACGCGCAGAACATCCCTAATGACAAGATGATGTGGTACGTGATCATCCATATGACCTTTGTGGTATCCGCCTTCGGTATGGGGATTCTGGATAAGCTGGCCAAGGTCAATGGCGACTCCAAACTCGACAAGCTCTAAATGGCTGTCTAATCGATAACCGATGGACTCTGAAAGGTCTGGTTACAGAGCGCGGGCTGGCTGCGGCATGAGCTGAGTTAGAGTGATCGCTTCAGTTTGCCACGCAAGGCTTGATCATGAGGTGGGACATTCGACAATTAGAGGCGCGGCGATGAGCGTGCGCCACCTCATTCTGATTCTCGGGGACCAGCTCGACGAGGCTATCAGTTCGCTGCGTGATGCCGATCCGCAGCGGGACAGGATACTGATGGCGGAGGTGATGGAAGAGGGCCGTTATGTCCCTCATCACCCGCAGAAAATCCTCTTCGTTCTTTCCGCCATGCGCCATTTCGCCGAGCAGTGGCGCGCGGATGGTTTCACGGTTGATTACGTAAGGCTTGATGACGCAGGCAATAGCGGATCCTTGCTTGGCGAGCTGGAGCGTGCCCGCACGCGACTCGCACCCGAGCGAATCCTGCTGTGCAAGCCCAGCGAGTGGCGTCTACTGGATATTTTCCAGCAAGCACAGCAGCGATGGCCTGAGCTGGAGCTGCGCGATGACGAGCGGTTTTTTTGTACCCAATCGCGCTTTGAAGCTTGGGCGAAGGGCCGCAAACAGTTGCGCATGGAGCTGTTCTACCGGGAAATGCGCAAACATACCCAACTGTTGATGGACCCTGATGGCGGGCCTGCCGGCGGTGCCTGGAATTACGACGCGGACAACCGCAAGGCGCTGCCGGCCTCGGTGGAGATTCCACCTCAGCCACATTTCCCCCAAGACGCGATTACTCTGGAGGTGCAAGCGCTGGTTGCCGAGCGTTTCGCCGATCACTATGGCGTACTGGAAGGCTTTGATTACCCGGTAACTCGGGCTGCAGCAGAGTCACTTTGGCAGCATTTTCTGGCGCTGGGCATGCCGTCTTTTGGCGACTATCAGGATGCCATGGCGGATAACCAGCCCTACCTGTTTCACGCGCGTATCGCTGCAGCGATGAACATCGGTTTACTCGACCCGCGACGTGTGTGCCTGGACGTGCAGGCCGCTTGGCAGGCGGGAGATATTCCGCTGAATGCGGCGGAAGGCTTTATTCGCCAGATACTCGGCTGGCGCGAATATGTCCGCGGGATCTACTGGTTGATGATGCCGGATTATGCCGAGCGTAACGCGCTCGGCAATCAGCGTGATCTGCCCGAATTCTACTGGACCGGCGAGACCCGGATGAACTGCATGAGCCAGGCAATCGGCCAGACTCTGGAACATGCCTATGCACATCATATTCAGCGGCTGATGGTCACCGGTAACTTTGCACTGCTCACGGGTATTCAGCCCAAGCAGATCTGTGACTGGTATCTGGCGGTCTACATGGATGCGTTTGATTGGGTTGAGCTACCCAATACGCTAGGTATGGTCATGCACGCCGATGGTGGTTATCTCGGTTCCAAACCCTATTGCGCCAGTGGTCAGTACATCAAGCGCATGTCCAATCACTGCAAGGGTTGCGCTTACAAGGTCACCGAACAAACCGGTGAGAAGGCCTGCCCGTTCAACTCGCTGTACTGGCATTTTCTCATGCGCCACCGCGACAAACTGGGTGCGAATCACCGCCTGGCAATGGTCTATCGTAATCTGGATCGCATGCCGGAGGCCAAGCAGCAGGCGTTGTGGGCCTGGGGCGAAAAGCTGCTGGCGCGGCTCGACGCTGGTTATTCGCTATGACCGGCCAAACCCGATGAAGAGCAAATATGATCTACCGGTAAAGACCTGTGCTACATGCGGATTGCCGTTTCGCTGGCGCAAGAAATGGGCGCGCTGCTGGGCTGAGGTAAAATACTGCTCGGAGCGTTGCCGGCGACAGTAAGTTAGCTGAGAGCGCTTAACTGTCGCGGCAGATCGCTAAATCAGATTCAATTACTGGCTTTAAGTACCACGAATTTGGGATTGCCGGACAACTGCTCAACCTTCTCGAACCAGGCGCGCAATTTGACGTGGTAACCCAGGTGCCTGTTACCCACCACCATCAGGCTACCTGTTGTGTTCAAAGCGCTGTAGCTTTGCTCGAACAGCCGCTTGGCCATTTCATCACCGACTGCTTGCTGCTGATGAAAGGGCGGGTTACACAGAATCAGGTCAGCGCTGCCATCTTCGATCTCGGTCAAGCCGTCGCTGACGACAAACTCGGCAGCGCGCTCGGGAAAGGCTTGGCTGAAATTGTGCTGGGCCGAGGCGACAGCAGCGTAGGACTCATCGATAAATACCAACTGCGCGTCAGGATTAAGCTGCGCCGCCATAATGCCCAATGCGCCATTGCCGCAACCCAGATCAACAATGTAGCCACCTTCCTGGCCGGTGGGCAGGCTTGAAAGTAGCGCGCGGGTACCGTTATCCAGCTTCTCCCGGGAAAATACACCCGGCTTGTTCAGTAGTTGAAATGTGGAAGCGGGCAACTCATAACGCGTTTCCAGCTCTGGTTTGTCAGGGTTCAGTGCGGGGTCCATTGTGCTGGTCAGCAGTCGCGATTTTTTCCAGGCCAGTGACGCCTGGTACGGGCCAATATATTGCGCCAACAGATCGCCTGCAGCGTGCGGTAGATGCTTGACCATGGCGCCGGCAATGACCTGCGCCTGCTCCGCCAGGGCTGTGCGCAGACGGAACAGCTGGTCCTGCATCAGCGTCAAGCTTTTGGGCACGCGCATCAGCACGCACTGGTACGGGCCGCTCGGCGTTTGCTGGCTGTCGATAAACTGCACCGCGTCGGTTGGCAGGTCATTGGCCAACAGGTTGGTCTGCAAGCCCAGCTGAGCCAGTTTCGAATCGCTCCAGGTGTGTACCTTGCGGGCCGGCTCTGCCTTCGCCAACGCGCAGGCCAGGGTGCCAAAATTATCATTGATGACCAAAATCGGCAGGTCTGAAACGGGCAACTCAGCGGCACTTTGCAGCAGATACAGATCGGCCGTATCAAAGGCTTGCAGCGTGGGGTTCTGAGTTGGCGGGTGGCGCTCGAGATTCAGAGTGCCGAACGGGGTGTCACATGATTGCATGATGGCTGCCGGTTAGAAGTGCGGGGCGGCAGTATAGCGCAGTTGGGCGCAAGGGCTTGGCGCAATGCTGCCGGAACACCGCTTACGCAATGGCCGGCAGCTATGCTGCCTGGCCACGGCGCATTCAGGGGTTGGGCTTTTGCTGCAGCAGGTCGCGAATTTCGGTAAGCAGGATTTCCTGCTTGCTCATGGTTTCCGGCGGGGGCGGCGTAGGCGCGGCTTCTTCCTCACGTTTGAGGCTGTTCATCACTTTGATCGCGACGAAAATCGCTGTGGCAATAATCAGGAAGTCGACAATGCTCTGGATAAACAGGCCGTAGCCCAGGGTCACCGCAGGAATTTCACCCTGTGCTTCCTTCAGCACAATGGCCAGATCGGCAAAATCTACACCGCCAATCAGCAACCCCAGCGGCGGCATTACCACGTTGGCCACGAAGGAGGACACCACCTTGCCAAAGGCCGCGCCAATAATGATACCTACGGCCATATCGATCACATTGCCGCGCATGGCGAACGCTTTGAATTCCTGAACAATACTCATCGTCATCTCCTGTCGGGCGCCACCATGGCGCTGCCGTAATATCACTAATCAAAATAATATCCGGAAATCGAGATTTGTCAGGTTTTATTCAGGCTTATTTCAACGCCTTGCGCAAAGTGTCGCAGACAATTTTCAAGGTCTGCACGCGCGCATGGCGTTTATCTTCCGCGGCAATGACATGCCAGGGTGCTTGTTTGGTATCGGTGAATTCCAGCATGTCGTTGATGGCTTTCTGGTAGGTGGACCATTGTTGGCGGTTACGCCAGTCCTCTTCAGTCAGCTTGTGCCGTTTCAGCGGCGATGCTTCACGCGCCTGGAAACGCGCAAGCTGTTCCTCTTCGGTGATCGCCAGCCAGAACTTGATCACCAGCGTATTGGCCTGCTGCAATTGCTGCTCGAAATCATTGATCTCGCCATACGCGCGCTGCCAGTCCGCAGCCCCACAAAAACCTTCAACCCGCTCTACCAACACGCGGCCATAGTAACTGCGATCAAACACCACCACTGTGCCGGGGGCTGGAATGCGCTTCCAGAATCGTGTCAGGTAGGGTTGGGTGCGTTCCTCCTCGGTTGGAGCGCGGGTGCCGTGCACTCGCAGGTAGCGAGGATCAAGGCATTGGGTAATGCGCCGAATGGCGCCGCCTTTGCCCGCCGCATCTGTGCCTTCGAAAACCAGCAGCAGGCTGCGCCGCGCGAAGCGCGGATGGCGCACCAGTTCCCGTAGTTGGTTCTGGTAGTCCTCAAGCTGCGCCTTGTAATCGTCCTTTTCCAGTTGTGCGCTGTAATCGACACTATTCAGACGATCCACGCTGCCCGGTAGAAAGCTCTTATGATGGCTAGCGGCAGACTCAGTGGCAGACTCGAGATGCTGCCGCATTGCTTTGAGCAACAGCTTGGCAATCTCGATATCGCGGTAACGCGGGTCATGACTGGGGATCCTGATCCAGGGTGCTTGCTCGGTCGACGTCAGTTCGATCATCTTCTGTGCCCCGGCGCGGACCTTTTCGTAATCAGCCCGGCTGAAGTCGCCCCATTCACGCATGGCCACAGTATCCTGATAGCGCTGCTGGCCCGCAGACGTTTCAACGGCTTCGCCATTCGGGCTGATATGCAGCCAGACCTTGAGTACCACAACGCCTTCGTCAGTGAGTAATTGTTCGAAGCGCAGGATATCTTCCATCTGTTGTTTGAAAGCATTGGCCGAGAGATTGCCCCGACTAAAGCTCATCAGCGGCTGGTGGTACCAGGAACCGAGATAGAAGCCCAGCTCACCGGCTGGCGGCAGGGAACGCCAGTAGCGCCACATGCGCGGCATGCGCTTCTCAATTCCCTGGGGTAGAACAAAGGCGCGGGTATTCAGAAAGCGGCTATCCAGCCAGGCGTAGAAAGTATGAATAACCTCCGCTTTGCCAGCCAGGTCATTGCCGCTGATCAACAACAGAACCGGGCCTTTGCCAGCCTTGCGCAGTTCAAACTGCGCTTCCAGCAGCGCTTCATTCAACTCGGCGCTCTGCTGTTTGTAGGCTTTCTTGCTGAGGCTGTAATCAGGCATCGGGCCAACTGACTTCGGGCAACTGTTCAAAGGCCGGCTTGGCAAACAGGTAACCCTGAAACAGATGCACGCCCAGCTTCTGGAGCAAGCGCAACTCGGCGAGGCTTTCAATACCTTCGGCGATGACCTCGATATTCAGTGCCTTGCATACGCCCAGTATTCCCTGGACGATCGCCTGGCGGACAGGGTCGGTATCAATGTCGCGAACCATGGCCATGTCCAGTTTGATGATGTCCGGCTGAAACTCGGCGAGCAGGTTAAGGCCGGAATAGCCGGCACCAAAATCATCGATGGCCGTTTTAAAGCCCTGGCGCTTGTACTCTGTAATAATGCTCTTCAAGTGAGCCTTGTCGACCAGTTCTTCATTTTCGGTAATCTCGAAAATCAGCCGTGAGGTCGGGAAGTTGTAGCGCCGGGCCGCTTCCAGCGTCGCGCGTATGCAGGTGGCGGCCTGATAAACGGCGTTGGGCAAGAAGTTGATGCTGACGAAACAGGGGATTTGCAGCCGTGATGCCAGTTCCACCGCTTTGACCCGGCATGACTGATCGAAGATATAACGGTTATCCTCGTTCACCTTGGACAGCATCTGCATGGCGCCTTCGCCGGCCAGGCCGCGAATCAGGGCTTCATAGGCAAAAATGCTGTTATCCCGGGTATCCACGATCGGCTGGAAAGCCATGCTGAAATCGAAACACAGTGGTGTATTGTCCTGGCACGATTTGCAGGGTTTGGGGATGTCTACGCTAATGCTCATACAGGTATCCGTTCACCAGAGTCGTGAAGTAGTGTGCATGTTATCAAGCTGACCTGTGGCCAGTGGCTATAAAGCAAAATAGCACCTAACTATTCCTCTGGGGGGAATTAATGGCAAAAAACAAGCGAATTTATGGGTGCACCGAATGCGGTGCGACTTTCTCCAAATGGGCCGGCCAGTGCGCTGAATGCCAGGCCTGGAACACGCTTGTGGAAACGGTAGTCGATACCACCCCCACTGGTGGCAGCGGCGTTTCAGCCAGCCGCACCGGGCACTGGGCGGGTCAGGCCGCTCAGGTAAGAACTCTGGCAGAAGTCTCTACCGAGGAGGTGCCGCGCCAATCCAGCGGCTCTTCGGAGCTGGATCGCGTGCTGGGTGGCGGCCTGGTGGCGGGCTCGGTGGTATTGATGGGCGGGGATCCGGGTATCGGCAAGTCGACTATTTTGCTGCAGACCTTGTGTCAGTTGGCGCAAAGCATGCCAGCGTTGTATGTCACCGGGGAAGAATCCCAGCAACAGGTGGCGATGCGCGCGCGGCGATTGGGTCTGCCGGAAGACAAGCTCAAGGTCATGACCGAGACCTGCATTGAAAGCATCATTGCCACCGCTCGGCATGAGCAGCCGAAGGTCATGGTGGTGGATTCAATTCAGACGATCTTCACCGAACAGTTGCAATCGGCTCCCGGTGGGGTAGCGCAGGTTCGCGAGAGCGCGGCGCTGCTGGTGCGTTATGCCAAACAGAGTGGCACGGCCATCTTTCTGGTCGGCCACGTGACCAAGGAGGGTTCGTTGGCCGGGCCGCGCGTGCTCGAGCATATGGTCGATACCGTGCTGTATTTTGAAGGCGAGTCTGATGGTCGGCTGCGTATGCTGCGCGCGGTGAAGAATCGCTTCGGTGCGGTGAACGAACTTGGCGTGTTTTCAATGACTGACAAGGGGCTCAAGGAAGTCTCCAACCCGTCGGCCATTTTCCTTTCGCGCTACGATACCCCGATTCCCGGTAGTGTAGTGATGTCGACCTGGGAAGGTTCCAGGCCGATGCTGGTGGAGGTGCAGGCGCTGGTGGATACCAGTCATCTGGGTAATCCGCGACGGGTCACGCTGGGCCTGGATCAGAACCGGTTGGCCATGCTACTGGCGGTGTTGCACCGCCATGGCGGGGTGCCCACCTACGATCAGGATGTGTTCGTTAACGTGGTGGGCGGGGTCAAGGTGTTGGAAACCGCGGTTGATCTGGCGCTGCTCGCAGCGGTCATGTCCAGCCTGCGCAATCGGCCGTTGCCGATGGATCTGATGGTGTTCGGTGAGTTGGGTTTGTCCGGCGAGATACGGCCGGTGCCCAGCGGTCAGGAACGCCTGAAGGAGGCGGCCAAGCACGGCTTTACCCGCGCTATTGTGCCCAAGGCCAATGCTCCCAAGGAGTCGCCCAAGGGCATGCAGGTGATTGCTGTGACCCGTCTGGATCAGGCATTGGCGGCGATATTCGACTAATCTCTGGATCGGCCGGGCTCCCTCCCGGCCGTCAGCGGTTAGAGCAGACTGCCCAGTTCGCGCTCAATCAGCGCTTCATCACCCATATTCAACGCCACCAGGCGCTTCAAGTGGCTGATGGAGTCCAGGTCGATATGGTCGCACTCGAACCCCAGCAAGCCTTCCTCGGCATGGGCCAGGCGCACATCCATGCAAATCTGGCTGCCTTCGGCCAGCCGAATGACTGCATTGAAAGGTGCCTGCACATTGGCATTGACCCAGTCAGCCGGCTGCAATACCAGCAGCCCACGTAGCGATACATCAACCAATTGCACACTGATACTCCACTCGTCCTGATGCAAACTGGTCTGCGCATCAAAGGGAATGCGGGTAAAGCGGCGTCTATCATCGTTCATCGATCAGCCCCCCGGCATTATGCCAACGCTTTTACTATAGCTGGTTTTGTGTTGGTCAAATGACCCCCTGGGCGAGCATAGCATCGGCTACCCGAACGAAGCCGGCTATGTTTGCGCCTTTGACGTAGTCAATATAACCGCCGGCTTCCTGGCCATGCTTCTCACAGGCCTGGTGAATGCTGTGCATGATCTCGCGTAGGCGCAGGTCGACTTTTTCCGCGCTCCAGTTAAGCCGCATGGCGTTCTGCGACATCTCCAGGCCGCTGACTGCAACGCCGCCAGCGTTAGCCGCCTTGCCTGGAGCAAAAAGGATACGGGCCTCGTGGAAGCGGTCTATAGCTTCCAATGTGCAGGGCATATTGGCGCCTTCGGTCACACAGATACACCCCTGCTCCAATAGCTGCGCAGCATCGTCACCGTTGAGCTCGTTTTGCGTGGCGCAGGGCATGGCCAGGTCGCACTCAAGGTGCCAGGGCGTGCTGTTGGGTAGATAGGTCATGCCCGGCGCATTGGCCAAGTCAGCCAATCTGCCGCGGCGCATATTTTTCAGCTCGGCGATGCTGGTCCATTGCTCCAGGCTGAGCCCGTCCGCGCAGTGCAATGTGCCGCCGGAGTCGGACAGGGAGATCACCCGGGCTTGCAGCTCGATCAGCTTGCGGGCGGCAAACTGCGCCACGTTACCTGAACCGGAAACGCAGACGCGCTTGCCGTTCAGGTCGAGGTTGCGCTGCTTGAGCATTTGTTCGGCGAAGTACACACAGCCGTAGCCGGTCGCTTCAGGACGAACCAGGCTACCGCCGTAAGACAGGCCTTTACCGGTTAGCACCGAGGTAAACTCGTTGCGCATGCGCCGGTACTGACCGTACAGATAACCGATCTCGCGCGCGCCAACGCCGATATCGCCCGCCGGAATGTCCACGCTGTCGCCAATGTGGCGTGCCAGCTCGGTCATGAATGACTGACAAAAGCGCATGACCTCGGCGTCACTCTTGCCTTTGGGGTCGAAGTCGGCGCCACCCTTGCCGCCGCCCATGGGCAGCGTGGTCAGGGCATTCTTGAATACTTGCTCGAAGGCCAGGAACTTGAGTACGCCCAGGTTGACGGTAGGGTGAAAGCGCAGACCGCCTTTATAAGGGCCGATGGCGCTGTTCATCTGAACCCGGTAGCCGCGGTTGACCCGCACCTGGCCACGGTCATCGACCCAGGGTACGCGGAACATGATTACCCGCTCTGGCTCCATCAGCCGCTCGATGATGCCATTGTTCAGATAGGTCGGGTGCTCTTGCAGGAAAGGCCACAGGCTGCTGAGTACTTCTTCGGCGGCCTGGTGAAACTCCGGCTGATCGGGGTCACGTAAACGCAAATGGGCCAGGCAGGCCTGCAAGGTGTCGGTCATGGATGAGCTCGTACTTTAAAGGAGCGCAGACCCTATCAGAATTGGCTGTGCGCGGCATAGCCCGCTCGTTGTCAGCGGTGGTAACAAAGTGCTACCCCAGGCATGGGAATGGGCAAAAAAAACGGCGGGCTGGTTCTCCAGTCCGCCGTTTGATCAGTCACGCCAAGCTCAAGCGAGTTTCTTGTAACGCACCCGGTGTGGCTGGGCAGCCGCTTCGCCAAGGCGTTTCTTGCGATCGGCCTCAAACTCGGTGTAGTTGCCTTCAAAGAAGTTGACCTTGCCGTCATCCTCATAGGACAGGATGTGCGTGGCGATACGGTCAAGGAACCAGCGATCGTGCGAGATCACGATCGCGGAGCCCGGGAAATCCAACAGCGCTTCTTCCAGGGCCCGCAGGGTTTCCACGTCCAGATCGTTGGAGGGTTCGTCGAGCAGCAGCACGTTGGCACCCTGTTTCAACGTCAGGGCCATGTGCAAGCGTCCGCGCTCACCGCCGGATAGATCCTTGACGAATTTTTGTTGATCCGCGCCCTTGAAGTTGAAGCGGCCCACGTAACCACGTGAGGGCACCTCATAGTTCCCGACCTTGATCATGTCGAAGCCATCGGATACCTGTTCCCATACGGTCTTGTTACCGTCCAGCTCGTCACGGCTCTGGTCGACACTGGCAATCTTGACCGTTTCACCGATGACAATACTGCCGCTATCAGGTTGCTCCTTGCCGGTAATCATGCGGAACAAAGTGGACTTGCCCGCGCCGTTACCACCGATCACGCCGATGATCGCGCCCTTGGGTACGGCAAAGCTCAGATCATCAATCAATACGCGGTCGCCATAACCCTTGCCGACGTTATTGAACTCGATGACCTTGTCGCCCAGACGTGGGCCAGCAGGGATGTAGATTTCATTGGTCTCGCTGCGCTTCTGGAATTCCTGTGACTGCAGTTCTTCAAAACGCTGCAGGCGGGCCTTGGACTTGGACTGACGACCCTTGGCGCCCTGGCGTACCCATTCCAGTTCGGCTTTCATTGCCTTGGAGTGCGAAGACTCCTGCTTGGCTTCCTGAGCCAGACGATTGGCTTTGGATTCCAGCCACTGGGAGTAGTTGCCCTCGAAGGGGATGCCGTGGCCACGGTCAAGCTCAAGAATCCAGCCAGCGACATTGTCGAGGAAGTAGCGATCGTGGGTAATGGCCACCACGGTGCCGGGGAAGTCATGCAGGAAATGCTCAAGCCAGGCGACAGAATCGGCGTCCAGGTGGTTGGTCGGTTCGTCGAGCAGCAGCATGTCTGGGGCTGACAGCAGCAGGCGGCACAGCGCCACCCGGCGCTTTTCACCACCGGAGAGATGCTCGATGGTGGCATCCCACGGCGGAATACGCAGCGCGTCGGCAGCGACTTCCAACTGGCGCTCCAGATTGTGACCGTCACCGGCCTGAAGGATGGCCTCAAGCTTGGCTTGCTCTGCAGCCAGGGCATCGAAGTCGGCATCGGGCTCGGCGTAAGCGGCATAGACTTCGTCGAGACGTGACTGCGCCTGCTTGATCTCGCCTACGGCTTCTTCAACGATATCGCGCACGGTCTTGCTGGGGTCAAGTTCTGGCTCTTGCGGCAGATAACCAATCTTGATGCCGGGCATTGGCCGAGCTTCGCCTTCGATCTCGGTATCAACGCCGGCCATGATGCGCAGCAGCGTGGATTTACCTGAACCGTTCAGGCCCAGTACGCCAATCTTGGCGCCTGGGAAAAAGGACAGGGAGATATCCTTGAGGATCTTGTTTTTCGGCGGTACAACCTTGCCGACCCGGTGCATACTGTAAACAAATTGAGCCATGTGCTGAAAACCTGACATAAGGAAGTGGAGCGCGCCTTGACCGTGGAGGTTCACGCGGGGTCTGGATTGCCGGCAAGGCTAGCCCAACTAGGCGTGCAGGGCAAATCCGCCTTAGGATTTGTTCGGATGGGCCGGTAGTGGCATGCTTGGCAATCAAATCGCATTTTCGCAAGTGAGCAGCTTGAATAACAATAAGAATTCAAACGTCCAACCGCCGCTTGATTCCTCTACCGCATCCCAGGTGACTCACGCCGCGGGGGCCGGCTGGCAGTCGACCGGGGCCGGATTTCTGCTGATAGCGGTTGCCGGGCTGTTGTTGACCGGCTTGATGGTCTGGCAGGCGGCTCAGGATTATCGTCTGCTGCGCTTGCAGCATCAGATTCAGGTCGAGGAGTCAGTTTGGCTAACCGCAAGCCAGATTGCGCTCAATCTTGAAGTGAAATCCGCCGCGCTTTCCCAACTGCTTGACCAGATGTACGAGAAATCACCCGAGGCTGCATTGCAGGCGGTCGAAGCGCTGCTTCCGGGGCTGCGTAATCTGACGCAGGTAAGCCCCGAGATACCCTATTTACAGGATACTGCTCCCACTTGGATGCCGTCGGTACGGGATCTCAGTGTCAGCGGCCAGGCTTTTGCGATTGACTCCGATCCGCGCAGCGGGTCCCTTCTATGGGTAGTTGATAGCCGCCGACCCGGCTACGCCTGGGTGCTCGAAGTAGATGATCGGGACATCTCCGGGCTGGTATCTGCTCAGCCTGCCCAGGGCTATGTATGGCTGCTGGAGGATGCCGGGCATGCCCGCGTCCTGGCCCGCCAACAGGAAGGCAGTCTGGTGTATCTGGATAACAAGGCGATGACCGCTCAGGAGCGCAGCCAGGTGGTGGTCAGCGCGCCTGTCGCCGGCAGCTTGTGGCAAGTACGAGGCCTGGTTGAGCCTGATTACTATGTGCAGCAGTTGGGTCAGGTTATTCGTTTCAAGGTGCTAGTGGTGGTTGGCTTTGTCGCTGTGCTGCTATTGGTGGCGTGGATCCTGGCGCGTATGCGCCGAGCCAATCGCCGTCTACTAGCCAGCAACTATGCTTCTTCCCGCGCCGTGGAAGACACCGAGCGCCGCTATCAGGACGTGTTTCAGGGGGTCGGTATTGCCCTGTGTCAGTTGAATCTGGCTGGGCTGCGCGACCGGCTGATACGTGAAGGCATCACCAGCCGGGAGACACTCGACGCCTGGCTGGAAAAACACCCCGCCGAACACAGTGAACTGCTCGACTGCGTGACCGTGGTCGATGCCAATCAGGTAACGCTTGATCTGTTGGCGCTGGATTCGATGAGGGGGTTGGAGCGCATGCTGCATCGCCCTGATCGTATCCGCCGGGATACCGCACGCTACCGGCTGATTCAAGCAGTGCTGGAGCGTCAGCCGCGGCTGGAGATGGAGACGCCCCTGCGCTCGTCCACCGGCGCCGCCCGCTATGTCTGGGTCATTATGCGGCTGCCCGAGCGGGTCGAGGATTACCATGCGGTCACCATGAGCATTTCCGACATCACCAGTCGCCGTCGGGTGGAGTTGTCGATGGTCGAGCGCGAACGCTTCTGGGCGGGGGTAGTGAAAGCGGTTCCGGATATCGTGTTTATCAAGGACATGCCGCGGCAGAAGTTTGTGTACAGCAACCGCTCATTGGCGCAGATGCTCGGTTATGCGGATGACGATCCGCAAGTGCAGGCAGAGGACTATCGTGACCGCCTACTGCACCCGGATGACCTTGAGTCGATGTTGATCAATCGCAATCTGCAGCAGGTCTTGCCTGACGAAAAGGTTCAGGAAGCCCGACTACGCTGGCGCCATCGTGATGGCAGCTGGCACTGGTTCAGCTTGCGGGTCAAGGTGTTGTCGCGCTTGCCGAATGGCCGGGTCAAGCAGCTGATCGGCGTTATTCGAGATGTAACCGTGCAAAGCGAGTCCACCGAACAACTGAAGACCAGCGAGCAGCGTTATCGACTGCTGGCGGAAAATATCAGCGACGTGATCTGGTCGACCGATTCGTCTTTTCACCTGAACTACATAAGCCCTTCGGTCAAACCCTTGCTCGGTTACGACCCTGACGACCTGATTCGGCGAGGCTTTACCGACATAGTGGCCGGTGATGAGTATTCGCGCTTCATGGGCCAGGTGCTCAAGTATCTGGCGCCGCTGGTGGGCGTGCCGGAAGAGACGGCGCGCCTGCAAAAAGAAGGCTTCTATCGCGAAATTACTTTTGACTGTATTACCGCAGAGGGTCGCAAGTGCCCTACGGAGTTACGGCTATCATTGATGTGGGGTGCGCAGGGTGAATTTCTGGGATTGCTCGGCATTGCCCGGGACATCACCGAACAACGCCGTACCGAAAACCGTCTGCGCATGGCGGCGACGGTATTCGAGAACACCACCGGGGCGATTCTGGTAACCGACCCGGCGGGCTATGTGGTGCAGGTCAACGAAAACTTCTCACAGATCACCGGTTTCAGTGCAGAAGAGATATTGGACCATACCCCCAGGCTGCTCGAATCTACCGTGCATGACGAGCGTTTCTATCCTGGCATCCTGCGCACGCTGCGCGAGCAGGGCCGCTGGGAAGGCGAGATCTGGTTGCGTCGCAAGAGTGGCGAGCAATTTCCGGCTTGGACCGGGATTACCGCGGTACAGGACAACGAAGGCGACTTGGTCAGTTATGTCTGTTTCTTTGTCGACATCAGCGAACGCAAGGCCAGCGAAGCGCGGATTGAAAGCCTGGCTTACTACGACGCACTGACCGGGCTGGCCAACCGTACCCTGTTCCAGGACCGGCTGCGCACGGCGCTGCAGTTGGCAGAACGGCGCGAAGAGTGGGTCGCGGTATTGTTTCTTGATCTGGATCGCTTCAAGCCGATCAACGATACCTTGGGCCATGCGGCAGGTGATGCCATGCTCAAGGAAGTCGCACGCCGCTTGCGCGAGTGCGTGCGTGACAGCGATACCGTAGCGCGCATGGGTGGCGACGAGTTCACCATGTTGCTCGGCGGCCTCACGGATCGCGAGGCGGCCATGGGTGCGGGTATTCACGTCGCGGAGAAGATTCTCACTGCGCTGGCGCCGGCGTTCTGCCTGCAGGAGCGTGAGTTCTTCATCAGCGCCAGTATCGGTCTGGCGTTGTATCCGCAGGATGGTCTGGAGGTCAGCTCGCTGCTAAAGAATGCCGATACGGCGATGTATCACGCCAAAGGCGCGGGCAAGGACACCTTCCAGTTCTACCAGGCCGACATGAATGCGCGGGCGCTGGAGCGATTGAGTCTCGAGGGGGATTTAAGGCGTGCGCTGCAGGATGACGTGCTGACACTGCATTATCAGCCGCAGTTTGACTGCGCCAGTCGCCGTCTGACCGGCGCCGAGGCGCTGCTGCGCTGGCAGCATCCGGTGCACGGTGCTATCTCGCCAGCGGTGTTCATTCCCATGGCCGAAGAAATCGGCCTGGTCGGCGTGCTCGGCGAGTGGGTGATTGACCGCGCCTGTCGGCAGATGGCTGAGTGGCGCGATGCCGGTCACCTTCTGCCACGCCTGGCCATCAACCTGTCCGCCCGGCAGTTCACTGAAGGACGATTGGCGGAGCAGGTGGGCAAGGTTCTCAAGCGTTATGCGATCGATCCTGCCACCATCGAGCTGGAACTGACCGAGAGCGTGCTGCTGCACGACGTCGAGGAGACCATGCAGACGCTCGCAGCGCTCAAGCAGCTGGGTGTGGAGATTGCGGTGGATGACTTCGGCACCGGATATTCGTCGCTGAACTATCTGAAGGACTTCCCCATCGATACACTGAAGATCGACCGCAGCTTTATTCAGGCCATGCACGCCGGCAACCGTGATACGCGTCTGGCCAAGGCTATCGTCGCACTGGGGCGCAGTTTGCAGTTGCGGGTGATCGCCGAGGGTGTGGAGACGCTGGAGCAGTTGGGTTTGCTGGTTGGATTTGGCTGCGATGAGGTGCAGGGCTATCTGTTGGGCCGCCCGGTTCCTGCCGATACCTTGCTCGCCGATCACCTGCTTCCGCGCATGAGTGCGGATTAGAGGCAGTAAAGCCGGCTTGAAACGATTTTGTGTAGTGCGTGAGCGCTTTTCATGTGCCACTCGCGGCCGCTTGCGTTAAAATAACCGGCTTAATTTGAACGTCCTTGCAGGGGGCCGCGACATGTTTAGCCGTTCCAACGATATTGCTACCTTTGATGCCGAACTCTGGGCTGCCATGCAGCAGGAGGCGGTGCGTCAGGAAGATCACATCGAACTCATCGCTTCGGAGAACTACACCAGTCCGGCGGTGATGCAGGCCCAGGGTTCGGTATTGACCAACAAATATGCCGAAGGCTACCCAGGCAAACGCTATTACGGTGGTTGCGAGTTCGTCGATATCGCCGAGCAACTGGCGATTGACCGGGCCAAGGAACTGTTCGGCGCCGATTACGCCAACGTTCAGCCACATGCGGGCTCACAGGCCAATAGCGCGGTTTTCCAGGCGCTGTTGACGCCCGGTGACACTGTGCTGGGCATGAGCCTGGCACACGGCGGACACTTGACCCATGGTGCTTCAGTCAACTTTTCCGGTAAACACTACAACGCTGTGCAGTACGGCATCAACACCGACACCGGGTTGATTGATTATGATGAAGTCGAGGCGCTGGCTGTAGAGCACAAGCCAAAGATGATCATCGCCGGCTTTTCTGCCTATTCCCAGATTCTCGACTTTCCACGCTTCCGTGAGATCGCCGACAAGGTCGGTGCCTATCTGTTCGTCGATATGGCCCACGTTGCTGGTCTGGTTGCTGCTGGCGTATATCCGAACCCGGTGCCTTTTGCCGATGTGGTCACTACCACTACGCACAAAACCCTGCGCGGTCCGCGCGGTGGTTTGATTCTGGCGCGTGCCAACGAGGCGCTGGAAAAGAAACTTAATTCTGCGGTATTTCCTGGCGGCCAGGGTGGCCCGTTGATGCATGTCATCGCGGCCAAGGCAATTTGCTTCAAGGAAGCGATGAGCCCGGAGTTCAAGACTTATCAGCAGCAAGTGGTCAAGAATGCCCAGGCCATGGCTGAAGTCTTTATGGGACGCGGCTTTGATGTGGTCTCAGGGGGTACGCAGAACCACCTGTTCCTGCTGTCGCTGATCAAGCAGGACATTACCGGCAAGGATGCAGATGCCGCCTTGGGCCGCGCGCACATCACGGTGAACAAGAACGCAGTGCCGAATGATCCGCGCTCACCCTTTGTTACTTCCGGCTTGCGAATCGGCACACCTGCCGTTACCACGCGTGGTTTTAACGAAGCAGACTGCGGTGAGCTGGCAGGCTGGATATGTGATGTGTTGGAGAACATGGGGGACGAGGCGGTTATTGAGCGCGTTCGTACCCAGGTGCAGAGCATCTGTGCGCGTCTGCCGGTTTACACTGACTGACACTTACGTTTGTTCCAAGACCCCCTTCAGCGTATCGCTGGCGGGGGTTTTTTTATGAGCTAGGATTAAGTTCATGGCGCTATTTTTATGGCGTGGAATTATTGACTTCTTTTGTTACCATTACGCACCGTTTTTGTGCGGACGGCCCGCGGGCGACTGGCAACAGTGAGGCAAGTTTTGCGACTATTAAAACAACAAAGTACTCCCGGGTTTCGTCGATGCATGCTGGTGTGTCTGGCCTTCACGCTGTGGATGTTTCCCTGGCCGCTTCTGGCCGGCCCAGAGCTGAACCCGCCGGCCGTTCGGCCAGTGGTTCAAGTTGGAATAATGCGTTTTCCCGAGTATTCCTATCAGAACGAGCAGGGGCAGGCGGTGGGCGTGATGGTTGATTTAACCCGCCTTTTGCTTGAGCGTGCCGGTTATCGTTCGGACATCCGCATTCTGCCCAGTGCACGCATATGGCGCGGGCTGGAGGATGGCGAGGTGCATCTTTGGCCGGGTATCGTTAACAAGCCCGGTCTGGATGATCTGACGCTGTTGACCGAGCGAGATCTGACCCAGGTCGCCATCAACCTCTATTATCTGCCGGGGCAACCCAAACCCATTCTGCCCGAGGTTCTGGTCGGCAAACGACTGATCCTTATTACCAATTACACTTACGTCAAATCCCTGCTTGAACGTCTGCAGGACCCGGCTTTGGCAATGAGCTTCGATTCCAGCATGTCGCATGTGGGCGCGCTGGAAATGCTGCTGCGGGGGCGGGGTGATTTTCTGCTGAATTATCGCGCGCAGGTGGATCCACTGGTGGCCAGCATGGGTCTTGAGCCGTTGCCTCATATCGAACTGGCCGAGCACCCGATGCGCTACGTATTGTCGCGTCAGTCGGGGTTTGCCGAACAGCTAAAAACGGATCTTGACCGGGCTTATGACGAGCTTGCAGCAGAAGGGGTAGAGCTGGACGTGCAAAAGCGCCTGCAACTGTTGCATGAGGGCGCAACGCTGGAAAAGGAGCCGGAATGACCGGCCCCTCACCATGTCTGCTATTGCATAACGATTAGCGACGCAATTGCAATGTGCCGAGTGTCCGGCTGCGAACCTGTTTCAACAGTTCTGCATCCTTGATTAGCGACTGGCCATAGGACGGCACCAGCTCTTTCATCCGCGCTTGCCACTCAGGGCTGCTGATACGGTCCTTGAAGCAGCGCTCAAGTACGTCAATCATCGCCTGTACCGCGGTAGACGCGCCAGGTGATGCGCCCAGTAATGCCGCCAGGGTGCCATCTTTGGCCGCCACGATCTCGGTACCAAATTCCAGCTTACCGTGACCCTGGGCATCCTTCTTGATGATTTGCACGCGCATGCCTGCATCCTGCAGCTTCCAGTTCTTCTCTTCCGCCTGGGGGAAAAAGTTGCGCAATGAGGCGACTCGATCCTTGTGCGACTGAAAAGACTCGGCGATCAGGTAGCGGGTAAGATCCATATTGTCTCTGCCCACGGCCATCATCGGCGCCACATTGTAGGGTTTGACCGAGGAAAACAGATCGAACACTGAGCCTTTTTTCAGGAACTTGGTAGTGAAGCCGGCAAAGGGCCCAAACAGCAGTGCGGGCTCGCCATTGATGATGCGCGTGTCCAGATGCGGCACTGACATCGGCGGTGCACCAGTCGGTGCCTTGCCGTAGACCTTGGAATGATGCTGGCTGACGACATCCGGGTTTTTGCATACGAGCCACTGGCCGCTGACCGGAAAACCACCGTAACCTTCGCTTTCGTCGATGTGCGATTTCTGCAGCAAGGGTAGTGAGCCACCGCCCGCGCCGAGAAACACGAATTTGGCGTTAAGCATTTTCTCTTCGCCGGTTTTCTCGTCCTCGACAGCTACGCGCCAATGCCCGCGTTTGCTCTTCTTCAAAGAGTTAACCGAATGGCTGAGCCACAGATCAAAATTATCTGTTTTTTCCAGGTGCTTGACCATGCTCCGGGTCAGCGAGCCGAAGTCCACGTCCGAGCCAAAGTCCACCCGGGTCGCTGCCACAGCCTCTTTCGGATCGCGCTGGTTCATCACCAACGGCATCCATTCGCTGATTTGTGCAGCCGAATCACTGAACTGCATATCTGCAAACAAGTGATGGGCGCTGAGCAACTGGTGCCGACGGCGCAGGAACTCGGTGTCCTTTTCGCCCCAGACAAAGCTCTGATGGGGAGTGGGGTTGATAAAGGCCGGTGGTTCCGGGAGGATTTTTTGCTCCACCAGGTAGGACCAGAACTGCAGGGTCACCTCGAAGGACGCATTGATTGCCAGCGCTCTGTCGATGGTGATGTTGCCGTCGGTGTCTTCAGGAGTGTAGTTCAGCTCACAGTAGCCAGCATGGCCAGTCCCCGCGTTGTTCCAGCCATCCGTGCTTTCGTGGGCAACGTGGTCCAGGCGTTCAACCAGGGTAATGGTCATCGCCGGATCCAACTGTTTGAGCAACATTCCCAGGGTGGCGCTCATGACGCCCCCACCGACAAGCAATACGTCTATGTTCTTTGCTGTCATTAACATGTCGCCTCTTGCATGAAAATCGGTATCGATAATACCGGTTTATCAACCTGAGTGACATACGCCTGCACTAGGCAGAAGGTCTAAGTTATGGGTTTCACCGTTGCACGGAATGCGTTTTGGCGTAGCGTTCCTGCATGGTCGACGTGCCTGATCTGGTTTAAGCTTTGCGGGGCTATTTAGCGCAGCAGCTTTGGAACAGGGGATATGCATTGCAGCAGGTGATCGTGATAGGGGGTGGCGTCATCGGCTGCCTGAGTGCTTTGAACTTGCTGGAGCGCGGCTGTGCAGTGCGCCTGATCGAGAAACGGCGCACCGGCCAGGAAGCTTCCTGGGCGGGCGGCGGTATCGTTTCGCCGCTATACCCCTGGCGTTACAGCGATCCGGTCAGTGCGCTGGCTGAGTGGTCGCAGGGCTACTATCCGAAATTGGGTGTGGCATTGGCACAGGCAACCGGGATAGACCCGGAAATCAGTCCCTGCGGTTTGCTCTGGCTGGATCATGCCGAGCAAGCCGAAGCATTGCGCTGGGCGGGGCTGCAAAACAAGCCATTGCGCGCGGTTGATAGCGCTTTTATTTACCAGCAGGTACCGCAGCTGGCGCCGGGATTCAGCCAGGCGTTGTGGCAACCGCAGCTGGCCAATGTACGTAATCCACGTCTGATGGATGCATTGCGCGCACGTTTGCTGCAGCATCCGGCGTTCAGTTTGCTGGAAGACCAGGCGGTGACCGGCCTGCTGATGGACAGTGGCAAGGTATGCGGCGTACGCACCGGTAGCGAGCAGTACAACGCCGACGCAGTAGTGTTGGCAGCGGGTGCCTGGAGTGGTGAGTGGTTGGCTGAGCTGGGTCTGGGGCTGCCGGTGAAACCGGTAAAAGGTCAGATGCTTCTCTACCGAACGGCGCCAGGCTGGCTGCCCAGCATGGTGTTGTTTGACGGGCGCTATGCGATCCCCAGGCGCGACGGCCATGTGCTGTTTGGCAGTACGCTCGAGCACGCTGGATTCGACAAGCGCACAACGGCTGAGGCACTTAGCTCGCTGAAGGCATCCGCTATCGCGTTGTTACCGGCGCTGGCAGATCTGCAGCCCGTGGCGCAGTGGGCGGGTTTGCGTCCGGGTTCGCCGGAGGGCGTGCCTTATATCGGTCCGGTACCGGGGTATGACGGCCTCTGGCTGAATACGGGTCATTATCGTAATGGCCTGGTATTGGCGCCGGCGTCCTGCCGGTTGCTGGCGGACCTGATGAGTGGGGCGCCAGCGATAATTGATCCGCGGCCTTACGCGCCGGCGGGCCGCGTGCAGCTGGCCGTTTAGTCTTCCATGCCGAGCTTTTTCAGCCGATAGCGTAACGAGCGGAAGGTCAACCCCAGGCGCTTGGCCGCCGCAGTCTTGTTCCAGCGGGTTTCTTCCAGCGCCTGGGTAATGGCGGTGCGCTCAATGTTATCCAGGTAATCCTCCAGCGAATCAATCTGGGTCAGAGAAGGCTGCTGGTCCTGGCTGCTGGCACAGGGCGCAATGTGGATATCATGAGTCTTGATCAGTTGGCCTTCGCTCAAGGTAAAGGCGCGCTCAAGGATGTTCTCCAGCTCCCGCACATTGCCGGGAAAGCGGTAATTGCTTAGCCGCTCCAATGTTTCGGGGCTGACCGTGGATCCCGGCATTTCGTTGCGTACCGCCAGGCGGGCGAGTATATGCCGGGTGAGCAGCGGAATATCTTCGCGGCGTTCACGCAACGGCGGCACGCGCAGTTCGATCACGTTGATGCGATAAAACAGATCCTGGCGGAAACGTCCGGCGGCTACTTCGGCAGCCAGATCTTTATGTGTGGCGCAGAGCAGCCGGATATCCACGGCTTCTTCCTGCTGAGTGCCTAGCGGACGCACAGCCTTCTCTTGAATCGCGCGTAACAGTTTCACCTGCATGGCCATGGGCAGGTCGGCGACCTCGTCGAGAAACAGCGTGCCGCGCGATGCTGCTTGAAACAGCCCGGGCTTGTCTGCGATGGCACCAGTGAAGCTGCCGCGTTTGTGACCAAAGAATTCGCTCTCCATCAGCTCGGAGGGAATTGCGCCGCAGTTGACTGGCACAAACGGCTGTTCTGCCCGGGCACCCAGGGCATGAATGCGCCGTGCAACCAGCTCCTTGCCGCTTCCGGACTCGCCACTGATATACAGCGGCGCCTGGCTGCGGGCCAGCTTGGCAATTTGCGAGCGTAGCTGAACTATTGGCGGGGAAATGCCGAGGATCGGGTCGGCTTCATCCTGCGTGACGTTCTTTTGCTCGGGGGTGCTCAGGCTCAGGCGCAGGGCATTGCTGACCAACTCGCGCAGGCGTTGCAGGTCCACCGGTTTGGTCAGGAAGTCAAAGGCGCCGGCCTTCAGGGCGCTGATGGCGGTATCCAGGCTGCCGTAGGCGGTGATCATTGCGACCGGGGTCTGCGGATAATGCTGCTGGATATGCCGAACAATCGTCAGGCCGTCGCCGTCGGGCAAACGCATGTCGGTCAGGCACAGGTCGAACCGCTGCTTGCCAAGCTTATCCAGCGCCTGGCTCATGGTGGCGGCGCTGCAGGTGCGCACTTGCATGCGCTGCAACGTCATTTCCAGCAGTTCAACGATATCCGGCTCGTCGTCAATGATCAGTACCGTAGGGCTATTCATCGGTCGCGATCGGGCTCCTTTCCATGCGCTGGCCAGGGTGTGGCCAGGGGCTGACTAATTGTTTTGCGGCATTATACAAGGCGTCGCGGATGAGCAAAGGTGATGCGCATGCAGCTTCCGCGCGGCACCATAGGTTCATACTCCAGCCGCGCCTGATTACTCTCACAGAGTTCGCGTGAAATATACAGCCCCAGGCCAGTGCCTGAAGTCTCAGTGGTGTAAAACGGCTCGAAAATATGTGCGAGATGCTCTTCCGGAATGCCTGGTCCATGGTCGATCACTTCCAGAATCGGCAAGTCGGTTTCAGGGTGGATATAGAGTTTCAGCCAGATGCTGCGATGCTCGCCCTCGGCACCACTGTAGCGCAGCGCATTGCTGCACAGATTGTCGAGCACCTGGTTAAGCTGGTTGGGGTCCATGCGGGTCATGACGTTGTGACCTGCTTCTAGCTCAAGACTGTCGGTAGCGGGGTGGCTCAGCGCAAAGGTCTCGGCAAAATGCTCCAGCCATAGTGACAGATCGATCAGTTGTGGCTCGCTCGGGCGTCTTCTCGACAACTCCAGGACCGTTTCAATGACTTTGTTCATGCGCTTGGAATGCTGCTGAATAATTTCGCTCAGGCGTTTGTCCTGTGCAGGAATCTGCTCGGATTCGCTGAGCAACTGTGCGGCATGGCTGATCGCCCCCAACGGATTACGAATCTCATGCGCGATGCTTGCCGTGAGCCGGCCAAGAGAGGCGAGTTTGAGCTGCTGCGCCTGCTGCGCCACCTGAGTATTGTCGTCGAGGAACACCAATACCGTCTCGCCTTCATCACTGGGCAAGGGTTTGAAGTTTGCAGTGATTTCGGCCCCGCCACTGTGATTGTGGAAGGGCAGGGTGCGAATGGCCGGGTTGTCCTGCCACTGGCGCAAGCGCTGGGCCAAACCAATGGCCAGGTCATCTACATCCATGCCGCGAATGATCGGTTTACCCAGCATTTGCGCGGCGGCTTCATTGGCGAGCAGCACTCTCTGCTTGCCGCCGACGACCATGATGCCCGTGCGCATGCGCTGAATAATCAGTTGATTGAGTTTTTCCAGACTGGCCAGGCTGGCGGCCTGCTGTTGCGCCAGGCTTTCAGACTGGCGCAGGCGTTTGCTCAACCGCTGTACAAAAAGCGCGACAGCAAAGTAGATACCGCCCAACACCCCGACCTGCAAATAACTCTGGACTGCGCCGGGAGTGGACAGGCTCAGGTAGAAAGTCAGGTAGATGGTTACCAGGCTGGCCAGTGCGGCCAGCAACAGGCCCACGCGCCCGTGAATCAGGATGTTGCCTGCCGCTACCGGAATCAGCAGCAGATTGCCGAAGCCACTACCGGCGCCGCCAGCCGCATAGAAAATACTGCCAAGCAGAAAGATATCCAGTACCGAGAGCACGAACAGGTGTACATCGCGCTTGCCCTGATGCAGCAGCAGCGCGATAAGCACGTTGATAAACAGGTAAAACCAACTGGCTGTTTCATACAGCTGGGGATTGTTCAGTTCCAGCAGGCCTTCACGTAACGCGCCGCTGGTCAGTACTGTCAGAAAGAACCCGAGAATGACTCGGTAGATGTTATAGATCCGCAGAATGCGCGGGCGTTGGTAATCGATGACCTCAGTCATGGCGCCCGGCATCACGGTGTGCGTCGCAGCAGTACCATTGGTCATTGACCCGCAGCGCCTGATCGCGGGGCAGGTGCAGCTGGCACTGCGCGCAGCGCACCATCAGCGGCGGGTTGGTTGGCGTGGGTTGTTGGCGCTGGCTGGTGATTTGCCATGCCTTGAAACGCCGCCACAGAATGACCAGGCCTATCACCACCGCTATCAGCACCATCAGTTTGATCAGACCCATCTGCCCGTCCTGTAAAGTAATCTGTTGATCCACCCGCTCTGCATTGTATCTGAGGCGGTGGCCTCCGCCGTACTATTGCGGCTGCATGTTATGCAGCATGCCTGACAATGAGCGCATTATGAATCACAGAGGCAAGGGCTGCCTTGCGTGCCGTGTTGAGCTGAGCTGCGCCAACTTCAGCCGCAGAAAATGCAGCCAATAAAAAAGCTGGCTCGGTGCGTGTGCCCGGCCAGCTTTTCAGTATTGCAGCTCAGCTACTCAGTCGAACAGACCGAAAGTGATTCGGCTCCAGATCGAGCGGGTCTGTTTTTCCTGCTCGGGCGTGCGAATCTCCCGGGGGATCGCAGCGACCGCTTCCTGATACTGCTGTTGCATTTCACGCTCCATCTGCGTGCCGGTCTGGCGCGAAGGCGGGGTCAGAACCTTATCGGCAAAACCAGCCATCATGCTGCGCAGGCGGCCTGCCTCTTGCTCTGCCGGCTCCACGTGATGGCGGAACTCGCCGTCATCCAGGCTTGGATGTTCAGGGTAGTTCTCCCGCAAGGTAGCCAGGGCGGTATTAGCCAGATCGCCCATCGCCAGCCGCTGATAGGCCTCGACCATCAATGCCAGACCATCACCCACCGACGGCGTCTGCTGGAAGTTTTCCACTACATAGCGGCCGCGATTGGCTGCTGCCAGGTGCGCATCACGCTTGAGGTAGTAATGACCGACATGGATATCGTAAGCCGCCAGCAGGTTGCGCAGGTAGACCATCCGCAGGCGGGCATCGGGTGCGTAACGGCTTTCCGGATAACGGCTGACTAATTGGGCGAACTCATTGAACGAATCGCGGGCAGCGCCCGGGTCACGACGGGTCATGTCCAGCGGCAGGAAGCGCTCGAAAATGCCGGCATCGCGGGTAAAGGATGTCATGCCTCGCATGTAGTAAGCGTAGTCAACGTTGGGGTGCTGCGGGTGCAGGCGAATAAAACGGTCAGCCGAGGACTTGGCAGCTTCAGGCTCGTTGTTCTGATAATAGGCGTAGATCAGTTCCAATTGCGCCTGCTGAGCGAAACGTCCGAACGGATAACGAGATTCCAGCGCGCGCAGGCTTTCAATTGCCGGGCCATAATTGTTGGCATCCAGATCTTCCTGGGCCATCAGGTACAGCTCTGACTCGCTGAGCGACTCGTCAATTACCTTCGGATTCGAGGAGCAGGCGGCGGTCAGGGCGAGCACAGCAACCAGCAGCAGGTGTTTCATCGACATAGTTGATATCCGGATGGACGACCACACGCTGTTGCCGGAACAGCCGTCCTGTTATAGTTGGGTCCTGTTTACAGGCAACCGTCCTAGCGTTGATTGCCTTTAAAGAAGCCGTATTTAACCACAGCGCAGAGCCGATTCCAAAAAGGATTGCGCTTTGCCATTGCGCCCCGGCGCCTGCCAGTGAGTCCTGAATGTCTGATCGTATCCGCTTGTCTGCACTGGTCACCCCTGAGAGTGGCGGTCAACGCCTAGACCAGGTGGCGGCCCAATTGTTCCCCGAACACTCACGCTCCCGCCTGCAGGGCTGGATCAAGGATGGCAGCCTGACGCTCGACGGCAGCAGTGTTCGCCCGCGTGACACCGTATATGGCGGCGAGAAGCTCGAGCTGGATGCCGAGCGTGAAGTGCAGGGTGACTGGCAGCCCGAGGCGATAGCTTTGGATGTGATCTATGAGGATGACGCCTTGCTGGTGATCAACAAGCCGGCCGGGTTGGTGGTCCACCCGGCGGCCGGACATGCTGACGGCACTCTGCTTAATGCGCTGCTGCACCATGCCCCGGAGCTGGCCAAGGTGCCGCGTGCCGGTATCGTGCATCGGCTGGACAAGGACACTACCGGGTTAATGGTCGTGGCCAAAACCCTCGAGGCGCAGACCGAGCTGGTCAATCAGCTGCAGGAACGCACGGTCACCCGTGAATACGAGTGTGTAGTGGTGGGGGTGATGACCGCCGGTGGCAAGGTCGACCAGCCGATTGCCCGGCACGGTACCAACCGGCAGAAGATGGCGGTGATGGTCGGGGGCAAACAGGCGGTCAGTCATTACCGGGTGATCAGCCGCTTCCGCGCGCACACCCATGTGAAGGTGAAATTGGAAACCGGGCGTACCCATCAGATTCGTGTCCACATGAGCTACATCAATTATCCTCTGATAGGGGATCAGACCTACGGCGGCCGCATGCGAATACCGGCTGGCGCGACCAAGGAACTGATCGCTCTGCTGCGAGAGTTCCCGCGTCAGGCGTTGCATGCACGGCGGCTGGAGTTGGAACATCCGGTCGACGGTCGGCATATGTCCTGGGAAGTGCAGCTACCTGAAGATATGCAGCACCTGCTGGCGATGCTGCGTGAAGATGGTGAGCTGGCGGAATGAAGCCGCAGTGGCTGAGCGCTGACTGGCCTGCGCCGGAGTGGGTACATACCTGTGTGACCACCCGACAGCTCGGCAGCAGCCAGGGGCCCTGGAAGGGCTTCAATCTTGGCGATCATGTCGGGGACGATCCGGTGCACGTGGCTGCCAACCGCGCGGAGTTGGAGCGTGAACTGGCTTGCCGCCCTGCCTGGCTGGTACAGACTCACAGTACCGATGTGGTGCGCGCCAATTCTGCGCTAACCCTTGAGGCTGACGCCGCATGGATTGATGAGCCTGGCATCGCTTGTACCATCATGACGGCTGATTGTTTGCCGGTGCTGTTCTGTGATCGTGCGGGTACCAAAGTGGCTGCGGCCCATGCCGGCTGGCGCGGATTGCTCGATGGTGTGTTGGAGAACACGCTGAACGCGCTGGCCACTGAGTCGTCCGAGGTGTTGGCCTGGTTCGGGCCGGCGATTGGCCCGCAAGCGTTCGAAGTAGGCTCTGAAGTACGGGATGCCTTTATCCAGGTTGATCCGCAGGCCGCGTCGGCTTTTGTGCCGTCTGACCGGGCTGGGCATTTCCTCGCGGATATCTATCAGTTGGCCCGCCAGCGACTAAATGCCGTCGGCGTGCAGTCGATCAGCGGCGGTGATCAATGCACGGTCAGCGACCCGCTACGCTTCTACTCCTACCGCCGTGATGGCCAGACCGGGCGGATGGCATCATTGATCTGGCTCAGCTCGAAGTAGTCCCGTCTGCAAAACCCCGTATGAGCGATCGCTCATCCGACAATATTTTGACTCTGGTCAATGTTTCCTGCCTTGAAAGACCAATAATCAACCCTATCTATAGTCCATACTCAATGAAAGCCATCGCCCGCCAGTCAGCGGGGGATCATCTAGACAGGATGGAAACACCATGCGTATTGATCGCTTTACCAGCAAACTCCAGATGGCGCTGTCCGATGCGCAGTCATTGGCGGTGGGCCGTGATCACAATCAGATAGACCCCTTGCACCTGATGCTGGCGTTGCTCGACCAGCAGCAGGGCTCGGTCAAGCCGTTGCTGCGCCAGGTTGGCTTCGATACCAACGCGCTGCGTGCGGCACTGGTCGATGCCTTGGACAAGCTGCCCACCATCAGCAGCCCCACCGGGGACATCAACCTGTCCCAGGATCTGGCGCGGCTGTTCAACCAGGCGGACCGGCTGGCCCAGCAGCACAATGATCAGTTCATCTCCAGCGAGCTGGTGCTGCTCGCGGCGATGGAAGGCAACTCGGCATTGAGCAAGATTCTGCTCGGCCAGGGCGTATCCAAGAAAGCCCTGGAGAACGCCATCAGCAATCTGCGCGGCGGCGAGTCGGTGAACGACCAGAATGCCGAAGAGTCGCGCCAGGCGTTGGACAAGTACACCGTCGATCTGACCACCAAGGCCGAAGAAGGCAAGCTGGATCCGGTGATCGGACGTGATGACGAAATCCGCCGAACCATTCAGGTGCTGCAGCGCCGAACCAAGAACAACCCGGTGCTTATCGGTGAGCCCGGCGTCGGCAAGACTGCCATCGTCGAAGGCCTGGCGCAGCGCATCATCAACGGCGAAGTGCCGGACGGTCTCAAGGACAAGCGTTTGCTGTCGCTGGACATGGGATCACTGATTGCCGGCGCCAAGTTCCGTGGTGAGTTCGAAGAGCGCTTGAAGGCGGTGCTGAACGAGCTGGGCAAACAGGAAGGCCGGGTGATTCTGTTTATTGACGAGCTGCACACCATGGTCGGCGCCGGCAAGGCCGAAGGCTCAATGGACGCCGGCAATATGCTCAAGCCGGCCCTGGCGCGCGGTGAGTTGCATTGCGTGGGCGCTACTACGCTGGATGAGTACCGCAAGTACATCGAAAAAGATGCTGCTTTGGAGCGGCGCTTCCAGAAAGTGCTGGTCGATGAGCCGTCCGAGGAAGACACCATCGCCATTTTGCGCGGCCTGAAAGAGCGCTACGAGGTGCACCACAAGGTCGCCATCACCGATAGCGCGATCATTGCCGCCGCCAAGTTGAGCCATCGCTACATTACCGACCGGCAACTGCCGGACAAGGCCATTGACCTGATTGATGAAGCCGCCAGCCGCATCCGCATGGAAATCGACTCCAAGCCCGAAGTGCTGGATCGCCTTGAACGGCGCTTGATCCAGCTCAAGGTCGAGCGTGAAGCGTTGAAGAAGGAAGAAGACGACGCCGCGCTCAAGCGGCTGGAAAAACTCAAGGAAGACATTGCTCGCCTGGAGCGTGAGTATGCCGACCTGGAAGAGATCTGGAAGTCAGAGAAGGCCGATGTGCAGGGCTCGGCACAGATCCAGGAGAAGATCGAACAGGCCCGCCAGGAACTGGAAGCGGCACGGCGCAAGGGTGACCTGAACCGAATGGCCGAGCTGCAATACGGGGTGATTCCGGATCTGGAGCGCAGCCAGCAGATGGCCGATCAGCACGGGCCAACCGAAAATCAGCTACTGCGTAGCAAGGTCACCGAGGAAGAGATCGCCGAAGTGGTCTCCAAGTGGACTGGCATTCCAGTGTCGAAGATGCTCGAAGGCGAGCGCGACAAGCTGCTGCGCATGGAAGAAGGTCTGCACAAGCGGGTTATCGGTCAGCATGAAGCCGTGGTGGCCGTGTCCAACGCGGTACGGCGTTCGCGCGCAGGTTTGAGCGATCCCAACCGGCCAAGCGGCTCATTCATGTTTCTGGGGCCAACCGGGGTGGGCAAGACCGAACTGTGCAAGGCGCTGGCCGAGTTTCTGTTCGACACTGACGAAGCCATGGTGCGGATCGACATGTCCGAATTTATGGAGAAGCACTCGGTTGCGCGGCTGATCGGAGCGCCTCCGGGTTACGTTGGCTACGAAGAAGGCGGCTATCTGACCGAGGCGGTGCGCCGCAAGCCGTATTCGGTGATCCTGCTGGATGAGGTGGAAAAAGCCCATCCGGATGTGTTCAACGTGCTGCTTCAGGTGCTTGAAGACGGTCGGCTGACTGACAGCCAGGGCCGTACGGTGGACTTCCGTAACACGGTTATTGTCATGACCTCCAACCTGGGCTCGGCACAGATTCAGGAACTGGTCGGTGATCCGGAGGCGCAGCACGCGGCGGTGATGGATGCCGTTGGTCAGCACTTCCGGCCAGAGTTTATCAACCGGATTGATGAGGTGGTGGTATTTGAGCCGCTAGGCAAGGAGCAGATTGCCGGTATCGCAGGCATTCAGATGCAGCGCCTGGGCGTGCGGTTGGCTGAGCGGGAATTGAAGCTGGAGCTGACTGATGAGGCTTTGGAGAAGCTGATCGCGGTAGGCTATGACCCGGTATACGGCGCTCGTCCGCTCAAGCGTGCGATTCAACGCTGGATCGAGAACCCGTTGGCGCAGCGTATCCTGTCGGGTGATTTTGCGCCGGGGGTAACGATCAAGGCCAAGGTTGAGGATGACGAGTTCGTTTTCACCAGCTGAAACTTCTAAGCAGGTACTCCCAACAGCAAACAGCGCCGCAGGTCGGCGCTGTTTGCTGTGAGAGAGTTACAACAACATCGAGCGGATATCGCCCAGCAGTTCCCCAAGCCTCTTGGTGAACTGCGCGGCCGCAGCGCCGTTGATGGCGCGGTGGTCGTAGGACAGTGACAGCGGCAGCATCAGCTTCGGCTGGAACGCGCTACCGTCCCATACTGGCTGCATAGTCGCCTTGGACACGCCCAGGATAGCTACTTCCGGTGCATTCACGATCGGCGTGAAGTAAGTACCGCCAATATGGCCGAGGCTGGAGATGGTAAAGCAGGCGCCCTGCATGCCATCGGCACCGAGTTTCTTGGTGCGTGCTTTCTCTGCCAGTTCGGCGGCTTCGCCAGCCAGTTGCAACAGGCTCTTCTTGTCGACGTCGCGGATCACCGGGACCATCAGACCGTCCGGTGTGTCCACGGCAAAACCGATATGCACGTAGTTCTTGTGGATCAGTTGCTTGCCATTGGGCGCCAGCGCGACGTTGAAGTTGGCCTGTTCACGCAGCAGGTGAGCACAGGCCTTGAGCAGGAAGGGCAGGATGGTCAGCTTGACACCAGCCTTTTCCGCCACGGCTTTCTGGTCCTTGCGGAAGGTTTCCAGTTCGCTGATGTCAGCCAGATCAAACTGCGTCACGTGCGGCACATTCAACCAGCTGCGGTGAATATTGGCGGCGCCGATCTGCTGCAATCGGGTCATATCCTTGACTTCGATTTCGCCAAAGCGGCTGAAATCGATTTCCGGCACGGCGGGTATGCCTGATCCGCCAGCAGTAGCGGGTGCAGTCTTGCCCTGCTTCATTACCGATTTGACGTGATTCTGTACATCTTCCTTGAGAATCCGGTCGCGCGGGCCGCTGGATTTCACTTCGGCCAGATCCACACCCATCTCGCGGGCGAGCAGGCGTACGGCCGGGCCGGCATGCACCTTGGTGCCATCGCGGCTGGGGCCGCCGACGGGGGCAGGCGCTTCGTCCTGTTCGGCAGGCTTGCTGTCGGCACTCTTGTCCTGCTTGGCTTCGGGCTGCTTGTCGGCCTTGGCCTCGGATGCGGGCTTGTCATCCTGCGCTGGCTCGGCAGCAGCTTGCTCCTCTTCGCCTTCAACCTTCATGTGCAGGATCAGATCGCCAGTGCCGGCGTCCTGTTCCAGCTTGATCTCGACCGACTCGACAGTGCCCGCGACAGGGGAGGGAATCTCCATGCTGGCCTTGTCGGACTCCAGCACGATCAGCGACTGGTCAACTTCGACGGTATCGCCTTTCTTGACCAGGATCTCGATGACCTTGGCCTTGCTGTCCGAGCCCAGGTCCGGGATCTTGACCGGTTGAACGGAACTGCCAGAGGCCTTCTTGTCGCTGGCGGCTTGCTTGCCTTCGCTGGCTTTTTCAGCAGGCTTGTCGTCCTTGTCGTCTTCTGACGCTTCCGTCTTCTCAGCGGGTTCTTTCTTTTCGTCCTTTCCGGCTTTCTCGTCTTTCTCTTCGCCGGCGTCGCCGCTTTCTGATTCCAGCTCGATCAGGTCATCGCCTTCCTTCAGGGTATCGCCCATCTTGACTTTGATCGACTTGATGGTACCGGCCTTGGGGCAGGGGATTTCCATGCTGGCCTTGTCGGATTCCAGGGTCACCAGGCTCTGTTCTGCCTCGACCTTGTCGCCGACCTTGACCAGTATCTCGATAACTTCGCCTTCACCGTCGCCGATGCCGGGTACTTTGATCAGTTCACTCATACCGTGCTCCTCAGCAATCCAGTGGGTTGGTTTTCTCGGGATCAATACCAAAGGTCTTGAGCGCGTCGGTCAATACCTTGGGTTTCAGATCGCCGGATTCCACCAGCGCGGACAGCGCGGAGTAGGCTACCCAGTAGCGGTCCACTTCAAAGAAGTGGCGCAGTTTGCGGCGGCTGTCGCTGCGACCAAATCCATCGGTGCCCAGCACCTTGAAGTTACCCGGTACCCACTGACGAATCTGCTCGGCAAACAGCTTCATATAATCGGTCGAGGCGATTACCGGACCTGTGTGCTTGGCCAGACTCTGTTCAACAAAGCTCTGACGCGGCTTCTTGGTCGGGTGCAGACGGTTCCAGCGCTCTACATCCAGGCCGTCGCGGCGTAGCTCGTTGAAGCTGGTGACGCTCCAGATGTCGGAGGTCACATCGAAGTCCTCCTTGAGGATCTTCGCGGCTTCGCGCACTTCACGCAAAATCGTTCCGCTGCCCATCAACTGAACGTGCAGCTTGCCAGGCTTGCTGGCGCCTTCGAGCAAGTACATACCGCGCATGATGCCTTCTTCCACGTCCTTGCCCTTGGGCATGGGTGGCTGCACATAGGCTTCGTTCATTACGGTCAGGTAGTAGTAAACGTTTTCCTGCTCTTCCATCATCCGCCGTGCACCTTCGCGGATGATCACCGCCAGCTCGTAGCCATAAGTCGGGTCATAGCTGCGGCAGTTGGGAATGGTCGAGGCAAGAATATGGCTGTGGCCGTCCTCGTGCTGCAGACCTTCACCGTTTAACGTGGTGCGTCCTGCCGTGCCGCCGATCAGGAAGCCCTTGGCGCGGCTATCGCCAGCGGCCCAGGCCAGATCGCCGATACGCTGGAAACCGAACATCGAATAGAATATGTAGAACGGCAGCATGGGTTGGTTATAGGTGCTATAGGCCGTTGCGGCGGCGATCCAGCTGGACATGGCGCCGGCTTCGTTGATGCCTTCCTCGAGGATCTGACCTTTCTTGTCCTCGCGGTAGAACATCACCTGATCTTTATCCACGGGCTCGTACAACTGGCCGACCGAGGAGTAAATGCCGAGCTGGCGGAACATGCCTTCCATACCAAAGGTACGCGCCTCGTCGGGCACGATGGGCACGATGCGTGAGCCGAGTTCCTTGTCCTTGACCAACTGCGAGATGATCCGCACAAAGGCCATGGTGGTGGAAATCTCGCGGTCGCCGCTGCCATCAAGAATGGCCTTGAGCGTGTCCAGCGGTGGCACCGGCACCTTGAAGCTTTCGGTGCGGCGCTGGGGCATGTAGCCGCCGAGCTTTTCCCGGCGCGAATGCAGGTACTTGTATTCGGCACTGCCTTCTTCAGGCTTGAAGAAGGGTAGCTTCTCCAGGTCTTTATCGTTGACCGGAATATCGAAGCGATCGCGGAATTTCTTCAGGCTCTCGATATCGACTTTCTTGGTGTTGTGCGCGGTGTTCTGCCCTTGACCGGTGCCGGTGCCATAGCCCTTGATGGTCTTGGCCAGAATAACGGTGGGCTGGTCCTTGTGATTGACCGCCTCGTGATAGGCCGCATACACCTTGTAGGGGTCGTGGCCGCCACGGTTGAGCTTCCAGATTTCCTCGTCGGAGAGATCCTTGACCATCTCCTTGAGTTCCGGGCGGGTGCCAAAGAAGTGCTCGCGCACATAGGCGCCGTCGTTGGCCTTGTAGTTCTGGTAGTCGCCGTCGATGGCTTCTTCCATGCGTTGCTGCAGCAGGCCGTCGTGGTCCTGGGCAAACAGCGGATCCCACATGCGGCCCCAGATCACCTTGATCACATTCCAGTCGGCGCCGCGGAAGCTGCCTTCCAATTCCTGAATGATTTTGCCGTTGCCGCGTACCGGCCCGTCCAGACGCTGCAGGTTGCAGTTGATGACGAAGATCAGGTTGTCGAGCTTCTCGCGACCGGCCAGGGAAATGGCGCCCAGAGATTCGGGTTCATCTGTCTCGCCGTCACCGACAAAGCACCAGACCTTCTGCTTGCCGGGCTCGATAAAGCCACGATGCTCCAGGTACTTCATAAAGCGCGCCTGGTAGATAGCCTGGATCGGGCCCAGACCCATGGATACCGTCGGGAACTGCCAGAAATCGGGCATCAGCCAGGGGTGGGGATAGGACGACAAACCTTCGCCACCAGTTTCCTGACGGAAGTTGTCGAGCTGGTCTTCACTGATGCGGCCTTCGAGGAAGGCGCGGGCGTAAATGCCGGGAGAGGCATGACCCTGGAAAAATACCAGATCGCCGCCGTGCTCTTCGGTTGGCGCCTTGAAGAAGTAGTTGAAACCGATATCGTACAAAGTAGCGCTGGAAGCGAAGGTGGAGATATGGCCGCCCAGGTCCGGATCCTGCTGGTTGGTGCGCATGACCATCGCCAGAGCATTCCAGCGCACCATCGAGCGAATCCGCCGCTCCATAAAGAGGTCGCCGGGCATACGGGATTCGTGGGTAACCGGGATGGTGTTGCGGTAGGGTGTGGTGATCGCGTAGGGCAGTGGTGTGCCACTGCGGCTTGCCAGCTCGCCCAGGCGCGTCATCAAATAATGCGCGCGGTCCTCACCTTCGTTGTCCAGTACGGATTCCAGCGAATCCAGCCATTCCTGCGTTTGCAGTGGATCGATATCGTTTTGCTTCATGCGTCAGTTCTCCAGACCTTGTGGGCCTAATTCGCTGTGCGGGACTTGATAGCCTGTGACAACGAATGGGGTGTGAAATGCGGTTCTTGTAGTTTAGCTACAAAAAATAGGTTTAATCCATCCTTTTGTAAAGATTTATGTAGTTATGCTACATATTCGCCAGCATGTTCTTGCCTTGTGGACTTTTACGCAGGTCTCAGGCGTGGCAAGCTGCGGCATTGCAATCCCTACAGGATAGACCATGCCTTTTTCTCCGCCTCTGCCATTGCCCGAGTCCCTGCAGTCTATGGTGCAACACCATCGAGACCAGTGGCAGGCTGCCGTCGCCCATGCCGATCTGGCTAGCCGGGTGCCCGAGTTGGGCGAGCAGTTTCTCAGTAGCCTCGATTCGGTTCTCGCCGGCAGTGATTTTGTCGCCGAACAGCTTCGCCGGGATCCACACATGGCTTGGCGCCTGGTGGACGATGATCTGCTATGGCGCACCCTGGAGAAAGGCGACATGAGTCGTATGCTGAGTGCAGTCCTGGCCGCGGTTGAGGATGAGGAACAGCTTGCGCAAGCATTGCGGCGGTTTCGTCAGCAGCAACAGGTGCGGATTATCTGGCGCGATGTGACGCGCATGGCGGCCACCGCCGAGACTACCCGCGATCTGTCGGACATGGCTGACAGCTGTATCGAACTGGCCTATCAATGGTTGTATACCCAGGCCTGCGCGACGCTGGGCACGCCGTCCGGGGCGGACGGTCAGGCACAGCATATGGTAGTACTGGGCATGGGTAAGCTGGGTGCTCAGGAATTGAATCTGTCATCTGATATTGACCTGATCTTCGCCTACCCCGAGGCAGGCGAAACCCAGGGTGGTCGGCGCAGCTTATCGAACCAGGAGTTTTTTATCCGCCTCGGCCAACGCCTGATCAAGGCGCTGGATGCGATTACCGTCGATGGCTTTGTCTTTCGTGTCGACATGCGCCTGCGCCCATACGGTGATAGCGGGGCGCTGGTGTTCAGCTTTGATGCGCTGGAGCAGTACTACCAGAGCCAGGGACGCGATTGGGAGCGCTATGCCATGATCAAGGCCCGCGTGGTGGCTGGCGATCAGGCCGCGGGCGCCGAACTGCTGGCGATGCTCAAGCCGTTCGTTTATCGCCGTTATCTGGATTTCGCCGCGATTGAGGCGCTGCGCAGTCTCAAACTGATGATCCAGCGGGAAGTACAGCGCAAGGGCCTGCAAGACAACGTCAAGCTGGGGTCGGGCGGTATTCGTGAGGTCGAGTTTATCGGCCAGGCATTTCAACTGATCCATGGCGGGCGAGACCGCAGCTTGCAGCAGCGGCCAATTCTGTCAGTACTGGACATGCTGGCCACCAACAGCTATCTGCCGGATGAGGCCGTGGATGAGCTGAAAGGCGCGTACCTGTTCCTGCGCGACACCGAACATGCGCTGCAGGCGCTGGATGATCGGCAGACCCAGATGCTACCCACCGACGCACAGAGCCAACAGCGTATTGCCTACATCATGGGCTTTGATCATTGGGATGCCTTCCGGCAAGCACTGCATAGCCAGCGTGCGCGGATCGCGCGGCATTTTGCCGACGTGATAGCCGACCCAGATGATGAGCATGACGAAGAGCTGCCGCTGCATTCGGAATGGATGCCGGTCTGGGAAGGGTCGCTGGATGCGCAGCAGCGCATAGAACAGCTCAGTGAGGGTGGATTCAAAAAGCCTGAGGAAGCGTTGCGGTTGCTGCAGGGCTTGCAGGAATCCGGTCGGGTTCGCTCCATGCAGCGTTTGGGGCGAGAGCGGCTGGATGTGTTCATGCCGCGTCTGCTGGGCATGGCGACAGAACAGGACGATGCAGACCTGGCGCTGGAACGGGTCATGCCGCTGGTAGAGGCGGTGGCGCGACGCTCAGCCTATCTGCTATTGCTGACAGAAAACCCCAGTGCGTTGCGTGAGTTATTGGTGCTGTGTTCAGCCAGCCCATGGATCGCCGAGCAGATCACCCGCTATCCGGTGGTGCTCGATGAGCTGCTGAACGCCGGGCGGCTTTACCGTCCGCCGGAGACGGACGAGCTGGTTGACGAATTGCGTCAGCAACTGATGCGTATCGCCGAAGATGACCTGGAGCAGCAGATGGAAGTGCTGCGCTATTTTCGCCGTGCCCACGTGCTGCGCGTCGCCGCCTCCGAGATTGCCGGCACTTTGCCGTTGATGAAGGTCAGCGATTATCTGACCTGGATTGCCGAAGCTATTCTCCAACAGGTCTTGCAACTGGCCTGGAGGGAAATGACCCAGCGCCATGGCTTCCCCAAGCGTGCTGATGGCAGTTTGTGTGAAATGGACTTTGTCATTCTCGGCTATGGCAAGGTCGGGGGTATAGAACTTGGTCACGGCTCCGACCTGGACCTGGTGTTTATTCACGATGGTGATGCGGATGCGGAAACAGACGGTGCCAAGCCAATAGAAGGCAGCCGGTTTTTCACTCGCCTGGGACAACGCATTATTCATATGCTCAACACCCAGACCACGTCCGGAGCGCTGTATGACGTTGATATGCGCCTGCGCCCTTCCGGTGAGTCCGGGTTGCTGGTCAGCTCGCTGCAGTCCTTCGCCCGCTATCAGCGTGAAGAGGCCTGGACCTGGGAGCATCAGGCGCTGGTACGCGCGCGTGTATTGGCCGGCTGCAAGCGCTTGAGTCATCGTTTCCAGGACTTGCGGATGGAGGTGTTGAGCCGCCAGCGGGATGAAGCCAAGTTGCGCGAGGACGTGGGCGGCATGCGTCAGAAAATGCGCGACAACCTGGGTACCAAGGCCACGCGGGCTGGTTCTGATCCGTCTGCGTTCACGGCAGAGGCGTTGTTTGATCTGAAGCAGGACGCCGGAGGTATCGTTGATATCGAATTTATGGTGCAATATGCCGTTCTGGCCTGGTCGTGCCGGTACCCCGAGTTACTGCGTTATACCGATAACATCAGAATTCTAGACGGGCTGCGTGATGCCGGATTGATCTCCGGCGAAGACGTGCAGCGTTTGCAGGAGGCTTACAAAGCCTACCGCGCCGCAGCCCATCGCCTGGCACTGCAGAAGCAGCCGGGCAAAGTGAGTGGCGACCAGTTTCAAGATTTCCGTCGTGGCGTCATCAGTCTGTGGCAGCAGTGGCTGCCGGAATGACACGCCATGCCCGGGCGTTTCCCGGGTGCGGCGACAGCACAGGTCCGGGCCGGACATAATCGAGTTAAGAACAACCAATTAGATGGAGCGGGCTGCAATGTCGATGGCCGATCGTGATGGTGTTATCTGGTTTGATGGTGAAATGCTGCCGTGGCGTGATGCCAATGTGCACGTGCTGACGCATTCCCTGCACTACGGCATGGCCGTGTTTGAAGGTGTGCGAGCCTACAATACTCCCGACGGCACGGCGATCTTCCGTCTGGATGCGCATACCGACCGTCTGTTCGACTCGGCGCATATCATGGGCATGAAGATTCCCTTTACCAAGGAACAACTCAACGAAGCGCAGCGCGCCGTCGTAGCCCAGAACAATCTTGAAACAGCCTACATTCGTCCGCTGGTGTTCTACGGTTCCGAAGGTATGGGTATTCGTGCCGACAACCTCAAAGTACATGTGGCCATTGCTGCCTGGCACTGGGGTGCCTATATGGGCGAAGAAGCACTGGAGCGTGGCATCAAGATCCGCACCAGCTCCTTTACCCGTCACCACGTCAACATCACCATGACCCGGGCCAAGGCCAGCGGCGCTTACATGAACTCCATGCTGGCATTGCAGGAAGCGGTTTCCGCTGGTGCCGATGAGGCCTTGCTTCTGGATCCGGAAGGCTATGTGGCCGAAGGTTCGGGCGAGAACGTGTTTATCGTCAAGAATGGCGTGATCTATACCCCCGAAGTGACTGCCTGCCTGAACGGTATTACCCGTGGCACGGTGTTGGCATTGGCGGCGGAATTCAATATTCCGATCGTCGAGAAGCGCCTGACGCGTGACGAAGTCTATATTGCCGACGAAGCCTTCTTCACCGGCACCGCCGCCGAAGTGACGCCGATCCGTGAACTGGACAACCGCCAGATCGGTGAAGGCCGCCGCGGCCCTGTCACCGAGAAATTGCAGAAAGCCTATTTTGACCTGGTCACCGGTCAGAGCGGCGCACATGCCGAATGGCGCACGCTGGTTAAATAAGTGGCAGGCGACAAGCTGCAAGCGGCGAGCAGTCAGGAACTGCTTTTCGACTTGCAGCTTGACGCTTGTGGCTTGAAGCTGCCCTTATGAATATTCTGATTGTAGGTCCCAGTTGGGTTGGCGACATGGTGATGGCGCAGACGCTGTTCGCCTGCCTGAAGCAGCGCCATGGCGCGGAATGTCAGATAGATGTACTGGCACCGGACTGGAGCCGGCCAATTCTTGAGCGCATGCCCGAGGTGCGCCAGGCGCTAAGTTTTCCGTTGGGGCACGGCGTTCTGGATATTGCCGTGCGTCGGCGGATCGGCAAGAGTCTGACCGGTCGCTATGATCAGGCTATTTTGCTACCCAACTCCTTGAAGTCTGCTCTGGTTCCCTACTTTGCCGATATCCCTTTGCGCACTGGCTGGCGCGGAGAGATGCGTTACGGGCTGCTCAACGACCTGCGCGTATTGGATAAAGAGCGCCTGCCGCTGATGATCGAGCGCTTTATGGCGCTGGCCTATGAGCCCGGTCATCAGCTGCAACAGCCCTATCCGCGGCCGGGTTTGCAAATCGATCCTGGCACCCGCGATGCGGCGCTGGCGCGATTCGGCCTGGAACTTGACCGTCCGGTATTGGCGCTTTGCCCCGGCGCCGAGTTTGGCGAATCAAAGCGATGGCCTGCCGAACACTACGCCAAAGTCGCGGATCAGAAGATTCGTCAGGGTTGGCAGGTGTGGTTGTTTGGCTCCAAAAAAGATCATCCAGGTGGTGAGGATATTCGTCAGCAACTGATTCCTGGCCTGCGGGAAGAATCGGTGAATCTGTCCGGTGAGACCACTCTGGCCGAAGCGATTGATCTGCTCTCCTGCGCGGGTGCGGTGGTCAGTAATGACTCGGGCTTGATGCACGTCGCTGCCGCGCTGGACCGGCCCTTGGTGGCGGTGTATGGCTCGACCTCCCCGGCGTTCACGCCACCGCTGGCAAGCCAGGTCGAAATCGTGCGCTTGGGTCTGGAATGCAGCCCCTGTTTTGACCGTACCTGCCGTTTCGGCCACTACAACTGCTTGCGTGACCTGCGACCGCAGATGGTCATCGACGCACTGGATCGTCTGGTTGGCGAACCGCTTGCCGATCCGCAGGTACTCTGAGCATGCGCGTCCTGCTGATCAAGACATCGTCCATGGGCGATGTCATTCATACCCTGCCAGCCCTGACTGATGCGCGCAGGGCCATTCCCGGCATTCAGTTTGACTGGGTGGTGGAAGAGGGATTCGCCGAGATTCCTGCCTGGCACCCCGCTGTAGCCGAAGTCATACCCGTGGCGATCCGTCGCTGGCGCAAACACCCGCTGCAGACTTGGCGCAATGGCGAGTGGGCGCGGTTTAAAAAGCGCCTGAGTAACACCCGCTACGATCTAATCATTGACGCCCAAGGTCTGCTGAAAAGCGCCTGGTTGACGCGTTACGCCAAGGGCCCGGTAGTCGGGCTGGACAAAACCTCGGCGCGTGAGCCATTGGCCAGTCGCTTTTATGATCAGAGCTGCGATGTGCCCTGGGGGCAGCACGCAGTGGAACGGGTGCGGCAATTGTTTGCCCAGGCGTTAGGCTATCGATTGGCTGAGGGTGTTGGCGATTATGGGCTTAATCGCGCGTATCTGGCTGGCGAGATCACCGATCAGCCTTATCTGCTGTTTTTTCATGGTACGACCTGGAAGAGCAAGCACTGGCCGGAAATCTATTGGCGAAAATTGGCCGAGTTGGCCGTCGCGGATGGACTCTATGTACGATTGCCCTGGGGTAACCCTGTGGAGAAAGCCCGGGCCGAGCGTATTGCCGATGGGTTGGACAGGGTGCAGGTGTTGCCGAAACTGTCTCTGGCAGGCATGGCACGAATGGTCGCCGGGGCGTCAGCGTGTGTGGCGGTGGATACTGGCCTCGGACACCTTGCCGCGGCTCTGGATGTGCCGACGTTATCGCTTTTCGGCCCGACCAATCCGGTTCTCACCGGGGCCTATGGCGCCTCGCAGGTGCATATGCCGAGTAATTTCCCCTGTGCTCCCTGCCTGCAGAAAACCTGTCACTATCAGCCGACACCGGAGGATGCCCGTCAGTTTGATCTACGCCGCGAGCAACCCCTGTGTTTTACCCGGCTGAATCCCCAGCGCGTCCATGTGCAATTGCAGTCCTTGCTGCTTGAAGAGAGGGTGGTCTGATGCAACTGGCGTTTGTCTTGTACAAATACTTTCCTTACGGCGGTTTGCAGCGAGATTTCCTGCGCATCGCGCGGATCTGTCAGGAGCATGGGCATAAAATCCGGGTTTATACACTGGCCTGGGATGGGGATATTCCTCAGGGTTTTGAAGTGGTGCTTGTGCCGGTAAAGGCCTGGACCAACCACAAACGCAACGAGAAGTTTACCGCCTGGGTCAAGAACGACCTGGCAGGTCGGCCGGTGGATCGTCTGGTTGGATTCAACAAGATGCCTGGCCTGGATGTGTACTACGCCGCGGACCCTTGCTTTGAAGACAAGGCCCAGACCCTGCGCAGCCCGTTGTATCGCCTAGGGGGACGCTATAAGCATTTTGCCGAATACGAGCGGGCGGTGTTCTCGCCAGCGGTCGGAACCGAGATTCTGATGATCTCTGAGGTGCAAAAGCCGCTGTTCATGAAGCATTACAGGACACCCGAGGAGCGTTTTCATTTATTGCCTCCCGGTATCGCTGCCGACCGCCGCGCGCCCGCTGATGCGGCGGAGCAGCGAGCTGCTTTTCGCGCCGAATTCGGTCTGGCAGCTAGCGATTTGCTGCTGCTGCAGCTGGGTTCGGGTTTCAAGACCAAGGGCCTGGACCGCTCGATTGCCGCGCTGGCTGCGCTACCTCCGGAGTTGCGCGAGCGCACCCGGTTGATGGTGATTGGCCAGGACAATGCCAAGAGCTTTCAGGCCCAGGCACGCGCGGCTGGAATCAGTGATCGGGTTGAGTTTCTTCAGGGCCGTGACGACGTGCCGCGCTTTCTGCTCGGGGCGGACCTGCTGATTCATCCGGCTTACAATGAAAATACCGGCACCGTGCTGCTGGAAGCGCTGGTCGCCGGCTTGCCGGTGCTGGTCACCGATGTATGCGGCTACGCTCATTTTATTGAAGAAGCCGATTGTGGCCGGGTGGTGCCCAGCCCTTTCCTGCAGGATCAATTAAACCAAATGCTCAGGCAGATTTTGCAGGACGAGCAGGTCCGGCGTCGCTGGCATGAGAATGCCTTGGCGTTTGCTGATACGGCCGATTTGTATAGCCTGCCGGAGAAGGCAGCCGCCGTCATAATGGGAGAGCCGGTTTGACCCTGACGTTATCAGAGCCCTTCGCCAGCCTGTGGGCTGGGCGCGATGCTTTTCAAGCGGTAGAGGAGTTGCAGGGCGAGGTATTCCGCGAACTGGAAGCCCGGCGCACGCTGCGTACGGAGGTGGCGGGTAAAGGCTATTTCGTCAAGATTCACCGCGGGGTGGGTTGGGCCGAGATCATGAAGAACTGGCTCACCCTCAAGCGCCCGGTGCTGGGCGCCGATCAGGAGTGGGATGCGATTGCCGCTTTGACACAAGCGGGAGTGCCAACCATGACGGCGGTAGCTTTTGGCGAGCGTGGCGTTAATCCAGCTGACCGGCACTCGTTCATTATTACCGAGGAGCTGGCGCCGACCATCAGTCTAGAGGATTACAGTCGCGACTGGCTGGAGTCACCGCCAGCGCCGGCGCTGAAAAGAGCCTTGATCAAGGAAGTCGCCAGCATGACCCGGTGCATGCATTTAGCCGGGGTGAACCACCGCGACTGCTACATCTGTCATTTTCTGCTGCATACCGATCAACCGCCAACACCTGACAATTTCCGTTTGTCGCTGATCGATTTGCATCGTGCCCAGATCAGACCTTCCGTACCGCGGCGCTGGCGCGACAAAGACCTGGCCGGGCTGTACTTTTCAGCACTGGGTATCGGTTTGGCCCGCCGCGATAAACTGCTGTTTTTGCGAACCTACTTCGATCGTCCTTTGCGCGAAATTTTGGCCAGCGAAGCAGCTTTGCTGCGAATGCTGGAGCAGAAAGCGGCGCGGCTGCAAGAGCGCTTTAAGCGTAAGTACGCGAGGGACGAGGCTGCATGAGTGGTTGGACGCTGAATCCCGAGTATGCGACTGGCGTCAGCGGGCAGCTGTTTGCGGATCTGGACCGGGTATTCGCTCTGGAAGGCGAGCAGATTACCCAGGACGATATCAGCAGTGTGCACAAAGTATGGGTGGGCGGGCGTTTCTATTACGTCAAACGTTATACCGGTGCCGGTAAAAATCTGCGCCGCTACATAGGCCGTCCGCGCATACAGGCAGAGTGGGAAAATCTGCTCAATTTTCATGCCTGGGGTATCCCGTCCGTCACGGTGGTCGGCTTTGGTATGGAGCGCCGACATGGCGCCTTCCATCGGGGCGCGTTGGTTACGCAGGATCTGGCGAACACCTCGGATCTGGCGCACATTGCGAAGAGTGCAGACTCGCGTTTTCGTGATCGGGTGTGGGTCAATCATGTGTCACGGCAGGTGGCCCACGCCACGCGCATGATGCACGATCAGAATTTCGCTCACAACGACCTCAAGTGGCGCAACATTCTGGTTGATCAGAAACCCTATCCGGACGTGTTCATGATCGATTGTCCTAGCGGCAGTTTCTGGTGGGGACCGGTGCTCGAGTACCGCGTTATCAAGGATCTGGCTTGTCTGGATAAATTGGGCAGTAGAGTATTAACTCGCTCCCAGCGTTTACGCTTTTATCATGACTACAGCGAAAGAAAGCAATTGAACGCCAGTGATAAAAAGCGTATCCGCGCTGTGCTGGCCTTTTTTCGGGGTAGAGAATGAGCCGTTCCGATTTCATTGCGGTCAATGCCCGGGACGTGCTGGCCAGGCATGGTCTCGACAGCTTTGATGATTTGTGGCGTTACCGCGAAGCAGAGCAGATGGCAGTCTCGCGTGATCAAAAGCGCTGGAAAAGTGTCATCCGGCTGGTACTGGAAGATGTCAACGGGTTGCCGCAAAACTTCTATCTCAAGCGTCAGGACCAGCAACTGGCGCGCAGCCTGATGCACCCCCTTGGTGAGCCGACCTTTGCCCGGGAATTCAGAGCCATTCAGCATTTTGCGCACCTGGGCATTCCCGCGCCGGAAGCGGCGTTTTTCGCCCAGCGCCGCATCAATGGCCACAAGCAGGCAATATTGCTGACCCGCGCGCTGGATGTGTACAAGCCGCTTACCTATTGGTACGAACAGTGGCGAGATCTCGATTGGCGTGACCGACAGGACCTGATCCTGGCCGCTGCTGCCTTGATCAGGGCGTTGCACAATGCCGGCAGAATGCATAACAACCTCTATCCCAAGCATATCTTTCTCAAGCTTGATGGGGATGGTGCTGGTGCCCGGTTGATCGACCTGGTCGAAACCAGGCCTGCGTGGCTGGGGCAACAGGACAGAATCCGCGACTTGAAAAGCCTGCTCAGGGAAAGCTATGTCGCTACGCCCGGGCAGAAGCTGAGGTTCTTTCTGGCCTATATGGGCAAGTCGCGGGTGGACACCGAGGCGCGCCGTTCGCTTGAGCTGATCGGAACGCGAGTCAGGCGCAAGGCGCAGAGCCCATGCTGATCAATATTGAAAGTTTGAAAACAAGCGGGCGTGAGCCACCGGTGCCGGTTGAAATTGCCAGTTCTGCCGGTCAACTTTATGTTGAACGCTGGTTACGCATAGTGCCGGGCCGGCGGCTGGTTGGTTCAGGCATGCTGGACGGCCAAAAAGTGCTGGTCAAAGTGTTTGTCTCCAGCCGCGCGAGAAAGCACTGGCAGCGCGAACTGGACGGTTTGATATCCCTTCAACAGGTGCAGATCGCCTCGCCAGGCATTATTGCTTCCGGCGCGTTGGACCATGGCGGGTACTTCATTTGCACGGCATTTCTGGATGATGCCGCCACCTTGCAGCAACGGTGGGATAGCCTGACTGAGGTATACCCAGGGGAGCCGACGGCCATAGCTTTGCTAGGTCAGGCGCTGGAGAGTATTGGCCAGTTGCATGCCCAGGGCTTGGCGCAAACGGACCTGCATATGGGCAACTTCCTGCTGCAGGGTGAACGTTTGTATGTCATCGACGGTGACGCTATTGACACTGTAAGCCCTGGCCAGCCGCTGACGTCAGAGCAGGCAGAAGATAATCTGGCGATTTTCTTTGCGCAGCTTGATGCCCAATGGGATCAACTGGTTGAGTTGCTGCTGATTGACTATCTCAAGGTCAACCCGTTGGCCATCAATCCGGATCGGCTCGCTAGTCAGGTCCGCAAGGTCAGGACCGAGCGGCTGTCAGATTGGCTTAGCAAGGCTTTACGTGACTGTACGCAGTTCATGGTCAGGCGTAATTGGTGGCGTTTTTCTGTAGTGGTGAGGCAGCAAGCTGATGATTTGCATGACTTGATTGAGCAGCCCGACGCCGCTTTCAAGGCTGTACCTACGCTCAAGGACGGGGGCAGCAGCAGCGTCACCCGGGTCAGTACGAACCAGCATGAACTGGTGATCAAGCGGTACAACATCAAAGGCATGGGTCACTGGTTAACCCGCTTTTGGCGCCCCAGCCGCGCCTGGCACTCCTGGCTTGCTGCCCAGCGTCTGCGGTTTTTGAACATTGCCACGCCCGCGCCGCTGGCCATGATCGAGAGCCGTTTTGGGCCTCTGCGCCGGCGGGCGTGGTTGATCTGTGAATATTGTCCGGGCCAGAATTTGCTCGAGCTGTTTGGTAATGATGGTCACGCTGAACCTTCCGAGGAACAGGGCGAGGCACTGCTGGCGCTGCTCCGGCAACTGGCTGGTGCGCGCATCAGCCATGGGGACTTCAAAGCGACCAATCTGCTTTGGCACGCCGGACAGGTTTGGCTGATCGACCTCGATGGCATGCAGGCCCACGGTAGTCACGCCGCATGGCAAAAGGCATGGTGTGTAGACCGTGCACGTTTGCTGCGTAATTGGCCAGCCAGCAGCCCCTTGGCGCTGTGGCTGGACGTAAACTTGCCCTGAACCGACCCTTGTCGGCCGGCATCATTTTTTGCCAACTGAGCTATGATGTCGGAAATCTTCGTCAGCCATCTCTCAAGGAGCTGATTCTTGCTGCAGGCAATATTGTTCAATGACACGTCCTATGATGACCATCACGGCTGCCAACTGGTTGTGAGGCAGATTCGGGCCTTGGCGGCAGAGGCGGGCATTCATATCGTTGCTGCTTCACCCGTGCGCCACGATTGGTCTCAAGACCGGTCTTTACTGGAGCGTATAGCCAACGCTGACGTGTGTATCGTCAATGGCGAAGGCACGATGCATGACGATGCGCCGGCAGCCTTGATGCTGGGACGCTTGGCGCGGCATTGCAGCAAGCTGGGAATACCCTGCGTGTTGATCAACTCGGTGTGGCAAAACAATCAGCAGTTGACCGAGTTCGCCGGTGATTTTTCCCAGATTTACGTTCGGGATCACCTGAGCAGAGCGGAGCTGGACCAGTCGGGGGTTGCGGCTGAAGTGGTACCAGACTTGACGCTGACATTTCGTCCTGAAATAGCTGGCACTCCCCGTCATGGGCTAATCATCAACGGCAGCGTAATGAAGCCGGTTCAGCAACAGTTGTGGCAGACGTTAAATCAGCTACCAGGCGACAAGGATATTCGTTACCTGAGCATTCGTACTGTTCCACCTTTGCGGCTGGGAAATGAACGCCGGTACTTTTTCAAGAGCTTGAAGGCCAATAGCAAGATGTGGCGCCACAAGTTGAGCAGCCGGCTGGGCCGCCTTGATGCTTCAACGTCCAAGGGGTTGGGTCGGCTGCGTTGGCGGTACTCCGTTCAATCCACCGCGGAGTTCCTCAATACCATCAGCGCTGCCGAGGGCGTAGTAACCGGACGTTTCCACATGGTGACGCTGTGCATGATAACCGGCACTCCCTTTATGGCTCTCGGCTCCAATACCCACAAAATAGAAGGTTTGCTAACACAGGCGGGGCTATCTGGACGCCTTTGCGACAGCTATGCGGAGGGTATTTCCAGATTACCCTCGCTGCTCTATAGCGAGACGGAAAGGGCAAATCTGGAAGCGTTTCTTGCGGGCTCGCTCGCAGCCTCCCGGCGGATGTTTGCTGCTATCGCCGGTTTAGCCGGAGAGGTACAGAAGCAGTGATGCCAGCTCAGCCTTTATTGAGCTTTTTGATTCGCTTTGCCCACCGGGCTTTTTGACGCGCTAACCAGGGTTTGCGCGCGGGTTTGGCGCAGAGCCGGGCAGTGAGCTTGGGAAAGAGCGATAACCGGCCATTGCGCGCGGCTGAGCTAAGCAGGTCCATGGCTGACCCCCGTTCTCCCCTATTGCTCAAATCAATATCCAGAAGCATATCTTCACTGAAACTGTTATCGAGAAACATATTGGGTATCTTGCCGGTTTCTGCAAGAAACATCGCTTTGCTGCGGCTGCATTTGGAGCAAACGCCGCAATTCTCTGGGCGGATCTCGCGCTTTTTGCAGAAGCTCACGCAGCGCAGCGCCATTTCGTTGCCGCTTAACGCGGCCAGCTTTTCCGGACGCCCCAAGTCAAGGTCGAGGGTGTTGATGTGAAACTGGCTGCTGGCAAACAGCGGGTTGGTCAGCGAGCTCGTACCCCAAGGGGAGATCAGCATCTCGATCTGCCTTGTGCAGTCGGCTGCGATACTGCCGCTGCGATACCTGTCTTCAAAAAGAAACAGCGAACTGAACAACTGGAATCCGTGGCCGCAATCGCCGTGTATACCGTGGCGAGCCATGACCTTTGCAGCGTTGGACGTAATGGTGTAATGCTCATTGATCGCCAGATCACGAAGCGGCCGGGTCTTGGCCAAGAGGGCGTTGAAACGAGCTACATCTTCTGCATCGTAGTCCATGCCTTGAATGGTCAGGGCTGCCACCTTGATGCCTCGCTGAACATAGTGGGTAAGCAGCGCATAAGTCGAGTCCGCACCCCCGGAATAGAGCATCAGTTCACCTTCCTGTCGAGCGTAGGTGGTCTCCAGAACATGTTCGGCAGTTACATTGATGAAGTGAAATAAACCTGGTCGCCAGGTAAACCAGATTTCGATGAGCTTTTTGGCGTTTGCCAGCGCGGTAGGACTTACCTGGCCGAGAATATGCAAATCGCGATTCATGCTCATGGCGATCGGTAAGCATATCCACAGTGCAAATGTATTGCTGATGCCGGTAAAGTCCTCACGCCCTTGCACCTTGAAGTCAATCTCGAAGCAATCGGCTTGTAGCTTGATATGGCCCTGATCAAACACCGTACTAATGGTAAGAGCGGTTGGATTGCTGTCCATGTGGTAATTCCGCGAAGAGTGAGAATAGCCTATGACATTCGCCCTCGGGAGTAATTCCAGTGGAACCTGCGGTTTTGAAAAAAACTCCAGTAAGCCCAGGGAGGGAGATCAGGCGCCAGGGAAAGGTTCCATTAGACTCATGGCTAGGGTTGAAGATCGGGATGCTCTGCAAGCGAGGGATATTTCTGTTTGAAAGCTGCCAGGCCTAACGTCTGGTATTCATCACGAATTCGTTGCCACTCAACATGCCGCCCACGGACAAATACGGGAACACTTTTCAGGCCCAGCACCTTTGCCATATTAAGTCTATGATTGCCGCCCGATGTGTAAACAAAGCGTCCATCCCCATGTATGTAAATATATATTGGCTCTATATCGACGTTATGGCGCGCGGACTTGATCCCCTCTAATGCCAGCTGGTGATATAGAACATCATACTTTTCTTCGTATAACCTAATAAGCTCATGCATATCTCGGCAGCCCTGAACATTGGGTTTTTCCTGCAGCTCCTGCTCATACTGCTTGAAAAGAGTGGTTTCCTCCCACTCAACTCCCAGAACAAAATGTTCGCGGAACCCAATAAGCTTCACATTCTTGCCATTGACAGGTTTGGCATGATTCCAAAACTCACCCTCTATTACCGTATTAACTGTCTTGTAGATTTTTCTATACGATGGATGTTGTTTTGCAAGTGATCTATCGTCAATGACCATGTTGATATCAGCAATATCGATCAACAGCTCTTTGGTAGGACGGGCTGGATTTTTGTAAATGGTTTTGTAAAAAAAATACCTCATCTCGCCCTGTAGACGAGTTTTAAAACGTGTTTTGTACTTCCGAAACTGACTTCCAAGGCTCAAGAGTAAAATCCCATTTTTATATCGGTATCTTAAAAAGCGAGTATATCCTGCTTGGTCGGAACAGAGGAACCATCAAGCGTCGGAGCGAAAAAGCCTTTGCTTCGGGATGGGCGCAACAGGATTGAATCACCATGGCGGCCGATCTCGTGCGCAGAGAGTCAGCACGGGGGAGTTGTGGATCATGTATTATTTATGGGCAGCGTGAGGATGGTCTGCAGCTTGCAACCATCCGGAGTATTTCCAGTCGAATTAACAGCTAGCCTGTAAAAGTGACGCTTCCAGTCAGTCCGCCAGGCCAGCAGTTATCGAGTAAAGCAGATTAGAGGCGATTGGTTTGGTATTTGACTCGTTTGAACACAACTTTCAAAGTGAGAGCGGTCCGGTGTTTATTCTCGCTTCGGGCCCTTCGGCAGCGGAGTTTCCGTTAAAAGAGTTTCCGAACATTCCGGTTATCGCGATGAATGGTTCGATTCTTAAATGCGAGACCGATGGGATAACACCTTATTTTTACCTTTGCGATGATCCCAGTTTCGTCGAAGGGAGGCCTGAACTCGCTGCTAAGGGCGTTAGTCAGGCCCAGCGTACAGCGATGACGGCTGATTGCTATGAACAGCTAAGCCTAGTGGCCCCACACTCCCTGGAGGCGAAACATCTGTATCTCATGTCACGCTTAAATCGCCGTAATCGCCGAGCAATTATCCCCGATAAACGCTTTGCCTGGTCGATACGGAATGACCCGGATTTGCACAGCTATTTTTCTCTGCTGCACGCGAAACCTAATCGAGTGGGATTTAGTACCAACATGAGTAAAGGGTATTTTGGCTCTCGTACCATCCCCTTGGCGGGCTTGCAATTGGCTTGCCACCTTGGGTTCAGTGAAGTTTTTTTGCTCGGTGTCGATCTTAACCCCTCATTCGGCCGCTTCTATGAAAAGGGCGACAGCGCCTTGCCCAGTACGCTCGACAAGGACTATGACGATTATATTCTCCCTAGCTTTCGTCTGATGGCGGAAAGGATTGTCATGCCCGGTCGTTTCGAGGTGTTTAATCTCTCCGAGAATAGTCGCTTGCCCGCGTCAATTGTGCCCCGTCTGTCGCTTGCAGAGGTCCATACCCGTCTGCATGAGTCTATTTCCTGATGCTGCCGTTCGATCGGTATTCCTGGCATGTTGTTGCAGCGGTCGCTGTTCGGACATCTGCATTGGAAGGGTTATACTAGTCACCGCGCGTTAATGTTGAATGCTAGCCAGATCGACTTGGTCCTGGTTTTGAACCTCCCAGCCGGGGCTATGTGGCTCGGTTTCATCAGTCAAGAGGCAGACCAGTGGCGCTGACTATTCTTGGGCTCTCTGGCGCGCTTGGCCACGATTCTGCTGCCGCCCTGTATGTCGGCGGAAAGTTGATCGCGGCAGCCGAGGAAGAACGTTTTGTGCGCGCCAAACATGCCAGGAATCGCATACCTTACGAATCTGCAAAATTTTGTCTTGAACAGGCAGGAATCGCCCCTTCTAACGTCGATATTGTCACCATTGCATACGCCCCCATCAGCATATTCGGCAAGGCCCGCTGGCATTACGCCAGGCATCATTGGTATGCCCCTGATCATTCGCTAGATGCGATTTTGATGGGTAACCGCCGCTTCAAGCGTTTTCGCAGGAAGATCCTCTGGTGTCTTGAGCAACTAGGGTTCGACGTTGGAACGGTGCGTCTTCAGCCGGTAGAGCACCAACTGGCCGCTGCCTCGAGCGCCTATTACTGCTCGGGTTTCAAGGAAAAGACAGCAATCCTGTGCATCGGCGACAACGAGGAATATGCCACGACTTTTTTCGGCTATGGCGAGCGCGGAAAAATTCACATCATCAAGGAATTCTATGCGCCTGAATCCCTCGGTGCTCTTTACGCTGCACTGAGCGAGTATTTGGGTTTTGATAAGCTTGATGGCCAATTATCAGCCATGAGCATGGCCGCCTATGGGGACGCGACCAGGTATGATTTTTCCAGGTTGGCGCGGTTCGAGAACGGCGAGCTGATCATCAATACGGATTATGTCAATGTTGTTGGCTCGCGTCGTTATAAGGAGGAGGGCAAGTATTACTCCTTCTCGTCAAAGTTGGTCGAGTGGCTGGGGCCCAGACCAGAAGAGACTGCCGCTGAAGCGCCCTATGTTGATTACGCCGCGAGCATGCAGGCTTTAGTTGAGAAGTTGGCGCTGGAGATGATGGATTACTACCTCGGCGACATTCTGCGCGAGACCGGAAAAATTGCTTTTGCTGGTAGCTGTTCAATGAACCTCAAACTCAACCAGCGCATCATCGCGCGCCCCGAGGTCCAGGAGTTATTCGTGCAGCCTGCCTTCGGCGAGGCGGGAGTTTCAGTGGGCGCTGCTGCGTATATCTCCGAACAGCAAGGCGTGCCTGTTGAGAAAATGGAAAATGTCTACCTGGGCCCTAACTACTCTAACGAGGATGTCATCGCGGCCTGCGTTAGCCATCTGGATAAGCCACAATGGCAGTTGATTGAAGATGCTCCCGAATATATCGCCGATATTCTGGCTGAGGGTCATCCGGTCGCGTGGTTTCAGGGGCGCATGGAGTTCGGACCGCACGCGATGGGTAATCGCTCGATACTTGGCTGTCCCAGCGTCGTGGGTGTTGTTGAGCGAATCAAGTCGCAGCTCAAGGTTTGCGTGCCCTGGCGTCCATTCAATTCGTCGATGCTGGATACTGCTGCTACGCAAATGCTGGAGATAGATCATCCATCGACCTTTATGAATTTTGCCTTCGATGTGAAAGATAAATATAAGCGCCGTGTAGCTGAAATTGTCCGTGAAGACAACACTGCACGGATCCAGGTGCTTAAGCGGGAACATAACCCGCGCTACTATGATCTGATGATCCATATGGAGCGCCTTACGGGTAATGGCGTACTGCTTAGTACTTCGCTGAATCCTGATGGAGAACCGATGGCCTGTTCACCGAAAGAGGCGTTAGATATGTTTTTTAGCTCGGATTTGCAGTATCTGGTCATGGAGGATGTGTTGGTGGTGAAGGCATGACTGATGTGATGAAAAGCTCCACTGCAGGTCGCGTTCTGCAGTTCTGCCATGGCTATGACGGCCCTTTCCTGGACTGCGCGCGGCAATATGCTGCGCTGTTTGACGGAACAGGCTACCAGGTCACTACAGTGTTCCTGACCGGTAAAAAAGATCCGCGGGTAGCGGAAAAATGCCAGTCTGCGGAAGTCATTTTCATGGAGTACAGTTCTTCCGCTATTCGCGGCTTGAAGATCAAGGCGATTCGCGAGTTTCGTCAGATAGCCCGGGCGCGAGACTTCAGCTTTTGCATTGCTCACCGCTCCAAGCCAACCTATATCGCTTGCTTGGCTACGGATCTACCGGTAATCGGCGTTCATCATGCTTTTGGCGATTTTGATCGATCAGGTCGTAGACTGTTCGCTCGGGCCTTTCGTAACCGCCTGCATCTAATTGGGGTTTCGGACGCGGTGAGGGATGACATCCGTAACTGCCTTCCAGACTGGCCGCATGAGCGTATCCAAACGTTATACAACAGGATTGATGTTGAGGCCGTGCGCAATGCACAAATGGACCGTACCGAGGCCCGGCGAACACTAGGCCTGGCGGAAGATGCCTGGGTTGTAGGCAATGTCGGAAGGCTGCATCCGGACAAGGACCAGACGACTTTGCTGAAGGGGTTTGCCCTGGCACTGCCTGACTTGCCGGAGAAAAGTCTACTGGTGATCATCGGGAAAGGGCGTCTTGAGGCGTCGCTCAAGAGACTCGCTGGCACCCTGCAGGTAGCAGATAGGGTACTTTTTTTGGGTCAGGTTCCGGATGCGCGGAATACTTTCAAGGCTTTTGATGTGTTCGCTTTAACCTCTGATCATGAGCCCTTCGGTATGGTGTTGCTTGAGGCCATGGCCGCAGACGTACCGATAATCTGTAGCGATTGTGGGGGCGGGCCGGAGGTGGTATCGGAGCATGGCCAATTGTTCTCCTTGGGTGATGCACAAGCGTTGGCCCGCTGTCTTGTCACTGCCGCGAGCAATGAGCCTTCCTCCCTCCATAAGCAACGGCAACTCGCAGCTGATATACTAGTCCAGCGTTTCTCCGACGCAGCAGCCAGAAAGCGCTTCTGGTCTCTACCCGCTTTACTCAATCTCAAATAGACCCTGGCTTATGAACACAGCAATAGCAATCCAGCCGAGCATTCGTTTTGTTATACCCTATTTTGGAAGTTGGCCTTTCTGGATGGCTTTTTATCTTGAAAGCTGCCGGCGAAACCCAACTATTGAGTGGCTGTTTTTCACTGATTGCGGGATACCTGACAATCCTCCAGACAATGTTCGCTTCATTGAAATGAGCTACAGGGCTTATTGCGAACTGGTCTCTGCACGCCTAGGAATTGATTTTTATCCGGAGCGTCCATATAAGCTCTGTGATATCAAGCCTGCACTTGGCTACATTCACGCTGATCAGCTGGGTGAAGTAGATTTTTGGGCCTTCGGTGATATAGATGTCATATATGGTGACCTGCGCGGGTATTTTACCGCTGAGCGCTTGGCCACCAAAGATCTTTTCGCCACGCATCATCGGCGCATTTCGGGGCACCTTTGCCTCGTACGCAATACCGTCATCATGCGCGAAGCTTTTATGCGGATACCCCAATGGCGAGAACGTTATGCCGATCCGGCGCATCAAGCGTTAGATGAAGGTGCCTTCAGTCGTCTGTTTATTCGTCACAAGAATTGGCCTGAAAGCCTCAGACTATTTGCCGCCCGATTTAATGCCTGGAGTCGCCGTAGTGAGTTTATCGAATCACACAGCACTTTTACGATTCTTGCTAATGGGCAAAGAGTCTTGCCACAGAAATGGTTTCTCCGTGATGGTCGCTTGACCAACAGTGAGTTGAGCGGTGTTGAACTTCCCTACCTGCATTTTCTCGCTTGGAAAAATCAGTCGTGGAAGGAACTGACGGCTGATAGCTTGAGGGGGCCGGATGGGCTGGCATTCTCCGCTAATTGGGATGTCAGTCAGATAGGCTGGCGGGATGCTGAGCTGTGAGTTCGGCGGATGCCCAGTATGCCCCGTTAATCTCGGTAATAGTCCCGTGCTACAACTATGCGGCTTACGTAGGCGAGGCAATACGCAGTGTGCTGGCTCAAGACCATGATAATTTTGAGCTGATCGTGGTTGATGATGGTTCCTCCGATAATAGCGTTCAAGTTATTAATGAAGCTATTGCGCAAAACCGAGCTACCAGTTCAGTGAAGCACGTAGAGCTGGTCTGTCAGCAAAACGCGGGCGTCAGTGCAGCCCTTAACGCGGGGCTGTCAAAGGCGCGAGGCCAGTTCATTGCCACATTCGATGCCGACGACGTAATGCCTGCAGGCAGACTCAGAGTGCAATCCGATTATCTCGTTAAGCATCCTGAAGTAGGTTGTCTGGGCGGCGGGGCGGTTCGCATTGATGAAGCGGGGCAAGTATTACCGAAAAAGCACAAGAGTCGGTCTGTTCGTCGCTATGATTTTGATCAGGCGCTGGCAGATGCTCTGGTTGTTGGGGGCAATATTGCGATTTTCCGGCGAGAGGCGATTGATCGCGTTGGTGGTTATGATCCAGCGATCAAGATCCAGGACTTCCAGATGACGCTCAAGGTGGCTCACGCTGGCTATGCTATCGATATTTTGCCTCAGGTAGTGACTCTCTATCGTAAACATCCGGCCAGTTTATCCAGCAATTATCGCCTGGAGTACGAAAGTGGCCTGAGCGTTATCCAGGCTTATGCAACTCATCCGGCTTATGCAGCGGGGCGGGCCAAGTTGGTAACCAAAGCACTGCGCAGCGCGGTCACAGATGACAAGCCATTCGCTTGGTCGTTGATCAGGCAGGTACCTTTGAAGTATTGGGACGCCCATTTACTCAAGCGTTTGCGACATTTGCTCTTTAAAAAGACCTCGGTTCGGTAGCGCCAACTGCGGTGAGCCGAGCGCCGGCAATTGGCTGACGGTCAGCGATTATCAAGCAACATGGAGTGGATATGCATTTTCAGCACCGGCTGGCTCGATGGTTAGGGCTCGGCATTTTGTGGTTTTTAGTCGGCATAGTGCTGTTCACCAGCTACAAACCTTACCGCCAGGGGCTTATCGTTTTCTATTGGCTACCAGTGGTCATTCTGCTCGCTACCCGATGGTCGTTAGTCGATGAGGTCTGGCAACGCGCCCGCCCTCTGATAATGGCTCTAGGGGCGTTGATTATATGGGCCGCATTGAGCCTGCTCTGGAGTCCGGATGAGGACGCAATGCGGCTGCTCAGGCGCTTATTGTTCGTGCTGCTTTTTCTGACCGGTTTTGCATTTTTTGGCCGACTGCGTCCAGAGGGTATCCACGGCATGCTACGCCTGGCTTGTCACTTGCTTGCATTAAGCTGCCTGGTAGCGTTGGTTGCCCAATATATGGGGTCGGCGGATATATCCGCCCGAGCAGGGGGGCTTGGTCAGCTTGAGCACCCGATTCTGGGTGGATATGCGATAGCGGTTGCTGCACTGCTCCTGGCCTTTTTACCTCATCCGGCGCATCGCTGGCTCTGGCTCGCCAGTTTATTGGTCATGCTGACCTTGATAATCATGACTCAAAGTCGCGGTCTATGGGTGGCGTTTCTGTCTACCCTGATGGCCATGGCGATGCTGCGAGGGGGGCGGACTATCTGGATAGTAACAGGGCTGCTTTTAGCCGTAGCGGCTGTTGGCTTTGTTCAATTCCAGGCGATGATTCTGGAGCGAGGAATGTCGTATCGCCCCGAGATCCTGCGCGCCAGTTTCGACATGATTCAGCAGCGGCCATGGCTGGGTCTTGGATTGGGAGGCGACTATGTCCTTACGGTGCCTAGCAGCGCAGAGATTATGCCGCACAGCCACAACTTGCTTGCCCACGTGACTATAGAGCTGGGGCTGATTGGTCTTGCGCTCTGGCTGGCCGTCTGGGGCTGCCTTCTGCGGGCCGCTTGGGTATTACGGCATCTTGCTCTGGGGCGCGCGCTGCTGGCGGTGATCCTGTTCTGTACGGTCGCGCAGCTGTTCGACGGTGGGCAACTGTGGGAGTCTCCCCGTGCTGACTGGTTCTTTACCTGGCTACCGGTCGGTCTAGGTTTATGTCTTCTTGCAAGCTGCGGCGTTCCTGCCCTTGGGGCTCGCCCGATTACGGCAGTCAGGAATGAAAATGATCCCTGATCTGAGGATGAACCAGTGCCCAGTCATCTTCATAGCGCAACAGATGCTGATAGTTTCTTCTGCGCATCCCTTTGGAAAGCGGCTTGCCCAGGCAGCGCATATCCGAGATATCGATTAATCCAAGGGCGCCGTCAGGCGTCTTGACGATATTGCCCAGATGCAATGACCGAAAGTACACGCCCAGATCGTGCAGCGTGGTAATGAAGCTTGCGAGGTCTGCAAACAGCTCTATCTGTTCAAGAGTGGGTTGTTCGTTCAGCAACTGCCGCAAGGTTATGCCTTCCAGCGGTTGGTAATGAACAATCGACCGATAGGGATCGGTCATGTGATACAGACCCAGCACAACAGGGCAGCGGATGCCGAGCCGATGGAGCTCGGCAGCATTGGCCGCAAAACGCTTGGCGGGGGGGAAGAAGGTGGTTTTCGAAAGCCAGCTTTTGCGCCTGAACAGTTTGAGGAATGTCCCATCCGCCAGATGCAGCACCTTTACGCCATACCGATCTTTCTCCAGAACCTTTGCAGCCTTTGACCAGGCGGCAAAATCATCGTGGCTTAATTTTTTCACGTCACTTTCCTGAAACAAAACCGTAGTTTACCGCACTTGCAACAGCGGGGCTTTGATCGCGGTAGCCTGTGGTAAACTCAGGGCCCGGTTCCTTATCGTGAAGGGCATATGGCAGACGTACAGCAAGAAACCTTTTTCCAATCCAGCTTGCGAATCTATTTACGGTTGTTGGGTTACGTCAAACCCTACTGGATACCCTTTGCCATCAGTATCGTCGGATTCGTCATATTTGCCTCCAGCCAACCTGCGATGGCGTGGATGCTGAAGTACTTTGTCGACGGCCTCACCGACGGCAATAGTGGTCAGTTTCTGGGTGTACCGCTGTTATGGGGCTTCCCTTTATTCATTGTTCTGGTAGCCGTCTATCAGGGCATTGGATCCTTTTTAGGTAACTATTTTCTGGCCAAAGTGTCCCTGGGTATAGTCCACGATCTTCGTACTGCACTGTTCAATAACTTCCTTACCTTGCCCAATCAGTATTTCGATAACCACAACTCCGGCCATCTGGTATCGCGGGTTACGTTCAATACTACGATGGTTACTGGCGCTGCAACGGATGCCATCAAAGTGGTTTTCCGCGAAGGGATGACGGTGATCTTCCTTTTCGCTTATCTGCTTTGGATGAACTGGAAGTTGACACTGGTGCTGATGGCGATCTTGCCGGTTATTGGCCTGATGGTTAATAGCACCAGCAAAAAGTTTCGCAAGCAAAGCAAGAAAATCCAGGCAGCGATGGGGGATGTGACGCATGTAACTTCTGAAACCATCACTGGCTACCGCGTGGTGCGCAGTTTTGGTGGCGAGAGCTATGAGACGGAGCGTTTTGACAAGGCCAGTGAAGCCAACCGGGAGCGCGGGCTGAAGATGACCCGCACAGGTGCGGTGTTTACCCCTACGCTGCAACTGGTGACATATGGTGCGATGGCTTTCGTCATGTTTCTGGTGCTGTATTTGCGCGGCGATGCAACAGCGGGTGATCTGGTGTCCTATATCACTGCGGCGGGTTTGTTGCCGAAACCGGTACGTCAGTTATCTGAAGTCAGCGCCAATATACAGAAAGGTATTGCTGCGGCGGAAAGCATCTTCGAGCAGTTGGACGAGGAGCCGGAAACCGATACCGGCACGGTTGAGTTGGAGCGAGTGAGCGGCCGAATTGAGGTTAGAGACCTCAAGTTCAGTTACCCCAATACCGACAAGTTGGTGCTTGACGATATCAGCTTCACTATCGAGCCTGGCCAGATGGTCGCGCTGGTGGGGCGATCAGGAAGCGGCAAGTCGACGCTTGCAAGCTTGATTCCGCGGTTCTACCAACACACCGAAGGCGAAATTCTGATCGACGGTGTGGAAGTGGCCGACTACAAGTTGCGCAACCTGCGTCGGCATATAGCCCTGGTGACTCAGCATGTGACGCTTTTCAATGACACCGTTGCCAATAACATCGCTTACGGGGATCTGGCTGATGCGCCGAGAGACGCGATCATCGAGGCAATCGAGAAAGCCTATGCCAAGGAGTTCATCGACAAGCTGCCTGATGGGCTGGAGACTCTGGTCGGTGAGAACGGTGTACTGCTCTCCGGTGGCCAGCGCCAGCGTCTGGCGATTGCCCGGGCGCTGTTGAAGAATGCGCCGCTGCTGATTCTGGACGAGGCCACTTCGGCGCTGGATACTGAGTCCGAGCGGCATATCCAGGCGGCTTTGGACAAGGTGATGGAGGGACGCACGACATTGGTCATCGCCCACCGTCTTTCGACCATCGAGAAAGCCGACATTATCATGGTTATGGATCAGGGCAAGATAGTCGAACGTGGCAACCATGCGGACTTGATAGCACAGAATGGTTATTACGCCCGCTTGCACAGTATGCAGTTTCAGGACGAAGCCAAAGCCGAATCATGATACTGCTGCCCCTGAAGAGCCGAACGAATATAGGTATACAAGACATATGAAATTGACCATGCCCCGTTTTGATTCCGCCCCGGTACTAGTGGTCGGCGATGTCATGCTCGACCGTTACTGGCATGGGCCAACTCACCGCATATCCCCGGAAGCGCCAGTGCCGGTGGTCAAGGTGGAACAGATTGAGGACCGGCCCGGTGGGGCGGGTAACGTCGCGTTAAATATCGCGGCCCTCGGCGCACCAGCTTGGCTGGTAGGCGTCACGGGGGACGACGAAGCTGGATTAAGCCTTAAACAACGCCTTAACGCTGCCGGGGTTTATTGCGCTTTTCAGGCGCATCCGGGCAAGACCACGATTACCAAATTGCGGGTCATGAGCCGCCATCAGCAGTTGATTCGCCTGGATTTTGAAGAGCCGTTCAAGACTGACGGCGATGCACTATTGGATTCTGTTCGCGGGTTGCTGGGCGGGGTCAAGGTGATGATTTTGTCGGACTACGGCAAAGGTGCTCTGGTGAACCATCAGGCGCTGATCGCGTTGGGGCGTGAACACGGCATCCCGGTTCTGGCCGACCCCAAGGGCAAGGATTTCAGCATTTACCGCGGTGCGACGCTGATTACGCCCAATCTGTCGGAATTCGAGGCGGTCGTCGGCCATTGTTCCAGCGAACAGATGCTGGTGGACAAGGGCATGGCGCTGATTGAGGAACTGGACCTTGAGGCGATGCTGGTTACGCGCAGCGAACAGGGTATGACGTTGCTGCGGCGGGGCGAGGCGGCAATGCATCTGCCTGCGCGCGCGCGCGAGGTGTTTGATGTTACCGGCGCGGGCGACACGGTGATTTCCACATTGGCTACTGCGCTGGCAGCGGGCGAGAGCCTGCCGCACGCTGTTGGCTTGTCTACGCTTGCGGCTGGCATCGTGATCGGCAAGTTGGGGACCGCTGCGGTCAGTGCACCGGAGCTACGCCGGGCAGTACAGCGCGAGCAGGGCAGCGAGCGCGGTGTGTTGGGGATGGAGCAGTTACTGCAGGCGGTCGAGGATGCGCGTGCGCACGGTGAGCGCATTGTGTTCACTAACGGCTGTTTCGATATCATCCATGCCGGACATGTAGGTTACCTGGAAGAGGCGCGCAGTCTGGGTGACAGGCTGATTGTGGCGATCAACGATGATGCCTCGGTAAGTCGCTTGAAAGGGCCTGGGCGTCCGATCAACAGCGTGGAGCGGCGCATGGCGGTGCTGGCCGGACTTGGCGCGGTGGACTGGGTCATCAGTTTTGCTGAAGATACGCCGGAGATGCTCTTGGCCGAAATCAAGCCGGATGTATTGGTCAAGGGTGGTGATTACAGCGTGGACCAGGTCGTAGGCGCGCCCATTGTGCAGGCCTACGGTGGCGAAGTGAAAGTGCTGAACTTCGTGGAAAGCTGTTCTACCACGGCCATCGTCGAGAAAATTCGCCAGCGTTGAGGCTGCCTTGCTCAATCAGTGGGGGATACCGCCTCTCTAGAGGCGGGTAAGCCCTTCGGGCCATTGGCTGCGTGGCTCTTCAATTACCCAACCCGTTTGCGGTGCCAGCGCTTCGCTTAGCCAGATGTTCTTTGGCCTGCGGGGCACCAGTTCACCCTGTTCCAGGCTGAACAGTTTGCCGGTCGCCGCACCATCGCGCATCTCTGCCAGGAAGATTTCCGGGCGCTGATAGTTCATCTCAACCAGCAACTGATTCTTCTCGGTATCCATATGCTCGTCTGCATGCAGCATGGTCAATCCCGGGCAGTTGTCCGGCAGTTGCAGCTGCATGGAATACACCAGTTGCAGAGAATTGGTAGGCAGATGCACATAGGCGCGGGGTCGCTCGATCAAGTGCAGTTCCCGGCACAGGACTGGATGCGCCGCGGCATGATGCGAGGTCAATTGGTAGGAATGGCGTTTACTCAGCGGCAAGGTGGCGGAGTAGGGCGTGGGCAGCCAGGTTTCCATATAGCGCCCTTGAAGCCATCCTCGGTTGCTCTCCAGTAGTAACTCCTCGGCAATTTCCGTCATGACCGTCAGTAGCGGCACACGCAACTCGTGCGCCGGCACGTAACCGGAAATCAACTTGAGGACATTGTCTTCCTGCTCGGTGCGATCCTGACGAATCAGCACGCGAAAATCCCGCTCTTGCCAGGTCAGGCTCAAATCTACCGACACACCCATATTGGCTACGGTCAGCTCGAAGGACTCGGGGTCGTCGACTGAAACGGGCTGGCGCAGGTCCTGCATCTCTGCGAAGCCCAACGGGTTGCCCACCGGTGTATAGCACAGGACTTCGGGGCTGGCCTTTACGTGAATGGCCTGGGTTTTGAAGATGACCGGATTGACTCGGGCAATGATGCGCGACATGCACTTCCCTCTTGTTTTATAAGCTATCCAGCACCTGGAGGGCGCTGGTGACATTCTGTTGGAGATGCCGGGGGTTGATAGTGCCGATAATGGCGGAGGCCACCGCAGGATGGGCGAAGACCAGCTCCAGGCTCTTTTTCGCCGGGTCCTCACCCTGAAGGCAAAGGTGCCCGCTGGCAAGGGCTTTTTTAATCAGAATGCCCTTGTTGTGTGACAGGGCGAAGTCCAGCACCGAACGCTCGCTCTGTTCCGCCAGGTTGTAAGTCACCATCGCACAATCGCCTGCTTCCAGCGCGGCGACGCCGCCCTCGACCGTCTTGCCGGAGAAACCGAAGGCGCGAATCAGGCCTTCACGTTTGAGCTGCTCCAGCGCAGGGTAGGCTTCGCCATTGAGTACTTGCAGGTCGTTGCCATCCGAATGCACCAGCACCAGATCAAGATAGTCCGTATTGAGTCTGCGCAGTGAGCGCTCTACCGAGAGACGGGTATGCGCGGCGCTGAAGTCGAAATGCGACTGGCCCTGCTCGAACTCCTCACCCACTTTGCTGCAGATGACCCAGTTTTGCCGCTGACCGGCTAGCAGCGTGCCGAGCCGCTCCTCACTGGAGCCGTAGGCGGGTGCGGTGTCGATCAGGTTGATGCCCAGGTCCTGCGCCAGTGCGAGCAGGTCAAACGCTTGCCGGTCGTCCGGCAACTCGAACTGCTGTGGGTATTTGACCCCGGTATTGCGGCCGAATTTGACCGTGCCCAGGCCCAGCGGTGACACCGTCAGACCGCTGCTGCCGAGCGGCCGGTGATGGGCGTGAAGGCTATTCATGGGAAGCAGATGTCCCATACCGGTACTGCGATTGAGGGTCTGGGCAGCGTGCTGTAATCATCATCACAGGCCGGTTGAATCCCTTGCTGCTGAAGTACAGCAATGGCCTGATCACTCAGGTCAGGAGCCAAAGCCAGTTTTGTCGGCCAGGTCACCAGGACGTTCTGCACCGCCTGCAGATACGCGGTATCCGGCCGGGCTGCGCCGCTTTGCGCAGGCTCTGCGCGATTCACGGGCAGCGTTGTCCACTGACAATGCTGCAGATCGACCCAGGGCAGCAACTCGCTCAGCTCCTGACGCGCACGCGCCACCAGCGCGTCCGGAGTGAGGTTGACGCCCTGTTCGGCCAATTCGCCGCCCAGGTACCAGCACCACTGACCGTCGGCGCAGGGGTGAGTAGTGATGGTCATGCGCGGTTTGGGACTGCTGCCGAGGCAGTGCGCATACAAGGAAGGCAAGTTGGCGCCCTTGACCAGCACCATCTGCAACGGGCGGCGCTGCATGGCGGGTTGGCTAACGCCCCAATCCTGTAACAATCCTTCATTGCCTTCGCCCGCAGTGAGTATGTAGCGCTGCGCTTTGATTCTCCTGCCATTGAGGCGAATACATTCGATACTGCCGTCTTCGCGGCGTTCGACATGCGGAGCGCTGTCCGCTATGAGACTGTCGCCCGCCAGCTCGCTGAGACGTCTGACGACATCAGGCACATCCATAACCAGTTCGGCCAGGCGGTAGACCTTGCCCTTGAAAGCCGGGTTGGCGAAGACCTCAGGCAAGTCCTTGCCCTTAACCGCGTCCACCCGACCACGCAGCGCCTTGCTGGCGAAAAAGCCGGCGAGGTTGCTGATCAGGCTGCCCGGCGACCAGAGATAATGATGCTCGGATAACAGGCGGGCGCCGCGCAGGTCCAGTTCGCCTTCGCCCTGCAGGCAAGCGCGCCAGCGGCCGGGCATAGCGGAAATCGCTTCCGCGGCCTGGGTCAGCTTGCCGTGCAGCGCATACTTGGTGCCGCCGTGAATGATGCCCTGCGACTTGCCACTTTGGCCGCCGCCCAGCGCGCCGCGCTCGACCAACAGGGTGCTGTAGCCCATGCCGCGCAGGCGGGCATTGAGCCACAGGCCGGCGATCCCGCCGCCGAGGATACAGATATCGGTTTCCAGAGTTGTGCTCATAAGCTCCGATGCTTTTGCAGAAAGAGCCCTAGTATAGACACTGCCGGTGCTCGCGGTCACATCTGCTACTATGAGTCGCACCCAAAGGGGGTGTCCTGTTGTTGATCGTTTCCCGAGGAGCTCTCATGTCACGTACGCTCTACAGCCTCATTTTTATCCTGTGCATGCCGCTGGTGTTGTTGCGTCTGTTGTATCGTGCCCGCAAGGCGCCAGCCTATGCACGGCGTTGGCATGAACGATTTGCTTTCGGCGGTGACCTGCGCCCGGGTGGCATCTGGGTTCATGCCGTATCGGTGGGCGAGGCGATCGCTTCGGCGCCGCTGGTGCGCCAGTTGATGCAGCGCTATCCGGAATTGCCGATTACCATCAGCTGCATGACACCCACAGGTTCGGAGCAAATCCGCAAGCTGTTTGATGACAAGGTCGGGCATGTCTATCTGCCCTATGACCTGCCTGGCTTGCAGCGGCGCTTTATCAACCGCCTGCAGCCGCGTATCGGTATTATCATGGAAACCGAACTCTGGCCTAACCTGGTGCATGAAGCCAAAGCGGCAGGTGTGCCGATGGTGCTGGCCAATGCCAGGCTCTCGGAGCGCTCGGCCAGGGGTTACCGACGCATCAGTTGGCTGGTCGAGCCGATGTTTGCTGCACTCGACTGGGTGGCAGTACAAACGCAGGCAGAGGCGTTGCGTTTCAAGCGTCTGGGGGTCAAAGAAGAGTCGATGCTGATCACCGGCAGCATCAAGTTTGATCTGCAGCCTGACCCCCATGCTCGCGAGCAGGCAGCGCAGTTACGCAGCAGTTGGGGCGAACGACCGGTCTGGATCGCTGCCAGCACCCATGCCGGCGAAGATGAACAGGTGCTTGCAGCGCATAAACAGGTGCTGGTCTCTGTGCCTGAGGCCCTGTTGATCCTGGTGCCGCGGCATCCAGAGCGTTTCAACAGCGCGGCTGAATTGGTCGAAGCGGCGGGCATGCCTCTGGTACGCCGTAGCTCAGGAGCGATTGTTGCGCACACCGACCAGGTTTTTCTCGGCGACAGCATGGGCGAGTTGATGATGCTCTACAGCTGTGCCGATGTCGCTTTTGTCGGCGGCTCCCTGGTAGCCACTGGCGGGCATAATTATCTTGAACCGGCTGCGCTGGGATTGCCGATCATCTCGGGCCCGCACCGCTATAATTTCGCCGAGATCAGTGAGCTGCTTGAAGGGGCTGGTGCGCTGCGTCAGGTGCGCGACGCCAAGACCCTGGCTGCTGCGGTCGTCAAATGGTTGGAGCAACCCGCCGAAGCGCATCGCGCTGGTGCTGCCGGGCAAACGGTGGTGCAGGACAATCAGGGTGCGCTTGAGCGTCTGCTGCACGGCATCGCCCAGCAGCTTAAATAGCCGCTGACTATGCCGGGGCCTTCCCTGCCGGAGCCCTCCATGCCAGAAACATCAACCTGTAGATAAAAGAACACCGGGCATGGCCCGGTGTTCTGGTTGGCGCAGTCGTCACACGTAATGGCTTAGAATGAGCTGCGCATGCGTGTTTCGTCCTGCCCGGGGGCTGATTGGCGACCCAGGGACATGCGTTGCGCTTCCTCTTCAGTAAACGGCGGTATGAAGTCGCGATCCGGATCGTAATCCGGGTTCAGCCAGCGTGACAAATCAACCAGGTCTTCCGGGCTCAGCGTGCCAGCGGCCTGCTTGAGGCTTAGATTGTCGATGATGTAGTTATAGCGCACGGTGTTGTAATCACGTACTGCGCGGAACAGGTTGCGCTGCGCCTCCAGTACATCGACCACATTTCGGGTGCCTACTTCGTAGCCGGTCTGGGTGGCGTCCAAGGCGGCCTTGCTGGAGATGATCGCTTGGCGGCGGGCTTCAACTTCTTCCACGCTCGAGGTGACGGTGCGGTACAGGTTGCGAGTGCTTTCGACCACCCGCCGTAGTTGCGCTTCACTGTTTCGCTCAGCCTGGGTTAGCCGGTAACCTGATTCGCGAACACCTGAACTGGTGGCACCACCAGTGTACAGCGGCATGGTCAGCTCGACGCCAAAGCTGGTGAGTTCGGTGTCGCCATTGCCCTGTTGCCCGGCGCCAACCACGGCACCCTGGTTGCCAAATTCGGCGCCACCACCACTGTTGTTGTAACGCACGAAGGCATCAACGGAAGGAGCATAAGCTGAACGGCTGCTGCGCAGCGTGTCCGACGCGCTGGTGATGGCGTAACGCGTGGCTTGCAGGTTCAGGTTCTGGGCTGCAGCAGTATCCACCCATTGCTGCAGATTGCTCGGCATTGGCGGCAGAATCGGCAAATCATGACTCATGCCCATGAGTTCTTGATAGTCGCTATCGGTCAGGCGTGTCAGCGCCTGGTAACTCACATCCAGATTGGTTTTGGCCGTTAGCCGAGCCGCACGCGCGCTGTCATAACCGGCCAACGCTTCCAGTACATCGGTGCGTGCTGAAAGACCTACGTCAAAGCGCTCACGTGCCTGATCCAGTTGGCGTTCGAAGGCATCTTCTTCGGCCCGCGCAGTTGCCAGGTTGTCGGACGCGCGCAATACGTTGAAATAGGCTTCGGCCACTTCCAGGATCAGCGCTTGCTGGGTCGCGGAAAACTCCAGTTGCGCCTGCTTGCTCAGCGATTTGGCTGCCTGATAATTGAACCAGCGGTCGGCGCGAAAGAGTGGCTGGGTCAGGCTGGCCTGGTAGTAGTCAGTGGTGTAGGTGTCGTTTCCGGCGCCATCCACGTCGATCTCTTCACGTGCCATGCCAGCACCCAGACCGATATTGGGCAGCAGCAGTGCGCGAGTCTGGGGCAGAACTTCCTGACGGGCGAGCGCATCGGCTTCGGCGGCGGCCAGGTCAGCGCTGTTGGCCAGTGCTTCCTGATAGACGGTGAGAAGATCGGTCTTGGCCATGGCGTGGCTGGACAAACCGGCCAGTAAAACGGCGACAAACAGGGGGCGCAGCATGCAGTAATCCTTCGCATGAATGGAATAATCAGCCAAGGCTAAGGACAAGCAAGCTGGCGGTCAAGCAATGCTTGGGGTCAGCACGGGAACAAAGTGTTTCATCTGGCTGTCGCCGCGTTGCCGGAACCTTGGGGCCTGGTTGCAACGCGGTAGCGAGATGTCTGGAACATACTTGCGACGCGGCTTGTGGAGCATTAAGCTGACTGCTCATCTTGACGGGGTGCCCGCGGCGTAGTTGCCGGAGGCTGAGATAATACCCGTTGAACCTGAACCGGTTAGTACCGGCGTAGGAATCGAGATAAGCACTCGCTGAAGTCCAGCTCGTGGTCAGTGTGGTATGCCGTTTCGGTTCCCTGCGAACTTACCCGCAGTGGAGCAACATTCATGAACAGCCGTTTACCCGATAGCGCAATTGCTTCCTCCGGCGCTGACAGCGCCGCCACCCAGCCTTTTCCCGGCTCACGCAAAATCTATGTGACAGGTTCCCGGCCTGACATTCATGTGCCCATGCGTGAGATAAGTCTGGCGGATACGCCGACCGATATGGGCGGCGAACAGAACGCCCCCGTGCTGGTTTACGATACCTCCGGCGCCTATTCCGACCCCCAGGCCCGGATTGATCTGCGAGCGGGTTTGCCGGATGTACGCAGTGCCTGGATCGATGAGCGTGGCGATACTGAAAAGCTCGCTGGCCTGACCTCTGAATTTGGCAGCGCGCGTCTGGCAGATCCGGCGCTTGATCATATGCGCTTCGCGCACGTGCGCAATCCGCGCCGTGCGCTGGCCGGGCGCAATGTCAGCCAGATGCATTACGCTCGCCAGGGCATTATTACACCTGAGATGGAATTCATCGCGATTCGCGAGAATATGCAGCTGCAGGCAGCACACGAGGCCGGATTGACCAAAATGCAGCATGCCGGTCACAGCTTCGGTGCCAGTGTTCCCAAGCAGATTACCGCTGAGTTCGTGCGCGATGAAGTCGCCCGGGGGCGGGCGATCATTCCGGCCAATATCAACCACCCGGAGCTGGAACCGATGATCATCGGTCGCAATTTCCTGGTGAAAATCAACGGGAATATCGGGAACTCCGCACTGGGTTCTTCCATTGAGGAAGAGGTGGAGAAGATGACCTGGGGTATTCGCTGGGGCTCGGACACGGTGATGGACCTGTCTACCGGCAAGAATATTCATGAAACGCGGGAATGGATCATCCGCAACTCGCCGGTGCCAATCGGCACGGTGCCGATCTATCAGGCGCTGGAAAAGGTCGATGGCGTGGCCGAGAACCTGAGCTGGGAAATCTTCCGCGACACCTTGATCGAGCAGGCCGAGCAGGGCGTGGACTATTTCACCATTCACGCAGGTGTGCTGCTGCGCTATGTGCCGATGACCGCCAAGCGGGTGACCGGCATTGTGTCGCGGGGCGGCTCAATTATGGCGAAATGGTGCCTGGCGCATCATCAGGAAAACTTCCTCTACACGCATTTTGAAGATATCTGCGAAATCATGAAGGCTTACGACGTGTCCTTCTCGCTAGGCGACGGCCTGCGTCCAGGTTCTATTGCCGATGCCAACGACGAAGCGCAGTTTGGCGAACTCGAAACCTTAGGCGAGTTGACCAAGGTGGCCTGGAAGCACGATGTGCAATGCATGATCGAGGGTCCCGGGCATGTGCCCATGCAACTGATCAAGGAGAATATGGACAAGCAGCTGGAGTGCTGCGATGAAGCGCCGTTCTATACGCTAGGGCCACTGACCACGGATATTGCGCCGGGCTATGATCACATCACCTCGGGTATTGGTGCGGCAATGATCGGCTGGTTCGGCTGCGCGATGCTTTGTTACGTCACGCCCAAGGAGCACTTGGGTTTGCCCAACCGGGATGACGTCAAGACCGGCATCATCACCTACAAGATTGCTGCGCATGCTGCCGATCTGGCCAAGGGGCATCCTGGCGCGCAGATCCGTGATAATGCGCTGAGCAAGGCGCGCTTCGAGTTTCGCTGGGAGGACCAGTTCAATCTCGGGCTGGACCCGGACACCGCGCGCTCTTTTCACGATGAAACCCTGCCGAAGGATTCGGCCAAGGTCGCGCACTTCTGTTCAATGTGCGGGCCCAAGTTCTGCTCGATGAAGATTACCCAGGAAGTCCGGGATTACGCGGCGGCACAACGTATTGACGCGGTGGACGTCGCGGTCGAGGAGGGTATGCAGGCCAAGTCCAGGGAATTCCGCTCATCCGGCTCGCAGTTGTATCAAAAGGTCTGAAGTCTTGCCGTAGCCCTGGCAGGTGTGCGAGTTTAATAGCTGTATTCAGTTCCAGTAAGCAAACTCGGACATCTGTGAGGGCAGCAGGATTTGAGCATTTTTTCCCGTAACGACGTTGAAATCATCCGCCGGGAGCCTGGATTCAAGGGCTTTTACCGGCTGGATGTGCTGACGTTGCGTCATCGGTTGTTCAACGGCGGTTGGGGGCCAGAGCTGCGGCGCGAGTTATTTGTCCGCGCGGATGCGGTCTGCGTTCTGCCTTATGATCCGTGGGAAGACCAGGTCGTGTTGATTGAACAGATACGCATTGGCGCGCTGGAGAAAAGTGACCGGCCCTGGTTGCTGGAATTAGTAGCCGGGCTGATTGACAAGGATGAGTCGCCTGAGGAGGTGGCTCATCGAGAAGCGCAGGAAGAAGCGGGTTTGACGCTGCGGGAGCTGTTACCCATTACACGCTACTTCCCTTCCCCTGGCGGCAGTGATGAACAGGTGCATCTGTATTGTGCGCTGGTCGATAGCCGAGGGGCCGGTGGTATCCATGGGCTGTTGGAGGAAGGCGAGGATATTCGCGTCAGCTGCTGGTCGCGGCATGATGCGATCGACGCCATGCAGCAGGGTCTGATCGATAATGCGGCGAGCATTATTGCGCTGCAGTGGCTGACGATGAACGCTGAGCGCTTGCAGGCTCAGGCCGGTGCCCAGCCATGATCGCCCAACGCAAGCCGCGCTATCGGGTTGACCTGGTCGGTCTGCAAGCCGTCTGTGAAACCAATTATTGGCGTTTATTGAAGTTGATGCCGGGTATGCACGATCACAGTGAGCATCGTTTGCATGTCGAGGCCCAGGATGGCCAGCAGCAGGTCTTGCAAATGAGGGTGTTGGAGCGTTGCCGCTACACCTCGACCCTGCAGCTGATTCATCAGCGTGAACATGAGTGGATGTCCCCTCCGAGCATGGAAGTGCGCCTGTACCACGACGCCGGTATGGCTGAAGTGGTCGCCGCTTACAATCGTCGGCGGTTTCGCGGCGTGTATCCCTACCCCAACGAGCAGATGCTCCAGCCGGACGAGAAATTTCAGCTCAATCAGTTTCTTGGCGAGTGGTTGGGCTATTGTCAGCGGTATGGTCAGAGTGCTCATCCTGTTATTATCCAGCGCTGAAATAGCCGTGCACGATATTGGCGTGCGCCAGCTGTGATGCAGTCGCTGGATTCTCTGCAATCCAGTTGCCATTATGGATCTTGAACAACGTGACCAGGAGCAGGCGATCGATGGCGTCACCGGTAACAATGCAAGCAGGTCACGTCTGCGTCGTGCAACTGACAGACAGCCATCTTTATGCCGATCCCGATGCCGACCTGCTGGGGCTGGATACACACGCCAGCTTGCAGGCAGTGATTGACCTGGTGCTGGACGAGGTACCGAGCATGGATCTGGTGCTGGCCACGGGTGACATCGCTCAGGATGGCAGTGCGGCGGCCTACCAGCGATTTTCGCATGCCATGCAACGCCTGCCGGCTCCATGCCACTGGATCGCCGGCAATCACGACGACGCCGAGCTGATGCAGCAGTTGGGCGAAGCTTCAGGGTTCAGTCGCGAGTGGGTTGACCTGGGCAACTGGCGCATCGTGTTGTTGAATTCCAATATCCCCGGCGCGGTGGCGGGCCATCTGGCCGCGGCAGAACTGGCCGTCCTTGATCGGGCTTTGGCAGGGGCGGGTGAGCGGTTTGTGATGGTGTGTCTGCATCATCATCCAGTGCCCATTGGCTGCGGCTGGATGGATCCGCTGGGCCTGCTGAATGCCCCTGAGCTACTCAACAGGCTGGAGGTTGATTCAAGGATCAGGTTGGTGCTCTGGGGGCATATTCATCAGCACTTTGACCAACAGCTTGGCCATGTACGAATGCTGGCTTCGCCCTCAACCTGCGTCCAGTTCGCCGCGCACAGTGAAAACTTTGCTACCGATGAGCGGGCACCGGGCTACCGCTGGCTGCGTTTGTTCGATGATGGACAGGTTGAAACCGCGGTATCACGGCTCGCCGAGGGCCGCTTCCTGCCTGACCCCGGCGCGACCGGGTACTGATCTGCTGCGCAGAGGCATTGGCACGGCTGGGGCAAGGCAGATACTATTCAGCGCAGTCGGTCAGCACAGTCGGTCAGTGCCACCAGCCGAATATTGAAGCGTCTCCACGTTGACCGCTGCTGTAAGCTAGGACCGACAAACCCCTGCACTCCGGAATCAAGGAAAACCAGACAGCTTATGTCCCAATCGACTTATAACGCCGATGCACTGGAAGTCCTCAGTGGTCTGGATCCGGTGCGCCGCCGCCCGGGCATGTACACCGATACCACGCGCCCCAATCACCTGGCGCAGGAAGTTATTGACAACAGCGTCGATGAGGCGCTGGCCGGGCACGCCCGCTGCATTTTGGTCATTCTGCATCAGGACAATGCGTTGGAGGTCTCCGACGATGGCCGGGGTATGCCGGTCGACATGCATGCCGAAGAGGGTGTGTCCGGGGTTGAACTGATTTTTACCCGGCTGCACGCCGGCGGCAAATTTTCCAGCAAGAACTATATGTTTTCCGGTGGTCTGCACGGCGTGGGTATTTCGGTGGTCAACGCGCTGTCGTTGCGCGTCAATGTGCGCGTGCGCCGTGACGGTCAGGAATATGCGATGGCCTTCGAGCACGGGGAAAAAGTCAGCGAGCTGGAAGTGGTTGGCACCGTGGGCAAGCGCAATACCGGCACTACGGTGACCTTCTGGCCAGATTCAAGCTATTTTGACTCGCCGAAATTCAGCATCAGCCGCTTGAAACACCTGCTCAAGGCCAAGGCAGTGCTGTGCCCAGGCTTGAAAGTAGAATTCGATGATCGCCAGTCTGGAGAGCAACATACCTGGCTGTATGAAGATGGGCTGCGCGACTACCTGATGGACGCCTGTGCCGAATGGCCCAAGCTGCCGGAGGAGCCCTTTACCGGCGCCCTCAAGGCGCGGCAGGAAACCGTGGACTGGGCCGTGCTGTGGCTGCCTGAAGGCGGCGATCTTATTCAGGAGAGTTACGTCAACCTGATCCCGACTGCCCAGGGTGGTACCCACGTCAACGGTCTGCGCGCCGGGTTGCTTGAGGCGATCCGGGAGTTCTGCGAGTTCCGCAATCTGTTGCCGCGCGGCGTCAAGCTGGCGCCGGAGGACGTCTGGGAGCGCGTCAGTTACGTGCTCTCGCTGAAAATGGCCGAAGCGCAGTTCTCCGGGCAGACCAAGGAGCGGCTTTCCTCCCGTGAATCCGCTGCGTTTGTTTCCGGTGTGGTCAAGGATGCTTTCAGTCTGTGGCTGAATCAGCACGCCGAGATTGGTTTGCAGATTGCCGAGTTGGCGATCAATCATGCCGGTCGGCGCCTCAAGGCCGGCAAGAAAATCGAGCGCAAGCGCATCACTCAAGGCCCGGCGCTGCCGGGCAAGTTGGCCGATTGCGCCGGGCAGGACAGCCGCCGTTCCGAGCTGTTTCTGGTCGAGGGTGATTCGGCTGGCGGCAGCGCCAAGCAGGCGCGCGACAAGGAATTTCAGGCGGTCATGCCGCTGCGCGGCAAGATCCTGAATACCTGGGAGGTCGACTCCGGCGAAGTGCTGGGCTCGCAGGAAGTGCACGACATCGCCGTAGCCATTGGCGTCGATCCAGGCTCGCCGGATCTGCTGCAACTGCGTTATGGCAAGATCTGCATTCTGGCAGACGCTGACTCTGACGGCCTGCACATTGCCACCTTGCTTTGCGCGTTGTTTGTGAAGCACTTTCAACCACTGGTAGCCGCAGGGCATGTCTTTGTCGCAATGCCGCCGCTGTACCGGATTGATGTGGGCAAGGAGTTGTTCTACGCGCTGGATGATGCCGAGAAGCAGGGCATCCTCGATCGCATCGAAGCCGAAGGCAAACGCGGCAAGATCCAGGTGACGCGCTTTAAAGGGCTGGGTGAGATGAACCCGCTGCAGCTGCGCGAGACTACCATGGCACCGGATACCCGCCGTCTGGTACAGCTGACGATTGACGATATGCCGGGCACCGAAGCCCTGATGGATATGCTGCTGGCGAAGAAGCGCGCACCTGACCGCAAGGCCTGGCTTGAGAGCAAGGGCGATCTGGCTGAGGTGCTGCTCTGATTCCAGATATGCTACGACCCCAAGAGGAATTCGCATGAGCGAGTCGCCGCCGACCCAGCGCATTGGCAAAGTCATGATGATCCTGGCCTGGGCGGCCGGCCTGTTTCTGGCAGTGCAGTGGTTCTCCGGCGTCGAGGAGCGCAAGCGCAACCCCAATCAGTCACCGGAATCAATGATGTCGGGTGATGCAGTGGAGGTCAGGCTGCTGGCCAATCGGCAGGGGCACTATCTGCTCAATGGTCAGATCAACGGCCAAGAGGTGACGTTCCTGCTGGATACCGGTGCCAGCTTTGTCGCGATTCCGGCATCCGTGGCCCAGCGGCTGCAGTTACCGCAAGGGCGGCGCTTTCAGGTGAATACGGCGAATGGCACCGCAGACAGCTTTGCCACCACGATAGACCAGCTTCACTTGGGTGATATACATCTGCGGGACGTGAATGCGGGAATCGTGCCGGGCATGGGCGGCAACGATATTTTGCTCGGCATGAGTGCCTTGCAGCAATTGGAATTCAGTCAGCAGGGCGGTGAGTTGATCTTGCGACAGTACCCCTGAATCCCTGACGGATCATGAAATAGAGGATAAGTATGAGCGACAGTCTGGATCTGAGTATGGATGGGGTGGAGCGCCGCGCGCTGTCTGCCTTTACTGAAGAGGCCTATCTCAACTACTCCATGTACGTGATCATGGACCGCGCGCTGCCGCATATCGGCGACGGGCTTAAACCGGTACAGCGGCGCATCATCTATGCGATGAGCGAGCTGGGACTGTCCGCTACCTCCAAGCACAAGAAGTCCGCCAGGACCATTGGCGACGTGCTCGGCAAGTATCATCCACACGGTGATTCAGCTTGTTATGAAGCCATGGTGTTGATGGCGCAGCCGTTTTCCTATCGCTATCCGCTGGTTGACGGTCAGGGCAACTGGGGTGCGCCGGATGATCCCAAGTCCTTCGCGGCCATGCGTTATACCGAAGCGCGTCTGGCCCGTTACAGCGAAGTGCTGCTGGCCGAAGTTGGCCAGGGTACGGTCGACTGGCAACCTAACTTTGATGGCACCATGGATGAACCCATGGTGTTGCCGGCGCGCTTGCCCAACCTGCTGCTGAACGGTACCACGGGCATTGCCGTGGGCATGGCCACCGATATTCCACCGCATAACCTACGTGAAGTGGCTGCCGCCTGTGTACGCCTGCTGGATGATCCGGGCGCTGGGCTGGACGAGCTGATGGAGCATATTCAGGGGCCGGACTATCCCACCGAAGCGGAAATCATCACCCCGCGCAGCGAGCTACTGAAGCTGTATGCCACTGGTAAGGGTTCAGTGCGCAGCCGCGCAGTGTGGGTGCGTGAGGAGGGCGATATCGTAGTGACCGCGCTGCCGCACCAGGTCTCCGGCTCCAAGGTGCTGGAGCAGATTGCAGCGCAGATGCAGGCCAAGAAGCTGCCCATGGTGGCTGATCTGCGTGACGAGTCCGACCATGAAAATCCGACGCGTATTGTCATAGTGCCCCGTTCCAACCGGGTTGATCCGGAAGAGTTGATGCAGCACCTGTTCGCTACGACCGAGCTGGAGCACAGCTACCGGGTCAATATGAACGTGATCGGTACGGATGGCCGTCCGTCCGTCAAGGATTTGCGCGGGTTGATCAGTGAATGGCTGGGCTTTCGGATCTCGACTGTCCGGCGGCGCCTGCAGTATCGGCTGGATAAGGTGCTGGCCCGCCTGCACCTGTTGGAAGGTTTGCAGATTGCCTGGCTGAACCTTGATGAAGTGATTCACATCATCCGTACCGAGGAGCATCCACGGGCCGAGCTGATGTCGCGCTTTGGTCTCAGTGAGCTGCAGGCCGACTATATTCTCGATACGCGCCTGCGTCAGCTGGCGCGTATTGAAGAGATGAAAATCCGCGCCGAGCAGGACCTGCTCGAAGAAGAGCGCGACAAGCTGCAAGCGTTGCTGGGTAGCGAAAAACTGCTGCGCAATCTGGTGCGCGATGAGCTGATCGCCGACGCAGAAACCTACGGTGACGACCGCCGCTCGCCCTTGGTTGAACGCAGCGAAGCGCGTGCGTTGTCCGAAACCGAGCTGTTGCCCTCCGAACCGGTCACTGTGGTGCTCTCGGAGAAAGGCTGGATACGCTGCGCCAAGGGCCATGATGTGGATGGTCGTGCGCTCGCCTACAAGGCCGGTGATGCGTTTCAAGGGCAGGCCAGTGGTCGCTCCAACCAGCAGGTAGTGGTGATCGATTCGACCGGGCGCAGCTATTCGCTGCTGGCGCATACCTTGCCTTCGGCCCGTGGCCAGGGCGAGCCTTTGACCGGTCGCCTCAGTCCCCCGCCGGGTGCCGGCTTCGAAAGTATCCTGATGCCCGACGAGCAGGCCATGTACTTGCTGGCTTCCGACGCAGGCTACGGGTTCGTCGTCCAGGGCAGCGATTTGCTGGCCAAGAACAAGAACGGTAAAGCGTTGATAAGTCTGCCTGAGGGCGGCAAAGTCATTTCGCCTTTGGTGGTCAGCGATCAGAAAACCGATTTGGTAGTGGCGATCTCAAACGAAGGGCGGCTGTTGGTGTTTCCGCTGGCTGATCTGCCCCAGTTGGCTAAAGGCAAGGGCAATAAAATACTCTCGCTACCCTCGGCACGAGTGAAAACCCGTGAGGAGTTTTTGCTGGGTCTGGCGTTGCTATCCGCTGATGCCAATTTGGTGCTGACTGCTGGTAAGCGCACCCTGACGCTCAAGCCGGCTGATCTGGAGCACTACCGTGGTGAGCGTGGCCGGCGTGGCAACAAGTTGCCACGCGGCTTTCAGAAAGTAGATCTGATCAGTGTTGAAGCCGGGCGTAATGCTACGCTCAGCTCTGACGCTGCTGGTAAAAGTGATTGAGCTGTTGCTCAAGCATCGCCTGGTAGGGGTCCTGTAGGCGTTCGATACAGTAGATCCCTGGTTGGCTGGCCAGGCGCCTGACTACTGCGCGCTGACGCAACATGTCGCTGGTGGCGAGGCTGGAGTCCAGCAGCAGCAGGTTACGGCTGTATTGCACCTGCTCTATCAGGGTCTGGCAGGCTGGCTGGTGAGCCAGGTCTTCGGCAGGAACATCCTGCAGGCTCGGCGCGTGACAGAGTGCCAGGTGCAAGTGCAGGGTGATGCCGGTATCAGCGATTTCTACCTGAAGATCATGGCCCAGTACGCGCAACAACTCCCCACAACACAGAGCATGGGTCAGCTCATCCTGGCGGCATTCCCCCGCATTGAACACCACCAGGCTGGTGCCATCGTGCAGAGTCTGAAGGTGCCCGTTATACAGCTCGCAAGCACGACCCAGCTGCTCGCGGTAACGGCCCAGCAGAGCCATCAGGCGAGGCCGGGGCAATCGTCGCAGAGCCTCCTGATTACCCAGACGAATGGCCAGTACCGTGGTTTCCAGCGGGGCTGGAGGTGTTAATGCTACCTCTTCGGTGAGAGCTGCGTCCGCGTGCGCGGCATCGACCGCTTTTTGCGTTGCCGTGGTCGGCGTGGCAGCAAGCTGGTCCTGGCCTTGCTCGTCTTTGCTGTCAGTATCTGACTGACCCTCTTCCTCCGCGACTGCAGGGCTGGAGTGGTCCGTGGGGTCTGGCGTCAGCAGGTGCGCGCCGAGTTCTTCAGGCAGGCGCGCCTCCGCAGGATTGATTGATTCGGACGTGTCCAAATTCAGATCAGGCTCGCTCGCAGTTGTTTGCACAAAGGGCGTTGGGTTCTCCAGCTGCGGCTCAGGCACGCTCAATGCGTCAGCATCGCTGCTACCGGCCTCAATACCGTCCGACTCGGCTGCGGTTACGTCCTGCAGCGCGGGGTCTTCGTAGCGTCTTCCCAATTGTCTCGCCAGATCACCCAGCTCGTCGCGTCTGTGCTGGCCTGGGGCTGGTGAATCAGCCTGCCATTCACCAAGCTGTTGCAGCACCCGGCGCATATTTCCCGCCATGCGCCAGGCGATAAAGCCCACGCCGAGTGCCAGCAGCAAGGCGGCCCACGCCAGTTGCCGCAACACGCCGTTTACCGGTGCCATAAAAGGTTCGGACGCCAGGCTAAGCTGCACCTGACCGGCCAATGTGTCCTGAATACGCACCGCAGCGTTGAACTGACCTTGCCCAGGCGCCATACGCGTGGCGCTGACGCGATCGCCGGCTTCGGCAATCATGCGGTTTTCCGTGGTGAACACCCGGGTATGCGCCACCAGCGGATTCTGTTGCCACTGTGCCAGCATGATATTCAGGCTCAATTGATCACCCGCTGCCAACGGTTCAGCTATCGCAGCGGCGATTTGACTCGCCAGCGCTTCACCGATCGCGTCCGCCTGCCGGGCGGTGCTTTGTTTCAACTCGCCAAAAGCGAGTATCCCCATCCATAACACCAATAGCGCCAACGGTAGTATGGAGAGCATCAGCAGTTTGCCCGTGAGCTTGACGCTGTGCTGGCGCCAGGCGCCATAACTGCGCAGGAACAGGTTTTCGGAGGGGGGAGGGGTCGGGTTCAAAGTGGGACTCGGTCAGTGGAATGGAGCAGAATCGTGCTATGAATAGATTCTCTGCGCAGTATAGCCATTCCGACCTGAGGGCAAAAGGCTGCATCTGTGAGCGACCGGGCAATTACAGGTAGAATAGTCGGCCACATGCGCACACATCTCTAGATTGGAGAGGCCCCTTTGAAGGAAATTGTTCTGATCAACATCACCGGCCCGGATCGGCCCGGTTTGACAGCGGCCATTACCGGCATTCTGGCCAGAGCAGAAGTGAATATTCTGGATATCGGCCAGGCGGTTATCCACGATACCTTATCCTTCGGGATTCTGGTCGAGATGGCTGGCGAGGCGGGGATGGCTGATGTGCTCAAGGATGTTCTGTTCCGCGGTTATGAGCTTGATCAGCAAGTACGCTTTACGCCAGTCAGCGCAGATGAATACAGTCGCTGGGTAACCGGGCAGGGCAAGCCACGGCATATTGTCACCTTGTTGGCACGCCGGGTAACCGCTGAGCATATCGCCCAGGTCAGCGAAATTACAGCCCGCTACGGTTTGAACATTGATCACATTGACCGCCTGTCCGGGCGCATTCCCGAGGGCTTGCCGGCGGATCAAGGTAAGGGCTGTATCGAATTTTCGGTGCGTGGGGAGCCCTCTGACCCGGGCACGCTACGCGCTGAATTTCTGACCATCGCTCAGCAGCTGAATGTGGATATTGCCTTTCAGCAAGACAGTATTTTCCGCCGCAACCGCCGGTTGGTCGTGTTTGACATGGACTCGACCTTGATTGATGCAGAGGTAATTGACGAGCTGGCCAAGGCCGCAGGTGTGGGTGAGCAAGTGTCGGAGATCACCGAGCGCGCTATGCGCGGTGAGCTGGACTTCAAAGCCAGTTTCCGCGAGCGCATGGCGCTGCTGAAGGGGCTGCCGGTATCGGTACTGGAAGAGATTGGTGCGTCCCTGAGGCTGACCGAAGGGGCGGAAACGCTGATCAGCCAGCTCAGACGCCTGGGTTACAAAACCGCTATTCTGTCTGGTGGCTTCAGTTATTTTGCCGAGCAATTGCAAGCACGGCTGGGCATCGATTATGTGTATGCCAATGCGTTGCCGGTCAAGGATGGACTGGTCACCGGTGAAGTGCTGGAGCCGATTGTTGATGGCCAGCGCAAGGCCGATTTGCTGCGTGAGCTGGCCGAGCGCGAAGGAATCAGTCTGGAGCAGACAATTGCCGTCGGTGACGGCGCTAATGATCTGCCGATGTTGTCAATCGCCGGGCTGGGCGTCGCGTTCAGAGCCAAGCCATTGGTCAAGCAATCGGCAAAGCAGGCCATCTCGACCCTGGGCCTGGATGGCATTCTCTATCTGCTGGGGTTTCGGGATCGCGAAGGTTTCTGAACGCGCTTGGCAGAATGGGCTGAGCGCCGCCCATTCTGCCAAGCTAGCAGAGTTATTCCGCAGAAAAGTCGTAATTCATGCTGTCGCTGGGCGACTGCAAATAATGCCCCTGGATATAATTGACCCCGGCTTGCCATAAGGTCGGCATCATGGTCGCGCTGTCGACATAGGGCACGATGGTCAGTTTGCCCTGGGCATGTAAGGTAGTGACCATACCCTTGAGCGTATTTACCGCTTCCGCGTCGGCAAGATCACGGCTGAACGAGCCATCGATCTTGATGAAGTCCACGTGCAGATGCTTGAGCGCGGCATAGGGGTTCAATGCGCAACCGAAGTGGCTGAGCGACACCTTGCAATGCAGCTTGTGCAGCGACTCGGTCAATGTCTTGGCCTGCTTCATATAAGCGTTGGCATCGGCATCGTTGAACTGGAAAATCAGGCTGTCAGGTGGCAGTCGGCTTTCTTTCAGCTGGCCGGCGACCCATTGCACCAGTTCTGCGTCCTGCAGGCTGGCACTGCTCAGGTTGAGCAGCAAGCGTGTATCGGTGCCCTTGGCGCGGTGGTTGGCAAGGATCTTGATTGCCTGAGTTACGACCCAACGATCAATCTCGATAGCCAGTCCGGCTTCCTGTGCGGCAGGTAAGAAATCGGCAGCAGGCACTTCTTCGCCCTGGCTGTTGATCAGTCGCAAATAGGTTTCATAGTGCTCGGAGTTATCGCCTCTGAGGCTGATCACCGGTTGGAACAGCAGTTTAAAGCCGTTGGTTTCCAGCGTGTGCTTGACCAGCGCGATCAGGTTGCCGCGGTTGGCCTGATGCGCCAGTTCTTCGAGCGGATTGAATATTCGAATGGCGTTACCGCCCGCCTGGCTGATTTGATCGGCAAGACGGTGGGCGCGGTCGATGGCTTCTTCCGGCTTGGGGCTGGTCTCGCTGATCGCGGATATACCCATGCTGACGGTAATCTGGACGGTCCGGCCGTTAGCTTCAAAGAGCGTGGCTTCGATTTTCCTGCGCAAATCGTCCAGCATCGGATTAACCGCTTCCGGCTCCTGGCTTGCCAGCAGAATGCTGCAGGCGTCGTCGCTGAAGCGGGCGAGCAGTGTGTTCTCCGGGAAAGCCTGACGTAGCATCTGGGCAAGGTCGCTGAGAATAAGATCAGAGCCGCCAATCCCCACGTCACTCTGTACACCGTTGAAGTTGTCGATGCTCAGGTAAACCAGGCTGCTGGCTTGGCCCAGATGCACTGCCTGTTCGCTGACTTTGCCCAACTGCTCCTGAAAATAGGAGCGGTTGTACAAACCTGTGACAAGGTCCTGGCTGGCCATGACCTTGAGCTTCTCTTCAAACTCGGCACTGGCCGTTTCAACGCGGATGACGACCTGCGTGCATGGCTCACCATCATAGCTGGCCGGGGTGAAGGTCAGCATGATGGGGAATTCTTTGCCATCAATGTCGATACCGCTGCAGCGCATTTCGTTCTTGCCGCCCTGATCGCTGTAGCTGCGCAGGAAGGTCTTGAAAGCGGCTTGATCCTTGGCTGCGATCAAACCCACCATGGGTTCGGCGGCGAGATCGTCTGGATCTTCATAGCCAAACAGTCTGATATAGGAGCGGTTGGCGTAAATATGCATGCCATCGTGGACATAGGCGATCGAATCAACTGAGCTGTCGAGCAAGAGTTGGCAGCGCTTTTCAGCCTCCCGCAGACTTTGTTCTGCAATGCGCAGTTGCCGGCGCGCCTCCAGGCTGGCCAATTCGCGTTTGACTACGATGGTCAGTAGCGCTTCTGCGGAGTCGGGAATGACATCACGCATGCCAGAGCGCATGCCGAGGGTGCGTTCCTGGTCACCCGCTTCGGGGCTTAACAATATGAAGGGAATGTCTCTGGATTGTCGCGCTATCAGCTCGCAGGCTTCGGTGGCGCTCATAAAGCTGGTTTCTGGCACAGCCAGGCACAGATCCCAGGTTTGCTGCAGGCATTCCTGAAGATCTTCCACGGAGGTAATCCGGTGCGCACGGGTAGCATGTCCGGCATTGCGCAGTAGGCTGACGAGGTACTCAGCGTCGTTCTGCGAATCTTCGAGGATCAGTAGTCGGATTGCGCTTGAGTCTGTGCCCATGGTCTTCCAGATTTAAACGGCCAGTTTTACCGGCTCACATTGGATAAGAAAATCCGGATAAGAACCCCCAGCGACCATCAGCCGCAGGGGCATGGAGCCTTCTGCATCAGGTCCGGATCAATCCGTAAAAACCTGAATTTACAGAGACTTCCATAGTGAGTCAAAGTCATCCTCGGCACCGGTATTCAAAGATGTGCTGCCGGTCTCGGATTTCGTCTGCTGCTCATTCAGTGGCTCCAGCAGCTTGTATTCAAACTGACTGAAGCTGCCCGTAGCGGCAACGCGGTCAGTGAGATGGGCACGCAGCTCACGGTTGCCCTGCATGATCATGACCTTGCTGTTGACCTGAAAAGGCATGCGCGGCGTGATCAACGTCGACGGCCGGTCTATGGCAGCGACCTCGGGTAGTATCAGCCCGCGCAGATAAGTGCTGGGCTGTTCGGTCTTGCGCATCAGCTTGACCGCGCAAGGGGTGCAGTGCGGCGCCACCAGCTCAATACCCATCTGGGTGCCGCCGCCGCGCACCTGGCGTATCCAGCGCACTACGGCCAGGCTCCAGTCCTGTTCGTTCTCTTCCTGAATGCCCAGCAGCTCGCCCGCCTGCAGTTGCTTGGGCACGTCCTTTGGCCAGGTCAGACAGAAACCACCGGGACTGTGATTAATGATCGGCAGCGTGTGTATCGGAAAACTGTCGTCGTTCTCTTCCAGATTGGTATCGCCGGGCAAGCTGTTGTAATTAATCTGTTCGACAGCGCCGGGGCTCCAGTCCAGGGACTTGGGTTCACCATCGAACGCGCCGTTCCATCCGCCCTTGTGACGTTCACGCTGCGCGGCGTCGGAGAACGGGTTGGTATCCTTCTCGTCGGCATCGATAAAACTGGAAAACGGCACGCGGGCGATACGGAAGTGCGTGGCACTCATGCCGATACTGAGTTTGAGAATGCCTCTGCCTGGTACTCGGTTGAAAGTGCGCTCTGCGAGGTCGCCCCAGGATTGGCTGACATGCTGCAGCAACTCGACCCCGAAACCCTCAGGGATCTTCAGGTTGCCGCGACTTTCGCCGCCGTTGAGCATGTATTCCTTGATACCGTCGACCAGGTCCTGGGTGCTGAGGCCCAGACTGTTGGTTAAATCTTCTTCGCGGATCAGAGAGCGGTAACGGGGCGGGCAGTCCATCGCCGGGTTGATGATGAACAGTGCACGGGCGTCGGTTGGTTCAACCAGCACGGCCATGCGCGACCAGTCCTCAAGGGTGACGAACAACCGACCCATCGCGCTCTGGCGCATTTGATTCGGCCGTGCCGAGCCCATCAGCAATGCGATCAGGTAGCATTGCTCGATGCTCAGGGGTTTTCCCCCCTGGCTTTCATTGTCGTTGATCGGTTGTTGGTGCAGGCCGCGTTTGCGTGCCAATTGATACAACTGGTGCAACTCCAGCCACACGCCGTCGGCCACCGGGCAGTAAAGCTGGAAGGCGCGCAGCAATGGCCCGCACAGGCCTCGCATCGCGCGCTGTATGGCCAGGCCGACCAGCGCCGAGTGATCACGGGATTTGATCGTACGCTCCTGGGCAACAACGATCTTGTAGCCGTTGGCCAGGTGATTCTGTAGCGACTGTGAAAGATTGGCGACCTTGCGCGGCTTGTCCTCAAGAACGATCGACTGTCCAAGATAATATTTGGACAGTGCACTGCACACGTAATGAACTTCGGGGCGGATGCGTTCGAGAATCGCCAGGCGCTTGTCCGCAGCGATATCCAGCTGATTGATTTCGATAAGGCCCTGATATAACTGACGCGCAGTCTCACCGATGTTGGCCTTGGGTAAATTGGCCAGCCATTGAACGATGCCTTTTTCACTGCCCTCGGCAAAGCTCAACGATTTGAGTGTCTGCTGAGGTATCCGCAAATTCAATTTTTGCGTTGTGCTATCCATAACAGTCTTATCCAATACAAGCGGTTCAGGCCAAGTCCCGATGCGTTGAGAACGGGTTCTCCAGGACGCCAGTGCGTCACAACACTCTAGCAGCAAAGTCGGCCAGGCGCTAAAGAGGCTCAGCGCGGTCGATATAGGCCACTATCTAGCAGATTACGCTATTTCAGTTGACGCTATTCAATCAGTTCTACTGGTAAAGGTGATTTTCCGGCGCACCCGGCTGTTTCGCGCACCAGGCGGGGAACCAGGAATCCTGGAAGCTTGCTCAGCATCTGGCCAACCAGCCGCTGAGCTTGCTGGTCGTCAACATGGAAATGCTGGGCGCCTTTTACGTGGTCCAGTACGTGCAGATAATAGGGCAAAACGCCATGGTCGCCTAGCTTTTCGCTGAGCTCCAGTTGTTGTTGGAGTTGATCATTCACGCCCTTGAGCAGCACCGACTGATTAAGCAATGTCATCCCTGCGGCACGCAGCCGCTGTATGGCTGCGCCAAGATGCTGATCAATTTCATTGGCATGATTGCAGTGCAGAACCATGGTGACCGGTAAGCGGGTAGCGCAGAGGGCATCTATCAATCCGCCCGTGACTCGTTGGGGAATGACCACAGGTAAGCGTGTGTGAATACGCAACCGGCGAATATGTTTTATATCGGCAATTTCTCGAGTCAGCCAGGCCAGCCGTCGATCATTGGCTGCCAGCGGGTCGCCACCGCTGTAAATGACTTCACTCAGGCTGGTATCCGAGCGGATGTAGTCCAGTGCCTGCTGCCACTCGGCGGTGCTCAAGTTGTTGTCTTCGTAGGGGAAGTGGCGGCGAAAACAGTAACGGCAATTAATCGCGCAGCCACCGCTAACTATTAATAGCAGGCGCCCATGGTACTTGTGAATAATGCCTGGCCGCGCATTGGTCTGCTGCTCGCCGAGGGGGTCGAGTTGATAGCCAGGCTGAGCCAGCAGCTCCTCACCAACGGGCAGCACCTGGCGTAATAGTGGGTCATGCACGTCACCAGGCTGCATGCGCGCAAGGTAAGGTTCGGGCACGCGCAGAGCAAAATCAGCGCTGGCCAACATTGCCGGACCCAGCAGGGCAGGGTCGAGGTTGAGCCGCTCCAGCAAGGTGCGAGGGTCAGTAATGCTGGAGGCCAGCAGACTTTGCCAGCTGTCGGACTCAACAGAGGCTAAAGATCCATGTATCATTGGCGTTTTCCGCGCTTGGGTGGCAAGGCATCCGTCGGACGTTATTGCTGACGTCTGGCTGTCACCGGGATTTATCCCGGTCTGACGCTTCTGTTCAGCGCGTTATCGGATGTTTCCGTTCAAACTGTCAGTGGGAAGTGTATGGCCAATTATTCTACCAACGAATTCAAGCCCGGTCTCAAGGTGATGCTCGATGGCGATCCTTGCTCCATTCTGGAAAACGAGTATGTCAAGCCGGGTAAAGGTCAGGCATTCAACCGAGTCAAGGTCCGCAACCTGAAGACCGGCCGGGTCAACGAGCGTACCTTCAAGTCGGGCGATAGCCTGGAAGGCGCGGATGTCATGGATCGCGAGATGGAATATCTCTATGCCGACGGTGAATTCTGGCATTTCATGGCCACCGACGGTTCGTTCGAGCAGGTAGCGGCGGACGAGAAAGCGGTCAGCGACGCGAAGAACTGGTTGAAGGAACAAGTGATCTATCAGGTTACTTTGTTCAACGGCGCGCCGATTGCAGTTGGTGCTCCCAATTTTGTTGAGTTGGAAGTGGTTGAAACTGATCCGGGTGTGCGCGGTGACACGTCCGGTGGTGGTACCAAGCCAGCCAAGCTGACGACTGGTGCGGTGGTCAAGGTGCCATTGTTCATCAACGTCGGCGATGTACTGAAAGTAGATACTCGCAGCGCCGAGTATGTGGGCCGCGCTTGAGTGCTTGAGGCACCGGCAAGCACGTACTGATCAACCGGGGCCTAGCCCCGGTTTTTCTTTTCTGGTTGGAGAGTAAGTGATGCAGGATTGGCAGCCTTCCGCGTCGATTGACGCATTGCGCGCACGCGCCGGGATAATAGGACAGGTTCGTCAGTTTTTTGCCGAGCGCAACGTGCTGGAAGTGGAGACGCCCTGTCTGTCCGCCGCTGCGGTCAGTGATCCTCAGCTGCACCCCTTCGCCACCGACTATATTGCCGACGGCGATCAGGCTGCGCAGCGGCTGTATTTGCATACTTCACCGGAGTACCCGATGAAGCGCCTGCTGGCCGCTGGCAGTGGCTGTATCTGGCAGCTGTGCAAGGTGTTTCGTAATGGCGAGACGGGCGGCCGCCATAATCCCGAGTTCAGCATGCTCGAATGGTACCGCGTGGGCTTTGATCACCATCAGTTGATGGATGAAGTGGAAGCCCTGGTGGTCGGGATTCTCGGCTGCGTTGCAGCGCGGCGTGTTACCTATGCGAGCTTGTTTGCCGAACATCTGGCATTGGATATTCATCAATGCAGCGATGCCGATCTTGCCCAGCAGGGGCGCAATCGGTGTGGCTTTAGCGGAGAAATGCCGCGCGATGGCTGGCTCAACCTGTTGTTCTCGCATTGTATCGAGCCCGCCTTGCAAGCTCCGACCCTGGTCTACGCCTTTCCAGCATCACAGGCAGCCTTGGCGCGGGTTGTGGACGGCGACGATGCAGTGCCAAGCGCTGCGCGCTTCGAGTTATTTGTGAAGGGGATGGAGCTGGCCAACGGCTATTTTGAATTGACTGACGCAAAGGAGCAGGGCCGGCGTTTTGCTGCCGACCAGTGCGAGCGCACGGCAATGGGCAAGGCCGCACTGCCGGTGGATACGCGTCTGGTTGATGCGTTGAATGCCGGCCTGCCGCCCTGCGCGGGCGTTGCCTTAGGGTTGGACCGTCTGGTTATGCTGGCGCTGGGAGCGCCGCGCATTGAGCAGGTAATCGCTTTCAATTTTGCGCGGGCTTGAGCTTAGGCCTCAGGTCGGCGTTCAGTCCAGAAGTTTGCCCAGAGCTTGCCCCATGCTGACCGCGGAACCTGCGCACATCGCCGGGTCCCAGGCGGCATGGCCAGGGCCGAAGAGAACAATCGCGGTTGAGCCGAGTTTAAAGCGGCCCATCTCCGCACCGCGCTCCAAGGCAGGCGCTGCTTGCCCATAGCGCTCGGATTTCAGTTGCCGGGTTGGCGGGGCGACGAGCCCGGCCCATACCGTTTCCACCGAGGCAACGATCATCGCCCCTACCAGCACTACCGCCATAGGCCCATGGCTGGTGTCGAACAGGCAGACAACCCGCTCGTTACGAGCGAATAGCTCGGGCACATTCTCGGCCGTCGCCTGGTTTACTGAAAACAGCTTCCCCGGAACGTAGACCATATCGGTCAGGGTGCCGCCAGTTGGCATATGGACGCGGTGATAGTCTTTGGGTGACAGATACACAGTGGCAAACTCGCCACCCTGGAACAGGGCAGCATGCTCCGCGTGCCCACCCAGCAGTTCAAGCACACTGAAACTCTGACCTTTGGCCTGGAATATCCGGCCGTGCTCAATTTTGCCAAGCTGGCTAATGGTGCCGTCCGCAGGGCAAAGAATGCTGTCCGCCTCTGGATCCAGCGGTCTTGCGCCCGGCTTGAGAGCACGGGTAAAAAAGTCGTTGAAGCAGGCAAAAGCGGTAGGGTCGGTTTGTTCTGCTTCACGCATGTCCACGTCGTAACGCTTAACGAACCAGGTGATAAAGGGGTTTTTCACCCAAGCCCAGGTGCAATTAGCCAGACACCCCGCAAGACGGGAAATCAGATGTTGCGGTAATAGGTACTGAGTTATGATAAACAGGCGCTCGCGCATGCAGGGTCCTTAAAGTTCAACAGGTGTGTCAGAGCGGTTGCCCCATTCGGACCAGGAGCCGGCATAGGCTCTGACCCGAGGGTAACCGAGTATTTTTGCCGCCAGGTAAGTGAAGCCTGAGCGGTGGTGCGTTTGGCAATGGGTGATGATGTCCTTGTCCGGAGCGATGCCCAGACGCTGCAGTTCTTCCTTTAGATCGGTGCGCAACCGCAGACCGCGCTCGGTATCCATGCCGGCAGTCCACTCGAAGTTGATCGCGCCGGGCACGTGACCGCCGCGAGCAGCAAATACCTTCTCGCCGCGGTACTCGGCGGGGGAGCGGGCGTCCCAAACTACCAGATCCGGTTGGTCCAGGCTGCTCATTAGTTCAGCAGCGCTGATGCTTACCTCAGGGTGGAGCGTCAACTGTGGTTCGGTCGGGGGCGCAAGATGGGGTTCTGATTCTGTCTGCAGACCGTCCTGTTGCCACGCTTTCAGCCCGCCATTCAGGTAGCTGTAGCGGGTGTGACCAATGCTGTCGAGCATCCAGATGAAACGTCCCGCCCAGCCCCCGCCTTCGTCATCATAAACAACGTAATGCAGGTCGGGGCGGTGCCCCAGCTCGCCGAACAATTGGACCAAGTGAGGCATTTCGGGCAGCAGGCCGGGGCGCGGAGCCGGGGAACTGGTGCGCGCCGGGGGCAGATGAACGGCGCCCGGTAAATGGGCTTTGAGATATTGCTCTGGGCTGGACAGGTCTACTAGCCGCAGATTGTTGCTCAATTGAGCGGATTCAAGCGCGGCGGCCAAAGCCTGCGGCTCAATCAGCAAGGGTAATGCGGGTAATGGCATTGAGGGTCTCCGTTGATCCCGGCTATTGGGTGTCAGGCTTTGGATTGGAAGTTCATTAATGCCCGGTAAATGCACTCGGCAGTCTTCAGCAGTGCTTTGCGCTGTTTCTCATTCGATAAATCTTCCTGCTGCAGCCCTTGGACGCCCAGCAGGGCAATCACCTGCCCACTGTGCTGCAAGGGCAGAAGTTGTGCGCATTGGTCACCCAGCAGTGATTTCACGGTCGCTGGAATCAGGGCGCTGTCACGCTTCAGGCTTTGGGCGTTTACATTATGCAGGGTATGAGTCTTAAGCCACTGGCCCCACTGGGTAGCGCGGCAGTTGCCCAGCGCAAGCCCCTGAATGGCTGAAGGGGAATTAAACCCGGCGCTGGCGCCGACAATCAGCTGTTTCTGTTTGCCATTATACAGGGCTATCCAGCAGTGATTCAGGCCCAATCCCTGATTAAGCGCCCGTATGGCGCTGTGCAACAGGTCGCTCAGACTGGCGAATGAACCACTTTGCCCCAGCAGCTTCAGACATTGCTCTCGCCATATCGCCGGATCGGGCGGGTTGGTCTGCTCCTGCACATCGCCCGCGCTGTCGCTCGGGCCGGCGGAGTGAGTTGGCGTCGGCAAGTTCACGCGTTTGCGGCTGCGGGTTTCCCAGATCAAGGCCTGGGCAGGAAGCCATACGTCTGGATCATCATGCCGTCCCTGACTGCGCGCACTTTCTACGGCATTCATATGGCTGGCGCTCTGGGCCTCGGCCAGTGTACAGCCAAGGTAGAGCGCGGTCAGTTGCTGCCAGCGTCCGGTATGTCTGGCGTCCCAGTCATGATGCGCACCCAGCGCGATACCGTTGGCCATCAGCAAGCTGTTAGCTGGCATGGTCAGCCAGCGTGACAAGCCGCGATCATCATCCAGCAGCGCCTGTTGTTGTTGTGGGTGAGTTGAGTCACGCGCGATATGCAGAGCCTTGACCATCACCCGCCGGCTGCTGCTCAGTGACCGGTAGCCTTGCAAAATCCATGGTGGCAACCACCAGTCTTCTGCCAGATGCTGAATCAGGCCCATGATATGACTGCTGTCGAGCAACCAGGGTTTGATCTGGGCATCAGCCGGTTCGCGTTCCAGGTGCCGAGCATCCCATACCTGAAACAGCTCCGGGCGGTGGTAAATGAGCACCCAGCATGGGGCGAGGAACAACAGACTGGCCAGCGAGACTTCGTGCCATAGGCGGGCCATTCTATTGGCAAATAACCCCTGGGCCTGGATCAGGGCATGTTCACTGATGCTCAGCATTTGCCGGTAAGCAAGCGGCATCTGCTCTCTTTCGACGATGGGTAAGCTGCGCAGCAAGTTGCCCAGACGCAGAGTGCCAAGCATGTTGCAGGCCTGTTCAAGCGTAAGGATGTCGATATCCTTGGTCCGCGCCATATCACCCGCTACTCTGCATATCTGCAGCGCCGCAGCCGGCACGCGGAGCAATTCACGGGTCAGATCAGTAATGCCCATGAGTTCATTGTCGAGTAGGCTGGTCAGGCGCAGGCACTGATTTTTTTCGATTGGCAGCACAAAGCTGTTCAGGCTTTGCCGGAGGCTGCCGATATCAGCTTGTACGATCAGTTTACGTTCTTGTTCTGTGCTCATAAGGTATGCGGCTTATAATGAGTCAATCGACGGCCCAAGGCTGATATGACTATAACGTGATCAAGATTATTTTGCTGCCCGATGGCTGATTTGCTTGGCGGCGACTTTTACTCTCAGGGGACTAGACCGGTTTATGCTGAAAATTGCTGGCTTTTTGGTGGTTATCTGCAGCGTGCTGGGCGGCTTTGTGATGTCCGGCGGGCAGCTAGCGGCGCTCTGGCATCCGTTTGAAATACTGATTATCGGAGGTGCAGCTATCGGTGCCTTCCTGGTCGCCAACCCCATGACCACGGTAAAAAAGGCAGCGGGTAGTGCGCCGAAGATCATATTTGGCCATCGGTTTGGCAAGCCGTTCTATCTGGATGTGCTGGGCGTGCTCTATGAAGTGCTCAATAAGAGCCGTCGCGAGGGGATGATGTCGATCGAGGCCGACATCGAAGAGCCGGCAGAAAGTCCGATTTTTAGCAAATATCCAGCAATTCTCAAAGATAAGCATATGACAGAGTTCATTTGCGATTATCTGCGGATCATGTCGACCGGCAATATGGCGCCGCACGAGCTTGAGGCGTTGTTCGATGTAGAGATATCCAGTCTCACGGAAGAATTGCACGAGCCATCCCATGCGGTCACCCGCGTGGCAGACGGGTTGCCCGCGTTCGGTATTGTTGCAGCGGTACTCGGCATCGTGATCACCATGGGTATTCTCGGCGATGCCGAAAACGCCGAGATTGGCGAGAAGGTAGCAACGGCTCTGGTAGGCACGCTGCTGGGTATTCTCGCCGCCTATGGTTTTGTCGGACCTTTTGCCGCTGCAATGGGCCATGAGGCGCACGAGGAGGCCAATACCTACGAGGCGATCAAGATGTGCCTGGTGGCCAGCGCCCAGGGGCTGCCCCCGGCATTGGCTGTAGAATTCGGGCGCAAGGCCCTGTTGCCGGAGCATCGGCCCAGCTTTCTGGAGCTGGAAGAGTCGGTCAAGGGACGCTGACCGGTGGATAATAATCAACCGATTATAGTCAAACGCATTAGCCGCAAGGGTGACGGCCACCATGGCGGCGCCTGGAAAATTGCCTTCGCCGACTTTGCCGTGGCGATGATGGCTTTCTTTCTGGTCATGTGGCTGCTGTCCACTGCCACGCCAGAACAGCTGAAGATGATCTCGGGTTACTTCAATGACCCGGTGGGCTTTTCCGAGGGCGGTAGCCCCTTTGCGATTGATCTGGGCGGCACGCCTACGGTCGCTCCTGACCGCACATTGAACGACAGCGAAGAGATTGAAAGCGATGTCGATGACAGCCAGCCTCTGCCCACGGACGCTGAGAGCATAAAAACCCTGGCCGAGCAGGTCGAGAAACTGGAACTCGACATGCTGCTGCAGGAGCTGCAGAACAAGATTGACGTCGAGCCAGTGCTGCAGCGCTTCAAGGACCAGATACTGCTGGAGATTACCCAGGACGGTTTACGGATCCAGATTGTTGATGCAGAAAATCGTCCGATGTTTGCCAGCGGCAGCGCCCAGTTGCAGCCGTATTTTGAAGAGATTTTGCTGGCGTTGAGCGATACCATCGCTGTGGTACCGAAGAAAATCAGCGTGGGCGGTCATACTGATGCGCAGCCGTTCGTGGGCCGGCGAGGGTACGGTAATTGGGAGCTTTCCACGGAACGGGCCAATGCGGCACGGCGCACCCTGCTAGTCGCGGGGTATCCCGAGAATCAGTTGGCGCGGGTAGTCGGTTACGCCGACTCGGCGCTGTTTGATCGGAATCAGCCATTGAACCCGATCAATCGACGCATTGATATTGTCGTACTGAACAAACAGGCCGAGGAAAAAATTCTTAATGCCAGTGGGAACAATGACGAGCAGGTAGAGGTGGATTCGTCGCCGGTACCGCTGGATTCGAATGTGCCCCCGGATTCTCCGGGTTCACAAGGGCAGGAGACGGCTCCAGTCGAATCGGCTCAGCCGACGGATTCGCCAGCGGAGCCAACCTCCGGGGCTACTCCGTCAGATAGCACCCCGCAGCGACCGGCCAATCTGTTTGACGACATCAATGCGCTTGAGCCGCTGCGCAACCAGTAGGCCGAATTAATAGCTGGCGGGGCCAATGCTGGAGAGAATATGCCGATAACTGCTGATGCGGCTGGCTGAAATGTTGCCGCTTTCCACTGCACCCAACAACGCGCAGCCGGGTTCGTGTAGATGCTGGCAATCACGAAAGCGGCAATGACCAAGATACGGTCGAAACTCGACAAAACCCTCAAGCAGGTCGTCATGACTGATATGCGTCAGCCCGAATTCGCGGATGCCGGGCGAATCGATCAGGTCGCCGCCGTCGGGGAAGTGAAAGAGTTTGGCCGTGGTGGTGGTATGCGTGCCCTGGCCGCTGGATTCCGACAGGGCGCCAACGCGCAGATCGATTCCTGGCAACAAGGCGTTGATCAGAGACGATTTACCCACCCCGGACTGGCCAACGAATACGCTGATGTGATCGCGCAGTGCCGCGCGCAACTGGTCCAGGCCGCTGCCTGAACTGGCTGAGAGCTCCAGCACCTGATAGCCCAGACGCGCGTAGACATCCAGCCAGGTGCGGATCTGCGCGTATTCGCCTTGCGCCAGCAAATCAGCCTTGTTGAGAATCAGCAGCGGCTCAAGCCCGGATTGCTCGGCGGCCACCAGGTAGCGATCAATCAGCGTGGTGTAGGGCGTCGGCAGGGGGGCGAATACAATCACCAGGCGTTCGACATTCGCCGCTACTGGCTTGAGCTGGCCGCGGTGGTCGGGGCGGCTGAGTTCGGATTGGCGCGGCAGTTGCGCGACAATCACGCCGCCGTTCTGATTGTCCGCGCGCCAGATAACCCGGTCACCCGTGACCATCGCCGGCAGATTGGCGCGCAAATGGCAGCGTCTGATCAGGCCGGCCTCGCTCCCTTCAGTGGTTTCAACGTCCACCTGCACACCGAAGTGCGCGATTACCAGGCCTTGCTGCTCGGGGCCGAGGTCGCCGCCGATCAGGCTTTCCTCGGCCATGTCGGCGCGCTTGCTGGCGCGCACGGCGCGCTCGTCCTGAATTTTCTGGATACGCCAATTCTGACGTCGGGTAAGGTGTCGCTTTGCCATGGGGATGCTGTTCCTGGAAGTTGCGCGAGTGTATCACGCGCCGCGTATACTGATCGCCACACCATTAACCGAACAAGCACGGAGCTAGCATGCCTAATCCCGAGAATTTGATCTGGATCGATCTGGAAATGACCGGTCTGGACCCGGATAACGACGTGATCATCGAAATTGCCACCGTGGTCACGGATTCCCAGCTCAATGTGCTGGCTGAAGGCCCGGTGATGGCAGTGAAACAAGCCGACGCGCTGTTGCAGGGTATGGACGAGTGGAACACCCGTCAGCATGGTCAGTCGGGTCTGACTCAGCGGGTGCGTGACAGCCAGACTAATGCTGATGAGGCGCAGCGGCAGACGCTGGAGTTCCTTGAACAATGGGTCCCTGCCGGCAAGTCTCCGATGTGCGGCAACAGCATCTGCCAGGATCGGCGCTTTCTCTATCGCGGTATGCCCGAGCTGGAAGTGTATTTCCACTACCGCAATCTGGATGTCTCGACTCTGAAAGAGCTGGTCGCGCGCTGGGCGCCAGAGCTCAAAAGCGGTTTCAAAAAACGTGGCAGCCACTTGGCGCTGGATGATATTTACGACTCGATTGCGGAACTGAAATATTACCGCGAGCATTTCATTAAATATTAAGTTTCAGCGGTAATCCCGTGGCGCTCAAGTGCCCAGATCACGTGTTCGCGGACCAGCTCCGAGGGGTGCGAAAGGCGATCTTTGAGCGCTTCGATTACCGGTATGCTGCTGCTGGCGTTACCCAGTCCAACGGCCAGATTGCGCAACCAGCGCTCATGACCGATGCGGCGGATGGGCGAGCCTTCGGTATTCTGTAAAAAGGTCTGTTCGTCCCAGCGAAACAGGCTGACCAGTGAGGCTTGGTCCAGATCATGGCGCGGGCTGAAATCAGCTTCTCTGGTCGGTTTGGCGAAGCGATTCCACGGGCATACCAGTTGGCAATCGTCACAGCCGAATACCCGATTGCCCATCATCGGCCGCAGGTCCTCAGGTATTGCGCCTTTCAACTCGATGGTCAGGTAGGAAATGCAGCGCCGCGCATCAAGTACCTGTGGGCCAACAAAGGCATTGGTTGGGCATTTATCCAGGCAGGCGGTACAGCGGCCGCAATGTTCGTCCTCATAGGGGTTGTCCGGCGGCAGCGGCAAATCGGTGAAAAGCTCGCCGAGAAAGAAGTAACTGCCCGCCTGCCGGTTGAGCAACATGGTGTTCTTGCCAATCCACCCAAGCCCTGCCTGGGTGGCCAGGCCTCGCTCCATGACCGGGGCGCTGTCAACAAAGGCGCGGTAGCCGAACGGCCCGATCAACGCTTGAATCTGTTCCGCCAACTGCTGCAGACGGCGGCGCATCAGCTTGTGATAGTCACGGCCCAGAGCGTAACGCGAGATGTAGGCGGTATCCGGCTGGCCCAGTCGCTTGGCCATCGCGCTATCGGCCGGTAAATAGTCCATGCGTACGGAAATCACCCGCTGCGTGCCCGGAACCAGTTCAGCCGGGTGCGTCCGCTTGGTGCCGTGGCTGGCCATCCACTGCATTTCCCCCTGATAGCCGGCATCCAGCCAGCGCTTCAGGTGAGCTTCGTGCGGGCCGGTGGCGGCATCGCTGATCCCCAGCTGCTGAAAGCCCAGCGCCAACCCCAGCTGGCGAATCTGCTCGGCCAGTTGTGTCAGGTCGGATGTGCTGTGGGGGACGGGCATGGTTTATTAATTCACTGTTGGTTGAAGTCATTAGGGTAAAAGGCGGCAGGTCTCTATAATTGTGCCAGACAACGCGACAGGTAGCATGCTGATGACCACAGGTTGGCCCAAGTCGGTTTACAGTGCAGCGCAAACACGTGCGATTGACGCATCGATCATCGCCGCCGGGTTATCCGGGCTGGAGTTGATGCAGCGCGCGGCGGAGGCGTTGTGGCTGGAGTTGCTGCAGCAATGGCCGCATGCCAATCAACTAACAGTGCTCTGTGGCAAGGGCAATAACGGCGGCGATGGCTATCTGGTTGCCCTGCTAGCCGTGCAGGCGGGCTGGCAGGTCAGCGTGTTCACACTGTGTGAGCCGGCCGAGCTGAGCGGCGATGCCAGGCGGGCCTGGCAGGCTGCGCTGTCCGCAGGAGTCAGTATTGCTCCCTGGCAGCCAGATACGCTGCTGGTCGGCGTAGTGCTGGACGCGATGCTCGGTACCGGGCTCAAGGGCGAGGTGCGCGAGCCTTTTCTTTGCGCGATTAATGCGGTTAACGCGAGCGGCCTGCCGGTGGTCGCGGTGGATATTCCCAGTGGGCTGGATACAGATCGGGGAATAATATTGGGGGCAGCAGTGCAGGCGGATCTAACGGTCACCTTCATCAGCCTCAAACCTGGCCTTCTTACCGGCCAGGGCCCAGACCTGACAGGGCAGCTTCGATACGCTGGTTTGGCGCCCTTGCCAGAGGATATGCCAGCCCCTGCGTTAATGCGGCTGGTGCCGGAAGATTGGGTTAGCGTAATGCCGGCCAGGCCCCGTTCGGCGCACAAGGGGTTATTCGGTCACGTACTGGTAATAGGTGGCGACCATGGTATGGGTGGAGCCGTTATCCTGGCCGCAGAAACAGCTTTGCGCAGCGGTGCCGGCAGGGTCACTGTGGCGACGCGCGGCGAGCATGTGGGGCCGCTGCTGAGTCGTGGCCCCGAAGTAATGGCGATAGCTGTCAACGGTCCGGAAGACGTCGAGGTGTTATTGGCGCGTGCGGATGTGCTGGTGATAGGGCCGGGATTGGGACAGTCGGGATGGTCGCAAAGCCTGTTTCAACTGGCCTTCGGTACCCAGGTGCCGCGTGTCCTGGATGCAGATGCATTGAACCTGCTGGCGCAGCGCTCGGCCGAGAATCATTTGACCCGGCATGATCTGATTACGCCGCACCCGGCGGAAGCAGCTCGATTGCTTGGGTTGACAACGGCTCAAGTGCAGGCCGACAGGTTGCGCGCGTTGGCCTGCCTGGTGGAACGCTTCGGCTGCGCCGTGGTCCTCAAGGGTGTGGGTAGTCTGGTCGCCTCCGCAGACGATCAGGGTGAACCGCCGGGGATCTGCACTTTTGGCAACCCGGGAATGGCCACCGCGGGCATGGGTGATGTGCTCTCCGGGCTTGCAGGCGCGTTATTGGCGCAGGGCCTGAAGGCGGGAGATGCTGCACGTTATGCGGTGCTGGTGCACGCGCTGGCGGGTGATATGGCGGCCGCTGGGGATGACCGCGGAGTGCTCGCCGGGGACCTGATGAAGCCAATCAGACACTGGCTTAATGTACGGGAAACAACATGATCGAAGTGTTTTACGCAGAGGGTGATCAAGCCATGGAGGCTCTCGGCGCGGCCGTCGGCCACGCGATGGAAGGGCGCGGAGTGATCTATTTGCAGGGCGACCTGGGGGCCGGAAAAACGACCTTGAGCCGTGGTTTGATTAGAGGGCGTGGTCACCAGGGTGCAGTCAAGAGCCCGACGTTCACGTTGGTCGAACCTTACGAATTGAATACCGGCGCCATTTACCACTTTGACCTGTATCGCTTGCTGGATCCGGAGGAGCTGGAGTTTCTTGGGGTACGTGATTACTTTAGCCCCGAGAGCCTGTGTCTTGTAGAGTGGCCGGATAAAGGCAAGGGAGTTTTGCCAACGGCTGATCTGACCATTACCATAAGTCCCAAAGGGCCTGGTCGGCAGCTAAACATAACGGGGCAGAGCGCCCATGGTCTGGCGGCATGCCAGCGCCTACACAATAATCGGGAAGATGTGCACACGTGATCAGAAATGCCGGGAGTCGAGCAATGCTCAAATGGATGATCATCAGTCTGTGCCTGTTGATGTCTGGCCTGCTACAGGCCGCTGACATTCAGAACGTACGCCTTTGGCGCGCGCCAGACAATACTCGACTGGTTTTCGACCTGACGGGACCTGCAGACCACACCCTGTTTACCCTTTCCAGTCCCGAACGGATCGTCATTGACATCACCGGGGCGAGTTTTTCTGCGAGCACCAGCGGTCTGCCGCTGGACGGTACACCCTTGACCGGGATGCGCTCTGCTCCGCGTGACGCGTCGAGTCTGCGCGTTGTGCTCGACCTCTCCCAAGGGGTGACGGCAAAGAGTTTTTCGCTGCCGCCAAACCAGCAATACGGCCACCGCCTGGTTGTCGACCTGTTTGATAACGATCAGCCGCGTGAAAGCATCTCTCTGCCGTCGCCTGATGTGGCTACTCCTTTGCCCTCTAACACTACTCCGAAGGTAAATGCCGCGAGCGGTGACCGGTTGATCGTTGTGGCGCTGGATGCCGGGCACGGGGGGGAGGACCCGGGTGCTCTCGGTCCGGGAGGGGTGCGCGAGAAAAATGTAGTACTGGCCATTGCTCAGGAGCTCAAGCGCCTGGTCGATGCCGAGCCAGGCTTCAAGGCCGAGCTGGTGCGCACTGGGGATTATTTTATTCCATTGCGCAGGCGGACCGAAATCGCCCGCAAGCATAACGCCGACCTGTTTGTCTCGGTCCACGCTGACGCCTTTACCCGGGCCAGTGCCTTTGGTGCCTCGGTTTTTGCGCTATCTGACGGCGGCGCAACATCCGAAACGGCCCGATTACTGGCGGACCGCGAGAACCGTTCTGACCTGATTGGCGGCGTGGGTGGGGTGAGCCTGGATAACAAGGATCAGGTATTGGCCAGCGTGCTGCTTGACCTGTCGATGACGGCGACCTTGTCTGCCAGTCTGGATGTCGGTCAGCAGGTGCTGGCTGCTGTCGGCAAGATTACGCCACTGCACAAGCGGCGTGTTGAGCAAGCGGGTTTCATGGTGCTCAAGTCGCCGGATATACCCTCCATTCTGGTAGAAACCGGATTTATCTCGAATCCTGGAGAGGCGAAAAAACTGGTGACCAAGAGCCACCAGCAAGCCTTGGCCAGAGCCATGCATACGGGTATTCGCGATTATTTCCACCGTTACCCGCCACCCGGTACCCGGTTGGCCGCGCTGAAGGCCGGCGGCAAGCTGCAGGCTCACAGGCCTGCAGAGCATACGGTATCGCGCGGTGATACCTTGTCTATTATTGCCAACCGTTACGGAATCAGTGTTTCCAGTCTGAGAGACGCGAATAATCTGCGCAGTGACAAGATCCAACTGGGTCAGACACTGAAAGTGCCGGCCGGCAGCATGCTGGTGCAGAATGAGCCCTGAGATGACACGAATTCAGTTGCTCAGTCCGCGTCTGGCAAACCAGATTGCCGCCGGTGAGGTGGTTGAAAGACCTGCTTCGGTAATCAAGGAGCTGCTGGAGAACAGCCTGGATGCAGGCGCCACGCGCATCGATATCGAAGTCGAGCAGGGCGGGGTCAAATTGCTGCGCGTGCGCGACGATGGTAGCGGTATCGTCCAGGACGACCTGCCGCTGGCGCTGTCGCGTCATGCGACCAGCAAGATTCGCGATCTGGACGACTTGGAGCGAGTTGCGACCCTGGGATTTCGCGGCGAAGCGCTGGCTTCTGTCAGCTCAGTGTCCAGGCTGACGATGACCTCTTGCACCGCTGGAGCCGACCAGGCCTGGCAGGTCGAGACCGAAGGCCGTGACATGCAGCCGCGGCTGCAACCCGCAGCGCATCCACGTGGCACGACAGTGGAAGTGCGCGATCTGTTTTTCAACACGCCCGCCCGGCGCAAGTTTTTGCGCACCGAAAAGACCGAATTCAGCCATCTTGAAGAGGTGGTCAAACGCCTGGCGTTATCGCGTTTCGATGTCGCGTTCAGCCTACGGCATAACGGCCGCACAGTATTCAGCTTGCGTCCTGCGCACGGTGAGCAGGAAGCCCGTCGGCGTGTGGCCAGTGTTTGCGGGCCAGCCTTTGTTGAGCAGTCGCTGTCGATCGACAGTGAGCGCAGCGGTCTGCGGCTCTGGGGTTGGGTAGGCTTGCCAACATTCTCGCGCAGCCAGGCGGATCTGCAATATTTCTTCGTCAACGGCCGCATGATCAAAGACAAACTGGTCGTGCATGCCGTGCGCCAGGCGTACCGGGATGTACTGTTTAACGGCCGGCACCCGACCTTTGTGCTTTTTCTGGAAGTGGATCCGGCGGTGGTGGACGTCAACGTGCATCCGACCAAGCATGAAGTCCGTTTTCGTGATGGCCGCATGGTCCATGATTTTCTCTTCAGCACTCTGCATCGAGCGCTGGCCGCTCAGCGGCCGGGTGATCAGCCCGGCACTGAAGGCGGGGCCGAAGCGCCAGCGCAATTGGCTCCCCAGCTGACCGGAGCGTCTGCAGGTGTTTTCTCAGGCCAAGAGCGTATGTCACTGAACGAGCCGGCTGCGTCCTGGTCTGCGCAGCCTGCCTTCCAGCCGCAACGGCCCTCGGCAGGCGAAGTGACTGGCGCTTTGCAAGGCTACTCCACCTTGTACGGCAGTTCTGCGCTGGCGGCTGGCGAGTTGCCGGAAAGTACTCAACAGCACGATGTGCCGCCTCTGGGGTACGCGGTAGCGCAGTTGCACGGAGTGTATATTCTGGCTGAGAACGCTCAAGGGCTGGTGGTGGTAGACATGCATGCGGCACACGAGCGCATTACCTATGAGCGGCTCAAGTTGGCGATGGATCAGGAAGGGCTGCGCGGCCAGCCTTTGCTGGTCCCGGAATCGCTGGCAGTGAGTCAGCGCGAAGCTGATTGCGCTGAAGAGCATGCGGACTGGTTTTCTCGCCTGGGTTTCGAGTTGCAGCGCATGGGGCCGGAGACCCTGGGTATCCGTGAAATCCCCGCGTTGCTGCGCCAGGCCGATGCAGTGCAGCTGGTACGTGATGTGCTCAGTGATCTGCTGGAATACGGTACCAGTGATCGTATTGAGGCGCACCGCAATGAGCTACTGTCGACCATGGCTTGCCACGGTTCGGTTAGAGCCAATCGAAGGCTGACACTGACAGAAATGAATGCGTTGCTGAGAGATATGGAGCAGACCGAGCGTAGCGGGCAATGCAATCACGGCCGGCCTACCTGGACACAGATGGGCATGGTCGAGCTGGATAAACTATTTCTGCGCGGGCGCTAAGCCTTTGCGGTCTATTTACTGCCATGCAATGGGCAATAAAATGTATCGGAGTGTTGCGTAAGTATGGTTGTTAAACCTCCGGTGATCTGCCTGATGGGTCCTACCGCGGCAGGCAAGACTGACCTCGCCTTGCATCTGGCCGAGCATTTGCCCTGCGAGCTGGTGAGCGTCGATTCGGCGCTGGTTTATCGCGGTATGGATATCGGTACGGCCAAACCCGACGCCGAAACATTAGCCCGGTTCCCCCATCATCTGGTCGATATTCTCGATCCCGCTGAAGCCTATTCTGCTGCACGCTTCTGCACGGACGCACAGGAGCTGATCAGTGATATTCATGCCCGCGGGCGCATTCCACTCCTGGTTGGCGGCACCATGCTGTATTTCAAGGCGCTGGCCGATGGTATTGCCAGTATGCCAGCGGCTGACCCGCTGATCCGCGCGCAGATTGAGAGCCTGGCGGTGGCGGAAGGATGGCAGTCAGTGCATGCCAGGCTGGCCGAAGTGGACCCGCAAGCAGCCCTGCGCATTCATCCAAACGACCCCCAGCGGATTCAGCGAGCCTATGAAGTTTACCTGATCTCGGGTGTCACGCTGAGTGACTGGCACGGGCGGCAGGCGTCAGAAAAAGCCACGGGCCAGACGCCCGGATCTTCTTTTTTGCCTTATACTATGCGCTATCTGTCGATCGCGCCGGTGGATCGACAGGTGCTGCATCAACGCATTGCTGAACGCTTTTCCTTGATGATGCAACAAGGTCTGGTAGACGAAGTCAGAGCCTTGCACGCCAGGCCGGATTTGCACGTGGGGTTGCCGTCAATCCGGGCGGTAGGCTATCGACAAGTCTGGGATTACCTGGAAGGGAAACTCTCCAGGGATGAGGCGGTCGAACGAGGGACTATCGCTACTCGCCAGTTGGCTAAGCGACAGCTTACCTGGCTACGTGGTTGGAAGGCTGAAATTCAATGGTTTGATAGCCTCGACCCAAAAAGATTTGATCAGGCCTTGAAAGCGCTGGACTCAAGCACAATATAAGTTTCCAGTGTTCTGCTAATCTTGATTTCAGATGGTTGTTTGAGAATTGGTACCGACTCTCCCTATGGATAATGGACAGTTCGGTAAAAACGCATTATTTAATGCTTACAAATAAGCTTTCCATAAGGAGTGAGGCAATGTCAAAAGGGCATTCACTACAAGACCCTTACCTGAACGTTCTGCGTAAGGAACGGGTTCCGGTATCCATTTATCTGGTCAACGGCATCAAGCTGCAAGGCCAGATCGAGTCATTCGACCAGTTTGTCATCCTGCTGAAGAACACAGTCAGTCAGATGGTATACAAGCATGCTATCTCTACCGTCGTGCCTGGGCGTCCAGTGCGCTTGCCGGTTCAGGGCAGCGGTGACGAGCTAGAGACAGAAGCACCTTGATTTTGCGGGAGGTCTGATTGTTTTTCGAGCGCCATGAAGGGGGTGAGCGCGCCATTTTGGTTCACCTCGAAGGTCAGGATGAGCGCACCCGGGAAGATCCTCAGGAATTTGTCGAGCTGGCCAATTCGGCTGGTGCTGATATTGCTGCCTTTCTCACCGTCAGCCGCCATCGACCCAGTCCGCGCTTTCTAATCGGCGCTGGCAAGGTTGAAGAGCTGCAAGCCAGCGTAGCCGAGCATGAAGCGGATCTGGTTATCTTCAATTACGTCCTGACACCCAGTCAGGAGCGTAACCTTGAGCGTGAGCTCAAGTGCCGCGTAATTGATCGTACTGGTTTGATCCTCGATATTTTCGCCCAGCGCGCCCGTACCCACGAGGGCAAGCTGCAGGTCGAACTCGCCCAGCTTGATCATCTAAGCACCCGGCTAGTACGCGGTTGGACGCACCTTGAGCGGCAGAAGGGCGGTATTGGCCTGCGCGGACCGGGTGAAACTCAGCTGGAAACGGATCGACGTCTTCTGCGCGAGCGAATCAAACAGATCACCCGCCGCCTGGAAAAAGTCCGCAGCCAACGCGAGCAGGCCCGTCGCTCGCGGCGGCGTGCCGAGGTGCCGGTGGTGTCGCTGGTAGGTTATACCAACGCTGGTAAATCGACGCTGTTCAATATACTTACCAGTTCGACCGTATACGCGGCCGATCAGTTGTTTGCGACGCTGGATCCAACGCTTAGGCGTATCGAGTTGGAGGATGTTGGCCCGGCAATCCTTGCCGACACGGTCGGTTTTATCCGCCATTTGCCGCACAAACTGGTGGAAGCTTTTCGCGCTACGCTGGAGGAGTCCAGCCAGGCGGATTTGCTGCTGCACGTTATTGATGCAGCCGATGCGGATCGCACCTCGCACATCGAGCAGGTGGTCAAGGTGTTGACAGAGATCGGCGCGATCGAACTTCCGATCCTCGAGGTATACAACAAGATTGATCTGCTGGACGGTCTGGAGCCGCATATTCAGCGTGATGAATCAGGCGTGCCGGTACGCGTCTGGGTTTCTGCTCAGCAAGGCCTTGGCCTGGAGCTGGTCGAGCAGGCCATGGCCGAGCGGCTGGGGCAGGACGTTATGCAGGAATCGGTATTGCTGGAGCATGCGGAAGCGCGATTGCGCGCGCAGTTTTATGAGGTCGGTGCGGTGGTGGGTGAACGCATCGCGGATGACGGCCGACAACAGCTTGATCTTCGCCTGCAGCGCAGTGATTTCAATCGCTTGCTCAAGCGCGAAGGATGGCAGCCGGATGCCTTTCTGCGGCAACATACTTTGCAATAATGGGCTGTCCTTTGGTTCGCTTAGGCTAGGCCAATTGCTGTAGGATTGAACAAATATCTGGGGTGGCTCACGAGGCATCCCGGTCTGGCAGGATTACGAATAACGGAGAGCGCTATGGCCTGGAATGAGCCTGGTGGTGGTAAAAACAACAACCAAGACCCTTGGGGTAGTGGTGGTGGTAATGACAAGAATAATGGTAATCGCGGCGGCAAGCAGGGTCCTCCAGATCTAGATGAAGCGCTGAAAAAGCTTCAGGACAGCCTGAATGGGTTGTTTGGCGGCAAGAAAGGCAGCAGCAATAACGGTGGCGGTAACAACCGTAGCGGCGGCGGCGCAGGTATTCCGAAAGCCGTTTGGATGATTGGCGGCCTGGTTATTGTCGCCTTCTGGTTGTTCAGTGCGGTGTACACAGTGGATGAGCAGGAGCAGGCTATCGTTCTGCGTTTCGGCGAATACCATCGTACGGTGGAGCCCGGTTTGCATCTTTACTTCCCGCCGATCGAGAAGAAGTTTCAGCGTAACGTGACCCAGGTGCGTTCCTACCGCCAGCAAGGTCAGATGCTGACTGAAGACGAGAATATTGTTGAGGTGCCGGTAGCGATTCAGTACCGCATTTCCAACCTCGAAAACTTCGTGCTGAAAGTCGAAGATCCTGAAACCAGTCTGCGGCATGCCACCGAGAGCGCTTTGCGCCACGTGGTAGGTTCGACCTCCATGCACCAGGTGCTGACCGAAGGTCGTGAGCAAATGGGCGTAGAGACTACGGAGCGGCTACAGCGCTATCTGGATACTTATAACACCGGCATTACCGTGGTTCAGGTGAACATTGAAAGCGCCCAGGCTCCGGCTGAAGTTCAGGATGCTTTCGATGACGTTATTCGCGCACGTGAAGATGAGGTGCGTGAGCGTAACCAAGCTGAATCCTACGCCAATGGCGTAATTCCGGAAGCTCGTGGTCAGGCCCAGCGTTTGCTGGAAGAAGCCAACGGTTATCGCGATGAAGTTATCGCCCGGGCTGACGGTGAAGCGCAGCGCTTCAACCAGCTTTATGTGCAGTATGAGATGTCTCCAGAGGTACTACGCGAGCGCATGTACATCGAAACCTTGCAGGATGTAATGTCCAGCACCAGCAAGATTCTGGTATCGGGGGGCGATGGCAATAACAATTTGCTCTATCTGCCTCTGGATAAGCTGATGCAGCAAGGCGGCGGCGGAAGCCCTTCATCGTCATCCTCTGCCAGAACAGATTCCAACGCCAGCGATGCTCAGTCGCGCATGCCGGTTCAGATACAGCAGCGTGATCTGCGTTCAAGGGAGTCCCGCTGATGAGCAATAAAACAATTTTCGGTTTGATTATCGCGTTGATACTAGTGGTAGTGGGCTGGAACAGCTTCTTTGTAGTCAGTCAGATCGAGCGCGGTATTGTTCTGCAGTTCGGTAAAGTGGTTAAGGATGATGTGCAGCCTGGTCTGCACTTCAAATTGCCCTTTATTCAGGAGCATCGTCTGTTTGATGGGCGTCTGCTGACTCTGGACTCAGCTACCCAGCGTTATCTGACGTTGGAGAAGAAGGCGCTGATGGTTGACTCCTATGCCAAGTGGCGGATCGCCAACGTCGAGCGCTTCTATACCGCTACCTCCGGTATGCGTTCCATTGCGGAAGAGCGTTTGTCGCGTCAGCTGGAGTCCGGGCTGCGCAACGAAGTGGCGCGCCGTACCTTGAACGAAGTAGTGTCTGGTGAGCGCGATCAGTTAATGGCCGATATCACCAGTACGCTGGATACCAGTGCGCGTCGCGAGTTGGGTATCGAGGTGCTGGATGTGCGGGTCAAGGCGATCGATCTGCCGAGTGAGGTCAATCGCAGTGTGTTCGAGCGAATGAGTTCCGAGCGTGAGCGCGAAGCGCGCGAGCATCGTGCCAAGGGTCGTGAGCTTGCTGAAGGTATCCGCGCCGATGCGGATCGCCAACAGCGGGTTATTCTGGCCGAAGCATTCCGTGAAGCAGAACAGATTCGCGGTGACGGCGATGCTCAGGCAGCAGCGATTTATTCGGAAGCCTATAACAAGGATCCGGAGTTCTACTCGTTTTATCGTAGTCTCCAGGCCTATCGTGAGAGCTTCTCGAGCAAGTCCGATATCCTCGTCCTGGATCCTGAAAGCGAGTTTTTCCGCTATCTACAGGGTAACGGCGTAAGGTAACGCATCGACTGGCCATAGCTGCAGCCTTTGCAGGTGTGGCCAGACAAAAACGTGATACAATCGCGCAGCCGGGATATCCCGGCTTTTTTGTGACCGGTGCTTGCTTATCCAGGTCTAGCCCCGGTCTGATCGAGGGGAAGCAACCCATGTGGCAGAGTCTGGCTACAGCGCTGTGTTTGCTGTTGGTGTTGGAAGGCCTGATGCCTTTTCTTGCACCTGCACGCTGGAAGCGCATGTTAGCCGGAGTGGCCCAGATCGCCGACGCACATCTGCGGTTGATCGGTCTGGCATGCATGCTCACGGGCACTTTGTTTCTCTATCTGATTCGCTAGCAGGATGCCGGACACGCCAGCATCCGTTGCGTAGGAAAGGTTGTGATAATGCCGACTGTTGATAGCTGGCTGTTGCCTGATGGCATCGAAGAGGTGCTGCCTGAAGAGGCTGCTCGTATCGAAGCCGCCCGTAGGCAGCTGCTGGATCTTTTTGCCTCCTGGGGTTATGACCTGGTCATTACTCCGCATATCGAATACGTCGAATCCTTGTTAACGGGAGCCGGTCACGACCTTGAACTTCAGACGTTCAAGATGATTGATCAGTTGTCCGGGCGCATGCTCGGCTTGCGTGCCGACATCACGCCCCAGGTGGCGCGTATCGACGCACACACCTTGGGCGCCGAAGGCCCTAGCCGGCTTTGCTATTGCGGCAGCGTGATGCATACCCGGCCTCGAGCACTGTCTACCGCACGCAGTCTCATTCAGCTAGGCGCCGAGTTGTATGGTGACGCGTCCAGCGCCAGTGATATCGAGATCATCACGCTGATGCTGGAAAGCCTGGATAGTTGCCAGGTCAAAGGCGTGCATCTGGATATCGGTCATGTCGGTATATTCCGCGGCCTGACGCAATCTGCCGGCCTTGAAGAGAGTACCGAGCAGGCGCTATTTGACGCGCTGCAGCGCAAGGCGGTTGACGAGGTGCGACAGTTGACCGAGTCCTTGAGCCAGTCGTCTCTGGCGGCGATGTTGTGCAGCCTGGCTGACCTGTCAGGTGGCGTAGAAGTGTTGGAGCGCGCGCATATCCTGTTGGACGGTGCGCCCGAGTCGGTCATGGCTGCGCTGGATGATCTGGTGGAAATAGCCCAGACCCTGTCTCGTCAGTACCCGGATATTCCGCTGTACTTTGACCTGGGCGAGCTGCGTGGCTATCACTACCATACAGGTGTGGTTTTCTCCGCCTACATCGCTGGCGTCGGGCAAAGTATCGCCCAGGGTGGGCGTTACGATGACATAGGTGAGGACTTTGGTCGTGCGCGACCTGCTACCGGGTTTTCTACCGATCTGCGCTTGCTGGTAGAGCGCGGTACGATTGCTGGCGGTGAGCGCGCTCCGGGTATCTGGGCGACCTACGCCAACGAGCCAGGTCTGCAGGCCGAGGTAATGGCCCTGCGCCGGCGGGGCGAAAGAGTAATAGTGGCGCTGCCAGGCCAAATGGATTCGGAGGCGCCGGAGCATGGATGTGACCGCATTTTGAGGTGGCGCAACAACGCCTGGCAGGTTACTGAACTGAATAACTGATTTGATGGCTGTGCAGGCCGTTCCAATTTGAATGAGGCGAGAGCTGAAATGGGTAAGAATGTAGTCATCCTGGGCACCCAATGGGGCGATGAAGGCAAGGGCAAGATCGTCGACCTGCTCACCGACCAGGTATCCGCAGTAGTGCGTTACCAGGGCGGGCACAATGCCGGGCACACGCTGGTCATCGATGGCGAGAAGACCGTACTGCATTTGATCCCTTCGGGCATTCTGCGGGAAAACGTGCGGTGCTTTATTGGTAACGGCGTGGTGTTGTCTCCTGAGGCCCTGATGAAGGAACTCAAGGAGCTGGAAGCCAAAGGCGTGCCAGTGCGCGAGCGCTTGCGCATCAGCCCTGCCTGCCCGTTGATTCTGCCCTACCACGTAGCGCTGGATCAGGCGCGTGAAAAGGCGCGTGGCGAAGCCAAGATTGGCACTACTGGTCGCGGTATCGGGCCTGCATATGAAGACAAGGTCTCGCGCCGGGGTTTGCGTGTGGCGGATCTGTTTCATCGCGAACGCTTTGCCGCCAAGCTGGGTGAAGTGCTGGATTACCATAACTTCGCGCTGCAGCATTACTACAAGGTAGAGCCGGTCGATTTCCAGAAAACCCTGGATGAGGCCATGGGCTACGCCGAGTGGCTGCGCCCGCTGATGACCGACGTAACCGCACGTCTGCACGAGCTGCGCCGCGAAAGCGCCAACATCATGTTTGAGGGTGCTCAGGGTTCGCTGCTGGATATCGACCACGGCACTTACCCCTTTGTTACCAGCTCCAACACCACAGCTGGTGGCACCGCCACCGGCTCGGGTTTCGGCCCTTTGTACCTGGATTACGTGCTGGGCATCACCAAGGCCTACACCACGCGCGTGGGCTCTGGTCCGTTTCCTACCGAGCTGTTCGATGATGTCGGTGCGCGCCTGGCCGAACGTGGTCACGAGTTTGGTTCAACTACCGGCCGTGCGCGTCGCTGTGGTTGGTTTGATGCGGTTATCCTGCGTCGGGCCATGGAGATCAACAGCATCAGCGGTCTGTGTTTGACCAAGCTGGATGTACTGGATGGTCTGGATGTTATCCGCATCTGTATCGGCTATCGCAACGAGGATGGCGCGGTGATTGAAGCGCCTACCGATGCCGACAGCTACCTGGGGCTGGAGCCGGTGTATGAGGATGTACCCGGCTGGAGTGAGTCCACCTTGGGGGCGCAGACCCTGGAGCAGTTGCCAGCCAATGCGCGCGCTTATATCAAGCGTATAGAAGAGTTGGTGGGTGCGCCGGTGGATATCATTTCCACGGGGCCGGACCGAAACGAGACGATTATCTTGAGAAAGATTTTCTGATCATTAAAAAGGCGCCGCGAGGCGCCTTTTTAATGTCTGTGCGCGAGCCTGCAAAGGCATGAGGCAAGGTTGATTCATTGTTTTTCTAGGCGCCGGATGGAATGCACAGATTGGAAGCGCAAGTCTGATGAAGACAGGCGTTACAGAGGTAGTAGGGATTTTATGCGCATCTGACGCGATCGCGTCAGAGAAGAAATGGTGCCCAGGAGAAGACTCGAACTTCCACGGCCTTGCGGCCACCAGCACCTGAAGCTGGCGTGTCTACCAATTTCACCACCTGGGCGTCTTTTCTCAACGTGGGTGCTAAGCTGACCGTAGAGGTTTCGCGTTGCAACCGTTGTTGTGTTGACGGCGCGAATAATACGTAGCGCCCCAGAGCTTGTAAACCCCCTTGTGAAAAAAAGTACAGAAACGCTAGAAACAGGTGCAACTGGACGCGATTCGCGGTTCAATAGAGAGCTATGACGAAAAAACCAATATCCCAAGACTCGGCGCCTGCGTCGAGCAACTCCAAACGTACTTCCGCATCACCGACCAACTGGGCAGCAATAGACCCAGAGGCTCATCGCGAAGCTCAGAATTACGACAATCCCATCCCCAGTCGCGAGTTGATCCTCAAGCTGCTTGAAGAGCGCGGCGCACCTGCCACTCGTTCGCAGTTGCAGGACGAGTTCGCGATCAGCGACGAGGATGGCATCGAAGCCCTTCGCCGGCGCCTGCGTGCGATGGAGCGTGATGGTCAGTTGATCTACACCCGCCGTGGCGCTTATGCGCCGGTCGATAAGCTCGACCTGATCAAAGGCCGCGTCCAGGGCCATCGTGATGGTTTCGGCTTTCTGGTGCCCGATGGTGGTGGTGATGACCTGTTCCTCAGCCCGGCGCAGATGCGTCTGGTATTCGATGGTGACCGTGTATTGGGCCGTATTACCGGCGTTGACCGCCGCGGCCGTAGTGAAGGCACTATTGTCGAGATTCTCGAGCGTGCGCATGAAGTGCTGGTCGGTCGGTTCTACACTGAAAACGGCATTGCCTTCGTGGTCGCTGACAACGCCAAGATCAACCATGAGGTATTGATTCAGCCGGGCGCCGAAGGTGGCGCGCAGAACGGTCAGTACGTGGAAGTGAAGATTACTCAGTGGCCGAGCATACACCGCCAGTCACAGGGCGAAGTCGTTGAGGTGGTAGGTGATTATATGGCCGCCGGCGTCGAGATCGAAGTTGCGCTGCGCAGCTACGATATCCCCAGCGTCTGGCCTCAGGAAGTGCTGGATGAGGCGGCGCGCCTGAAGGATCACGTGGAAGACAAGGACAAGCTCAAGCGCGTCGATCTGCGCCACCTGCCGCTGGTGACTATCGATGGCGAAGACGCGCGCGATTTTGATGATGCGCTGTATTGTGAACCGCATAAAGCCAGTGGCTGGCGCTTGTTTGCCGGCGGTTGGAAGCTCTACGTGGCGATTGCCGACGTATCGCATTATGTCCCGGTAGGCTCCGCGCTGGATCGTGAAGCTGAGCTGCGTGGCACCTCGGTGTATTTCCCCAGCGAAGTCGTACCGATGCTACCCGAGGCGATTTCCAACGGCCTGTGCTCCTTGATGCCGAAAGTCGACCGTCTTGCTCTGGTCTGCGAAATGACTGTGTCCAAAAGCGGCGAGCTGACCGATTATGAGTTTTACGAGGGTGTAATCCACTCCCACGCGCGGCTGACCTATAACAAGGTTTCAAGCATGCTTGAGCATCCGCGTAGCCGCGAAGGCCAGGCGCTGATTGAAGAGCACGCCGATCTGCAGCCTGCGCTGAAAAACCTCTACGAGCTTTATAAAGCATTGGCCAAAGCCCGCCAGGGTCGCGGTGCTATTGATTTCGAGACCACGGAAACACGCATCATTTTTGGCGAGAACCGCAAGATTGCGGAAATTCGCCCCACCACCCGTAACGATGCGCACAAGATTGTCGAAGAGTGCATGCTCTGCGCCAACGTGGCGACTGCACGCTTCCTGCAGGATCTAGAATTGCCAGGCCTGTATCGTGTTCACGATGCGCCGAAGGACGAAAAGGTCGAGCGTCTTCGCCAGTTCCTGGGTGCCATGGGCATGACCCTGACGCGCAAGAAAGGCACGCCGACCCCGGAAGATTACAGCGCCGTGCTACAGAAAGTGCAGGGCCGTCCCGATGCTCAGCTGATCCAGACGGTGATGCTGCGCTCGCTGAGTCAGGCGGTTTACAGCCCGCACAATGCCGGGCACTTCGGTTTGAACTACGAGGCGTATACGCACTACACGTCGCCCATCCGCCGTTACCCGGATTTGTTGACTCATCGGGCGATTCGTAGCGTCATCCGCTCGCGCAAGAAGACCGATCGGGTGCAGCGTGCCGGCGCCGGTGTGCTGCCCAAGGCATCCATCTACCCCTATGATCTGGCCGCACTTGAGCATCTGGGGCAGCAGTGCTCGCAGAACGAGCGACGGGCGGATGAAGCGACGCGCGATGTAGTGAGCTGGCTTAAGTGCGAGTTCATGAAAGACCGAGTAGGCGAGAGCTTTGATGGTCTGGTTACCGCGGTAACCGGCTTTGGTCTATTCGTCGAGCTGACCGATATTTATGTAGAAGGTCTGGTGCACATCACTGCACTGCCGGCCGACTACTATCACTTTGATGCGGTGCACCACCGCCTCACCGGTGAGAAGGCGGGCAAGAGCTTCCGCCTGGGCGATACTGTCAGAGTCATGGTGGCTCGGGTAGATCTGGACGAGCGCAAGATCGACTTCGAGATGGACAAGACGCAGCCACAAGCGGCGAATGCCAATGTCGATGCCAGTCGTGCGGTACGTCAGAAATTGATGGACGAAGCCAAGAAGGTCGGCGGTGCGGCTAACAAAGGGCGCGCACCTCGCTCAAAGACGTCATCGGGCAAGCCCCGGTCGGCTGCAGGCAAGAAGCCTGCAGACAAAGCCGCGGGTTCCTCCGGGCCGGCACGAGCGCCGCGCGCGCCTCGGGCTCCCCGTGCCCCGCGCAAACCGAGATCGTGAGCTTGATATATGAGCGATAACGAATACGTTTACGGGGTGCACGCGGTGCAAGCGATGCTGCAGCGTTCACCCAAGCGGGTCAAGCAGCTGATCCTGGTGCGCGGCCGGTTGGATAGTCGCGTGCAGGCGCTGCTGGAGCTGGCTGAAAGCGCTGGCGTTGGCGTGCAGCGGGTGATGCCGGACGAGCTCGACAAGATTGTTGAAGGGGTGCATCAGGGTGTCGTTGCTGCGGTGACGCCGAGCCAGATGTGGTCCGAGGAAATGCTCGACAACCTGCTCGACAAACTCGAAGGGCCGGCCTTGCTGCTGGTGCTCGACGGTGTGACCGATCCGCATAATCTAGGCGCCTGCCTGCGTAGCGCGGACGCTGCGGGAGCGCACGCGGTGGTTATCCCTCGCGACCGTTCTGCGAGCTTGTCGCCCACCGTGCGCAAGGTAGCCTGTGGTGCTGCTGAGACTGTCCCATTGGTTGCCGTCACCAACCTGGCGCGCACGTTGAAGCAGCTGCAGCAGCGCGGGCTGTGGATCGTCGGTACCGCGGGAGAGGCGGAGCAGCTGATCTACCAGGTTGATTTCAAGGTGCCCAGCGTGATTGTGATGGGCGCCGAAGGCAGCGGCATGCGCCGCTTGACTCGGGAGCATTGCGATTATCTGGCGAAGTTGCCAATGGCGGGGAGCGTCAGCAGTCTCAATGTTTCGGTGGCCAGTGGCATCTGTCTATTCGAGGCGGTCCGACAGCGCACGCAGCAGGGCTGAGCGGGAAGCTACAAGCCTCAAGCTACAAGTTGCGTGCTAGAAGCTGGCTAGTTTTAATCCTCACGCGCCACTCCCAACTCCCCGTCATTCCCGCGCAGGCGGGAATCCAGGCGGAGGTATGGTTGCATCCGTGGCTTACGGCCCGCACACATTGCTTGCAGCATGCAGCATGCAGCTTGCACAGCTTAAAGCTTGCGACTTGCCCACCACTCCCCTAGAATGTGCGCCCCAAACTAGAGTTCTACTCCTTGCCAGACCATGTTGGGTGGCTGGCTACAACCCGTAAGGAGCACTTATGCGTCATTACGAAATCGTATTTTTGGTTCACCCGGATCAGAGTGAGCAGGTCGGCGGCATGATTGAGCGCTACACCAAGCTTATTGAAGAAGATGGCGGCAAGATCCACCGCCTGGAAGATTGGGGCCGTCGTCAACTGGCTTACCCGATCGACAAGATCCACAAAGCCCACTACATCATGATCAACGTCGAGTGCAGCGCCAAGGCACTGGAAGAGCTGACTGAGAACTTCCGTTACAACGATGCCGTTATTCGTAACATGGTCATCCGTCGTGACGAAGCCATCACCGAACAGTCCGACATGCTCAAGCCGGAAGACACCGGTCGTGGCGAGCGTCGTGAGCGTCGTGAGCGCACCGAAGGCGACGACAACGATTCGGACAACGACAGCGATAGCGACAACGCTGACGACAACGACGACGGCGACGACGAGTAAGTCATCCCGCTCCCACATTCCAGTATCTAAGGAGACGCTGCCATGGCACGTTTTTTCCGCCGCAGAAAGTTCTGCCGTTTCACCGCTGAAGGCGTTAAAGAGATCGATTACAAAGATCTGAACACCCTGAAGGCTTACATCACCGAAACCGGCAAGATCGTTCCTAGCCGTATTACCGGTACTAAAGCCAGATACCAGCGTCAGCTGGGTGTCGCTATCAAGCGCGCCCGTTATCTGGCACTGCTGCCCTTCACCGACAGTCACGGTCGCTGATAAGCAGGTAATGACGTAATCAGGGAAACCGAACCAGCATGCGTGGGTTAGCGGAATACATCATGCGCGGTCGCAAGCAAGCCACTCTGGTAGTGGCTATTGCAGCGGCCATACCCCTGTTGTTCTGGGTCAGTGCTGCGGCACTGGCGTTGGTCATCCTGCGGCGCGGCTTGAATGAGGCGCTGCCGGTTCTGATCTGGGGTGTTCTACCTGCCCTGGCCTGGGCCGTGATGGGTGATCTGACGCCCTTGCTGGTGATTCTGGGTGCTGCAGGTATGGCAGTGCTGCTACGCGAAAAGCAAGCGTGGTCCACTGTCTTGCTGGTTGTGGTGCCGCTGGGCCTGGCCTATGCGTTGCTGCTCATGAGCGTACTGGGGGAGCCGTTACAGGCTTTGGCAGTGCAGATTCAGGAGCGCTTGCCGGAATTGATGGCTGACATGGGCGGCTCGGTTGACGAAGCCGGCATGGTTCGTCTCGAAGCTTTGTTGGTGCCGATTCTGGCTGGTTTGATGGGCGCAGTTCATGCGCTGATGGCGCTGGTCAGTCTGATGAGTGGCCGCTCCTGGCAAGCGGGGTTGTACAACCCGGGTGGTTTTCGCGCCGAGTTTCATCGGCTGCGCTTGTCGCCTCTGGTAGCTGGTGGGTTGCTGGTGTTGACGTTGTTTAGCCCGCAGTTCGGGCAAATGGCGATGTTGGCACCGATAGCCAGTTTGCCGCTGCTGATTGCCGGATTGGCGCTGTTGCACGGCTTGGCCGGGATCAAGAAGCTGGGCTCGGTATGGTTGGTGATACTCTATGTGGTGTTTGTTTTTGCCGCCCAGATTGTGTATCCCCTGATTATGTTTTTGGCATTTATAGATAGTCTGTTCGATTTTCGTGCTCGTATTGCACCGGCTCAAGGGCCGCGCGACGATGACGACTCGAATGGCCAAGTTTGAATTTTAGAGGTCATCGCAATGGAAGTTATCCTGCTCGAAAAGATCGCGAATCTGGGTAACCTTGGCGACAAGGTTGCTGTCAGCGCCGGTTACGCACGTAATTTTCTCCTGCCTTTTGGCAAAGCCACTCCGGCTACTGCTTCCAACCTGGAAGCCTTCGAAGCTCGCCGCGCTGATTTAGAGCGTATCGCTGACGAGAAGAAAGCCGAAGCTGAAGCCCGTGCGGCCAAGCTGGAAGGTCTGACCGTTACCGTCTCCGCCAATGCTGGCGAAGAAGGCAAGTTGTTCGGTTCCATCGGTACTCGCGACATCGCTGATGCCGTGACTGCTGCTGGCGTCGACATCGAGAAAAGCGAAGTACGTCTGCCTGAAGGTCCGCTACGCAACGTCGGTGAATTCGAAGTTGCTCTGCACCTGCACACAGATGTAGAAGCTACCGTCAAGCTGGTCGTTGTAGCCGGTTAATTCCGCTGCACAGCCTGACGGACTGGTTGCCGATTGCCCAAGGTAGTCGGTGGATGAGTTCGCCAGGCTTTCCAGTTAGACTAGTCAACACGGTGCCTGTCTCGGACAGGCGCCGTGTTGTTATTTTTGTCTCCCCGGTTTTTGTCTTGAGCCTGTACCGATGAACGAGTCGAACTACACCGATACCGCGGAACTTGACCTGCAGACTTCTGCACTCAAGATCCCGCCACACTCGATCGAAGCCGAGCAGGCAGTGCTCGGCGGTGTCATGCTGGAAAACACAACCTGGGAGCGCGTGGTTGAACTGCTCAGCGAGGCGGACTTCTATCGCCATGACCACCGGCTGATTTTCCGCGCCCTGGCCAGCCTGGCGTCGCGCAATCAGCCCTTTGACGTGGTTACCCTGGCAGAAGAGCTGGACCGTGATGGGCTGATTGATCAGGTCGGCGGGCTTGCCTACTTGGGGCAGTTGGCCAAGAACACCCCGTCTGTTGCCAATATCAGCGCCTATACGCACATCATTCGTGAGCGCTCGACGCTGCGTAAATTGATCAGCACCAGTTCGGATATCGCCGACAGTGCCTTCAATACCAAGGGCAAGCAGGCCAACCAGATTCTTGACGATGCTGAGCGGCAGATCTTCGCGATCGCCGAAAGCCGTCCTAAGACCGGTGGGCCCGAGTCGGTCAATACGCTGTTGACCAAGGCAATTGATCGTATCGATACCCTGTTCAACAGCGACGGTGCTATTACCGGCCTATCGACCGGCTTTGCTGATCTGGATGACATGACCTCGGGTTTGCAACCCTCGGACCTGGTGATCATTGCTGGGCGTCCATCGATGGGGAAAACCACCTTCGCGATGAACCTGGTCGAGAATGTGGTCATGCGCTATGACAAGGCGGTGCTGGTATTCTCGCTGGAGATGCCAGGTGATTCGTTGGTCATGCGTATGCTGTCTTCACTTGGCCGCATTGACCAGAGCAAGGTCAGGGCGGGGCGGCTTGAGGACGACGATTGGCCGCGGCTGACCTCAGCAGTCAATCTGCTGAATGATCGCAAGCTGTTTATCGATGACACCGCCGGCCTGTCGCCGATGGAAATGCGTGCCCGGGCGCGGCGTGTGGTGCGCGAGCACGGCGAAATCGGCATGATCATGATCGATTATCTGCAGTTGATGCAGATCGGTGGTGCCTCGGAAAACCGGACCAACGAGATTTCGGAGATTTCCCGCTCGCTCAAGGCTCTGGCCAAAGAATTCAACGCGCCCGTGGTGGCTCTGTCGCAGCTGAACCGCTCGCTGGAGCAGCGACCCAACAAACGTCCGATTAACTCGGACTTGCGTGAGTCGGGGGCGATCGAGCAGGACGCGGACGTAATCATGTTCGTTTATCGGGATGAGGTTTATCATCCGGATACCCAGGATCAGGGTATCGCCGAAATTATTATCGGCAAACAGCGGAACGGGCCTATCGGCAGCATTCGATTGGCCTTTCTCGGCAAATTCACCCGTTTTGAAAATCTCGCACCCGGCTCCTATTCCGGGTACGGCGATATGGAGTAAGCATGTCCATCAGCATGCCGGCCGCGAAGCCGCTGTTTGATTATCCCAAGTACTGGGCCGAATGCTTCGGCCCGGCGCCTTTTTTGCCCATGAGCCGGGACGAGATGGACCTGCTCGGTTGGGATAGCTGCGACATCATCATCGTCACCGGCGATGCCTACGTGGATCACCCGTCGTTCGGCATGGCGATCATTGGTCGTTTGCTTGAAGCCCAGGGCTTCCGGGTCGGGATCATCAGTCAACCGGACTGGCAGAGCAAAGATGCGTTCATGCAGCTGGGCAAGCCGAACCTGTTCTTCGGGGTGGCGGCCGGCAATATGGACTCGATGATCAACCGCTACACGGCGGATCGCAAGATCCGCTCGGATGACGCCTACACCCCCGGGGGCAAGGCTGGCAGCAGGCCTGATCGCGCCAGCCTGGTATACAGCCAGCGCTGCCGGGAGGCGTTCAATGATGTGCCTGTGGTGCTGGGCGGCATTGAAGCTTCGCTGCGGCGTATTGCGCATTACGATTACTGGCAGGACAAGGTCCGCCATTCGCTACTGCTGGATGCTAAGGCCGATATTCTGCTGTATGGCAACGCCGAGCGCGCGGTGGTCGAGATCGCCCAACGCCTGAGCCGTGGTGAAGATATTCAATCAATCACTGATATCCGCGGTACCGCCTTTATGCGTCGCGATACGCCGCAGGGCTGGTTTGAGCTGGATTCGACGCGGATTGATCGTCCAGGCAAGGTCGACAAGATCATCAATCCCTATGTTAACACCCAGGATACCAGTGCTTGTGCGGTTGAGCAGGCCAAAGGGCCGGCCGACAGTGGGCTTGACGACGGCCTGGAGGAGGGCGTGCAGGTAGTTCAGCTGCTGCCGCACCCACGTCTGGAAAGAGACAGGACGGTGATCCGTCTGCCGTCTTTCGAAAAGGTCAAAAGTGATCCGGTACTGTATGCGCACGCCAACCGTGTGCTGCACCTGGAAACCAATCCCGGTAACGCGCGTGCGCTGGTTCAGCGTCACGCCGAGAAGGATGTGTGGTTCAACCCACCGCCAATCCCGCTGACCACCGAAGAAATGGATTACGTGTTCGGTTTGCCCTATGCCCGGGTACCGCACCCCGCCTATGGGGATGCGAAAATTCCGGCCTACGAGATGATTCGTTTCTCGGTGAACATCATGCGCGGCTGTTTTGGTGGCTGTACCTTCTGTTCGATTACCGAGCATGAGGGGCGTATTATCCAGAACCGTTCGCACGAGTCGATCATTCGTGAAATTGAAGAGATTCGTGACAAGGTGCCTGGCTTTACCGGTGTGATTTCCGACCTGGGTGGGCCGACCGCGAACATGTATCGCATCGCCTGCAAGAGTCCCGAGATCGAAGCGGCCTGCCGTAAACCGTCTTGCGTTTACCCCGGCATCTGCGAGAACCTCAATACCGATCACTCCTCGCTGATTGGGCTGTACCGCAAGGCCCGTGAACTGCCGGGCGTGAAGAAGATTCTCATTGCCTCCGGCTTGCGCTATGACCTGGCGGTGGAGTCGCCGGAGTACGTCAAGGAACTGGTCACCCATCATGTCGGCGGCTATCTGAAGATCGCGCCCGAGCATACCGAGCAGGGGCCGCTGAGCAGGATGATGAAGCCGGGTATCGGCAGTTACGATACCTTCAAGCGCATGTTCGAGAAGTACACCAAGGAAGCGGGCAAGAAGCAGTACCTGATTCCTTACTTCATTGCCGCGCACCCGGGTACCTCGGACGAGGACATGATGAATCTGGCGTTGTGGCTTAAAACCAACGACTTCCGCGCCGATCAGGTGCAGGCTTTCTATCCTTCGCCCATGGCGACGGCGACGGCCATGTACCACTCGGGCAAGAACCCGCTGCGCCGCGTTACCTACAAGAGTGATTCGGTCAATACCGTCAAAGGTGAGCGGCAACGTCGCCTGCACAAGGCGTTCCTGCGCTATCACGACGCGAAGAACTGGCCGCTATTGCGGGAGGCCTTGCAGGAGATGGGGCGCGGCGATCTGATTGGTAACAGCAAGCAGCATCTGATTCCGACCTACCAGCCTGCGGTAGAAGGCTATACCAGTGCCCGGAAGAAACAGTCGACGCCGGCGAGAGGCCCGCGTCAGGGCGCGCTGCTGACCCAGCATACGGGCCTGCCGCCGCGTGACAATGGTTCTTCGGGTCAGGGCGGGGCGCGTCGTCCTGGGGCAGGCAAGCCTGCGGCAGCCGGAGCTGTGGCAGGCAGACCTGCGGCAGCCTCTACTGATATTAGCCATCCGTCTATCGGCAAGCCCAGCGCAGGCAGACCGGTCGCTGGTAAGAAAAATACTCGCAAGAAGGCTAGTCGTCCGAGTACCAGGCTATCGTCCCGATAACATCTGCCTAATGGCCGTTTAGAGCATTGGCGCCTAACATCTCCCGTATCTACTTACGGGAGATGTCTGATGCTGGCATGGCAAGGTGTGCGTATTGCAGGGATGGTGGGTCGCAGCTTGCTGCTGGGCTATGTCGTCAACTACGCGGCCGCTTCCGCCGGCGTGGATGTGTTACCAGCTTCTCCTAACGTCGGTACCGATCAGGCTGTCTGATCGCGCGCCTGATCCAATTGTTTCTGATCGATCCAGAAGTTGAGCTGGTCGCGTAACTGCGCCAACTCGACTGGCTTGGCTATGTGTCCGTTCATACCGGCCAGTCTTGAGCGCTCGCGGTGCTCGGGCAGAATGTGGGCAGTAAGGGCAATGATCGGGATAGGTTGGCGACCGCTGGCCCGTTCCCATTGGCGAATAAGTTCCGCCGCAGTAAACCCATCCATTTCCGGCATTTCGCAGTCCATCAAGACCAGATCATAGTCACCGGTTTGAGCTTGCAGCACTGCCTGCTGGCCGTTCTGGACCGAATGCACCTGCATGTTGAGCTTGCCTAACATGCCGCGGATAACCTTGGTGGAGATCGAATTGTCTTCTGCGACCAGGATTTTGAAGCCGCCGGAGTGCGTTTGCTGAAGGGGTTCTGAGTTGTCTTCGCTATGCTCACTATGCTGCTGCTGACTGTGTTGCAGCCACTCGTCGATCAGCGTGGTGCGCAGTGTATAGCCCGCCACGGGTTTGCTGAGGATGCGGCGGATTCCGGCATTACGAGCGATGACGCGGCTGGGCGCGTGGCTGACGCCGGTCAGCATGATGATCAGCAATTGATTCCTGATCGCCGCATCATCCTTGATGCGGGTGGCGAGTTCCAATCCGCTCATGCCCGGCATGGAGTGGTCCACCAGCACTATGTCGAAGGGACTACCCAGGTGTGCCTGGGTGCGCAACAATGCCAACGCTTCTTTACCGCCGGACACACACTGCGCCTGCATTCCCCAGGCATTACATTGTTGTTGCAGGACCTTGCGGCAGGTCGCATTGTCATCAACGATCAATACCCGCCGTTCAAGCAGGCAGCGGCCTTCGGTATCGGGTTCGACAAAGGCATGGGTTCTATCCAGCGGCAGGGTGAACCAGATCGAGTTGCCTTGCTCGGACGCATATTTGATACCGACCTGGCCTTCCATCATATGAATCAACTGGCTGGCAATCAGCAAACCCAGATGGCCATTGCCATCAGCTTGATCCAGTAGCCTTGACGAGTTGGGCAGCACCTTGAGCAGGCAGTCTCTAGCCTGGTCGGACATTGCATGGCCTGAATCCTGTACCGCAAATCGCAATTGCTGGCCGGTCCCTTGCGGCTCTACGCCAACCACCAGGAGAATTTCCCCCTGATCGGTAAACCGCAGTGCGTTACCCAACAAGTTCATCAATACCTGACGTAGCCGGGTAGGGTCTCCATTAATGGTTCGGGGCACATCGGGATGCACGAAACTGATCAATTCTATGGTCTGACTGTCGGCACGATTGCGGAAAATATCCAGGCAATCGTTGACCAGCGCATGCAGATCGAACTGCACGGATTCAAGCGTCATCTGCCCGGATTCGAGCCGCGACATGTCGAGAATTTCGTTGATCAGGTTCAGCAGATCATTTCCCGAACCGTGAATGGTTTGTACATAGTCGCGCTGTTTGGCGGACAGCGCGGTATCCAACAGCAGCTCGGACATGCCCAGTACGCCATTCATCGGTGTACGAATTTCATGGCTGATTCGGCCCAGAAACTCAGCCTTGGCACGCCTCTCTGCATGACGAGTCGCTTGAGTCTGGCGCTGACTGACGCGCTGCGCCAGCAGCCGTTGAGCGCGGTTGTGCAGGCTCCAGGCAAAGCACACCATGGCCAGCCAGACCAGCGTGTCGACAATATGAGCGCCGAGTATGTGTTGATAACCCAGCAGGTTGACAACGGCCGCACCCAACAACAATAAGGCGCCCGTCAGGAAGGGCCTGTTAGTTGGTTGCCGGCGTAACCAGAGAAAAAGTTGCAGCGTGAGTATCATCAGCGGCAAACCCAGTTGGATCAGTACCGCCATGCGGGCGAACAACGAAGAATGCCAGGCGGCAACGAGTACCAGTACCCCCAAGGTCGCTGCGCCAACACCGACCAACAATGCCAAGCGTCGGTGCGTTCGCAAATCGGGACCGGGTAACAGGCAGAGGAGTAATACGGCCATCAGCGGATAAGCGGCGAGCTGCAACAGTTCAGCGCTATGACCCAGTAGCAGTGGCGCCTGTTTTACCACCCAACTGATGGCGCTCAGGTTGGCTAGGCAGAGAATCAGTGCGGCAGTGGCGAGCAATAAGTGGAAAGGGTCGCGGCTGACGCTACCGTGCAACAAACCGTGTAACACGAGCGCGAGCAAGAGTCCGACCAGTACGCCCTGTAATGCCTGGTGAGTGCCATGCAGGGTGGCCGCTTGCTGGGCATCCATGACACTCAGATGCGTGCTGATGGGGTAGTCATTCTGCAAGCGCAGGTACAGGCTGTACTCTGCTCCGGAGTTGATCTCGATCGGGAAGGCGAAGCCCGGTTGCCGGAGCAGTCGCGGATCAGTCGGCTGGTTGGCTCCGCTTTGGTAGGTTTCTAGTACCTCGGTACCGCGCAGCAGGTATAAGCTGATGTGCTCCAGGGCAGGGTTATCCAGGCGTACCTGCTGAGCGCCGGTGCTGGTTATAGGTATTTTTACCCACAGTGCTGCATCGGCACCGGTCAACTTCAGCGGCCCGGGAGGGCTTGGAATAAAACGGTTGGCATAGCGATTGGAGGTAATATCGGCCAGGGTCAGCTCGCCACCGGTGTCGACCAGACTGTAATGCGCTGGAACGGGCGCAGCCAGTTCGGTCGCTGTTACGCCCTTGGCCGTAAGCATAATGAATCCTGCCAGCAGGGCGAGGATCAACCAGCGTGCTTGCTTCACTATGAGTTGCGTCCTGTCCATGGGCAATTGACGTGCGGCGTCAGCTAGCGGAAATCAGTATAGCTCACTGCAAGCTGATGCCAAGATGCTTGGCCAGGCTGACCGTTGTCAGCGCTGGCGATACTTACTCCTGCTACTCTTGCTCTCTGGCGATGGCCCGGTAACCGATGTCCGAGCGGAAGAAACTGCCCTTCCATCTCACCTTGCTGGCTAAGGCATAAGCGTTCTGTTGCGCTTGCAGAATGCTGTCGCCTAACGCCGTAGCACAGAGTACCCGGCCGCCACTGGTGACTACGGTAGCCTCGCTCGGCGTGGCGCCAGCTTTCAGTGTAGTACCGGCATGGAAAATTTTGCCCAACGTGCTGTTGGCTTGTTCCAGGCCTTCGATGGCATCGCCTTTGGCATAGTCGGCCGGGTAGCCGCCAGCGGCAATTACCACGCCGAGGCTGGGGCGGGGGTCCCAAACGGCTTCGGCTCTGTTTAGTTGGCCAGCCAGCGCAGCCTCGGCCAGATCCACCAGGCTGGACTGTAGCCGCAGCATGATGGGCTGGGTTTCCGGGTCACCAAAGCGGCAATTGAATTCAATGACCTTGGGATTGCCCTGGCTATCAATCATCAGACCGGCGTAAAGAAAGCCGGTGTATACGTTGCCCTCGGCTGCCATCCCGCGCACCGTGGGCCAGATGACCTCATCCATCACGCGCTGGTGGACATCAGCAGTGACCACCGGAGCCGGGGAGTAAGCACCCATGCCGCCCGTGTTCGGGCCGCTGTCACCGTCGCCTACGCGTTTGTGATCCTGGCTGGTGGCCATCGGCAGGACGTTCTCACCGTCGACCATGACGATAAAGCTGGCTTCTTCGCCGTCGAGAAACTCCTCAATCACGACTCGGGAGCCTGCCTCGCCAAAGGCATTACCCGCGAGCATATCGCGCACGGCGTTTTCCGCTTCCTGCAGCGTCATGGCGACTATTACGCCCTTGCCGGCGGCCAGGCCGTCAGCCTTGATGACGATAGGAGCACCTTTTTCTGCCAGGTAAGCCAAGGCCGGCTCGACCTCGGTAAAGTTCTGGTAGTCGGCAGTGGGGATCTGATGGCGGGCAAGAAAATCCTTGGTAAAGGCCTTGGAGCCTTCCAATTGCGCCGCGCCTGCGGTCGGGCCGAAGCAGGGCAGGTTGAGGCTGCGAAACAGATCAACTACACCAGCAACCAGCGGCGCTTCTGGGCCGACTATAGTCAGTTGCACATTCGCCGCAGCGAAATCGGCGAGCTTTTGCAGCTCCAGCACATCAATGGCGACGTTCTCACACTTGGGCTCAGTAGCGGTGCCGGCATTGCCCGGAGCGACGAAGACTTTCTCGACTCGCGCATCCTGAGCCACTTTCCAGGCCAGTGCGTGCTCACGCCCGCCACTACCGATAATCAAAACATTCATGCAATCTCTCCGGTGCAAAGAACGACCAGCTTCCAGCGGCAGGGTCCAGGTCGTTTGCGCGCCACCTGATGTCTGCCGCTTGGTGCTTGTCGCTCTATCAGTGTCTGAAATGCCGCATGCCAGTGAATACCATAGCCATGCCTGCTTCATCGGCCGCTGCGATCACTTCGGCGTCCCGCATGGAGCCGCCGGGCTGAATTACCGCGCTGATGCCATTCGCTGCGGCGTTGTCTATGCCATCGCGAAACGGAAAGAACGCATCGGACGCCATGACTGCACCCTTGACCTGCAGCCCAGCATGTTCCGCCTTGATTGCGGCGATGCGCGCGGAGTTGACGCGGCTCATCTGTCCGGCACCAATGCCTACGGTCTGGCGCTGGCTGGCATACACGATAGCGTTGGACTTGACGTATTTGGCGACCTTCCAGGCAAACACCAGGTCGTGAATTTCCTGCTCGGTGGGCGCGCGCTGGGTAACGACCTTAAGGTCGGCCTCGGTAATCATACCCACGTCTCTGCTTTGCACCAGCAAGCCACCGTTGACGCGCTTGAAGTCCCAGTCGGCCAGACGTTCGGTCGACCACTCGCCGCACTCAAGCAGGCGGACATTGGCTTTCGCACTGACCACTTCGCGTGCAGCGGCGCTGATGCGCGGCGCAATGATCACTTCGACAAACTGACGGTCGACGATCGCCTGGGCGGTCGCCGCATCCAGTTCGCGGTTGAATGCGATGATGCCGCCAAAGGCCGATTCCGAGTCGGTTGCGTAGGCCAGCTCATAAGCCTGCCGAATGCCGCCCTCGTTTTCAGGCACCACGGCCACACCACAAGGATTGGCATGTTTGACGATAACGCAGGCCGGCTTGGTAAAGCTCTTGACGCATTCAAGCGCAGCGTCGGTATCGGCTACGTTGTTGTAGGACAACTCCTTGCCCTGCAACTGGACGGCGGTGGCAATGCAGGCTTCGGTCGGATTGGCTTCGCGGTAAAAGGCGGCGGACTGGTGCGGGTTTTCGCCGTAACGCATATCCTGCGCCTTGATGAACTGGGTGTTGAAGGTGCGCGGGAAGCTGGCACGGTCAGCGGTGCTGAGCGTGTCGCGCTGCTGGTCAATGCTGCCCAGATAGTTGGCGATCATGCCGTCATAGGCGGCGGTGTGTTCAAAGGCCTTGAGCGCCAGGTCGAAACGCTGCGCATAGGTTAGCCCGCCTTGCTTGAGCGCATCCTGGATGCTGGCGTAATCGCTGGCATTGACGACAATAGCGACGTCCTTGTGATTCTTCGCCGCCGACCGGACCATGGTCGGGCCGCCGATGTCGATATTTTCAATCGCGTCAGGCAGGCTGCAGTCAGGCTTGGCTACGGTAGCCGCAAAGGGGTACAGATTGACCACCACCATGTCGATTGGCTGGATGCCGTGCTCCTGCATGACCTGCCCATCGATATCCCGCCGCCCGAGGATGCCACCATGAATCTTCGGATGCAGGGTCTTTACCCGGCCGTCCATCATTTCCGGGAAACCGGTGTAGTCGGCCACTTCCACGGCGTTGATGCCTTGCTCGCGCAGCAGCTTGAAGGTGCCGCCGGTGGAAAGGATCTCGACGCCCTGGGCGCTGAGTTCGCGGGCGAAATCGACAATGCCGGTCTTGTCGGACACGCTGATCAGCGCGCGACGTATGGGCAGGCGGGTGGTTTGGTCGGTCATCTTCATTCCAGATCAGATAAAGGATAGTGGCAGCTTCGGATATGGAGCCGGAAGCCGGGAGCGGGGTAGTAGCAGATTGACTTAGAGCAATCCGTATTGCTTGAGCTTTTTGCGCAGGGTGCCGCGATTGAGCCCAAGGATTTCGGAGGCCCGCGTCTGATTACCTTTGACGTGCTCCATCACGCTTTCCAGCAGCGGCGCTTCGACTTCGCAGAGCACCATGTCGTATACATCGGTAACGTCCTGTCCATCCAGATGATCGAAGTAGTTCTTCAGTGCTTGTTCGACACTATTGCGCAGGGTGCGGCTACTCTGGCTGAGCTTGTCGGGGGCAACGTAAAGATTTTTTTCAGCGAGTTCGCTCACGGGTTCTGTTCCAATAGTGTCTGAGGCGTTCATAAGGCTCATGCCGCAAGGTCTCCTTCCAGCAAGCGGGTAAAGAAAGTCTGAATGTTCCGGCGCTGCTGCTCGGAGCATTCCAGTTGGTTGAATCGGCGGCGGAAATCCTCTGCGCCAGGCAGGGTTTGCAGATACCAACCAACATGTTTGCGTGCAATACGCACGCCCTGATGTTCACCATAAAAAGTGTGCAGCGCCTGCAGGTGCTCCTGCAGAATCGATTGCTGCCAATCCAGTGTTGGTGCTGGCAAGAGTTCGCCGGTTTTCAGAAAGTGACTGATTTCGTTGAATATCCAGGGGCGGCCCTGGGCTGCACGGCCAATCATAACCGCATCGGCTCCAGTATGCTGGAGTACGGCAAGGGCTTTTTGCGGGGAGTCGATATCGCCGTTGGCAAACACCGGTATGCCAATTGCCTGTTTGATCGCAGCGATGCTGTCGTATTCGGCTTCACCGGTATACAACTGAGTTCGGGTGCGCCCGTGCACGGCCAGCGCCTGAATACCAGATGCTTCGGCTATCCGGGCGATTTGCAGGCCGTTGCGCTTTTCGGCACACCAGCCAGTGCGGATTTTCAGGGTGACCGGCAGATTGACCGCATTCACCACCGCTTCGAGTATCTCGCCGACCAGCTTTTCATCGCGCATCAGGGCTGAGCCGGCCGCCTTGTTGCAGACTTTTTTCGCCGGGCAACCCATATTGATGTCGATGATCTGCGCGCCGAGTTGCTCATTCATGCGCGCGGCCTCGGCCATCATCTCGGCGTCGCCGCCGGCAATCTGCACTGAGCGGGGTTCGCTTTCACCGGTGTGATCAAGGCGCTGACGGGATTTGCGGCTGTTCCAGAGGCGTACATCGCTGGTGACCATCTCTGAAACCACCAGCCCGGCGCCCAGCCGACGGCACAGTTGCCGGAAGGGCAGATCGGTAACGCCTGCCATGGGTGCAAGAATGACCGGGCTGGCGAGTTGATAGGTTCCGATACGAGTCACTGCCTGGTCCATCCCTGTACTCTCTGTAATCACTGCTGCTCGCCGGCACGCCCAAGGCAATGACACAAGGGAGTCAGGGTCAAGTAATGTGAAAAGGGCGATAATGATACCTGCTCTGGATGACCATATAAAGACTGAGCTGGACGATTTTTGAGCAGATCCGCCAGGCGGTTCAGGGGCTGAGGAAATCCAGATTATAACTGGCCACGTTTGAGCCCGGGTCAAGCATGCTGAGCCCAACGTGCACTGGCGTTTGCGGAGGCATCAGCGTTGTACCGGCGAGTTCGCCGCCGAGGTACTCGACCGGTTGAAACAACTTGCTGCTGATTTCGCGCCCGGCCAGATCACTGAAGGTCATGCGCAGCACTGGAAAGGGTTGGGCGAAATCAGCGCGGTTGTAAAGGATCACATCGATGGCGAGTGCATTCGGGAAGTCGGAGTGCGGCCGTACCACCAGATTGCTGCTACGGATCAGATCTATATTGACCCGGGCAGGCAATTGGCAACCAGCCAGAAAGCACACTTGTTCCATGATGGGGCGGGTACGCTCGTTATGCGCCAAGGCTGCGTAGTTATAGGTTGCTACCTGCCCGAGTAACGCCAGTGCGGCGATTATACTGAGCAACGTCCACAGCCATTGCCGCCGCGGGCGGCGGGCCCTAGGGCGATCATCCAGATACAGGGGTTCGTCTATCAGCTCGGGGAGCTGCAGATCATCGCCAAAGCCTGTGCTATCCAGGCTGGGCTCCCGGCGCTCCTGAGGCGCTCGCTTAGCCGTCGGGGCTGGCGCCTCCTCAGATGGCTGCGGACGCTTTGCTCGCGGCTCGGGATTTGGCAGCAAAAAAGGCTGGTCCCGCAGAAAAATACCCTGCTCGGGAGGGGCTGCACTCAGTGGCCCGATGGACGGCGGACTGTCCATGTCAAACGGATCTGGCTTGCGGTCATCAGTTGGCAGTGGCTCAGGTGGCAGAGGACGTGGCGCAAAATCACGCGAGCTGGCTGCGTTGCGAAACGCCTCGTGCAGCTCGATATCATCCAGTGGATCCGAGCTATTGGCCGTATACGGCGGTTTGTCTGCGAGATCGTTATCCAGGTTGAAATCCAGATCCCAGGCGTCAGGTTTGTCCCGGGCTGAGTCGAACTCGAACGCTCGGTCGATATCGGCATCGGTGGGCGTCCAGTTGTTCTGCGGATCGGCGCGCGGGGGCTCATCAGCGGCGGCTTGATCGTCGGTAGCTGGAGCATCATCCCACAGAGGCTCGCTGAATGGTTCGGGTTCAGCCAGCAGTTGTATTTCCTCGTCACTATGCTCGCCGACAAATACGTCCGTAGCGTCGTTATCGGTCGGCTCCACGGGTTCTGGCGCATTAACTTCCGGATCTATTGACGCCGATGATGGCGCCGCGGCCGGGCTGATATCGGCAGAAGGCTCGGTGGTCGGATGTTCAGGCTCGGAATGTGTCGTTCTGGCGTCGGGGTTGATCTCTTCGAGAATGGACTCGTCCAGCCCCAGCGCTTCCAGGTCCAGATCGTCCAACTCCAGATCGTCGTGAATCAGCAAGGTACCCTGACGGCCACTGCCCGGCTCGCCAGCCGCGGGTGGCGGGGGTGGGGTTTTCGCAGCATCCGGCGCTGGAGAGGGTTCGGGCTCGGCACTATTGATCTGGGCGCTGGCGTCGAACACTTTCAGGCAAGCACCACAACGCACATTGCCCGCGGCAGCCTGCAGGTGATCCTGAGAAAGGCGGAAACGCGTCTGACAGTGGGGGCATTGCGCTACCAGCATCTCATTCATGGCCAACCGCTATTCCTTCGTTGCTGTGACGTTCGGGGTGTTCGACCGGCTATTGTGCGTGAACCCGGTCAGGCCGCCAAGTGCCGACGGCCACTGACGCGTATCCAACCATCGCGCTCGGCGACAGGGTCAAGCGCGAAGTTATCCTTATAGGCAGCAAGAATATCCTCTGTCTGCTCGGCAAGAATGCCGGACAAAGCAATCAGGCCGCCGGGCTTGACCAGACTGGTTAGCTGGCTGGCGAGGCTGACCAGCGGACCGGCAAGGATATTGGCAACAAGAATGTCAGCAGGTTCCTGCGGCATTTGTTCGGGTAGATATAAACTGAAGCGCTCATCGACTATCTGATTGCGCTGGGCATTGTCGCGTGAGGCTTCGAGCGCCTGAATATCGATGTCGGTGCCGCAAACCTGTCTGGCGCCGAGTAGCAGCGCGGCGATGGCGAGAATGCCTGAGCCACAACCAAAATCGATTACATCCAGATCCTGCAATTGCTGAGCGTCAAGCCATTCCAGGCATAGCGCGGTAGTCGGGTGAGTACCCGTACCGAAAGCCAGGCCTGGATCCAGCAGCAGATTCACTGCATCCGGTTCCGGGGCTGCGTGCCAACTGGGCACTATCCATAGCCGACGGCCAAATTGCATGGGTTGGAAGTGCTCCATCCAGCTGCGTTCCCAGTCCTGATCGGCGATCTGTTCCAACTGATACTCTGGCAGCGCGCCCGCTGACAGCCTAGCGAGGTTTTCCAGCAGCTGGGTTGAATCGGTGTCGGCTTCAAACAGGGCGAGCAGGTGGGTATGTGACCACAGCGGAGTAGTTCCCAGGTCCGGCTCAAAAATAGGCTGGTCTTCACCGTCCATGAAGGTGACGGAAACCGCCCCTAATCCCAGTAGCGACTCTTCCAGTGGTTCGGCCTGTTCAGGGGTGATCGCTAGACGCAGTTGCAGCCAGGGCATGGGGATTCCTTCGGAGCTAAGTTCTAAATGACGGGTTATAAATAACGGGTGCTAAACAACCGATTTTGAAACGGGCTTCCAGCAACAGAAAAAGTTCGGGAGCGGACTGGCCGCTCCCGAAGGTTGGATCATACACGTGCAGGTTGCAGGCAGGGCTTACTTGATACCCAGCTTGTGCTCGAGGTAGTGGATATTGACGCCCCCCTTGCAGAAACCTGGATCACGTACCAACTCGCGATGCAGCGGCGTATTGGTCTTGATCCCGTCGACTACCAGCTCATCCAGCGCGTTGCGCATGCGTGCTAGCGCTTCGTCACGGGTGGCGCCGTAGGTGATCAACTTGCCGACCAGTGAATCGTAGTTCGGCGGAACCTTGTAGCCGCTATACAGGTGCGAATCTACCCGCACGCCGTTGCCGCCTGGCGCGTGGAAAAAGCTCACGGTACCGGGGCTGGGCATAAAGGTTTTCGGATCTTCCGCGTTGATTCGGCATTCAATCGAATGGCCGCGAATCACCACGTCTTCCTGGGTGATGCTCAAGGGCTTACCCGAGGCAACCAGGATTTGCTCCTTGACGATGTCGACGCCGGTGACCATCTCGGATACCGGATGCTCAACCTGAACGCGCGTATTCATCTCGATAAAGAAGAAGTCGCCATTCTCATAGAGAAATTCGAAGGTACCGGCGCCGCGGTAGCCCAGATCGATACAGGCCTTGACGCAGCGCGCCTGGACCATGGCCCGGGCTTCTTCGTCGATGCCCGGCGCGGGAGCCTCTTCAATGATTTTCTGGTGGCGGCGCTGTAGCGAGCAATCACGATCGCCGAGATGCACCGCATGGCCCTGACCGTCGGACAGCACCTGTACTTCGACGTGACGCGGATTGGTCAGGAATTTTTCCAGGTAGACCACCGGGTTGCCAAAGGCTGCACCGGCTTCAGTGCGGGTCAGGTGGATCGATTTGATCAGCTCGGCTTCTTCATGCACCACGCGCATGCCGCGTCCACCGCCACCACCCGAGGCCTTGATGATCACCGGGTAGCCAACGCGCCGACCGATGGTCAGGCATTCGGCTTCATCATCAGGCAGCGGGCCATCGGACCCCGGCACGGTAGGCACACCGGCCTTGATCATCGCGGCAATCGCCGACACCTTGTCACCCATCAGGCGGATGACCTCGGCGCTGGGGCCGATAAAGGTAAAGCCTGAACGTTCGATCTGCTCGGCAAAGTCAGCATTCTCAGCCAGGAAGCCGTAACCGGGGTGAATACCGTCGGCGCCGGTCACTTCGGCAGCGCTGATAATCGCCGGAATGTTCAAGTAGGAATCAGTGGCATTGGCTGGACCGATACAAACGGTCTCGTCAGCTAGCGCCAGGTGCATGAGTTCACGGTCGGCCGTGGAGTGCACAGCGACAGTCTTCAACCCGAGTTCCTTGCAGGCGCGAATGACGCGCAGAGCAATTTCACCGCGGTTGGCAATTAGGACTTTTTGCATCGAAGCCTCCGGGTCGGGCTCAGGCGATGCTGAACAGGGGTTGATCGAATTCCACCGGCTGGCCGTTATCAGCCAGGATGGCCTGAATCACGCCGCTTTTATCGGCTTCAATGTGGTTCATCATCTTCATGGCTTCAACAATACAGAGCACATCGCCTGCCTTGACGCTCTGGCCGACTTCTACGAAGGAACCGGCCGCTGGTGAGGGTGAGCGATAGAAGGTACCAACCATGGGCGAGCGGACCAGGTGGCCACTTGGCTCGGCCGGAGCGGGCTCGATCATCGGAGCCGCCGCTACAGGTGCAGCTGCTGGCGCTGGAGCAGAAGGCGGTGGAGCGTAATAGTGTTGTGGCGCAGCGACTTGCTTGCTGTGCCGGCTGATGCGAACGGATTCTTCGCCTTCGTGAATTTCCAGTTCGTCTATCCCGGATTCTTCCAGAAGCTCGATCAGTTTTTTAACTTTACGGATATCCATTGGTGCTTGCACTCCAGAGCAGTTTAGTCTTGTTCGGTTTGATCAATATGGTGTAACGCCGCGTCCAGTGCCAACTGGTAACCTTTGGCCCCCAACCCGCAGATGACGCCCACGGCGACATCCGAGAAGTATGAGTGGCGCCGAAAAGGCTCGCGTTTATACACATTGGATAAATGCACTTCGATAAATGGGATGCTCACTGCCAGCAATGCGTCACGTATTGCCACACTGGTGTGAGTAAAAGCGGCGGGATTGATGATGATGAAATCAATCGCCTCGTCCCGGGCCGCATGAATGCGTTCAATCAATTCATGCTCGGCATTGCTTTGCAGGCTTAGCAGATGATGGCCTTGGCCGGTGGCCTGATCCCGCAGCTGCTGTACAATCTGGTCCAGCGTGGCGGTGCCGTAAACGCCGGGCTCACGCGTGCCGAGTAAATTTAAATTGGGTCCGTTAAGGACCAGAATGCTGGCCATGATTGTCCGTTCCACTGGCATTTGAAAGTTTGACTCATCAGTCATGGGTGCCAGTCTGCCGGAATCAGAAGTGGCTGTCCAGAATTCGATCAATCCCCTCAGATACCTGCATGATTGGCGCATTAACGCCGAAAATTATCTGACGGTTACCTTGCGCAGATGTGTCAGGAAAGTCTCTTTATCGGTTTCGCCCATCAACCGCAATTGCTCGATTTCGTTACCTTGGGCATCAATGTATAAAAATGCCGGCGGACCAAACAGCTTTTGTGCGGACAGCCAACTGCGCTGATCGGCGGTATTGTCCGTGAGATCAAACTTGATCCGCGCGAAGGGCTCGAGTTGTTCACGCACTTCAGGTGCAGCCAAAATGGTTCTTTCCATGATCTTGCAGCTGATGCACCAATCAGCATATAGCTCCACCAGCGCCGGGCGTTGGTTTTTGCGGGCCAGCTCCAGCTCACGCTGCAGATCGGCCTGGCTGCTGACTCGCGTAAAAAAGCCGCTATCTGCCTCTGCACTGCGCTGGCTCCCAGCAGTCAGTGGCATCAATGGGCGTAACGGATCGCTCGCTCCGGCTAACGCCCCCGTCAGAGCAATCGCCGCATAGATAGCCGATAGCAGCGCAAGCACATGGCCAATGTGGCCCCATGCTCCGCGTGGGCTGCGATCAAAAAGTCCGAGCTGCACGGCTAGTCCGGCGGCCAATGTGGCCCATAGGGCCAGGCTCACCGGGCCCGGGAGCACGCGCTCCAGTAGCCATATCGCGACGCCCAGCAAACCAAAGCCAAACAGATTTTTTACCGAGTTTAGCCAAGGGCCGGAGCGGGGTAGAAACGCATTGCCGAACACGGCCACCAGCAGCAGCGGTAAACCCATACCCAACGCAAGTGTAAACAGCCGCAACGCGCCGCCCACCGCGTCGCCAGTGCTGCTGATATACACCAGAGCGCCTGCCAGCGGGGCAGAAATACAGGGTGATACCACTAGTGTCGAGAGCGCGCCCATCAGCGCTGTGCCAGGGATCGAGCCGCCTCGGGTGCGGCTGCCAGCACGCTCCAGGGGCTCACGCAGAAAAGCAGGCAGACGCAGATCAAATACGCCGAACATCGCCAGTGCAAACAGACCAAAGAAGACCGCGAAGGTAATCAGCACTGCTGGTGATTGAAGCCGTGCCTGAATATTCAGCGCCGCACCGAAGAGTCCGATCAACGCGCCGACCAGCGCGAAAGTAAGCGCCATTGCCAGCACGTAGCTGCCCGCCAGAGCCAGCGCACGGGGGCGGTCAATGTCTTTGCGGCCGACAACCATGCTCGACAGAATGGGCAGCATGGGTAGCACGCAAGGGGTGAATGTCAGCCCGATACCGGCGAGAAAAAACAGGGCCAGCGCCAGGATCGACAGGCGTTCAGCGTTTGTATCGGCAGTGTCGGGTAGCGCCGGTGAAATGACTGAACTGGCCTCCCCGGGCAGTTGCAATTGCACGGTTTCCGGCGGGTAGCAAAGACCCGCATCGGCACAGCCTTGGAAGTCGACAGATAACTGCTGCCCAGAGGCTGCGCCGGCCAGTTCCAGAATGATCTCAACGCGATCGTAGTAGACCTCTACATCGCCAAAGAACTCGTCGTGCTTGGCGATGCCGTCGGGAAGCACAATATTCCTGATCAGGCTGTCGTTCGTCAGGCGGAAATCCAAGCGGTGGCGGTATAAATAGTAGCCTGGGGCGATATCAAACTGAATGCGGATCCGCTGATCATCAGCGGCCACGACGCCCGGCTTGAAAGCCTGCGCAACGGGCAGAAAGTCGGCCTGCCCTCCGGTGCCGTCAACCAAGCCGGAAAAAGCCGGCGCTGGTGAGCGGTCAAGCAGACTGGCTTGGGACACGCCGGGCAAGAGCAGGCACAACAGCAATACAAGGCGTAGCAGCAAATCGACCATCCGCAAAATTGGGCAAGTTCTGGACTGCCACTATAAACGCTGAAACCGCCTTTGCCGAGCGACAAAATGTCATCACTTGCGACTGGCCGGAGTGGCAACGAGGGTGCCAGTACCGCTGCGCTCTGCCGCTCGGCGATAGTAATGAACTGGAGGGCATCTTGCAGGTCTTTAAACCGATGGCCTGAAGCTCTGGCGGGTGTCTGGCGAGGTGTTTGCTGCCCGTGTGATCGTGTCGCCAGAATGATATGCTGCGAAGACGCAAAACCACAGGAGTAGGTAATGAGAATAGGAAAATGGTCGACGGGTGGCGGTTCCACTCGTTCCGCAGATCGGTCGGAGACATTGAGCTCGGGCACGACACGCTCTCTTGTGGCGCCTGTATTGATCGGGCTTTTGCTGATCTATCTGCTGATTTGTGTGGTCGTTGGCTGGTATTGGAGCCGCGAACCGGATCTGCAGCCAATCACCAGCACTCGCGATAGCCAGACGGTGCCCGTAAGCGGCGAGCTGACTGCGGTTACTGTGGCGCATTTGATGTCGACCCTGTTGAACAAGCCGGGCGGGTTTATCACCAATGATGTTGCCCCTCCAGGGTTGTGGCTGGACAACATGCCGCATTGGGAATTTGGTGTGTTGGTGCAGGTTCGCGACATGACGCGGGCAATGCGCCGTGACATGGCGCGTTCACAATCACAATCGGCCGAGGATGTTGATCTGGCCAAGGCAGAACCCCTGTTTCACTTTGACAACGACAGTTGGGCGTTTCCGGCGACGGAAAGCGAATACCAGAGCGGCTTGAATTCGATGGAAAAGTATACTCGGCGCCTGCAGGCCGGGGATGCCGATTTCTATGCCCGGGCGGATAACCTGGCCAGTTGGGTCGGTGATGTGAATACCCGTTTGGGCTCGCTGTCACAACGTCTGTCTGCCAGTGTCGACCAGGGTGCTGTCACTGACGGCAGTCGCCCTCGTGAAAAAACGCCATGGACCGAGATCGATGACACCTTCTTCGAAGCTCGTGGTTCGGCATGGGCGCTGATACACCTGCTGCGTGCGATCGAGGTGGACTTTGCCGAGGTGATTGGGCGCAAAAACGCCAAGGCCAGTCTGCATCAGATCATTCGCGAGCTTGAAGCGACCCAGGAGCCCCTCTGGAGCCCGGTCATCCTGAATGGTGGCGGTTACGGGATGCTGGCCAACCACTCATTGGTCATGGCCAATTATCTGTCCCGCGCCAATGCTGCCCTGATCGATCTGCGACAGTTGCTCGAGCAAGGCTGATTGCGAATGAATACCTCTTCTGTGGCAGCCTACCTGGCTGCATCAGCGCGGGAGCAAGTGTGGCATGTGGACGAGCATGATCAGGTGCTGGGTATCGTGCCTCGTTCACAAATTCAGGAGCAGCGGTTGATCACCCGTTGCACCTATATATTCGTCTATAACAGTGCGGGTCTGTTGTGCATGCACCAGCGTACTGCTCACAAGCGTCTTTACCCGGGTTTCTGGGATTTGGCCGCAGGAGGTGTAGTGGCCGCCGGTGAGTCCTACCAAGAGGGTGCCGAACGGGAACTCGAGGAAGAGCTGGGTATCGCTGGTGTACCTTTGACGCCGCACGGCCGGTTTTTCTTTCAGTCCTCCGAGAGCAAACTCTGGGGCGGCGTTTACAGCTGCTGCTGGGATGGGCCGATCCGGATGCAGCCAGAAGAAGTAATGGATCTGCGCTGGATTGATACGACCTCGTCCTGGCGCCGTGAACATGAGCTGTACACCCCGGATTCCCTGCAGGCCCTGCTGCTGGTGACAGTTTAGCGTTGGAGTAAGTCGATGGTGAAATCCACAAAAGGCCTGGCTGGATTAGGCGGTCTGGTTTATTCAACCGAAACTGGTCGTACCTGCCCCCAATGTCGGGCGGCGGTCGCTGCGTGCGTTTGCGCAGAGCCCGGCATTCCCGAGGGCGACGGTATCGCTCGCGTTCGCCGAGAAACCAAAGGACGCGGCGGTAAAACCGTTACCACGGTCAGCGGTCTCGCTCTAGCGCCGGATCAGCTCAAGGCCTTGGCAAAAGAGCTAAAGGCGCGCTGCGGATGTGGCGGAGGTGTGAAGGAAGGCGTGATCGAGATTCAAGGCGACAAGGCAGATTTCATCTGTCAATGGCTGGCGGGTCAAGGCTACCAGGCCAAGCGCGCCGGCGGCTGAGATTAGGGGGTTGACGCACCTGGTTGCCCCGCCGCTGCTAAACTACTATAGGCTGCTAATAAGATTATCCGCATAAGGATCCGCCATGCTTGAGCCAATGCCGCCTGACAACGAGGTGGAGCGCCAACGGGATCTCGAACAGTTGCATATTCTCGATACTCCCGCAGATCCTCAGATAGACGCACTGCTGCGTATTGCTCAACGTCTCTTCGGCACCCGAACCGTGCTGGTCACATTGATCGACGGGGACCGGCAATGGTTCAAAGGACGGCGCGGCATGTCATTGTCCGAAACTCCTCGCAGGTTATCCTTTTGTGGTCATGCAATTCACCATGAGGCGATTATGGAGGTGCAGGATGCGCTCCAGGATCCGCGCTTTTGTGATAATCCGTTGGTGCAGGGCGAACCTCATATTCGGTTTTATGCAGGCATTCCGCTTCACGGTCCGGCGGGCCATCGAATCGGAACCTTTTGTCTGATCGACGGCAGCCCCAGACAGCTGAGTGAAGATGAGCGCCAGAGCATGCGCGATTTTGCCCGGTTGATCGACGGTGTATTCAACGCATTGTTGCTGTACAGAAATCTGCAGAAGAATCTGCTGGGTTTGCAGCGTGAATTAAGCGATGCGCGCCGCCGTGCCTTGCTGGATCCTTTAACACAGCTGTGGAATCGCGAAGGTTTGCAGCAGATGCTGTCCTCCTATGTACGCCGCGCGCAACGCGAGCAACTCCTGGTCGGCTTTATTTACGCAGATATGGACCATTTCAAGCGGATCAATGACGAGCTGGGTCATGGGGTGGGGGATCAGGTGTTGGTTGAAGCCGGTCAACGTCTGATTGCTGCTGTCCGGCCTCAGGACCTGGCCATCAGGCTTGGTGGCGAGGAGTTGGGCGTGCTGGCTTTGGTCAGAAACCATGATCAGCTTGCCGTGATTGCCGAGCGCATTCGCAACGCTATACGCGCTGACAAGGTTGTGGTTGATGAGCATCGGCTGGACGTGACTATTAGCCTTGGCACGGCAGTGATGCGGGCGGATGACGTGGACCAGGGCGTGGAGCTTATTGATGTTGCCGATCAGGCCCTGTACGCCGCCAAGCAGGCCGGGCGCGACCGGGTCGTGCGCGGTTAGCGCGGCGAGTGTCGCAACCAGTAGTGCAGGTAGCGGCCCAAGTTGCGGTAGGCCGGATGGCGGCTGTAAAGCAGTTCATTCTCGATAATCTGTGCTTGAGTAGACTGCAGCTGAAACTCGGCGGGCATGTAGTCATAAAATACCCGTATGCCGCTTTGCTGGTGAGTTATCAATCCTGATTGGGTGATCCACTGGTTTACTTCAAGCGGATCCAGGGGTTGCTGGGGCGTCAGGCTACGCTTACTGCCTGCAAGCTGGTTCTTCTCCAATTTGCGAAACTGCCCCTTGATCAGGTTTTTGTATACCAGCGCGTCCCGATTATAAAACGCCAGAGACACTGCTCCGCCGGGCAGGCAAAGCTGCTGCAGCACCTTTATTGCCGCAGCAGGATCCACCAGCCACTCCAGTACCGCGTGACAAATCACCAGATCATATCGCTCGCCCCTTGCAGGCAGGTCTTGCAGCGGCAGGTGCAGGTATTCGACCGGGTAGGCTGAGGGGAGGGCGTCCAGATGTTCACGAGAGGCGTCGAGCATCTCAGTCGATGGCTCGCAGAGGGTAAGCCGGTGCCCCTGGGCTAGCAACCATTCACTGATATGCCCCAGCCCGGCTCCCACATCCAGAACGCGCAAGGATTGCTCGGGCTCCTGTATGTCCGTTAGCCATTCCTGCAGATCATGGGTCAATACCGCCAGACGTATTGCGCCTTTCGGGCTGGCGTATATCTTGCGCGCGAAGTGCGCACCCATCTGGTCGAAGTAGCGATCAGCCATGGGGAGGTCTCTGAGGGGTTACAAGGGAAGAAGGGTGTTGCTCGTGTGCTGCGAAATTATAGCAAACCGCTCTAAGTCGCACATCAAGCCGGAAAAACATAGAACTTACCCGATAGGCTTCGGTCGGAGGGAGGGAGTAATTCTATTCATAAGAATAGTTATTTTCATAAAGTAAGGAGTATTTAATGCGGTCACGCAATTCTTTGATCAAGGCATCGACCTTCGGTGTTCTGCTGGTTCCAGCGTTCGCTTTTGCTCAAGGCACCTCTTCCCAGGACCCCATGTCCCATCTGGGCATTAAAGGTAGCTATAACGAATACAGCTCCGATTCCGACATCAGCCAGATTGATGACTCCAAAGAAAGAATGCCCACGATTGGTGCTTTCTACAACTTCGGTAACAAGCTGACCAGCCAGAGTGGTTTTATCTACCAGGCCGGTATTGAAGCCAACTATGGTGAAAAGGATGACAACGAAGTGCGCGAGGCGCGGGGCGAAATCGACCTGGGTTTGCGTGCACCGTTGGATAACAATTTCTCCGCCGATTTCATCGTCGGTGCGGGCTACGACTGGAGCCGCTTTGAGCCAGACGCAGGCGATGGCCTGGAAACTCGCGTTACCAACGAGAGCCCCTTTGCCAAATTGGGTCTGGGGTTGAACCATCACGGCCAGACCGTGACTACGCGTTTTGAAGCCGGTACCCGTTACAGCATGGGCGGTGAAACCAAGTTCCGTGTTGAAGACGTTGGCAGCGAGACGCTGGACATGCAGGACAAGGCCAACCCCTATGCCGAGCTGACCTTGCTGTGGAACAACCGTGAGAACGCTATGCCGATCTCGGCTTCGCTTTACTATGAGCGGACCAACTACGAGCTGGAAGATGCCGAACAGTTGACCGCGAATACCAAGCTCGAAAGCGATGAAGTCGGCCTCAAGCTGGGTATGATGTTCTAATACCGCTTGTTGCCATAAAAGCGGATATAGGCTGCGGTCTCTATCCGCTTTTTTCTGCGTGCTATAAAACCGAATCCCGGACATAAAAAAAGCCAGCTTGTGGCCGGCTTTTACTGGGGCAAAACGCTTATTTTTGGTAAGCGTCTACTGCCTTTAAAATTTCCGCACGGGCTTCGTCAGCGCTACCCCAGCGGTCAATCTTGACCCACTTGCCGGCTTCCAGATCCTTGTAGTTTTCAAAGAAATGCTGGATCTGCTGCATCAGCAGCTCAGGCAGGTCGGTGTATTCCTTGATGTCGCGGTAAAGCACGCTCAGCTTGTCGTGCGGTACGGCGATTAGTTTGGCGTCCCCGCCGCCGTCATCGGTCATGTGCAGCACGCCTACGGGGCGGCAGCGAATTACTGCGCCTGGGGCAACCGGATGCGGGGTGACCACCAGCACATCAAGCGGGTCGCCATCATCAGCCAGGGTATTGGGGATAAAGCCATAGTTGGCCGGGTAGAACATGGGTGTGGCCATAAAACGGTCGACGAACAGTGTATTACTGTCCTTGTCGATCTCGTATTTGATCGGCGCATGATTGGCCGGGATTTCGATGGCGACATAAATGTCGTTGGGAATATCTTTGCCTGCGGGGATCTGGTCGTAGCTCATGGGTTACCTGGGTCGGCCATGGGTGGAAAATTCTGGGCCGAATTATAGGGCTTAAGGGTTGGGATACCAAGCAATAAGCAAGGTAATCAGATAAAACCTTGGTCGTAGAGCGCCAGATGCGGGTTTTCTGACCGGCGGTGCCGGTTGCAGGGCACCGCCGTTAGACAAAGACCGTGGGCAAGTCAGAGTTTGAGCGAGAAATAGTGAAATTCGGCGTCATCAACGAAGCCCAGCGACCGGTACAGGCTGTGCGCGGTGGTATTGGTTTCCCCGGTCATCACCGTCATGCGTTGTATCCCTTCTGCGCGAGCCATGACTTTTGCCTGGTTGAGCATGTTGTCGGCGACCAGCTGCCGGCGTGCCTCCTCGACTACATAGATGCCTTTCAGCACCCAACTGGCCGACAGGGTCAGTGCGGAGAAGCTGGGAATAAATTGGCAGAATCCCAGAACCTTGCCGCTGTCTTCATCCTCGGCTACCAGAATCACGGCCTGTTCGTTCTTCAACCGGTCCTCCAGAAAGCGACGGGACGCTTCTGGTTTGGGCAAGTGGCCATAAAATTCACGATATTTGATAAATAATGGCGTCACTTCGTCCAGACGGCTGGTATCGGCCTGCACTATACGCATACGTATTCCCCGGGAATGGTCAGATTATGGCCCACTGTTGGTGGTGGGTCAGCTCTAGGTATCCTGCCCCAGTGTCTGGAAATCTTCAATCTGCAGTGCAAAAAAACCCGCCAGGCGGCGGGTTTTTATTACAGATTGAGTCAGATCTTGAAAGTCGGAAGTTTGCGTTCGACCGTCACGTTATTCAGCCGGACATAGTCAGGCAGGCCGTTGCGGAAGGGTGGGTAATCTTCACCCTGAATCAGGGGTGATAGATAGCGCCGGCATGCGTCGGTGATATGAAAACCGTCTTCGGTGATGAATTCCGGCGGCATGAACTTCTCGACGTTGGCGACATCTTTCAATGGCGCTTCAATGATGTCCCACTGATAGGGGCTGTCTTGCAGGCGACGGATCGCCGGCATCACCGCGTTCTTGCCGTCCAGCGCCATACGAACAGCGGCCTGGCCTAAAGCGTAGGCCTGTTCCACGTCTACTTTGGAGGCGATGTGACGAGCGGCGCGCTGTAGGTAGTCGGCGACGGCCCAGTGGTACTTGTAGCCGAGCTTGTCCTTCACCAGATTGGCGATAGTAGGGGCCACGCCGCCTAGCTGAGCATGACCGAAGGCGTCGGTCAGACCGGTCTCCGAAAGGAACTTGCCTTCAGTGTTCTTGATGCCTTCGGATACACCGATGACGCAGTAGCCGTAGGTCTCAACGCATTGTTGAACGCGTGCCAGAAAAGCTTGTTGATCAAACTTCACCTCAGGAAACAGCAGAATGTGCGGCGGTTGATCGTCCGCTTCACTGGCCAGGCCGCAAGCGGCGGTAATCCAGCCGGCGTGCCGACCCATGACTTCGAGAATGAACACCTTGGTAGAGGTGGCGGCCATGGAGGCGACGTCAAAACCCGCTTCGCGAATGGAGGTGGCTACATACTTGGCCACGGAACCAAAGCCCGGACAGCAATCGGTGATCGGCAGATCGTTATCCACGGTCTTGGGTACATGGATAGCCTGAATCGGGTAGCCCATGGTCTCGGCCAATTGGGAAATCTTCAGGCAGGTGTCGGCGGAATCACCACCGCCGTTGTAGAAGAAGTAACCGATGTTGTGCGCGCGGAAGACTTCAATCAGGCGCTCGTATTCGGCGCGATTGGCTTCCAGGCTTTTGAGCTTGTAGCGGCAGGAGCCGAAAGCACCGGACGGTGTGTGACGCAGTGCAGCGATATTCTCGTCAGGTTCCTGGCTGGTGTCGATCAGGTCTTCGGTCAGGGCGCCGATAATACCGTTGTGACCCGCATAAACGGTGCCGATTTGCTCGGGATGCAACCGGGCGGTTTCAATCACGCCAGCGGCCGAGGCGTTGATAACGGCGGTCACGCCGCCGGATTGAGCATAAAAGGCATTTTTAACGGACATGCGAACTCCCTGTGTGGAATTGGATACCTGGCGGCAAATGGCTGAAAGACTGATGGCGCGGATAATAGCCGAATCTGCAGTCTATTGCATGGCCGTCTGGCGGGTTGTCCTGCTGCCGGGTTGCCCGTGGTAACATTCCGGCAACCATTTCCGGACGCACCTAAGGCGAAAGCATGCACCTGCATATTCTGGGTATCTGCGGCACTTTCATGGGCTCTCTGGCGCTTCTGGCGCGTGAGCTGGGGCACCAGGTCAGCGGATCGGACGCCAACGTCTACCCGCCCATGAGCACTCAACTAGAAGCGCAGGGCATTGCCTTGATGGAAGGTTACAGTCCGGAGCATCTGCAACCTGCTCCGGATCTGGTGGTGATTGGCAATGCCCTGTCGCGCGGTAACCCGGCGGTGGAGTTCGTGCTGGATAAAGGATTGGCCTACGTGTCCGGCCCGGAATGGTTGGCCCGTCATGTATTACAGGATCGCTGGGTGCTGGCGGTGGCGGGCACGCATGGTAAGACCACGACCTCCAGCCTGTTGGCCTGGATACTCGAGCATGCCGGTATGGCGCCCGGTTACCTGATCGGCGGAGTGCCGCAGAATTTTGGCGTGTCGGCGCGGTTGGGCGATACCCCGTTCTTCGTGGTGGAGGCCGATGAGTATGACAGCGCCTTTTTCGATAAACGTTCCAAATTCGTCCATTACCGTCCGCGCACTGCCATTCTGAATAATCTGGAATATGACCACGCGGACATATTTCCTGATCTCGCAGCTATCGAGCGGCAATTTCATCACCTGGTGCGTACGGTCCCTTCCAGTGGGTTGATCATCTACCCGCAGGCCGATGCTGCGCTCGAGCGGGTGATCGAGATGGGTTGTTGGACGCCGTGCCAAACCACTGGCAGGGGAGGGCAATGGCAGGCGCGACTGCTGGTTGCCGACGGCTCGCGCTTTGAGGTCTGGCTGGATGGCGAATGCCAGGGCGAGGCGGAGTGGACTCAGACAGGTGAGCATAGCGTTGCCAATGCGCTCACGGCGCTCGCCGCCGCTCGCCACGTGGGTGTTACCCCGGCTCAAGGCATCGCCGCACTGGCGCAATTCAAGAGTGCCAAGCGGCGCATGGAACTGCTGGCGCTGATCAATGGCGTGAGTGTATATGACGATTTCGCACATCATCCGACCGCCATCGAGACCACCCTGGCGGGTTTGCGCGCCAGTATTGGCGATGCGCCTTTGATTGCGGTGATCGAACCGCGCTCCAATACGATGCGCCTGGGTGGGCATTCCCAGGCGCTGGCCGAGAGTGTGCGCAGCGCTACTCAGGTGATCTGGTTCCAGCCGCCGGGGCTGGACTGGTCATTGGAGGCAGTGGTGGAGCAGAGTCCGGTGCCGGCCAGTATTGATACCGACATAGACGGCATCATCAGTAGCCTGGTGGCCGAGGCCAAACCGGGCACCCGGATTGTCATCATGAGCAACGGCGGATTCGGCGGAATTCATCAGCGGTTGATTCAGGCTCTGGAGGTGCAGTGTGGGCACTAAGCGCGTCACGCTGGCGATGACCGGCGCTTCAGGCGCTCAGTACGCCTTGCGGTTGCTTGAGTGCCTGGTCAAGGCGGAGGTCGAGGTGTTCTTTATGATCTCGCAAGCCGCTCAGCTGGTAGTGGCAACGGAAACCAATCTGACGCTGCCACCCAAGCCCCAGGCGCTGGAGATCTTCCTGACGCAACATTATGGCGCGCGCCCCGGACAGATTCGCGTATTTGGCAAGCAGGACTGGATGGCCCCGGTCGCTTCTGGCTCCGGTGCGCCGAGTGCGATGGTGGTGTGCCCCTGTTCGACCGGGAGTCTCTCGGCGATCGCCACTGGTGCGAGTAACAACCTGATCGAGCGTGCGGCAGATGTTGCGCTAAAAGAACGGCGCAAATTAATTCTGGTGCCCCGGGAAGCGCCTTACTCGACTGTGCATCTGGAAAATATGCTGAAACTGAGTCAGATGGGCGCTGTCATTTTGCCGGCCAGTCCGGGATTTTATCACCAGCCAGCCTCAGTAGAAGATCTGATAGATTTTGTTGTCGCGCGGATTTTGAATCAATTGGATATACCCCAGGAGCTGCTAGCGCGCTGGGGCGAAGAGCGAGAACAACGGGCGGATTAGACTCCGCCCGGTTCGTGCTCAAGCTTCATCTTCAAACAAAGTACAGAGTCAGCCCTTCAGCAATAAAGGCGGGCTTTTCAGTGCCTTCAATTTCCAGCGTGGATTTGGCTTTGACCAGCCATTGGCCAGGATTTTTCTCCGTCACATCCACCACGCTCACGTGCAGGCGCACGCGTGAGCCAACGCGCACGGGTTGGATAAAACGCAGGCTATCCATGCCGTAGTTGACGGCCATCTTCAGGCCCTCTGGGCGGACCAGCAGGCCAGCCGACAGGACCGGCAGCAAGGACAGCGACAGAAAACCATGGGCGATGGTGCCGCCGAACGGGGTCTGCTTGGCCTTTTCTTCATCAAGATGGATGAACTGGTGGTCGCCAGTACATTCTGCAAACTGGTTGACGCGCTCCTGATCGATGGTCATCCACTCGGAATGGCCCATGTCTTTGCCTATAAAGGATTTAAGTTCGGATGCGGGTACTGCTGCTGTCATGGCGTTCTCCATGGCTCTGTTATTGTTGTGGCCCTAGGCCGATGAAACGATCACTCACAATGAATGATCATAGAAATATAGACATAAGTCCTGTTCTTTTGCCATGTTTGCAAGGGCGTGAGGCAGGGTCAATCGTCTGACCCTTAAATAGGTATGCTGAATGCTGCGTCCGCAGCGCCGGCGGCGCTAGTTGGCCGATACCTTGATTAGCCAATACTTTGATCAATAGTCCACTGAGGTAAGCATGACCGACAGACGTGCCCTTTTTCCGTTGAAAAGCATATTGCTGCCTGGCTGCATAATGGATCTGCAAATATTCGAGGCCCGTTATCTGGATATGGTCAGCCGCTGCTTCAAGCAGGGTGAAGCGTTTTTGATCATGCCGCTGGAGTCCGGGCCGGAGTCAGGCCAGGGCGACCTGCGATTTGCCGCGATCGGCTGCGAGGCGGCCATAGTGGATTGGCAACAGCGTGATAACGGCCTGCTCGGCATCCGCGTTGAAGGGCGGCGACGGGGTCGGGTCAGCGACGTTGAGGTGGCGCCGGATGGCCTGGTGAACGCCAACGTGGTCTGGCTTGAGGAGCAACCTGATCAGGTCCTGAATGCCGAGCATGAGGATCTGCAAGCCTTGCATGCGGCGCTGCTGGATCATCCCATAGCCGAAGGTCTGGGCCTGCCGCCACTGGCGGACAGTCAGCAACAGCTCAGTTATGAGCTGGCGTTCCTGTTGCCGTTTTCGCTGGACCAGAAATCAGTGTTGTTGGCCATTGAGTCGCCCAGCGCGCGGCTACAACAGATCAGTGAGTGGCTGGAACTGATGCAGGCCTGACAAACTCAGCAGGGCGGCCAGCAGCGGCAACAGCATTAGGATGCCAATCATTCTGGGCGGGATCGAACGCAGTGGTCCGGCTCGCTCCATTAGCCACAGGCTGAACAGGCAGGCCATGGCAATGGTTAACCCGCTGGCGAGCAGGTGGAACAGAGCGGCGGTCTGATTACCCAGCAAGCCGGCAGTGATGGCAAGGATCGCCGGCAGCGACGCCGCAATCCAGAGCACGCGGACCCATAAGCTGAACGCGCGGCTGCAGGATATCAGCAGGCAGATCAGCATCGTCAGGCTGGTAGACATGCTCAGGTATTCGCCCGGCAATTGCAGCGCAATGTCAGCGGCCAGGTTGAACAGAGCGGCCAGGCCAAGCAATAGACAGTGTCTTTTGCCGCCACACAAAGCCAGGCCTGGCAGAAGCAGAAGGCCGAGCAGCCAGGTGAAGCCGCTATCCGCCAGTGGGCCAAGCAGTCTCAGGATCGGGTACGGCTGGTGGGTCAGATGCTCTATCCAGGTCGCCAGAGTGCTGTCCAATACGCCGAGCCAGGGGCTGGCGAAAGACAGCGCGATCAAGCCCACCAGGCAGGCGCCTGTGGCCGCCAGGCTGCTCCAGCGCTCCTGCTTCCAGATGCAAAAGAATACCAGTGCAGCAATGCCGGCTACGGCCGCCAGCAGACCGAACGCCTGGTGCCAGAAATAAGCGGGTACCTGCCAGCGCGTGGCATGCCCAGCCAGGTAGCCAGGAATGACATAGATCGGCGCCCAGGCCAAAGCAGAGGCGAGATTGACCAGTACAAAACGGCCAATGGGCATGTCTAGCATGCCGGCGATCATTGGAATGATCGGCCGTATGGGGCCCACAAAACGGCCCAGTATGATGCTCAGTACCCCATAACGCCGGAAGAATGCTTCGCCACGGGCTATCCATTGCGGGTGCCGTTGAAATAGGCTCAGCCGGCGTATGTCCTGATGAAATAGCCGGCCCAGGGTGAAGCTTAACAGGTCGCCAACTACGGCGCCGGCAAAGGCCCAGCCCATGGCGCTGAGCAGTGGCATACCCCAGGCGCCTGCCATCGCCGTGACGGCCACCAGCAGCACCACGCCTGGCACCAGCAGGCCGGCAATGGCCAGCGACTCAAGCATGGCAATCAAGAACAGACACCAGCCCAGCCATTGGCGGTGGTCGCCTAACCAATTCAGCAGGTCTGTGGTGAAAAGATCGCCCATCGTCAGTGTCGGTTCCTATGCCGGCTGGCTGCTACCAAGCGGGCTGCTATTGCTGGTTTGAGAGTGATAAACCCTAGGCAATGGGGTTTCCGGGTGGTGCACCGAGGATCTGATTGATAATTCAGCGGTATATTCTCGATCATAGCAGGTCCGCCCTGTCCACTACCGAGAGGGACAGTTATAATCGCCTTTTGATTTCGTGGCTGGCAATAGGTGAAGGCATGCGTGCGGACCAGGTTACAGACTATATGCACCAGCTCGGGCGTGAAGCGCGCCAGGCTTCGCGGGTCATTGCGCGCGCCACTACAGCGGTCAAGAATCAGGCGTTATTAGCCATAGCTGAAGCTATTGAAGCGGCTCATGGCGAGCTGATCGAAGCCAATCAAGCCGATTTGCAGGCTGGCCGCGAGAACGGCCTGGACGCGGCGATGCTTGACCGGCTGGCACTCACCCCCGCGCGGCTCGAAGCGATGGTTGAAGGCTTGCGGCAAGTAGCGGGGTTGGACGATCCGGTCGGTGTGATCCGCGACATGAAGTTTCTGCCATCGGGTATCCAGGTGGGCAAAATGCGCGTGCCGCTGGGCGTGATCGGCATCATTTACGAGTCCCGACCCAATGTGACAGTCGAGGCCGCCAGCTTGTGCCTGAAGTCGGGTAACGCCTGCATCTTGCGCGGCGGCTCGGAATCTATTCATTCCAATCGTGCTATTGCCTTGTGCATCGCCCAAGGGCTGGCTGAAGCCGGCTTGCCAGCCAACGTGGTGCAGGTGGTAGAAACCACAGACCGCCAGGCGGTGGGTGAACTGATCACCATGCCCGAGTTTGTCGACGTGATTGTGCCCCGGGGCGGCAAGGGCCTGATCGAGCGTATCAGTCGTGATGCGAAAGTGCCGGTAATCAAGCACCTGGATGGTATCTGCCACGTGTATGTCGATGATCGCGCCGATCTCGGCAAGGCCGAGGCTATTGCATTGAACGCCAAGACCCATCGCTACGGGGTGTGCAATGCCATGGAAACCTTGCTGGTGCATCAGGCAGTTGCCGAGCAGTTCCTGCCGCGCATGGCTGATTTGTATGCGAGCAAGGAAGTAGAGTTGCGCGGCTGCCCGGCGACCCGTGCCATTGTGCCCCAGGCTATCCCTGCGACCGAAGAAGACTGGAGCACAGAATACCTGGCGCCGATTCTGTCGATTCGGGTGGTCAGTGATATGGACGCTGCGATTGCGCACATCAATACCTACAGCTCCCAGCACACCGATGCCATGGTGTCAGAAGACTTCAGCCGTGCCAGGCGCTTTTTGGCCGAGGTGGACTCCAGTTCGGTCATGATCAATGCCTCTACGCGCTTCGCTGACGGCTTTGAATATGGGCTAGGGGCGGAGATCGGTATTTCCACTGACAAGATTCACGCGCGTGGCCCGGTTGGGCTGGAAGGTTTGACCAGCGAGAAATATGTTGTCTTTGGCGACGGGCATATCCGCCAGTGATGCTGCGATGACTCGTCGCATTGGTTTACTGGGCGGCACTTTTGACCCGGTACATTACGGGCACCTTCGCGGTGCGCTGGAAGTGCGCGACTGCCTGGATCTGGATGAGGTGCGGCTGATCCCCAGCGCGCGCCCACCGCATCGAGATCAGCCCGGCGCTACCGCACAGCAGCGTCTGGCCATGGTGCGCCTGGCCGTGGGCGAGCACAGCGGCCGGCATGGTGGGCTGGTAGTGGATGATCGTGAGTTGCAGCGCAACAAACCTTCCTACACGGTGGAAACCCTTGAATCATTGCGCGGTGAGCTGGGCAATACTGTTACCCTGTTCATGATTCTCGGCTGGGATGCCTTTTGCGGCTTGCCGGCATGGCATCGCTGGGAAGAGCTGTTGCAGTTGGCCAGCCTGGTCGTATTGCAACGGCCGGAGCAGGACCAGGATTTACCCGAGGTGCTCAAGGATTTGCTTGCCGCACGCAGTATCAATGATCCACGCCAGGCAAATGCCCAGCACGGACAGATCCTGTGTTTGTCGCAGACGCCCTTGGCCATCTCCGCGACGCATATCAGGGCGTTACTCGCCGGCGGGCAGTCGCCGCGCTTTCTGTTGCCTGATGCCGTACTTGACTATATTGAAACCAATGGGCTGTACCGGCCCTGATACCGAAGGATCTGAATCCGATTATGCAGATTGATGAATTGATCAAACTGGTGGAAGGCGCACTGGAAGAGTTGAAAGCCAAAGACGTGTTGTGCATCGACGTGCATGAGCTGACGAGCGTCACCGATTACATGGTGATAGCCAGTGGCACTTCCTCGCGGCATGTCAGCTCGCTGAGCGACAATGTGGTCGAGAAGGCGAAGGCGGCAGGCTGTCAGCCTCTGGGTGTGGAAGGCAAGGATTCCGGTGAGTGGGTGCTGGTCGACCTGGGCGATATTGTCGTGCATGTCATGCAGCCGGCCACCCGACAGTTCTATGACCTCGAGCGCCTGTGGCAAAGCGCCGAGTCGCGGCGCGCCCAGCAGCAAATCCCCAACGAGTAATTGCTGTGCGGATACGCTTGATCAGCGTGGCGTCACGTATGCCCGGCTGGGTAGAGCAGGGCTACCAGGAGTATGCCAAGCGCATGCCGTCTGACCTGCCAGTGGACCTTGTGGATATTCCGTTGGCCACACGCGGCAAAAATGCCGACGTGGCCCGGTTGATGCGCAAGGAAGGCGAGCTGATGCTGGCGGCCACTCAGCCCGGTGAACGAATCGTTACGCTGGAGGTCAATGGGCGTAACTGGTCGACCGAAGAGCTTGCCGGGCAGTTGGAGGCCTGGCGGCTTGAAGCGCGCAACGTCAATCTGATGGTAGGCGGGCCGGAGGGTCTGGCTGCTGAAGTCAGTGCCCGCAGTGATCAACGCTGGTCACTTTCTGCGCTCACGCTACCTCATCCGTTGGTAAGGATACTGCTGGCTGAACAGCTGTATAGAGCCTGGACCATCCTCAACCGTCATCCTTACCACAAGTGATCCATGGCCAGACCGATCCATCTTAAAGACCATTCCTCCGATGCTCGGATAGTACAGAGCCGCGTAGTGCTTGCGGCGGTGGTGGTACTAGGTCTGGCGGCGATTCTGGTGGCACGCCTGTATTACCTGCAGGTGACTCAATACGAGCACCATACAACGCTGTCCGAAAATAACCGGGTGCATGTGCAACCGGTGCCGCCGGGCCGCGGGCGAATTTATGATCGCAATGGCGTGGTGCTGGCGGAGAACCGACCTAGCTTCAGCCTGAGCATCACCCGCGAGCGGGTACCGGACGTAGAACAGCATTTCAAGCTGCTGCGCTCGGTCCTGGGGCTTTCTGTTGAAGACGTCGAGCTCGCACAGCGCCGGTTGGCGCAGGCGCGACGGCCCTTCGAAGCAGTACCGGTGATGTTCAATCTTACCGAAGAGCAAATAGCTCAAGTGGCGATCAACCAGTTCCGGCTGCCGGGGGTGGAGGTACAGGCGAGCTTCGTCAGGCATTATCCATTAGGCGAACATTTTGCTCACGCCGTCGGCTATGTTGGCCGGATCAACGAGCAGGAGATGGCGCGCATCGATCAGGTGTCCTATGCGGGGACACACTATATTGGCAAGACCGGTATCGAGCGCTACTACGAAGACCTGCTGCACGGCACCGTCGGCTATGAGGAAGTCGAAACCAATGCCCGTGGCCGGGTATTGCGCGTGCTCAAGCGGGTTGACCCGCTGTCAGGCAAGGACCTGACGCTGCATCTTGATAGCCGTCTGCAGGCGGTGGCTGAGGAAGCACTGGGCAATCGCCGCGGCGCGATCATTGCCATCGAGCCCGAAACCGGTGGCGTCCTGGCCTTTGTTAGTCAGCCGGGGTTCGACCCCAACCTGTTTGTTACTGGTATCAGCCATACCGATTACGGCGCCCTGCGTGACTCCCTCGACCAGCCGCTATTCAACCGCGTACTGCGTGGCTTGTACCCGCCTGGGTCTACCATCAAGCCAATGGTTGCACTGGCAGGCCTGGAAAGCGATGTCACCACCCGGGCCAGCAGAGTCTACGATCCTGGGTTCTACCAATTACCCAATAACAGCCATCGTTATCGTAACTGGAACCGGCAGGGTGATGGTTGGGTGGATATGCGCCTGGCGATTGCGCGTTCCAACGATACCTATTTTTACGATCTGGCGCATAAGCTGGGCATTGATCGCATGCACGATTTCATGAGCCAGTTCGGCTTGGGTACGCGCGTGTCGCTGGATATGTTCGAGGAATCAGCCGGCCTGATGCCGTCGCGCGACTGGAAGCGCAAGGCCCGGCGCCAGCCTTGGTACCCCGGTGAAACGCTGATTACCGGGATCGGCCAAGGTTATATGCTGACCACGCCGCTACAACTGGCGCAGTCGATCGCTCTGGTAGCCAACCGCGGGGTCTGGGAACGTCCGCGGCTGCTGATGCACGCCGAAGGCACGCCCCCGGAGGAAGTCGATACCCCTGCGGACATCGAGCTGAAAAATGATGAGGACTGGGATTTCATCAAGGCAGCGCTGGAAGACGTGATGCACGGCGCGCGCGGCACGTCACGCGCGGCAGCACTTAATGCGCCCTATCGCATGGCCGGTAAAACCGGGACCGCTCAAGTGGTAGCGATTGCTCAGGGGGAAAAATATGATTCGGCGGCGTTGCGTGAGCGGCATCGAGACCATGCGTTGTTTGTCGGATTTGCCCCTGTCGAGTCACCGCGTATCGCGGTGGCGGTGATGGTAGAGAATGGCGAGTCCGGTGGCCGCGTCGCCGCGCCTGTGGCTCGAGCTCTGTTCGATGCCTGGCTGTTGCCTGACCCGGAGCCTGAAGTATTCACCGTCGAGGCGCAACCATGAAAAGTTTGATTGCGGCGGTCACAGGAGCTCGGCTGGGAAGCCGTCCGGCACTCGGTCGTCGCGAGCCGATCTGGCAACGCATTCACGTTGATCCCTGGCTGTTGTTGTTGATTCTGGTGCTGGCAACGGTGGCGGGCTTTGTTTTGTATTCCGCCAGCGGCATGAATATGGCGCTGCTCTACCGGCAGGCCGCAGCCTATTGTGTGGGTCTAGCAGTGATGTTGGTCATAGCTCAGTTCCAGCCGCGCTTTATGGAGCGCTGGGTGCCGGCGGCTTACATCCTCTGCGTGTTGTTACTGGTTGCGGTGGAACTTGTCGGGGTGCAAGCGAAGGGGGCACAGCGCTGGCTGAGCATTCCCGGCCTCATGCGCTTTCAGCCGTCGGAGCTGGTGAAACTGGTTATGCCGATGGTGGTGGCCTGGTATCTGGCGCGCCATGCTCTGCCGCCGACGCTGAAATCGATCTGCATTACGCTGGCTATCATTCTGGTGCCGGTTGTGCTGATTCTGAAGCAGCCCGACCTGGGCACCTCGCTGCTGGTGGCGATTGCGGGTCTGTTCGCATTGCTGATGGCTGGCCTGCGCTGGCGCTACATCATCGGCGCGCTTTTGCTGCTCGCACCACTGGCCACGGCCATGTGGTTTTTCGTCATGCATGAGTATCAGAAGCGTCGGGTGCTGACCTTCCTCAATCCTGAAAGTGACCCGTTGGGAGCCGGCTGGAACATCATTCAGTCGAAAGCGGCGATCGGCTCTGGAGGAGTGTTTGGCAAAGGTTGGTTGCAGGGCACGCAGTCCCATCTGGATTTCCTCCCGGAAGGGCATACCGACTTCATTATTGCGGTGCTGGCCGAGGAGTTTGGCCTGGTGGGTGTGTGTCTGCTGTTGGTGGTGTATCTGTTGATAATCGCCCGTGGCTTTTACATTACCCTGCAGGCTCAGGACACTTTCAGCAAATTGCTGGCAGGTAGCGTAACGCTCACCTTCTTTATCTACGTGATGGTGAATATCGGCATGGTCAGCGGGATATTGCCGGTTGTAGGGGTGCCATTGCCGCTGATCAGTTACGGTGGAACCTCACTGGTAACGCTGCTTGCTGGTTTCGGCATCCTCATGTCGATTCATACCCATCGCAAGTGGATGGTTCAGCGCTAATGGGTCAGAATCGCCACAGCCATTACTCAATCGATAAAAACAGGATACATAATGCTGTCTGATTTTTTCTGCCGCGTTAGCCCGGTCGTTTCGCTGGTCGCTTTCATTGGTTTCGCGCCGGTTGTAGCTGCGGCAGATTACACGTTGGAGCATCCTGCGGTGCGTCCGTTTATCGAGGAAATGCAGGCCGAACATGGCTTTTCTCCCGATTACGTAGAAACGCTGCTCGCCGATGCCGAGCGCAAAGAAGCCATTCTCAAGGCGATTTCCACGCCAGCGGAGCGCGTCAGACCCTGGCACGAATACCGCGCGATTTTTATTACCGATCAGCGCATTGAGCGAGGTGTGACTTTCGCCAACACCTATGCCGACGCATTGCAGCGAGCGGAAGAAGAATACGGCGTCGAAGCTGAAGTGATAGTCGCGATTATAGGCGTGGAAACTTTTTACGGCGGCAACAAGGGCAGTCATCGGGTCATAGATGCGTTAACTACCTTGGGCTTCGATTATCCGCCCAGGGCCGATTTCTTCCGTCGCCAGCTCAAGTCGTTTCTGGTACTGACCCGCGAGCAGCAGATGAACCCGCTTGAGCTGACCGGGTCCTACGCCGGCGCCATGGGCTTTCCACAGTTTATTCCGAGCAGCTATCAAGCTTTTGCGGTGGATTTTGATGATGATGGCAAGGTCGATATCTGGAATAATCCGGTGGATGCGATTGGCAGCGTAGCGAACTATTTTCGTGAGCATGGCTGGCAGCATGGGGCCGGCGTGGCGGTGCCCGCCAAGGTTTACGGCAAGAAAGTTGGCCAAGGCCTGACTCTGCAAATGGAGCAAGGTCTCAATGCCCGGATCAAGGTCGGAGAGTTGAAAAAACTCGGCTGGTCTCCACAAAAGGCATTGAGTGACGACGAAGACGTTATGGCATTCGAATTCGATGCTGGCGACAACATGCAATACTGGTTGGGACTGAATAATCTGTACGCCATTACCCGCTACAATCACAGCGTGATGTACGCCATGGTTGTTCATCAGTTGGCTGACCTGATTCATGAGGCTCGGCAAAATGAGAGCAATGAGATTAATGAAAGTTAGGCTGGTTGATGCTGCTCCGCTGCTGTTGGTCCCGGCCCTGGCGCTGCTGGGCGCATGTTCCTCCACTCCGAGCAGTCCTTCCGGTGGCGGGTCGGCAAGGCCTTCGGTAGATGGTGCCCCTAATTATCAGATGGATGTTTCTACCATCCCGGACGCAGTGCCCACACCGCACACGGGCCCTTACAAGGCCTCGCCCTACCGGGTGCTGGGTAAGAGCTATAGCCCGATGCAGGATGGACGAAATTACCGGGAGCAGGGCGAAGCTTCCTGGTACGGAACCAAGTTCCACGGGCAGGCTACGGCCAATGGCGAAGAATACGATCTGTATGGTATGACCGCTGCACACAAGACCTTGCCCTTGCCAACCTATGTGCAGGTGACCAATCTGGAAAACCAGCGCAAGGTGATAGTGCGAGTCAATGATCGGGGGCCGTTCTATTCCACCCGCATTATCGATTTGTCCTACGCGGCGGCAAAAAAACTAGGCTATGCCGAACGTGGGGTAGCACGGGTGCTGGTAGAGGGTATCGATCCCGTGGCCTGGCAGCAGAAGAACGACCCGAGCTACCTGGTCAGCGCACGGTCTCGCTCGGAGGCGCCGAGTGTCGTAGTCTCGACGCCGCCCGCTAAGGTGGCTCCGGCTTTGACCACAGGGACGACTGACAGGGGCGAGTATTACCTGCAGGTCGGCGCATTCGCGAGTGATCTGGCCGCGCAACAACTACGTCAGAGGCTGCTGTCGACGCTTGATGCAGGGGTAACCGTTACTCCCGTCCAGCACAGTAGCGGCACCCTGCATCGGGTCCGGGTTGGGCCGGTGGTCAGTGAAGATGAAGCAAGACGCCTTATTGAACAATTACGACTGGCCAATGTGGCAGATGCCACCTTGGTTCGCAGCAACTGAATACTCAACCAACCTTCATATTGTCTACAGTGAGTCACATGTTTAAAAAATTAATGCTCAATCTGGTGGTGTCTGGATCAGTCGTCATGGCTGCGGTAGCACACGCACAGACCCCGACGCCAACCCCCACGCCAACTCCGACGCCTACTGTGCCGGCCTCAGCACCTATCGTGCCGAGCGCACCGCAATTGGCAGCGTCCAGTTACATTCTGCTGGACGCCAATAGCGGTGAAGTGCTGATGGAACACAACGCCGATGAGGCACTGCCACCAGCCAGCTTGACCAAGATGATGACCAGCTACATTGCCAGTCTGGAAATCCTCCGTGGTCAGATCAAGGAAGAGGATCTGGTACTGGTCAGCGAAAAAGCCTGGCGCAAAGGCGGCTCGAAAATGTTTATCGAAGTCGGCAATCAGGTGAAGGTAATAGACCTGTTGCGCGGCATCATTATTCAGTCAGGTAACGATGCCAGTATTGCCATGGCCGAGCACATCGCCGGTAGCGAAGAAGCCTTTGCCGATCTGATGAATAGTCACGCGCAGCGGCTGGGCATGACTACAACTCATTTCGAAAACTCTACAGGCTGGCCCGCCGAAGGCCACCTGTCCAGCGCACGGGATATGGCCACCATGGCCAAAGCGATCATTCGTGACGATCCGGTGCACTACAAGATCTACAAGGAAAAAGAGTTTTTCTGGAACGGCATTCGTCAGCCCAACCGCAATCTGATGCTCTGGCGTGACAGCACCGTGGACGGTCTCAAGACCGGTCACACCGAAGAGGCCGGCTATTGCCTGGTGTCCTCCGCGGAACGTGACGGCATGCGATTGATTGCGGTGGTGATGGGTACTGACAGCGAGCAGGCGCGCGCTGCGGAAACACAGAAAATGTTGACCTGGGGTTTCCGTTTCTTTGAAACCAAATCCTTCTACGAGCCGGGTCAGGTACTGTCCACCGAGAAAGTCTGGGCAGGTGTCGATGATCAGGTGCAACTGGGTCTGGCAGACGGTTTGACATTAACCCTACCCAAAGGGCAGGTAGAAAAGCTGGTCGCCGGTATTACCGTCAATTCGCCGATCAAAGCACCTATTGTCGCTGGCGATGTGTTGGGTGAGGTGGAAGTCAAACTGGGTGATGAGGTCATGCACACTGCGCCGCTGGTGGCATTGGCCGGGGTTGAGGAAGCGGGTATCTTCGGACGCCTGTGGGACAGCATTCGCCTGTTTTTTTACGGTCTTTTCAACTGATAACTGAGGCAGCCGTATGAGTGACTTGCCAATCGATCGGCCTGCCGATGCGCCGCGCATCGAATTTCCCTGTCTGTATCCGATGAAGGTGATCGGTGAGGCGGGGGAGGGCTTTGCTGACATGGTGGTGCGTATCGCCGAACGGCATTCGCCGGGTTCCGACACCCGGGTGGTTGAAGTGCTCGACAGCAAAAACGGGCGTTTTCTCTCGGTCCGCTTGCAGATCACCGCCACCGGACCGGATCAGCTTCAGGCTTTGCATGCGGACCTTAAGGCGACCGGCAAGGTGCACATGGTCCTGTGATGCTACCGCCACTGGTAGTGCGCAAGTTGGGGCAGGTAGATTACCTGCCCACGCTGGAGGCCATGCGTAAGCTGACCGCTGAGCGGGATGCCAGCAGTGCAGACGAGATCTGGCTACTGCAGCATCCTCCGGTGTTTACCCAGGGTCAGGCGGGTAAAGCTGAGCATGTGCTGGCCGCGGGCGATATTCCAATTGTTCAGGCCGAGCGCGGTGGGCAGGTGACCTATCATGGTCCTGGCCAGCTTGTAGCTTATCTGATGCTGGATATACGCCGGCTGAACATAGGCGTACGGGATCTGGTCAGTGCAATGGAGCGCGCTTTGGTGAGCGTGCTGGCTGAGTATGAAGTTGCCGCCGCGCCGCGTCCTGACGCCCCCGGCGTTTACGTCGGCGCGGCCAAGATTGCCTCTCTGGGTCTGCGGATTCGCCGGGGCTGTTCCTTTCACGGTTTAGCGTTGAATGTCGACATGGACATGCAACCGTTCCAGCGTATCAACCCCTGTGGGTACGCCGGGCTGCAAATGACCCAGCTGCGCGAGCATGTCACGGCCGATGTGTCTATAGCAGAGGTAGAGGCGCGGCTGGAAATCGCCTTGCGTCAAGCGCTGGGCTATCCCGGCGCCTGATAACAATAAGCTGTTTCAGCTGACCGAGCGGGTGGGGATCAGGTTCTCATTCGGTAGATGGCCTGGCACAGCCGCTGGCGCGGCTAACCCGAGGTTGTTCTTCTCGAAAACCCGATCAGCCCGGTAGCTGGAACGCACCAGCGGCCCGGAAGGAACCTCCATAAAACCTTTGGCCAGGCCTATGTCGCGGTAACGATTAAACTCGTCAGGCGTCACCCAACGCTTCACGGTCAGGTGGTTTTTGGTTGGCTGCAGGTATTGTCCCAGGGTCACAATGTCGACGCCGATGGCTCGCAGGTCATCAAAGGTTTGAAGAATCTCTTCATCGGTTTCACCCAGACCCAGCATCAAACTGGTTTTGGTGATGACGTCCGGGCGGTGTTGCTTGGCATGTGCCAGCACTTTGAGGGTTTTTTCGTAACCCGCGCGTGGATCGCGCACTTCGTGCGTCAGGCGTCGCACCGTTTCGACATTCTGCGCAAACACCTCAAGACCGGAATCCACTACCTGCTCGATGGATGAATGCACACCGTCGAAATCGGGGGTCAAAGCTTCAACCACTACGGCGGGTGTACGATTTTTGATCGCGCGAACGGAGGCGGCATAGTGTGCAGCACCACCATCGGGCAGATCGTCACGGTCAACCGAGGTGAGAACGATATAGCGCAAGCCCATCAATTCGACCGATTTGGCAGTGTTTTCTGGCTCGTCTTTGTCCAGCCAGCCATGCGGATTGCCAGTGTCCACCGCGCAGAAGCGACAGGCGCGGGTGCAAACCGAACCCATCAGCATGATCGTAGCGGTGCCATTAGCCCAGCATTCGCCCATATTCGGGCAGTGGGATTCCTGGCAAACGGTGCTCAGGTTATGTGACGCAACGTTCTTTTTCACCGCCTCGAAGCGTTCGCCGCTGGGGACGCGCGCGCGCAACCATTTTGGTTTGGGTTCGAAGGTAACGGGTTCTACGTTAGCGCGTCTTTTCTGACCATCCTTGATCGCTGCAATGCCTTGCGCATTGCGAAATTTTTCCCCGCTGGCAACCGGTTTCAAGGGCTGGTCACTCATCTAAGTCTGTGCTCCTGTGAACGTCCGAGCTGGATGCCTGGCAAGCAGGGCGGCTCGAGTGGTCACCAGTTTACCATAGACGAATGAAAAGGAACCCGCGCCGGTCCGGCCCTGGTTGCAGCTAGAGTTTACCCGGCAAGCTATCGGCAGAAGGCTGGCGGGTCTCCCCCATCGCGGGTACTGATCTGGCCAATCACTCAGCCCATTGGCGCAGGGCGTTGAGTAATTCATGGTCCGGGTAGCCATCCGCTGGAGTTCCCAGGCTTAGCTGTAGCCGGCGAATGGCTTTGCGCGTGTTAGCGCCGATAATGCCATCGATACCGCCAGGCTCGAACCCGCCGGCCTCCAGGCGCTCCTGCAGCTCCAGACGTTCGCTGCGGGACAGCGGCTTATCGCCCGTAGGCCAACTGGCACTGATCTGACCGCCGCCGTGCAAGCGCTGCGACATCAAGCCAATGGCCAGTGCGTAGCTGGTGGAGTTGTTGTAGCGCAAGATGCTGCGGAAATTATCCATGACAATAAAGGCTGGACCACGGTGGCCGGCGGGTAACAGCAATGAGCCGGTCTGTTCTGGATGCTCGAGGTTCAATGCGGTGCCGCGGGTCGTAGTGATGCCCAGACTGTTCCACTCGCTAATGGGTTTGCGGATAGACATATCAGCCAAGGCATAGTCGAAGCCGTCCGGCAGCTGGACTTCCATCCCCCACAGCTGGCCGGTCTGCCAGTTGGATGCCTTGAGATAATTCGCCGCTGAGGCCAGGGCATCAGCTGAAGAGTGCCAGATGTCGCGTTTGCCGTTGCCGTCAAAATCCACGGCGTGGACATTGTAGGTGGTGGGAATGAACTGCGTTTGCCCCATCGCCCCGGCCCAGGAACCGAGCATATCGTCGGGGGTGATGTCGCCGCGTTGCAAAATTTCCAACGCAGCCAAGAGCTGTTCATGGGCGAAGTCGGGTCGACGCCCCTCATGGGCCAGCGTCGCCAGCGCCCGGATGACCAGATTATTGCCCATATTGGCGCCAAAATTACTTTCCAGGCCCCAGATGGACACAAGGATATTTCGGTCGACGCCATAACGCTGCTCGATGGCGGCAAGCATTTGCGCATGTTCTTCAAGTAATCGGCGGCCACTGGACAGTCGGGTGGAAGACATCGCGCCTTCAAGGTATTCCCATACTGGCCGGGTAAACTCTGGCTGGCTGCGATCGGCACGTAATATCGCCGGGTCCGGCGTTATGCCGGAGAAGGCTTGATCGAATAGCTGTGGCTCAATGCCGGCAGCCAAGGCCTCTTCGCGGAACTGATCGCGCCATTGCTGGAAGGTCATGTCCTCGCGCTGGTCGCTCAAGGGTGCGGCAATAGCCGTGTCGGCGTGGGCCCTGATTGGCGTATCGGCACAGGCGGCCAGCAGTAACATGGCCACGCCTGCGGTAGTCAGGTAACGGTGGGGTGAACCCTGGCGCAACAGCTTGATTAACATTGATCGCTTCCAACTGGTAAAAGTCGCCCCAACTCTAGCATGCCAACTCTGTTGCAGGTGACTGAGCGGTGACATTCAGCGCATGGATGTAATAGAGGCTGGGTGGTATTATCCGAGCGCGCGGCGCGCCGGACTGTTATTTGAGTGCCGGCGCGAAGCATAGTTCACGCTCTGCCAGTGCCCATGCCGAGTTTTTCCAAGCGCGCTGGCGTTGGCTGAATGACCATTAGGCGAGAGCCATTTACTGGATGACATTGACGGCGGCTTAGCTGTTGGGTGAATTGCGCCCAGGCTATGAGGCCAGGCAGGCGGCCGTTGCTGATAGATCGACTAATAATGTTAAGCTAGATACGAGGATTCAGATGTTTTCGCGGTCATGGTTGTTGCGTGTCAGGTGGTGGGCTGCAGCGTTGGTTATCGGCGTTCACGGCTTGGCATGGTGGATGTATCCGGCCTATGAGATGTCTGGGTTTGCGACTGAAACAGCCTGGGATGACAGTGCCGAGATCAGCGCCGAGCCGGAAATGTCGCGGCGCTTTGTGTCCAGCGACCTGGACGACTTCGTACACTCTTCATCGATCACCGCGCTGCCTGGCGGCAACCTGATGAGCGTCTGGTTTGCCGGCTCACGTGAGGGCGCGGGTGATGTGCAGATCCGTGGCGCGCGTTTTGACGCGGCTACAGGTGAGTGGGGCGACGAGGTAGTGCTGGCGACGCGCGACATGACGCGTCAGGCGGTGGGCAAGCCGATTCGCAAATTAGGCAATCCGGTTGTCGCTTTGGCACCGGACGACAGGCTATGGATGTTCTACGTTTCCGTATCGCTGGGTGGCTGGGCCGGCAGTGCCATCAACGTTATGGTCTCCGAAGATCTGGGCACCACCTGGTCTGCGCCGCGGCAATTGATCACTTCACCCTTTATCAACATCAGCACACTGGTGCGCACTGCGCCGGTGTTTCATCAGGACGGCTCCATAGGCCTGCCGGTTTATCACGAGTTTCTTGGCAAGTTTCCCGAATACCTCTATCTGGACGCGAACGCCCGCGTGGTAGACAAATTCCGTATTGCGGACGGCGACAACTCGCTGCAGCCCACCGTAGTGCCATTGGACGATCGGCGAGCGATTGCGCTTCTGCGGTATGCCGGGGACGAAGGGCACGTGCTGGCCACGGTCACGGCCGATGCTGGGCAAACCTGGAGTGAGGAACGGGCGATTGAGCCGTGGAACCCGAATTCCTCGTTGGCAGCGGTTCGCTCGCATAGAGATACCTTGCTGGTAGCTCAGAACAATCTGGCAGACGGGCGCTTCAAGTTGACGCTGGATGAATCGAATCTCAGCCTCAGTGATTGGTCGTTGATCCAGACCCTGGACGAGTCCAGTGATGCCGAAGGCGACTCGATTCCCATAGACAAGTACGTACCGCAACTTCGGGAAAAGTTTATCGAGGCCAGCGGACCCAAGCGTCAGGTGCTTCTCGACGAGTATGTCCAGATGCTGGAAGGCCGGGTCTGCAAAAGAGGATTGTGCGATTTTGAGTACGAATATCCCTATATGGTGCGTTCCGATGACGGACGTTTTCACATTGTTTATTCGTGGAACAACAGCTTTATCAAACATGTCACCTTCAATCGCGCCTGGGTGGAGGAGCAGAAATGATTATTGCTAGCTGGCAGGCCGTGCTGACCTTTGCGTTGGTTGTATTTCTGCTGTTGCCTCTTGGCCGTTTGTCGGTGGGCTACCGGCTGGCGACGCTGCTGGCCTTGTTGCTGATCGCGCTTATCCCGCTTTCAACCGGGCTGACTTTAGCCGGCCTGCTGCGCGGCCTGACCGACGACCTGGCTTTGACCTCATTGGTGTGGATGACCAGCGCGGCCATCGTCAAGCTGGGTTATATGCCACCGTTGAGCGTCGCGCAAAAATGGCCGCTGTGGCTCTGTTTCGGCGTGCTGGGGCTGGTGTTGTACCCTGCTGCGTTGGGCATAGGCATGATCGACACCTATCGCTGGGGTTACAACCCACGGTATCTGATCATCTTTATCGGGCTGCTGACGCTGCTGCTGGTCTGGTTACGTAGCAGCCTTGGTCTGGCGATGTTTCTGCTGGCGACAATCGGTTTTCTGCTGGGCTTGAAAGTCTCCGATAATTACTGGGATTATCTGCTGGATCCGTTCATTGTGTTGTATTCGCTGGCAGCGATCATCATGGCAATGGCGTCCGCAGCAAGCCGTAAGCTCAGGAGTTCCAAGGCCTGATTGAACAGTCAGGCCTTGTCCAGGGCTCATATCCAGGCCCCATATCCAGACCCATATAAGAAAAATTTTTTGCCATAGCTAACGATGCCAATTGACCAGTACTTTAATAGTCCAGCCCTGACGGGCTGTGCTAGAGTACTGCTTCTTGAACTTCCTTTCGGACTACCGATGACCTGCTTTCCCGGCGCTACGCCACCTTAGGTTTCACTGACCCTCTCTGCTAAAGCAGCCCGTCTGCTGTGCGCGCTTGTTGATCGTGCGCGCCCGCTTTATCACTAACCTGCAAGCGAATAACGACATCCGGAATCTGCATCCCGGGCGGGTAGAGTCTTGTTTATTGCGTTTGGATTCTGCCCTTGCTTGCACTTCACTCGAACTGGATGGACTTCGCATGACCCTGACGCAATCAATACACCAGCAATGGTTTTCCAATATCCGCGGCGACATGCTCGCAGGGCTCGTTGTAGCACTGGCGTTGGTGCCAGAAGCAATCGCATTTTCAATTATTGCTGGTGTTGACCCCAAAGTCGGCCTTTATGCTTCCTTCTGTATAGCGGTGGTGATTGCTTTCACTGGCGGTCGCCCCGGCATGATCTCAGCCGCCACCGGTGCCATGGCACTGCTGATGGTGACCCTGGTGCGTGAGCATGGTCTGGAGTATCTGCTGGCAGCTACTATTCTCTGCGGCTTTCTGCAGATAGGTGCCGGTTATTTGAAGCTGGGCTTGCTGATGCGCTTCGTGTCTCGCTCGGTAGTAACCGGCTTCGTCAATGCGCTAGCCATTCTGATTTTCATGGCGCAGTTGCCAGAGCTGACCAATGTCACCTGGCATGTCTATGCGATGACCGCAGGGGGGCTGGCGATCATCTACCTGTTCCCTTACCTGCCCAGGATTGGCAAGCTGATTCCCTCACCACTGGTGTGCATCGTGGTCTTGACGGTGATTGCAGTCTATATGGGTCTGGATATTCGCAACGTCGGGGACATGGGTGAATTGCCGGATACCCTGCCGATCTTTCTCTGGCCCCAGGTGCCGTTGAATCTGGACACGCTGATGATCATCCTGCCTTACTCCGCAGCTCTGGCCATTGTCGGTCTGCTGGAATCCATGATGACAGCCACTATTGTCGACGACCTTACCGACACGCCCAGCGATAAAAACCGTGAGTGCAAGGGTCAGGGTATTGCCAATATCGGAGCTGGTCTGATCGGTGGAATGGCTGGTTGTGCCATGATTGGCCAGTCGATTATCAACGTCAAATCCGGCGGGCGTACGCGGCTGTCGTGTTTCTGTGCAGGCGTGTTTCTGTTGATCATGGTGGTGTTTCTGGGCGATTACCTGTCACTGATACCCATGGCAGCATTGGTCGCGGTCATGATCATGGTATCCATAGGCACTTTCAGCTGGGACTCGCTGCGCAACCTCAGGCAGCATCCCTTGTCGACCAACATCGTCATGGTCGCTACGGTGGCTGTCGTCGTAGCCACGCATAACCTGGCCTACGGTGTATTTGTCGGTGTATTGCTCGCTGCGATGTTCTTTGCCAACAAGATGGGTCACTACATGCACGTCGGCAGTGATCTGGATAGCTCGGGTAATCAGCGTACTTATCAGGTTGTCGGGCAGGTGTTCTTCAGTTCCTCGGACAAGTTTGTCAGCGCCTTTGACTTCAAAGAGGCGCTGGATAAGGTAGTAATCGATCTTTACCGTGCGCATTTCTGGGATATTACCGCGGTAGCAGCGCTGGACAAGGTAGTGATCAAGTTCCGCCGCGAAGGGACAGAAGTGGAGATCATCGGCATGAACGAGGCTAGCGCGACCATTGTTGATCGGTTTGGCGTGCACGATAAGCCCGATTCCGTTGACAAGCTGATGGGCCACTGAGAATGGACAAGGAGAAGAACGTGACCACCAATACAGTAATGGCGTGTGTCGATGGCTCCCAGTCATCCCCCGCGGTTTGTGATTATGCCGCCTGGGCCAGTTTGCGTCTGAATGCGTCTTTGACTTTTCTGCATGTGCTGGACCATTCCCGCTATCCGGTCGAAAGCAATTTGTCAGGCAATATCGGCCTGGGCAGTCGCGAACATTTACTCGCCGAACTGGCAGAGCTGGACGAAAAACGCGGCAAGCTGATGCGCGAGCAAGGTCGGCATATGCTCGAAGCAGCGGTAGAGCGCGCCAGGACTGCAGGCGTCGCCGCGGCCACGGGCCGGCAACGCCACGGCGACCTGGTCGAAACGCTGGCAGAGCTGCAGGGCGAGATTCGCCTTTTGGTCATTGGCAGAGAGGGCGAGGAGGGTGATTCAGTCGGTGGCCATGTAGGCAGCCATCTGGAGAGCGTTGTCCGTACGCTGCATAAACCGACGCTGGTAACGGCGGGCGTCTTTCGCCAGCCACGCAGTGTCATGTTGGCGTTCGATAATGGTCCGAGCACTCGCAAGGGGATCGATATGATGGCGGCGAGCCCTCTGTTCCAAGGGCTGCCGATTCATTTGCTCATGGTCGGCGCAGATACCCAGGAGGCGTCGGAATCGGTCAATGCGGCCAAGCAGATGCTGGAAAACTCCGGCCACCAGGTGCAGGCATGTATTCGGACGGGGAACGTCGAGAAGGTGCTGCTGGGTTATCAGGAAGAGCATGACATCGACATGATTGTGATGGGCGCTTACGGCCACTCGCGTGTCCGTCAGTTCTTTGTGGGCAGCACCACCACCAAGATCCTCACTCAGAGCAGGCGCCCGTTACTGCTGTTACGCTGATTTGATCTGTTTGGTTGGATTGAAATACCTCTGTCATAACGACCTGTTAGACTCGGACGCTTTCTCGCTGCGCCAGCTTGCCAGCCTGAAGCGCAATCATCCGCCACAGACAGCTAATAATGAGGCCGTATAGATGAAGCCTGATCAACCTGCAGGTCAGAAACGACCCAACGCAGCGCCTTGGAAGAAATACCGACGAGCTGCAGCGTTGCTACTCGCTGTTGCTGCCCCAGCAGCATTTGCAGCATTGATGTGGATGCCGCCCTCAATGCCCGACCTGTCCGAAAGCGACATCAGTGAGCGGCAATACCTCTATGACAGCTGGTCCAACGGCGATTCGATCGTGGTCGTCAGACATCTGGAGCGTTGTGATCGTGCAGACGTGCCTTGCCTGGTCGACAAGGACGGCCTGACAGCGCGCTCCGTTCTGGTAGCCGCGGATCTGTCGGATGATTTTTTTCGCTTGGGGTTAGAACAGGCGGATATCTATAACAGCCCACTGGCGCGCACGGATCAGACCGCCGACCTGCTATTCAGCAGTCGCAGCACTGACCAGGGCTGGCTATACAATTGCCGCAAGGAAGATACATTTCTGCGTGATGCGTTGAGCAACAAGAAGCCGGGGAGAAATCTGGTGTTGGTCACTCATAGCAGCTGCATCGCACGTTTCGAAGATGACCTGGGCTTTTCCAGCAATACGCCTGAATACGGCACTGCCATCTTCCTCGCTGCAGACGGGCGATCAAAAGATATACGTCTTTTAGGTTTTGTCGAGACAGATGATTGGGATGAAGTTATTCATTCCAGGTAAAGTATTGAAAGGCCGTATTGCAGTTGTAGAGATACTGGCTGAGTTAGAATTGCAGACCTGCGACACGGGCGACCATCGCTCTTAGCCCATCCCAGGCAGAGCCAGGGTGCTGGCCTTTGATCTGCTCATCAACGATCTGCGCCTCGCGCAGCCACTGCTCCCAGGCAGCGACTGGATGGCGCTGCAAGGCCTGGGTCAGGACCGGTTTGCGCTTGTCCCATACCGGCGGGCGTTGGCTTGCGAACACCCGGTCCAAGGGAATGTTGCGGCGGATATCTTGAGCCATATTGGCCAGCGCGCGGATCTCCCGGGCCAGAGCCCAGAGCACTACGGGCGCTTCCACACCTTCGCCTTTGAGCCCGTCGAGCATGCGTAGGGCTTGTTCCGGCTGGCCCTTGAGCATGGCGTCGACCAGGTTGAAAACATCAAAGCGGGCGCTGTCAGCGACCACCTGTTGGACTGTCTGCAGATCCAGCTGACCGTTACGGCAATACAGTTTGAGCTTTTCGATTTCCTGCGCAGCGGCCAGCAGGTTGCCTTCTACCCGAGTGCTTAACAGTTCCAGCGCATCCGGGCTGGCATGCAGGCCGGCACTCGCCAGGCGATCACGCATCCAGCCAGGCAATTGCTGAGCGTCGATTGGCCAGATCTGAATGAAGCGGCTTTGCGCGTGGTCGGTCAGCGCCTTGGCCCATTTGCTGCGTTGGGCGCTGGCGTCCAGTTTGGGCAGGCTGATCAGTAGCGTAGTGTCTTCCGGCGGTGCGTCCAGCCAGACCATCAAGGCCTTGCCACCCTCGTCTCCGGGTTTGCCACCGGGGATGCGCAATTCAATCAAACGCTTCTGAGCAAATAAAGACAGGCTATGGCTGGCCTCGTATACCTGGCTCCAGTCAAAGCTGCGCTCGACGTGATACACCTGGCGTTCCTCACTGCCGGCCTGGCGGCAGGCAGCGCGTATCTGATCAGCTACTTCACCAGTGAGCAGAGGATCGTCTCCGCTCACCACATATACCGGCGCCAGGCCGTCCTGCAGTTGGCGCGACAGCTGGGCGGTATTCAGCTTCATGGTGTGGCTGGGGTGGCCTGCTGTTCGAGCGCCTGCGCACGGGCAGACAGTTCCGATTCACTCAGGCTCGACAAGCGGAACAGCATCTGCCTGATCAGGTCCTGACGGAGCTCCTGGCGCAGCAACTCTTCCTCCTGATTGCTGCCGGTAATGTTATCCCTGTCGGTAACAAAAACTCGCCGCGCAGTGAGCGTTTCAGGGCCGACCAGGGGGCGACCCTGGCTGTCACTGACCTGGAACAACAAACGATTGGTCAGCTCGTATTCGGCCGGTGCCGAACGGCTGGTATAGCTCACGGCAACGCGGTCTCTTTCTTCCGCCAACAATTGCAGCCGGAAAGGCGCGCTGGTGGTAATGCTCACGCCGTTGTCTTCCAGCGCCTGTTTGACGCCCTGATGCAGCTCACTGTACTGGTCGCGGGACTCGATCCGCAGTTCCTGCAAGTTGACCATATCGGTACCCAGGCCGCGCAGTTGGAAGCCGCAGCCGCTCAGTAACAGGCTTAGCCCGAGTACAGCGCAGCCCAGTAGCTGATGAGGACGAATTAGATGCATCTTGGCTCTCCATTGCATATCAGTTGGCAACAATATTGACCAGCTTACCGGGGACCACGATCACCTTGCGGATGCTCAGGCCTTCGGTAAAGCGTATTACGTTTTCGTTTTCGCGTGCGGCAGCTTCAACATCTTCACGGCTGGCGTCGGCGGCAACCTCGATCTGCCCGCGCAATTTGCCATTGACCTGAATAACCAGCTGCAGGGTGTCTTGCACCAGCGCCGAATCATCCAGCACCGGCCAGGGCGCATCGATCGCCAGTGTGCTGTGACCGAGTGCCTGCCACAGTGCGTGACTGATGTGCGGGGTAATCGGCGCCAGAAGCAGGCAGACGGTTTCCAGTCCTTCCTGCAGCAGGGCGCGATCCTGGTTACTTGCTTGCGGCGCCTTCTCCAGCACATTCATCAAGGTCATCACCGCGGCAATGGCAGTGTTGAATTTGTGATGCTGGCCAATATCCTGGCTGGCCTGGCGGATCGCCAGATGGATCGAGCGGCGCACGGCTTTCTGTTCATCGCTGAGTGCACTGATGTCCAAAGTAGCGGTAGCGCCGCCGGTGCTGTGCTGGTGTGCCAGGCGCCATACCCGGCGCAGGAAGCGGTGTGCGCCTTCCACACCGGTGTCGGACCATTCCAGGCTCATATCCGGTGGTGAAGCAAACATCATGAACAGGCGGCAGGTGTCGGCACCGTACTGATCGATCATCGACTGCGGATCAACCCCGTTGTTCTTCGACTTGGACATCTTCTCGATGCCGCCGATTTCTACCGGCTGACCATCACTGACCAGGTGTGCAGCGATGATCTTGCCCTTGCCGTCGCGCTTGACTTCGACATCGGCTGGGTTGAACCAGGTCTTGCTGCCATTCGCTCCCAGCCGGAAATAGGTCTCGGCGATAACCATGCCCTGGGTCAGGAGATTTTTGAACGGCTCGTTCGAATCCACCAGACCCTGATCACGCATCAGCTTGTGGAAAAAACGCGCGTAGAGCAGGTGCAAAATCGCGTGCTCGATACCGCCGATATATTGATCCACCGGCAGCCAATGATTGGCCGCTTTCGGATCAACCATCCCCTGCTCGTAGTGCGGGGAGGCGTAGCGGGCGAAATACCAGGAGCTTTCAACGAAGGTATCCATGGTATCGGTTTCACGCTTGGCCTGGCCGCCACAGGTGGGGCAAGTGCACTGGTAAAACTCGGGCATCCTGGCCAGCGGGCTGCCGGCACCATCGGGTACCACGTCTTCTGGCAGCACTACAGGCAACTGATCTTCCGGCACCGGCACATCGCCGCAGGTGTCGCAGTGAATAATCGGAATCGGGCAGCCCCAGTAACGCTGGCGGCTGATGCCCCAATCGCGCAGGCGGAACTGTGTGCGCGGGGCGCCGAGGTCTTTCTGCTGCAATATCTCGGCAATGGCTTTTAGCGCACTGGCGTAATCCAGGCCGTTCAGCTCTTGCGAGTTGATCAGCGTGCCCTTTTCACCGTAGGCATCCTGCCAGGGGACTGGGGTTTCATCGCCTGCGGAGGTGCGTACCACCGGCTTGATCGGCAGGTCATACTGAGTGGCGAAATGAAAGTCACGCTCGTCATGGGCAGGAACGGCCATGACTGCACCCTCGCCATAGGTCATCAATACGTAGTTGGCGACCCACACCGGGAGCTTTTCACCGGTTAGCGGATGAGTCACGAACAGTCGCGTAGGGCGGCCTTTCTTTTCCTGGGTGGCAATATCGGCTTCGGCGACGCCGCCGCGTTTACATTCGTCAATAAACGCTTGTAGCTGCGGGTCATCCTGCGCGGCGATGGTGGCCAGCCGGTGTTCGGCGGCCACGGCCATATAGGTGACGCCCATCAGGGTATCGGGCCGGGTTGTGAACACCTTCAGTTTGCCGTCTTCGCCGATACTTGCATGGTCGTATGGGAAGTGCACTTCCATGCCGACGGATTTGCCGATCCAGTTGCGCTGCATGGTCTTGACCTGTTCCGGCCAGCCGGTCAGCTCGTCCAGCGAGCTCAGCAGCTCTTCTGCGTAATCGGTAATGCGGAAATAGTACATGGGGATTTCGCGCTTCTCGATCAGCGCGCCAGAGCGCCAGCCCTTGCCGTCGATAACCTGTTCGTTGGCCAGCACCGTCTGGTCGACCGGGTCCCAGTTGACCGTACCGTTCTTCCGGTAGATCACGCCCTGTTCGAACAGCTTGGTAAACAGCCACTGCTCCCAGCGGTAATACTCGGGCGTACAGGTCGCGAACTCACGCGACCAATCCATCGCCAGGCCCAGGCTTTTCAGCTGGGTGCGCATGTAATCGATATTGTCGTAGGTCCACTTGGCTGGCGCGACCTTGTTCTGCATCGCGGCATTTTCTGCCGGCATGCCAAAGGCATCCCAACCCATAGGCTGCAACACGTTCTTGCCCTGCATGCGCTGATAGCGGGAAATCACGTCGCCGATGGTGTAGTTGCGCACGTGACCCATATGCAGCTTGCCGCTGGGGTAGGGGAACATGGACAGACAGTAGAACGTCTCGCGATCAGGGGTTTCGGTCACCTTGAAGGCGTCGCTGTTATCCCATTCGGTCTGGGCGCTGCTTTCGATATCGCGGGGGGAATACTGTTCTTGCATAGTCGGGGCTGTCTGAGCTCGTTTGGCTGGGAGTAATTGCGCCAACATCGGATCTCGGAGCACGTGCGGCTGGGCTGTCAGCATGCTCATTGCTGCCGCAGGTGACGGCAGGATGTCTTTGCAAATCAATGCAGCAGGATACACCACCGGGCAGATTGCAGGTAGCCCAAGCACAACGCAGTTACCGCTATCACCATTCGTCGCCGGGTCTCTGCGCTCTTGGCATGGGCAGCTATGCTCTGGATAACGGCTACGGAGTGTTCGACTGTCGCCGGAGGCTCAAAATGACATGTTGGAAAGGAGGTTGGCTAGATGAAAGGCAGCGCGCCCGCACTACTCAGCGACTTGCCTCGTGACTCTTCGTATGGGCGACTTCTGCGTCGACTCGATCAGGCCATGGACATGGCCCGCACTCGCGAATGGATGGCCGGGCGGACGCCCACGGTAACTGAGTTAGAGCTCAGCGGGCTGAGCGCAGAGGATCAAGAGCTGCTGTGGCGCATTATCGAGGAGTTACAGGTATCTGCAAACTCAGTGCTCATCCCGGCGCCGCCAGCGCCCCAGCGCACACGCCAGTAGTATCACCAGCACCCCAATCTTCAGTGGCCAGCTACGCCAGCGCAAATACGGGCTGAGCCCTTCGCGCGGTTGCACCCAACCACTCAGCGCCACCTGCTGGAACTGGGGAATTCGGGCAGTGATGTCGCCGCGATGATCGATCAACGCAGTAACGCCATTGTTGGTACCGCGAATCATCCAGCGGCCGCTTTCGATTGCACGCATACGGGCCATCTGCAAATGCTGCAGCGGGCCAATCGATTCGCCAAACCAGCTGTCGTTACTGATGGTGATCAGCAGCTCGCTCTGGGCCGCCAGCCTGGCAGCAAAGTCCGGATAAACCGCTTCATAGCAGATAAAAGGTGCTAACCGGTAACCGGCTGCTTGCAAGGGTGGCTGCACTGCTGGGCCACGCGAGAAGCTCGACATGGGCAGGTCGAAGAAGGCGATCAGACCGCGCAGGAATTGTTCCATGGGCACATATTCGCCGAAGGGTACGAGCTTGTTCTTGAGGTACTGATTTTCCTCAGTGCCCGCCACCATGATGCCGTTGAAGATGCGTAGCTCACCGGTGTCGTAATTATCCACGGGTATGCCGGTAATCAGTGTGGTGCCTTGCTCGGCCAGATTGGCGGCCATGGCGTCGGCAAAGCCTTGTGCCTGGGTCTTGAGCACCGGTATCGCGGTTTCCGGCCAGAGGATCAGATCCACCGGGCCCTGGGCGTAGCTCAAGTCGCGGTACAGGCTAAGCGTCTGTTGAATATGGTCAGGATCCCACTTGCGCGATTGGGGGATGTCAGCCTGTATCAAGGCGACGGACAGCGGCTCGCCGGTGGGCTTTGTCCATTCAATAGCGCCCAGTCCCTTGCCGCCCAGCCAGATGGCCAGTTGCAGCGCCACCGCTGCAGCGGCATGGGGCAGACGTTTCCACAGGCGTAATTCTGAAAGCAGGCAGGCGCTGAGGATGGTCAGGAACGTCAGCAGCCAGACGCCGCCGATCGGAGCGAAGCCGGACAGCCATGTATCGGTATGAATATAGCCTTGGTACAGCCAGGGAAAGCCGGTGAGGAACCAGCCGCGGAAAATCTCCTGCGCCACCCAGAGTGCGGCAAAGCCGAAGCAGGCCAGCCAGCCTGGCTGCGCAGGGCGTAACCAGCGCGCCCATAGCCAGGCGGCAAGGGCGATCACCAATGCCAGGCCGCCAACAAACAGTCCGGTGAGTAAGCCCGCCAACGCCGGCGAGGCGTAGCCGTGCACGTGGATACTGATATAAACCCAGGACACGCCACTGGCAAACAACCCCAGGCCCCAGCACCAGCCGCGCAGTGCCGCCTGGCACGGGGCCAATTGCTGCAGTCCCTGGTAGAGCAGGGCGATGGACAGCAGACCCAATGGCCACCAGTCGAAAGGTGCAAAGGCCAGGGTCGTCAGCGCCCCGGCGATGATGGCCAGCAGGTTACCCAGCCAGCCCGGACCGCGCAGTCGGTCAATCCATTGCATCAGCACGTGTCGCTATTCCTCAGGATTTTTCCAGGGTAACCCTGAGCAAGTGCACACGACGGCTGTCAGCATTCAGAACGCGAACGCGGAAACCTTCCAGTTCGGCCACTTCATTGCGTTTGGGCAGATGGCCAAAGGCATTCATTACCAGGCCGCCAACGGTGTCAAACTCTTCGTCGGAGAACTCGGTGTCGAAATGCTCGTTGAAATCTTCGATGGGTGTCAGTCCCTTGACCAGAAAATCACCGCTGGGCAGCGGTTTGATGTGACTGTCTTCGTCAACATCATGCTCGTCCTCGATGTCGCCGACGATCTGCTCAAGCACGTCCTCGATAGTCACCAGACCGGAGACGCCGCCGTACTCGTCAATCACAATGGCCATGTGATTGCGTGTGGCGCGAAATTCCTTGAGCAGCACGTTGAGGCGCTTGGACTCGGGCACGCAAGTGGCCGGCCGGAGAATTTCCTTGATGTTGAAGCGTTCGGTATCGTCCTGCAACAGCAGGGGCAGAAGATCCTTGGCCAGCAGGATGCCCAGCACATCGTCAACGCCATCGCCGATGACCGGAAAGCGCGAATGCGCTGCCTCGATCACGTCCGGCAGAAATTCCCGGGGCGTCTGGCTAGACTTGATGGTAATCATTTGCGAGCGCGGAATCATGATATCCCGTACCTGCATGTCGGAAACCTGCAGGGCGCCTTCAATAATCGACAAGGCTTCGATATCCAGGACTTCGTTGGCATGCGCTTCGCGCAGCAGCTCCAACAATTCCTGGCGGTTCTTGGGTTCGTGGACAAAAGCCTGGGTCAGTTTGTCCAGCCAGGTCTTGTGTCCGCTGGTCGATCGATCTTCGCTCATGATTCCTTTTTCTCGTCGCTGGTTGAAATGAAGTCGGCAGCATATGGGTCGGCAATGCCCAGTTGCGCCAGTAGCTGGCGCTCCAGAGATTCCATCTGCTCGGCTTCGGTATCTTCGATATGGTCGTAGCCTATCAGGTGCAGACAGCCATGCATGACCATATGCGCCCAATGGGCCTGAAGGGGTTTTTGCTGTTCCTGGGCTTCGCGCGCGACCACCTGGGCACAAATCACCAGATCGCCGAGCAGTGGAATGTTCAGCTCGGGCGGTAAGTCGGCGGGGAAGGACAACACGTTGGTCGGGTAATCCTTGCCGCGATATTGCAGGTTAAGGCTCTGGCTTTCGGTCTCGTCCACCAGACGGATGGTCAGTTCATGGCCGGGTTTGCTCTGTAGAGCCAACCCGGCCCAACGCCTGAAGCTATCTTCGTCAGGCACATCCGGGGCGCTGGTGGCGTTCTGCAAATCCAGCTCAATTGAGGCTTCAAGACTCATTGCTGCGTTCCCGGCGCTGAGCTTCTTTTTCCTGACGCTCGCCTTCCTGGCGCAACTCGAACATATCGTACGCCTCGACAATGCGTTGCACTAACGGGTGACGTACTACGTCCTTGGATTTGAAATGGGTAAAGCCTATGCCCTTCACGTCTTTCAGTACCTCGACCACATGAGCGAGGCCGGACTTGGTTCCGCGGGGCAGATCCACTTGAGTCACGTCACCGGTAATCACCGCTGTAGAACCAAAGCCAATCCGGGTGAGGAACATTTTCATCTGTTCCAGGGTGGTGTTCTGGCTTTCATCAAGAATGATAAAGCTGTTGTTCAAGGTGCGACCGCGCATATAGGCCAGCGGCGCGACTTCGATAACTTGGCGCTCAATCAGTTTGGCGACGTTTTCGAAGCCGAGCATTTCATAGAGTGCGTCGTACAGCGGCCGCAGGTAGGGATCGATCTTCTGCGACAGGTCGCCAGGCAGAAAACCGAGTTTCTCGCCTGCTTCAACCGCCGGGCGTACCAGCAGGATGCGGCGAATCTGCTCGCGTTCCAGCGCATCTACCGCGCAGGCGACGGCCAGGTAAGTCTTGCCAGTACCGGCAGGCCCAATTCCGAAATTGATGTCATGTTCCTGAATGGAGCGTACATAACTCTGTTGGTTCGGCCCACGCGGTTGTATGGTCATGCGCCGGGTGCGCAGTATCACCGGCTTGCCGCCGTCGCTCTGCTGCAGCGCTTCGCTGAGGTTTTCCAGTCCGGATTCTTGCAGAAACAGATGAACGGTATCGGGGGTCAACTCGCCATTGTCGCGGGTTTCGCGGTACAGCTGGCGAAGCACTGCTTCAGCTGAGCGGGTCAGTTCAGCCTCGCCAATCAGTTCGAACTGGTTGCCCCGGTTGCGCACTTCAATGCCCAGCCGCTGTTCGATCAGTAGCAAGTGTTCGTCAAATTGGCCGCACAGGCTAGCAAAGCGGCGGGAATCAACGGGTTCGATAGTAAAACGATGTATGTGCAGGGGAGCGTTCAAAGTGATCTGTTAGTCGCCTCGTGGCATTCAGGAAATAACAGCATAGCGCGCAAAGCGCGCGATGCAAAGAAGGGCAGATGAGTGGGAATGCGCGGCCGAACGGCCGCGCGAAAGTCCGGGTGGCATAGCTTAGTGAACAGTCTCCGCCAGCAGGCTGCCACGCAGGGAGTGTGGCAAAGCTTCATCGACCAGAACGTCAACGAACTGTCCGATCAACCGCGGGTTGTCGCAGCGGAAATTGACGATGCGATTATGCTCGGTACGACCCTGGAGCATGCCCGGGTCTTTCTTCGAATAATCGGTCACCAGTATTCGCTGGGTAGTGCCAACCATGCGCCGGCTGTTATCAAAGCCCTGCTGATTGAGTCGGGCCTGCAGTATCTGCAGGCGCTGCTTCTTGACCTCGGTTGGGGTGTTGTCTACCAGGTCAGAAGCCGGTGTGCCTGGCCGTGAGCTGTAGATAAAGGAGTAGGAGAAATCGAAACCTACATCTTCCACCAGCTTCATGGTCTGCTCGAAATCCTTGTCGGTTTCGCCGGGGAAGCCAATGATAAAGTCCGAGCTGAGAATCATGTCGGGTACCGCGGCGCGCAGTTTGCGCACGCGCGATTTGTATTCCAGCGCCGTGTGGTTGCGCTTCATGCCGGCTAACACGCGATCGGAGCCGGACTGCACTGGTAAGTGCAGGTATTTGACCAGTTCCGGGACTTCGGCATGCGCCAGAATCAGGCTGTCGGAGAATTCCAGCGGGTGCGATGTGGTGTAGCGGATACGGTCAATGCCGTCGATTTCGGCAATGACCCGAATCAGGTCAGCCAGATCGGCAACCTTGGCGTCGTGGGTCTGGCCGCGATAGCCGTTGACGTTCTGACCCAGCAGCGTGACTTCACGAACGCCGTTTTCGGCCAGGTGAATGCATTCAGCCAGCACGTCGTCGAATGGACGGCTGACTTCCTCACCACGGGTGTAGGGCACTACGCAGAAGCTGCAGTACTTGCTGCAACCTTCCATGATCGAGACAAAGGCCGTTGGGCCATCAACGCGTGGCTCTGGCAAACGGTCGAATTTCTCGATTTCCGGAAATGACACATCTACCTGCGGTTTATGCGTGGTGCGCGCGGCATTGATCATTTCTGGCAGGCGGTGCAGGGTCTGCGGGCCGAATACCACGTCTACATAAGGGGCACGGTCGCGGATCGCGGTGCCTTCCTGGCTGGCCACGCAACCGCCGACACCGATAATCAGGTCGGGATTCTTGTCTTTCAGCGGTCGCCACCGACCCAGTTCGGAGAAGACCTTTTCCTGGGCCTTTTCACGAATCGAACAGGTATTGAGCAGAATGACGTCCGCCTCATCGGGGCGGTCGGTCAGCTCCATTGCCTGATTTTCGCCGAGCAGGTCAGCCATACGCGAGCTGTCATACTCGTTCATTTGGCAACCGTGGGTCTGAATAAAGAGTTTCTTGGCCATGGGATGTGCTAAGCGTAACCTTGTAAAAAGCGGAATTATACACGGATGAGGCGGTGCATGTCCCGTGCTGTGCTATCATCCGCGACCGCCGAACCTGCCTGTTCGGCTTGGCCAAGATACAGGTTTGATGGTTCCACGATGAGCAAAGACAAGCAGCCGATTTTCCGCGTTATTTTCCTCAACCAGGGTCAGGTATACGAGCTCTATGCTCGGCATATCTTCCAGAGCGATCTCTGGGGCTTTCTGGAAATTGAGGAATTACTGTTTGGTGAGCGCTCGCAGGTGCTGGTCGATCCCGCCGAAGAAAAGCTTAAAACCCAGTTCGAGGGGGTTGAACGCAGCTTTATTCCGTTGCAGTCGATTGTGCGTATCGATGAAGTCGAGCGTATCGGTCAGGCGAAAATCAGCGAAGCCAAGGGTGGCGGAAACGTGATGAATTTCCCTATGCCGCCGCAGCCGAGCTGATCTAGCCGAGCTGATCCGGCCGAACCTGGCTCATCAGGTCGAAGGCCGGGCGCCGCTCATTCAAGGGTCTGTACAGGTCCGAAGGTGGAGTCCATCTGCGGGTCACGCAGATCGCCGCTTTCCGGCTGGGCGGGTTTGCCCTGCAACTGTTCTTCACGGATTTGCGCTAAATAGTTGCGAAATAGCGTGCCCAGTACCTGAGTGGCGACATCCAGCTCCTCTGCGTTCATCTGAAGCGCGATCTGATCGCTGGCATCCATGGCTTCATCTTTGCCATTCACTGCCGCCATTTTGAGGATGATGTATGCCTGGGGCAGATTACGGGTCACGCCTTCGCCCTGGTAGTGCATCAGACCCAACTGGTACTGGGCGCCTGGATGGCCTTGAATCGAGGCTTTTTCAAACCAGCCAAGTGCCTGTTCGATATCCTTTTCCACCCGCTCACCACGCTGGTACAGCTCGCCCATCTCGAATTGCGCCTGCAGATCGCCAGCGTTGGCGGCTGTTTCGCACGCCTGGATCGCCAGCGCGAGACTTTCATCGTCAACCCGGTTGATCGCACAGCGTTCTTCAGTGCTGATCAACAGGGAATTATTGCCATTCTGTGCCAGCACCAGCGCAGGGCTGATCAGCAAACTCAGCAGGCAGAACCGCGCTAGGCGGGTAGACAGTAATCGGATAGGCAATCGAGTATTCATGAGTCAGAGGCGGCCTTGGGTCCGCTGTAAGGACTATTAAGGCCTTTATTGTGCGCCTGTTCTGCCAGCAGGCCAACTGCCAGTGCGCAGCCGACGAAGCCCGGCAGCAACCAGCTGGCCTGCGGGCTGGAGTCGAGCAGGCTGGCGAGCGGCAAACTGTGGTGCAGCAATGCCGGCGCCAGCAGGCCGACCAGCCCGGCTATGCAGAGCACACTGATGCGCCAGTCCTGGCGCCGGTATAGGCAGGTGACAAGTACCAGGCAGGCAGCTCCCAGCAGGTTAACCAGCCACTGGTAGCCCGCCTGCCACTCGAGATAACGGGAGAGTTCGTAGAACCCCAAAAGGCCGAGAATGATCTGACTCCAGATCACCGGTTTCCAGCGCATCCCTCGGCCCAGCACTAAACACACCAGTCCGAGCAGCGGCAGGCTCATATGCTGAGCGGCCAGGCCCATGATGCGCTGGGCATGTTCAATGCCGGCATTGCTTGCGCCCCAACTTGCCAGGCCAAGTAGCAATGCGCTGCTGGCGGTCAGCAGCAGCGCCACCATGCTGGCTTTAAGCGCGCCCTGGGCTTCTGCATGCAGGGCATGCTTGCGCTGCCACAGCCAGAAACATAAGGCCAAAGCTGCAGCGCTCAGCAGCAGATAGCTCAAGGCGATCATAGGGCGGCGAATGCCTTTTCAGCTGCGTCCAATGTCAGTTTCAGTTCAGTTTCGCCGTGAGCGATAGAGGTAAATCCGGCTTCGAAGGCGCTCGGAGCCAGATAGACGCCGTTATTCAACATGCCGTGAAAGAACCCTTTGAAGCGCTCGGCATCGCTGGCCATGACGTCATCGAAGGTGACGATATCATCGGCTCCGGAGAAATACAGACCGAACATCCCGCCTGCCTGGGTAGTAACGAAGGGTATGCTGGCAGCATCCGCGCGCTCCTGAATACCGGCCAGCAGGCGGGTGGTGTAATCCGTTAGTTCATCATGAAAGCCCGGGCGGCTGATCAATTTTAGTGTGGTCAGGCCTGCTGCCATCGCCAGCGGATTGCCCGACAGTGTGCCGGCCTGATACACCGGCCCTAGCGGGGCGATGACTTCCATGATCTCGCGTTTACCGCCGAAGCAACCGACCGGCATGCCGCCACCAATGATCTTGCCGAAGGTGGTCAGATCGGGGGTGACTTTGTAATAAGCCTGGGCGCCGCCCAGCGCGACGCGGAAGCCGGTCATCACCTCATCAAAAATGAGCACTACGCCATGCTCATCGCACAGCTCACGTAGCCCCTGCAAAAATCCTGGCGCGGGCGGTACACAGTTCATGTTGCCGGCAACGGGCTCAACGATGATGCAGGCCACATCCTTGCCCGCCTGGGCCAGCAGTTCTTTGACAGCATCAATATCGTTAAACGGGAGGGTCAGCGTGTGCTTGGCGAAATCGGCGGGTACGCCAGCCGAGCTGGGTACGCCTTGAGTCAACGCGCCAGAACCGGCCTTGACCAACAGGCTGTCGGAATGGCCGTGGTAACAGCCTTCAAACTTGATGATGTTGTCACGCCCGGTATAGCCACGGGCCAGGCGGATAGCGCTCATGGTCGCTTCGGTGCCGGAGCTGGTCATGCGGACCATTTCCATCGACGGCACCAGCTCACAGACCAGATCGGCCATCTCGGTTTCCATCGCCGTCGGCGCACCGTAGGACAGACCGTGTTGCAGTTGGTTACGAACCGCATCCAATACCGCAGGATGGCTGTGGCCGAGAATCATCGGGCCCCAGGAGCCGACGTAATCCACGTAGCGGTTGTCGTCCTCATCGGTCACATAGGCGCCTTCGGCGTGCTTGAAGAACAGCGGAGTGCCACCGACGCTACGGAATGCGCGAACCGGCGAGTTGACGCCGCCTGGGATATGTTTTTGAGCATTGGCGAAAAGGGTTTCTGAGCGTGACATTAGGCATTCTCTCAAAGGGTTTGAAACAGTTCGCTGAAGCCGCGTGCGCGTCGTTCGACTTCGGCAGGCGAGGGCGCGCCGAACAGGCCGTTGACTACGGCCAGCAGGCTGGCGCCGGAGCTGATCAGCTGCGGGGCATTGTGCAAAGTGACGCCGCCGATGGCGACGATCGGCAAATGAAATTGCTTTCTGGCTTGCTCAAGCAGAAAGGGGGTCGCCGCGGGGGCGCCGGGTTTGGTCACCGACTGGAAAAAGCGCCCAAAGGCGATATAGCTGGCGCCTGCTTTCTGCGCTTCGCTGGCGAAGTCCAGGCTGGCATGGCAAGTGGCGCCAATGATCGCCTGACTACCTAACTGCTGGCGTGCTTCACCCAGACTGCCGTCATCGCGACCAAGATGCAGGCCGACCTGCAGTTCGCTGGCCAATAGCAGATCATCATTGATGATGAGCTGCGCGCCGTAGTATTCGCACAAAGACTTGAGCTGGGTGGCTTCATCGCGGCGACGGGCCGGATCCGCGGATTTGTCACGGTACTGCAGCAACCGTGCTCCCCCGGCTAACGCCGCATCCACCCAGGGCATCAGCCGCTCGCCAGCCAGCAGTTGGCTGTCGGTGATGGCATACAGGCCGCGCAGTGGGTGGATCACGAGCAGTAATCCAGGGGCAGGCGCCGGGGTACATACTGGCCGTGGCCGGGCTGCTCGGCGTCACGCAAGGTGCGCCAGGTGTAATCCAGTGCGGACTTGACCGCGCTGACCAGTTCTTCACCCAGGGCCAAGCGGCCAGCCAGCGCGCTTGCCAGCGTGCAGCCTGAGCCGTGGTAGTTACCCGGTAGGCGCTGACAGATAAAGGTATGTTCGCCACCGTCGCGACAATACAGCCGGTTATGAATCTCGCGCTCTTCGCCGTGCCCGCCGGTAATCAGCAGGTTGCGGCAATAGAGCAGTAGCTTGGCGGCACATTCATCGGCAGTGCCTTCGGGCAGTTCGGCAAGAATGCGCGCCTCCGGCAGATTAGGCGTGGCGATCAAAGCCAAGGGCAGCAGTTTCTCCCGCAAGGCGAAACCCACCTCATCCTTGCCCAGCGAGCCGCCACCGCCAGCTCGCAGGACCGGATCGCAGACCAACGGCAGCTCCGGGTGCTGCTGCATCAACTCGACCACGGTATCGACCATGGCCAGATTGCCCAGCATGCCGAGTTTGACCGCCGAAACCGGCATGTCGTTGAGCACGGCGTTAGCCTGAGCCATGACCCATTCGCGGTCCAGCACCCGGAAGTCGCTGACATCTACGGTGTTTTGTACGGTCAAGGCAGTGATGGTAGGCGCCGCGTGACAACCCTGGGCAATCAGGGCTTCTATATCAGCTTGCATGCCAGCGCCACCGCTAGGGTCGTGCCCCGACAGGCAAAGTACAACGGGACGGAAAGGTAGAAGTGTTTTCATGCGCTAAGCTTAACATCAAGCGCTCTTAACCGGCAGGGGACTCGGCTGGCTTTCAAGGCCATGACGGACCTGTGTGTGCCGGTGGATACTGTGTTCCGGGAACTGGATTTTTTGTAAACAACCATGTGGGTAAAACAATAACAGAGGTGCCGGGTATGAAAGCGATTGACCAATGGTTCGATGAGTACGGCGAGAGCCATCACAATCCGACCAACAAGTTGCTGCACTGGATCTGCGTGCCGCTGATCACTTTCAGTGTGCTGGGCATCCTCTGGGCGATTCATCCATGGGTGTCCGTCTTGGCGGTCGCGTTAGCGCTGGCTTTCTATGCGACGTTGTCCTGGCGCATCACCGCCGCGATGCTGGTATTGAGTCTGATCATGCTGCTGATCCTGAGCATGATGACCTACGTATTTATCCCCTGCGTGGCGATCTTTATTCTGGCCTGGATCGGGCAGTTTATCGGCCATCATCTGGAAGGAAAGAAACCGTCGTTCTTCAAGGATCTGCAGTTTCTGCTGATCGGGCCTATCTGGCTGCTCGGCTTTATCTTCCGTCTGCTGGGTGTCCGCTACTAGAACCTAGATTTCCACCTCTCGCCATTCGCCCGGCTGCAGTTCGGCCAGTGTCCAGTCACCAATGCTCACGCGCACCAGGCGCAGCGTGGGCAACCCCACTGCGGCGGTCATGCGCCTGACCTGGCGGTTTCTTCCTTCGCGAATGGTGATGCTCAGCCAATGGGTAGGAATGCTGGCGCGAAAGCGTACCGGCGGGTGGCGTGGCCAGAGGGTCGGCTCCTGCATCTGTTCTACTTCGGCGGGTCGGCAAGGACCATCGTTAAGCAGGGGGCCGGCGCGCAGTTGCGCCAACTGCTCTGCCGTCGGCGTACCCTCCACCTGAACCCAGTAGGTTTTTGCCAGCTTGTGTTTGGGATCGGTAATGCGCGCTTGTAGCCGGCCATCGTTGGTCAGCAATAGCAGCCCTTCACTGTCGCGGTCCAACCGGCCAGCAGGATAGATGCCGGGCAGATCGATAAAGTCCTTGAGGGTGGCGCGGCCCTGGTCGTCAGTGAACTGCGTAAGCACATCGAAGGGCTTGTTCAGCGCGATCAATCTGGGGTTGGCCGGTGGCGCCGCAGGTTGACGTCGGGGCTTGGCGCTCTGCGGACGCACCGGTTTGCCGGTCGGGGCGCGCGGTCTGGTTGGTTTCATGCTGGGGCCTGGCTTGGATACTGGCGGTTGATGCTAGTGGTGTTGCGGTCAGAGGTCCAGTTTGGGGAGATGCTGAGGGAGCTGGCTGCTGAAAACAGCGAGCCAGCTCCATCTTGCTACGGCGATAGCCAGGGGTCAGCTATTGGGTGTTGAGCGGTCGACCAGCGCTGCCACGTCAATGCCGCGCGGCAAGGTGCCATAGGCGCGGCCGCGTCCGGCAATACGGCTGGCGATAAAGGCGTCGGACACCACTTCATTGCCGGCCTCCAGCAACAGCTTTGCCTGCAGCGCCACCGCGACATCTTCGGTCAGTTGCCGGGCGCGGTATTGAATCTCGTCGGTATCGCGGAAATCGGCCTTGATGCGCTCAATATGGTGTTTCAGCTGGGCATCACCGTGGCCATCGCCCAGTTCGCCGAACAACACCTCTAACACCCCCGGCTCCTTTGACAGCGCGCGCAGTACATCCAGGCATTGCACATTGCCCGAGCCTTCCCAGATCGAATTGACCGGCGCCTCGCGGTACAGACGTGGCAGGATGCTCTCTTCCACATAGCCCGCGCCGCCCAGGCACTCTTGAGCCTCATTGATCATTGCCGGCGCGCGTTTGCAGATCCAGTACTTGCCGATCGCGGTCACCAGTCGGGCGAACTTTTCTTCATGCTCATCGTGGGCACTGTCGATCGCTTTGCCCATGCGCATGGTCAGCGCCAGCGCCGCCTCGCTTTCCAGCGCCAGATCAGCCAACACGTTTTGCATCAGCGGCTGTTCGGCCAACACGCGGCCGCCGACCGTACGATAGGCGCAATGGTGACTGGCCTGGGTCAGCGCCTGACGCATCAGCGAGCTGGAGCCGATCATGCAGTCGAAGCGGGTCATGGAGACCATTTCGATGATCGTGGGTACGCCGCGGCCTTCCTCACCGACCATCCACGCCAGCGCGCCGCGGAACTCGACCTCACTGGAGGCGTTGGCCTGATTGCCGAGTTTGTTTTTCAGCCGTTGGATATAGAACTGGTTGCGCGTGCCATCCGTCCGATGCCGCGGCAGCAGGAAGCAAGTCAGGCCTTTGTCGGTCTGGGCCAGGGTCAAAAACGCATCGCACATCGGTGCGGAACAGAACCATTTGTGCCCAACCAGTTCATACGCCTGGCCGGGGCCGCCAAGGCCGACCGCGTAGGCGCGGGTGGTGTTGGCGCGCACATCAGTGCCGCCTTGCTTTTCGGTCATGGCCATGCCGATGGTGGCGCCGGTTTTCTGTTCGATGGGCAGATTGCGCGGATCATATTGCCGCGAAAGTATCTTGGGCAGCCATTTTTCCGCCAGGTCCGGTTGCAGCTTGAGCGCCGGCACGCAGGCGTAGGTCATGGTCATGGGGCAGCAACTGCCGGCTTCGATCTGGTTGTGCAGGTACATGCTCGCAGCCCGCGCAACGTGGGCGCCTGGCCCGGGTCTGGTCCAGGGTGCGGAGGTAATGCCATGGGCTATGCCGGCGCTCATCAGCTCATGGTAGGCCGGGTGGAATTCCACCAGATCAATGCGATTGCCGACCCGGTCGTGACTTTTGAATACCGGCTTGTTTTCGTTGGCCAGGAAGCCTGCAGCCATCAGTGGCCCGCCCGCGAGCTGCCCGTAAGCGGCCAGCTCGTTATCTGCCCAGTCGCCGTTGAATCGGTGTACCCATTGCCTCAGCGGCAAATCTGTGTGGTACAGGTTGATGCCTTCCAGAGGGGGCACCTGATTGGTCACTTCGTGGGTTTCGGCATATTGATGCAGGTTCATGGTGAGGGCTCCTTCGCGCCGAGGGCGCGCAGACAGAATCGGGTGAGGGCGCGGGTGTAGCTTTCCAGGCTTTCACTGGGCAACCCGCTGGCGCGCAGGGCGCGGGCCTGTGGTGATAGCGGGCCGATCAAGGATTCGGCAATGGCGCCTACCAGGCAGGCTGCGGTGATGGATATATTGCCGACCTGAAAGCTGCCATCGTCATTTCCCTGCTTGATCAGCTTGTGGAAAAGCTCCGCATAGGCGGCGCGGTAACGCAGGCGTTCAGTGTCCACATCGGGCTCAAGCGGCTCGGCGATGAGTGCATGGGCAAGCTGCCGGCTATGCCAGGCGCGCGCAGCGAAGTGCGCAATCCCTGCGCGCAGGCGCTCGGCGGCCGTACCCTGGCCAAAAAACTGCTCTTTGAGTGCATTGACTTCGATGCGGGTAGCCCGGGTAAAGACTTCCGCCGCCAGCGCGCCTTTACCCGGAAAGTAGCGATACAGGCTGCCCGTGGCGATGCCGGCGGTGTGCGCCAGACGGCTCATGCTGAGTGCGGAAAAACCGCCTTCAGCGACCATCTCCAACGCACAGCCAAGGATATGTTCACGTAGAGCCTGGTCGCGTTCCAGGCGGGCATGGGTCGTGCGGTAGGCCATAATCTGCATCCTGATTCGTCAATGATGAACAGTGAATCAGGATTCAGATCTTGAAGCAGCAGGTGAAACGGTCACAGATACGGCTTTTTCAGCCCTCGACCTGGCCGATGATAATGACCTTGATTACAAAGCCAATCACACCCAGGCCCAGCGCGAGAAACAGCACCATGGTGCCATAACGTCCGGCCTTCGACTTTTTCGCCAGATCCCAGACGATATAGCCCATGAATCCGACCAGAACGAAAATCATCAGGGGCATCGCGATAGCTTCAAACTGCTGGTAATCCACAGCCTTTCTCCGATTGTATCTGGGCGGCCATTATAGCGACTTCGTGGCCGGGGCACTGTGACAGGTCGTCGCAGCGCTTTACTCCAGAGTGCTCTCAGCTGGTGCGCAAATGGTCCAGCGGCAGTTCGGTGCTGGTTTTTATCTGGTTGAGGACAAAGCTTGAGCGCACGCTGGACACGCCTTCAATCCGGGTCAGATGGCCGAGCAGTAGTTGTTGGTAATGTTCCATATCCGGGACCACCACGCGCAGCTGGTAGTCGGCGTCCATGCCGGTGACCAGGCAGCAGTCCAGCACTTCAGGCCGCTCGCGGATAGCGCTCTCGAAGCCAGCGAACCGCTCCGGGGTATGCCGGTCCATGCCGATCATGACGAACGCAGTCAATGACAGGCCCAGCTTGCGCGAGTCGAGCAGGGCCACCTGGCGTTGAATATAGCCGCTGTCTTCCAGTTGCTTGACCCGTCTGGAGCAAGGCGAAGGCGAGAGCCCAATATGCTCGGCCAGCTCTTGATTGCTGATCCGCGCATCCTGCTGTAGGGCGGCGAGAATTTTCAGGTCGTAACGGTCCAAATTGTGCTCAATCATGCCGGACTCCGTTTTTATTGCTTAGAATAAGCAATAAATGAATATATGTTGCCGAAGTATGGGCTATATCTGCAATTTTAGGCAAGAAATGGCGCGGCTGGCGGGCTATGATGGTTCCACGTTCAAAGCCAAGACCGGCTCGTCCAGTCTGCTCCTCCACAAAGGGATCAGACGGCTAACGATTCTACCGAATCCGTTGCCAACCGGTCACCCAGCTCACAAGGCTCAGGGAATCAGGCAGGCATCTACCCGACGCGATGTGGACATACAAAAGCGGCTGAGCCCGAAAAGGTTCGGCCGTTTTTGTGTACGGCCGGTCAGGTCCGGCCGAATAGGTGCGGCTCATTCAAACCGGATCGGTATGGATCAATACGTCGGTCTGAGGAAAGCGCTCGACGATTCTGGCCCTTACCCGTTCACCCAGATCATGCGCCTGCACCAGAGGCGTCTGCGCGGGTATCTCTACATGCATCTGCATAAACCAGTCGTGACCGGATTGGCGGCTGCGAAAATCATGCACGTTGACCACCCCTTCCACGGAGCGGGCGAGCTGAAGTGCTTCAGCGCGCACCTCATCGGATAGCTCCCGGTCCATTAAAATCTGCACTGCATCGCGGCCAATCTGAATGGCGCTGTAGCCAATAAACAGCGCAATTGCCAAGCCGAAAAACGCATCAGCGCGCTGTATGCCGTAAGCGGCCAACAGCAACGCTACAATGATGCTGGCGTTCAGCAGCAGGTCGGAGCGGTAGTGCAGCGAGTCAGCACGAATCGCGGTGGAGCCAGTGCGCTTGATCACATGGCGCTGAATCAACAGCAGGCCGATGGTCGCCGCGATGGAAAACAGCATGACAGCAATGCCCAGCCAGGCGCTGTCCAACGGCCTGGGATTGAGCAGCCGATCGATCCCCTGCAGCAATACCAGTACGGCAGAGCCGGTGATGAACGCGGACTGCGCCAGCCCAGCGAGGGCTTCAGCCTTGCCGTGACCGAAGCGGTGCTCGTGGTCGGCGGGCTTCAACGCATAGCGTACCGCGAACAGATTGATCACTGACGCAGCCGCGTCCATCAATGAATCAATCAGCGACGCCAGCAGGCTGACTGATCCTGACATCAGATAGACACTGCTTTTCAGCGCAATCAACAGTACCGCCACTGCTACAGAGGCGTAGGTTGCCAGCTTCAGCAGTCGGTCGCGTTCGGCAGGTTTCAGCGGCGGCACGTTGATCATCAAGCCCTCGGCGGCAACCCTAGCGAAGCCAATTGCTGGCTGTTCGGCTGGCTGATCTGCCGTGCGTGCTCCAGGGGCAAATCCAGATCCAGATCCTGCTTGATAATCGCCTTGAGTTTCAGTGGGTCAACCTGGCCCTCTTGGTCGAGCGCATCGTTCAGACGTTCCGGCTTGAGCGAATATTCACCATCAGGCAAGTAGATAGCCCCGGTAGCGAAGTCCACCGCGAAGGCAATCACCCCGGGAACGATATACAGCAGAAATCCGAGTGAATTGAGCACTACTAATCCGGAATCGAGTTCGCCACTGATCTGGCCGCGGCGTTCCGGATAGAAAATTGTGCCGCAGGCAGCCAGCTGGGTGGTCATGGCGGTGGTGAGCAGAATGGCGGCGAGGGGTTTCAGGCGCATGTTTTAGGTCTCAGTCCGGTTGAAAGAGTGCGTCAAGCATGGGCTTGCCGACCAGCTTGGTTAGGTGGTGAGCATAGCAGAGCGGCTATAATAGCGCCTTTGCTTCGAGTGCTTGTAGACCATGACCGATTTACCTGTCGCCAGCGTACTGGATGAGCTTGATCAGGCGCTGGCCAGCCACCCTTGCGCCGTGTTGCAGGCACCGCCCGGCGCCGGTAAAACCACGCTGGTGCCGCTGGCGCTGTTGAACAGTGCCTGGCTGGCAGGGCAGAAGATCATTCTGCTTGAACCGCGCCGGTTGGCTGCGCGGGCGGCGGCCGAACGGCTGGCTCAGCTGCTGGGTGAGCCGGTCGGGCAACGGGTCGGTTATCGCATCCGTTTGGAAAGCCGGGTCAGTTCTGCCACGCGTATCGAGGTAGTCACGGAGGGGATTCTGCAGCGTCTGTTGCAGGACGACCCCGAGCTGCCAGGCATCGGCCTGGTGATCTTCGACGAATTTCATGAGCGTAGTCTGGACGCCGATCTGGGGTTGGCGCTGTGTCGGCAGACGCAACAATACCTGCGTGATGATCCGCCGCTGCGGTTGCTGGTGATGTCCGCCACGCTGGACGCACAGGCGGTCAGTCAGCTGCTGGATAACGCGCCCATGATCAGCAGCCAGGGTCGGCAGTATCCGGTGGATGTGCGTTACAAGGGTACGGCTGAGCCGCGACAACCAATAGAGCCGAGAGTGGTACAAACTGCACTGCAGGCGCTGGCGGATGAAGGTGGTAGTCAGCTTATCTTCCTACCAGGGATGGCGGAAATCCGCCGGGTTGAGACTCAGCTTGAGGCGCAGCTCATGCACCACAAGGATGTGCTGGTCACGCCGCTGTATGGTGAGCTGGACCTCGCTGCTCAGCGCCTGGCCATCAGCCCGGCGCCGCCCGGGCAACGCAAGATTGTGCTGGCCACTTCCATAGCGCAAACCTCGCTGACTATCGAGGGCATACGGGTGGTCATCGATGCGGGCTTGATACGCCAGCCATCCTTCGACCCGGTGTCCGGCCTGACGCGCCTGCAGACCCGCCGAGTTTCCCAGGCTGCTGCCGAACAACGCGCGGGCCGCGCTGGGCGCCTGGAACCCGGTGTATGTTATCGGCTGTGGTCGGCCAGCCAGCAGGAACAGATGGCGGCGCAGGATCAGCCGGAAATGCTCCAGGCCGATCTCGCCCCCCTGGCGTTGCAATTGGCGCAGTGGGGGATCCAGAAGGCGAGTGAACTCAGCTGGCTTGACCAGCCGCCGACGGCAGCCTTGGCTCAGGGTCGCGAACTGCTCGAGATTCTGGGCGCATTGCGGCGCGACGATGCTGGTTGGCGGCTGACCGAGCATGGCATGGCCATGGCGGCCTTACCCATGCACCCCCGTCTGGCGCATATGCTGTTGCGCGGTCAGGCGATGGGACTGGGGCTGCTGGCTTGCCGCCTGGCCGCCATCGCCGGCGAACGAGATCTGTTGCGTGGGGTGCAGGATGCCGACGTGGCCAGGCGCATGGCACTATTCGATCAACCCAGGGCTGACGGTTCGCTAGACCGCGGAGCGCTGCAGCGCGCACGTCAGTTGGCCGGGCAATGGCAGCGCCTGTTGGAGAAAACGGCAGTGAACCCGGTCGATAACCCCGAGCATGAGCGCTGGCAGGGCCTGCTGCTGGCCATGGCCTATCCGGATCGTATTGCCCAGCGGCGGGCGGAGGGCGGGGAGTACCGGCTGGCCAATGGCCGCTCGGCGGCCTTTGCCGAGGCCGATGCGTTGCAAAAGCATGAGTGGCTGGTGATCTCGGCTTTGGGCGGCCATGCGGCGCAACGCAATGTCAGAATCTTTATGGCTGCCGCTCTGGATGCGTCTTTAGTGACAGGGCATGTGCCTGAACTGCTGACCCAGAAGGATACGTTGGATTGGGATGCGCGCAGCGAAAGTTTGATCGCCGAGCGTCAACAGCGCCTGGGCGCGTTGATTTTCAGCCGCCGGGCCTTGCCCGAGATGGATCCCGATGCACGCAACCGCGCGCTCTGCGAGGTGGTGCGCAGACAGGGTTTGAATCTGCTGCCCTGGACGCCAGCATTGCGCCAGTGGCAGGCACGGGTGATTCTGCTGCGTCAGCTGGATCTGAACCAGGGCGGCAGCAGTGACTGGCCGGATATCAGCGACGCGGCTTTACTCGATACGCTGGAGGCCTGGCTGGCGCCCTATCTGGGTAAGGTCAGGCGCCTGGCGCATTTTGCCAATCTGGATTTGCCTTCGATCCTGGCTGGGCTTTTGCCCTGGCCGCTGCCGCGTCAGCTTGACGAGCAGGCCCCCAGCCACTGGACCGTACCCACCGGCTCGCAAATCCGTATCGATTACAGCGAAACGCCGCCGGTTCTGGCGGTGCGGTTGCAGGAGATGTTCGGCAGTACCGATACGCCGCGGATCGCGCAGAATCGACAGTCGCTGCAACTGCATCTGCTGTCACCCGCTCAGCGCCCGGTGCAGATCACCCAGGATCTGGCCGGTTTCTGGCAGGGCAGTTATGCCGAGGTTAAAAAGGATATGAAGGGCCGTTACCCCAAACATTACTGGCCCGATGATCCCCTCCAGGCTGAGCCCACGCGGCGGGCCAAGCCGCGCAAGAGCTGAGTGCTCGCTTTGCAGTGGGGAAGCGAGAACGTACAATCCCCAACCCGCCCACAACCGGAGTTGTCGATGGACAATACCAGCCAGATTCTTGAACGTAGCGCCGAGCTGTTTGCCGGCAAGCGTGTGCTGCTGGTCAATCCGACCGCAGATAGCCTCACTGTGCAATTGCCCGCGCAATGGCATGTCTGGACCTGGGATTATGCAGTGTGGCTAGGCTTGAACGCGCAACTGGACGCGGAGCATCTGAGTTTTTCGCACCAGTGCCCGGCGGTCGGCGAGCTGGATGCGGCGGTGCTGGTCATGCCCAAGGCACTGGAGCGCGCCGAGTATGCGCTGGCGCAGATTGCGCCTTTGCTACAGGCCGGTTGCCCGCTGTATCTGGTCGGGGAAAAGAAGGGCGGCATTACCCGTGCTGAAAAGCTGATGCAGCCCTATGCGAAGTATGCTGAAAAGCTCGATTCCGCCAGACATTGTCAGCTATGGCGCGCCGCGGTCAATGGCCAGGCTGCCCAGTTCGTGCTGGCCGAATGGCAAAAGCAGTTCACCCTGGAGTTCAGCGACCAGTCGGTCGAACTGGTCAGTCTGCCCGGCGTTTTCAGTCATGGGCGGCTGGATGAAGGTAGCCAATTGCTGCTGGAAGAGACCAAGCCCTTGCCTAAGGGCAAGGTGCTGGATTTCGGTTGCGGGGCAGGGGTGCTGGCCACTGTGTTGGCGCGGCGCAATCCAGGCAGTCAATTCGAGTTGGTAGACGTGGACGCGCTGGCGTTGTACTGCGCGACACAAACCTTGCAGCGTAATGGCGTTGAGGCTGAGGTTTACCCTTCCGACGGTTTGAGCGACGTGCATGGACGATTGGCCGCAGTGGTCAGCAACCCACCGTTCCATACCGGGATCAAGCACGACACCAGTATCGCCGAACGCTTCTTCGAGCAGGTCACGCGCAATCTGTTGCCGCGCGGCGAATTGCGTATTGTCGCCAATGGCTTTCTCAAGTACCCAGCTCTGATTGAAACGCACATCGGCCCCTGCCAGGTGCTACGCGAAAACAATCGCTTCAAGGTCTATTCGGCCGTCGCCCCGGGTTGATCAGATCGGGTTGACCACGTCCGACCTGCGGGGTATATTCCCGCCCGTCTTAGGGGAGTAGTCTCTCTATGCAGGCCATCGCGGCCTGCACTGGCAAACGTCAACATACTTGGTCCACAGACCATGGCGTTTGCGACCTGCGGCCGCGCCAGCGGCTCCGGTTTGACGAGACCTATGACATACGCACACCAGCCGAGGGCGGAGGTGGACGTATGTCATTGGTTTGTTGATCCGCCCTCTTATGGAACCTCCGTGGAAGCCTTCTTCGTTTCAACCGGTATTGTTGCGCTGGCAGAGATCGGCGACAAAACCCAACTGCTTGCCTTACTGCTCGTTCTGCGTTTCCGCAGGCCTTGGCCTATCGTGCTGGGTATTTTTGTTGCGACCGTGGCCAACCACGCGCTGGCCGGTGCTGTGGGCCAGTTGGTCAGCGATTTTCTCAGTGATACCTGGTTATACACGCTGCTGGCTATTTCCTTTATTGCTGTCGCTGGCTGGACGTTGATTCCGGACAAGCTCGACGAGGATGAAACCCCAGCCATCAGCCGTTACGGTGCTTTCGCCGCCACGCTGGTAGCCTTTTTTATTGCTGAAATGGGCGACAAGACCCAGATAGCCACGGTGGTCTTGGCTGCGCAGTTCGATGCCTATCTGTGGGTGGTGCTGGGCACCACGCTGGGCATGATGCTGGCCAACGTACCCGTGGTGTTCATGGGTAACGCGGCTGCAACCAGGCTGCCGCTGGATCTTATTCGGCGCATTGCTTCTGGCGCGTTCCTGTTGATGGGGCTCTATGCGGCATGGCTCGCATTCAGGGCTTTTCAGGGCCAGGCCTGATGGCATTGCAGCAGTTTCCCCGGAAGTTCAGCGTTGTCACCGGCCGGATGCTGCCGAGTAGGTTATGCTGAATAAAGGTTGGCATTTGATTGGAGGTGTTCATGCAACCGGTGCTTTTTCTTTCCCATGGCGGGGGGCCCTTACCTCTGCTTGATGATCCCGAGCATGCCGAACTTCTGCTGACCTATGCGCTGATCCGCCATAAGCTCGATGGCTTGCAACCGCTGCCTTCGGCATTGCTGTTTATCAGCGCCCACTGGGAGACCAAGGAGCCAACATTAACCGCGGCGGCCCAGCCGTCGTTGCTGTTTGATTATTACGGCTTCCCGCCGCAAAGCTACCAGTTGCGTTATCCGGCACCCGGAGCGCCTGGATTGGCGGCGTCCTTGGCCGAGCAGCTCGCAGCGGGAGGCTGGACAACGCATCTCGACGCGGAGCGTGGTTTGGACCACGGCGTGTTCGTGCCCGGGATGCTGCTATTTCCGCGCGCCGACATTCCCTGCCTGCAATTGTCCTTATTGGATTCGCTGGATGCGGCCGCGCATCTGGAGCTGGGGCATGCGTTGCGTGCGTTGCGCGACGAGAACGTGTTGATCATCGGTTCCGGTTTTTCCTTTCACAACATGCGTGCTTTCTTTGATCCGGTTACCAATCAGGAAGCGTCACTGAATCTTGCCTTTGAAAACTGGCTGGAAAGCAGTTTGCGCATTGACGACGAGCAATTGCGCGAAAACTCCCTGGCCAATTGGAAGCAGGCGCCCGGTGCAGCTTTTTGTCACCCCCGGGAAGAGCACCTGCTGCCCATTCACGTCTGCGCCGCTGCCGCCGGTAAACCGGTCACCCAGGAGTGGCGTTTCACTGCGCTGAACCGGCATGGCAGCTGTTACTGGTGGGATTGAGCGTGTTGCTGGCAAAAGCTGCGGCGACACCTTTGCTTGCAACGGCGGGTAAACATTTGCCCGCAAATAGTCCACTATTAACCGATTACCACCTCTATGAAATCAGCCAGACAAGGGGAATACGATGACTGAGAATACCTACACGCCGCCGGCAGTCTGGACCTGGGATCAGGCGAGCGGCGGCAAGTTCGCCAATATCAATCGTCCGGTCGCCGGCCCAACCCATGACAAGCCATTGCCCGTAGGCAAGCATCCGCTGCAGCTTTATTCGCTAGCTACCCCCAATGGCGTCAAGGTCACTATTTTGCTCGAAGAGCTGCTGGCGCTCGGCATCAAGGAAGCAGAGTACGACGCCTATCTGATCAACATCGGCGAAGGTGATCAGTTTGGCAGTGGTTTTGTCGACATCAACCCGAATTCGAAGATTCCTGCGTTGCTGGATCAGACCATGGACCCGCCGCTGCGGCTGTTCGAGTCGGGGTCGATCATGCTCTACCTGGCCGACAAGTTTGGCGCCTTTATTCCCAAAGACGCCGCCGGACGTGCCGAATGCTTGAACTGGCTGTTCTGGCAGATGGGCAGTGCGCCGTTCCTGGGTGGCGGTTTTGGCCATTTTTACGCCTACGCTCCAGAAAAATTCGAGTATCCGATCAACCGTTACACCATGGAAGTGAAGCGGCAGCTGGATGTACTCAATCGGCAATTGGCGGACCATCCGTATATTGCTGGCGAGGAATACAGTATCGCTGATATGGCGATCTGGCCCTGGTATGGTGGGGTGGTGACCAATCAGGTATACGGCGCCGCAGAGTTTCTCGAGGCGCATACCTACACCCACCTGCTGCGCTGGGTGGAGCAGGTGGGCCAGCGTCCGGCGGTCAAGCGCGGGCGCATGGTGAACCGAACCTGGGGCGATGCTTCTGAGCAGCTGCCGGAACGCCACGACGCCAGTGACTTTGACAAGGTAGCAAAGTGACTGGCGATGTGTGAGCTGATGGGCATGAGCGCGAACGTGCCGACCGATATCTGTTTCAGCTTTTCCGGGCTGATGCAGCGCGGCGGTCGCACCGGGCCGCATTGTGATGGCTGGGGCGTGGCGTTCTATGAAGGTGGTGGCCTGCGTTGTTTTCATGATCCACAACCGTGCCACAGCTCAGCCATCGCTCAGTTGATCGAAAGCTATCCGATCAAGTCTGAAAACGTGATTTGTCACATCCGTCAGGCCAATGTCGGCCGGGTCAGTCTGGCCAATACCCACCCCTTCAGCCGGGAGTTATGGGGCCAGTACTGGAGCTTTGCGCATAACGGGCAGATGCAGGCTTTCAGCCCCCAGGCCGGCCCCTTTCAACCGGTAGGCAGTACCGATAGCGAAGCTATTTTCTGCGATCTATTGAATCGGCTGCGTGCCAGGTTCGAACAGCGCCCCGCGCTCGCTGAACTGATGGATTGCATCACCGCTGCCTGCACGGAGTACGCCGAGCAAGGGGTATGTAATCTGTTGATCAGCAACGGTGAGTGGTTGTTTACCCTGTGCACCAGCAAGTTGGCCTGGATTACCCGCCGTGCACCCTTTGGCCCTGCGCAGTTGAGTGATGTGGAGCTGGCAGTGGATTTCAAGGAGCACACCACACCGAATGATGTGGTGACGGTGATTGCCACTGCACCACTGACCAGTAATGAGACCTGGCAGCTGTATGCGACAGGTGAGTGGCGTGTCTGGCAGGGTGGGGAGACCTTGTTGCAAGGTCGGTTGGCCGGTTAGCGGCCGAACGTGTACATCCACAGCGAAAATGCAGCAAAGTTTTGATATACACAGGGTGAATGTGGCGCTGCGCTGCTTGATGCTCAGCTTGTGTTGTGTGATTCACCTTGCCAGGAACTCAGACTGTTGATGATGGACGAACCCCCGCCTTCTGTTGCTGCTGATAACGCGCTTTGTCCATCAGAGGTGCGCTTTTACCAGGCCTTCCTCTTTTGGCTCAAGCTGGGCCTGATCAGCTTCGGCGGGCCGGCTGGGCAGATCGCAATCATGCACCAGGAACTGGTTGAAAAACGCCGATGGATTTCCGAGCGACGTTTTCTTCACGCGCTGAATTACTGCATGTTGCTGCCGGGGCCCGAGGCCCAGCAGTTGGCGATCTATATCGGCTGGTTGTTGCACCGTACCTGGGGTGGTGTGGTGGCGGGCGTGCTGTTCGTGTTGCCGTCGCTTTTGATCCTGATCGCTCTGGCCTGGATCTATATCGCTTACGGCGAGGTGCCGCTCATTGCCGGGATTTTTTACGGTATCAAGCCGGCGGTTACCGCCATTGTATTTCAGGCGGCTTGGCGCATTGGCGGCAAGGTATTGAAAAACAGATGGCTGTGGGCAATAGCGCTGACGGCCTTTGTTGGCATTTTCTTTTTCAACTTGCCTTTCCCATTGATTGTGCTCGGCGCGGGGTTGGCGGGCTATCTGGGTGGACGGTTTGTGCCGCGATACTTTCAACCGGGCGGCGGGCATGGCGCTGAGCAGAAGTGCTACGGGCCTGCATTGATCGATGATGATACCCCTACACCGGAGCACGCCCGGTTTGCCTGGCCCCGCCTGGCGCGGTTGCTGATGGTAGGCGCAGCGCTCTGGCTGCTACCTATGCTGGCGCTGTATTGGCTGTTTGGTTGGGACGGTACTTTGACGCAAATGGGCTGGTTTTTTACCAAGGCCGCGTTGCTGACCTTCGGCGGCGCTTACGCGGTGCTGCCCTACGTGTACCAGGGAGCCGTCAGCGATTTCGGCTGGGTAACCCCTGGGCATATGATCGATGGCCTGGCGCTGGGTGAAACCACGCCGGGTCCGCTGATCATGGTCGTAGCCTTTGTGGCCTTTATCGGCGCCTATGTGTTGGAGATATTTGGACCTGAACAGGCATTTCTCGCCGGGACGGTGGCGGCGATGCTGGTTACCTGGTTTACCTTTTTGCCGTCTTTTCTGTTCATTCTCGGTGGTGGCCCGCTGGTGGAGTCTACCCATGGGCAACTGGGCTTCACTGCCCCGCTGACCGGTGTCACCGCTGCGGTCGTTGGCGTAATCGTTAATCTTGCGTTGTTCTTCGGTTACCACGTGCTCTGGCCGGAGGGTTTTGACGGAGCGCTGGACTGGCCTTCGGCGCTGATCGCCCTGGGCGCTGCGCTGGCGTTGTTCGGCTTGAAGCTCTCGGTGATGAAGACGCTGGGACTATGTGCGCTGGCAGGGTTGCTGGTGCAGTGGCTGATCTAGTTAAAGCCTGCGATTAAAAAAGCCAGGCACGGGCCTGGCTTGGTATTGATCAGCTCGCCCTGGAATCCTTCAGGCGATGTTCCCAGCGGCGCCGGGCGAACCGGCGCATGTTGGGGATGTCGTCGGTCTCGTCCATGATCGGCTTGCCGATGATCGCCTCAACGATGTCCTCCAGCGTGACCAGGCCCTGCCAGCCGCCGAATTCATCGTAGATCAGGCTCATATGCTGACGTTCCTGCATCAGTTGGGTCATCAGGTTCTCTGCGTTGGTGGTTTCCAGCGTGACCTTGATCGGCTTCATGATGCTGGATACCGGCTGGCTGTCATCTTCGGCCATCAGCGCATCGTAACGAAACACCACGCCCAGTGGCGCTTCGTCTTCAGCGACTACCGGGTAGCGCGAGAACTGGCTTTCGCGAATGCGCAGCTTCAAATCGCCGATACTTTCATCCGGTAGCGCGGAGGCGCTGACAATACGTGGGGTCATGATGTCTCTGACTTTGACGTCATGCAGGTCGAGAATATTGCTGATGACTCGCTGCTCATCATCGTCCAGCTTGTCCAGTTCACGGCCAAGCATGGCCAGGGCTTTGATTTCCTCGCGAATGTCATGCTCGGGCGGTTTGCCGCCAAACATTCTCATCACCACGTCAGACAGCATGATAAACGGCTTGAGTAGCAGAATCATGATGCTAAGCAAGGGCGGCAGGAACGGCGCAATCGGACGCCAATATCGCGCACCAATGGTTTTCGGCAGAATTTCCGACAATACCAGAATCAGCAGCGTCATTACCGCCGAGGCGATACCCAGGTATCCGTCGCCAAAGACGATGGCCACCTGTGCACCTACGCCGGTAGCACCCACGGTATGGGCAACGGTATTGAGCGTGAGAATGGCAGCAAGAGGTTGATCTACGTTGTCTTTCAACTGCTTGAGACGTTCGTAGAGCTTGGGTTTTTCCAGCTTCTGATGGGCGATGTAACTAGGCGTCAATGAGAGCAGGGCGGCTTCAAGAATGGAACAGATAAATGAAACCAGAATGGAGAGGACAGCAAAAGCTATCAGGAGAGTCATGGGGTCCTGTTGAGGGTGGCTTATGAGTGTCGAAATTTACCTGAAAATAGTGCGCTCGTCACTGGCGTAATTGCAACCGGAGCACGCTGCAATAGTTTGCGCCATCCGGCGAAATTCATATTGGCTTCAGGTAAGGGGTATATGCTGCTGATCGTTTAATGGCGGTACGTATGGAGCGCAATATGAAGCAGAATTACCTGAGTGGGTTGGTTCTTGCAATGGCTGCGGCCATGCCAGCCAGTGCATTATCGGCGCAGCCGCTGCGCGTAGAGCAATTACAGCGTTGCGGCGATCGGCTGCAGGCCGAGGTTCAGGAATTCTGCTTGCGCGTTACCGGCCTTGGCGATTCGGGCTGGCAGGCGCGCCTCAACGGTACGCCACTCAAGCAGCAGGCTATGGAGTACCAGGATGGTCAAGTGCGTATCCAGGTCAAGGCTGCTGAGGCTGAGAGTGGGCCACTCTGGTTTGAACAGGATGGCCAGGCCAGTAACCCCATCTGGTTGAGCCTGAACAGCAGCCACGTGGTGGCGGCAACCGATCAGGAAGTGGTCAAGAACATGGATGGCCTGACCACCTATGTCGATTTGATCAGCGTCATTATCGAAGAGAGCCATAACGGCGCCAAAGAGTCGCGTCGCCTTGCCGAAAAATACGGTGCCCAGGTCGTGGGCGCGATTCCACCGCTCAATACCTACCAGTTGCGTCTGCCCGCAACCAATCTGGACGAACGGGATGCACTGGTGTTGCGCCTGGGTAGTGAGGTCAGTGTGGATGCCGTAGTGATCGAGGAGTCGGGAGCGGAAGAAAGCGTTGAAAGTGAAACAGCCAGAGAACCCGCGGCCGACGATGAAGAGTGGGCGTCAAACCGCTTTCTGGATGCAGTGAATTTTTACCAGCGGCGGCTGCCGCGCGAGGGGGGTGACATTGAAACCCATCCCATCCGTATCGGCGTGATCGAGCGCGATGTGGACTTTGATTCTCCCGATTTTGCCGATTACCTGGGTGACTGCCGCAGTGGCGGACCGCGCACCTGCGTCTATGCACGCGATGCCGATCAGCCAGACGGGCATGGCACCACTGTGGCCGGCGTCTTCGCGGCAGCCTGGAACGGCGGTGGCAACAGTGGCTTTCTGCGCGGTCTGGACAAGGTCGGCCCTGGCTTTGAGGTGATCGTCGAACGTAATTCTGATGCGGGGATCACGGCCAATATCGCCGCTTCGGTGAATCTGGTCGAAGACGGTGTGCGGGTACTCAACTGGAGTTGGGGTATCCACCGCGTCGGCGCGATTGATATCAACGGCAAGGAAGTCGACTCGCTGGTGCGCTCCGGCATCGCCATGAGTGGCTACGAAGAACTCCTGGAAGAATTCTTTCTCTGGCTGCGCCGTGAGCATCCCGGTGTGGTGGTAGTCAATTCGGCGGGCAATGCTTCCTCGTATTCCGGCCGCGACGAGTATCGACTGCCATCATCATTCGTAACCGATCAATTGTTTGTGGTCGGTGGCCATGAACGCAGTGACAAGGATGTGGCGGTGGATGATCCTGAGTACGCCATCAAGCGCAGTGCGTCGAATATCGACATGCGCGTGGATGTGACCGCTGCTGCCTGTGTGCTCGGCTCGACCAAGGAGAAAGGTCAGCGCGGTGATGTGCATTGCGGCACTTCCTACGCTACCCCTTTGGTAGCGGGCCTGCTGGCGGCGATGATGTCAATCGACCCGGAGCTGGAGCCGGAGCAGTTACGCATGCTGCTGCGTCGCAGCGCGATGACCATTGGTGAAGAGTATGATTTCGAGCCAGTGGAAGCGGATGATCTGACCGCGCCGATACTACCGTCGGAACGGGCCAATGATCTGAATCATCCGGATGTGGGCCGATCAGCGCGACTGGATATGTACAAGGCACTGGATCTGGCGGTGCAGAGCTTGGAACGAGTGCGCTAGGGTCTGGAGCAGATAGCGCATAAAAAAGCCCACCTGTTATGGTGGGCTTTTTGTTGGCCTCCGTAGCGCAAATCAAACCAGCAGACTTGCCACGGCTTATGCGTTGTTACTTGGCCGCGTTGTACAGAGGTTGCACCCGTGGAATCGCCGCCTGCAAGGCTTGAATGCGCCCGCCCGAGTTCGGGTGAGTGCTGAGGAATTCCGGTGGCTGGCCTTGTGATGCGCTGGCCATTTTTTGCCACAGGCTGACGGCGGCTTCCGGCTTGTAACCGGCTCGGGCGGCCAGTTCCAGCCCGATCAGGTCGGCTTCCGACTCATTTGAGCGGCTGTTGGGCAGCGTGAGGCCAACTTGCACCGCTTGGCTGGCAGCCTGTTGGCCTGCTTGACCCAGACCCAGCAAGGCGCCGGCCAGTTGCGTACCAGTCTGTGTAACATAGGCTCTGGAGATCGCTTCGCGGCCGTGCTCACGCAAGGCATGGGCGATTTCGTGACCCATGATCTGGGCGATTTCATCGTCGGTCAGTTTCAACTGGGTGATGATGCCGCTATAGAAAATGATCTTGCCGCCGGGTGCACAGCTGGCGTTGATCTGGTCGCTCTTGATCAGGTTGACTTCCCAGTTCCAGGAACGGGCGTCCTGGCGGAAATGCGTGACCTGCGGGATTAGATCGTTGGAAATCCGGCGGAGCCGCTGAACCATTGCCGCGTCAGTGTTCAATACTTTCTTGCTGCGCGCTTCGGCGAGCATCTTGTTGTAGGACTCTGCCGCCATTTTATCGACTTCAGCGCTGGACAAGGCGCTGAACATGCGCTGCTCCCGGTCGACGCCCACTGCGCCTCCCTGAGTGGTCTGGACGGTTTCACAGCCTACAAGCGCAAGTAGCGGCAGGCACAACAGAAAGCGGGTACGCATGATCTAGTAATCCTTGAGTCAGAATGTCGAGTGTTTCGGCATGCAGCGTATGTATCACGCTTTGACCGTAGATTCAGCAAAAGTATTCAGATTTGCCAATTCGTTCTGAAGATTTGGCCGCCCCTGCCGATACCGAGATATTGCGACACACTTAGCCGAGGTAATGCATGAAATTCAAGTCTATCCAGTTCGCCATTGCAACGTTAGCAGGCGCCAGTCTGTTTGTCGCAGTTGGCATTATGACGCTGTATAGCCTTTACGCGGCCGAGCGTAGCCAGGATTTCGTTCAGGGCAGTAGCCAACAGTTGCTCGAGGATCAGGTCGAGCGCCGGCTGTCGCAATTGGCTGCAGGTGAAAGCCAGCGTATTCGCCGCCGGCTGGAGTACCCCTTCGTGGTTGCCCAGCAGCTCGCGCAGCTGAACCAGTTGCTTGACGAGCTGCAGGACGATGGGCTGCCGAGCTTGATGATGAGCCGCGAGGAAATGAATCGGGTCATCCGTAAGACATTGAGCGAAAACCCCGAACTGCTTGGCGTTTACGTTGGCTGGGAACCCGAAGCCTTTGATGATCTTGACCAGTATTTTGAAGGCGTAGAGACCGATGGCTATGACGGCACGGGCCGGTTCATGCCCTGGTGGTTCCGCAATGCCGATGGCGAACTGGAACTGGATTCGCTGAGCGATCTGGAAGACGAAACCCTTAGCGATACCGGCGTGAGAGTCGGTGAATATTACCTTTGCCCTAAGGAAACCCTGGCCGCCTGTGTAAGTGACCCCGCGCCCTACGATGTCGGCGGCGACGAAGTGATGCTGGCTTCCTTCACCGTGCCGATCATCTCTGACGGCGTGTTCAAGGGGATCGTGGGTGCTGACCTGTCACTGGATTTCATCCAGGACATGCTGATCCAAAGCAACGCCAACCTGTTTGACGGCAAGGGTGAGCAGGCCTTGATCAGCGGCAATAACCGCATCGTCGCCTACACCGGCGAGGGCGGGGTCGCAGGCGACCCGGCTGAACAGATTCTGGATGCCAACGAGATTGCCAATATTGCCAACCTGGGTGACACGCTGCTGTACGACCTGGATGAAGAGGGCGGGCATATCGAGTTGATGATGCCGATTCCGATCGGCGATACCGGTAGCCGCTGGATACTGATGATCTCCCTGCCTACTGACGTGGTGATGCAGGAGTTGAACAGTCTCAGTGCCGCACTGGATCAGCGTCAGACTGACGATGCACTGATGATGATTATCATCGGCCTGGTGGTGGCGCTACTCGGGCTGGCAGTGATGGTGCTGGTCGGACTGGGCCTGTCCAAGCCGGCGCGCCGGCTGGTAGCCATGCTTGACGATATTGCCCGCGGCGACGGCGATCTGACCAAGCGCCTGGCGGTGGATCGCAAGGACGAGCTGGGGGATATTGCCCGAGGCTTCAACGCCTTCCTCGACAAGCTGCAGGCGATGATTCGCGAAGTGGTCAGCTCGGTACAGCAGGTCACGGACGCGTCGGAGAATACCGCAGATATCGCCATGCGCACCAATGATGGGATTCAGCGCCAATTGAGCGAGATTGATCTGGTGGCGACTGCAGTCACCGAGATGACCGCCACAGCGCAAGACGTGGCGCGTAACGCAGCGCAGGCGGCGGAAGCGGCGAACAATGCGGACGGCTCGGCGAGTCATGGCCGCGATGTGGTCAAGTCCACTGCCAATGCCATTCAGGACTTGTCCGAGGATATTCAGAAGGCGGTTGCCAGTGTGCAGTCGCTGGCGCGTGACAGCGACAACATCACCGGTATTCTGGCGACCATCCGCGGGATTGCCGAGCAGACCAACCTGCTGGCGCTGAATGCGGCTATTGAAGCCGCCCGGGCCGGGGAACAGGGGCGTGGGTTCGCTGTGGTGGCCGATGAAGTGCGCAACCTGGCGCAGAAGACGCAAAGCTCTACCGAAGAAATTCAAACCATGATTGAACAACTGCAAAAGGGCACGCGCGATACGGTCAAGGTGATGGAGCAGAGCCGCGTACGGACCGAGCAGAGTGTATTGCAAGCGGAAGAAGCGGATGCTGCGCTGACCTCGATTACCCAGGCGGTATCGATCATCACCGAAATGAACACCCAGATTGCCAGCGCGGCAGAGCAGCAAAGTGCGGTAGCGGAAGACGTCAACCGCAACGTCTCGACCATTGATCAAGTCGCCAAGTCAGTGGCAGAGGGTGCGCAAGAGGCCTCCGAAGCCAGCGCGGGCCTGACCAAGCTGGCCGAGCATCAACGCCGTCTGATCAACCAGTTCAAGGTCTGATCAGACTTCGGTTATAACCCTACCGCTTGGCGTGCAGCATTGCGCGCCTTGGGTGCCGGGGCTGCTCATTGCCGGATTCACTGGGTGCATCATGCCCACCAGTGAGCTGGCGTTGAGCAGCAACGGCTGCAGATGGCTGGTGGCCGTGGCATTGGCCAGCCAGATCGCCTGCTCACCGCTGTTCAGAGTCACGGGCATGCGTTCACCCAGGCGTGCCGGCAAACCTTTCGCCGGCACGGTAATGAGTGCGCAACTGTCCCAATAGCTGCCGTCGTCCAGACTGTACCTTTCCCAAAGCCCCGCAAGAGTCAGCCCGCCTTTTTGGCTGCGCAGATACCAAGGCTGCTTGCGCTTACCCTGCACCTGCCAGACAAAAAAACCATCTACCGGAATCAGGCAACGCCGCTGCGCCAGCGCCTGGCCGAACATGGGTTTTTCATGCAGAAATTCGGCTTTGGCACTGAAGGCGGCGCGATCCAGCTGCTTTAGCCAGGTGGGGGTGAGGTTCCAGAGCACGCTGGCACATTCCAGGTTGCCCGCGGTCTTGCGCAGAATCAGCAACGGCTTGCCGGGCGCAATGTTCCAGGCCGGGCGCCAGCCTTCCGGCATGACCGCAACAGGCGGGGTAAATTGGGCTAGGCGACCGCTCATTCAGTCTTCTACGTCCATGTCGGGCATGATCGGTGTCGCGGTCTGCCAATCACTGATCAGCTCGCGGGCATGCCCGAGATCTTCCGCCGCAACCCAGATGCCCAGCAGGTCGAGGGCCGGAAGTTCCCCCATGGCGCCTTGCAGATACTGGCCACTGAGATGGCAGCCGATGTGATGGTCTTTCAGCAGGTGCTGGAGCAGTTGAGCTTCGGCCATATCCTGAGGCTGGTAGGCGCAGAGCATTCAATCCTGCTCCCGGCGCAGATCCACATGATAGTCGTCCTCGTGCGAATCGATCCACAGATTGACGTGAATCGGTTGGCAGCAGACCTGACAATCTTCCACATAGGACTGGGTGCCACCGGTCAGATCCAGCAGCAGACTGATGGTTTCCCCGCAATGGGGGCATTGTAGAAGCGCTTCATCGATCGCCTGCATGGGAGTGCCTTTGAGCTGCCTGGTTGAATACCCTGCAGTGTAGCCTCATCGTCATTCTGGCGAAACCAGCCGCTGGGCCGCATAATGCGCGGCTGAATCTGCTGCAAATGAGGATATTATGGGTGAGTTCGACGCGATAAGACCGTACTCCGACGAGGAGGTGCCTGCGGTGCTTGATCGCTTGCTGCAAGATCGCGATCTGCTGGGCATGTTGGCGCGCTACCGTTTCCCCACGCTGACCCGCTGGATGCCGGGCGTCATGATGCGCTTGGTTGAAGCCGGCCTGCGCCGTGAGAGCAAGGGCATCAGCAGCGTCGAAGCGCTGCAGCACAAGCTCGAACCTTACATGACCCGGTTGATCGAACGCAGTGCGATTCAGGTGACCTATAGTGGCCTGGAGCACTTGCGCAAGGATCGTGCTCACCTGTTTTTAGCCAATCACCGCGATATCGTCATGGACCCGGCTTTCGTCAATTATGCGCTCTACCATGCCGGGCATCCGACGCCGCGCATAGCCATCGGCGATAACCTGCTGCAACGGCCCTTCGTCAGCGATCTGATGCGCCTGAACAAGAGTTTTATCGTGCACCGCTCCGTCAGCGGACGCCGCGAGAAGCTGGCGGTGTATCAATCGCTGTCGGCTTATATCAACCATTCGATCACTACCGGCCACTCGATCTGGATCGCTCAGGCGGAAGGCCGGGCCAAGGATGGGCAGGATGAAACGGATACTGCCATCATCAAGATGTTGTGCATGAGCCGCAAGTCAGAGCCTTTCACTGACGTGCTGGCCTCGCTGAACCTGGTGCCGGTATCCATTGCCTACGAATGGGACCCCTGCGACCAGATGAAGGCGCGCGAGCTGGAACAGCGTGAGCGTACCGGTAGTTATACAAAGGAACCCGGTGAGGACGATCGCTCAATCGCCATGGGCCTGACCGGCTATAAGGGCCGGGTGCATGTGGCCTTTGGCACGCCGCTGGATCAGCCCCTGGCAGACGCCAAGGCGGTTGCGAAGGAGGTCGATCGGCAGATTCTGTCCAATTACCGACTATATCCGAGCAATTATCTGGCGTTCGAACAATTGCCGGATGCACCGCCGATCGACATCGGTCAGTGGCGCGAAGAGTTCGATTCCGCGACCCTGGCCATGGAGCAGCACCGCTTCGAGCAACGTCTGGCCGCGTGCCCGGAGGCGCAACGGCCGTGGTGGTTATTGCAATATGCGAACCCGGTCATCAGCCGGGCGCGCTCGTTACAATTGGGTGCTGATCAGGCTGAGCAGTAGACCGGCGCCCAGGCATAAGCCGCCGACGCGGTTGAACATGCGATTGATGCGCAGGGTTGCCGGGCTCGGCTCTTGGGTAACGCCCGCCGGGCTGGTGGCCAGTTGGCTCAGACTGCGGGCACTTCTGATCTGGGTGGCGAGCAATAGCCAACTGCCGCTCAGGGCATAGAATAACCCCAGGGCGTTGATCACCAAGGCGGAATGCTGCGAATAAAACATCCAGGCTGCGTGCAGCAAGGGCATGCGAATACCTCCGGACTATCTGTTCGGACAACCGGCACGGTTTTATTGTTTTTCTGGCTGGGTGAATCGAAGCGTAAAATGGAAAGACTGAGTATCGATCTATATCGATCCCGACTGAAAACGGGCGCGATTATAGCGCGGCGCTCTTGGCTTTTCGAGCGTGGCCGATACATTCTGTCTGAAAATCCCTGTACCGGAGGGAGCTGATATTGCGATCCAACGCAACGTTTGTGCTGATAAAGCGTCCAATATTCTGAGTTTAATTTAACGGGGTTCATTATGAGAAAGCACATTGTCCTTACCTGCCTGCTCGGCTCGCTGCTAGTCCTGGGTGGCTGTGCCTCCAAGCTGACCGGTGACACCTATAGCCGCGAGGACGCTCGCGCGCCACAGACCGTCCGCATGGGTACAGTTGAATCGGTGCGGCCAGTTCAGATCGAGGGCACCAAGACCATTATCGGGCCAGCCGCAGGCGCTGCAGTAGGTGGTATCGCCGGCAGCTCGGTGGGCGGTGGCCGTGGCAGCATGATTGCCGGGGTTATTGGCGCCGTGGTCGGTGGTATGGCCGGTGCGGCCACAGAAGAGGGTGTGACCCGCAGCCAAGGCGTTGAGATTACCGTTACCGAAGACGATGGCCAGACTCGCGCCTTTGTTCAGGAAGCGGTTGATAATGTGACTTTCGCACCAGGCGATCGCGTTCGCGTTCTCACCGTAAACGGCGAATCGCGCGTCAGCAAATAAGCTTGTTTGCCAATTGATGGTTACCCGTGGCCGGCTCGGATAAGCGCTTTAGCTTGAGTGAGCCGGCAGGAACAAACGCTCGAAAGGCCTCTTTTTCGGGCAATTTGATTCAAATTGCTACGAGCCCTCTGCATTTTTCTTCTTATTTATCTGTCCCTTTCTACAGGACGCAGCTCTTGAATTGAGCGTGTCTGTCAATATGTTCCTGGCTGTTCCAAGTGTGTAGATTAAAAAGTATCGACGATTGCCGGAGCGCATTGTTCATGCCCCATCCACACCTGACAGGACGCTGTTGATATGTTGGCCTGCCTGCTGGCCATACTGATCAACGGCTTGTGCGCACCTTTTGTATGGCGTCTTTCAAAAGGTCATGCGGGTCTGCTGTTGGCGATAGTGCCCGCTGCCTGTTTCACCTGGTTTGCACTGCAGATCCCCGAGGTGGCGGGCGGCAGCGCGATCTTCGAGAGCTGGGCCTGGGTGCCGGTTCTCGATGTGGCGTTGGGATTACGTCTGGATGGGCTGGCGCTGCTGTTCGCTCTGCTGATCACCGGTATCGGCAGCCTGATAGTGATGTACTCCGGCGCCTACTTGCACGGTCATCCGCAGCTCGGCCGCTTCTACGCCTACCTGTTGGTGTTCATGATGGCCATGCTCGGGCTGGTGCTGGCCGATGACCTGATCGCGATGTTCGTGTTCTGGGAGCTGACCAGTATTGCCAGTTACCTGCTGATCAGTTTCAACCATGAAAAGCCGGCCTCACGGCGTGCAGCCCTGCAGGCGTTGCTGATCACCGGCGGTGGCGGCTTGGCGCTGCTGGCCGGGTTGGTGCTGCTGGGCATTGCCGCTGATACCTGGCAGTTCTCCCAGTTGCAGGCCGAGCTGGTACAGGCCCATGCTTTGTTTCCAGCGATCATGGTGCTGGTGCTGATTGGTTGTTTTACCAAGTCCGCGCAGTTCCCGTTCCACCTCTGGCTCCCCAACGCGATGAATGCGCCTACGCCGGTGTCCGCGTATTTGCATTCGGCAACCATGGTCAAGGCCGGCATCTACCTGCTGGCCCGGCTTAACCCGACGCTGGGCGGCGGGTTGGGCTGGAGTACGGTGCTGATTACGCTGGGGGCATTGACCGCATTGCTCGGCGCGGTTCTGGCGATCCGTCAGTATGATCTCAAACGCATGCTCGCCTACACCACGGTCACCGTGCTGGGTCAGCTGACCATGCTGATCGGTACCAACACCAGTTACGGCTTGCAGGCATTCGTGCTGTATCTGGTTGCGCATTCGTTCTACAAGGGGGCGCTGTTTATGGCCGTCGGTGCGATAGATCACTCGACCGGCACGCGGGATATTCGCCGGCTTGGCGGGCTCTTCGCGCTCATGCCGCTGACGGGCATTGCCGTGGGCCTTGCTGCCTTTTCCAATGCAGGGTTGCCCCCTTTCTTTGGCTTTATCGCCAAGGAATTCAAGTACGCCGGGCTGATCGAAATGGGCACGATTGGCTGGACAGTGACGCTGGTAATGGTCGTAACCAATGCTCTGCTGGTCGCCGCCGCAGGTCTGATTTTTTTCAAAACCTTCTTTGGCGCGCGGGGTAGCTGGGATGCTCAGCCCCACGAAGTTGGCCCCTTTATGCTGGCTGGGCCACTGTTGCTGGCGGTCGGCGGATTTGGCCTGGGCGCCTGGAATCAATGGCCGGAAACCTGGCTGGTGAATACTGCGGTGCAGGCAGCGGCCAGCGGTGAAGTAGATGTGAAACTCTATTTGTGGGGCGGCATCACGCCAGCGCTCATCGCTAGTGCGTTGACCTTGGGGCTGGGCACAGTGTTCTACTTCCGCGCCGACAAGGTTCGCGCTTTGGCCGGCCGGCTGGGTAGCGTCTGGCGGTTTAGTGGCGACCTGCTCTGGGACAAGTCACTCAAACGCGTGTTTCAGTTCGCCAGTTCGGTCGCCGGGCTGTTTCAGCATGGCTCCCTGCGGTTGCATATGGCGTTAATGACCCTGGTGGTCAGCATCAGTGTGCTTGGCGGGCTGCTATTGATGAAGGCGCAGCCGTTCGATGGTCATGCGTTATCCGAGGTTTCGCTGCCAGGAGTGATCGGCTGCATGTTGGCATTGGGTGGGGCAGCCGGCGCGGCCTTTATGGCTGGCCGCCTGGCTCTGGTGGCCTCGCTGGGTGCCAGCGGTCTGGGTCTGGCATTGTTTTTTGTTTCGATCAATGCGCCGGATGTGGCGTTGACGCAGCTGATGGTGGAAACCCTCACCGTGGTATTCCTGGCCATGGTACTAAGGCGCATGCCGATGGTTCCGGCCAGCGGCGACAACGGGCTGGGTACCAACATCTGGCATGCCGGGGTGGCGGTACTCTTTGGCTTGGCTGTCAGTCTGTTGATCATGACAGCGGTCAGTCAGCCGCTGCCGGGTGATCTGGCTGACTGGTTCCTAGCCAACAGCTTGCCTGCTGGTTATGGCAGCAATGTGGTTAACGTGATTCTGGTGGATTTTCGTGCGGTGGATACCTTGGGCGAGATTCTGGTGGTGGCGATTGCCGCCCTCGCGGCGTCGACACTACTGGGTGCTGGGCAGGTGCAAGAGCAGAAGCCGCAGGGGCTGCCGGAGTTTGGTTCAATTTTGCTGCGCCAGGGTATGCGCCCGCTGGCGACCATTTTGTTAGTGGTCTCGCTGGCCATCCTCTGGCGCGGGCACAATTTGCCCGGTGGCGGTTTTATCGGCGGCCTGGTCGCGGCCACAGGTTTCACCCTGATGGTGGTGACCTTCGGTCGTGGTATCCAACGCGGGCTGTCGCGTATTGCACCCACCACGATAATTGGCCTGGGCCTGGCCTGCGCGGTGGGTGCCGGGTTATTTGGTCTGGTCTCGGCGTCAGCCTTTATGACCGGGTTCTGGATTGAACCCTTCGGGCTGAAGTTGGGCACGCCCCTGTTGTTTGATGTCGGGGTATTTCTGACGGTTTTCGGCTCGGTCATGCATATGGTGCGCAATCTGATCGGGAGGGCTGCCTGATGGAATGGGTCGGCGCCATTACCGCGGGCATCATGGCCGCGCTGGGGGTATGGATGATGCTGGATCGGCACCTGATGCGGGTGGTGCTGGGTATCGCCGTACTGGGTAACGCGATCAATCTTGGCGTGCTCAGTGCGGGCCGTTTTTCCGGCAGCGAGGCGGCTTTTACCTTTGCTGGTCAAGGTATACCTGATGCGGCTAACCCTTTGCCGCAGGCCTTGGTACTGACGGCTATCGTTATCGGTTTCGCTCTGTTTGTATTTGCTCTCGCGGTGCTCAAGCGGACCCACGAGTTACACGGTGACAAAGACACCGATCGGGTCAGTCAGGTAACCGAGGAGCCGGCACCCGATGAGGATGAAGAGCAGCGCCCGCCGCAGGACGAGGAGGGCAAGGCATGAACACGCTTATCGTGCTGCCGATCCTTATTCCGTTAACCACCTTGCTCCTGGCCTTGTTGGGTAAGCGCCATCACGCCTGGGTTACGGCTTTTAGTTTGACTGGCGCGCTGATGCTGGTGCTGACCGGGGTCTATCTGGTGGTGCTCGCGGCCGAGGGTAGGGTGTTGAGCGCGCAGATGGGTGGTTGGGTCGCGCCATACGGCATCAGCCTGGTGATCGACCGGTTGTCTGCGGTGATGGTCGCAATTACCGGGGTGATTGGTCTGGCCACACTGGTTTACTGCTTCCGGCAGCCGATGCCGGCGAATTTCCTGCGAGATGCGCATTTGTTTGTGCAGGGCCTGCTGGCCGGCATCTGTGGTGCCTTCATTACTGCTGACGTCTTCAACCTGTATGTCTGGTTTGAAGTCCTGCTGATTGGCTCGTTTGCGCTGATCGCGCTGGGCGGAGGTGAGCGGCGTTTGTCCGGCGCCATGACCTACCTGGTTTTGAATATGCTGGCGACCTTGCTGTTTCTGCTCGCTGCCGGGTTGGTCTACGGCGCCACCGGCACTTTGAACATGGGTGAGCTGGCGCTGCTGTTCCGCGCCGAGGAAGCTAGTGATGGCGCCTGGTTGGGCGTGATTCTGATGTTGGTGTCATTCTCGATCAAGGCTGCGCTGTTCCCGCTGTTCGGCTGGTTGCCTGCCAGTTATCACGTGGCCTGGACGCCTGTCTCGGCGCTCTTTGCCGGGCTGCTGACCAAGGTCGGGGTGTACGCGTTGATTCGTCTGGTTACGCTGCTCTGGCCGGAACCGGGTGTGGTGCATTCCGTGCTGTTGTGGGTGGCCTGCGCGACCATGATCATCGGTGTGCTGGGGGCTGCGGCGCAGACCGAAGTGCGGCGCATACTGTCGTTTCACATTGTCAGCCAGGTTGGCTACATGGTTCTCGGCCTGGCGTTGGCCACGCCCATAGCGCTGGCGGGCGCGGTGTTTTATTTGATCCACCATATTGTGGTCAAAGCCAATCTGTTCTTCGTCGGCGGCATCGCTGCGCGTATCACCGGCTCCGAGCGATTGGCCGCCATGGGCGGGTTGTACGGGCGTACACCGATGCTGGCGATTCTGTTCGCCATTCCGGCATTGTCGCTGGCTGGTATACCGCCTTTGTCCGGCTTTTGGGCGAAGTTCGTGCTGGTCAAGGCGAGCCTGGAAGCCGGCGTATGGGTCGCCGCGTTCTTCGCGCTGTTCACTGGCATATTCACTTTATTGTCGATGAGCAAGATCTGGAATGAGAGCTTCCTCAAGGCGCATCCGCATCCGCAACTGCTCGGGGTATCGGGGAACGGGCCGCGTGGGGCCTGGGTCACGGTTACGGTATTGGCGTTGATTACTGTGGCTATTGGTCTCGGCGCCGGGCCGGTCATGGAGTACGCCATGGCGGCGTCGACGCAGTTAATTGAAGCCCCGGCTTATCTGCAGTTGCCGGATGAGCGCCTGCTGGAAGGGAGGGCCGAGTGATGGTGACTGTGCATGTATTGCTCGCTACCCTGCTGGCCGCCGTTGTGGCGACGCTGAGCCCGCTGTATTGGCTGATCGCCTTCGTTGCGCTCTATCCGATATTCAGACTCTGTGGGTTGTTCCATCATGCCAGCCGACTGTATGCACTGCGCATAGAGGCAGGGCTGGGCTTCGTGCCCTGGTTCACCTACCAGATATTCCGCGCCTCGCTAGATGTGGCCAAGATTGTGCTGAACCCGCGCTACCAGATCGAACCTGCGGTCGTGCGCGTTCCGGTGCATAGCCGTGACAAACGCCTGATCACGCTGCTGGGCTGCTTGCTGACGCTGACGCCGGGTACCCTGGCCCTCGACTACCGCGCAACTACCGGGGATATGTTCGTGCATGTATTGGATACCCGCTCGGCCGATGCCGTTATCGCTGCCATCGGCGAGATAGAACGACGCTTATTGCGCTGGGTGCAGCCGTTGGGAGCGGAAACATGACTGTGATATTGGCGGGAGCTGGCTGGGTGCTGCCGCTGGCAGGCGGCATGTTGGTGATCAGTACGCTGCTGGTCATGTGGCGTCTGTTGGTCGGGCCGAGCAGGCCGGATCGGGCGGTCGCGGTGGATGCCCTGACCATGATCGGTGTCGCCGGGGTAGCCGTGTTGGCGCTGATGAGTGAGCAGGCGGTCCTGCTGGATGTGGCCATTGTGTTGGCGATTGTCAGCTTCCTTGGTAGCGTTGCTTTCGCGCTGTTATTCACCGGTACGCATAGTAGCGATCATCCCCATGGCCAGCCGGGAGGCCGGCCCCCGGATTGCCGGCCACCGGATTGTCAGCCGCCGCAGGACGAAGGAGGCGAGCGATGAATGAATTCCTCGCCCTGGCCGCATCCGTTTTGATATTGCTCGGCGCCTTGTTCAGTCTGCTCGGCGCTCTCGGTGTCTGGCGGCTGCCTGATGCCTATACGCGTATGCATTCGGCGAGCAAAGCGGGCGCACTTGGCGCGATCTTGATATTGCTTGGAGTGTTATTCGCCACCGGCGGAATCGCCTGGGTCGAGACGCTACTGGCGATCGCGGTGTTGCTGGTCACCGCGCCATTGGCGGCCCATGCCATATCCCGGGCGGGGCATATGGCCGGCGTCAGGCCCCAGGTTGGACCGCTCGGGGACGCTCTCGAGCGCGCCAAGGATCAGGGCTTGGATCAAGGGATGGATCAAACCGAAAAAGCGCAAGAGTAATATGTGGATATTCAATCTATTGGCTGAATTCATGACAGTGCAAGGCTGTGTGTGGATAATGGACCGCTTGTCCTGGGCCATGAGTCCCGACCAACAGCATGTAAGAAGCCTGAAAGGCCATTGATGGAGTAAGTCCTGCATGACCCTGGCGCTGATTGTATTGCTTCCCCTGTTGGGGAGTTTGTTACCTTTGTTGACCGTCCGCTATGGCCGCTCGCTATGTGCGTTGGCCACTATGCTGGCCCCGGTGATTGGCCTGTTCCTGCTATGGGAACTGGCTCCGGTCGTGTTTGACGGCGGCGTAGTGGTGCAGAGTTGGCCCTGGCTGAGCCAGATTGGGCTGAATCTGAGTTTTCGGTTGGACGGCCTGGGATTCCTCTTTGCGCTGCTGATCCAGGGGATCGGCATTCTGGTTATTCTCTACGCGCGCTATTACCTGTCAAAACGCGATCCGATGGGCCGCTTCTTCGCCTTCCTGCTGTTATTTATGGCGGCCATGCTCGGCGTGGTGCTGTCGGAAAACATGCTGTTGATGATGTTTTTCTGGGAGCTCACCAGCCTGTCCTCGTTCCTGCTGATCGGCTATTGGTCGCACTCCACGGATGCGCGCAAAGGCGCACGCATGGCGTTGGCGGTCACCGGCGGCGGTGGCTTGGCGCTGCTGGCTGGCGTGCTGCTGCTGGGCCAGATGGTGGGCAGCTATGAGCTCACCGATGTGCTGGCTGCGGGTGATCTGATCCGCAGCCATGCTTTGTATCCGGTGGTGCTGGTGCTGATTCTGCTAGGCGCCTTTACCAAGTCCGCGCAGTTCCCTTTCCATTTCTGGCTACCCCACGCCATGGCGGCGCCAACGCCGGTTTCGGCCTATCTGCACTCGGCGACCATGGTCAAGGCCGGGGTGTTTCTGTTGGCACGGTTCTATCCGGCACTCTCCGATACCGATCTATGGTTCTTCCTGGTCAGTGTCACCGGCATGATCACGCTGTTGGTCGGTGCCTGTACGGCATTGTTCAAGCATGACCTCAAAGGCCTGCTGGCCTATTCGACCATCAGTCACCTCGGCCTGATTACGCTGCTGTTTGGTCTGGACACGCAATTGGCGGCGGTCGCTGCGGTATTCCATATCATCAACCACGCGACCTTCAAAGCCTCGCTGTTTATGGCTGCCGGGATCATTGATCATGAGACCGGTACGCGGGATATGCGCCGTATCAATGGTCTGTGGCGATTCATGCCACACACCGCGACGCTGGCAATGGTCGCCGCCTCGGCGATGGCGGGCGTGCCGCTGCTTAACGGCTTCCTGAGCAAGGAAATGTTCTTCACCGAGACCCTGGAGCAGAATCAGTTCGGAGATTTCAGCTGGGTGATTCCGCTGGTCGCGACTCTGGCCGGGATCTTCTCGGTGGCCTATTCGCTGCGCTTTATTCACGATGTGTTCTTCAACGGCAAACCCTTCAACCTGCCCAAGTATCCGCCGCACGAGCCGCCGCGCTACATGAAGGTGCCGGTCGAGATCCTGGTGGCCCTGTGTCTGCTGGTGGGGCTGTTACCGGCCTTTACCGTCGGCAGCTTGCTGGCAGTGGCGGCGAGCGCGACCATTGGCGGTGAGTTGCCCTATTACAGCCTGGCCATGTGGCATGGTTTCAACCTGCCGTTGATCATGAGCATTGTGGCGCTGGGGCTGGGCATCTTGCTCTATGCCAAGCGCGGCCGCGTGTTCGAACTCTATGAGCGACTGCCCGAGCGGGACGGCAAACTGGTGTTCGAGGAGGTGGTGCAAGGGCTGGTACGCAAGGCTGGGCAGTTCACCCTGCTGCTGGAAAACGCCTCCTTGCAACGTTATCTGGCCTGGATGCTGTCTGCGGCGTTGGTCGTCAGCGGTTATTGGTTGCTGCAATTGCCATCCTTACGCGGCGACGTGGCGCTGAGCCCGGTGGACGGGGTCACCGCCGTCGGTGCCTTGATGCTGATGATTGCCGCGGTGGCCACGGTGATCTGGCATAAGCAGCGTTTGGTCGCCTTGGTCATGCTCAGTGTGGTCGGGTTGTTTGTGGCGCTGGCATTCGCCCGCTTCTCTGCTCCTGATCTGGCCCTGACGCAGCTGTCAGTGGAGGTGGTGACCATCATTCTGCTGATGCTGGCGTTGTTTTTCCTGCCGCGGCTGACCCCTGCAGAGTCCTCCGGCCTGCGTCGCACTCGCGATCTGGGGCTGGCGGGTATGGCCGGCTTGCTGGTGTCGGCTCTGTCCTTTGCGGTTATGACCCGGCCGTATGAAACCATCGCCGGCTATTTCCTGGAAAACAGCGTGTCCGGTGGCGGCGGTACCAACGTGGTCAATGTGATTCTGGTTGATTTCCGCGGTTTCGATACCCTCGGCGAGGTCACGGTGCTGGCCATCGCGGGCGTTGCTATCTATGCGCTGATTGACGGTCTGCGCTTGCGCATACCGGACACCGATGCGCTGGGCCGGCCCTGGAGCAAGGATGCCCATCCGTTCATGCTGGTTAATCTGTCCCAGGTGATACTGCCGCTGGCGCTGATGGTCTCGGCCTATATCTTCCTGCGCGGTCATAACCTGCCCGGTGGCGGCTTTATTGCCGGGCTGATCACCGCCGTGGCGCTGATTCTGCAATACGTGGCCAGTGGCGAGAAATGGACCACCGAACGTTGGGGTGTGAACTATCACCACCTTGCCGGTTGGGGCGTGATTATTGCTGGCTTGACTGGTTTGGGTAGCCTGTTCTGGGGTTATCCGTTCCTGACCAGCTCATTCGGTTATTTCAATATCCCCTTGATCGGCAAGACCGAGCTGGCGACCGCCATGCTCTTCGATCTGGGTGTGTATCTAACGGTGGTAGGAGCGACATTGTTGATTCTGGCCAATCTGGGCAAACTCTCTACCGGCCGCGCAACCCAGGAGGCCGACTGATGGAACTGCTATATGCCCTGACGCTGGGCCTGCTGACTACCTGCGGTGTGTACCTTTTGCTACGTGCCCGAACCTTTCCCGTGGTGGTTGGCCTGACGCTGATCAGCTATGCGGTCAATCTGTTCCTGTTCGCCATGGGTCGCCTGAATACCGGCATGCCCGCCGTTATCGGCCGCGCCGCTGAACATGCCGACCCGCTGCCACAGGCACTGGTACTGACGGCTATCGTGATCGGTTTCGCGATGACTGCGTTTGCGCTGGTACTGGCGCTACGTGGTCAGGGCGAGCTCGACAGTGACCATGTTGACGGCAAGGGAGACCGCGGATGAACCACCTCCCGGTGTTGCCCATATTGGTGCCGATGTTCATGGGCGCTGTGCTGTTGCTGATTGCGCGCAGCCAGATGTCGGTCAAGCGCAGCCTGTCTCTGGGCGCGACCATTTTGCAGGTCCCCCTGGCGTTGATCCTGATGAGTCAGGCGGGTGAAGGTATTGGCGTGTATGCCGCCGGCAACTGGATGCCACCCTTTGGCATCGTGCTGGTGGTAGATCGCTTGGCCGCGCTGATGCTGTTGATCACTGCAGTCCTTGCGGTCGGCGCGATTCTGTACGCGTTGCGCGGTGATGACGGGTTGGGTCGCAACTTCCACGCACTGTTCCAGTTTCAGCTGATGGGCATTAACGGCGCATTTCTGACCGGCGACCTGTTTAACCTGTTCGTCTTCTTCGAGATTCTGCTGATTGCCTCCTATGCCTTGTTGTTGCATGGCGCTGGGTCGTCGCGGGTCAGGGCCGGGCTGCATTACGTTTTGCTCAATCTGTTTGGCTCGGCGCTGTTCCTGATTGCGGTGGGTACCTTGTATGGCGTGACCGGCACGCTGAACATGGCAGATCTGGCGGTCAAGATCGCCGAAGTGCCAGTCGCCGATGCCCCCTTGGTGGGTGCTGCGGGCATGCTGTTGTTGGTGGTGTTCGGGCTCAAGGCGGCGATCTTTCCGCTGTACTTCTGGCTGCCGAAAGCCTATTCCGCAGCCAGCGCCCCGGTGGCAGCCCTGTTTGCGGTGATGACCAAGGTCGGCCTGTATTCGATTTTGCGCGTCTACACACTGATGTTCGGCGACGATGCCGGCATGCTGGCCTTCATGGCTCAAGACTGGCTCTGGCCAATCGCGTTGATCACCATTGCGATGGGCGCCATCGGCGCATTGGCCGCCAGCAGTCTTAATGGCCTGGTAGCCTATCTGGTAGTCGTTTCAGTTGGCACGCTGCTGGCGGGCATTTCGATCGGCACTCAGGAAGCGCTGGCGGCCAGTCTGTATTATCTGATGCACACCACCTGGATCAGCGGTGGGTTGTTCCTGTTTGCTGGCATTATCAGCCGCTTGCGCGGGCCGCGCTTCGCATCTCGTCTGGTGCCAGGCCCGGAGATGCCCGGCTCGTTGATGCTCAGTGGCGTGTTCTTTGTCGCCGCTGTATCCGTTGCAGGGATGCCGCCGCTATCAGGATTTATCGGTAAACTGCTGTTACTCAGCGCCGCAGGCAGCGGCATGTTGGCCGGCTGGCTCTACGCGATTGTGTTAGGCAGTAGTCTGGTCACTCTGGTCGCGCTAAGCCGCGCCGGCAGTACCTTGTTCTGGCGTCGCGATGCGGCGCCCGATGCCGGAGAGCCGCTGGATCCGCTGCGCATGACAGCGATGTTGGCGTTGTTGGTGTCGAGCCCGTTGCTGGTGGTCTTTGCCGCGCCCGTACTGGAGTACCTGAATGCCACGGCGGCGCAGTTGCTTAACCCGGATGAGTACATTCAGCAGGTGCTGACCCTGCAGTCATTCGCGCCAGGAGGTCAGCCATGACAACGCGCAGAACCCTTTTGCCGCACCCCTGGCTGAGTCTGTTTCTGGTCGTGGTTTGGCAGCTGATCATGAACGATCTCTCTGCTGGCACGCTGATCATGGGCTTCTTTCTGGCCTGGGGTATTCCGCTGATCACCCATGTGTTCTGGCCAGACCCACCGAGGTTACACAAGCCGCTGGTATTGCTGCGTTTTACCCTGCGGGTACTGGGCGATATTCTCATGGCCAATCTGGATGTGGCCAAACTGATCCTTGGGCCCAGCAGCAAGCTACGGCCTGCCTTTGTGGAGTACCCGGTTGAACTGACCCACGACTTTGCCATTCACCTGCTCGCCAGTACCATCTCGCTGACGCCTGGCACTGTGTCTTCGGACATCAGCGATGATCGCAAAACACTGCTGATTCACGGCCTGGATGTGGCCGATGAGCAGGAACTGATTGAAACCATCAAACAGCGCTACGAGCGGCCGCTCATGGAGGTCTTCCAGTGCTCCACTCCGTAATTCTACTTTGCCTGTGCATCATGGCCGTGGCAGTGGTGCTGAACATGCTGCGTCTGCTCAAGGGCCCGGACCTGCCAGACCGCATCCTGGCGCTGGATACGCTGTATATCAACGCCATCGCACTGATCATCCTGTTGGGTCTGTATCTGGATTCTGATCTGTTTTTTGAGGCAGCACTGCTGATTGCAGTGATGGGCTTTGTCGGCACAGTGGCGATCGCCAAGCACCTGCTGCGGGGTGACATCATTGAATAGAAAGCCGAATAACCAGCCGAGCGGGGAGCTGACATGCTAGAGGCGATTCATAGCGCAACCGCGGTGGAATGGATTGTTGCTTCGCTGATTCTGCTGGGTAGTCTCTTCGCGCTGATCGGCTCGATCGGCTTGTGGAAACTACCTGACTTCTTCATGCGTCTGCATGGCCCAACTAAAGCCACGACGCTCGGCGTAGGGGCCCTGGTAATCGGCTCGCTGATCTATTTCAGTTCGCGGGGGGAGGGGCTGAGCATGCACGAACTGCTGATCACTATCTTCCTGTTCCTGACCGCTCCAGTCAGCGCCAACATGCTGGCGAAAGCGGCAATGCATCAGCGCGCCAAGCGCGTGGAACGGACCAAAGGGCAGCCCTGGGATTAGGACTGTCTGACGCGGTTCTGTTGCGTTATTGGCGTTCCCAGACCTCAATATGGTTGCGCCGGCCTACGGAGTAGCTGCTGGGCTGCGGTACTGCCTCAAGCAGGCCGACCTGGGTCAGCGCGGTTGATACGCGCTGACGATCGGTTTCGTTCAAGTCGGCCAGCACCGCTGTCGCCCGGCGCAGAATATAGAGCAAATAAGGTTCCACCCCCGCTGTGACCGGCACGCCGCGAAAATGCGTATGCACCTGGCCGATCATGCGTTGATGTGGTTTGGCCGATACCGCTTCACCGTCCGCGGGTTGGTGCTCGCTGACCCAGGCGTCGAGATAGGCCAATTTGTCGGTCAGCTCTGGCAGCATGTCCCGGGCCATAAGGTGCAGTAGCGCCTTGAGGGTTTCTGGAATGGCATCCTCGGCTATCCACGCGGTGCCGTAGTCAGGAAATTCCACCGCATCCAGCCCAGGCGCGAGCATGCGCTCCACCCAGCGATATACCCGCGGCGCCTCGCGCTTCATCACGCCAGCGGGCGCCGGGTCACGACCCAGATGCGCGAACAGAGGGCCGATCAGGCCATAGTCCGCAACACTCGGGCGACCGCCAAACACAAACGGGTGCTCGCTGAAGTGCCGATTAAGAACGGCCAATAGCTCATGATAAGAGGCTTCTATCTGAGGAATGCTGTCTGCGGTCACGCCAAGACCGGGCAGGTAGGACTGCATTCGCTGCATTAGCGTCTCGGCGACTCCGGGTGGGGCGCCGTTGGAAAAGGCGTCGTAGAGAAAATTCTGTTGTTGTTCAAGATAAGACCAGCGGTAATGCATGGCATGCCGCAGCAGGCTCTGGCTGCCGTAGTACTGGATCAGGACGGCCAGAATGCGCTGCAGCGGGGTGTCAGGGTAAGCCGGATAGCGCGGCTGCTTTTGCTCGAAGTGATCGATGATATCCAGGCTGTCCTGAATGATCTCGCCGGCCGGGGTAACCAGCACCGGGACGATGCTGCGCTGGATAATCGGTTTGATATGTCGGGCAAAATCAGGATGGTGGCTGGACACTTCGCGAAAGGGGATGCCCTGGGTGCGCAGGTAGCTGCGGGCGATACCGGTATAAAGGGAATGGGGTAAGCCATACAGAATCTGTTCCTTGATTTCTTCAGCCACCCGTACTCTCCTCGTCATATTTGCCTGGCGCCGGAATGGGCACCTTTTGACGCTCCAGAATAACCATTCAGACGGGGTGTCTCAAGGCGGTTACTATGGGAGCGGGCTGCATCAGGAGCAGGGTGCGTTCGTTGCAGAAAAAACTGGAGGTGGCTGGCATGACAGCGTTGCAAGTAGACATCGTTTGGACCGGGATCGCCGAGGGTTGCTCAGGTGTTTGAAATACGCCGTCTTGATCCGCAGCAGTATCGCCAGCAAACGCGCAAGAGCACGCTCATTGTGGCTTTGGTGTTTGGGGTATTGGCGATGTCCCTGTCAGCTATTGCGGTGGCACTGTTTGGCAGTGCGCAAGACAGTAATTTTCGCTGGAACCTGGGCGGCGTGCTGCTGGGGCTGGCAATCTCTGTCGCACTGGTACGGAATGTGTTCTGGACCCAGCCGTGGATGGCGTCGGCGGCGTATGGCTGGCAGCTCAAGCGTAGCCTGATGAAAATAACCAATGCCATGCATCAGGTGGAGGCGGGGGTCAGAACCGGTTCGCCAGCGGCCATGAAGCTGCTGCGCTTCTATCATCTGGGGTTGGCCGAAATGCACAGACTGGATGGCAACCCGCAGGCATTGAATGATCTCGGTGGGCAGGTTGACCAGCATCGCCAGGCGATGCTGGAAATGGGACTGTCGATTGACCAGTATCAATTCGACCCTGCCTGGCTGGAGAGCCTGCAGCAGGGTACGCGTGGTCCGTCAGCCTGAACTTAGAATTGTTACAGGGGCATTCTCATGTGCCGCAGAAGGTGCGAGCTACCACCTGCTCTGGTGTGGGTGGAGTGGCGTAGCGGTCATCGGCGGCATCAAACCGGAAGGGCTCCGCCAGGCGCTCCACCAGGCGATGGAATGGCTGCAGATCATGGTCATCCACGGCCGCCCTGATTACCTCTTCGACCAGATGGTTGCGTGGGATATACGCAGGGTTCAAGCGCAGCATGCGCTGCTGGCGCTCACGCGCATCGGCCGGGTCACTGTCTAATCGCGCTTCCCACTCGGTGATCCAGTGGGAGAGACTCGCCGGCAACTCGGCAAGCTCGGCTACGCTGTCGCCCTCGTATTCGCCCGGTGCAGCAAGCTCGGCCAAACGGCGGAAGGTCAGGGTGTAGTCGGCATTCGCCGCAGCCATGAGTTGCAATAGCTCTTCTACCAAGGCTTTGCTCTCGGTATCAGCCTGGCTTAGCCCGATCTTGCCGGCCATGATCTGGTCATAGGCGCGCTGGTACTGGGGCACGTAATCATCAATCGCCTGTTGGGCTTCCTGCAACGCAAGGTCTTCATCCGCGTCGATCAAGGGCAGCAGCGCGCGTGCCAGCCAGGCCAGATTCCACTGGCCGATACCCGGCTGGTTGCCGTAAGCGTAGCGTCCACCGGAGTCGATCGAGCTGTAGACGGTGTTGGGGTGATAGTTGTCCATAAAGGCGCAGGGGCCGTAGTCAATGGTTTCGCCGGAGACCAGCATATTGTCGGTGTTCATTACGCCATGGATAAAGCCCAGCTGTTGCCACTGCGCAATCAGCTCCGCCTGCCGGGCAATCACCGCGCGCAGGAGCGCGGCGTAGGGTCGCTGGGCCTCCGCGGCTTGCGGATAATGCCGGGCGATGACATGGTCAGCCAGAGTCTTTACTGCCTCATGGTTATTCTGCCCGGCGAAGAACTGAAAGGTGCCGATGCGAATGTGGCTACTGCAGACGCGGGTGAGGATGCCGCCCGGCAGCATTCCCTCGCGCATGACGTACTCGCCCGTTGTCACCGCGGCCAGGCTGCGCGAGGTAGGTACGCCTAGCGTGGCCATGGCCTCGCTGATCACGTACTCGCGCAGCACCGGTCCCAGCGGCGAACGGCCATCGCCGCCACGGGCGTAAGCAGTGCGTCCGGCGCCCTTGAGCTGAATATCGTAACGCTGGCCGTCCTTGCCTATCACCTCACCCAGAAGTGTCGCACGGCCGTCCCCCAGGCGCGGATTCCAGCCGCCGAATTGGTGGCCAGCATAGGCCGTGGCGATTGGCAGCGATCCGGGTGCTACTTCATTGCCCGCCAGCACCTGCAATCCAGATGGTGACTCCAGCCAGTCGGCGGAGATGCCAAGCTGGTCGGCGAGCGCATGGTTGATGCGAATCAGGGCGGGTGCCTTTACCGGCGCGAGCGTTTGCTTGCTGTAGAAAAGCGCCGGCAACAACACGTAGCTGTTATCGAATTGGGGGCTATTGGTACTGGATTCAGTCATGAGTCTCCACAGGATGGCTGGGGCCGCTAAGGCATTACAACGGGGTAAGTATAGCCCGAGAAATAACGCGATAGCGGAGATGGGATTCCTGAGACAAACGACCCAGCAGCAGCTATGTTCTATCAAGGGCTTGATCTGCTGCTAGGATCGGCCTTATCTGGTTACTGTGGCGCAAAATGTCGAGGCAGGGCCAGCATAATCATATAAAAAACGGGGACACCCACATGCTTGATCGCGCAGCCAGACCCTTGGTTAAACTGGTGGATCGCTACCTGCCAGACCCTTTTATCTTTGTGCTGATATTGACCCTGGTGGCGTTTGCCGCAGCCATGATCTTTGAGGGGCATGGACCCATGGCGGTTATTCAGATGTGGGGGCAGGGCTTCTGGGATCTGTTGAGCTTCTCCATGCAGATGCTGCTGGTGCTGGTGACCGGCTTTATGCTGGCCAGCACGCCGCTGGTGCGCAATATTCTCGACCGTCTGGCCTCCCTGGCGAAGACACCAGGGCAAGCAATTGTGCTGGTGACCTTTGTCGCGTTAATCGCCAGCTGGATCAATTGGGGTTTTGGTCTGGTAGTAGGTGCGCTGTTTGCCAAAGCGCTGGCGCGCCAGATCCGCGTGCATTATCCGCTGCTGATAGCCAGCGCCTACTCGGGCTTTATTGTCTGGCATGGTGGGCTGGCAGGCTCCATTCCGCTGGTCATCGCCACCGATGGGCACTTTAGTGAAAGCACCATCGGCATTATCGGTACCGGCGAGACCATTTTTGCGTTCTTCAACCTGGCCATCGTAGTAGCGCTGTTTATCGTCGTGCCAACGGTGAATCGTCTGATGCTGCCCGAGGAAAAGGACAGTGTTTATGTGGATCCCAAGATTCTTGAGGATAACGCTGATGATCAGATCGTCATCAGTCGCCCGGCCGAGCATCTGGAGAACAGCCGAATTCTGGCCTGGCTGGTCGGCTTTGCCGGTCTGGCTTACATCGTTCAGTATTTTATCAATGAAGGCGGGTTGAACCTGAATATTGTCAATTTCATGTTCCTGTTTCTGGCGATCATCCTGCACCAGACCCCACGCCGTTTGTTGAACAGCTTGAATGAAGCGGTGAAAGGCGGTGCAGGTATCGTCATTCAGTTTCCGTTCTACGCCGGCATCATGGGCGTGATGACCGCCTCGGGGCTGGCGGCGAGCATTTCCGCTGCGTTTGTCTCGCTGGCCAGCGCCGAAAGTCTGCCGTTCTGGAGCTTTATCAGCGCAGGGCTGGTGAACATATTTGTGCCCTCCGGTGGTGGGCAATGGGCTGTGCAAGCCCCGGTGATGTTGCCTGCAGCGCAGGAGCTGGGTGCCAGCATTCCGCGCGTGGCAATGGCTGTGGCCTGGGGTGATGCCTGGACCAATCTGCTGCAACCCTTCTGGGCTTTGCCGGTACTGGCGATAGCCGGGCTCAAGGCGAAGGACATCATGGGCTATTGCCTGATGCTGCTGGTGATCACCGGGATCATTATCAGTATCGGGCTCACCTGGCTTTAAGCTAGCGGGGATCTATTGACGCCAGGCAGCCGACCGCTGCCTGGCGGGCAAACGGCAAAACCGGCTGGTACTCGTGGCTGCTGTCATCTGGTTGTCATATTCGCCGTTCAGCATGGCATGGCTGTTTGTGGCCTTTCGCTAGCTCGGTACCCGTAGTGATGCAGAGCGGGCCGTTTTCATTCTGCCGGTACTCCAATGACTCTCAATGAACAACATCAGGCTCTGCTGTCTATCCTGCGGGAGGAGGCAGTGTCGGTTCTTTTCCAGCCTATCGTATCTATGGTTCAGCAACGCATCGTCGGTTATGAAGCGTTAAGCCGTGGCCCGTCCAATAGTTCTCTGCATTCGCCGCTGACCTTGTTTGCTACGGCGCGGCAGTGTGGCTTGTTGACCGAGCTGGAGATGCTTTGCCGGCGTAAAGCGGTGATCGCCTTTAGCCGCATGCAGTTGCCGGGTAGCCTGTTCCTCAATGTGTCGCCGGAAAGCCTGCTGGAAAAGCAGCATTACCCGGGTCGTACGCTGGCGATGCTGAAATCCTGCGGCATGACGCCCGACCAGGTGGTTATCGAACTCACGGAACAGGCACCCATTGATGACTTCGCGCTGTTGCAGAGCGCTCTGGTGCATTACCGGGAGATGGGATTTCGTATTGCCCTGGATGATCTGGGCGCGGGCTATTCGAGCCTGCGCCTGTGGTCGGAATTGCGCCCGGATTTCGTCAAGATCGACCGACACTTTATCGACGGCATTCATCTTGACCCGCTCAAGCGGGAGTTTGTCGGCTCGATTCTTAATTTGGCCAAGGCGTCGCAAGCGCACATCATTGCCGAAGGTATTGAGCAGACTGAGGAGCTGCAGGTACTTGAGGAGATGGGCGTTGACTGGGTGCAGGGTTACTGGCTGGGCCGCCCGGAAACCCAGCCGGCCGCCTGCCAGAAGGCAATGCAGGCGCATCTGGCCAGCCGCGATGCCGAGCAGACTCCGGAGCCGCAACAGGCGCTTGATTCTCTGCTGATAGTCGTGCCGGGAGTGCATCAGAGTGAAACCGTCAGCCAGGTACTGGCGCGCTTTCATCAGCAGGCCAGCCTTAACAGCCTGGCGATCCTCAACGATGCCAACGAGCCGGTAGGTACAGTGCATTGCCACAGTTTGAGCCAGACCATGCTCAAGCCTTTTGCCACCGAGTTGCACGGGCGCAAGCCGATATCGCATCTGATGGACAGAGACTACCTGGTAGTGGACGTGCAGCAGAGCCTGGAGCGCGTCAGCCGGCTGCTGACCAGCCGTGCCCGGCAAAGGATGGAAGAGGATTTCATCATCCTGCGTGATGGGAAATACGCGGGGCTGGGTCGGGTGATCGACGTACTGCGGCATATCACCGAGCTGAAACTTCGCCAGGCTCGGCACGCCAATCCGCTGACCTTGCTGCCCGGTAATATTCCGATTCAGGAGTGTCTGGCGCGTTTGCTGGCCAATGGTCAAGCCGCCCGCTTGTGCTATATCGATCTGGATGCGTTCAAACCATTCAATGACATTTATGGCTACGGCAAGGGTGATGAGGTGCTGCTCGGGCTGGCGCAGATACTGAAAAGCCTGTGTGATCCGCGTTGCGATTTCGTCGGCCACATAGGTGGCGACGATTTCATGCTGGTGTTACGCAGTGCTGACTGGCGCGAGCGTTTGCAACTGCTGGATCAACGCTTCCAGCAGCTCTGTGGTGCTTTCTATCGCCCGGAACACCTCGCCGCGGAAGGATTTTCCGCGCCGGACCGGCATGGCCAATGGCGCCATCATGGGTTGCTGCAGTTATCGGTGGGGGTCGTGTTCCTGCCGGCGAGCGGGCATGGCATAACCGACCCGGGGCAGTTGGCGGAAATGGCCTCACACGCCAAACATGAAGCCAAGAAAATCAGTGGATTCAGCGTAGTGTGCGAAAACCTGGTGGCCATCAAGCCAGGCCTGGAGAGCCATCAGGCGTCGGGCTGATTGCGTGCAGCAGGCCTTTGCGCCGCGAGGTCATTCGGAGGTCTGGGTACTGGCGATAAAACAGAGACCCCGTCGCAGAGCTGCGACGGGGCTGGTGGATCAGTTGGCCATGGCCACGCGAGTGGGGTAGGGGGTAAGCAGTATTTCCACGCGGCGATTGAGCATCCGGCCGGTGTGGGTGCTGTTGTCGGCACGTGGCTGGTCTTCACCCATGCTGGTCAGGCTCATACGCTTGCTGCTGACACCGCCCAGCATCAGGATGCTGGCGACTGCCTGGGCACGCTCCAGGCTCAACTTCTGGTTCAGTTCCTGCTCACCAGTGCTGTCGCTGTGGCCGATGACCGCATACTGACTGTTCGGATCTTCTTTTAGCGCTTTGGCGACTTTGCTGATGGGTACCAGCCCAGAGGGCAGCAGCAGGGTACGCTTGGGGTGGAAGTTACCTTCCACCGGGATAATCAGGCGAATCTGTTCGCCTTCACGCACCACTTCAAAACCCTCTTTTTCCGCAAGGACTGTCAACGGCTCAACGCGTGACTCGGCCCAGGATGGCGGCGGAGGTGGTGGCGGTGTTGGTTCAGGCGCTTTGGAAGCACAGGCGGCGAGTGCCAGGGACAAGCAAACGGCAGAGAGAGTTTTTAATGTTTTCATGATGCCCAAGTACGAATGTTCAGAAGTTGGTGTAAGAGTAGCCCCTTTAACATCGCAGAGGGTACCATCAGTTGTTGATTTTGTGATCAAGCACATGGCCCTTTTTTAGGGTTTTCCGCTCAAAGGTGCCTTATGTCTTCCAAGTATGTGAATTTTTCCCGATTTGGCCTGCTTTTGGTGGTTTTCACCATCGCCGGTTGTGCCATCTTGCCGGGAGCGCGTCAGGAGCCCGGTGAACGATTAACGGGTATCTTGACCGCAGAGTCTGGAGAACTCCGGTTACTGCCCTGCGACGGCAGCAACGCCATGGCCGTAGCTGATTCCGCGAATATCCAACAGTTGTTCAAGCAGGTGGTGCATCCAGGCCGACAGTCGGTATTTGTGGATATGGCCGTGCGCACCCTGGCTGATGGGGGCGTTGAGCCGGTGGAAGTGATTCGCCTGCAACAGAAACCGAGTGGCTGTGCCGATCAGTCCCATGCGCGCACTCAGTGGTCGGTTGTGGGCCACGGGCTTGAATGGCGGATGCAGATCGGGCCTGCGGGTATGCAATGGCTGGATCAGGGCACGGACAGTATAGCGCTACCCGTACCGGTGATTACCGAAGAGATACCGGGTAGTGCCATAGGCTTTCAGACGTTACGGGGGGACTCGCAGGAGGTCTGGTTATACCCGGATGCCTGCTTCGAGCAGAGCAGCGGCGACTATTTTCATCGTACTGCCCGCTTGGTTCGTGACGGCCAAACCCTGACAGGCTGTGCCTATCAGGGTCTGTTGCCCTGAGCATCAACCGCCCAGGTAAGCGCTGCGTACCTGCGGATCGGACAATAGTGCTTCACCGCTGTCCTGCATGACGATGTGCCCGTGCTCCATTACATAGCCACGGTCCGCCAGCTTGAGCGCCTGGTTGGCATTCTGCTCGACCAAAAAGATGGTCACCCCCTGGCTGCGCAGTTGCTCGATAATCTCGAATATCTGCTGGATGATGATGGGTGCCAGACCCAAAGACGGCTCGTCGAGCAGCAACAGCCGCGGCTTGCTCATCAGTGCACGACCAATGGCTAGCATTTGCTGCTCGCCGCCGGACATGGTGCCAGCGCGCTGCTGGTAGCGTTCTTTCAAACGCGGGAACAGGCTCAGGGCGGTATCCAGCTGCTGCTGAAAATCATCCTTATGGGTAAAAAAGCCACCCATGCTCAGGTTTTCTTCCACGGTCAGGCGTGAGAACACGCGGCGGCCTTCCGGCACAATGGCAATGTCCTTGCGCATGATCTCGGCGGTGGTCAAGCCGGTCAGCTCTTCCCCTTCATAACGGATGCTGCCGGTAGTCGCGCGCGGATCGCCGCACAGCGTCATCAACAGGGTGGTCTTGCCGGCGCCATTGGCACCAATCAGGGTGACAATTTCGCCACGCTCCACTTCCAGGCTGACGTCGTGCAGGGCCTGAATCTTGCCGTAGTGGGTAGAGACGTTTTTCATATACAGCATGGAATCTATGCCTCAGGTTTCGCCCAGGTAGGCCTTGATCACGGCGGGATTGTTACGCACTTGCTCCGGAGTGCCCTCGGCCAGGGGCGTGCCCTGGTTGATCACGACGATATGATCGGAAATATCCATTACCAGCTTCATGTCGTGCTCGATCAGCAGTACGGTCAGGTCGTGGTTATCTCGCAACTCGGAGATCAGCTCCTTGAGATCTTGAGTTTCGCGCGGGTTGAGGCCGGCAGCTGGCTCATCCAGCATCAGCAGGCTTGGCTGCGTGACCATGCAGCGAGCGATCTCCAGGCGGCGTTGCTGCCCATAGGCCAAGGTACTGGCGGTGCGGTTGGCGAATTCGTGCAGGTTGACCCGCTCAAGCCAGTAGGCGGCTCGCTCCATCGCTTCCTTTTCGCTGCGCCGATAGCTGGGCGTCTTGAACAGGCCGGCGAGCATGCTGGTATTCATGCTCTGGTGCTGCGCCACCAACAGATTTTCGACGACAGTCATTTCCTTGAACAGGCGTACATGCTGAAAGGTACGGATCATGCCCTTGCGGGCGACCTTGAAGCCGGGTAGCCCTTGAATCTCTTCGCCTCGGAAGACGATCTTGCCGTCACTCGGCTTGTAGAAGCCGGTCAGGCAGTTGAATACCGTAGTCTTGCCGGCACCGTTCGGGCCGATCATGGAGACGATCTGCTTCTCGTGCACTTGCAAGGCCACGCCGTCGACCGCCAGCAGGCCGCCAAAGCGCATGGTCAGCCCGGTTACATCGAGCAAAGGTGTCATGGCGGTCATGTCCGGAGCTCCATGTGCGGACGTTTCATCGGTAGCAGGCCCTGTGGCCGCCAGATCATCATCAGTACCATCATCAAGCCGAACAGCAGCATGCGATACTCGTTAAACTCGCGAGCCAGCTCTGGCAGGATGGTCATGATGATCGCTGCCAGTATCACGCCCAGCTGCGAGCCCATGCCGCCGAGCACGACGATGGCGAGGATGATCGCCGATTCGATAAAGGTGAAGGATTCGGGACTGATAAAGCCCTGACGTGCGGCGAAGAAACAGCCGGCAAAACCCGCGAAGCTGGCGCCGATGGTGAAGGCGTTGAGCTTGATGGCGGTCGGATTGATGCCCAGCGAGCGGCAGGCGATCTCATCCTCACGCAGGGCCTCCCAGGCGCGACCTATGGGCATGCGCAGCAGCCGGTTGATCACGAACAGGGTAAACAGCACCAGCAAGAGCGCGAGCAGGTAAAGAAAGATGATCCGGTGTGTTGAGTCGTAGTCGAATCCGAAAAAGTCATGGAAGGTCTGCATGCCCTCGCTGGCCCGACGGCTGAATTCGAGGCCAAAAAAGGTCGGTTTGGGAATGCCACCGATGCCATTCGGCCCATTGGTCAGCCAGGTCATGTTATTCAGCAGAATGCGGATGATCTCGCCGAAGCCCAAGGTCACGATCGCCAGGTAATCGCCGCGTAGCCGCAGCACCGGGAAGCCGAGCAGAAAGCCGAACAGAGCGGCCATGCCGCCTGCCACGAACAGCCCGGTCCAGAAGCCCAGGCCGAAATACATGGCGAGCAGGGCATAGGTGTAGGCCCCCACCGCGTAAAAGCCGACATAGCCCAGATCCAGCAGACCGGCCAGACCGACCACAATGTTCAGGCCGAGCCCAAGCATGATGTAGATCAGCACCAGCGTTGCCAGGTCAATGCCACCGCGGTTGGCAAAGAACGGCCACACCAGCGCAGCGGCGATCAGGAAACACCAGAACAGCCTTTTAACCGCAGGCTTATCGCGAATGTCGGATAATTTGGGCGGTGTTTTTGGCAGGCCAGGCAGGGCTTTCCAGGCGTGGGTCAGTTGGTCGCGGAACAGGTTGAAGAAGAAGATGAAGGCCGCCGCGGCGGCAATTTTCCACCACACATCGGCGCCAGCACCGGTAACGGTCAGGCCGGTCCCAGACTGGCCCAGGCGCACACCCATCAACAGGCCGGTGAGTACCACGACCACCACGGCGGAAATTACCGCCGGTTTAAGATTGGCTCGAATCATACTTTTTCCACCTCTGGACGGCCAAGAATGCCGCTCGGGCGGAATAGCAAAATCAGAATCAGCAAGCTGAAGGCGACCACGTCTTTGTATTCACTGCTGAAGTAACCTGAGGTAATGGCCTCGGTCACGCCCAGTAGCAAGCCGCCAAGCACGGCGCCTGGGATGCTGCCAATGCCGCCCAGAACCGCTGCGGTAAAGGCTTTAAGCCCGGCCATAAAGCCGATATAGGGGTTGATCACACCGTAATACATGCCCAGCAGCACACCGGCCACGGCCGCCAGCGCGGCGCCAATGACAAAGGTCAGCGCGATGATACCGTTGGTGTTGATGCCTAGCAGGTTGGTCATCTTCAGATCTTCTGCGCAGGCACGGCAGGCACGGCCCATGCGTGAGCGAGTGATAAACAGGGTGAGCAGGGTCATGGTCACCAGCGTCACAGCGAAGATAATCATCTGCATATAGGACAGCGACGCTTGAAAGCCGGCATCGGGCCCGATGCTGATACCACCGGTTACCAGGCTGGGCATGGCGATATCCCGCGAGCCCTGCGCCAGGCGTACCAGGTTCTGCAGAAAGATCGACATGCCGATCGCAGAGATCAACGGAATCAGACGGTTGCCGCCACGCAGGGGGCGGTAGGCAACCCGCTCGATGCTGTAGCCGTAAGCGCTGGTGACAATCATGCTGATGACAAATGCACCGGCAATCATCAGCGGGAGATATTCGAGCCCGAACAGGGCGAGTGCAGCAATGGCCATAAAGGCGATATAGCTGCCGATCATGTACACCTCGCCATGGGCGAAGTTGATCATGCCAATGATGCCGTACACCATGGTGTAGCCGATCGCGATCAAAGCATAGGTGCTGCCTACGGTAAGACCGTTAAGCAACTGCTGGATAAAGTAATAGAGTGACTCTGGCATGGTCACGGCACCTGGAATGACAGGATGAGCAATGCTGGTCAGAACAGACGGGCATCAAAAAAATCAGGCCCGCCGGATTGCTCCGGTGGGCCTGAACGTTGGGTCTTACTCGGTCAGTGCGGTTTTGGTAGCGTCAGCGTGCCATTCGTAGACAACAAAGTTGAAGTCTTGCAGGTCGCCTTTTTCATCAAAGCTCAGCACGCCGGTAGGGGTGTCGAACTCGTTACCACGCAGTGCTTCGGCTACCTTGTCAGTATCGGTATCGCCAGCCAGCTTGATGCCGTCAGCAATGATCTGTACCGCAGCGTAGGCCGGGAATACGAATGGACCGGAAGGATCTTCGTTCTTGGCCTTGAAAGCAGCAACCAGGTCAGCGTTGCGTGGGTCTTCATCGAAGGCTTTAGGCAGAGTGACCAGCAGGCCTTCGGAGGCTTCGCCAGCGATAGCAGAGATGTCGCTGTTGCCCACGCCTTCAGGACCCATGAACTTGACGTCCAGACCCTGCTCAGCGGATTGACGCAGAATCAGGCCCAGCTCGGGGTGGTAGCCACCGTAGTAGACAAAGTCCACGCCTTCCTGACGCAGCTTGGCGATCAGAGCGGAGAAGTCCTTGTCACCAGCGGTTACGCCCTCAAACACGGGGACGTCAATGCCGGCTTCAGTCAGTACATCACGTACCGCGGTGGCGATGCCTTCACCGTACTGCTGCTTGTCGTGGATAACAGCAACCTTGCTTGGCTTGACCTGTTCGGCAATATATTTGCCAGCAGTTGGGCCTTGCAGGCTGTCAAGACCGATGGTGCGGAATACCAGCTCATAGCCACGGGTGGTGATTTCCGGGCTGGTGGACGCCGCGGTGACCATCAGAATGCCTTCATCTTCATAGATGTCGGAAGCGGGCTGGGTCGAGCTGGAGCACAGGTGGCCGACAACGAACTGGATTTCCTGGTTAACGATACGGTTGGCCACGGCCACCGCCTGCTTGGGATCGCAAGCATCATCGAAAACCACGCCTTCAAGCTGGCTGCCATTTACGCCGCCCGCTTTGTTGATTTGCTCGATCGCCATCTTGGCGCCGATAAACTGCATGTCGCCATACTGGGCAACGGGACCGGTTACCGGACCTGCCAAGGCGATCTTGATTGTGTCTGCTGCCATGGCGAAGCTACTCGCACCGGCCAGCGCGGCTACGGCGATAAACTGGGACAGGGCTTTTTTATGGACCATTTTCATATCGTATGCTCGCTTGTTGTTGTCCGACTGGTTGTTATCCGAAACGACGAAGGTTCAGGTAGTGTTGGCTTTACCATACCCATTCCCGGTAACTGTACCGCAGCAGTTTACCAACGGCGATGAGCGCAGGGAATCGAGTCTTGGCAAATTGTCATTCAATGTCCTCAAACTGCAACATTTTGTCTGAAAGACGACATACACCCCGACAGAATAGGCGTATTTGTCCGACAATGCCGCCTCTTTCCCCTCATCCGTCTTGCACTTGGCGGTGTGCTGGTTAACATGCGCAGCAATTAAGCCTGATCTGGAGCGTTAGAATGTCTGACCAAACCGAAACCTACGCCGCGATTCTGGGTGCGACCGCGCCTATCGAATGGAAGACGTTGGAGCCGCATTTTGCTGCGGGCCAGGTGCTGTCAGTCGACCCTGCATTGGATCTGGTCACTGTAGCCGAAGCCTTTACCCGCGATGATGGCGCTGCGGTTAAGCAGTGGATGGATGCCGGGCAGGTGCAGCTGACTCCGGACGCCCAGGCGGCTGGCTGGCATGAACGCGACCCGGACAACCTCTGGGCTGTGGTTATTCGTCCCTGGGTGTTGGTGCAGGAGCGGGTGGTGCGGCATTGAGGTTGTTCCTGACCGGTTGATTCAGCCTGAAAGTCAGAATGGATTCCCGCCTTCGCGGGAATGACGGAGGGGGTTAAGCCAAGTGCAGTCTGGTACTGCTCTGGTCGGCAACTAGGATTTGTGCTTTTGGTCGTCATCCCCGCGAAGGCGGGGATCCAAGCGGTTTCTGGGTAGACCTGGATTTCTCAGTGGCATAGGTGGTGACTGACTCCAGATCTCTCTGGTCTTTCGCTTTTGCGGAAATGTCGGTTGGGCGGCGATCACCCCAGCCGCGCCCGCCACCAGGCACTCAGCCCGTCGACCACCAGCACCATTACAATCATCGCCAAAATCACGCTTAAAGCCTTGGGTTGCTGAAACAGGCTTAGCGTCACGTAGAGCATCTGCCCCAAACCGCCGGCGCCAACAAAGCCCAGTACCGCGGCCATCCGAATATTGTTCTCCCAGCGGTACAAGCTATACGCCAGCCACTGCGGGAATACCTGGGGCAATGTGCCGTAAAAGAATGCCGCTGTCGCCCCAGCGCCTTGATCGCGCAACGCTTTTGCCGGTTCGTGCGGGGCGTTCTCCAGGGCTTCAGCGAACAATCGCCCGAGTACACCGGTAGTGTGTAGCGCAATGGCCAGCGTCCCGGCAAAGGGACCAAGACCCGCGGCCAGCACCATCAGCGCCGCCCAGACCAGTTCCGGCACGGATCTGAGCGCGTTGAGCAGCAATCGCGCCAGGGCTTTGGCGACGATGCCCATACGCCCAGCGGCCAGCAAGCTCAGCGCAGCGCCTGCCAATACCGCCAATAGCGTGCCTATGGCGGAAATCGCGAGCGTTTCCACAGCACCCCAACTGATTTGCGTCAGCCAGCCAGCGGACATTTCCGGCGGAAAAAATGAGGTCGCATAGTCAGCCATCTGGCTGGGGCTATCGCCGCGCAGCAAGCCGCCGAGGTCCAGGCCCAGATACGTAAACGAACTGACCAGCGCTACGCCAATCAGACTGAGCCAGAGCAACGCCTCGCACCGACGGCTCATGCCAGCCTCCTGCGCAGCAGGCTGCTCAATTGATCGGCGGCCAACACCAAGATCAGGAAGGTCAGCAGAATGCTGACGACCTCACCACCGGCAAACATGCGGATTGACAGGTCGATCATCTGGCCCAGGCCGCCGGCGCCGACAAAGCCCATAATCACCGATGCCCGCACCGCGCATTCCCAACGGTACAGCGTATAGGAGGTCAGCTCTTGCGCCGCAGCCGGCAGAATGCCGTAAAAGAACGCCGCCAGGCGTGAACTGCCAGCCTGCATCAGGGCCCGCGCCGGGCGCTGGTCGACGGACTCGTAGATTTCCGCATACACCTTGCCGAGCATGCCGCTGTAGGTAATGGCGATGGCCAGTACGCCGGCGGTGGGGCCAAGGCCGACGGCTCTGACAAACAACAATGCCCAGACGATCTCGGGAATACTGCGCAGCAAAATCAACAGCAGCCTGACCGGGTAACGCGCAATACTGGCGAGCCTGCCAGGCCGGCCGCTGATTAACGCGGAGACTGACAGCGCGCGGCTGGAGAGCAAACTTAATGGAATTGCCAGCAGCAGCGCCAGCGCAAGCCCAGCGGTAGCCATCGCCAGCGTTTCCAGCGTGGCTTTACCCAGCAGCGCAAGAAATTCGGCTGACACCTCCGGCGGCCAGAAACCGGCCAGAAAGCGCCCGAAGGTATCCAGATTGCGCGGGTCTACCAAAGTACCCGGACGGAACTCGGTAAGCACCAGCCCGGGCCAGAGCAACACCAATGCCAGCAGCGTAATGAGTGCGCGGGGCAGGGCGGCAGGGTCGCGTGGGTCGACTCGCTGCAATGGGTTCAAAGGCATCGTGGCGCGGACTGGCCACTTGGCCTGGGTGTAACGAGCGTGGAAACCGGATCGGGAAGGGTTTCAGCAAGCCCTTCATTACTATAAAGCTCACGCAGATCTTCTGGCGTTACCTGCGCGGCCTCACGGTCGAACAGAATCTCGCCGTTGCGCAGCCCGATGATCCGCGGGAAATGCCGCAAGGCCAGGTCCACCGCATGCAGGCTGGCTACCAGGGTTTTGCCGTGCTCCTGCGCCAGGCGATTGAGCAATGCCAGCGTATGATCGGCCAGTAGCGGATCCATCGCTGACACCGGCTCATCGGCCAGCAACAAATCAGCGCCCTGATATAACACCCGGGCAATACCCACGCGCTGCAACTGCCCGCCAGATAACTGATCGCAACGGGCGAAGAGCTTTTCGCTCAGATCCAGTGGTTCCAGCGCTGTGCGGGCGCCGGATATATCCAACGGATAACATAAGGATAAAAGCGAGCGAGCTAACGACCATTGGCCGAGCCGGCCGGCCAGAACGGCGGTAATCACCCGTTGGCGCGGTGGCAACGGCGGGCTCTGATGGATCAGACCAATACGTGTACGCAGGCGCCGCAGTGCGCCGCCTGACAGTTGTGCAGGATTGGCGTCGAGCAACTGCACGCTGCCGCTGCTGGCCAGCAGGCCAGTCGAAAGCAGGCGCAGCAACGTGGTTTTGCCCGCGCCGGAAGAGCCAATAATCGCGACCCGCTCACCCGGCTGGATCGCCAAGTTGAGCGGGTGCAGGGCGGTAAAGCCACCGGGGTGAGTCAGGCTCGCCCCGTCAAGTCGAATGCCCATGGTCCGTTAAAGCAGGCCAGCAGCGCGTGCGGCTTCTTCGATGCCCTGGTAGTTCTCCGGCTTGGTCTCAACAAAGCGGCTGGCGCGTTGCAGGTCCAGAATCGCCTTGTGCTCGGGGTTTTCCGGATCCAGCTTGAGGAATGCCTGCTTGATGCGCTCGACCAGCTCGGGATCCATATCGCCACGCACGGTCCAGTTGTAGTCGAAGTAGGTCGGGGTGGTGGTGTAGACGCGCACCTTGTCGGTATCGACCTTGCCTTCTTCTACCAGCTTTTCCCAGACTGAGGCATTCAACACGCCCGCATCGACGCGGCCGGATTCAACCCAGGCGACGGTCGCATCGTGGGCGCCGGAGTAGCCTACGCGGCCGAGGTAGTTATCCACGTCGAGCCCGTCCTGCTGCATAAAATAGCGCGGCATCAAATGCCCAGAGGTTGATGATACCGAGCCGAAGGCGAAGCTCTTGCCTTTCAGGTCCTTGTGTTCCTTGATCTCGGGGTCAGCAGTGATAAAGGTGCTGGTAAAGACCGCATCCTGTTCACGCTGAACCAGGGGAATGGCATCGCCAGTGCGAATGCGTGCCTGGACGAAGGTAAAGCCGCCCAGCCAGGCCAGATCCAAACGCTTGGAACCCAGCGCTTCAACCACGCCTGCGTAATCGGAAACCGGCTGAAAGGTGACCTTCATATCCAGCTCTTTTTCCAGATAAGCGCCCAAAGGCTCGAACTTGCGCAGCAATTCGGTGGGGGCTTCATCGGGAATGGCAGAGACGCGTAGCACCTCTTGTTCGGCCATTGCAGGCGCCGATGCAAAAACAGTAGCAACAGACAGGCACAAGCCAGCCATGACGGCCAGCGGACGTTTGATCATCGACATGTGTTTCTCCGGTTCAATAGCGGAAGACTCCCAACCGGGTGTCGAGTCCAGTCGGGGCAGGTGCGGAGTGTAGCATGCGAAGGAAAATGCGCGGTGGGGAGTTCTAGCTCAGACGCCGGGACCACAACGAATAATGCTGGCGCGGGCCAGGCGCTGATTATCTGCCGATTCAAGCCAGCCGGCTGGGCGAATGCCCAGCCGGTCGGCGACGAAGTGGTAAGTATCGCCAGCGCTGAAGTCGGCGTAATCAATACCGAGAATGCAGGTTCTGAATTGCGGCTCGCCAAGCATGCCTCCAGCGCTGGCGGACCCCGGCACCTCATAGCGAAAGCGCACCTGTACATTATGTTTGCCGGGATTCAGGTCTGGAAAACGCAGGCCGGATACCAGTTCGCCGTCCAGCCGGTATGCGCTGATGCGGTCAGCCGGGCGCTGCGTACTTAGCTCCAGGCGCGCCTGACCTACAGCCAAGGGTGTCGGCGTCGGAGCAGCGCAGCCGATGGTGATCAGGGAGACAATAAACAGGGCAATCCAGCGCATCAGTTGACTCCGGTAAGGCCGTTGGCTCGCAGCACGCGCTGAATATCCAAGCCAATAATCAGCACGCCGATGATCTCATTGCTGGCAGGGTCGCGGATCTGACTGCTGATATGCACCTGATAACCCTGCGCTGATTGATCATACTCAAGCCGACCCTGATACGCCTCATCGGTTCTGTTAAAAAAGGCTTCGGAAAATTTCGCCTCATCGCCTTGCCAGTAATCAGTGGTGATTTCGCTGATGCCAACGTTCAGGCCCAATTGGTCGGTGACAATGATCTCGGTAATCAGGTTATTGCTTTTCTGCTGCTGATCACTGAGCCACTCGGATAGGGAATTGCCAGCCACACTATTGATCAGGGGTGCATCCGGCTTTTTCAATTCGTCCCGCCATTGCCGATCAATCTGCATGATGTCCGGAATATTCAGATTCTGGTGCAGAGCGTTCTGGGCGTTGACGGCGGACAGTATTTCGTCTCGTTCAGTCCAGCTGTTGAACAGCTTGTCATGTACCGCGGCCAGCTGTTTGTGCTCATCATCGCTGAGCATATGAATCTCCGGCAGGCAAAAATAGATTTGCTGGTTGAACCGTTCTAGAAAATCACTTTGGCTATCCAGAAACGCTTTGGAAAAATACACCCCGAGCGTCGAGTACTGCTGAAAGCGTTCGTACTCTGGCCGCAGCGCCGGGGGCAGCTTGGTCAGCTCGGTGCGCAGGGTGCGCTGGTCGGCGAGGAAGGTATCGATGCGGCCCAGGTCCAGCAGTTTAAATAACTGCTCGGTGCTGCTGACCTGCTGCTCAACGGCATAGCCGTTCTCCAGCAGCCAGGCGAGCTGGTTGCTGCCGCGTACGGCGCCAATACGCAGTTCGCCATCTGTGCCCTCTGCTGTGGTCGGTCGATTGCTGTACCAGTACCACTTCTCCAGTGCCAACGGAGCAGAGAGCGCGGCGAAGCGGTTGGCACGCTGCATATTGGTCGCCGAGAAGAAGCCGTCGGCCTTGCCTTGGCCGACCTCATGGATCGCCCGCTGCCAAGGCATGACGCGGACGCTATAAGGCTGGCGCAGAGTCTTGAAAATACACTCCAGGGCAACAACCGAAGTACCGCTCAGTGTTTCCCCTTCGCGAACCTGGTACGGCGGGAAGATGTCCGTATTGAGGCGCAGTGTGTGCGCCGCCAGCGGGGTAACGGCGCCGGCCCAGCAAACGAGGAACAGACCAAATAATGCGCAATACCTTTTGCCAGCCATGCGATTCCTTATTCAGGTCTTGATGTGCCTTTTCAGGTATAGCCTATCCATCGCACACCGCCGGATAAAAACTGATAAAGCCTGATCACTGCAAATGATAGATCTGGTTTGGTGATGCTGTAAAAGGCATTCTATTCGCCACATTTATAAGTCGCCTTTCAAAGCAGGACCGCTTGCGGTTGTGATCCATGCTGTTGCAGGGCTATCCAGAGGGCACGTCATGCAGAATCTTAAAGGCAAGGTAGCGGTTATCACTGGCGGTGGCAGCGGCTTGGGGCGCGAATTGGCTCTACGCTGTGCAGCACGCGGAATGAAATTGGTACTCGGTGATGTCGATGAAGCCGGCATGCAGGAAACGCTGAATCAGGTCAAAGCGCTGGATGCGAGCATTGAGTCCGCGACCATGCGTCTGGACGTGTCCAAGCTGGATCAGGTTGAAGCCTTTGCTGCGTTGGCTAAGAGCCGCTTTGGTGGCGCGCATCTGCTGTTCAATAACGCTGGCGTCAGCGTCGGCGGCCCGGTGTGGATGAATACCCAGGCTGATTGGGAGTGGGTGGTAGGCGTCAATATGTATGGCGTTGCCTGGGGCCTGAAAGCCTTTACCCCGATGATGATCGAGCAGGGCGAAGGCCATATCGTCAATGTCGCGTCCGCCGCTGGTTGGGTCAATGGCCCTAGCATGGCGGTATATAACGCCACCAAGCATTCGGTTGTCGCCATGTCTGAAACCTTGGCGCTGGATCTTCGCGACGTCGGTGCCAAGGTGGGCGTCACTGTTCTGTGCCCGGCGTTCTTCCCTACTGGAATTCACGACTCGGCGCGCAACCGTCCGGCGGATATGGCCGACACCCTTGAGCGCAGCGCGATTGCCGAAGAGCGCGCCGCTGCAATCAAAGCTGCAGTAGAGAAGGGCCGAATCAAAGCGACTGACGTCGCCGAAATGACGCTCAAGGCGGTAGAAGACGATCAGTTCTATGTATTCCCGCACCGCAAGATCAAGGAGCTGATCAAGCTGCGCGCTGCGGCCGCAGATGCGGAAACGACGGTTTTTGATTCGATGAATCCGTAAGCTGGGTCTCCCGAGGTGTCGAGTGCCCGCTCGACACCTTTGGCGTTCGCATCGGCGCTTCAGCCCACCATCGCCATCCTTTGCTCACAATCCGCCACACCCTCTTCCAGCACAAAGCGCTCCACCGCCTGCTTCACATCCTGCCAAGCCGTCTTATGTTCCAACTCGAGGAAGTGCCCGGTATGCCGGATAGTCGCAAACTGCGATTGCGGCGCCATATGCGAGAACAGGCGCGCATCCGCCGGTGAGGTGTAGCGGTCCAGTTCACCATTAATAAATAGTAGTTGCGCGTCGACATTCTCCACGCAGCTCATAAACCGATCACAGTCCAATCCTGCTACCTGGCGGATGTGATAGAGCATCTGCGCATACTCGAATTCTTCCAGCGCGCTCACATGACGAAAGTTGCAACGCTTGAACAGCGGCGGCAGATGCTCGCCGATAGTGTCATTCAGCAGGTTGCCGATGGCCTGTCGGTCGCATGCACCCAGCGCCGCCCGCGCGCGACTCAGGTAATCCAACATGAAAGGGTTTAGTACCGGCGAGAACGAACTGATGATCGCTTTGTTGATGCGTGCTGGCCGCTGTGCCAACGCCAGCAGCGCCGCAACACTGCCCCAGGAAAACGCCAGCAAGTGATCAGCGCGAAAATGCTCGATCAACTCCAACAGGATCAGCGCCTCGTCCTCTTTGCCGATCAGCGGCAGCTCAGGATTGTGCCCACGTGACTGGCCCTGATAGGGCAGATCGTAAACCACTACGTTAAATAGCGGCCTCAGGTATTTAAGGCTGGCATTGAACGACACGCTGGTGGCCAATGAGCCATTGACCAGAATGATGGTCGCGGCAGTGGTCGGGTTGGGGTAAAAGCAGGTGTGCACCTTCAGATCGCGGTGCACGCGTATTAGCGCTTTTTCTGCGTACATGGGGCACCTCTTGTGGTTGGGTCGGGCGCAGCTCAACTGCGCCGCCGAATTCCACACCAGCTAACGCCCCGCAGATGACAAGGGCGTTGCACCCCGCTACCGCCGGTCAGTGTTCATGCAGATGTAATAGAAGGAAGTGCGTGGCAGTTGCTTTCAAAGGAGCGATCTTCAACCCCTCAAGTTATTGCCAGGCCTGTCGATACACATTCATCGGCAAGGCATCTGGTTGGCGTCAAAACTGTGTCAGGTGCTTGAAAGGGCTTTTTTGTTTAGCTAAGTGATTGTCAAGTAAACAAAAAACTTTTTTGAAAATAACCCTAAAGCTCTTGGCCAGTACGCCGATACAGTAACTGAACGCGAACTCACTGGGTGCCTGGGCAATGCCGGCCCGCGAGTCGCAAGCTCAGGCAAACATAATCAGGTCTACGAGGTAACACATCATGGCTCTTACAGTAAACACGAACGTATCGTCCCTGAACGCCCAGCGTAACCTGGGAAGCTCATCCAACGCTCTGCAAACTTCCCTTGAGCGTCTGTCTTCGGGTTCGCGTATCAACAGCGCTAAAGACGACGCAGCTGGCCTGCAGATCTCTAACCGTTTGACCAGTCAGATCAATGGCTTGGGTGTTGCGGTTAAGAACGCAAATGACGGCATCTCGATCGCCCAGACAGCTGAAGGCGCTCTGCAAGAATCGACAACTATTCTCCAGCGTATGCGCGATCTCGCGTTGCAGTCAGCTAACGGAACTAATTCAACTTCTGAGCGTGAAGCCTTGGGGCAAGAGGTGAAGCAGCTTCAGCAGGAATTAACCCGTATTGCTGAGACTACTGCGTTCGGCGGCAGGAAGATTCTTGATGGTTCGTTTGGGACTGAGTCTCTGCAAGTTGGCTCTCAGGCAAATCAGACCATCGACGTCAGTCTTACCTCTGCGAAGGCAGAAGATATCGGGCTTTCTGGTAAATCACTAACCGCTACTGCTCTGACAGGTTTTTCTGGAGCTACTGCCGCTGGATACGTTAAGGGGGCAGCAGATTCGCTCTCCGTAACGGTAGCGGGCGATACTAAAGATATTCAACTGCGTGACGGGATTTCTGCTGCTGACTTGGCTGGGCAGTACAATAGTGTTGAGGGGCTTACAGGTGTAAAAGGTTACACCGGAGCTAGCGTCACAGGTAGCGGCAACGCGGGCAACTTAGAAGTAACGTTAAATGTTCAGGGTGTAGAACTGAAATTTGCTGAGGGGGCTGATGTCGCGACGTTCAACAACAATCTTGCAGCAGCGGCAGCAGATGTTGGAACTCGAGACGCTTTGGCTAAACAGGGCATAACCTTTACCGCTGGAGCGCCCGGTGCGGCTGGGACCTTCTCTAGTGCTTCGGGCGAGAATATCGATATTTCGTTTGCCAACGCTGGAGCCGGTACCATCCAAGTAGCCGACGTTAATAAGGCTGGGACGGCTGGTACTGCCACCGCTGCAGCTACCAGCGGAAGTTCCGTAGTTACGGGCGAATTGGATTTCTCCGATGCGATTCTCGACAATGAATATGGCGCCGTAACCGTTGCTGCTGCTGGTGGACTAAGCGGTGGTGTAGCTACAGTAGGTGCAGAATCACGCTTTTCCAGCGTCCTCGATATCGATATTTCTACCGCTGGCGGTGCCCAGTCTGCGATTGACGTTATTGATTCGGCCATAACTATGATTGACAGTCAGCGAGCCGAAGTTGGTGCCGTTCAGAACCGCTTGGAGTCTACAATCAGCAACCTGCAGAACGTTTCCGAAAACGTATCCGCTGCCCGCGGCCGTATTCAGGACACCGACTTTGCTGCTGAAACGGCTAACCTGACCAAGAACCAGATCCTCCAGCAGGCTGGAACTTCGATCCTGGCGCAGGCCAACCAGTTGCCCCAGGCAGTCCTCAGCCTACTGGGCTAAGGATTAAGTAAGGGTTACACTGCGGGGGACTGGGAGACTGGTCCTCCGCTTTATCCTTTGTGAGGTAAGCACCATGGATATGGGCATTCTCAAGCCGTTTGATGTAAGCCGTACTGCGCGTTCAAGTGTAGCGGTTGAGGCCTCAGCCGAGCGTTCGGCATTAGGGCAAACGGATCTTGCAGCAACAATATCGGCTGCCAAGCCGGTGGCAACACAAACTCGGGATGCGCTGGCGCAGCCCTCTGAGATCGCCGAAGATGAGTTGAAGTTGGCGGTGTCGGATATTCAGGATTTTGTTCAGTCGGTACGTCGGGATATCAATTTTCAACTTGATGATTCCAGTGGCCGGGTGGTAGTGAACGTAACTGAAGCGAGCAGTGGCGATGTCATTCGCCAGATTCCTTCAGAAGAAGCGTTGCGACTATCAGAGAATTTGTCTGAAATTCGCAGCCTGTTGTTTGAAGCAGAGGCCTGAGCCTCTGCCAGCCGGTTTGACTGGCACATAACTTGCCTGCCTTACCGGGACATTCCATTCGGTACGCAGACCGTCAATTTTCGGTCGCAGGGGCACAGCTATGGCTATTCAAGGTTTAGGTAACGGCATTGGGTCGGGTCTGGATATCAACAGTATCGTCAAGGCGCTGGTTGATGCCGAGAGCGCACCCAAAAGCGCGCAGCTCAACCGTCTTGAGCGGGCGACCACTTCTAAGTTCTCCGGCCTTGGCCAATTTCGCAGTGCCCTCTCTGAATTTCAAACCGCACTAAAGGGGCTGAATGACCCCGCCTTGTTTGAAAAGCGCAGTGCCACCTCTGGCAAGCCGGATATTTTCTCGGTCACTGCCGACGCGAAAGCCTCTTCTGGCAATTTCAACGTTCAAGTATTCAACATGGCGCAGACCAGCAAGGTTGCGTTGGCTGGTGTGGCTGATCCTGCTGTTGCTGCTGCAATGGGCACCGGCACATTAACGATTGATGTGGGCGACACCCAGCTCAATATCGATATTACCGACGGTAACAATAGCCTCGGCGCTATACGCGACGCGATCAATGCGGGGGGTAAGGAGTCAGGTTTATCGGCCAGCATCGTTACCGATCCCAATGGTGGAGGTGGCTCGCGTCTGGTGCTGAGCTCCACCCAGTCTGGTACCGGTAACGATATCAGTGTCAGCGTGAGCAACGGGACAGGCAATCTTGCCAGCCTCGCATATACGCCCGATGCACCGGATGCTGATTTTACGCCTACGCCCGTCAATCCGAACGATCCTTTAGCGCCGCGGACGATTAGTTACGGGCGTGATGCCCAACTGGCGATTGATGGCATCAATATCAGCAGCGCTACCAATACTGTGGACGAAGCTATCGAAGGGGTCAGTATCACGCTCAAATCAGCTCAGTCGGCTGATGATATCAAAGCGGCAAACAGCGTTAGCCTGGCGGTTGCCGAAGACCGCGCCGGCGTTAAATCGCAGCTGAACAAATTCGTAGATGCCTACAACAAGATGATGGGCACGGTGACGTCGCTGACTAAAGTTACCAAGGTTGGTGGCGATGATGGCGAGCCGCTGGCAGCTGCCCTGGTCGGTGATGCGTCTGTGCGCTCCTTTATGTCCGCCATCCGCAACGAGTTGGGCAACGCTCAAGGTACTGACGGCATGCGTATTCTTGCCGACCTGGGTATCTCTACTCAGCGCGACGGCACCTTGGCGATAGATAGCGAGCGCCTGGATACCGTGCTGGAAGATAACTTTGAACAGCTGAACGGCTTTCTGACCGGCGATAACGGTTTGATGGCACGTCTGGACGGTAAGGTGGACCCTTACACTCAGACCGGAGGTATTCTTGAAAGCCGTACCACCGCGCTGCAGAATACGCTGTCCAGCGTGGATGATCAGCGTGAGCAATTAACCCGGCGCATCGACAAGCTTGAAGCGCGGCTTTTTTCGCAGTTCAACGCCATGGACGCACTGGTAGGCCAGCTGTCTGGTACCAGTGACTATCTTTCCGGCGCTCTGGACAACCTCCCCGGCGTAGTACGGCAGGATCGCAGATAATGAAAACCCCGATTGATACCTACAAGCAGGTCAATATTTCCCAGGAAGTCTCTCAATATCGCGCCGTGCAATTGTTGCTTGATGGTGCCATTGAGCGGTTAAAGCTGGCAAAGCATGCCCAATCTACTGGCAATCCCGAACGCCGTGGCATTGCGGTTAGCAACACCATCAGCATTATCGGTGCATTGCAGGCGGCATTGGACAAGGATCTGGGTGGTGAGATTGCCGAGAACCTGGATGCTTTGTACGACTATATGACCCGCAAGCTCGCTGGTGTGGCGCTGGATGATACGCCGCGCTCACTGGACGAAGTATTGGCGCTGCTGCAGGAAATCAAGCAAGGGTGGGATGGCATAGAGCCGGTTTAAATGCGCAGCTGAGTGCGCGAATAATATGTGACGCAAGGCCCGCATGATTTCATAAGCGGGCCTTGCTGCATCTGCGGTGTAGACAAATAAAGATTAAAGTTTTCCGCATGAGGCCGATACATTGAACATGTATGATCAACCTCAGGATGCGCCCATGAACGCCTACGCCGCGATGAAGCAGTACCAGACCGTGAACGTCAATGCACAGGTCAGTGAAGCGGATCCACATCGCTTGATTCAAATGCTGATGGAAGGCGGGTTGCAGCGCATAGTGCAGGCCAAGGGCGCGATGCAGTTCAATAATGTGCAGCTCAAGGGTGAGTTGATCGGCAAAGCCATTGGTATTATCGGTGGCCTGCGTGAAGCGCTGGATTTTGCCAAGGGTGGCGAGGTGGCTGCCAACCTGGATAGCCTTTATGCCTTCATGATCCAGCGGTTGAGCATTGCCAACCTGAAAAACGATTCGGCTATTCTGGATGAGGTTGCGGCACTGCTGCGTGACGTCAAGGAAGGCTGGGACGGCATTCGCCAATACTGAGGACAGACCAATGACCGTTGCAGTCAAACAGCTGGAAGATACCCACCAGGCGCTGGTAGAAGCGGTACATGCTGGCGACTGGCAGCAGGTCAGCCAGCTTGATCATGTGTGCCGTGAGTTGGTGGCGCAGGCGATGGCTGAAGACGGCCGTGAAGACCAGGCGCTGGCCGATGCGCTGGATAATCTGCTGACCACGTACCGCGAAGTGGTCGCGCTCTGTCAGGCCGTTCAAGGCAAGCTGGCCGAAGAGCTGCAGGAGCTGCAACGCAGCAAACAGAGCGCCAAGGTCTACCAGATGTTTAGCTAAGCCTTGAGCTAAACGCCTTGCGGTCTGAAGGTTACAAGGCGTTTTACCCCGAAGCGAATTCCGTCTAAATAAAAAATGTCGTTTAACTGCGCCAACTATTTGACTGCGACAGCGAATCTGACTAACGTTGGCAGCATAAATTATTCGAGTGGCAAAGCGCTATCAGCGTCAATTGCCCGGATTGCGTGTTTACAGGACGCCTTTCACACTTATGCTGCCTAACAGCCATATCTTACTCATTGATGATGAACCCTCCAGCCGCCATGACTTGAGCGTGATCCTGTCCTTTCTGGGCGAAGATGCGGTCATTACCACCTCGGCTGTCTGGCAAAAAGAGGTGGAGGCGCAGTCAGCTTCTTCCGGCAGCTTCAAATGTGTGATTCTCGGGCACTGCGACTGCGCGCATGGCATGCAAGGCTTGCTTGCGCAGTTGGACAAGTGGGACGAGAACCTGCCGGCTATCCTGCTTGATGCAGAGCAGGCGACAAACTGGCCGGAACATCTTAAGCAGCGCCTGTTGGCGGTATTGCCGCCACCGCTGAGCTATAACCAATTGCTCGATTCCTTGCACCGCGCCCAGGTGTATCGCGAAGTCTATGATGACCGCGATCGTCAGCGCCAGCGCGAACCGAATCTGTTCCGTAGCCTGGTAGGCACCAGCCGCAGCATCTTCTCCGTGCGGCAAATGATGCAGCAGGTAGCTGATACCGAAGCCACGGTTTTGATTCTGGGTGAGTCGGGTACCGGCAAGGAAGTGGTTGCGCGTAATCTGCATTATCACTCCAAACGCAAAGATGAACCCTTCGTTCCGGTCAACTGCGGCGCTATTCCTGCGGAGTTGCTTGAGAGCGAGCTGTTTGGTCACGAGAAGGGTGCTTTTACCGGTGCTATCACCAGCCGGGCAGGGCGTTTTGAGCTGGCTCAGGGCGGCACATTGTTCCTGGACGAAATCGGCGATATGCCGTTGCCAATGCAGGTCAAGCTGTTGCGGGTGTTGCAGGAACGGACCTTCGAGCGGGTGGGTAGCAACAAGGTACAGACCGCCGATGTGCGCGTGATCGCGGCTACGCACAAGAACCTGGAGCAGATGATCGAGCAGGGTGGCTTCCGCGAAGATCTGTATTACCGTTTGCACGTGTTCCCGATCGAGATGCCGGCCATGCGCGACCGGATCGAGGATCTGCCGCTGCTGCTGAACGAATTGATTACCCGTCTGGAAATGGAAAAGCGCGGGTCTATCCGTTTCAGCACCTCGGCGATCATGTCGCTGTGCCAACACGATTGGCCGGGTAACGTGCGCGAGCTGGCCAACCTGGTTGAGCGCATGGCGATCATGCATCCGCATGGTGTGATCGGCGTTGGCGAGTTGCCGCGCAAGTTCCGTTACCTGGAAGACGATCAGGAAGAACTGCGCAATGCTCGGGCTGGTGAGGATGAGCGTGACGAGGCCTTTAATGGTCTGGTGGGTTTGAACAGTCCGGCGTTCTTGCCACCCGATGGTCTGGACCTGAAGGAATACCTCGGCGGGTTGGAACAGACGCTGATACAGCAAGCCCTGGACGAGTGCAACAGCGTGGTAGCCCGCGCCGCCGAGCGGTTGCGGATTCGGCGTACTACGCTGGTGGAAAAGATGCGCAAGTACGGCATCAATCGTGGCGTCGACCTGTCAGAAGAATGACGCGGATTTAGTAATTCTTTTCTAAGTTGTTGAATTTGTTTGTTTGTTGTGTGATGGCACGGGCTTTGCTTTGACCTCCCTGAAGCTTTCTTTTGTATTCAGGGGATCACCCGATGGTACTCACCGCCAAGCACCTTTCGACCGCCAATGCAGCTCCATCCGAGCTGCATATCGCCGACGCTAAACCCCGTGACGAGGCCCAGCTAACCGCTGCCTACGAGCTGTTCCGGCAAATGTCGGGTCAGCTGTCGGGGTCTTACGCCTTGCTTCAGGAGCAGGTCAGTACCCTTCAAGCGCAGCTGGATCAGGTGCATGCCCAGCGTCATCGCGAGCTGGCCGAGAAGGCCTGCCTGGCTTCGCGCTTGCAGAATCTGCTAGATTTGCTCCCCGGTGGCGTGGTGGTGCTGGATGGTAACGGCGTAGTGCGTGAGGCTAATCCCGCTGCCCGTGAACTGCTCGGTGAGCCTTTGGAAGGCCAGCTGTGGCGGGACCTGATCCGTGACCGTTTCGCCCCCCGTGATGATGACTACCATGAGGTGTCCCTGCGTAGCGGCCGCCGTGTATCGCTGGCAACCCGTTCGCTGCTCGGTGAGCCAGGCCAGATCATCCTGATCAACGATCAAACCGAAACCCGTCAGTTGCAAAGCCAACTGGCGCGCCACGAGCGTTTGTCTGCACTGGGGCGCATGGTTGCCTCTCTGGCCCATCAAATTCGCACGCCGCTGTCCACCGCCATGCTGTATGCCAGCCATTTGCACGACCAGGATTTACCGGCCGCGCAGCGCCAGCGTTTTGGCGAGCGCCTGAGCGGTCGTCTTAAAGCCATGGAGCATCAGGTGCGCGACATGCTGTTGTTTGCCAAGGGCGATCTGCCGCTGGAAGACCGCGTGAGCGTTGAGCAGCTTTTTGACGCCCTGCAGGTGGACGCTGGTCCGCTGGTCGAAGCCAATGCTGCCAGTTGCCGTTGGGATAATCGCTGCCCGCAAGGTTTGGCGCTCAAGTGCAACCGCGACACCCTGGTGGGCGCGGTCACCAATCTGATCGACAACGCCATCCAGGCCGGCGGCGACGCTGCCCGGCTTAAAGTTTGTGCCCGTCTGATCGAGGGGCAGCTCAGCCTGAGTGTGGTCGATACCGGGTGCGGTATGGATGCTGAGCAGCGTGCGCAAATAGGCGAACCCTTCTACACCACTCGCGCGCAAGGTACGGGGCTGGGTGTGTCTGTGGTCAAATCCGTGGCGCGGGCCCATGGCGGCGCCTTTTATCTGCGTAGCAAGGCGGGCTGGGGAACCAGCGCCGAGCTTCTGCTGCCAGTGCAGCAGGGTATCCAGACCAAGGCATTACTGGAGAGCAGCATATGAGTCAGCCACGCCTGCGAATTCTGTTGGTAGAAGATGACCGTGCCCTGCGTGAAGCCTTGAGCGACACCTTGACCCTGGGCGGTTACGAGGCCCTGGAGGCCGGTGACGGAGATGCTGCGCTGGCCATATTGCAGCGTGAGTCGGTATGCATGGTGGTCAGCGATGTGAACATGCCCGGCATGGATGGTCATCGGCTGCTGCGTCATTTGCGTCAGTACCATCCGCAACTGCCGGTGCTGCTGATGACTGCTTACGGTACAGTGCAGCAGGCGGTGGAAGCCATGCGTGATGGCGCGGTGGATTATCTGGTGAAACCCTTTGAGCCGCGCGCACTGCTAGAGCTGGTCGCCCAGCACGCGCAGGGGCGTCTGCGTGCCGGTAAGCTCGAAGGGCCGGTAGCAGTAGAACCGTCCAGTCAGCAACTGCTGCATCTGGCCTCGCGAGTGGCAGCCAGTGATTCCACTGTATTGATTTCCGGCGAGTCCGGTACCGGTAAAGAAGTGCTGGCGCGCTTTATCCATCAGCAATCGCCGCGCGCGGAGCAACCCTTTATCGCGATCAACTGCGCGGCGATTCCGGAAAATATGCTGGAAGCCACGCTGTTCGGTCACGAAAAAGGCTCTTTTACTGGTGCGGTCGCTTCTCAGTCAGGCAAGTTCGAGCAGGCCAATGGTGGCACGCTGCTGCTGGATGAAATCTCCGAGATGCCGCTGAGCTTGCAGGCCAAGTTGCTTCGGGTGTTGCAAGAGCGCGAGGTCGAGCGTGTGGGTGGCCGCAAGCTGATTCAGCTGGATATACGAGTTATCGCCACCACCAACCGCGATCTGCCAACCGAAGTGGCGGCCGGACGCTTCCGTGAGGATCTGTATTACCGCCTGGGGGTTTTTCCGCTGCAGTGGCAGCCACTGCGCACGCGACCCGGCGATATCTTGCCGATCGCCCAGCGTCTGCTGGACAAGCACACCAGGAAAATGAATCAGGCTCCGGTCCGTTTTGCTGCAGACGCCTGCCACGCCCTGCAGCAGCATGGGTGGCCAGGCAACGTCAGAGAATTGGATAACGCCGTGCAACGGGCCTTGATTCTGCAGTCGGGCGGCGTGATTCACGCGCAGGATCTGTGTTTGGCGGTCCTGCCGGGTAGTCCAATGACGGTACCAGCGGATCTGCCAAATTGGGATGCCAGTCCGACGCTGCCAGCCGTCGAGAATCTGACAGCTTCAGCTCCGGTACAGACAGCTCAGGCCGGTACTGACCTGGGGGCGGGAGTCAGGCAGCGCGAGTATCAGTTGATCATTGACGTATTGCGTGCCGAACGCGGCAAGCGCAAGGAAGCCGCAGACAAGCTGGGCATCAGCCCGCGGACGCTGCGTTACAAGCTGGCGCAGATGCGTGATGCGGGCCTGGATGTTGAGGCCAGTCTCTACGCCAGTTGAATTCCAGCACTTTCGCTGAAAAACGGCCGCTGCTATAGCGGCCGTTTTGCACCTCCCACCAGACCAACGCCCCCGCATTATTGCTATTCCCGCATGTTGGCATCATTCCTGCTTAACTAACTCCAACGCAATCCACGCCGTCAAAAAAATCGCGGCCCGGAGATAGTCATGACTCAAGGTGTTGAATTCAATCGTTTGATGTTGCAGATGCGCTCGATGCAGATGGAGGCCATGGGCCGCCCTCAGCCGCCGGTGCAGCTGGAGCAGAACGTCAATGGACCGGCCTTTGAAAATGTACTCAAGCAGGCCGTCGACAAGGTCAGCGAAATGCAGAGCACCACCAGTGATCTGCAAAGCGCCTACGAACGCGGTGTGCCGGGTGTCGATCTGACTGAGGTGATGATCGCTGCGCAAAAATCCAGTGTGGCCTTTCAAGCTGTGACCCAGGTGCGTAACAAAATGGTCACTGCCTATGAATCCATCATGAACATGCCCATCTGAGCATATACACTTGCCTTGCTGTGATTGACCGAGGGTAGAACATGGAAACCGCCAATACCGCCAACACACCTGCTACCCGGCCTGGGCCGGCGCTGGGCAGTGAGCGCAAGCCGTTCATGGGGCTGAATGTGCTCGACAATCTGTCGCAGTTGCCTATGCTGCGGCAGTTTGCGCTGTTGATCGGTCTGGCGGCGAGTGTCGCCATTGGTTTCGCCGTGGTGCTCTGGTCACAGGAGCCGGATTACCAGACGCTGTACAACAATATGGAGAACTACGATTCCGCTCAGGTGGTGGATATTCTCACCCAGGCGCGCATCCAGTACCGCGTTGAGCCTAACAGCGGTGCGCTGTTGGTGGCGACCGAGGATTTGGCCGACGCCCGTATGCGTCTGGCTGCCGCCGGCGTCAGTGCCCGTGACAATAATCTGGGTTATGAAATTCTCGACCGTGAGCAGGGTCTGGGCACCAGCCAGTTCATGGAAACCACGCGCTACCGTCGGGGCCTGGAAGGTGAGATGGCGCGGACCATTTCCAGCCTGTACAACATCAAATCCGCGCGCGTGCACATCGCCATTCCGCGCTCCACTGTATTCGTGCGTGACGACCGCAAACCTACCGCCTCAGTGCTGCTGGAGATGTTTGCTGGCCGCAGCCTGGAGCCGGCGCAAGTCATGGCGATCGTCAATCTGGTGGCGACCAGTGTTCCGGAGCTGAGTAAAGATCAGGTTACCGTGGTCGATCAGAACGGCAATCTACTCTCCGATCAGGACGAGCTGAGCGAGTTGACCATCGCTGGACGTCAGTTTGATTACACCCGGCGCATGGAAGATACCTTTACCCGTCGCGTGCACAACATATTGGAGCCGATAGTCGGCGCTGGTCGCTACAAGGCTGAAGTCTCCGCAGACGTAGACTTCAGCGCAGTGGAGTCGACTGCCGAGATGTACAGCCCCGAATCTGCGCTGCGTAGCGAGCAGGTAATGACCGAAGAGCGTGCTGCGGGCCAGGGCCCCCAGGGTATTCCTGGCGCTCTGACCAATCAGCCTCCCGGTGCCGTGACCGTGCCAGAAGTTGTCGTTGATCCAGACACCGGCGAGCCGATCGTGCCTGTGGTGCCACGCGATACCCGCGAACAGGCCACACGTAATTACGAGCTGGACCGGCAGATCAGTTACACCCGCCAGCAGCAAGGCCGTTTGCGTCGCCTGTCGGTTGCGGTGGTGGTGGATGATCCGGTGACAGTGAATGCCGAAACCGGTGAAAATGTCAGCGAGCCATTGACCGAAGCCGATATCGCCCAACTGACGCGCCTGGTGCAGGACGCCGTAGGCTTTGATGCCAGCCGCGGTGATAGCGTCAGCGTGATCAACAGCCCCTTTGTCGCTGTTGCCGAGATGGAGCCTTTGCCGGAAATACCTTTCTGGTCTGAGGCGTGGTTCTGGGATCTTGCCAAGCAGGTACTGGGAATACTCTTTATACTGATTCTGGTGTTTGGTGTGCTGCGCCCGGTCTTGAAAAACCTGACCGCTCAGCCACAGAATCGAGGCCTTGCCGGTTACCCGGCTGAGTTGGGCGGCATGGATGATATGGACGAGGATCTGCGCGACGACCGCGTCAGCCTCACCGGCCCAGCCGGCAGTGCTGCGGTGCTGTTACCGCCGCCTGGTGCTGGTTACGAACAGCAGTTGAATGCTATCAAGGGCTTGCTGGCCGAGGATACGGGCCGGGTAGCTCAGGTTGTCAAAGAGTGGATTAACGCCGATGAGTGAAGAAGTCGCCAAACGCCCGAAACTGTCCAAGCTGGACAAGGCCGCGATCTTTTTGTTGAGCCTGGGCGAATCTGACGCCGCGGCCATTCTCAAGCATATGGGCCCCAAGGAAGTGCAGCGGGTCGGTAGCGCCATGGCTGGTCTGCGTACTGTGCACCGCGAGCAGGTGCAGCAGGTCATGGGCGATTTCATCGATACCGTCGGTGATCAGACCGGGCTAGGCGTGGGTGCAGACGGCTATATTCGCACGATGCTGACCCAGGCTCTGGGTGAAGATAAAGCCAACAGCTTGGTGGATCGCATTCTGCTCGGCGGCAGCACCTCGGGGCTGGATAGTCTGAAGTGGATGGAGCCGCGTGCCGTTGCCGACGTGATTCGCTTCGAACACCCGCAGATTCAAGCCATCGTCGTCGCCTACCTGGATCCCGACATGGCCGCCGAGGTCATCAGCTATTTCGATCATAAAGTCCGCCTGGACGTACTGTTGCGGGTAGCCGCGCTGAATACCGTGCAACCCTCGGCGCTGAAAGAGCTGAATGAGATTCTCGAGAAGCAGTTTGCTGGCAACTCGAATACCACCCGCGCGAATATGGGCGGTATCAAGCGCACGGCCGATATCATGAACTACCTGGAATCCAGTACCGAGTCGCAGCTGATAGAAGCCATTCGGGATATGGATGAGGACCTGTCCAGCAAGATCGAAGATCTGATGTTTGTCTTCGACAACCTGGCGGAAGTCGACGATCGGGGCATTCAGGCGCTGTTGCGCGAAATTTCGTCTGACGTGCTGATTATCGCCTTGAAGGGGGCGGACGAAGCGATCAAGGACAAGATCTTCAAGAACATGTCCAAGCGCGCATCCGAACTGCTGCAGGACGACCTGGAAGCCAAGGGGCCGGTGCGCATCAGTGAAGTGGAAGCGGCGCAGAAGGAAATTCTGACCATCGCCCGACGCATGGCCGACGCCGGTGAAATCGTCCTGGGCGGCAAGGGTGGCGAGGAAATGATCTAGTGCCGGAGTCAGGAAAGCGTCCCGCAGCCACCGCAGAGCGGACCAAGGACAGCGAGCTGTTGCGCGGCGGCGAACTGGCCGGTTTCGCCCGCTGGGATATGCCCAGCTTTGACGCGGCGCCGCACCATGTGCCGATCGAACGTGAAGAGCAGCCTGAAGAATCAGCGGAGAATGGTGAGCTTGCAGCTGAGGCGGAACTCCAGGAGCAGGGCCCTAAGCCTTATACGGTAGAGGAGCTGGAACAGATCCGCGAGGAAGCCTACAACGAAGGTTTCGCCACCGGCGAGAAGGACGGCTTTCATTCTGGCCAACTCAAGGGCCAGCAGGAGGCAAAGGTTAAGCTGGACGCGCGGATGGACGAGCTGGAAAAGGTCATGGTGCAGCTGCTCGAGCCAATGCGCGAGCAGGATGACCAGATTGAGGACATGCTGCTCAAACTGGTTGAAACCATGGTCCGCGAAGTTATCCAGCGCGAACTGAAGATCGATTCCAGTCAGATCACCGCGGTGTTGCGCGGCGCGCTGAAAGCGCTGCCGATGGGCGCCGAGAATATTCGTATTTATCTCAATCCGGCTGATTTTGACGCCGCCAAGGCATTGCGCGAGCGCCATGAGGAAAAATGGCGATTGCTGGAAGATGACCAACTGATGCCCGGGGGTTGCCGGATTGAAACCGAGCACAGCCAACTGGACGCGACGCTGGAAACCCGCCTGCAACAGATCACCACGCAGCTTTTTGAGCAACAGCGCGAGCAGCGTGTGCGCCCGCCGGAGCCGGATATCACCCTGACGGAGACCGGCCAGGAGTCTGCATCTGCAGCAAGTCCGGGGAGCAACGATGAGCCGGCTTGAACGCATCAGTTTTGCCAAGCGCCTGGCCACTTACCCTAACGCATTGACCTTGCCCCACGAGCCTGTAGTAGAGGGTCGGCTGATCCGTATGGTCGGCCTGACCCTGGAAGCTGAAGGCTGTAAGGCGCCAGTGGGCAGCCGCTGCGTGGTGATCAGTGATACCCCGCAGGGCGGGCGTACGCAGATCGAAGCGGAAGTGATGGGCTTTTCCGGCAGCAAGATTTATCTGATGCCGGTCGACAGCTTGCAAGGTGTGCAGCCCGGCGCCCGCGTCGTGCCGTCCAAGGGCGGTGGCAAGCTACCCATGGGCAACGCGATGCTTGGTCGGGTAGTTGACGGCATTGGCCGGCCGCTGGACGGCAAGGGCGATTTCAAGGCTGATGACTGGGTGGACCTGAATGGGCCGGTGATCAATCCGCTCAAGCGCCACCCGATTGACGAGACCCTGGATGTGGGCATTCGCACCATCAACAGTCTCTTGACGGTCGGCCGCGGCCAGCGGCTGGGTCTGTTCGCCGGTAGCGGCGTCGGCAAGAGTGTGTTGCTGGGGATGATGACGCGCTTTACTGAAGCGGATATCACCATTGTCGGCCTGGTCGGTGAGCGGGGCCGTGAGGTCAAGGAATTCATCGAGCAAATTCTCGGCGAGAAGGGTATGGCCCGATCAGTGGTAGTCGCCTCGCCGGCGGATGACGCCCCCCTGATGCGTCTGCGCGCCGCCATGTATTGCACGCGCATCGCCGAATATTTTCGCGACCAGGGCAAGAACGTATTGTTGCTGATGGATTCGCTGACGCGTTTCGCCCAGGCCCAGCGGGAAATCGCCCTGGCCATCGGTGAGCCGCCAGCGACCAAGGGCTATCCGCCGTCGGTATTTGCCAAGCTGCCGCAATTGGTAGAGCGGGCGGGTAATGCCGAGCAGGGCGGAGGCTCGATAACCGCGTTCTATACCGTATTGTCCGAAGGTGACGATCAGCAGGATCCGATTGCCGACGCTTCGCGCGCCATCCTCGACGGCCACGTGGTGTTATCACGTCGGTTGGCCGAAGAAGGGCATTATCCCGCGATTGATATCGAAGCCTCGATCAGTCGGGCCATGCCGCAGATCGTCAGCGACGAGTACTTGCAGAAGGCCCAGCAATTCAAGCAGCTCTACGCCCGCTACCAGCAAAGCCGCGATCTGATCAGTGTGGGTGCCTATTCTGCCGGGTCTGATCCGCTGACTGACAAGGCCATGGAGAAAATGCCGGAAATGCAGGCCTTTCTGCGCCAGGGACTGCAGGTCAAGGTCAACCTGCCGGACAGTCAGAAGTCATTGGAGCAGTTGATCAGCCATGAGTGAAAGCCGCATTCGGCGTCTGACGCCCGTGCTGGATATCGCCCTGGATGAAGAACGCAAAGCGGCTGGCATGCTGGGTGATTGCCAGCGGCAGCTGGATGATGCCCAGGCGCGACTGCGCGACCTGGAATTTTATTGCAAGGAGTATCAGAACGGTTGGACTCAACGCGGCCAGCAAGGCGTTGGCCGCGACTGGTTGCTCAACTACCAACGCTTCCTGGCGCAGATGCAGACGGCCATCGATCAGCAACACCAGACGGTTGTCTGGCATCAGCAAAGCCTGGGTAAAGCCCGTGAGGTCTGGCGTCAGCGCTATCAACGGTTGGAAGCGATGCGCAAACTCATCGAACGCTATCAGCAGGAAGCACGGGTGCGCGCGGACAAGCAGGAGCAGAAGCTGCTGGATGAGCTTTCCCAGCGTGCATTTGATCGCAATCGAAATAATCCCTGACAGTCTGCATACCCTGTGCTAAAGGTTAAAGGGAGGCTTTTGCAGCACACGCACAACCCGCCAATAAGGAATCCACTATGCCGATCAAGGCAACTTTATCTGCAGACGGTCAGGAACTGACAATAAGGGTGGTAGGGCGTTTCGACTTCGGTGCACATCAGGACTTTCGCGAAGCGTATGAGCGCGGAGGTTTGACCCCGGAACGCTACATCGTAGATCTGCACGACGCCGATTATATTGATAGCTCCGCGCTGGGCATGTTGCTGCTGCTGCGTGATCACGCAGGTGGTGACGCTGCCGATATTCGCATCGTGCGGTGTAATGCGGACGTACGCAAAGTGCTGAGCATTTCCAATTTCGAGCAGTTATTCAGTATCGAGTAAATCATGCCCAATCCCGTGCCTGGCCAGTTGCCCTCTGCAGACCCGGTCAGCCGATTGCGCGTGCTGATAGCGGACGACAACCCGACTGACCGGATGATCCTAGGCCGTCTGGTCACGCAGCTGGGTCATGAGGTGATCAGCGCCGAGAATGGCCTGGAAGCCGTTGACCGTTTTATCGACCAGCGTCCGGATCTGGTACTGCTGGATGCGCTGATGCCGGTGATGGATGGCTTCGAGGCCGCGCGGCAAATCAAGCAGGCGTCCGGCGAAGATCTGGTGCCTATCATCTTTCTCACCAGCCTGACTGAAACCGGCGCGCTGGTGCAGTGCCTGGAAGCGGGCGGCGATGATTTCCTGACCAAGCCCTACAATCCGGTCATCCTGCAAGCCAAGATTCTGGCGTTCAACCGCATGCAGGACATGCATCAGACCCTTCAGCAACAACGTGATCTGATTTCCCAGCAGCATCAACGGCTACTGCAGGAGCAGCAACTGGCGAAGATTATCTTCGATCGCGTCGCCCATGCGGGCAGTCTCGGGGCGGAAAATCTGCGCTATCTGCAATCCGCCTATGCGATGTTCAATGGCGATATTCTGCTTGCGGCATACAAGCCTTCGGGCGGCATGCATATTCTGCTCGGCGATTTCACCGGCCATGGTCTGTCGGCAGCCATTGGTGCCATGCCGCTGGCCGAGGTGTTCTACTCGATGACCGCACGTGGCTTCAATCTGCGCGACATACTGGTCGAGCTCAACAGCAAGCTCAGCCGCATCCTGCCGGTGGGCATTTTTTGCTGCGCGGTATTGATCGAAGTGAATCCCGACAAGGGCCTGGTCGAGATCTGGAACGGCGGCCTGCCAGAGGTACTGGTGCTTGGCAGTGCTGGCGAAACCCTGCACCGCATCAGCTCAACTCATTTGCCGCTGGCAGTGGCACGCTCGGAGCGCTTCGATCCGACGCCTGTGGTATTGCCGCTCGCAGCGGGTGAGCGACTACTTTGTTGGACCGACGGTGTCATCGAAAGCCGCAATCAGCAAGGCGAGCAATTCGGCGAGCAGCGCGTATTGCAAGTGGTGGAAAGCTACGTCGGCCAGCCTGGAGCGGTATTCGATGGTTTGTTGCAGGCACTGGAAGCCTTTCATGGCAGCCCTGAAGACGATATCAGCCTGCTTGAAGTGGTCATGCAGCCACTCAGCGTACCACCGGCCATGTTGCTGCAACCGGATGCCCGCCAACTGGACGCGCAGGACTGGCATCTGGCCTACACCTTCCGCGCGGCGTCGATCCGTGAACATAATCCTTTGCCGTTTCTGCTCAAGGTGCTGATGGAGGTGCCGGGTCTGCGCGAACACGGGGGCAGCCTTTTTACCATTCTCAGCGAGCTATACAGCAACGCGCTGGAGCATGGTCTGTTACAGCTGGATTCTTCGCTCAAGGCTGACTATCTGGGGTTTACGCGCTATTACCAGCAGCGCAACGAGCGTCTGAATGCGTTGCGCGATGGCTGGATCAGCGTTTCGCTGGATCACCAGCCGGGCAATGCTGGCGGTTTGCTGAGTATCGAGGTGGAGGATAGTGGCAGTGGATTTACCCGCATTCCGGACGCATCAGGATTCACCGGCGCCCACTGGCATGCCGATGAGCGCGGTGCCAGTGGCAGCGGTGATGGCTACTTTGGCCGGGGGCTTGCACTGGTCCGAGCCCTGGCTGACGAGCTTGAGTTCAACGCCGCGGGCAACCGCGTGCGAGTAGTTTTTGCCTGGCAGCTTGGCCATAATACAAACAAAAAGGCATAGCCTTTTGAGGCTATGGCGACCAGGAGGAGAGCCTACTTTATGCCTGACGTAGCCATGGATCTTGACCCCGCAGTGCAATCCGCGCTGCGCGAGCTGATGCAGGACGATTACCCGCTTTTGCTGGATACCTTTGTGCAGGATGGAGAGAAGCGCCTGGCAACACTGGCCAGTAGCCTGCAACAGCAGCAATGGGATGCCTTCAGACAAGCGGCCCATAGCTTCAAGGGCAGTTGCGGCAACATGGGCGCGGAGGCGCTTCAGCATGCCTGTGAACGTGCCGAGCAAGCGGGGTTGCAGCATGATGCCGAACTGGCCAGCCAGTGCTATGAGGAAATCCGCCAGCTATTCCAGCGCGTGCAGTTACACCTGGCCCGGTAGATTTAACCAGCTTGCCAGGCCAGTTTCTGCATTGAGTTTCCCGCTTCCCCGATAAGTGGCCCGCACTTTGCAAAGCCATGCTTAAGAAGTCGCAATTGCACTCCCACTCCGAAGCCATGGAGACATCCACGATGTCCGTCAGTCAGAATATGCTGGCAATATTGTCCAGTCCGGTACGACAGAGCGTTACCTCTGCGGGCCCTGCATCCTCCGCGCAATTGAGCGAGGGAGAAGGCGCGCAGAGTTTTTCCGCGGTACTGTCCGGGCAGCAATCAGAGCAACTCGATGCGCTGCTGGCGTTTCTGGAAGGGCCAGACGGCGGCGCTGGATTGGCTGCGCTGGAGGAGTTGGAGATTGCCGTTGACGGCAAGGATTTGCCGGCCGACATGCAAGGTTGGCTGGAACATCTCGCTGAGCTGAATATGAACGCGGAATCGATAGCCACGGATGCAGAAACGGATCCGGCTTTGCTCAAGTCGATGGCTGATGATTGGGCGCAATGGCTGACGCAGGCTCGCCAGGCTCTGAATGATGCCGCCGAGCTTGAAAGCGAAAGTGATCTCGAAGGTGAGCTGGATAGCGAGTTGTTGGCGTTGAATGCGTTGCCGGGCCGGCAGGCCGGTGTTGGTGATGCGCGAGCGGCTGCCGCAGTGACGGGTATTCAGGGTGGCCCTGCTAGCGGGGCCCAAGGCACGCTCACAGCCGATCAGCTTCAACAGGCTCAACTGGAGCGCGAGCTGCGCCAGGAAAATGGCACGGGATCGTCCAAGGCGGACCGCGCGAGCTTGCTGGAAACCCAGATTCAACAACGCGCTCAGGATCCGTCTCTGGCCGGTCAGGACACTCGGGCCGCGTTCACTGCCAAGCTGAGCGACGCCCTGGAGGCGCTGACAGGTAAACGGGGTGCTGCCGAGGCGGACGCCACCGAAGCGCTGCAACGACCTGGCACCCAGGGCCAGGCAACGGCGCAGGGCACTTTGGCAGCGCGCCCGGTCTTGGCGGCAACGCAGTCGCTGGGTGTGCCCTTCGGCCAGGCTGGCTGGGGCGACGCCATGGTGGAAAAAATACAATGGATGTCCAGCCAGAACCTGCGCAGCGTGGAGATTCGCCTGGATCCGGCTGAGTTGGGGCCAATGGAAATTCATATTCAAACGCGCGGCCAGGAGCACCAGGTGCAGTTTGTCAGCCAGAACCCGTCAGTCCGAGAGGCGTTGGAAGCACAGATGTTCCGCCTGCGTGAGTCATTTTCGCAGCAGGGCATGGATCTGGTGAACGTTTCGGTAGGTGACTCTTCCGTCGGGCAGCAGGCAGGCCAGGACAGCCAGGGCCGTTCAACTGGCGGGAGCGCAGTGGCGGGTGCATCATCGACAGCGTCCATGGCAGATGAAGCCGGCATGCTGATGGCGGCCGATGCGATCAGCCAGGCGATGACCAACAGGCTGGTTGATTATTACGCGTAAAGCTTGCGCCGCCTCAGCCCACCGGTCGGTGGGCTGAATTTCAGCCTGATCATTCCCTGTCCGAACCAGCGGCCAGAGGCGCTTTCCTCCCAGCGCCAAGGCTCGATTTTCGCCACGGCTAATCTCTCTCCGGACTTTTTCTCACCGTACAAAGACATTTGCCACGCTTGGCTTTATCCTTGGCGCACTAGGCTTAGCGCGCACCGACAAGTTGGCATGGTCGATGCAATACTTTCACCTCAAGACACAAAAAGCAGGTTTTCCCTGTTTAAGTGACGGAATTTTGTCATGGCAAAGCAATCGCGAGATGAAGCGCCCGCAGCAGAAGCTGCAGCGGTACCGGGCAAAAGCAAAAAGAAATTGCTGATCCTTGTCGGGGTTGGCCTGCTGGCGGTATTGCTCTCGGCAGGAGGGGTGACCTACATGCTGATGAGTGGAGACGAGGAGGTGGCCGAGGCTGAGCCTGCCGAGCCCGCCCGAGCGGGTGCGCTGTATCAGCCGCTGGATCCGGCTTTTGTGGTCAACTACACCCATGAGGGCCGCAAGCGTTATCTGCAGGTCAATGTGGTCTTGATGGGACGCGATAGCGAGGGGATGGCCAGCGTCGCGGCGCACATGCCGCTGCTGCGCAACGAGCTGGTGCTGCTGTTCAGCAGTGAAGAGTTCCAGACATTGTTCTCTCCTGAAGGTAAGGAAGCCCTGCGCGAACGAGCGACACTCGCGGTCAAGGCCTTGCTGGAAAAGGAAGTCGGCGACCCGGTGATCGAATCGGTGTTGTTTACCAATATAGTCTTGCAATAGGAAGCCTCCATGGCCGTTCAGGATCTGCTCTCACAGGACGAAATCGATGCGCTGTTGCATGGTGTCGACGACGGGGCAGTTGAAACCGAGATCGATACCACGCCGGGGTCAGTCAAGAATTATGACCTGACCAGCCAGGATCGTATCGTCCGCGGGCGCATGCCGACCCTGGAAATGATCAACGAGCGTTTTGCCCGCTATACCCGTATCAGTATTTTCAATCTGCTGCGCCGTTCGGCGGATGTGGCGGTGGGTGGCGTGCAGGTGATGAAGTTCGGCGAGTACGTGCATTCACTCTATGTACCCACCAGCCTTAATCTGGTGAAGATGAAACCGCTGCGCGGCACAGCACTGTTTATTCTCGATGCGCGCCTGGTATTCAAGCTGGTCGACAACTTCTTTGGTGGCGATGGACGGCATGCCAAGATCGAGGGGCGTGAATTCACGCCGACCGAGTTGCGTGTGGTACGCATGGTGCTGGATCAGACCTTTCTCGACCTGAAGGAAGCCTGGCAGGCCGTGCAGGAGGTCAACTTCGAGTATGTGAACTCCGAGGTGAATCCGGCGTTGGCGAATATCGTCAGCCCCAGTGAGGTAGTGGTGGTCTCCACCTTCCACATCGAACTGGATGGTGGCGGTGGAGATATGCACATTACTTTCCCCTATTCGATGATCGAGCCACTGCGTGAAGTGCTGGATTCAGGTGTGCAGTCGGATGTGGACGAACATGACGAGCGCTGGGTCAAGGCCCTGCGTGAGGAGATAACCGCTGCCAAGGTGCCGCTCAGTGCCACCGTGGTGCGCCGCCAGCTCAAGCTCAAGGACCTGTTGAGCATGCAACCGGGCGATGTCATACCCGTGGAGCTGCCGGAACACATGGTGCTCTGCGCTAACGGTGTGCCTACGTTCAAGGCCAAGCTGGGCTCGGTCAAGGGTAATCTGGCATTGCAAATTCTGGGGCCGATCTCACGCCCGCGTTAGGGGCTGACGGACCGCTTTATTCGTGTAGAGGAAGAACAAGATGGCTGATGACAAGAAGTCCGACGAGGTCACTCCCGAGGAGCAGGCGCTGGCAGACGAGTGGGCTGCTGCGCTGGATGAAGCGGGTGATACCGATCAGGATGATATAGACGCGATGTTGGCGACAGCCAACAGTTCGCCGCGCATGCCGATGGAAGAATTCAACGCGCCAGCGGCGGTCGCTGGCGGCGATCAGTTCGACGGCACTGACAGCCCTAACCTGGATGTGATTCTGGATATTCCAGTAACCATTTCCATGGAAGTGGGTAATACCGATATCACTATCCGCAACCTGCTGCAGCTGAATCAGGGTTCGGTAGTCGAACTGGATCGGCTGGCGGGTGAGCCGCTGGATGTGAAGGTCAACGGTACCTTGATTGCGCATGGCGAGGTGGTGGTGGTGAACGAGAAGTTTGGTATACGCCTGACCGATGTGATCAGCCCTTCCGAACGAATCAAGAAACTGCGCTGATGAAGTCAGCTGCATTCATACTGCCGGCCTGCCTATCTTGTGGTGCTGCCTGGGCGCAGGCCGATTCTGCTTCCGCGCCAGTGTCCAGCCAGGTGTCGCTGATCGCCCAGCTGGCGCAGTTGGGCGGAGGCCTGTTGCTAGTGGTCGGGCTGATCTTTCTGATCGGTTATCTGATGCGCCGCGTTGGCCCTTTGGCTCCTCAGGGCGGTCAGCATATTCGTTTGCTCAGCAGCCTGCCTCTGGGGCCGAGAGACCGAATATTGCTGGTCGATGTTGGCGGCAAGCAGCTGTTGCTGGGCGCCTCTCCTGGGCGCATCAATACCCTGCATGTATTTGATGAGCCTATTGCAGAGGTTAGCGCCGCCGGCACGATGAACTCCGATTTTGCCAAGACCCTGCGCGGCCTGTTGAAGCGGGAGCCCAAGCCATGATGCGCTGGATTTTTCTGCTTTTGATGTTGCTGGCGCCCTCGGTGCTGGCGCAGACCGCCGCTGATCCGCTGAGCATGCCGGCGATCACGTTGAGTACTGACCAGGAGGGCGAACAGACCTACTCCGTCAGCTTGCAGATTCTGCTGCTGATGTCGGCCCTGACCTTTATTCCCGCGTTCGTGATGATGATGACCAGCTTTACCCGGATCATTATCGTCTTTGCGATTCTGCGTCAGGCTTTGGGTTTGCAGCAAACACCGTCCAGCCAGATTCTAGTCGGCCTGGCACTGTTTCTCACCCTGTTTGTGATGGCACCGGTGTTTGAGCGCATCAATGAAACCGCGCTGCAACCCTATCTGGCCGAGGAAATGACCCCACAGCAGGCGGTAGACGCCGCGAGCATTCCGCTCAGAGGTTTCATGCTGGCGCAGACGCGTGAAACTGATCTGGAGCTCTTTGTACGTCTGGCGCGACGTACTGATCTGGCCAGCCCGGATGATGTGCCTTTCCATATCCTGGTGCCGGCATTCGTCACTTCCGAGCTGAAGACGGCGTTTCAGATCGGCTTCATGATCTTTATTCCGTTTCTGGTGATCGATCTGGTGGTGGCCAGTGTGCTGATGGCGATGGGTATGATGATGCTGTCGCCGCTGATCATCTCGCTACCATTCAAGATCATGCTATTCGTCCTGGTAGACGGCTGGGCGTTGATCATAGGTACCCTGGCAGCCAGTTTTGCGGTGACATAGGAGCCCTTCGATGACACCTGAAGTAGCGGTAGATCTGTTTCGCCAGGCGCTGTGGCTGACCACAGTGATGGTCGCCGTGATCGTACTGCCGAGCCTGGTAGTGGGCTTGATCGTGGCGATGTTTCAGGCTGCTACACAGATTAACGAACAGACCTTGAGCTTCCTGCCACGCCTGCTGTTCACCTTTCTGACACTGATCTGGCTGGGTCCCTGGCTGGTGACTCAACTGATCGAGTTCACTGACCGGCTTTACCGGAATATCCCCGGACTGATCGGCTGATGATCGAGCTGTCCAGCGAGGTCATCACCCAGTGGGTCATGAGCTACCTCTGGGTATTGTTTCGCACGGGCAGCGTATTCATGACCATGCCGGTGATCGGTACGCAACTGGTGCCGATGCGCATCCGCCTGTTTCTGGCATTGGCTGTGACCGCTATTATCGCCCCGCATATTCCCGCCGCCCCGATGATCGATCCTCTGTCTCTGGGCACCTGGGTCATGATTGCCGAGCAGATCCTGATCGGCGTGGCGATGGGTTTTGCACTGCAGTTGCTGTTTCAGATCCACGTTCTGGCCGGCCAGATTATCGCGATGCAGATGGGTCTGGGCTTTGCCTCGATGAACGACCCGAGCATGGGTATTTCGGTCGCGGTGGTCGCTCAGGTATTCACCATGTTGGTCACCTTGCTGTTTCTGGCCATGAACGGCCATCTGGTGGTGATTGAGGTCATGGTCGAAAGCTTTACCACCTTGCCGATAGGCGAAACCTTACTGGCTACCGACTTTTACGCCCTGGTGCTGCGCTTTTCCTGGGTGCTGTCCGCTGCGTTGCTGGTTGGTCTGCCGGCTATCACCGCGTTGCTGATCGTCAACCTGGCTTTCGGCGTAATGATGCGCGCTGCCCCGCAGCTGAATATCTTTTCCATTGGTTTCCCGCTGACGCTGATTTTCGGGCTGTTCATCATGTGGGTGTTGCTCGGTAGCGTCGCCGAACAGTACCAGGTAGTGACTACCGAAACGCTGATCTGGCTTCGTGCTTTTGTGAGGGCTGACTGATGGCAGAGCAGTCGGACAGTGGCCAGGATAAAAGCGAAGACCCCACGGAGAAACGCCTCAAGGAATCGCGTGACAAGGGCCAGGTAGCACGCTCCAAGGAGCTGAATACCCTGGCTGTGGTCATGGTGGCGGCGGTGGGTCTGATCATGCTCGGTCCGGAGATGGGCCGACGCCTGCTGGATCTGATGATCTTCAACTTCAGCATTGATCGCGCAGCTCTGTACTCCACCGATACCATGGGTTTGCAGTTGCTCGCTTCAGTGGGAATTGGGCTGGACGTGATCGGGCCGCTATTTTTCATGCTGCTGATCGCCGCTCTGGTCGGACCGGTTTTGCTGGGTGGCTGGCTCCTCAGCGCCAAGTCGATGGCGCCCAAGTTCGAACGGATGAATCCGCTCGCGGGCTTGAAAAGGATGTTTTCCCTCAAGGCGTTAGTGGAGCTGCTCAAGGCGCTGGCCAAATTTCTCGTGGTGCTGGTCACGGCGCTGTTTGTGCTGAACCTGTTCCAGGATCAGATGCTCACCCTGGATCGGCAACCCCTGCCAGATGCGATTGAGCATAGCGGGTATATTCTTGGCATGGCCTTGGTGTTTCTGGCCTGCTCACTGATTCTGATTGCCGCCGTGGATATCCCCTTTCAGCTCTGGGATAACAAGCAGAAGCTGAAGATGACCAAGCAGGAGGTCAAGGACGAGTACAAGGACTCCGAGGGCAAACCCGAGGTCAAATCCCGTATCCGCCAGTTGCAGCGTGAAATGGCCGAGCGGCGCATGATGGGTGAAGTACCCAAGGCCGACGTCGTCATCACCAACCCGACCCATTACGCGGTGGCATTGAAGTACGACCCGATCAAGTCGGGTGCGCCCATTGTGATTGCCAAGGGCGCCGATTTCACCGCTCTGCGCATCCGTGAGGTGGCGGCTGAACACGAAATCATCGTGCTGGAATCACCCCCGCTGGCGCGGGCGGTGTTCTACAGTACCGAGCTGGACCAGCAGATCCCCTCCGGCCTGTACCTGGCGGTGGCGCAGGTGTTGGCCTATGTATTCCAGTTGCGGCAATACCGGGCAGGGCAGGGCAAGCGTCCCGGCCCGATGCCCAAGCCGGATATACCGGAAGATTTGCGCAAGGACGAATAGACGCTTGTTGGTCTCTCTATTGCCCTGGCAGGCTTGATTTTGAGCTACATTGATGTTCTTTCTTGTGCTTTCAGGAGCAGCTTATGAGCAGTTCACGGTTTTCCGGACTTTCCATCATTGCCGCGGCGCTGATCGCACTGTCACTGGCGTTTATGGCCATCAGCATAAAGGCTGGGCTGTTGCAGTTTCGGGATGCCGATCGCGTGGTCAGCGTAAAGGGCCTGGCCGAACGTACCGTAGAGGCAGATCTGGCACTGTGGCCAATCAATTTCTCGGTTGCAGGTAACTCGCTCGATCAACTACAAACCGACATAGAGGCACAGCAGAGCCTGATTCGCTCATTCCTGCTGCTCAAGGGGTTTGTCGAAGAGGATATCCAGCTGTCGATGCCGAAAATCACCGACCAGCACGCTAACGTCTATAACAATGCGCTACCAGCAGAAAGGTACCGCGCTGAAGTCACGGTTCTGGTGCGCACTGAAGATGTAGACCGGGTCAAAACCGGTATGCAGACCGTGGGTGAGCTGGTCAAGTCTGGCGTCGCCTTGACCCAGAGCTATGAATTCCAGCCGCGCTTCGTATTTACCCAACTGGAGTCGATCAAACCCGAAATGATTGCGCACGCTACACGCGATGCCCGCGCGGCGGCCGACCAGTTTGCCCGGGACGCCGAGGCCGAGGTTGGCAGCATTCGCCGCGCCTCGCAGGGTTATTTTTCGATTGAAGACGTTGACGCCTTTACGCCAGAGATCAAACGCGTGCGCGTGGTCACCAGCGTGGATTACATTCTGCGTTAATCAATAGCCTGGATAACGAAGGGGGTAAAGACTTCCCCTTCGACTTCCTGCTCTTCCCCGAGTACACAGGTCACGCGCTCCACCAGCACGGCTTCAGGTAGGCTGACATGGAAGGGCGGTTGCTGGCCATTCACCTGCGCAACAAATTGCTGCTGAGCCTCCGGTTCGAGGCGCGCAAGAATCTGCAAGAGCATATCCTGATCAAAATCCAGGGACAGGGCATGCAGCTCCTGATCTTCACCCCATGGCACTTCAAACAAAGTGGTACATAGCTCGTGGCTGACAAAATCGATATCGCTGAAACGGATCTGCAGAAATTCCACCTCGTTCTCGGCGGCGATTGACTGCTGGTAAACGGTGCCTAGATCTGGATTCATGGTCGACCTTGGTGGTGGAATGATGAGCTCATCTTAGCAGTTGCCGCCGAACTGTATGAGACTGTTGAAGTGAATATTTATTGTTATGTTATAACAATAAATATAGGATGGCAGCTTCTTGAATAGGCCTACAGGGAGCCTTTATGTCTTCGTCGCTTATGCCGTTGCCGGTCACGGTCCTTTCAGGTTTTCTCGGTGCGGGGAAAACCACCTTGCTCAATCAGATTCTGCGTAACAGGGAAAACCTGCGCGTGGCGGTGATCGTCAATGACATGAGTGAAATCAATATTGATGCCAGTGAGGTGCAGCGTGATGTCACTCTCAACCGCGCGGAAGAGCGCCTGGTGGAGATGAGCAACGGCTGTATTTGCTGCACTCTGCGCGAAGATCTGCTGGAGGAAGTGGCTCGCTTGGCGCAGGAGGGTCGCTTTGACTACCTGCTGATCGAGTCCACCGGGATCTCCGAGCCGATGCCGGTGGCAGAAACCTTTACTTTTCGTGATGAGCAGGGGCGTAGTCTGTCCGACCTGGCGCGCCTGGACACCATGGTTACCGTGGTCGATGGCATGAATTTCCTGATCGATTTCCAGGCTGCCGAAAGTCTGGCGAGCAGAGGAGAAACGCTTGGCGACGAAGACGAGCGCTCCATCACCGATCTGCTGATTGAGCAGGTCGAGTTTGCTGACGTTCTGCTGATCAGCAAAATGGATTTGATCTCGGCCGATCAACGCGAGGAGTTGATAGCGATCCTGCGGGGCTTGAATGCAGAGGCGGAGATTGTCCCAATGGTCATGGGACAGGTGCCGCTGGAGAAGGTACTTAATACCGGTCGTTTCAACTTCGACAAGGCCTCGATGGCGCCGGGCTGGTTGAAGGAGATGAGGGGTGAGCATTTGCCGGAAACCGAGGAGTACGGCATTGCCGCTGATACTTACCAAGCGCGCAAGCCCTTCCACCCGCAACGTTTTTTCAGCTTTCTGAATCGTACCTGGGAGAACGGCCGCCTGCTGCGCTCCAAAGGTTTTTTCTGGCTGGCCACCAGACCGCAGGAGGCCGGGAGTTGGTCGCAGGCCGGTGGTCTTATGCGATATAGCTACGCCGGGCGCTGGTGGCGTTCAGTGCCCAAGGCGCACTGGCCGGGGGCAGGCGAGGGCCTGGAAGCCATCATGGCCAACTGGGATCCGCAAACCGGCGATTGCCGTCAGGAACTGGTTTTTATCGGTCAGCATATCGATTTTGCCCGGCTCACGCGGGAACTGGATGCATGCCTGCTGACCGACGCTGAGATGGCTGGCGGCGTCGAAGCCTGGCAGTCCCTACCTGACCCATTTGGCCCCTGGACCGAGGAAGCGGACTGATGTTGGCCCGCGCCATGCCAGGCACGCCCCGTCAAGTGGAAGGCAATTCCGTTGAAAGCTTACTCGAGATTCTGCGCGACGATGTGAATCTGGCGGTCTGGCAGCGCCAGTTGGACCTCGCGGCGAAGCAATTTGGCCAGACTCTGCTGGCATCGGGCAGGGTGCTGGCCGAGACCTGTACATGGACGGCCAAGGACGCAGAGACCAGCGATATCGCGGCGCTTCCGGAATTTGCTCAGGGAGTTGCCGATATTCCCGGATATGCAGAGTTTGTTGCTGACGTCGGCTACCTGGTCAGCCTTTTCGCCTGTCTGCTTGACGCCCGCGCGGTGGGCGTGCGACTGCGCACCCTGGACAAGGCCATGTGCCCACGCTGGCACGTTGACAAGGTGCCGGTAAGGTTGATCACCAGCTATATCGGGCCAGGTTCGGAATGGTTATCAGAACAGAACTCGCCGCGTCAGCAATTGGGTGGCCCGGCGGTGGACTTCTGTAATGACGATGCAGCGGCGCGTGCCCTGGCTTGCGGCGAGGTTGCACTGGTCAAGGGCGAACGTTGGCACGGCAATGAAGGGCGCGGTCTGGTTCACCGTTCGCCGCGTCTGCCGGTAGGGCAGCGACGATTACTGCTGACACTGGACTGGCTTGATTGATATGGAGGGGTCAGAGGAGCAGTTTGCCGCTGACATTGAAGCTATCGCGCTCTAGAATGTCGCTTCCATTCGATCGAGTAGCCTTTATGCAGTTGCTACCCTGGCAGCATACGACGAGCGCAGGCTTTGATCTGCGCGGTTGGCATACCCCTGTATCGGGCAAGCCGCTTTTGCATTTCCTCCACGGTAACGGTTTCTGCACACGGACCTATGAACCGCTGCTGTCCCTGTTGGCGAAGGATTTCGATCTGTGGCTGTGCGATCTGCAAGGCCATGGCGAAAGCGATCATGGTGGCCCTTTTCTGGGCTGGAATCGTAATGCCGAACTGGCACTGGAAGCCTTTCAGGCCGGACGCGAGCGCTTCGGTGAGGTACCCCGATTTGCCTGCGGTCACAGCTTCGGTGGCGTGCTGACCAGTTTGATGCTGTCCGCCCATCCGGAGCTGTTCGAGCGCGCGGTACTGCTAGATCCTGTGCTATTTCCCATGCGTCTGATTCAGTTACGTACCAGCTTGAGCCTGCTCGGTGTACGGCGCAATCCGATGGCCGATAGCGCCAAGGCGCGTCGGCATCACTGGCCGGACCGCGATACCGCCTATGGCGCGCTGCACAATCGCGGCATATTCCGTGGTTGGGAGGAGGCGGGGTTCCAGGCGCATATCGATCATGCGCTGAAGGATCACCAGGAGCACGGCGTAGAGCTGAAATGCCGACCCAGCCGCGAGGCGGAGGTTTTTGAAACCATGCCCAAGCGCCTGTGGCCAGCGCTCAAGCGGATCAGAACACCCACCCTGGTGATTCACGGCGACAAGACCTATCCCTTTGTGCAGCAGTCGGCCAAGCGACTGGCGACCATCAATCCGCAGGTCAATGTACTGTCGGCAGAAGGGGGGCACTGCTTCATGCAGGAAAACTCGGCGCAGAGTGCCGATCTGATTAGCCGCTTTCTGTTAGAAACTTGAAGCCTGAAAACAAAAAAGCAGGCAGTCCTTAAAGGCCTGCCTGCTTTTCAGTGCTGAGCTGACACCCTGAGGGCTAACCCTCTCAGGCGGCAGCGATCACGTCGCCATGATTTTCCGGCTCAATCAATGCCTGGTGCAGGGCAGCCACCGCAGCATCGTAATCCTCTTCCTTGATGATGCACTGCATCTCCACCTGACGTATCGACTGGTGGATCGCCTGGATGCTGATATCGGCACTAGCCAGAGCGGCAACCGTCTTGGCCAGAATACCCTTGACCTTGAGGTCTGAACCGATTGCCGACACGATGGCGATATTGTGCACGTGCACTTCGGACATCGGGTACTTTTCCTCAATCAGCCGCGCCGCACGGTTGATCATCTTGCGTGACCCCGAGGCATAGTAGGTAATGCTGTTGGCATCGGAGTCCTTGTTGACCACATACAGCTTGAGCTGCTTGAGCAACTTGGTGATCTCGATGTCATAGCCCACATCGCCGAGCATTTCCTGGTCAAACACTTCCAGACCGAAAACGTCCTTGCGGCCAGCGATGATCTCCACGCAGGGCTTCTCGCTGCAGTAGTCCTGACTGATCAGGGTACCGGCATGATCTGGCTCGAAAGCATTCTTGATGCGCAGCTGAATGCCGGCGCGGCGCAATGTACGCGCAGCCTTGGGATGAATCGCTTCCATGCCCAGATTGGACAGTTGGTCGGCCACGTCATAATTGGTCCGGCCGATGGTCACCACATTGTCCAGGCCGACCAGATTCGGATCAGCGCTGGAGAGGTGGTATTCCTTGTGGATAATCGCTTCACGGGCACTGGTGGTCGCGGCGATCTGGGCGAAGGTGATTTCGCTGTAGCCACGATCGAAGGTATTCATCAAGCCTTCGCTGCAATGCGTGTAGCCGGTAGCCACAACCAGTTCCTTGCTCAGGTCGATGCCATCGAAGCTGTCCTTGATCATGTCCTGGAACGCTTTGGGCTCTGGCTGATTCCAACCGGTCAGATCTACCAGGCGAGCATTGGCACCGTGCTTTTTCAACGCCAGTACGGTGTTGAAAGCACTGTGTGCTTCACCCAGAGAGGCGAGCATCTCGCGCACCTTCATCAGGTGCTCAGTCAGCTGAAAATGACCGTAGGTGCACAATTGCTGCAGGCTGAGCATGCAGTCACGTACATCACTGATGCGACCTTCGATAAAGCGGTCAGCGGCCTGGCGCTCATACTCGCCGCTGAACAGCTCGGCGTTCTTGGCGCGCATGGTATCCAGTACGGCATCCAGGGCATCCAGCCAGGCGTCTTCGTTTTGCGCATCGGCAAAACGTTCGTAAACGCCGGGGTCGCCGGATTTCTTGTGTTCCAGCAGCAGATTGGTCATGCCGCCATAGGCGGAGACCACGAACACGCGATTATAGAGCTCGTTCTGTTTGCGCTGGCCGATAAAGAGGGTGTCGAGTACTTCGTCGAAGCGGCTCATTGAGGTGCCGCCAATCTTTTCTACGGTATGCATAATATAAGGTGTCTGTCGTTGGTGAATGTTGCCGACCATCCTGATCCTGGGGCGGCATGACTTCTGTCCAACGGCTCTAGCCGCTGATGCCGGTCGAGTGCGGGTGCGAACCCGACCAGCATGCTGGTGCTCAGGTAGCGTCTGCGGGGTATACGCCGTCTGCGTCGTGAACTTCCTTGCCGCTCAATGGCGGGTTGAAGACGCAAGCCATTTTCATGTCTTCAGTACCACCGCGCAGCATGTGTTCATCATGCTGATCGAGGATATACAGCGTGCCCGGCTCGATCTTGTAGACCTTGCCATCTGACAGGGTTTCAATTTCGCCGTTACCGCTCATGCAATACACCGACTCGAGATGGTTCTTGTACCAGATGTGCGTCTCGGTATTGGCGTAGATGGTGGTGATGTGAAAGGAAAAGCCCATCTTGTCGTCTTTCAACAACATGCGAGTGCTTTCCCAGTTCTGCGAGACAACGCGTCGTTCAGAGGCTTCGCAATCCTTCAGTGTACGTACGATCATGGTTCGTTCTCCTCAGGAAGCCTGTTCGGCGGAATCTTCTTTCATGACCTTGGCAAATGCAGCGTCCAGAATGGTCATGGCTTGGTCGATCTGTTCTTCAGTGATGATCAGCGGAGCCAGACATTTGACTACCTGGCTGTGGTTGCCGCTGGTTTCGATAACCAGACCGTGCTGGAAAGACTCCTGGCAAATGGCCGAGGCAATCTCACCATTGGGGCAACTGATGCCAACCATCATGCCGCGACCCTTAACAAACAGGGAGTCAGGGCCGTGCTTGCGAACGATCTTCTGCATACGCTCTTTGACCATCTTGCCTTTGGCCTGAACGCTCTTGGCAAATTCGTCAGTTGTCCAGAAGTGCTCCATGGCGGCGGCAGCGGTGACAAAGGCGAGGTTGTTGCCTCGGAATGTACCGTTATGCTCACCCGGCTCCCACTGGTCCAGCTCGCGGCGCATGACAACGACTGCAAAGGGCAGACCGTAGCCGCTCAGCGACTTGGACAGGGTAATAATGTCAGGCTGGATGCCCATGCCTTCAAAGCTGAAGAAGGAACCAGTACGGCCACAGCCAGCCTGGATATCATCGGCGATCATCAGCATGCCGTGCTTGCGGCACAGCTTCTGCAGTTTGCGCATCCACTCGGCTGACGCGGTGTTAAGACCACCTTCACCCTGAACCACTTCTACAATTACCGCAGCGGGCTTATCAATACCGCTGCTTGGATCGCTGAGCATCTTGTCCATCATCGCGATGGTATTGGCACTCTCGCCAAAGTAGTTGGCGTAAGGCATGCGGCTGACATCCGTCAACGCTACGCCTGCGGCGCCACGGTGATGCTGGTTGCCGGTCACAGCCAGTGCGCCGATGCTGCAGCCATGGAAGCCGTTGGTGAAGCTGATTACGTTGTTGCGGCCGGTAACCTTGCGCGCCAGTTTCAACGCGGCTTCTACCGAGTTGGTGCCAGTAGGGCCACTGAACTGAGTAACGTAGTCGCCAAAGCCACGAGGCTCAAGAATCACACGGTGAAAGACTTCCAGGAAGTTTTCCTTGGCGCCGGAATACATATCCAGTCCGTGGGTGATGCCGTCGTCGGAGATATAGTCGATCAGTGCCTGCTTCAGAACCGGATGGTTATGACCGTAGTTCAGTGTGCCGGCACCGGCGAGGAAGTCGATGTAATGCTTGCCTTCGCTGGTGATCAGTTCCGCGCCGCGAGCTTGCTTGAAGATCACGGGGAACGAGCGGCAATAGCTACGGATACCGGATTCATGTTTTTCGAACTGTTCGAAGTTGTTCATGGTGTCTCCTGATTTCTAAATTAGGCAGTTTGTGCAGCCGCAGAGGCGGCTATAAAAGTTGCTGCAAATGGACCAGCGCTGTAGAGCACTTCATCGTCGTGCTGGCCATTGAAATGCTGCTCCCGGGAAAAGATCGTCCGGGTGCTGTATTCGGCGCCGAGCTGGTGGAAGGCCTTTTTGAATAGCGCTTCCGAGGCCTCGTTGCCGGGAGAAATCGTCGTTTCCAGATGCGTCACACCTTTACCTGCAACACGTTCGACCAGACCCATCAGCATTTTCAGCGCAAGACCCTGGCCGCGCATGCGGCTGTCTACGGCCACCTGCCAGACGAACAATGTGTTCGGCTTGTTTGGCGGGCGATAGCCGGAAATGAAGCCGACCATATCGCCGTCCTCGGTGAGGGCGGTAATCGCGGTATCCGCGAAATCGCCACACTGCAACAGATTGCAGTACACCGAATTGGTATCCAGCGGGGCGCAACGAGCAACGAGCTCATTGAGCGCGAAACCGTCTGTGACCGCTGGTTTACGTAGTGTTACGGGTATATTTGTCATCGTGTCCTGATCTTTACTCATAAATACTATTTACATGATAAACATATCCAGGAAATTATCTCAACCCGCTGTTCCGGCCATTTACAGGCCTACTTGGTTGCTCATCAAATATTTACAGCTGTTAAATAGATTTGTCATATTCTTCCTGTCTGACCCTCATTCAGGGGCTTGGATCCCCTCTGCGACTGCATTTAGAAAGGCTGCCCTGAATGCTATGGAAAAGCTTTCAGCCTTCACCTCGGCATCATGCCAACTGTATTATGGGCACCAAACGACCTGGACAGGATTCCTCCCGAATGCGTTCTTCCACCAGCCTGCGCACACGCTTGGCGTTGTTGATTGCTTTGCTGATCGCGTCAATGAGCTGGATTTTTGGTGCTTTTATCAGCAAGGATTTTTCCGCTCGTCTACGGGATAGTGCAGGGTTCGAACTGGCTGAGCTGGCTTATCAGATGGGCGACCGATTGGACCGTGATATGGCCGGCCGAGCGGAAGTCATGGAGGTTATGGCTGAGTTGGGTGTCATGCGCCAGCCCGAGGCTCGTGAGCAGCAGGCCCGTATCATCGATCAGCTGCAGATCAGCATGGGCGAACTGGCGTGGTTGGGTCTACTGGGATCCGACGGCACAGTGCAGGTGGCAAGTCAGCGTATTCTTGAGGGAGCGAACATCGCCCAGCGGCCCGTTTACCAGCAAGGTAAAGACGGTATGTTTATCGGGGATGTTCACGAGGCGGTTTTATTGGCCAGTTTGTTGCCGAATCCGTCTGGTGAGACCATGAAGTTTGTCGATATCAGTTTGCCGATTGAATCTGACGAGGGAGAGTTGCTGGGTGTATTGGCTGCTCATTTGTCCTGGGCCTGGGCGGAGGAAGTCAGCCGTTCGCTGCTGAATCCTGCTCAGCAGCGGCGGAACGTCGAATTTTTTGTGTTGAGCGCAGAGGGTACTGTGCTGTTAGGTCCGAAGGGATGGGTGGGCGAGTCGCTAGCCCCACTGTTGCAGGACAAAATTGGTGGCAGGGGAGCGAATCGGCGTGTTGTGGAGTGGGCTGGGCCGCAACCAGGCGCCTTTTTAACGGGTATTGCAAGTGCTGATGGGCATGCAGATTATCCTGGTCTGGGTTGGACTATTGTCGCGCGTCAACCCCTTGAGGTGGCTGATGAGCCTGCTCGCGAGTTGCAGCGCGATATTGTCATCGCAGGCTCGGCCCTTGCGGTTATATTTGCTTTCGTCGGCTGGCTGGCGAGCAGCCATCTCACTCGCCCGTTGCAGCAGATTGCTCGCGCGGCTGACAAGCTCGCTGATGGAAAGCCCGCAGAGATTCCGGTCATTAGGGGCGTTAGAGAGCTGGAGATCCTTAGCAGCTCCATCCGTCACTTGGTCGAAGCTCTGGGGCGTCAGGAAAATCGCCTCGGCGAGATGTCAGAACTGGCAATGACAGACCGCTTAACCGGGCTGGCGAACCGTTCCGGGTTTGAGCACTATTTGCGCAAACACGATCAGAATAGCCCCATGGCATTGCTGTTTCTTGACCTCGATGGCTTCAAGCAGGTCAATGACCAGCTAGGCCACGCAGCAGGGGATGAGCTGCTGAAGCTGGTTGCCGAGCGCCTGCGTTCCAAGGTGCGCGAGGGCGACCTGCTGGTGCGCCTGGGGGGTGATGAGTTCGTTATGGTGCTGAATATCAGGCCTGAGGAGCTGGAGATCACCGCGCGTCAGATCGCTGCTCGTACGCTCAGTGCGCTGGGTACGCCGATGTTGATCGCCGGGGAGGAGACTAAGGTCGGCTGCAGTATAGGTGGCGCGTTCTGGCCCGCGGACGGGCAGACCACCGAAGAGGTGTTGGCCAAGGCTGATCGGGCCTTGTATAAGGCCAAGGGATCGGGCAAACACCAGGCAGTGTTCACCACCGATGTTTAAAAGGGGCTGGCATCAACCAGCCCTGTAAGGCCTAGAGAGTAAAGCCGCCATCGATCGGGATGATATTGCCGGTCATGTAAGCACCCGCGGTGCTGGCCAGCATGATTGCCAGTGCTGACATTTCTTCTTCACGACCCCAGCGCTTCATCGGAATGTGCCGGCAATCTTCCGCCAGCGCCTCAGGGTCAGTGTGAATGTGGCTGGTCATCTTGCTCGGGAAGCGGCCCGGAGCGATCACGTTGACATTGATATGTTCGCCGACCAGTTCCTTGGCCAGCATGCGTGACAGCTGATGCACAGCCGCTTTGCTTGGCCCGTAGGAATAAGCCTCTTCGCCGAACGCGCTGATACCCGCGACCGACCCGATATTGATCACCCGCGCCGGGCTCTCGGCATTGCCGGCCTTGCGCAGCATCGGCAGCAATTGCTGAATACAGCTGAATACCGAGGTAACGTTCAGCTGCATGACCTTCTCCCAGCCTTTGACCGGAAAGTCTTCCAGCTTGGCGCCCCAGCTGGTACCGGCGTTATTGACCAGAATGTCCAGGTGCTGGGTATGCGCTTGCAGGTCAGCAAACAAGGCCTTGGCGCCTTCCTCGCTGGACAGATCGGCGCTGACGGCGATGCATTCACCGTACTGGCCGAGCTCGGCGGCAGTAGCCTCGCATTCGTCTTTCTTGCGGCTGCAGATGATTACCCGTGCGCCCGCTTCGAGAAAACCCTGAGCGATCATTTTGCCGATACCGCGGCTGCCGCCGGTTACCAGTGCGGTGCGTCCCTTAAGGCTGAAATACTGTTGCATCTGTTCACTCCACCAATAGGTTTGTCATCCAGTTGCACTACAGTAGTGGGCAGGCCCCGGCAGGCCAAGTGTTTGCATTGGTTATACAGCAGACAAATGCCCGATCATCGAAGCGGCAGGTGTGGCGCTTTTGCTTTATCCTGTAGCCAGTTTTTTCCAGCTTATGACAAGAGGTGTATTTGATGGCGTTACAGCGACGTTCACGTAAGGAAGATGCTTCAGCCTGGACGGTTGCCGACAGCCGCAGCGTTTTTGGCATTCGTCATTGGGGCGCTGGCTACTTCAACGTCAACGAGCAGGGTCATGTGGATGTCAAACCGCGCGGGCCTGACGGCAAGGCTATCGATCTGCACGAGCTGGTCGCACAGTTGCGCGAGAGCGGATTGGATCTGCCCTTGCTGGTGCGTTTTCCGGATATTCTGCAGGACCGTGTGCGCCAGTTGACCGGCGCTTTCGACAGCAATATCGCCGAGCTGGAGTACACCAACGGCTATACCGCGCTGTATCCGATCAAGGTCAACCAGCAGGAGGCGGTGGTCGAGAACATCATCGCCACTGAGGATGTGTCCATTGGCCTTGAAGCCGGCTCCAAGCCCGAGCTGATGGCTGTACTGGCACTGGCGCCCAAGGGCGGCACCATCGTCTGCAATGGCTACAAGGATCGCGAGTTCATCAATCTGGCGCTGATTGGCCAGAAGCTTGGACATAACGTGTTCATCGTTATCGAGAAAGAGTCGGAAGTGCGGCTGGTGATCGAAGAGGCGGCGAAAATGGGCCTGACGCCGCAGGTGGGTTTGCGCGTGCGGCTGTCGTCCCTGGCCTCAAGCAAGTGGGCTGACACCGGTGGAGAGAAATCCAAGTTCGGCCTGTCTGCCGCCCAACTGCTGCGCGTGGTCGAGCAATTCCGCAATGCCGGGCTGCAAGACGGTGTGCGGCTACTGCATTTTCATATGGGCTCGCAGATTGCCAATCTGGCCGACTACCAGCATGGCTTTCGTGAGGCGATTCGTTATTTCGGTGAACTCCGCGCGCTGGGGCTGCCGGTCGATCATATCGACGTCGGCGGCGGCCTGGGCGTGGATTACGACGGCACTCACTCGCGCAATGCCAGCTCGATCAACTACGACGTCAATGAGTACGCGCACACGGTAGTCGCCATGTTGCGCGACTTCTGTAACGACCAGGGTTTGCCGCATCCGCACATCTTTTCCGAAAGCGGCCGAGCGATGACTGCTCATCACGCAGTGCTGGTGGTTCAGGTCACCGATGTGGAGCGTCATAACGACACGCTGCCACCGATTGATGACCTGGACAGCTTGCCGCAGGTGGTACGCAACCTGGTGGGGCTGCTCGACCATAACGACATCGAAATGGTCACTGAAACCTACTGGCGCGCGACGCATTACATGGCTGATGTGGCGGCGCAGTATGCTGAAGGCAAGCTGAGCCTGTCGGAAAAGGCGCTAGCGGAGCAATGTTACTTTGCCCTGTGCTCGCGGCTACACGATCTGCTCAAAGCCCGTCAGCGGTCTCACAGGCAGGTACTGGACGAGCTGAATGACAAGATGGCCGACAAGTACATCTGCAACTTCTCGGTCTTCCAGAGCTTGCCGGACACCTGGGCGATTGATCAGGTGCTGCCGATCATGCCGATCAATCGTCTGGACGAAGAGCCGTTGCGCCGCGCGGTGCTGCAGGATCTGACCTGTGACTCCGATGGCAAGATCCGTCATTACGTGGACGAGCAGAGCATCGAAAACAGTCTGCCGGTGCACGAGTTGCGTGAGGGCGAGGATTACCTGCTGGGCATCTTCCTGGTGGGCGCCTATCAGGAGATTCTCGGTGACATGCACAACCTGTTCGGCGACACCGACTCGGTCAACGTCTACCTGCGCAGCGACGGCCGGGTAGTGCATGGCGGCATCGAAACCCACGACACCATCGAAGACATGTTGCGCTACGTGCACTTCGAGCCGGATGAACTGGTCACCCGCTACCGAGACAAGGTAGCCGGGGCGCGACTCAGCTCTGCAGAGCGGGCGCGCTTCGTGGATGCGTTGCGCCTGGGGTTGACTCGCTCGTCCTACCTGAGCGCTGAATAAGCGCTCAGGGCGAGCGGATCAGCTCACGCCTGCTTCAGGCTGATCCAGGTCGCTTCGGCCAGGGCGACAGGCGTGCCGTCCTGGCGGTGCAGGGCGGTACCGGCCTGGTGTTTGCGCCCGTCGTGACCAAGCGCCCAACCGCTGACGATCAAACGCTCACCTATCGCCACCGGTTCTAACAAACGTGCAGCAAACCGCCCGAGCAGGGCGGTACCTGACGCGTGCTTGACGGCGAAGAAACCGGGGCAATCCAAAGCAGCCCATACAAACTCGCTGGCGACCATCCCCGTTCCATCATCCAGCGTCGCATCGGGTTGCCACACAGCGGCCACCTGATTCTTCTGAGCGTCCAGCGGACCGGCAAAAATCCGCAACCCGTCACTGGCCTCGCGCAGCGGACCGCAGACAAAGCAATTAGGCAGACCGTGATCCTGAAACCCTTCATAACGGCTTTCGGCACTCAGTGCGCTAGCCAGCTCCGGCGGCTGGGGTGCGGCCATCTGCAATTGGTAGTCCTTGCCGGTCGCCAGCAGCAAGTCGCCGTCCAGCAATTGCAGGCCTTCTGCTACAGATAGCAGCCGTAGCGGGGTATCAAGCGGCGGCGGCGCGTGCAGCGTCACCTGGCATGGCCGGCCCATGGCTTTGGCCAGCAAGCCGGCTACGTAGCCGCCGTTGCCACTCTGGGGTGGGCCGCAGAAACGCTTGGCGATAATAATCTGGTGCTCTTGCATGGTCGGCTCCGCTCTGGCTGGAGCTCCATGATACGCCTTGCACAGAGACTTTTTTCAGCCTGATGGACTGCTATCAGGCCGGTTAATAGAGCGGGGGCTCAGCTACCGGTGAACTGGGCGTTCAGGTGATGGGCATCTTCTGCACTGTGGTGGCCAAGGGAGCAATTGCGGCCCTCGCTTTTCGCCTGCTGCAACGCATTTTCCGCCCTGCGTGTCAGACTTTCGAAGCTTTCTTTAGAGCTCAGGCTGGCCGCACCGACGCTGACGCTGATGCGATTGTCGACCAGCAGTTCGGCCTCACTGGTTTGTCTGCGCAGTTTCTCGCCCAGCTCCAGGGCCTGTTCCAGGCTGGTGTGCGGCAGCACCAGCAGAAACGCACCGCCGTTCCAGCGGCAGATTGCGTCAGACTGTCGAGTCATTGCTTGAGCCATGCGCGCCAGTCCCGTCAATACGGCATCTCCAACCTTGTCGCTATGGTCGCGATTGATCTGGTTGAAATGGTCAATATCCATACACACCACGCTCAGCGGGTGCCCGTAACGGCGGCTGCGGGTAATTTCAGCCTGGGCGATTTCGGTCAGGCGTTGACGTGACAAAAGACCGGTCAACTGATCCAGATGCGTCGCCTTGCGCAACTGGATCAGGCTCATCTCTGCTGCCGAGTTGGCCTCGTCACGCTGCAGTATCAAGGCTCGGGTGCGATAGAAAAGCACCAGGCAGCCTGTGCAGGCGAGCACCAGAATGACCAGCAACAGCGAGGTAAAAGCTGGCGATGAAAACAGCCATTGCGCATTCATGGGGCAGTGGACTCATCGAGATTGACGAGGCTGCCACGGTCGTGACAGCGGTTCAGCAAAAAAGGTGTTAAATGGCATAAAGCCATCTGCCTTAACATGGCGAGCCAGAGGGTGTACGTCAAGATGCGTAGAGCATTAGCCGACGGCCGGCGAGTATCGCGGCGACTCAGTCCGCCCATCCGCCGCATACGGGAAAGATCTGTCCGACAAAACAATTGGCTGCGTCGCTGCATAAATAGGCGGCGAACTGTGCGTCCTCTTCGGCGGAGACCAGGCGACCCAGGGGTACCTCACGTTGCAATCGCTCCTGAAACGCCGGCTTGGCCTGGATCTCAGCAGGAAAATACGTGGGGTTATCGACGAAGTTCTGCGCTATCGCATTGATCTGAATATTATGCCTGGCCATTTCCACGCCCACTGCGCGGACATACGCCAGTTGCGCACCACGCGCGGCGCTGTAGCTGGATGCGCGCTTCATGCCGCGCAGTGCGGAAGCGCTGCCCATCAACAGTATCTTGCCGCGTTGACGTTCAATCATCGCCGGCAGGATAGCGCGGGTGAGCTGCTGTAGCGGGTCGACCATATGGGTAAACATGCTGCGCCATTCGTCATCGCTGACCTCTACCACCGCGGTAGAGGGCGCGGGTACGCCAAGATTGGCCACCAGCACATCAATTTGCCCAGAACGGCTGACGAGTTGGTTCACGGCTTCCGGTGACTCCAGGCTGCCAGTGTCCGCAACTACCTGCGCGCCGCAGCGGCTGAGTACGGCATGCAATGCCGGCCCCATAAAGGCGTCTGCCTGAGTCAATAGGATGCGTTTGCCAGTCAAGTCGGCGGGGGTCATGGGGTCACCTTCGGGGCAAATTCACGATTGAGGAATTCCAGCAGCAGCTGGTTGATGGCTTCCGGCTTTTCGCACTGGATCCAGTGGCCGCAATTGGCGATGACGTGCTGTTCCACGCGCGGCACAACGTTAGGCATTTTCTTGATGGTGTAGCTTTCCAGCTCCCCTACCGGATCGGCGTCGCCAATAATAAACAGGGCCGGCTGGTCAATCTGTTTGCCGGCTAACGGCTCGGTGCGTTCCCAGTTGCGCTCGAAATTGCGGTACCAATTCACCGGACCGTGAAAGCCGCTGCGCTCAAAGGTTTCCACGTAGACCTGAAACGCCTCCGGTGAACACCATTGCGGTGGCACGTCGGGGTCGATACGGTCATCCAGCCAGCGCGCATCGGCTGGCTTGTCCTGTACCAAGGTGCTGCCGCCGGCGGTGCCGGACATGCCATGCATCATCACGCGCATGGTACGCGGGATATCCTCAGCCATCTCGGCCTCGGCCAGCCCGGGCTTTTGGAAGTACAGCATGTAATGGAAGCGATCCTGGTACAGCTCGCGAATCATGCCAATGGCCGGCTTTTTCGGGCGGCCGCCGAAAGGCACTGACAGTGCACCGACGACGTTCACGCGCTCTGGCTCCAGCAGCGCCAGATGCCAGGCGATCGGTGCGCCCCAGTCGTGGCCGATCATGGCCACTTGCGTATGACCGAGTAGATCCATCGCTGCCTGAATGTCGCCGCACAGGGTGATCAGATCATATTGCGCTGGATCATGAGGCGCGCTGCTGGCGCCATACCCGCGCATTTCTGGGGCAAATACGCGGTAGCCGGCGTCGCTCAGCGCGCTGATCTGATGCCGCCAGGAGTACCAGCATTCTGGGAATCCATGCAGCAGCCACACTACCGGCCCCTGCGTGGGCCCGTCACTGTAAAGGCTGAGCTGGATACCATTGAGATCAAGGATCTGATGTTCTGTCTGGGGCATGCAAATCTCCCGGGCTAAGTAAGCTGGTCAGCCTGAATACTATGTCAAATAGTGGCTGAATTGCCCGTGCCAGGATTGTTATTCATTGCCCGAACGCCGGGTTATGCATGGCAACAATGCCTGTCAGAACGGCGTGGGTTTAAAGGCGGCTCAGCACCAGCAGCAGGGTGATAACACTGATGACCAGTGCAGCGATGCTGATCGCCAGGCTGAGTTTGGCCGAGCCGTTGGCTGAAGGCGGCGAGTCCGGTTGCGCTGCCAAACCAGGAGCCAACAAGGTACGAGCGGGAGGCGAGGCGCGACCTTCGACCGGAGGAATGGTCGGATCCGGTACGCCCTGGAGCAACTGCATAACCCGTTCAACCAGGTGGTGATCGAAGCGATAGGGGTCAAACTGTTCGAAGCCATGCTCTTCAAGCAGCTTGCGCATGTGCTGATCCACGGGCACGTATTTCATTGACCAGTCAGGGAAAGACAACCGCTTGATCGGTTCGCTGGCGAGAATTTTAAGATCCTTGTGCCGCGAATCCTTCAGCAGCGTCTTGTACAGGGTTTGCACCTTGGACGTTTCGCCTTCCAGACACTGGAAAAAACAACCATCACCGTAATAGAGCATGCCGACCAGACCATGCTTGCGATTGTTGGTCCGCGAAGTGGACAGAATACGCGATACAGTGGGCTCGACCCCATCAGCAGGATTGGAAGTGGCAAAGGTCGCGCGGCTGATATAGACGATGCGAATGAGATCAGTCATGGGTGTTCAGGTAATCCTTGATTCGATGCGTCCAGCATAGGCCGTTATGACAGTATGTTGGCGGCCTTTATATTTCAAGAGACGTCGGCCATAGCGCGAGGGCGCCGTCACCCAAACATAGAGTGGCGTGAACGACGCATGGTTCAAGGACAGGTGGGCAAGGAAGGTAATCTGGCCGGCGGCTATGAGCTCTGAAGCGTTTCACGCTGCGGCAAAATGAAACTGCCCGCCATCGGCTTCCAGCGGCGCCAGATGTTCCAGGCATTCAGCCAGTTCGGTAAGCAGGGGGGTTACGTCTTCAACCTGAAAGCGCAGGTTCTCGCCGCGCTGCAGGTGTTGGCTGACGGCTTCCAGGCTGGCCATTCCCAGCGCGGCCGGGTGCCAACTGAGATCCTCGATGGTCAGGGGCGTACCGGTCTCGGGGTCTGCTTCGACGCTATTCGCATCCTGCCCGGTCAGTTGTGCAGCTTCCTGCCATTCGATCGCGCTGATATCGATAAAGCTGCTAAAGGTGCTGACGCCCAATGTTCGGCACAGCTCATCAATCAGCGGCAGTTGCTGTTTGAGCTGCTGCAGAGGGTGTGCGTGCTGGCGATAATCACGCTCCAGCAGGGTGGTGAGCCGCAAGGTGTGGGGCACATCATGCTCCGTGGTCAGCCAGTCTGAGGTGCACAGCTTACCCTAGCTCATCGGCAGTATACACCTGCTCTTGTGCCTGCCAGCCGCCGCCGAGTGCGCGGTACAGGTCGATACTGGCAAGCAGCCAGGTGGCGCGCTGTTGGGTCAGGCTGTCGAGGCTGCTGTACCAGGTGCGCTGAGTATCCAGCAGCGTTTGCAGGGTGATGGAGCCTTCACGATAACGAGCCTCGGCCAGGCGGAAAGCCTGTTCGGCCAACTCGCTGGCGGTGAGGAGAAAATCGTAGCGCTGCTCTGCTTGTTGTACTGCGCCCAGTGCGGTGTCTACCTCGCCCAGTGCAGTGAGCAGAGTACGGCGATAATCCACCAGGAGCTCTTCCTGGCGAGCTACTGAGCCGTCCACCTGAGCGCGCAGTTGCCCGCCCTGAAAGATCGGTTGGACCAGCCCTGCAGCCAGGCCCCAGCTGGTTGCCGGATTGCTTGCCAGGGTGCCCAATGCCACGCTCTGCGCGCCCCATTGAGCCGTGAGTTGAATGCTTGGAAATAGCGCGGCTCTGGCGGCGCTCAGGTCGGCATTGGCCGCTTGCAGCCGTGCTTCGCTGGCGCGTATATCAGGGCGGCGCTCAAGCAACTCGGAGGGCAATCCGGCAGCGACGACCGGAATTGCCACATCAGTCAACGGACTGCTCGCCGGCAACACGGTGTCAGGCGTTTCTCCCAGCAACAGTGCCAGACTGTTGCGTAGCTGCAACTGCCGCTGTTGTAGCGTGGGCAGGCCGGCGCGCAACTGGGCGACCAGGGTTTGTTGCTGGCTGAGTTCCAGCCGGTCAGCAGCACCGTAACGGTAGCGCGCCTCGACCAGTTCCAGCACCTGTACGGCGCTGGCCAGGCTGTCTTCAGCCAGTTGCAAGCGTTGATCGTTCTCCAGAATCTGCAGCCAGGTGGTCACCACCGCCGCCTCGATACTGATAGCCAGCGTTTCCTGATCGAAGCGGGTCGCTTGCAAGCTGGCCTGCGACGAGGCGCGCAATGATTGGTTGCGACCCCAGAAATCCACCTCGTAGCGCGTGGTCAGGCCGGCGCCGTAGCTGCTGCTGGGGGCGCTGCTGTCGTCGCCATTACGATTGGCCGAGATGCTGCCGTCCACTTGTGGCAAGAGTGCCGCGCCGGCCTGGCGCAACTGGGCATCCGCTTGCAGCAAACGGCTGGCCGCTGTGGCCAGATCCAGATTGCCGCTGCGCGCGCGCAAAATCAGCGCCTCCAGCGGCTCATTCGCATAATTCCGCCACCAGTCCGCACTGGGCCATTCCAGTTGCTCGGCCGGCTGGGTCCAGTTGGCAGGTGCTGTGACCTGCGCTTGTGGCAGCGGGCTGTTGATACTGCATGCACTCATTAGCAGGCTGGCAGCAAGCAGGCTGAGATGGGTTTTACACGAGCGTTGTTTAATCAGCACTGAGAGCCACCACCGGATCAAGATGCGCGGCCTTGTGGGCGGGCATGTAGCCAAAAATCAGCCCGGTGGCGAAGGCACAACCAAAGGCCAGCATGACCGGGCCGGGGGTAAATTGAATCGGTGTGCCCAATGCCTGCAGTCCGGCGGCAAATCCCAGCCCGCCAACCACGCCAATAGCGCCACCGATGGCCGAGACCACCATAGCCTCGACGATAAACTGCTGCAGGATGTGCTGTGTACGCGCGCCGGTGGCCACCCGTATGCCAATTTCCCGGGTGCGTTCGGTGACGTTGACCAGCATGATATTCATCACACCAATTCCGCCTACCAGCAGCGAAATGGCGGCGATGGAACCGAGCAGCACGGTAAAGGTATTCTGGGTCTCGGCGACATCCTCGAGCAGCGAGGCCATGTTGCGGATCTGAAAATCTTCGACCCCGCCGTGGGCCTGGACGATGGTCTGTCTGACCGCTTCCTGGGTCAGTTCCGAGAGGTTCAGGTCCTCGATCATGATAGTGATCGAATTCAGGTTGCGTTGGCCAATCAAACGCAGGCTACCGGTATTCAGGGGAACGAAGACCACGTCATCCTGATCGGAGCCCCAGGGCGTGGCACCCTTTGCCTCCATGACGCCAATTACCTGAAAAGGTACATTGTTGATCAATACGTACTCGCCCAGCGGATTTGCCTCCGGGCCATACAGGTTATTGGCTACTGTGACCCCAAGCACCGCAACGGCGGCGTAGCGCTGGTTGTCTGCATCGTTGATAAAGACTCCCTTGGCCACGTCCCAGTCACGCGCCATCGGCAGATCCTGGCTGGTAGCGGTGACCTCGGTTTGATAATCGGTGTTGCCACTGCGCAGGGTTACGCGGCCGCTCATCTCGGGCAGCGCGGCGATGACGTTATCGAGCTCTCCGACCAGCTGTGCATCCAGCGGCATAAGGGTATTGGTGCTGCCATCGATGGAGCGCCGGGTGTTTGGTGCCCCCGGCCGCACCAGCAACAGGTTGGTGCCCAGCGAACTGATGCGATCGATCACTTCCTGGCGGGCGCCGTTTCCCACGGCTAGCATCACCACCACCGACGCTACGCCGATAACGATACCCAGCAGGGTAAGCACGGTGCGAAACAGATTGGCGCGCAGGGCGCGCAGGGCCATGCGCACCGCCTCGGCGCTGTCGGCCAGCAGAACGGAAGTCTGCCGCGGCGCGGGCGGTGGGCTGGAGGGATGCGCCTGTTGCGTGAGGCTCGAGGGCTGTTCGCCGCTATCGCTGATAATTCGGCCATCGCGCATTTCGATCAGGCGTTCGGCGTGGCTGGCGACCTCGGCATCGTGAGTAATGATAATGACCGTCTTGCCACGCTGGTGCAGTTGCTTGAGCAGCGCCAGCACGTCCTTGCCGCTCTGGCTGTCCAGGGCGCCGGTTGGTTCGTCTGCGAGAATCACCTGAGCATCGTTCATCAGCGCGCGGGCAATGGACACTCGTTGCTGTTGGCCGCCGGACAGTTGACTCGGCTTGTTGCGCAAGCGCTCGCCCAGGCCCAGGCCAGTGAGCAATTCCTCAGCGCGCTGGTGCCGCTCCGCACGCGGTAAACCGGCATAGATGGCCGGCACCTCAACGTTCTCTGTGGCACTGGCAGACGAAATCAGGTGATAGCTCTGGAAAATAAAGCCGAAGGTTTCACGCCGCAGGCTGGCCCGTTCATCGTTGCTCAGGTGGGCGATGTTCCTGCCGCGGAACAGGTATTCGCCCTGGGTGGGTCGGTCCAGGCAGCCGAGCAGATGCATCAGCGTCGATTTACCCGAGCCTGACGCCCCCATGATGGCGACGAATTCACCCTGGCGAATATCCAGCGAGACGTCGTGCAGCACGGTCGTCGCCAGCTCACCATTGCGGTAAGTCTTGGTGATGTTATCCAGGCGTATCAGTGAGTCATTCATGGGTTACATGAACCGCCGTGGTGAGCGACCATTTTCGGCTGAGGCGGCGGGCAGGCCGCTAGTTACGACCTTCTCGCCTTCCTCCAGCCCGTCGATCACTTCAGCCAGAACGCGATTGCGGGTGCCAATAGTCACGGTGCGGGCTTGCAGTGCGCCTTGCTCATCAAGAACCTGGACTTCGAAGCGGTTGCCCTGGACGGCTGCTGGCTTGCCGCTGTCTCGTATCGGCTTACCCAACGCCACCACCGGAATGGTCAGCACGTCTTCTGCGGATTCATTGACAAAAAATACCTGAGCGCTCATTTGCGGCAACAGCTGGCCATCGGGATTGGGCACGTCAAACAGGGCGTTGAACAGTACTACGTTGTTAATTACTTCGGGGGTGGGCAGGATTTGCCGCAAGGTGCCTTCCCAGCGACGATTAGGCTGACCCAGAGTGGAAAAATATGCCGCCATGCCGGGCTTGAGTCGGCTTATATCCGCTTCTGACACCTGAGTGCGCACCGTCATGGTCGACAGGTCGGCAATCTGAACCACAATCGGCGCCGTCTGATTGGCATTCAGGGTCTGGCCCTGATTCGCCAGTTGTTGAACCACGGTGCCGGACATCGGCGCATAAATGCGTGTGTAATCCAGGTCCGCCTGGTCGCCCTTGAGAGAGGACTCGGTCTGGCGAATCTGCGCCTTGACGGCGTCAATCTGTGCACTGGCTGAGCGCAATGTGGCATTGGCGCTTTCCAGCGCTTCCTGGCTGGTGGCATCCAGTTTGCGCAGGTTGCGCTGACGTTCGGCCTGCAGCCTTGCCAATGTTTCCTGGGCCTGGCGATCAGCCAGTTGCGCCTGCAGGTTGGCCAGCTGAGCCTTGCTGGCCTCCACTTGCGCGAGGTATAGGGTGGGGTCGATTTCGGCCAACAGTTGATCTTTTTCAACGCTGTCGCCCAGTTCCACGTGCAAGGTCAGCAACTGCCCGGATACCTGGGTACCGACGTCGACGTAGTCAAGCGGGCCGAGCGTGCCGAGGGCGGTAATATTGTCTTCAATAGTGGCGCGCTGGACTTCGGCGCTAGTGTATTCCGGGGCGCCATTTCGAGGGCTTAGCCATAGCCACCAGACGAGCGCAGCGATGCCCAGCACGGTGACGGTAAGCCAGCAAAGCAGGCGAAATGAAAAGCGCGAAGGTCCAGCCGGCATGGGTCGGTATCCAGATCGAGTAATTGCCTGCAAGTTTACAGGCGAGGACGTCAGGGCGCGGCTGTTTTGGGTAAAGAGACTGTAAAGACCCGTGTCCAGATCGGTATCAGCGCTCCGCCCGGGAGCGTACCACCTGGTAGTCAGGATGGGCGGTAAAGAGGCGTTCGAAGTCACCGCTGCTGTGCAGTTGCCGCAAGCCGTCATTGAAGCGGTCAAGCAGGTGAGTGGCCTGGGGGTGATGTGCGGGGATCATCAAATGCAGTGTGACGTCGGCTAGCGGCGCGGGTAGCTCGCGCAGCGTGACATGCCGGGATTTACTGCGGGCCAGGGTGGCCAAATAAGCAACGTTGGCTGGATTGCTGATCAGCACATCCACACGGTCACGCAGCATCATTTCATGGCATTGCTCGATGGTGCGGGGTCTGACAAAAGTCAGCTCCTCACGCTGCTCGGATACCCAGCCGGCAAACTCGTAGCCGACGGGAAGGCAGAATACTGCGCCGCCCAGTTCAGCAGGCGAACCTTCACGCCAGCGGCTCTCAGGCTCCACGTACAGACGCATTTTCAGCATGTACAAAGGGTCGGAGAATAAAAAGTTGGCTTCGCGTTCGGCGGTGGAGATATACGGGAAGGTGGCGTCGTACTCGAGCTTCAGGCTGTCTTCATAGCCCCTCACCCAGGGTTTGAAGTCAACTTGCGTGGCAACATTGTTGCGGGCATAGGCATGACTGACCAGTGCGGTGATTACGCCGCCGTCTTGCAGGTCGCTGCCGGTGAAGGGCGGATACTTTTCGCCGGTAACCAGTCTGAGCGGTTCTTCGCCCAGCGCGGGGTAGCAGATGACGATCAGAGCGATCAGCAGCGTCCAGCGCATCGCTGTGCTGATGCGCTCGCCAGGTAACCTCACAACAGCCTTGTCGAGAGAAGAGTCCATTCAATATCCTGTCATTTCGGCAGGGTTCTTTGAGAACCTCACGCCTTCCATAGCTTCGGAGTATACAAAATTATGGAAATTAGTGTAGCTGCTCTAAAGGCTTTTGCCCGTTACCGAAGCGCGTTGCGACAGCTCTATCCAGACTCCGTCCGGATCCTGGATAAAGGCGATTCTGGCCGTGCTGCCCATATTCACCGGCTCCCTGACCCCTGTGGCGCCATGCCCAATGGCATGGGCGTAGGTTTTATCGCAATCAAATATTTGCAAGGTCAGGTATCTCAAACCGCGCGCTGCCAGCGGTGAGGCGGCGCAGGGCGGCTGCCCGGAGGCTTGCAGCAGCAATAGGCCTTTGCCGCAACTGAGCACGCCAGGACGCAGTTCATGTAACCCTAACACCTCGGTGTAAAAGCGCGTACTGGTGGCGACATCGCTTACCGACATGCGCAAGGCCAGACCCTGAATGTCATCCTCTCCGGGTGGAACCAGCCTGATGCAGTTGCCGTCTGGATCCTGCTTCTGCACCGCCTCAGAGCAGCCTGGCAGCGCAATCAACAGTTCCGTCAAGGCGTGGGCCGGCGCTTCGGGGAGCGGGTCGCGCGCATCGTTGATCTTCAATACTGCGTCGTCGGCCTGATAACGGTGCTGAAGCACACCGCCACCCAGCTTGAGGCTATGGTCGAAGCTCAAGTCGAGCTGCTGATAATAATCACGCATGGCGCCGGCCTGGTTGGTAAACAGGCCTACATCGAAAAACGCTTTGGCAAAAGACATGGTCCACTCTCAGGCTAAAAGAACACAGATTAGCCGCGCGCCAGTGTGGCTGTGAGAGCTAATCACCAGTGGAATCAAACTGCATTCCAGCGGCTGATCATGGCCGCGTCAGGTTAGCCAGCGATACAGCGTGCGCCGGGTGATGCCGAGTATGTCGGCGGCCTTGCGTTTGTTGCCCTGTGTTGCCTTGAGCACCTGATGAATATAGCGCCGTTGCACACTTTCCAGGCTCGGCATGCCAGCAGGATCAGCGCCGGCCACGAGCGGGGCGGGCATGGACTCAGCACTTTCGGTGATCGGCAGCTCGTCGGGTTGCTCGAGAATACGCTGGGGCAGATGCCGCGCCTCAATCAAGGGGCTATCGCAGAAAGTGGCCGAGCGCTCCACCGCATTCTGCAGCTCGCGCACGTTGCCGGGAAAGCTGTAGCTGAGCAGCGCTTTGAGCGCATCGTCGCTGAAACCCTTGATCACGCGATGTTGCCGGGCGTTGAAACGGGTAAGGAAGAACTCTGCGAGTAGTTGCACATCCTCACCGCGCGCGCGTAACGGCGGTACCTGCAGGGCAAAGGTTTCCAGGCGGTAGAACAGATCTTCGCGGAAGCTGCCGTCAGCTACCGCCTGGGTCAGGTTACGGTTTGTCGCCGCCAGAACCCGTACATCAACCTGAATTTCGTGGTCGCTGCCGACCGGACGGATGCGCCCGTCCTGCAGGGCTCGCAATAGTTTGGCCTGCAACGCCAGCGGCATCTCGCCCAACTCATCAAGCAGAAGGGTGCCGCCGTCGGCCTGCTGGAACAAGCCTGCGCGCTGGGTCCGAGCGCCAGTAAAAGCACCGGCCGCATGGCCGAAGAATTCGCTTTCCATCAGTTCGCTGGGAATGCCGCCGCAGTTGACCATCATGTAGGGCTTGTCCTTGCGCGAGCTCTGCTCGTGCAATGCGCGGGCCACCAATTCCTTGCCCGTGCCGCTTTCACCTTGCACCAGCACCGGCCCGTCGGCCTGGGCGATTTGTCTGATCTGGTCGAACAGCTGCAGCATCGCCGGGCTTTGCCCGAGAATGCCGTTGAACTGTCGCACGGCAAGTAATGACCGGTAATGCTTGACCTCGTTGCGCAGACGCCGATTTTCCAGCAAGCGGGTTACGGTGAGCAGAAAGTGATCCATCTCCAGCGGCTTGGTGAGAAAATCATCCGCCCCGGCCTTGAGCGATTCGACCGCCTGCTGCACCGAGCCAAAAGCGGTGATGATCAGTACCGCTGGCGGCGCGTCGGCCTTCTGAGTAGCGGGCAGCAGACTCAGCCCGTTGGCACCGGGTAGGCGCAGGTCGCTGACCAGCAGGTCGACCGGCTCCTGGCCAAGGACCGCAAGACCCTTTTCCGCATCGCCGCATGCGGTGACGCGATAACCCTCGCTTTCCAGTTCTTCCTGCAATAACTCTCTGAGTCCGCTGTCGTCTTCGACCAGCAATACATGTTCAGTCTGCGACATGGGTCAGGTTCTCCGGTGGCTGGGGTGTATCTTGCGTGTGCTCGGCGGGTGGTATGGGTAACCTCAGGCACGCCCGGCAACCGCCAAAGGGGCTCTTGCCCAGGACCAACTCGCCCTGATGTTCTTCGGCAACGGCCTGGACGATGGCCAGACCCAGCCCGGTACCCTCGCCGGGAGACTTGGTGGTATAGAAAGGCTCGAGTAATTGCTCGACCGGGCCCTCGGGCAGGCCGTCACCGTCATCATCTATACAGATGACCAGCATCTGGGGTTCTTCAGTAAGGTTGATACTGATCTGGCTGCGGGCAGCCTGCAGGGCGTTGCGGGCCAGATTGAGCAGCGCCAGTTCCAGACGGCCGGCGTCGGCATAAAGGCTGGGTATATGCTGCGGCAGCTCAATGCGCATCTGTTTGTCTGCCGCCTCTACCTCAGGGCGGATGGATTCGGCTACGCCTTCCAGCAGCAATGTCGGAGCTATGTTGCGATGCTGCGTGGCCGCTGGCCGGCAATAATCCAGCAGTTGCTTTACCGTGCGCGTCAGGCGCCACACCTGAGAGCGTATGCCCTCCAGCTGCCGTTGCTGGCGCGCGTCCAGCCCCTCGGTTTTTTGCAGGCGGCGGGCGCGCCCGTCGATGACGCTCAAGGGGGCGCCCAATTCATGGGCGATGCCTCTGGCCATGCCGCCGATGGCAACCATCTTTTCGTTGTCTTTGAGTCGAGCTAACAAGGCGGTTTCTGCCTGACGATGGGCTTCCAGCTCACGCTGCGCCTGCTCGATGCTATCGAGCATGCTGTTCAGGCCATTGGCCAGGCTGGCGACCTCGCTTGGTCCATCCGGGGCGGCACGGTGCGAATGATCGCCTGCGGCGACGCGCTGCATATGCGCCAGCAGCTTGTCGACGTGACGCCCGACGCCGCCATAGTGGCCGAGCATGACGGCGCTGATGATGGTCAGGCCGAGCAGTGACCAGACCAGCCAGGCAATAATAGTCAGTTGGTCAAGCGCGCGACCGAAGTCGCTGGCTCGCCGCGTGATCTGGATCAGGCCCTTTATCTGTCCGGTATGATCGAACAGCGGCAGGAAGTGCGAAAACAGGTCACGGCCTGCCACTCGGCTGTAGGCTTCCTGGCCTTCGCCCGTGGTGACGATGCGTTCCGGGATGCTGGTACGGCTGAGGTCACTTTCAGTAATGCCTGCAGCGGCGATGCGCGTTCCGTCAACATCGAATACCGACGCGCCGTACACCTCACCAAGAACGAACACCGAGCCCAGCGCGAGTTCTATAGCCTCTTGATCGTTCTCGCCGAGCGCCGCGCCGACCGGGATACTGATAGCTCGGCCAATGAGCTCGAGGTCGTTCTTCAGGCGCTGCTCCTGAAACTGGCTGGCCTGGCCCAGGCCAAAACGAATACCCAGCGCGGTCAATAGCAGTAATGGCAGTACCACAAACAGCAGCAGAGTGCGTTGCAATCCACTGACGCTGGTCCAGGGGCGCTTCCACCATTGTGTGTCAGATTTGTACGGGTAATTTTTGCTCATGTTTAAAAAAGATACAGACAAAGCTGTTAATTGGCTAGTGGCTGAGCATTGGCAGAATCGTATATTTTAATAATTACCAACAAAAACAGTTATTTATATGATTTTTTCAATCGTTGGCATGGTAAATGGATAGTTATCAGGGACTCTAACCAATGGAGAAACAATATGACTAATCTCAAGACCCTTACCGCTGCCATCTGCTTCGCTACCTTCGGCTTCGCAACTACTGCTGCAGTCGCCCAGGAAGGTGCTCCTGCGCAACCACCTGCGGCTCAGCAAGCAGCCGCGCCGATTTCCGATACTGATCTGGAAAAATTTGTTGAAGCTGAAGAGAAGGTTGCCGAGATTCGTGAAGAGTTCACGCAAAAGCTGAATGATGCCAAGGATCAAGAGCAGGCCCAGTCTCTGCAGCTGGAAGCGCAAGAAAAGATGATGGAAGCAGTGGGTGAAGTCGGTATCGAAGTACCGGTCTATAACCAGATCGCTACTCGCATCCAGTCGGATCCCGAGCTGCAGCAGCGCGCTCAAGAGTTCAACTAAGCGCACTGAATGCTTTGATAAAGCTCTAAGGGGCTGACACCCAGGGTGTCAATCAGAGTAGCAGAGCAAGCCGGAAGCGGTTCCCAGTGAACCCTTCCGGCTTTTTTATGCGGCGGATTCTTCAGGAGGAATTGTAGGGCCGATTTATTCTGTCGGTTGATATTCGCTTCTGCGGGCCAATCCTTCTTTCAGCAATGCCACCACCTGACGGACCTTGGGCGACAGGTGTCGTTGCTGCGGATAGAGCGCCCAGACCCCGGTATGCGGCGGCTCATGCTGGCTCAACAGCGCGCGCAAGGTTCCACGGTGCAGGTGTTCACGCACGTAATAATCCGGCAACTGACACAGCCCGAACCCGCGTAATGCGGCGTCCAGGACCGCCTTGCCGCTATTGCATTGCCAATTACCCTGAACTCTTATCGGCGTTTCTTTGCCGCCCTGTTGGAAATGCCAGGTGTCGCTGCTGCCGAGCAGACAATTATGTCTGGGCAGTTCGGACAGGCTGTGTGGGGCGCCATGCCTCTGCAGGTAGCTGGGCGCAGCGCACAGATACATACGCCGGGGGGCGAGCCGAGTGGCAATCATGCTTGAATCCTGCAGCCGTCCTAGTCGAATTGCCAGGTCGTAGCTGCCATGTAATAGATCGAGCATCTGATTGGTCAGGGTCATTTCAATTTTCAGCTGGGGGTGTTGCTGCATGAAGTCGTTGAGCAGCGGCATGATGAAATCCTCACCATAGGCCACCGCGCAGGTGACTCGCAGCAGACCCTTGGGCGAACCACCCAGGTCGCTGACCGCCTGCATTGCTTCATCCCGGGCGTCGATCAGCCGCTGACAATGGGCTAGAAAGGTCACGCCGGCCTCGGTCAGGCTGACTTTACGTGTACTGCGGTAAAGCAAGCGGGTCTGCAAGCGATCTTCCAGACGGGCGACCTGCCGGCTCACATGCGAGGATGAAATCCCCAACCGCTGTGCGGCAGCGCTGAACTGCCCCAATTCGGCAACGCTGACGAATTCGTCTATCCCTTCCCACGGCGTCATGATTATCCCTGTATGGCAATAATGTTTTGTTTGCTGGCTCATTATCCACAAAGAGAAGCTCAACTACACTGGGCATATCGCGTTTAGTGCCGTTTTCAATTTTGGAGAAGGCTATTTTGGAGAACACTATTTTGGAGAGCACCATGATCAAATCCCGTGCCGCCGTTGCGTTTGAAGCTGGTCAACCTTTGCAGATCGTTGAAGTCGATGTGGCGCCGCCGCAGAAAGGCGAAGTGCTGGTGCGTATCGTTGCCAGTGGTGTTTGCCACACTGACGCCTACACCTTGTCTGGGGATGACCCAGAAGGTATTTTCCCGGCGATTCTGGGGCACGAGGGTGGTGGCATCGTCGAGGCGTTGGGCGAGGGTGTCACTTCACTGGAAGTGGGCGATCACGTCATTCCGCTGTACACCGCCGAATGCCGTGAGTGCAAATTCTGCAAATCGGGTAAGACCAACCTGTGCCAATCTGTGCGCAGTACGCAGGGCAAGGGCGTGATGCCTGATGGCACCTCGCGCTTTTCCTACCAGGGCAAGCCGATCTATCACTATATGGGCTGCTCAACGTTCTCCGAGTACACCGTATTGCCGGAAGTCTCGCTGGCCAAGATTCCCAAGGATGCGCCGTTGGAGAAAGTCTGTCTGCTGGGCTGCGGCGTGACCACCGGTATTGGTGCGGTGCTGAATACTGCGAAGGTGGAAGAGGGCGCCACGGTGGCCATTTTCGGTCTGGGCGGTATCGGTCTGGCGGCCATCATCGGTGCGACCATGGCCAAGGCCAGCCGAATTATTGCGATTGACATCAACCCGTCCAAGTTCGATATCGCCAAAGAGCTGGGCGCCACCGATTTCGTCAATCCCAAAGATCACGACAAGCCGATTCAGGAAGTTATCGTTGATATGACTGACGGTGGGGTGGATTACTCCTTCGAGTGCGTGGGCAATGTGCAGCTGATGCGCGCCGCGCTGGAATGCTGCCACAAGGGCTGGGGTGAATCGACCATCATCGGCGTGGCTGGCGCCGGGCAGGAAATCAGCACTCGCCCGTTCCAGCTGGTGACCGGCCGAGTCTGGCGCGGCAGTGCTTTTGGTGGCGTAAAGGGTCGTACCGAGCTGCCCACCTATGTGGCCAAGGCGCAGAGCGGCGAGATTCCGCTGGATACCTTTATCACCCATACCATGGGTCTGGAAGATATCAACAAAGCCTTTGAACTGATGCATGAAGGCAAGAGCATCCGCACCGTTATTCATTTTTAAGCTGACCCGGCGCTCAGGCGCCACGGCTTACCGGAAGGAGATTTTATGCAGGATTCACTGGAACTGGTCGCGGCCAACAAAAGTTTTGATGGGTGGCACAAACGCTATCGGCATCGCTCGAGCACGCTCAACTGCGACATGACTTTTGCTGTCTATCTGCCGCCGCAGGCGGATCAGGGTAACGCCTTGCCCGTGGTGTACTGGCTGTCGGGCCTGACCTGCACCGACGAGAACTTCATGCAAAAAGCCGGAGCGCAGCGCATTGCCGCCGAACTCGGCCTGGTGATAGTCGCGCCGGATACCAGCCCGCGTGGCGAAGACGTGCCGGATGACCCGGATGGCGCCTATGATTTTGGCTCCGGTGCCGGGTTTTATCTGAATGCGACGCAGCAGCCCTGGGCGCGCAATTACCAGATGTACGATTACGTCGTCAGCGAGTTGCCGCAGTTGATCGAGGCCAGCTTTCCGGTTTCCAAGCTGCGCAGCATCTGCGGGCACTCGATGGGTGGGCATGGTGCGCTGGTCTGCGCATTGAAAAATCCGGGTCGCTACAAGTCGGTGTCGGCCCTGGCGCCGATGACCAATCCCAGCCAGGTACCCTGGGGGCAGAAAGCCTTGGGTCGCTATCTGGGCGATAATCCTGCCGACTGGAAGGCCTGGGATACCTGCGAGCTGATTGCCGGTGCCAGCGAGCGCTTGCCTTTGCTGGTTGATCAAGGCGAGGGCGATGAATTTCTCGCGCAATTACGCCCCGAAGCACTGGAGGCGGCGGCGCAAGCGGCAGGCCATCCTTTGACTCTGCGGCGGCAGCCAGGCTACGACCACAGCTATTATTTCATCGCCAGTTTTATCGAGGATCATCTGCGTCATCACGCCAATGCGCTGATCAACTGAGCTACTAGCGAACTGCCGGACCCTGTAAGATCTACCTAGCTGTCGGCATCACCGACGATCGAGATCAGCAGGAGCATGTATGCGTATTGGGCACGGTTATGACGTTCACCGGTTCGGCGAGGGCGACTTTATTACTCTGGGCGGTCTGCAGATCCCCCACAAGCACGGGTTGGTCGCCCACTCTGATGGGGATGTATTGCTGCATGCCTTGACCGATGCGCTGCTCGGCGCCGCCGCTCTGGGTGACATCGGTCAGCATTTTCCCGATACCGACCCGCAGTTCAAGGGCGCTGACAGCCGGGTGTTGCTGCGCCATGCGCTGGGTCTGGTGCTGGCCAAAGGGTGGAAAGTCGCCAATGTGGATGCCACCATCGTCGCCCAGGCGCCAAAGATGGCGGCGCATATTCCGGCCATGCGTGAAGCCATCGCGGCGGACCTGCAAGTAGATATGGAGCAGGTCAACGTCAAGGCGACGACGACGGAAAAACTCGGCTTTATCGGGCGTGAAGAGGGCATAGCGGTTCACGCCGTGGCCCTGTTGCTGCCTGTATGACCACCGCTCAGCTTGACTGCCTGGGCCCGACTGCCTGGGGCCCACCCTGCGGCAATGCGGTACTGAAAGCGCTTCCCGAGCATTTTTGCGTAACCGAAGTATTGGACATCGCGTTCAGCGGGCAGGGTGAACACCTCTGGCTGTTGATCGAAAAGCGCAATCTGAATACTGAAGAGGTGGCCAAGCGTTTGGCCAGGGTGGCTGGGCTCAAGGTGCGAGATGTCAGCTATGCCGGTCTCAAGGACCGCAAGGCCGTCACTCGCCAGTGGTTCAGTCTGCAATTGCCGGGCCGAGCCGATCCTGACTTCAGCGCCCTGTGGAATAGTGACCTGCAATGTATCGACAGCCGTCGCCATAGTCGCAAGTTGCAGCGTGGCGCGCACAGCGCGAATCATTTTGTTATTCACCTGACCCAGCTGCACGCGGATGTCGGGCTGCTGGACGCGCGTTTGCAACAGATTGCTGCTCGCGGCGTGCCGAATTACTTTGGCCCGCAGCGTTTTGGCCATGCTGCTGGCAATGTGCTGGAAGCCCGTAGTTGGGCGGAGCGCGGTGCATTGCCGCCGGCTCGGGGCACTCGATCGCGTCTGCTGTCCACGGCACGCAGCCTGATATTCAACCGGCTGCTTGCCCAGCGGGTGGCAGCCGGCACCTGGGACCAGGTGCTCGCCGGCGATTGCCTGGCTTTCACCAACAGCCGCAGTCAGTTCTCTGCCGAACGCCTGGCAAGCGATGACCCGCGTCTGGCGGAGCTGGACGTGCATCCCACAGGCCCCATGTGGGGGGCAGGGGAGCCACCCGTTGCAGCTGAGGTGGCAGTGATCGAGCGTCAGGCCGCTGATACTGAACCCGCGCTGGTCGCCTGGCTCCTGGCCGCGGAAGTAGAGCAGGCCCGGCGCATTTTGCGCCTCCCCATTGCTGCGCTGACGTGGCATTATCCCTCACCGGATAGTCTTGTACTTGAATTCACCCTGCCGACCGGCTGTTTTGCCACAGCAATGCTACGTGAGCTTGTTACGCTCACGGACGAGCCGGGCGGTGGACTGGAAAGTGAAAGCTGATGCGTATTTTAATTGCGAATGATGACGGGGTGCTGGCGCCAGGCCTTGCGGCCCTGTATGCGTCCCTGAGCAGTTATGCCGAGTGCATGGTGGTAGCCCCCCATGAGGATCGCAGCGGAGCCAGCAGCTCGTTGAGCCTGGACAAACCCCTGCGTCCGTTTGAACTGGAGAACGGGTTTATCGGTCTCAACGGCACGCCAACCGATTGCGTGCATCTGGGTTTGAACGCGCTGTACGAAGACCGTGTCGATATGGTGGTAGCAGGCATCAACCACGGCGCCAACCTGGGCGATGACGTGCTCTATTCGGGTACGGTAGCAGCGGCACTGGAAGGGCGTTTTCTAAAGCGTCCGGCGATGGCGTTCTCGCTGGTTGGCCGGCAGACGGATAATCTGCAGAGTGCCGCGATTATTGCGCAACGGATGGTTGCGGCGCATGAACAGCTGGATCTGCCGCCGCGCACCATCCTGAATGTGAATATTCCCAATTTGCCGCTGGACCACATCAAGGGCATTCGCCTGACGCGCCTGGGGCATCGCTCGCGGGCCGCCAAGCCGGTCAAGTGGGTGGATCCGCGGGGCAAGGAAGGCTACTGGATCTCTGTTGCCGGGGATGCCGAAGACGGTGGAGAAGGTACTGATTTTCATGCGGTGATGCAGGGTTATGTCTCTGTGACGCCGCTGCGAGTAGACAAGACCCACTACGAGGTGTTCGATCACCTCGGCCAGTGGCTTGAGGGGCTGGGCTGAATGGTAGTAAGAGAAGGTATGGATCGGCAGGGCATAGGCATGACCTCTCAGCGCACCCGCGAAAGGTTGCTTGAGCGTTTGTTCGAGGAAGGGGTGCGCAACCTGCGGGTGCTGGAGGCGATGCGCCGCACACCGCGGCACCTGTTCGTGGATGAAGCGCTGGCCCATCGCGCCTATGAAGATACCGCGTTACCGATTGGGCATAACCAGACCATCTCGCAACCCTATATCGTCGCGCGGATGACCGAATTGCTGCTCGGGGGCGGGCCTTTGGACAAAGTGATGGAAGTGGGAACCGGCTCCGGGTACCAGACTGCCATCCTCGCCCAGGTGGTGGAGCGAGTATTCAGCGTCGAACGTATTCATCCTTTGCAGGAGCGCGCCAAGGCGGTGCTCAAGGACATCAACATTCGCAACGTGGTTTTCCGCCACGCCGACGGTAACTGGGGCTGGCCGCAATATGGGCCCTACGATGCGATTCTGGTCGCTGCCGCGCCGGCGGAAGTGCCCAAAGAGCTGCTCAACCAGCTCGCTGATGGCGGCCGGCTGGTGATTCCGGTTGGCGACAAAGAACAGTTTTTGACACTGGTGATACGCGAGGGTGATAACTTTATTCACCAGCAGGTCGAGCCGGTGCGATTTGTACCCTTACTGGCAGGAGCCATTCGATCTTGAGCAACCGATCTTGAACAATAAAGACAACCAACCTTTGGCCTTTCTGGTGATTTTTCTGAAAGGCATGGCCATGGGTGCTGCAGACGTCGTACCTGGCGTCTCCGGCGGCACTATTGCTTTCATCAGTGGCATTTATGATCGCCTGCTTGCGGCGATTTCAGCCTGCACACCAGCCAAGTTGATCTGGTTGCTCAAGGGGCGCTTTCGCGAAACCTGGCAAGCGATTGACGGCGCTTTTCTATTCACCTTGCTGGCCGGCATTCTCACCAGCATTGCTAGCCTGGCACGGTTGATCAGCTACCTGCTGGACAACCACCCGGAGTTGATCTGGTCGTTTTTCTTCGGCCTGATTCTGGTCTCGGTGGTGCTGATCGGCAAGCAGATCCAGCGCTGGAATATCTGGACAGTTGGAGCCCTTGTGATAGGGGCAGTCTTTGCCTATCTGATTACCGTCGCGGTGCCTTTGCAATGGCCGGCGACGCCGTTGATGATCTTTATTGCTGGCGCGATCGCCATCTGCGCGATGATCCTGCCGGGCATCTCCGGCAGCTTCATCCTGCTGCTGCTGGGGCTGTATGCGGTGGTGCTGGGCGCGGTAAAGGATTTCAATCTGAGCTTGATCAGCGTATTCGCCCTAGGCTGTATCGCCGGTCTGCTCAGCTTTTCGCGCCTGCTGTCCTGGTTGCTGGAGCATGCTCGCAACATTACCCTGGCTTTTCTGACCGGCCTGTTAGTAGGTTCGCTGAACAAGGTCTGGCCCTGGAAAGAAGTCATCAGCTGGCGGGTTGATAGTCAGGGCGAACGCGTGCCCTTGCTCGAAAGCAACCTCTGGCCGCAGCATTATCAGGCTGTAACTGGCGAACCAGCATATTGGCAATGGGGGTTGGTGCTGATGCTTGCGGCCGTGGTATTAGTGTTGCTGTTGGAATGGCTGGGCAAGCGTGTGTCCAATTGACCCATTCCGCTAACTATAGTGAAATCAATCATTCATTCTTGCCTTGGGGCTGTGTGTGCCTGACGTGCCAACTGCCATGTTCGGATTAAAGCAACTGGGCCTCGTGGGCCTGGTCACTCTGTTGACTGCCTGTGCGGGTCCCAGCGGAATGGCACCTATTGATGACCGGGCGCGGGGCGGGCAGCGTGCCGCGCCGACCACTACCTCAGGCCAGCACGTTGTCCAGCGCGGTGAAACGCTGTATCAGATCGCCTTCCGCTATGGCTGGGACTGGAAGGAACTCGCCGCCGCCAACCGATTGCGCGAGCCCTTTACCATCTATCCCGGCCAACAGATCAGTCTGCAATCGGCTGGAACGCCAGCGGCGCGGCCCGCAACAGCGTCTCGGCCGGGGTTTTCGCGCACCACCAGCCCGCGCGCCAGCAGCAAGCCGACACCTTCACGAACAACAGAACCTGCCCGCACCAATACCCAGGTAGCTGCGCCGGCCGCTCGGCCTGCGCCGCCGGCTAAAACCGTCAGTCTGCCGGCCAATGTGGCCGGTTGGGCCTGGCCGGTTCAGGGCCCATTGCTCTCCCGATTTCAGTCAAACGGAAGTTTGAATAAAGGCATTGATATTGCCGGTCAATTGGGACAGCCTGTGAAAGCAGCCGCAAGCGGTGCCGTGGTGTATGCCGGCCGGGGGTTGCTGGGCTACGGCGAGATGATTATCGTCAAGCATGATGAAACCTATCTCAGTGCGTATGCTCATAATAGTAAGCTGCTGGTGGTTGAAGGCGACCAGGTCAAAGTCGGTCAGGTGATAGCTGAAATGGGCAGCAGCGGAACAGATAGGGTCAAGTTGCATTTCGAGATACGTCGTAAGGGTCAGCCGGTTGACCCTTTGCGTTACTTGCCTAAGTCTTGATTCTTGGTACGTTTTGATCGACAGTGAGACAGTTACCGACACACAGCTGTCACACTGCTAAGGCAGCCTGATAGCTGAGCGTGTTGGGCAGTGTCATTGTTGGGGCGTTTGCCAGATCCTGATCGAATTGGAATGGGGCATGCATCATGGGATTGAATAATAATAAAGAGCCCGACCAGTACAACGAAGACATACTCGTTGTAAATGGACGTCAAGACAGGGATGAGGAAATCGACATGGATGCACCTCGCGACGATAAGCCCCGGAGCAAGGTAGCCACCCCGCGCAACCACAAGCGCGAGAATGCCTTCGAGTTTACCAAGCAGCTGGATGCGACTCAGCTGTACCTGAATGAAATCGGTTTTTCCCCCCTGCTCACGCCCGAAGAAGAAGTGCATTTCGCGCGCCTGGCACAGAAGGGTGATCCCGCCGGGCGCAAGCGCATGATTGAGAGCAACCTGCGCCTGGTGGTGAAAATAGCGCGGCGTTACGTCAATCGTGGTCTGACACTGCTCGATCTGATCGAGGAAGGTAATCTCGGCCTGATTCGCGCGGTAGAGAAGTTCGACCCCGAACGGGGATTCAGGTTCTCTACCTACGCCACCTGGTGGATTCGGCAGACCATCGAACGCGCGATCATGAATCAGACGCGCACCATTCGCCTGCCCATCCATGTGGTCAAAGAGCTGAATATTTATCTGCGCGCCGCACGTGAATTGACGCAAAAGCTTGACCACGAACCCTCCCCGGAAGAAATCTCGCAGCTCCTCGATCGTCCGGTCGAGGACGTCAAGCGCATGCTCGGCCTCAACGAGCGCGTCGCCTCCGTAGACATGGCCTTCGGCCCTGACTCGGACAAGACGCTCCTCGATACCTTGACGGACGACCATGTCACCGACCCGTGTGAGCTGTTACAGGACGATGACCTGAACGCGAGCATCGATAACTGGTTATCCGAGTTGACCGAAAAGCAGCGCGAAGTCGTTACCCGCCGCTTTGGCTTGCGTGGGCATGAGAGCAGTACGTTGGAAGAAGTTGGGCGGGAAATCGGCCTCACCCGCGAACGGGTAAGGCAGATCCAGGTCGAGGCATTGAAGCGGCTCAGAGAGATTCTCGAGCAGCACGGCCTGTCGGGTGAATCGATCTTTCAATAGCTCCACGGCAGGAGCTGACACGACCACCAGAACCCAAGTCAGTTGACTTGGGTTTTTGCTTTACTGATCCAGATATACACCGCTGGCAGCACGAACAGGGTGAACAGGGTGCCGATGGTAAGACCGCTGGCGATGACCATGCCGATATCAAACCGACTGACCGCGCCGGCACCTTCAGCAAGTAGCAAGGGAATCATTGCAAACACCATGGCTGCGGTGGTCATCAATACCGGGCGCAGACGAATCGCCGCAGAGGCTTCGACCGCTTCACGTACTGATAGCTTCTGTTCACGTTGCAATTGGTTGGCAAACTCGACGATCAGAATCCCGTGCTTGCTGATCAGCCCGATCAGGGTAACCAGACCCACCTGCGTGTAGATGTTCATCGTCGAGAAGCCCAGGAACAGCGGAATCAGCGCGCCACAAATCGACAGCGGGACAGTCACCAGAATGACCAGCGGATCACGGAAGCTCTCGAACTGCGCGGCCAATACCAGGTAGATCAGCGCCATGGCCAGGCCGAAAGTCATGTACAGCGCTGCGCCTTCCTGTTTGTACTGCCGGGCCGCGCCAGCGTAGTCGATGGTGAAGCCCTGGGGCAGCTCCTCGGCGGCAATCTGCTCCAGGGTGGCCAGCGCTTCGCCCATGCTGACGATGGGTACGCCTTGAATGCGCGCTGCGTTGAGCTGCTGGAACTGGTTGAGCTGGGTTGGCCGCGCGCGGTTATCCAGCGTGATCAAGGTGCCCAACGGCACCATGGCCCCCGAGTTGCTGCGGACATAGTAATTATTCAGCCAGCTGCGATTGTCCCGGTAGGCGCGCTCGACCTGGGCAATGACCTTGTAACTGCGGCCATCAATGGTAAAGCGGTTGATTTCGCCTTCGCCGAGCAGGGTCGCCAGGGTCACGCCGATATCTTCCATGGCGACGCCCATTTGCGCGGCTTTTTCACGGGCGATTTCGATCGTCACCTCAGGCTTGTCAAAGGCCAGGTCGATGTCCAGAAAGGCGAACTTGCCGCTTTCCTGGGCCCGATTCTTGATCGTCTCGGTGACCTGCAGCAGGCTCTCGTAGTCGCTCGGGGTATTGATCACGAATTGCAGTGGCAAGCCGTCGCCGGTGCCGGGCAGCGACGGCAGGTTGAAGCCGAAGACTTGTAGCCCGGCCACCTGATTCAGTGCCGCCTGTACTTCTGGCAACATGTCCATCTGCGAGCGCTCGCGCTGATCCCAGGGTTTGAGCAGGAACCCGCCAATGCCCCCTTGCACCCCATCGATGCCGTTGATCTGAAAGTGCGACTCGTATTCGTCAAATTCCCTGAGCACCTTGTTCATTTCGTCGGTGTAATGCGTCAGATACTCCAGGTTGGCGGTCTGCGGGGCGTTAGCCAGCATGAAAATAACGCTTTGATCTTCTTCCGGAGCCAGTTCGCTGCGGGTGAACATCAGCAGTATCGGAATCAGCAAAAGAACTATTGCGCCAAAGGTCAGGGTTACGGCTTTGGTATTCAGGCTGCTGTTCAACGTGCGCTGGTAGCGGCCCTGCAGCTTATCGAAGATCTTGTCCAGGCGGTTGGCAAAGCCGCTGGGGTTGTCTTCGTGGCGCAGCAGCTTTGAGCACATCATCGGTGAGAGCGTCAGGGCGACGATGCCGGAAATAATAACCGCGCCAGCCAGCGTGAACGCAAACTCCTTGAACAGTGCTCCGGTCAGCCCCTCCAGGAAGCCGATAGGCGCGTACACCGCCGCCAGGGTGATGGTCATCGCGACCACCGGCATGGCAATTTCACGCGCGCCGGAAAGTGAGGCCTCCACCGGCGTCTTGCCTTCCTCGATATGCCGGTGAATGTTCTCCACCACGACGATCGCGTCATCCACTACCAGACCAATTGCCAGCACCAGGGCCAGCAGCGTCAGCAGGTTGATCGAATAGCCCATCAGCTGCATGAAAAACAGCACCCCGATCATCGACAGCGGAATGGTGACCACCGGAATGATCACCGAGCGCAGAGACCCGAGAAACAGGAAGACGACGATGATGACGATAACCACGGCTTCGCCCAGGGTCTTGACCACCTCGTCAATCGAGGACTGGATAAACTGCGTCGCGTCATAGGCGATGGACGCCTGTAACTCGCCGGGCAACTGCGCTTCAATGGCCGGCATCGCTGCGCGTACGTCTTTGATTACCTCCAGCGGGTTGGCGCCGGGCGTGCCCTGAATGCCGATGTAGACCGAAGGAATGCCATCGAAGAAGCTGATCGAGTCATAGCTTTCTGCACCCAATTCGATACGCGCTATGTCACGCAGCAGTACGCGGGTGTCACCCTCGGTCTTGACCGGAATGGCGCCGAAGGCTTCCGGATCCTTGAGGTCGGTGAAGGCGCTGACGCTGGTCACCACGTACTCGCCCTTGAGCTCGCCAGCTGCGGTCAGGTAATTGTATTGACTGACAGCCTGATTGACGTCTTCAGCCGTCACGTCATAGGCGCCCATCCGGATTGGGTCCAGCCACAAGCGCATGGCGAACGTCTGGCGCCCGAGAATCTCGGCTTCCGCTATACCCGGCAGTGTTGCCAGCCGTGGTTGGACAATCCGCGACAGATAGTCGGTGATCTGCGGATTGCTCAGTGTTTCGCTGTAGAAGCTGATGTACATCAAGGCAGTAGAGTCGGCGGCCTCACGGCTGATCACCGGCTCCTGCGCCTGTGGCGGCAGTTGGTTGCGCACCTCGGCGGCCTTGGACAGGATGTCCGTGTACAGCCGGTCGGTATCCGCACCCAGCCGCGCATAGACCTGGATCACCGAGAAGTTCTGACGGCTGACCGAATTGATGTAATCAACCCCATCGGCGCTGGCCAGACTCTGCTGCAGAGGTTGCGTGATGTAGCCCTGGATCACCTCGGCATTGGCGCCCGGGTAGGCCGTGGTGACGGTAATCAGCGCGTTCTCGAGCTGCGGGTATTGACGTATCGTCAGCTGATTGAAAGCCTGCAGACCCAGTAGCACGATGAGCAGGCTGACCACGGTGGCCAGCACCGGGCGGCGGATAAAAATATCGGTAAATGCCATGCCGGAGTCGCCTTAAAGTGGGTTGCTGTTGCTGACGACAACACGCGCCTGACTGTCCAGCTTTAGCTGCCCGGCAGTAACGACCTGCTCACCGGCCTGCAGGCCGGTCAGAACCACTATCTGGCCATCGCGGCGTTCACCAGTGGTCACTGAGCGGCGCTCGACCTCCAGGACCGCTTCATCCTCCTCCATCACCGGCTCGCCCTGGTCATCCAGGCGCGGCTTGATGACATAGACGGAGTTACCGTACAGCGTGAAGGTGATAGCCGTTTCCGGCACCACTATCTGTGGCGTTTCCGTGGGTTGCAGCACCTCGAGTTCGGCGAACATGCCAGGCAGCAACTTTTCGTCAGGATTGTCGACCATGGCTCGGACCTGCAGATTTCGTGTGCTGGCCTCGACTTTGGGATTGATCGCTACGATATGGCCCTCGAAGGCTTCCTCCGGAAATGCCGCCACCTTGACCCTGACTTGCTGGTCAATGGCCAGTTGCGGATAGAACTGCTCAGGCAGGAAAAAGTCGACGAACAGGCTGGACAGGTTCTGCAAGGTAGCGATGCTCGCTCCGGGAGAAAGGTAGTCGCCAGGGTCTACCTGGCTTATGCCGATGCGCCCGGCAAAGGGTGCATTGATACGTTTCTTCGCCAGGATTGCGCGCAGCTCTTCAGCCTGCGATATGGACTGCTGCAAGGTAGAGCGCGATTGATCGAACTGGCTGCGGGAGATGCTCTGACGTGCCAGGAGGTTTTCCTGCCGCTTGAACTCAAGCTGCGCCAGGCTAGCCTGCGCTTCAGCCGATTGCAGGCTCGCGCGCTCGACGTCGCTGCTCATGACCAGCAATGGCTGACCGTCCTCGACCTGTTGGCCGGAAGTAAACAGGACCTCGCTGACGGTGCCATTGACCTCGGCCGTCAGCTCCACACCCAGCGCCGCGGTCATGCTGCCAATCGCCGGCAGACGCGTTTGCCATTGGGTCTCCACCGCCTGCGCGGCCGCTACCGCGATAGGTGGTTGTGGAGCGCTGAACATGGCTATCTGCTGAGTGATAGACGAGTACTTGTAGGCTGCGAGCGCCAGGACGAAAACCACCACGAGAATCAACATCACTATCAGACGGCGCAGCATGAAAAAGTCCTTTCTAAGTTCATACAGCTGGAAAAAAACCACCGGCTATTATCCACCTCGGTGGATTAAAATCCAATGACATATGCTCAGCTTCAGCTTTGGGCAGTTCCCGCGGTGAGCCGGTTGCGCTATAACAGCAACTGGCTGTGCCATCGTTGGCAGAGCCTGTTTTCAGCTCATGGAGATAACTACTGATGGATCTGACAAACCCCTTCGTTTTGGCCACGCTGGCGATACTGGTGGTGGTGCTGTTGTATGCGGTGATGCTTTACAACCAACTGGTCAGCATCAAGCATGCAGTCAGCCAGGCCTGGGCGAATATCGATGTGCTGTTGCGCCAACGCCATGACGAGCTACCCAAGCTGGTGGAGGCCTGCCGCCGCTATATGCAACATGAACAAGGCACTCTGGAAAAGGTCATCCAGGCGCGCACTGCAGTGGCTCAGGCGCGCGAGCGCTCTGATGTGAAAGGGGTAGGGCAGGCCGAGTCGGCGCTGCGGCTTGGGCTGGGGCAGCTGTTCGCGCTGGCCGAAAGCTACCCGGAGCTCAAGGCCAATGAGTCCTTTCAGCATCTGCAAGAGCGCATTACTGGGCTGGAGAGCGGGATTGCCGATCGCCGCGAGCTGTATAACGCGGCGGTGAATATCAACAATGTGCGAATCGAGCAATTTCCTGATGTGATCGTAGCTCGTACCTTTGATTTCAAGTCTGCCGAGCTGCTGCAGTTTTCCGAAGCGGATACTGCCGATGTGGATATGCGAGCCTTGTTTTCATGATCAATGTGCACGGCATCATGTTGTTACCGCATGGCTATTTTTTTCTGCTCCTTGCGCTTAGCAGCCTGGCGACCCTGTATGCGTTGTATCGAATGCTGACGCGTTTGCGTCGGGCGCGCTGGGTGGAAGATACGCCTACCTCACGTATCCGCTCTGCTGCCCAGGGGCTGGTAGAGCTGAATGGAGAGCTGGATGCTGGCGGTCACGCTCCGCTGGTCTCGCCGCTGGCTGAAATTGACTGCCTCTGGTATCGGTTTCGGGTTGAGGAGTATCGCCGCAGCGGCAAAACCAGCCAATGGCGCACGGTCGAGCAAGGTGTATCGGAACGCCCGTTTCTGTTGCGCGATGCCACCGGCAGTTGCTGGATCGATCCGCAGGGCGCTGAAGTGCATCCACACAAGCGCCGGCGATGGGAAGGGCACAAACGCTGGCCGGCGGGTCATAGTCTGCGTACCGGGTTGCTCGGAAGCTTGATCGGCAGCCGTTATCGCTACACCGAGGAATGGTTTTCCGAGGGCGAGTCCTTGTATGCCTTGGGCTGGTTTCAGAGCCGTGGCGGTGGGCGTGAGGCGCAGGATCAGAGCTCGGTGGCGCGGCAGGTCATTAGCCAATGGAAAGCCGATTATCCGGATCTGGTCGCGCGCTTTGATCAGAACAAGGACGGCCAGTTGGATATGCAGGAATGGGACCGGGTCCGCGCTGCAGCAGAGACCGAAGCCGAGCGCCGGGCTCGGGTCGCCGGCCGCGCAGCGGTAGTGCATATGCTGGGTAAACCGTCAGTCAGCGGCTTGCCTTTTTTGTTATCAGATCACCATGAGGAACATCTCAGCGAGCATCTGCGGCGGCAATCGCGGTGGAGTCTTGCGGGGCTGTTCGCTGCGAGTGTGGTCAGCGGAGCCTTGTGGTTGGCGCTGCTGTCGGGCAGTTGAGATTCAGATGTGCTGGTTGGCGTTCTGGCGAGCGACCTTGCGGGTGCTGTAATTGCGTAACCAGTCAGCCAGCGCAGTGGCTGACAGCGGCCGACTGTAGTAATAGCCCTGACCTTCACTACAACCCTGATCGATAATGTAGGCTTCCTGCGCGGCGGATTCGACGCCCTCGGCAATCACCTGCATATTCAAGCTGCGGCCCAGCTGGATGATTGCGCGGACGATGGTGGCGTCGTCTTCGTCGACCAGCACATCCAGTACAAAGCTCTTGTCGATCTTGATCTTGTCCAGCGGCAGGCCGCGAAGATAACTCAGCGAAGAATAACCGGTACCAAAATCGTCGATCGCAATCAATACGCCGGCCTTTTTCAGGTTGTTCAGGTGGCCTGCAGCAGCGGAAATATCCTCCATCAAACCGGTTTCTGTGACCTCCAGCTCAAGGCTGTGGGGCGGTAACTTGTACCGCTGCATGAGGTTGGTAACCAGTTTGGACAACTCGCTATGGTGCAGCTGTACGGTGGACAGATTGACGGCCATGCGTAGATCGGTGAAGCCGTCTTTACGCCACAGGCTGAGTTGATGGCAGGCCTGTTCCAGTACCCACTCGCCGATCCCGATAATGCTGCCGTTCTGTTCGGCCAGTGGAATGAACAGATCCGGCGGGACCAGGCCGCGTTCAGGATGCTGCCAGCGGATCAAGGCTTCCACACCCACTACCTTGTGACTGCTGTAGCTGACCTGGGGTTGGTAGACCAGATGGAACTCGTTGCGGGCCAGCGCGCCGCGCAGGTCTTTTTCCAGTTCACGGCGAACGCGCATCTCGCTATCCAGGCTGGCGATGTAAAACTGGTAGCGATTGCGTGAGCGTGCCTTGGCCAGCATCATCGTCTGCTCTGCTTTCTGCAGCAGTTTTTCAGCGTCGTCGCCGTCATCGGGGAACAGGGTGATACCAATGGTCGCCCGCAGGCTGATGCTGTGGTCTCCCAGTTCGAACGGGCGGTTCAGGTCGTCAAGAATGGTTTGCGCGAGCTCGGCAGCTTCATAGGGCTCATTGATCCCGGTCTGAATCAGCGCGAACTGATCACCGCCCAAGCGTGCCAGGCTGCCCAGGCGACCGCTGTTGGCGCGCAAACGGTCTGCAACGGCGACCAGCAGGCTGTCGCCCGATTGGTAGCTGAACTGCTCGTTGACCTCCTTGAAATCGTCCAGCCCGCAGCACAGCACAGCCACGCCGCGCTGGCGCCGGCCTGCATCGGTCAGGATGCGGCCGAGCTGTTCCTGCAGCATGCTGCGATTGGGCAGGCTGGTCAGGGTGTCGTGGTGGGCCATGTGCAGCAAGTTGGCCTCAGCTTCACGGCGGCGATGGCTGTTGCGCTCGATGGAATCCAGCAGCTCGTTGGCCTTGTTGATCCAGACACCCAACTCGTTCTTTTCCTGGCCAGGCAACATGGGGATGTGCATTTTGCCCGGTTGGTCGGGATTGATGTCGGCGATATGGCCAATAATTCGTGCCAGGGGTTTGGTCAGCAGTACGTGATAGATGAGAAACAGCACGAAGGCCATTGCCATCGCTCGCAGAATGCCGGAGAGCATGATGATCAGCGAGCTTTGCAGAAAGTCATTGCCGTAGGGATGAGTATCCAGCGTCAGACGCAGGTCACCGTAATACTCGTTGTACGGTGCGCGACCATGCAGCTCGATGCTGTAGCTTTGTTCTGCGCCGAACAACCAGTCGGTCAGCGTGCGGTATCCGGAGCTGGGAGTAATCTCTTCACGGTATGCCAGGGGGGCTTCATCAGGATGGCCGATGGAGGCAAAGCGCACCGCTTCATGCTCGAAGAGGCCTTCCACCACCTGCATGGCCATTTCCCTGTCCAGGCTATACACCGCCTGGGTCGCGGGGTCGCGGGACATGGCCAGAATCTGGGCAGCGGTACTGTCTATCAGTGACCGCTCCTTCTTCAAATCATAGAGTATCTGTGCGCAACTGAGCACGATTCCAACAAGCAATGCCCAGAGCAGAACAAGGCGCAGAAGCTTGATCGATAGACTGTGTCGGCGCTCCGGTTTCAATGTCTTGTTATTCCAGCATCAGTTGATAGGTATCTGTACATCATCAAGGGCCCGGCGCAATCATGCAATGGGGCTTTGCGCGCAGCACATGATACCCAGTATCGGTGAGGAATCGAATGACGTCAAAGTGCCAGCGTCATTTAATAGACATAAACGACACACCCCGCCGAAGCGGGGTGTGTTGGAGCGATAACTACCCAGGTATTACGCGGCGAGATTTTTCGCAACGAAGTCCCAGTTGACCAGATTCCAGAACGCTTCGACGTATTTCGGACGGGCGTTGCGGTAGTCGATGTAGTAGGCATGTTCCCATACATCGCAGGTCAGCAGCGGCGTGTCGCCGGAGGTGATGGGGTTGCCAGCACCAACAGTGCTGACCAGCGCCAGGGAACCATCGCTGCGCTTGACCAACCAGCCCCAGCCAGAACCGAAGGTGCCAATCGAAGTCTTGCTGAACTCTTCCTTGAACTTGTCAAAGGAGCCAAAGGACTTGTTGATGGCATCGGCCAGCTCGCCAGTGGGCTCGCCACCGCCGTTCGGGCTCAGGCAGTTCCAGTAGAACGTGTGGTTCCAGACCTGGGCTGCATTGTTGAATACGCCACCCTTGGAAGTCTTGATGATCTCTTCCAGGCTTTTGCCTTCGAATTCGGTACCGGGGACCAGGTTGTTCAGGTTGTCGACATAAGTCTTGTGGTGCTTGTCGTGGTGGTATTCCAGCGTCTCAGCCGAAATGTGTGGCTGCAGCGCAGTTTTTTCATAGGGCAATGCTGGTAATTCAAAAGCCATGTTGTATCTCCATCTTCAGGTATCAGGATCCGGAAACGGTATGAAAACGACACGAATCCGTGGTGTGACTGGCAGGCTGGCAGCTCTTGGTCCAACAGCCTGATGACGCCTCTTGTGAATTGGGCGTTGCCCGTCCAACCGACCGGGAAGCAATTATCATAGCATCACCGTGGCACTCTATCCACGCACCAAGCATGTGGTTTTACGCCGGTTAGAGCCTCGGGCTCAGGAGTTGGCGAGGCCCCAGGCAACGCTCAGCATCATGCAGGCCACGCCCACATCGATCAGTTTCCAGGTGTAGGGGCGGCTTAGCCAAGGCGCCAGCCAGGCGCCGCCAAGCGCCAGGGCAGTAAACCAGAGAATCGAGCCGCTGACCGCGCCCAGAGCAAATATGCCGGGCAGTTGTTGTTGCGCGCCGATGGACCCGATCAACACCACGGTATCCAGGTAGACATGCGGGTTCAGCAGGGTGACCGCCAGCGTCGCAAGGATCACGGCACGCCGCGTTCGGGGTGGCTGCACGTCGACGTTCAAGGCAGTTGGCTTGCTGGCGCGGCGTAGCGCCAGCGCAGCATAGCTGAGCAGGAAGAGTACACCGCCCCAGCGCGTGATCTCCAGCAGTAACGAGTGCTCCTGCAGCAGGGCGCCAAGCCCGAAAGTACCGGCGACAATGAGCACCGCGTCGCAACTCATGCACAGGATCGCGGCGGTAAGGTGATGCTCGCGTTTGAGGCTCTGCCCGAGAACGAAAGCGTTCTGGGCGCCGATCGCGATGATCAGCCCGGTGGCGACAAATAACCCGGTAAAGTAAGTGCTCATCATTTGGCTTGATTCCTGGTTCAACGAGTCGGCAGTTTCGGTTACTCTGCCAAATAAGGAAAACGAATAATCGTTATGCAGTATTAAGAGAATTAATAATTATGGATTATAAGTTGCTGCAGGCATTAGCCGCCGTGGTCGAGCAGGGTGGCTTTGAACGGGCGGCGCTTACGCTGGGGTTGTCGCAGTCCGCGGTGTCGCAGCGGATCAAGTTGCTGGAGTCTCGCGTGGGTGCCCCGGTGCTGCTGCGCAGGTCACCACCGGTGCCCACCCTGGCTGGGCAGAGGCTGCTCAATCATATGCAACAGGTGCGCTTGCTGGAGCGTGATCTGCTTCAGGATGTGCCAATGGGCGAGCAGGGCGCGGGGCAAACGCGACTGCGTATTGCCCTGAATGCCGATAGCCTGGCGACCTGGTGGGCGGCGGCCGTGGCGCCGCTGTGCGAAGAGCAGGGGCTGCTATTGGATCTGCTGACCGACGACCAGGATGTAGGCCTGCGGCGTATGCGCTCCGGCGAGGTGGCCGGATGTGTTTGCGCTACACCCACGCCGGTAGCCGGGGCTCGCGCGCTTAAATTGGGCGACATGCGATACCTGGCGGTGGCGCGCTCCGACCTGCTGGCCACTTATTTTCCGCCAGGGTGGAAGGCGCCTGCATGGGGCCAGGCGCCGGCTATTGTGTTCGGTTCGGACGATCAGTTGCAGCATCGGTTCCTGGCCAACTGCGGCTACCAGGGCGAGTTTCCCTACCACCTGTGTCCGTCCTCTGAGGGGTTTGTGCGCATGCTCTGCGCGGGCATCGGCTGGGGTATGGTCCCAGCGCTACAGATTATCCAGGAACTTGAACAGGGTCTGCTGCGGGAAATTCTGCCGGGGCAGGGCGTGGATGTTCCGCTGTACTGGCACTACTGGCGCAATGGCGGGCGCCTGTTGGAGCAACTGACCCAGCAGCTGGCAAGCAGCGCGCCTGGCTTGCTGGGTAAGGGTCAGGCGTCGGCGTTCCCTAGCTGATCTGAATTTTTCCCGAGCCGGGCAACTCTTCAATGCAATGATCGCCCATCAGCCGTGAAGGGGTGAAATAACCCGGCGCCCGCACGCCTTCCAGCACGTGTTTGACTGCCATCAATACGCCGTGCACCGTCACGTCATAACCGTTGGCGACTTCGATACGCGCGGTGACCTTCTTGCCCGCCCGGTTCTGCGCTTCGCCCCAGACAAAGGTCCGCGCGCTGAGCCGTTGCTGACTGTCCGGCCCGGTGATCTTGCGGCCCACCAGATGCTTCAGCAGGGCCTGAACAGGCGCCAGGCCGAGCACCGGTCTGAGCCAATCCAGCCGCCGCAGACGGGTGGCGGCACTCGGTGCCATGGGAATAAACACCTCAATATTATCGATGCCGGTAGAAAACCAGGCGGTGGCGATATCGCCCCAGGGAATGGTGACGGCGTATTTGGTGCCGTTGCCAAAGTCGATCTCGCGACTCTGCCATGCCAGCGGAACAGTGCGGATCTTGTCTTTTTCCCGCACCTTGCCGCCATACTTGAGCCCTTCTACCGAGGTCTTGGCAGTGCCCGGCGAAAAGCCGCTGCGTGAGTCAAAGCCCAGGGCCAGGCGGTCGGCGTCTGGTAGTTCGGCTTTCAAGGTGGCAGCGATGCAATCGGTAGGGATGACGTCAAAGCCAACTCCCGAACAGATAACGATATTGGCCGCCTCCGCCTCTGCATGGCGCTGCTGCGCAGCAACAAACACGTCTATCTCTCCGGTGATATCCAGATAATGGCAATGGTTGGCGAGACAGGCGTCAATCATCGGCTGACTGGTGGCCGAAAAGGGGCCGGCGCAATGGGCAACGGCTTGCATACCTTTTACCCCTTCAATGGCGGCCGCAGCGTCGCGCAAGTCGAAGATCCGGCAAGGCAAGTCCAGTTCGCTGGCCAAAGCCTCCACCGCGCTGCGATTGCGCCCGGCGAGCACCGGTTTCAGACCCTGCTCGTAGGCCTCCCTGGCCAACAGGGTGCCGGTATAGCCATTGGCGCCGTATATCATCCATTCCTGCATGGTTCTTCCTCTTCTGCCGTGCGGCGCTGCCGCATCCAAGGCTTGAGGTTAACGGCTGCAACTCCACAGCGCCAGTGCCTGTGCCGGTGTATGCTTTAGCCTTGCAGAGGCTAACAACAAAAAAAGGGGTAGGATGACTATGCGGATTCTGGTCACGGGTGCCAGCGGCTTTATCGGCGGGCGCTTTGCGGCCCATGCGTTGGCGCAGGGGTTGCAGGTCGTCTGTTCAGGGCGGCAGATGGCGGCGATGGGCTGGCTGGCCGAACGCGGCGCCGAGTGTATTGCCGGGGATCTGCTCGATGCGGCATTCGCCCTGAAGGCCAGTGCCGGCTGCGACGCCGTTGTTCACTGTGCAGGCGCGGTAGGGACGTGGGGCAGCTACCAGCATTTCTATGACGCCAATGTTCGTGTGACCGAGCACATCATCGCAGCGATGCAGCAACAGCAGATTCCGCGTCTGGTGCATCTGTCTTCTCCGTCAATCTACTTTGACGGCCAGCACCACCGGGATGTCAGTGAAGATTTCAAGCCGCCACGCTTTTTTGATCATTACGGCGCTACTAAATATCTGGCCGACCAGAAGGTTCTTGCTGCCGGTCGCCAGGGGCTGGAAGTGATTGCACTGCGGCCGCGGTTGGTCATCGGCGCGGGTGACACCTCGGTATTTCCTCGTTTGCTGCGGGCTCATCAGAGTGGCCGGTTGCGCATTATCGGTCGTGGCGACAATCGTGTGGATCTGACTCCGGTGGAGAACGTCAGTCAGGCATTGCTGTTGGCGTTGCAGGCGCCTTCCACTGCGCTAGGGCGTGCCTACAACATCAGTAATGGAGATCCGGTGGCGTTCTGGCCGACCTTCAATCGACTGCTTGGCACGCTGGGCATGCCGCCATTGACCCAGCATATGCCCTATGCCTTGGCTTACGGTCTGGCCAGTATCGCCGAGCTGAAAGCCCGGTTAACCCCAGGTCAACCTGAGCCAGCCATATTTCGCCTGGGTATGGCCGTTATGGCGCGCGATTTCAATCTGGATATCAGCGCTGCGCGCGAGCATCTTGGCTACGTGCCCACCGTCAGCACCGAGGAGGGCATTGCTCGTTTTGCCAGCTGGTGGCAGGCGGGCATGTCGGCGCTAGCGGACTACCTGCCCGCGGTAGATGCGCACCGGCGCTGATTCATTCTGCCGCACCGGCGGCGGTGCCTCGAAGGCTGGGGCGGGCGTCTGCTGCAACAGACGCTGACGCGAAGCGATCGCACCCTGGCCCAGTTGCATCTCCGGCTCGGGCTCTGCTTCGGGCGTGGTCATATCGGCCAGGCGCAGGCCCAGTTCGCGGATGTCACCCAAACGACTGTCCCGACTGAGGCGGATCATGTGCTCGACCGCGTCGACATCGCTAAGCCTGACAGTCACTCCCAGTTCCTGTTTGAGTCGGCGTCGCAGTGCGGTCATGCATTCGAGTGTAGTGCGATTGAATTGCGCTTCAGTAAACATCATGCCCCCTGGTGGCTTGGTTAACAGTCGAGGGTTCTGGCCAAGCGTTCCTGTAACAAGCAGAATATGTACCAATTGTCCGATTCGACGGATTTATGCGCGCTGTAGCGGGTCCAACGGCGCAAAGTGGCCCCCTGCGGGGCTAGGCCTGCGATCTGCTGGTGCATGATTGCACCGCTCTGGCGCGGCCTTTTCAAGGTTTTTTGTCAAAAGAAAAGAGGTTAGTACATGAAAGGACGTGATCGGGATGACGACTTGCCAAGCTTCCGGGCAACGGATGACCATGATCCTTTGTCGGACCGCGATCAGCCCTCTCCAGCGGTGAGTCCCCGGGCAGAGACCATTCACACGCCGCTACGACCCGAGCCTTCCTCCCAGGGTAACGGTGCATTGTGGGCGCTGTGTGCGGCACTGACGCTGGCGCTGATTGGTTTCGGCTACTGGAGCCACCAACAACAAACTCAGTTGCGCCAGCAACTGGTGGCCACGCAAAACAGCTTTGCACGCATCAGTGAAGATGCGGTGGGCCGTATTCAGGATATTACCGGTAAGGTCAGTGCGACTGAGTCCTCCCGTAGCGAGGCCGAGCAGGCGCGCGCGGCGCAACTCGAGCAGTTGGAAAAGCAGGTAGCCGAGTTGACTGATCAAGTGCAGACGCAAACGAGCCGTCTGGACACTGCCGCTACCAGCGAGCGCGATCTACTGGCCCGGTTGGCGGCCCAGGAAGAATTGGTGCAAGCCGGCGCGGAGCAACTGACTGAGCAACAGGAGCAACTGGTTGAGCAGGAAGAGCTGTTGGAAGCTATCGAGCAGCGCTCAAGCGAGAATCTCGCTGCGGTGGAGGAGCTTGAACAGATGCTCACGGCACTTAACGGTGAAGCCGGCCAATTGACTCAGCTGGAACAACAGCTGGAGCGTCAGGCGGCCCGTACCTCCAGCCTGGAGTCCAAGCTGGAAATTCTCGCGCGTGAGCGGCAGTCGGTAAACCTCGACCAGGAATTGCTGGTGCTGCGCTCGGAAATTGATCAACGCTTGAGCAGTACTCAGGATGCGCTGGAGTCTATCGACAGCTTCCGCGTACAGGTCAATCGCAACATCAATACCTTGCGTACGCAAATGTCCAACCTGCAACAGCAGGTCTCTGCGCCCTGATGAATTTTCTCGCGCATCTGTTTCTCGGCCCCAAAGAGCCCGAGCAGGCGTTGGGTAGTCTGCTTGGAGACTTCGTGCGCGGGCCCGTGGAACGCCTGGATCTGCCCCGGGGGGTACGCGACGGTATCTGGCTGCATCGGCGTATAGACGTCTTCACGGACGCTCACCCCTTGGTGCGCCGCAGCCGCGAGCGAGTCAGCCCGGAGCGTCGCCGCTATGCTGGCATCATGATCGACATGTTCTACGATCATTTGCTGGCCCGCCACTGGCAGGCATTTTCGGACCAGCCGCTGGAGCAATTCACCCAGGACATTTACGCGGTATTGCTGGACCAGCAATCCATCATCCCCGAACAGGCGTGGCCGACGATCAGTCGCATGGCGAAAAATGATTGGTTGTCCAGCTACGCCCGGTTGCACAACCTGCACCGGGCGCTGGATAACATTTCGCTGCGGCTCAAGCGCGCCAATCCGTTGCCGGGCTCAGCGCAAGAGCTGGAGCAGGATTATCCCGGCTTCGAGGCGGATTTTATGGCCTATATGCCGCAGGTGATGGCGTACGCCACCGATCAGGCCGCCGATTTCAATCGCTCGACCGCGGTATCTGTGGCTAGCTCGGATGCCACCTCAGCCCCGGAGTCTGGAGTTAATCCCAAGGCCTGACTGACGGCCGCCTGACTCTTTCTTGCCAACTGGTTGCGGTTGCCGGCGCTGGGTTGCAGATCTTCAAGAAAATGCAATTCCACGTCTATGCGTGGGCTACCCAGCAGCTTCAGCAGGTGCGCAGAGAATTCGTCGTCGTTGATAAAAGGCGCGATGGTATCTGGCTGGCCCTGTTGCCGGTAGGCGATCGCCACTGGTTGTATCGGTGTCGCGGAGTCGATTGCGCAGCTCAGCAAGCGGCCGTGAAAGGTTCGTAGCTGATCGCCCGCCGTGGTAGTGCCTTCGGCAAAAATCACCAGGCTGTGGCCGTCCTCCAAGGCGCTGGCCAACTGAGCCTGCAGGCTGGTACCGCTGGTTTGTCCGCGCTGGATATACAGAGTCCCGGCGGCCGTCGCCAGCCAGCCGATCACCGGCCAGTCGCGAACCTCTGCTTTGGACAGAAAATGCACTGGGGTATGCGCGCCGATAAGGATGATATCCAGCCAGGAGACATGATTGCTGACCAGCAGCCGCGTTTCGGTTGCCGGCAGGCCGTGGCACTTAACACGTAGGGGTAACACGCGGAGTAAGCCGCGCATCCACCATCGGGCCCAGCGCTGGCGCTCGGTGCCCATTGGCCTGGCGGTGAGTTTTTGCAATAGCGCCATGACCAGACTCAGTAGCAGCCCGCAGCCAATCCATACCACTACCGCGGGTATGCGCCAGAGGCGCCTGAGAATGACGCGTGTAGAGCTTTCCATGGTCATCTTCAGGCGGTCTTGAAATGGCGGGCGTAGCGTGAGCATAGCTGCTCGCGGCGCAACAGAATGAATACGTCGGCCACATTGAACTCGGGGTCCCAGCAGGGCTCGCCGCAGATTTTGGCGCCCAGGCGCATGTACGCTTTGAGCAAGGGCGGTAACTGCGCGGTGACGTTGTCCGGCAGATCCATTTCCGGAATAGGCAGGCGCGGAATCGCATTAAGCCATTCGCGGCACAGGTAACGCTCGCGCAAGCGCTGCATGACCGCATGCGCCTGCACGCCGCCGTCACCCATACCGACACTGGCGCAGCCCATCAGGAAGCTGTAATGCCGCTCGTTCATCAATTGCGCGATGCCGGACCAGAGCACGGAGATGGTCGCGCCGTTGCGGTAGTCGGCATGCACGCAAGTGCGACCAATTTCCAACACGTCGCCGCGCAGTTGCCCCAAGCCCACCAGTTGAAACTCGCTCTCGCTGTAGAAGCCGCCGGCCTGGCGGGCGCGCGAGCTGTCCAGCAGGCGGGTAGTGGCGACGACTGCGCCGGTGCGCTGGTCGCGCACTACCAGATGCTCACAATGCAGGTCGAATACGTCCTGGTCCAGGCCACTCTCGGGATTGGCCAACTGCGCGCCGCATTCCTCGCTGAACACTTGAAAGCGCAATGCCTGGGCCGCTCTCAGGCTCGTTTGGTCTTGGGCCATTTCCACGATCAGTGGACGTTCTTGGGTTACTTCCAGGGCAAGCGCAGCTTGTGACATCGGGCACCTCCATCGGGACAGCCTCGGGTTGTTTCCAGACCGAGGCTATGGCACCGGGGTGTCAGCGCCGTGAAACTTTGGTGGCGGTTGTGTGACAGCGCTGTAGGTTTATTAAGTCAGTCCCGGCTGTGCAGGCGTATTCAGGCCTACCGGGATCATCAATAAAGCGCTGTGAAGAGAGCCCTGGCGTGAGCGGCCCTTTGTCTGGCCTGATATGATCGGTTTTTCCTGGACGCAGTCGGGCCGCTCACCTACGGGTGGGAGCGCGGGCTCCAGATCGACTATCGCATCCTGATGTAAGGCATGGCATGACAGGCACCACCTATCCCTGGCGGGAGGGCAATACTTACCGGTTGACGGTCAACGGCGAGCATTTTTTCCCGGAACTGCTTGAGCAGTTACAGCAAGCGCGGGAAACGATTGATATCGAGATGTATCTGGTTACCTCCGGTCAGGTCACTGCCCGCCTGGTGAAAGTGCTGATTGCCGCGGTGGGGCGGGGCGTGCAGGTGCGCTGCCTGTTTGATGCGGTGGGCAGCCGCGAGTTTGCCGAACCAGAGCGCGAGCAACTGCGGCAGGCTGGTGTGGATCTGCGCTTTTATAATCCGTTGAACTGGCGTTTTGGCTCGCGCAACTTTCACCGGGACCACCGCAAAATTGTTTTGGTGGATCAGGTGCGCGCGATGGTCGGTGGCATGGGCTTGACCGATCCTTTCTGCCAGGCCGATGCCTCCGGGCAGACCGAGTGGCACGAACAGATGCTATTGATAGAAGGTCCTGTGGTGGCTGATTGGCAGGACCTTTTCGAGCAGGAGTGGGATAAGGCGGGCCTGCCGCCAACTGCACTGCTAGCGCCATTGCGGCGCAAGGTCAGCGTGCCACCGCACCCGCAGGGCGATGCCGGCCATGGCCGGGTAGCCTATATCGATTCGCGGCATGGCAAGGAAGTGCTCAATTGTCTGTTGGCGGCGGTGCGCCGAGCGGACACCCGGGTCTGGCTGGCTACGCCGTATTTTCTCCCGGCCTGGCGTATCCGTCGGGCATTGCAGCGCGCGGCGCGTCGCGGGGTGGATGTGCGTTTGCTGCTCTGTGGTCAACGTATTGACCATCCGCAAGTGCGTTATGCGGGTCAGCGCTTTTACAGCCGATTATTGAAGTCTGGCGTGCGCATTTATGAATACCAACCCCGCTTTCTGCATCTTAAAACCGCACTGGTAGATGACTGGGTGTCGCTGGGCTCGTGTAATTTCGATCACTGGACGCTGCACTGGAATCTTGAGGCCAATCACCAGGCGGTGGATGCGGGGCTGATTGCAGATGTGGCGAGCAGTTTTGAAACTGACTTCACTGATAGCAAGGAATGGACGCTGGCCCAATGGCGCGAGCTACCCTGGCAGCATCGGTTGAAGATTCGCGTCTGGGGTCAGGTCAATCGGTGGGTGATGTTCTGGTTTGATATCAAGCGCTAAGTTCTTCAATCCCGCCTGCGAAGCCGGTGCCACGTGCAGCCGGGCAAGCCCCTTGCTGGACACGCCGTGAACCCATCCCTGGGGGCTCATCCGCGCCCGTCCAGGGCGCGGACGGTCCAGCAAGGGGCTTGCCCGGCTTCCCGGTAGAGTGCCGTAGCAAACACCTAGACCTTAAAGCCTTAAACCTCAGCTAAATACCGGCTTACGCTTCTCCATAAATGCCGTCAGCGCTTCCCGCGCTTCAGGGCCCTTGAGCAAGCTGGCGAAATATTCGCCCTCGCGCTCCATCACCTCATCGGCAACGCTAGTGACACCCTGCTTGATCAACTGCTTGCTCAAACGAATGGAGCTCGGCGGCAGTTCAGCAATACGCAGCGCGGCCGCGCGTGCAGCCTCCAACACGGGCTGGCCAGCCGGCAACGCGTGGTTGGCCAGTCCGATTTCGGCGGCCCGCTGGCCGCTGATCATTTCGCCCAAGAGCAATAGCTCTGCGGCGCGCAAATGCCCGAGCAGGCGCGGCAGCAGGAAGCTGGAGCCCGCCTCCGGGCACAGGCCCAGATTTACAAAAGGCATTTTCAGCTTGGCATCTTCGGCCACGTAGACCAGGTCGCAATGCAGCAGCATGGTCGTGCCGACGCCCACAGCAGGACCATTGACGGCGGCAATCAGCGGCTTGCTCGCGTGGCAGATGGCCTTGAGGAAGTCGTACACCGGGCTGTTCGGCCCGGACGGTGGCACATTGATAAAGTCGCTGACGTCATTGCCACTGGTGAAACAGCTTTCGCTGCCCTGAATGATCACCGCGCGCAGGCCGTCATCATTCTGGGCGCTGGCGATAGCTTCGGCCATGGCGCTATACATATCGCGGGTCAGGGCATTCTTTTTGTCCGCGCGGTTCATGGTCAGGGTCAGAACAGCGTCGCTGCGGTCGATCAGCAGGTGTTGGCTCACGGATGGCTCCTGGAAACAGTAATAAAGGTGCCGCCAGGTTATTACGGGCGGCTGATAAAGGCTTCGTCGAGGATCTGGCGGCCGGGCAGGCCAGCCATGAAAAGTGGCTTGCGCAGTTGCTCGACAAAAGCAGGCTGCCCGCAGAGTAATGCCAGGGTCTTGCGCGAGGCAAGACGCAGTTGCGTCAAATCCGACGCCAGTTCGGCGTGGGTACGCAAGTGCAGGCTGAGTTGTGAATGCTGATCGGCCAGTTCAGACAGGGCATCGGCCAGGTAGCATTGCGCCTGCGACCTCGACCAGTGCCAGAGCGTTATGGGCGCTTCATGGCCGGCCTGCAGCGCATCCCGGGCAATGGCCTGCAGCGGCGCCAGCCCTGTGCCACTGCCGAGCAGCAGCAGGGGTGTTTCCTGCCAGCCTGGGTCGTAATGAAAGTGACCTGCGGCTGCGCCCATGTAGAGCGTGTCTCCGGTTTTGCGTTCACGGATGGCATTGGAGAAAGCCCCGTGGGGATGTAATCGCAGGTGGAACTCCAGATCCCCCTCACCGGGCAGACTGGCGATGGAGTAAGGCCGGGCGAGGGTAGCATCCAGCCACAACACCATGTGCTGCCCGGCGCGAAAGCGCAGCGGCCGTTCGGGGGTCACACGCAGCAGCAGTATGTCATCAGCCAGGTAACGCATGTCACTAATGCGCGCGGGCAGGTCATCCGTCGCCGGATTGTGCAGGCTGATATGCATGTCCTGCTGCAGCTGACACTGACACGCCAATAACCAACCCTTCGACTGTTGCTCCGCGTTCAGCTGAGCCTGGGCCGCACTGGGTACTTCATCTGGTCTGGCCTGCACCAGGCAGCTCTGGCACTGCCCGGAGCGGCAGGACCAAGGTACTTTGTGTCCGTGCTCCAGCAGCACATCAAGCAGGTTGCTACCGGGTTGGGCCGCAATCGTCTGCGCCCCCACCGGGGTGCCGGCCACCGGACTGCCGGCCACCGGAGTGCCGGCCACATAAATCTCAGGCATACGCCGCCTCGTGGGTCTCCGAACGGTTGCGTCCGGCTTCCTTGGCACGATACAGCGCTTCATCGGCTTGGTGAATACGTGCTTCCAGATCCTGCTCGGCGGCAATCAGGCAGAGCCCGGCGGAAAAGGTGCAGTGTTCTCCCTCAGGAAGGCCTTCAAACTGGGTGTTGGCGAAGGCGTTGCGCAGGCGATCCACGCACTGGTGCAGGGTTGCCAGGTCGGCGTTATTCAACAGCAGAATAAACTCCTCGCCGCCAAAACGGGCGATCATGTCCTGATCCCTCAGGCTCTTGCTTGCCAGTCTGGCGAAGCCCTGCAGGACTTCGTCACCGGTAGCATGACCGTGGCAGTCATTGATCCGCTTGAAGTTGTCCAGGTCGATCAATGCAATGCCCAGCTTGTTCAGTGGGCCTAGCAGATTGATGCGCCGTTGCGCTTCCTTGAGGAAAAAGCGCCGGTTGGTCAGGCCGGTGAGGCTGTCGGTATCGGCCAGGTTCTGCAACTGACCCATCATGCCCTTGAGTGTTTCCTGATGCAGCTGCAGGGTGTTGTGCCGCCGTTGCAGGCGTTCGCGCAGCTCGCGGATATAGGTACAGAAAAAGCTCAGCCAGGCCAGAAAGCACGCCAGTACAAACCACTCAAGCATATGCACGCTTAACGGCTGAGTGCTGCGCTCGGCCAGGGTGTTGTAGACAATCAATCCGCTGTAGAGCAGCAGGGCCAGACCGGCGTGGTAAAAGAAGGCAGAGCGCGAAAGTTGGAACACACCAAACAGCAGGATGATCGGGTAGACCATGATCAGGCTGCCACGGAATTCGCCTGAGAAGGCCAACAGGTAGGTCAACAGCAACATGGCAATGATGATCTGCGGGCTAGTCAGGCTGGGATCCTTGAAGCGCAGATTCAGGCCACTTTTCAGTATGGCGAAAATGCCTAGCTGCAATACCACGCCAAGGACCACATGACTGGCGGCCTGGGGCGCGCTGGCATTGTATTGCCCGGCCATCCAGGCCGCGCCGATCACCACGTAAGTGATCAGGTAATTCAGCTGCGCCAGGTAAAATCGCTGCAGGCGGATAGCCTGAAACTTGGCTGTGTTGTCATCCTTGTCGGTCACGCTATGCCCTTCCTAATCAATGATGGCACTTTGACGTCAATTTATCCCCGCGGGCTCTATTTGCATAGCCCTTATTCGCACAGTCCTTTATATGGCTCTTTTGTCATTGATTAAACAAAGCTATGGGCGGAGGACTGCCGTCAGTCCGAAGCTAAGGTATACTCCAGCACCCTGATCGTCATGGCGCTTTGTGCATTCTGCGCCGCCGATATCCGTGAAGCTGGCAGCGCTGCATTGAGCACTCTTGAGCGTCTAGCCAAACCGCACCCGAAGAGGAGCCTGGCCGAGCATGACCGCAATCAAGCAAGACGACCTTATCCAGAGCGTGGCTGACGCGCTGCAATATATTTCCTACTACCATCCCGTGGATTTTATCCAGGCTGTGCATGAAGCCTACCTGCGTGAAGAGTCGCCCGCGGCCCGGGATGCGATGGCGCAGATTCTGATCAACTCGCGTATGTGCGCGACCGGCCATCGGCCAATCTGCCAGGACACTGGCATCGTCACCATCTTCGTCAAGATCGGCATGAATGTGCGTTGGGATGACGCGACCATGAGCCTGGACGACATGATCAACCAGGGCGTGCGCCAAGCTTACAACCTGCCGGAGAACGTGCTGCGGGCCTCGATCCTGGCCGACCCGGCCGGCAAGCGCACCAACACCAAGGACAACACCCCGGCGGTGATTCACTACCAGATGGTCCCTGGCGATACCGTCGAGTTCCATGTGGCGGCCAAGGGTGGCGGGTCCGAGAATAAATCGAAGATGGTCATGCTCAATCCGTCCGACTCGATCGTCGATTGGGTAGTCAAGACCGTGCCGACCATGGGCGCCGGCTGGTGTCCGCCGGGCATGCTCGGTATTGGTATTGGCGGTACCGCCGAGAAGGCGGCGGTGCTGGCCAAGGAATCGCTGATGGACTCCATCGACATCCACGAGCTACGCAAGCGCGGCCCACAGAACCGCGTGGAAGAACTGCGTCTGGAGATCATGGACAAGGTCAACGCGCTGGGCATTGGTGCTCAGGGCCTGGGCGGCCTGACTACGGTTTTGGATATCAAGATCAAGGATTACCCGACCCACGCCGCCAGCCTGCCGGTGTGCATGATCCCCAACTGCGCAGCAACCCGCCATGCGCATTTCACCCTGAATGGCAGCGGCCCGGCAATTCTGACGCCGCCACCCATGGACGCCTACCCGGACATCACCTGGGAAGTGGGTACTGGTGTGCGCCGGGTCAATCTGGATACTCTTACCCCTGCCGACGTGCTGGAGTGGAAGACCGGTGAAACCGTATTGCTGTCCGGCAAGATGCTCACCGGCCGCGATGCCGCGCACAAGCGCATGGTCGAGATGCTGAATAACGGCGAGCAACTGCCGGTGGATCTCAAAGGCCGCTTTATCTATTACGTTGGCCCGGTTGATCCAGTACGCGACGAAGTGGTCGGGCCAGCCGGTCCGACCACGGCAACGCGGATGGACAAGTTCACCCGGCAGATTCTTGATCAGACTGGCCTGCTGGGCATGATCGGCAAATCCGAGCGCGGCCCGATTGCGATCGAGGCGATCAAGGATTACAAGGCGGTCTATCTGATGGCCGTCGGCGGTGCCGCATACCTGGTGGCTCAGGCAATCAAGAAAGCCGAGGTGCTGGCCTTCCCGGAAATGGGTATGGAAGCGATCTACGAGTTCGAGGTGAAGGATATGCCCGTGACCGTGGCCGTTGATACCAAGGGCGAGTCCGTGCACATCACCGGCCCGGCGATCTGGCAGAAGAAGATTGCCGACAGCTTGGCGGTGGAAGTGGATTAACCAATCACTTCTGCTTTGAGCGTTGCGACATAGAAAAATCCCGGCCTGTGCCGGGATTTTTTATTGCGGGTTCAAGGCTGAAGTTACTGAGCCTTGGCCACTTGCCGCCAGTGATGCAACAGCGGTTCGGTATAACCGCTGGGCTGTTCCAGGCCTTTGAATACCAGGTCCAACGCCGCCTGATAGGCTACCGAGGCTTTGTAGTCGGTCGCCATGGGGCTGTATTCCGGATCGCCGGCATTCTGCTTATCGACTACCTTGGCCATGCGCTGGAAGGTCTCGGTCACCTGGGTTTCGCTGACTACACCGTGGTGCAACCAGTTGGCCATGTGCTGGCTGGAAATCCGCAGGGTTGCGCGGTCTTCCATCAGGCCGACGTTGTTGATGTCCGGCACCTTGGAGCAACCAATGCCCTGGTTAACCCAGCGTACGACATAGCCAAGAATACCCTGAGCGTTGTTGTCCAGTTCCTGTTGCTTGTCGCTCTCGCTCCAATTGGGCTCGGCGGCCAGGGGCGCGGTTAGCAGGCCGTTCAGTAACTTCTCCTGCTCGTCCTTCAGCGAGATGCTTTCCATGCCCTGCTGCACTTCCTGAACGCTAACCTGGTGGTAATGCAGCGCGTGCAGAACCGCAGCGGTCGGGGAGGGAACCCAAGCGGTGTTGGCACCGGCCTTGGGATGACCGATCTTCTGTTCGAGCATCGCTGCCATCAGGTCTGGCATGGCCCACATGCCCTTGCCGATCTGCGCCTTGCCGCGCAACCCGCAAGTCAGGCCGACCAATACGTTATTGCGCTCGTACGCCTGAATCCACTCGGTGGTTTTCATATCGCCCTTGCGCAGTACCGGACCGCCCTGCATCACGCTGTGCATCTCGTCACCGGTGCGGTCGAGGAAGCCGGTGTTGATAAAGGCGACTCGCGAGCTGGCCGCGGCGATACAGGCTTTCAGGTTGACCGAGGTGCGACGCTCTTCGTCCATGATGCCCATTTTCAGGGTGTTCTGCTGCAGGCCAAGCAGTTGCTCAACACGGCCAAACAGCTCGCTCGCAAAGGCGACTTCATCCGGGCCATGCATTTTCGGCTTGACGATATACATGCTGCCCGTGCGCGAGTTGCCCTTGCGCTGTAGATCGTGGATGGCGATCAGGCTGGTGCAGACCGCATCCAGAATACCTTCGGGAATCTCGCTACCGTCTTTCAACAGGATCCCCGGGTTGGTCATCAGGTGGCCGACGTTACGGATGAATAGCAGCGAGCGGCCGTGCAGGGTCAGGCCCTTGCCGTCGGCGGTGCTGTACTCGCGGTCCGGGTTGAGCTTGCGGACGATGGTCTTGCCGCCCTTGTCCATCTGCTCTTCCAGATCACCCTTCATCAGGCCGAGCCAGTTGCTGTAGACGACGATCTTGTCTTCGGCATCTACGGCAGCTATGGAGTCTTCACAGTCCATGATGGTGGAGACCGCCGCCTCCATCAGCAGATCCTTGACGCCAGCGGCATCGGTCTGGCCAATCGGATGACTGGGGTCGATCTGGATTTCAAAGTGCAGGCCGTTGTGCAGAAACAGCAGCGCATCCGGCTGGGCCGGATTGCCTTGATAGCCAACAAACAACTCAGCCGACTGCAGGCCGGTCTGCTCGCCCGATTGCAGGGTGACCTGCAACTGGCCATTTTCCACACGGTAGGCCTGGGCCTGGGTGTGATCGCCCTGCTGCAGCGGAATAGTGTCGTTCAAGAACTTGCGGGCAAAGGCAATGACCTTGTCGCCACGTACCGGGTTGTAGCCGTGGCCGCGCTCGGCGCCATTCTCGTCGGAGATCGCGTCGGTGCCGTACAGTGCGTCGTACAGGCTACCCCAGCGGGCATTGGCAGCGTTCAGTGCATAGCGGCCGTTCATCACCGGTACCACCAGTTGCGGGCCGGCCTGCTGGGTCAGCTCGCTATCGGTATTGGCAGTGCTGATGCGGAAATCGTCCGGTACGGCTTTCAGGTAGCCGATCGAGGTCAGAAACTCGCGGTAGGCGGGCATGTCCTTGATCGGGCCGGGATGGGCTTGATGCCACTGGTCCAGCTCAATCTGCAGGCGGTCGCGCTCGGCCAGCAGCGCGCGGTTTTTCGGCGCCAGGTCGTGCACCAGTTGGCTAAAGCCGGACCAGAAGGCACCCGCATCCAGGCCGGTGCCCGGCAGTGCGTTCTGCTCGATAAAACGGTGCAGGGCGCTATCAATCTGCAGGCCCTGGATTTCAACACGTTGTGTCATAAGACAATTCTCCGGGGTTTAGAACGTGGTTTAGAGCGCGGCGATACCGGCTTTGGCAACCTGCGCATCCTGGTCTGGCTTGACGCCGGAAACACCAATGGCAGCAACTACCTGGCCGTCCACTTTCAAAGGCACGCCGCCTTCCAGCAGGCCGGTAATTTCCGGTGCAGACAGGAACGCGGTACGGCCGCCATTGATCATGGCTTCGAACTCGCTGGTCTCGCGACGACCCAGTGCGGCGCTACGGGCTTTTTGCGGAGCGATATAGGCAGCAACTGGCGCGCAACCGTCCATGCGACGCATCGCCAGCAGGTGGCCGCCGTCATCGACCACGGCTACGGTGACTTTCCAACCATTCTTGTCGGCTTCAGCGAAGGCAGCATCGATCATGCTATTGGCTTCGTCGAGGGTCAGTACGGATTTGCTCAGCATTGTCTATCTCCAGTATTCAGGTGAGTGCGTCTTCGACCACTTCGATCCAATGGCGCACGGGGGTTCTGTCTGCCGAGCCCAGATGGGTCTGACAGCCGATGTTGGCGGTGACGATGGTGTCTGGCTTGCCGGCTTCCAGCGCGTTCATGCGGTTATCCCGCAGCTGCTTGGCGAGCACCGGCTGGGTGATCGAGTAGCTGCCGGCCGAGCCGCAGCACAGGTGGCCGTCGGCAACGAAGGTCAGGCTGAAACCGAGTTTTTTCAGGATCGGCTCCACGCGGCCACCAAGCTTTTGCGCATGCTGCAGGGTGCAGGGGCAATGAAAGGCCAGGCGCTGGCTGGTCTTGACCTGCAAGGGTTGCAGATCTTCCCGTTCCAGCACCTGCACCAGATCCAGCGCCAGGGCGCTGACTTTCACGGCTTTTTCCGCGTAGGCAGGATCGTCCTTGAGCAGGTGGGCGTATTCCTTGATAAAGGCGCCACAACCGCTGGCGGTCTGCACTATGGCTTCGGCGCCGTTTTCAATCGCAGGCCACCAGGCGTCAATATTGTTCCGGGCGCGGTCCAGGCCGGCCTGTTGCGCGTCCAGGTGATAGTCCAGGGCGCCACAACAGCCGGCTTCGCTGATCGGCTGGAGTGAAATACCCAGACGATCCAGCACGCGCGCGGCAGCGGCGTTGGTATTCGGCGACAGGCCGGCCTGGGCGCAGCCTTCCAGAATCAGCACCTGGCGTGCATGTTTAGCTGTCGGGCGCGGTTTGGCCGGGGTGATCTGGCCGGGAATTTTGTCTTTCAACGCAGTTGGCATAAAGGGCCGCACCATCTGCCCGGCTTTTAAAAGAGTCTTGAAGGTGCCGGCGTTGGGCACCACGGTACGCAGTGCCGAACGCAATACGCGCTCTTGTAGCGGCCGTTCGATTTCACCGGCCATGGCTTCACGGCCGATATCCAGCAGCGTGTGATATTCCACGCCGGAGGGGCAGGTGGTCTCGCAGTTGCGGCAGCTCAGGCACTGGTCCAGGTGAATCTGGGTTTCGCGGGTGGTTTCTTCGCCTTCAAGGAAGGCCTTGATCAGATAAATACGACCCCGCGGGCCATCGCGCTCGTCACCCAGCAACTGATAGGTCGGGCAGGTAGCATTACAGAAACCGCAATGCACGCAGGAGCGCAGAATGCTTTCCGCCTCTTCGGCGCGCGGCAGCTTGCGCGCCTTCTCGGTTAAATTCGTCTGCATGGTTAAATCTCCAGTCTCAAAGCGTGGCCTGAGTTAAATGGCTGCATAGCTGCGCCCCGGGTTGAATATCCCCTGTGGGTCCAGCTGCGCTTTAAGCCGGCGATGATAGTGCTCAAGCAGCGGGGCCAGCGGCTGAAACGGCGTGTCGGTGATGCCCGCGGTATAGCAGGTGGCATGGCCGCCATGCTGGGCGGCGAGCGCCTGTATATCCATGCCGGAGGCGTCACTCTTCAGCCAGCGCTGGCTGCCGCCCCAGTCCAGCAATGCATCGCCGGACAGATCAACCTCTGGAGTGACCGCCGGTAGCGACAGGCGCCACAGCGGGCGTGGGTCCTGGAAGAACGGCAGTTGCTGTTCGTTCAGTTGGGTCCAGAATTCGGGATCCAGCTCCTCACCGCCAATCCGATCCGCAGCGGAGCGTACCGAGCCGATACCGCCCTCCAGCCGCAGACGCAGTTGCCCGTCGATATGGCAGGCGGCGGTAATCGGAATCGGCTGCTGGCCCCATTCGGCCAACTTCAACAGCGCCTTTTCCACCGACAGGTCGAGGCTCAAATGGTGGGTACATACCGGCTTGGGTAGCACTTTCATCGATACTTCTGTAAGCACGCCGAGCAGGCCATGGCTGCCGGCGATCAAGCGAGACAGATCGTAACCGGCGACGTTCTTCATCACCTCGCCACCAAAGCGCATCAGCTTGCCGTGCCCGGTGATCACCTTGGTGCCCAGTACGAAATCACGTACCGAGCCGGACCAGGGCCGGCGCGGGCCGGAGAGGCCGGCCGCGACCATGCCGCCCACGGTGGCTGCACCGCCGAAAACAGGGGGTTCGCAAGGCAGCATTTGGCCCTGTTGATCCAGAGCTTCCAGCAGTTCTACCAGCGGCGTACCGCTGCGCACCGTAACCACCAGTTCAGTCGGGTCGTAATTGACGATGCCGCTGTGCTGGCGCGTATCGAGCACCTGCCCGGTCACAGGCCGGCCAAGAAAAGCCTTGCTGTTGGCGCCTTGAATGGCCAACGGCGTTTTACTCCGCAGGGCATCCAGCACCTGCTGCTGCAATTGCAGTTCTGCGGCAGAGGCGGGGCGCTCACCGGGGCGGGCCGAATGGGTGTGGGTCGCTGTCATCAGAAACGCTCCAGCTCAGGGAAAGGCAGCTTTCCATTATGAATATGCATGGCTCCGAATTCGGCGCAGCGGTTCAGGGTCGGGATGTTCTTGCCCGGGTTGAGCAGGCCGTCGGGATCAAAGGCAGCCTTCACCGCGAAGAATGTCAGCAGCTCGTCATCGTTGAACTGCGAACACATCTGATTGATCTTCTCGCGGCCCACCCCATGCTCACCGGTGATGGACCCACCCACGGCAACGCAAAGCTCAAGAATCTTGCCGCCGATAGCTTCGGCGCGCTCGAGTTCACCGGGCTTGTTGGCATCAAACAGGATCAGCGGGTGCATATTGCCGTCTCCGGCGTGGAAAACGTTGGCCACCCGCAGATCGTATTCCACCGACAGATCAGCAATGCCCTGCAGCACGCGGGGCAGTTCGCGGCGGGGGATGGTGCCGTCCATGCAGTAATAGTCCGGGGAAATACGGCCCACAGCGGGGAAGGCGTTCTTGCGACCGGCCCAGAACAGTGCGCGCTCGGCATCGTCCTTGGCCAGGCTGATGGCAGTGGCGCCGCTGTTTTCCAGCACGGCGCGCACGCGCTCGCATTCATCGTTGACATCGGCTTCGACGCCATCGAGTTCGCACAGCAGAATCGCCTTGGCATCCACCGGGTAGCCGGCGTGGATAAAATCCTCCGCGGCCTGAATGGCCAGGCTGTCCATCATTTCCAATCCGCCGGGGATGATGCCGGCAGAGATGATGTCACCCACGGCCTTGCCGGCCTTGCCCACGTCATCAAAGCTGGCCATCAACACCTTGGCCACTTGCGGGCGCGGCAGCAGCTTGACCGTCACTTCAACGACGATACCGAGCATGCCTTCGGAGCCGGTGAACAGCGCCATCAGATCAAAGCCTGCACTATCCAGTGCGTCGGAGCCGAGCGTCATGCGCTCGCCTTCAACGGTAATGATTTCCAGCTTCAGCAGGTTGTGCACGGTCAGGCCGTATTTCAGGCAATGCACACCGCCAGCGTTCTCGGCCACGTTGCCGCCGATCGAGCAGGCAATTTGCGAGGATGGATCCGGTGCGTAATAGAGCTGATAAGGCGCTGCGGCTTCCGAGATCGCCAGGTTGCGCACGCCGGGTTGTACCCGGGCGAAGCGGCCCTCGGGATTGATCTCCAGAATCGTTTTCAGCCGTGCCAGCACCAGCAGCACGCCGCCTTCCAGTGGCAATGCGCCGCCGGACAAGCCAGTGCCTGCGCCGCGTGCAACCACAGGAACCTTGCGTTGGTGGCAGATTTTCATGAATGCCTGAACCTGGTCGACGGTGTCGGGAATCACCACCAGCATCGGCAGAATCCGGTAGGCAGCCAGACCGTCGCACTCGAAGGGCTGCAGATCTTCGCGCTCGTGCAGCAGCGTCATGTCCGGCAGCGTTTGCTGTAGCTCTTCGATCAGCGCCGTTCTGTCCACTGGGGGCAGGGGGCCGTCGAGCTTTTCGTCATAAAGAAGGTTCATCGGGTGTCACCTGTTGTATAGATGCTGGCCAAGGACAGGGAAATGGCCTGAATAGTGGGGTCATGGTGGCTGGGCGTCCAGTATAAAACCTGCTGGTAGGACCAGTTTTTTGATTGCCTAAAACCGATTTATTGGCTGTATGCGAGCTATATCGGGTCTGTAAAATTTGTAGTGGCTTTGTTATCAGCCTAGCTCTAATCTGGTAGGACCAGTAATTAAAACAAGGTTCTGCTTTATGGTTGATACTGCTCCCGAACGGCGCCAAGTGGGTGATGTGGTGGCTGATCGCATTGAAAAGCTGATTGCTGAAGGCGTGTTGAAGATGGGCCAGGTGTTGCCTTCGGAACGGCTGCAATGCGAAAAGCTGGGTATTTCCCGTAGTGCGCTGCGTGAAGGGCTGAAGGTATTGCGCGGCAGGGGGCTGATCAGGACGGATCAAGGGCGTGGGTCCTACGTGGCCAGCTTGATGGGCAATCGCGACGAAACGCCGATGATGCATCTGTTCAATAACCATCCAAGAACGCTGTTTGATCTGCTGGAAGTGCGAGCGTTGCTGGAGGGCGAGTCGGCCAGGCTGGCTGCATTGCGCGGTACTGACGCGGATTTTGTGCTGATCCAGCGGCGTTACGATGAAATGGTCGCAGCCCATGAGAGTGGATCGGTAAAGGACCCGGAAACCTTGGCGCGTCTGGACCATGCCTTTCATCTGGCCATCTGTGATGCGTCGCATAACCCGGTGCTGGTGCATACGTTGCAATCCTTAACCAGTTTGCTGCTAAGTTCGGTGTTTGCTTCGGTCAAGAACCTCTACCACCGTCCAGTCCATAAGCGCCAACTCGATCGTCAGCACTCGCGTCTATATCACGCGGTGATGGAGCGTTTGCCGATCCAGGCCAAGCGCGCGGCCATGGATCACATCCAGAGCATTCGCGATAATCTGCACGATATTGAAAACGAAGAACAACGACTGGAGCGGGCTACCATGCGGCTGGAGGGTTGGCACTGACCGGGTGGCTATAGCGCTGCCAGCCCGGTCAGTATTGCCACCACCTTACGCTTAGCTTAATTGCCGGTGGTGGTGAGGCCCGCTGCAGACAACGGGTCGCTGACACCAAAGACGTGAATTGCCAGCATGGTCAAAATGCCTGCCGCCGTTACATAGTAGATGGTGGGCAGGATCGTTTTGCGCAAGGTAATGCCTTCGCGTCCGAGCAAGCCGACCGTCGCCGAAGCAGCTACTACGTTATGAATGGCGATCATATTGCCCGCTGCCGCACCGACCGACTGCGCCGCTACAATCAAGGCACCCGAAACGCCCAGTAGCTCAGCCGTATTGAACTGGAACTGCGAGAGCATCAGGTTGGAGGCGGTGTTGGAACCAGCGATAAAGGCGCCCAACGCACCGACCATTGGCGCGAACAGCGGGTAGACACTACCTACCGATGACGCAACCGCTTCGGCCATGGCCACTGGCATGGACGGCAGGTCGGACATGTTTACGCCGGAGTTGATCAGAATACGCACCATCGGAATGGTGAAGATCAGCACAAAGCCAGCGCCAATGATGGTGTTGGTGGACTCGCCGAAGGCGCGCTTCATCTCGCTGAAAGACATGCGATGCATGAAATAGGTCAGGATGACCACCATCACCAGAATGCCGCCTGGCAGGTAGAGGGGTTCCAGGCTGGCGGACAGGCCGGCTTCACCCATGATGTCGGTAAAGCGCAGGCTGATCGAGTTCAACGCAGCCTTGGCGGTGGCGTTGGTGCGTGAGAACACCAGCAGTGCCGCGAGCAGTACATAGGGCAACCAGGCCATCCAGATAGCGACGGGGCGCTTGCCGGCGACGTCATCCAGTTTCATCTGGATGCTGCCCATCCACTCGGCTGGCCAATCTTTCGGATCGGCGAAATCCCAGCTTTCCTTGGGAATCAGGAAGCCGGCCTTGGCCGCCGGTACCACGATTGCCAAGCCCACCAGGCCGCCGATCATGGAGGGGAATTCCGGACCGAGGAACACGCCCGCCATGACATAGGGAATGACAAAGGCTAGCGCGGCAAAGATCGCAAATGGTGCGATTTGCAGGCCTTCCGACCAGGATTTGTTCTTGCCGAAAAAGCGCACCATGACCATTACCATGAACAACGGCATGAGAATACCGATGATGCCGTGCATGATGGCTACTTCAGATACGATCAACTGGAAGAAGCTGTCCCAGTTGGCGCCCGTATTGGCTAGCTGTGAGCCAATGGCAACCTGATCCAGGCCGCCACCAACGCCCACTACCATGGGTGTGCCGACAGCGCCGAAGGATACCGGAGTGGACTGCACCATCATTCCCACCACAACAGCAGCCACGGCCGGGAAGCCGAGTGCAACCATCAGCGGCGCAGCGACTGCGGCAGGCGTACCAAAGCCGGAGGCGCCTTCAATGAAGCAACCAAACAGCCAGGTAACGATGATCGCCTGTACCCGGCGGTCAGGGCTGATGCCGGAGAAGCCTTTACGAATGGCCAGGATGCCGCCGGAATGTTTGAGCGTGTTCAGCAGCAGAATCGCGCCAAAGATAATCCACAGAATGGATGCGGTGAGCACCAATCCCTGTAGGCTGGAAGCGATTACGCGGACCACGGTCATATCCCAGGCAAGCAGGGCAATAATGACGGTGACAACAAAGACGACTGGCATTGCATGTTTCGCCGGCCAACGGAACCCGATCAACAGGATACCCGCCAGAACCAGAGGAAAAAATGCGAGCAGAGACAAGAGCGTTTGACTCATCTGGATTTCCCTTATTTTTGTTATGAGAAGCGCGCATTCAGGTGCAGCGCCGTGCAGTGACCGCTAGATACTGCTACCGCCAAACAGGCAGGTCTAGCCGTTATCAGAGTGGTAGGACCAGTTATTTTTCCGCGCCCATGGGCAGGATGCGTTAAATCGCTTCAAGTTCAGCGGGTTATAAATACATTAAAGGGTTCTTGAGGTGTCTTTCTAACTGGTCATACCAGTTAATAAGCGAGGCTTTTCGGCAGGGAAAATGATGTAAGAGGCGAGAGCGGTAGGGAATGGCTTGCGTCCAGATGAAAGCGCAAGCCATGGCTGCGAGGCTCCGAGCTTCGTGATCGAAGCTCAGAGTACGAATGGCAGTCTTGACAGTTCAGACAAGCCGCTCGCCAACATGCAGCAACTTCATCGAGTTGGTGCCGCCCCGAGAGTTGTAGACATCCCCTTTGGTCAGAATGACCCAGTCACCCGCCTGCACATGCCCGCGGTCCAGCAGGGTGTTGACCGCTGCCTGGTTGACGTCGCTGGAGGTGATTTCCACCGGATTGAACTGGATGCCTTGCACGCCGCGGAACATGGCGACCCGGCCCAACGTCTCGGCATTGGGAGACAATGCAAAAATCGGTAAATGGGAGCGAATGCGCGACATGATCAGCGGCGTGTAACCGCTCTCGGTGAGGCTGATGATCGCCGTCACGCCGGGAAAGTGGTTGCCGGTATACATGGCCGCCAGCGCGATGCTCTCGTCGCAGCGTTCGAACTCCTGACCCAAACGGTGTCCAGAGTTCTGGCTGGTTGGGTGCTTCTCCGCTCCGCGACACACGCGGTCCATGGCTTGCACCGCTTCCACCGGAAACGAGCCTGCGGCGGTTTCCGCCGAGAGCATGACAGCATCGGTATAATCCAGCGCGGCGTTGGCCACGTCCGAGACTTCGGCACGGGTAGGCAGCGGGCTGCTGATCATCGATTCCATCATCTGCGTCGCGGTGATCACCACCTTGTTCTGCTTGCGTGCACGGCTGATGATCAGCTTCTGGATCCCGACCAGTTCCGCATCGCCGATCTCTACACCCAGGTCGCCGCGGGCGACCATGACCGCATCGCTAGCGAGAATCAGACCGTCCAGCGTCGCCTGATCGGCCACCGCTTCGGCGCGCTCGATCTTGGCCACCAACCAGGCGTTGGATTCGGAGTCCTTCAACAGCTTGCGCGCCAGATGCATGTCAGCGGCGTCGCGTGGGAAAGACACCGCGACGTATTCCATCTGCAGCTCGGCAGCCACAGTGATGTCGAACCGGTCCTTGTCCGTCAGCGCCGCAGCCGATAACCCACCGCCGCGGCGGTTGATGCCTTTGTGGTTGGACAGCGGTCCGCCGGCGGTCACAGTACAACGCACTTCATCCTTGCCGACGCTATCCACCCGCAGCACCACGCGGCCGTCATCGAGCAGCAGCTCGTCGCCGGCGCGGCAATCATTGACCAGCTCCGGATAATCGATCCCGACAATGTCGGCATTGCCATCGTCCAGCGGATGGCTGGTAGAAAGCCGGAAGTGATCACCAACCTCCAGTTGGATCTTGCCTTCGGTAAAGCGCGCGATGCGAATTTTTGGACCCTGCAGATCGCCGAGCAGTGCAACATGGGTGCCCTTGTCGCGGGCGATCTCACGCACCAGACGTGCACGTTCGCGGTGCTCATCGGCGGTGCCATGGGAAAAGTTCAAGCGAGCGACGTTCATCCCGGCATCGATCAGCGCGGCAATGCGCTCAGGGCTGGAGGTGGCGGGTCCGAGGGTGGCAACAATTTTGGTGCGACGCAGAGTCATGGCAGATCCATAGGTCATTGATACGTTGATATAGGTCGTTTGCGCTGATGTGGGCATAACAATAGATCATAAACGAGTACCATGACAGGCTGTATTCAGCTGCTCGATTAGCATATTGAGCATGTCATCAGGCACTTTAGGGTCATACTTTAAAGGCGTCGTTTCACCTTTAGTCGAGGTAAAGATCATGCATCCGGGGCTGGTCGAAGTTACCGAACGGCTGCGCTTACGCAGCCAGACAAGTCGCGCCGCCTACCTGCAGCAGATGGCTGACGCGGGCGATTTACCGCGGGGTCGACGCATGCTCTCCTGCGGCAATCTGGCCCATGGCATGGCGGCCTGCCAACCTACCGACAAGGACCGGCTGCGTATGATGGACGAGGTCAATGTCGGTATGGTCACGGCCTACAACGACATGCTCTCGGCACATCAGCCCTATGAGCGCTTTCCCGAAAAGATTCGTCAGGCCTTGCGCGCCTTTGGTGCCACCGGTCAGGTGGCCGGAGGAGTGCCGGCCATGTGTGACGGCGTGACCCAGGGCGAGCCGGGTATGGAGCTGTCACTGGTCAGCCGCGATGTGATCGCAATGGGGACCGCGGTGGCGCTATCGCACAATATGTTCGATGCGGCCCTGTGCCTGGGCGTATGCGACAAGATCGTACCCGGCCTGTTGATGGGCGCGCTGCGCTTTGGTCATCTGCCGGTGGTGTTTGTGCCCGCCGGACCCATGCCCTCGGGCCTGCCGAATGCCGAGAAGGCCGCGGTGCGCGAACGTTTTGCCGAAGGCAAGGCGACACGCGAAGAGCTGCTGCAGGCCGAAAGCGAGTCTTATCACAGCGCTGGTACCTGCACCTTTTACGGCACGGCCAATACCAATCAAATTCTGCTTGAGGCGATGGGGCTGCAATTGCCTGGAGCCTCTTTCGTACAGCCCAATACCCCGTTGCGCGATGCGTTGACGGTTTACGCGGCCGAACAGGCAGCCCGCCTGGCCAGAGCCGGGCAGGGCAGCATGGCGTCGATCCTCGACGAAAAAGCGCTGATCAACGCGCTGGTGTTGCTACTGGCAACCGGCGGATCAACCAACCTTACCTTGCATCTGGTGGCCATCGGCCAATGTGCCGGGCTGCAGCTGCGCTGGGAAGATATGGCTGACCTTTCCAATATAGTCCCGAGCATTGCGCGGATGTATCCCAATGGAAAGGCCGATATAAACCAGTTTCACGCCGCCGGTGGCACTGCATGGCTGTTTGCCCAGTTGCTGGAGGCCGGCTTGCTGCACGAGGACGTAGTCACCATCGCCGGTCCTGGCCTGCGTCGGTACACCGCCGAGCCGGTATTGGAGCAGGGCAAGCTGGTCTGGCGTGACGGGCCGCAGCGAAGCCTGGATGAGAGCATTCTGCGTACGTGGCGACAGCCGTTTTCTCCAGAGGGTGGCCTGCGGATTGTCGAAGGCAATCTGGGCCGTGGGGTGATCAAGGTATCGGCGGTCGCGCCCGCACACCGCAAGGTGCGGGCGGCCTGCCGCCTGTTTGAAAGCCAGGAGGCCTTTGTGCAGGCTTTTAAGGCGGGCGAACTGGAGTGCGATCTGGTGGCGGTAGTCCGTTTCCAGGGCCCGGCGGCCAATGGCATGCCCGAGCTGCACAAACTCACGCCCTACCTTAGCCTGCTGCAGGACCGCGGTTTTCAAGTGGCACTGGTCACCGACGGCCGCATGTCCGGCGCCTCCGGCAAAGTGCCGGCGGTGATTCACCTGTGCCCGGAAGCAGCTGCGGGTGGCCCGCTGGCCCGCTTGCGCGATGGCGACTGGGTCAGCGTGGACGCGGAGGCTGGTACCTTGCAGGTCGATCTGGATGCCGCTGCCCTCGAGGCTCGACCGCCAGTCAGCCCCAGTGAACCGGTGCGCCGGGGTTGGGGGCGCGAGTTGTTCGGATTCATGCGCACCGCCGCCAGCCCCGCGGAGCTGGGTGGTAGCTGCTTTACCGAGTCTTTGGCGATTGCCGATCAGGCCGATCAATCATGAGCCTATCCACTCTTGCCGCCGCACGGGGCCTGCCCTTGCACCAAGCCAGCAGCGCTGCCGAGCAGGCGCAACAACTGGCTGAACGGGTAGCAGGGGCTTTGAACCGCGCCCTGAGCACGTCGGCTACGGCGAGCCTTGCCCTGTCCGGAGGCCGCAGCCCCGAAGCCTTCTTGCGCCAGCTGGATCGCCAGCCTGTGAACTGGAGCCGAATACGCCTCACCCTGGTGGATGAGCGCTGGGTGCCGGACACGCATGCCGACAGCAATGCCGGGCTGGTCAGACGCTGTATGCCCACGGCATTGCGCAGTGCGACCTGGTATGGGCTTTATCAGGGTGGTGCGCCGCAGCGGCCGCCTGAAAGTGATGCCCAGGCGGCCAGCGCCTTTCTCCAGGCCTGGCTGCCTCTGGATGTAGTGGTGTTGGGTATGGGCACGGATGGGCATTGTGCGTCACTCTTCCCTGAGCAGCCTGGGCTGGAAGCACGGCTGGCACGGAACGCGTTGACTGTGTGCGAGGCGGTACCTGGACCGCAGCAGGCCCCACGGCTGACGCTGACCGGAGCAGCCTTGCGCACAGCACGCTTGCAACTCCTGGCCATCTCCGGCGAGGATAAATGCCAGCGCCTCTGTGACGCTTTTGACGGGCCGGCGACGCGATGGCCGGTGGCCGCCTTTCTGGCGCCGCCCCTGGAGATTTTTTACAGCCCCGAAGGCTGAAAGGACGTACATGAGTCTGTTAGAAAACACCCAACGCCTGGACGCTATTTTTGCCAAGGCGCCGCTGCTGCCGGTCATCAGCATCCAGCGTGAAGCAGATATTCTGCCGCTGGCGGATGCGCTCGCTGCGGGGGGAATTACCACGCTGGAGATCACTTTGCGCACGGCGCTGGGCATGTCCGCGATTGCGCTTTTGCGCCGCGAGCGGCCGGCGTTGTGTGTGGGTGCGGGCACGGTACTGGATGGCCGTCAGTTTCAGTCGGTGCTGGACGCCGGGGCGCAGTTTATTGTCACCCCCGGATGTACCGATGAATTGCTGACGCTGGGCCTGGAAAGCCCGGTGCCGTTGCTTCCCGGTATTGCCACCGCTTCGGAAATTCTCATGGGTTACCGCTTCGGCTATCGCCGCTTCAAACTGTTTCCTGCCGAGGTGTGCGGCGGCATTCAGGCGCTTCGATCGTTTTCAGGCCCGTTTGCCGGGGTACGCTTTTGCCCCACCGGGGGAATTCGTCAGGACAGCCTGGTTGATTACCTGGCGCTGGATAATGTCATGGGTGTGGGTGGCACCTGGATGGCGCCGCGCGCGGCCGTCGAGGCGGCTGATTGGCAAACCATCAGCCGCCTCAGCGCCGCCTCGGTCGCGCTACTGCAGAAGCGCTAGTACGATCAGGCCAATCAAGGCGGGCTGGGATCGACGAAGCCCTCTGGTTTGATTACCAGGATGTCGCAAGCACAGTCATCCAATAATCGCTCAGCGGTGTGCCCGAGCAGGGCGCTGTCCAGTCTTGAGCGCGAGATGGCGCCCATGATCAGCAGGTTGATGCCGTGCTGCTCGACAAACACCGGAATTGCTTCCTCGGGGTAGCCCTGCAACAAATGCCGGGCGCTGTCGGCTATGTCGTTACTGCCGGCCAGACTATTGAAGGCGCTGGAGTGACGCTCGCGCACATCATGGGCATACGAGTCGTAGTCGTGGATTACGCTGGCGTCGAACACCAGGGTCCGCGGCAGCGGGTTATAGCAATGCAACAGATGCAGTTCGGCTCCAACCTGCTCTGCCATCGAGCGTCCGCAAGCAATCAATTTCAGATCCAGAGCCGCTGGTTTATCGGCCTCGTGTAGCGGGTCGACACTCACCGCGAGTTTTGTCAGGCGGTCCCCGGCGGTTTTCACCAGCCATACCGGCACCTCGCAATGGCGGATTAGATCCCAGTCGCTATTGCTTAGCAGCAGGCGCTTGATCAGGTTGTGATGGTGGGTGGTCTTCAGTACCAGATCCGGCTTGAACTGCCGAACGGCATTGAGGATCTGCCAGGATAGACGCTTACCCCATGCCACCTCGGTGGTCACTTCGAAGCCCTTGTCACGCAGTGGTTGCGCCAGATGTTCCAGGCTTGAGCGTCGGTGCGTCAGGAGCGAGGTGCGGGCCTTCTCCAAACCGGCAGACTCAAAGAAAACCCCGCCTTCCAGCGCTGAATTGAACTCGCACATGAATAGCGTCAAACGCGTCTGCGGATGCTCGGCTGCCAATTGCACGGCGCGCTCCAGGCACGGCTGTCGATCTTCACTTGTCGGATCTATCACTACCAGCATATGTTGCATGTTCATACTTGCCTCCAGGCCGTGACGGCGTCGAGCGCGCCCGGCTGATTCGGTTACAGCACCCTGTCATCTACAAGATAGAACATGCGGGCTATTCGGAACCTGACCTGGGTCAAATTAGCCCTTCCTATTGGTAATGGGCGGTGAAGCTCAGTTGTGGCTTTCACTTCAGAAAGCCAGGCTGCTGCCGATATTGATGGGCATAACCACTCAGGTAACCGATATGAAAGCTATAGGTATGCTGGCGTTGCTGGCGGGTTTGGCCGGCTGCGCTGCTCAGAATCATGACGCCGACATCAACAATGCCTACCAGGCTTATGCGCGCGATAACTGTCAACAGGTGTACTTGCATCTGTCTAGCGCCGAACGGCGCTCACGCTACCGTGCGCCGCAACGCCAGCCAGAGGTATCATTGCTGCGTGGTCTGTGTCTGGAGCGCCAGGCACTGTATCTGGATGCGGCCAATACCTACCTGTTTTTGCAGGCGCATTACCCACATAGCGAATATAGCTACCGGGCAGCCGCGCGTCTGGAAACGCTGCGTCAGCTCGGATATTACCAGCCAAGCCAAGACTGACAGCGCTCGGATCGGACCCGCGATGCTCGGCAGTGGCCTATGGCCGCCTGGCTGGGCTATTCTAGTTGTAGCAGACCACGCCTCTTATTAAGGACGATAGCCCATGCGTTGGTTCCCGGTAATCTGGTTGTTGGCGTCGTTGGCGGGGCATGCCCATGCCGAGATTTATCGCTGGGTAGACGACCAGGGAAGAGTACATTTCTCGCAGCGGCCGCAGCCTGGCTCTGAGGTGGTAGTGGTCAAACCGCAGGTCATCGAGCGGGATGCGCAGACGCGCCAGAGCGAAGAAAATCTGCGCCGGATAATGGAAGTCAGACAGACCGAGCGCGATGAGGAAAAGGCTCTGCGCCTGGAACAGCGCAAGCGCCAGCAACTCGAATGCGACCGCATGGGCAAGCAATTGGCACAGTTTGACAGGCGAATGTACTGGTATGAAGAGGACGCCAGCGGTAAAAAGGTAGAAGTTGACACGCGGCGCGTCCAAGAGCGCCGAGCCGAGATTCAGGCAATGATAAGGGAGCGATGCTGACATGCTACCCAACACTCCGAGTGGCGCTGCTCTCAAAGATCAGCGCTGCATCGCCCGGCATCAGCTGGGCGGCTTCCTGCAGGTCTACAACCGGCACACCGGGAAATCGATTGGCTATTTGGGCAATATCTCCAAGCAAGGCATCATGCTGATCAGCAGCCTGCCGATCATGCTCGGCGCCTCCTACGAACTCCAGCTCAAGTTACCCTCATCCACTGACGCAGAAGCCGAACTGGTCGATTTTAGCGCCCGCAGTCACTGGTGCCGTCCAGATGCCTCCCCGGGTAACTACGATAGCGGTTTCAGTATAACCAGCAACCAGCAGGCGTTCGCCGACCTCGCACGTGCATTGGAGCGCTACTTCAGTTTTCACCACTCGGTAGATGTCTGACGCCAGCCATTGGGTTACCCTGCGCCTTTGACCAAGGCTATGGACAGGGGCGATAACCATGAGCAACACCTTCTTCTGGTACGACTTCGAGGCTACCGGCATCGACCCGCGGCGGGATCGCCCGTTGCAGGTTGCCGGCGTACGCACCGACGAAGATCTGAACGAGATCGGCGAGCCGCTGTGCATCGATTGCCGCCTGCCTGAAGATGTTCTACCCCATCCCATGGCCTGTCTGATCACCGGTATCGGCCCTGAGCGAGCTAGCCAGGGTTTGCCCGAGGCGGCGTTTATCGGTCAATTGCATGCGCAGATGGCCGAGCCGGGTACTTGCAGTGTCGGCTATAACAGCTTGCGTTATGACGATGAAATGACCCGCTTTACCCTGTATCGCAATTACCATGATCCCTACGCACGTGAATGGCAGGGCGGCAACAGCCGCTGGGATCTGCTCGACGCCCTGCGCGCAGCACACGCGCTACGACCAGATGGCATTGAGTGGCCGCAACAGGATGGCTTCACCAGCCTGCGCCTGGAGCTGCTGACGCAGGCTAACGGTATAGATCATGGGCAAGCGCACGATGCTCTGGCGGATGTGCGCGCGACCATCGCCATGGCTCGATGTTTGAAGCGTGCACAGCCGAGATTGTTCGATTACCTGCTCGATCTGCGCAGCAAACAACGGGTCACCGCCCTGGTCGACTTGCAACAGGTAAGGCCACTGGTACATGTCTCGGGCCGCTTCGGCCGCGAACGTCAGGGCCTGGCGCTGGTGTTGCCGCTGGGCTGGCATCCGCAAAACAAGAACGCGTTGATCGTCTGGGATCTGGCCGCGGACCCTGCGATGCTGATGGATATGACTGCGGAGCAATTGCGCGAGCGGCTGTATACCCGCCGGGAAGATCTGCCCGAGGGCGAGCAGCGTCCCGGCCTGAAGCTGGTACATATCAATAAATGCCCGGTCCTGGCGGATACCAAAGTGCTGCGCGCCGACGATATTCAACGTCTGCAATTGGACATGCCGACCCTGCTGGCGAATGCCGAGAAACTCGGCGTTTGGCGCTCGACAGGGCAATCCAAACTGCAGGCCATCTATGCCGCACAAACGGTCGCCGAACCGATCCAGGCGGATCCCGAATTGCAGTTATATGAGGGCTTTATCGGCGACGCGGACCGGCGAATACTGCCATTGATTCGGGAAGCGGACGGCCCTATGCTGGCCAAAACCCAATGGCCGCTACGCGATCAGCGGCTGGTGGATATGCTGCTGCGCTACCGTGCGCGCAACTTTCCTGCGAGTTTGAATGAAGCCGAGCAGGCGCAATGGCAAGCGTACTGCAGAGGTCGTATGAGCGGCGAGGTGGCGGGTGCGCCGGTCACGCTGGAAGCTTTCCTGCAAGCCGCAGAAGAGGCGCTTACGCACTGCATTGACCCTGGGCAGCACGCCCTGCTGGGTAGCTGGAAGGAGTTCGCCCTGGCGCGCTGCAATGCCTTGGGTGTGAATGCGCCGAGTGGGATGGAAGGTTAGTCCAGATAGCAAAAGCCCCCGGCCATTGCTGGTCGGGGGCTTTCAGTGCCGAAAAAAATCAGCGGGGGAGATCAGCCAAGAATAGTGACCCAGGACTCGACCGTGTCAGCACCGTATTTCTCTTTCCAGGCTTTCAGCTCTTTGTGATTGCCACCTTTGGTTTCAATCACTTCGCCAGTCTTCGGGTTCTTGTACTGCTTGACCTTGCGAGCACGCTTTACGCCACCTGAAGTTTTGCTGCTCTTGCCGCCCTGGCTGAGTTTATTGTCCGGATCGAGAATGGCAACAACGTCTTTCAGCGATTTGTTGTACTGCGCCATAAGCGCGCGTACTTTTTCCTCAAACTCAATTTCCTGCTTGAGCTTCGTGTCGTTGGACAGGGAGTTCATGCGGTCGGTAAGTTCACGAATGGTGTGTTGGAGATTGCGATATTCTTGTAAAGAGGACATGTAAAGTTACCTTCTTGAGCGCGGTTGAGCGTTTAAAATTGACTCACTAATAATAGGTCAACCACCAACTTAATACAATATGTAAGTTATTTGTCTATGTGTGCAAAACCATAATACAAGCCGGCCCAGTGTGTAACTTGTTCTTAATAACTAACATTAATTAGACGACACAGTGACTTGAGATCTGCTGGTATTGTCAGCGGGAACAGATAGAATGTGCGTCTTTGCCACGGGCCTGGCCCGCACGTCCGGAGTGTCTGTTATGCGTACCTTTCGTTTGGTCATCGCTTGCCCTGACCGGGTAGGGATCGTTGCCAAGGTCAGTAATGTACTGGCAACTTATAATGGCTGGATCACCGAGGCCAACCACCATTCAGACAATCTGTCCGGATGGTTCTTTATGCGCCATGAAATAAAAGCCAACTCTCTGCCTTTTGATCTCGAAGGTTTACGCACCGCGTTCACACCGATTGCCAACGAGTTTGAAATGGACTGGCATGTCAGTGACTCCGGAATACGCAAGAAAGTGGTACTTATGGCTAGCAGGGAGTCCCACTGCCTTGCTGATTTACTGCACCGTTGGCACAGCGGGGAACTGGATTGCGATATAACCAGTGTCATTTCCAATCACGATGATTTGCGCAGTATGGTCGAATGGCACGGCATCCCTTTTTATCACGTGCCGGTAGACCCACAGAATAAAGTTCCAGCATTTAACGAGGTCGCCAGACTGATTGATGCACAACAGGCGGACTGTGTGGTTCTGGCCCGTTACATGCAAATATTGCCGCCTGAACTGTGCAGGCGTTTCGCCAATCGCGTGATTAATATTCATCATAGTTTCCTGCCGTCCTTTGTCGGCGCCAGGCCCTACCATCAAGCGGCCCAACGTGGGGTCAAGTTGATTGGTGCGACCTGCCACTACGTCACCGATGAGTTGGACGCCGGCCCGATTATTGAGCAGGACGTGGTGCGCATTAGCCACCGGCACAATGCTGACGATATGGTCCGGCTCGGGAAAGATGTGGAAAAAATGGTACTTTCCCGCGGTTTGCGCTATCACTTGGAAGACAGGGTGCTGGTTCACGATAACAAGACGGTGGTTTTCGGCTGACCGGTGCCATGCGGACGAACACATCTCAGCGGAAGGAGGCAGCATGCTCAAGTCAGTGAAAGTGCGGGATTACATGTCCCGCGATCTGGTGACCTTCAGCGAGCATATGGATCTGTTCAAGGCGATTGATGTGCTTCTGGTTAATCGCATCTCGGGAGCCCCGGTGATTGACCCCGCAGGCCATCTGGTCGGTCTGCTATCGGAGAGCGACTGTCTACGCAGTATCTTGTCTGGCAGTTACTTTGAAGAAGTGGGTGGAACCATCAGTTCGGTCATGACCGTCGTCGTCGAGACGATTGATGCCGACGCCGATATCGTCAAGGCTGCCGAACACTTCATCCACAAGGGCCGTCGACGCTTGCCAGTGGTGGATGAAGGCCGCCTGGTAGGGCAGATCAGCCGACGGGATATCCTCCGCGCGGTCAAAGCTTACAACGAGCATGGAGCGCCCAAGTGAGCTCTTACTCTGAGGATGATGAGCAGAGCCCCGACCCCCTCGATGGCGGTGCCGCAGCGTTGCCCGCCATCATCGGTGGCGGGTGCCTGGCGCGCTTTGATCCCGAAGACCTCAACGCTGAATCAGGCGCGGACTTCAGCGCACTCTGGCCAGGCGACTCTGCCAGCCCTGAAAAGGGCTGATCAGATTCGGAAGCTGCCGACCAGTTGCTGCAGGTGTTCTACTTGCTGTTCCAGCGAGCGGCAGGCTCTGAGTGTGGATTGCAGATTCTCCACCCCTTCCTGATTCAGCGTATTGATGTCGGTAATATCTACATTCAGGCTTTCAATGACCGAGGTCTGTTCTTCGGTAGCTGCCGCGACCGATTGATTCATGTTGTCGATTTCGCCAATGCCGCCGGTAATCTCGGCCAAGCGCTCCCCGGCCTGGCTCGCGACCGTTACCCCATGCTCACTGAAGCGCTTACTTTCATCCATTGCCTGCACGGCCGTCGCAGCGTCTCCACGTAGATCACCGATCATCTCGTGAACCTCCCGCGCTGAGCTTTGCGTGCGGTGCGCCAGGTTGCGGACCTCGTCAGCCACCACAGCAAAGCCGCGCCCGGCTTCACCGGCACGGGCGGCTTCAATCGCAGCATTGAGCGCCAACAGGTTGGTCTGTTCGGAGATGCTCTGGATGACGTCGAGAATCTTGCCGATGTCGGCGGTCCTGGCGTTCAACGCCTTGATACCGACACCGGCGTTATCGATTTTAGCGGACAGGTCATGCATCGCCTGCACGGTCTCGGCAACGACAGAGCTGCCCTGTTCTGCGCCCAGGCGCGCTTTGCTGGCCTGGTTGGACGCGTCGGCGGCATTGCGTGCAATTTCCTGCGCCGCGGCGCCTAGCTGATTGATGGCCGCCGCAACGCTGTTGGTGCGGCTGGCTTGCTCATCAGAACTCGCCAGGTTGGCGTTTGAGGCATCCAGCACCCGTAGTGCGACGTTATTCAGTTCGCCGCTGGTAGAGGCTACCTGGCGGATGGAGGCGTGAATCCGTTCGATAAACTGGTTGAAAGCACCGGCAAGCCGGCCGAATTCGTCGCTGCTGGTCACCGGCAGGCGCTGGGTCAGGTCACCTTCGCCCTGGGCGATGTTAGCCAGAGCCGCGCTGAGCGAGTTCAATGGGCGCAACAGGTAGTTGATCAGCAGACCGAGCAACAACACGATGCTGACCAATGCCACCAGGGTAGCGATGAGCGCAGAGACGCGGAAGCTGGTCAGGCTGGCAAAGGCTTTATCCTTGTCGATTGACAGGCCAACATGCCAATTGACCCCAGGCAGGCCTGTTACCGGCAGGAAGGTGACAATACGTGGTTGGCCATCCAGCTCGACCTCGGTCAGGCGATTCTCGATTGCCGGGCTGGCGCCAGCAAAAACGGCACCCAGGCTTTTCATTTGCAGCGCTGCGTCGGGATGAACCAGCACGGTGCCGTCGCTGCTGACCAGAAAAGCGTGGCCCATCCCATTGAAATCCAGCGCATTGATGATGCTGGAGACTTTCTGCAAATTGAGATCACCGCCAACAACGTTGTTGGCAGAAGGCGTGGCTACGGTGATGATCAGGTCGCCGGTAGCTGCATCCAGATAGGGTTCGGTCAGAATGGTTGAGCGCTGAGCTTTTACTGCGCTGTACCACGGCCGGGTTCGCGGGTCGTAGTCAGCGGGCATTTCGGACTCGGGGCGCATGGTGAAGCCGCCGCTGGTCTCGCCCAGATAACTGAAGTCGAAAGTCTCTTCCAGCGTACGCTGTTCCAGCAGGTCTATTCTGCGGCTGCCATCATCGGCTGCCAGGTTCGCTGCCAGGCTCTCCATCAATAGAATACGGCCAGACAGCCAGTTGCTGATGTTCTCGGCAGTCAGACTGCCGGCATCGGTCAGATAGGTGCGCAGGTTGTCCTGCAGCGCCTTGCGTTGGATGTAGTCGTTGTAGACAGCGAAAGCCAGAAACACCGACATCACCACCACACAGGCGGCCATCAGTATCTTGTGGCTGAAACGTAAATGAGTGGGCATGGAAGCAGCGCTCTGAAGGGGATTAATCAGCGTAACGTGCGCTGGCGAGAGAACTTTAAGATTAATAGTGCTATTGGTCGGAAAGAATGCTCGTGAACAGGCGATCGGCACGGCGTTGCGCGATATGAAACCATTCGATCAATTTCTTAAAGTAGCTATCAAGATAGTGCTAGCCCAGCCGACAACCACCCTACGCAGCCGCAGTGGTAGCGACACCCAATCCTCTAATAGAGACTCAATATGAATCTAAGAAATCTGTCTATTGCTGCTCGTCTGGCGGGCGGCTTCATCATTATTGCCGCTGTCGTAGTTTTACTGGGTACCCTGGCGATGCGCGAAATGGGTGGCATGCGCGATCAGGCCCGCGAAGTAGAGCAGGTGTGGATGCCGAGCATTCAACTGGTCAGTGGCTTTGGTCAGGATATTTTGCGTATTCGGGTGCTGACGCTGCGCATGCTGTTGGTGGAACAAGGTGACAGACAGGCGGTGGAAAATACCATCGTCAAACTGATTGGCGATCTTAACTCGGCTGAATCAGCTTATGAAAAAATGATCGTGCACGAGGAAGAACGTCAGGCATTTTCTAGCTTTACCCGCCAGCGCGGGGAGTACATGCAGGTGCAGTCGCGCGTTGCGCGCTTTGCGCTGGGTGGTCAGGACGATCAGGCACTAGAGCTGATCAGTGAGCAATTGAACCCGCTGGCCGACGCCATGGTGCAAAGTCTTCAGGCTCTGGAGCGTATCAATCTGGAGGGCGCTGCTCAGGCCGGGGAGGCATCCCGGGCCAGTTACGCCAGCGCGAAACAGATGGTAATTATCTTTATTGTTCTCGCGGCACTGTTGACTGTGTTCCTCGCCTGGATCCTGACCAACAGCATTGTTCGTCCGATACGTCAGGCGGTGGAAATTACCGAAAGCATCGCCACGGGCGACCTGACCCAGCAGTTTACCGCTACTGGCAAAGACGAGTCTGCTCGCTTGCTGCGCGCACTGGCCAAGATGCAGGAGCAATTACGTAGCACCTTGCAGGGTATTGCCAGTTCTTCTACTCAGTTGGCCTCTGCGGCGGAAGAGTTGAACGCAGTCACAGAAGACGCCACCCGTGGTTTGCAGCGACAGGACGATGAAATTCAACAAGCGGCCACTGCGGTAAACGAAATGAGCGCCGCAGTTGACGAGGTCGCCAATAACGCGGTCTCCACCTCCGAACAGTCTCGAGCCACCAGCGATACCGCTATTGAAGGTCAGCAGCAAGTGGTACGCACAGTAGCGAGCATCGACAAGCTGTCGGGTACCATTCAGGCCACCGCCAACGAAGTGCAAGAGCTGGCGGAGAAAGCCAAGAATATCAGCCGGGTACTGGATGTGATCCGCGCGATTGCCGAGCAAACCAACCTGCTGGCGCTGAACGCGGCGATCGAAGCGGCGCGGGCTGGTGAGCAGGGTCGTGGCTTTGCGGTAGTAGCGGACGAAGTACGCGCTCTGGCGCACCGCACGCAGCAGTCAACCAGTGAAATCGAAGAAATGATCGGCACCATTCAGCAGGGCACCGAACGGTCGGTAGAAGCGATGAACATGAGCAAGACCATGGCCGGCAGTACGCTGGAACAAGCGGACGCGGCAGGTAAGGCACTGGAAGTCATCACCGCAGCCATACTGCAGATCAACGAGCGCAACCTGGTTATCGCCAGTGCCGCAGAAGAGCAGGCGCAGGTAGCACGGGAAGTGGACCGCAACCTGGTCAACATCCGTGATCTTTCCACCCAATCAGCGGCAGGGGCAGAGCAGACCAGCAGTTCCAGCCGCGAGTTGTCGCGTCTGGCCGTGGATCTGAACGATCTGGTCAATCGCTTCAAGCTGTAAGCCTCAAGCGAAAAGCAGGCAATAAAAAACCGCACCCAATCGGGTGCGGTTTTTTTCTGCCTGCGGGTTATATCAAGCAGGTTCGGTGCTTTGTTGTACTGCTTTGGTTTCAGCCTCGGCGCTCTGTGGAGCCGGGGTGCGGATCAGGTAATCAAAGGCACCCAGAGCGGCGGTGGAGCCTGCACCCATGGCGATAATGATCTGCTTGAACGGCACGGTGGTCACGTCGCCTGCGGCAAATACGCCCGGCAGGGAAGTGGCGCCGCGGCTGTCGATCTCGATCTCGCCATGCTTGCTCAGGGTCACCGGGCCGCCTTTGAGCCAGTCGGTATTGGGTATCAGGCCAATCTGTACAAAGATACCGGCGACATCCACCTGCTTGCTTTCCTGGGTCTCGCGGTCCGTGTAGGTCAGCCCGACCACCTTCTTGCCATCGCCACGTACTTCTGTGGTCTGAGCGCTCTTGATGATCTTGATGTTGGGCATGGAGCGCGCCTTGCGCTGCAACACTTCGTCTGCGCGCAGGGTGTCAGCGAATTCCAGCACGGTCACGTGCTCAACGATGCCGGCAAGGTCAATCGCCGCTTCGATACCCGAGTTGCCACCACCAATCACCGCGACGCGTTTGCCCTTGAACAGCGGGCCGTCACAATGCGGGCAATAGGCAACGCCCTTGCTGCGATATTCCTGCTCGCCGGGTACGTTCATTTCTCTCCAGCGTGCACCAGTGGCGAGAATGACCGAGCGACCGGACAGCGTGGCACCGCTTTCCAGCTCTACCTGGGTGTAACCGCCTTCGGCAGTAGCTGCGCTCAGGCCGCTCGCGGTCTGCTCGGTGAACACTTCAATGTCGTATTCCTTGACGTGCTCTTCGAGGCTGGCAACCAGCTTGGGGCCTTCGGTGTAGTTGACCGAAATAAAGTTCTCGATACCCATGGTATCCATCACCTGGCCACCAAAGCGCTCGGCTACCAGTGCGGTGCGAATGCCTTTACGCGCGGCATAGATAGCTGCAGCTGCGCCGGCCGGTCCGCCGCCCACAATCAGTACTTCATAAGGCTCTTTCCCGCTCAGTTCGGCGGCCTTGCGCTTGCCGGCGCCGGCGTCCAGCTTGTTGACGATTTCCGGCAGCGTCATGCGGCCTTGGCCGAAGGGCTGGCCGTTCAGATAAACCGACGGCACGGCCATGATCTGACGCTGTTCCACTTCGTCCTGGAACAATGCGCCATCGACCATTACGTGGGTAATGTTCGGATTCAATGTCGCCATCAGGTTCAGCGCCTGGACCACGTCCGGGCAGTTCTGGCATGACAGGGAAATATAAGTTTCGAAGTGGTACTCCCCGGTCAGATGGCGGATCTGGTCAAGCAGTGCCGGATCGGCCTTTGAGGGGTGGCCGCCTGATTGCAGCAGGGCCAATACCAGGGAGGTAAATTCGTGGCCCATGGGCAAACCGGCAAAGCTGATACGCGGCGGCACACCGCTCTGCGCGATGCTCATGCTCGGTGTACGTTCAGCTTCGATCCAGTTGAGGGCGATCTTGGGCGACATTTCAGCAATCTCGCTCGCCAGTTCGCTCAACTCTTTGCTCTTGGGGCTGTCATCAACAGACACGCTGAGTTCTATCGGGGTGACGATATTCTGCAGGTACGTGTCCAGTTGCTTCTTCAGATTCGCGTCCAACATAAGCGTGTCCGTCCTTAAATTTGGTTAAATGCAGGCGATAAAAAACCCGGCCCGCCTACCGGGAGCGTGAGCTCCCCGGCGGGACGGGTTCAGGGGCAATGCTTAGATCTTGCCTACCAGGTCAAGCGAGGGAGCCAGAGTAGCTTCGCCTTCTTTCCACTTGGCCGGGCACACTTCGCCTGGGTGAGCGGCGATGTACTGAGCTGCCTTGACCTTGCGCATCAGGTCTTCGGCGTTACGGCCGATACCTTCAGAAGTCACTTCGACTGCCTGGATGATGCCTTCTGGGTCGATGATGAAGGTGCCACGGTCAGCCAGACCCATGTCTTCGCGCATGTTGTCGAAGTTGCGGGTAATGGCGCCAGTTGGGTCACCGATCATGGTGTACTGGATTTTGCCGATGGTCTCGGAGCTGTCGTGCCACGCTTTGTGGGTGAAGTGGGTGTCGGTAGAAACAGAGTAGATCTCTACGCCCATCTTCTGGAACTCGTCATAGTAATCAGCTACGTCGCCCAGCTCGGTCGGGCAAACGAAGGTGAAGTCAGCGGGGTAAAAGAAGAACACTGACCATTTGCCCTGAATGTCGGCATCGGTCACTTCAATGAATTCGCCGTGCTTGTACGCCTGGGCTTTGAAAGGTTTGACTTTAGTGTTGATTACGGACATCAGTAACTCCTTAATGAGTTGGTTGAATTAATTGAGTGGGTTGAAAGAAGTCGCCATCTTAGTGACTGACTCGCGATTTGATAAATAAATTCCAACTAACCCGTACATAGACTCTAACTATCTATGGGCAGTAACCAATAATTCAAGGGGTGTGCAGCCGGTCAGAGCCTGCGGGTACAGGCTAAAAGCATCGATGGCTGTCTAGGGTGGGGCTTGTGCCCTCTATGATAGCCTCTACCGGGCTTTTCATTTAATCTTTGATGAGCGGATTATCGCAGATAATGGCGGTCGATTGGGTCATCTGGCCATAGTATTAATCTATCCCATACATAGTGTTTCAACGTCAGCAATCTCGCTGCTGACGCCAGCGCTTGATACAGGTATTCATAATGTTGACACACCTCGATGCCCAAGGGCAGGCCAGCATGGTGGACGTGACATCAAAGGCGGCCACCTCGCGCGAAGCGGTCGCGGAATCGATCGTCCGCATGTTGCCCGCAACACTGGAGCTGATTCAGCAGGGCGGGCATGCCAAGGGCGATGTATTTGCGGTTGCGCGCATCGCCGGCATCATGGCGGCCAAGCGCACGCATGAACTGATTCCGCTATGTCATCCGCTGATGCTCACCAGCATCAAGGTTGAGTTGGTTGCCCAGGCGCCTGATACCGTGCGGATCACCGCACGTTGCAAGTTGGCTGGCCAGACTGGTGTTGAAATGGAAGCACTCACAGCGGCAAGCATTGCCGCCCTGACGCTCTATGATATGTGCAAGGCCGTGGACAAGGGTATGGTGATAGAGGCGACACGCCTGCTGACCAAGACCGGTGGCAAGAGTGGCGATTTTCAGGCGGAGCAGCGGCCATGATCCAGCTGCAATTATTTGCCCGTTACCGCGAGACGCTCGGCGTTGAGCACGAACAGATTCCCTGGCGTGATGATTTCACGGATCTGCGCTCGTTACGTGATGCCCTGGTAAAGCGCGGGGACGCCTGGCAGGTGCTGGATGAGACGCAGCTGATGTGCGCTCGCAATCAGACCATGTGTAGCCTTGATGAAAGGCTTGAAGACGGCGATGAGATAGCCTTTTTCCCGCCGGTCACCGGAGGCTGACATGGGTATTGTCGTACAGTGCGCCAGTTTCGACCCTGGCCAGATGCTCAATCAGTTGCATGCCAGGCAACAGGGTATTGGTGCGGTTGTGAGTTTCGTCGGCTACGTGCGGGATTTCAATGAGGGCAGGGAAGTGGCCGGTATGCTTCTTGAGCACTACCCCGGCATGACCGAAAAAGCGTTGCAGACGATCACCGAGGAGGCCGCAGAACGTTGGCCGCTGTTGGGTATAGAAGTACTGCATCGGGTCGGTCATTTGGCCCCTGGCGAGCCCATTGTGTTTGTCGGGGTCAGTTCCGCACACCGTCAGGCCGCCTTTGATGCCTGTCATTTTATTATCGACTATCTGAAGACCCGAGCGCCGTTCTGGAAAAAGGAAAATACGCCAGAAGGGTCGACCTGGGTCGAAGCGCGCGAGACAGATGAAGCCGCACTGACGCGCTGGCAGCAACCTGGCTGAAACACGGCCAGGTGGTCGTGGTAAGGTATGCGAATGAGATGTAACCGAACGCAGCAACGAGAGGCCCAACATGGCAGCGCATGATTCCAGCGGTAACCAACGCTTGATCGACGGCCAAGGCCGGCGGATCGAGTATGTGCGCATGTCCGTGACGGATCGCTGCGACCTGCGTTGCGTTTACTGTATGGCTGAGGACATGACCTTCCTGCCCCGCGCCCAAGTGCTCAGCCTGGAAGAAATCGAGCGCCTGGCACACCTGTTCGTGCAGCAGGGCGTCAGCAAGATCCGCTTGACCGGCGGCGAGCCGCTGGTTCGCCGCGGTATAGTCGACTTGTGCGGCCGCATTAGCGGATTGGCCGGATTGCGCGAGCTGGTCATGACCACTAACGGCTCGCAGCTAGCCAAATTGGCCAAGCCGCTTGCCGACGCGGGTGTCAGCCGGCTGAACATCAGCCTGGATAGCCTCGACCCTGAGAAATTCAAGGCAATTACGCGCACCGGCGATTTGTCGCAGATTCTGGAAGGTATAGAAGCGGCGCGCAGTGCAGGCTTCAAGCGTATCAAACTGAACACAGTGGTGATGAAGGGCCGCAATGCCGACGAAGTGCCGGCGCTGGTCGACTTTGCCCTGGCGCGTGATCTGGATATTACCTTTATCGAAGAAATGCCGCTGGGCGATGTAGGTCGTTCCCGTGGTGAAGCTTTCTGTTCGAGTGACGAGGTGCGCGAGCTGATCAGCCAGCAGTATCACCTGCTCGACAGCACCGAGACCAGCGGCGGCCCGGCACGCTATGTGCGCGTTGAAGGTTATCCGTCAGCGCGTATCGGTTTTATCTCTCCGCACTCCCACAACTTTTGCTCTACCTGCAATCGGGTGCGCATGACCGCTGAAGGGCGTTTATTGCTATGCCTGGGACAGGAGAACTCGATCGATATGCGCGCGTTGCTGCGTCGCCATCCTACCACTGACGCTCCGCTGCTCGAGGCGCTGGGCAAGGCGTTGCAGCAGAAGCCAGCACACCATGATTTCAATGTTAATGGCGACGTGCAAATCGTGCGCTTTATGAATGCCAGTGGCGGGTAAGTGCTAACCCTGTTGATGTGGATCAAGGACCTGGCAGCGAGCAAGGTTTAACCTTCGAACCTCTTAGTCCAGAGTTCGGAGCGCTTCGTCATGATTGATTCAATTCGCTGGGATGCGGGCCTCATCCGGCGTTACGACAAAGCCGGCCCGCGCTATACCTCATACCCTACCGCTTTGCAGTTCCACGAAGGTATTCAGCCCAGCGACATGCTGCAGGCATTGAGCGAGTCCCGCAGCGCGGCTCGTGATCTGTCGCTGTATGTGCATGTGCCGTTCTGCGCCAACATTTGCTACTACTGTGCCTGCAACAAGGTGATTACCAAGGATCGCAGCCGTGCAGTGCCTTACCTGCAAGCGCTCTATCGCGAAATCGAACTGGTCAGCGAGCATGTCGGTGCCGGGCAGAGCGTTGAGCAACTGCATCTGGGTGGCGGTACGCCGACCTTTCTCAGTCATGGACAGATGCGCGGGCTGATCAGCAAGATCCGCCAGCATTTCGCCTTGCATGACGATGATGACGGCGATTACAGCATCGAGATCGACCCTCGCGAAGCTGATTGGTCGACCATGGGCATGCTCCGTGAGGTGGGTTTCAACCGGGTCAGTTTCGGCGTGCAGGATATTGATCCCGCGGTCCAGCGAGCGGTGAACCGCCTGCAGAGTCTGGAGCAGACCCAGGCGATCATGGATGCCGCGCGGGCGCTGGAGTATCGCTCGATCAATATCGACCTGATCTACGGGTTGCCAAAACAAAGCCCGGCAAGTTTTGCCCGTACGGTTGAAGCCATCATCGATCTGCACCCGGACCGGTTGTCCATCTTCAACTACGCGCATATGCCCGAGCGGTTTTTGCCGCAACGCCGGATCATGTCCGCTGATCTGCCGATCGCGGGGGCCAAACTGGCCATGCTGGAGAACAGCGTGCGCCAGCTGACTGATGCTGGTTATCGTTATATTGGCATGGACCATTTTGCCCTGCCGGACGACAGCCTCAGCCTGGCGCAGGAGGGCGGCGAGCTACAACGTAATTTCCAGGGCTATACCACCCATGGTCATTGCGACCTGATAGGTTTGGGTGTGTCTTCGATTAGTCAGGTAGGCGATCTTTTTTGCCAGAACACCAGCGACATCAAGGCCTACCAACACCTGCTCGGTGAAGGCCGGCTGGCAACAATGCGCGGATTGATTAGTGGGGATGAGGATCGCTTGCGCCGGGCAGTCATTGCCCAGCTGATTTGCCATTTCAATCTGCGGTTTGCTGATATTGAAAGCCGTTTCGGCATCGTCTTCCGCGATGTCTTTGCCGATGTCTGGCCGGCGCTGCAGCAGATGCATACCGACGGGCTAGTTTGTCTAAGTGAGCAGTCGATCGAGGTGCTGCCTGCGGGAAGACTGCTGATACGCTCGATCTGCATGCTTTTCGATGCCTACCAGCAGCCGGTCGATAGCGGTCGCTTTTCACGCATCATCTGAGCGAGAGGCGAGGGCTAGCGTGCGAACCAGATCGTGTGCTTTGGGCCCCGATTGCCGTGGGCGAAAACCTGTACTTCATTAACCCTGAACCCTGCCGAGCGCAGCCTCGCGCTGAAGCGCTGATCGATACTGGCGGACCATACCGCCAGTATGCCGCCCGGCCGCAACGCGCGCTTGCAGCCCTGCAACCCATCGGTACTGTACAGCCAGCTGTTCACCGACTGGGTCAGGCCTTCAGGTCCGTTATCTACATCGAGCAGGATGGCGTCGAACTTTTGGGTATCGGTTTTCAGGATACGTGCCACATCCTCGTGCAGGACCTGAGCGCGCGGGTCTCTGGTCGGGTAACCGGCTTTGGCGCCCAGTGGGCCCTGATTCCAGCGGATAACGCCTTCGAGCAGTTCGGCGACCAATACCTGTGCCTGCGCGTCTAGCTCCGCAAGCGCAGCGGCCAGAGTAAAGCCCATGCCCAGGCCGCCGATCAACACCCGCGCATCGGTTCTGCCGGCAATCTCGGCGCAAGGCAGCCGGCCCAGGGCATCCTCTGAACCGTGCATGCGGGTGTTCATCAACTGCCCACCCTTGCCATCTTCACGCTTGATGATGAAATCATCGCCGTATTCAAACAGGCACAGGTCAATCCCTTCATCGGGGATGGGCGTGGAGTCGAGCAACACGAATTTTTTCAAGGCGGGCCTTCATTCAAAATTGGCAGCGGGAAATGGCGAGCTATGGTCATGCACCCGATCTGCCCAGGGCAGATCAGGTGGTCATTCAGGAGCGTACCGGTATGCCAACGCTGAAGGAAATAACCCCTTCGGCTTGCTGCACGTCAATGCGGCTGCCATGTGCGCGGGCGATTGCCGAACAGATATACAGACCGATTCCCAGGCCGCCCTTGTTGCGCTCAGGCGAGCTGGTTTGCTGTTTGAAGGGGACGAAAAGAGTCGCCAGTTGCGCCTCGCTCAATGGCGTGGCGGCGTTGCGAATAGTTAGGCGCACCTCACCCTGTTGTTCTGTGAGCACAATGTTGACCGGAGACGCCGGAGTCTTGTGATGCCGGGCGTTGCTCAATAAATTGACCGCTACTTGCGCATAGCGATCCGGATCTACATTGGCCTGTAGCCCAGGCTGAATCTCAATATCCAGCAGCAGGTCGGGATAGGCCAGCAAGGTTTCATCGACAATAGCTTGGACCAACTGGGATATATCGGTCGGTACGCAATTGACCACGATGTCCGATCCTGCCTGAAGGCGGCTCATCTCCAGAATCTGGCTGATAAGGCGCTCCATGCGGCTGCTGGAATAGGTGATATGTTCGCGCAGCTCGACACTGCGTACGTCGGAAGACTTCAGCAGCGCGGCGGCCATGGAGATCGATTGCAGCGGGTTCCGCAGATCATGCCCCAGGGTGGCAATCAGCCGTTGGCGCATGCGGTCAATTTCTGCCGCGCGGTTCAAGCACAGCTCCAGCAGTTCCAGGCGCAATTTTTCTGCGACGCTGAAATCCTGTTCGGTCCAGGGGGCTGATCGCCCGCGCACCACTTCCTCCCAGGCCTCAAACGAGCCTCTGGGAGTCAAACGGGCCCCGGACGGCCCCTGAGCGACGATCTTCTCCGGTTTGCCGGCCCACTGCACCTTGTGTACTTCTTCCATCCTAAACCACAGCATCCAGCCACCTTCATCGCGGTGAAAGCGCACCGCCAGTACACCACAATAACGCTGGCTTGCGACATCACCGGCGTGGTGTTGCCATTTTTCGCTGTAGTACATGTCCTGGTTTTCGTTCTTCTGCAGCTCGGCAATCAGCTCCAGAGCAATCTCGCCGAAGTCGCCGTGCATGCTCAGAATCCTGCCGCCAAGTACCGCCGCGGCGCCGTCGCAGGGCATCAGTTCCGCTATATTCAGCTCCGGCTTGGCTAGCGCAGCGAGCATGTCGTCTGCTTCGCGCACCTGGCGTACCAGTTCAGCTAGGCGTCTCTCGGCCTTGTGCTGAATATCGTTCATGCGGGTCGCTTCCAGGCGCTCGACCATCGCGCTACAGACGTGGGAACAGACCTGAAAAGACATGCGCACCGGGTGAGGTAGTGTCTTCGGTGACATATGGTGGCAGGCAAACAAGCCCCATAGCTTACCCTTGACCACCAGTGAAACGCTCATGGAGGCTTGCACGCCCATATTCGACAAGTACTCGCAGTGAATCGGCGACACGCTGCGCAGCGTACTGAAGCTTAAATCGAATGGTGAACCGTTGGCCGGGTTGCGCGCTGGGAAAATTGCAGCGCTGGTGTAGGCCACATCGGCAATCAAGCGGATGGGATTCTGGATGTACAGGCGTCTGGCTTGTGCAGGTATATCTGAGGCGGGGTAACGCTGGCCAAGATAACTGATCAGATCCTCGCGCCGCGCTTCGGCGACTACTTCACCCGACTGGTCCGGGCGGAAACGATAAGCCATGACTCGATCGTAGCCGGTCATTCGGCGGATTTCCTCGGTCACGCTGGCTAGCAGCGTGTCGACATCATTGCACATCTGCACCTGGGTGATGATCCGCTGTGCGTATTGCGCAAAGGTTGAAAAGGAAGCAGACACCGGCGGGCGCGGTTCAAACTCCAGATACACCACGTTGTCATGGATGTGGCCAACGACGTCGAAGGTCTGACCATTCAACTGCGTCTCGGCGCTGTTGGCCCAGACGCCATTGGCCGCCAGCCCTTCGCTCAACAGTTCCATGACCGTGCTGCCGGCTTCGACGGCACGCAGCTTGACGTTCTCGAAGACCTCAAAGCCCAGGAGCTGGCTGAAGTTCTCGCTGTAGGCGACTACCGTGCCGTCCTGATTGAAGGCCAGCATGGCGCCGTGTGGCTGAATGGCGCCGGGCAGATGAATGGGCTCATCTTCGCAGTTGGCGAGGGTTACGGCTTCGGAAATGGCACGGTCGGTTGCAGTCAAATCCAGGATCTCTCAGTGTCAGGTGTTTCGTCGATCACCCAACAACGAAATGACTGGAATGCCTGCCGAGCGGACTCTTGAGCTTCCAGAATACTTTCCTGGCTGACGACATGCTGGGCGAGCAGTCGTTGGAACGATGTCCAAAGTGGGCCGGTTTCGACGCCGTAGCCCTTTAGCCAGTTAAGGGGCAAACCGGGCAAAAACGATGCCAGCCGGTTGAACAGAAATGCACCGCCCAATGTGGCCCCTTCGGACACGTAAGCGACGCCAAAAGACTGCGCTAGGGTCCTGGGTACAGGTACATAGGGACAGTGTTCGAGCTCGGCCAGTTTAGCGGCGTTGTAACCGGCGTTCAACAGGTCCTGTTCGATCCATTGGACTTTGCCGCGGCGTTTGGCGATCTGAATTTCGTTGGGCCAGAGTGACGCAGCGGGCCCCTCCCACAGACCTTGTTCCAGCGGTGCCATCCATCCGAGCACACGTGCTGCGTGGTCGTTGTAGACACTTTCCGGCAGAGGGCGGCGGAGCAAAGGCGAGAGGGTATCAAGCTCTGAATGAAGGTCGCGGGTGGCCTCGCGTAATGCGATAAGGGCAGGAGAAACTTTCACTTGATCAGTCAAATTGACGGTCCTCAGGTGTGTAACGTTTAACATACCCAAGCCTGGTTCATTTGCTTGCATCAAGTCCGTCTGATCGACTCTCGGCCTCTCTCATATTTGCTGTTTTCACACAGCCAACTCGGCGTTACCAGGGTTGGATTCTAACTTTCCTATAACTATTAAGAATGTTCAGAGGGGCAAAAGTTCATCTTCGTTATGAAGGGGGGCAGCCAGGACTGCCCCCGTTAACCTGTGCTAAGGCCCGCAGGAACGCCGCTTGGGCGAGCCACCAGCGCAGGTGCACGTCGTTCCATATCAGCGCTATTACCCAGGTTCACGCCTGTTTGGACATGGCTTTTTCAGCCAGTTCTTCACTGCGGCGATTAGCCGGGCGGTTCTGGAGCTCTCTCCAGTACTCGACAAATTCCGGACGTTTTTCCAGCGTGCCGAACAGCATGCCCCAGCCGATATGCGCGCCGACATAAACATCCGCCGCTGAGAAACGCTCCCCGGCAATGTACTGGCGGCCACCCACCGCATCGGCTAGCACGTCCGTGACCCTTTCCAGACGTCCGCAGCCGAGCTGCATTTCCTGCTCGGCATTGAGGTTCACATTACAGGCCCGCAGCCCGACGGCGGCCTCAAAGGGCCCGGCAACAAAAAACAGCCAGCGGTAGTAGGGCCCGAGTGCGTCACCCTCAGGTTTCAGACCTGCCTCGGGAAAAACGTCGGCCAGATAGGCACAAATGGCGGCGGTTTCAGTAATCACTACGTCGCCATGACGGATAGCGGGCACCTTACCCATGGGGTTAATTGCCAGATATTCAGGCGACTTCATCGAAGAGCCATATTCCAGATACTCGATCTTATAGGGCACGCCAAGTTCTTCGAGCATCCAATGCACTATACCGCCGCGCGATTGGGGGTTGGTGTAGAACACAAGATCCTTACTCATGCTGACCTCCGGGGGACGATGGGCTGGGTTAGTGACCGGGGTATCGGCTTCCATCCCGGTGCGGCGTGCGCAAGGACGCCCCCAACTCGTGCGCTAACGCACAAGCACTCACCGGTCTGCGGTGCCGGTGGAGTAACTGCATGAGATCAAATAGGCGTGAAGTGCGCGACACTATAAAAAGATAGCACGCGTAACTCTGATTCGGGGTGAAGCAGGAGTTATAGGGAAATTACAAGAGCGCAGCGGGTAAGAAGTGGAGCGGGTGAAGGGAATCGAACCCTCGTCGTAAGCTTGGGAAGCTTCTGCTCTACCATTGAGCTACACCCGCGTGCTGCGCATTCTAAGCAGTTGCTCAGAGTTCGGCAAACACCTTCATAAGTTATTTTTTTAAACGCCAGTTTGCAGACCCGCAGCAACCTTTATCAAGCGGCTGTAGCTGTCTTTGCGCAAAGTCTGGTCAAAGATTGAGCTGCTGACAATCAGCTCATTTGCGCCGGTACGTTCCAGCAGATCGGCTAACTGCTCGGCCACTGCTTGCTCGTCGCCGATCAATGTGCCGGCCAGGGTAGACATTACCTGATGTTTTTCATGCGGCAGCCAGAGCTCGCTCATATCTTCTACCGGTGGCGGCATAGGTCCTGGTGTACCGCGAATCAGGTTGAGAAACGCCTGTTGGTGGGAGCTGGCAAGAAAGTGCGCCTGCTCACGGCTCTCAGCCACGTAGGCATTGATGCCGAGCATTGCGTGCGGTTTCTCCAGCTCCGCACTGGGCTGGAAACTGTCACGATAGGCGCTCAACGCGGCATGCAGGTAATCGGGAGAAAATTGTCCAGCAAATGCGAAGGGCAAACCCAATTGGCCAGCCAACTGCGCGCTGAAGGTGCTGGAGCCAAGCAGCCAGATCGGCACGGCCAAACCGGCACCGGGTACCGCGCGCAAACGCTGGCCGGGCTTCGGTTCGGCAAACAGCCGGCGCAGCTCGTCAAGCATTTGTGGAAAGTCCGAACCGTCGCCGCGGCCGTGGCGCAGGGCCTGAGCAGTGGCCTGATCTGTGCCGGGCGCACGACCCAGGCCGAGATCTATCCGCCCCGGATAGAGGGATTCCAAAGTACCGAACTGCTCGGCAATCTGCAGCGGTGCGTGATTGGGCAACATGATGCCGCCTGAACCGATCCGCAAGGTCTGAGTGCCCCCCGCGAGGTAGCCCATCACCACGGAGGTCGCAGCGCTGGCGATCCCGGTCATATTATGGTGTTCGGCGACCCAGTAGCGCTTGTAGCCGATGGCTTCCACGTGCCTGGCGAGGGAAAGCGCATTGTGCAGCGCCTGAGCAGGTGTGGAACCCTGCGGCACCGGGCACAGATCCAGCACGGAAAGGGGAATGGCACGGCTCGACATAAGTACTCCTGCACAGAATTAAGTAATGGCGTTATGCTAACGACTAAACATCCGGTCGCCTACCCAAACGGGCTGGCCTGCATGGCGCGACCGAATGCATCCGATGTACCTGTCTGCTTATCGGAGTAGTTATGCAGAGATCAAGGTATCAGGCTTTGAATGCAGTGGTGATGGCTGTTTGTCTGATAGGTCTGCCGAGTTCGGCCAGTGCGCTGAAATTGCTCGACGAACAAGGCAACGTACTGAGTGACGTAGTCATTCTAGTGGATGGGGTCGCTCCCAAGCCAGCCGCTCCCGCGGTCATGGACCAGATAGATATGCAGTTTCAGCCGCGCGTGCTGGCTGTAGGTACCGGCAGCCGGGTGGATTTTCCCAATAGTGACGATGTGCGCCACCACGTTTATTCCTTCTCTGCCGCCAAGCGCTTCGAGTTACGCCTGTTCAAAGGTACCGACGCCCCTCCGGTGGCATTCGAGCAGCCCGGCCTGGTGGTGCTGGGGTGCAATATCCATGACTCCATGGTCGGTTATATTCTGATCACCGACAGCCCTTGGTATGACGTCAGTGATGCCCAGGGCCAGCTCGATGCCAGCCAATTACCCGGCGGCAACTTGCCCGTCTCCTGGTGGCATCCCAGCCTGGGTGAAGCGGCTCCTGTGAGCCTGGGCGAACTTGATCTGCACCTGACCGCGCAACTGACGTTGCCGGTGGCCTCGACGCCGGTCGCTGTGGAAAAACCCCTTTCACCGCTGCAACAGCGCTTCCGCAAGGCTGCAGAGCAACATGCGTATTAAGCAGCTACGTAGCCGGCTGATCCTGCTCTTGATGGGATTGTTGGTTGTCGTGCTGGGCGCCGTGTTTGTCGCGGTGTACAGCGCCACGGATATTTTCGCCGGGCGTCAGGCGCACAAGCAGCTGGAGTTGGGTGCAAACGTCTTCAGTCGGATTTTGGAGATGCAGGCGGAGGAGTTGTCCAGTGCTACCGCAGTGTTGGTCGCCGACTATGGTTTCAAACAGGCCGTGGCATCTGGGGATCTGCCAACCATTCGCTCTGCGCTGCTTAATCAGGCTAGCCGAATAGGCGCTGACGAGGCGTTGTTTCTCGACGCCGAAGGCGTTATCAAGGTTTCAAGTCGAACGCCAACGGTGGGTGAGCCGGTGCGATTGAGCGCCGCGCAGCAACTTAACAACAACGCCTTGATCGCGATCATCGATGAACACGCCTATTTGTTGGTGGAAGCCTTGGTGATGGCGCCAGTCCTGATCGGTCAAGTAGCCATGGCTTTTCGTCTGGATGCTGAGTTGGCTGAAGAAATGAAGCACCTGAGCGGCTTGGAGGTCAGCTTTGTCGCCATGCGCGATGGTCAGCCCCTGGACCGCGTCAGCACGCTGGCTAGCTACGACTCCTCGCTGGATAACGGTGGCGCTGGGCTATCCGTACAGCAGGTAGCGAAAGACGCTTTTTTATCCACTCGCATCGTCCTGCTGGAGCAGGACGGTTATCGCGTCAAAGCTGAACTAATGAGCTCGCTGAGCGAAGCGCTGGCGGTGTTTGACGAGCTGAAACGGCAACTGATCATCATTACCCTGGTGGCACTAGGTCTCTCATCCTTGGCGGCCTACGCCATGGCCGGCAGTCTTTCGCGGCCGGTCCGGGTGCTGGCCGATGCGGCAAGACGCATTGGCCAGGGTGACTATGCCAGTACAGTGCATCTGCCCCGCGCAGATGAACTGGGACGTCTGGCCAGCAGTATCGATACCATGCGCCAGGAGATTGCCGAGCGCGAACTGCAGTTGACGCACAATGCCTACCACGACCCGCTGACCGGGCTGGGAAATCTGGCCAAGACCCGCGAGCGCCTGGCTGATGCATTGGCGAGCCAGCAGTCAGGTGTATTGGTGATGCTATTTATTGCCGGCGAGGAAGATGTGCTCAAAGCGCGCGGGCAACACTTTCATGACCAGGTCATTGGTTTCTCCGCAGAGCGATTGCATGACTGCGTACCAGCCAACAGCCTGCTGTCTTATTGCCCGGGGCAGGGCTTTTACATGGTGCTCAATGGACAGGAGCTGGATCAGGCAGTCGTCATCACCGACGCCCTGATAACCCAGCTAAGCGCGCCGCTGCGTGTGGATGGCGTGAAGATGACCTTGGCCTGGCTCGCGGGTGTGGTCGAGTGGCCACGCCATAGCGCGAACGCCGATGAATTATTGCGCCAGGTGGGCATCGCGGCGGCCGATGCACAGCCTGGACCGGAACGCATTGCGGTCTACCAGGCGCAGCGTGATGAAGACTATATGCGCCGCATGCGGTTGATCCGCGACATCCATTTTGCCCCTCAGATGAGGGAACTGGCTGTCGTCTTCCAGCCCAAGCTGGACTTGCGCAGCGGGCAGGTGACGCAGGTAGAAGCATTGATGCGTTGGCAGCATTCTGAGCTGGGACCCATAGCGCCTGACGAGTTCATCCTGCTCGCCGAGCAGACCGGCAGTATTCACAAGCTTACGCAGTGGATGCTGGCAGCGATAGTCTCACAGCTGCGCGACTGGATAGACCGTGACATCCACTTGCAGGTGGCAATGAATATTTCGGCGCTGGATCTGGATGACGAGAGCTTCCCCGAGTGCATCGCCATGATCCTTCAAGCCCAGGACATCCCTCCGGGCTACCTGTCCTTTGAAATAACCGAGAGCGCATTGATGCGCGATCCAGTGCAAAGCATGCGCAGCCTGGTGCGCTTGCGCGAGCTGGGATTCAGCCTGGCAGTGGACGACTACGGTACCGGTTACTCGTCGCTTGCAACCTTGAAGAGCTTGCCGGTGCAGGATCTGAAAATCGACAAATCCTTCGTGCTTGACCTCGCCGAGGGCAGCGATGACGCGGTAATCGTCAAATCAACCATAGAGCTGGCCCACAACATGGGCCTGCGCGTGGTTGCCGAAGGGGTGGAAAATGCAGTGAGCCTGGAGTGGCTGCGCACCTTGGGCTGTGACACCGTGCAGGGCTACTTTGTCAGCCGCCCGGTGACGGCCGCGGCGCTGGAAGGCTGGCTGGTCAGCCAACGGACAACGGATGTAGAGGGCAGCAGTTGATGAAAGGCTCCTGGTTACTGCTGGCGCTCGGCCTGAGCTCAATTGCGGCGCAGGCCGAGCGCGGCCCGACCGAGTCGGCCTTCACCAGCCCGGGCGGGCGATTGCTGGCTACTGGTGGCGCCACCATGATCGAAGGCGCTGCTGGTGGTGGCCTGGTGCCCTGGGCGGTGTTGGCTGGCTACGGAACCCGCGATGAGTGGGGCGGGGATGTTTTCGCCACGCGAGTACAGACCGCCGATTATCGGCTGGACACCGCTGGCCTGAACTTCAGCTATGCCAATCGAATTGAGCTGTCCCTGGCTCGCCAGCGGTTGGATATAAGCACTTTAAGCAAGGGCGCCGGGCTACCTGAGAGCAGCTTGAATCAGGACATCTTCAGCGCCAAGGTGCGCCTGTTCGGTGATCTGGTCTACGACCAGTTGCCGCAGGTGGCGCTGGGCATGCAATACAAGCGGCAAACCAATTTTGCCATTCCCAAAGCGGTAGGGGCGCGGCGTGACAGTGATACCGAGGCGTATCTGGCGGCCAGCAGGCTGGTACTGGGAGGAGCCTTTGGCTACAACCTGCTGGTCAACGGCACCTTACGCTATAGCCGGGCCAACGAGACGGGATTGCTGGGCTTTGGCGGTGACCGGCGCGATGCCCGCAGTTTGCTCAAGGAGGGCAGTGTGGCTGTCCTGCTGAGCCCGCAGTGGGTGCTGGGCGTGGAATACCGGGAAAAGCCCGATAACCTGTCATTTGCCGGAGAAAGTGACTGGCAGGATGTGTTCGTCGGCTATTTCCCCAGCAAGCGTCTCGCTCTGGTCGCCGCCTGGGCCGACCTGGGCGAGATCGCCACGCTGGATAACCAGACTGGCGTGTATCTGTCCATGCAGTTGAGCTACTGAGGTGGTTATGCATCCTTTGCCGCGTCGTTTGGCAGTACTGACTCTGTCCCTTGGTCTTTCGGCCTGTGGTTCAACGGCACCGGTCACAGATGACAGCTTGTATCAGGCGCTGGGCGGCCAGTCCGGGATAGAGCGGATAGTGGAAGGTCTGCTTATCAATATTTCTGACAATCCGCAGATCGTCGGACATTTTGCTGAAACCGACATCGACCGGCTTAATCAGAAGCTGATCGAACAGTTCTGTGTGGAAAGCGGTGGCCCCTGCGAGTATACCGGCGACAGTATGCGTGACAGCCACACGGGCCTGAATCTGACCGAGGCCGATTTCAATGCCTTGGTGGAAGATTTGATCGATGCGATGCAGGCTCTGGATGTGCCGGTCACCGCGCAAAATCGGCTGCTGGCACGCCTGGCGCCGATGCGCAGCGAGATCATCTACCGCTGAAGCTGTTGTACTGGTTCATGGCGTGAACCTGATTGAAGTCGACCAGGCGGCTACAGGCTGCTGGCCCGGCTGTTGAAGCGCAGCACCTGAGCGCTGACCAGGCTATTGTCATTGTCCGTTACCAGCGTTGCCAGTGGCTTGCCCACATGATAACCCTGGGCGAAATCGATATTCAGTGATTGCACCTTGTCCAGAATGGCCGAGCTATGTACGTACTCAGCGACTGTCTGCATGCCCAACCCGGCAGCGAATTGCTGAATACCGCGGGCTACGCTGTAGGCCACAGGGTCGGTATCCAGATGTTTGACCAGGGTGCCGTCGATCTTGATGATGTCCACGTTCAAGCGCAGCAAATGCTCGAAGTTGGAATAGCCGGTACCGAAATCATCAATCGCGATGCGGCAGCCGAGCTCTTTGACGCGGTCAATGAACTGACGGACGGCTGAATAGTTTTCGATACCTTCGGACTCGAGAATTTCGAAAATGACCCGCGGTGCGATATTGCTTTGTTCCAGGCTGTTGACGATAAAGGTCATCAGCTCGGGGTCGAGCAGATCTTCGCAGGACAGGTTCAAGGAAAACTCGTAGTCGTTGTCAGCGAAGCGGCTGAAGCACTGCTGAACCATGGTGCGTGTGATGTAGCGATAGAGGCGAATTTTCTTCGCCACTGCGAGAAACTCTAACGGGCTGATTGGCTGGCCATCTTCATCAATCATCCGGGCCAGGCACTCGAACTTGTCGATGCGGCCGGTTTTCAAATCCAGAATCGGCTGGAAGAACGGCACGATGCGGCCTTCATCCAGGGCTTTTTTCAGGCGGTTGGCCCAGATCAGGTTATGTTCGTAGCTTTCACGGGTTTTCTGATCGGGATCGTAGATCTGGCAACTGGTCTTGTTCTGTCGAGCAGACTTCAAGGCGATATTGGCCGAAGTCAGCAGACGTCCGTCAGCTTGCTGCGTGCCGTCGGGTTGCAGGCTGGTCGCAACGCCCAGGGTGACGTTCATCGGAATGCGGTGGTCGAGCCAGGTGAAAGACAGACCGCCGACAAACTCCTGCAACTCAGTGGTCAATTGATTCAGCGTGGCAGTGTCGCGGCTTTCCGGTACCCAGATCGCCAGCTCATCGGCAGGCATGCGATACAGCCGGCTGGCGGACCAGGACGGGTGGCCACTGAGGAAGTTCTGCAGCGCGCTTGCCAGTTCACTGATGACGTGGTCGCCGCACTGATGACCGTAGAAGTCGTTGATCTCCTTGAACGAATCAATGTTAACCAACAACAGCGTCCCGGAACTGGCCTTGCCCAGATCCAGCAGCAATTTCTCACGGTTGGGTAATTGCGTCAGGGTATCGGTGTGCAGTACGTGCACTCGGTTAAGCAGGTTGGCAACGAATAGCAAGATGATGCCGGATAATCCCAGCGTGAGCGCACTGACCAGTCCGACAATCTTCAGGTTGCTCTCGCGCATCGGCAGAAGGACGGCGTCGATCTCCGCCTGGGGTACGCCGACACCGAAAATCATCCCGGCTTGTGTGCGGCTGAAAAACAGTGCGTGTGCTTCGTCGTTGATGCCCAGTTCCATGGTCTGCATCGGTGCGACCAGCAAGCGCCCGGAAATAATCGCTGATTGCGGCAAGGGACCGGTGAGTTTGCTGTGCAGGTCGCTGTTGATCACCGCGTCTATCTTTTGCTGAGCGTCCGGTGTGTCGCTGGAGGCGGCCAGGCTGGACAGTTTGCGGTTTTCGCCGTCGAGCAAAAAGGCAAAGGCGCCAGGGGTGACCTCGACGCGGCTGACCAGGCCAATGATTTCGTCGGCACGCCAATCGGTGGAGGCCATGCCAATGACTTTGCCTTCTGGATCACGCATGGCAGTGGTGAGGCTGATCACCACGTTATCGATCAGTTCCTTGTAGTAGGCTGGAGTCCAGTAGAACTCCGGCATGCCCGTGCTTCTGTCACCGGACATGGCTTCGGGCAGAATTCGCCGGTACCAGTCCTGAATGTGATACAGATTTTCCACAGGTTGGATATGGATACCACCGTTGTTGCGGTAGCCATAGGCGGAGAGTTGCTCTTGTACGTTGTCAATGCTGCCATACCAGATCTCTGCGCCGTAGGCCTCGCGCATATTGGTCAGGGCCGATTGCAAGCCGTACTCCAGCTGCTGCTTTCTATCGCTTTGCTGCCGGACGCGATAGAGCATCTCACCCGCATGCGCCAGGTTGGCGGTGTTCTGCTCCATTAACTGGTGGTGGGCGTTGATGCGGTTGAGGTTGGCGTAGAAGGTATCGGAAATCTGTTGTTGGCGCAGGTCGGCCATCGCGTTCTGGGCGAAGGTCAGATTCAGTGACGACATCAGCAAAATGCCCAGGAAAAACACACCGACGAGCACGCTGAGTACCAGCATGATCGCCAACTTCGTCCAGAAGTTTGTCGGTGTTTTTAGTCCCATTTGCCGTTGATTCCATCCTGGATGCGAGATCTTGCCGCTGCCAACTGTTCCTCGTTCAGCAGCTTTTCCTGACGTTCTATTCCAGCCTTGGCCTGTTGGTTGCCGTTGAGTAGGGCCAGGCTGTACCAGATATAGGCTTGTTCCTGGTCGGCTGATTTGCTGGCGCCGGCGGCATAACTGTCGGCCAACTTCAGTTGGGCTTCCGCTGAGCCTTTGCGGGCGGCTTGATCCAGCCAGTGACGGGCCGTTTTGGGCTGTTGCTTTTCGTACAATTCAGCCAGGGCCAGGTGTGAAGGCATATGCCCCTGGCTGGCGGCCTGTTGCAGATATTTGTCGGCCTGGGTGACGCTGGCGCCAACGCCTGTACCGTCCTTGTAGGCCAGGCCGGTGTGGTAACTGGCTTCGGTCAGGCCCTGGTCAGCAGCCTGGCGCATCAACTGCAGCGCCTTGGTCTTGTTTTCGGCTGTGCCTTGGCCGGCTTGATAAAGCTGACCCAGGATCAACTGTCCCGGCGCGTGTTGCTGGCCGGCAGAGCGCCCGGCCCAGGTAAAGGCAGCAGGAAAATCACCGCGGGCTCGCTCCAGGCTGGCCATGTGGTGTTGTGCCTTGGCGTCGCCACTTTCCGCGATCGGCCGGCAGGCGCTTAGTGCCTGGGTGTAGTTCTTGATGGTGAAGAGCAGGTAGCAGTTGCTGTTCTGCCGACGGCTGACCGCTTCTTCTACCGCGGCACTGATTTCGATCTCAGGAGTGGGTGCTTCAGGAGCGCTAGCAGTGCTCGGGGCAGGGCGCTCAGTGGGCTTGGCTTGTTTGACGCGAGCGGCGAAATCCTGCACATCTTCGGGACAGGACATCAGGTAACCGCGTTGCATGCGCTGCAGGTTGTCCCGGGTAGCATCTCGGCCAGCATAGGTCTGGGCTATCTCGGCACAACGGTTGTCGCGCTCCTGGGCGACCAGAGCCAACTGTTTGGCCCGACGGTCGTCGGCCGAGTGTTCTTCTATGTAGAGCGTCAGCGGGTCAATATAGGGCTGGGCGAACAACGCGTCGATTTCCTGCTGTAGCAAGGCCTGATCCTTGCTGCCGACCAGGCTGCCGGCGAAATCGGCAAGGCGCCGGCTCTGCGCGGCAATCATCTCGCTCGACTGGGTGAAGAATGCAGTTGATCTGGACCAGATCTGGCTTTTTTCGGGCATCCCGGAGCATCCGCTCAAGGTAATTGCAGTGACAGTCAGCAAGGTGGCAGATAAACGGCGCATCAACTACTCCATGTACACCAATTGAGGTTACTGCCAATAAGGCGTGGGTCGACGTCAGGCCGCGCTGCGGGATGCCTGTATTTATTCTTACTACAGAAGCTAGCAAACCTTATCGACTGTTGAAAGAAACAAATTCCAATTGGCCATCATTCGGCCGTTTTGACGTCAAAATAATTACGTTTTGATATCGTATCTTAAAGGGTATCGGCAGATTTGAGAATTACCGCAGGTTTATTTCTGTAACCAGCGCGGCGGCAGGCATGCCGATGCAGGCACCTTGAGCGTAATCAATGCCCAAGGTTTTCACGTGATCATAGATGGTCGGGCTGTGCACAAATTCAGCGACGGTCTGCATGCCAAGCTCGCTCGCGAAGCGGACGATACCGCGGGTCAGGGTGACGGCATTGGGGTCGGTATCGAGCTGACGTATCAAGCTGCCATCGATTTTGATCAGGTCCACGTTCAAGCGCAGCAAATGCTCAAAGTTCGAGTAGCCAGTGCCAAAGTCGTCAATCGCAATACGGCAACCCAGAGCTTTTACCTTGTCGATAAACAATCGCACCGATTCGTAATTTTCGATGCCTTCGGATTCGAGGATCTCGAAAATCACCCGGTCGCCCATGCCACTGTTCTGCAGGCGGCTGATAATCTCCGCGCAAAGTTGCGGGTCGAGCAGGTCTTCGCAAGACAGGTTCAGGGAGAATTCATAGTGGTTGTCAGCAAAGCGGGCAAAACATTGTTCAACCATGCAGCGGGTAATGTAGCGATACAGACGAATCTTTTTTGCCACCGGCAGGAACTGCGCGGGGCTGATCGGCTCGCCCGCTTCATCGATCATGCGCGCCAGGCACTCGAATTTGAGGATGCGGCCGGTGTGTACATCGATGATGGGTTGAAAGAAGGGCACGATGCGTTTCTCATCCAGCGCCGTGCGCAGCTTGTTGGCCCAGATCAGGTTGTACTCGTAGTTCTCCCTCGCGCGGTGTACTGGATCATAAATCAGGTAGCTGTTCTGCGTCAGCCGAGCCTGTTTCAAGGCAATGTTGGCGCTGGGCAGCAACAGCTCTGCAGGAAGTTGGTTGCCATCGGGTAAACGAGTGCTAGCCAGGCCCATGCTGACATGCAGCGATATATTCTGGCCTTCCCAATCAATCCGCAGCTCACCGACAAAGGTCATCAGTTTATCCAGTTTGGCCTGCAGATGGGCGTCGCTATGCTCGCCCGGGATCCAGATCGCCAATTCGTCGGCGGGCATTCGATACAGCCGCCGGCTGGCGCCATTGGGTTGCAGCTTTAGATAGCGTTGTAAGGCCTGAGCGAGCAACTTGATCACGTGATCGCCGCATTGATGGCCGTAAAAGTCGTTTAGCTCTTTAAAATCATCAATATTCAGCAGGATCAGGCTGGCGGCCCGGGTAGTGCTCAGGTCCACCAGCAGGCGTTCGCGATTGGGCAGGCCCGTCAACGGGTCGGTATACAAGGTGCGCAACTGCCGCAGAGTACTGCCCACCATATACAGAATCAGCGCCGAGAGCAGCAACAGCACGCTGCCGATCAGCGCGACGATTCGCAGGTTGCTGTCGCGCATGGGGGTCAGCACCGCATCGATTTCTTTTTGCGGCACGCCGATGCCGAACACCATGCCAGCCTGGGTGTATGAAAAGAACAGGGCGTAGTCCTCTTCATCGACTGTCAGCTTCAACTGCTGCATGGCGCTGGCAGATTGTCGCCTGGTCGAGTCTGGGCCTTTTTCTGGCAGCAGCGTTTGCAACTTGCCGCTGGTGATCGATTCAATCAAGCGCTGGGCCAGTTGTACGTTCTCCGCCAGCGCCAGGCTCGACAAGTTGCGGTTTTCTTTATCAAGGAGAAAAGAGAAGGTGCCGGGGGTGACATTGACCCGGCTGACCAAACCAACCACTTCGTCAGTGCCCCAGTCAGTCACGGCGATGCCCAGTGGTTGACCATCGTCGGAATGCATCAGGGTGCTCAGGCTGATGACGGCATTGCCGGTGTCATTCTTGTAATAAGCCGAAGTCCAGTGATAACTGCGAACTAGCGAGCCGTCCTCAGACAGGTCCCTGACAATGGTTTTGTACCAATCGCGCGTATGAAAATCCGTGCCGGCCGACTCAGTGCGTATTTCGCTGGCATCCCGGTAGGCGCGCATGCCAAACGCAGTCTGGCCAATCGCCCCTGGCGCATAAAGGATGGCGCTGCCATAAGCGTCGGGAAAATCAGCAAGTGTCTGTTTCAGGCTTAACCGCAGCTGAACTGCGGAAAATCTGCCGGGGCTGGGGTACAGGCGATGATACAGCTCACCGAGGCGAGCAAGATCCTCGGTGTTCTGTTCCATCTGATGATGATGGGCATTGATGCGGCCGAGGTTGGCGTAAAAGGTGTCGGTGATCTGGCGCTGGCGCAACTCCGACATGGCGCCTTGCGCGAAACCCAGATTGAGGCTGGACATCAGCCACATGCCGAGAATGAACAGAGCCACGAGAAGGCTCAGGGTCAACATGATTGAGCGTTGAATGCTCAGCATGCCTGACGCTTTGACCCTGAAAAGATACGTCCATGGCATGTGCAGCGTCCCGGTTCTGTCAAAGTGTCCGCATTACATTCAGGCTCGTCCAGCGCAAGCGCAACGAACCGCTCTGGAGCATAGCACCGGGAGTTCACGGGAGCGTGATCAGATAAATAAATTGTTAGCTGGAACGGAATTTGCGTAGGAGGTAGGCAATCGCGATGTAGCGTCAAAAAATTGATCTGGGAAGCCTCACCGCATGGCAGTCGACCGCGCAGAAATGATGAGTAACGTTCGCAGCAATCTGTCTGGATTGCGGCATGGCGCCCTGGGTGTGCCAATTCTGCTGTTGGTGATGCTCGGCATGATGATGTTGCCGGTCCCACCCTTTTTGCTGGATGTGCTCTTTACCTTCAACATCGCGTTGTCGCTGGTGGTGCTACTGGTCTGCGCCTACGCCTTGCGGCCGCTGGATTTTGCTGTCTTTCCAACCATTCTGCTGATCGCAACCTTGCTGCGCCTGGCGCTGAACGTGGCGTCCACCCGGGTCGTGCTTCTGTACGGTCACGAGGGTGGCGACGCAGCCGGGAAGGTGATTCAGGCCTTCGGTGAAGTGGTGATTGGCGGCAACTATGTCGTTGGTCTGGTGGTGTTTGCCATTCTGATGATCATCAACTTCGTTGTAGTAACCAAGGGTGCCGGGCGTATTTCCGAGGTCAGCGCACGATTCACGCTGGACGCGATGCCCGGCAAGCAGATGGCCATCGATGCAGACTTGAACGCCGGTCTGATTGATCAGGAGCAGGCCAAATTGCGCCGTACGGAAGTTGCCCAGGAAGCCGACTTCTATGGCTCCATGGACGGCGCGAGCAAATTCGTACGCGGCGACGCCGTCGCCGGCTTGCTGATTCTGTTTATTAACATCATTGGCGGCCTTGCTATTGGTATGGCCCAGCACGGCCTCAGCTTTGGCGATGCCGGGCGCATCTATGTCCTGCTGACCATCGGTGACGGCCTGGTTGCCCAGATCCCCTCGCTGCTCCTGTCTACCGCCGCGGCGATCATGGTGACCCGAGTATCCACCTCGGAAGACATGGGCTCGCAGGTCAACCGCCAGATGTTTGCCTCGCCCAAGGCGCTGGCCATTGCGGCAGCGATCATGATCGTTATGGGTCTGATTCCCGGCATGCCGCACTTTTCTTTCCTGAGTCTTGGCGCGTTAGCCGCAGGCGCAGCCTACTTCATCGCCAATCGCCAGCGACTCAAGCAGAACGCCGAGCAGGAAGTACAGCGCCGGGCTACGGATGTACCGGCCGCGCCGCGTCCTGAAACCCGCGAGCTGGGCTGGGACGACGTTACCCCGGTAGATATGGTCGGGCTGGAAGTCGGCTACCGGCTGATTCCGCTGGTGGATCGCAATCAGGGCGGGCAGTTGCTGGCAAGAATCAAGGGCGTGCGCAAGAAGCTATCCCAGGACATGGGGTTTCTGATGCCCTCGGTACATATCCGCGACAACCTTGACCTGGCGCCGAACGCCTACCGCGTGACCTTGATGGGTGTCGGCGTCGCCGAAGCCGAGGTGTACCCCGATCGCGAGCTGGCGATCAATCCGGGTCAGGTTTTTGGCGAGATCAAGGGCCTCGCCGGCAAGGATCCGGCGTTCGGGCTGGACGCCATCTGGATTGAGCCGATGCAGAAGGATCAGGCCCAGTCGCTCGGCTACACCGTGGTTGACGCCAGTACGGTTGTTGCCACGCACCTGAATCAGATCCTGAACAAGCATGCGCATGAGCTGATCGGCCACGAAGAGGTGCAGCAACTGTTGCAGGTACTGGCTAAAGCCTCGCCGAAGCTGGCGGAAGAGCTGGTGCCCGGGACCATTTCGCTGTCCGGACTGCTCAAGGTATTGCAGGGTCTGCTTCAGGAGCAGGTGCCGGTTCGGGATATCCGGACCATTGCCGAGGCCATCGCCAACCAGCCAGGCAAGAGTCAAGATCCTGGCGCGTTGATCTCCGCCGTGCGCGTCTCGCTGTCGCGCTCCATCGTGCAAAGCATTGTAGGGCTTGACTCCGAGCTACCTGTGATCACATTGGAGCCAAGGTTGGAACAGATGTTGCTACAGAGTCTACAGAAGGCCGGGCAGGGTGGTGATGACGGCATCATGCTCGAGCCGGGCATGGCGGAAAAGCTTCAGCGCTCACTGGCCGATGCGGTGCAACGTCAGGAAGTGCAGGGCAAGCCAGCGATACTGCTGGTCGCTGGTCCGGTCCGCGGGATGATGGCCAAGTTTGTCCGCTATGCGGCGCCTGGCGCCCACGTGTTGTCCTACCAGGAAATACCGGACAGCAAGCAGGTCACCATTGTCGCGACGGTTGGCCAAAGCTGAAAGGCTCAAAGCTAAAGGGCCCAAAGCTAAAGGGCCCAAAGCTAAAGGGCCCAAAGCTGAAAGGCTCAGAATTAGACACGCAGCGCTAACGCCGCCGAGTCAGTTAAACGAATGTAGAGGGTGAGTCAGCCATGAAAGTAAAACGTTTCTTTGCCGCAGACATGCGCCAGGCGATGAAGCTGGTACGCGACGAGCTCGGTGCCGATGCTTCCATCATCGCCAATCGCCGCGTGGTTGGCGGCGTGGAGCTGACTGCCGCAGTGGATTACGAAGCGCCACGGCTGACTCCACCCACGCCAGGCTTGAGCCAAGAGCTGAAAAAGACCCAGGAGCGCATTGTCACTGCCCGGGCTCAGCTTGAAGCGGGGGAACGCGCCAGCTCAGGCCCCAGCGTCAACCGTCAGTTGTTTGGCGAAACCCTGCGCCAGGCGGCGCAGGATGGTTCGCCCGAAGCACAGGATTTTCTTGACCGCCTCAATAACGAGATGGCGCAACCGGCCTCGGCCAAGATCAAACCGGAACCAGCTCCACGGGTTGCAGAACCGGAAGCCGAGTCCGGATCAGGCTTGAGCGCGATGCGCGCGGAAATTGCTGGGCTGCGTGAGATGCTCGAAGCGCAGTTGGGCAATATGGCCTGGGGTCAGATCAATCAACAGCAGCCGCGTCAGGCCAGCCTGTGGCGCCGCCTGACCCAGCTGGGTCTGCCCGCTGAGCTTAGCCAGAAGCTGTTGCGTCTGGTTGCCGATGAGCCCAACACCCGCCAGGCGTGGCGCATGTTGCTGGCGCACCTGTCTCACAGCATTCCGGTTATCCGTGATGAATTGATTGAAGAGGGCGGTGTGATTGCGCTGGTCGGTCCGACCGGCTCTGGCAAGACCACCACGCTGGGCAAACTGGCGGCGCGCTATGTGCTCAAACACGGCAGCCAGCACGTGGCCCTGGTAACCATGGATACCTATCGCATAGGTGCGCATGAGCAACTGCGCACCCTGGGCCGTATTCTGAACGTGCCGGTGCGGGTGGTGGACGAGCAGAATGGCCTTGCCGACGTGCTCAAGGAATTTTCCGGCAAACGCCTGGTGTTGCTGGATACCGCAGGTCTGCAGGCTCAGGACCCGCATCTTCAGGGTCAACTAAGCCAACTGGCCGCCTTGGGTACCAATGTCAGCAAGCTGCTGGTATTGGCTGCAACCAGTCAGTATCAGGTGCTCAAGGCCGCATATCACACCTACAAGGTGTGTGGCCTGGATGGTTGTGTGATCACCAAGGTGGACGAGTCGGCTACTCTTGGTGAAGTATTGGGTCTGGCTATGCAGCAGGGTTTACCGGTAGCCTATCTGGCAGATGGCCAGCGCATTCCGGATGATATAAGCCGTGCCGTTGGCCACCAACTGGTTAGCCGGGCGGTAAGCCTGGCCGGCAACGAAAGCCCGCCCGATCAGGCGATGGCTGATGTGTTTGCCGGTATACTGCACAATCAGCGTGCTGGTTAACAGACGTTCAACAGTTTTATTGATAACAAGGTAAGCCACGCAGATGGGCAGCAAACATCCGGTTCAGGTTATCGCGGTCACCGGCGGCAAAGGTGGTATCGGCAAAACCAACGTGTCGGTCAACCTGGGCATCGCCCTGGCCGACATGGGGCGGCGTGTGGTGCTGCTTGATGCCGACCTTGGCTTGGCCAACGTCGATGTATTGCTGGGTCTCAAGCCTAAAGCCACCTTGGCCGACGTGCTTGAAGGGACCTGCGAATTACGTGATGTGCTTCTGAATGGCCCGGGCGGCATGCGCATAGTGCCAGCGGCTTCCGGCGCCGCGACCATGGTCAACCTCAACCCCCAGCAGCACGCCGGGTTGATTCAGGCGTTCAGCGATATTGGCGACAACATCGATGTGCTGATCGTTGATACCGCGGCCGGCATTGGCGACTCGGTCGTCAGCTTCGTGCGCGCCGCCCAGGAAGTGCTGGTGGTGGTGTGCGATGAACCGACTTCGATTACCGACGCCTACGCGCTGATCAAGCTGCTCAATCGCGATCACGGCATGACCCGCTTCCGCGTATTGGCCAATATGGTACATACGCCACAGGAAGGCCGGACTGTTTTTGCTAAGCTGACCAAAGTGACGGACCGCTTTCTTGATGTTGCTCTGCAGTATGTGGGAGCAGTGCCCTATGATGAGAACGTGCGCAAAGCAGTGCAGAAGCAGCGTGCGATCTATGAAGTATTCCCGCGCAGCAAAGCCTCCATCGCCATTCGAGGCATCGCGCAAAAAGTAGATGCCTGGCCCCTGCCGGCCAACCCACGTGGGCATCTTGAATTTTTCGTCGAGCGCCTGGTGCAGCAGACGGGTTCAGGCCTATGACACAAACGGCTGGTGGATTGAGCATGTATACACGCGCACAGTGTTCCGCTAACAATCAGGATCAGTTGGTTTCCCAATATGCCCCTTTGGTGAAACGCATCGCTTATCACATGCTCGCCCGTCTGCCTTCCAGCGTTCAGGTCGATGATCTTATACAGGCCGGCATGATTGGCTTGCTCGAGGCCTCGCGCAAATTTGAAAGTGGCAAGGGCGCCAGTTTTGAAACCTACGCGGGTATCCGTATTCGTGGCGCGATGCTGGATGAGGTGCGCAAGGGTGACTGGGCGCCACGTTCTGTGCATCGTAATACCCGGATGGTCAGCGATGCGGTGCGTGCAGTAGAGTCGCGCCTGGGTCGTGATGCCAAGGATCATGAGATCGCCGCCGAGCTGGAGATGAGCCTGGAAGAGTATTACGCCATTCTCAACGATACCTCCGGTAGCAAGCTGTTCAGTTTCGATGAGCTGCTCGAAAGCGGTACGCGGGCCGATGCGCACAGCGATGAAGAGCCTTTGGGCGGTTTGCAGGATCAACGCTTTCGCGCGGCCCTGGTGGAAGCGATTGAAGGCTTGCCGGAGCGCGAACGGCTGTTATTGTCGCTGTATTACGATGAAGAGCTGAACCTGAAAGAGATTGGTGCGGTGCTCGGCGTCAGCGAGTCGCGCGTCAGCCAACTGCATAGTCAGTGTGCCGCGCGACTGCGCGCAAGGCTCAGTGGATGGCGAAACGATTGATTTTGTTCCCGGTATCCGGACAATGCCCGGCTGGACTGGAAGAATAAGTATTGAATGTCAGTGTAAGCAACACCGGATGGCCACTCCGGTTACACTGGCAGCTATTGAGTTTACAAGGCTTGTTTGGCCAGTAGCTTAACGGAGTGTGACAGTGCACTCTTCCTGGTTTGTACGGAGGTCGACTTGGACAAGAATATGAAAATTCTCATCGTTGATGATTTTTCAACGATGAGGCGCATTATCAAGAATCTGTTGCGCGACCTGGGTTTCACCAATACGGCAGAAGCCGACGATGGAACCTCGGCCTTGCCGATGTTGCAGAGCGGCAGCTTTGACTTCCTGGTGACCGACTGGAACATGCCGGGCATGAGTGGCATTGATCTGCTGCGCGCGGTGCGTGCCGACGACCGCCTGAAAAATCTGCCGGTGCTGATGGTGACGGCTGAAGCCAAGCGCGACCAGATCATTGAAGCGGCGCAGGCCGGCGTCAATGGTTATGTGGTCAAGCCTTTCACTGCTCAAGCGTTGAAAGAAAAGATCGAGAAGATCTTCGAGCGGGTTCAGGCAAAATAATAATTATCCGGGGTACAGGTTATGGCGTTAAGTAAGGATCCCGGCCAGGCAACCGCTCAGGAATTCGAACATTCCCTCAAAGATAATGCGCGGCAACTGGTCGATTACCTGGAAAAGGGCCAGTACGGCGAAGCCATACTGGTCATACATGCAATCAACCAGGCGCGCGATCGCGGCTTGTATTACGAAGTGGGTCAGTTGACCCGGGCGTTGCACAGTTCAATCGTCAACTTCCAGATAGATACCTCCCACGCATTGGCTGATGGCGTTGAAGTCTCCAAGATTTCGGATGCCTCGGACCGCCTTGATTATGTGGTCAAACTGACTGATAAAGCCGCCAACCGCACCATGGACCTGGTCGAAACCAGTGCGCCTATCGTCTCCAGCCTTGGCGCAGAAGCCAGTGCCCTGCGCGCCGACTGGCAGCGTCTGCAACGGCGTGAGATGGAAGCCGGTGAGTTTCGCGAGCTGTATAAGCGCATGGGCGAGTTCCTCACCAAGACCGAAGAAACCAGTGCCCAGGTCAGCTCGAACCTCAACGATATTCTTATCGCCCAGGACTATCAGGATCTCACCGGTCAGGTGATCAAGCGTGTGACCACGCTGGTCCACGACGTGGAAGAAAGCCTGGTCAACCTGGTGCGTATGGCCGGTCAGGTAGATCGGATTGCCGGCATCAACCATGGCCAATCCGAGCAAGAAGCAAAAAAAGTCTCCACTAGGGGTGAAGGTCCGCAGATTCATGCCGATAAAAGAGAAGACGTTGTATCCGGACAGGATGAAGTCGATGATCTTCTCTCCAGTCTGGGCTTCTAACTACAAGCACGCCCGGGAGTGGATGCATGAGTTTTGACGCGGATGAGGAAATTCTTCAGGATTTTCTGGTGGAAGCCGGAGAAATCCTCGAGCTGTTATCTGAACAGCTGGTCGATCTGGAGAACCGTCCTGATGACACAAATCTGCTCAATGCGATTTTCCGCGGCTTTCACACCGTCAAGGGCGGCGCCGGATTTCTGCAGCTTGATGCGCTGGTAGGCTGCTGCCATATTGCCGAGAACGTCTTCGATATTCTGCGCAAGGGTGAGCGCCAGGTTGATTCGGAGCTGATGGACGTGGTACTCCAGGCGCTCGACAGCGTCAATGAGATGTTCACGCAAGTTCGCGAAGGTGAACAACCGCAGCCGGCCGATCCGGAGCTGCTCGAAGCCCTTGCCGCTCTCGCCGTGCCCGCCAGCGCAGTTGCGACCTCGGCAACCGTTGACGCCAACAGTGCAGCCGCACCGGAAGCTCAGGGTGATGTCACCGATGACGAGTTCGAGCAATTGCTCGATGCCTTGAAAGGCCCCGGCACCTCTGCCGACGAAGTAGCTGTGCCAGTTATGGCAGCAGCACCGAGTCATGGCAGCGGTGACGAAATTACCGACGATGAATTTGAAGCCCTGCTGGACCAGTTGCATGGCACCGGCCAACCAGCGGCAGTGACTCCTGCACCCAAGGCTGAGGCCCCGGCCGCTATCTCTGCCGGCCATGGTGATGAAATCAATGACGACGAGTTCGAGGCGTTGCTCGACGAGTTGCATGGCAAGGGCGCCGCGCCTGGCAAAGTGAGCGAAGCCGTCTCTTCATCCACTTCTTCAGCCGATGCTCCAGCGGCGGCTAGTACGCCCGCAGCAGCCCAGGCGAATGCGCCAGAACATATCACCGACGATGAATTCGAAGCGTTGCTTGACCAGCTGCATGGTAACGGTAAGGCCCCGGGCAAGTTGGACGGCGCGGTAGCAGCGCCGACCGCCAGAACACCTGCGACTGAGCCGGCTGCGGCAGTCGCCAAGCCGGCAGCCAGGGCGCCCGCTCCTGCGCCTAAACCGGTAAAGGCGCCTGCGCCGGCAGCGGACTTAGCCAAAGACAAGCAGGCCGGCGGCGAGAATCCCGCCGCCGAAACGACCGTACGGGTAGACACCGCGCGCCTCGACGACATCATGAACATGGTCGGCGAGCTGGTGCTGGTGCGCAACCGTCTGGTGCGGCTGGGCCTGAGCAGCGGTGATGAAGAACTGAACAAGGCCGTGGGCAATCTCGATGTGGTCACTGCCGACCTGCAATCTTCAGTAATGAAGACGCGCATGCAGCCGATCAAGAAAGTCTTCGGCCGCTTTCCCCGGGTTGTACGAGATCTGGCGCGCAACCTGAAGAAGGAGATCAATCTGGAGCTGGTCGGTGAAGAAACCGATCTGGACAAGAACCTGGTCGAGGCGTTGGCCGATCCGCTGGTGCACTTGGTGCGTAACTCGGTTGACCACGGGATCGAACTGCCCCATGAGCGTGAAGCCGCTGGCAAGCCGCGCACCGGCAAGGTGATCCTTGCTGCGGAGCAGGAAGGCGACCATATTCTGCTGACCATCACCGATGACGGTCGCGGTATGGATGCCGACGTGCTGCGCGCTAAAGCTGTTGAAAAGGGCATGATGGAGAAAGAGGCGGCCGACAGACTTTCAGAGAGCGAATGCTTCGACCTGATTCTGGAGCCGGGCTTCTCCACCAAAACCGAAATTTCCGATGTATCAGGCCGCGGCGTTGGGATGGACGTGGTCAAGACCAAGATTTCCCAGCTCAACGGCACGATCAATATTCAGTCGACCAAGGGCCAGGGCAGTCGTATTGTCATCAAGGTGCCGCTGACCTTGGCGATCATGCCGACGCTGATGGTCATGCTCGCCAATCAGGCCTTTGCCTTGCCGCTGGTCAGCGTCAACGAAATCTACAGCCTCGATCTCTCGCGCACTAACGTGGTGGACGGTCAGGAAGTGATCATCGTGCGCGAAAAGGCCTTGCCGTTGTTCTTCCTCAAGCGCTGGCTGATGCCCGGCGTTGCCGACACCAGTGATCATTCAGCAGCCAGTGTGGTTATCGTTTCGGTAGGCACCCAGCGTGTCGGCTTTGTAGTCGATCAGCTAGTTGGTCAGGAGGAGGTGGTGATCAAGCCTCTGGGCCGGATGTTGCAAGGCACTGCGGGCATGTCCGGCGCTACCATTACCGGCGACGGACGCATTGCACTGATCCTCGACATACCCAGCCTGCTCAAGCGCTACGCCCGCAGGGGGTAATAGCGCTCGCCAAGCGCTGGGCAGAGAACGGCAGGCAAGGATGGACATCAGGATGGGCCGCCACAGGGCGGGTGATCCGGCAGGCTTCAGGAGAGTGTATGGCGGTCAAGGTACTGGTGGTCGATGATTCGGGTTTCTTTCGCCGCCGGGTAACGGAAATTCTTGCGGGCGATCCGCAGATCCAGGTGGTCGGAGTGGCCTCCAATGGTCGCGAAGCCGTGGACCAGACCTTGGCCCTGCGCCCGGACGTGGTCACCATGGACTACGAAATGCCGGTCATGGATGGCATCACGGCGGTGCGTGAGATCATGCAGCGCTGCCCGACTGCGGTACTGATGTTCTCCTCGCTAACCTATGAAGGCGCGCGGGTCAGCCTGGATGCGCTGGATGCGGGCGCCGCCGATTATCTGCCGAAGAACTTCGAAGATATCTCACGTAATCCGGATAAAGTGCGGCAATTGCTCTGCGAGCGAGTGCACGCCCTGGCGCGCACCAACCGTCGCTCGCTGGGACTGGCCAGTGCGCCACCTGCGCCGAGTGCTGCGCCGGCAAGCTCGGCCGCAACCCGCCCAGCGTTGCGGCCGAGCGAGCCTGCACCTGCTAGCAAGCCGGCGGCGCCACGCAGCAACAGCCCGGCGCCGCGTAAAAAACATTATCAACTGGTCGCCATCGGTACATCCACGGGCGGTCCGGTCGCATTGCAGCGCGTGCTGACGCAACTCCCGGCGAATTTTCCTGCGCCGCTGTTGCTGGTTCAGCATATGCCGGCAGCCTTTACCAAAGCCTTTGCTGAGCGCCTGGACAAGCTGTGCAAGATTCGTGTCAAGGAAGCTGAGGACGGCGATACGTTGAAGCCCGGCACTGCGCTCCTGGCACCTGGTGGCAAGCAGATGATGCTCGACGGCCGCGGTATCGTACGTATCCTGCCCGGTGACGAGCGATTGAATTTCAAACCCTGCGTGGACGTAACCTTTGGTTCCGCGGCCAAAGCTTTCCGGGACAAGGTGCTGGGCGTGATCCTCACCGGGATGGGGGCAGATGGCCGTGAAGGCGCGCGTATGTTGAAGACCGCCGGCAGCGACATCTGGGCGCAGGACGAAGCCAGCTGCGTGATCTACGGCATGCCCATGGCGATTGCCAAGGCCAATCTTGCAGACGGTATTTACAGCCTGGATGATATTGGCCGTTACCTGGCAGAGCTGAGCTGATGGATATACTCAGCATCATCGGCATCATCCTGGCCTTTGTCGCGATTCTCGGCGGCAATTACCTTGAAGGCGGGCACGCTGCTGCGCTGATCAACGGGCCGGCGGCGCTGATTGTGTTTGGCGGTACGCTGGGTGCGGCATTTATTCAAACACCGTTGAAAGTCTTCAAACGTGCATTGGTGATTGCTCGCTGGATCATCTTTCCGCCGGCCAATCGTTTGCAGGAAGGTATCAACCAGGTCATCGGCTGGAGCACCATCGCGCGCAAGGAAGGCCTGTTAGGGCTGGAACAGATTGCCGAGATGGAAACTGATTTTTTTGCCCGCAAGGGTTTGCAGTTGCTGGTCGACGGCAGTGAGCCGGAAGCCCTGCGCAGTATTCTGGAAGTCGACCTGCTGACGCGCGAAAACCACGATCTGATGGCCGCCAAGGTGTATGAGAGCATGGGCGGCTATTCACCGACCATTGGTATTATCGGCGCAGTCATGGGCTTGATTCATGTGATGGGCAACCTGGCTGACCCCTCGATGCTGGGTACCGGTATCGCCGTCGCCTTCGTCGCCACCATCTACGGTGTGGCGCTGGCCAACCTGTTTCTATTGCCGGTAGCGAACAAACTGAAGGCCGTCGTGTTGCAGCAGTCGCGCTATCGGGAAATGCTGCTTGAGGGGCTTCTGTCCATTGCCGAAGGGGAAAACCCGCGGTCCATCGAAATGAAGCTCGAGGGCTTCCTGGACTAACAGGGGGGCAGGGCATGCGTCGTCGTCGACACGAAGAGCACGAGAATCACGAACGCTGGCTGGTTTCCTATGCGGACTTCATCACCCTGCTGTTTGCGTTCTTCGTGGTCATGTATTCGATCTCGTCGGTCAATGAAGGCAAGTACAAAGTGCTTTCCGACACCATGGAAGGTGCCTTCAATCAGCCGCAGCGCTCTATGGAGCCCATCCAGATCGGTGAGGAAATACCCCGCGGGCTGAGCCGCAGCGACGCGCCGGGCACAGCCGGTACCGATGCCGCAGCCAGTGAAACGACCGCTGCCGATCCGTTGCAGGAAATCACTGCGGCGATGGAGGCGGCTTTTGGTGAGTTGATCGCAGCCGGTGATCTGGAGCTGCGGGGTAACGAGTTATGGATCGAGATTGAGCTTAATTCCAGCCTGCTGTTTCCCAGCGGCGATGCCTTGCCGCTGGATGCCGGCTTTAATCTTATCGAAAAAATCGCCGGCATTTTGGCGCCTTATCAGAACCCGATTCACGTCGAAGGCTTCACCGATAATGTGCCCATAGGATCGCGGCTTTATCCTACTAACTGGGAGCTTTCGGCCGCTCGAGCGGCGAGTGTGGTGCGTATGCTGGGCATTGGCGGGGTCAATCCGGAGCAAATGGCGGCGGTTGGTTATGGCGAGTTCCGCCCGGTAGCGGATAACACCACCGAGGCAGGGCGCCGCGCCAATCGGCGGGTGGTATTGTTGATTTCCCGTCACCTGGATACACGGCACGAGGCGTTTCGTGGTGGCCAAGATGGAAGCATGGTTGGAAGCGTGGATGGCATGCGCGCCGCGCGCAGTGAGTCTGGCACGGCTCCTGCACAGTAAAGGATTCAATTGGCACCCGTGGGTGCAGCGTCATTTTGTTGTCGTAGGTGGGGTGCGCCGATATGTCGGAAGCATATCCCCGGAGGAAGGTTATGAAAGTCTGGGCAGTGGCCAATCAAAAAGGCGGCGTGGGTAAAACCACGACCGCAGTGGCGTTGGCTGGCCTGCTGGCAGACCAGGGGCAGAAGGTACTGGTGGTCGACCTGGATCCGCACGGCTCGATGACCAGTTACTTCGGGCATGATCCAGACAGCCTGACCAGTAGTGTCTTCAATCTGTTTCAGCACAAGGGTCAGGTTCCCGAAGGGCTGGCACAGGCGCTGCTATTGAACACCAGCCACGAGAATATTCGCCTGCTACCCTCCAGCACCTCACTTGCCACGCTCGAGCGGCAGTCTGCCGCGCAGGGTGGCTTTGGTCTGGTGCTGTCACGTGCGCTGGCGCAGCTCTGGGATGACTACCAGTTTGTGCTGATCGACAGCCCGCCGCTGTTGGGGGTGTCGATGATCAATGCGCTGGCGGCGTGCGAGCAATTGGTCATTCCGGTACAGACCGAATTCCTGGCGATGAAAGGTCTGGAACGCATGGTGCATACGCTGGACATGGTCAACCGCTCACGCAAGCAAGCGTTGCCGTACACCATAGTGCCCACCCTGTTTGATCGGCGTACCCAGGCGTCACTGAGTACCTTGCGGATGTTGCGGCGTGATTATCCAGATCACCTGTGGCAGGCTTATGTGCCTATTGATACCAAGCTGCGCGATGCCAGTCTGGCTGGCCTGGTGCCCTCCAGAGTGGACGCTGGCGCGCGTGGCGTGTTGGCCTACCGCGCTTTGTTGCGCTACCTGTTGGCTCAGGCGGTGCCGCGTCGTGAACAAGTGGCTTGATGCAATTACTGTTAATGCTGAGCGGTTCTCAGCCGATACTCATTGATAGCCTGATAGCAAATACATTTCCGTAAAAGCGAGCCATGACCAAACCCTTGCCCGTACAGCAGTTCAGCCCGCAACAGACCATTCAGAGTTATCTGGATGCACTGTTGCAGGATGCAATTGAGGATTTGAGCCTCGCCGAGGAGCTTGAAGCGCCCACTGCTGCTGCGCCGGTGGAGTACGCTGAACCGCCAACGGCGGAGATCAGCAGGGCGGTTCTTGAAACCACCACGGTCGAGGTTGCGGTGGTAAGCGTCGACGCGGTCGAGCTGCCGGTCGAGGTCGAAAGTGCGCCGCCTCTGGTTGAGCAACCGCAGTGGCGTGAGCAGCCGTTCGAAGCATTGTTGTTCAATGTGGGTGGTTTGACTTTGGCAGTCCCGTTGATTCTACTCGGGACCATTCATCCGCTGGAAAGCGAGATAACCCCGCTGTTCGGCCAACCTGACTGGTTTCTCGGCATCATGCCAACCTCAGCGGGTAACTTGAAAGTGCTGGATACCGCGCGCTGGGTCATGCCCGAACGCTATGTACCTGAATTGCAGAATGATTTGCGCTTTGTTATCTCGGTACAGGGTTATGACTGGGGCCTTGCCGTGCATGATGTGAGCAAGTCCGTAAAGTTGACACCCGAACAGGTCAAGTGGCGCTCGCAGGAAGGCAAACGCCCCTGGCTGGCGGGTACGGTGATTGAACATATGTGTGCGCTGGTGGATGTCTCGGCATTGGCAGGCTTGATTGCCGCCGGTGCAAAGACCCAGCAGGGCGCAAAAGGAGAGCGGGCACTGGCGTGAGCGTCAGGGCCTGATGATAATGAGTGACTTGGTACCGGCGTGTGAGCCGGATCGGCATCAATGAAGATCGGGAAGCTAGAGAATGAAAAACAATACCGCACAGGGCGCTGAAGATCCGATCCTGCAATGGGTGACCTTCCGCCTCGATAACGAGACCTATGGCATCAATGTCATGCAGGTGCAGGAAGTATTGCGCCACACCGAGATTGCGCCGGTCCCAGGTGCGCCCTCTTATGTGTTGGGCATCATCAACCTGCGGGGCAATGTGGTGACGGTGATCGACACGCGTCAGCGTTTTGGTTTGACCCCCGCACCGATCACCGACAATACCCGCATCGTGATCATCGAGGCGGACAAGCAGGTGGTTGGCATTCTGGTCGACAGCGTTGCCGAAGTGGTTTATCTGCGTCAGTCGGAGATCGAAACCGCGCCTAACGTCGGCACTGATGAGTCGGCCAAATTCATCCAGGGCGTGTGCAACAAGAACAACGAACTGCTGATCCTGGTCGATCTGGAAAAGATGATGACCGAGGATGAGTGGGCCGAGTTGCAGGGCTTCTGATCACCATGCTCGAGTCTGGCGCATGGCTTATGTTGTTACTGGGTTTGGGCCTCGGGGTATTGCTCGCGGCCTTCGTAGCTGTGTATCTGCAGCTCAAGCGCCTGGGTGGCAGGGTCATGCAGCAGGATAGCCAGCAGCTCGAACGCATTCAGCAACTTAAAACCGAAGTGCTGACTTACCAGCAAGGCAGTATTCGCATGGGTGAGGAGCTGGTTGCGCTACGCGACCAGCTCAAGCGTATCGAAGACAAACAGATGCGCATCGAACAAACCGACCCCCAGTCCCTGCCGTACAATCAGGCTGCCCGCCTGGTCGGTCTGGGCGCCAGTGTGGAGGACCTCACTCAATCCTGCGGGCTGTCCAAGGCTGAAGCCGAGCTGGTTGCCAAGTTACACGCCGCGCGTAAGCCCTGAGCGGTTCACAATCTCTAGATTTCCTCTTCTGGCTCCACAAAGCCGTCCGGCCTTTTGCCCTTGAGATACCAGGCAAAGGCAATGATCTCGGCAATAGTCCGGTATAGCGCTTCAGGAATCTGGTCGCCGAGCTCCAGCCGCGCCAGGACGCTGGCCAGTTCTGCGTTCTCGTAGATGGGCACTTCGTAGGCCATCGCCAGCTCAATAATCTGCTCGGCCAGATCACCCTCACCCTTGGCTGTCAGGGTCGGGGCCTGATCACCGTCATACACCAGCGCAATGGCTTCACGGGGCTTGTGCATCATGTCACCTCATCAATCCAGCGCTGTTGCAGCGCCTGATTGGGTTGTGGCGGCATGCCCTGGTGGCAACTCAGCTCCCCGACATCCAGCCCTTTCGCCAGCAAGCGGTCACGCAACAGACGCAGTTCGCCGTCTAGCAGGGAGAGCGTCTGTGGCTGTTCGGCCCAGAACTCACTGCTAACCCGCCCCTTGTAGAGCTTGGCGATCGCTTGCAGGCTGCCCAGCTGGTCCAGGTTAAAGGCCAGACGGACCTCCCAATGCGGAGTTTTTTCCACCTGCCGCGCCTCGGGTGCACTGTCATCGCGCTGAATGCGTACCTGTACATGACTGAACTGTTGGCCATCACGCACAGGAATTTCCAACTGCCAGACGGTCTGGCTGCTGCCATCGGAAAAGCTTTGCGACTGACCGAGACTTTGCAGTTGATGGTGCTGGATCCGCGACAGTAACGCCGCGGTCAGGCGCAGCAGGGCGCCGAGATCCGGCGCGTCGGTCATGCCTTGAACCACCCGGCTGGCTACTGGAAAGCTTTGTTCGGTGGCCCCGCCGGCGCCCTGTTTCCAGGGGCTGAAGGGCAAGGCCAGTTCCTTGATCGCGCCAGGTGATAATTGCTGCTGCAGACTGATGGCCAGGTGAATCAACGACGCCTTCAGATCGGCACCCGGTAGCGGCGGAGTAGCAGGGCTGACCGGCAAAGTGGATAGCGCGGCCAGCAACTTGCTCAACGCCGGGCTGGGATTAGTCCCGGCGGGAGCCGCAGCCGTTTCGGCGGCAGCACCCTTCAACAGTCCAGCCAGTTGCGCGAGGTTGGGTTCAAGAAAGGCGCCACTGCGCTGCACAGCCTGTTCCACGCCAGCGGGGGTCATCAGTTGCTGTAACGAAGCGACCTGCTGAAGCACCTGCTGCATGGCACTTTGCACGCTAGCCGGCATGGCTGGCGCCGCTACTCCAGGCGCGGCGCTCTGACCCGGGGTTTGGCCGAGACTCTGACTAAGCTTCTGCAAACTGTTGAATAAAGGCTCGGACGAGCCCTGACGTTGCAGGCTATCTTTCAACCCCTGCAACAACGCCAGGGTCAATTGCTGGCGGGCAGGGTCGGGAATGCGCAGCTCGCCCTGGCTGCCCACCAGCGCGGTAATCAGCGTGCCGGGATCCAGAGGCTTGCTGCTAGTCAGGCTCAGGCTGCTGCCACTGGCCGCGCCTTCCAGCAGCCGGGCAATGATCGCAAAACGTTGCTGCTCACCCTGCGCCAGCACTTGCTGGCTGACCACCTGGGCCTGGACGCTGGAGCCCGGTGGAAACACGGCGGGGTCAAGGCGCGTCAGCATTTCTGCAGCAGGTGCTTTGCCGGAGGGCTGCAGCACGGCCATTAGTTGGGTTTGGCTGATCGCCTGCAGCACCAGCGCTGCGCCGCTGGGTACCGCTCTGGGGCTGGTGGCCACTACCTGTTGTGCCGGCGCCGTAGTGTTTTGCGCTAAGCGCAACAAGAGTTCAAACTCACCTCCCTTTGGCGTACTGGTGAGTACTTCCGCGCGAGTGGTTTGCCCAGGTGGGAACAGCAGTGCGTCAATCGGACGCAGCAGTTGCAAAGCCACGGCGGCGGGGTCTGCCGGCCTGGCTACAGGCCCCGTTACTGAGGGGCTGGGCGTGCTGGGGGGTAGTCTGAAATCGGCGCTCATGTAGTCACATGTTGACGTAAATCACGGTCCTTGTCAGGGGGGCTGTATGTATAATGGCACAGCCTGCCGCAAGTACCCGCCGTTGCGCGTCGGTGCCTGGCCAAGCGGCCCTGTAATAGTTAGCGGCCGATTGTTGGCAAACATGAACATTTCCAGGCTCAGAGCCTGGCTACGTTAGGAATAAGGCTGGAGAACAGTTGAAGACACTGCCCATCACCTTGCATGAACTTGCCTGCGAACGCGATCAGCGTGAGTTGTTTGATGGAGTGTCTGTGCAACTGCAGCCGGGGGAAGTCTTGCAGGTCGCTGGCCCCAATGGGTCGGGCAAGACCAGCTTGCTGCGCATACTGGCCGGTTTGTTACTCCCGGCGGCGGGGGATATTCGCTACGGCGCTGAATCGGTTTTTCAGCCAGTCGGGCGTGAGCGTTGGCGGCATGATCGGTTGTTTATCGGCCATGCGCCGGCGGTCAAAGGTGCGTTGAGCGCTGAAGAGAATCTGGCTTGGCTGTGCGCCCTCAGTCAGCCAGTTGGCACTGCTGCGATCTGGCAGGCGCTGGAACAGGTTGGGCTGCGTGGATTCGAGGACGTGCCTTGCCATCATTTGTCCGCAGGGCAGCAGCGCCGTGTCGCGCTTGCAAGGTTGTATCTGGAGGCGCATCCGGTGTGGATTCTGGATGAACCTTTCACCGCGATTGACCGGGCCGGGGTGGCGACGCTGGAGCAGCATCTGTTGGCGCATGCAGCGCGCGGCGGCACGGTAGTACTGACTACGCATCACAGCCTTGATCACCTACCGGGGTTGCGTACCCTGGATCTGGGTCAGGTGGCTTGATGCGGCAGATCGTCTGGTTACTGTTCTGTCGGGAATGGCGTTTGGCCTGGCGCCGGCCGGGTGACTTGCTGAACCCGCTGGTGTTCTTTGCCATTGTGATCAGTCTGTTCCCGCTGGCAGTGGGCCCCGAGCCCAACATGCTGCGGACTATGGCGCCAGGCGTGATCTGGGTGGCGGCGTTGCTTGCCACATTGTTGTCGCTGGATGGCATGTTCCGCAGCGACTACGAAGATGGTTCGCTGGAACAGTGGGTACTGTCCCCACATCCCCTGGCGGTTATGGTGCTGGTCAAGGTGCTGCATCATTGGCTGATCAGTGGTCTGGCTCTGGTAATGCTCGCGCCGCTTTTCGGTTTGATGCTGTCGCTGCCAGTGTCGGTGCTGCCGGTGCTGTGTCTGAGTCTGTTTCTGGGCACGCCGGTGCTGAGTCTGCTCGGTGCGGTTGGCGCAGCGTTGACGGTAGGACTGAAAACCGGCGGGGTATTGCTGGCCCTATTGATCCTGCCCCTGTACATTCCGGTGCTAATTCTGGGGACCGGGGCGGTCGAGGCCGCCATGCAGGGTTTGCCGGTTGCAGGCTATGCCTTGTGGTTAGGCTGTCTGGCCGTGCTGAGTCTGAGTCTGGCACCGCTGGCCATTGCCGCGGGTCTGCGCATCGGGGTGAGTGAATGAGCGGAGAAGCGGGAAAATGAACTGGAGTTTTTTCCACAAGCTGGGTTCGCCCAAATGGTTCTATGACATCAGTAGTCGCTGGTTGCCCTGGTTCGTTGTGGCGACGGTAGTGCTGCTCGGCGTCGGTGTCGTCTGGGGTCTGGTGTTTGCGCCCCAGGATTACCAGCAGGGCAACAGTTTTCGGATTATCTATATTCATGTGCCTGCGGCTTTCGTCGCCCAATCCTGCTATGTCATGCTCGCCGTTGCCGGTATTGTCGGCCTGGTCTGGCGCATGAAGCTGGCTGACGTGGCACTGCAGTGCGCGGCTCCGATTGGTGCCTGGATGACCTTTCTGGCGCTGGTGACCGGCGCAATCTGGGGCAAGCCGACCTGGGGTACCTATTGGGTCTGGGATGCCCGCCTGACATCAATGCTGATTTTATTGTTCCTGTATTTCGGCATCATCGCCCTGGGCCAGGCGATCAGCAATCGGGAAACTGCGGCCAAGGCCACGGCGGTACTGGCCATTGTTGGCGTGGTGAACATTCCGATCATCAAGTATTCGGTGGACTGGTGGAACACGCTGCACCAGCCCGCCACCTTCAAGATTACTGAAAAACCGGCGATGCCCATTGAAATGTGGTTCCCGCTGCTGCTCACGGTGCTGGGTTTTTATGCCTTGTTCACCGTAAGCCTGCTGATGCGCATGCGCCTAGAGGTGCTGCGCCGGGAGCACAAAACACGCTGGGTACGTGACCTGATGGAGAAATCTTCATGACAAGCTTTGCTCAGTGGCTGGCCATGGATGGCCATGGCCCCTATGTCTGGTCGGCTTATCTGATTACTGCAGTAGTGCTGGCACTGAATGTGGTTCAGCCGATGCTGGCGCACCGCCGGTTGGTTGAAGTGGAAGCGCGTCGTCGGCGCCGGGGAGAGGTGTAATGCATCCGCAGCGCAAGAAAAAACTCTGGTTGATTCTGTTGGTTATGGCGGGGGTCGGCATTGCTGTGGCTTTGGCTCTGACGGCCTTGCAGCAGAATATCAATCTGTTCTATACGCCGAGCCAGATTGCCAACGGAGAAGCGCCGGTAAATGCCCGCATTCGCGCCGGTGGTTTGGTGGTGGATGGCAGCGTCGCTCGCGACCCTGACAGCCTTGCAGTGCAGTTTGCAGTGACCGATGGTGACAAGCAGGTGCTGGTCTCTTATTCAGGCATTCTTCCCGACCTGTTTCGCGAGGGTCAGGGCATAGTTGCGCTGGGCCGGGTGAATACCGATGGCATGCTGATGGCGGACGAGGTACTGGCCAAGCATGATGAGGAATACATGCCGCCGGAAGTGGCGCAGGCGATGGAAAAAGTTAATCAGATGAAGCGGGATGCCGACGCGGCATCCGGCTACTAAGTTGGAGGCAGGATGATTCCCGAGCTTGGCCAGATTGCGCTGATCATTGCCCTGGTACTGGCGGTGCTGCAGGCGACCGTACCTTTGTATGGCGCATGGCGCGGCGACTCCCTGGCCATGGGCTTCGCCCAGCCGGCGGCGATCGCCCAGTGCCTGTTTGTGCTGTTCGCTTTTCTCTGCCTGGTACACGCCTTCGTCACCAACGATTTCAGCGTGACCTATGTCGCACTCAACTCGAATTCGGCGTTGCCCTGGTATTACCGGGTCAGCGCGGTATGGGGCGGGCACGAGGGATCCCTGTTGCTCTGGGCACTGATTCTCGCAACCTGGACACTGGCCGTTGCGATTTTCTCCCGCGATCTGCCCGACGAGATGCTCAGCCGAGTGCTGGCCGTGATGGGCATGATCAGCGTCGGTTTTCTGCTGTTCATGCTGATGACCTCCAACCCCTTCGATCGGCAACTGCCGTTCTACCCGGCGGATGGCAACGATCTGAATCCGCTGCTGCAGGATTTCGGCCTGATCGTCCACCCGCCGATGCTCTACATGGGTTACGTCGGCTTCTCTGTGGCCTTTGCCTTCGCCATCGCCGCGCTGCTCGGCGGTCGGCTGGACGCGGCCTGGGCGCGCTGGTCGCGCCCCTGGACCATTATTGCCTGGGCTTTTCTGACGCTGGGTATCGCGCTTGGCTCCTGGTGGGCCTATTACGAGCTTGGCTGGGGCGGCTGGTGGTTCTGGGATCCGGTGGAAAATGCGTCCTTTATGCCCTGGCTGGTGGGTACGGCGCTGATCCATTCGCTGGCAGTGACTGAAAAACGCGGTGTGTTCAAAAGCTGGACGGTGCTGCTGGCGATTGCCACCTTCTCGCTTAGCCTGTTGGGTACGTTCCTGGTCCGCTCCGGGGTACTGACCTCGGTGCACGCCTTTGCTACCGATCCCGAGCGCGGCGTATTCATTCTCGGTTTTCTGCTGGTCGTCGTCGGTGGCTCGCTGTTGCTGTATGCGCTGCGCGCGCCGGTGGTCAAGAGTCAGATCGGCTTTGCACTCTGGTCGCGGGAAACCTTTCTGCTGATCAATAACGTGATTCTGGTGGTGGCCGCGCTGATGATTCTGCTCGGTACCCTGTATCCGCTGGTGCTGGATGCCGTCAGCGGTACGCTGGTATCGGTCGGCCCGCCGTATTTCAACGCGCTCTTCCTGCCATTGATGGCGCTGCTGATGGCGGCTATGGGCGTGGGCATGCTCAGCCGCTGGAAGGACACGCCGGTGAAATGGTTGTTCAGCCAGCTCAAGTGGGTGCTGGTCGGTGCGGCCATTGCCGCCGTCGCTCTGGCGGTATGGATCGGCGATCACCAACTGGCTGTCGGCAGCATGCTCCTGCTGGTGTTCTGGGTGGTTGGCATGAGCATCAAGGATATACGCAACAAGATTCGCCACAAGGGCACCGTCACCGGCCTCAGGGGCCTTACCCGCAGTTACTGGGGCATGACCTTCGCGCACATCGGCATCGCCGTCTGCGCAGTGGGCGTTGTAGGCGCGAGCCTGTTCGACAGCCAGCGCGACCTGCGCATGGTGCCGGGTGATCAGTTGGAGCTGGGTGGTTACAGCTTTCAGTTTGAAGGTGTGCGCCACCTGGAAGGCTCCAACTGGGAGTCGGACAAAGCGGTGGTCAACGTCTTCAGGGATGGTCGGCAGATAACCACCCTGCGTCCGGAGAAACGCCTGTACACCGTACAGAATCAGCTGATGACCGAGGCGGCGATTCACGCTGGTCTGACCCGCGACCTGTTCGTCGCCATGGGCGAACCGCTCGGCGGTGACGCCTGGGCCATGCGTGTGCACATCAAACCCTTTGTGCGCTGGATCTGGCTGGGCGCGTTGTTCATGACCTTTGGCGGCCTGCTGGCCGCCAGCGACAAGCGCTATCGGTTGCGCGGTCGTCAGCGCAAGGCTGCAGCAGTGGCTGTGGAGGGTAACGCATGAAACGCGCATTGATGCTGTTACCGCTGGCCGTGTTTTTACTGCTGCTGGTTTTCCTGTTCAAGGGACTCTACCTGGATAACGAAGACCTGCCATCAGTGCTGATTGGCAAACCTTTCCCTGCCTTCCAACTGAATTCGGTGCAGGAAGGCGAGGCGGACATCAGCATGGAAGACCTCAAGGGTCAGCCTTCGCTGGTCAATGTCTGGGCGACCTGGTGCGTTGCCTGCCGGGTTGAGCATCCGGTGCTGAATAAGCTGGCTGAACAGGGTGTGGTGATTCACGGCGTCAACTACAAGGATGACACCGAGTCGGCGCGCAAGTGGCTGCAGGACCTGCACAATCCCTACCAGTTGAATATCAGCGATCCCGAAGGGCGTCTGGGGCTGGACCTGGGTGTGTATGGCGCGCCTGAAACCTTCCTGGTCGATGCCGAGGGCGTGATCCGCTACAAATTTATCGGCGTGATCGACGAGCGCGTCTGGCAATCCGAACTGGCGCCACGTTATCAGGCGCTGGTCGATGAGGCTCAACCATGATCCGCCGACTGTTTTTGCTACTGGCCGTGTTGGCGTTTGTACCTGCCAGCCTGGCTGCGATAGATACCTACGAGTTTGATACCGAAGAGCAGCGCGCGCGTTTTTATCAATTGAGTGGCGAGCTGCGATGCCCCAAGTGTCAGAACCAGAACATTGCTGATTCCAATTCGCCGATTGCCAATGATCTGCGCCGCGAGATCTTTCGCATGCTTGATGAGGGGCAGAGCAATGATCAGATTGTCGAATTCATGGTCATGCGTTACGGCGATTTCGTCCGCTATAAACCGGCGCTGACGGCGCAGACCGCGGTGCTCTGGTTTGCCCCGGCGGTTTTTCTGCTCGCTGGTTTTATCGGCCTGGTGGTCATGTTGCGGCGCCGCCAGCGCGCCCTGCGTAGCACCGCCGATCAACATCTGAATGCCGATGAGCAGCAACGGTTGAAATCCCTGTTGGAGAAGAAGTCGCCCCATGACTGATTTTTGGCTATTGAGTGTGGTGTTGCTGGTAGTGGCTGTACTGGCGGTCATCTGGCCGCTGTGGAAACATCGTCAATACAAGCGGGTCGACCGTACTGCGCTGAACGTCGCGCTCTATCAGGAGCGCATGTCAGAACTCGACGCACAGGTGGCCGCTGGTGATCTCACAGTGGCGGCACGCGATTCGGCTCTGGAAGAAGCCAGTCGCCTGCTGCTTGAGGACACGGCGCGGGATGAGAGCGCCGAGCGCCCCCGGCGTCGCGGCGGCCCTTGGCTGCTGATCGTCTCCGCTGGTCTGCTACCGGTTATCGTGGTCGGTTTGTACTTTGCCTGGGGTAACCCGGCAGGCCTGAGCCTCTACCGGGAAATGCAAACCAGCCCGCAGCCGGAGAGTCTGGAAGCGATGATTGATCGCATGCAGCGTATTACCGAGGTCCAGCCGGAAAATGGCGAGGCCTGGTATATGCTCGGCAGGGCGTATCTGTCGGCGCAGCAACCCGATCTGGCAGTAGACGCCTTCGGCCAAAGCCTGGAACGTCTTGGCGAGCGCCCGGAAGTACTTGCGCAACTAGCCCAGGCACGCTATTTCGCCGCCGGTAACGAATTGGACAGCGCCGCGGTAGCGGCTCTGGACAAGGCGCTGGAACTGGAGCCCAACGAGCCCACGGCGTTGGGTCTACTGGGTATCGCGGCGTTTGAAAGCGCCGACTACCCAGGAGCCATCGAATATTGGCAGCGGCTGTTGACCGGCATGCGTCCGGGCAGCGACGGAGCGCTGGCTATTCAGGGTGGTATTGATCGGGCGCGTCAGCGAATCACTGCCGCAGGCGGTGAGCTACCGGCCCAGGCGGAGCAACCAGCCGGTGAGGTGATCACGTTGCGCCTTGAGCTGAGCGCAGAGGTGGCTGAGCAGGCCGATCCAGATGCGGTGGTGTTCGTGTTCGCCCGTGACCCTGCCGGCCCGCCGATGCCTCTGGTAGCGCGGCGCTTCAGCGTGGCGGATCTGCCGGTGGATGTGGTGCTCAGCAGTGCTGATGCGATGCTGCCTGACGTTGAACTCAGCGAAGGGCAGGTGCTGCAATTGACTGCGCGCCTGTCGCCGACCGGCGACGCGCTGCAGGGTACGCACCAGGGTCAGGTAGATGACGTTACCGTAGGTGGCCAGCAGGCAGTGCTGCTGACTATTGATCAAGCCCTGACGCCGGCTCCCTGAAATCCCGATTGCGTCGTGTAATGCACGGCGCAATCGGCCTCTTAATCTACCCTCTCAATCGACCCTCTCTAGACCCCGAATACCCAGCCCACCAGCGCGTAGCCGGCAAAAGTCACCAGCACTATGCCGATCAGGTTTAACGCAAACCCTGCCTTGATCATGTCACTGATATGCATATGCCCGCTGCCAAACACAATCGCGTTCGGCGGCGTGGCAACCGGCATCATGAAGGCGCAACTGGCGGCTATCGCGGCGGGTACGGTGAAGAAGATCGGCGACACGTCCTGGGACATGGCCAGCGCGCCAAGCAGCGGCAGGAAAGCGGCAGCCGTCGCAGTGTTACTGGTGACTTCGGTGAGGAAGATGATCACCGTAACCACCAGTCCGATCATCAACAGTGCCGAGAGCATATCCAGCACACCCAGGCTTTCGGCGATCCAGGTCGCCAGGCCGGAGCTGCTGATCGCACCCGCCAGCGCCAGGCCACCACCGAACAGCAGCAGTACGCCCCAGGGCATTTCCTTGGCCGTCTCCCAGTCCATTAGAAACACCCGGTCTCTTGCCCGTACGGGTATCAGAAACATGATGATAGCGGCGGCAATGGCAATAACGGTGTCGTTCAGCCAGGGAATCAGACTGGCCGACAGCAGTGGCTGGAATATCCAGGCCAGCGCGGTTGAGACAAATACGATGCCCACCAGCTTCTCGCCCAGGCTCATGGGGCCCAGCGCATGCAACTGCTCACGCAGGCCTTGCGAGCTATGCTCGGACTGCTCGCCAAGCCCGAAGTCCTTACGCGCCAGCCAGAACCAGATAGCTACCAGCATGGAAGCTGACACCGGCACGCCGATCAGCATCCACTGGGCGAAACCGATTTCGATGCCCTGATTTTCCGCCAGATAGGCTGCCAGCAGCGCATTCGGCGGGGTACCGATCAAGGTAGCAATGCCGCCCACGCTCGCGGCATAGGCGATCGCCAGCAGCAGCGCGGTGGCAAAACGGCGCACGGCCTCCGGATTGGCATTGCCCATCATGCTGATGACGGAGAGACCGATGGGCAGCATCATGATGGTCGTCGCGGTGTTGCTCACCCACATGCTCAGAAAGGCGGTGGCGATCATGAATCCGGCTATCTGCCGACGGGGCTGGCTTCCCACCGCGAGCAGCGTCATCAGTGCAATGCGCTTGTGCAGGTTCCAGCGCTGCATGGCCAGGCCGAGTACAAAACCGCCCATAAACAGAAATATGATCGGGTTGGCATAGGGTGTGGTAGCGCTGGCGACCGAGCCCAGGCCGAGTGCCGGAATCAGCACGATGGGCAGCAACGCGGTGGCTGGAATGGCGATGGCCTCGGTGGACCACCAGGTTGCCATCAACAGCATCATGCCCAGGGCCAGCCAGGCTTCGTTGGACATGCCACCCGGAGCGGGAAATACCAGGGTGGCGAGCAGGAACAGGGTGCCGAGGATCAGGCCGATGATACGGCTGGCTGGCAGACCCTGAGGGGCATCGGAGGATGCATCGATAGACATGGAAGGCTTCCGCTAACAGAGGTGATGGCGCTCAGGACTGAACGTCGTTAAGGGTAAAGGATAGCAAGGCGCCGGCCAGACCGATGGCGGATAGCAACACCAACATGCCGGCCGCGCCAATCAGCGAGCTGAGCAGGCCAAACAGACCGGTAAAGAGTAACAGCAAGCCGATGATGCTGTTGCCGACGGCGACATAGTCTGTGCGTTTATTGCCACCGGCCATGTCCAGAACGTAGGTCTTGCGGCCGACGCGAACGCCGGCATGGGCAATCCCCAGAACGAAGAAAGCGACCGGGAACAGCCAGGCGTGAATCATCTGCGGCAGCTCGACCCACAGGTGCACCGCCACCACTGCCGGGCCGAGCAGGCTGGCCAGGAAGGCCGCGCGGATCAGCACTTGCTTGCTCGATTTGTCAGCCATGCGCCCCCAGAACATGGCGCTCAAGCTGCTGGCCAGGCCATTGGCGACCAGAAAGGCGCCGAGCATGCCCAGACTGCTGTTCAGTTCCTGCCCGAGCAACACGTAATAGGGCGCGGACAACGCAGAACAGAGCAGCAACGCACGGGTAATCACAAAGCGCCGGAAGGGCGCGTCATCGCGCAGCAGACTGATCTTGCCCAGGGCCTGACGTACGGCGTTCTCACCGCCCTCAGTGGCGCCTGGCGCTTCGTCTATCAATGTGTAAATCAGGCTGGCCGCAACCCAGAGCAACGCCGAAATGACCAGCAAGGCGGCGTAGAACAGCGTGTTGTCGTCGGCAGGCGGCCAGATCATGCAATAGATGCCGAAAGCCAGGGCCAGCCACCCCGACAGGCTGCTGGCCAGGCCATTCAAACGACCGCGGCGGGTCTTGGGCACGGTTTTGCCAATCACATCCTTGCTCGCCACCGAACACAAGCCACGCGCCAGGCTGAACACCACCAGACAGCCGAGGATCAGCAACCCGGCCAGCAAGCCGGTGCTGAGCCATGCGGCAGCGCCCATCGCCAGCAGGGCGGCGGCCTGTATCAGGCTGCCGACGATCCATACCCTCTTGCGCTTCTGCATCTGCCTGACGTAAGCAGCTATGAACAACTGTGGCAGCATGGAACCCGATTCGCGGATCGGTACCAGCCAGGCCACTAGCGCCACGGGTGCCCCGACAATGCCCATCAACCAGGCCAAGGTAGTCTTCGGGTTGGTAAGGGTATCGCCCAGGCTGGTCAGGGTGGTGGCCGCGACCTGACGGAAAAAGTTTTGTGGGACGTTGCTGCAGGCACTCTCGGGGATATCCTTGCAAACGCGGGTATCCTCTTCTTCCATCAGGCTGCTGTAGAGCTGATCCATATCCGCTGGCAAGGGCATGCAGGTGTTCGCTTAACGAGGTAGTCAATGAGATGCTTCGGGATGTCAGCAATTTTGCCGCACCCGGTACTGCTTGACCACCCTTGGCATGACTGCGGGCAGGGTATTTCGGCACTGGGGCTTCTCATTGCCTGGCTTGTGGGTAAAAATGCGGGTTTAAGCGACAATCCTCAAGGACAGATGATTCAATGCGATTGAAATGCATCAAATTGGCGGGGTTCAAGTCCTTTGTGGACCCCACCACGGTGTTCTTTCCGACCAACATGGGCGCGGTAGTCGGCCCGAATGGCTGTGGGAAGTCGAACATCATTGATGCAGTGCGTTGGGTCATGGGTGAGAGCTCGGCGAAGAATCTGCGCGGTGAGTCGATGACCGATGTCATCTTCAATGGCTCAAACTCGCGTAAGCCGGTGAGTCAGGCATCCATTGAGCTGATCTTCGACAATAGCGACGGCACCCTCAAGGGCGAGTATGCCGGCTATAACGAAATCTCCATCCGCCGCAAGGTCACCCGCGAAGCGCAGAATCAGTACTACCTGAACGGCACCAAGTGCAGGCGTCGGGATATTACCGATATTTTCCTGGGTACCGGTCTGGGCCCTCGCAGCTACTCGATTATCGAACAGGGCATGATCTCCAAACTGATCGAGGCCAAGCCCGATGAGTTGCGGCTGTTTATCGAGGAAGCCGCCGGCATCTCAAAATACAAGGAGCGCCGCCGCGAAACCGAGAATCGTATTCGCCGTACCCACGAGAACCTGGCGCGCCTGACCGATTTACGCGAAGAGCTGGAACGTCAACTGGCGCACCTGCAGCGCCAGGCCCAGGCCGCGGAGAAATACAAGGAATTTAAAGCCGAGGAGCGTCAGCTCAAGGCTCAACTGCAGGCGCTGCGCTGGCGCGCGATGGACGCCCAGACGGTGGAGCGCGAGCATCGGGTGCGCGAGCTGGAGATCGGCATGGAGGCGTTGATCGCCGAACAGCGCAATGCCGACAGCGAAGTGGAAAAACAGCGCGACCAACATGCAGATCTGACCGAATCCTTCAATCAGGCGCAGGCGCGCTATTACAGTGTTGGCGCAGATATCAGCCGTATCGAGCAGGTGCTGCAATTCAACCGCGACCGCCAGCGTCAGCTGTATGACGATATGGAGCAGACCGAGCAGGCCTGGCAGGAAGCGCAGAGCCATCTGAGTCAGGATCAGGCCCTGCTCGCTGACCTGCAGAACGAACTGGCTGAAATCGAACCTGAGCTGGAAATGGCCAGCGCCGCGGATGAAGACACCAGCGGTGCGTTGCAGAGCGCCGAAGAAGCCATGCAAAGCTGGCAGTCGGCCTGGGATCAGTTCAATCACCAGGCCGCAGCTCCGCGGCAACAGGCGGAAGTTGAACAGTCACGGATTCGCCACCTTGAACAGGCCATCGAGCGTCTTAGCGAGCGCATTCAGCGGCTTGAGGACGAGCGCAGCGGCCTGACGTCCGGACCTCTCGACGACGAACTGGCCGAGCTCGGGGAGCAGTTGGCCGAACTTGAGTTGCGTAGCGAGAGCGAGCAGCAGCGGCTGGAGGAGTTATCCGAAGGGCTTCAGCAAGAGCGCGAAACCCTGAACGCGCTGCATCAGGAACGGGATATCCGCCGTGGTGAAATCCAGCGCAGCAGCGGTCGGCTGGCATCCCTGGAGGCGTTGCAGCAGGCCGCTCTTGATCATGGACAGGGTGTGCAGCAATGGTTGCAGGAGCAGGGCTTGCAGGGTCTGCCACACCTGGCTGAGCAGTTGCATGTCGAGGCTGGTTGGGAGCGCGCGGTAGAGACGGTGCTCGGTGATGACCTGCAAGCAGTGAGTCTGGACAGTCTCGATAGTCTTGCCGAAACCCTGGGTGCTTTTGATCAAGGCAGTTTGCGCCTGCTGGATGCTCGCCCGAGCACCAAGACTGATGTGAAGAATACGCCGGCCAGCCTGTTTGACAAGGTGCGCTGCCCGGTCGACCTGCGCGCCTGGCTGGGCGCAGTACGCACCGCCGATAGCCTGGAGCAGGCGCTGGGCATGCGCAGTGAGCTGGCCGTGCATGAATCGGTGATTACTCTAGAGGGCCACTGGCTGGGGCCGAACTGGTTACGTTACCAGCGCGGTGAGGCCAACGAGGCTGGTGTATTGGCGCGTCAGCAGGAAATCGAAACTCTGGAAGCACGCACTGCCGAGCAGGAAGCTGCGCTGGAAGAGGACAACAGACGCGTTGACGCCTTGCGCGAACGTATTCGTCAGCTTGAACAACAGCGCGATGGCCTGCAGCAGGGGCTCGCCAGTCAAAGCCGCGAGCAGGGCGATCTCAAAGCCCAGTGGTCAGCACGCCAGGTACGCCTGGAGCAGGTCAACGCCCGGCGCCAGCGGATCACCGACGACCTTGAAGACATCAAGGCGCAGCGCAGTGACGAGCAGGAGCAGATCGGCGAAGCGCGGATGACCTTGCAGGCAGCGCTGGATCATATGGCTGCCGATGCTGGTCAGCGCGAAGAGCTGCTGCGCCAGCGTGATCAGGTTCGCGAGGGATTGGATCATGCTCGCCAGCACGCCCGGCAACACAAGGACAAGGCGCATCAGCTGGCGCTGCGGGTCCAGTCTTTACGCGCTCAGCAGGACTCAACCAGTCAGGGCCTTGAGCGCCTGACCGCGCAGGCCGAACGCCTGGGCGAGCGCCGTGAACAACTGAAAATGACCATTGAGGAAAGCCAGGCTCCCGAGGAAGATCAACGCATGGAGCTGGAAGGGCTGCTTGAGCAGCGTATTCAGGCGGAAAAGGATCTGAGTCAGGCGCGGCAAGCGCTGGAAGCAGTCGATCAACAGATGCGCGAACAGGATCGGCGCCGCGCACAGGCCGAGCAACAGGCTCAATTGTTGCGTGGGCAATTGGACGAGCAGCGCCTGATCGCCCGTGATCTGCAGACTCGGCGCCAGGGGCTACAGGAACAGTTGCTTGAATCAGGCTACGATCTTAAAGCGGTACTGGAATTGCTACCTGAGAACGCGACGGAAGCCGACTGGGAGCAACAGCTGGGCCAATTGGATGCGCGCATCCAGCGCCTGGGCGCAATCAACCTGGCGGCGATCGACGAATATCAGCAGCAGTCCGAGCGTAAACGCTACCTGGATGCGCAGAACGCCGATCTGGAAGAGGCGCTCAGCACGCTGGAGCAGGTGATCCGCAAGATCGACAAGGAGACCCGCAGCCGTTTCAAGGAAACCTTCGACAAGATCAATCATGGTTTGCAGGCGCTGTTTCCCAAGGTGTTCGGCGGCGGCCACGCCTATCTGGAGCTGACCGGCGACGATCTGCTGGACACCGGCGTGACTATCATGGCCCGGCCACCGGGAAAAAAGAACAGCACCATCCATCTGCTGTCGGGTGGGGAAAAGGCGCTTACAGCGATTGCCCTGGTGTTTTCCATCTTCCAGCTCAACCCGTCGCCTTTCTGCATGCTGGATGAGGTGGACGCGCCGCTGGATGACGCCAACGTGGGGCGTTATGCGCGGATTGTTAAAGAGATGTCGAAGCGAGTGCAATTCATTTACATTACGCATAACAAGATCGCGATGGAAATGGCCGACCAATTGCTTGGCGTGACTATGCATGAACCTGGCTGCTCCAGGCTGGTCACAGTAGACGTAGAAGAGGCTGCAGCGCTGGCAGCAGTGTAAAGCTGCACGCGGGCATGTTAATGTCACCGCATCAACTTACTTTAAGGTTCGCGCCCAAGGGCTTGAGCCAGAACAGAATCTGAAGAACAGGGTCAGAATATTCATGGATTTCGGTTTGCGTGAGTGGCTCATCATTATCGGCCTACTGGTAATCGCCGGCATTCTATTCGACGGCTGGCGGCGTATGGGCGGGCGGTCGAAAATCCGCTTCAAGCTGGATCGCAGCGTCAAAGACCTGCCCGATCCCGAAGAAGGCGCCGATCTGCTGGGTCCGCCGCGCGTTGTTGGGCGGCATGAACGCCAGGAGCGTTTCGATCGTGAGGAGCCGTCTTTTGACGAAGATGATTTCGATACGGATCCGGCGCTGCAGATGCCTGCGGAAAAACGCCAGCCAGAACAGGTAGGCCTGGATCTGGAAGAGCCCGTGCCGGTGTTACTTGATCCTCTGGCCGCCAGCGGTGTTACAGGTAAACCTTCCAAGCCGGCGAAGTCACGCGAACCCAAAGCGCCGATTCAGCCGAAAGAGCCAGAACCCGCCAAGGAAGCAGCGCCGGTTGAAGAAGTGCTGGTGATCAATGTCATCGCCCGAGACGAAGACGGCTTTGCCGGCTCGGCGCTACTGCAAAGCATCCTTGAAAGCGGCTTGCGCCACGGTGAAATGAATATATTCCATCGCCATGAAAGCATGAGCGGCAATGGCGATGTGCTGTTTTCCATGGCCAACGCGCTGAAGCCGGGTGTGTTTGATCTGGACGAGATGGATCACACCCGCGTGCGCGCCGTCAGCTTTTTCATGGGCTTGCCCGGTCCGCGGCACCCCAAGCAGGCGCTGGATTTGATGATTGCCGCTGCACGTAAGCTGGCTCACGAGCTGGGTGGCGATCTGAAGGACGATCAACGCAGCGTTCTCACTGCCCAGACCATTGAGCACTACCGCCTGCGCATCGCCGAGTTCGAGCGCAAGCATTACGGCATGCGCCGCTGAAGTAGCTATTTCTCTTCGCGGCGCCTTGCCGCGAAGTCTCCAGCAGAACTGCGCTAACGCCTGACGTCTACTCCGCCATTGGGTACAATCGGCATTCGTTTCCCGACCGATACTCGCCATGACTCAAACTCAGGACCCGGCTGCCCGTGCGATTGAATTGCGTGAGCAGATTGACCTCCACAACCATCGCTATTACGTGCTCGATGAACCTTCGATTCCCGATGCGGAATACGATCGCCTGTTTAACGAGCTCAAGGCAATCGAAGAAGCCCAGCCTGACCTGATTACCCCGGATTCGCCCACCCAACGCGTGGGTGGCGCTGCGCTGTCTGCCTTCGGTACGGTAGCGCATGAAGTGCCCATGCTCAGCCTGGGCAATGCCTTTGATGAGCAAAGCATGCGCGACTTTGATCGGCGAGTTCGTGAAGGGCTGGATCTGCCGGCAGGTGATCTGTTTGGCGCTGGTGAAGCGGTGGAATACTGTTGTGAGCCCAAGCTCGACGGTCTGGCGGTCAGTTTGCTATACGAAAATGGGCAACTGGTGCGGGGCGCTACTCGAGGCGATGGCAGCACGGGCGAGGATATCTCCAGCAACGTGCGCACTATCCGCAATGTGCCGCTGAAACTGCGCGGGCAGGGTTGGCCGGCAGTACTCGAGGTGCGCGGTGAAGTCTTTATCAACAAGGCCGGTTTTGAAGCGCTGAACGAGCGTGCCCGCGAAGCCGGCAGCAAAACCTTTGCCAATCCGCGTAATGCTGCGGCGGGTTCGCTGCGTCAACTGGATCCCAATATTACTCGCGCACGTCCGTTGGAATTCTGCTGTTATGGCATTGGCCGTGTCGACGGCGAACTGCCGGATTCTCAAGTAGGCATTCTGCACCAGCTTCGCGAGTGGGGGTTGAGCATCAGCAAGGAGCTCAAGCTCGCCGCGGGTGTGGATGAGTGCCTGGAGTATTACCGGGATATCGGCGAGCGCCGCGCCGCGCTGGGCTACGAGATTGACGGCGTCGTGTTCAAGGTCAACAAACTGGCTTATCAGCGCGAACTGGGGTTCCGTGCGCGTGAGCCGCGCTGGGCGATCGCGCATAAATTCCCGGCGATGGAAGAAATCACCGAGCTGCTCGACGTCGAGTTTCAGGTCGGGCGCACCGGTGCGGTCACGCCTGTCGCACGCCTGCGCCCCGTACTGGTTGCCGGCGTCACGGTATCCAACGCCACTTTGCACAATATGGACGAAGTCGCGCGGCTGGGGTTGATGATTGGCGACAGCGTCATCATCCGCCGCGCTGGCGACGTGATTCCGCAGGTCATGCAGGTGGTGGCGGATATGCGGCCGGCGGACGCGCGACCTGTAAAGATTCCCGAGCAATGCCCGGTTTGCGGCTCGGATGTTGAGCGTACGCAACTGATCAAACGTGGCCGGGGCCGGGAGACTGTCAGTGAAGGCGCGGTGTACCGCTGCGTCGGACGGCTGACCTGTCAGGCGCAGCTCAAGCAGGCGATCATTCACTTTGTCTCGCGGCGCGCGCTGGATATCGATGGGCTGGGTGAGAAGATTGTCGAGCAGCTAGTCGATACCGGGCTGGTCAGCTCGCCTGCCGACTTGTATCTGCTGACCTACGAGCAGGTGCTAGCGCTGGAAGGCTTTGCCGAAATCTCCACCAAGAACCTGCTTGGCTCAATTCAGGACAGCAAACAACCCACGCTGGCGCGGTTTATCTATGCGCTGGGTATTCCCGATGTCGGTGAGGAAACCGCCAAGCTCCTGGCACGCTCGCTGGGTTCGCTGCAGCGCATCAGTCAGGCCTTGCCTGAGGTACTGGTGTATCTGCCGGATGTAGGGATGGAAGTCGCCCACGAGATTCACGCGTTCTTTGACGACGAGCATAATCAGACGGTGATACGCCAGTTGCTGGAGCGCGGCCTGGTGCTGCAGGAGGAGGGCGAGCTCAATCCGGAACTGGCCGCCAGCGTCAGTCTCGCCGAATTTATCACCCGCCTGGAGATTCCTGGGGTAGCGAAAACCGGTGCAGAGCGGTTGGCCGCCAGTTTTACCAGCCTGGAAGCGATCATGCAGGCTGACTGGCTGGAGCTGAAGCGAGTAGAGCGTTTTACCGAGAAGGCCCAGACCGGACTGCGCGACTACTTCGCCGATGCCCAGCGCCGCGAACGGGTTTTGCAGATTGAGCAGCAACTGAAGGCCTTCGGTATGCACTGGGACAGCCCCCGCGCCGCGCAAAGCGAAGGTATGCCACTGAGCGGCCAGACCTGGGTACTGACCGGCGGCCTGGAAGCCTTCTCACGTGATGTGGCCAAGGATTATCTGGAAAGCCTGGGGGCCAAGGTGGCAGGCAGCGTATCAGCCAAGACCCATTGTGTGGTTGCCGGGCCGGGTGCGGGCAGCAAGCTGGCCAAGGCCGAGCAACTCAACGTTCCGGTGTTAGATGAGCAAGGTCTGCTGGATCTGCTCAAAGACCATGGTATCGAGCCTTGAGCGATAACACTGCGGCTGCGCGGAGCCTGCCACGTATTGTACTGGCACCTATGGAAGGTCTGGTCGATCCACCCATGCGCGATATCTTGACTCGTATCGGCGGCATTGATCGCTGTGTCAGCGAATTTATGCGCGTGACGGATACCGCATTGAATCTCGGCACAGTAGAGCGCTTTATTCCGGAAATGCACCATGGCTGGAAGACCCGCGCCGGCGTACCCGTACACCCTCAATTGCTTGGATCGGATGCCCATTGGTTGGGCGTCAATGCCGCGCAGCTAGCGCAATGGGGTGCGCCTGCGATCGATCTGAATTTTGGTTGCCCGGCGAAGACGGTCAACCGTCACGGTGGTGGCGCCACTCTGCTGCGCGAGCCTGAGCAGCTGGCGCGTATCGTCACCGCTGTACGCGCCGCCACCCCCGCGGGGATTCCAGTGACGGCCAAGATGCGCCTGGGTTACAGCGATACCAGCCTGACCCTGGACTGTGCTCAGGCGCTGGCAGAATCGGGCGCCGCAGAGATCGCCGTACATGCCCGGACCAAGATGGACGGCTACAAACCTCCGGCGCATTGGGAGTGGATTGCGCGTATTCGTGAAGCGGTAAAAGTGCCGGTGATTGCCAATGGCGAGGTCTGGGACCAGGCCGATCATCAGCGCATAGAGGCCATCAGCGGCTGTGACTCGGTGATGATCGGCCGCGGTTTAGTGGTGCAGCCGGATCTGGCGCTGCGGATCAGTCTTGCCCGCGCAGGGCAATTGGTTGAACCGATGGACTGGCAGGCGCTACTGCCGTGGATCGCCGAGTTCTTCACCCAGACCCGCGGGCGCATGATCGACCGGCACTCGCCAGGTAGAATCAAGCAGTGGCTGAGTCTGATGACGCGGCAGTATCCAGAAGCGACCGAGTTATTCGCGCAGTTGCGCCGGGAAGTGCAGGCGGATGTGATCGAGCAGCGGTTATTGGAATTGGCTGATCCACGTCAGGCTGCTTAGACTCGCGTGTCGCTCTGTATAACAGCACGCCCGTATTCTCCTCCCGAACATCAACACCAAGGTCAAAATGGATTCCCGCCTGCGCGGGAATGACGGTGTGTGGGGGAGTGCCGTGATGTTCTCCCCCATGCTCACGAACACGGAATGACTGAGTGGGTATAGAGTGCGGTGGTTTTTCTCGCAGTCATCCTCGCGAGGGCGGGGATCCATTGTTGGGTCTGATCTTGGCGTTGGCTGTGAGGGGTGGTTGGCTCGGTGCAGGAGGCCAAGATCCGCATGGATTCCCGCCTGCCAGGAATGACGGTGCGTGGGATGGAGTGCGGTGGTGCGCTGCCGTCATCCTCGCGAACGCGGGGATCCATTGTTGCGGTTGGGTTCAGGGAGTAGGGCTGACAACAGGAGCCGGTGTGAGCTGGCCTGCACTGCTCTGTTTCTAGCACGTCATTCCCGCGCAGGCGGGAATCCAAGCGGTCTGGCCAACTACACTGCAGCCCAGCTCACACCACCTCCGGACGATAGCCCAACCTGATCCCACCCCAATGCCGTCCTCGCACACGAATCGGCACGGACAGATCATGCATGATCTCCCCGGTATCGCGCTTATAGGTCTGCAGTAGCAGAGTTTTTTCATGGCTACCGCAGCGCGAACCGGTGCGGTCATTGAACAGGCGTTTGGTTCGGCAGTACTGGGTATCGTGCTGCAGATTGCCGTTCGGGCGGGCGCAGAAAGCGCTGTTGTGGGTGGGTACGTAGCCGGCGATGGTGGTGGCTATGGCGTAGACCAGCGCAGGGTTGTCGCGCAGCAGCGGCTCCTGAATCGCGGGTAGTACCTGATCGGTGTAAGCATCGAACTCGCTGGTGTATTGCTGCGGCTGGGTGCCCTGAATGGGCTTGAGCGTTGTATTGAACAACTGCTCCAGGCTCAAATCGCCACTCTGAATATCCGCCTCGAAACGTTCTTCTATCGCCCTGGCCCCTGCCTGCGCCGCTTCGAAACAGCGCTGGTGGTAAGGATCCAGCGCGACCTCGGCCAGCACCTCGCTGACCTGTTCGGCAATTTCCACCAGATGGTTGGCTTCATTGCCGAGCAGGCGTGTCTGCTCATCACTGCCCGCCAGATCTGACCTGACCTGCTCAACCGCCGCGGACAGACTATCCAACTGATCGCGATTGGCCGCGCTGCTGTGGGCAATCAGCGTGGTAGCCTGTTTGACCGCATCGCCTTGTTGATTGATGCCGGCCAATTGTCCGTCAGCCTGCTCAATCAGCTGTACGCCGGCCTGTATCTGCCCGGTCAGGTCATTGATGCTGGCGGTGACGCGTCCGGCTTGCTGGTGCATCTCGTCGATGATGGTGGAGACTTCGGAGGTCGACTGACTGGTGCGGCTGGCCAGTGCGCGAACTTCGTCCGCCACCACCGCAAAACCGCGGCCCATGTCGCCGGCCCGCGCCGCTTCGATGGCGGCGTTAAGTGCCAATAGATTGGTCTGACTGGCAATGCCTTCGATGACCTGGGTCACCTGCACTATCTTGGCCGCGCGTTCGTTCAACTGCGCAAGCATGGTCAGGCTGTCATCGGCCTTGCTCGCCAGTTGCTGCATCAGGGCGGTAGTGTCGTCCAGGGCCTGTTTACCCGAAGCACTGCTGGCTAGTGCCGCTTCTGCGGCATGATCGGCGTTATCGGCGTAGCTTGCAGTTTGTTCTACCTGTTGCGCGATCGCGCCGGCGTTGCTGGCGGCCTGAGTGGTCGCGGCGAGCTGTGAGGATATCCGCCCAGCCAATTGCTCGACCGAGTAGGACACCTCGGCTGCAGCAATGGCGTTACGGCAAGTGGACTGGGATAACTTTCTGGCCAGCTCTTCGAGGCTGTTGGCACTACTCGTGGCTGCGTTGGCGTCTGAGCGTCGCAACTGGGTTAGCCAGGGCAGCACAGACAAGGGCATGGCAAACCAGAGGATCTGCGGGCCCAGGTAGACAGCGCCAGCGACGAGGATCAGCAACTGGGCGATGAGGCAAAATATTTTATTATTCGAACCTTTCAGCATGGCGCTCTTCCTTGGCCAGTACATCATGGTGGCGCCGGTGACTCAGTGCTGTTGTTGCAGCGCGGCCAATCACGGCTCAAAGACTGATTATGCGCGGCACTCAGCCATACTGACCATCCGCCTTTGGTCTACCGCAAACCGTCCCGCGCAGATGGCGTTTATCCCAAACGATGCCGCTTCATGAAACCGATATCCAGCCGGTCCTTCCACCAGCCCAGCACACGCCCTGATGCGCTCCAGCGGCCGTAACTCATCAGTGCGCCACCGTCGGCGCTGGCCAGCAAGGCCAAAGCCTGTGGCTGCGGCTGATAGTCCCGCATCGGCTGGCGTTGGAGTAGGTTGATGATATTGTCAGCGAGAAACGAGCCTTGGCGCACCGCATAAACGCCCGAGCGCAGTGCGCCTGCCAGGCTGGCGCAATCGCCCGAGGCGAAAATTCCGGAGTGGCTGGTGCTCAGCAAGCTCGGACTGATACGCGCAAAGCCGCCACCGTCTACTTCAAGTCCGCTGTCGCGCAGCCACGCGGGAGCACTGGCTCCGGTGGCGGCTATAACCGCCTCACATCGCAGCAAGGGCTGAGCGCCATTGAACAACTGGCCATCCGCGACGCGGCTAACGCTCTGCTGTTCAATCAGCTGGATACCACGCTGCTCCAACAGCCGGCAGGCTCGATCGCGCAACGCGGACGGATGCGTTGCAAGCAAGCTGGACGCGCAGATCAACGTCACCTCGGTAGACGGGAGGCTGGCGCGCACGGCAAGGGCCAATTCGAACGCCGCCGGCCCGCCGCCCAATACGGCGATGGATGTTGGCGCTGTTTCCACGTGCTGGTGCCAGGTTTTCCAGGCCTCATGCAGGGCGGGAAAGGGTTTGGCTGGCAGTACCCTGACACTGTCATCGACTGAATCGGGTAGCGGCGGGATCGAACCGGTATTCAACGACAGCAGGGCAAAACTCGACTGGCTGCCATCGGTCAGCTGCAGGATGCGTTGATCCGCATCCAGCATGCTTAGCTGACCCAGTTGCAATTCAATGCCGCAGGCATGGCAGAGCGGTGCAAGCTCGATAGCACAATCAGCCGCGTCAAACCGGCCGGCTAACAGCCCTGGCATCATTCCCGAGTACCAGGCCGCCGGCGTAGGATTGATCAGCAGCGTGCCCGGGGGCGGGCGAAATCCAATATCTATCCAGCGCCGCAGTGTCACCAGATGCGCGTGACCCGCTCCGGCCAAAACAAGCGGTCGATTCATTGTCTGTCCTGTGTGCAGTGGCGTCAGCTTAGTCTGTTTCCGGATCTTCTACAGCCACTATCGTCTGACGATCGCGGCCACTGGGCGGGCGTTGCCGCAGCGGGGTTATAGCTGGCGCTGATGGACCCGCATGTAACTGGTCAATCGATCGTTTTCGGAATCGACTTTCGCACTGCGAACCTGATAATCTTTTTTGACACTAATTATTCCTCGCCCGGACGGAGTTGATCGTGCCCAACAATAATAGTTTGTACCCAACAACTGCCCGAGCCTGGGGCACCGTCTCCATTCTGTTGTTGTGCTACGTGCTGTCTTTTATTGATCGGCAAATTCTCAACCTGCTAGTTGCTCCGATTCGTCGCGATCTCGATATTAACGATACCCAGATGAGCCTGCTGATGGGCCTGTCGTTCGCCATTTTCTACGTTATTTGCGGTATCCCCATGGGCCGTATTGCCGACAGTAAAAGCCGCAAGGGCTTGATCGGTTTCGGCGTGTTTGTCTGGAGTTTGATGACCGCAGCCTGTGGTCTAGCGCAACAGTATTGGCACTTTGTGCTGTTCCGTATCGGTGTTGGCGCCGGTGAAGCAGCTCTTTCTCCGGCTGCTTACTCATTGATGGCTGACAGCTTCCCGCCGGAAAAGCGCGCCACGGCGATCAGTGTTTATTCCATGGGGATCTACCTGGGCGCTGGTATGGCCTTTCTACTCGGCGGGATGGTGGTGACTTTCGCTTCGGCCAAGGGTGATGTGCTGCTGCCAATCGTTGGCATGGTCCGTCCCTGGCAGCTTATTTTCCTGATTCTCGGCGCGGCGGGCATCGCCTTCTGTTTTGTGCTTCTGGCCCTCAAGGAGCCTGTGCGTAAAGGCGTGGGTGCGGGTGTCGCGGTCCCGCTGAAAGACGTTGGCGCCTATCTGATGAGCATCCGTAAAACCGTGCTCTGCCACAACTTCGGGTTTGCCTGTCTGTCGTTCGCTTCTTATGGCGCCTCGGCCTGGATCCCGACCTTCTTTATCCGTAACCACGGCTTGACCCCTGGCGAAGTGGGTATGTATTACGGCAGTATTGTGATGGTCGCCGGCTCACTGGGTATCGTATTTGGCGGGCGGTTGGCAGATTATCTGGCCAAGCGCGGCTACACTGACTCGAACATGCGGGTCGGCGTGCTCGCTGCGGTACTGACGCTGGCTTGCAACGTGGTTTTCCTGATCGATGATCTGACGATTGTCTGGATCGTGATGTTCTTCAACGTGTTCACTGTCGCCATGCCCTTCGGTGTTGCACCGGCAGCGATCCAGGAGGTCATGCCTAACTCCATGCGCGGTCAGGCCTCGGCTATCTATCTGTTCACCGTCACCCTGATTGGCCTGGGTATTGGGCCAACCGCAGTAGCGATGGTGACCGACTACGTGTTCATGGACGACATGGCCGTACGCTATTCGATATTCTGGGTAGCCAGTATCATCACCATGGCATCGGTCGTGCTCCTGTGGATGGGCTTGAAACCCTATCGTGAAGCCCGCGAAACGTTGGTCCGCTGGGGTGATAAGCAGGCCCAGCCGGCCTGATAACCTGATCTGAATCCGCGCCAGGTTCGCCTGGCGCACTTATTGTCATTTGAATAATCGTCATCTGAATACTTGAGAGGAGCGACATCATGTCTGACGCAGTTATTGTATCCACGGCCCGTACCGCACTGGGCAAATCCTATCGCGGCGCCCTGAACAACACGCACAGTGTCGACATGGCTGGCTATGTTATCGAGCACGCGGTCAAGCGCGCGGGTATCGACCCATCACTGGTTGAAGACGTGATCCTCGGCGCGACTTTCCACGAAGGCGCTCAGGGCAAGAACATGGCGCGTCTGGCCGCGATCCGTGGCGGTCTGCCGGTGACTACTGCCGGTATGTCGATCAACCGTTTCTGCAGCTCCGGCCTGCAGTCCATCGCGATTGCCGCCCAGCGCGTCGTCAGCGAAAAGATTCCGGCCATCGTCGCCGGTGGCGTCGAATCCATCAGCCTGTGCCAGAACGACAAACTGAACAACTTCCACGGTGTTAACCAGTGGATCAAAGAAAACAAGCCTGATCTGTACATGTCCATGATCGAGACTGCGGACATTGTTGCTGCCCGCTACAACATCAGCCGCGAGTCTCAGGACGAGTACGCGCTGATCAGCCAGCAGCGCACTGCGGCCGGTCAGGAAAGCGGCAAGTTCGATGATGAGATCGTGCCTTACCTGGTCAAGATGATGGTTCAGGACAAGGAGACCGGCAACATCAGCGAGAAGGAAGTCAACCTGGTCAAGGACGAGTGCAACCGTCCGAGCACCACGCTGGAAGCGCTGCAAGGTCTGCAGCCGGTCCGTGGCCCTGAGCACTTTGTCACTGCCGGTAACGCCAGCCAGTTGTCTGATGGTGCATCGGTTTGCGTGGTTATGAACAGCACCTCTGCCGAGCAGCAGAACATCGAACCCATGGGCATCTTCCGCGGTTTCAGCGTCGCCGGTTGCGAGCCTGACGAGATGGGCATCGGCCCGGTCTTCGCCATTCCGCAACTGCTTAAGCGCAATGGCCTGACCATGGACGATATCGGTCTGTGGGAACTGAACGAAGCCTTCGCCTCCCAGGTGGTTTATTGCCGTGACAAGCTGGGCATTCCGATGGAAAACCTCAACGTCAACGGCGGCTCCATCGCCATTGGCCACCCTTACGGTGTGACCGGCTCGCGCCTGACCGGCCATGCGCTGATCGAAGGCAAGCGTCGCGGCGCCAAGTTCGTCGTCGTCACCATGTGTATCGGTGGTGGCCAGGGCGCAGCTGGCCTGTTCGAAGTACTGTAAAGCTCAGCGGCTAGCTACAGTCGCAAGCCACAAGCAAGCCCGAGCCCCTGCTCGGGTTTTGCTTTTCTACTTGCCGCTGACATTCCCGAGGAATTTCCATGTCTCAAAAAATCATCAATACCGACGATCTGGCCTTTCTGCTCTACGAGCTGCTGGATATCGAACGCTTTACCCAATTTCCCCGTTATGCCGACCACAGCCGCGACACTTTTGACGCCGCTATCGAGCTGGCACTCAAGGTCGGCGCTGAAACCTTCGCTCCGCATAACGCACTCTGTGATGCCAACGAGCCACGCTTCGAAAACGGCAAAGTCATCATTCGCCCGGAAGTCGCCGCCGCCTTGGTGGTGCTGCGCGATACCGGTCTGATGGCCGCCTCGCAGGATTACGAGCGCGGCGGCATGCAGTTGCCTTCCGTGGTCGCGCAAACCTGTATCGGCATCATCAAAGGCGCTAACGTCAGCACCCAGGCCTACGCCGGGCTGACCATCGCCGCCTGCAACCTGATCATGGCTCACGGCAGCGAAGAGTATAAGCGGCGCTTTGCCGAGCCGATGATGGCGGGACGCTTCTTCGGCACCATGTGCCTGACTGAACCGCATGCGGGTTCCTCGTTGGCCGATATCAAGAGCCGCGCTATTCCGGCCGAGGACGGCAGCTACAGGATCACCGGCAACAAGATCTTCATCTCCGCTGGCGATCACGAGCTGAGCGAGAACATCGTGCACCTGATGCTGGCCAAGCTGCAGGATGCGCCACCCGGCGTCAAAGGCATCTCGCTGTTTATCGTTCCCAAGTTTCTGGTCAATGAAGACGGCAGCCTGGGCGAGCGCAACGACGTGCAACTGGCCGGCCTGATTCACAAGATGGGTTACCGCGGCACCACCTCAACCATGCTCAATTTTGGCGAGAAGGGCGGGGCGGTGGGTTATCTGGTCGGCGAACCGCATCAAGGCCTGGCGCAGATGTTCCATATGATGAATGAGGCGCGCATCGGCGTGGGTCTGGGTTCAGTGATGCTCGGCTACACCGGTTACCTGCATGCGCTGGAATACGCCCGTGATCGGCGCCAGGGGCGGCCTTTGAAAGAGCGTGATCCGGCTTCGCCGATGATTCCGCTAATTGAACATGCCGATGTGCGCCGTATGTTGCTGGCGCAGAAGGCCTTCGTTGAAGGCGGACTGGCGCTGTGCCTGTTTACCTCGACGCTGATCGACGAGAAGAAGCACGCGGATGATCCGTCCGTTCGCGAGGAGGCCGCAGGGTTGAATGATCTGCTCACGCCGATCGTCAAATCCTGGCCCTCGCAGTTCTGCCTGGAAGCCAACAGCCTGGCGATCCAGGTGCACGGCGGCTACGGCTATACCCGAGAGTACCCGGTCGAACAGTTCTACCGTGACAACCGCCTGAATCCGATCCACGAAGGCACCCATGGCATTCAAGGTCAGGACCTGCTGGGCCGCAAGGTAGCCATGCAGGACGGGCGCTTCTACCAAGCGCTGCTGGGCCGGATTCGCGCCACACTGGACAGCTGCGGCTCGGCGACCGAACTGGCTGCGCAGGCCAAACTGCTGAGCGATGCGCTGGCGACCCTTGAAGAAGTGACCGACGCGCTGCAGGCCCTGCGCAAGAGCGATCCGGAACGGGCGTTGGCCAATGCCTATCTGTATATGGAATGCTTCGGCCATGTGGTAGTTGGCTGGCTGTGGTTGCGTCAGGCGGAAACCGCGCTGAAGGGATTGCAGCAGGGCGGAGAGCGGCCAAAGGCGTTCTATCAGGGTAAGCTGGCGGCCTGTGAGTACTTCCTGCGCTACGAACTGCCCAAGCCGCTGGCGTTGGCAGCCGTATTGCGGGATGCCGACCGGACCACGCTGGATATGCCGGCGGAGTGTTTCTAAGCGCACCCCGACCATCGGAGGCTGATACGGGATGATCGAGTTTCACTTGAACAGCGGGTCTTTGCCGACTCCGCAGCTCAGGTTGAAGCTCGGCCATCTTCGTCTGGTGTCAATGGCCTGAATAGTCTCCAAAGCCTGTATAGCTTCGGGTGTCTCAGGTAACCCTTCTAAACGTCAGGTTATAGCGCATCGGGCCCGTCTGCGGATGTTCAGCACGTTTACCCAGTGGCGCAACGCCGTGGAAAAACAACCGGCTTTTTCCACCCCATACCACTACATCCCCGTGCTCAAGTTTCCAGCGCGACGTTTTGTCGGTGCGCGCCAAGCCACCAAACATGAAGCTGATAGGTGCTCCCAGTGATATGGAGACGATAGGGGCGCTGAAGTCCGCTTCATCCTTGTCCTGATGCAAGCCCATTTTCGCACCGGTTTCATAGCGGTTGATCAGGCAGGCGTCAGGATTGAAGTCTTCGTATCCACTAGCGGATGCCGCATCGATCGCAACCTGTCGCAGCAGTGTCGGCATGGCTGGCCAGGGTTGGTCTGTCAGCGGATCCGTGGTGCTGTAACGGTAGCCCTGACGATCAGTCACCCAACCCCATTCACCGCAGCTGCTCATGGCGGCGGACATGCTGTAGCCCCCGGGCGTGATCTGGTGACGGAAGGGCGCCTGGCTGGCGACTTGGCTAATGGCGTCAAGTAGCCGGTCCGCTTCATTCAATACGAAGCCACGCAGTAACCAGGCGCCCTCAGCTATCTGCTCGGGCGCGGCAGGGGTCGAGTCGGCGAACAGGTCGTCGGTGGTAGGCATTAGGGGCTCCGCTTGATTGCTGAACGGGATTTTACCTCGGATGCTGATTGGGCTCACTGAGGGGCCATTGGTTTCATAAACGGAAATGGTGGATTTGGTTGATGCAGCGCTTGGCGAACCACCGCTTGGATTCCCGCCTGCGCGGGAATGACGGGCATAGGGAGGGTGCGGTGAACAGCTAACCCACTTCTCCTTAGACTACTTCGTCATTCCCGCGCAGGCGGGAATCCAAGCGGACTTGTACTCATCACCCAGCCTAACCAAAGCGCCGAACCCCATCATCTCCGGAACCCGAGAGGACGGCGGAGGTTCGGGCCTCAGGTTTCATTGTCAGCGTAGAATCAGACCTTCATGCCCGGCAGGTTGAGCGATGCGGTATTCCCCCCATCCACCGCCAGCGCCTGGCCAGTCACATAGCTGGCATCATCACTAGCAAGGAAGGCGATGGCGCCAGCGATCTCGTCAGGGCGGCCATAGCGGCGCAGTTCGCAGCGAGCACCGAGCTTCTGCTCCTTGTTGTTGGAGCGGGCATAATCAAATACCGGCTTGGTCATGCCGGTCTCGATCAGACCCGGGCACACGGCATTGACACGGATATTGAACTGGCCCAGATCACAGGCCGAGGTCATGGTGAAGTTGATCACGCCGGCCTTGGACGCGCTGTAGGCATTACCACCCGCGCCAGAGCGGATGCCGGCTACCGAAGCGGTGTTGACGATAGCGCCCTGGCCCTGGGTCTGCATCTGGCGCGCGGCGTACTTGGTGAACAGCATCACGCCATAAAGATTCACGCCGATGATTTTCTGCCAGGTCTCCAGGCTTTGTTCGGTGGCGATATTGTAATCACCTCCAGCGATCCCGGCGTTGTTGCACAGCACATCCAACTGGCCAAAGTGCGCGATGGTCTCGTTAACGCATTGCTCTACCGCCGCCTCATCAGCCACATCCACAATGCGCGTCTGAACCTCGGCACCGGCGGGCAATTCATCAACAGTCCCCTTGAGGCCGTCCTCATTGCGATCGACCAACATCAAACGCGCACCCTCAGCGGCCATGCGTTTGGCCGTAGCGCGGCCGATACCACTACCCGCGCCGGTGATCAGTACTACCTTGTCGAGAAATCGTTGCATGGTGTTCTCCTTTTCAGCTAGCCGCTGAGGTTAATGATCAATACTCGGATCCTGCCCAGCACCTGCCAGCTCATCGTCACTCTGGTAGGCAATGCCAAGCTTTTCCGACATGGCTTGATTATCGATCTGCCAACTGGCGATATCGCGTTCGAAGCGTAGCGGCGAGATGCTGATGCGCCCGGCACGCAGGGCGCCCACGTCGGTATCCAGCCCGATAATGCGCTCGGTCTGACGCTGAAAGCCCAGCCAGTAGTAGGGTACGTCGCGGGTATCGCGGCGGCTTTCGATGTTGATCCCGCCAATGCTGCCGCCACGGGCGCGGCAAGTGGCTACACCAGTGACATCCTCGGGCGGGCTGGCGGGAAAGTTGACGTTCATCGCGCAGTCAGTCGGCCAGCCTTTTTCCAGCAGTTGCCGAACAATGCCAGCTCCGAAGTGGCTGGCGGTTTCCCAGTGAATGTCGTTGCCCTTGTGATAAGCCTGGGACAGCGCAATCGCCGGTATGCCCATCAGTGTCGCGGTCAACGCACCGCCAATGGTGCCGGAGTAGGCCACCGAGTCGCTGATATTGGCCCCGGCATTTACGCCAGACAGCACCAGATCCGGCGCTATCGGCATCAGCTCGCCAACGGCCAGCAGCACACAGTCGCTGGGCGTACCGCTGATGCTGAAGCGACGCTCTTCGAACTGGTGCACACGCAGCGGGGAGTGCAGGGTGATGGACATGGATACGCCGCTCTGGTCCAGATCCGGCGATATGATCCAGACCTCATCGGCGATCTGTTCGGCAATGTCTTCCAGGATTTTCAAACCTGGGCCGCGCCAGCCGTCATCGTTGGTGAGCAGCACGCGCTTGATCGGTTTGGACATCGATTTTTCTCCTGAAGTGGTATGAACTCGCGGTTTTCAACCCGAAAATGGATCCCCGCGTTCGCGAGGATGACGGGAAAGGAGCCATTCCCGGGTAGCGTTTCATTCCCGGGGCGCGCGTCATTCCCGCACCACTCTCGTCGTTCCCGCACCCTTCTCGGCATTCCCGCGAAGGCGGGAATCCATTTTGACTCTAGCTTTGAGCTATCTCCCAACCACGCTCGGCCAATAGCCCGGCGCGCTTGCCCACTTCCAATGCATCGGCATTACTCGCATTGCCCTGTACGGCACGGTGATACACGCCCTGCAGAATCGCCGCCAGGCGGAACAACGAGAAGGCCAGGAAGAAATTCCAGTCTGGGATCTCGCTGCGGCCGCTGTACTGGCAATACCATTCCAGCACCTGCTGCTCCTCAGGCAAACCCATGGACTTGAGGTCAGCACCGAGCATGCCTTTGACCCCATTCACCCCGGAAGGCAGATGGTAGGGCAGGCAGCAGTAGGCTAGGTCCGATAGAGGATGACCCAAAGTCGCCAATTCCCAGTCGAGAATCGACACGACCTTGGGTTCGGTCGGATGCAGGATCAGATTACCGATGCGAAAGTCGCCATGGGCGATGGTGGTGTGATCGTCCTTCGGCATATTCTCTGGCAGCCAGGCCATCAAGGCGTCCATGGCCGGCATGTCGCCGGTGCGGCTGGCTTCGAACTGGCCGCTCCAGCGCTTGATCTGGCGCGGAATGTAGCCTTCGGCCTTGCCATAACTTTCCAGCCCGACGGCTTTCCAGTCGACATTATGCAACTGCGCCATGGTCTCGATCATCGAGCGGTAGATCGGCAGGCGTTGGCTTTGCTCAACGTCGCTCAGCAAAGGCTGGGTGTGCACCCGGCCTTCGACGTAATCCATGATGTAGAACGCGGTACCGATTATCTCGGGGTCTTCGCACAGCAGACGCGCGGTGGGCACCGGTACATCGGTGCTGCCCAGGGCGTTGATCACCTGATACTCACGCTCGACCATATGCGCGGATGGCAGTAGCTTGCCTGGCGGCTTCTTGCGCAGCACATAACGGTGCTCGCCGACCGTCAGCAGGTAAGTCGGGTTGGACTGGCCGCCCTGGAACTGCTTGACCTGCATACCCTGTTCGGCGCCGGCCAGGCGGCCATTGAGGTAGGAGAGCAGACGGGCTTCATCAAAACGGTGCGCAGGTAGTACGTCGATCAGGGTTGCTTCGCTCATCTAGAAGGTCCTGTGCTATTGGAATTGTCAGGTTGATAAGCTATCACGCCAGACCGGAGTCTGGCGTGATAGCAAGCCGGTGAATCCATCGCCATCACGCCCGGACGACCGGCGCTTTGGCAAACCACTCAGGCGATGGTATCGCCACCGTCCGCCACGATGGTCTGGCCGGTCACATAAGCGCCAGCAGAGGAGGCCAGGAACAGCGCCACACCGGCGATATCCACCGGATCACCCACACGACGCAGGGGCAATTTTTCTTCTATTTTTTGCAGTCGATCCGGATCTTCCAGCAGCGCTTGGGCGAAGTCGGTACGAATCAGACCGGGCGCGATGCTGTTGACGCGGATGTTCTTCGGGCCCCATTCCAGCGACAGGTTGCGTGCCAGGCCCGCTTCGGCCGCCTTGGACATGCCATAGACGCCGATATTGGCGCTGGCGCGCAGGCCGGCGATGCTCGATAGCAACACGATAGCGCCGCCGCCTTGCTTGACCATCTCGGGGATGACCATATTGCACAGCCAGAACGTGCCTTTGACGTTGGTACCCATGATCTTGTCGAAGGCTTCATCACTGACGTTGTGGGTGGGGCCGTATACCGGGTTGGTGGCCGCGTTGCAGACCAGAATATCGACCTTGCCATAGGCTTCCAGGGTCTTGTCGACCAGATTCTGCAATTGGGCTTTGTCACCGACATGGCAGGCCACCGGGATGGCATCGAAGCCCTGCGCTTTCAGGTCACTGGCGACTTGCTCGCAAACGTCAGCCTTGCGGCTGGAGATAACCACCTTGGCACCCGCCTTGGCGTATTCCTCGGCGATGGCCTTGCCGATGCCCTTGGTGGAACCGGTGATGATGGCGACCTTGCCGGTCAGATCAAACAGTGTGCTCATGGTGTGTATGGTCCTTGGTTTTGTCTGACTGCACGAATTAATAATAGACCGCTTGGATCCCCGCCTGCGCGGGGATGACGAGGGGTGTGGGAGGCACTGTGCTCATGGCCAAATGGATCCCCGCGTTTGCGAGGATGACGGCGAGGTGAATGCAGCGGCCACTGTCACATCGCCGAGCTCTTCACCAAATCGCCACTTTTGCTCAGCCCAGCCCAGCCCAACCCTGTCACTGCGGTGAACCTCGTCATTCCCCCCAACCCCGTCATTCCCGCGCACGCGGGAATCCATTTTGACTTTAGCGGGTTGCCTGCCAACGCCGAGCCCAAACCCGACAATGGATCCCCGCGTTCGCGGGGATGACGGTGAGGGGGAGATAGCCGGTTTGTCACATATCCAAGCCCCCACTAAACCGTCATTCCCCCCAACCCCGTCATTCCCGCGTAGGCGGGAATCCAAGCGGACTTGCCGATTACCAAAAGTCAGCCTTACAGATACCGGCTCATTTCCAGCTTGGCAATCGTGCCCAAATGCACTTCATCCGGACCGTCGGCCAGGCGCAGGGTGCGGGCTTTGGCGTAGGCTGATGCGAGGAAGGTGTCCTGGCATACGCCGGCAGCGCCGTGAACCTGAATCGCCCGGTCCAGAACGTTGCAGAGCATAGTCGGAGCGACAGCCTTGATCATCGCGATCTGCTGACGCGCAACCTTGTTGCCGAACTGGTCCATGCTGCGCGCGGCCATGATGGTCAGCAGGCGTGCCTGGTCGATCTCGCAACGTGACTTGGCGATGTTTTCCGAGGTGCTGCCGTGCTTGTACAGCGGCTTGCCAAAGGCAACCCGGCTGGCGGCGCGGCGGCACATGGCTTCCAGTGCGCGTTCGGCAACGCCGATAGAGCGCATGCAATGGTGAATCCGGCCTGGCCCAAGGCGACCCTGGGCGATCTCAAAACCGCGGCCTTCACCCAGCAGAATATTGGATACCGGCACCCGCACGTTTTCGTATTTGATTTCGGCGTGGCCATGCGGAGCATGGTCATAACCGAACACATGCAGATCACGCACGATGGTTACACCGGGGGTGTTGAGCGGCACCAGGATCATGCTCTGCTGCAAGTGTTTGGGCGCGTTGGCGTCAGTCTTGCCCATGACGATGGCGATCTTGCAGCTGTCGGCCATGGCTCCGGAGGACCACCACTTGGTGCCGTTGATGACGTACTCGTCACCATCGCGGCGGATTTCGCACTCGATATTGGTCGCGTCGGAGGAAGCAACATCGGGTTCTGTCATGGAGAAGCACGAGCGAATCTCGCCGGCCAGCAGCGGCTTGAGCCAGGTTTCCTTGTGCTCTTCGCTGCCGTAACGCTCGATGGTTTCCATATTGCCGGTGTCCGGCGCGCTGCAGTTGAACACTTCCGGCGCGATGGAAGAGCGGCCCATGATCTCGCACAGGTGGCCATACTCCTCATTGTTCAGCCCGGCGCCACGCTCACTGTGCGGCAAAAACAGGTTCCACAGACCCATGCTCTTGGCCTTGGCTTTCAGTTCTTCCTGAATCGGCGGCGCGCCCCACTTGTTCTCTTTTACCTGTTGGTAAAACAGCGCTTCGTTCGGATAGATATGCTCGTCCATAAAGGCTTCGATTTGCTGTTTCAGGTCTTGCACGCGCGGGCTGAGTTCAAACATGGGACATTCCTTGCTGATTCTGGTGATAGGTCAGGCAGCTGTTGCTGCATGGATGTGACCATATAGTCAGCCGAACGCAGGCGAAACTATGTCGCCAAGATGGAATGGATCTGCATAAACAGCTGTGATGTTGCCCGCATGGCACTATAAGTGGGGAGTGACCGGGCTCGCATTTTTCGCCCGTGGAGAGGAATGTGGAAAGCCCTGCGCTAGAGCGGAAGGAGCGTTATTGAGTCAAGGCGGGGTAGATCTTCCGGCTCATCCAGGTCCCACAGGGTAGCGCCTTCCCATAGGCTTTTGCCGGCAGCCTCCAGCCGCAGTCGGGTGTCGGCCAACACCTGAGAATGGCTCCAGGTCATGCCGGCGAACGCGGCCGGATCAGGCTGGCGCTGGCCTATCATTACGTAGCCGCCGTCTTCGCTGGGGATGATGGCGGTGTCATGCCTTTGCAGTGCCTGATCCGCTTCGCGCAATACTGCCGTGCTGATCAGCGGGCAATCGGTGCCGATCAACAACGCACCGTCAGCGTGTTCGGCCAACGCCTGTGCCATGCGCGAACCCAGGTCATCGCCGTGCTGTTGGCGCAGTTGCAGATGGTGCTCCGAGGCCAGGCGAGCGAAGAATGGATGGGTGGTATCCGGTGCGCAGTACAGGTAGCGCGGCCCCGGCCAGTCTTGCGTCTGATGTAGGGTATGCAGTAGTAACTGTTGGTACAGACTGCAGGCCCCGTCAGCGCCAAGCGCGGGTATCAGGCGGGTTTTGACGGTGCCGGGGATCGGTGCTTTGGCGAATATCAGTAGCGGGCGTGTTGTCTGCGGCAGTTGAGCGGCCTCAGATTTATCGCCGTAGTACTGGCGCACCAGTCGGTCCGGCGAGACGCCGGCCCAGTATTGCAGACGGATCCACCACATCAGGCCGATGGTTCGGCAAACGCCGTGTTTTTGCCATTTGCGGCTGGAGGTGGTTAATGGCGTTTGCAGGCAAGCGGGGCGGGATAGTTTAAGCAGGCGACGGCTGAGCTCGATATCTTCCATCAGTGGAATATCTGCATAGCCACCTAACCGTTCAAACAGATCGCGGCGCACAAAGATGGCCTGGTCGCCGGTGCAGATGCCGGTCAAACGCGAGCGCTGGTTCATCATCCAGGCGACCAGATTCAGGGTCGGAGAGGAGGGCGAGAGCCGCACATCGAAGCGTCCCCACGGGCTTTGAGCGGGTAGGTCAAAATGGATTCCCGCTTTCGCGGGAATGACGGAGCTGTGAGTATGAATATCGGTACTGCGCACCCCCGCGACAGCAGGAATATCGACCCCTTGCTCGTCTGTGACGTCATCCTCGCGAACGCGGGGATCCATTGTCGGGTTTAACTTAGGTGCTGTTTTACCTTTAACGTTTGACCTGCTGGCATGCGCACTCCCCAAGGCCTCCCGAATCAGCTCGTCAAACCCAAGCGGCAACCGCGTATCCGCATGCAGAAACAGCAATACATCCCCGGTCGCCACAGCCGCCCCGGCATTCATCTGTCGCGCTCGTCCCGGCGCAGAGGTCAGCACCTGGTCGGCCAGAGGTCGAGCCAGCTCGCAGGTGTTATCGCGACTGCCACCATCCACCACAATTATTTCAACTCGGTCGCGCACGGACTGCAGCGGCAGCAGGGCATCAACTATCCCCGCGGCCTCATTCAGTACCGGCAACACCACCGACAACCGCATCGACTAGCGGCCCAGACGCCAACGGTGCAGGCGTTCAACCCAACGCAATACGCCAGCCGGAGCATGCGCACGCTTCCATTCGCCGGCCGCATATTTATTGGCTTCGGCCATGGTCGGATAGCTGTGAATGGTACCCAGAATCTTGTTCAGCCCCAGGTTGTGCTTCATCGCCAGCACATACTCAGCCAACAACTCACCCGCATGCTGGCCAACAATGGTCACGCCGAGAATGCGATCCTTGCCTGGCACGGTGAGCACTTTGACGAAGCCCACCGCAGCCTGATCGGCAATCGCCCGATCCAGATCGTCGATGCCGTAGCGGGTCACTTCAAACTCAATTTCCTCCGCCCGCGCGTCGGCTTCGGTGAGCCCGACGCTGGCGACTTCAGGATCGGTAAAGGTCACACGCGGAATCACCCGGTAATCAACCTTGAAGCGTTTGAAGGTGCCGAACAGAGCATTCACCGCCGCATACCAGGCTTGGTGTGCGGACACATGGGTAAACTGGTACGGGCCGGTTACATCGCCAACCGCATAAATATTCGGAAAGCGCGTCGCCAGATATTCATTGGTCTGCAAGGTACCGTTGTCACGCAGCGTCAGTTCCAGCTCCTCGGCGCCGTAGCCGGTGGTATTGGGTTTGCGCCCCACCGCGACCAGCACGGCGTCGAACGGGATAACCGTGTATTCATCGTCGTCCAGCTGCTTGGCAATCAACTGCTGCTGGCCGTCTTCGAGCATCTCGAAACGCTCGGCCTGATGCCGCAGGCGCAGATCAACCCCTTCGTTGCGCAGATGCTGCATGACGATATCGCTGGCATCGCTATCTTCCCGGGCCAGCAGGCGAGAGCTCATCTCCACCTGAATAACCTGACTCCCCAGTCTTTGGAAGGCTTGAGCCAGCTCGCAGCCGATAGGCCCGCCGCCCAGTACCAGCAAACGCTTGGGTTGCTCGCGCAGGCTCCATAAAGTGTCGGAATTGTAGGCAGTGACCTGATCCAGCCCGGGGATGTTCGGCATCAGCGGCTTGGCACCGGCGGCGATAATGATATTGCGCGTAGTCAGCGCCCGGCCATTGACCTCGATTTGCCATGGGCTGGTAATCCGCGCTTCGCCCTGAATCACTTCCACCCCCAGCTCGGTGTAGCGCTCGACCGAATCATGCGGCTCAATATCACTAATCACTCGCTGAATGCGATCCATCACCCGCGCAAAGTTGACCTCGGCGCTGGCGGTATTGAAACCCAGTTCATGCGCCTTGTTGACCTCTGCCGCCAACTTGGCCGAACGAATCAATGCCTTTGAGGGCACGCAGCCTGTGTTCAGGCAGTCGCCGCCCATCGCGTGCTTCTCGATCAGCGTGACATTGGCTTTTACCGCGGCGGCGATATAGGCGCTGACCAGTCCGCCGCTGCCGGCGCCGATCACCACCAGATTGCGGTCGAAGCTCTCCGGCTTGTTCCAGCCTTTGTAAACCCGCCGAGCCTTGACCACATCAAGGATCTTGCGCGCAATCAACGGGAATACACCAAGCAACACGAAAGCACCAATCAATCCGGGAGACAGAATGCCACCCAGGGAATCAAGCTGGCCAAGCTCGCGCCCGGCGTTCACATAGACAAACGTGCCAGGCAGCATACCGATCTGGCTGACCCACCAGAAAGTGCTGACCTTCAACCGCGTCAGACCCATCGCCAGGTTGATCAGGAAAAACGGAAATACCGGTACCAGGCGCAGAGCGAACAGGTAGAACGCGCCTTCGCTGTCCACGCCCTGGTTGATGGCTTTCAGGCGTTTGCCGAATCGTTTTTGCACCCAGCTCTGCAACAGAAAGCGGCTGATGATCATCGCCACCGTGGCGCCCATTACCGAAGCAAAGGACACCAGCAGCAAGCCCCAACCCAGGCCGAACAGCGCACCGCCGACCAGCGTCATCAGCGCTGCGCCGGGTAACGACAGGGCCGTTACCACCACATAAACGCCGAAGAAAATCGCCGCCGCCAGATAAGGGTTCGCCGCTACCTGGGCATTGAGGTTTTCCTGCTGGCTCTTCAACCATTCCAGACTGAAGTACTGGTTAAGGTCGAACACAAAGAAGCTCGCTACCAGCGCAGCGATCAGCAGAATAACGATGATTTTTCCGGCTTTCATGGTGCCAACTACTCCAGTGTCAGGTCTTAGCGGTTGTACAGCTCGGTCAGGCGCTCGTAACGCTTGCGATTCAGACCCAGGTCCGATTTGCCGGCGCGGCTGGCCGAACGGAAATGCACCTCTTTTGTCTGTGCATCCAGATAGAACTCGGCATCGTCGCGAAAGCGCATTTTCTCGGTAACGAATACATAGCGCAGGTAGTCCGCGTCTTCGCTTACCAGCTCGGCGCCGCCATAGGCTGCTACCGCATCCTTGATCGCACTCAGGGTCGTGGCCTGGTCCGCTTTGAACTGCCAGGGCATCACCAGCTTTTCCGGGTCGGCCGTCTGGGTTGAAACCCCATTTGGCTTATCGCTCAACGGCGTAAGTTGGCCAGCTTGGTGACCCAATTCGGGCACCTGGCTGTTCTGCCAATAAATAAAGGCAAATCCGGCGATCACCAGCGCAAGAATGACGATAAATATGGTTTTCATGGTGCGACTTCCTTGAATGCAGTAGTAATGGAAAATACTTTGTGCGCAAGATAGTAGGTGCGACCGCTTGACGGGTCAATACCTTGTGCGCAAAATAAACCTTCACTGATTTGCCGAGTACGGTTATGTCCCAGCCCCCTTCGTCGCCTTCAACCGCGACTGATCCCAGCATGCAGCTGTTGCTGCGTAACCAGCTATGCCACTCGTTATACAGTGCCAGCAACGCGATGGTGCGCGCTTATCGGCCGTTACTTGAGCCGCTGGGTCTGACTTATCCGCAATACCTAGTGATGCTGGCGCTCTGGGAGCATGACGGTGTGCCGATCAAGCAACTGGTCGAGGACACCCGCCTGGACTCAGGCACCCTGACACCCATACTCAAACGCCTTGAACAAAAGGAGCTGGTCCGCCGCCGCAAGGGCGTCGAGGATGAGCGCCAATGGCTGATTGATCTTTCCGTCGCCGGTCTGTCGCTGCGTGAACAAGCCAGCGATATTCCGCTGAAGCTGTTCTGCATGACCAGCCTGACACTCGAACAAGCCCAGGCTTTAAAAGTCGCGGCTGAGCAGATCTATCAGGATGTTCTGCGTCAGGCGCCCAGCTCTGACAGCATCAATCAATAGCGCCCATCGCGCACAAGGTTTGCGCTAAAGCAAAGCCACCCAGCAGCGCTGCCTGAGGCGCGTCTCCGCCACCGCGCATTACTCGCTCTCGGTAAGAAAGGGCGGCCGGGCTATCGGCAGGCCATTGGCGGTCGAATTCGTCAATAAACTGCGCGTGGTTATAGTTCAGCGGCACCGCTTCGATCACCAATCCGTCCAGCTCTGCACGATATAACGCCGAGGGGTGCGCCTGTGTGGCGATGCGCGTTACCAGCCCATAGCGGCCGTTATTGAAGTTCGGCATACCGGCGGCGCCATTGTTGATCACTGCAAAGCCGGATCTGCAAAAGGCTGCAGCCGCGCAGGTGTGGCTGGTGGCCAATACGCTTAGTGCGTGCGCCGCCATCCAGTCTTGCAATGCCTGCTGCCGGGCAGCAGTGGCAAGTGCAGTCCGCGCACATTGCCAGCCTGCCAGCGACTCTTCATCGCCATGGGTAATAGCGATGCGGCGCCCGGCAACGCTGACCAGCGCAGTCGCAGGTCGGTCAGCCAGCTGTGCGGCCATTCCAGGTAATTGCGCCACGGTACCGCTGAGCCGGGCATGGATCTGATTGGAGCGCGCCACCGTTTGATCGTCGACGCTGTCCGGGTAGGCGCAGCCGCAACCGGCATCGTCATTGCCTGGGCGACCGAGTTCAGTCTCAACATTGCCGCGCAACACGGTATGCGCCGCCAAGCGCGCTTCGATATCGGCAAATACGTCTGGGTCCAGGTCGAACCAGTGCGCGTCGCCATTGAATACAGCTCTGGCACCAGGCTCGGCGGCCAAGCGCTTTTCCAGCGCGTGCAGGGCCTGGCGATTGCCGTAAAGGCCGCCCACCACATAAAGCGTCTGGCAGTCGAATAGCGGCTCGCCGGCAAAACTGTCAGCGCGCAGCCGATAATCCAGTGGGCAATTACGGCCTGCTTGCATGGAGCTCGCTCCGATTCAGCAATCCGGCGCCAACGTAACCTGCGGTGCAAAGCATCAGGCCATAAAGATTGGTACCCAGTAGCAGCGCGTACTTGCCATCGCCGATTGCCCAGCTTGCGGGGATCCAGCCGAGGGTCAATGCTATGCCTAGCGCCAGGCCGGTCCAGAAGCTCAGATGAAAGCCCAGGCGGGTAGGGGTGACCAGGCCGTGCAACAGGAACACTGGCGCTATGCCAATCACCATGGTGCCGCTGATGGTCGTCGCCTTGAGAATATCGGTGCCCGCCAGCATCGGCAGATTGCCGAACAGGGCGAAGATCACCATGGTCGCCATGCCGATACCGATGGCTTTCTTGCCCAGATCCTTGCCCGCCATAGCCGGCAGTTCGCGGCCGACCAATTTGGCCAGGCTGGAAAAAGTCGAATCCAGTGTCGAGCCAGCCGCGGAGATCATCACGATGGTCATCACCAGCAATGCGCCGATACCCAGGGTTTTCGCCAGTGCGGCAGGGACGTTGCCCGATACGCCGACGCCGACCAGGTCTGCATGCACCCCAATCAGGCTGAATGCGAGTATCGCCACAAAGCCCAGCACTCCAGCCAAGGTGAATGCCTTGACCATGCTGCGCTCCTCGGTAATAAAGCCACGATCCGTGAGTACCGGATCGTGAAACGGGTAGCTGACCATCTGCAGCGCGGCGACCAGCAACAGGTCCACCCCGGCGTCCATTGCCCAGCTGCTGGTGCTCATCAGCTCCGCGGGCGAATGCTGGGGTAAGACCAGACCCAGCACCCAGACCAGCGCAATAACAAAGATCGCCGCTTGCGCAGCATCAGTCAGAATCGAGCTGCGCAGCCCGCCGCGCAGGCTGTACGCGAGGGTGACGGCGGTGAACAGCAGCGCAGAACCAATAAAGGCCGGGGTGCCGGTATCGCCATAATAACCACCGACCACTGCGGTATTGCTCCACACCTCGTTGAACAGACGAATCAGGATAGCGGCAGAAAATGCCAGCGCCGCGGCGCGGCCATAGTGCGAGGTGAGAAAACTGACCAGTCCGGTCGCGCCGAAGCGCCGGCGCAGGCGGTAAATAACCAGGCCGCAGAGCGGAATGGATAACCAGTAAGTGGCATAGGCCAGGCCACCGACCAGGCCATATTCCGCCCCCAGGTTGGCCGCATTGGTGACCGACTTGGCAAAGATCCAACTGATGAAAATACTCGTGGTCAGGAGAAACGGGGAGGCCTTGCGGCCTCGGCTGTCCTCGCCCTGGAAGAAGCTGCCGAGCGTAACGGTGCGCGGTGAAAGGCAATACATCATCAGGCCGTAGAGCACCAGGAAGCCCCAGAAAAACGCGCCCATCCAACTGGTTACTTGCATGTCCATCTCTTCTGAGTGAGTTGTTGAAACCAACGCCATGTCGGCCGGCTGGCCGCGAACAACCGAGCTAAAGTATCAACCCAGTGCTCCGCCGCAACTCGATCCCTGGCCCGCAGTACAGGCAAAGCAATGATCCCGGGTCACAATCGGGTTGTTTTCCAGGTGCGCGCCAAGCAAATCCCGCAGATGGCTGCGATCCTTGGCCAGCACGCTCATCGGCAGGTCCAGCATCTGGTTGAAGTCGCAGTCATACAGATAGCCCTGCCAGTCCACGCTGACCATGCTGCGGCACATCAAGCTCGCCATATTGGCTTCGCTGAAACTGTCCCTCAGAAGCGCCATATAATCGTTGAACTGACCCTTGCTCACCAAGGTGCTGCCAAAGCGCGCAATCGGCTGATTGGTAATGGTGTGCAGTTGATTGAAGACGATGCCGAAGTCTTCCGCCAGGTGGCTCTTGTAATCCGCCTGCAAAGCGGCCTGGGGTGGTGGCAGGTTGGGGCCCTGGGGGTTGTAGACTAGATTCAGCTCAAGCTCTGAACCGGGCTGGCCATAGCCCAATTCGTTGAGCATCTGCAGGCCCTGAATACTGCGCACAAAAACGCCATCGCCACGTTGTTTGTCGACATTGTCGCGTGAGTAGCAGGGCAGGGACGCCGACACGTGCACCCGCTGCTCAGCCAAAAACTCGGCTAGACCTTCATAACCCGGTTCGCTGAGAATGGTCAGATTGCAGCGGTCGATCACCTCCAATCCCTGCTCTCTGGCGTGCATGACGATCTCGCGAAAGCGAGGATGCATTTCCGGCGCACCGCCAGTCAGATCCAGTATTTGAACCGAATGAGCATCAATAACGTCATACAAAGTGGCCAATACTGCATCGCTCATCGCTTCAGTGCGCGTGGGTCCGGCATTCACATGGCAATGCAGGCAGCGTTGATTGCAGGTATAGGTAAGGTTGACCTGCAGGGTTTGCAGCCCGCTGCGTGCAATGGCAGGGAACGACAGATTGTCCAGCAGGGGTAGGGTATCGCGCACAGTAGGCGTCCTCTCTGGCTATTTGCTGATTTGAGTCAGGCAAAGGTTGATTGTTACAGCTTGCCGAGAAAAAACCCATCAAGAACATGACCCTTATGTGTCCAACTGTTAGGGTAATGTCAGATTTTTATCAACGTGAGGAGAGGCCATGCGCCGTTTGTTGATTGGAGTTGCCTGCCTGGCTGCGGCCTGTGCAGCCCATGCGCAGGTTGCGCCCGACTCGGAGACCGCACCGCCGGTACTTGAGTATGAAGAGCAGGAAGTCATTCGCCAGGCCGTGGCCAGTTCGTCGCGGACAATCTCCAGCATCATGCGCGATGCCCACCGCAATCCGGCACAAACGCTCAGTTTCTTTGCATTGGCACCGGATCAGACGGTCGTCGAGATCTGGCCTGGCGCGGGTTGGTACACCGAAATTCTTGCCCCGTTGCTCCGCGAGGACGGCAAACTCATCGCCGCCCATTTCGATCCGGAGGGTGGCCCCGATTACTTCGCCAAATCGCGCAGCGACTATGAGCGCAAGCTGCAAAACCGCGCCAACGTCTATGACCGCGTCGAGATGGCCACCCTCAACTACGACCCAGAGCAACCTATTGCTGCAGCCAACTCGGCCGACCGGGTAGTGACCTTCCGTAACGTGCACAACTGGCTAGCGGATGGGATGGATGAAACCAAAGTGGTGTTTGCCAAGATGTACGCGGTACTCAAACCCGGCGGCATGCTCGGCCTGGTAGAGCACCGCGCACGGCCCGGGACGTCGCTGGAGGAGATGGTCAAAACTGGCTATGTCGATGAGCCGCTGATCGTCGATCTGGCGGTGGAAGCTGGTTTCGAACTGGTCTCCCGCAGCCCGGTTAACCAGAACCCGCAGGATCTCGCCGACCACCCGCACGGCGTCTGGAGCCTGCCGCCGACCTTGCGCGGCGGCACTGAAGACCGTGCTCGGTATATGGGTATCGGTGAAAGTGACCGGATGACGTTGTTGTTTGTGAAGCCGGAGTAGTGGGGCGGGTGTTCTGGGGAAGGCTTAGCTTCAGCTCTGAGTGCTGAGTCTGCTCTAGCCGAGAATGGATTCCCGCCTTCGCGGGAATGACGGGGTGAGGGCAGCTCCCGCTTGCTCTGATCGTCATTCCCGCGAAGGCGGGAATCCATTCTGACTTTAAGAACTCACTCGGATCCCTAAGGCTTTCCCAACTGGCGTTTAAACGCAGTCGGGCTCATATCCGTCCAGCGCCGAAAAGCCCGAGTAAAGCTACTGGGATCCAGAAACCCCAGTTCATAAGCAATACTGGTCAACGACAGCTGGCCCTCACCGATCATGCGAATGGCTGATTCACGCCGCACCTCGTCAACCAACTGCTCGTATGAGGTGCCCTCCTGGCTCAATTTACGCCGCAAATGGCGCGGGCTGATGTTCATCGGCCCGGCCACCCGGTCCTCGGACATGTCGCCCGAACCGAGCAAAATATGAATGCGACGCTTTACCTGCTCAACCAGATCATGGCTGGGCATATTGGCCAGCAGGTCCTGCATGGCTTCGGTGAAACGTGGCAGCAGAAAGTTGTCGGCAGTCGCGAGTGGCTTGTCCATCAGGCGGCGTTCCAGTTGCAAGCTGTAGTGCTCGCCCACACTGACGGACGGTACATCCAGGACTCGAGCGTAAAACTCTGGGTCCAGATCCGGCCGGCACAGCGTCACGTTCTTCAACAGCCCCTCATCGTCCAGATCCAACTGGTTGAGCAGCTTGCTCATGTAGCCAGTCAGAGCCTCGAAGTGTTGTATATGAGGCGAGCCTTGGGGCTTGAGAACGATCTCGACCAGGTCATCCAGCGCTCGCACTTCAAGCTTCACCTGCGTGCTGACGATGGAAAAGAAGCGGGTCATATTATTCACCGCGGCCCCCAGATTCGGGCAGGCCTGGGCAGTGAGTGCAATAGCATTCAAAGGTGTTGGACAGAACAGCCGATGTAACCGCAGCCCAAAAAACGGATCGTCGGATAGTCGGGCAGCTTCATCCCAGAGCAGAGAGCAGGAAGCCTGATCTATAAAGCCGCTGCCCGGCTGATTGCTGCCGAGCAGGTTTTGTATCAGATTCGAGTGGTCCAGGCTGCGCTCGTATTGCTTTAAAGCCTGATTGATCACGGGGACCCAGAAAATCCGTTCGCCAAGCCGCGAACCGGTTACCGATTTGAAACCTTCAGTCTTCATTGACTACCTGGTACATGTCAGGATCCGACCTTTTATAGGACGTTGTATTGTTGCGAGCCGCCAAAAATCCTTTTGACGGAAAGCTCTGATAATTCATGAAACGGGATTTCGCAGTGCGATACATAATACAGCAGACGATTATGTGAAGGTTATTACTCACCCATTTGGGTGAGGGCGCTGCAGCAACCTTTGGAGCCCATCTGCGAACCACCAACATTGCGCAAGATAATATTGAAGGTTTGGAGGATAATGCCGGAATAGACGCTCTTCTGCATTGCGCGTAAGAAACCTCATGTAACAGAGTTTGTCCGCTGCCCTCCGTATTTCCAACTGACAAGATAACCATAATGCGAATTCATGTCCTGAATGGCCGGAAAAGTTAATTAAATTGGCCTTCTGGGGCAAGTCTTGACTGTGGAGTGCGTGCCAGACTGCCGCTGTCCTGAACGTGTCTTCAGATACACAGGTTCACGTCACCCAAACGGAGCAGCACAATGACAAAAAAAATGCATGCTTGGTCGCTCGCGGCCTTGCCACTGGCTATCGGCCTGGCCAGTTTCACAGGTTCTGCAAACGCAGCTAACTTTAATATCGGCGAAATACAGGGTCAGTTTGATTCGCAGATGTCGATTGGCGCCAGCATGTCGACCACCGATGCGGACAAGCGATTCATCCATTACGGCACTTCTATCGATGGTGTGAACCAAGGTGGGCAGGCAGTTGCTCGTACTTCAGATGACGGTCGTCTGAACTATGAAAGCGGCGATATCTTCTCCAAGATTTTCAAAGGCTCGCATGATCTGGAGCTGCGCTACGGCGAATCCGGTGCATTCTTTCGTGGCAACTACTGGTACGACTTTGAAACCAAAGACGGCAGCCAGCGTTTCTATGATATCGACGATTCCGGTCGTAACCCGTTGCAGAAAGGTGCCGGCGTAGAGCTGCTGGACGCGTTCGTTTATCACAACTACAGCATCGGCAATAACCCAGGCAACGTGCGTTTGGGTCGTCAGGTCGTGAGCTGGGGTGAAAGTACTTTCATCCAGAACTCAATCAACTCCATCAACCCGGTAGACGTGGCAGCGTTCCGTCGTCCTGGCGCGGAAATCAAGGAAGGTCTGATCCCGGTTGAGATGCTGTATTTTTCTCAGGGCCTGACAGACAACCTGACCATGGAAGCTTTCTATCAGTTGAAATGGGCTCCTACGGTTCTGGATAACTGCGGTACCTTCTTCGGCTCAGATACTGTCGCCAAAGGCTGTAATGACCGTCTGGTTGTGTTTGGCGCTGACCAGCCTTCAGGTTCTCCTGCGCTTGGTACCGGTGGCTTTGGCCAGCCAGCTCTGGCTGACTATATCGTGCGCGCAGAGAAAGATCGTGATGCCAGCGATGATGGTCAGTTCGGTGTAGCGTTCCGTTATTATGCAGCCGCGCTGAATGATACCGAGTTCGGCTTCTATGCCATGAACTACCACAGCCGTACGCCGAGCTATAGCAACATCGCTGGTGGCCCGCTGCAAGGTGGCGCGCCTGTTATCGGTCTTGATGGTGCCGTAGGTCAAGCGGGTTATTTCTTCGATTACCCGGAAGATATCCGCCTCTACGGTGTGAGCTTCCAGACCATGGTTGGGCCAGCGTCGGTAAGCGGTGAAGTCAGCTATCGTCCGAACATGCCGATGAACCTGAACACAGGCGACATGAGTCGTACAGCTCTGTTGGGCTCCAGCGGTGCCGCGTCGACCAACAACATCCACCGTGACCGTGTATACGCTCCAGGTGACGAGATCCAGGGCTACGACCGCAAGGAATATATTCAGGCGCAAGTCACTGCCATTCACTTTATCGACCGCGTATTGGGCGCAAGCCGTCTGTCGCTTGCTGGTGAAGTTGGCGTAGCGCACATCGGTGGTATCAGCAACGATCCAGGCGAGACCAAGTACGGTCGTGATTCCCTGTTCGGTCAAAGCCCCTTTGCCGATGGCACTTGTTCCTCCCAGGCCGATGCAGCGAACACTCCGAAAGCCAACAGCTGGTGTGAAACTGACGGTTTTTATACCGACTTTTCCTGGGGTTATCGCGTACGTGCCTCTTTGGATTATTCGAACGTGATTGCCGGTATCAATCTTAGCCCCAACGTCGCGTGGTCCCATGACGTTGAAGGTTACGGTCCTAGCTTCCAGGAAGACGCCAAGTCAGTCAGCCTGGGTGTGAATGCCGATTACGGCAACAAGTACAACGCCAGCCTGAGCTACACCAACTTCTTTGATGGCAAGTACAACACCCTGGTTGACCGCGACTTTGCCGCCGTCAGCGTTGGTATGAACTTCTAAACAGGCAACAGGAGATAAAAATAATGATCCGTATGCAAAAAACGCTATTGGGTGCTGGTGGTCTGGCGTTAAGCCTGCTGGCGTCCAGCGTTATGGCCCAGAGCCTGACGCAAGAAGAAATCAACAGCCTGGGTAATACCCTGACTCCAATCGGTGCCGAAAAAGCCGGCAACGCGGCTGGCACCATTCCCGAGTGGACTGGCGGTCTTGGCCCTGATTCCGGCCGAGATCTGGCCGATGGTTTCCAGGCCAACCCGTTTGCTGAAGAGCAGCCCGAGTTTGTGATCACCGCTCAGAACTATCAGGAGCACAGCGAGAACCTGACCCCAGGCCAGATCGCCTTGTTTGAACGCTATCCGGAAACTTTCCAGATGCCGGTCTACAAGTCACACCGTACCGTGGGCTACCCACAGTCTGTGTATGACCAGGTCAAGGAAACCGCTGGCCAGGCCAAGCTGGTTAACGGCGGCGACGGTATCGAGAACTTCTCCCACGGTACCTTTGCTTTCCCGATTCCAAAGTCTGGCGCCGAAGTGGTCTGGAACCACAACACTCGTCACCGTCTGAACGTTCGCCGCTGGTACATGCAGGCCATGCCTCAGTCGAATGGTTCTTACACGCTGATCAAGATGGAAGAAGAGGCAGCTTATCCCGCACAGATGGACGATGTTGATGCCTCCACCGTGCCGAACACCCTGCTGTACTTCAAGCAGCGGGTAAATGCTCCCTCGCGTCTGGCGGGTAACGTGCTGCTGGTACACGACTCCCTGGATCAGCTGAAAGAGCCGCGCATGGCGTGGGTTTACAACGCTGGCCAGCGCCGCGTTCGTCGCGCACCGCAGGTAGCTTATGACGGTCCGGGTACTGCTTCCGACGGCATGCGTACTTCTGACAACTTCTCCATGTATAACGGCGCACCTGACCGTTACAACTGGAAGCTGGTTGGCAAGAAGGAAGTCTACATCCCTTACAACAGCTACAAGATGGCTGACCGTGAAGTGAAGTATGAGGATGTGTTGAAAGCCGGCCACATCAATCCCGAGCACACCCGTTTCGAGCTGCACCGTGTATGGGAAGTGCAGGGCAACGTGAAAGACGGTCAGCGCCATATCTACGCCCAGCGTAACTTCTTCGTTGACGAAGACACCTGGATGATCAGCCTGGCTGACCATTATGACGGTCGTGGCACCCTGTGGCGCGTAGGTGAAGGTCACCTTGCCTACAACTACAAAGAGAAGATCCCTGGCTACACCATCGAAACCCTGTATGACCTGCTGGCCGGGCGTTACATTGCCTTGGGCATGTACACTGAAGAGCAATCTGCTCCACAGTATGACTTCAGCCCCAGCTACAACCAATTCACTCCAGCAGCCCTGCGGGCCTCTGGCGTGCGTTGATCTGATCACCTTCGGGTAATCACAAAAAAAGGAGCCCTCGGGTTCCTTTTTTTATTCCCCCACCGTTATTCCCGCCTCCCCACAAACATTTCCGCCTCCTCACCGTCATTCCCGCGCAGGCGGGAATCCAAGCGGAGTCGACTACACCCTTGACGATTATCGGTGTACTCGACCTATATAGTTAAAGCGCCGTGCTCTCACTCTGCCGAAACTGATCGCGGAACGCGGTCGGGCTCATATTGGTCCAGCGCCGAAATGCTCGGGTGAAGCTGCTCGGATCCAGGAATCCCAGTTCAAAGGCAATACGCCCCAGATTCAACTTGCCATCCTGGATGAGGCGAATCGCCAGCTCCATGCGCACTTCATCCAACAGCTTTTCATAAGTAGTTTGGGTTTCGCTGAGCTTCCGGCGCAGATGCCGCGGGCTCATATTGAAAGGCGTTGCCACCAGCTCTTCGGAGACTTCACGTTCTGCCACCAGAACACGAATACGCTGCTTCACCTGTTCGGCGAAATCAACGTTGGGCATTTCGTTCAGCATATCTTCCAGCGAAGCATCCAGACGTTTGCGCAGAAATGCATCCGCACTAGGCAGGGTAGTGGCCATCGCCTGACGATTCAGACGTACAGCAATGCGCTTGGCGCCCAGGCGCACACGCTTGCCGAACAGTTGCTCGCAATGCGATCGAGTTTTTTCATGGTCCGCAATCAGGCGCGTTTCCAGAACCAGGGGTATTGTCCCGGTTTCCAGCGCCTGCCAGATGTTGCGGCAGTGGGCGACCAGTGCTTCCATATGCAGCGGGTGCGGTGAGCCCTTGGGTTGAAAATACACCGTAATGTGTTGTTCGTCTTCGACCGAATAGATCTGCACCTGGGTGCTGAAAACCGGGAAGTAACGGATGATGCGTTGCACTGCCTGGCCAACCGTTTCGCTGGAAATGGCCGCCAGTGCCAATACCTTGAGCGTATTGGAGCAGTAAACTTCACCCATCTTCAGGCCAAAACAATCATCCTGGGAAAGCTGAGCTGCAGCATGCCAAAGCCGGTTCATGTCAGTCTGGCTGATTTTCGACATGCTAAGGTCGGCGGGTGAGCAAAAAGCTTGAAGTTCAGTGGGTAGATCGCCGACTGACTTACCGTATTCTTTAAGCGTCTCGCCGATTCCCTGGGCCCAAAAAGCTCGTTCTTGCAACCGCGCACAGGGCAGCGGATAGAGTATCTGGTTCATGTGGCAGAACTCTCTCTGTATTTATTCTTTTTATTGAGTGCGGAAATCTGTCTCGCTTGAAGACAACATAATTCAAAACAGCCTATTATGCAAAACCGTGCAACAGATAATTGCGACCAGTAGATAGTGGCCATTCAGCCTATGAATGTCCTACACGGTCAAAGCATTCGTCCTTTTCGGACAAATCAAAATCATTCTCCGTGACAGACTTATCCCCGATGCCAGACGCCTCCCGGCCTGCTGGTGTCCATGATTCAATCTAACGGAGCAGCACAATGACAAAAAAAATGCATGCTTGGTCCCTCGCGGCATTGCCGCTGGCCATCGGACTAGCCAGCTTCGCTGGTTCAGCTAACGCAGTAAGTTTCAATATCGGTGATGTTCAAGCCCAATTTGACTCCCAGCTTTCGGTAGGCGCCAGCATGTCGACCCAAGGCGCTGACAAGCGCTTCATTGGTGTTGCCAATGGCGGCGAAGCCGCAGCCAGGACGTCAGATGACGGTCGTCAGAACTACGAAGCCGGTGACGTTTTCTCCAAAATTTTCCGTGGTGTTCATGACCTTGAACTGAGCTACGGCGACTCGGGCGCGTTTTTCCGTGGAAAGTACTGGTACGACTTTGAAACCAAAGACGGCAGCCAGCGTTTCTACGATATCGACGATTCCGGCCGTCCACCGTTGGTAAAAGGTGCGGGCACTGCTTTGCTTGATGCTTTCGTCTATCACAACTACACCATCGGTACTAACCCAGGTAACGTTCGTTTGGGTCGTCAGGTGGTGAGCTGGGGTGAAAGTACTTTTATCCAGAACTCTATCAACTCGATCAATCCTGTTGACGTAGCGGCTTTCCGTCGCCCGGGCGCAGAAATCAAGGAAGGTCTCCTGCCTGTCGAGATGCTGTATATCTCCCAGGGCCTGACAGATAACCTGTCGATGGAAGCGTTCTATCAATTGAAGTGGCACCCCTTCGCCATCGACAACTGCGGTACCTTCTTTGGTTCAGATACTCTGGCAACGGGCTGTAATGATCGCCTGGTAGTAGCCGGTGTGGATAACCCTCAGGGTGAGCAACCTTCGCAGCTGACTATCGTTCGCGCGCAAAAAGACCAGGACGCTAGCGATAGTGGTCAGTTCGGCGTTGCATTCCGTTATTACGCGGCTGCTCTGAATGACACCGAGTTCGGCTTCTATGCCATGAACTACCACAGCCGGGCCCCGTTCTATTCCAGCATCGCCGGTCTACCGCCGGGCGTGGGTAACCCGATTGCCGGTTATGACGGTCAGGGCTCTGGTCCTGCAGGCTATTTCTTTGAGTATCCTGAAGATATTCGCCTGTACGGTGTTAGCTTCGCCACCAACATTAGCGGTACTGCAGTAAGCGGTGAAGTCAGCTATCGTCCAAATCAGCCAATGCAAATCAACACCGGCGACCAAAGTCGTCTGGCTCTGGTTAACGCGGCTACTGGTCAAGACAATACGCACCGTGGCTTGTCAATCGGGCCTGCCGGTATTGGTTCTGAGATCCCTGGTTACTTGCGTAAAGAGTTGTACCAAGCTCAAATTACAGCAATCCACTTTGTTGAGCGCGTGCTCGGTGCTAGCCGTCTCTCGTTGGTGGGTGAAGCCGGTGTGAACTACATTGGCGGGCTGGGCGATACTACCAAGTTCGGTCGTGACTCTTTGTTTGGTCAGAGCCCTTATGTTGAAGGTGATACTGGACCTGGTGTAGTAGCGGGTCAGTGTTCCTCCTTCCAGGGAACCCCGGTTGGCGGATCGCCGAACGCGGCTAGCTGGTGTGAAAACGATGGTTTCTACACTGAATGGTCTTCAGGCTATCGGCTGCGTGCCTCCCTTGATTACAGCAACGTATTCGCTGGGATCAACCTGAGCCCGAACGTAAGCTGGTCACACGATGTCGACGGCTACGGTCCGAACTTCACTGAAGATGCCAAAGCTATCAACATTGGTTTGAACGCTGATTACGGTAACAAATACAGCGCCAGCCTGAGCTACACCGACTTCTTCGATGGTAAGTACAACACCAACGTAGATCGCGACTTCCTGTCGGCAAGCCTCAGCGTCAACTTCTAAGACTGGCAACTGGAGAATAAAAATTATGATGCGTATGCAAAAAACCCTATTGGGTGCTGGTGGTCTGGCTATAAGCCTGTTGGCATCCAGCGTCATGGCTCAAACCCTGACGCAAGCCGAAATCGATAGCCTGGGCAACTCTCTTACGCCGATTGGCGCCGAGAAAGCCGGTAATGCTGCTGGCACCATTCCTGAGTGGACCGGTGGTATCGGCCCAGACGCAGGTCAGGACCTGGCTGATGGCTTCTCAAGCAACCCCTTCGCGGATGAGCAGCCCGAGTTTGTCATCACCGCACAGAACTATCAGGAATACAGTGACAACCTGACTCCTGGCCAAATTGCCCTGTTTGAACGCTATCCGGAAACTTTCCAGATGCCGGTCTACAAGTCACACCGTACTGTGGGCTATCCGCAGGCCGTGTATGACCAGGTCAAGGCCACTGCAGGCGAGGCCAAGCTGGTTAACGGCGGCGACGGTATCGATAACTTCTCCCATGGCACCTTTGCCTTCCCGATTCCAAAGTCGGGCGCGGAAGTAGTCTGGAACCACAACACTCGGTACCGTATCAACACCAAGCGTTGGTACATGCAGGCCATGCCGCAGACCAATGGCTCCTACACCCTCATCAAGCTGGAAGAGGAAGTGGGCTACCCACAGCAAATGGATGACGTCGACGAGTCGACTATTCCTAACACCCTGTTGTTCTTCAAACAGCGTGTAAATGCGCCTTCGCGTCTGGCGGGTAACGTACTGCTGGTACACGACACCCTGGATCAGCTGAAAGAGCCGCGCATGGCGTGGGTTTACAACGCCGGTCAGCGTCGCGTACGTCGCGCACCTCAGGTAGCGTATGACGGCCCAGGTACTGCTTCGGATGGTATGCGTACTTCTGACAACTTCGCCATGTACAACGGTGCACCTGACCGTTATGACTGGAAACTGGTTGGCAAGAAGGAAATCTTCGTACCGTACAACAGCTACAAGATGACTCAGCGCGAAGTGAAGTATGACGACGTGCTGAAAGCTGGCCACATCAACCCCGAGCACACCCGCTTCGAGCTTCACCGTGTGTGGGAAGTCCAGGGCAACGTGAAAGCCGGTCAGCGTCACATCTACGCTCAGCGTAACTTCTTCATGGACGAAGATTCGTGGATGATCAACCTGGCTGATCACTACGACGGTCGTGGCACCCTGTGGCGCGTTGGTGAAGGTCACATCGCCTTCAACTACAACGTCAAACTGCCAGGCTACGCTATTGAAACGCTGTATGACTTGTTGGCTGGTCGTTATATCGCCCTGGGCATGTACACCGAAGAAGTCTCTGCTCCGCAGTTCGACTTCCAGCCGACCTACAACCAGTTCACTCCTGCCGCGCTGCGCGCATCGGGTGTTCGTTAAGTCATAGTGCTGCTCAAGTAATTGTTTGGGTTTTAAGGGGCATCCTCGGATGCCCCTTTTTTTATGCCTGACTCTTACCCGCGCATCCCTTGATCCCCGCGTGCCAAGTTACTACCGCGTCCTGCCACCATTCCCACTCTCTTTTCCATCATTCCCGCTCCACTCCATCAGGCCCGTTCCCACCGTCACCCCCCGTCCAACACCGTCATCCCCGCCACCCCCTCCGTCATCCCCGCCACCCCCTCCGTCATTCCCGCGCAGGCGGGAATCCAAGCGGACTATCAAATCCAAGAAGTGCTACCCAAACCCAAAGTCAAAATGGATTCCCGCCTGCGCGGGA